>NZ_CP016477.1 GCF_001693275.1 Picosynechococcus sp. PCC 7117
GTGACTCAAAATCCCCAATGGCTTTGGCAAGAAGTCCTGACAAAACTTGAACAACAACTGAGTCGCCCCACCTACGAAACTTGGATTCAGCCGACGGCGATCCAACAGTGGCGAGAGGATGAAATCGTACTCTGTGCCCCAAATGCCTTTGTCCTGAACCATATCCAGAAATATTATGGTGCGTTGATCACCGAAACCATCGCCGAATTATTGCAGCAGCCCGTTAAGGTACGCCTCACTTCTCCAGAAGGGAATACCCTCGCAGCGACCCAGAGTTTCTATAGTTCCCGCAGTGGCCAATCGACCCGTCCAGGTAAAAAGACCCCAGAACTCAACTCGAAATATACCTTTTCACGGTTTGTGGTTGGCCCAACCAATCGCATGGCCCATGCTGCAGCTCTAGCGGTGGCGGAATCACCGGGGCGGGATTTTAATCCCCTGGTGCTCTGTGGGGGGGTGGGTCTGGGAAAAACGCACCTGATGCAGGCGATCGGCCATTACCGTTTGGATACCCAGCCGGATGCGAAGATTTTTTATGTTTCCACGGAGCAATTTACCAATGATTTAATTGTTGCGATTCGCAAGGATAGTCTGCAAACGTTCCGGGAGCATTACCGCACCGCCGATATTTTACTGGTAGACGACATTCAGTTCATCGAGGGGAAAGAATACACCCAAGAAGAATTTTTCTATACCTTTAATACTCTCCACGAAGCGGGTAAACAAATTGTTCTCGCGAGCGATCGCCCACCGCACCAGATTCCAGGCTTGCAACAACGGCTATCTTCCCGTTTTTCTATGGGGCTAATCGCCGATATTCAACCGCCTGATCTAGAAACCCGGATGGCGATCCTCCAGAAAAAGGCTGAGGCGGAAAATTTAAACCTATCGCGCTCGGTGATTGAATATATCGCCACCCACTACACGGCGAATATCCGCGAATTGGAGGGGGCGCTCCTGCGGGCAGTGACCCACATTGCGATCTCTGGGTTGCCGATGACGGTGGAAAACCTCGCCCCCATTTTGAACCCGACGGTGGAATATGCTCCGGCGGCCCCGGATGTGATCTTGCAAATTGCCGCCGAAGCCACGGGGGTGAGCATTGAAGATTTGAAGGGGGCTTCTCGACGACGGGAAATTAGTACAGCCCGGCAAATTGCAATGTATTTGATGCGCCAACACACCGATCTCAGCTTGCCCCGCATTGGTGAACTGTTCGGTGGCAAAGACCATACCACCGTGATGTACAGTTGCGACAAAATTGGTCAGTTACTGACGAAAAATCAAAAAATCTCCCAATTGGTGAGCCAAATTAGCGATCGCATTAACCACCACCACCAAAACCTCTAGGGACAAGCGGCCCACATCGTGCCAAAAAAGACACCGCTACAATGAGCAGTAGTTCATCGATTGTGTTTTATTCATGGTTGCTTCCTGCCGGATTGTTTCGCTCTTGCCCAGTGCCACCGAAATTTTAGATTGTCTGGGTTTAACTCCGGACGTGGTGGGCCGGAGCCACGAATGTGACTATCCCCCAGAGATTGGCGATCGCCCCGTGTGTACCGCTGCCCGCCTCGATTCAGAATGTCCCAGTGGCGAAATTGACCAAGAAGTTTTGGCCTTACTCCAAGGAGCCCTGGGGATCTATGAAGTGAAGCTCGATGTCTTGCAAGCCCTACAACCAACCCACATTGTCACCCAAGATCAGTGCGATGTTTGTGCCGTCACCCTGGCCGATGTGCAAAAGGCGATCGCCCAGTTGAGTGATCATCCGCCGCAGTTGATTTCGCTCCAGCCCAATACCCTAGCGGACGTTTACCAGGATATTCGCCGTGTTGCCCAGCAGTTTAACCGTGATCCCCAACCCGTTTTGCAGGATCTACAACAGCGGGTACAAGCTTGCCAAAAACGAGGCAAGACTTTAGCAAAACGGCCCCGGGTAGCAGCCATTGAATGGATTGATCCCCTCATGGGCGGCGGTAATTGGCTCCCGGAACTCATTGAACTCGCGGGCGGCGACAACATTTTAGGCAAACCCGGCAAACATTCCCCCTACATCAGTTGGGAAACCCTCCTGGCGAGTGATCCCGATGTGGTGGTGGTGATGCCCTGCGGCTTTGACCTCGAACGTACCCGCCAGGAAATGCTCGCCGACTTGGAGTTGCACCCTGAGTGGAAACAATTACGGGCGGTGCAAAATGATCAGCTATTTATCTGCGATGGCAACGCTTATTTCAACCGACCAGGGCCGCGCCTCATGGATTCCCTAGAAATTCTCACGGAAATTTTGCAACCGACTGGCGATCGCCTTTATCCAAAAACTGCCTGGCAAAAACTCTCTTTATTCAAATAAGTAATATTTCAACAAATAGTAACTATCCAAAGAAATATTACATCTGAGCCTAGTTTTACAACATTTTCTATCAAGTTTATGTTGGCAAAAAAGGAATTATTAGGACAAATTAGGGGATATTTTCGCAAAAACGAGCATCCTCCCCAAAAAAGCATCCCTTTGGCTTCGCCTGGGAATTTGGCACATTAAAGACATAGCAAGATTTTGAGGGCAGGCGTTTCGTGATGTACCGCCGCTTTGCGATTCAAAAAATATTATCTAAGGTGAGGATGCTGTCTATGTGGCTCAAAATTAGGCACCTAGTCGATCCTGTATTTCAATATCTCAATCAACCCGTGGGACACACAGATCGGCATACCGTATGGAACCCGAATCGGTTTTGGTATCTCTATAAAATCAACCTGTTAGAAAAATGCTGGCAAAAAGAAGCGGCCAACAAAGGCCAACATACCTATTAATCTCTTAACTTTGATGCCAGTTACGACGTCAATTTTTGGGGATCTGCTTGGGAACTCTCCTGGGTCGCTTCTGCTTCGGCTCGCAGTCGGCTGACCAATTGACCATGGACATTGACACAGTAGGGCACACAGTAGGTTATGGCCGCCGCCAGCCAGCGGGTACTGGTCATGGTGCCATTCAACACAGCAACACCATGGTTAATACAAAAGTGGACAGTTCCCACAAACAGGGCAACCCGAATCGCCGTTGGTCGAAAGGTGCGATCGCCTAAGGCCCGGAAATAGATTGTCAAGCGCATCGGTGCAATCCCCAAACTAATAAAAAAGTGGCTCTAGATCTTTATGGCTCGGAAGAGGGGTGGGCTTTGGCTTGCTGGCGCATCCGGCTGGCTATTTGGCCATGGAGGTTAACGCAGTAAGGCACAAAGTAGGTCAAAACCATGGATGTCCAACGGGTTCGGGTCATTGCCCCATGGAGAAAGGCACTACCGTGGTTAATGCAAAAAATCACAGTGCCCACAATTAGGGCGACGCGGATGGCAGTGCTGTGGAGGGTGCGATCGCCCAGGGTTTGAAGATAACTTTTTAGGCCCATCGGTGAACCTCTAATTTGTATATCTGAATTTTACTCATGGGTGGCCTGGGGCGATCGCCTGACAAAATTTTTGTGCCAAGAGATCAACACCGGTAATCGCTGTCCCAACAACGACGCTATCAGCCCCCAATTGGAAGGCTTTTTGCAGCATTTCTGGGGTGTGGATGCCTCCTTCGCAGATGATCGGCTGGTCAAAATCCTGAGCAAGTTTTTCAAGCAACCCAAAACCAGGGGGCGTTAAATCTTTGGTGTTCCCCGTATAGCCGTAGAGGGTCGTCCCCAAAATATCAGCACCAGCTTGGGCGGCCCATTGAGCATTTTCGTAGGTGTCGAGATCCGCCATCACCAATTTGCCTGTTTGCTGGTGAATCCCGGCGATCAGATCCGCGAGGGTTTCTCCGTTCGGGCGGGGGCGGGCCGTGGCATCAACGGCAACAATATCGGCTCCCGCTTCGACCACCGCCAGGGCATCTTCTAACCGGGGGGTAATGTAAACATCTGATGCGGGAAAAGTACGTTTCCACAAACCGATAATCAGGATCTGGGGTAGTTTGGCCCGCACAGCGCGGATGTGTTCGGGGCTATCGATGCGCACCCCAACGGCTCCTTGATTGACGCAAGCTTGGGCGATCGCCGCAATCATTTCAGGGTCATGGAGGGGAGAATCAGCGGGGGCTTGGCAGGAAATAATCAGGCGATTTTTAAACTGGGCAATCAGATCAGACATGGGCTTGATGGGAAATTTCTAGGAATATTGGGACACAGCTAAGGCGATCGCCGCTGGAAAAATACGGTGTTCTTGCACTTGAATACGGCGATGGAGCGTTTCAGGAGTATCATCGGCCAAAATCGGCACCACTGCCTGCATAATAATGTCGCCACTATCGACTTCGGGACTAGCAAAATGCACCGAACAGCCCGTCACTTTTACGCCAGCCGCTAAAGCCTGTTCTACAGCGCGAATCCCTTTAAAGCTGGGTAATAAACTGGGGTGAATGTTCAAAATCCGATTTTCGTAGCCCGTGAGCAAAACATCCGTAACGATGCGCATCCAACCCGCCATAATCACCCACTCCACCCCATGGGCGCGCAGGCAATCTAAAATTGCTTGGTCACAGGCTTCCCGCGAGGCAAACTCCCGGTGGTTAATCAGTTGGGTTTTCGTGCCAAATGTTGCGGCCCGTTCTAAAACCTTCGCCTTGGGGTTGTTGTAAATCAGAATCGGGATCTCTGCGTTAAGTTCTTTGGCGATCATGGCCTTGGCGATCGCCCCGTAGTTACTGCCGCTACCGGAGGCCAAGACTCCCAACTTTACCGGACGGGATAAGGGCACATCCGCCAGGGTTACAGGGGGAGAAATTAAAGCAGAATTTAGCGTAACATTACCCATCAATCGCGGTAATCCTCGGAAGTACAACCACTAAGCATATCGGTTCCCTAGTCGAAAGTCAGATATTTTTGCTCGGTGGCATCGGGGTAGGGCTAGGCTGAATCTCGATCCTCGAAACGAATAATATCTTCGTCTCCCAAAAATTCGCCGTTTTGAATTTCGATCATCACCAGATCAATTACCCCCGGATTTTCGACCCGGTGCCTGGTATTCATCGGGACATAGGTAGATTGGCGGGGAGTCAAGATAATTTCTTGGTCGTTGCAAATCACCTTCGCTGTCCCGGAAACGACGACCCAATGCTCGCTGCGATGGTAGTGCATTTGGGTGCTGATGTGGTGACCGGGTTTCACTTCGATGCGGTTAATGCGGTAGCGATCGCCTTCTTCGAGGATCGTGACTTTGCCCCAGGGGGGTGTGCGGGTTTCAAGCATAGGGATAAGTCCGGCGGGATTTCAAGATTATTTTAAAGGCTTACTGAGTACCGAGGCGATCGCTTAGTTCCGCTTCACTGGCCCGAAATCCCACCAAGACCGCCTGGTTATCCCGCACGAACAAAGGCCGTTTTAAGAGCATTGCATCTTGACTAAAAGCCTCGATCCACTGGTTATCATCCCAGGTTTTCTTTTCTTCTCCCAAGGCCCGATAGGATTGCCCAGAAGTATTGCGCATTGGTTTGCTGCCTAGTGTTTTGACCCATTGGGCGATCGCCTCTCTGCTGGGAGGTTGCTCTTTGGTATTGATAAATTCGTAGGAAATTCCGGCTGTTTCTAGCCATTTCAAAGCTTTTTTACAGGTGTTGCAGGTGGGAATGCCGTAAACTCGCAGGGCCATTTTGTGATCGGTTAAACAAAAGATAACTTTGTTTATTATCCATGATCCTCAGGGCAGCCCACTTTGGCAGAAGTGTTACAACGGAACTGTAGCAAGTCCCCAAATTTTTCATCATGACGACCATTTCTGCCGAAAAATCAATTGCAGCTTGGCTTGGAGAGGAAGCAGAAAGTCTCTTGGGTCACAGCGCGAAAATTAATCAAAATCTGCTCACCCTCCCTGGAGCCGATATCGTGGAACGGGTCTATGCCCAAAGCGATCGCCCCACTCCAGTGTTGCGGGCGTTGCAACAATTGTTTGGTACGGGACGACTGGCAAATACAGGCTATCTCTCAATTTTGCCCGTTGATCAAGGCATTGAACATTCCGGGGCGGCTTCCTTTGCGCCCAACCCGATTTATTTTGACCCCGAAAATATTATTCGTCTGGCGATGGAAGGGGGGTGTAACGGCGTGGCGACGACCCTCGGCGTGTTGGGGATGATGTCCCGCAAATATGCCCACCGCATCCCGTTTATCGTCAAACTCAACCACAATGAACTGCTCACCTATCCCAACGGTGCGGATCAAATTATGTTTGCGACGGTGGAACAGGCATGGAATTTGGGGGCGATCGCCGTCGGTGCAACGATTTATTTTGGCTCCCCAGAATCGAGCCGACAAATTCAAGAGGTTAGCCGTGCCTTTGCCCGCGCCCACGAGCTAGGAATGGCGACGATTCTCTGGTGTTATCTGCGCAACGATGTGTTTAAACAGGACAAGGATTACCATTTGGCGGCGGATTTGACGGGACAAGCGAACCACATGGGCGTAACCATTGAGGCGGATATTATCAAACAAAAATTACCAGAAACCAATAACGGTTACGGGGCGATCGCCAAAGCGACGGGCCAAAAATACGGCAGAACTCACCCCAAAATTTACGACGAACTCACCAGTGATCACCCCATCGATCTCACCCGTTATCAAGTGTTGAACTGTTATGGCGGGCGGGCTGGTTTAATTAATTCCGGTGGCTCCTCCGGCGAAAACGATTTTGCCCAAGCAATTCGCACTGCTGTGATCAATAAACGTGCGGGTGGTTGTGGTTTGATTTCTGGTCGTAAAACCTTCCAACGACCCATGACAGAAGGGGTTAAACTCTTTCACCTCATTCAGGATGTCTATCTTGATTCTGAAATCACCATCGCTTAAGGGGGTGTCGTCCTGGGGCAAAGGAGGACTGTTCTTTAAATATTGATCAAGTCTCAGTTCTCAGTAATGATTGCCATGGCATTTTTTAGGAGGCTTGAGCAAGAGATGATTATGCACGTTTTTTAGCCTGCCAAAAGCACCCTTAGCTCGTCATCTAATACCGCTTAAGTATCTTTGATTCCAGAAATGCTATAACGGTGAATATCCCGATTGCAAGAAAGACTATATGGTTATTGCTGAAGAAAAATTTCCCCGATTCACTCCTGACGAATATTTACGTTGGGAGGAACAGCAAGTCGAAAAATACGAATATATCGATGGTCAAATCTATGCCATGGGGGGCGGCAACAAAAACCATAGTCTAATTGCCGTGAGGCTGTCGAGTTTATTTTTTAATCATCTGGATGGTAGCGGTTGCGAAACCGGAAATTCTGATCTCAAAATCAAAATTCCTAACAGCCATAACTATACCTATCCAGATATCAGCGTCACCTGCGATGAGCGAGATCAGTCCACCACCCAATTCATTACATATCCTTGTCTGGTTGTCGAAGTTTTATCAAAAAGCACTGAGGCTTATGATCGGGGTGGCAAATTTAGACTCTATCGCCAAAATCCGGTCTTAAAAGATTATTTACTGGTGAGTTCTACCGCCATTGAGATGGATTTGTATCATAAGAATAAATCAGGAGAATGGCTGATCACTAACTATCAAGCCGGAGATATGGTCACCCTAGAAAGTATTGGCCTCACTTTTTCTATTGAGCAAGCTTACCAAGGACTAAGATTTTTATAAAAAAGAATAAGTTCAGCACTTTTTTAGGTCTTTGATAGCGTTAACAATACAAAATACTAGCTAGGATAGAAAGAGCATATTTTTTTAGTAAAATAATGAAAAATAACGATTCTCAATATTTAATTTCTCCAGAGAAAGTTCTTCGTGAGAAAACGCTTTTACAAGCACCCGTTGATTGGAAAAAACTCATCGATAATAGAATTTTAGAGAAGGTAGGGCTTAAAAAATATCGATGCCTTGTTAACTCCGATGAATTGACAGAGGAAGTCAGAGTAAAAATAGAGTCAGTAAAACAATGCACAACTGGGGTGATTATTGGCATTTATTGAAACATACTCAATGAGCCTCAAAGATTGTGGAAATTTAAAGTCATCCGTAGAAAGCTTTTGACGAAGCGATGGGGAACATTTGATAATGAATCGATGTTCTGTTGTGCGTCGGTAAACCATGTCCAATCTGCCCCAATCCTTTGAAGAAACCCTCGAACAAGCGAAAGCCGCAACCCTAAACAGTTTAGAAGCAGGCTGTGGGCGGATTTTAATTGAATTGTGCTTTCCTGAGATTGCCCTACAGGCCCAGGCCTTGGCGTGGAATTGGGCGCAACTATTTGTCGAAGAGTACGGTTCGGGACTGAAAATCTTCTTTCCGGATACGGGGGCAGCGGCGTTGGCGCGGCGGGATTGGGGCGAAATTCCCTTTAAGGTGACGGATATCGGCACGTCGCGATCGCCGATCGAAAATAAAATCGGCGATGATGACCAAATTTTTATTATTGTCTGCCCGTCGGCGGTGGAAGTTGCCCAGGTCGAAAAGCTCTGTAACTTTGCTGGCGATCGCCCGGTGATTATGCTGATTCCCCAACTGGAGGATGTGTCCATTGTCGGGATTGGCTATGCGGCGCGGCAACTGCGGGAACGGTTTATCAGCACCCTCGAAACCGCCTACTACATCCGACCCTACGAAAGCGCGATGGTTTGGCGTTCTTATCCCTCGGCGTGGGAAGTGTATCTCGAAAAAGAAGCAGACCAATACGAACTGATTGCCAGCGAAACGACCAAACCCCTTGGCGAATATTTAGAGCGGCTGCTGTTGGCGGCGGTGGAACCCGAAGCGGGGGAAGCGGCTAATCCCAACGCACCGAAAATTAAGAAAACAGGACTGCTTGGGGGTCTGCAAAACTTCCTAAAAGCCCTCAGCAATTAAGTTTGAGACCGCATAACTAATGATTGATAACCGTTCACTAACCATTGCCGTGGTGGGAGATGTCCATGACCAATGGGATGCCGTTGGCGATCGCCAAGCCCTAGAGATTCTTGGGGTAGATCTCGTGTTGTTTGTCGGGGATTTTGGCAACGAAGCGGTGAAATTAGTGCAACAAGTGGCGGATCTTCCTTTCCCGAAAGCCGTGATTTTAGGGAACCATGACGCCTGGTACACCGCCTCCGATTGGGGTCGCAAAAAAGCCCCCTACGACCATGCCAAAGAAGACCGTGTGCAAGCCCAGCTAGAGATTCTAGGAGAAACCCATGTGGGCTACGGCCATTTAGATTTACCGGAATTTCGGCTTTCGGTAGTCGGGGCGCGGCCCTTTAGTTGGGGGGGCGAAAAGTGGAAGAATAAGAAATTTTATGGCGATCGCTATGGCGTCCATGACTTTACGGAATCCACCGCGTTAATTGAGAAAAATATTGCGGCCTGTCAGTACGAAACCCTGATCTTTCTCGGACATAATGGCCCTACCGGATTGGGTTCGGAACCAGAAGATATGTGTGGTCGCGATTGGAATCCCCTGGGGGGTGATTTTGGTGATCCGGATTTTGCCCTGGCCCTGGCGATCGCCCGCCGTCAGAATAAGACAATTCCCCTAGTCACCTTTGGCCACATGCACCACAGCCTCCGGCACCGCAAAGATCGCCTGCGCACCCAATGCCAATTTTTAGACGAAACCCTCTATTTCAATGCCGCCCGCGTCCCCAGAATTCAAACCTACAATAATGGCGATCGCCGCCACAGTTTTTCTGTGATTACCCTCACCCAAGGCCGCCCAAGCAAAGCCGAACTGGTGTGGGTCAACCCAGCCAACCAGCAGCAAACGAGAGCAATCCTCTGGTCGCTGCCCCTCAGCTCTCTTCCGTAATCTCGATCACGTTGCCGTCTGGATCTTGCAAAAATAAGGCCCGTCGCCCCGATGCGCTCATCTCATAGGGATAATTTTCTTCGTCCAACTGCGATCGCACTGCGTTCAGATCCTTCACACCGAAAGCAATGTGGGGATTCCGACCTAACTTTTCTGGATTGGCTAATTTCGCCTGGAACGTCGGATCTTCGATCAAATGAACCTGCATCTGGGGTAATTGGTACCACACGCCACCGTAGTTAAAGGGTCGTTCTACCTTTGGTAGCCCCAGCAGTCGATCATAAAAGGCCGCTGCCCGCTGCACATCCGCCACCAAAATTGCTGTATGTAGACAACGGGTTACTTGAATCTGAGGCGTTACCATACTGAATTGCTTGCTTAATGCTTAGTTTGACTGCTCACGTTTCCTAAATTCAAGGGGAGACAACTCCCTAGGAATCCGTAGTTGCAAAATTAATCCAGCCTTCAATTTTAGGCCCGAGGCGAAACAATAGAGATTGGGCTAACCCTAAATGGTCAGCGACTAACAACAGTATCATTGCCTGGTCTTTTACGGTCGTCAGTTGGGTTGGGCAGGCCTCAAAATCTAGGGTTAAGACAGTAGATTCGCCCCAGACTTCACGATAAATTTGGCACCGACTGGGAAGCAGGGCCGTGAGTTGACGAAAGCGTTCTAAGGCTTCTTTTTCAAAGGCAGCACTACTACCTTGGGTCGAAAAAGGTTGGTGGTTCATAGGGGGATTGTCGTTGATGACAAAACGCTGGCTTCTTCTTTTACCTTAAGGGTTGCTTTGGGGCTGTGGGGGCAGGCGTTAGAATTGTTATCAGAAAAGTCGCAGTAAGACTCCGCTGTTCTAGGGCGGTGATATAAGATGATCGCCTGACGCGAGGCAGAAGCAATTCCAATATCTAGGCATTTTGCTACACTGAATTCTAGCGGATAGGGTAATCAACCGCTCTAAAAACCCAGTAGCCTCACGGCTCTACGCTGAACCTTGACAATCAAAGATATCGGGTTCTATCCAATAGTTCTAGGTTCCCCCGTTCGGCTGAGCTCACGCGGAAGTCTCACAGCCGAAGCCTGTGGATAGGTAAAATCTTTGCAGGAACTAGACGACCAGCATTTGAAACAAAGCGTTTCAAGTCAAACAAACATTGGACAAATCCAACTACCCAGGGGCACTGGGAAAGTAACGCTTGGGGAGAGACCCACCTCTGGTTAGGGCTTCGCAAGGAATCCTAGGTAAGTGGACTCGCTGAACCAAGAATCCTCTCGCCTTTAGGCAGGGGAGTGTCAACTTTGTGAATTGAGCATGACAATAGTATGAAGAAATATCCCGGTCTTTCTTCTGGGCTTAGAGAAAAATTTTAAATTTGGAGGGGGTTTGGGAAAATAACGTAAGATCAAAATACCGTTTTCTTTTCACGGCCAATGTTTTTGTGGGGAACCTCAATGGTTGAGTTTAATAGGCTGGTCAAAAAGGGAATTGATCGTAGTGTGAGACGGGGTCTCCTGAATCAAATTCGCCACGGCCTTGACATCAAATTTCCCCAGGATGCAGATCGCATTTTTGCCGATATTCAACAAATTCCCAGTCTGCACGGCCTCAAAATGATTGAGAATCAACTTTATCACCTCCAGACAGTCGAGGAACTCCGTTTGCTCTATCGCAATTTACTCTAAGTCGGGTCGGGAGTTTGGGGAGAACCATGGGCTTTTTGGATAACATTCACAGTTTAAAAACCTTCATCTGTGCGTTTCATCCGATCATCGTCATTGAGACTGTCGAAGAGGAACGGGTAGAGGCGCTCCTGCGGGAAGTGGTCAAAGATTTACACATGCCCTTATTTGAATGGACGGTGAATTTGGGACTGGCCCCGACCCCAGGGACAAAATATGCGCCCCGCACCAATGACTATGCTCGACCGGGGGCGAACAAACCGATCGCCTTTGAAAATACGGCAGATCCCCTCGATGTACTGAAATATATGGGCCAGATTGAACGCAATGGCATTTTTTGGCTCAAGGATTTTGCGCCCCACCTGGAGGATCCCAAAGTCATCCGGGAAGTACGGGAGTTGGCTGAGATTTATGGGGTTGTGAATTCGGCGATGGTGCTGACGGGGGAGTCGATCACTTTACCAAAGGCGATCGCCCACGATGCGGTGTATTTTGAACTGACCCTCCCGGATGGGGACGAACTGTACCAAACCCTGTCGGAGGTGATGCGGGAACTCAAGGTGCGCCACAAGCTAGCCATTACGCTCCAGGGGGAAGAACTGAATCAATTTGTTCACGCCCTCAGTGGGATGACCCTCAAGCAG
Organism: Picosynechococcus sp. PCC 7117; assembly: GCF_001693275.1. GTDB lineage: Bacteria > Cyanobacteriota > Cyanobacteriia > Cyanobacteriales > MRBY01 > MRBY01. Next base: position 12,082 of record NZ_CP016477.1, read on the forward strand.
GCGCGCCAGGCGATCGCCTATGCTGCCTTGATCGACGGAGAACTCAACGGGGCCGACATCCTCAAGGTGATCCACCGCAAGGCCCAGATCCTCCGGGAAGAATCTCTCCTGGAACTCTTTCCCGTGGAAGAAAATACGGCGAAATTGGGGGGCTTTGTGGGTCTCAAACAATGGCTCAAGCGGGCTCAAGTAGGCTTTAGCTCGGCGGCAAAACGGGTGAATCTCCCGGCTCCGAAGGGGATTTTAATCGTTGGGGTGCAGGGTTGCGGGAAATCCCTCGCGGCGAAAACCATTGCTAGGGAATGGCAACTGCCCTTGTTAAAACTGGATGCGGGCCGCCTGTACAACAAATTTGTCGGTGAATCGGAGAAAAATTTCCGCCAAGCAATCAAACTGGCTGAATCCATGGCTCCGGCGGTGTTGTGGATCGATGAAATTGAAAAAAGCTTTGGTAATCCCAGCGGTGAGGGCGATGGGGGTCTGAGTTTACGTTTGTTTGGTTCGTTTTTAACTTGGCTCCAGGAGAAATCCCAGGAAGTTTTTGTCGTTGCAACGGCCAATGATCTATTGCAACTGCCGCCGGAACTACTGCGGAAAGGCCGCTTCGATGAAATTTTCTTTGTGGACTTGCCCAATGCCCAAGAGCGGGCGGCGATCTTTTCGATTCACCTGGCGCGCCATCGACAAAATGTCCAAGAGTTTGATCTACGCATCCTGGTGACGGCGGCGGCGGGCTATAGTGGCGCAGAGATTGAACAGGCAATAATTGCCGGGCTATACCAGGCTCTCTACGCCCAAACTCCCTTAACGACGGATGCGCTGGTGGCCCAGATGAAAAGTACGGTGCCCCTGTCGGTGTCGCGGCGGGAAGATGTGGAAAAATTACGGGCGATCGCCTCGGAACGTTTTGTGTCAGCGCGGTAAAATACCGGGATGCGCATCTATGGCAATCGACAAATCAAAACTCTCCCTGGCGAACTAACGCGGCCCACCCTGGCAAAGGTGCGGGAGGCAATTTTTAATGTTTGGCAAGGACAGGTGTCTGGCTGCCGCTGGCTGGATCTTTGTGCGGGTTCTGGCTCCATGGGGGCTGAAGCATTATGTCGCGGCGCGGTGAAAGTTGTCGGCATTGAGAAAAATTCCCAGGCTTGCCGCATTATTCAAGAAAATTGGCAGAAAGTGGCTAAAGTTGACCAGGAATACCAAATTTTAAAAGGTGATCTCCTCAAACGCTTAGAAAATTTAGGGGGTGAAACCTTTGATTTGATTTATTTTGATCCACCCTACGCCGCGAAACTCTACGACCGAGTTTTAACCAAAATTGTTGATTTAGAATTGCTCGCTCCCACCGGAGAATTGGCCGTGGAATATGACCCGAAACTCTGGCAACCCCTTGAATTACCGGGACTAGAGCTATTTAAAGAAAAAAGCTATGGCAAAACGGCGATCACCTTTTACTGTCCTGCTGATTGACACTCCCCTGACCCCTCTCAAGAGGGGAATGGTTTGTGGGTGTTCTGGAAAGTCCCTAACATCCTCCCTAGAGGGAGGTGGCGCAGCCGGAGGGTGTTCTCTTCCCTGGAGGGGAATCAGAGGGGTGTCACCTAGAGGGAGGTGGCGAAGCCGGAGGGTGGAAGGGTGTTACCCCAAACGCTGCAACCAATCAAGGATCAAAGAATTAACCAAACTGGGATTTTCGTCGTGGGGACAGTGGCCTGCCCCCGGAATGGGATGAAACTCGACCCCGGCATTTTGCGCGGCGAGATCTTGGTAAATTTGCGAGCCTTTGATCGGTGTCCAGGGATCGCGATCGCCCCAAAGCACCAGTAAAGAATGTTGCCGTTTTGGTAAAAGTTCCGTCGGGCTATCCCCAGGAGGAGCCGTAATCACCGACGCAAAGACCTGTTGCGCCCCTGGATCACAGGAAGGTTCGTAGAGCATCTCGACCAATTCATCGGTGACGGCTTGGCGATCGCCATAGACTTGATAAAGGGTATTTTTGATGCGCGATTTTTGACGCACCTGATTAAAAATAAATGGCCCCGTTAATCGCGAACTAACCAATTTCGCGAAAGTACCCATCACCACCCGTAACGGTAGAGCCAGTTCATCGGGGCGATGGTTGAGGCCGCCCGCGCAGTTAATTAACACGCCCCCCGCACAGAGGTCAGGATAATTCGCTAACATCGCTAAACTGAGCAGACCGCCGATGGAATTGCCCACAAATACCGTGGGTTGCTGGATTTTCGCTTGCCAAAAATCGCGGAGTAAATCTTGCCATAGGTCGAGGCTATAGTCCCAGGCGGGTTTCGCTGAAGCGCCGAAGCCTAATAAATCTAAAGCAAAAACTTGATAACCCTGGGCTGCCAGGGCGGGAATGTTGTGTTTCCAGTGACCGATCGAAGCGCCAAACCCATGGATCAGCAGGAGCGGTTGACCTTTCCCTTGGACGGTGTAGCGGATTTGTTGGTCGCGCCAAGTCCAATCGAGGGGCGTTAGGGCGGAAAGAGGAGTGACGGCCTGGGTCATGGTTTTTGCGAAATGAAATCGGTGTAATGAAGTGAATGACTTACTTTTGTGAGTATAACGTGCTACTCCGGTGGGAGGTCGAGGAGGGCCGTACACAATTGGCGATCGCCTGGGCGTTGGCTGGGAGAAATTTTTAAATCGCCATAGATTAATAGTCGGCAACTTTTCTGGAGTAATTCATCGAGATCGAGATTCCAGAGAATGAGTTGATTGTTTTGATCTAAAGTGGCGATCGCCTTTCCTTGGGGCTGCCAGTGGAGTTGCGTGATCGGAGCTTGGTGCCCCGTGAGGCTGCCGAGGTAGGTGCCATCCAGTTGCCAAAATTGCAGATGATGGTTTTCTGTATTGGTGATCAACAAAGGTAAAGCACCGTAGAAACCGATGCGGTCGGGGCCATTGCTTTGGTGGTTGATTGCGCTGGGTTCCCCAAAGACGGGATTATTATTGTCGTAGGTCATTGGGTAAACGAACACCTGATGATTCCGCCCCGTCAAGCCAAGGTGACGACTATCCGCCCCAAATTGGAGATCCATGATTTCTGTGGCAAAGGGGGGAAATTGGGTCACAAGGAAGAAAGAATTATTCCGTCGCCGCTGCCAAATTTGCACGGTGCGATCGCCCGCTGCCGTCGCCAATAATTTTCCGTCGGGGCTGAATTGTAGGGCGGTAATTGGCCCCCGATGTTCCGTCAAGATCTGCAACAGTTCCCCAGTTTCCGTCCAGAGGCGCACCGTTTGATCCTGGCTGCCCGCCGCAAACATTTTCCCATCACGACTCCAGGCAACAACGTTAATTTTGTCCTGGAAGCCCCCCAGGGTTTGCAAAATCTGTCCATTTCTTTGGCGGAGCTTCACCCGGCGATCGTCTCCCCCGGTGACGAAGTGGTGACCCCGTGGTTGCCAGGCGAGATTGGTAATCGACTCATTGCTGGATTTTACGACTTGATCCTGGTGGGGCCACTGCCGCAAAGGTTGGTTGGGCTGGGCGAGCAGAAGCTGGAAACTATTCCCCACAAAGGCAAAGTCCGTAATGGGCACATCTGGGGCCATGGTTTGGCGATCGCCTGGGGGCCGAAAAACAGCCGGAATAAAATTTTGACTAAAGTCCCGCACCGTTGTTGCAGTAGTCGATGCAGCGAGGGTGCTGAAATTTTGTTCTAGGGCAAGGAGCACCTTAAGTCTGGTTGCGGGGGTAACGACATCATCGTCCTTATCATCCAGTCGTTGCAAGACCACCGCCGCCCGGATACTTTCCCGGAGAGCCTCGACGGGTTGGGCACCATCCTGGAGCACCTTGGCAGCCTCGGCCAATTTCATCAAAATGGCGTTTTGCGCCCCTTGCCACCGTTGGTACCGTTGTAGTTCCACCCAGCGCAGACCAAATCCCAAGGCGATCGCCACCAGCCCCAAGCGCCAAACGGTGCCTACAGACAGCTTCCACCAGCGCCGCCAGAGCATTTCCCGTTCCCGACCAGTGATGCGCTGGAGCCACTGTTGGGACTGAAAGGCTTGGTAGTGGTGCCGAATGGGTTCAACGAGATCGGGCCGGGCCAGTTGGTAGGACTCTTGGCCGCCATAGAGTTGAGCGCGAATTAGCCCCGTTGTTTTAAAAATATGCAAAATGAGTTCTGCCTTTTCTTCCCCCAGGCGGCGATCGCCAAGGAATTGACGACCCAGTTGGAGGATGTCCGCCTTGGTGAGCACCAGTTGACTATGGCGCAAATCCGTAAAGTAATGGAGAAATTGCCAGGCCAAATCACGGTTTTCATCGCCGCAGTAGCGAATGATCCCCAGCAGCGATCGCTCCAACAGCAGCAATTTAGGCGGAAAGCCCAACCCTAAATATTCTTCCCTGGTATAAAGATGATCCTGGTGCAGTTGCGCGCCGATGACCTGGAGTTCGAGGGGGCGAATTTCCCCGTGGCCATCCTGCAGATCCTGAATTAGTTGCTGCATTAACCCTTTGTCTAGGGGCAGTTTGGCCCAGGTTGCCACCTGTTCTAAAAGGGCGATCGCCGCATCGGGACACAGATTTCCCAGGCGATGGCGGAGACGGTGGTCAAAAAGATTGTGGTTCGCCTCCCCTAGATCCGCCCCTGCTTCCCAATCCAAAAGGGGCGCTAGGGCCTCGTTACGACAGGACAGGATTACTTTCACCGTTGGCAGTTGCAGACTTTGGGCCAAAAAGCGTAAAAAATCCTGACGCTCTTCCGGGTTGGGATATTGCAAGAAAAACTGCTCAAATTGATCAAAGATCAACACCGTCAAAGGGGCAAAATCTTGCTGCTGTTGGAGGTGAACGAGGGGATCTAAGCTGGGGGGATTGGGCCAGGGACAAAAAGGGCGATCGCCATGGAGTTGTTGCACCAGGCGGCGGGCCCACTGACCATAATTTTTAAAATAAATAACCTGTACTGGCCGTCCATCTAGGGGTTGGCTTTGGAGTCTGGGGATCAGTCCTGCTCGAAGAAGGGAGGTTTTGCCCACAGCGGTAGCCCCATGGAGCAAAATCAGGTTGGGTTGGGGGCGCTGCAACCGATGGAGCAAGGTCTGGAGATCCTGATCTCGTTGGGAACCCTGGAGCATCACCAGACTGAGAGGATCATAGGGCGAACACAGGTTCCGTTGCAGCTGATCTGGTAGGGGTTGAGTCCCCACAAAAGGCCGCCAACCCCAGCTTTGTTCGTATTGTTGGCGTTCCCAGGCGAGGTCAAAGGCCTGGCGATAGTCCTTACCTTGTCGGTAAAGATCACCCAGACAAGCAAAAATCTGATCATAGAGCCGTTGTTGCCAGTGGCCCCAGGGAATAGGTAATGTTTTGGGCGCTGTGAGTTGGCTGCGGCTGGGCGGCAGAATTTCTTCTAGGGTGGCGATCGCCTGGGCAAATTGACCAAGGGCTTGGTTTGCTTGGGCCAAAATAAAGGCACTCCAAGCTCTGACCACCACTGGGGGCGCTTCATCCAGGGCTTGGCAATGTTCTAGGGCTGTTTGGGCGAGGGTTTGAGCTTTGTGCCATTGTTGTTCCTGAAGGGCGATCGCCGCCATTAGACCGTAATGCTGGGCTAGTAGTTCGGGTGGCCAAGGCTCCTGAACCCCCTTAAGGAGTGACCAAGCCAAATCCCCTAGGGCTGACCTGCGCTGCCACTGCTGTAAAAATACGCCGATCAGTAAACTCAGTTGACTAACCCAAACCCATTGTTCCTGTCGTTCCCAGAGGCAACGGCTTAGGCGGAGATAATAGAGAGCTTGTTCTCCTTCTGGACTGGGGGCCTGATAATTCTGGGGGCGATCGCCTAGGAGTAGACCCAAATGAAACAAAATCAGAGCTAGTTGTTGACCCTGAGAACGCGATAATTGCTCTAGCAACGGCGAATTTGGATTGTCCCGCAGCACCTTGAGCCAATCGATCCCCTGCTCCCCACGGCAATAGTGGCGCAGACTATCCTGATAGGCTTGCCGGGCCGTTTGCCATTGCTGATCTTGGTGGGCTTGTCGTCCCTGGATAAAACAGAGCAAACCCGCGCCGTCACCCAGGGTCTTGGTGGCTAACTCTAATTCTCGATAACCCCGTTGACCGGGCGCTAAATTCCAGTGGCGATGATCGAGAAAAATTAGGGGGCCAGCGGCGGTTAGTCTTTGAAAGTAGTCCTGTTCTGTACGTTGCCAAAAATTCTGAAGCGCTTGGGAAGGCCAGGTAATTTCTCCCAAATCCGTTGCGGTGGCCAGCCCATCAGAAACTTGCCGTTGTTGATCATCTGCCGTTGGTAGCGTCACAATCCAGGGGAAAATTTGATGTTGAAACGTTGCCGCAGTTAAGTTAATGGCTGGGGTTAACCCAAAAACCATGGCTCCATTAATGTGAGACGGTTGGATACCCAGATTGGTTAGGGTTGTCTCTAACAGATTTAAAATCGCTCCGAGATCATCGGCCTGGGGTTCGAGCCACAGACAAAGTAGCCCCTGGGCGATCGCCTTTTTTTCTAAATCTGCCAATGCCTGGTCACTGTAGTATGCCGCCGTAAACTGAGAAAAAACCTGGTGCCATCGCAGTTTTAGATTGCCCTGGAGTTGTCCCAGAAGTTCCTGTTCTTGGGCTTGATAGTTGCAGCGAACAAGATAAAGTCCTGGTTGAGCATCACTACGGGGAGAAGACCACAATCGGTCGGCCAACCGCTGCACAATGGGGCGGGACGTGGGAAATGGCGGGCCAGGGCGATTGATCATGGCAAATCCAAGGGTAATTTCCAGGAAAGAGAACTAACTTCAGTAAGATAGTCATACATTGTGTCGGTTTTAACGTCACCTATGACAGAAATCACCATGGCAACACGGGAGCAGCTCCGGGAACAACGGAAGCAAAAACAACGACAGCGTACCCTCCGCTGGTTCCAGGGTCTATGGCGATCGCTGGCCCTGATAGGGTTGGCCTATGGGGCATTCTGGGTCTTAGACCGACCCGATTGGATTATCAAAAGTGCCGCCCAAATCACCATTGAAGGCAATCAAGTCCTGCCCGCAGAGCGGATTCGTCCCCTGATCCCCCTCACCTATCCCCAACCGATCCTAACCCTCAAGCCCCAGGAACTAGAGCAAGCCATTGAAGCCCAAGGGGCGATCGCCGAAGCCCTGGTTTCCCGTCGTCTGGTGCCCCCCAGTCTGGCGATCCAAGTCCAAGAACGCTTCCCCGTCGCCCGCTCCCAAACGCCCATCTCTAGCCAAGGCGATCGCCCCCTCGAACCGGGATACCTAGATGCCGAAGGGCAATGGTTACCCGCCGCAGTCTACGAACCCCTCAGTGAATATCAGCCCTTACCGACCCTCGAAGTGACCGGAATTCGAGAACTACAACTGTCCCTTTGGCCCGAACTCTATCGCACCCTAGGGCGATCGCCCGTTGAAATTTTGAGCATCAACTGGCAAGACTCCAACAATTTGATTTTGAACACCGAACTTGGTAGTTTTCACCTGGGGCCAGATCTGACGCAACTCGAGGCCCAATTAGCGGCGATCGCCAAGCTCCAACAAACCCTTGGCACAACCATTCCCGCCCAGGATATCCAATACATCGATCTGCAAAATCCTGACGAGCCGATTATCCAGAGCAACAAACCCATCCTTCCCCCAGCCTCCCAGCCCGAAACCCCCCAAACCTAAAAAAATGATGCCCCTGTAACAGCAACATTTCCCAAAACCTGGCAGTCTAAAAAAGCTTGAAGGTCTTATGATCTAAGAAATTTCTCCCAAAAGATACTTAATAAATCCTGTTAAACGACTAAACTTAAATATTCATATCCATCACACTTTTTTTGTGACCGTGAGCCAAAACCATCTATTCCAACCCCATAACGCCTCCTTCGATGCGACTGGAAATCATTCCGCCAGCGCCGAAGAAACCGCGTCGCAATTTCCGATCATGCCCAGCAGCGTTGCTCAAATCAAAGTCATCGGTGTGGGTGGTGGTGGCTGTAATGCGGTGAATCGGATGATTGAAGGGGGCATGTCGAGTATCGACTTTTGGGCGATTAATACCGATGCCCAGGCCCTAACCAACTCCAAAGCAAAAAAGCGCCTGCAAATTGGTCAAAAAATCACCAGGGGTCTTGGGGCTGGTGGTAACTCAGCCATTGGTCGCAAAGCCGCCGAAGAATCTCGCGATGAAATCGCCCAGGCCCTCGAAGGCGCAGATCTCGTCTTTATTACTGCTGGCATGGGGGGCGGTACTGGCACTGGCGCCGCCCCCATCGTCGCCGAAGTCGCAAAAGATTTAGGTTGTCTCACCGTTGCGGTGGTGACCCGACCCTTTAAATTTGAAGGCCGCCGCCGCTCGAACCAAGCCGAAGAAGGCATCAAAGAACTCCAGAGCCGCGTCGATACCCTACTGGTTATCCCCAATACAAAGCTCCTGGATATGATCCCCCAGGAAACGTCGATGTCCGAAGCCCTGCGCGCTGCCGATGAAGTGCTCCGCCAAGGGGTACAAGGGATTTCCGATATTATTACCATCTCTGGCCTGGTGAATGTAGACTTTGCCGATGTGCGGGCGGTAATGGCCGATGCCGGTTCTGCTCTGATGGGGATTGGTGTCGGTTCTGGTAAATCCAGAGCACGGGAAGCAGCCTTGATGGCTATTTCTTCGCCACTGATGGAGTCGTCCATTGAAGGAGCCCAAGGCGTTGTCCTGAATATTACCGGGGGCCACGATCTGACCTTGCATGAAGTCAATGATGCTGCGGAGGCCGTTTACGAAGTGGTCGATCCCAATGCCAACATTATTTTCGGGGCGGTGATCGACGAACATCTCCAAGGGGAAATCAAAATTACGGTCATTGCCACTGGGTTTGCTGTAGAGTCCCAAGCCGCAGAAACGCCCCAGCCTTTACCCCAACAGCGACGGATGCAGGCGGTTCCCCAGCCGGATCTTTCCCAGGCTCCACCAGTACCAGAAACCCCTAGGCCCCGTCCCGCTGCACCACCCCAGGCCCAGCAGCCCCCCGCCCCCCGGAATGGTTTTCCGGATATTCCTGACTTTTTGATGCGTCGTTCTAATCGTTCTAAGCAGTAGGTCGATGGCAATCACTCCGGCGATCGCCTTAACCATTGCCGGCTCCGATAGTGGCGGTGGGGCAGGCATCCAAGCCGATCTCAAAACCTTTGCCTTCCATGGTGTCCATGGCACCAGTGCGATCACCTGTATCACGGCCCAAAATACCATTGGCGTCACCGATGTGGTGGCCCTGAATTCAGCTATGGTGACTGCGCAAATTGAGGCAGTGGTCAAAGATATTGGCGTCCAAGCGGTGAAAACAGGGATGCTCCTGAACGAGAACATCATGGCGGCGGTTTTGGCGGCTGCAGCAATCGGTAGGCTCCCCAACTGGGTTTTGGATCCGGTGATGGTTTCCCGCACGGGGGTACAGCTCATCGACGACGGGGCGATCGCCTTTTTGCAAAAGCAATTAATCCCCCTAGCCCAGATCCTCACGCCAAACCGCTACGAGGCAGAGATTCTCAGCTGTCTAGAAATTACCGATCTCGCTACCATGGAACAGGCAGCCCAAAAAATTCACCAGCTTGGTTGTGGGGCAGTGCTTGTGAAAGGGGGAGCGATGACCGGGACATTGCAAGGGGTGGATGTGTGGTTCGATGGTGAACGGCTTGAAATTTTAAAAACGGAATGTATCCAGACCCCCCATACCCACGGCACTGGTTGTACCCTTTCGGCGGCGATCGCCGCTCGCTTAGCCCTGGGAGATCCTCCATTCCAAGCCGTTAACAAGGCAAAGACCTACGTCACAGAAGCCCTAAAACATAGCCTAGCCATTGGTCAGGGGACGGGGCCAGTGGGCCATTTTCATCCGATTTTGCCCTAAACTGCGGCGATCTCTGCTTGTAGTCGATATAGCAGGGTTTGGCGGTCGCACTGGGCGAGAATTTCTTTGATCGTCGTACTTGCCCCCAGGTTTCCCCAACTGCAGCCATTTTGCAGATAGGTCTGGGTCACTTTTCCGATCACGTAGCTACCATAGGCGGCAATTCCTCCCTGGGCGAGGGCGGCAGTGCCATAGAGACCGAGGGTACTCGGATTGGTTAGAGATTCAAAACTGAGGGCCGTTTTGCCTAAACCCAGAAAGACTCCGCTACCCAGTTCCGCCACAAACAAAATTCCCGCACTGATTAGAATATTGCGCCAGAGTTTGGCTGCCTCATGGCTGGTCATTGGCAATCCATACAAACGGGCGAGGGCACGGATCAAGGCTAAATCAGCAAAGGTCCCCCCAAGGAGATCCAAAAAGCCAATGGGATTTAGGGCGATCGCCGCACCTTTGGTTTTGGCATAGTTCCAGATCAATTCTTCGGCTTCAGTTTGGCGATGGGAAAGCGTTTTTTGGGCGATCGCCGTTTGCAAGTGACGCGCCTGGACAAGGGCATGGACAGCCATCAAAGATTTCCCTTCGCGGCTGAGGATCGTAAAAATCTTTTCCCGTAGGGGATCAATCTGGGCGTTGGGGGTTTCCCAAGCTTCTTCGACACGGCCATCGGGATGTTCGATGCGGACGGCGAGGGGTTGGGGTTCGGCGGCAACCATGACGATTTCTTCGGGACTGAGGGGAAACTGGGTGCCCGTTGATTCTTGGCTCAGTTGTTGGAGTTGCTGGAAAATACTTTGGCGATCGCAGTCGGGATAGAGATCAATTTTGTTAAATACCACGAGCAGTGGTTTGTGCTGTTGGCGCAGTTCGTAGAGAGATTCATATTCGGTGCGGGTAATATCGCCGGCGATGATAAACAAAATCAAGTCAGAGTTTGCCGCCACTTCCGCCGCCATTTTTGTGCGGGCTTCCCCGGCAATTTCATCGAGGCCTGGGGTATCGACTAATTCAATTTTGAGTTTTTCCGTTGTCAGGGGCCAACGCACCGCCCGTGGATATTGGGTTACCCCGTGGAGGGGGCCAGTTTCGAGCATTTTTTCGCCAATGAGGGCATTGATCACCGCTGATTTGCCGCGACTGACCAGGCCAAAGGTGGCAATGCGCAGGAGATTTTGATCGAGTTTGGCGATCGCCGTTTGGAGTTGTTGCAATTCGGGCCGTACAGCCGCTTTTAATGCTGGGTCGGGGGGATAGTGCCAATGGCGGCGGGTGTTGCCATACCAAGCCAGGGCCTGCTGGAGACTGGCCCGCGCTAGGGTAAAGTGCCTTTCCTGTTGTTGACTATCCATCGATGACACAAGAAACTACCTTTCCTATTTTCCATGATTTACGGTTTATCTACACAGTGATCATCATAGAATGACGAATAAAGCCATTGGGCGATCGCTGAACCGGATTTGCCACCAGTTAAAATTAAAATAACTTGAAATTATGACAAACGATATGGAAAAAGTTATTAAAAAAGCCCCCTTACATGAAAGAAAAAATGATCGGCAATTTTGGCTAACAAAATCTTATTTAGAACGATTAGCCGCCCTAGAAAATATCCGCAAAGAGTATCATCAATGGCAATACAATGCTGAACCAAGATTTCAAAGAATTTATACAATTTCTCAACGCTAATCAGGTTCGTTATTTAGTTGTTGGGGGCTATGCTGTGGCGTTCTACGGCTATCCTCGCTACACAAAAGACATTGATATTTGGCTTGAAGCTTCCCAGGAAAATGGCGTGAAAGTCATGCAGGCACTGCGGGATTTTGGTTTTGGTGACCTTGACTTACAAACAGAAGATTTTGCAATGGCTAATCAAGTTATTCAGTTAGGATATCCGCCGAGTCGTATTGATTTGCTGACTTCAGTAGACGGAATTCAATTTGCAGATTGCTATGATCTGCGGGTACCAGTTGAAATTGAGGGGACTGTCATTGATTTCATTGATTTGGAAAATTTGCGGTTAAATAAACGTGCTTCGGGTCGATGGTAGGATTTAGCTGATTTGGAAAATTTACAGGATTGAAGTGTCAAAGCGGGCCAACTTTTCGATCCGGTTTCAGGCATTTGGGTTTACCCTAAAGCCAAGTAATCGCCGGGACATGGGCAGAGTTTCATCATGCAACTGGAAACGATCTTAATCAACTGGTTAATGGCTCAAGAAACCCAAGCAGCAGACTTGCTCTACTTACTGGAACAAGCCCAAGCGGATCCAAACCAAGCTGCAGCCCTCAATTATGATCTGAGTCTGGCCGGCATTACCCATCGGGCTAAGGATTTTTTGGCGATCGCCCCGGAAATTCTCCAGCTTTGTAAGACTCTCAAATTCCACGATCAAGGCGCAATTCTCAAAACCCTCTGGGAACTGTGGTTGCCCCTGGCCCAACAAATTCGTACCGCTCGCCAACAGCAGGATCAACCGCTAATCTATGGCATCCTCGGCGGCCAAGGCACAGGCAAAACGACCCTCTGTCGGGTGTTGCAAACGATTCTGGCGCAGTGGCAATATCCCTGTGTGGCGATTTCCATTGATGATCTTTACAAAACCTATGCCGAACGTCAGGATTTACGGAAAGCTCAGCCGGAACTAATTTGGCGTGGCCCCCCCGGTACCCACGATGTAGACCTGGGCCTAGAAGTTTTAACGCAACTACAACGAGCCAACCTGGGGGATAAAATTGCCATTCCCCGCTTTGATAAGTCTTTACATAATGGTGCGGGCGATCGCCTTGGGCCGGAGTGGATTGATCCGGTGGAAATTGTGCTTTTTGAAGGGTGGTTTGTGGGTTGTCGGCCCGTTGCTCCGGAAGTTTTTGACACAGCCCCAGAGCCGATTTTAACCGCAGGCGATCGCCTTTTTGCCCGCCGCATTAACGAGGCTTTAGCAGAATATGTTCCCCTGTGGGAAAAGCTGGATCGGTTGTTGGTGCTCTCCCCGGAAGATTATCGTCTGAGTAAACAGTGGCGCAAGGATGCAGAACACCAAATGATCGCCCAGGGTAAAACGGGAATGAGTGATGCAGAAATTGATCAGTTTGTGGATTATTTTTGGCGATCACTCCACCCAGAACTCTTTATCCAGCCCCTCACCCAAAATCCCCATTGGACAGATCTGGTGATTGAAATTGATGCCGCCCATCGCCCCCACAAAATCTATCACCCCAGCGATTTAAAGTCAGTTTCTCTTTTCCCTCGCTAGATTCAACATGGGTTGTTGGCAAAAATCACTGCTTGAAAATCAGATAAGTGCCACCACAAACCATTGCTGTTCCTGCCGCGACCCTACCTGCTTTTTGAGCCTTGGGTGATTTGACTCGCTTGACTAATTGTTCTGCAAAATAAGCGTACACAGCTTTGACTCCTCCCACCGTCACAATGGTGGTAAGCACAATGGTGATTGCTTCAGAAGATCCAAGAGTTTTCAGATCAACGATTGCCGGAAATAAGCTGGCATAGAAAAAAATAGCCTTAAGATCCCCAAGGGTAAGAGCAAACCCACTCAGAAAACTTTCCAAAAAATTTGTGCGACGTTGATTGTTTACCTTGAATTCAAAAGTCTGTTTTGTCCGAATTAAGCCGATCCCCAGCCAAATTAGGTAAAGTCCCCCCATGATTTTAATGAGGGTAAATACTGAGCCGAGTTGTTGCGCTAACGCACTCAACCCCAACAAAGCAAGGCAGACAAAGACTAAATCTCCAGCGACAATCCCAGAGGCCACAGCCAAGCCATTGCGAAAGCCTGCCGTCGCAGAACGGGTCACAACAAGGGCAACACTGGTACTAGGCAGTGCCGCCAACGCGATCATTGTTGTAAAGAAATAAACAAAATTTAAATAGTCCATGGACGCATTCAAGCCTCTGTTGAAGATTTTTGTTTCTAGGGGGACATAGCCCGTCACTCAACTTTAGGCGGACAATTGGGCGCAATCAAACACGCCGATATAATAAAGCCTATCTTTTCGTTAACGACACAATGCCAAATGTTGTTCTGTGTGGCTATTACGGTCAGGGAAATGCCGGGGATGAAGCCCTGCTATTGACTCTGTTACAGATGTTGCCCCCTGGGGTGAAGCCCATTGTCCTCTCCCACAATCCAACCGCGACGACCCAAGCCTATGGTGTGACCGCAATTCCCCACAAATCCTGGGCAACCCTCAAGGCGATCGCCAAAGCAGATGGTTTTATCTTTGGGGGCGGCAGTTTATTGCAGGATGTCACGAGTTTAGGAAGCCTGCTATATTACGCTGGTTTGATGAAATGGGCGCAACTCCTAGGAAAAAAGACCATCGCCTGGGGCCAGGGCATCGGCCCGTTGCAGTCTAGTTTGGCGAATCAGGTTACGCGCTTTGTGCTGCGGGGTTGCACAGGAATCACTGTGCGGGATCAAGCTTCAGCAGATTTATTAAAAAATTGGCAGATTCCCCACAGGCTCGCCCCAGATCCGGTGTGGGCTTTAGCCGCAAAACCTTTTCTGGAAATGCCAGATTTACCCCATCCCCGCATTGCGGTCAATCTCCGCTCCCACCGCACTTTAACCGCCCCAAAAATTGCTGTTCTGGGGGAAGCCCTCAAACAATTTCAACGGCAGCATCAGGCCAGTGTGATTCTTGTGCCGTTTCAAAAAAGCCAGGATGAGGCGATCGCCAAGCAACTTTACGACGAATTAGCAGAACCCAAGGCAATCATTACCCCATTGCAACCGCAACAGTACAAAAGCCTGTTTGCCCAAGTGGATTTTCTGATTGGGATGCGCCTCCATAGTTTGATCCTCGCCGCCGCCGCTTGTCCCTGCTTTGCCCTGAGCTACGATCCTAAGGTGGCCCAGCTACAGCAACAATGTCACCTCCCTGGCCTTGATCTGGATCAACTCCCCCGCGATGCAACTGCGATTACCGAGCAGTGGACAGCCGCTTTGCAAACCGCCGAAAAGCTGACCCCAGCCCAGCAGCAAACGATTCAATCCCAGGTACAGACCCATCAGGAAATACTGACAATCTTTCTTTAAAAATGCGCTCGGTTTTGACACCTAGGATGCGATCGCCGAAAAAATTGTTGATAATGGGCGTAAAAGTACTCTAACTGGAAAATCTTCACATAATGGGTAGTAAATCCAAAACTAAGACCAAAGCCAAAGAAGAAGTAGCCATGAGCACTGTCTCTGGCCCGATGCCCATCAACACTGGCATTAGCGAAGCCGATCGAGAGGCGATCGCCAAAGGCTTAAGCCACCTCCTCGCCGACACTTACACCCTCTATCTCAAAACCCATAATTTCCACTGGAACGTCACTGGGCCAATGTTCCAGACTCTCCACCTCCTCTTTGAAACCCAGTACAACGAACTCGCCCTCGCCGTGGATCTCATTGCCGAACGCATCCGCGCCCTGGGTGTACCGGCCCCCGGTACCTACCAAGAATTTGCCGAACTCTCCGCCATCCCCGAAGGCACAGGAGTACCCACTGCCGAAGAAATGATTCGTCTTTTGGTAGAAGGCCAAGAAACCGTTGTCCGCACTGCCCGCTCCATCTTCCCCACCGTGGACAAGGCCAACGACGAACCCACCGCCGATCTGCTCACCCAACGGATGCAGGTTCACGAAAAAAATGCCTGGATGCTCCGGAGTTTGTTGGGCTAGAACCTCTTACGAAAAATAATGGGAGGCGATCGCGAACTTGATAGCGGGTTTTCCCTCCCTAAGAACCAAGGCCCAATGCTATACTAAATACATTGCACGGGGCCGCAACGGTTTCGACAGGTTGGCGAAAGCTTCCACTGTGATGCAGGTCGAGAGTGGGTCTCCTCTCGCAAATCAAAGATCCAAACAAAATGTAACTGCGAACAACATCGTTCCTTTCGCTCGCAAAGCTGCTGCTGTAGCTTAATAAGAACACCTTAACTTAGGTTCGAGCATTCATAATTCGACTCCGTTAAGGATTATGACTAAACCCCCAACGGATGCTCTCTAGGAATACATCTGGTTTGCACTAGAGCTAAGACTAGACCAGAGATTCTTGGCGACTCGGAACAAGCAGTCGTTCCCGTTCTGAGGATTAGAAGGACTAAACCTGTGAATGAGCTAGGGGTGAATACCCAGTTTGGACAGCAGTTCGACTCTGCTCGGCTCCATTTCATTTAATCAGTTACAACAAAAAGCCCCCTAAATTAAACGAGGGGGTTTTGTTTTGCGTTAAAGCCTAGCGAATTTTAAGCTTGGTCAAGTTCTTTGGCATCCAGCAGCGAAACCAAAACTTTGTCCACCCTTGCGCCGTCCATGTCCACCACCTCAAAGCGGATCCCACTCCACTCAAAATGCTCACCCGATTGGGGAATATGGTTTAGGAGGTGCGTCATAAATCCGCCTAAAGTATGGAATGCTCCTGTGTCTTCATCGGGGAGCGTTTTCTTTTCCAACAAGGCTTTCAATTCATCAATGTCTAAAAGTCCATCTAATAGCCAGGAATTGTCATCCCGCTGAATAATCATCGGTTCCTCATCGTGTTCCATAGAGGGCAAGTCCCCAACGATCGCCTCCATCAGGTCATTCAACGTCACCACACCTTCGATTCCGCCATATTCATCTGTGACCAAAGCAATGTGAATCCCTGTGGCTTTGAATTGTTCAATCACACTCAGGGTACGTGTTCCTTCGGAAATGTAAAGGGGAGGTTGGAGCATTGCTTGTATATCGATGGGCTGACCCGATAGTTGCGCACTCAATAGGGTTGTCCCTCGCACTGTCCCCAGGCAATGGTCAAGGGTGTCGCGACCTACAGGAAACCGGGAATGGTTACTCTCCATCACTTCTTTGAGGTTTTCTTCTAGGGGAGCGGTGATATCTAGCCACACAATGTCTGTGCGGGGAGTCATCATGGCTTTAATGGGGCGATCGCCTAGTCGAAAAACCCGTTGAACAATGTCATGCTCTGCCGCCTCAAAGAGACCGGATTCTGCCCCTTGACGAATCAAAACCTTAATTTCTTCTTCTGTGATGTCCGGTTCATTGGAATCCTGAATCCCCAAAAGATGTAACAGGGCCTCCGTTGAACTGCCCAAGATCCGTACTAATGGCGTTGTTAAACGAGATAGCCAGCGCATGGGCTTAGCGACAGTACAGGCAATTTTTTCCGGAGCATTAAGGGCAATCCGTTTTGGGACTAATTCCCCAATGACGAGGGATAGATAGGTAATAATCGTCACCACGATCACGACGCTAATGGCTTCACTGTAGGGTTGTAAGCGCGGAATATTATCGAAGGCAGGTTTGAGGCGTTGGGCAATGGTTGCACCACCCACTGCGCCGCTCAGGATACCGATTAAGGTGATGCCAATTTGTACAGTCGAGAGAAATTCATTCGGATTATTCGCTAATTTCAGCGCCGCTCTCGCTTTTACGTTTCCTTGCTCTAACAGTTGCTCTAATCGGATTTTTCGGGCAGAAACGACGGCAATCTCTGAACCGGAAAAGATGCCATTCAGGATCGTTAGCAGAAGAATGACCAAAATTTCAAGGACACTCGAAGACATGGTGGCAAATCAAAAACAAATGAGTCTCTTTAGCATAAGGGGTGATTGTGGGAAAAGGTGTAAATTCCTGGTTTAACCCTCGCCGTCGTTGAGATGGGTCATGACCCCTTGATTGATCCCAACCTTGCTTTTGGTGACAAACTATGTCCGATCTAGTTCTGCAAGGATGGCGATCGCCTGCTGACAAAGTTCTGCATGACACGGCCCATTAGACGCCATAATGCCGCCCCACTTCACTACATCGCCTTGGTTATAGAGCACTTCATTGCCCTCAAAGTAGCTAAATTTTCCCCCTGCTTCCGTGAGGATTAGTTCCGGGGCCGCAAAATCCCAATCTTTTGCTGCAGATTTCCCCGATAGAGAAATATAAACGTCAGATTTTTGTTCGAGAATATGGGCAATTTTACAACCGACACTCCCCACATAATTTCTATCTTTAAAGGGTAGGCGATCTAACAAATCCTGGAAGCGTTGATCCCGGTGGGTACGGCTGGCGACTAGATATAGATCTTCTGGCTGATGGCGCTCAGAAACTTTAATCGGGGTGACGGTGCCATCACGAGTTTCCACAAAAGTGCCATTCCCTTTCGACGCGAAATAAAGTTTTTCTGCTTCGGGGACAACCACTACCGCAATGACCGGGCGGCCTTCATGAACTAAACAAATGTGGACGGCATATTCTCCTGTTTGGTCAATAAAATCACGGGTGCCATCGAGGGGATCAATAATCCACACCCAAGGATGTTCAACTTTATTGCCGTCGTAGGTTTCTTCGCTGAGATAGGCAAAATCTTCAGTGCCTAACTTTTCTTGAAACGCTTCCAGAATATAGTGATTTGCTGCTAAATCTGCCTTGGTGACGGGGCCATCTTTTTTATCAGAAATATTTTTAATATCTCCTTTGTAATAACTTTGGAGAACATCCCCTGCGCCCCAACCGATTTGTCGGGCGATCGCCAAAACTTCTTCTAACCGTTGCTGATCCATTGTTCTCAAATTCTACCCAGGTAAATAAGCTTTAAACTGATGTTTTCTCTGCTGGAGAAATCTCCTCAGTTTCTTTGCGGTTTTTCAATAGCGGGAAGGCGATCACATCGCGGATACTTTCAGCATTAGTCAACAACATCACCAGGCGATCAATCCCAATCCCTAGACCAACCGTGGGAGGCATGCCGTATTCCAGTGCTGTGACAAAATCCTCATCCACATCACAAGCTTCCTCGTCCCCCGCTGCTTTCTTGGCCGCTTGTTCTTCCAACCGTTGCCGTTGATCGACGGGATCCGTTAACTCAGAGAAACCATTGGCAAGTTCTCGGCCCACAATAAACAATTCAAAACGCTCCGTTAAACCCGGTTTATCGCGGTGGGGCTTGGCGAGGGGAGACACTTCCACAGGATATTCTGTCACAAAAGTGGGCTGAATTAAAGTTGCTTCTACCTTTTGCTCGAAGGCTTCATTCAGTAATTGCCCGATGGTTTTACATTTTTCGGGAATGTGCATTCCTACAGATTCAGCGGCTTGCTTTGCGGCGTTAAGGTCATCAAAGCTGAGGAAATCGATCCCTGTGGCTTCCTGAACGAGGTTTTGCATGGTTTCCCGGCGCCAGGGAGTACCCACATCAACGATCACCTCACCATAGGGCAGTTGAGCTTGACCGACGACGTCCTTCGCAAGGGTACGAATTAGATCTTCTGTGAGATCCATCATGTCGAAATAGTCACCATAGGCTTGGTAGACTTCGATGGAGGTAAATTCGGGGTTGTGCTTAGTGGAAACGCCCTCATTGCGAAAGATGCGCCCTAATTCAAAGACTCGCTCAAAGCCACCGACCACTAATCGCTTCAGGTGTAATTCCGTGGCGATCCGCAGATAGAGCGGCATATCAAGGGTGTTGTGGTGGGTAATGAAAGGACGGGCTTCTGCGCCGCCAGCTTCGGCTTGGAGGACGGGGGTTTCAATTTCGAGGAAATCGCGGTCTTCAAGATAACGGCGGATGGCGGCAGTAATTTTGGCGCGACGGCGAAATGTCTCTTTAACTTGGGGATTAATAATCAGATCAACATAACGCTGACGGTAGCGTTTTTCGATGTCGGTGAGGCCATGCCACTTATCAGGGAGGGGCAGCAGGGATTTGGTGAGCATGGCAAATTGACTCACTTTAATGGAGAGTTCCCCTTTTTCGGTGCGCTTGATAATACCTTTGACACCAATAATATCGCCGACGTCGGTGAGTTTTTTGAGGTGGTTGAATGCGCCTTCGAGGTCGGGCATTCCGCCATTAATTAATTTCTTATCGAGGTAAAGCTGGATCGTGCCAGTTTCGTCCTGGAGGCTAAAAAACGCAAGTTTACCGAAGACACGACGGGCGAGAATTCTCCCAGCAATGGATACGGTGTCTTCGACTTCTTCTCCAGCTTCGATGTCTTTATATTTTTCCTGTAGTTCGGCGGTGTGGTGGCTGATCTCCCATTTGTAGGCGTAGGGATTCATGGCGATCGCCTTGAGTTGATCAACCTTTTCTAATCGGGTAGCACGAATGTCATCGAGGGAGGAATGGCTAGACTCAGACATGGGAAAATTAAAGACTGTGAAGGCTCGTCGCAGAACTCGGTTATTATAACGGCTTCGTTCTCAAAACAGAACCGCCACGGCCTTTAACTCACGGGGAGCGAGAATAGCTCAGGGGAATTTGGGGTGTGAGGTGCCGGAGGAAGCCGAGGAAAAATTGGGCCGCCGCTTCGGTGGCATAGGCACGGAAGGGCAGGGGGGGTTGAGGATTTCCGTAGCTCTGCACCGCTTTGATCACAATGGCAGGACAGTCTATTGCAGTAGCCAGGGTTGTGGTGGCGGCACTGCCGATATCTAGGCCAAATAGGTGAGTCTGGGTCGCAAAAGGATCCTCCTCGGTCTGGAAATTGGTATTGGTCACATCGGCGATCGCCCCTAGGTGGACTGCTGGAACTGCTGGATCGTGGGGGAAACCCGTCGCTAAATGGAGCGCGTGATTATCACGGATTAAATCGATGGCCAGGGCCGTGAGACGAACCGGGTCGGCAGTGAGTAATTTTTCGGTGACTAATTGCTCGAAAATCAAAGGCCAGTCGGGACAGTGATAGCGGCGCTCAGGGTGGGCCTGGGGTGGGGGGCAATGGTCAGGCTTGAGTTCGTGGTCGTAGAGAGTGTGGAGTAACCAGCCCCGCTGGTGCAAGCTTGATTTAGGACGCGGCGTTTGGATTTGCTGTTGCCAAGCGCTAGATTGCCCCAGAAGTCGCGTTTGCCAAGGTTGGGCGAGGATGTAGGCGGAGTCACTGGTGCGGTTTGCTGTTGGTAGCGTGAAAATTTTCTGGGCAACGATAATATCCCCTAAAACAACTTTGGCCGGATTGCCTCGACAGATGCCAACCATCACAACTAACTGCGGCTTTAGATGGTCGCCTAGGGAAATAAGACGCTGGGGATTAGCAAGGGATTTGGTAGAAAGATGCACAAGGGCGAGTTGTAACCCGTTGTAATCGGTGGCGAGGTAGGGAGTACCACAAGGGGTTAAGGTTTCCTGCCAGGGGTGATGGATCGCCCTTTGGAGCGCAAGAAACTCATCGGGAAAAACCGTAAGACAAAGAATTTTCATGGCATGGGCCGCAAGACAATACTGGCGCAAATGACCGCAGGAAATCTCAAAAATTGTGCCCTTAAAATTAACGGGAAAAAAGGGGCAAATTTTAGGATCCTGTATCTCTATTGTAATCTGACCTCTTGGTGATAGATCTCGCTAAAAGGAAGGCGATCGCCCCTGGGCTTTGTCAGGCAACTTTACAGTCTGAAACATTTGGCCGATAATCATTGGGGCATTCCACACCGTAGCGATCCATGGCGAAACAGCGCATTCTCTCTGGGGTACAACCCACCGGTAATCTTCACCTCGGCAACTATCTTGGGGCGATCCAAAACTGGGTGGAAATTCAACAGGACTATGACAGTTTTTTTTGTGTGGTAGATCTCCACGCGATTACGGTGCCCCATGACCCCAAGGTTCTAGCAAATAATACAAAGGCGATCGCCGCATTATATTTAGCCTGTGGCATTGATTCAGAGCACTCCACAATTTTTGTTCAATCCCACGTTAAGGCCCACAGTGAACTGGCTTGGTTACTAAATTGTGTGACCCCCCTGAACTGGTTAGAGCGGATGATTCAGTTCAAAGAAAAAGCCCAAAAACAAGGGGAAAACGTCAGCGTTGGCCTGCTCGATTATCCGGTGCTGATGGCCGCTGATATTCTCCTGTATGATGCCAATAAAGTGCCCGTGGGCGAAGACCAAAAACAACATTTAGAGCTGACCCGCGACATTGTGATTCGCATTAACGACAAATTTGGCACGAAGAAAAACCCTGTGCTGAAAATGCCGGATCCGCTGATTCGGACGACGGGCGCTAGGGTGATGAGTCTCACCGACGGCACCAAAAAAATGTCCAAGTCCGATCCCTCGGAACTAAGCCGGATTAATCTTTTGGATCCTCCCGATGTGCTGACGAAAAAAATTAAAAAGTGCAAAACCGATCCCGAACGGGGCCTAGAGTTTGACAATCCTAACCGCCCGGAATGCAATAACTTGTTGGGGTTGTATGCTCTGCTCAGTGGTAAACCCAAAGAAACTGTAGCCGCCGAATGTGCCGATATGGGCTGGGGTCAATTTAAACCCCTCCTCACAGAGACCGTCATTGCCGCCCTGGAGCCAATCCAAACGAAATACCATGACATTATGGCGAACCCCGATTACCTCGATCAGGTGTTGCGGGAAGGCCGGGAAAAAGCTGACACTGTTGCAAATGCGACCCTCAAGCAGGTGAAAGACGCCCTTGGTTTTCTGCCGTCCCTGTAGAATGGTTCATTACCTGTGATTTTTTTACCCTAAAACTGCTTCCATGACCACCCGTCTGCGTCGTGCCATCGAAAATCGAGACTTTGTCGTTACGGCTGAGGTTGCGCCTCCAAAGGGGGGTGACCCAACAAAAATGCTACGGATGGCAAAATTGCTTGGTGATCGCGTCCATGGGGTGAATGTGACCGATGGGAGCCGGGCCGTGATGCGAATGTCTTCTATTGCCGCCTCAACTTTACTCTTGCAAAACGGTATCGAACCAATTTTTCAGGTGGCCTGCCGCGATCGCAATGTCATTGGTCTCCAAGCAGATTTAATGGGCGCCCATGCCCTCGGTTTACGGAATGTGTTGGCCCTTACGGGGGATCCCGTCAAAGCGGGCGATCACCCCAAAGCCAAGGCGGTTTTCGATCTCGAATCGGTGCGTCTGTTAAAACTGATCACCAAATTAAATAACGGCCAAGACTTTAACGACAAAAAAATGCCCGATGGCCCCCTGGATTTGTTCCCTGGGGGTGCGGTGGATCCCCAGCTGAAAAGTTGGTACACCATTGAATCTCGCTTTGCCCGAAAAGTAGAGTCTGGGGCGCAGTTTTTCCAGTCGCAAATGATTACGGATTTCCAGCGACTCGAAGAATTTATGAACCGGGTGGCCAGTCAATATGATGTGCCCGTATTTGCGGGAATTTTTCTGTTGAAATCGGCAAAAAATGCTCAATTTATCAACCGCTGTGTACCAGGGGCGCAAATTCCCGATGCGATTATTGAGCGCCTAGCCCAAGCGGAAAATCCCCTCGAAGAAGGTCTCAAAATTGCGGCGGAGCAGGTAAAAATTGCTAAAAATCTCTGCCACGGTGTCCATATGATGGCCGTCAAAAAAGAAGATCTGATTCCGCAAATTCTTGATTTAGCGGACGTTTCCATTCAAATCTCCACGGCACCGGCCTTAGTTTAAGTTTATTTTTAACCTATATGTCACAAACCTATACTTTCCATACCCTCGATGTGTTTACAGAGCAAATTTTCGGGGGTAATCCCCTGGCGGTGTTCCCCCAGGCCCAAGGGTTAAGTTCGCATCAAATGCAGGCGATCGCCAAGGAGCTTAACCTTTCAGAAACTGTCTTTGTTTTCCCGACAAAAGATCCTGATACGGACTTTCAACTGCGGATTTTTACGCCCGCCGCCGAAATTCCCTTTGCGGGCCATCCCACCGTGGGAACCGCCTACCTTCTGGCCCATCTCGGTTATCTACCCGCAAATTGTCAGCTTGTGCGTTTCCAAGAAGAAGTGGGAATTGTCCCCGTCTCTATCTATTGGGAACAGGATCAAGTTCGTACCACTGCCCTAAGTGCGGCCCAGTTGCCCCAGTTTATTGAGCGATCGCAGCCCATCGATTACGCTTCCCTGGTAAATCTCCAGGCCCACGACTTACACCCGGTGTTAAAGCCGGCGGTGATTTCCTGTGGACTGCCCTTTTTATATCTGCCCCTCAAGGATCTAGACGCCCTGAGCCGTTGCTCCCTCAACCGCACCCTTTGGGAAGAAGCATACCAACATCAATTGACGGCCCACATCTATCCCTTTGTCGTAACCGAAGACAATCAAGTTTATGCGCGGATGTTTGCCCCCGGCCTGGGCATTGCTGAAGATCCGGCAACGGGTTCAGCGGCCACGAGTTTAGCAGGTTATCTACATCGCTACCTACCCAGCCAGGCGACATTACAAACTTGGCAAATTTACCAAGGCATTCAAATGGGGCGGCCCAGTCAACTAATGCTGACCATGCAACAGCAAAAAGGGGAATTGACGGAGATCGCCGTGGGCGGGTCTTCTGTGCTCGTCAGTGTCGGCCACATTAATGTGCCAACGTTTTAAGCCAAAAAAAGATCCCTAAAACAATTAGGGATCTCGTTTCTCACCGTAGTGATTAGCAATAATTCAATTTTCCGAGTTGCTTAAGCTGCAGTACTGGAGAAAGCGGCCATTTGCACGTCACTTTCCATGAGTAGGGTTTGTAACTCCTCAGCGTCAACGGTCTCTTTTTCGACGAGCATCGCTGCTAATTTATCGAGGACACTGCGGTTACCGACAAGCACATCTTTCGCGCGCTTGTAGGCTTCTTCCACGAGGCCCCGGACCTCTTCGTCAATTACGGCGGCTGTTTCATCGGAGAAGTCCCGATCAGAGGCAATGTCACGACCCATGAAAACGTTACCGTTTTGGCGACCCAAGGCCACAGGCCCCAGGCGATCGCTCATCCCGAAGCGGGTAATCATTTGTCGGGCAACATTAGCGACCTGCTGTAAGTCATTAGAAGCACCTGTGGTCACTTCTTCTTCACCGAAGATAATTTCTTCAGCAATGCGGCCACCGAGGGCAACGGCCATCTGGTTCTGTAAATAGGCACGGGAGTATAGACCAGAATCCATGCGATCTTCACTGGGGGTAAACCAAGTTAAACCGCCAGCACGACCCCGGGGGATAATGCTAATTTTTTGGACTGGGTCATAGTCAGGCATCAAAGCACCAACGAGGGCATGGCCCGCTTCATGGTAAGCAACAAGGGTTTTGCGCTTTTCACTCATGACGCGGTTTTTCTTCTCAGGGCCAGCGAGGACGCGATCAATTGCATCGTTCACTTCGTCCATGGAAATTTCCGTCAAATTGCGACGGGCTGCCAGAATTGCTGCCTCGTTTAGGAGGTTCGACAAATCTGCACCGGTGAAGCCGGGAGTCCGACGGGCAATTTTTTCGAGATCCACATCCTTCGAGAGGGTTTTACCCCGGGCATGGACATTGAGAATTTCTAAACGACCGGAATAGTCGGGGCGATCAACGACTACCTGACGGTCAAAGCGACCGGGACGCATTAACGCCGCATCCAAGACATCGGGACGGTTAGTCGCAGCAATGATAATGATGCCAGTGTTACCTTCAAAACCATCCATTTCTGTCAGGAGCTGGTTTAGGGTTTGTTCCCGCTCATCATTACCGCCACCGAGACCAGCACCACGGGAGCGACCCACGGCGTCAATTTCATCAATAAAGACGATACAGGGGGCATTTTGTTTGGCCTGTTCAAAAAGATCACGGACACGGGAAGCACCGACCCCGACGAACATTTCGACGAATTCAGAACCAGAGATGGAGAAGAAAGGTACACCGGCTTCCCCAGCAACAGCTTTCGCCAAGAGCGTTTTACCGGTTCCGGGAGGGCCAACGAGGAGCACCCCTTTGGGAATTTTTGCACCGATTGCAGTGAACCGATCAGCGTTTTTCAAGAAGTCAACAACTTCGGTTAACTCAAGTTTGGCCTGCTCAATCCCTGCCACATCACCAAAGGTGACTTGGGTCTGGGGTTCCATTTGAACCCGTGCCTTTGATTTGCCAAAGTTCATGGCCTGGGAACCGGGGCCACTCTGGGCGCGCCGGAGCAGGAAGAATAACCCCACGAGTAGTAGGATTGGGAAAATGAGTGTACTGAGGGCGCGGAAAATCCAATTGTCGTCACTCTGGGGCAACACGGCAATATCGACATTGTTTTCGCTGAGGATGTCGATCAACTCCGTATCACCGGGGGGGAGGTTGACGAGGATAGGCGTGCCATCTTGGGCCGGGACAAAAGCTTTAGTGCGATCGCCACTAATTTTGACACTTTCGATATTGCCCTGCTGGACTTCTTGGAGAAACTGACTATAACGCCAGGTCTCTCGACTTTGGGGTTGCTGATCCAAGAAAGACACAGCCAAGGAGATCACGACGATCGCCAATAGGGCGTAAAGCCCGGTACTGCGCCATTTTTTGTTATTTTTGTTCACTACTGAGAGCCTCCTAGGATTTGAGGATAAGCAGAATAATTATGCGATTCTTAAAAGAGCGTCTTATCCTGTGTTTCAGGTTGGTTATTAAATAATGTTAACGTTTCTCAGGAGAGATTGTTAAATTTTCTGCTTTTGTGTCTAAAATCGCAGGTCATATTCGACAGAAAAACGATTATCGTTGTTGAGATCCGTTGAGCCTCGGACAAAAATCTCATCGTTGACCCGATACCGGAGACCAAACTGAGCGGGCTGGCTACTATTCAGAATTTGCAGCACTGACAGGGACAAATCTGGGCTGATATTGGCACTGAGTTCTGCCCCCAGTCCCAAGGTTGAACTGCTCTCATCTTCATCTTCTGTAATCACCGTGGGGAAGAGGCGTAGTTCACTCAAACCAAGGGCATTGCCAATGACATCTTGGATATTACTCAAAAGGGCAGAACCAGCTAAGTTAGCCAAAGCTAGGGTTTCGTTGGTGCTGCCCCCGGTGAAGTTTTCTAAGAAAGATCCCCCCAAAAGAGAAATCAACTCCGTTTCACTACGGGGCGGACTACTGGTCAATTCAATATTTTCATCTAAATTGCTCGCCCGTCCCCGCACATTGGCTTGGATACGGATGGTTTCGACGGTGCCGATCTGGCTGGGGCCAAAGACGCTATTGTCACGAATTTCAGCAGAAAGGGGATCGGTAGTGGCAAGAAATGACCGGGAATTTTCCAATAGAGAAGTCTCTAGGGTGATGTCAAGCTCTGGATCGAGGCCAAAGTTGGGGGTAAAGGTCGCGGTATTACGATTGCCCGCAAGCCGCAGTTGGGCAGCAAAGAGATTGACCTGACCCCGATCTAACTGAATCACCCCGGCAGGACGCAGATCATTGAGGGTGCCATTGAGGGTTAAATCCCCCGTTGCGAGGAAGTTCAGAATCGGTTGCCGGGTAATTTGCACGCGATCGCCAAGGGTGATTTTCAGGTCTTTAAACTCTGTGATCGCCCGCAGATCGACATTGGAAACGCGTTTCGGTGTTGGGGATGTCCCTGGGTCAAGCTGTTTATTCCCGGCCGTGGTTTGTTGGTCTGTGGCTGCGGCTGAGTTGCCATTACCATTGCCATTTTCTTGGTTCCCTGCCAGCGAAATACGCCCTTCTCGGAGGGTTAAATCGCCCCCAATGGTCGGCTCTAGGCTTGTACCAGCAATGATCAGATTGCCCGCAACGCCCCCTTGGTAGAGATCAGGCAGCACAAAGTTGAGATCTTCTAGGCGCACATCGAGGGTTTGGCTCTCGGTCGTCGCCCTGGCGAGGGGCAGTTGCCCAGAGATCGCCACCTGGCCACCACTAAAATCACCGGTGAGTTCTTGGACGGTCAGGGTATCTAGATTAAAGTCAATTTGCCCATGGACATTGGTCAAGGGGGCATCAGGCAGTACCTGGGCTTGGATCTCTGCCTGGGCGATCGCCACCTGACCATCCGCCACCAGATCCACTGGCCGCCCCGTATCGGGATCAATTTCTCCGTCAATGGACAGATCCACTTCCCCTTCACCCCCCAGCCAAGCCACTTGACCCCGCGTCAAAATATTTAAGAGGGCAAATCCCTCATTCTCAAGGTTAAATGTGAGATTGAGCGCGTTACTCTCCGGGACAACCGTCGCATTGGGGAGTTGGTAAGGAATACTGCCTGTAATTTGGAGGGGGTCAGCCTCGGCCACCAGTTCACTATCAACGATGAAATCGAGGCGGGCATCATCATAGGTGAAGTTCCCCTTGACGCTATTGATCGGCGTGTCATTAATACTGGCGTTAGCCATGGTCATTTCGCCCCGGGCCGAGGGATCATCAGGAGTTCCCGCAAGGGCAGCATTGGCGTTAATAAAACCGTCGATCGCCACCGCCTCAGGTAAATCAACAAACTTTTCTAAAAAGGCTACAGGGACTTCGGTGAGGCGCAATTGTCCCGTTTGGGTATCGCCCCCAAAGCTACCAATAAAGCTTAGGCGTCCCCCGCCATCTTGTTCCGAGAGACGAATGCCCACGGGCCGCAACGTTAAGACCCGATCCCGCAGCACACCCCGCGCAATAATTTGGGGCATCGTGATTTCGCCCCACTGCCAAGGGGAACCGACAATTTGTGATTCGCCAAATACAGCCACTTCGCGGTATCCGCCAGTGAGATCAAAGTCTGCCTGGAGGCCAGTATCTGCATTGTAGGCAAGGCTCAAATCGCCGCTAAATTCCCCCCGTAGGTCTGCTAATTCTGCGGGCAGGAGTGGTTTACTCTCGGCGACATCTAAATTGAGTTGGCTTTGGACGCAACTGAGGAGAGCGATTCTTTCGGCAAAGGATTGTTGGCGATCGCCACGGCTGTAGAGGGCCGGATTTTCGCCATTATTTTCCGGCGGAGTCGCTTCAGCCATGCCGTTGAGGAGGGTATCACAACGATATTTTTCCCGTTCAGGGGGCGTGGCATCGGCTAATTCCAGGGTGGGTTGGGCTGGCACGGCCACAGACTCAATTTCAGTGGTAATGGGGGGCGGATCCTGGGGACGGTTGGCATAGAGATCGGCGCTCTGATCGAAGCGACTGGAACGGCCAAAATAATCCGGTAGGGACAAACTACCGAGATTTTGGAAATCACCGTAATCGAAAATTTGCAGGGCCGCTAAAACATCTTCAATCCGGCCTTGTTCGATGGTGCCCGTGGTTTGAATAGTTGGGTTAGGACGGTTTTCGTTGGCTAGGGCAATGGTGCTATCGACGCTGTAGAGGCCACCGTTTTGCGCCCATTGGAAATCCTGGAGCCTGAGGGTATCGTTGGCAAAGTAAAAGTTTCCACTGAGGCGATCGCCTTCAAGATAACCCAGCATCGGTTGGGCGATCGCCACCTGACCGGACACCGAATTCGCCTGGAGATCCGCCCGCAGTTCACTGGAGAGTCGTCCCCCCAAGACCATCGTTTCTAGGGGAAAATCAAGCCGTTGCAAAGCGGGTTGTCCCTGGGCCACCTGTTGAATCAAGGTAACGGGGAGGTTGCCACTACTCAGTTGGAGTCGGGTCGGTTCGAGGCCCGCTTGGTTGTACTCCAGGGCGAGGTCTAGGGTCGAGCCATCGAGCTTGAGTTCGGCCTGTTCTGGGCGGAGACGGGAATTCAGACGGGCAAAAATCTGGTCTTCTTCCCCTTCGATAGCGATAATGGTGCGGCGATCGCTGCGGGTTTGAATGGTGCCCTGGAGGGTGGGGTCGAGGGTTAATTCGGCTAACTGTACATTATTGAGAGCGACTTGACCATTGATCTGGGGCTGCTGGAGCGTCCCTTGGATCGTGCCCCGAAAATCCCCTTGACCTACAACATCGAGGGCCTGGGCCACCTCCGGTAAAGGCAGTTGCTGGAGATCGAGATTTTGGGCTTCTAGGTTGAGGGCCAATTGTGTAATTGCTTGGCTTGCATCGCGACCGAGGCGATCGCTATCAATGGTTAAGACCCCATCGGCCCGGAAATTTTCGGCGATCGCCCTTTGGATTTGCAGTTGCTGCCCATTCCAAGCCCATTGACTGGTTAACGGAGAATTAATCAGGGCGACTCCTTCACTGAGGCGCAGATCCCCTTCGGCCCGCACATTCTTCAGGTCTGGCTCGGTCACATCCGCCGTTAATTGCACAGCGCCACTGCCAATTCCCTCCAGGCTACTATTGAGGCGATTCAGAGCCAAATTTTGAGCGGTAAAATCCCCTTGGAGTTGGCCATTCTGGAGCGTTAACAATCCGCCGTCAATGACACCGCCTGCTAGTCTGGCGCTCAGGGAACCCTGGGCCAACATCCCCTCTACTGAGAGATCTTCTAAATTACCCCGCACTTCAAACTGACCCTGGCTGGGGACTGTATTTGCCACATTGGCCAATTGGGGGGCAAAGCTCACTAAATCTACATTATTTAGGGCGGTGCGACTGTACCATTCCCCCCCAGCGACGGTGACGCCCTCGGTGCGAATCTCGCCATTGCCCACCGTGAGGCGTCCGGAACCCGTTGCTTCGACGGTATTTAAGTTCACCTCAGCTAAGGTTCCCCCAGTCTGGAACTGGCCGGAGTAGTCCGCCACTAGGGTACGAGGAACAGCGGGTAAAATTTCTTTAAGATCGAGGTTATTTAAAGCCAGGTCAGCGCGCCACCGACCATCCCCAACGCGAATATTGCGGGCGATCGCCTGACCATTGGCAAAACTGGTGCGGGCCTGACCAGTAATGTCGAGGGAACCCGCTTGTGCCTGGGGTTCTGACTGGCCAAAGGTGCCCGCAACTTGGAAATCACCATTGACGATACTGCGCTGGAGAAAGGAGGGCAGTTCCTGTTCCGTAAGCTGGGCGAGACGCAGTCCCTGGGCGCGGGCAGGGGTTTGGAATTGGGTTTGGGTAATGCGCAGGTTGGGCATCGTCACCAGGCCCCCAGCCACGGGCACCACAGCGGTACCTGAGACGACAAATTCTGAGACTTGGTTCAGGGGCGCTTCAAACACCACATCCGTGCGGCCCGGCCCGGCAGTGACGGGTAAATTGAGTTCGTAGAGTTGGGCCAGGGCATTCGTCGGTAGTTGATCCCCCTGGGCTGCAATGGCGATCGCCCCAGGCGAATATGTATTTTCATCGGCCAATTGAATTACCCCTTGGCCGGTGATATTGCCTCCCAAGGTAGGTTGGGCGGTGAACTGCTCAACCAGAAAACGATTACCCGTAATGGTCAGATCGCCCTGAAAACGCTCCAGGGTCAGGCGATCAACTTTTAATTGGCTGGCATTCGTTGCCGCAACGGCCAATTGAATTTGTTCCAGTGGCCCCCCAAAGGTCACCGTCGTTGCCAATTGACCCTCTACCGGAAAGGCCGGGGATTCTAATTCAAAGGTGTCCAGGATTTGGGCAATTTCTGTGGGGGCAGTCTCAATTTGCCCCGTAAAACCCGTTTCAAAATTGATATTGAGATCGCCATTAAATGGAAGCGTCCCCAGGCGGCCTGTCGTCTGTTGGAATTGAAGTTCTTGGTTTTGAAAGCCAATTTTGCCGGAAAAATCTTCTACGGGTTTGGCAAGGGCCGGAACGATTAGGGTCGAACCCTCGGCCATTAACTCCCCATTCCAATCGCTGAGGTCGCCTTCTTCTAGGAATAACTCGATGGCACCATCTACTACACCACCGGAAAAGGTAACAGGGGGAACCACCAGGTTAGAAATGGCGACAGGGTCTAATTTCTGGGCGCGAATCCTGAGATTGCTGGTTTCTTGGTCAAAATCGAGGATTCCTTCGATGTTTAAGTCTCCCCCCGATGCCAACTTCCCCTGGACATCAAAATTGATCACTTTGTTTTGGTTCGTGAGGCGGCCTTTCCCGGAGGTGATCGCCAACTGCACAGGGGGACTCAGGGTGCCGGAACGTTGGCGGGCAATTAACGTCAGTTGACCCCGGCGGAGGCGGATGTTATTGATATTGACTTCGAGACCTTCGGTGTCTGGGTCATCGGGAGCAATGTTCAAATCTAGCCATCTGCGGGCTTGGTTTTGCTCAACGGTCACCTGGGGATTAATCAGGGTGAGGTTTAAGTCTAAGCGCCGTCGGGTAAGCAACGTCCACAGGTTAAAATCAACGGCGATCGCCTCAACCAGAAGCTGATCATTGGAATCCGCCGTTGGTGGCAGTTCAGACGGGCCAAACCGTAATCCCCCCAAGGAAAATCCTTGCACTGACCCCAGGTTAATGGGGCGATCAATTTGCTTATTAAGCTGCTGCTCAATTTGTGGCGATAGGCGCTGGTAGATGTAGTAACGCCCATAGCCTAGGCCCGCTCCCACGGCTAACACAAGGCCCACAGCCGCTCCTGTAATGAGACGTTGACGCCGACGGGATGGTGGAACTTGCACTGAGTTTTCGGAAGAAGGGGGAAGGTTTTGGCTCATGGTGGCAACAGTTTGCAAGTGTTGCGATCATTATAGAGAGGATGACCCTATCGCAATGGCTTTTGTCGCTTTTTAATTACCACAGATTTTGGATCTGCCCCAAACGGTCAGCGAAAAAAATTTTGGTACCGATTCCATGCAGCACAGATTCCCCATGGCCCCAGTGTCAAAGATTTATTTTTTGACCGTCGCCACATTAATAAATTTGTCACAAAAAAAGGGAAGTGATCACTTCCCTTTTTCAACCCTAAATCATGAATGGATGTCGTTGTCCCTGACAGAAATTCTGTTGGCTCAAGCCTCTTTCTAGAATTTGATGTTTTGGGCCATCGCTTTAAAAGCAGCCATGTTTGCCCCTGGGCGGCGACGATTGGAACGGTTGCCGGGTTTGAGGAGATAGTTTTCTGCAAAGGCTCCAACTTCTACTGTCTGTGCGAGGACGGCTTCTCGGCTTGCAGCTTGAATGGCGGCAACAATCACATCGGTGGGGTCATTAACATTGGGGGCCGGGACACTGGCTACGGGAGCGGGGGCCTCTTGGGAAGCTTCAGTAGTAGGGGCTTCTACCTGAGGTGTTTCCTGTACCCGCACTTCGGGCGCAACGGACGCTTCGGCGATTGTGTCGTTACCTTGGGAAGGTAATTCCATGAAAAAGTTATCTTTCTTTTTTCCTAAAATTTTTCCTAGCACGGGCAAGCTCCTGAATATTAAAAATGAATTAAAACAGCACTCAACGCACCAAATGATTAAGCCTGAATATTTTGGCGGTGTTAAGTTACGCTGATTCTATTGATTAAGTTTTATGAAGTCAAGGCAATCCCGGAAATTCAAGATTTTTTAAGTATTTATAACCATCACTCCCAGGGAAAATGATAAAAAAGAGCCACAGTGTGCAGAAAAATGAGAGGCGATCGCCATGGGTCAGGTAGAAACAATTTTGGGCGCAATGCCAGGGGATCCCCTCAATGGGCTACGGGCCGCTGATCAACGGTGGCAAAATTGGCGACAGGGTAAGATTGGCGCTCCGGCGATGGTGGAAATTGGTACGGAAGACTGCCCTGACTATGATTGTGATGTGCTCGTCTGCGGGGGCACTTTAGGCTTGCTCCTCGCGGCGGCCCTGCAACGGCGGGGATGGCGGGTGATTATCTTGGAGCGGGGGCCATTGCAAGGGCGCGTTCAGGAATGGAATATTTCCCGGAGTGAGTTGCAGACGCTTCTGGATTTAGAACTGCTCAGTGAGACCGAACTGCGCGAAGTCATCGCCACGGAATTCAATCCCCTGCGTATCCAATTCCATGGGGGAGATCCCCTCTGGGTGAAAGATATTTTAAATATTGGTGTGAGTCCCCGGCGATTACTGGCGGTTTTGAAGGAAAAATTCCTCACCTGGGGCGGCAAGATTTTTGAGAATCACCCTTGCACAGGGATTACGGTTTCGCCGCAGGGGGCGATCGCCAGGACTGAAAAATTCACGTTCCACACCCGCTTAATTTTGGATGGTATGGGGCATTTTTCTCCCATTGCCCAACAGGTGCGCCAAGGCCAAAAGCCCGACGGTGTCTGTCTAGTGGTGGGAAGCTGCGCCCAGGGGTTTGCAGCGAATAGTAAGGGAGATTTAATCTATTCATTCACGCCGATTCGCAACCAATGTCAATACTTTTGGGAAGCCTTTCCCGCCCACGATGGCCGCACTACTTATCTATTTACCTATCTCGATGCCCATCCCCAACGGTTTGACCTAGCTTTTCTCCTGGAGGAATATCTAAAATTACTGCCTGACTATCAACAGGTGGATTTAGCCGCCTTAGATTTTCAACGGTTTTTGTTTGGTTTTTTCCCAAGCTATCGTCGTAGTCCTCTGCATTATCCTTGGGACCGCATTTTGCCCATTGGCGACAGTAGTGGCGGCCAATCCCCCGTTAGTTTTGGTGGCTTTGGGGCAATGTTGAGGCATCTGGAGCGACTCACCAACGGTTTAGATGATGCCCTGACCCAGGACTGTTGCGATCGCCAATCCCTCGCCCAGCTACAACCCTACCAACCGAATCTTTCGGTCACCTGGCTGTTCCAAAAAGCGATGAGCGTGGGGGTCAACCAAAGCTGTCCACCAAACCAGATTAATGACCTGTTAAATGCGGTCTTTGGGGTGATGGCCCAGTTAGGGGAAGATACCCTCAATCCATTTTTGCAGGATGTGGTGCAGTTCCAAGGCCTAACGAAGACATTACCCAGGGTGAACTTTAAAACGGTGTTGCCCCTGTTGCCCCATTTGGGGGTGGGCGCGTTGGCCGATTGGTTGCGCCATTACCTTGCCCTGGGTCTCTACACTTCAAGCTATGCGCTCAGTCAGCGTCTGCCCATGGGAGATAGTTACCAGGCCAAACGACGGCGTGAAGCGTGGCAATATGGGTCGGGCCAAGATTTTCATCAGGCAGGACTCACGGAACAGGACTAAGTGCAGCCCGAAACGGCGAGGTCTCAAAAGGCGATCGCCCCCAGACGATTTTGCAACATCTGAGGAAACTGGGCGTAGTAGCGTTGATTTAGGGGGGATGGGTGGGGCAAAGGCGACAAAGTAACGATCTTTTGGTGTTCCATTCCCAGATCGTCCACCGCCCGGAGGGTCACTTGCAAGGATGTCTCAAAGCGATCGCCCCGCCGGAAGAACCCGTTTACCTCTCCCCGTCGTCCGTAGGGGTCAAACCACTTAAAGGCTTCCGTACCCAGGGTGATGATTTGGTTGCCCTGCCAGTGCAACACCAACAGCCGCTCCACAAAAGGGCGAAATCGTTCCTTAACCGACACCGGATAGGCCTTGTTGCCCGGTGGTTTGTAGGGCACCGTATTGGTCAGCAAAATGCGATCGCACACCGTCGCCAATTGCGCCTTGTCATGGATTTTTTTGTGGTGAACTGCATAATAAAATCCCTGGCGTACCAGGGTTCCCGCAGCACCATAGAGGGGTTGGCGGGCGTGCACCTCATCCCGTCCCAAATCCCGCCCAAAAAAACACAGGGATGCCTTGAGATTCCCCGCATAGAGCACTGGCTCCGTGGGATTAAGGCGTGCTGCTTGGTACACAGGCACATCAATGGGAAATGGTTCCCGCTCTGCCTCTGTCTTTACCTGGGCAATTAACGTCGCAATATCCGTCATGGTCTCAACTGGAGAGGGCTAGAAATCTATGTCATTGTTGGCGATCGCTACTGCCCTTTGTCAACCCAAATCATCGTTAACGGCGTCTTTTTCTCGCCTAGAACAGTAAAAGCTACATCAAATCTTCACAAAATTGTCTAGGAGAAATCTCTATAATTTTTTCTTAAGAATTACTTTCAAACGTCCCACAGTCAACATGTTCTTGAACTTCACAAAAGTTAAAACAAGCTTCAGTGTTTATACGTAGAAAGCAACAGCGGAATTAAGAACCGCCTCAATACTTGTGCGGCAATAAAAATCAAAATAAAGCGAATAAATTCCCATGCAAAGAAAATATTGTTTGGGTTTATTGTGCTGCTAATTGCTTGATTTCTAGGGTTTTAAATCAATAAATTGATTTGTGTATTGTTGCAAAGTTTTTGTTAGGTGATCGTGATGTTATGGGTATATTAAAATCGAGAATGCTCTAGACACAGAATATGACTGCTGCAGGCAATACACTCAGTTTCATCGCCGATCAACTAAACCAGTTGTGCCAAACCCGGGCTACGGGTGAGTTGATTGTGGGGAATAGTCAATACCAGGGGCATATTCATCTCCTGTCCGGGCGTCTTCTCCATGCCACCGCCGGTATCCACTCTACCCGTCGTTGGAACCGCATTACCCAACGGCTCGCCCCCCAGTGGACGCCAAATCCCCAAGAACTGATCAGCTCGCAAATGTGGGAATATCAGCTCCTTTACCAAGGGATCACAACCAAACAACTGACGGTCATGCAAGCGAAGGCAATTATTCGGGCGATCGCCCAGGAAGTCTTCTTCGATCTTGGTTGCTATGCCGATGCCACCATCGAATCCCATGAAACCCAAAAAAATGCCACAGAAATCGCCCTCAGTTTGTCCTTGTCTTACCTAGAAGTCGAACCCGACCTCAAGCGAGTGATGCAACTCCAACAACAATGGCAAGCCGCTGGTCTTGGCAACTTGAGTCCCACCCTCGCCCCAGTGCTAAAGGCAGGTATTGATGCCAGTGCCCTTGGCAGTTTGGGTCAGTATCTCAATGGACAATTCACCATGTGGGACATTTCTGTGTGCCTTGGTAAATCGGTTAATAGCGTTGCCAATGCCCTAATTCCCCTATTAAAAAAGCGCATTGTTCAACTGAAAAAAATTGCCGATTTACCCCCTCCCCTAGGCCATCTTGCAGAATCTACCGATGCTGATGGCCCCACTTCCGGCAGTCTGAGATCGCCCGAAAAGCGTGATGCCCTCATTGCTTGTATTGATGATAGCCCCGTGATTCTCCAAACCCTACGGAAAATCCTCGAAGGGGCTGGTTATCGCACCATCGGCATTAGTGAACCCATGCGGGGCGTTGCCAAGCTCATCGAGAGTCAACCAGACGTGATCATTCTTGACCTCGTGATGCCCAATGCTAGTGGTTACACCGTGTGTAAGTTTCTCAGGCAAACCTCTGTGTTTGAAAAAACGCCAATTATTGTCTTGACCAGCCGCGATACCTTGATTGATCGCAATCGAGCCAAGCTCGTGGGAGCTTCAGATTTTTTGGGGAAACCACCGGATCCAGAGAAAACCATTGCCTTAATTGAAAAATATTTAGATGAAGTTGCCGCACAGGATAATGAAACAGAAGATGTCACCTTAAAAGTTTCTAGCTCTACCCGATAAAATTTGACTTTTCAAAGTTTACTTAAGGGTTGCTCTCAAACAAAAATTGTTATTTAATTTGAATTTTTCTCAGAGGTTTGTAATGGCAACTTTATTATTAGTTGAAGATAGTCCGACAGAAGCACAAATTATCACAAGTTGCCTAGAAAATGCCGGGTTTAGCTTGCTAAAGGTGACGACGGCAGAGGCAGCGCGGGCCATCCTGGATCACAAAATGATCGATGGCATTGTCTTGGATGTGGTGCTGCCGGGCCAAAGCGGTTTTGGCTTTTGTCGTGAGGTGAAAAATAATCCAAAAACCCAAAATATTCCTGTCATCATGTGCTCTAGCAAAGCTGAAAAAATGGATAAAAAATGGGCCAGTAAACAAGGGGCCAATGATTATGTCACCAAACCCATTGACCAAAATGAATTGTTAAACGCGGTACGGCGTTGGATCCCTTAAGCTTGGCGCTGCCTGATTTGCCATCCCGTCTAGCGCAACTTTTGTTGACTGAAGTTTGATTTGGAGCGTTGTTTATGGCCCCTGTGACCTCTGCCCCGGAAAGTAGCACAACACAATACATTGGTATTCTTTTGGCCGATGGTTTTCGGGCCATGGTGCCCACGGCTCAATTGGTCGAAACGATCAATGTCGAGTTGGGACACATTGTGCAAATGCCAGATTTGCCGCCTGCGGTGGTGGGGGTCTGTGGCTGGCGCGGCGATGTGCTATGGCTGGTGGATTTAGCCTATGCCCTGCGTTTGCCTCCTTTATTGGCTGGTGATTATGGGCGATCGCAATGCCATGTTTTACGGGTTACGGTCAACCACCAGACATTCGGGATTCTCGTCGCCGAGGTGCAGCATCTCATACGCGGCGATCGCCTGGAGTTATTACCTGGTCCTCCAGGGCAAATCCCCCCTGAGGTTTCAGCTTTGGTGGCTGGCCAGTTTCGGACAGCTTCGGGGGAAACCATCTTGAGCATCAACCTCGAAGCCTTGCTAGATCACCTCAAATCCCCAGGCTGATTTTTCCAGACTGAATAATGAATCGGCCCAATGTTTTGGCCCCTCATTTTTTCATTTCCCTGCGTTTATCTAAATTGAAATTCCCTGAAACTGCCATGACTCAAGCTCCCTTCCGCCCCAACAGCTCCCAAGACAACCGTCTTCAGTCCCAATCCCTCGGCCACGACCGCAAAGAACGACCCATTGAAGAAACGGTGACCATTGTGCCGGTACAGGCCACCAACGCCAACAACGGCAAGCATTCCACCCTCACCTCAAAGGCTGGCACCCTTGTGAGTGAACTCAGTAATCTTCGTTCCAACATCGACATGATGACGGAAGAACTCCAATCTCTGTTAGCCACAGAACGGGCGGCAGTGGAACGGGCTGAGCTTCTCAATGCGATGACTTCCCACATTCGTGAGTCCTTAAGTTTTGAATATATTCTCAATGCGACGGTCTCGGATGCGCGCAATGCCCTAGATGTAGACCGGGTGGTGGTGTATGTCTTTGATGACCC
Source organism: Picosynechococcus sp. PCC 7117 (assembly GCF_001693275.1). GTDB lineage: Bacteria > Cyanobacteriota > Cyanobacteriia > Cyanobacteriales > MRBY01 > MRBY01. The sequence continues at coordinate 50,545 of NZ_CP016477.1, forward strand.
AGATTGGCTCGGCAAAGTGATGTACGAGTCCGTGGAACGGCGGTGGCCCAGCGCTTTGGGAATGTCCTATTCTCTAGTGGGGTTATCAGACCATGCCATTCGGCTCTTTCAGCAGGGGCGGGTTGAAGCGTTCAACAATCTCGGCCACGGAACAACAACAGATGATACCCAACTGGATCAATGGCAACAATTGGAAGTCCAGGCAAGTTTAACGGCACCGCTGCTTTTGGGGGGAGAGTTGTATGGGTTATTGGTGGCCCACCAATGTGCGATCGCCAGGGAATGGTCAGAGTCGGAGATCGAATTTTTCCGGCAGTTAGCGGTACAGGTGGGTTATGCCCTCGACCAAGCTCAATTGTTAGATCAACAGCGGGCGGCAGCAGAACAGGCCCAATGGTTAAACCAAATCAGTGCGCGGATCCGGGAATCTCTCACGCCAGCGGATATTTTTGCGGCGGTGGTTCAGGAAGTGCAAACTGCGCTCCGGGGCGATCGCACGGTGGTCTATCAGCTCGGTGAAAATGCCCTTGGGGGTCAAGTGGTTGCTGAGGCTGTGGAACGGCAGTTTCCGACAATCCTGGGCCTAGAACTCGATCTTCCCTGGCTGGAGGCCTCCCACCAAGACGCCTATCTCCGGGGTCAGGTGACTGTCATCGAGGATATCTACGATGCCAATCTTGATGAAGCGGTGCTCAATCACCTAAAGGCGAAAGGGATTCGCGCCAGTGCGATCGCCCCCATTATCGCCCGCCAAAAACTCATGGGCTTTTTGATGGTGCACCAATGCTCACTACCCCGCCGTTGGGCCGATAGTGAACTAGAGATTTTGCGCCAGGCCGCCACCCAGGTCAGCACTGCCCTCGATCAAGCCTTTGCCCTCCAACAGCAAGAAAATGCCGCCCTCCAGGCCCAAATTCTCAATGAATTGTCGTCCCGTCTCGGTAGTTTTAACGACACCGCAGAGATCCTCGAAACAGCAGTAGACGATGCCCGCGAAGCCCTCCAAGCCGACCGAGTGCTCATTTTCCGGGTCGATGGCCCCCAAAAAGCCATGGCGATCGCCGAAGCTGCCGATCCCCGCTGGAAAAGCCTCATGGGCAAAACACTCCAGGACTGTGGCCTCGATGAACGCTACCTCAAGCAGGCCCAGCGCGGCAAACTCACCGTCCTAAATCGCCTCAGCGACATCGGTTTGAGTGCCTCCCAACTAGAAACCCTCGACCAGGCCCAGGTGCGGGCGATGATGATTGCTCCCATTACCATCGAACGCAATCTTTTCGGCCTGATCGTTGTCCACCGTTGCCAAGGTGCCCACCCCTGGCAAGAAGTCGATAGCAACCTGCTCCAGCAAATTAGCAACCAAATTAACTTTGCCCTCGAACGCATTAGCCTCATTGAACAGCGGCAGATGACTGCCGAGCGCGCCCAACGCCTAAGTGAGATGAGCGCCCGTCTCCAGGAATCCCTCGAAGTCCAAGAAATTCTCAGCGCCGCCGTCGAAGAAGCGCGAGACATCCTCACCGCCGATCGAGCGATCGTCTATCGCTTAGATCAAAACTGGCGCGGCCTGATCAATGCAGAATCCGTTGTGTCTGGTTTTGAGTCGATCCTGGGATTAAAAACCAACGAACCCCGTGTCACCGAAAAATTTGCCAAGGCCTACATCCGGGGGAAAGTGACGGCCTATGCCAACATCTACGAAGCCGACTTTATCGACTGTCACATCACCGAATTTGCGACCCATGCCGTTAAAGGCTACATGGCCGTTGGCATCGTCGCTAACCAAAAGCTCTATGGCATGTTGATCGTGCATCAATGTTCTGGGCCGCGCCAATGGACTGACCTAGAGATCAATACCCTAAAGCAAATTGCCCAGCAGATTGGCTATGTTCTAGAGCAGGCTTTCCTCAAGGAAGAACAAGACCGTGCCAAGCGCCTGAATGAAACCCGGATGCGACTCCAGGCCGCCTCGACGGTAGAGGCCATTCTCAATGTCGCCGTCGAAGAAGCCCAGGATCTTTTGGGCACAGACCGGGCAATTGTCTATGAATTTGATTCCTCTTGGAAAGGGCTGATCACCGCAGAATCAGTGGAGCAGGGCTACCCCACAACCCTCGGCTTACGCACCAATGAACCCCGGGTCACAGAAAAGCTCTCAAAAAATTACCAGAAGGGTCACATCGTCGCGATTCCCGATATTTTTAATGCTGATTTTGTTGACTGCCATGTGAATGAGTTTGCTCCCTATGGTGTCAAGGGTTATATGGCCACCGGGATTAGTGCGAACCAACGTCTCTATGGCATGTTGATTGTGCACCAATGTGCCAGCACCCGTCTTTGGAGTGAGGTGGAAATTGATATCCTCCGTCAACTCTCAGAACAGGTGGGGTATGCCCTAGACCAGGCCCTCCTCCGCCGGGAACAGGAACAGGCACTCGTCCGGACACGCCAAGTAAACCTCATCAGTTTCCGGATCCGTGAATCCCTCGATCTAGAACGGATCTTCCGGACTGGCGTCGAAGAAGCCCTCAAGCTCATGAAGTGCGATCGGGTCGTAGTTTATCGCTTTGATGACAACTGGGATGGCCGGATTAAATACGAAGCCGTCAAATCCGGTTGGCGCAAACTCAGCGAAGATATGATGACCTCCGGCGATGCCCCCTGTTTCCCCGAAGATTACGTTGAACCCTATCGCCAAGGGCGGGTGCAAGTGACCCCCGATGTCTCCCAAGCTGGCCTCACCGCTTGTCACGAAGAACAACTCGGTAAATGGCAGGTAAAGGCCAACGTGGTGGTTCCCATTCTCGTTAACCAAAAGCTTTATGGTCTTTTGGGGGCGCACCAATGTTCGAGTACCAGAGAATGGGAAGCTCCCCTGGTAGAGTCCTTCCGTCAGGTGGCGATCCAGTTGGGCTATGCCCTCGACCAAGCCCTCCTCCTCGAAGAAGTCGAAACATCCCGTCGCCAAGCAGAAGCCGTTTCCGAAGAACAGCGTCAACAGCGGGAGCAACTCCAAGGGCAAATTGAAAACTTCCTCGAAGAAATCGAAGAATCCTTTGAAGGGGATTTGACCGTGCGGGCTGGGGTCACTGAAGGGGAAATGGGCACTGTCGCTGACTTTTTCAACGCCACCCTTGAAAATCTCCAACTGCTGGTACAGCGGGTACAGGAATCGACAACCATTGTGTCAGACACTGCCCAAGAAAGTGAATCCTTGATTCAAAACCTGTCTGCGGAAGCGCTGCGCCAAGCCGAAAGCGTCAATGTGGCCCTCGATAAGCTCTTTAAAATGACTGGATCCATCCAAGAGGTCGCCAGCAACGCCCAGGAAGCCCAAGCCAAAGTCCAATTGGCGAACAAAACCCTCCAATCAGGGGACATGGCCATGAACCGTACGGTGCAAGGGATTGTGGCGATCCAACAAACCGTTGAAGCAACGGCCCGCAAGGTTAAAAATCTGGCGGATTCTTCCCAGAAGATCTCCCGGGTCTTAAACCTGATCCGCGAACTGGCCAACCAAACCAATTTACTCGCCCTGAATGCTTCTGTGGAGGCAACTCGCGCTGGGGAAGAAGAACAGGGATTTGCCGTCGCCAATGAAGTGCGCACCCTAGCGGAACAATCGGCCAACGCCACCAAGGAGATTGAGGCGATCATCGAAGAAATCCAGGCGGAAACCAACGAGGTAATCAAAGCCATGGATGTGGGCCGGAAGCGGGTCTTGATCGGGACGAAATTAGTGAAAGGGACACGCCAAGCCCTCACGGATCTTGCCAAGGTCAGTATGAGTATCAACCAAACCGTCGAAAAAATTGCGGATTCGGCGTCTACCCAGGTTGATATTTCCAATGAGCTGAACCAAACGATGCAGGATGTGGCCAATGTTTCTAATCAAACCTCCGCCCAATCGGTGAAGGTGGCGGAATCGTTCACCAAGCTCCTGGGGGTAGCCGGGGAACTGCAACAGAGTGTGTCTCGCTTTAAGGTGCAGTAGTTGTCGGGGTATCGGGGAGAGGCGATCGCCCTTTCCCCACCCTGTCGAGTAACATCGCATCGCAACATTATTTTTTATCATCACATCGGTTGAGTAGGGGATCATCATCCAATCATGGCCAAGGAAACAGTTGATACAAACGATCAAGCCTATGAATTCTTTGTCCAGGAATCACAGGCGCTTTTGCAGCACCTCGAAACGGGTTTGATGAACCTCTGCCAAGACCACGAAACACCGACAATCCATGGTTTGATGCGGGCCGCCCATTCCATTAAAGGGGGCGCTGCCTGTGTGGGCTTGATGGCCATCCAAGCGATCGCCCATGATCTAGAAAACGGCATCCGGGCTCTTTATAAAGAAGACACTGTATTCGATGTGGAGCTGGAAAACCTGTTGCTCGAAGCCTATGACGCCCTCCAAGACCCCATCAATCAGCAAATTCACCAAGGAGAATATGACCCTGACCACGCTTTAGGACGGGCAAAACCGATCTTTAGCCAGTTAGAAGAAAAGTTAGGCCATGCCCTAGATGAAGCGGCAGAACTGCCAGAAATGCAGATGGAAGGGGATATTACTGAATTTATTTTCAAAGAAGAAGTCCCCCAGGCCCTTGGTCGCCTCGAAAATTACGTCAACAAACCGCCGACGAAAAATCCTCACGGGGAACTCGTTTCCCAAATGGAAGTTTTGGCAACCCTAGGCGATATGTTGAACCTCGAAGGCTTTGCGGCGATCGCCCAGGTGGCCCAAGCGGCCCTCGCAGCCAATGCTGAACAGTATCTGGAGATTGCCCGCTGCGCCCTTGCTGATTTTCAAGCAGGCCAAGCCGCTGTCCTCGCTGGCGATCGCACCCAGGGAGGAGAACCCAGCGCCGCCCTCCAGCAACTCAGCCAAACCCAGACTCCCTCCCCGTCAACGGCACCAGAAACTCTTCCCCTAGAGACGGTCAATGACCTCGTGAATAACGGCAATGGCGAAGATTTAGGAAACGGTCTTTCCCTCGATGCCGATGAACTGGCCGCCCTCCAATTTTTAACCCAAAATGCCCGACCAGAAGCCGAGATGCGACCCGTCCTGGGTGACATTGATCTGGCTGAACTGATCCTAGAGGCCGATGATGCCCTAGGGGAGGTCGATGTGGATCTCACAAGCTTGGTGCTCATGGATGAACCGGAACCCAGCGAACCGATCATCCAGAATGATATTGTTTCCACCGAGGACGAGACTCCCCCCAGCTCTCCTGAGACTGAGGCGTTAGAACCCAAGTTAATTCCAAATTCTGCAGCAGCAGCTCCGGTTCCAGAAAAGGCTCCAGTTCCAGAAAAGGCGATCGCCCCCCCTGCCAATCCCGTTCTACCAAGCATTGACACCAATAGCCTCAGCGTGCGCCTCGACATGGGCCGCCTCAATCACCTCAACAGCCTGGTTGGCGAATTAGTCACCCAGGACAACAGCGCCCTACTCCGGAATAAACAAAGCAGCGATGCCCTCGATTCCCTCAAACGCTGGTATGGTCGCTTCGATAAAATTACCGCGCAATTCCAAGAATATGCCAAAGAACTGGTGGTCAAAAATCCCCAGGCCCGGGCTCAGTTGGCGCAATTTGTCATTTTTGCTTCGGCCATGACCGAGGAAATGGCCCAGCTCAGTGAAACCATTGAAGACACTACTCTTATTGCTCAGCAGGATCAGCAAGCCCTCAAACAACGACAACAAACCCTCAAACAACTAGAAAATAATCTAATCCAAGCGCGGATGTTGTCCATTGGGGAGCTTCTGAACCGTTTTCCGCGTACTGTGCGTGATCTTTCCGTTAAGGGTAATAAACCCGTCAGCTTGAACCTAGAAGGAACCGATACCCTTGTGGATCGAGCGATTTTATCGAAGCTCTATGATCCTCTGGTTCACTTAGTTCGTAATGCCTTTGACCATGGCATCGACTCCCCCGAAGAACGCCTTGCCCACAATAAATCAGAAGCGGGCACGATTACAATCAAAGCCTACAACCGGGGCAACTCTACCTACCTTGAAATCCAGGATGATGGTCGCGGCATTGACATTGAGAAAGTCCGTGCCAAAGCCGTGCGCAAAGGCTTAGTCAGTGCCACTGAAGCGGCGGAATTATCTCGGTCACAACTGTATGAATTACTCTTTGTTCCGGGTTTTTCAACAGCAGAAAAAGTCAGTCATTTATCGGGTCGGGGGGTGGGCCTCGATGCGGTACGTCTGCAAATTCGCGCCCTCAAGGGGAATATTTCCCTGACCTCTGAGCTAGGCCAAGGGACAACTTTTACCCTCCGGCTCCCCTGGAGTATGACCATTACAAAATTGTTGATTTTCCGTTGTCAGGAGAGTGTCTTTGCGGTTCCTATCAATAGTTTGTCGGCGATCGCCGCTGCCGAAAAAGCAGATCTCACAAAAGACGGTCACCAAGAACAGTTCCGCTGGCAGGGGAAAACAGTGCCCCTCGTCCAGGCCCTCCTGAGTGGCTTTAATTATCCCGCTTCGGCCATTGCCAGTCGCCAACAAATTGGCTCTTTAGCCCAGGGCAATATTAGTAATATTTGGAATCAAGTGGGCCAACAGATGGTTTTGGTCATGGCCCAGGCCAATGAAGTGATTGGTTTGCGGGTCGATCAAATTCTCCTCGAACAAGATCTGGTGATCAAACCCTTTGGGACGGCGATCGCTTCACCTCGGTATATTTCTGGTTGCACTATTTTAGGGGATGGTCGTCTCGTTCCTGTCCTAGATAGTGCTGCCCTCATTGAACGGGTCTGCCAAAAAGATAGCCACAACACAACCATCATTAATCCCCAATTCCAGACCCGCCAGCCAAAATTAACTTTGCCGACTGTCCTCGCCATTGATGATTCTCTAACGACCCGACAAACCCTCTCCACCACCCTGCAAAAGGCCGGTTATCGCGTCATCCAGGCCCAAGACGGTGCCGATGGCCTCAACCAACTGGAGCTTCACCCTGAAGTAGTCGGGATCATCTGTGACGTGGAAATGCCCAATATGAACGGCTTTGAGTTTCTCGGCCGCTGTCGCAAAAAACATCCGAAAGCGGAACTTCCGGTGCTGATGCTGACTTCCCGGGGCAGTAAACGCTACCGTCAGTTGGCCCAGCAGTTGGGGGCAAATGGCTACTTAACGAAGCCCTATTTAGATCAAGAGTTAATCGAAACCCTCCAAGGGGCGATCGCCGAAGCAAAGGCACAACCAGCGGCGATCGCCACCCCTTAATTACTACAGGAATTAGCTTATTTTCGGACGGCGTACCTGTTGGTCTTCCATCTGGGCCTTGGCTTTGGCTGCACTCTTCCGTAAGAACTGGAGCCGTGTTTCGTAATCTTTGCGTTTGCGGCGGTTGGGGGTTTGCTCAATCAGGGCTTTAAGGGCACTCCCCAAACTCTTGTAGGCATTGGGCAGGGTATAACCAAACCGAGTAGCGAGGCGAATCGCCTGTTCGTCGGCATCAATGGCGATGGTCATCCGTTTTTCACCGCTATTTTTTTGCCATAGTCGGTAACCCGAAAAACCACAAAGGGCGATCGCTAAAACCAAGAGCAAACCATCCTGGACCCAAAGCTCGCCCACAGCACCCCCCAGACCAATGGCGAGGGCTGCCATTTCCCAGCCTTCCCGGGGAATTGTATCGTTCTGGATCTTTGCAACTTCATGCCAAAACAAGAGGTTGCGTTGGTCAATGGCGAGATTTTCCCACTTCGCCAAATCAATTTGAATTTCGACTTCATCTTTACCTAATTCTTCGCAGCGGATGAGAGGGGGATTGACTTCTGTGCTGCCCTCAACCATCACCCAACTTTGCAACTCAGGGGGCAACAGCGTCTTGAGGCGACGCAGCTCACTCATTTCGGCTCTGGCAGAAAAAGTGGAATAGGAAGTCATAGGATCGGCAATCTGTAGGTGGGCTAGGGAATAAATTCTTGCTTCGTTATAACAATTGTAAACTTTCGTGACCTAATCCTTTTGTTAACCTTGGACAGCATCAACAAAGGCGATCGCCTAGGAAGTCAAAGAGGCATTGCGAAACTTCTTTGCCTGTTCTTCAATGCGCTCAGCCAAGCGATTACAAACTAAATTACACAGGTCGTAGATCAGTTCATCACTGACCCGATAATAGGCAGAAGTTCCTTCACTCCGTCGCTGTAAAATTCCTGCCTGGAGCATCACCTTGAGGTGTTTAGACACGTTTGCTTGGCTTGTATCCGTTGCCTGAACCAAATCCTGGACGCAGCGTTCCCCGTCCTGTAAAAGACCTAAAATCCTCAACCGCATCGGTTCTCCCAGAACACTAAAGTACGAAGCTACCTGTTGGAGAACTTCTGGGGGCATCTGATGGTCGTCAGGCATTGGTTTTCTCAGAAAAAGGAATAGATAGTTTAAGACTATTGTATCAATTGATTATTGGAATGCTTAGGTTGGGTTGACCCACATTAGGGTCTGACCAAATTCAATGGGTTCACCGTCTTCAACGGCAATTTTAACAACTTCACCGCTGACTTCTGCCTCAATCTCATTCATTAATTTCATCGCTTCGATGATGCAAACGGTTTGACCATTGCCAACGCGATCGCCGACGGCAACGAAGGGATCTTCACCAGGGGCCGGCGCGCGGTAAAACGTTCCCACCATGGGGGAGGTGATAGCGACCCACTTATCATCAATGCTTGCACTGGGAGCCGGGGTTTCCGCTTGGGGGGCTTCTGGGGTTGCAGTCGGTTGAGAAACAACGGGAGTGGACGTCGCTGGTTGGGCGATCGCCTCGGACATCACCATCGTCTGGGGAGCAGCCACAACAGTACCTTTGCTCACACGGAGTTCAAAATCATCGGTTTTGAGTTCAAACTCGGTGACATTGGTTTGGCCGATGGTGGATAGAAGTTCTTGGATCTCTTGTAAATTAATAGCCACAGAACAGGTTATTCCTCACAACTGCATGGGTAGGGGGGAGATCCAAGCCAGGATTAGTGCGGATCTCCAAAAAAGCTTTGGGGCTTTATTCGCGACCGAGATAGGTATCGGTGCGGGTATCGATCTTGATGCGCTCACCAATCGAGATAAAAAGAGGCACATTGACCTGGGCCCCTGTGGAAACGATGGCGGGTTTGGTGCCCCCTGTGGCCGTGTCGCCTTTCACACCAGGATCTGTCTCCGTGACTTCGAGGACAACGGTATTCGGGAGTTCAACGTCAATGACTTGGCTGTTCCAGAAGAGGACATTAACTTCCATTTCTTCCATCAAGTATTTAACGCGATCGCCAATTTGCGCTTCCGTTAGGCGGACTTCTTCATAGGTTTCCATATCCATAAAGACAAACTGCTCGCCCTCTTTATAGGTATGTTGCATGGTGCGTTTGTCGAGGATCGCTTGGGGAACGGTTTCACCAGCGCGGAACGTTTTTTCAACGACGCTGCCTGTTTGGGCGTTTTTTAGTTTTGTCCGGACAAAGGCGGAACCTTTACCGGGTTTAACGTGGAGAAATTCGACGACGCGCCACACTGAACCGTCTAATTCGATGGATGTACCAGTACGAAAGTCATTACTTGAAATCATGGAGCTTTAGCAACATTACGGGCTTGCATAATCAAACCATATTCTACCGTTGATAGGGAAATTTCCGGCTAAATTCCTCCACTGCTTTCGGGGGGAGGTGTTTTTCCAGTTTTAGGGGTGGCGATCGCCGCAATGCCGCAAACTTCTAAGCCCCCACGCACAAGGGTTTGTTGGGCTTCAGTGGCCGTTGTCCCCGTTGTGTAAATGTCGTCGATCAGCAAAATAGGCTGGCGCAATCCTTGGGATATAACTTTAGGGTTAAGGGAAAAAGCCCGTTGCAGTTCCCGTTGTCGTTGTGCCACCGTCAGTTCAAAGAGGGCTTGGGTTGCTTTTGGGCGTTGGAGAAGCTGGGCTTCGTAGCGCAATCCGGTGACTTGGGCAAATTGACGGGCGATAATTTCTGCTTGGTTAAAACCCCGTTGCTGTTGTTTTGCGGGGTGCATTGGGATGGGGATAACGGTTAATTTTTGCTGGTTTGGAAAGGATTTTCGCCATTGTGAACCCAATTGGGTACCGAACCAGCGTCCCAGTTGAGGGCAATTGTCATATTTCATTGTGGCGATCGCCCGTTTGAGGCTGCCGTCATACTGGCCCCAGACGAATAGCGGCAGATCGTTTTGCCAGTGGCGTTTAGGATTGATGAGCTTTGTTTTTTGTAATTGGCGATCGCAGTCCCGACAGACGATATGTTCTCCAGGGCGATCGCAGAGGGGACATTTATCCTGAAGAAATAGGGAAAAGAAATCTTGAAAAAGTTTCATGATTGCCAAGGATTAACAACATCGATGCCACAATGGTGAAAATCGTCAATGTTGCGAGTCGCGATAATACCTTGGTTGATCAAACAAATCGCCGCAATCTGAGCATCAAACTGAGATATTGGTCTTCCTTGTTTTCGCCGCGCAGATGAAATGTCTGCAAAAGCAATGGCGGCCTCATCATCAAAAGCGAGAATCTTATGGCGAAACTCCATTTGGAACATATTCCGAGCCGCTTGAGTGAGTTGCTCCCGTCGCTGCCCCTCTGGCAAAGTGGCAATACCATAAAGAATTTCCGCTTGAGTGATCGCCGTCATAAAAAGTTCTGTACGGTTTTTTTGGGCAATCCAAGCTTTCACCAGATGGGAGCCTTGGGGCTTCATGAGCTCAGAAAGAACATTTGTATCTAAAATAATCACCGTGCTTCAAGCGAGAAAGACATCGCGAATTTTTTCCCGGGGGGGTAAGGGAATTTCAAATTCATCGAATTCTTGGAAATGTTGGGCGATCGCCTCCACCAAATTTTGTGATGACTCCTCTGCCACTAAAGCTTTTTGCAATATATCAATAATTTCTGCTTCGAGGGTACGTCCATGTTTCTGGGCACGTTCTTGTAAACGCTCGCTGAGATGCCGATCTAAATCGTGAATTGAGATGCTGGCCATATTTTTTTAGGCGTAATTGTCTAACTTCGATTGTAATGTGTCATAAAAAACTCCCTCAGACAGAAGGAGTAATCTGCACTAACGAGTGTTTTTCATTACTTGGCGAATTGAATGTCTAGGGTACGCATATAAATTTGCATCCCTGCATCCTGTACCGGAAAAACAAAGGCATCTTCGTCAGACTCGTTGTGGTGGGAATGCCAAAGGCTCGGTGGCGTTACAAAAACGCTATTGGGCTGCCACATTACTTTCACTGGGTTGATGATATTGCCATCGTTATCAAGGGATTTGCCGATCAACGTGTAGGTATTTTCTTTCGCTGAAACCGCTAAATCTAAGGCAATGGAATTGTGACGGTGGGGCTTTTGGGAAGAATGGGGCGGCACCAGATTATACAAAGACCACATGGTGTGGGTGGCGGTGCGGGTTGCTTCGCTTTCGGGGTTGCCTAAAATTACACCGTTACGGTTGAGGTTGCGACGAATGCCTTCTTCCCGGATACGTTCAATTTCGCTGTTGAGATATTCGCTGGCGTAGAAAGCCGGTTCAAAGCGGGGGGCAGTGGGCCGAACGCCAAGATAAGCCAACATTGGTGCGTCGTGAACCCAATAGAGCGCACTATCTTCATCGGCATAGTGGGTAACGCCTGCATTCATTGGCAGGGTAAAGGAGTCGCCTTTTTTCCATTCGAGTACGCCATATTCAGTTTCGGTACGCCCGGCACCGCGCATCACATAAAAAACTTCAGAACTGGAAGCGGCGATCGCCGGAATCTGGTCCCCAGCATTAATCCGAATATAGTTAGCGAGAAGATTCGGAGTCGTGGCGGGGTATTTTGTCCCCAGTTCCACCGCAAGGTCGAGGGGAATGACCCGTGTTTCACCGGATTCATGGAGGCTGGCCGGAAATGCGCGAATGGGTACATCTGCTAAACGCGGATTGGCTGCCTTGTGATATTCCCAGCTGAGTGCTGTCTTCTGCCAAGTCTGATTCATGACATTTTCCATATCCCGACTCCCGCTCAACCTAAATTAATACCTAAAGAAAAATGTCTCTCCGCGACGCCCTATCAAGACATTGTTTGGGTCGATGCAAAGAGATGTTTAATCAAAGTTAACATGAATGCCAGTAATAACAGTACATTTAGCAACAAAATCCCTAAAGGGTGCCATTGTTTATGCTAATCACGGCAATGTTTTTTACTTACTTTGTCGGTGGTACTAAAAGGGTAATGACGGTTTTGTTAAGGTAGAACGGAAGTCATTGACTCCGACCCATGCCTCAATGTCCCAGCTGTCAATCCCAACATACAGTCAAAAATGGGCACATCCACAACGGTAAACAGCGCTTTCTCTGCAAGCAATGCGGTCGTCAATTCGTGGAACATCCCACCAATAAACTCATTGATGCTGAAACCCGCGCTCTGATTGACCGTCTGCTTTTCGAACGTATTTCGATGGCCGGCATCGCCAGAGCTGTTCAAGTTTCTGAACAATGGCTGCAAAATTACGTCAATATGAAAGCAGCACAAGTACCAAGAAGGGCCAAGGTTGTCCCCAAAAAAAGGGGTCTTTAAAGGTGCAGTGTGACGAACTCTGGTCTTTTGTTGACCACAAAGGCAATAAACAGTGGGTCTGGCTGGCCCTTGACGTTCAAACCCGGGAAATTATTGGTCTGCACGTTGGTTGCCGTGGTCGAGAGAGTGCAAAAGCACTGTGGGCGTCATTGCCTGGGGTATATCGGCAATGTGGAGTCTTCTACACGGATGAGTGGGAAGCCTACCGTGGCGTATTCCCTTCAAAGCGTCATCGGGTGGTTAGCAAACAGAGTGGTAAAACCAGTTATATTGAGCGCTTTAATTGTACTGTGAGGCAAAGGATGTCACGGTTTGTGAGACGCAGTCTAGCCTTCTCCAAGTGTGTATTTAATCACATTGGACTATTGTGGAATTTCATCCATCACTACAATTCCTCATTACCCCTTTAGTACTACCACTTTGTCTACTTGTAAAAGTCGTTGGTCGAAGTAGAGGCAATGGGTTCGTAAACTTTTTCTTTTTCTACATGGGGAGCCAATTGTAGCTCTGGCAGAATCGGGTGAAAGGGCTGATGGAGGCTAATCATTTGGGCGAGGGTTTTTTTCAATTCAGTGCGGGGCACAATCGCATCCACAAACCCATGTTGGAGTAAATATTCAGACGTCTGGAAATCGTCAGGAAGTTTTTCGCGCAATGTTTGTTCAATGACGCGGCGTCCAGCAAAACCGATGGTTGCTTTGGGTTCGGCAAGAATCAAATCTCCCAACATCGCAAAGCTAGCGGTGACGCCCCCGGTGGTGGGATTAGTCAAAACAGGGATGTAGAGTAATTTTTTGGTGCGATGGCGTTCGAGGGCACCAGAGATTTTCGCCATCTGCATCAGACTGAGCATGCCCTCTTGCATTCTTGCTCCACCAGAAGCACAAACAACCACCACGGGTAAACCTTCGGCGGTGCCATGTTCTACGAGGCGACAAATTTTTTCGCCGACAACGGATCCCATACTGCCGCCCATAAAGCCAAAGTCCATTACAGCGAGGGCCAGAGGCAAGCCGTCAATCAGTCCTGTGCCAGTGATCACGGCATCGGTGAGGCTTGTTTTTTCTTGGTAATCTTTGAGGCGATCGCTATAGGCTTTTTTGTCGCGGAATTTGAGGGGGTCGGTCGGCGCGACATTCTGACCAATTTCTGTCCAGGTGCCTTCGTCAATCAATTGGCGTACCCGTTCCCGACTGCCGACCCGGTTATGGAAGCCACACTCTTTACAGACCATTTGATTGTTGCGGAGGTCTTTGGTGTAAGTGAGGGCATCGCAGGATTTGCATTTCGTCCAGAGGCCATCGGCAATCTCGCGCTCCTGTTGGGGCTGGAGCTGGGTTTCAGAATTTTGGCGATTTGCGGCAAACCAATCAAAAAGAGACATAGGCGGTTAGGGCGAAACACAAGGGTTTAGGGGTCATCTTCTGGGGGACTGAGCAGGAGTAAGGCGGTCCATTGATCAGGCGATCGCACCTGGAGGGCAGCTTGGCTTCCTTGCCCAAAATAAATGCCCAGTCCAATATCTAAAACGCGGTTGGGGATACTGTGGGCGGTGAGAATTTCTCCCATCATCTCAGCTTCCCAACGGGCTTTTGTGGTTTTAATTGTAATCCAAGTCACAGTTTAGAAAAAGACAAAAGGTAGAGGTGCCCAAAGCACAAGGACAATTCTAAATGGTTTATTTCAACAAAAACCTCAATTGATCTGGGCAAATGCGGCGGGAACCATCTCCTATAATGATCGGGTTTATCTTGTGTGCGGAGTTAAAAAAATGTCGCCTTTGCCCCATAAGCAGATCGGTGTCGCCGTTATTCGCGATCGCCAGGGAAAAATTTTAATTGATCGCCGTTTAGACCAAGGGGAAATGGCGGGCCTGTGGGAGTTTCCTGGGGGGAAGATCGAACCAGGGGAAACAGTAGAAGCCTGTATTGCGCGGGAAATCCAAGAAGAAATTAATCTCCAGGTCGAGGTGGGCGATCGCCTTATGCTAATTGAATATGATTACCCGAAATTCAAAGTTTCACTCCATGTGCATTGGTGCAGTGTCCTGGCCGGAGAGGCCAAACCCCTTGAATGTGCAGAGATTTTGTGGGTCAATCCCGGCGAATTGGGGCAATACCAGTTCCCAGAAGCCAATCAAGCGATCATCGAGGCAATTCAGGAAAGCTAAATGGAACCCTAAATCTGGGCCAATCGTCTAGGACAGTAGTTTGGGTGTGAGGACAATAGAAGGGCGTCGGGGGATCGTAACTCAGGCCAGATCTCCGGGCGCTTTTCTATGGCTGGGGCGTGAAATTTTCGAGGGGGGCGATCGCCTCAAAGGCCATGCGGGCGGCAGCTTGTTCAGCGGCTTTTTTAGAACGACCAACCCCTTTACCGAGCAAGGTGTCCCCCAGCTTCACTTCCGCCAAAAACCGTTCTTCTTCGTGGCGAAATTCTGGATTTTCAGTCACTTGGTAGGTGGGGAGTTTTTGGTATTCCCCTTGGCTCCAGGTTTGCAGGGCATCTTTATAGTTTTCCCGGGCTGGATCTTGTTTAATCTCAGCGGCTTTGTGGCGGAGATGTTCGTCGAGCCAAGGATGCACAAGGCTTAAATCGTTGGTGGTGAGGAATAAAGCCCCCAACATTGCTTCAAAGGCATCGGCCAACAGGGAAATTTCCCCAGCACCGTGGTAATGGCCGTGGTAGGACAAATATTTTTTGAGATTGTAGCGGTGGGCAAATTCTGCCAGGGTGCGATCGCTCACGAGGATCGACCGGATGGCGGCAAATTCTCCCACGGGTTCAGCGGGATATTCGGCGTAGAGCACTTCAGACGCGGCCAGACGCACCACCGCATCGCCGATAAATTCTAACTGTTCATAATTTTTGTCGGGGGAAATGCTGGGGTGAGTGAGGGCCAGATCCAGTAAATCCCAGCGCATACCATGGTAATCGGGGAGGCCGAGGCGATCGATGAGGCGACGGAGGCTTTTTTGACGTTGGGGAGGAACCATGGAAATACTAAGATGGCAAAAGCAGGGAACTTTGCTTGGTGATTTTCGTCTACTCTCTACACCATAGCAATTTGAGGCAACATCAGCGGAGAATTATGGGCTTTTTTGGGCAACGGATCACACGGCTCACTCAGTTAACCCTAGGCTCTGCCTTGGTCGCGGCGGGCTTATTTCCCAGCTCCGGGGCGATCGCCAAACCGGATCGCAAACCCGAACCGACAATCGTGCAGCAATCTTCGGGGTCTAGTCAGGGGCTTCCTGGCCGCCAAACGTGGCAAGGCATCCTGGCCGATATTCGTAGTCAATATCAAACCATTCCAGACAGCCGCTTTACCCAGTTACAGGGGGATGATTTTTTTCGGAATCAGCTTTTTTCTCTGTTCTGGGGCCAAACGGGTGATCGCCGCACCATCCAAGAAATCCTTGTCGATCTGCTGCTGAATGGTTCCCGTTCCCAAACTTCCCAAGGCTATTACTTTTACGACGTGGATCGCCGCTGTCTCCCTCCGGGCCAACAACAACGCCTCGCCAGCGGGAAACCGATTCCCCCAGGCATCCTACAAAAATGCGGGCGGCCAATTTTCCGGAATTATTGATCGAGCGTGATTTTTAGGCCAGCAAGTCGATACAATCGGCACCATGGATAAAAAATGGTCACTAATTATCTATCTATGCTGTGCGATCGCCGCCGGCTGGGGTCTATTTGAATTAGTCTCCCGTTTCCTCGTTGAACAATTTTGGTTCGCTGAGCTAGGATATCGTTCTGTCTTTTTGAAGCAGGTTTCCCTACGCATCGGCCTGTGGAGCCTTGGTTTTTGTGGCTCCTTTGTGTTCCTCTGGATAAATTACCGGGTGGTTGACCGCCAGGAATGGCAAATAATCCCGGATCAGTCGGGGGGCGATCGCCAAACCAATGTACCCCGCCCTCCGTTGCAATGGTGGCAAAAATTTTTCCTCGAACCCATCCCCTATCACAAGAAAATTCCCGAATCACCGGCGATTAATTTTCGGGGGTTACTGCTGTTAATGGCTGGGTTTAGCCTGTTGATTGTCTTGATTTTGTTCCACTACGGCTCGGTGGTCTGGGAGATGGGACAACGGGACATGAGCCTGCCGCTAATTACCCCTGCTTTACCGGATCCCCTGGCATTCAAATCATTGCGCAGTTTGTGGCAATTTACCCAACAGCAAATCTGGCGTTTGGGGTTAGCTGCGGTGGTGTTGGGAGGCATCCTTTGGCAACGGTGGTTTTCTTTGCGGGCGATCGCCGTGGTTCTAAGTCTCTGTTTCGGGACGATCCTGGCGAATAATTGGGTGCGGATATTCCAGGGTTGGTTTGGAGTGCCCTTCAGTCAAATCGATCCGATTTATAACCATGATGCTGGTTTCTATGTTTTTACCCTGCCCCTGTGGCAAATCCTCGACTTTTGGTTTGAGGGTTTATTTCTCTATGGCTTGGTAAGTGTGACCCTGTACTATCTGCTGTCTGGCGATAGTTTTTCCCAGGGACAGTTTCCGGGCTTTAGTCCAGCCCAGTTACGGCATCTCAATCTCTTGGCGGGCCTCCTCTTCCTTGCCGTGGCCGGACGCCATTGGTTAGTACGTTATGAGCTGCTCTACTCCAAGCTTGGGGTGGTTTATGGGGTGAGCTATACCAATCTCAACGTCGATCAACACGTGGAAATTCTCCTCACAGTTTTGGCCTTGGCGATCGCCGCTTGGTGTTTAGGGCAATTCTGGCGCTATCCCCACCGCCGCACCGTTTCTATCCGTCGCCAACAGCCCCAGGTGTTAAAGGGCATTATTTTGTATATCGGCGTTATGGCCATCGGTGCCATTCTCTCTGCCGGGACCCAACGCCTCATCGTGCAACCGAATGAATTAGCCCGGGAGCGTCCCTATCTGGAATACAGCATCGCCTCCACCCGCAAGGCCTTTGGGCTAGATGCCATCGAGTCACGGGTGTTTAACCCAGAAGGAGAACTCACCGCCTCCGACATTGACAGCAATCCCCTAACCATCAACAACATCCGCCTATGGGACAGTCGCCCCATCCTGCAAACTAACCGCCAATTGCAGCAAATCCGGCTGTATTATCGCTTTTCGGATGCTGACATTGATCGCTATACCCTACGCCTAAACCCAGACCAAAATCCCAGCCAACAACAGGTGATCATTGCCCCCAGGGAGCTAGATTATGAAGCGGTGCCAGAACAAGCAAAGACTTGGGTGAACAAGCATCTCATTTATACCCATGGCTATGGCTTTACGGTGAGTCCAGTCAACCGGGCTGAGGAGACTGGCTTACCCCAATATTATGTACAGGATATTGGGGCTGGGGCGACGGCAGATAATGGCAATTTGACGACCTTAACCCCAGCGGTACGGGAGGCAATTCCCATTGGTCAACCGCGCATTTACTACGGTGAGCTGACCAATAACTACGTGATGACCGATACCAAGGTGCAGGAGTTGGACTATCCCAGTGGGGAAGATAACCGCTACAACACCTACGACGGGACGGGGGGCATTGCCTTTGGGAATCCCTTAAAGCGCTTGTTTTTCGCGCAATATCTCCGGGATTGGCGGATTTTGTTATCCAATGATCTCACCGGTGATACTCGCTTGTTGATGCGACGCAATATTAATCAACGGGTGCGGGCGATCGCCCCATTTTTGCGGTTTGACCGTGATCCCTACCTCGTGTCAGCCGACATTGGCGAGACCAATCGCCTCGGCGAAAAAAATTACCTCTATTGGATTTTGGATGCCTACACCACCAGTGACCATTATCCCTATGCCGATCCGGGGGAACATCCCTTCAACTACATCCGCAACTCCGTTAAGGTGGTGATCAATGCCTACAATGGCACAGTGCGTTTTTATATCGCCGATGCTGCCGATCCGATGATCCAAACTTGGGCAAGGGCCTTTCCAGAATTGTTTCGTTCCTTTGCCGAATTGCCCGATGGTTTAAAAGAACACCTGCGCTATCCAACTGACTTGTTCAATGTGCAGTCCGAACGCCTCCTGAGCTATCACATGCAGGATCCCCAGGTTTTTTATAACCGCGAAGACCAGTGGGAAATTCCCCAGGAAGTTTATGGAAATGAACCCCAGGAGATCGCCCCCTACTATCTGATCATGCGGCTACCCACGGCCACTTCAGAGGAATTTATTTTGCTCCACCCCTATACCCCCACCAGTCGCCCTAATTTAATTGCCTGGTTAGCGGGCCGCGCCGATGGAGAACATTATGGCAAGCTGTTACTTTACCAATTCCCGAAACAGAAGTTGATTTATGGGCCGGATCAAATTGAAGCCCTCATTAAACAAGACCCGGTTATTTCTCAGCAAATTTCCCTCTGGAATCGAGAAGGTTCCCGGGCAGTGCAGGGCAAGTTATTGGTAATTCCCATTGAACAGTCGCTCCTCTATGTGGAACCCCTTTACCTAGAGGCCGAAGAAAATAGCGTCCCGACCTTGGCACGGGTGATCGTGGTTTATAACAACCAAATTGTGATGTCCCGCACCTTGGAAACAGCCCTCAACACGATTTTTCGTCCGGAGCAAGTAACGCCCCAGGAGGAGACGATTTTTCGAGATCTAGAAACAGATGTGGTCGTTCCACCACCTGTCTAGGGAAATTGCCCTTCAGCGTAAATATCACAATTTATGAGCGATCGCCTTTTGCGGCGTTGACCTGAACCATCATGAAGGGATTAGTGATGGATTTGGTAATAACCCATGTTTTTTGATTGCTTTGGGAAGGTCGTTCGTTCTACGGTGCTGGTATCTGGGGCCATGGTCAGTTTGGCGATCGCCCCCCTATCTCTCTGGGCTGAAACGGTAGAATTGCAACTGCTTCACCTCAATGATGTCTATGAAATTACGCCCCTGGGTGGTGGGGCAACGGGGGGGCTGGCGCGGTTGGCGACCCTACGCAAGGAACTGCTCGCCGAAAATCCCCATACCTTCACCGTTTTAGCGGGGGATTTATTTAGTCCGTCGGCCTTGGGGACTGCGGTGGTGGATGGCGATCGCCTCGCAGGAAAACAAATTGTGGCGGTGATGAACCAAGTGGGCTTGGATCTTGCCACCTTCGGTAACCACGAATTTGACATCAGCGAATCCCAGTTCAAG
The DNA here is from genome assembly GCF_001693275.1 of Picosynechococcus sp. PCC 7117. GTDB lineage: Bacteria > Cyanobacteriota > Cyanobacteriia > Cyanobacteriales > MRBY01 > MRBY01. The sequence continues at coordinate 70,261 of NZ_CP016477.1, forward strand.
CAACGCCTAGCAGAATCAGACTTCCAGTGGTTTTCGGGGAATGTCCTGACGGCGGCGGGGGAACCCTGGGATAATGTACCTCCCTACGTGATTGAAACCATTTATGGTGAGGCGGGAACTCCGGTGCGGGTTGGTTTTGTGGGGGTGGTAATTCCGAGCAATCCCGTAGATTACGTCACCTACCTCGACCCCCTAGAACAGATGGAAACCCTCGTCGCAGAATTAGAGACACAAACGGATATTATTGTGGCGGTCACTCACCTGGCGATGCAGGATGACCATTACCTCGCTGAAAATATCCCGGAAATTGACCTGATCCTGGGGGGCCACGACCATGAAAATATTCAACAGTGGCGTGGTGCGGATTTTACGCCGATTTTCAAGGCCGATGCCAATGCTCGCACGGTTTATCTCCACAATCTCAGCTACGACACAGAAACGGAGCAGTTTACAATTCAATCACATTTGCAACCGATTACCGGGGCGATCGCCGCAGATCCAGAAACAGAACAGGAGGTTAATTATTGGCAGCAACTGGCCTTTGATGGTTTTCGGGCTGATGGTTTTGAACCAGAGCAAATCATTACCGAAAGTCCAATCGCCCTAGATGGTTTGGAAAGTTCCGTGCGCAACCAACCGACGGCGTTAACGGACATCATTGCCCAGTCAATGTTAACGGCGACACCCGCTGCCGAATTAGCCATTTTTAATGGCGGCTCGATCCGTGTTGATGATGTGCTGCCTCCCGGCCCGTTGTCCCAGTATGATGTGATTCGGATTTTGCCCTTCGGGGGAAATTTAGCCACCGTTAAGATTAAGGGGGTAACTCTGGAACGAATTCTCAATCAGGGCGTGGCCAATCGCGGCACGGGGGGATATTTGCAAACGGCGGGGGTGACCTTTGTTCCGGAAAGTCAAACCTGGCAAATTGGCGATCGCCCTTTAGATCCCGAACGCATTTATCGGGTCGCAGCGACGGAATTTCTCATCTCCGGGCGGGAAACGGGCCTCGATTTCTTGACGCCTGAACATCCCGATGTGACTTTGCTCGAAACGGGAGAAGATGTGCGCTTTGCCTTCATTCAACAACTCCAGCAGCAATGGGCCGATTAGAACTTTCCCTTAGCCCCTCCAGCGGTGGGGAACAAGAAGTCTCCCTTCATAAGGGAGATTTAGAGGGATGTGGGGATGTGGATACCCTATTTTTCAAAGCGCACCGCATACCACTGCAAAAAACCCTCCTCGATTTCCAGTTCGCAATAATCTGCGAGGAGTTGATCAATTTGCTCAGCTTGGGAGGGGAGTTTGGCCAAATCGGCGGGCAATAGATCCGGCTGGGTACTGAGGAGCGTTTCAAAAAAGGTGCGGATCTCGTCGGGCTCCATCAATTGTTCTGGGTGGTCGTGGCGCAACACCACATAACCATCCACTTGGTACATAATCGGATCTGCCATAATATGCCTTAATGCTTTTTGGTTTAATTGTACGCCCATGGCCCCCATCAGTGAGCTCACCCAAAATCCCCTCGTTTGTCTGCCCTATGAACAGGTCTTTGCAAGCCTAGGCGATCGCTTTTCTGATGAAGTAACAGCGGCAGATTTTCCCCACCATGAGCTACGCTTCCGCAATGACGCCGTTTTAGAAAAATTGGGCCTCGAACCGAAACAAGTAGACGATCAAGATTTTCTCGAAGCGTTCGGTCAGTTCCAAGCGCCCCATCCCTTGCGGGCCATGTGTTACCACGGCTATCAATTCGGTCAGTACAATCCCCAGTTAGGGGACGGACGGGGTTTTCTCTACGGGCAGGTGCGCGCCCAGGATGGCTTACTCTACGATCTCGGTACGAAAGGTTCTGGTCAAACTCCCTATTCCCGCAATGGTGATGGTCGCCTAACCCTCAAAGGTGGTGTTCGGGAAGTTTTGGCGGCAGAGGCATTACACCAACTAGGCGTGAATACTTCCCGCTGTCTAAGCCTGATCGAAACAGGGGAATCCCTCTGGCGGGGGGACGAGCCTTCTCCCACTCGGTCTTCGGTGATGGTCAGGTTCCAGCGATCGCATATTCGGTTTGGCACCTTTGAGCGGCTCTATTATCTACAACGGCGGGACTTATTACAGCGACTCCTCGACCATGTGGTGGAACATTACTACGGCGAGTATGTTGGGGATGAGGATGCCTACGCCCTGTTCTACGCTGATTTGGTGAAGCGGGTGGCACGATTAGCGGCTCAGTGGATGGCGGCGGGCTTTTGCCACGGGGTTTTGAATACGGACAATATGGCAATTACGGGGGAAAGCTTTGATTATGGCCCCTATGCGTTTATTCCCAGCTATGACCGCAAGTTTACGGCGGCTTACTTCGACTACAGTGGTCGCTATAGCTACGGCAACCAACCAATGATCTGCCGCCTGAATTTAGAAATGTTGCAAATGCCCCTGGCGCTGGTGATGGATAAGCGGGATTTGGCGACGGGCCTCGTGAATTATGAAATCGAATATGAGCAAACCTATCGCCAGTTAATGCTCGAAAAATTGGGGCTGCAAGATTTGCCGGAAGATCTAGGGGCCGATCTGTTTGCCGCAACCCTGGCACTGTTGGAGGAAACCCAAACGGGCTACCACGACTTTTTCTATCAATTAGCGACCCAGTTTAATTACGCTTGGCGATCGCATTCCAGCACCATTTTGGAAAATAGTGATTTGTCAGGGCCGCTCTTTGAACAATGGCAAGGACTTTACCAGCGGGCTTTACAAGAAATCCCTGAACCTGAGTTGGCACAAATTGGCGATCGCCTGACCTCCCAAAACCCCAAAACAGCTTTGCTGCGTCCGGTGATTGAATCTATTTGGGAACCGATCACCACAGAAAATAACTGGCAACCCTTTTATGATCTGCTTACTGCAATTCAGCAACGTCAATAAAATTCCTCAAGTAAAGCGACGTTGGAAGCGGCGATCGCGACGGGTACCTTTTTTTTGATTGCAGTTTAAACATAGCGTTTGCAGATTGCTAATGTCGTTACTGCCACCTTTGGCTAGGGGAATAATGTGGTCAATGCTGAGTTGGGTTTCGTGATGTCGTGAACCGCAACATTGACATTGATAATTATCCCGTTGGTAAACGTATTTTCGGACAGAATCGGGAATTGGAAGACGCGGTGTTTTAGCCATTAAATTGATTCTTCCTCTGATTTTTTTGTGATTTCCTGACGAATGTCATCCAGAGGAGATTCAGGAATAAAATTTTTGCTGTCTTCTGAAGCTTCGACAATTAAGCGAAACCGGATTTTTTTGTTTTTCCAAACTAATTCACTATGTTCTGCGATTAAGCTTTTGATTTCATAAACAATTGAATTGTCCGTAGAATTTTTGATTTTCTGTAATTCAATAGATTCATTACTAAAAACATTATCGATCTCGTTTTCAATAGCAGATAATGATTCCGTGCAAATTTCATCAATAATATTCAAAAAAGTGCTGCTCTTCATGATGTCAGCTTCGGAGTTAATCTCAAAGACTGTGTTCTCTCCAAAGACATTTTCAATTGCATCAAAATTTTCAGACATAGTGAGTTTTACGGTTCGGATATAGATTGACGAATATCATCTAAGGGAGATTCTGCATTCCCCCTTTCCGTGGCATTGGGAATAAATTCAAGAGAAATTTTAATTTTAACTTTTCCCTTTTTCCAACCAGAGCCAGCCACATCTAATATTTCAGCTTCGTAGCCATCAGTAAACCATTGCTGATAAGGGATATAATGTTCTTTTTCCCAGTCATTTGGAGAAAATCCCAACAGTTTAGATTTGAGTGCTTTGAGAAAGTCGCCAACTTTAGCCATCGGCTGATTCATAAAAGATACTTTTACTGGTTCGAGAAAATGAATAACCGATGATTCTTGTGTGAGTAACTTTTTTTGAGTAGGTGACATAGTTTAATCTTCGGTTTTTTCTTGAATTGACTGGCGGATATCATCGAGTGGTGACTCTGGTTCTTGAATTTCAGGCTGGATCAGACAGGCTTCAAGAGAGGTTTTGAATTTTATCTGCATTTTTTGCCATCCTTCAGTTTTTCCAGGTTGAAGAATGTCAACTTCAAAAATCACACCTTCTTGCAATGAGTCTCTTAGATATTTAATGGATTTATTACAAGCTTGGTCTTTGATTTTTTGATGACTCTGGTGTGAGCAAATCCGAAGGATTTCCATAAATTCGGAAGCTCTTCTGAGAAAACTATTGGAGCCAAAATCAATTACGTCTTCTGAGTCAAGAATATCGTGAATAGGCTGAAAATTACTTTCCATTTTAGAATTCCTCAGAATTATTGATTGATTGCCGAATGTCATCTAGTGGTGAAGCTTCTGCAAAATCAGAGTTTTGAGATGAATCTTCCAATTCGATTTCCATGACGACTCGAAAACGAAGTTTTGCTTTCTGCCATCCACCACCGGAAGGGTCTAGTGTCTTACACTTTATACCCTCTTCAATAAACTCTTTGATAAACTGGTCATTAGAAGTATCTTTTGAGAAGACAACACCTTTATGCTGAAAGTATAAGATCAACTTAGAAGCCAAAACTTCTCTGAGAATTTGATCGATGTATTGAGTCAACTTTTGTAGAGTATAAACATTTCCTTCGTGATTACAATCAATTACTGCGTCCGCTTGAAGAACTTTTTCTATTGGTTGAAATTTATTGTTTTTCATGTCAACTATTTGCCAAAGGTTATCGAAATTTATGTTTTATATCGTTTCTCAATAATAGTGTTTTGCCTTGACTTAAAGAGAAATTATTCATTGTCTAAATTTTTATTGATGATTCCTTGAGAAATGTTCAAGTCTGATTCAAGGATGATCGGCAATTGTCGCTCATAGACCTGCATTTCCTGAAGGCATTGATTAATTGTTGTCGCAGCTTGATTATAGACCTCAATTTTATGTTTATATTCTTGTCGTAACTGAAGATTTCGAGCAATTTTTTCACGGGCTTCCTCTTCTAGAGTTTGTTCCAAATAACGCCGAGCTAGATTATATTGCTCTAAAATAAACTCTGATTGTTGTGCTGCCATTGGTGACAACTGAGTTTTTAGAGTTTGGTTGATCGTCTGTCGAAAGTTTTGACGAATGGTAGCGTTAACCTTGGGTTCAAAATCTAGCTTTAAAAGTTGACGAATCGCGGGTTCTGCTTCCACCATACTTTCACAATCATAGGCCTGAGAAGTCTGCTGGAGAGTTTGTCGAAATTGATAAATCGAAAAAGTTCCTTCATCATAAAATCTTGGACTTTCTCGCACATAGCGATCGCATTCTGTTCTCGCTTCACTTTGGAGTGCATAAATCAGTTGACCTTCGAGAGTTGAAATGGATTGTTCAAGACCTCCATCGTTTCCTAATAAACGATATAGTTTTCGATAATAATCAGATTGTTGAATGCGCTTCACTAAGCGTTGACAAAAATTGTGGATGAGAATGTCTGAAAATTCGATCAAAACATCTTCTAACTCATTTGCCAAATAATACAAAGCCTCTACTAAAATTGCAATTAGAGGTGCGGTTGCGTTGCGGGGATGTGAAAAAGTGGCTTGACTGTAAGCATTTTTGACAGAAAAAGTTTGCAGCAATTCATCTAAACGACTGACCATTTTTGCTTTAAGGGCCTGAAAATCCTCTTCAAAGGAAAAATCTTGGTTGATGATGATATTGTTGACTTCTTCAGTAATATGTTTTTGAAATTGAATACCGACCTCTTGTAATTCTTGGTTGAGGCGAGTTAACTCTTGAGCTTTCATCGCTTCGATCTCGTGGGGCTGGCTTTCTAACTCTCGATATTCAGAAAGTAAATGTTTCCGTAAAGCAATACATAAAGGCTGAAGATCATCTGCTAACGCAGCGAATAATTGTGGCCGTTTTTCTTCTTTAAGGTAGCAGGTAATACCTTGGCGAAATTCTTCGATACCACTGTCTTTAACAAGTTGTTCAATTAACGGTCTACCCCATTCACTTAAAATGCGGACGTAGTTTTCATTAGGAGTTTCATAACTGTTGACAGAAACTTTAAACGGCGTCCGTGTTAATTTGCCAGAGTTGGCACAATAATTGTTGAATTCACTTACGAATTGAGGCGTTTCTTCTTCGCCACCAAGATTTTTAACACTGTCCGCAAAAATACTATCAATACCAAAGCGATCGCCGCTGGCACTATCTTTAACTTGACTACCAAAAAAACCTAACAAACCACTTGTTTTGTAAATTCTTTCATCCCTTTGAAACTGACTTTGGATCAAACTATCAAGCCGTTGCCGTAGTTGCGTATTGTACCAAGTTTGATCGATACGATTAAAAACATAAAAAACACGGTCGCGAATGCCTAAGTTTGTACGCATTTTTTCCAGTAATTCTGTTTCTTCACTGGTCATATCCCCTTCCGAAGCGGGTTTGAGGACGCAGATTACCGCTGAAGTATCTGGATGAATAATTTTGTCATAGGTTAACTGGGCATCCCGTTTAACTGGAGCATCGATCCCTGGCATATCGACCAAAACATTACCATCCTCTAGCAATGGATGATGGCAATAATATTGCAATTTTTTCAAAACAGCGCTGTTACTACCCCGTCGTGCAAAATTTGCTGCTTCCGTTAGATTGGCAAAATTAAACTGCTCCATGGAATAAGTAGAATTTTGGCTAGGATGAATCCGCTCTTGATTGTGAAGATAGCCTTCGAGTAAAAGAAAAAGAGCTTTGGCTGTTTTGGCTTTGTCGGACTTGTTTTCACCCCCTTCCTCTTGCAAAATTTGTTGGCAATTATCTTGAAGGACAACAAGTTGTTGCTGGTCATCTAAAGTCTCAATTTTTAATGCGAGTCGTTGACAAAGTTGGTAGAGCTGCCCCTGAATTTCTTCGGTACTTAAAAAAGTCAGTACTACTCGCTCCTGATCTGGGGCCGCATATTCGATGTAACATTGGGTGCCTGTGGCATGGCCTTCGGCGCTGTAAAGTAGCTCCCGTTCGAGTAAGGCATTGATCAACATAGACTTACCCGCACTAAAAGCCCCAGCAAAGACAATTTCAAACTTTGGAGAGGTGGCCTTTTCGAGGGATGTGGCGATCGCTGTTGTATCCTGCTGGAAATGAAGTGTTGGTTCTTGCTGCCATAAATCGAGGAGTGCATTGACATTGGTGGTCAGGGATTGACAGGCAGGGATTAACTCGGACATTGATAACTGAGTTTGATAGGATATCTCTCAATCTATCAAAAGAATTTAAAAAAATGCCGATGCACTCGAAAATATATGACAAAATGAATTTCTGCTTGGTACCCGGAGCATAAATATCAGGCGATCGCTTCGAAAAAGATAGGAAAATTAATTTTTTTGAACCAATGCAACTATTATTTAGCTGACATAAAACTGGTAATTGCTTGAGGACTTGCTGATAGTGATTTGTCGGATAATAGTATTAAAGTACGAAGTCAAACAATTGATCACAGGAGAAATTCCGATGGAATGGACAGATGAAGCTAAAGAACTCTTTAAAAAAATCCCCTTTTTTGTGCGGCCCTTTGCTAAAAAGAAAATTGAAAAACTTGCCGAAGAAATGGGGGCAAAAATCATCGATAAGGAGATTTATATCCAGGCTAAAGCTCAATTTAATGACCCCAAAAAATCGGGGGAAACCTAATTTTATCGCCCGTGACTGGGAAAGGTAAGAATATCAACAGCCGCCACATCACAGGCTTTGCCATCGCCCATCACTGCCCGCATTTCTTGATAATCCTGCTGGAGTTGGGCTTGGCGATCGCCATCCTGGAGTAATGCCAAAGATTCCTGGACAATGCGGGGAGCGGTCGCTTCTGTTTGTAATAGTTCGGGAACAATGCGCCGCATCAGGGTCAAATTCACTGGACACATGAACGGAATCGAAAATTTCAGCAGATGTTTCGCAATCCAAGCAGTGACGGGATGTACTTTGTACAGCACCACCTGGGGGACGTCCAACAGGGCTATTTCGAGGTTTACGGTGCCCGATTTTGTGATCGCTAGATCCGCAGCGGCGATCGCCAAGGGAGTTTGGGCCGGATTATCAATCAAAATTGCATTTAAACCCGCCTCATTGACCGCTGTTTCTAGAATGTTGCGGTAGTGGGGCAAGGCGACGGGAATTAAAAATTTCACCTCTGGCACCTGACGCTGGAGAATTTTGGCCGCTTCCACCATCACAGGTAAGAGATATTTCAGCTCCTGGCGGCGGGAGGCTGGCAACAAGGTGATCAGGGGGCGGTCTTGGTTGAGACCCAGTTTTTCCCTAGCGGTGGCACGACGGGGACAGGTGGCCATTTTTGCTACGAGGGGATGGCCCACAAATTTTACGTCTATGCCGTATTCTGCAAAGTAACGGGCTTCTTCCGGGAAAATGGCAAGAATCCGGTCGGTGATGCGGGCGATCGCCTTTGTATTGTTGTCATTAAACGACCAAACCCAGGCCTGGGGCGCAATGTAGTAAATAATCGGCACCTGGGGCAACTGACGGCGAACAAAGTTACCGATACCAATATTCGGGCCAATGTAATCGATCAGCACCACCAGATCCGGCGGATTTTCTTTGAGATAGCGTTTCGCCTGCCGTTGAATGCGGAGGGTCGGAATGATGTAGGGCAGGGATTCGATCAGACCAATGGAGCCAATTTTTGTGGTGTTACCCAGGAGGGTTGCTCCCGCTGCGGCCATGCGATCGCCACCGAGGGCAGTAATTTTTAGGTCAATATTGAGCGCCTCGGCCTGACGAAAGAGCGCTTCCACCAAGAGACTCCCCTGGAGATCGCCGGATACTTCCCCCGTACTGATGAAAATATGCATTATCGCCTAGCTCCGTTTCCCCGGAATTAAACCCCGACGGCTGGGATCGAGGGCTTTTTCGAGAAACTGTTGGAGATGTTGGAGATGTTCATGGTCGCCGATAGTCGCAAGTTGGGCGATCGCCTCGGAGGTTTTGAGATCCGAGCGGTACAGTAAACGAAATGCTTGTTTGAGCAGACCCATTTCCGCCGGGGTTAAACCACTGCGCTTGAGGCCCACCAAATTCAAAGAACGCACCTTCGACGGGTTGCCTTCGACCAGCATAAAAGGTGGCACATCCCGATCAATGCGACTCATGCCCCCCAACATTGCCATCTTGCCGATATGTACAAACTGGTGAATGCCCAACATCCCACCAATCACCGCTCGCGATTCGATTTCCACATGGCCGGCGATCGCCACATTATTCGCAATGATGATGTTGTTTTCCAGAATGCAATTGTGGGCCACATGCACATAGGCCATCAGGAGATTGTCATTCCCAATGATCGTTTTTTCTCCCGCCGCCGTCGCCCGATTCACCGTCACATATTCGCGAATCGTATTGCGATCGCCAATTTCAACTAAACTGGCCGCCCCCTGATACTTGAGATCCTGTGGTTCTAAGCCAATGGCCGCCCCTGGGTAAATCCGATTCCCCTGACCAATGCGCGTATAACCATCCAAAATTGCATGGGCACCAATAACCGTACCTTCCCCAACCGTGACATATTCACCAATCACTGCATAGGGGCCAACCTGAACCGTTGGATGAATTTGAGCGTTGGGGTGAACCACCGCCGTCGGATGAATCAGAGTACTCAAAAGAATTCTCCAGTGTGCTCCATAGTAGTGTAGTGGGCCTCAGGGCCAATTATTCAAAATTCAGACGGGAAAAGAGCATCTCCCCTTCCACCGCCACTTGACCATCCACGGTGCCACAGCCCTTCATTTTCGCAATGCGCTTGGCCTTTACCGTGATCACTTCCACCGTCATAATTAGCTGATCACCAGGGACTACCGGTCGCCGAAACCGAACTTTATCAATCCCAGCAAACGCAAAAAAGCTATCTTCCATCCCCGGCATTTGGGTCAAAATAAACCCGCCCACCTGGGCCATCGCTTCCACCATCAGTACCCCCGGCATGATCGGGTGATTTGGGATGTGACCTTGGAAATGGGGTTCATTAAAGGTGATATTTTTCAGGCCCACAGCCTTTTCACCGGGAATATATTCGAGGATGCGGTCTACCAGCGAAAAAGGATAGCGGTGGGGTAATAATTTTTGAATCTCTTCGACGGGGATCGGCTGGGCCAAAGTTCCGGGATGTTCTGTGGTCATAGACGGTGATCAATTAATAACAGTCTGTGCGGCTAGTTTAGATTACCTTGTAAAGGAGTTATAAGCCAGCATTAAAACCCAGCAAAATGATTAGGTCAATCTTGCTGGGTTATTTTCCCTATTTAAGGGCGTTTTCTGCTGCTTTCCATGACGATAAGAGCCTAGCCCGGATGGATTCGCAGTGAGAACATTCCCCATCGGTTAGAGGCCCGCCACATAGGGAGCAGTTCCCTAATTCATTGGCGTGGTAATGAACTAAATCCACATACTCACCGCGCTGGACATAGCCGACTAGAGCTTTGAATAGTAATCGTGTGGCATGGGCGGCGGTTTTGGTTCTGAGAAGTCGGATCGGGATACCTTGTCGCTTGGGGGCATTCATCCAAAGATAGATCAGTTGAGCTACTGCGTTAGAGTCTCGCTGTTTGGCAATGGAAACGCGGGTAAAAACCCATAGCCAAAGCATTGATCGAGATATGTCAGACCCCCCTACGATTTGACGGTTATCTTTTTTCCCAGAAGCCTCACGACTAGGGGCAACGCCTAAACACTTCTCAAAGCGGCGGCGTGATATCTCGCGTTTCGTCTGTTTTTTGGAGTAGCGACCCCGCTTATAAATCACAATGCGATCGCCATTTTCATCTAAAAACCCTGTGATGGGGAAAATATGGGTAAGGATAACGGATTGAAGGCGATCGCCCATACCGAAAACATCAAAGACCACCAAGTAAGGCTTAAACCGTTCATCCTGTTTAAACCTCTCGGTTTCAATTTCTATCTGAATTTCTTCTTCAATAATCCTGACTAAGCGGCGGGCGTGGCTTCTGGCATCGTCGGTTAAGCCTAGGCCGCAAGTTTTGGCATATTTGCGATCAAAGGCAGATGATTTGTATTCCCCGGCAATCCATCTGATCCAGCGTGGGACGGACTTGCTACGGCGGGCTAACAGGTCTTTGTTGGCTATCTCTGGGAATTGCCATTCCAGATCCTGTTTTAAGCGGTTGATGATGGGGGATTGTACGCGGTTAAGGTGAGCCAGTCTTAAAACTTTCTCCCTGAGTTTGACGATAGTTTGATCTCTCATCTGTAGGAACCATTGGGGGTCATTTAAGTGAGTCCATCCATAATGAGCCAGCGCAAAGCTATCAAATTCATCATCTTTATCGGGAAAGCGCAAGAACTCACGATGTTTTTTAAGGCTATGGTGAGCAACTAGCCTCACTTCAACGCCATTTCGGGCTAAGTGAGTGCCCCAAAGCTTGCTGTAATTTGTGCCTGTGGGTTCCAAAATGGCGATGTCTGCTCCATAGGCCAATATCTCTTTAATGCCTTTTGGATCGGCGGTAAATTGGCGGTATTGTGCCCCATCTAGGGCATATTGCCGTGGGTTCTCTGGAAAGTGATCCAATAGGCAACAAGTGGCTAAACCACGTCCGATATCAATTCCTAAAATTTTCATGGTGCTTTAAAAAGGTGAACTTCCAAAAAATCCATAGAAAAGCCGACGTATCACCCGATAGCCCGAACAATGTGAGCCATATACCTTGTCACAGCAGTAAACGGCTCAAAGGCCGTCTATGGATTAAACCCTTATTGAGATGGGATGAGCCGACGTAATCTAGAAAGCCCTTAAGAGCCTGTTACTACAACACAGCCCGAAACCTCATCAAAGATAAGGGGTGAAAAGCTTTGGACACTTCCCACGACCGGGATAAGTTACCCGGTTTCGATTGGTAGTGAGTCAATCTCATCAGGTGGGGGTTGAACTGCGTTTCTTGATGTGGGGGCGATCGCCTTTTGTGTGGCGGGCCATCTCAAGCCGTTTAAATTCAGCAAAAATCATCTTTGCCCATAGGTTTGGGATTTCCTTGGAATGCCCGCTGGATAGGAAAATCACGTATTGCCCGCTGGCTTTACTACGGGTGATTTCTTCTATCAGGGCAAGGTTTAACCAACGAGCTGGAATGCGATCGCGTTCGATGTCATGGGCAACCGAATAGATCCATATCTTGACGAGGTTTTGCTTGGGTTGGAGCGGTTATCAAATCATGGTTAACCCGGTTTATCAGTTAAACCAAAATAACTGGGAGTTGTTTTACTCCGAAACAAAAGCAAGGGTTGTCAATGGGGAAGTGGCTTTTCCTATTGAAGATTGGGAAGCCGGATTATTAGCGGATGCTGAATTGTTGGCGGTCTACTGTGAGACAACGGAAGGTAGAGATTCATGGCGGTTTGGGGGATGGATTCGGATCGGATTTTCCACCGGGTTAACCGTTGGGGGCATTCCCGACGCGGAATCTTCCCAGGCCCGCCGGATGCAGCTCAATGCGGTAAAGCTTTTCCCCGTACAAAAATATGGCTCTGAATATTCGATAGGCTTTTCTGTCCCTTACTGGTTACCAGACATCACCATAAGAGTTTGGCAGTATATCGGCCCCATTGTTTACCCAGATTATGCGTTGCTGCAATCCATTGATTCTCGCGTGTAACCCTCATCCACTTATCAGGAAAAATCATGGATTTTGGCATATTGATTACGGTGGCGATCGCCTCTGGTTCGACGGTGGCGGCTCTGTTTCAGCAGATAGGGGCAATGGAGCGGCGGTTAGATCAGCGGCTCGACAAAATCGAATTGGCGATCGCCACGAAGATGCCAGCCCTAGAAAGCAGAATCCAACGGATTGAAAACAATCAAAATCAAGAGGCCCGGTCGGTGCGGGCGATGGTTTCCCAGTTGGAAAAATTCGCGGCGGCGGTGGCTAGACCCGTTCCGGTCAGCCTTGAGGAGTCATAACCATGGGGCAAGTGGTGGTTTGGGGCAATGGCGATACGGTGACGGGGCAGTTTAAGGTTCCCGCCGGGAAAACTGCTGTCAGTGCTGAGGCCGTCTCACAATCTGGGGGCGTTCGCGTTGATTGGGGCGGCGGTGATGTAGTGATCTTGCCTGGGGAAAGCTGGACAGAAACCCCAAGCCAAGCAACTTGCTGGGGGGTACGGCTGAGAACTGGGGGGTATCCCGCCCCAGGGACTGCGGCCCCATCTGGGGGCTATGGGGCGTTGATTATTGCGGATGGATATGGTCAAGCACTTTGGTATGGGGGGAGTTCCGCTACTTGTCCTTACAATTCAGCCCTGATTACTCCTCCAGAACCTACAGACTCTTTCCTAAATGGGCAAGCGTTATCAAGAGCCAATGGACATCAAAATTATTCTTTTGCCCTTATTAATCAGACTCCAGCTAACTATAGTTGCAATACAAATACAAATCCGCCGGAACCTTTTTCAGGGACGATTCTCAACTATGGGCTAGGGATTTATAGAAACGGATCGTTTGTTTATGAACGTCGGGCAGCTAGTGGATCATCAAGATTTTTCACAGAGATAGTTTCTGTAAAAAGATATGCCCTAAGAAGTGGCAATGTTTGGACTGTTACGACAAATACAGGGGCAACGGCTCAAAAAGCGCAAAGGACTTCTCCTGTAGTTTCTTCAGATAGCACACCCTGTAAGGTAACGATCACCTATTCAGATGCCAGCAATCAAGACATTGTTTTAACAAACTGCGCCGATTGGTCACGCATTGAAGATGCTAGCCAATGCCCGCCGGGGTCTTGCTCTTGTGACCATCGGGACTATCGATGCTGCATTGGCAGTAATGGACAAGTAATTAAAAAAATTAGGTTGTAATAAAAATCATGTTTCCAACGACAGCTACAAAGCTTACTGACTTAAACCCTGAGCAGGTTTTAGCATTACAAAAAAGCCTTTTTCTAGCAGGCTATCATTTGACAGTTGACGGCATTTTAGGCCCGGAAACTAAACAGATATTTGCTCAGTTTAAAAAGGATGCAAAGTTAACCCGACCATCTGAGATGGGGCCAACAACTTTAGACGCTCTGGTAGAGGCGATCGCCGAAAATCTCAGAACACCAACAGACTCGACAAAATCACCCGCCAAAGTAGATTTACAGCTTATTAAAAAGTGGGAGGGCATGAGGCTTAATGCTTACCTGTGTCCCGCCGGGGTCTGGACGATTGGGTATGGATGCACTTATCTCGCCAATGGGCGGCGGGTTAAAAAAGGCGATCGCCTAAATTCCAAGGCAGAGGCCGAACAACTTTTAGATCAGGTGTTTACCCGTGATTTTCTGCCTAAGCTGCAAAAAATCCCCCACTGGCAACAGATGAGCGGTGGTCAGCAAGCGGCCTTGGCTTCTTTCGCGTGGAACCTTGGCGCTCACTTCTATGGCAACGGAAATTTTAATTCAATCACGCGGGCTTTACGCGATAAAGATTGGGCGGACGTGCCTAGAGCATTGAGGCTTTATAACCGGGCGGGAAACAAGGTGCTTAAAGGCTTGGTGGATCGTCGTGAAGATGAGGTGAGAAGCTGGAATGCCCGATAAATTGCTGGAATTGGCCCATGGTGACGGGAAAATCAATCTTTATGATTGGATTTATTTCTTACAGGCGATCGCCCCTGTAGCAATCAGTGGTGTGTGTATCTGGGCCTTGATATGGGGCGATGTGAGTAGAGAAGTAGCCAGCGATATTAAATTCCTATTGGGCGGGTCTACCATTGCCACTACGCAGGTATTGAAGCGGAAACCATAGCGGAACGGATAGGGGATACTACAAAATGTTAATTCTGCAGCGCTTCTCCACGGCGGATCTGTATTAGTGCCCCATTTAGATGAAAATCAGGTCAGTCCATGGCTTCGATTAAGAACCCTTTTGGTTTGCGGAACGAAATCGCCCTTCTATGAAATCCCGCTTTTGGAGATGTTTTGTGTTCCGCCCGGTCACCCGCTTGCGCCACATCTTAAAACTAGAGTGTTTCATATAGCGCCGCATGATTTGAATCACTTCCTTTTCCTGAAGCCCAAATTGCATCTCAATGGCCTCAAAGGTGGTGCGGTCTTCCCAGGCCATTTCGATCACCCGGTCAATGGTGGCCTCATCTAGCGCCTCAAAATTCATTGTTGTCTTTTAATAAAAGTTCTATCTAAATCAGTTCCACGCTGTACTGTAGCGCAAATCTTTAATTTGGCAATTCGAGGGGGATTTGTCCCAAAATGCCCTTACGAAATTCATTGAGCAACGTAACTGCACTACGTTCCCTGTCGCCTTGGAAGCGATGGTCTCCGAGGGCAATGACATAATCTTCGCCAGACATATCGAGGGGGTCGAGGTCATAGCGCTCAGTCAGATGCTGTTCTAAATTCAGTTCCACGAGCAAATCCACCATGGCCGCTGCGACCAGTTGGTTGTCATAGGAGGCTGCGCCAATGTCCTCACAAATGGCTAGTTTCACCGCATTATGTTGATCATCGAGCTTCCAGGGAATTACCCCTGGGGCATCAAGCATTTCAATTTGGTCAGAGATTCTCACCCAGCGCAATTGTTTCGTCACCCCAGCTTTGCGGGCACTTTCGACGACTTTTTTACCGACTAAACGGTTAATCAGGGCCGATTTCCCAACGTTAGGTAAACCCATAACCACTGCCCGCACTGGACGGGGCCGCATCCCCCGGGAAATGCGGCGATCATTCATTGCTTTTCCAGCTAATTGGGCGGCTTTAATCACACCTTTAACCCCGGTTCCTTTTTTGGCATCGGTAAAGACAGGCTGAATTTTTTGGGCTTGGTACCAATCACGCCATTGACTGAGGGTTTCGCTGGGGATCATATCCCGCCGATTGACCACGACGACCCGAGGTTTTTCACCAATCCATTCATCGACTTGGGGGTGGTGGGATGCGAAGGGGATGCGGGCATCGAGGACTTCTAGCACCACATCAACGCGGTTGAGCTGTTCTTTGAGTTGGCGTTCAGCTTTGGCAATGTGGCCGGGATACCATTGGATCGGTTGGGGCATGGGAACGAAGTCAAAACGGTGTTTTTTATCATACTGCCTTGGGTTGGGTCGAAAATTGCTTAGGGGCAAATTAGCGGCGCTTTTGGCGACTCACCACAAAAAAGACCACAGCGATAGAACACTGTGATCCGGATGGGAGTATGAAAAAGTTAAGGCTGAATGTCTGTTCAGCGAGAAAGCTTAGAATTGGGGGCCAAGACCAACTTTAGGGGCATAAACTGCGCGATCGCCAAGTTCATCCTCGATGCGGAGTAAGCGATTGTATTTTGCTACCCGTTCACTGCGGCAGAGGGAACCGGTTTTGATTTGGCCAGCACGGGTTGCCACCGCCAGATCAGCGATGGTGGTATCTTCCGTTTCCCCAGAGCGGTGACTAATCACGGACTGATAGCCATTGCGGGTCGCCAGATCGATGGTTTCGAGGGTTTCAGTGAGGGTGCCAATTTGGTTGAGCTTGATAAGTACCGCATTACCTGCTTTTTTCTCAATGCCCTGTTGGAGTCGCACCTTGTTGGTGACAAACAAGTCATCCCCGACCAGTTGTACCCTGTGGCCGATGCGCGCGGTCAAAATTGTCCAGCTATCCCAATCATCTTCATGGAGACCATCCTCAATGGAAACAATCGGGTACTTTTCGACCATCGCCGTCAGGTAGTCGATAAATTCTGCCGGACTGTGGGCTGTACCGTCGTAGGTGTACTGACCATCGGCGTAAAATTCACTGGCGGCAATGTCGAGGGCGAGGGCCACCTGTGTACCGGGTTCGTAGCCCGCCGCTTTGATCGAATCCACGAGAATTTCGAGGGCTTCTTCGTTAGAGCCTAGGTTAGGGGCAAATCCTCCCTCATCCCCAACACCCGTTAATAAACCCTTGCTGTCAAGTACCTTGCTCAGGGCAGTAAAAACTTCCGCTCCCCAACGGAGTGCTTCCTTAAAGGAGCTGGCCCCCACCGGCACGATCATAAATTCTTGGAAATCAACGTTATTAGCGGCGTGGGCACCGCCATTGATCACGTTCATCAAGGGCACGGGGAGGACGTTAGCCAAAGGGCCACCGAGATAACGATAGAGGGGCAGGGCGAGTTCCGCTGCTGCCGCTTTTGCCGCCGCGAGGGATACCGCCAAAATGGCATTGGCCCCTAGATTAGATTTGTTGTCAGAGCCATCCCGGGCAATCATGGCGTAATCAACTGTCGTTTGGTCAAGGGCATCTTTACCGATTAGTTCCGGGGCAATTTTTTCTTTCGCATTGCGCACGGCCTTTAGTACCCCATTGCCGCCATAACGGGCTTTGTCTCCGTCCCGCAGTTCATGGGCTTCAAAACTACCGGTAGAGGCTCCACTGGGCACTTGGGCGAGACCTACTGCACCGCTTTCTAAACGAACTTCTGCCTCGACGGTGGGGCGACCTCTGGAATCTAAAATTTCTCTAGCATCTATTGCTTCGATGATTGCTTCGGATTTGTCCAGCATTTGGGATTACTCACTGACCATTGATATTCAGGTATAAACATACCCTGTTCTGGTGGATTTGTTGCTTTTTTTAGGGGGGATTTTGGGAACAAGCGTCCGTTGTCAAGGTTCAGGGATATATCTTGATATTTTCTTTAGGTTTGCGGCGATCGCCAACGGGAAGATAGCTAGGGAGTTGAAGGGTAGGGTTTTTTCAAGATACACTGAGGGCGTTGTCACACCGCCAAACCGACTTCGAGTCACATCAAGCCGCCACCGCGATCGCCACATTTTTTTTGCAGCTTTTTGAATCAATGGAAGACTCAAGGAAATGGCTAAGAAGCGACTGGGGTTGTAAGTGCCTGGAACGCGGTACAGGATTTTAGGAGGCGAATAGAGTCATGGCAAATAGTCGACGGGTATCAAAAGTGTCTTCGCTAATCAAGCGGGAAGTGAGTTTGATGCTCATGCAAGATATTAAAGATGACCGAGTTGGGGCGGGCATGGTGAGCATTACTGAAGTGGAAGTGTCTGGGGACTTGCAGCACGCCAAGATTTTTGTGAGCATCTACGGTTCCGAGGAAGCCCGGGCCGAAACGATGGAAGGACTGCGGGCCAGCCAAGGATTTGTGCGTCGTACCCTAGGTCAACGGATTCGCCTGCGGCGATCGCCAGAGGTTTTATTCATTGAAGACCGTTCCCTTGAAGAGGGAGACCGGATGATCCATCTCATTAACCAACTAGAAATTAAGGATCCAGAGGAACTAGAAGCCCAAGAATCCGAGGAAATGGTGTAGCGCCCTTGGTGATGGCTCCCCTCCCCCCGGTTGAATCCTTGTCTCTCCGACAGGCGATCGCCCAGATGATCGTTGTGCGGGGGGCTGGCTATTTATTTGACCACGAACGCCCCTACCCCCAGTGGGAAGCCGATCAAACGACCCTACAACGCTGGATCGAAGCGGGGATCGGTGGCGTAATCCTTTTGGGGGGGAGTGCCGCCGAGGTAGCCCAGAAAACCAAGCAATTGCAGAGTTGGGCCGAAATTCCCCTCCTGATTGCCGCAGATATCGAAGAAGGGGTCGGCCAACGGTTTCGCGGTGCGACGGAATTCCCGCCTCCCATGGCTTTCGGTGAGATTTGGCGTACGGATCCCCACCAGGCGATCGCCCTTGCAGAAACCATGGGCGCAACTACGGCCCAGGAAGCCCTCAGCCTTGGCATCAATTGGGTTTTGGCCCCGGTGCTGGATGTGAATAACAATCCCCACAACCCGGTGATCAACATCCGTGCCTTCGGAGAAACGCCGGATCAGGTGAGTGCCTTGGGTACTGCGTTTATCCGGGGAGCGCAACAATATGCTGTTTTAACGACGGCGAAACATTTTCCGGGCCATGGGGACACGGCAACGGATTCCCACCTCGCGCTCCCCACCATTTCCCACGGTGACACGCGCTTAAATACCGTCGAATTGCCTCCCTTCAAGGCCGCTATCCAAGGGGGCGTAGATGCGGTGATGAGTGCCCACCTCATGATCCCCGCTTGGGATCAACAATATCCAGCAACCCTTTCGCCAGCAATTCTTACGGGCCAACTGCGGCACAAGCTAGGATTTGCAGGGTTAATTGTCACCGATGCGTTGGTCATGGGGGGAATTACCCAATTTGCGGCTCCTGATACCGTCGTTGTCCAGGCGATCGCCGCTGGGGCCGATATTCTCCTGATGCCTCCCGATGTGGACGGAGCGATTATTGCCATCGAAACGGCGATCAAAACAGGTCAACTTTCAGAAAGTCGCATCTATGAATCCGTAGAACGAATTTGGCAGGCCAAGCAAAAAATCCTTACGGCAACACCATCAACTTTTCCCCAGGGGATCAGCGGGGATCGCCCGGAAACGAGAAAAACCGTTGCCATGGTGCTGGAAAGAGCGACTAAACATCAAAAATCCCCCGTAAAAATATCAAGTTTTCCTGACAATTTTGCGCGCAACTTAATTGTGGTGGATTCAGTTTTAAAAAGCCCTTTTTTGCGTCCCAATTGTCCGGTGATCGCCATTCCCCAACGCCACGGCTATGCCGCTGAAATTGTCGAATTAAAAACGCTCCCTCGCCTGCAGTTAGAAGCGATCCCTACCCTTATCCAGTGTTTTCTTCGGGGTAATCCGTTTACAGAAAAACTGGCAGATCCCATCGATGTTCTCCAAAAAATTGCCGCCCAAATACCGTTACAGGGCGTTATCTTTTACGGCAGTCCCTACTTCCTCGAAGCTTTACAAACGACTTTGCCAGAAATTCCCTGGTGGTTTAGCTATGGTCAAATGGCGATCGCCCAAGCCGAAATCTGCACATCCCTCTGGGAAGAAGCGCCCCAAGCGGATCCCAGCGCCGCCGAATTCATTTAAAAAGTTCGTCGGACGTTGGACAACAGATAATCAAACCTTAATGATCTTTGATTACATTACTTAAAGTTTCGCTAAAAACGTTATTGATAAGTATTGAAATATACAGCGTTTTCTGTATAGCAATGCCTTGCATAATCCAATAGAATAGGCATGGAACAAACATCAGCCACCCAAGAGGTAAATCCTATGACCACCACGACAATGCCTCCGGCGTCTCCTATCCCAAAACATTTTTCTATTGAAATGCTCAAGGACGAAGCCCGTCAGTTGGTCGAATCAGGAACAGTAGACTGCTGCCAGCCCATTTATGTCCTCTGTCAGTTCATTCCAGCCCGGGAATGGGTTTGCGTAGAATGTGAACTTGAACGAAATGGTTTTCTTCTCCGGGATCAAATTGCGGATCTAAATCCAGCCCAATGCTGGTCTGATGACTAAATAAATTCACTGTTGTCGGTATCTGGGTGCGCTGCCCAACGCCGACCATTTCCTTGGATGACTTTCCATGACTCAATCTGTCTTTGCATTGCGATCGCCTTTCTTTTTTTCATTGGGACAAATTCGCGATGAAGTAAAACAATTAGTCGAGCAAAATCGCATCAGTCGTCAACAGCCCCTCTATAGCCTTTGTGAATATATTCCTCCCCGCGAGTGGCACTGCATCGAAGTCGAGCTAGAACGCTGTGGCTTTCTTCTCCGGGACTGCATCGGGGATTTGTTAGGGGCAGAGCGATGGGAGAACGATTAAACGATTAATTGCTCTCGTCATTCTTGCTCTAGGAAATAGACAAAAAAATAGGGCAGAAATTTTAACTGCCCCAAGCGGTTGGACTCACATAAGATTTACCGACAGCTCCGCACTCGATGCCTAGTTTGGTTCGTTTTCTTGTTTGTCCTGACGGAGCGCCGCAAGCTCGCTTTTGAGGGTGACAATTTGATCTGTTAGGTTCTTTAGTTCGTTTTGCAGATCGCTATCTTTTACTTCCGTTGCCGTGGTCACGATTTCTTGGGTACCGGGTTCCCTGGCGGCTTTGTCTTGCTGGAAGATTTTTTCGAGGAATTTACGGGCTTCTTGCTCGGTCATTTCACCTTTTTCTGACCATTCTTCGGCGCGATTTTGAAGCTCTGTACGAAATTCAGAAATTGTCACTTCCCGTTTGGTGGGATCTTGGATCGTTTCGACTAAGGTGGCAGCGGCCCCAACGGTGACATGGAAGCCCTTTTGAAACAGTTCAAAGAAGTTTGTGGATGTACTCATGGCAACAGTTTTCTCGCTTGAGGGATTGAGATGGGACTAGAAAATTGCATTATTTATGTTTAGCCTAGCGCACCGCCACAAAAATCGCTGTTATCTTTCACACTAATCGGCCTGGGCCAGATAATTCTCTAAATCTTCGATTAAACGGGGTAATTCTGCTTCGCTGGTGAGCCGAATCCGATCATCCCGGAGGGTGATCAATACCTTGGCAGCGAAGGGACTGGGGTAAATATTCGGATTGCAAAAAATCTCTAAAAAAATGTCCCCAGTGTACTGATAATTCATGGATTCTTGGGGCTGGGGACGGCTTTTGGGGTTACTATTGCCGGCGATCGCCTTCATGCTGTGCATCAGTTGATCGATTTCTGCTTTGAGGGTTTGGGCGGCAGTGCTGGTGAACCGAAAGGTGACAGAACCTTGTAATAAATTGAGGGTGAGGGGCGTTGACATTCTGTTAGTTTAAACTCGAAAAAATAACGATGGTTTCATCATAGGAATTCCTGGGGCGATCGCCAATTGTTTGTGATCTTTTATTGAGCAATGTCGCTGAATGCTAATTTAATTGATTTTGCCGGAGGGCTGTGCCACATCGCTTACAAAATTGAGCATCTTGATCATGAAAAGCTAGACCACATTTAACGCAATCGATTTCCTGTTGATTCGCACTTTTGAGAAACTGGCGTACTAAATCCCCTAACTGCCAAGGAATCACCGCAATCCCCGTGAGAATCATCGTTAAAGTCACGACTTTGCCAATGTCTGAAATGGGCGTTTTATCGCCGAAACCCACCGTGGTCATCGTCACCACGGCAAAATACAAAGCATCTAAAAAATTGCCAAAAACAGCGGGGTTAATGTCATGTTCAACTTGATAAATTAGGCCAGAATAAACAAAGATAATTGTAAATAAGGTCAGGAGAATTCGGCTAAGAATAATGCTGTCTTCGGCCTTGATCTTGAAAATCGAGATTTCTAGGCGAAAAAATCGGATCAAGCGTAGTAATCGAAACCAGCGGAACAGCCGCACAAAACGAATATCAAGGAAGCCGAAAAATAACGGGGCGATCGCCAACAGATCAAGGTAGGAAAAAAAGCTAAAAATAAACTTCCGAGGTTCAGCGGCGCCCACACAGCGACAGCAATATTCCACGGCAAATAAAATCAAAATGCCTGTATCTAAATAATCCAAATATTGTGCCCAAACCGTTGGCAAAGGATAGGTTTGCGCCACAAAAATCCCCGACGAAATGAAAATCAGTCCACACAAAGCCAAATTGAGGAGGCGGCCTGTGCCACTGTCAAAATCATCGAGGTAACGGCCTAGTCTTAATCGCCAAGGCAATTGGCTTTCCATCGAAATTTCTTTCCTAGGCGGGAGTATGGCCTGCTTCGGTAATAATATTTTTTAAGGCCGTTTCAGAAAGCGTCGTCTGAATCGAAACTACTTTACTAGGAATATCGACGGCAACTTGGGCCTTTTGATCATGATTTTGGATGGCTTTTGTAATGGTTTGACCGCAGACTTCACAGGCGATTGTCGGCACAGTAATTGTAAATTCCATAAATATTAAAAAATAACGGTTTACGGTAAGTATTTAGTCAGTTTTAAAGCCTTTCGTTTGAAATTGATTTCAATGTTAGTTTAGTAACTTGCGCCAGGTTTGAGCACCAACAATGCCATCTCCATCTAATTTCAAGGCAGTTTGGGCCGCAATGACAGCGATGCGAGTATTCGGGCCAAAAATACCATCGATACGGCCTGTGTAATAGCCCAATGCTTGCAGGCGAGTTTGCAAAAGTTTCACCGAATCCCCTTCCATGCCTTCCTTTAACAGGGGCAGCGTATCTGGATCTGTACTGGTGGCCGTTTGATTTGTGCTGGAGCTGGGAGCTGCCTCGGCATCAGTTGCTTCCTGGACTGGGGTTGCGGGGGTTTCGTTCTGGGCTGTTGTTGGGCTACTGGCTGTTGGAGTTGGGGCTTGTTCCTCAGCAACGGGTAAATTCGGCGCCGAAATCGGAAATAATGTCTCCCAAGTGGTGCGATCCATGACTCCGGTCTGGGGGATTTGGGCCGCCTTTTGAAATTGGTAGACTGCGATCACAGTCGCTTCGTCATAGGTACCCGTGGTTTCGCCGCTGTAGTAGCCTAGCAATCGGAGGGTGGTTTGTAGCTCCTGAACTACAGTCCCCGTACTACCAATGCGCAATTCTGGCCGGGGGGATTGGGCGCTTACCAGGGGGCTAAGGCCGAGGCTACTTGCTAAAATCAGGGCCGTCGATAGACCTAAATTTAAAACGGTTTGACGCGCAGACATGACGATTTTCTTCATGATGTTTAGGGGGCGATCGCCTTTTACGATAGCTGAAGATCTTCGATCAGGGAAAGAGCCGTTTGGGAGCCCACCACCGACACATAGGGATGGCGGAAATGACGTTGGGCCGCTTGATGGGTTTCCGCCGTTGTGATCTTTTCGACGTGGTGCTGGAAAGCTTGATCAAAGTCGATGCCGAGGCCAATGCTCTCATACCATCCAAAAATTTGTGCCAATTCAGCATTGGTCTGTTTCCCCAGAGCATACTGGCCGAGGAGTTTATTCTTCGCAATTTGCAAATCCGCTTCCGATAGGGGGGCCGCCACCAGCCGTTGGATTTCTTGGTGTAATCCATTCAAGGCGATCGCCGTATTTTGGGGGGCCGTACCGATGTAAGTAATAAATTGAGATTGACTCAAGCGCGTGGGAAAAAACGCCGACACGTCATAGGCAAGCCCTTGTTTTTCTCGCAACTCCACAAATAGCCGACTCGATAAACCATTGCCCAGATAGGTGCTGAGGAGTTTCAACGCAAAAAAATCATCATCGGCCACCGTTCCCGTCAGATAACCCAAGATAATGATCGCCTGTTGACTTTCTTTTTCCTTTGTCCACACCCCTCCCTGGGGCTGTAGGGGCGCAATTTCTAAGCTTGGTAGCGGCGTTGTCGGGTTTTGCCAATCTCCTAAAGTCTGTTCCACGATTGCCTCTGCCTGTTCGAGGGTCAGCCGACCGGAGAGGCTAATCACCAAATTGTCTGGCCGGAAATGGGTTTGGTGGGCCTGTTGTAAATCTGCAGCCGTGAATCGCGCCACCGTTTCTGCCGTCCCTAAAATAGATTGGCCGTAGGGATGCCGGGGATACATCTGGCTCCGGAGGAGGTCATAGGCCACATTAAAGGGCTGCTCCATTTGGGAACGGATATTTTGTAGGGTAATTTTGCGCTCTAACTCCACCTCTTCGGGGGGGAAAGTCGGTTCCCGGAGGATTTCTGCTGCTAGCTTGAAAATTGTATAAAAATCCTTTGTGACTGTCTTGAGACTCAGGGCCACATAATCGTTGGACGCACTCGCGCCGAGGCTCGCGCCGATGGATTCGATTTGTTCGGCAATTTCGACAGCACTGTAACGGCTTGTTCCCTTCGTAATTACTGCTGCCAAGAGATGAAATAAACCCGCTTGGTCGAGGGATTCCCACCGTCCGCCCGCCTGGGGAAAAAATAAGCGCGCTGCCACCAAGTCTGCCACAGGATTTTCCGTCACAATTAGGATAATGCCATTTTTGAGGACGGTGCGGTGGGTCATTTGGGGAGACGTGGGGCTAGCAACCATGGGCAGATGAAACTTTCCGAAAAAGAACGCTGGCGTTTCACTTTAGCAAATTCCTGGGGTGAGGAACGCTGCAAGGTACGCTATTTGAGAAAAGCGATAAAAATATTTACTGACTGTGTTCCATCCTGACGCGATTCAAGGGGCCTTAAGCGATCTTCTCGCCTGTGAAACGACACTTCCCATCGAAGTTTTCCTGGAGCTTGACTCGACCAACGTGCTCCTGTGGCAACGGTATCAAGTACAATGCACAATGCCTAGGGTGGCGATCGCCTTAGCCCAGACAGCGGGGCGGGGCCAGTGGGGACGCACCTGGATTTCTGCACCAGGGGGATTATATTTGTCGGTTTTGTTGCCCATAAAATTAGACCCTCAATTCGCCTATGGCTTAACCCTGGCCAGCGTTTGGGGAATTGTTGAAATGTTCCAACAGCAAGGGCTTCCCGTACAAATTAAATGGCCCAATGATCTTCTCCTGCAAGGCAAGAAACTGGGGGGCATTAAAACCGAAACAAAAGTCTCCCAGGGGAAAATTAGCGCGGCCGTGGTCGGGGTCGGCATTAACTACCAAAATCCGGTTCCCCCGACGGGCATTAACCTCGAACAATTCTGGCAAGGGGAGCTAAAAATTAAAGGCGATCGCCTTGCTGCGTTGGTTATTGCCGGAATTCTGCAGGGGACGAAAAAACTAGCTCACAGTTCCATTGAAAATATATTGCCGGGCTATTTAAAACATCTCAAAAACCTAGGCGAGACAATCACCTACGAAAGCCATCAAGGAATCATTACCGGAGTCAATCAAAAGGGCGAACTCCTGGTTAAACTGACTGCTCCAGGGGCCAGTAGCATTGTAAAAATTCCCCCAGGGCAAATCTCCCTTGGTTATGAATAATGCCGTTTTAGATTTGACTTTCCCAGTGGAGCTTGCCACACTGCGAATCATGGCCTTGAAATAAGCATAAAGAGAAAGATGAAAACCTATCTGATTACCGGAGCAAACCGGGGCATCGGCCTGGAATATTGCCGTCAACTCAACGCCCAAGGCGATCGCGTGATTGCTGTTTGTCGGACGCCTTCTGAGGAATTGTTGCAACTGGGTGTAACGGTAAAAGCGGATGTGGATCTGACGAATCCCGATGCCGTCAAACAGCTTGCCCAAGATCTCCAGGGAGAAACTATTGATGTCTTGATTAATAACGCCGGGATTTTAGAACGGGTCGATTTGGATCAGTTAGATGTTGACAGTATTCGCCGTCAATTTGAAGTAAATGCGATCGCCCCGCTGCGTTTCACCCAAGCCCTTTTAGCGAATCTTAAATCTGGTTCAAAAATTATCCTGATGACCAGTCGCATGGGTTCCATCGAAGACAATACCTCCGGCGGCTCCTATGGCTATCGAATGTCAAAAGTCGCCCTTTCCATGGCCGGAAAATCCCTGGCGATCGATCTCAAACCCAGGGGAATTGCGGTGGGTATTTTACACCCTGGCCTCGTCAAAACGCGGATGATTAATTTCCGGGAAGATGGCATTAGCCCCGCTGTGGCAGTCAAAGGATTGTTGGCCCGCATTGAAGCACTAAATCTCGATAATACAGGCACGTTTTGGCACGCCAATGGGGAGATTTTGCCCTGGTAAGTGGTGCGTCATTTTTTCTAACTGTAGAGGCTGGCGACGTATTCCCCGTAGCCATTGTAGGGTAGAGTTTCCTTCATTTCCCAGCTAAATTCTGGGGTATTGCCAATAAATTTTTCGGTGGCCTGGGACCAGCGGGGATGGGGCACATTTGGCTCGACGTTGGCTTCAAATTTGTACTCGTGGCCATCGATGGTATTCCAATAGGTGGCGGGCTGTTCGGCAAGGAATTCGATTTTGACGATAGATTTTGCCCCCTTAAAGCCGTATTTCCAGGGAATGACCATGCGCAGAGGCGCGCCATGCTGTTTCGGCAAATCGTGGCCATAGATTCCCAGAGCAAAGAAAGCGAGTTCGTTATTCATCTCTTCAATGCGCAATCCCTCGGTGTAGGGCCAGGGCAAATTCCCCAAGTGAAAACTAGGGCCATAGGTAACATTTTCGTCGTAATAGCTGGTGAAGCGGACAAACTTGGCTTGGGTCTTGGGTTCGACAGCTTTGATTAATTCGCGCATGGGAAAGCCAATCCAGGGCAGCACCATCGACCAGGCTTCGACACAACGGAAGCGGTAGATGCGTTCTTCGAGGGGGAATTTTGTTTTCAGATCGTCGATATCGTAGGTTTGGGGGTTGTTCACGAGGCCGCCCACTTCTACTTGCCAGGGCTTAGTGGGGAGGTTTTGGGCGTTTTGCCAGATGCCTTTGGTACCGCCAAATTCATAGAAATTATTGTACTGACCGGCGAAGAGTTCTTTGGTGATGGGGCGATCGCCAATTTTCCGGAAGTCGGGATTTTTAATCGCGTCTAGTTTGGGCAAATCTAAAGTTTCACGGAGGGCACTGTACTGCTGATCCTGGGACTGACAACTCGCCAAGCCAATGCCCACCCCGGCCCCCAGGAGAGTTTTGATAAATTTGCGGCGGTTCCAATAGACGCTTTCGGTGGTGACGAGATTTTCGGAAAGGGTATAGCTGGGGGGGACTTTAAACAGCACCATGGCGGGTTTTGCAGAGGACGAGTAGGGTTATACGTTTTAAAAATCTAACGCATTTTGCCAAGGGTCTCCGGCCCCAACTTCGTTAACATCCCTTTACAATTTGAAAAGATATGTCATGTGTTCAAGCAATTGTTAGGGAAATTTAGGTGAAGGTTTTTTTGCAGCTCCAGTCGGAAATGCGCTGGAATTTGGGCTTGTTATTTTTAGCGGCCCTGGGATTTTGGTTGAGTATGACCAGTTTATTACCGGTGCTCCCGGCCTATATCCAAGATTTGGGGGCAACGGATCAGCAGGTGGGCTTTGTGATGGGTTGCTTTGCCATCGGTCTGCTTTTGGCCCGCACCCGCCTCGGCAAAATGGTCGATGAGCAGGGTCGCAAACGGGTGATTCTCATTGGTGCTGTGGTGGTGGCGATCGCCCCTTGGGGATATATTTTTTTAAATTCGATTCCCCAGATGATGGTGTGGCGAGCATTCCATGGGATCAGTATCGCCGCCTTTACGACGGGTTATAGTGCCCTGGTGGTGGATTTGGCCCCAGAACGAAACCGGGGTGAGGTGATCAGTTACATGAGTTTGGCGATTCCGGTGGGGATGTCCATTGGGCCAGTCTTGGGGGGCTATCTCTTGGGGGTCGTCGATTACCCGTGGATCTTTGCGGCGTCGGGTCTGTGTGGGGTGGGGGCTTTGCTCCTGGCCAGTCAAACTAAAGAATCTAATCCCCAGGCGATCGCCATTGATAAAAATTCCCTGACGCCCAACCAAGGGGAAACCAACCGTGATTACCCGGAACTGTTTCGCCATAAGGGACTCTACATTCCTTCCTTGATTATGCTCTGCATTGGCTTGGTATTCGGCGTGTTAGTGACGTTTCTCCCCCTGTACATTCGGGAACTGGGCTTAAATTTCAATACCGGACTGTTCTACGGGGCGGCGGCCATTTCCAGTTTTAGCAGTCGTATCCTCGTGGGTCGGGCGTCGGATACCTTGGGGCGGGGTTTGTTTATTAGCGGTAGTCTGCTCTGTTACGCCGCAACGATGCTGATCCTCACCAACGCCAGCGGGACAAATTGGTTTGTCCTGGCAGGGGCAGTGGAAGGTTTGGGGGCGGGTACGCTGGTGCCGATGATGATTGCCCTGATGTCGGATCGTTCCTCCAGTGCGGAGCGGGGAAAGGTTTATTCTATTTGTATTGGCGGCTTTGATGTGGGAATCGCCCTGGCGGGTTTATTGCTCGGCACCGTGACCCAGACCGTCGGTTATCAAGAGATTTTTGCGATCGCCGCCGGGTTGGCCCTGTTTTCTTTCTTTATTTTTCTCACCCAGGGCAATGCCAAAATTGGTACATCCCTCAAATTTGCCCTGGGGCGCACGGGCGATCGCTATGCCCAAAAATTTTAAAATCGGCTAATTATTCGCACAGTTCAAGATGAAACATCCCGAACCTCTTTCCCTACCTCCCCTTGCCCCCTACGAAGACCGTTTGCTCCATGCCCTTGCTTTTTTTCGGACAGGCCGGGCCGTGGAAACCCAAGCTCACCACTGCCTATCTATGTACCTACGCCAGGGGGAAGCGCGCGTGATAGGAGAAGTGGGCTTCTATGCCAAATTGCTCAAGATCAGTCCCGATGAATTATTGGAATTGATCTATTGCAATCCAAGCCAAGCCCAAACGCTGTTAGCCGAATTTGGGGCGATCGCCCCCGTCGCAGAGGAAAATCATT
Organism: Picosynechococcus sp. PCC 7117; assembly: GCF_001693275.1. Taxonomy (GTDB): domain Bacteria; phylum Cyanobacteriota; class Cyanobacteriia; order Cyanobacteriales; family MRBY01; genus MRBY01. Next base: position 99,416 of record NZ_CP016477.1, read on the forward strand.
CGGCATAATGGAAGAAAACCATTCCGTTGCGATGCATCGATGAGCGCACCCCAAGGGCCCGACACCTATCAAGTTGAAGATATCCAAGCCATTCTCCGATTGGCGATCGCCCGCCGGGATACCGATGGCGAACTGACCCGCAGCCAACTCGAAGAAATTGCTGCTGACCTGGGCATTCCCCAAACCGACCTCGTCGCTGCCGAACAGACTTGGCTCGACCTCAAGGTTGAAACCAGCAAAAAGCAAGAATTCAATTTATATCGCCGTCAACGCCTCAAAAACCGCGCGATCCGTTTTGGTATCGTCAATAGCTTCCTCGTTGGCCTGGATACCCTCGATACCGGACATCCTTCCTGGTCTCTGTATGTGCTACTGCTGTGGGGGCTGTTTTTTACCCTACGCAGTTGGCGACTGTGGCAAACCAGCGGCACCGATTACGAAACGGAATTTCAGAAATGGGACCGCAAAATGCAACTCAAAGAATCTGTCCAAACCCTGTGGCAAAAAACCCAGGAATTCCTTAAGGGCATTTCTTAGGGCCACATTTAATCTAGTCATCATTGCTAACCCAAGCCCATGACCCAGATCCCTAAACCCATCGCGACTGAATTAGAGGATTTTTTACGTCAGAAAAATATCGAAGCTTCCCCTGCTTGGGAATTTCTGTTTGGGTCTGCAAAACAAAAGCCGATGCCGTCTCTGTTCCACTCCCGTCTCCAGCGCAATTTGGTAAACGCCATTAACCAGCAAACCACCCAGTATGAAGCGATTCAGGAGTTGCGTTGTATTGTGCCGCCCCTGTCGCCTGTGCCGGATATTGTGGTCGCCAAAGCAGAGAGATTAACAGAAGATGGCCCATTACAGGGAGCGCCGGACTGGCTAATTGAAATTCGCTCCCTCGACCAGAGCACCCTTGATCTTCAAAACAAAATTCTGCATTGTTTGGGGCAAGGAACAGAATTGGCTTGGTTAATTGATATTCAGCGGGAACGGGTTTGGGTTTGGGAACAGGATGAGCTACCCATTATTTACGCTGGCGATAACGTTTTACCGACTCTAGGGGCAATCAAAAATCTGACGGTTGCAACAGTGATCGCCATGACCCAGCAGCGTTAAACCTGAATTTTCCCGTTAATTGTCGAGCCTCGCAATCCACTCCCTAAAGGATGACCGTGCCCCGTTGGTCAATGTCTAAAACGTGGGCGATCGCCTTTACACCAATCCCTTCCCAAGCGGTTTGCATCGCCGTTGCGACTTTGGGGGCATTTTCTGGCGCCGCAAGCGCTAATAAAGTCGGGCCAGCGCCACTGATTACCATGCCATAGGCCCCAGCGGCGATCGCTGCCTGTTGCACTGGGTCATAGCCTTTAATCAGGTTTTTTCGGTAGGGCTGATGAATTTGATCATCTAGGGCTGCCGTTAAATATTCAGCCTTGTTTTGCGCTAATCCATGGGGCAACAAACCCAACCGCGACGCATTGAAAATCGCCTGGGCCCGGGCGTACTGTTGAGGCAAAACGGCGCGAGCTTCTTCCGTGGACAGCTCAAAATCAGGGATCGCCACCACAGGCACCACATTTTTATGCCAAACCCAAGGGCAAATTACCCAATCCTGCTGATGTTTCACCGACAGTTGACAGCCCCCCAGTAGGGCAGGCACCACATTATCGGGGTGGCCCTCCATTTCGATGGCGAGGTTCATAATTTTCCGCTGGCTCAGAGGAGATCCGGCCAGGGCATTGGCCCCCACTAAGCCGCCCACAATTGCCGTCGCTGAACTGCCCAACCCACGGGACAAAGGCACTTTGAGATCAATGGCAATATTTACATGGGGGACAGGCTGGCCGAGGCTTGCAAACACTTTCGCAAAGGCACGGTAGAGCAGATTGTCGGCTGTGGCTTCGAGTTTCTGGGTTTCCACATCCGCACCGACGAGTGCGAGGCTGAAAAATGGCTCCCTTTCCCCCGCAAGGCGAAATTGAAACTGGTTATGGAGACTAAGGGCAGCACCTAAGCAGTCAAACCCAGCGCCGATATTGGCAGTGGTAGCAGGGACTTGGACGTGGATAGAGGTCATAAACTTTTTCAAAAAAACAAATCAAAGGCTAATGTCGGCCTTCAGCAGAATGACTTGATCGGCAGGAACGGCGATCGCCCCGAGGCCATTTTGATTAAGACGATTTAACAATTCGGTGATCCGGGCGGCGTCTGCGGTGTGGGCCGCCAGTAGATAACCGCGTCCCCCGTAGGCGACCAAACCAATATTTTGACCCATTAAACGCTGCAACTGATTGGCGATCGCCAAATTCCCGCCGTATTCTACCAGCACCCCGAATCCCCCCCGGAGTCCTTGGGGTCGGAAGTTAGCTGGCCCTTGGGTTGCGGGGGGAGGCGTCGATTTTGCTTCCGCCTGGGGCTGGGCCGGGGGCAAAGCAACGTTACGGGTTGGTGTCTCGGTCGTTTCGACCACCACATCGGGGGCGATCGCCGTTGCCATGGGGGGAATAGTCGGCGCTTGGCTGGTTTCTAGGGCCAAATCACTATCTACTGGGGTGATCACCATCAAGGGCAAACCCACCGCTTCCCCAAAATATTCGGCCCACTGGGTCGCGTTTTCGAGGCTCGTAAAGCCCCCGACCCGACTGAGAACATTGCCATCGTATTCACAAACCACCGCCTGTTGGTTTTCCGGGAGGGTTTGACTCACTTGATTGCGCACTTCCGCCTGGAGGGGTTGGGATGGGGTAAATACCAATACCAAAAACTCTGCGCCCTGGGGCGGCTGACATTGGGATAAACCCCGCTGGGCAACACTGGGGGGGACAAAGGCGATCGCCGCAATACTCCCGATGCAAGCAGCACGCCCAAGCCTAATCAACGGTTGCCAGAAATTGCCCATCATAAGTTCACACGCCAGAAAGAATAGGGGAGTCTAAGCGGCTAGGGACTTGAGGGGCTCTGGAATTTCCTCAGAGGGAGCCTCAAATTCGCCGACGTAGATATACTCCAACCGTAATTTTAACCAAGTAATAAATTGCTTCTTCGTGGAGATGATCGCCACACAGGGTTTGGGGGTTTTTTCGCTGGCTTCTTTGAGGCTGGGAGCGTTGATAAAGGCCGGATTCTCCACTACCCAAAAATCCCGTTCTTTGCCTTGTTCTTCGTAGTGGCGGATGCGTTCTTTGATCACTTCCTCAAAGGGTTCTTCTTCAAAGAGAAATTTTTGGCTGGCCAGGGCAAAATGATAGGTCGTCATCACTTGTTCAATATAGAAAGATTTATAACTGTTTTTGTTCCAGTAAAGATACCCTACAATTGTCCCCACATGGCAAGCTTCATCTCCCGCACGGCCCGTTCTAAGCCCACCAACACAGCCCGGCTGATGATGGTATGCCCGATGTTTAACTCTTCCATGCCTTCGATACAAGCGACGGGGTAAACATTACGATAGGTTAAGCCATGGCCGGCGTTGACCCGTAACCCCAGGGTGATCGCCTGTTTTGCCCCAGTTTCTAAGGCTGCTAATTCAGTCTGCTGTGCTTCAGGATCGTGGGCCTCGGCATATTTTCCCGTGTGCAGCTCGATAAATTGCGCCCCGGTTTTCTGGGCCGCTTCGATTTGCTCTAGCTCAGCATCGATAAACCAACTGACAGGAATCCCGGCCCCCTGGAGCTGTTCAACCACTTCCTTAAACCGGGCAAAATTACCCACGATGTCGATCCCCCCTTCCGTGGTAATTTCCTCGCGTTTTTCGGGGACGAGGGTCACGTAGTCGGGTTTGATGTCTAAGGCGATCGCCACCATTTCCGCCGTGGGGGCCATCTCTAAATTCAGGTGGGACTGCACCGTCTGCCGCAGGATTTTGACATCCCGGTCTTGGATATGCCGCCGGTCTTCCCGGAGGTGTACCGTAATCCCGTCGGCTCCCCCTAGTTCTGCTAAGGTTGCCGCCGCCACTGGATCTGGTTCTACCGTGCGTCGCGCTTGGCGAATCGTTGCAACATGGTCAATATTCACACCGAGGGTCAGGCGAGGATTTGGGGAAACCATTAGGGAAAATAAGCTTAGAAGATAAAAAACTAAAAGCCCATTTTATCAGGGTTGCCAAAGGAGATGGAAGGGGCATTACGCAGAATTTGCAGGGGATTACCACGATCCCCCACTGGATCTCTGGGGGCGGCGATCGCCCTTAAATAAACGATTCCCAAATCTTAAAATGACGTCGGTGAAAATCAGACCTATGATGGATTCTGGGGAAAAAATCCCGAAAAAGTTTGAATTGTTACTTTTCGAGATCCCCCCTCCAGTCATACACTTGACACAGAGGTCAAAGGCAGTCGTGAGGTCTTTTTTGTGAAACGAGTCCTAGGAATCATACTTGGCGGCGGCGCAGGTACTCGCCTATATCCGCTAACAAAACTCAGAGCTAAGCCCGCAGTACCTCTAGCAGGCAAATATCGTCTCATTGATATTCCTGTTAGCAATTGCATTAATTCTGAAATTCATAAAATCTACGTTTTAACCCAATTTAATTCAGCATCTTTAAATCGTCACATTAGTCGAACCTACAACTTTACCGGCTTCACCGAAGGCTTTACCGAAGTACTCGCAGCCCAACAAACTAAAGAAAATCCCGATTGGTTCCAAGGCACCGCCGACGCTGTCCGACAGTACAGTTGGCTTCTAGAAGACTGGGATGTCGATGAATACATCATCCTCTCCGGTGATCACCTCTACCGTATGGATTACCGTGAATTTATCCAGCGCCACCGTGACACTGGGGCAGACATCACCCTGTCTGTGGTTCCCGTGGGCGAAAAAGTGGCCCCCGCCTTTGGGTTGATGAAAATTGATGCCAATGGTCGTGTCGTGGACTTTAGTGAAAAGCCCACCGGTGAAGCCCTTAAGGCGATGCAGGTGGATACCCAGTCCTTGGGTCTCGATCCAGAGCAGGCGAAAGAAAAGCCCTACATTGCGTCGATGGGGATCTACGTCTTTAAGAAACAAGTACTCCTCGATCTACTCAAAGAAGGCAAAGATAAAACCGATTTCGGGAAAGAAATTATTCCTGATGCGGCCAAGGACTACAACGTTCAGGCCTATCTCTTTGATGATTATTGGGCTGACATTGGGACCATCGAAGCTTTCTATGAAGCAAACCTTGGCTTGACGAAGCAGCCGATCCCACCCTTTAGTTTCTATGACGAAAAGGCACCCATCTACACCCGGGCACGCTACTTACCGCCGACGAAGGTGCTCAACGCTGACGTGACAGAATCGATGATCAGCGAAGGTTGCATCATTAAAAACTGCCGCATTCACCACTCAGTTCTTGGTATTCGCACCCGTGTCGAAGCGGACTGCACTATCGAAGATACGATGATCATGGGTGCAGATTATTATCAGCCCTATGAAAAGCGCCAGGATTGTCTCCGTCGTGGCAAGCCTCCCATTGGGATTGGTGAAGGTACAACGATTCGCCGGGCGATCGTCGATAAAAATGCACGCATCGGTAAAAACGTGATGATCGTCAATAAGGAAAATGTGGAGGAGTCAAACCGTGAGGAGCTTGGCTACTACATTCGCAGCGGCATTACAGTGGTGCTAAAGAACGCCGTTATTCCCGACGGTACGGTCATTTAAGATCTGTTGCGGTTCTTGTTTTAAAAATTTTTTTTAAATCACATTTTTTGTCTAGGCAATGTGCCCTGTCTCTCGGTGAGATGGGGTTTTTTTGTGGACAGAGATAACCTTTAGCATTTCTAAGCATCGAGAGACCAAGACCAGTGGTTTTGCTGGAGTCGTTGGGCAATGGTCGCTCCCCAGGCTTCTAATTGGACAGTAAATTCGGGCTGATCTAAACCCTTGCGCCACATGATCAGGGCGTCTTCTCCGGTGTCTTGGTAGTACCCTTTACGGCGTCCGGCCAGGGTAAAACCAAATTTTTCGTAGAGGGCGATCGCCCGCTGATTGGATTCTTTGACTTCGAGGGTCGCCCGTTCTAAACCCCGTAACCAAGCATCCCGGAGCAAACCTAACAAAATGAGTTGTCCCAAGCCCTGCCGTTGCACCTCCGGATGAACGGCCATGAGCGTAATGTGAGCTTCTTCGACAATCGCCCAGAGACAACCCAATCCCAATAATTTATTTGGATCATGGGGAGCCGGCACAATCAGCAAGGTACTATTTGGACTTTCTAGTTCCCGTAGATAACCATCCTTAGACCAAAGGCCACCAAAACATAATTGATCTAAAACCAATGCCTGGGGCAGTGTTTGTTCTGTCAGGGGCTGCACCGATAAAGCAACTGCACTCACAAATCTCACCACTCACTCATAAAAATACTTGAAAAGTTTATCAAATGCGAACAGCAGAAAAATTGAAAGACACCAGGTTAAGTAATTAAATTTTTATGTTCATGGTGGTGCCGAAAATAATCATCCATCATCCTCTCTCGGTAGCAAAGACAATTAGTTTATAAAAATTGTTAAACAGTTTTTTTATCCATTTGTACAATGACAGCAGATTTCACGCACAAACGATGCAAAAAAAAAGTAGAACTCTCAAAGCAATTACCTTAAAAAGTATGGCAGTTGTCGCTCTGTGTAGCGGCTCCCTCTTGGGGTTTAGTCACAATGCCATGGCCCAGGAATTTAACGGTGGCTCGATGACTGTATCGGAAGGAAGAAATGGTACAGAAATTACTATCAAAACTAAGAATGGTAGTACCATTCGAGTCCGTGTCAGTGAAAGTGGAGCTTCGAATGTCAACAATACTTCGAGCAGCGGTGAAAATACCAATACGACGACGGGGCGGGATGGTGATCAAACGACAACTACCAATGCCAATGAAAATTTAGACAAATAGCTGCCATTTCCATAGCAAGGGTGATTATTTTTTCGGTATCCTTATTTACCTATGATTCTATTGAATCTAGTAAAAGATAACCACAAAGTAATTGCTTATGTTAACCGCAGCCTCCACAGACAATACAGGTCGGCAATATTTGCCCCAAAATCCAGATGGCCTGTCTCCCAACCAAGCGTTAATGCCCCTGACCAGCACCGTAAATGGCCAGGATCACTTAGTGGTGGGAGGCTGCGATGTGACTGAATTGGTCAAGCAATATGGTTCTCCGTTATATATCCTCGATGAATACACCCTGAGAACCACCTGCCGTCAATACCGCGACAGTTTCCAAAAATATTACGGTGGTGAATCCCTCGTGATTTATGCATCTAAGGCCTGGAGCTGCATGGCCATCTGCGCCATTGTTGACAGTGAAGGGTTAGGCTTCGATGTGGTTTCTGGGGGAGAACTCTACACAACCCTCAAAGCTGGAGTCAGCCCGCAAAAAATTTATTTCCATGGCAACAACAAATCCCGCGAGGAACTGAATTTTGCCCTCGACCAAGGGGTGACGATCATTGTTGATAATTTCTTTGAGTTGGAATTGCTCAAGGCACTCACAGGCGATCGCCAAACAACGGCCAAGATTATTTTGCGCCTCACCCCCGGCATCGAGTGCCATACCCACGAATACATCCGGACGGGGCATTTAGATAGCAAATTTGGCTTTGACCCGAACCAAATTGAAGCGGCCTTTGCCCTGGTGAGCCAGGCTGAATTTTTAAACTGTATTGGTCTCCATGCCCACATTGGGTCGCAAATTTTTGAACAACAACCCCACAAAGATCTCGGTGATGTCCTCGCTGGTTGGTATAAAAAAGCCGCTGACTATGGCCTAAACCCAGAAATTCTCAACCTTGGGGGCGGTTTAGGGATTCGCTATACCGAATCCGATGATCCCCCCAGCATTGAAGCCTGGTCGCAAAATGTTGCTCAGTCCCTCGAAGCCGCCTGCCGGAGCCATGGGATTGCGCTACCGAAATTAATCGTAGAGCCGGGCCGCTCCCTCGTCGGCAGTGCTTGCATTACCGCCTATACCGTCGGGAGCCGTAAGGTTGTGCCAGAAATTCGTACCTACGTTTCTGTGGATGGCGGCATGTCTGATAATCCCCGTCCGATTACCTACCAATCTCTGTACCGGGCGGTCATTGCTAATCGCCTGTCGGCCCCCTGCGAGGAAACAGTCACGGTAGCGGGTAAACATTGTGAGTCGGGGGATGTGGTGATCAAGGATGCCCAACTGCCCACGCCCCAACCGGGGGATATCCTTGTGGTGCTGGCGACGGGAGCCTATAACTACAGTATGGCCTCGAATTACAATCGCATCGGTCGCCCGGCAGCCGTACTGGTGAATGAAGGGGAGGCCCAACTGATTATCCGTCGGGAAACCTTGGAGGATTTAGTGCGTCAAGATTGTTTACCGGAGCGGCTACGTCAAGGCTGATCTATTTTCATTGGTTAAACATTTTTGGGGTAACGGGGTAGATGGGGTAGCCACATTGGGGCGATCGCCAACCCCGTTTTTCTTTGCCCAAGGTTACCCCCGCCATGACATGATAGAGTCTGATGGCAAGTTGTTGGTTGTGCTGGAGTAGCGGTAATAGAGGATGCCAGATTGGCTGTTTGACATTGCGGATATTGCGCTGACATTGTTCTTAGTGTATGTGGCGGTTTTTGCCATTCGAGACCGACGAACCCTCTGGGTGATGCGGGGATTTTTGCTGTTGATGATTGCTGATAAAGCAGCAGAAATATATCAATTTGAATATGCGGCGGCTCTCCTCGATAAATTACTGTTGATCTCTGCGGTGGCGATCGCCCTAGTCTACCAAACCCAACTGAAGCGCCTATTAGAGAAATTAGGCCAAGGTAAAATCATGGAATTGCTCCGGCCCGTCGAGGCGCGGAATACGAACTCCGAAAATACCGTGCTCGACCGGATTGTTGAATCGGTTAAAGAACTCTCCCAATCCCGTACCGGAGCGCTAATTCTCATTGAAACCACCGCCATTCCCATCGATAAAAAAGGCATTGCCCAGCCCGGAGTCCCCATCGATGCAGAGGTCTCTAAGGAACTGCTCCAATCGATTTTCTACGACAAAAATCCCCTCCACGATGGCGCGATCTTGATCCGTGACTCCCGGGTGGTGGCCGCAAAGGTCTTCTTCCATTTGTCCGAAAAATCCGGCTTCCGTCAGTTAGGCACCCGTCACCTGGCCGCCCGCAGCATCACAGAACAAGCTGAAAACTGTGTCTGTGTGGTGGTTTCCGAAGAAACGGGTTCTATTTCCCTCGCAGACCGGGGGAACCTGAATCGCCCCCTCACCAGCAATGAACTCAAAGAACTGCTCTCGGAATATTTCACCACCGGCGATCGCGAATCTGTAACGCCATCCCTAGGTGACCTGGGTCGTCGGCTAAAATCTCAAGGGGAAGATTTACTCAAGTTTCTTCGGCAACTGAATCTCCCTTTCACCCACAAAGATTAACCTTTGACTGTAACTATGGTTCATCCTTTGCCCGCTGACCTCGATCCCCAAAAGCTTCCCAAACACATCGCTGTCATCATGGATGGGAATGGTCGTTGGGGCCAACAGCGTGGTTTACCTAGAATTATGGGTCACCAAAAAGGGGTAGACACAATCCGCAATATGCTCACCTACTGCCAGGACTGGGGAATCCATGCCCTCACGGTCTATGCGTTCTCCACCGAAAACTGGCGGCGTCCCCCCACCGAGGTGGAATTTTTGATGACCTTGTTTGAAAAGGTGCTGCGGCGAGAAATTAAAATTTGGGCGGCCAAAGGGATTCAAATTCGCTTTGTGGGGGATCTGACCTCCTTACCCTATTCCCTCCAGGCGGAAATTCAACGCTCCGTCATTCAAACCCAGCACAATAACGGCATTCAATTTACCGTTGCCACCAACTACGGCGGCCGCCAAGAATTAGTCCAAGCCTGTCGGGCGATCGCCACCAAAGTTGCTGCCGGAGAACTGCGACCCAGCGATATCAACGAAACTTTGATCAACGATCACCTTTATACCCACGGCATCCCTGATCCCGATCTCTTGATCCGCACCAGTGGTGAAATGCGCCTGAGTAATTTTCTGTTGTGGCAAATGGCCTATAGCGAAATTTATGTCACCCCTACCCTCTGGCCCGATTTTGACAAAACCGAACTCCACCGCGCCCTCTTGGCTTTCCAACAACGGGAACGTCGCTTCGGCAAAGCCACCGTTTAATCCCCTGAACAATGTCATAAAATCGCCATGCAGTTATCTAAGGCTGGGCTTCGGGTATTGTTTAAAAAAAATTGCGCCAAGGAGTTGACATATACAATTTCTGACTTTATATTATTAAAAGTGACCTAAACCACTTGGGACTGTAGTTCAGCTGGTTAGAATGCCTGCCTGTCACGCAGGAGGTCGCGGGTTCGAGTCCCGTCAGTCCCGTACAGTAAAGAAGAATATAATTCGCCCCTGGCTGTGGATGCAGATCTTGCAATACAGTGCGGTAAATAGCTCTAGCCAGGAATAGTGATGTACTGGTAGGCTGATATCAGAATTTCAAAGGCAGTGAACTAGGATGGCATGGCGTCGGCGTGATTTTTTACAAGCTTTGGGGTTGACCTGTGGTGCCCTGGGGTTTTCTTCGTTTTTACGGCCATCTGATCTCAAACAATCTGCCCAGGCTCTCAGTCAATTTCGGGGTCGCAAGATCGCGTTGCTCATCGGCATCGATCAATATGGTCAAGGGCCTAATTTGGGGGGTTGTCAGCAGGATCTAAAAATCCAGAAACATTTGCTGGAATCACGTTTTGGTTTTGCGGCGACGGACATCGTCACTCTCCGTAATGATCAAGCCAGCGGCAGCGGTATTTTTACAACGTTTCAAACAGACCTGAAGACAAAAGTGAAACCGGAGGATCTGGTTTTTGTGCATTTCAGTGGCTATGGTACTCGCTTAGTCACAGACCCAGCGGATCCAGAACCGATACCAGCCCTGGTGCTCCCGGGGAAATCTGGCCCTGAGGCGATCGCCCTGAGCACTTTTCAAGCCTTAATCCAAGATCTCAATCCAGCCCAAGGAATTCTCGTCTTGGATACCAGTTTTGATCCTACCTCCCGGCCTTCAGCCCCCTATTGGCGACCCCGCACTTATCCCGATGAAACAGCGATCGCCCCCGTTGTTGCCCCCGAAACCACCACTGTCAAATCAAATTCTAGTTTTGCGTTGGGGCGATCAGCTTTGATTCAACTGTGGGCTGCCACCGAGGGCATTACCCCAGAAGTGCAAATTAATGGTGTGATGACGGGACTATTTACGGCGGCCCTTGGGCAATATCTCTCCGCCTATGACCCGATGGTCACCGTCACTACGGCCCAGACGAACCTTGCTGTGCGTTTACCCAAGGATGAGACGCAACCGGCAACAATGACCTTTTTGGGTACTAAGACCGCGCCCCTCTATGGCACCCTCCCCAGCGATACGCTGCCAGCGACGGGTCAGATTTTTAGCCAAAATCCCACGGGGTTAGAAGTTTATTTGGGAGGCTTTGAACCGGAAATTTTGCAGGCGATCGCCCCCGGTAGTGAATTAACAATTCGTACCGAAACAGCACCGATTCTCCAACTCAGCGGCAAAGCAGGGGTTTTCGGCCAAGGGAAATCTTCTACGCAGAATGTCACCGTTGGCACAGCGATCCAAGAAACGAAACGCCATCTGCCCCGCAACCTCGCCTTAAAAATTGCCCTGGCTGAGGATCTCAGTCGCATCGAACGGGTGGATGCCACCAGTGCTTTTGCGAGTTTGACCAACATCGCCAGCGTCAGTAACCCCCAAGATTGGGTAGATTATGTTTTTGATGAAGCCTATCAATTGACCACCGTCCCTGGCAAAATTGTCCCCGGTGTAGTGCCAGCCAGCGATACCAACGAAGCGATCAAATCTTCAGTCAATCGACTCCTACCCCGCCTGGAACAATTATTAGCCTTAAAATGGCTCCGGTTGTTGGTGAATGAAACCAGCACCCAACTGCCTTTGAAAGTAACGGTCCAGCGTTTGGATCGTTTTTCGACCCTGCTGACGGCAAAAACAACACCCTTTAGCCTGGGGCAGTCGAAGAGCAATCCTAATCCTCAACCGACGTTTACGGTGGGAGAAAAGGGGCAATATCAATTGGAAAATACGGGGACGCAACCTCTATTTTGTCTAGGTTTTGCCCAAAGCCCGAAACAAGAATTACTGCTCCTGACCGCCAAAGAAGGTCTCAAGATCCCCCCAGAAACCGCAACCAGCCCCCTAGAATTAACGGCGCTACGTCCCTTGGGAGTGTGGACAATTTATTGGATCATTGGCGATCGCCCCTTTGAAAATTTCCAAGACCAGGCCACCCAACTTTTTGGGGATTTAGAGACCATTCCCCAGAAGCTAGAAAAATCCCTGCCCCTTATCCAAGGCCTCCTCAGTGATTTACAAGCGGTTCCCCCAGAAGGCACAGAACCCAATAAAGAAAATTATGTTTTCTCCACGACTCAGTGGGCGGGTTTGCGCTTTACCTACACCGTTGTGGAAACGGAAACTTCATCTTAAATTTTGGCGCTTGGCATGATTAAAAAAAATCAAATCAAACAATAAAAAACCCCAAGACAAAACCCTGGGGTCAAAAATTATTGTTTTTTTAAGTTGAAGGATTGGGTCTTGGTGTGGGTATTTTCCGCAGCCCAAACTTACCAGATGAATGATTTTTATTTTGAATTAAAGGCCGGGGAGGTTGAGACCACTGGTTAGCTCTTCCATCCGGGTGCGCATGGTTTCGGTGGATTTGGTATAGGCATCGGTCAGGGCTTCGGAAACGGCAGCCGAAAGTTCCTCTGCACCCTTGGCGATCGCCTCTGGGGAAATTTCTACGCCCCGTGGTTCCTGGTTACCGCTGAGGATTACCTTCACAGAACCGTCGGCATTGGTACCTTCAACGTCCATCGCTTCGAGCTCTTCTTGGAGTTTTTTCGCCCCTTCCTGTACCTTTTGGGCTTGCTGGAATGCGGCGGCCAGCTCTTTCATTTTCCCGAGTCCAAATCCTTGTGGCATAGTCTTTACAAAATAATAATGTTCGTGATTGTCTCGTCTAGATTAGACCCCTAGGGCATCTAATCCGTAACCTATCTTAATATCTCCCGGCACCATTTGACGTTTTCAGGGGAGTTTCTGCCGGGGCCTAGGAAAAATCCCCCAGAATTTTCACTTCGGGTTTCAGTAAAACCTGCCAGCTCTGCTCCACCTGGGCTTGGACGTGTTGAATGAGCTGAAAAATATCCATGGCCTTCGCCCCACCACAATTGACAATAAAATTAGCATGGCGTTCGGCCACCTGGGCTCCGCCAATTTGATACCCTTTCAATCCTGTTTGTTCAATTAAATGGCCCGCCGCCTGGGGATAGGGATTGCGGAAAACACTGCCACAACTGGGCAAATGGTAGGGCTGGGTGGATTTGCGCATCCGGAGATTCCGATTGGTTTCCGCCCGTACCGTTGCTTTATCAAAACCGGGTTCCAGTTGAAAGGCGGCTTCGAGCACAAGGCGATCGCTCCCTTGGAGATTAGACGTGCGGTAACGGTAATCGAGATCCGTCGGTTGGAGTTGATGGATTGTCCCGTCGGGATTGAGTACCTTGAGCCACAACAACTGATCGGCAACACAACCTTGGTGAGCGCCGGCATTCATCACTACACTCCCGCCAACACTCCCCGGAATGCCCACGGCCCACTCCAAACCTTTCCAACCCCGTTTCGCCGCATTCCAAGCAAGGCGAGCAATGGGTTCCCCCGCACTGGCTACGAGAATGCCGTCGTCTTCTTGGGCATGGTAATAGCGCAATTTTTTGGTGTTGATAGTAAGGCCAGGAATGCCTTTGTCACTAATCAAAAGGTTAGAACCGGCCCCCAGAATAGTGAGGGGAAATCCCGATAAATGCTTGAGATACCATTCAAAACAAGCTTCTGTTTCCGCCAGATTGCTGGGTTCTGCATAAAATTCTGCCTGTCCCCCAACCCGAAAGGAGGTGTAGTGAGCCAAGGGAACTTGGGCTTGAATCAGGCTAGTGCCGTCGCCTAGGGTTGTCGCAGGAGCAGCAATCTGGGAACGGGAGGGGGAGCAAACCATGGCGTATTTCCGGGTCTAGGGGGCAAAGGTCAAAAGCGCTTAGTCTGGGGCAGAACATTGGGTCAACGGCGCTTGGGGCAGCGCAGGGTCGCCATTGGCAGACAGTTGAGCCAAGAGGCTTGGGATAGTTTGGTTGAGATTCCCGGCTCCCAGAAACAGTACCAGATCCCCCGTTTGCAGTTGCGGTGCTAACCATGTGGGTAGGCTTTGGAGATCTGGGTAATAGGCAACGTCACCATCTTGTTGATGGGCGATCGCCTGCTGTAGGGCTTCACCTGTAAGGTTATCTACATTTTTCTCCCCTGCGCTATAAATATCAGTAATTATGGTCACATCTGCGTTTTTGAAAGCTTTTGCAAATTCATCGAAGAAAGCTTGGGTACGGCTGTACCGATGGGGTTGAAAGATTGCCACAACGCGCCGCCCTTGACCAGCCCGGAGCCGAGCGGCCTGGAGAGTCACTTCAATTTCACTGGGGTGGTGGGCGTAGTCATCAATGAGAGTAATGCCCTGGTATTGACCGCGAATTTCAAACCGTCGCTTTGCCCCTTGGAAAGAAGCTAAAGCTTCGGCAATGGGCTCAAAGGGCACACCACAGCACCGGGCGGCGGCGATCGCCCCCAGGGCATTGCTCAGGTTGTGGGCACCCAGTAGGGCTAGATTAATTTCTCCGAGGCGATCGCCCCGTTCCCAAATGGTTGCCCGGGTTGACGTTGCCCCATAGTGAATATCCGTCGCCCAATAATCAGCTTGTTCAAGATTCTGTAACCCATAGCCCACCTGATAGGGCACGACCCCCGTGGCGATGGTGGGACAGTCCACGCAGGCAATCAGGCGATCGCACTGCTGGGCAAAGGTTTGAAAAATTTCTACTACCTGATCCAGCGATTGGTAATGATCCGGGTGATCCAATTCAATGTTTGTGACAACCCCCAACTGGGGACGGAGTTTTACCAAGGTGCCGTCCGATTCATCGGCCTCAGCTACCAAATAATTACCCTGGCCGAGGCGAGCATTGCCATCCCAAGCATCCACTTCGCCCCCGACAATGATAGTCGGGTCAACGCCGGCCACCAGGAAAATATAGCCGATTAAACTACTGGTCGTCGTTTTGCCGTGGGTTCCCCCTACCGCCACACTGTCATATTCGGCGACGAGGGCAGACAAAACATCAGACCGATGAAAAATGTGACAGCCTAGGGATTGGGCCGCTTGAAATTCTGGATTTTCTTGACCAATGGCTGTTGAGCAAATGACCTGGGGTAAACCATTGTGATGTTCAATGGCATCGGACTCCCCCCCAAAGGCCTGTAAATTTTCTTTGACTTGCTGACTGAAAATATGGGCACCCACTGCCGCCAAGCGTTCTGTAATGTGACTGGTGCGTTGGTCAGAGCCAGAGACGGGTAATTTTTTTTGGGCCAAGACATAGGCAAGGGCAGACATCCCAATCCCGCCAATGCCAATGAAATGGAATGGCTTTCCGTTTAGATCTACTGCTTTCAAAGATCCCTCCCCTCACACGTTCTATCGCTGGTATGGGTAACGATAGATAACAGAACACATTTAAGTATGCAATATTACCGGACATTTACAAGTAAATCATTCCGCAGAAACATCCCTTGGGGCGATCGCCTTTTGGGGTCTAGCCAATCGATCTAGAGGCGTAGCACCGAAGTCTTAATTCCCAAATCAATTCGGCAGTTTCCCGAAATTCGGGGATCGAATTGTGCAGTCTTTGATATGATTGGGGTCATCAAATGAAAACTTTTATTGCAATTTAATCTTTAATAGAGGGCAAGACGCGGTGATTAGAGTAGCGATTAATGGATTTGGACGTATTGGACGCAACTTCTTGAGATGTTGGGCTGGTCGCGAAAACAGCCAACTCCAAGTCGTTGGGATCAATGCGACCACCGATACCAAAAGTAATGCCCACATGCTTCGTTATGACACGATGCTGGGTAAATTTGATGGCGAAATCGATTATGACGCCAACTCTCTGACTGTCAACGGCAACGTAATCAAATGCTGTTCCGACAGAAACCCCCTCAACCTCCCTTGGAAAGAGTGGGGCGTCGATTTGGTGATCGAATCTACCGGTGTATTCAACACCGAAGAAGGATCTTCTAAGCACATTACAGCTGGTGCACAAAAAGTATTGATCACAGCCCCTGGTAAAGGCGGCCATATCGGCACCTATGTAGTTGGTGTAAACGCCGATCAGTATGGCCACGACAAACAAAATGTCATCAGTAATGCCAGCTGTACCACCAACTGCCTCGCCCCCATTGTTAAAGTACTCAATGATCGTTTTGGGATCGTCAAAGGGACGATGACCACCGTCCACAGTTACACTGGCGACCAACGTATCCTCGACAACAGCCACCGGGATCTGCGTCGAGCGCGGGCAGCCGCAGAAAATATTGTGCCGACTTCTACTGGCGCAGCTAAAGCCGTTGCCTTAGTTATTCCCGAAATGAAGGGTAAGCTCAACGGCATCGCCATGCGGGTACCGACTCCCAATGTCTCCGTAGTTGACCTGGTTGCCCAAGTAGCGAAGCCCACCATTGCTGAGGAAGTTAACCAAGTTCTGAAAGAAGCTTCTGAAACCTACATGAAAGGGATTTTGGCTTACACCGAAGAACCCCTCGTCTCCTGTGACTTCCGGGGAACTGATGTTTCTTCCACCATTGACGGTAGCCTCACCCTCGCCATGGATGGTGACTTGATTAAAGTTGTGGCTTGGTACGACAACGAGTGGGGTTATTCTCAACGGGTTGTTGACCTCGCAGAAATCGTTGCTCAAAACTGGCAAGGGTAATTTTTCAAAACGATATGCGCCATGTCTGATCTGACAT
Source organism: Picosynechococcus sp. PCC 7117 (assembly GCF_001693275.1). Classification (GTDB taxonomy): domain Bacteria; phylum Cyanobacteriota; class Cyanobacteriia; order Cyanobacteriales; family MRBY01; genus MRBY01. Next base: position 116,349 of record NZ_CP016477.1, read on the forward strand.
TGATGTTGAACTAAGATTTGATATTTAGTCAGGTAGGGCAAGTTACAAATCAATAGTAAAAAAAGGTGGTACGCAGCCACCTCTTTTTTTGCTAACTAAACTTCGAATAAGTTTTCAAATTCATGGCGTAGGGCCTGAAGATTGGCAATGCGGGCCACCACCAAATAGGGTTCTTGGGGAGTATCGGGTAATTCCTGTTCACAACGGCGTACCACCGCTTCTTGTTTGAGCCAAAAGTGAACCATGGTTTCGACGACCTCGTCCCAATTCCAATGGGGCTTTTTGGGAATGGTGTCTAGGGCCTGGATAAAGCTATCTAAAGTACAACGATGGGCAGCGAGATAGGCTTTGGGACGCTGGGGGTCTAGTTCGTATTGCTGTTGGTAGTTAAAAAAAGTAAGCAGGGGGGCCACCCCAAGCAGATCGAAAGCGTAAGTCATTTTTTTGCACACTCCAAACGCATAACCAGGGGAAAAGTCAGTCCACAACATCCTCAGGCTGGGACTGTCCCGTACATTAGAGGCGATCGCCACAGGATAGGACAGTGGGAGGGAGAGCGCTCGTCCCTATGGTTGAGGTATAGGGACTGTTACTGATCTAGTTTAAGGAAAATCCCCCCTAAAAGGGTTATCTGCAAACTTTTTGCAATATTTAGCAGTTTCTAGAGGAGAGTGCTAATTTTGGACTGATTTACAAGTATTTGTTGAGCAATAAAGCCAGTTTCTCCTTGGTGCTAGCTGGGACTTGGTCGAGGGGAGTGAGAATCGCATATTTAAGGGCATCATGGGCAGCGGACTGGGGAGGATTTGCCGCTAGTTTTTCGACGACAGCCCGGATCACTTTTTGGGCATTGGTGGCATTTTTGTGGAGATTGCCAATGACCATTTCAACGGTGACACTGTCATGGTCGGGGTGCCAACAGTCGTAATCGGTCACGAGGGCGAGGGTTGCATAGGCGATTTCTGCTTCCCGGGCCAGTTTTGCTTCCTGGAGGTTGGTCATGCCAATGATGCTGGCGTCCCAACTGCGGTAGAGATTGGATTCGGCTTTGGTAGAAAAGGCCGGGCCTTCCATGCAAACATAGGTGCCGCCCTGATGGAGATCAACGCCTTCTAAGTTTAAGGATGCCACTGCATCACCGAGGATCTTCGCCAACTGAGGACAAATAGGATCACCAAAGGCAATATGGGCGACGATCCCGTCTCCAAAAAATGTGTCAGTGCGGTGACGGGTGCGGTCAATAAATTGATCGGGAATGACCATGTCTACAGGTTTGATATGACCCTGGAGAGAACCCACAGCCGAGGCAGAAATAATGTATTCAACGCCGAGGGATTTGAGGGCGTAGATATTCGCTTGAAACGGAAGCTCTGTGGGGAGGAGATGGTGATGGCGGCCATGGCGGGGGAGGAAGACAACGGGGGTGCCGTCGAGGGTGCCGCTGATGAGGCGATCGCTAGGGGCACCAAAGGGGGTTTCAACGGTAATTTCTTCGATGTCTTGGAGGGCGTCCATTTTGTAGAGACCGCTACCGCCGATGATGCCAATTTTAATGTCTGCCATGGTGACTCGCTGTTAGATTTGCCTTGATTTGCTACAACATTATCTTGTATCAAAACCAGCTTGAAATTCCATGTTGCAATTTTTTCGGACGATTCTCATTACTGTGGTGGCGATCGCCTTTATGTGGTTCCCCGGTGAGGCGGCGATCGCCCTGGGTGGCCCCCAACCCGAACTTAACCAGCTCGCCCCAGAATTCACGCTTTTGGGCAATGACGGCGAGGGGGAAATTCAAGAATTCTCCCTCCAAGACTACCGGGGCCAATGGGTCGTACTTTACTTCTATCCTCAGGATTTCACTCCTGGCTGTACCCTCGAAGCTCGCCGTTTCCAACAGGATCTCCCTAAATACCTAGAACGTAATGTGCAGGTGCTAGGGGTCAGTGTTGACGATGTCGATTCCCACGAAGCTTTTTGTGATGCCGAAGGCTTAAAGTTTCCCCTCCTGGCCGATAGTACCGGGGATGTGAGTAAACAGTACGGTTCCTACTTGACAGGCTATTCCCTGCGCCATACCTACCTCATTGATCCAGAAGGGATTTTGCGCAAAATTTATCTAGGAGTAAATCCCGCGATCCATAGCCAAGAAGTCCTCACAGACCTTGATTCCTTGATGGCAAATTCCTCAGCCCAGCTTCCCCCAATGGGTTAAAATCGACAACGATTGTAAAGTTTGTCCACACCGTTGTTTTAAAAGAAGATTCCTCCATGATTCACGATATTTTCATGCCCGCCCTCAGTTCTACGATGACCGAAGGTAAAATCGTCTCTTGGACTAAGTCCCCGGGGGATAAAGTCGCTAAAGGTGAAACCGTTGTCGTGGTGGAATCTGACAAAGCCGATATGGACGTTGAGTCTTTTAATGAAGGGTTTCTCGCAGCGATTATCGTTGATGCGGGGGAAGAAGCACCAGTGGGTTCGGCGATCGCCCTTATTGCTGAAACCGAAGCAGAAATTCCAGAAGCCAAACAAAAAGCCACGACTCTGAAAGGGGGGAGTAGTGCTCCTGCCGCTAATCCTGCGCCTGCACCCGCCCCTGCTGCACCTAGTCCAGAACCGGCTCCCGTTGTGGCAGCCCCTGTGCCTACACCTGCAACCCCGACCCCCGCACCAGTGGTCAACGATGGCAGAATTATTGCTTCTCCGAGGGCGAAAAAACTCGCCAAAGAATTTGGCGTTGATCTTAAAACAGTGCCTGGTTCTGGCCCCCACGGTCGAATTGTCGCCGAAGATGTCGAAAAAGCCGCTGGGAAAGCACCTACTATTGCCCCTGCTGCCGTATCAACTCCAGCGCCGACAACCAGTAAGCCTGCCGCCCCAGCGCCAGCTCCCGTCGCCGTTACTCCTGGTGAAGTTGTCCCGCTGAATACGTTGCAACAGGCGGTTGTGCGGAATATGAATGCCAGCCTGAATGTACCCACCTTCCATGTGTCCTATGACATCACGACCGACGCCCTAGATGCCCTCTACAAGCAAATTAAGAGTAAGGGCGTCACCATGACAGGTCTATTGGCGAAGGCCGTGGCTGTGACTCTCCAGAAACATCCAGTGGTTAATGCCAGCTTTGGGGATAATGCGATCCAATACAGCAGTGGTATTAATGTGGCGGTGGCCGTTGCGATGCCCGATGGCGGCCTGATTACCCCTGTGCTGCAAAATGCCGATCAAATGGATATCTATTCCCTTTCCCGCAAGTGGAAAGATTTGGTAGACCGGGCGCGCCTCAAGCAACTGCAGCCCGATGAGTACAGCACTGGCACCTTTACCCTCTCTAACCTAGGCATGTTTGGGGTCAGCAGTTTTGATGCGATTTTACCCCCCGGCCAAGGTTCAATCCTCGCGATTGGGGGGGCTCAGCCTAAAGTCGTTGCGACGCCCGACGGTTTATTTGGTGTGAAAAAGCAAATGACCGTCAATATCACTTGCGACCACCGCATTATTTATGGTGCCGATGCGGCAGCATTCCTTAAGGATCTAGCTGACTTGATTGAAAATAACACGCACAGTCTGACCCTTTAGGTTCATCTCGTTGCTCCTTGGGATTTTCCTCAAATACGCAATAAAACATGATCTATGGCTCCCCGGTCTGGGGAGTTTTTTATTGCAAAAGTCAATGAACACTTTTAGAGACAATAAAAAAGACAACCTCATTATGGTTGTCTTCGGTACTTCATTTTGCGAATTTTAGATAAAAAAGACGATTTAAATAAAGTCGATCAATCGTGTTTTAGTTAACGGTTTTACCACCACCCCAAGCAACACCACGCACCTGGGCTTGAACGAGGACATAACCGGAAACATTTTGCAGATCCTCTTCGTTGAGGTTACGCATGCTACTCCAGATGTCGGCACGGACGGTATTGGGGTGTAACTGAGATAGGTCTAATTCACCATCGTAGGAGGTGGGATTTTTGAGATAGTCCACCATGGCCAGGATATTATCGCGGCGGGGTTCTGCCCCTTCTAGATCCACTAGAGAAAGGGTTACGTTGGGGTTGCTCTTTGTCCGGCCGCTGTTGTGGCAGGTGGAACAGGTGTTGATAAAGATCCGCTCTCCTTTGGCAACCTGCTGGTCACTGAGGACGACCGTTTCGGTTTCATTGAGGTTGACGGTGCGGTCTACTTCCCGGAGGGCGGTGGCATTGGCAGCGCCGACATTGAGTTGCCAAAATAGTAAAACGAATGCGCTAATCCCGAAAATAAATTTTTTGAGTGGGTCGATCCCCAGAATTTTATTCATGTTTTTCCTCAATACAGCAATAACGTAAATAAATCTATCTCCACCTATTTAACTGTGAAGGCAGACCTACAGGCAAGAATTTATCAAGGCTGTAAGTAAATGTGCTTATCTTTGTTTATTTAAATTTGCGTTGCCAACGGCACCAGTCAGCCAGGGCAACTAACCATACATATCATGCCATTGGCGTGAATTTTTCTTATAAATCCGTAAAGAACAGCAATATTTCACCCTGCATTTCACTATTTTTTTAGGGGTCGCCCCGGAGAATCTGGGCGATCGCCACTGCACATTGGGGATCAGTGCCAAAGGGTTGACCAAGCTGAATTGTCATGGTGGGATTGGCCTGAGCGAAGGTTTTCATCTGGGCGGCGATCGCCTTTGGGATTTTGCCAGAAAAAAGAAAATAGGGAACCAAGTGAATCGTTGTTGCGGTCGTCTCTTGGAGCTGTGCAAGTTTTTGGTCTAAAGAGGGTTCTGTGGCCCAGTAGGCGGTACTGGCGTTGAGGGCCTGGGCGAGCTTTTCGATTTCGGGATTCGCGCCAGTGCGACGGCTACCATGGGCGATCAAAATACGTTCGGCCGTAGAATTTTCGGCAAACTGTCGCTCTAGGAACGGGGCAAGGCGGGCATCTTTACCGAGGTAATCGAGTTGTTGAAACTTTACTTGGGGAAATTGGGACTGCAGTTGGGCGATCGCCTCTGGGAGATCTTCCCGGACATGGACACCGGGCAAGAGGAATAGAGGCAGAATTTGTACTTCAGCGGGTTCTGGGGCGTGATCCCGGAGGAACTGGGCGATCGCCGTCGTTAGGGGCACCTCGCTACATTCTAAATAGGCCCCAAGCACCGGATGATCTACCTGGGCTTTCACCTGGGTCATCAGAGTTTGAAATTCCTGCTGGTAACTGTCACTAAAACTGCCATGGACGACCACCACCGATAACCGCTGCATGAATTTTTGTCCCGTCTATTGTTTCTGTTTGGTGATTATAGAAAAGTTAGCGCCAAATTTCTGGGCCGTAGTTGTGGCGGGATTGGCTTCGGCGTAGGATAAAACGAGGAAAAACTGTGGGAGTCATTAAACTGTGCAATGTCCTAAATGTCGCGATGTTGAGCTTGGGGATCAGCTTCTATCTGGGGAGCTGACCAGTTGTCATTGTGAAAAATGTGAAGGAGATTGGCTCCCTGGCGATCGCTACCAAACCTGGCAAAATAGCCAACGAAAACCACAGCGCCTCAATACCCAACTGTCCCTCCCAGAAACCGTGATCCCCGGTGAAACAGACAATAAAGCGGCCCTCTGTCCCGAATGCCGCCGCTATTTATCGCGGGTAAAAATCCCCGTTGACCAACCTTTTTACTTGGAGCGTTGCCCCGAATGTAATGGCTTCTGGTGCGATCGCCAAGAATGGGAAATTTTAGAAAAACTCCAACTCCACACTAGCCTCGAATATATTTTTACCGCCGAATGGCAGCACAAAGTCCGGGAACAACAGCACAACATCAGCGAACGACAGGCCTTGATCCAGAAACTTGGGCCGACCCTCGCCACCGACGTTTTCGACCTAGGGGAAAAACTAGCGGCCCACAACAATGGCGATTTTGCCGTGGCTTACCTGGCCCGTCAAGTCACTGAAAATCAGACTAATCAAAGTCAATCACGCTAATTGCTAAATGTCACAGCCCCATCGCATCCTTGCAATTCGTTAAGGCTGCCCGGAAGAACGGAAAGGCGATCGCTATGATTTAAAGAGAAAGCCAAGCTTACCCAAGGCTTTTGGAGACTCCACAGCGGCAAAATATTTCCATTTATATGTCTTATCCCCTCTACATCGCGTTTATTTGGCATCAGCATCAACCCCTCTACAAAGCACCGGACGGTCAATATCATCTCCCCTGGGTGCGGCTCCACGGCACTAAAGATTACCTAGATTTGATTTTGCTGCTCGAAAAATATCCGCGCCTCCACCAAACTGTGAATTTGGTACCTTCCTTGATGATGCAGTTGGAAGATTATGCCGAAGGCAAGGCCCTTGACCCCTATCTAAAGCTGGCCCTCACCCCCGTCACCGACCTCAATAGTGACCAAAAATGGTACATCCTGGAGCATTTCTTTGATGGCAACCACCGCACCTTAGTCGATCCCCATCCCCGCTACCGGGAGCTGTACACCGAGCGCCAGGACAAAGGCAAAGCCTGGTGTCTGGAAAATTGGGACGAACAAAAATTTAGTGATCTCTTGGCTTGGCATAATTTAGCCTGGATTGATCCCCTCTTCTGGGATGACCCGGAGATCGCTGCCTGGCTCGAAAAAGATCGCGGCTTTACTTTAGGCGATCGCCAACGCATTTATTCCAAACAACGGGAAATTATTAAGCGGATTATCCCCAAACACAAACAGATGCAGGACAATGGGCAACTGGAAGTGACCACCACCCCCTACACCCACCCGATTTTGCCCCTGCTCGCAGATACCAATTCTGGCCGCGTCGCCGTCCCCAAGATGGAACTTCCCCAGGAACGCTTCCAGTGGTCAGAAGATATTCCCCGCCACCTCAACCGCGCCAAGGAAATGTACCGGGAACGTTTTGGCCGAGAAGTACGGGGTCTGTGGCCATCGGAGCAATCTGTCAGCCCGGAAGTGCTTAACCCCATCGCCGCCGCTGGCTTTAAGTGGATCTGTTCCGATGAAGCAGTGTTGGGTTGGAGCCTGAAACATTTCTTCCATCGGGACGAAGTGGGCAATGTCTACGAACCGGAAAAAATGTATCGCCCCTATCGCCTCGAAACAGACCATGGGGATCTCGCCATTGTCTTCCGGGATCACCGTTTGTCGGATCTGGTGGGCTTTACCTACAGTGGTATGGACTCAGAACAGGCCGCCTGCGATCTGGTTGGTCACCTAGAGGCGATCGCCCGCAGTTTGCGACACCACCAAAAAGAAGGCCAAACTGCCCTCCAAGAACCACACCTCGTAACCATCGCCCTCGATGGTGAAAACTGCTGGGAATTCTACGAAAAAGACGGCATCCCTTTCCTGACCTCCCTCTACGAAAAACTGAGCGCCAATCGCCAACTCGAACTCGTCACAGTCTCCGAATTTATCGAGCAATTTCCCCCCACCGAAACCATTCCTAGCCACAAACTCCATAGTGGTTCCTGGGTTGATGGGAGTTTTACCACCTGGATTGGGGACCCCGCCAAAAATCGCGCCTGGGATATGCTCACCAAAGCCCGCCACCTGCTGGCCACCCATCCTGAAGCGACAGAAATTACCAACCCCGAAGCCTGGGAATCCCTCTATGCGGCCGAAGGCTCAGACTGGTTCTGGTGGTTTGGGGAAGGTCACTCCTCTAACCAAGACGCCATGTTTGACCAACTCTTTCGGGAACACGTCGCTGGGATCTACAAAGCCCTAAACGAACCGATTCCGCCGGAAGTGCTCCAACCCATTGAAGACCACACCCGCCACCGGGAGCACCTCCCCGAAAGCTTTATTCACCCGATCATTGATGGTATCGGCGACGAACAGGATTGGGATAAAGCCGGTTGCATCGAAATTGGCGGTGCCCGGGGAACTATGCACCAAAGCAGCGCTCTACAACGACTCTTTTACGGTTGGGATCATCTTAATTTTTATTTGCGCTTTGACCTCAAGCGGGGCATCAAATGGGGCGAGGAACTCCCGGCAGAACTCCATCTCCTTTGGTTCTATCCAGGGGTAAACTGCGCCATTAGCCCGGCTCCCATCGCCAGTATGCCCGACCAGGCTCCCCTAAATTATCTCTTCCGGCACCACATCGGCATTAATCTCTTAACCCAATCTATCTGGTTTGAAGAAGCCAGTGATTATGGCCAGTGGCGGCCCCGGGGTGCCCATGCCAAAATGGCTTACCGAGAATGTTTAGAATTGTCTGTGCCGTGGGATGTACTGCAGATTAAACCGGACTATACGCTCAATTTAGTGGCAATTTTGGCCGATGATGGTGAGTACCATAGTTTTGTGCCGGAAAATCGCTTTGTTACCCTACAGGTGCCTTAAGCCATTTTCTCAGGATAAAACTTAGCTCGTCGATAACCGTTGCACCGCTGCTCCTCCCAATAAATTATCGGCTTCCTGGAGGTACTGGAGAATGTGTTTGCGGTGGGGACTAAGGCGTAATACGTTGCGTAGATCTACCTCCGTTAAGCGGTCGGCTTTTTGGCCAGGAAACCAGTGGCCGCCGTTGCCCATCAGGTTGTAGCGGGCTTTGCCGTATTCAATCATGTCGTAGGCGATCGCCAAATTTCTGAGCCAGAGAATGACGGGGATATTAATCTGGTGCGGGGTTTGGTCGTAGGTCGGCAGGCCCACTTGCCAGGTCTTGGCCCAATCTTCTCCCAGGGAGGCGATCGCCTGATTTTCCAGTCGCGCGAGAATATCTGGCAAAATTTCATCGGCCCGCCCCAGCAGAGGGAGGGTTTCTAGGTGCTGATCAAAATCTGACGGACGCGCCGCCCCCACACTCAAAGTATGGATCTGGGGATGGGACAAACAAAATAAATCGTTAAACACCATTGGATGCAACGGCCTGCAGAGATCGACTAGCTTTTGGGGTGGATTGTAAAGATGTCCCCCCTTATCTGATGGGCTAATGATAAATACCCCCATATCCTGCTGCGTTGCTGCTTCGATGGCCCGCCAATTGTCCTGATTAATCCAATACCAGTGCAGATTCACATAATCCATCGCCCCCGTTTCGATGGTTTTCACAATCAAATCCGTCGAACCATGGGTCGAAAAACCAATGTGACGAATCCGTCCCGCCCGCTGCAATTCCTGGGCGACTTCTAAACAACCCCGTTCAAAGGTGAACTTAAATATTTCCTCGTTATTAATGCCGTGGATACCAAATAAATCCACATAATCCAGTTGCAAATAATTGAGGGATTTTTCAATTTCGCGCCGAAATGCCTGGGGATCAGCCTTTGGGGAAACCTTTGTTTGGATAATGAGATCTTCTCGTTTAAATTGCGATAAGACCCACCCAAGTTGCATTTCTGACGTGCCGTACCCACGCGCCGTTTCGATGTGGTTAATGCCCAGCTCAAGCGATCGCCGAATCGTTGCCGCTAGATTTTTTTGGTTGTCAGCAGGAATTTTCGCGGGGTCTTGATCCTGCCACTTAAACTGATAGCGCATCCCGCCACAGGAAAAAACAGGCATTTGCAGTTCGGTGCGACCAAAGCGACGATATTGCATAGATCTCAAGCGTATTTCTTAACTTCTATTGGGAGGTATTCAGAAAAAACATTATAACGAAGAAAAAATCTCGTCCCTAAGCGGCAAAGGCTGTTCTGCCTCTGACAAAACAAAACGCGCCTATTTAAACTCAACTGATCAAAGCAACAAACCATCGGTTCTTAAGACATCGCCCCCAGTCTTGTTGGTCTTTGTTATACTATTGCTGCTGTTCAAGCATTATGGGGAGAGTAGCGGCAAAAATTATGCAGAGATCTTATCTCTAAGACTCATTTACACTCTGCTGAAATAATGAATATAATGCTTGCGAGATTGTTTCAAACAGCTTCTACAAATATTTTTTCGAGTTTATGACGACACAAACGCCTACTTCTATTTATGATTTTTCGGCCACGGCCATCGATGGCACATCGGTCGATCTTAGTACCTATAAAGATCAGGTTTTATTGATTGTCAATACAGCCAGCCAATGCGGATTCACCCCCCAATACAAAGGTTTGCAGGCGCTCCATGAACAATATGGCGGCAAAGGTTTAGTCGTCCTCGGCTTCCCCTGTAACCAGTTTGGCCAACAAGAACCCGGCAACGAATCGCAAATTCAATCATTTTGTGAAACTACGTTTGGGGTTTCTTTTCCGATGTTTCAAAAAATTGATGTTAATGGCAGCAATGCCCACCCGTTATATCAATATTTAACCAAGGAAGCGCCCGGTATTTTGGGGACAAAAAATGTGAAATGGAACTTCACAAAATTCCTTATTAACCGTCAGGGTCAAGTGGTAAAACGCTATGCACCCACGGCAACACCGGAGGCGATCGCCAAAGATATCCAAGAATTGCTTTAAAAACTATCTGCTTCAGAAAACGTCCTAGTTTCTGACACTAATTTAACCCCCAGGCTTACATAAAACTTGGGGGCTTTTTTTCTTTATAAGAACAATCAATTAATCGATTTCAATGGTTGTGGGCGCGCCATCTTCGGTCTTTGACTCACGATTACTCCCTGTTTCTTGGCGGAACTCGCGATAAAGGCGATCGCGCCACTCAAAAAACGGCGCATATTCCGCATTATCCCCCAAGCCCGGAATGCCCTTACCTTTGAGGTAGTCAGGGATATCAAAATAGTTCCCCTCAGGAAATTTGAGCAAAATACTCAGGGCGGCCACGGAAAAATCCGCCAAAGTTGGCTGGTCGCCGATTAAATAGGGTTGTTGCTGGACAAGCAAGGTTAACGCTTCGAGATCCTGCCTCAGACCCCGCTGGGCTTCTTTTACCGCGTCACCACCAAGACCAACGCCCGCCCCAAAGAAATCTAAAACATCCCCTGGCACAGCCCCCAGAAGATTTTTAAAGAGATCAGGCACCTGCTTCGGCACAATGGAGGTGCGGAAGTTAGGGTTTTGGTTGAGGGCACCAATGAAGGCTTTTCGACCTTTCAAGCCAATGGACTCATCGGCCCATTCTTCCATGATCAAACATTGGGCCCGTTGCACTGGAGCGGTAGGAATAATCGGTTTTTCGGGATATTTGCGGTCAAGGTAAAAAGCAATTTCTGTGGAGTCACTGATTACCGTATCGCCATCTTTGAGGACAGGCACTTGACGCTGACCCGACATTTTATATACATCCAGTTGACCGATACCGGGGGTCACTTCGATTTTTTTGTACTCTAAACCCTTGTAATCGAGGATTAAGCGGACTTTTTCCGAAAACTGGGATAGTTCAAATTGGTATAACGCCAACATAGGGGTTCGCCTTGATGATTGAGTAGGTAAATCACTCACACCTTACAAAACTTCACAACAAATTGCCATCAGAACTTGTGGCACAATAAAGCAGAACAGTTGTATGGAAAGTCAACGATGACCATTAACCTCGTAAATCTTGTGGGCCGGGCCGGTGGGGATCCGGAAGTGCGCTATTTCGAGTCGGGTAGTGTGCTGTGTAATTTGACTTTAGCGGTAAATCGTCCTACCAGCCGGACGGATCAGCCGGATTGGTTTAATTTAGAGATTTGGGGAAAAACAGCAGAAATCGCCGCTAATTATGTGAAAAAAGGCAGTCTGCTCGGCATCCAAGGCACTTTAAAGATTGAGACTTTCACGAATCGCAATGGCCACGAATCGTCTAAGCCAGTAATTCGGGTTAATCGTCTAGATTTGCTGGGTTCTAAGCGGGATGTGGATCCCAATGCGGTAGATAGTTATAACAACTACGGGTAAACACCCTGCGCCTGCGGCACTTTCCTTAAGGGACGCCCCTCTAACTCCCCTTAATGGAGGCACCCCTCTAACTCCCCTCAAGGGGAGAATTGCACCCTTTGCCTGCACCACCTCCCTCCAGGGAGGATATTTTTTAGAGGCCTTGGGGAATTGCGGCGATGAGTTGTTTGGTGTAGTCCTGTTGGGGATTGCGGTAAATTTGGTCAGCCGTACCCACTTCCTCGATTTTGCCTTTGTTCATCACGATGATGCGATCGCCCATAAATTTCACAACGCTGAGGTCGTGGGAAATAAAAATATAGGTCAGTTGAAATTCCGCTTGGAGTTCCTTCAGCAGATTTAACACTTGGGCCTGGACAGAGACATCTAGGGCCGATACGGATTCGTCGCAGATAATAAATTGGGGTTCAATGGCCAAGGCCCGCGCAATACAAACCCGTTGCCGTTGGCCGCCCGACAGTTCGTGGGGATAGCGGTTTACCCATTGAGGATTGAGACCTACCCGCTCTAACAGATATTGCACTCGCTCAAGGCGTTTTTTCTTGTCTCGCTTGATATTGTGAATGATTAACGGTTCGGCGATCGCCCGGCCAATGGTCATGCGGGGATTGAGGGAATTGTAAGGATTTTGGAAGACAATTTGCATCTCCCGGCGCAGTTGTCGGAGGCGCTTACTCCGGGCTGGGAGTTGGGCAATATTTTCGCCCCGAAACCAAATGTCGCCACTGAGGGGTTGAATCAGTCGCAAAATGGCCCGGGCAAGGGTGGATTTACCGCACCCGGATTCGCCCACTAGACCGAGGGTTTCCCCCGGATAGAGATCAAAGGAAACATTATTAACGGCCATGAAATACCGTTGCCCCGTCAAAAGAAAATTACGGCTTGGATAACCCACCTGGAGCTTTTGCACAGATAGGAGCGGTTTTTGTTTAATTAGGGCTTCGAGGCGCTTTTTATCGGCTTCTAGGGAGACTTCTGCCAGTAAATTTAGATCCGGCTGTCGCTCTTGGATCACGACGGTTTGGGTGTCGGGATCGGTTTCAACACTCATATAGTCGGCGACGGTCGGCAGCAGGACTAATTTTTGATCAAGGCGGGGCCGACAGGCCAGTAACCCTTTGGTATAAGGATGTTGGGGCGCTTTGAAAATCCGTTCGATGGGGCCTTGCTCAACAATTTTCCCCCGGTACATTACCGCCACTTCGTCAACAAGTTCCGCAATCACCCCCAAATCGTGGGTGATAAAAATTAGAGACATTTGCCGGGCCTGACAAAGATCCCGCAACAGTTGCAAAATCGTCGCTTGCACAGTCACATCGAGGGCGGTGGTGGGTTCGTCCGCAATTAATAGCGTCGGATTAGAGGCGATCGCCATGGCAATCATCACCCGTTGCAGTTGGCCCCCGGACAATTCATGGGGATAGCGTTTCATCACCTCGGCGGGCAATTGCACTTCCTGGAGTCGGGCGATCGCCTGTTGGCGGGCCTGGGCTGGGGTGACATTTTGGTGCAATAAAATTGCTTCGGTAAGCTGAAACTCCACGTTATAAACGGGATTAAGGGAACTCATGGGTTCCTGGAAAATCATTGCAATCTCGCCACCGCGATAGGTACGCCGCTCCCATTCGGGCAAACTTTGGAGATCGAGGGGTTCTGTGTCTGGGGTCGCCTTAAAGAAAATTTCGCCCCCGGTGACGCGGCCTGGTTTTTGGATCAGCCCCATCAGTGCAAGGGATGTGACCGATTTGCCGGAGCCGGATTCCCCCACGATGCCGAGGGTCTGGCCCCGTTTAAGCTGAAAGCTAATTTGATCAACCGCGAGATTGGTTTGATTTTCGCTGGTGAAGGCCACCTGCAGTTGACGGACATCGAGAACCAGATCACTCATGGGGGCAGTTTTTTTACTAGACTCAGGCAGAGAAATTTATAGAAAAATTTATGTTGATTGTAGCGTTAGGGGGTTTTGGGGTGGCGATCGCCGAGGGCTTTGCGGGCTTCCTCTCGGTCATCGAAGTGAATTTTTTCGGTGCCCAGAATTTGATAGTCTTCATGGCCTTTACCAGCGATGAGAACCCCGTCCCCCGGTTGGGCCTCTAAAATGGCCCGTTGAATTGCCGTGGCCCGGTCTGCTTCCACGAGAAACTGAATATTTTCGGGAATCCCTTTCACCACATCGGCCAAAATTTGCTTGGGGTCTTCCGTGCGCGGATTATCGGAGGTCACCACAGCCCAATCTGATTGCGTCGCGGCGATTTTTCCCATCAAAGGTCTTTTGGTGCGATCGCGATCGCCACCGCAACCAAACACACAGATCATTTTTTTCGCGATAAAAGGCCGGGAGGCTTTCAGGAGATTTTCTAAACTGTCGGGGGTGTGGGCATAGTCAACGATGACGCTAATGTCTTGATCCTCAGCCACGATCACCCGTTCCATGCGCCCCGGCACCCCTTGGAATTGGGGCAAACAGGTAATCATCTGGTTTAAATCCAAACCCAAGGCCAGACCTGCACCGACGGCGGCCATCACATTTTCGAGATTAAACTGACCGACTAGGGGCGACGTGAATTCTACCGTGCCCATGGGCGTTTTTAGGCGACCTTGAACTCCCGTCGCGGTGTAGATCAGGCGATCCATGTAAAGATCCGCTGCGGCATCTTGGAGGCTATAACCCCAGGCTTTTTCACCGAGTTTGTGGGCGAGGCGATCGCCATAGGGATTATCCAAATTCACCACTGCCCTGCCGTGGCAATATTCCTCGTTAAAAAGCAGGGCTTTCGCCTGGAAATAGTCCTCCATCGTCGGGTGGTAATCCAGGTGATCCTGGGTGAGATTGGTGAAAACGGCCACATCAAATTGACAACCCTTAACGCGATTTTGGTGCAGCGCATGGGAACTCACTTCCATCACCGCGTGGGTATTGCCCGCTTCGAGGGCTGCCGCAAAGTTTTTCTGGAGATCGATGGCGAAGGGAGTCGTGTGGGTGGCAATTTTTTCGTAGCCGGGCCAGCGGGTGTAGAGGGTACCGATGAGGGCCGTGGGCTGTTGGGCGGCTTGGAGGAAATATTCAATTAAGTGGCTGGTGGTGGTTTTGCCGTTCGTCCCCGTCACCCCAACCAGTTTTAAACTTGCAGTGGGTTTTTCGTAGAAAAGGTTGGCAATTTCAGCACAGGCGATCACAGGGTCAGCAACGGGAATGACGCATTCGCCCTTGGTCGCGGGAAATTTTTCGAGGGCCTTTGGACTGACCACAGCGGCGATCGCCCCAGCTTCGATAGCCCCTTGCCAAAACTCGCCCCCATCGACGCGGGTACCGGGCAAACCAATGAACAGATCCCCAGGCATTACGGCTTGGGAGTTGCTCGCCAATCCTTTGACGACCTGCTGGAGCATCGGGTGATCCGGCAGGGATTCAATGGCCGATACCTGTTTTAAAAGTGCGCCTAGCTGCATCATTTGCCTCCAAATCCTGGGATTTTCCCGATTTTAGTCTGTGCTCAGGGAAATTTTGTCATCTCAGTAGCAGTTTAGCTCAATTTTTCGTTGGACTAACGCGGTATTTAGTGGGTCAAGAAAGGTTTAGCGAGATAGTAACTGGCAATGGTTTTGGCATCGAGGCGATCGCCATTATGGATTTTCGCTTCCAACTCCTCTGGACTCAACAAAAGCACCTCAATATCCTCGTCGACGTCCTGGGCTGGAGGAGTGGCTAATTTTTCTAAATCCGTCGCCAAAAAAGCATAGATCCACTCGTCAGAATAGCCTGGGCAAAGGGGGAATTTCCCCAGCGATCGCCAATTTTTTGCCCCATAACCCGCTTCCTCTGGTAGTTCCCGTTGCACCGTGCTGAGGGGGTCTTCCTCGGTTTCAATCGTTCCCGCCGGAAATTCGATAATCCGCCCTTGGAGGGCAAAGCGATATTGCCGTACCACCACCAACTGACCCTCATTGGTCACAGGCACCACCAACGCGCCCCCCGGATGACGGATCGCCCCATAATCACCAACGGCCCCATTGGGTAACCGCAGACGATTCACTTCGTAGGCAAATTTCGAGCCACTGTACATCAAGAGAGGTTTAATCACCTCAGGCAGTTCATTGTGGGAAACCATGGGAAAAATTACAGGATAAAGAATAGGAAAAGAGGAGCCGGAATCGGGGCGATCGCCTTAAAAATTGGTATGATTAAATATTCTGAGTTTTGATGTTGGCGTTTATATCATAATTTTTTGAAGCAAAACAGACCGCTTGTACTAAAGCTTAGCGAGTCCCCCCGTCATTATCCAGTCTTTTTCCCCTGATTCAAGCAGAGTCCCTATGAAACTCCCCATTATTGCCGTGATCGGTCGTCCCAACGTGGGCAAATCTACCCTCGTCAACCGCATTGCTGGCGATCAACAGGCGATCGTCCATGACCAGCCCGGCATTACCCGCGATCGCACCTATCGGCCTGGTTTTTGGCAAGACCGCAATTTTCAGATTGTCGATACGGGCGGGATTGTTTTCGATGACCACGAAGAATTTTTACCTTTAATCCGCGAACAAGCGGCGATTGCCCTTGCCGAAGCAGCCGTGGCCCTTTTTGTGGTGGATGGCCAAGCCGGATTAAATGCCGCCGACCAAGAAATTGCCGACTGGTTGCGCCAACAAAATGTCCCTGTTGTCCTGGCCGTGAACAAATGCGAATCCCTCGAACAGGGCTATACCCAAGCAGCTGAATTTTGGGAGCTGGGCATGGAAGAACCTTTCCCCATCTCGGCGATCCATGGCAGTGGCACCGGCGATCTTTTAGACAAAGTGATCGAATACCTCCCCACGATCACCGATGTCGAAGAAGATACCACCATTAACGTCGCGATCATTGGCCGCCCCAACGTCGGTAAATCGAGTCTGCTCAATGCCCTCACCGGAGAACAACGGGCGATCGTCAGTCCGATTTCTGGGACGACTCGCGATGCCATTGACACAATCATCGAACGCAACGGCCAACAATATCGTCTCATTGATACCGCTGGCATCCGCCGGAAAAAAAACGTGGATTATGGGGCCGAATTTTTTAGCATTAACCGTGCCTTTAAAGCGATTCGTCGGGCGGATGTAGTACTTTTTGTGATTGATGTTTTAGATGGGGTGACCGAACAGGATCTCAAACTAGCGGGTCGGATCATTGACGAAGGCCGGGCGGTGATCATCGTTGCCAACAAGTGGGATGCTGTCGAGAAGGATACCTACACAATCAACCAATACCGCAAAGAGTTGCAAGCGCGTCTATTTTTCATGGAATGGGCCGAAATGCTCTTCATTAGCGCCCAGACTGGTCAGCGGGTGAATAAAATCCTGGATTTAGTTGATCAAGCCGCCGAATCTCACCGTCGCCGCGTTTCTACCGCCGTGATTAATGAGGTGATCCAAGAAGCGGTTTCCTGGCATTCTCCCCCCACCAGTCGCCAAGGAAAACAGGGCCGGATTTACTATGGCACCCAGGTGCGCAGTCAGCCGCCGACAATTTCTCTGTTTGTTAATGACCCCAAACGGTTTAACGATAGCTACCGCCGCTATATCGAGAAGCAATTTCGTCAGGATCTCGGTTTTGCGGGCACGCCGATCCGTTTGGTTTGGCGCGGTAAACGGGTGCGGGATGCAGAACGGGGCACCCCCAACCGAGCCACAAAGGTTTAGCGCAGACGATACACTGAAGGGCATCTTTGTCTGGGACACTAGGCGCTATGTCTTCTGAAAAAATGTCGTCATCGTCACCCCCCTATGATCTGATCGTGGTAGGGGCCACTGGTTTTGTGGGCCAAATTATTTGCCGCTATCTTTGTGACCATGCCGAACGTGAATCGTTTACTTGGGCGATCGCCGGCCGTTCAGCCGAAAAATTAGCCCAACTCAAGCACTCCTTGGGCATCCCAGGGGAGACCTTAGCAACCTTTGTTGTTGATGTGTTTGATCAAGGGACAGTGACGGCCCTCTGCGAGCAAACGAAGGTGATCCTCACAACGGTCGGCCCCTACAGTCTTTATGGAGAAACCTTGCTCCGGGCCTGTGCCACAACGGGAACTGATTATTGCGATCTGACCGGGGAAGTCCAGTGGGTCAAAAAGATGGTGACTAAATATGAGGTGATCGCCCAACAATCGGGGGCGCGGATCGTTCATTGTTGCGGCTTTGATTCGGTGCCGTCTGACCTTGGGGTGTATTTTTTGCAACAGCGGGCTTTAGAACAATTCAGAAAACCCTGTCGCCAAATTAAGATGCGCGTTAAGGCGGCCCAGGGAGGCATTTCTGGGGGGACGGCGGCCAGTGGCGTGAATCTGATCAAAGAGGCGATCGCCGACCCAGAGATCAAAGCGCTGTTGGCTAATCCCTATGCCCTCTGCCCCAAAGCCCCCAATCCCCAGCACCCAGCTCCCCTAATCCCGGTACAAATCGACCACACTTTCGGCGAATGGGTGACGCCCTTTATTATGGCAGCGGTGAATACCCCCATCGTGCTACGCTCCAATGCCCTACAAAATTGGGCCTATGGAGAGCAGTTCCAGTACGACGAAGGGCTGCTTACGGGGATCAGTGTTGGAGGTTGGTTGAAAGCCCAGGGTCTAAGCCTATTACTTAAAATCCTGGGAGGAACTGCGGCGATCGCCCCTGGCATCCTCGAAAAAATTGTCCCGGCCCCCGGCGAAGGGCCTTCCCCCAGCCAACAGCAAGCCGGATTTTATGATCTACGCTTTTGGGGCATTACTACTTCGGGTGAAGCTCTTATGGCAAAAGTCACTGGCGATCGCGATCCGGGCTATGGTTCCACCGCAAAAATTATCGCCCAAGCGGGACTCTGTCTAGCCAAAGATCATTTATCCCGATCCGGTGGCTTCTGGACGCCAGCCACAGCCATGGGTGAACATCTTATCGATCGCCTTATCGCTTACAGTGGCTTAACCTTCAGCATCCTTTGAGTTGATCTTGGCCCTCACGATTCAAAACATAGAAAAGGAGCGACCTGAGTCACTCCCTTTATTTCCCTAATTATTTTTATTTTGGCAATCGGTGGATTAAGCCCGATTTCCTAGCGCAGCACAGGATTTTTCATGGATTCTTCCATCGCCATTTGAGGAAGTCCTTGGGATTTCGTGTAGTGGGTCGAGTACAGCAGCGCACCGATGAAGATACCACCACCAATGATGTTACCAATCGTCACAGGCAGGAAATCCCAGAAGACCATATCCATACCAGAGATCGGCGCACCGAGAACCATGCCAGTCAAGATAAAGAACATATTGACCACGATGTGCTCCAGGCCGAGGGTGACGAACGCGAAGATCGGGAACCAGCAGCCCATAAATTTACCTGGGACGGACTTACTCACCATGCCCATCATCACAGCCAAACAAACTAGGAAGTTACAGAAAATACCACGGACAATGAAGAGGAAGAAACCATTGGTGCCCATTTCTTTCACTGCCACGGTCTTGGAGAGGGCGATTTCGATGATTTTTTCACCCACGGGGCTGGGGTCAGCAGTTCCTCCATTGGTAAGGGAGAACCCCATCAACAGGGCCACAAACAAACAACCTAAAAAATTACCCAGATAAACCCAAAGCCAATTATTAATAACTCTGCCAAACCTCACTCGTCTCGCCAACATTGCCGATGTCATCAGCGCAAAGTTGCCAGTGACCAGTTCCATCCCAAAGAGCACGATGGAGGCAAATCCCCAAGGGAAGAGAAGTGCTCCGAGGAATGGCAGACCACTTTGTACGGCGACGGTAACAGCGAGGGTAGTGGCAACGCCAAGAGCCAGACCAGAGTAGAAGCCACGGATGAGCAGATCTTTGACGGAAAGACGTGCTTTTGTTTCGCCTGCTTTGATACTGGCATCTACTAGTTCTTTGGGGATTACGTAGTCCATTATTTTCTCCTAATTTAAAACCGATGGGGAAACAAAAGGGTTATTGGTTTTTCTAAAGTCAATGCGCTTTGAGATTAACTTTTGAACCACAGATAAATTGTTCATGAAGAACTTAATTTTGCTTTTTCGGAATTTAATTCCAAAAGTTTAGCTCTGGATTTTTATTCTGCTGTGATATTCAGCCAAGAAAATTTCTTGATCTAAGTCAAAGCTAAGCACCACAATATTCTTGAGGAATTCTCCCGAAGAAAAATACTTTTAAATAAAATCAGTCTCCAATCACAATTGAAGCTTTATTTTCTGACTAACTGCAAAAAATATAGAGGATTCAAATTGTTTAGAAGAAAGTAATCTTCAGTTGGTTTTGCCAAGAAAATAATAATGCTTGGCAAAGTAGAGAACGAGCTACAAAAATCTTTTTAAAAGAGATTTTGCGCGTTTAATAGGTCATAAGTTAAACAAGGAAACCCTGAAAATGTGTAACCAAAGCTACGATTTTTGAGGGCACTTGAGTTCTATGCATGAATTGAATTACGTTTTTACATGAAAAACACCCAGGCAAGAATGATCGCGGCCATGGGTGTGTTGCAATGGGGTTGTTAGGGCTGACTCGGGTCAGGTTGGAATGATTTGACCTTCTGAATCTAGCGGGGGATAGGGTAATTGGCGATCGCGGTAATGGGCGACAAGTTCAGGGTAGCCCCACTCAAAGACCTTCTGACGGTAGAACTCTGGATCTAGGCGCGGTTGGTCATAAAATCCAGCCTGGAGGCGTTGGCGTTGTGCCTCAAAGAGAATCACCGCTGCGGCCACGGAAACATTAAGGGACTGCACCATCCCTAACATCGGAATGATAATGTGACCATCTACAAGCTCTGCGGCTGTGTCGCTGACCCCCCACCGTTCGGCCCCCATCAAAATTGCTGTGGGTTGCGTATAGTCAATGGTGCGATAATCAACGGCGCGATCGCTTAAATGGGCCGCATAGATTTTAAAGTTTTGCTGGTGGAGCTGATCGATGGCTACGGTAACGTCAGGGTGACGATTTAAATCAACCCATTTCTCACTGCCTTGGGCCACCTGGGAGTAAGTATCGAGGACATCACCATCTGCGACCTGATTCATTGCATGGACAGCCATCACCCCCACCGCATCACAGGTACGAATAATCGCGGAAATATTGTGGGGTTTGTGGACATCCTCCATGAGGACAGTGAGGTCAGGTTGACGACGGTCTAAGGTTTGGCAAATGCGTTGATATCTTCTCGACAGCACAATCTTATTTTTTAGCTAACAGCACAGGATCCAGATTTTAGGTGATTTGGGAAAGATTGTCTTCCCAATTTTCCCCATCAAAAAATATAATCTCAAAGACATCTAATAGATTTTCATCTAAACAGCGCAGATTCACATCGATACTATCGGGATGGGAGCGGGGTAGATAAAAAGAATGGACGCCACAACGCCGACAAAAAAGGTGGGTTGCTTGGTGGGTATTAAACTGGTAGGCCGTTAGCAGATCTTGTCCTTGGAGTAAATGGAAATCTGCCTGGGGGACAATGATATGGAGAAATCCTTTTTTACGACAAATAGAACAGTTACAGTCAAGGGCTTGAAAGTTTCTCAAGGCGACTTGGAAGCGAACACCACCACAATGACAGCCACCACCATAACGTTTCGGTGTAGAAAAATTAGACATTGTAAAAACTTCAAATAACAAAACTTGTGGCTTCTCCCTGGGCTGCTTTCCAACTGCGGGCGTCGTAATACAAATCAGCAAGGGTAATGTTATAAAGGGCTTCTTGGAGTTTTTGGTGGAGCCGCTGCCAGAGACTAAAGGTAACCCAATCTTCGGCTTGGTCGGGGTGGGGTTCATGGTGGGGGAGCGGTTCAATGGTTTCACCGATGGCCTGGAGAATTTGACCTAGGGAAATATCTTCGGGTTTCGATAGTAATTGATATCCCCCTTGGGCACCACGGACTGAACGAAGAATTCCGGCTCGACGCATCTCAATCAACAGCTTCTCAAGGTATGGGGCAGGGAGGTTTTGGCGTTTGGCGATCGCCTTTACGGAGGTGGGGCCATAACCGGGTTGCAAACTAATATCGAGTAAAGCTTTAACACTGTAATGACCTCTGGTGGTTAGCTTCATGGCTACCTTTTTTGAAAAAATTTTGGCATGTTAGGAAAGAATGCGATTATTTTTGCCAAAAAAAATCGCCTTAACCTCTATTTTAAGAGAGAATAATGTAAGATAAACGTGAGAAACAGCTAATTTAAAAGTTTAAGGTGCGCAGCGAAGTAAAAAAAGAATTCGCAGGCTTCATCCCATAACTCTCATTTATCGTCATTCATTCGTAATAAGTAAATGGCTACAAAGAAAAAGATTGAAACATTGACCGGTGATGCACTGCTCGCAAAAGTTAAGGAGCTTGAAAACCACAGTAAAGAAGAAAAAGCAAGAGCTTGCGGCTATTACACGATCACCAAGAATGGGGTTGAACGTGTCAATATGATGAAGTTCTATAATGCTCTCATCGAAGCAGAAGGGGTGCAGTTAGATAGCAATACAAATGCCCAAGGTCGGGGTGGTCGTGCTGCCACCTATCGTATTAGTGTACAGTCCAATGGGAATCTTTTGATTGGGTCTGCCTACACTAAAAAAATGGGACTCCAGCCCGGTGATGAATTTGAAATTTCTTTAGGTCGCAAGCATATTCACCTCAAACAACTGGGTGCCGATGGTGATGATTAAATTTTCCTAGGAATTAATCTGCACAAATCGAGATAGCGATCGCCATGGTGGGGGTCGTTTTTTGTGGAAATTACCATTGACTGGGGTGATGTTGCTGGATGCGCTGGCTAAGTTCCGGCCATTCTTGTTTTGCGAGCATCGCGGGGGGAAAGAGATCGCTCGAAAGGCCAACGGCGATCGCCCCGGCTTGGATCAAGTCTGGGCCATTGGTGAGGCTAACGCCCCCAGTGGGAATGAGAGGAATGTGGGGTAAAGGGGCTTGGAGACAACGGATAAAACTAGCGCCACCAACGGCTTTAATGGGAAATACCTTGACGCCGTCACTACCCCAACGCCAGGCCTGGTAGATTTCGCTTGGGGTTAAGGCTCCCAGAACCATGGGAATATCCTGGTGATGGGCAATCTGGATTAACTCCCGGTCACTGTGGGGGCTGAAAGCGAAGGTAGCACCACAGGCGATCGCCTCTTTTAAATCTGTGGGCGTGAGGATCGTGCCCGTGCCGATGATTGCCTGGGGAAATTTTTCCCGCAGGGTCGCAATGATGTGGCCAGCTTGGTCACTATTCCAGGTGATTTCAATGAGCTTTAATCCCCCGTTAATCGCGGTTTCAGCCATTTTTATTCCCAGTTGCCAATTCGTGGTTCGAATAACGGCGATCGCCCGGTGTTCTCGGAGTTGTGCAAACCAGCGTTGTTGGAGGGGGGTCATTGCAAATTTGGACAAATGGTCGATGGGGGCTGGGGCTGATCGGAAAAATCTTGCCAACCAGACAGAATACCCTGTAATTCCCCCTTTAGGATCGTCAGGGCGGCCATTTGCTGATTAATTTCTTGGAGTTGCGCTTCTAATAACTCCCTAATTACCCCACAGGGCAATGTTCCTTGGTCGCGCACTGATAGGATCTTGCCAATGTCTTCGAGGCTTAAACCGAGGGACTGGGCCCGTTTAATAAATGCCAACCGAGCAAAGACCGCCGCCGAAAAAAGTCGATAACCCTTTGGCGATCGCCCCATCACTGTGGTCAACAACCCCAGATCCGCATAGTAGCGAATCGTTTTTACCGGTAAACCACTCTGTTGGGCCACTGTCCCAATTTTGAGACCATAATCTGCCGTTGCCATTAGCGTTGTCTTTCGTTCATCAACTGGGGCAGCGGCACATTTACTTCCGTGGGGGGTAAATAACGACGTGGTAAAACCCGATTGAGATCCCGTTGATCGCGGCGGATACGAGACCAGCGAATGGCGATCGCCCCTAATACAAATCCCAAACCGATGCTAAATAAACCCCAATGCTCATCGACACCCCCAATGACCACTTCGATTAAACCCATCACAATCAAGAAGCTAGACACTGGCTCCTTGCGATATAAACGCTTAACAGTTCGTCGATTGAAACGGGCCATAGAATTTTCCAGGGAAATTTTCCACAGGGGCTGAAAAATAATGAATAACGATTACCTTTAGCTTAACAAATTGGCGCTTCTCCTTGGTTCAGGAGCGGTCCCCAAATCACCGTCTATGTCGGGCAACCTTAGATTTTTGCCTTAAGATACATTTTGACTCTGCGCCCCGGTATTCCCCATGAAACTTTCAACCAAGTTCCTGACGCCATATCTTTTTCTGCTACCGGCCCTTGCCATTTTGGGCCTAGCGGTAGCTCTCCCGGCCCTCCAAGCGTTTTACCTTAGTTTCACCGAGTACCAATACGACCTGACCCAAACGCCCCGTTGGATCGGCTTTAAAAATTTTGCCCTGCTGCTCCAGGACGATTTATTTTGGAAAACCTTGGGTAATACGGTGTTGTACCTGATTGGGGTCGTACCGATACTGGTGAGTTTTTCCTTAGCCTTGGCCATTTTGGTGAACCAGAGTCTCCGGGGGATTACTTGGTTTCGGGCGGCTTTTTATACCCCAGTGATCGTTTCTCTGGTGGTGGCGGGAATTGCCTGGCGCGCTCTGTATGCCTCCAATGGTTTTTTTAATCAACTTCTGAAGCAAGTCGGTTTAGGGGATGGGATTCCTTGGCTCACGGATCCCAAACTCGCCCTCTGGAGTGTGATGTTGGTGACCATTTGGAAAGGACTGGGCTATTACATGGTGATCTATCTGGCAGGATTGCAGGCGATTTCCCCGGAACTGTATGAAGCAGCTTCCCTAGATGGTTCGGACGGTTGGCGCAAACACCTAGACATTACGGTGCCCTTGATGCGTCCTTACATTTTGCTGGTGTCCGTGATTTCAGCGATTTCGGCGACGAAGGTTTTCGAGGAAATTTACGTGATGACCCAGGGAGGCCCCTTGAACGCTTCAAAAACGGTAGTCTATTACCTCTATGAGCAGGCGTTTCAAAATTTAGAGATCAGCTATGCTTGCACCATTGGCCTAGTCTTGTTCCTGGTAATTTTTGTCCTCTCAATTTTTAATCTTTATCTGTCTCGCCAAACCAACCAAGGCTTTTAGCTTCCCTTAACGACGCTTAAGCTTACCTTTGATGCGCTGCCAAAAAATCTCTAACTCTGGCAATTTCAACAAACTCGCAAGGCTAAAGAAAATAACCAAAGAAAAGGCGATCGCCACGAATAATTCCAAGCCCTGCACATAGAGGTTTTGGCCGAAACTCAAGGATTCTACCCCCAGCGAAATTCCCCAGCTTACAAATCCAGCGGCGATCGCTGCCCCCGTTAAGCCCAGCAAATTCAAGCCCCATTCTCCCAAGGGCAATCCGCCGAGGCGACGATTTAAGATCCCAAGCATCATAATGATCGAAAAAACATTGACCCCAATCGTGGCAAAGACCAAACCCGGCGTCTGGAATTGGTTCACCAAAATAAAATCTAAAAACCCATTCAAAAAGATATTAAAAACACTAATCCGTGACGGCGTGACCCCATCCCCCAAGCCATAGAAAACCCGCACCAACACATCCCGTCCCAGGTAGAAAAACATCCCTATCCCATAGGCCATCAAAACCGGAGCAACGATGGCCGTCGCTTCCGCCGCAAAAGCATTGTATTCGTAGATAATCCGGATAATCGTCCGCGCCTGGGAGACAAAAATTGCACTCAGGGGCAACATCGAAAGGGCCGTGAGCAACAAACCCTGACGAATGCGAATCTTTAAATCATCCCAATTTTCTGGGGCCGCCAACCGCGAAAACACAGGCAACAACGGTACCAAAATCATGTTGGAAATAATCCCCAAGGGCGTGAGGACGATGAAATTGGCATAGCGCATCGCCGCCGCCGCACTCTCAATGTAGGAGGCAAAATACATATCCGTATAAACATTGATATGCAGCATCCCCGAAGACAAGGTGGCGGGCAACATCACCCGCATCACATCCTTCACCCCTGGAATATTCAGATCCAATCGAGGCCGCAGAGTCCCCAAACCCGATTTCCACTGAGCAAACACCTGGGCGAGCCACTGCCAAACCGCACCAACGAGGGTCGTTCCAGCGAGGACAATACAGCCCAACTGCATATATTCGGGGGCGCTGGCCTGTTCCCCCAAAATCCAGATCAAGCTGCCGACCCCGATCACCACACTGAGGCTCGAAAACAACGGGCTAATCCCCGGTAGCCAATATTGATCCGAGGCATTTAACACCCCGAAACCAATGCCAATCAGACCCGCAAAGACCGCCAACGGAGCCATAATCTGCAACTGCAAAATCGCCAACTCCCGCACCGTTCCCTCTAAGCCTGGGGCTACCAAGTCAATGAAAAATCCCGCAAAGACCACCAGCAAAACGGTGATCAACAGGAGTCCCCCCGTCACCAGGGTAGAAACCGTTTCTACGAGGGGCGCAGCATCTTTTTGATCTCGCTTGGCCAAGATACTCACGAGGGCACTGTGGAACGGCCCATTGATTCCCCCCAACAGAATGAGCAAAAAGCCCGGAATAATGTAGGCATAGGCATAGGCATCGACCACTGGCCCCACCCCAAATGCCCGGGCGATCGCCTGCTCTCGCACCAAGCCGAATACCTTACTAATCAGGGTGGCGATCGCCACAACCCCCGCAATACCAGCTAGCGAACGAGACTTTCGAGGAGAATCAGTCACAATCTTTTAGGAATTTAAAAAACACAATAAAAAGCGAAAAGCTTTCCCATTCTCACCGAGAATGCCTTCTTTGAGAATCACTTGCGGCCCCATCTACCAGAGAAGGTCAATTTTCTGGTAGCTTACTATAAACAATGAAAACTTTAGGATTTTCAAAACCCTATTTGGCATCCTAAGCCCATAAACCCCATTTGCTTGCTGTCTTGGGAGAATTTTAAAAAATGACTATTTTATTTCAACTTGCCCTTGCTGCCCTCGTGGCCCTTTCGTTCCTGATGGTAATTGGTGTTCCCGTTGCCTATGCTTCCCCCACCAACTGGGAACAGTCCAAATCCTTGATTTTTGTCGGTTCCATTGCTTGGACTGTTCTGGTCATTGCCGTCGGTGTCCTGAATTTTTTCGTGATCTAACCACGCATATTCCTATGTCTGGCGATCAGGACGGCCCTGATCTCCCCCAAGGTGCAATCTTCTGCGTTGGCAACCTCAACGTGATTGCACCTTAATTTTTTTATTAATTTCCCCCTTTACACCTTTTCTCTACAAATCCATTATGGCTACCTTTGAAGGAACCTATAACGACAACACCCAAGCGCTCAAATTGGCGATCGTCATCGGTCGTTTCAATGACCTGGTAACAAGCAAGCTCCTCGCAGGCTGCCAAGACTGTCTCCGTCGCCATGGAGTCAATACCGATCCAGAAGGAGCGCAAATCGATTACATTTGGGTGCCCGGCTGTTTTGAAATTTCCCTAGTCGCCAAAAAACTGGCCGATTCTGGTAAATACGATGCCATCATTTGTCTTGGGGCGGTGATTCGGGGCGATACTCCCCACTTTGATTACGTTGCGGCTGAAGTTTCCAAGGGAGTTGCGGCGGCGGCATTCCAAACGGGCGTACCGGTTATTTTTGGCGTCCTGACCACAGATACCATGCAGCAGGCCCTCGAACGAGCCGGGATTAAGAATAACCTCGGTTGGGGCTACGCTCTCAGTGCTTTAGAAATGGCGAGTCTGATGGGAAAGATTTAAGCGTTGGGGCGATCGCCAACGGGATCTCAAAAAAAATCAACGAGACCCTTGACATCTTCGTTTTTTCTTGGCATAGTTGTATACGTGCTCAGCACGCAAGCGGGTATAGCTCAGCGGTAGAGCGTCACCTTGCCAAGGTGAATGTCGCGCGTTCGAATCGCGTTACCCGCTTAACTAAAAAACTAATCAAACAATAAAATAACCTCATCATTGGCCTGGTACAATCGTTGCGATTTGCTATAGACTGTCTGGAATATTCGAGCACATTTGTTAAACTGGCTCCGAATCAAAGATTGCGATGAGCCATATCGCTTAATTCGAGCCATGCTTAGAGGATTTCGGCGTGTTTAATTTTGTCAGAAAGTCAGTGTCTCAACCCCTAGAAGACAACACCAATCAATTGCAGAGTGGGTCACAACCTGGGGCTAGCTCTGACCATGACTTACAAGGTGCTGAAAGGGTAGCCATGGACGGGGGAGAATTACCACAAACCATTACAGATAACGGCGCATCACCCCAAAAGCCACAGCGAAAATCAAAAAGACGACGTTGGCGGCTTTGGCTATTGGCGGGACTTGTGCTTGGGGTTGGCAGTGGCAGTTTTCTTATCTACCGGGGCTGGCAGGAACTAGAGGCACTGGTACCGGAAAATGTCGATGAAATCTTAATTTATACACGTCCGGGTACCCTCACCATTCAAGCAGCCGATGGCAGTGTCATTGAAGAGGTAGGGCCTGTTTCCCATGATCGGGTCAAAATCTGGGCCGTACCAACGACTTTAACCGAGGCGTTTATTGCCAGTGAAGACCGACGCTTCTATGAACATTTTGGGGTGGATTTACAGGGGGTCGCACGGGCCGCCTACATGAACTTTCGGGCAGGCAGAGTCGTAGAAGGGGGCAGTAGCATTACGCAGCAGGTGGCGCGTATTGTCTTTTTGAACCAGGAAATGACCCTAGCGCGTAAGGTCAAGGAAATGCGCTTGGCAACAAAATTAGAAGAACAGTTCTCCAAGGAGCAGATCCTAGAAAGTTATCTAAATTTAGTTTATCTAGGCTCCGGGGCCTATGGTGTCTCGGATGCGGCTTGGGTTTATTTTGGTAAAAATTTAGAAGAATTGACCCTAGGGGAAACGGCGATGATTGCGGGTTTAGCGCCAGCCCCCAGTTTATATTCACCGTTTGTTAATCTCCAGGCGGCGACGGTGCGGCGGGATCAGGTGCTAGAGCGGATGTGGGAAGAGGGTTATATTTCTCAGGCCGAGTATGAAACGGCGATCGCCACCCCCATTGAAACGAATCGGCAAACGCCCCAACGTTTACTGCGCAAATACCCCTATTTTGCTGATTATGTGAAGGCAGAACTGAAACGGTACCTTTCCCCAGAGCAGTTGGAAACGGGCAGTTTTGTCATTGAAACGACCTTAAATCCTCAATGGCAGGAGTGGTCAGAGGCGGTTGTGGCGGAAGGAATTACGAACTACGGACGTTATCAACGCTTTGAACAGGCGGCGATGGTGAGCATCGATCCCCGCAGTGGCCAGATTAAAACGATGGTTGGGGGTTTAGATTTTGAAAATAATCAATATAACCGCGTCACCCAAGCCCAACGGCAACCGGGTTCGACCTTCAAAATGTTTGTCTATGCAGCGGCGATCGCCTCTGGGATGTCTCCCAATGCAACCTATGTTGACCAAGAATTTGCCATTGATGGCTACCGTCCGAAAAACTATTCCGGTACCGTCAGCAATCAAGCCGTTTCCCTCACAGAAGCTCTGACAAAATCGATCAATACCATCGCCCTGAGTGTGATGCTTGATGTGGGTTGGGACCCGATCATTAATCTCGCCCACCGCATGGGCGTTGAATCGGAGATGAAGCCCACCTATTCCCTAGCTCTGGGAGCCTGGGAAGTGAATTTACTAGAGCTAACCGCCGCCTATGGCACCCTCGCAAATGGTGGCGCTTATCAGCCTGTGTATGGCATTAGTCGAATTCTTGATCGCAATGGCAAGGTCGTTTACCAAGCGAACCGCAAACCGATCCAAGCCATTGATTCTGATAGTGCCGCCATCATGACCTATATGCTGCGAAATGTCGTGAGTAGCGGTACCGGCAGCCAAGCGAATATTGGTCGTCCGGTGGCCGGGAAAACAGGCACCTCTGATCAGGCGCGAGACCTGTGGTTTATTGGTTACATCCCCCAAATGGTAACAGGGGTTTGGCTCGGCAATGACGATAATAAACCCACCTGGGGAGCCAGTAGTACGGCGGCGCGCCTTTGGGGTGATGCAATGCGTCAAATTGCGGCGGCCATGACGGTGGAAGATTTTCCCAAATTACCAAATTTGAATAATCGCGTCGGTTCTATTGCCGCAGAACCAATCCAAGGGGGCGCGAAAAAAACGAAGGTCGTTGCCACAGATACAGAAGAAAAAACCAGCACCACAAATTCAGAAGCACAAGAGACCACGGAAGCATCCTCTGATGAGCGCCCAACCCCAGAGGCAGCGGCGACAACACCGACGAACAATGATAATAAAGCTGTGGTCGACAATGAAATTAAGCCCCCAGCACCGGCCTTTGACTTCACTGATCCGGCGGATACTGTACCTCCCCTTGCCCCCTTACCGAGGAATAATCGACCTGCATCCACCGCAACGCCACCGAGTCCGCCTGCGGCCCCGAGACCAGCTCCTACGAATGTTGATGTGCCGGCTCCCCCTGTCATTCAAAAGAAGGAAACAGCTCCCTAGGTATTCTGCTCGCCAAAGTAATATCCTTTTCCGTAGATGGTGTGGATTAGAGGGCGATCGCCTTTTGCTTCTACCTTGCGTCGTAGCAAGCGTACCAGAGCCGCCAGCACATTACTGCTGGGAGATTCATCGCCATCTTGCCAGAGGTGTTGATAAATTTGCTCGTGGGTCAGGAGTTGAGCTGGGTGCTCCATAAAATAGCTCAGGAGTTGCAACTCCCGATCCGAGAGGCGAATGGCCCGGCCAGCACGGTAGGCCATTTGGTTGGCGATATCTAATTCGAGATCGGCAATCTTTAAACGATTAGGTGGCTCTCCCCCCGGCGATCGCCTTAATAACGCCCGCACCCGGGCCAGCAGTTCCCGCAACTCAAAGGGCTTGACTAAATAATCATCGGCACCAGCATCCAGACCAGAAACCCGGTCGTCCACCGTATCCTTGGCCGTTAAAAATAAAATAGGCGTTGTGCGGCCTAGCGATCGCACCCGTTGGCAGATTTCAACCCCCGAATATTGCGGCAACATCCAATCCAAAATCAGTAGATCATACTCTTGATCGCAGGCCAGTTCTAACCCCTGCTGGCCAGTTTCTGCCAATGCCACGGTATGCCCTTCCCGTTGGAGCACTTGGCTAAGGGCGCCCCGTAATTCCCGTTCATCGTCTACCAACAAAATGCGCATGGTTACTTCCAAAACACCTTGATTCCCATTATTCCCGAAGAAGGAAACCTGACCCAAGGCGATCGCCGACCATTTTCCCAATAAAAAAGGAAGCAGCTTCCGTCTACTTCCAACTAATATTCATTATTCTTACTGTTACGACTACTGGGGAGATTTACCTTGTTCCATCACCAGAGTCAGAAAGAGTTTAAATCAAAATCACAACTTACACCGAGGATAAAGCATTAGATTCCTGTTGCAGCAAGGTAATCAGTTGTTCGTCCCCCTGGGCTTGGGCCGTGTGGATCCGCCGTTCTAAGCTGCGGCGCATATTTTCTAGGTGCACACGCCGGGCGTCTTGACCCATTAATTTAGAGAGCTGTGGGACTCGTACCGGACAAGCTGCAGCGGCCGCTTCCTGTTGCTGTTGGGCCGTCGCTTTAACCACAGGTTGCTGAATCGCGTAGGTGCCACTCCGATAGTGGAGGAGTACTGACTCAACATCCGGACGATCAACTGTTTGCGTTACACAGTGTCGCCGCACCGTTTGTCCACGATAACGACCTAAGATATCCCCTTCTGTCACTTCTAAGGTTGCGGGAAGAGAATCATAGGAAACACCACGATATGTCAATTTCATAGAGATTTCCTCACTGTGCCTCAAAACTTTTTTCTGTAACTATTGTTACATTAATTCCTAAATTTTCTCGAAAAAATCAGAAAAACTTAAGGATTCTACTTAGATTGCGTATAACCAAACCACAAAAAAGGAGCCCGAAAGCTCCTCTTGGCATCTTAGGTTTTAATTAACGTTAGGGTTATCGACAGGCTATGGATTGGTCACAGTTAACCAGGTTGCTTGGCTAATTCCAAAGGTTTTGCCGCTTTACTGACGGCCACTTTACCTTCTTCATTGATGTCAACGATCGCCGTATCACCAGAACCAACGCGGCCAGAAAGAATTTCCTCAGCGAGGACATCCTCTAACAGGCGCATAATCGCGCGACGTAATGGACGGGCACCATAGGATGGGTTGTAGCCTTCTTCCACGAGTCGCTCCTTAAACTTGTCGGTAACTTGCAACTCAATTTCCTGCTCAGTCAGGCGCTTGAAGACGTCCTTAAGGAGGATTTCGGAGATTTCTTTAACCTCTTCTTTGTTGAGTTGGCGGAAGACAATAATCTCATCGAGACGGTTGAGGAACTCTGGACGGAAGTATTGCTTGAGTTCTTCGTTGACCAGGGAACGGATCCGGTTGTACTGGGATTCTGCCGCATCTTCGCCAAATTCGAAGCCGAGGCCACCGCCACCTTTTTCAATGACCTTAGAGCCAATGTTGGAGGTCAGGATAATCAAGGTGTTCTTGAAGTCCACGGTGCGCCCCTTCGCGTCGGTCAAACGTCCATCTTCAAGGATTTGCAGCAGCATGTTGAAGATGTCGGGGTGGGCTTTCTCGATTTCGTCAAAGAGAATGACTGTGTAAGGGCGACGACGGACGGCTTCGGTTAACTGACCCCCTTCGTTGTAGCCGACGTAGCCGGGAGGGGAACCAATTAATTTAGAAACGGTGTGCCGCTCCATGAACTCGGACATGTCGAGGCGAATCATCGCATCTTCAGAACCGAAGAAGTAGGCAGCTAAAGCCTTGGTTAATTCGGTTTTACCAACCCCAGTGGGGCCAGAGAAGACGAAGCTGGCAATGGGACGGTTGGGGTTTTTCAAGCCAACACGGGCCCGACGAATGGCGCGGGATACAGCTTTAACGGCATCTTCTTGACCAATGAGCCGCTGGTGCAGGGTATCCTCCATGTTGAGGAGTTTGGTGGATTCGCTCTCGGTGAGTTTGTTGAGGGGAACCCCTGTCCAAGAGGCGACGATGTGGGCGATTTCTTCGGCATCAACCACGGCATCGATGTCGCTATTTTTCTCTTTTTGGCTGGCGGCGATCGCCCGAATTTCGGTTTTGATTTCCATTTCGCGATCGCGCAATTCACCCGCTTTATCGAAGTCTTGGGAGCGCACCGCTTCATCCTTTTGCTTCAGGACATCGCGCAATTCTTTATCGAGTTCCTTGGCTTCAGGGGGCAGTTGGGAATTAATCAACCGAACACGGGAACCCGCTTCATCGATCAAGTCAATGGCTTTGTCGGGCAAGAAGCGATCGCTGATGTAACGGTCGGCTAATTTTGCCGCTGCATCGAGGGCTTCATCAAGGATTTTGAGCTTGTGGTGCTGTTCATAGCGTTCCCGCAGACCAAAGAGAATTTCGATGGTTTCTTCGACGGAAGGTTCACCAACCATTACGGGTTGGAAGCGCCGTTCTAAGGCTGCATCCCGCTCAATGTGCTTGCGATATTCATCAAGGGTGGTGGCACCGATACATTGCAGTTCACCACGGGCGAGGGCAGGCTTGAGGATATTGGCGGCATCGATCGCCCCTTCCGCAGCACCCGCACCGATTAGGGTATGAACTTCGTCAATCACCAGGATCACATTCCCGGCTTGGCGAATTTCGTCCATGATTTTTTTGAGGCGTTCTTCAAATTCACCCCGGTATTTCGTGCCCGCAACCAGCAAACCAATATCGAGGGTGACAACGCGCTTTTCTTCGAGAATGTCAGGCACATCCCCATTGGAAATTCTTTGGGCCAGACCTTCGGCGATCGCCGTTTTCCCGACCCCTGGTTCGCCAATCAGTACCGGATTATTTTTCGTGCGGCGACCAAGGATTTGAATTACTCGTTCAATTTCATTTTGACGACCAACGACGGGATCAAGCTTACTGTCTTTGGCCAGTTGGGTCAGATTCGAGCCGAATTCATCTAGGGTCGGCGTCTTATTGCTCCGGGAAGAACCGCCACCCGCTGCGACTTCTGCGGTCTCACCGAGCATCCGGATTACCTGGGTACGTACCTTGGAGAGGTCAACCCCTAAATTTTCGAGGACTCTGGCAGCAACTCCTTCCCCTTCACGGATTAAGCCTAGTAACAAATGCTCCGTACCAATATAGTTGTGACCCAATTGGCGAGCTTCTTCGAGGGAGAGTTCTAAAACCCGTTTTGCCCTGGGCGTGAACGGAATTTCAACGGCCACAAAGCCAGAACCCCGCCCGATAATTTTCTCTACCTCAATGCGGGCATCCTTGAGATTAACCCCCATAGACCGGAGTACCTTAGCGGCAACGCCAGTCCCCTCACCAATGAGACCGAGGAGGATTTGCTCCGTACCAACGAAGTTGTGACCAAGGCGACGCGCTTCCTCTTGGGCGAGCATAATCACCTTAATAGCTTTTTCTGTGAAGCGTTCAAACATGACCTGTTTTTTACCTGCTGCTAGTCCCTATGTAGAGTTGATTCTAGCACAGGGGAAATTTTTGGTTGATGCCTAGAACAATTGATTCTGATACGGTTTCTCCCCCTTGGCAAGCTCTGGTAACATTCGCTACGAACCGACGTTGACGGCGGAAACAGTGAGGCCATACAGGAGCCCAATTTTGAAGACATGCATCAGTTGAAATAAGAGTCGGCTCTGGGGCGCAGTGGGGTTTGTGGCCGCTTTTTGGGCAATGGTTTGGCGATCGCCTTGTCTATAGTAGAGAAAGTTGATCACTTCAGCCAAAAAAATGATCCCAATGGCAACTATCGGATCCCAAGCCATGGCTTGACCGACAGCCGGCGGAAAAACCGTCGCAACAAAGTTTCCAAAAAGGAGAAAAATGGCGAGCAAGGCCATCTTGCGCCATGGATTTTGAAAAAAACTGGTAAATTGCCCAAGGGTTGCCCCCAGGAGGAGATTAAGTCGGGTGCGTTGCATAGGTCACGTCGGGAACGGTGAGGACATTATTTATTCAATCGATCGAGGAGCCAGAGGGCAATGACAATCCCGGTGAAATGGGAGGCGATCGTGTGGGTATTCGCCAGGATAATAAATAAATCTTTCGGTTGAATGAGCTGGGATGTGTTTGAAAAAACGGCCCCCTGGGGAATGGTCAAGGATTTTCCGAGGACGAGCCCCACAAAGGCTTCGGCACCAATGATCGCAAACATCATGCCCAGGAGGTTAGCCAAGAGACCAAATTTAATGGTTTGAATGGTGTAGGACTTCTTGGGCCGGAGGGAGCTATCACCCGCGAGCATCAGTCGGGCAATGGTTTTGTAGCGAAAGAAGAAAAAGATACTCACGATGAGGGCAATGAGACCGCCGGCAGCACAGAATAGCCCAAAGCTGCTTCCCTGGCTAAAGCGAATATCTTGGTTGGCGTTGGTGGCATCACTGCCGACTAGGCTCGCACTGGCAAAGAGGAGAATTAGCGCTGCGACAACACCGAGGATAATCTGTACCCAGAAGCCAATATTACCGGCGAGTTTGAGGGTGGCCGAGGCTCTGAGGATGGCGGCGGGGATCGATGCGCCCGCTAAAGCACCGTAGGAATCACGTTTCATAGGAGTTTGTGGTGATGGGGTTATGTCTGCAGGGTCAGAATTTGCTTTTGCTCCATTCTCTTATATCAACTGTTGGGTTGCCAAAAGGGAAAAGGCGATCGCCTCTGGTTCTAACCAACACTCCCTTGTCTAGCATTTGATGCCTATCACCAAGATCAATGGTGACCAAACAGTCGGAAACAAACAATGGGAGTCAAGTGAACTAAGGGTTACAGCATCCTCAGCGAAGGGGGACAAGCTATGATGGTCATCAGGTTTTTCAGAGAGTTTGCGCGTTAATGCACCCGATTCGCCTCACCTTATTTTTCATTGGCCTGAGTATTATTCTGGGGCTGATGTTGTGGTTGGTGAATTCCCTCTATCGTCTCTATCTCCAGGTGTCCTTTACGGCGCCATTTCTGGCAAATCTGCTGATTTTGGTGCTTATTGCCCTAATTGGTTTAATTCTCTGGACGTTTTGGCGCTATTTCAACCTCTTTGGCCGCAAACGAAAACCGCGATCGCCCCGGAAAGTTGCCAATTACCAGCCCCAACTGCCCACGGAAAAAACAGAAGTGGCGGCGGCGAATCTACGCACCATTCAACAGCAAGTCAACCAAATCCAAGATAAAGTTGCCCAGAAAGTCCTCCTGAACCGTTCCCAGGAAATTCAGGCGAATTTTGAGCGACAAGAGCTCCAGGTGGCTGTTTTTGGTACGGGATCGGCGGGTAAAACATCTTTGGTGAATGCCTTAATTGGGCAAATGGTGGGTAATGTCGAAGCGACCATGGGCACCACCCAAACGGGTCAGACCTATCGCCTAAAACTAAAAGGGGTGAATCGGCAAATTTTAATCACGGATACGCCGGGGATTTTAGAAGCGGGGGAAGCGGGCATTCAACGCGATCACCTGGCGCGGGAGTTGGCAACCAATGCGGATCTGTTGATTTTCGTGGTAGATAATGATCTGCGGCAATCGGAATATGATCCCCTCTGTGAGCTGGCTGAAATTGGCAAGCGATCGCTGTTGGTGTTTAACAAAATCGACGTTTACGCAGACGCTGATCAACAATTGATTGGCGATCGCCTCAAGGAAAAAGTGCAACACCTGATCACTCCCCAGGACGTGGTTTTAGTCTGTGCCAATCCCCAACTCGTAGAACTAGAGGATGGCGAAATTTTTACCCCAGAGCCGGACGTGATGCCCTTAGTAAAACGTTTAGCGGTGGTGCTGCGGGCCGAAGGGGATGATTTGTTAGCAGATAATCTCCTCCTACAATCCCAACGCCTGGGGGAAGAAGCCCGCAAAATCATTGAACACCAACGGAAAAAACAGGCCGAACAGGTGATCGAACGCTACCAGTGGATTGGCGCTGGAGTAATTGCTGTAACGCCCTTACCTGTGGTGGATATGTTGGCGACGGCAGCGGTGAATGCCCAGATGGTAATGGAAATTGGTCGGGTGTATGGCTGCGAAATCGATGGCGATCGCGGTAAAGAATTAGCTGTTTCCCTGGGCAAAACCCTGGTCAGTTTAGGGGTCGTTAAAGGCGCGGTCGAAATCCTTGCAAAAATTCTCCAAACGAACATCGCCACTTACCTCGTGGGCAAAGCAATTCAGGGGGTGACAGCCGCCTACCTCACGCGCATCGCGGGCAAAAGTTTCATTGAATATTTCCGCCATGACCAGGATTGGGGCGATGGCGGGATCACGGAAGTGGTGCAGGAGCAATTTAAGCTCAGTAAAAAAGATGAGTTTGTCAAAGATTTTGTCGGCGATGCCATTCTAAAAGTTGTCAATCCCTTTAAGGAAGTGTGGCAAATTGAACTGGAAGAAGACCCAGAATTGGCGGAGTTGGAATGGACAGCACCCCAACGGCGACGGCGGGATGAATGGTAGATTTTACACGGAAGCTTGAGGCATGGTTATGGCACTACAGCGACAGATTAACTGGCAGAAATTAGCGGAAATTTACGAACTCAAGGAATTTTTTGCGGCGGATTTTGCTGGTTTCCAAGCCGAAATTGAACAGCAATTGCAAGATCTGGATCGCTTCCCGACAGAAACCTTGGATAAATTAGCAAAACTACGTGCCCTAGAAGTGACCAACGGCATCACCCAATGG
Organism: Picosynechococcus sp. PCC 7117; assembly: GCF_001693275.1. GTDB lineage: Bacteria > Cyanobacteriota > Cyanobacteriia > Cyanobacteriales > MRBY01 > MRBY01. The sequence continues at coordinate 153,837 of NZ_CP016477.1, forward strand.
GCCTATCGGCGCGGCGCGGCCCAAGCGCTCCCCATCGAGCAGACCCGGCAATGTATGAACATGGTGATGGGCTTTATGAAAAATGTGGAATTGTCGTTTCCCAGCATCGGCACTGTTGAATTTAGCGATTGGGAAACAGACTATGTGCGGCGGGTGCGGGGACTCTATATTGATGCGTTTAAAAATAATCTGCCTGGGGCAGAATCGCAGTTCCATGCCATTTCTACGGCGCAGTTTATCGCCTGTGGTCATCACCGTTTAAATGAGGCGATCGCCCTCGTAGAAGCAGACTATGGGGAACTGTTTTCGGCCTATTTCATCGAACGAATGAAAAAATATATCGGCGCTTATCTGGATAGTTTTAGCGAAAGCCCCTAAGATCCAAGACTGCGCATCCGTGGCATCGGCATTGGGGAGAATCGAGCAGCAATGAAAATTCAGGCAGTAGACTACACAACCTTGGTGGCCCTGGTCACGGAATTACAGCGGGACTGGGTGCCAGCGCGCCTCGAACAGGTTTATCAATACGACAAACAAACCCTCTGTTTAGCCCTGCGCACCCTCGAAAAACGGGAATGGCTCTGGTTATCTTGGCACCCCCAGGCCGCCAGAATGCATTTAGGCGATCGCCCCCCCAGGGATCCCGATACCTTTACCTTTAGCGACCAACTGCGCCACTTGATTAAAGGTTCGGCCTTGCTGGGAATTGAACTGATCCAACCCTGGGAACGGGTGGTGGATTTTCAGTTTGGTCGCCGCCCTGGAGAAGCCCCCCAATGGCATTTGTACGTCGAAATTATGGGGAAACATAGCAACGTGATCCTCGCCAATGCCGATCAGCAAATTGTCACTACGGCCCAACAAATTAGTGGCGATCGCTCCACCGTCCGCCCCGTCCAAACCGGCCAACCCTACGAATTTCCCCCGGCCCTGACGAAAACAGCACCCAGCCCTACAGAATCCTTTGAACGCTGGCAAGAAAGAATCGCCCTATTGCCAAAATCTCTGAAAAAACAAATCCTCGAAAATTACCGGGGCGTGAGTCCTATTCTTCTAGAAGGGATGATTGGTGCGGCCCAGTTAACCCCTGAGCAAACGACGGATACCCTCACCGCTCACGATTGGGAAAATCTTTTTCAGCAGTGGCAACGGTGGCTTGCTTGCCTAGAACAGCGACAGTTTTGCTTGACGCTCCAGGACAACCAATATCAAGTGGTACCTTGGCAGCCGGATGAATCTTGTTTGCCCCTACAGCCAACTCTCAATCACTATTATCAAAGCCGCCTTAATCAACAACAATTCCAACAACTGCACCACCAACTCAACCAGAAAGTTAGTCTCCTGTTGGGAAAATTGCAGCAAAAAGCCCAACTCTTTCGGACGCGCCTCACAGAATCCACCGAAGCGGATCAATACCGTCAATACGGCGATTTACTCATGGCCTATTTGCATGAGTGGCAACCGGGTTTAACCGAAATTGCCCTAACGGATTTTGCCTCAGGCGATCGCCTTAAAATTCCCCTCCAACCAGATAAAAATGCCGTCCAAAATGCCCAGGCTTTTTATAAACAACACCAAAAACTAAAGCGAGCAAATCACATTGTGCAACCGCTTTTAAAGGAAGTAGAAACAGAAATTCATTACCTCGAACACATTGAAGCCAGTTTGGGACAAATCGCGAATTACGAAAATGCCACTGACTTAGAAGCTTTACAGGAAATTCAGGCAGAATTGATCCACGGGAGTTACCTCAAAACCAACCGAGAACCTACTGCTAAACAAGTGGTTTCTAAACCCCACATTTACCGCACCCCAGGAGGATCAGAACTCTGGATCGGGCGCAATAACCAACAAAATGATCATCTAACGTTTCGGGTGGCTAATGATTATGATCTTTGGTTCCATAGCCAAGAAATCCCCGGTAGCCATGTTTTATTACGACTAGAACCCGGCGCGGTTCCCGATGAGGCGGAATTGCAGTGGGCGGCCGATTTTGCAGCTTATTACAGTCGCGCCAGCCAAAGCGATCAGGTGCCCATTGTTTATACAAAACCTAAGCACGTTTATAAACCCAAGGGGGCCAAACCAGGAATGTGCATCTATAAACAGGAAACGATTCTCTGGGGTCAACCCCAACGGGCCAAGGCGGCGATCGCCAAATTAACCCAATCCACAGATCAGTCCGAGAAAAAGTAGGGGGTAGGGTTTCGGTTCATTGGGGGGAAAGGTATGAGATCCCTCACTTGATTTTTTAAAGAAAATATGTAGCCACGAAAGACAAATTGCTTGAAAAGCCTTTTTTAAAAGCTTTTGGCCCGTTTGCGTCGCCGAAACCAGAAAACATTAGCAGTCGCCCCCTAGGAGTGCTAAATTTGCTAGTGACGTAAAACTTTATAACGCAAACTCCTATGGCTAAGATTGTCTCTTTCAAGGATGACTCTAGACGCTCCCTCGAAGCAGGGATTAATGCCCTTGCCGATGCGGTAAAAATCACCCTCGGCCCCAAGGGTCGGAATGTACTCCTCGAAAAGCAGTATGGTGCGCCTCAAATTGTGAATGATGGGATCACCGTTGCGAAGGATATTGAACTTAGTGATCCGCTCCAAAATACGGGGGCGCGGTTAATCCGGGAAGTGGCAGCGAAAACCAATGACAGTGCTGGGGATGGCACGACCACTGCTACCGTTATGGCCCAAGCGTTGATCCGCGAAGGTTTGAAAAATGTGACGGCTGGGGCGAACCCTGTGGCCCTGCGTCGGGGTATTGATGCGGCAGTGAAGTTCCTCGTGAAGGAAGTTGCCGCGATCGCCAAGCCCGTTGAAGGAGAGGCGATCGCCCAGGTGGCTGCTGTGTCTGCTGGGAATGACGAAGAAGTAGGCCGGATGATCTCCGAAGCCATGGCCAAAGTCACCAAAGATGGCGTGATCACCGTTGAAGAGTCCAAGTCCCTCGCCACCGAACTGGATGTGGTTGAAGGAATGCAACTGGATCGCGGTTATATCTCCCCCTATTTCGTCACCGATCAGGAACGGCAAATCGTTGAATTTGAAAATCCCTATATCCTGATCACCGACAAGAAAATTTCGGCGATCGCCGACCTCGTGCCCGCCCTCGAACAGGTGGCTCGTTCTGGTCGTCCTTTGCTGATTGTTGCCGAAGATATTGAAGGGGAAGCCCTCGCGACCCTCGTTGTGAACAAAGCCCGTGGTGTCCTCAATGCCGCCGCGATCAAGGCTCCCAGCTTTGGCGATCGCCGTAAGCAAATGCTCCAGGACATCGCTGTCCTCACCGGCGGTCGGGTCATTTCCGAAGAAGTGGGCCTCAGCCTCGAAGCCATTGACCTTGATATGCTCGGTAATGCCGAAAAAATCACCATCAGCAAGGAAGAAACCACCATCGTTTCCGGTGGCGGCAGCAAAGCTGATATTGACGCCCGCGTTAGCCAAATCCGTAAGCAACTGGCTGAAACCGACTCCGAGTATGACATGGAAAAACTCCAGGAGCGGATCGCTAAGCTTGCTGGTGGTGTCGCTGTGATTAAAGTTGGTGCAGCCACTGAAACTGAACTCAAAGACCGCAAACTCCGCATCGAAGATGCCCTCAACGCCACCAAAGCCGCTGTCGATGAAGGCATTGTTCCCGGTGGTGGCACGACCCTAATTCACCTCGCTGAAAAGGTCGCTGAAGTAAAGGCAAGCCTCAGTAGCGACGAAGAGAAACTTGGTGTCGATATCGTTTCCCGCGCCCTAGAAGCGCCCCTCCGCCAATTGGCTGATAACGCGGGTGCCGAAGGTTCTGTGGTTGTAGAACGGGTTCGTACCAGTGACTTCAACGTTGGCTACAACGCGGCCACTGGCGAATACGTTGATATGATTGCCGCTGGCATCATTGACCCGGCGAAGGTTGTCCGTTCTGTTTTGCAAAATGCAGCCTCCATCGCTGGAATGGTGATCACAACCGAAGCCCTCGTTGTTGAGAAGCCCGAACCCGAAGCACCCGCCCCTGACATGGGTGGTGGTATGCCCGGTATGGGTGGCATGGGCGGCATGGGAATGCCTGGCATGGGAATGATGTAATTTTTCCTGAACCCTTTTAAAAATTCAATATCTGCATTGGGCACCCTCCGGGGTGCTTTTTTTGTTTTCTGGGCGAAAATCTTGGGTTAAGTTAGCCCGTCGGGGACTGTTCTTGTAACCAGTGATTGAGGGTTTCCCGAAGGGTTTGGGGATTGAGGGGTTTACTGAGGTAGTCGTTCATGCCTGCTGCCAAATACTGCTCTTGGTTGGCTTCTCCTAGGGTGGTGGTGAGCGCAATGATCGGTATCTGCCGGTGGCGATCGCCGCCACCCCGGCGAATATGTTGGCTCGTTTGAAAGCCATTCATCTTGGGCATGAGGCAATCCATCAAAATTAAACGATAGGGCTGATTTTCAGGGGTTGCTTGGAGCATTTGTAGGGCTTCTGTGCCCCCTGGGGCGACATCGACGGAAAAACCAAACTGTTGGCAGAGGCCCCGAATAATAATTTGATTGACGGGGTTATCTTCCACGAGGAGGAGGCGGGCCGAGATTTTTTGGCCCTGTTTGCTTGCGCTAGGTTGGGAGCCAGAATCTGGGGGTCGAGCGTTTGGCTGGGCGAAATTTTCACAGAAACGCCGACAGGCCTGCCACAGGGGACGGGATAAAATCGGCTTGACGAGGTGGTGGGTTGCCGTGAGTTGGGGGAAGCTTTGGGGATCGGTGGGGCTGTAGGGAAACGTAGTGAGCAGCAGTAACTGGCAGGTTTTTTGGGGGTAAAGCTGTTGAAGATTTTGGGCGAGGGTCAGGGCATCGATCTCCCTCAGGGAATGATCCAAGATCAGGAGGGGCGTTTCGGTGGTGGGGGGCTGGGTTTGCCAAAGGGCGATCGCCTCTTGGCCATTGGCTGCGGCTTGGACAGTGGCGCCCCAGGCTTGGAGCTCATCGCGCAAAATTTCCCGTTGGGTTTGTTGCTCTTCGACGATGAGGATCTCTAATCCCTGCAAGCTATCGGCGGTCATCCGCGACAGTTGAGATCGCCCCGCCCCATACCCTAGGGTAAAGGTAAAACAGCTCCCCTCCCCTGGGGTACTAACCACTTCAATGGTGCCCCCCATCACTTGACAAAGACGCTGGGTAATCGCCAAACCGAGACCCGTGCCACCATAACGCCGGGTGGTTCCTGCTTCTAACTGGGTAAAAGGCTCGAAAAGATCGTTCAATTTCTCAGCGGCGATGCCAATGCCAGTATCCGTCACTGAGCAGGTAAAATCGAGGCGATCGCCAACCCGCTCCGTTTGACAGCGAATCATCACCTCCCCTTGGTTGGTAAATTTAATGGCATTGCTTACCAGATTCGTCAGGATTTGTCGTAAACGCCCAGGATCTCCTTGGATAGAACCGTGCCGCAAACCCCGTAAATCAAAAATGAGATTGAGACCTTTCTCCTGGGCCGCAAACGCCATCAACTTGGCAAAATTTTCAAAAAATTGATGGAGATCAAAATCCACCGTTTCTAGTTGCAGCTTACCGGCTTCCATCTTCGAGAAGTCCAAAATATCGTTCAGCAAGATCAGTAAAGATTCAGCGCTAGAAAGGGCGATGCGGGCGTGTTCTTGCTGTTCTGTGGTGAGCTCTTCGCTATAGAGCAGTAAATTGAGCATTCCGATAATGCCATTCATGGGCGTCCGAATTTCGTGGCTCATGGTGGCTAAAAACATACTTTTGGCATGGGCGGCCGCTTCTGCTGCTTCTTTGGCATCAATCAACGCCTGCTCCGCCTGTTTGCGATCGCCAATGTCACTATGGGTACCAATAATCCGCAGAGGTTCTCCCGACGGTGTCCATTCGATCACCTTGCCCCGGTCTAAAATCCACTTGTAGGAACCATCTTTGCACCGCACCCGATGTTCACTGCGATAGGTTTCTGTCTGGCCATCAAGGTGAGCCTGGATGGCTTGATAAGTCATTGCCAAATCATCTGGGTGGACACGACTTTCCCATTCCATCAGGGTGTCACCAATTTCTGCCTCGCCGTAGCCCAACATCGCTTTCCACTGCCGCGAAAAAAAGACATGATTTGTTTGGGCATTCCAATCCCAGACCCCATCCCCAGAACCCTCTAGGGCAAATTGCCAACGGAGTTCACTTTCCCGGAGAGCCTGTTCTGCCAAGACCCGCTCCGTAATATCGAGGGCAGTCCCAAAAAAACGGATGGTTTTGCCAGAGGCATCTTTTTGACTACTCCCCCTCGCCTCATGGTAGAAAATTTGGCCATTGGTCAGTTGGGCACGGTATTGCACCATATAGCTTTCGCCCGTGCGCATCGCTGTTTCAACGCAGTGTTTGAGGCGTTCTTGGTCATCGGGGTGAATTAAAGCCCAGTGTTCATCGTAGGTGGGCGGCCCCTGGGCCATATTTAAGCCAAACATTCGCAACAGTTCCGGCGACCAGGAGAGATGACCAGTGGCTAGATCGACTTCCCAGCTACCGATATGGGCGAGGCGTTGGGCTTCCTGGAGGGAGGCTTCACTGTGTTTGAGGCGTTCTTCAAAGCGTTTGTAGGGGGTCAAATCAATGTGGGAACCAATGATACGCAGCGGCTGACCTTGTGCATCCCATTCGATGACCTTACCAGAACAAAGCACCCAGACAGTGGAGCCATCTCGGTGACGATAACGGACTTCGTTGCAGAAGGGAATTTCGCCGTGGCTAGCAATGTGCTGTTGCAGGTTGTGGTTAACTTTCTGGAGATCTTCGGGAAAAATCAGTTTTTGCCAGGATTCTGGGCGGTTAGGCAGTTCGTGATCTGCATAGCCAAACATCCGCTTAAAACTGGGGCTGAGATACTCGATATTGTTAATACAATCCCAGTCCCAATAGCCAGCAAAGGCATTTTCAAGAATTTCTTCAAAAAATTTCAGTTCATGGTGACTGTATTCCGGTGCTGCGGCTGGTTCTGGGTCGAGGTGTTGGCGTAATTCGGCGAGGCGATCGCCAGGCAAGATTCCCACTGGTCTCCCTTGCTCATCCACAAGGGTTAGCCAAGCAAGCTGCTGCTCGGCGAAGTATTGACATAATGATTCAATTTGGTCGAGGGCGGCCACGGGATAGGTCGGGGCGGGCCGTTGCATAATCTCTGCGGCGGTTGCCGTTTGGAGATTTTCCCCCTGGGCGATCGCCCGTAAAATATCCCCAGGAGAAACGGTGCCAAGGAGCTGTTCGTTAGCCATAACCAGCACGCCAACAAGTTGAGGATCGGCACAAAGGCGATCGCTCAATGCGATGAGAGATAGATTAGGCGAAACAATAACCGGTTGATGCAGCAAACTGGCGATCATTTCGGGCACTGGAAACCGTGATGGAAGTGCTGTTGACATGGCACATAGGCTGAAAGAAAGTCGCGGCAGGAAGTGCAACAACCAACTTTTATGTATCAATTCCTTGGGAGATAACTCTTATCTTATCAAGCGATGTTTCCTGTTGTTTGATTTATGAAGGGAAAAGCAATATTTTTTTCGTTTAAATTAAAACGATCACTTCATGATGTAAAAACAACGCCTCTAAACTCTCTAGTAATTGACAGTAAATCTCAATTCAATTTCAGTCTAAAAATGTCAACCAGTAGATCCAGATAACATTAAATTGCTATGAAATTTTTCCATCTTGAAATGCATTAATTATTTTTTGAATTTCAGTTAGATTATCAGTGCTGAGATTGCGGACTATTGAACAATCAGATAACCGTCACGATACCAAGTTTCAAGCTGTGCGAGGGAAATGCCGCTGGCGATCGCCTCTTTTTGGGTAAACCCTTCAGGATATTCACTGAGCAAAGTTTGCAGTGCGGGAATGGTTTGGTGTTTGGCGAGAAAATCATGGTAAATGCCCCCTTCCCAGAGGTAACACCACGATGGCAAACGGTAGCAGGTCTTTTCAGTGATTGGGGGATAGCGATAGGCGAGGGGTTCACGACATTGCGCGTTTAAAATCGCTTGGGCATAGCCTTCTAATTGACCTTGCACACCGTAGTTTTCATGGAGATAGGCAAGGGTTTCGGGGGAAGTTTTGCGTTTTTCTATAATAATTTGCGCGGCGATCGCCGCCGCTGTTTTCGCGTCCCCAAAATGAACTTTGTCAATTAAATAATCAGGCAACAATTCCCGATGGGTCGAGACACGGGACACAATCGCTGGGGTTCCACAACCTAAAGATTCATAGGGGGAATTACCAAAGGATTCAACAAAATTACCCAAGCCCAAGGTGACAGCACCCAAACTGTAATATTGCGGCATTAACGACTGGGGAATCCATTCATGAAAAATGAAATTTTGCGTTAAATTGCGGGTTTTAATTTCCGTTTCCATCTCCCGATAAAAGGCTGCCACTTCCGGCGAAATGCCCACCTCTAACCAGCGGGGAACCAACACTTTTAAATTTTTAATGCCGTATTTGTGGACGAGTAAATCCGCGACGCCGATCGTTTGAGGTAAACCCTTCGTGGGTTCAGGGCGGTGGGGATGAATCACAATCGCATCTTTTACCGGGTCAACAGGCACAATCGCCAAAATTTCTTGCGGTGGAGTCGGTTTAAAAATATCCCAATCAATGCCCGTTGAAACGACTAATAGCCGCTCATTTAATTCCGGCAAAAATCGTCCCATCGTCTCCGCATAAAAACGCCGCGAATATTCCGACACCGCAATCAGGCGATCGCCCTGAAATAAAAATCCCCCAAGGATCGTTTCCGGATAGACGTTATCCCGCAGTGCCACCACCGTCGGAATGTGCTGGTAAGCATAGGGAAAGAGAAATTCCCCGTCGTGCATATAAAAGCGATCTGCGCCGTCGAGGTGGGCAGCCACATCCTGCATCATGTTTGCAATATCGTAGGCGGGGATGGCGTAGGGCTGTGGAAAGGGTTGATGGAACCGCAAAATCGGTTTAACCAACACATTGTCATGCCAGCGAAATTCAACGCAACTATCGGCGCAACGGGTCGAGAGAATCACCACCTCATGCCCCATTTCCCCCAGATACACCGAGATATTTTTAATCTGTTTCGGTGCGCCCCCGGTCACATGGTCACGGAACAGGGGATTAATCGAGAACATGACAATTTTCATCGGCGGCAAAGGGCAATAAACAGCAAAAAAACATTACCTATTCAACGGGAACCAGGTGAAGTTTAGTTTAAGGTTTCACTAGGAAATAGCTTCACTGCATTACTGAGCTCTGTATCTTGATCCTCACGTGACCTAGAAGATACAAGCCCATGCTAAGTAAATCCGTTTGATGCCGATTTAGCAGCGTTAAAATTATCTAAGGTATGCTCGTTCTCCAATTGGAAGATCATCGCTTTACGGAACCTTATGTACGGAAAACTCGAACCAGTCACGGCTGCCAAGTACCACAGATATATTTCGTGCTGCTGCTATGTAGTAAAGATCTCCATCAATGACTTGTAGGCTACAGCCGAATCGACAACTTGGTCGCATTAAAAAAGATTCAAATTGGGTTCGTCCTAGATTTATGCCTGCTCTCGCATCCCTCGGAAAAACATCTGAAGCTCTAAAATCAAAGATGTCCACTTCCACAATTTCAGGGCGTTGATAAGTGCTTCTACTAATTACGCCTGGTCGGCCTCGCGAATCCCTATCTCTGTTTCTCGGATCGCTTGTAGTGACAGTGTCAGTTACCAGGCGGACGGTCGGGACACTTCTAACGTCACTATCTAAAAGAATTTCATGCAGAACAATATGATCGATTTCTCCTTGGTTAAACATACTCGCTAAAACCAATCGATCAGTTTGCTGGATCAGGCTCATACCAGACGACGATGACCAAACATTATCAAAAGTCTTAATTAGTCGCCATTTACAACCTGGTTGATCTAAATCATCGCACTTTACCGATTTGAAAGACCGTGGCACCCATGGATCAAGATTCTCTTGACCAGGAGATGAATATATTTCACGCTCAGCGCGGTAAATTTCCAATTGCGAGGGCGCATATTCAGCGACATCTGACCGAACGAGAAAAATACCATGATCACCAAACTCCGTAATTCCTACCGAATTAGTTTTCTTTTCGATGCGGAGATCTGGTAATTCTTTTAATTGATTATTGGCTAAATTGTATACGCGAATATTGCCTATTCCTCTTTTATCGTCGTTATCTGTAGCAACGATATAATTCCCATGGGCTTGCAAAATACTGGGGTGGTAATAATCAAAAATACATTCGGTCTTCCAGGTAAGATTTTTGGCATCCATGCCTTCCGACCAGGGCGTCGAATAGGAGATTGTGCCGCAGGTTTGACTATTTTCACCTCTATTCTCTAGTGAATGGCTGATCACAATCCGGCGATCGCCGGTCATAGTGATGCCTTGAACATGATCACTCCATCCTCGCTGATCGTTAAACCGGTCGTAAAAGCCCTGAATTTCCGTAGTATAAGTTGTAGAACGATCTGACCACCTCCTATTAGGGCCTGAATTCGACAAGAGGTCGAGCACACTTCTGTTAAGGGTTGAGTCCTCAGCATGTGCTACACTCTGCAGAAATGTTCCGAAAACAATGATTTGACAAGCAAACAATAGCAACTTCAGGGTGCGCACTTTCTCGACCTAATTATGTTCTTTTATCATGTTATCTGTGATTTTAGAGCGGGTTATAAGGGTTTATAAAAAGAGACAAGGAAAAAGGAAAGTATTGCCTGTTATTGAGTAGATCTTGGTTTATGCCAAGAATTATTAAATATCATCAATCCGTAAGCGTCCATCCCGAACAACCCCGCCCGCTTTTGTCACGCCGCCATAGGTTTTAATGTGGGTGATCAAAGCTTCCCGCAGCAGCAATTCCGTATCTTTGCTGGGCAAGACATCAAGATTAAACAGGGCAATATCCAGATGCTTTTGGGTAAATTTAGCTTCCCAGTGGCAGGCAGGTTGCCGGATAAAACTATGGGTCACAAAGGTAAAAGTATGCGCCAGTTGATCTTTTAACGGTGTACCCCGCACCAAAATATCCGTTGCCTGGGCCGCGACGCGATTTTCACCAAGCTGAATTTTGTAGCGAATTTGCCCGCTAAATTGCACAAAACCCCGTTCTAGGTGGGCTTCACCGTAGCGATTTGCCCGCCGTGCATTGTCCTGCAACAGATCCCAAAGTTGTGCCCCTGTGATTTGAAACAAACGCAACGTATCGGCGTGGGGCATCACCGCAAACCAATCGCCATAGACCAACGTCGCTGGGGGTAAACCTGCGCACAACACCGCCGCATCGGTCAGGGCAAAATCTACTTCGTAACCGTTTTTTTGTGCCTGTGCCACCATGCCCGCTGTGATGAAATTGGCAAAGGCGGATTCATGGCTGGCAAAATCATTTAAAACGACATCGGTTTCTAAATCGGGATGATCAGCGACCATGCCCAAGGGGTGATTCAGTTTTTGGTGTAGGGAGGTAATGATCGGGGCAATCTGGGTTTGCTCAAAGGTTCGCTCGACGGGCAGATCGGCAGTCACAGACAGTTTGGCATTGGTCACGGTGGCGGGCTGCTGCTCATCTCTCAGGGTAATGGTCACTTCCCCTAAAAACCGCCCTAAAGTTCCCGCCTGCACAATAGGAATACCGTTGACGATGTTTTCTTGATTCAGACAGGTTTCATTCAAAATGTGGTGGGTGTGTCCGCCGATAATCAAATCCACTGCGCCAGAGGGTAAATGTTCCGCCAGTTGGCGATCGCCGTAACCCTCTACCGTGGCACTGGTCGAATGGAGGTCATAGCCCAAATGACTGAGGATAATCAGCACGTGGCAATAGGGACGCAACACAGGTAAAAGATTTTTGACAACTTGCACCGGATCGACAAAGGTTAAATGACGCGCATCGGAACCCTTCATTTGCGCCGAGGTGGTTAAGCCGATAATGCCGACTCGTACCCCCTTCACATCCAGTAATGCCGCCGGATAAATGACCTTTTTTAGCTGGGCTGGCGGTAACAGATTCGCCGACAACACCGGAAAATCCCCCGACCGTTGAATCATTTTGACGAGGGCATGGGTGCCTAAATCGAGATCGTGATTCCCCAAAGCGGCGGCATCGACCCCCAAGGTTTGATACAGATCGTAGGCATGGTTGCATTCAGAAACCAGCGCATCAAAGGGGGTTCCCACCATGTCATCCCCCGCTGAAAGGAGCAACACCCCAGCTTGGGGATTGTTGGCATACTTGCGTTGTTGTTGGTGGTAACGGGAGACAAGCCGCGAAAAAACAGGGATATTTCCCTCTGGGGCAAGGTGACTGATGCGTCCATGCAGGTCATTAAAATGCAAAATTTTTAACCGAAAGGGGGTCACAATCGGCAGGTCAGCGGCGCGGGGGATTTGGTAGCGACTGGAAATATTGGGATCAACGTCAATCGCGGTAATGGGCTGGGTAGCATCACCAATAAACAAAAACCGCGATCGCCCCTGATTTTTCGCCAGATAGGGAGCGGCGACCAAACGTAGCGGATTGGGGATAAACGCAGATTCTGATCGGGCAGAAGGCTTTGGGACTGGAAGATTTGGCTGGCTGTTCACAGGACTTCCCAAAAGGATGACGGCACAGGGAGAGGCGATCGCCACAATGACGAAATGCAGTTTCTAGGGGAAGCGTGGCACAGTTGTTTAATCGGCGCGTTAAGGTTCCGTTAGTGGGTTGTAAAGTTCTGCCAAAGTGACCGAAAAAAAAGACATGGCCGCAACCATGTCCAGATTAATTACGTTTTTAAGGGCATTTAGTCATTTTTCATCGAATCAAGCCAATGTCTGACCTGTTCTGCGGCGATATCTTTACCACCCAGACCAAAGGCAATGGCGATCGCCACAGCAATCCCACCGACCAGCAGTCCAAAGGCCAAATTCACGATATTTGTGGCAATGCCCATTTGTTCCAGCGCCATCGCGCCCACGAGGACGAGAATGATAATCCGCGCCGCTTGACCGAGGATCTTCGACTGCCTAGAGCCAGAGGCAGCCAGGGCTTTGTAGGAAATGTTGGAGAAATACAAACCCAACGCAAAGATCAAAAGGGCGACTAACACCTGTCCGGCGATCGCCAAAATGACCCCCACAACGCTGGTGAGAGCTTCAATTTGCAGCACATCAACGGCAGTCAGCGCCGCCACCAACATAATGACCACCAGGGAAATCGTCCCCATCACCTGGGAAGGGGTTTTACCCGGTTTCGCGGTTTCGCCCTCGCCTTCCCTCGGAGCAGCACTAACCATCCCGTCTAGGCCGAGCCAAGTTAAGACATTATCAAAGCCAAAACCCGTCAGCACATTGCTCACAAACTCAGACACATATTCACCCACCACATAGGCAAAGGTGAGAATAATCGCAGCGGCGAGAAGCTTGGGCAAGAGCATTAACACTTGATCCAACATGGCGATCGCCGGGAGCGAAATCGCCTCAATCTGGGCCACCTCTAGGGCAGAAATCGCCACAGGGATCAAGATCAAAATATAAGCAATGGTACCGAGCACCCAAGACAAAGACTGTCGCCCAGCACTACTAGACAGACCAAATTTTTCACCAATTTGATCTACGCCCGTTGCCTTCAGGAGGTTGGTCACCAAACGGCGCACCACCTGGGCAATGAACCAACCCACAACCCCAATCAGGGCCGCCGCAAAGAGATCCGGCAGGATTAGCAATACTTCATCCACGACATCCCGTAGGGGCGCGAGGGTATTTTCTAAGCCCAGGGTTTCGAGGATCGGCGTAAGGAAAAAGAAGAAAATAAACCAATACAGCGCATTGCCGATGGTTTCACTGATATTCGTGGTCTGGGATTGCGGTGCCGTTTCTGCTTCTGTCGCCTCGGTCTCAGCGTCGGTGTCCGCCGGATTAAGGCGCTCATCTAGGCGAAAGGTATTTAGGCCTTTGACCACAATTAATTTGGCAATGGTGGCCACCAACCAAGCAACCCCTAACCACAAACCCGCCGCAAACAGTTGGGGCAAGAAGTTTGTGACTTGACTAAGCAGTTCATTCAGTGGTGTGTAAACCCCGTCAAGCTGGAGGGTTTCTAAAACAGCCACCACCGTAAAGAGAATGACGAACCAGTAGACGATATTCGCCGCCCAAATTTCAATGGGCAGATCACTTTTGCCGTCGTGACCGGTGATCCAAGCGGCAATTTTATTATCGACATCGGTTTTATTCAGCAACCCTTTAACGATGGCTTTCACCACTAGGGCAACGATCCAACCGATGATTAAGATGGCGATCGCCTTAATGATATTGGCGACATCTTCCCCGACGAGGGTTTGTAGAGACTCCGGTAATTGGAGTGCTAAAACAGCATAGGGGTCACCCACAGGAGGCCCCAAGGTATTGATTAAAGGTGACATTGTTTCAGAATTAAAATTAAATAACTACATCGCTAATCACGGCCATAATGGGCGTTTTTGCGCTAATTTACGGCAAGACGTTGCCTCTTCCACCCTACAAAGATCCTCCGGATTTTTCACCCGCAAAAAGGATAAATTCGCTATATTTTTTTTCATAACTTTGGGAAAATCCACCTTTAGATAGAATTTTGATGGAAATTTTTGAGCAATCAATTCAAGTGCGGGCCAGTGCCACCTGTGTTGAGCAGTGTTTTACGGATCTAGAAACCATGCACCGCTGGTTAAATCCCCTGCTGCGGTGTGAACCCCTCGGCGATCGCTGGAGCACAGCCCTCGAAAGTCAAAGTCGCTTTTGGTTAAAAATTCCCTTGGTTAACCTGGTGTTGAATAATCGCGTTGTGGAACGGGAACCGGGGTTAATTGTCTGGCAATTCACGGGCTTTTTCCGGGGGCGAGACCGTTGGGAATGTATCCCCAATGCCACAGGAACCCAGTTGGTAAACCGCTTTCAGTTTGAAATTCCCAATCCTTTGGTGCGTTGGGGCTTTAAAACCTTTGCCGCCCGCTGGACAAAGAAAGATATGCAGGCCCAACTGCGACGGATCAAGGCGATCGCCGAAGCCACCCAACCGTGACCCCCCAAACCGTTTAAGATAAATAACAGGAAAAATAACCCGTAAACCTGCATGTATAGTCTGGATTTGACCCTCAAATATAGCCCGATCCCCGTTTCTGTCCAACGCAAAGAAGCTGATGCGGCCCAAGCACTCTATCAATCTGTCCTTGAGGCGATGAAAGGCGACTACGCCACCCTCCTCGAACTCACCTGCGAAAAGGATGAGGATAAAAAAATCGCCCTCCTCAGTGATCAAATTAGTGCCGTTGTCCTCAACAAGAAAAGTGGTGCAGCCGCTGGCGGACGGGTACCAGGCTTTTTTGCGACCCAAGCGGCAGAATAACAAAGGTCTCTGGCCTCAACCCACGGGGGGCGATCGCTGCCCTCTTTTTTGTTACGTTTACTGTGTCGTTGTGATTATGGCCCCCAGTGACCACTCCCAAAGCCATGTCTAGTTCTGCCATTGCCGTCGAAAACCTAAATTTCAGTTGGCAACCGGACAAAAAAATCCTCAGTCACTGCAATCTAGCCGTCCCCCAGGGAGAATTTTGGATGCTCTTGGGCACCAATGGCAGTGGCAAATCGACTCTGTTACGGATTCTGGCGGGACTCCTAACGGCCGATTCGGGTACCGTTGAATTGATCCAACCCGTCGGCTTTGTCTTTCAAAACCCAGATCACCAGTTGGTCATGCCTACCGTGGGCGCAGATGTCGCCTTTGGCCTGGTTTCTGAACGCTTACCAACCCCCACCATCCAACAGCGGGTGGCCGAGGCCTTGGGAGCAGTGGGTTTAGGTAATTTGGCCCGTCGGCCGATCTATGCCCTCAGTGGTGGCCAAAAACAACGGGTCGCCATTGCCGGGGCGATCGCCAGACATTGTGAAGTGCTGCTCCTCGATGAACCCACGGCCCTCTTGGATGGTGATACCCAACTCGATCTCGTCAAACAAGTGCAACATTTAGTTAAAAGTCGGGGGATGACGGCCCTCTGGGTGACCCATCGCCTCGATGAATTAGACTTTTGTGATGGGGCCTTCCTCTTGGAAAATGGCCGAGTCGTTGACCAAGGCGATCCCCAAACCCTCAAACATCGTTTACAAACCACCACCGTCTAGCTTTCTATGCACCTCCGCCTCCTCAAGCTCCACCCCAACGCCATTATTCCTAAATATCAACACGATGGGGATTCTGGTGTTGACCTCCATGCCATTGAACCCGTGGCGATCGCCCCCCACAAAACAGCCTTGATTAAAACGGGCCTCGCGGCGGAAATTCCCATTGGCACCGAACTTCAAATTCGCCCCCGCAGCGGTTTGGCCCTCAAACAAAGTGTCACCGTTCTCAACAGTCCTGGCACCATCGACGCCAACTATCGCGGTGAAATCGGCGTGATCTTAATCAACCATAGCGATACAGTCTTTGAGGTCAAAGCCGGGATGCGCATTGCCCAAATGGTGATGGTTCCCGTGATGCATTTAGATATTACGGTGGTTGACAAAGTCAGCGACACAAGCCGAGGTACGGGCGGGTTCGGCTCTACGGGCACTTAAATCCAAAGTGCCTTACGCTAAATTGGAAGAAAGGTAACTACGGTAGGCAATATTTGCAGCTATGGACTTTTCTTTTTTTTGGGGCTTAGGGTTAGGGGGAATTGGCCTGTTTTTTACGATGCGCACCGTCCAAAAGCAGGAAATTTTAAAGCTCAAAAAAAACTTTGCCACCCAACAGGAAGCCTACGAATCCCAGCTCCAGCTCCAGGCGGAAAATTACAGTTTAGAAATGGCGAATCAGGCCCAGGATTTTCAACAGGCGATCGCCGACCTCGAACAACGCATTGCCAAGCAAACCCAAATTAAAGAACGCCTTGAACAAAAACTCCAGCGGGAAAAAGAATTAAGCCTTGCCAGCCAAAAGAAACTCCGTGAAAATAACCGCGACATTGACGAAATTCTTGAATCTTTAGAACAATCACAACAGGATGTCCTGCACCACAAAGAAGCAGAAATCAGCCAACTGAAAGCCCAATTACAAGAATATGCAGTTAACTTAGAACAGCAAAGGGTTGATTTATTTAATCTCCAACAGCAGTCAGCTTCCCAACAAAAGACCCAAGGCGATCGCCTCAATGCAGAACAAATACAAACCCTTGTGGGTACTCTACTACCAGAAATCACCCTTCTGCGGGACTCTCTAAATGTATTAGTAGACCAGCCCGAAAACCTCGCCGCTCTCATCAAAGCCCTGAAAGATATTCTCGAAGGCCAAGCCTACGCCGCCAAAAAAGTCCGCGCCACTGACAACAAATGGACAGAATGCCGGGTGCCCCATATCAATTTGATGCGCCTTTATTATCAAAAATGTAAAAAAACATCAGGCTATCAAATATTAATTTCACCCAAGAAAAATCAAAAAAGCCAAGATCAAGATTACGAATGGCTCAAAAATCAAAGTAGTTGTTAATGATTGACCAAAAATATATTTTTTCAACTGCGATTGCGATACCAACAATCCGAAATTTTCCCAAAAAAAGCAAGCAAAAACCCCCACCATCTCTGGTAGGGGCTCTCGCCAATCATTACTTATTCAGTTTTACTGTCAAAGCAATCATCTTTTCTCAACTAAGCCCGAAGACTCAAACAGTTATTAACCGTTGATTGCAGGTGCTTGCAGAGCCACAGGTGCTTGCTCGCCAGCTGCTAAGTCTAAGGGGAAGTTGTGAGCGTTACGCTCGTGCATTACTTCAAAACCGAGGTTCGCACGGTTCAGAATGTCCGCCCAGGTGTTGATTACACGACCTTGAGAGTCAAGGATGGACTGGTTGAAGTTGAAACCGTTCAGGTTGAATGCCATGGTAGATACACCAAGAGCAGTGAACCAGATACCGACTACAGGCCATGCACCCAAGAAGAAGTGCAAGGAACGGCTGTTGTTGAAAGATGCATATTGGAAGATCAAACGACCGAAGTAGCCGTGGGCTGCAACGATGTTGTAAGTTTCTTCCTCTTGACCGAACTTGTAACCGTAGTTCTGAGATTCGGTTTCAGTGGTCTCACGTACCAAAGAAGAGGTTACGAGAGAACCGTGCATTGCGGAGAACAAAGAACCACCAAATACACCAGCCACACCAAGCATGTGGAAGGGGTGCATCAGGATGTTGTGCTCTGCCTGGAATACGATCATGAAGTTGAACGTACCAGAAATACCCAAAGGCATACCATCAGAGAAGGAACCTTGACCGATGGGGTAGATGAGGAATACTGCAGTTGCTGCTGCTACGGGAGCAGAGAACGCAACACAGATCCAGGGACGCATACCAAGGCGGTAAGAAAGTTCCCACTCACGACCCATGTAGCAGAAAACACCAATGAGGAAGTGGAAAATTACCAACTGGTAAGGGCCACCGTTGTACAACCACTCATCTAGAGAAGCAGCTTCCCAGATGGGGTAGAAGTGGAGACCAATTGCGTTAGAAGAAGGTACAACTGCGCCAGAGACGATGTTGTTACCGTAGAGAAGAGAACCTGCGACGGGCTCACGGATACCGTCGATGTCAACGGGAGGAGCTGCGATGAACGCAATGATGAAGCAGGTAGTAGCAGTGAGAAGGGTAGGAATCATCAGGACGCCGAACCAACCGACATAGATGCGGTTCTCGGTGCTGGTGATCCACTGACAGAACTTCTCCCACAAGGAAGCGCTTCCGCGCTGTTGTAGTATAGTAGTCATATCGTTATGATTGCTATGAAATTATCAAGGTGCGCTCTGGAAAAACCAGAACTGTTTTATATGTATGTGTCCATACTAGCAACAAAATGAAGTTTTGTAAAGGATTTTGGGGGGATCTTTACATTTGCTTTAGGTTTATGCATTACAATACAATTCGCACGAGCAGCCAAGGAAGTTGCTACAAAGAGTCTAGCTTGGCTTGAAGTTCAGGATTATAGAGGCGTTCGTAGTTCCAATAGTTTGCAAAGACAGTTTCGACGTAGTTTTTCGTTTCATTAAACGGGATCTGCTCGATGAAGGTGTCGGGATCGTTAAGGCCATAGCGTTGGAGCCACTGGGCAACGTTACCAGGGCCAGCATTGTAACTGGCGATCGCCAACATGGAATTATCATCATATTCCTGGTGAGTGTAGCGCAGATACCAGGTACCGAGTTTAATATTGTCCTCTGGTTCATCGAGGGCATAGGCCTTCCCGGTTGTCTGTTGGGCAATCCATTCGGCGGTACTGGGCATCACTTGCATCAGTCCCTTTGCTCCCACGGGGGACTCAATATTTTTCTCAAAGCGGGATTCTTGGCGCATTAAAGAAACGACCAGCAGGGGATTAAGGTCATTTTCGGCGGCCCACCGCTGGATCGGTTCAGCATAGGGGAACGGGAAAAGGGCATGCCAATAGGTTTCGTTTTCCCGGAGTGCTAACCACGCTTGGCGATCGCCGGGTTCGTCCCGTTGGCTGAGATTCCAAATGGTATTAATCCCCTGGAGATAGCGACCTTGGGCCAGTTTTAACAGACCTTGGGTAAAGGCTTCGGGGACAGTGAGTTCTGTTTTACTGGCGAGTTCGAGTTGGAGGGTATTCCAGGCGTCAAAATCCTGGCCGAGGCGATAAAGCTCCTGAAATGTTTCGGAACCCGCCGGGGGCACAGGGCGAGTTTCTGGGATCGTTAATTCCGGTTGGAGACTGCGTACCGACGTGAAATCCCCGACATCCCAGCCGAGTTGTACCGCCGATCGCCAAGCGTAATAGGATTCGGGGTAGTCGCGGAGGACTTGTTGATAGGCTTGTTTTGCTGCTTGGGTTTGGCCAAGCTGTTGTTGCCATTTTCCTGTCCAAAAAATAGATTCAGGGGCAAGGGAATGATCCGGGGTCAAGGAGGCGATCGCCTTGGCCCATTCAATGGCCTGGGTGTAATTTCCTTCTGCGGCGTAGCGTTCGGCCTGTTGCCAGCGGTATTCTGTGGTGGCGGTGCCGTCTTTATAAGTATTGAGCGCTTTTTCGCGGGTTTGGTTGGCGGAACTATTGCTACCGAGCTTTTCTAAAAGGTTGGCCTTGGTAAAGAGGGCTTCGGGGGCTTCCTCTGGAAACTTTTCGACGGCTTGATCTAAATAGGTCAGCGCTGTGGTGTCATTGACTAAACTGGCGAGGCGACGTAAACCAAGGCCTGTTTCTGGGGCGTCGGGGAAAGTTGTGATCAAGGCTTCATAGGCAGGTCGGGCTTGCTCCGGTTGGTCACTGACCTGGAAGCTGCGGGCGAGACGGTATAAATTTTGAGGAGTTTCGGGGGCTTTTTGGTAGGCAGTGGCGGCGTCGGCATATTGCCATTGATCCCAAAAACTATCGGCGATCGCCTGCCAGGTTTCTGGGGATAGCTGATCGGCGAAATTATCAATTAAAGCTTGACGGACTGCGGCAATATCTGGGGCGTCGGCGTCATATTTGAGGCGTAGTTCCAGAAGATCCCGTTGCTGGGGATTTTCTGCAAGGCGTTGCTGGATCAAGCTTTGGGTGCGGGGATGGGCAGGATATTCGGCGATCGCCTGGTCGGCATATTTCGGGTCGTAGGCACTGAGGCGAAAGAGGGCTTCGGCTGCGGCGGCATCCTCTGGGTAATTTTGCACCACATCAAACCAAATCACCTGGGCCTGTTCGGGGTTGTTCGTTAATTCGTAGGCGCGGCCCCGCTTAATCAAAATATGGGGCGTCAACACCGGATAATCTTGCTCTAGATTCTCGAAGGCGGCCAGGGCAGCGGCACCATCCTGTTCAACGAGATAGTCCATCCCTAATAGGTAACGGGCGCGACTGCGGTCAAGGCTATTTTTTTTCCCGTTGGCGATCGCCTCAAGCCATTCCCGCCGTTCCTCTGGTGTTTGTTCTACCAAAGCCAGCACTTCAGAATCGCTTGTTTCAGAGGATTCCACCTGACCAGCGCTCTGGGACAATAAGGGTATCTGTTGCCGGGCGGCGATCGCCCCCAGACCCAAGATCCCCGTTAAACCAAGGCCAATCCAAAAGGTTGGCGAACTGTACTTGACCCGAACCCGCTTCATGGTGGTGCTGTCGTAAATTCAACGGTTTCGATCATAGGCGATCTCTCAAAAATCCGGTGCTTTCCCCAGGCGATCGCCGCAAAAAAACCTAACTTCCAGGGGAAATTAGGATCAATAAAAAAGATTGCAGTGGAGAATAATAGCCTTACTTTTTCGGTTGGTAGTACAGGTTAGACCCTTGATCCGCGATGTAATGGCAGGCTTTTTGGGATCTAAAGAAACTGCGCCAAATCGGAGCATGGCTCACCCGATAATAATCTCCCAGGAGGGGCTTGATCGCTTCGGTCGCATCCTTGAGATAGTAATGGGGAATCGTATGAAAAATGTGGTGGGCGACGTGGGTGCCGATATTGTGGTGGATTTCGTTAAAAATGCCATAATCCCGGTCAATGGTGGAAAGAGCACCCTTGAGGTAATACCAATCATCACCCCGGTACCAAGGAATATCCGCCTCAGTATGGTGCAGATAAGTGACTAGATCGAGCCAAATCACGAAGATGACGTAGGGCACAAAATAGAATTTCACAAAGGCAAGAAGCCCGAACTGCACTGTAAACCACGCGAGAAAACCGACCATGGCGATAATCGCGGCGGTACTGACGATGATATCGTTGCGCTCGGCAGGCTTAAACAAGGGACTTTTTGGCGAAAAATGAGAACCAGGCCCCCGACCCGGCGATCGCTTAAACAAATAAACCGGATAAGCAATCAGGGGCGCATAGAAACGGACAAGTTTCTCCGCAAAACCCATCTGGTCATATTTTGACTCTGGGATTGGGTACCAACTCTCATCGGTATCAATGTTGCCCGTGTTGGAGTGGTGGGTGCGGTGGGAAATACGCCAACCATGGAAAGGCACCAAAATCGGCGTGTGGCTCAAATGCCCAATCAAGTTGTTGAGCCATTTGGACTTAGAAAAAGATCCGTGGCCGCAATCATGGCCGACCACAAACAAAGCCCAAAACATGGTGCCCTGGGCAAACCAAAAAATGGGATAGAAAAACCAAGAATCTAAATAAGCGGCGATCGCATAGAGGCCAGCGATGATCCCAATATCAAGAAAAAAATAGGCGAGGGAACGGAAGACAGAAGGCTGAAAACAGTAGTCTGGGATGGCTGCTTTCACATCCTTGAGGGTGAAGGGCAGATCTTGCCGTAGAGACTCGCGACTCCCTGGGGAGCGGACTGTACTTTGCATTCAGTTTCAAAAAGAGATTAACAAATGTTTACAATTCTACTGCCTTTTGTCAGGATGCAGGGGAAATTGCCGCAAAATTCCTGAATTTCGTTTAATTTTTCCCATTGTTTGGCCCTGGCGATCGCCACAGAACTTCTTCAAGACTTCTCTGTAGAATAGGAGCTAGTCCATTGCAGAAAAAGTTTTATGTCCACTACCACTGAACCCACAGATCGTTTATTTGGGGCCTTGCCTTACCTATTACCCCTCGTCTACGCTTTGCCCTTCGGTCTGCCGTTTTTAATGCGCTTTCCGATTCTGGCGGTGATCTACGTGCCTTTACAACCCCTAATCCGCCTTTATTCGTTTCCCTTTGCGGGGCTGATTATTTTCTTCATTCTCTATGCTGCGGTGGTACGCAACAGCAAAATTAGCCACTTCATTCGCTTCAATACCCTCCAGGCGATCTTGATTGACATTGCCCTGGTGTTGTTCGGGATTTTAATTCGCTTTTTTGGCTTTGGGGGCGGCAGTCTTCTCGTTGAAACCCTTTCAAATGTTGCCTTTCTTGGTACTTTAGTGGCTTGCCTCTATGCAATGGTGCAATCGATCCTCGGCAAATATGCGGAGTTGCCGACTATTTCCCAGGCCGCCTATTCCCAATTACCTTATTAATCGGACGAAATAGGCAAAATTCTGGAAATTTAGGGTCTAATCGGGAAACTTTTTTGGGGTCATCCCCGACAGATAATCATGGTGAAGTATTAGGGAAACACAATGGCGAAGTTGATGATGTTAGAGCCTTATCAATTATTGTTGGGCGGCGTAGTGGCGATCGCCTTTCTCACGGTGGGCCTGACGGTAGGGGTCAGCAATGCCCTGGGGCGCAATATTCTTAAACCCCGGCAGTTTACCTGTCAGCCCGTCATAGAACCCCAAACAGGAGAACTGATGTGGACAGTCTTTCATCAGGGCCAAGGGCAACCGCAACCTTGGCTGCAAATGGTGCCGGGCATGGAAGGGGATGTATCCCCCAAAAGTCGTTGTGAGCAGGTCGCCCAGCGCCTAGATTCCCTAGTACCACAGCAACTCCGCGCCCTCACCTATCAGCCCAACCCGGCCACCCCAGAACGGGAAGCAATTTGTGCTCTGACTCAAACCAAAGGCGGCCCTTGTACGACGCTCCTAATTTTGAAGCCAGAGACAGACCCAACGCAGTTTTTTGCGGATCTGACCCTGCCCCTACGCCAATGGGGAGAGGGGATGCAATTAGAAACCGCAAACCAGGTGCCCCTCGATCTGCAGCCCTATCTTCTGGAGCCAGCTTCTCCCTAGAGTTCTGGGCGGCTTAAATGTGGCCTAAATTTCACCTGGGCGATCGCCGAGACAAATCCCTAAGCCCCGCGCGGTTTTCACCAAAGTTCCCTCCGGATCAACGACCCGATTGATCTCAATGGCCTCACTAATGGGCGCACTAGACACCTGGCCATTTTGCCAAGTCACCATGTGATCAAATTTGCCCTGGGCGATCAAATCCACCGCCGCGACCCCAAAGGCCGAGGCCAGCAAACGGTCTAGGGGTGAGGCGATGCCCCCCCGTTGGATGTGGCCCAATACCGTTACCCGCGTTTCTGCGCCAGTCTTTTTGGCCACCTCATCACCCATGTATTGACCGATGCCCCCCAGGCGACATTCCCCAAATTGTAATTCGTGTTTAAGGGTTTCCCCAGAGGTGGTACAGACTGCCTCTGAAACAACGACAAGGGTATGACCATTACCGGAATTTTGGCGATCGCAAATAAACTCACACACCGTCTGTAAGTCGTAGGCAATCTCTGGGATCAAGATCACATGGGCACCGCCAGCAATCCCCGCATTTAAGGCGATGTGGCCGGCATCTCGCCCCATGACTTCCACAATCATTACTCGGTTGTGACTTGCCGCCGTAAAATGCAGTCGATCTAAAGCTTCCGTGGCAATATTGACAGCTGTTTCAAACCCAATGGAACGTTCCGTAATGCCCACATCATTGTCAATGGTTTTGGGGATGCCCACGAGGTTCATGCCCCCCAGGTGGGCTAATTTTTGGAGAATCGCCAAGCTACCATCGCCGCCAATCCCGACCAGTGCATCCAGCCCCAAGCGGTGATAGGCTTCGCCAATTTCCTGGGAGCGATCCTTTAGGGAACCATCTTCCATGGGAAAAGCAAAGGGATTACCTTTATTGGTTGTCCCTAACATGGTGCCCCCCATCGTTAACCAAGTATCGACTTGATCTTCGGTGAGGACAATGGTTTCTGGTGGCTCCTGGAGCAGGCCGAGGGTCGCTCGACAGATACCAATCACTTCCCAACCGTATTGATGTCGGGCGCAGCGAGTTACAGCCCGAATCGCTGCATTCAAGCCGGAGCAGTCGCCGCCACTGGTGAGTACACCAATTTTTTTTACGTTTCCCATAACTGATGCTGTTTACCGTTGTCCTAAAGCGTTTATGACCTGGGGCCATTGGGCCTATTGTTAATCAGGAAACGGCGATCGCCACAGCCTCTGAGATGATTCGTTTAATTTTTTGACAGTTATTTACTGATATGGCTGATAAGTCAGCGATCGCTCACATCCCCAGGGAAATTTCAGGGAAACTTTAGGATGCGAGGTAATGGGGAATAATCACATCGGGGATACTTTGCCCCGTCAGACAATGCCAATGGCAGGTAAACAGGTCTGGTTGTTGGCAGCGCAGAGAGGCGATCGCCGGTGCTGCCGGGAAAGGCCAGAGTCGATCAAAAATCAACCGCTTTTCCGGCGAGAAGGAAAACTGTAGCAGGTAAACCCCAGGCGTAGCCCCAATGGAATCGAGGAGTTGGTAGCCCAGATAATACAAGCTTTGGCGCTGTTCATCCCGGAGATCGATGGGCTGGTGGTAGGAGTTGGGCATTACCCCTTCACCGATCACTTCGCCGTACAAAGGCCCCTTCGCCGTGTAGATAATTGGTAGCCAGTGATCACCTAAATAATTGTGGTTACAGACCCGGTGGGTTGTGTGTTTCTGCACCCACTGACGCCGCTCTTCAATTTTGCGACAGGCTTGAAATACTTTTTGGTGCGTGAAAGAAAAAGGCTCTGGTAAATCAATCGTCAAGGGACAAACGAGGACGTCGCGACCCTGGGACTGGCCCCCGTGCCGAACCATCGCCGGTGTGAGCACTTCTACTTCTGTGCCCTCGGCCTGCTGCACAATTGCCGTTTTAAATGCCTTAATCATCCGCTCCGTAACGGGGGAAGCAGAGATAAATTTGCCAGAATGCTTTAATTCAGCATTGACTAAGATGATGACCTTAGAGGGTGCTGAACGTCGGGATGGGGCTGCCACCTTTGGGGTTAAATGTGGGTAATTCAATCTCAGACAGGCTATGACGACGATTTTTCACTGCAAGGCGGTAACTCACACTTTGTAAGTCGGCATGGAGTTGGCGATTCTCCCTTTGCAGCTTCTCTACTTTATCGCGAACTGTTGCCATTCTCTCAGCAAATTTTTGCCGATAAATCTGCGGTAGTTCTTGAACCACCTGTTCTAACCGCCGACTGCGATCGCCTAATTCTTTAACGGATTGGCGCAATTGGGAAATTTCTTGATCTTTCTGGGTCAAGCGCTCTTGATAAAAAACGACTTGCTGTTCAACCTCTTGGAACTGCTCCCGGAGGCGCTGGAGTTCTTCTTGGTGCTGGGCTTCTAGCTCCGGGGCCGGGTCATCATTGCCCTTGACGAGACGAAATAACTCCTGGGACAGTTGCTGCACCAGTTGATCCCGCAGTTGGAGTTCCTGCTGGAGTTGGGCGACATCGAGGGGTTGGGATTGACGGGGTTCGGTTGTTGCCACGGTTATTCATCACTCCATTGATCAAGGGTTTGGGGTTAGATCGTCCGATATGTACATCAATCTAGACAAAACTTGCACCGCCCAAAGGATAGAAAAGACAGTCTTTCGCCTATGACTTTTTACTGGAACTGGCCAGTATAGACCTAATAATATCTAATGCTTTGGAAAAATGCCTGTCTTCGGGGAAATTTTGTAAGAAAATCGCCATTCGTGGTTTCCCCCTTGCGGATAAGATAAAGGGGATTTTTAACAAGCCCTGTTTTTCTTCACATGAGTATTGCAAGCAATCCCCCGATTAAGTTTGGCACTGACGGTTGGCGTGGCATTATCGCCGATGATTTTACCTTCGCTAATGTTTGTAAAGTGACCCGGGCGATCGCCAGCTACCTAGAGACGGCCTATGGGAAGGATCGTCCGGTGCTGGTGGCCTATGACACCCGTTTTTTTGCAGACGAATTTGCCCAGACTGCGGCGGAAGTGCTCGCGGATCTCGGTTGGACGGTGCAGGTGGTAGAGCGGGATTGCCCGACCCCGGTGATTGCCTACAATGCGAAGTTTCTTAATTCTGCTGGCGCGTTGATGTTTACGGCCAGCCACAATCCGGCCCCCTACTGCGGGATCAAATATATTCCCGATTACGCCGGGCCAGCGACCCCAGAAATCACCGACACGATTGTGGCGAATATTGCTAGTGCTTCGGCGGAGATGCCCACGGGCAAAAATGGCGACAAGATTTCTCGGTTTGACCCGAAACCTGCCTATTTAAAATTTATCTACACTCTCCTGGATGTGGACAAGATTCGTTCAGCGGGCCTGAAAGTTAAATATGATGCGCTGTATTCCACGTCGCGCGGTTACTTAGATGAAGTGCTCGCCCACTGCGGCTGTGAAACGGAATCATTTAATACCAGCCGTGATGTTTTGTTTGGCGGTGGGATGCCAGAACCGAAAGGCTCTCAGTTGGTGGGCCTCGTGGATGCGGTAAAGGCGGATCAAGCGGATCTAGGCTTGGCGACCGATGGTGATAGCGATCGCTTTGGGGTTGTGGATGAATTGGGGAATGTTTTAACGCCCAACACAATTCTGCTGTTGCTCGCGCGGCACCTGCTGAAAAACAAAGGTCAAAAAGGGGCGATCGTCCGCACGGTGGCCACAACCCATTTGCTCGACAATTTGGCCGCAAAATATGGCTTAGAAATTTTTGAAACGGCGGTCGGCTTCAAGTACATCGGCGAAAAAATGCGCGAAACTGCTGTCCTCATTGGCGGTGAAGAATCCGGTGGTTTGAGTGTGCTCGGTCATATCCCGGAAAAGGATGGCATTTTGGCGGATATGCTCGTGGCCGAGGCGATCGCCTACGAAGGTAAGCCCCTATCGCAGTTAGTCAAAGAAGCCCTTGAAGATGCCGCTGGGCCGCTCTTCAACAAGCGCTTGGATCTGCACCTGGAAGAACCCCACAAAAAGGCTGTCTTGGACTTCTATAAGGCGACGCCCCCGGAAACCGTGGCTGGTTTAGCGGTCAAGGAAGTGGGCCTAAAAGATGGCGTGAAACTGTACCTCGAAAATGGCAGTTGGGTGCTCCTGCGTCCTTCTGGTACAGAGCCGTTGATGCGGGTTTACATGGAAACGGATTCTGCTGCCCTTGAAGCGAAAATTGCCTCAGAAATGGAAGCGGCGATCGCCAAACTTGATCCCGCGAAATAAACACCTTTGAAATTTTGTGAGAGAGGGCGTTACTAATCGGTAATGCCCCTTTTTTAATGCTTTTTTGAAAGAGAAAAAATTAGGCGATCGCCTTGAGATTTTCCTCGATGTGCGCCTGGGGATCATGGTCACGAATTTGGCGAATAAAGAAATCCTCTAGGGAAACTCGCGCCAATTTCAAATCTAATAATCGCGCCTTCATTAAGCTCAGGGAAGCAATGAACTTTTGGGGATCTCCCTCCAAATGGCCGATCCAATGGTGATCCTTGCGGGCTAAATCCGGCACCCAAGACCGTAACGCTGCCTCGGTACCCCCTTCGATGACGACTTGATAGCGATCTGCTGCCCCCAAAAGCTCATCTAAAGTACCTTGGCAGATAATTTCCCCCTTCGACAAAATCGCCAGGCGATCGCAAATTAGTTCCACATCCGCCAAAATATGCGAATTAAAGAAAATCGTTTTTCCCTGGGCCTTTAGGGACAAAATAATTTCTCGCACTTGGTAGCGACCGAGGGGATCGAGGCCCGACATCGGCTCATCGAGGAAGACTAAATCAGGATCATTGATTAACGCCTGGGCCATCCCTACCCGCTGGAGCATCCCCTTGGAATATTTGCGGAGTTGCCGCTTTTTCGCCACTTCCTGGGCCAGTCCCACCGTATCCAGCAGTAATTTAATCCGCTTTTGTCGCTTGCCGCGCGGAATCTGAAATAAACCCGCCGTAAAATCTAGAAATTCCCAGGCCGTCAAAAAGTCATAGAAATAAGCATTTTCCGGAAGGTAGCCAATGCGCTGTCGGGTCTGGCGATCGCCAAACGGTTTCCCCAACAGCGTCGCATTGCCCCCAGTCGGTCGGATAATCCCCAACAGAATTTTCAAAAGGGTGGTTTTTCCCGCTCCGTTCGGCCCCAGTAGCCCAAAGGTTTCTCCTCCCAAGACTTCGAGGGAACAACTTTTCAGGGATTCACTGGTTTTGTTGAGCCAAAAGCCGGTACGGTAAGTTTTGCAAAGGTCCCAGGTCTTGACCACTGCCATACCATCGGAGGAAGGAGATGCGGACTGCATAGGGCAATTTCGTGACAAATTGAAACAATTTAGGGAATTTCAGGCTAAGCGTTTGAACCAAACGACAAGATCGATAAAATATAGTCTGGTTGATTATATTAAACTTTTAACCAAATTCTTTTTCTGTTGAGAGCATTGAGAGGAAAACTCCTTTGAAAAAATTACTTGCTATTGCTTTAACCGTACTTGCTACTGTTTTTGCCTTCGGGACTCCTGCATTTGCCGCTGACGCTGCTGCTGGTGCCCAGGTATTTGCCGCTAACTGTGCCGCTTGCCATGCTGGTGGTAACAACGCAGTCATGCCCACCAAAACCCTAAAGGCTGATGCCCTAAAAACTTACCTCGCTGGCTACAAAGATGGCAGCAAGTCCCTCGAAGAAGCGGTTGCCTACCAAGTAACCAACGGACAAGGGGCAATGCCTGCTTTCGGTGGTCGTCTAAGCGATGCTGACATTGCTAACGTTGCCGCTTACATCGCTGACCAAGCAGAAAACAACAAATGGTAAACGACTGATTGCCTCAAAATCAGTTGCAATCCATTCCCCATAGACCAGTTATTTAAGCAAAATAACTGGTTTTTTTATGGCGATTGACCCTTTCGACAGATGAGCTTCAGAACAAAAAACCTCCCCAGATGGAGAGGTCAAGAAATAAATTAATCAAATCAAAGCATTCGTTTTTGAGATTTACCGCAACAGTGGCCTAGACAAACCACTCGTCCATTGCCTGTTCTTTGGTGTTGGTATTCCGAGAAGGAGTCGCCCGGTCAAAAGTCATGTGAATCGAACGGGTTTGTTCCCCATCGGCAGCCACGGCCACAATTGGATAATCGATATTGCCGTCCTGGAAAGACATCTGGAAGCGGAATGTGCCGTCTGGATTCAGTTTGATCGGTTGACCACCAATGGTGACAGTGGCATCGGGTTCCGTCGCACCGTAAACAATCAACTCTGCATCGGCCACGAGCCAGAATTTCCGGGGACGCGCTGGTGGCATCGACGCAAAGCCAGCACCGGACATATTCAAGCCGGACATATTGAGACCAGAAACGTTGGGGGCTGCCCATAGTCCTGCTCCAGAGGGGAAGACATAGGAACTGATGGATTCTTGGGGCGGTACTGAGCCAGCCACATGTTGCATCGAACCAAACAGAGATCCAGCAATACGTTGGGCTTCGAGGGATTGGAGATCGCCAAAGATTTCGTCGTAGATGGGACTAGAGGTACTTTCGGCAGCGGCGGCAGCAGCTTCTGCTTGTTTCTTGGCTGGGGGTACCAGATTGTAAACGGTTTTTCCTTTCAGTTCTTCATCCCACTGGACGGTCACAAAGATGTCTTCTACCCAGTCGCTGGGATAGACGGGGGGAATGCGAATTGCGGTGGAGCGGGCCAAGCTTAACCAACGGCCATCGGCGCAACGGTAACCGATTTCGACAACGTAATCGCGATCGCTAACGGGGACGGGGAAATACCATTCCCGTGCCATTTCATCACACAAATATTCTTGGACGTTGTGGGGGGTCTGGTAGTCGAGGTTGATATCCGTGACGTCATAGAGGCGCAGGGCGATCTGCTGGCCCCCTTGGTTGCGCAGGTATTGCTTGTGGTCGTTGGGGATATCCCAGTAGGCGTAGGCCCATTGGGGATCGCGGGGTAAGAGAACGATGCGACTTTGGCCATAGCCGCCGGGGAGGTCACCGAGGTCTTCATCGACACTGGCGAGATCGAGCTCGATGGGATCATCTTGACCAACTTCAAATTTTGCTGCTTCCACTTGAGTTTCCTCCTCTTGGCTATTGACTGGGGTGATGGATTCAGTTTTGTCGGGGGTGACTGAGGCTTTGGGATTGTCGTAGCTTGAGCGTTTTTTCACCTCAGCGAGGAGTTGATCTTTGCGCATCCGACTATAGCGGCTGATGCCAAGTTTGCTGGCGAGCTTCCGTAGTTGCCTCAGGGTCATATCTTCTGGGTTGTCTGCGAATCCATTGCCTACTGTGGTGGTCATGGGATGGGCTCCTCCGTTGCACGAATTTTGGACTGATACAGGGTAGGCGCTTGCATCGGTTTTTTTGGCGATCGCCTGTTGTTTCATGTTTTAGCAGAGAATCCTGGGTTTCGTGATCCCAAAAGTCAAGATATGTTGACTTTTAACGAATTCAATGGCTTTCAGTGATTTTTTATGTCAGGAAACTATGACTTTTGTATCTGGAGTAAGTATTTGTGCTTGGTTAAAAAGACGAATTTGAGTGATTCTGCCCCGGGCCATAGGCAAGGGATTTGGAAATCCGCTAAGATGACATCGCCCATTTGTAACATCCCGACATTATGATTCGCCTCGAAACGGTTTCTCCCCACCAGCAACTTGTGATTACGCCGCCTGCATCGGGCCTCAGTTTGCAGGGAAAGGTGCGGATTCCGGGGGACAAGTCCATTTCCCACCGGGCGCTGATGTTGGGGGCGATCGCCGAAGGCGAAACGATCATCGAAGGCTTGCTATTGGGCGAAGATCCCCGCAGTACGGCGGCCTGTTTCGCGGCGATGGGGGCCAATATTTCAGAATTAAATGAAACGGAAGTCCGGGTGCAGGGGGTCGGCCTCGGTAATCTGCAAGAACCAGATAATGTCCTCGATGCGGGCAACTCCGGCACTACGATGCGCTTGATGATGGGTTTGCTGGCTTCGTCGCCGGATCGCTTTTTTGCCGTGACGGGGGATGGTTCCTTGCGATCGCGGCCCATGTCTCGGGTTGTCAATCCCCTAAAGGAAATGGGGGCACAAATTTGGGGCAAAAAAGGCAATACCCTCGCTCCCCTGGCGATTCAAGGGCAACAACTCAAGGGAATTCATTACCATTCCTCCATTGCGTCAGCCCAGGTCAAATCCTGTGTATTATTGGCGGGACTCTTGGCAGAGGGGCAAACCACCGTCACCGAACCTGCCCTTTCGCGGGATCACAGTGAACGGATGCTCCGGGCCTTTGGCGCAAATCTCACCATTGATCCCGAAACCCACAGCGTGACCCTTGACCCCTACCCGACGTTGCGGGGCCAAAAAGTGGTGGTGCCGGGGGATATTAGTTCGGCGGCTTTTTGGATGGTGGCGGCGGCGATTGTGCCCGATTCTGATTTGACCATTGAGAATGTGGGGATTAATCCGACCCGCACCGGGATTATTGAAGCGATGCAGATGATGGGGGCGGACATGACCCTGGATAATGCGCGGGAAGTGGCCGGGGAACCGGTGGCGGATCTGCGGGTGCAATATTCTCCCCTCAAGGGTTGCACCATCGGCGGCGAGATTATTCCCCGGCTGATTGATGAAATTCCGATCCTGGCGGTGGCGGCCTGTTTCGCAGCAGGAACAACGATCATCAAAGATGCTGAGGAGTTACGGGTCAAAGAAAGCGATCGCCTCGCAGTGATGGCCGCAGAATTGACGAAAATGGGCGCGAATATTATCGAGCATCCCGACGGCCTAGAGATCATTGGGGGCGCCTCTTTAAACGGAGCAGAAATGGATAGCTACACTGACCATCGCATTGCCATGAGTTTGGCGATCGCCGCTTTAAATGCCAAGGACGAAACCCGCATCCACCGGGCCGAAGCCGCTTCCATTTCCTATCCCACCTTTGTCGAAACCCTCACCAACGTTTGTCAGTTTGAATAAACGCCCAGGCTAGATTTTGCTGCCGTTAAAGCGCATTTTCACCCCCGTTGCAGGAGACAAAACTAACCCCTTGCGTTTGGCGGCGACGGGCACTTGATCCAGTAGGGTTAAATCGGCTTGGGTGGCGATCGCCGCAAGACCTAAGCGCAACTCCACCATCGCTAAAGCTTCCCCGGCACAACGGCGCACACCGCCCCCAAAGGGCATAAATTCGTAGGGCGTAAACTGCCGTTCGAGAAACCGTTCAGGGCGAAATTCCCTGGGGTTGGGGTAGAGATCCGGGTGTTGGTGGAGCAGATAAATTGACCCCATCAGCACCGTGCCCCCCTCAATGGAATAATCGAGCAACTGGGTGGTGGCAACAGCTTGACGAGCAAAAGTGAACATCGCCACGGGATTAATCCGTAGGGTTTCATTGCAAACGGCTGCGAGGTAAGGCAAACGGTAAATATCCATCGGGTCAGGATTTTTGCCCAAGGCTGTGATTTCGGCGCGGACTTTTACCATCACCTCCGGGTGGGTATGGAGCCAATAGGTGCCCCAGGCCATGGCGATCGCCGTCGTTTCGTGGCCCGCAAACAACAGCAACATCAGCTCATCGCGTAACTGTTGATCGTCCATGGTGTTGCCCGCTTCGTCAGTGGCTGCCATCAGCAAAGACAAAATGTCAGTTCGCTCCGGGTCGGGGTGGGCGCGGCGTTCCTGCAATTCGGCGTAGATCAACTCATCTAGGGCCTGGCGATCGCGGATAAAACTGCCCCAGGGACTCCAGGCCCCCAAATCCTTTTGTAGCGACGTGAAAAAGAGAAAACTATTGGCGATGGGCGAGGTAAACCGATTTAAAATCTTGCGGGTCATCGCCATAATCGGCGCGTAGCGATCGCCCCCCTGCACCCCAAAGACCACCTCAATGATCGTGCGCAGGGTAATCTTTTGGGTGATGTCCTGCATCTGGAAAGCTTGGCCCGGCTTTAGCTGGGACAACTCCTCCTCAATAATTTGGGTAATGAGCGCCCCATAGTTGTGCATCCGCGCCCCGTGGAAGGCTGGCATGATCAACTTTCTTTCTTGTCGATGGCGATCGCCGCTCAAACTCACCAAAGACCGTTGCCCAACCAGGGGTTCAATAATGCCGTTTAACTCCCCAGGGGCCGCAAAAGCCTGGTTACTATTACTGAGCAACTGCCGCATCGCCTCAGGATGATAGGCCAAAACCAAGGGCTGGTCATAGCCTGCCGCTGGCATATAGGCGAGATCCGGTGCCAAACTTGCTAAGCGGGTTAAATATCCCACAGGATTCAACAACGATTGTAATTTTTGCTGAAATTTTCCCGTAGATAAACGCGGAATGGACTTGAATTCAGTGGCGATCGCCATAGGTTTGACTCGATAGGGTGAAGGGCCTTGTTTCCCTATTGTGACACTTTTGTCCAGAGAACCATACTCGCTAAAAACGTCCCTAAGCCAGAAAAAATCAGAGTTTGACGGGAAGCCCAAGGGAATTTTTATAAATTTTTCTTATATAGAACCGAAACTATGACGATATTTTCTTGTATTGACTCTAGTCTATGGTATTGCTAAACTCAGGCATAACAGCACAAGTTCAGGAGTAAACCCTTGATCCCTGCAACTCTCCACCAACTGAAGGTGTTTGAAACTACGGCTCGCCACGGCAGTTTTACCAAGGCAGCGGAGGAATTATCAATCACCCAACCGACGGTTTCTGGACAAGTGAAACAACTGACCCAGACCATCGGCATGCCACTGTTTGAACATATTGGCAGAAAGCTATATCTCACAGAAGCAGGTGAGGAACTCCTCGCAACCTGCCAAGAAATCTTTGAACGGTTGGATAACTTTGAGATGAAGTTGGCCGCCCTGCAGGGAGCGAAACGGGGTCAACTCCGCCTTGGGGTAATCACCACAACCAAATATTTTGTGCCGCGTATCCTGGGGGAATTTTGCCAAGATTACCCAGATATTGACGTGTCTTTGCAGGTGATCAATCACCAACAGCTCCATGATCGGATGGCGAATAATCTAGATGATCTCTACATCCTGAGTAATTTGCCCGATGATCTTGATGTCCATGCGCAAGCATTTTTGGACAATCCCTTGGTGGTGGTCGCCCGCGCCGATCATCCCCTGGCTTGCCAGAAAAATCTCCCTCTGTCTGTGTTGGACGGGGCCGATTTTGTGACGCGGGAAATGGGGTCGGGGACACGACTCGCGGTCGAAAAACTCCTGGCAGAACATGATGTGTCGGTGCAGGTGCGCCTGGAACTGGGGTCAAATGAGGCGATTAAACAGGCGATCGCCGGTGGTCTAGGGATTTCTGTCTTGTCCCGCCATACTTTGATCACGGAGCCTCCCCACGGCGAATTAACGGTGTTGGATGTGGAGCATTTTCCGATCCAGCGCCATTGGTATGTTGCCTACCTCGCCGGGAAACAACTGTCGGTGATTGCCCAAGCCTTTTTGGAGTTTATGGTCCGGTCTAGCCAGAAAACTCTCGAAAACTCAGGGCGGCGATCGCTTGCTCTGCAACCCTAAAAGCTCAAAATTGTTGGGCCATTTCCCGTGCCTTTGGTAGGTCGAAGTTGGTAATTGCCCAACCAGTAAAAAAGATGGGTCATCAGCCCGCTTTTTCCTAAGCAAATTATTTCAGCGTCATCGTCATATGAATACTTTTTTCAGTCAGAGTGTCTGGCTTGTTCCCTGCTATCCTTTGCTGGGAATGGGTCTATCGGCACTATGGATGCCGAGCATCACCCGAAAAACAGGGCCACGGCCTGCGGGCTACGTCAATATGTTGCTTACTTTCATGGCCCTAGTCCATAGTTGTCTTGCCTTTATCGAGCGATGGGAACAGCCCGCCCTAAAACCATCGTTAACTTGGCTCCAGGCGGCGGACTTGACCCTCAGCATTGACCTCGATATTTCCAGCATTACTATCGGGGCGCTGATTCTGATCGCCGGGATTAATTTACTCGCCCAACTCTATGCCGTGGCCTACTTAGAAATGGATTGGGGCTGGGCGAGATTTTTCGCGACCATGAGCTTATTTGAAGCGGGGATGTGTGCCTTGGTGCTCTGTAATTCCCTTTTCTTTAGCTATGTGGTACTCGAAATTTTGACCCTCGGTACTTATCTGTTAATTGGCTATTGGTTTAACCAGTCCCTGGTGGTCACGGGGGCACGGGATGCGTTTCTAACAAAACGGGTCGGCGATCTGTTCTTGCTGATGGGGGTTGTGGCTCTGTTGCCCCTTGCTGGTACTTGGAATTTTGATGGTCTGGCTGAATGGGCGGCAACGGCAGAACTCGATCCGACTTTGGCAACGCTGCTTTGCTTGGCCTTAATTGCGGGGCCGTTGGGGAAATGCGCTCAATTTCCTTTACACCTCTGGCTTGATGAGGCGATGGAAAGTCCTGTCCCGGCAACGGTGGTGCGGAATAGTCTCGTGGTTGGTACTGGAGCCTGGGTGCTGATTAAGTTGCAGCCGATTTTTGCCCTCTCGGATTTTGCTTCTACTTTTATGATCGCGATTGGGGCAACGACGGCCTTGGGGGCGGCCATGGTGGCGATCGCCCAAATTGATATCAAACGTTCTTTGTCCTATTCCGTCAGTGCCTACATGGGCATGGTCTTTATGGCGGTGGGTTCCCAACAGGATCAAACGACATTGGTCTTGCTGCTCACCTATGGCGTGGCGATGGCGATTCTCGTGATGGCGATCGGTGGCGTTGTTTTAGTCAATATCAGCCAAGATTTAACCCAATATGGCGGCCTCTGGTCACGGCGACCGATTACAGGGATTTGCTACCTTGTCGGTGCGGCTTCCCTCGTTGCCCTACCGCCGTTTGGTGGATTCTGGAGCCTGGCCCAACTGACAACAAATTTTTGGAAAACCAGTCCGATTCTGGCCGTGATTTTGATTACGGTCAATGCCTTGACTTCCTTTAGTATCATGCGAGAATTTGGCCTAATTTTTGGCGGTAAGCCGAAGCAGATGACCGTGCGATCGCCAGAAGGATTATGGGCCTTAGTCTTGCCGATGGTGATTCTTGCGGGTTTCGCCCTCCACAGTCCTTTTATTCTGGCGAAACTGAATTTTCTGCCGGATTGGCACCAGTTGAATCTGCCCCTAGCTGCAGTTTTGATTATTTCGACCATGGTCGGTGGCGGTACCGCGATGTATCTCTATCTCAATGAAAAAATCAGTAAACCGATCCATGTTTTTTCAGATCCGGTGCGGGAATTTTTCGCCAAGGATTTGTACACAGCAGAGTTGTATAAAAACACAGTTATTTTTGCCGTTGCCTTGATTTCCAAAATCATTGACTGGTTAGACCGCTATTTTGTCGATGGGGTGATCAACTTTCTCGGTTTAGCAACCCTTTTCGGTGGCCAAAGTTTGAAATATAACAACTCTGGGCAAAGCCAATCCTATGCCCTCTCAATTGTGGCCGGTATTCTCCTCTTTATTGCCGCTTTATCGTATCCCTTGCTGAAGCATTGGCAATTTTAAAGGGGGATGTGTTAACGATTTTCGCTGAAATATTTATGACCTTCTCCGAAAGATTATGCTGAGTTTCTTACTGTTTTTACCGCTCGTCGGCATTGGGGCGATCGCCCTTTTCCCCAGGCCCCTGACCCGGATTGTGGCAACGGTGTTTACGGTTGTTACCCTGGCGATCAGTAGTGGCTTATTGATTAACCTCAACCTCCAAGATGCTGGTATGCAATATACCGAATTCCATAATTGGTTAAGCATCCTGGGCCTCAACTATAACCTCGGTGTGGACGGTTTATCTTTGCCGCTGATTGTCCTAAATAGTTTGCTGACATTGGTCGCGATCTATAGCATTGGTGAAAGCAACCACCGTCCGAAGCTTTATTACTCCCTCATTTTGTTGATTAATAGTGGAATTACAGGGGCTTTGATTGCCAATAACCTGTTGCTCTTTTTCCTCTTTTACGAAATTGAGTTGATTCCTTTTTACTTACTGATTGCCATTTGGGGTGGCGAGAAAAAAGGATATGCCTCGACTAAATTTTTGATTTACACTGCCATTTCTGGACTCTGTGTATTAGCGGCATTTTTAGGGATTGTGTGGCTTAGTCAATCGAGCAATTTTGACTTTGAGAATTTAACCCTAGAAAATCTTGAATTTAATACCAAGGTAATCCTGCTCACGATTTTGTTGATTGGCTTTGGGATTAAAATTCCCCTTGTGCCTTTACACACCTGGCTGCCCGACGCCTATGTAGAAGCAAATCCAGCGGTAACAGTTCTGTTGGGTGGTGTTTTTGCGAAATTGGGCACCTATGGTTTGGTGCGCTTCGGTTTGCAACTGTTCCCGGATGTGTGGTCTACGGTTTCCCCCGCCCTCGCAGTCATTGGTACGGTGAGTGTGATGTATGGTTCCCTGGCGGCGATCGCCCAACGGGATCTCAAGCGGATGGTGGCCTACAGTTCCATCGGTCACATGGGTTATATCTTGGTTTCGACCGCCGCCGGAACAGAGTTAAGCTTGCTCGGTGCCGTGGCGCAAATGATTAGCCACAGTTTAATTCTGGCGCTGTTGTTCCACCTCGTCGGCATTATCGAACGCAAAGTTGGCACGCGGGATTTGGATGTGTTGAATGGCTTGATGAATCCGGTACGGGGTTTGCCCCTCACCAGTAGCTTGCTAATTTTGGCAGGAATGGCGAGTGCCGGGATTCCTGGCTTGGTCGGTTTTGTCGCGGAATTCCTGGTGTTCCAAGGTAGCTTTAGCCGTTTCCCGATTCCGACCCTGTTCTGCATCATTGCCTCTGGTCTAACGGCGGTTTACTTTGTGATTTTGCTCAACCGCACCTGTTTCGGTCGCCTCGACAGTCACACCGCCTACTACCCCAAAGTTTTCGCCAGTGAAAAAATTCCGGCGATCGCCTTGACGGTCATTATCCTTTTCCTTGGTTTACAACCCGCCTGGCTCACCCGCTGGATCGAACCGACCACTAGCCAATTCATTGCCGCCATTCCCACGGTTCAGACCATTGCCTTGACTCCCGCTGAATTGTCGAAAGCACCCTAGTCAATCAGACGTTCTCGCTTGACCGATTCGCCCAGCATTTTCCTCAGGAACAAAGCACTATGATCACCACGAAAATTCCCCCTTCAACCCATCCCCATGCTGATGTAATTCATCGCCTCGAAGCCGGGGGATCGATGTTACCCGACACCCCCGAAAACCTGATGCAGATTATCGGCATCTACAAAGCCTATGCCGTACCGATGGATTTCTACTGGCGGGATCTGCTGTACATTGCGGAACAAGTTTTCTTAGAGCCTTTTCGCTTCTTTAAATACTTCATTTCCGACGAATATCTAGAACGGCAAAACCACTACGCGGGTGATCAAGCTGATCTCCGCATTTGGCGCGGCACAGGCTCAGCTCACCCGGAACTGTTGGAATTTATGAAAAAAGGGGAAACCTTTAAATCCTCTAAACTCTTCCATCACCTGTTCCACGACCGGATCAACATGGAATTCGCCGAAGCCTGTATGCGGGCAATGCTGTGGCATGGGCGGGACATGGGCCTGGGTAAATTTGATGCCTACCTCGATTCTGACGAATATAAAGCCAACGCCGACCGCGCGATCAAAGCCTACTTCAAGAAAAACCCGGTCATGTTGGGCTTATATAAACTTTTCCCCGATATGTTCCTGGAGCAGGTGCGCGAACTCTCCTATTACGCCAACCTCGGACTGTTTTGGGAGGTGATGGCCCCCGTCTTCTTTGAAATGTCCGATATCTACGATGAAGGCGGCTTTAAAGGTGTCCCCGATGCGATGAATTTTTTGGTGAATGGCATTTTTGCGATCGCCGGCCGACCCATTTACCACCACGTCTATATCGATGGGGAATGTTTTGAAATTATTCCCAAATCCCAAGGCTTTACTTGGCTCTACGAAGCGGCCTTACCCTACGTCGAAGCCGTGTTTTACCGCACCGCACCTTTCCGGGGGACAAAATCCTACAATGCCCAGGCCCATGAAGTCCCCGACGAGCAGAAGGATTTCCACTACGGTATTTTGTACGCCGATGTATTTCCCGTAGGAACCGCCGGCATTCCGCCGACATTGTTGATGGATGATATGTATCACTTCCTGCCGCAATATCTGAAGGATTACTACAAGGAACATTGCCGGGGCGAAGATGATGAGCTGATCCAATTGGGCATTACCTTCCAGCGGTCGATGTACAACGTCACCTCTGCGGTGATTCAAGCCCTACGGACAGCCTTGCTTTATCCCCTTGATGATCCCAATCCGAAACATTTACAGAAAAACCGTGAATTTTTTGAAGCCCAAATGGATCGGTTTCTCCGGCCAGAAGCCCGCTTACGGGACATTCAAAACGCAGAATATCGTTAATCTATTTTGAATTTCTTTTATTTAGTCAATCGGAGTTTAAACAATGCCAAGTATTGTGGATATTGCGGTTAATAATGAGGGTTTTTCGACCCTGGTGGCCGCCGTGCAAGCCGCAGGTTTAGTGGAAACCTTAGCCGGAGAAGGGGATTTTACCGTCTTTGCGCCCAACGATGACGCTTTCGCCAAATTGCCGCCGGGCACAGTACAAACCCTTGTGCAAAATCCGCCCCAGTTAGCGCGCATTCTTACTTATCACGTCGCAGCGGGACGCTTAACTAAGGATGATTTAATCAAACTTGGGGAAGTGACTTCCATCGAAGGTTCCCCCATTCCCATTAATGGTGAAGATGATTTTGAGGTCAAAAATGCAACGGTTTTAGCGGCCGACATCGAAGCTGACAATGGCATTATTCATGTAATTGATAATGTTATTTTGATGGGCTGATTTTTGTCTCATTATTTAAAACAGTAGGAGTCTACCATGGTAAACCCCTACTACAAATTTTTTGGTTAAATTTAACAGTCTATGGCGTGGTGATCGCGGCGAGTTTTTCTTCGTATTCCTGCAGATCTAATGCCCCGGAGAAGGTTTCAAATTTCCCAGTTTCCGTCGATGCCAAAATAAAGAAAGGCGTACCGTTTAGACCCAACTGTTGAGCCAGTTCAAGATCCTGTTGAATAGCCGGTTGGGCATTTTGGCGATCGCCTTCAAACTTTTCTAGATCCAGACCTAGATTTGTCGCAATTTCTTGGTAGAGTTCTTCCCCAAGACGGTCTTGATTTTCAAAAAGCTGATCATGGTATTCCCAGAATTTCCCCTGTTGTTGGGCGGCCCAAGATGCCTCTGCTGCCGGGATTGCTTGGGGGTGAATTTGAGCCAAAGGCAAGTGCTTATAGACAAGAGTAACAGTGTCACTGTTTTGAGCCATAAACGTTTGCAAAGTGCTATGGGCGCGGGCACAGAACGGACATTCAAAGTCAGAAAATTCGATCAAGACCACGTTCAGATCCTCAGCACCCAGGGTGGGGCTATCGCCAATGACCGTCTGTGGTTCCGTCAAGACCTGCTGTTGAAAATCCTCAGCCGCCTTTTGTTGTTCTTCCTGTTGGGCCTGTTGTTGGGAGAGTTGGTAGTTTTGTACCGCATCAATCAACACTTGGGGATTGTCCCGAATCACCTGGAGGATTTGCGCTTCCAGTTCCGGATCGACATTGACATCCGCTTGGGCTGTCTCTTGATCGCCATTACAGCCCCAGAGACCAAACCCAAGACAAAGGGCAGAAAAAAGGACAAGCATTTTTCGGGAAAAACCTTGCCCCATAGATAACGAAAGAATCATTAGATCTTCAATAAAAATTGCGCTTCTAGTCTATCTAAAAGAGAACCTGTTTTAGGGCAGCCAACAGAAGCGTCACATTTTCCTTGCGGGCGTTATAACCCATCAGGCCAACACGCCAAACTTTACCCGCCAGATCCCCTAAGCCCCCAGCAATTTCGATGTTGTACTCTTTCATCAACTGAGCAGCCACGGCAGCACCATCGACCCCATCGGGAATGCGCACTGTGGTGAGGGTCGGCAGACGGATTTCACGATCCACATGGCACTGTAACCCCATCTCTTCGAGGCCCGCCCAGAGGAGATCTGCTGCCTCCTGGTGCCGTTGCCAACGGGCTTCTAATCCTTCCTCGGCGACGAGCATCAAGGCTTCCCGCAGGGCATAATTCATATTAACCGGGGCGGTGTGGTGATAGACCCGTTTCCCAGTGCCCCAATATTTGCTGACCATGGACATATCCAAATACCAGTTTTTCACCGGCGTCTTGCGATTATTCAGGACATCCAGGGCGCGGGGGCTGAGGGTCAGGGGGCCAAGGCCAGGGGGACAAGCGAGGGCTTTTTGGGTGCCGCTGTAGGCGAGGTCAACGCCCCATTCATCAAGGAAAAGAGGCACACCGCTCAAGCTGGTCACGGTATCGATTAAGAGCATCGTGCCGTGTTTTTCACAAATTTCCTTGACACCTTCGAGGGGTTGTCTGGCTCCCGTAGAAGTTTCGGCGTGGACAAGGGCCAGGATTTTCGGCTCGTGCTGGGCAACGGCAGCACTGATTTCTTCGAGGGTGAAAGCTTTACCCCAAGCAGTGGAAAAAGTATGCACCTCGGCATCGTAACGGCTCGCCATGTCCACGAGGCGGTGGCCGAAGTAACCATTGATGCCAATCAGGACTTTATCGCCGGGTTCGACCATGTTGGCGAGGGTGGCTTCCATGGCGGCGCTGCCAGTACCACTGACAGAAATCGTGAAGGGGTTTGCGGTCTGCCAGGTGTAGCGGAGGAGATCCTTGACGTCCTCCATAATTTCAAGATACTTCGGATCGAGGTGGCCGATGGGAGGCATAGCGAGGGCAGCTAAAACCCTGGGGTGGGCATTGGATGGGCCAGGGCCGAGGAGGAGCCGGGGCGGTAAATCCAGTTGTTTAACGGGCTTACGGTAAGTATTTTGGACGGTGGGGCGATCGCTCATGGATAGTTAAGCTCTAAGGACTGTATTTAATCAGATTTTTATCGGGTTCAATTTTCCCATATTGTCGGGGCCATCAAGCGAGGGAAGTCTGATGTTTAAAGAATTTAAACTTTGAAAATATTTAATTGTTCCGATACCCTTTGGGGATCTTCTGGCGTGGTAGTGGTTATTTTCTTGGGGATGCCTTTGCGTAGACCGACGGCAATTTTACTGTGCTTTTCAATTTGGGTCATGACTTGTTTTGCCCGTTGAATGACGCTCTTGGGTAAACCCGCTAAACGTCCGGCTTCAATCCCATAGGAACGGTCAGCGCCACCAGGTCGAACTTGGTGCAAAAAGATGATTTCTTCGGGCATTTCTTGAACTGTGACTTGATAATTGGCGACATTTTCAAGGAGCGACGCTAACTCATTTAACTCGTGATAATGGGTCGCAAAAATTGTTTTCGCTTTGATTTCCGTGGCGAGGTATTCTGATACCGACCAGGCGATGGAAAGGCCATCAAAAGTTGCAGTTCCCCGGCCAATTTCGTCGATTAAAACCAAAGATTTTTCCGTGGCATGGTTGAGGATATTGGCGGTTTCATTCATCTCCACCATAAAGGTTGATTGGCCCGTGGCGAGGTCATCGACAGCGCCGACCCTAGTAAAAATGCGATCGCAAATGGGAATTACAGCACTTTGGGCAGGGACAAAACTGCCCACCTGGGCCATCAGTTGAATCAAGCCCGTTTGCCGGAGATAACAACTTTTGCCGCTGGCATTGGGGCCAGTAAGGATAATCAAATCAGGATAGGAATTCTGAGTGCGACCAAGGTAAGTGGAGTTGGGCACAAAGAGGCCCATACCCAGGGACTTTTCGACGACGGGGTGACGACCAGCTTCAATTTCGAGGGTTTTTTCGGTGGTAATCTCCGGACGGCAATACCCTTGGTACACGGCGGTTTCCGCGAAGCTCGTCAATACATCCAGGGCGGCGATCGCCTTGGCGGTGGTGCGAATTTGGTCGGTATGTTCAGCGACCTCGGCGCGGAGGGTGGTGAAAATTTCGTATTCCAAGCTGCAAATGTCGTCCTTAGCAGTGAGGATGCGACTTTCTCGCTCCTTTAACTCCGGCGTAATATAACGTTCCTCGTTAGCGAGGGTCTGTTTGCGGAGATATTCGTCGGGGGCCTTGTCCGCCTGGGAGCGGGGCAAACTAATGTAATAGCCGAAGGTTTTGTTATAGCCGACTTTGAGCTTACTGACCCCCGTCCGTTCCCGTTCGGTAACTTCTAAATTCGCCAGCCATTCCCGGTCTTCCACTTGGGAGCGCCGCAGAAAATCGAGGTTTTCATCAACCCCATCCCGAATTAAACCCCCTTCTTTGATGTGGATCGGCGGCGAATCTACGAGGTATTGCAAAACGTGCTGTCCCAGGGCTTCTAATTCCGGCGGAAAATCTTTCACTGCCTGGAGATAAGGCGATCGCCCCTCGGTGGCCAATTCCGCGAGATAGGTTAATTTCGTTAAAGATTCCGCTAAAGCGTATAAATCGCGGGCATTCGCACTACCAGAGCCAATTCTCCCAGCAATCCGCTCTAAATCGTAAATTTGCTTCAGCAACTGCCGGATATCTTGACGGAGATTTGTATTTTCTACCAGTTCTGCGACGGAATCTAATCGCTTGGCGATCGCCTTTGGATCTAATAAAGGTTGCAACAACCAACGGCGGAGGGCGCGGCCCCCCATATTTGTACAGGTCACATCCAGCGCCCAGAGTAGGGAACCGTAAAAACTGCCATCCCGCACCGTCTGGGTAATTTCGAGGTTGCGCCTCGTCTGGTGATCCAGTTGCAAAAAGGCGTCGATGCTGTAGGTTTTGAGGCTTTCAAAGGGCACCTTGTAGGCCTGCTGGGTTTCCTCCACATAGGCCAAGAGTCCCCCCGCCGCCCGCACCGCCAGGGGTAAATGTTCGCAGCCAACTCCCTCCAGGGAACGCCACTGGAAAGTCATCAAAAGCTTGGGTTTCGCCTCATTGAGGTCAAATT
This sequence comes from Picosynechococcus sp. PCC 7117, assembly GCF_001693275.1. Taxonomy (GTDB): domain Bacteria; phylum Cyanobacteriota; class Cyanobacteriia; order Cyanobacteriales; family MRBY01; genus MRBY01. The sequence goes on from NZ_CP016477.1 coordinate 198,397, forward strand.
CCCTGGGCGATCGCAACGCATAACAAAAGTCCGACGGCAAACAATCAGGCAGATGGTTTTGTAATAATGTTTGGCGATCGCTGGGACGCATCAAACGATTTAAATCTGGAGCATCGCTGGGATAGAGCACTTCCGAAGGCTGAAGGCGGAGGAGTTCTAGGTTTAAGGCTGCCAAATCCTGGGCCTGGGTCGTACAAAATTCCCCCGTAGAAATGTCGGCATAGGCCAACCCCCAATGGTTGCCGGCGATCACCACCGCCGCAAGATAGTTATTTTGCCGCGCCCGCAACATCCCATCGTCGGTGAGGGTGCCAGGGGTCAAAACCTTTTGCACTTCCCGCCGCACCATTCGTTTTTCGGCGTGGGCGGTGGCGGCGTCTTCTACTTGGTCACAGATCACCACCCCATAGCCTTTTTCTAAAAGCTGGGTGCTGTAACGTTCGAGGGCATGGTGGGGCACCCCTGTCATGGGGACGCGACCAATGCCTTTGCCGGATTCTTTGCTGGTGCAGACCAACTCCAATTCGCGAGAAACGGTGATCGCATCCATGAAAAAACACTCGAAAAAGTCGCCGACCCGGTAGAGCAAGATATTGTTGGGATACTTATCCTTAAGGTCTGCGTAGTGCTGCATCATCGGTGTGAGGAGTTCCCGATCGAGCTGGCGATAATCTGCGTTGGGAATGTCTTCGGCGCTGGGGTTACGGTTGGCAGCAGGCATGAAACTTGGCTTCAGTCACGGACAAGTATTCTATCTTAGCGGCGATCGCCTTTTTCCTTAGGAGTCTCCTGGGAGATTGCCCCAAAAACCTGGGTAATAAAGTTTAAGCCAGATATCCAGCTAATTTTTCTTCGAGTTTAGCCACGGCCATGCGGGGCGGAAAACGGGGCAATTCTTTTTCCTGACCATTTTCGAGCAGACACAAAACCGGAATTTCGTACTGGTAGCGCGCAAACCACTGGAGATTTGTCGTAATGTCGCGCATTTCGAGTTGGAATTCTACCTGGGTCACCTGGGCCAACTTTTCGGCGAGGCCCTCACAGAGATGACAACCGGGTTTTGTGTAAAAAATAATTTGCTTCACAGTACGATCGGTAACAAAAACGTTTAAGAAAAGTAAAGATCCGATGAGAAATGTAGAGAATTTAGGGGGTGATTACATGATTGTTCCTGGCTATCCTTGATAATTTTTTTAGTATTTCAGCTTATTGACAAACTGAATTGATCTTACATCTAAGGAAATTGTGGCCTTGTTTCCGTGGGAAATCAGGTGGCAAAGCTAAAGCGAGAAGTATGGAATGTCAGCAAATGAACCCTTTATTAGAAACCATTGATCATGTATTTTCTTCAGGTACTTTAACCAAGCAGGATGCAAGGGTGATCAATCAATGGCTCTGGAAAACTCCCATGAGTGATGCTCTGTATCAAGCGTTAGACCAGTTGTTGCAAGACATCGAAGCGGGTTATATCGCCGTACGTGGTACCTAAGAAACTAAAACAGCACGATTACATCAATTACAAAGCAGTTGTGTCGAGGCGATCGCCACCCAAGCAAACGGGCAAAAAGAGAGAGCCCGGGTCAAGCAGCGATCTAAACGTCGTTTTTTAGAAGTTAGGCCGGGTAAATTCGCGACTGACAAAGCCGATTTCTAGCAGTTGTTGGTAGGCCTTTTCGCCGAGGTCGCTGGTAGGACTTTGGGAGCGAATCACCTGGATCAGGAGGGGCACTGCCAATTCGGGTTTTTCTTGGACACGGTGGACGAGGGCCAAACGGTAGGTGGCGGTGTCGCGCATTTCCCCAGCGGCGATCGCCGAACGTCGCTCTGTATCATAAACAGAATTGTCTAAACCCTGGAAACTATTGGCTAGATCTAGGTGAAAATTAGAAAGCTGATTATAAACTTGACGCGCTTCCTGGAGTTTAGAGACGGCAACCTCGTAATCTTTGGCAGAAATGGCGGCGATCGCCTCATCCATCACCTGGGAAGCCCCGGACATACTGAGGATGCTGCTCTGGAGGGGGCGGAGTTCGCTGCTACTCCCTTGGACAGCCTCAGGCTGCGCCGAAACGGATGGCATCATGGCCAAGGAACACCCCATTGCCAAACTAGCGAGTGGAATCAAACGGTCGATAAAATTCATAATGTTCGTCAAGTCTTGTTTTGACACAATAACAGTACTGATTATGTTGTACATCTTGATCCCACAGTGGGAACAGACAAGGAGAGCTTAGGCCTATGGCACGCCCAGGGGGGACACCACAGCAACAAGGTCTTATTTTACAACGGGGACATACGGAACTTTTACTTCATCAGTTAGAGGATCGCCTCCTGGTGGCATTTCGCAGTTCTGATGTGGATCTTCTCGATATTGTTCCAGGATTAATGTATCGTCCCTTACCATCGGGGCAGCCAGATATTTTATTCGAAGAAATTCTTGTACCGCCAGAGGATTTCGCCACCTCCTTGAGGGCCGCACGCCAACATCCTGATATTCTCTTTGCTTACCCGGTTTATCAGCTAGCAGACTCGGCTGAGGGCTTTGTCTATCTGACCCAGCAAATCACCCTCCAATTCGCCCCGGAGGTTTCCCCAGCAGCCCAAAAAGCGATTGGCGATCGCCACCACCTTAAAAAAATTCGTCCGCTTCTGGGGGTCGATCAAACGTTTATTTATGAACTAACGGCGCAAACTGACTGCGATCCCCTCCGGTTAACCCAAATCCTCCAGCAAGATCCGGCGATCGCCCTCGCTGAACCCAATGTTTTACTTCCCCTTGCGGTGCGGCAAATGTCCTTGGCGACAAATCCCCAAAGCCGCCACTGGTACCTAGACGCCATTCAAATCCCCCAAGCTTGGCAAATGACCAAAGGCGATCGCCAGACGACCATTGCCGTGTTGGCCCCTGACCTCGATTTAGAAAATTCTGCCGAGCCAACCGCTGAAACAAGCGAAACTCCCTATGGTGCCATTCCAGAAATTCGGCCCACGACCTGGGGTAATACCATTGCCCAGTTGACGATCGATGTGGCCCCAGAATGCACCCTATTACTCCTGCAACTGCCCCAGTACTTAGATGATGCACTCCTCGAAAAAGTCATCGAAGCGGCGATCGCCCAGGGGGCCGCAGTGATTCTTTTGGCTTGGCAACTGGCGACGATCAATGGGCCTCTCTCCCTGCGGCAAAGTTTAGCTCTCCGCCGGGCTGCTACCCAGGGAAACCGGGGTCAAGGTTGTCTGTTGGTAACGGGAGCCGGGGATGCCAATCGCCCCCTCGCCGGAATAATTTACGAACGTCACTGGCCGAATCAACTTTTTCAGGGGCCGACCGCTTGGCTCGATGGGAAAGGTAATCATCCGGCAGTTGTGACCGTTAGTGGTTGTACTGAGGCAAACAAAAAAGCTAGCTATAGCAACTGGGGAGAGGCGGTCAGCCTTTGTGGGCCAACAAATCCAGGCACACCAATTCTTTGGCTACCAGAACAAGGGATGGTCGCGGTACCACCGGAAATTAATGATGACCTGGGGGCCGAGATAGATCCGGTTGAAGCTTTAAATCAGCAGGGCAGCACCTTAGAAGCTGCTGCTTTAGTGGCGGGGGTCGCGGCATTGGTTTGGTCAGTAAATCCGAAGCTGACGGGGTGGGCCGTGCGGGAGATTTTACAAACCACAGCCGAAAAAATTGTCGATTTAAGCGGCGATCGCCAATTGCAGTTAACCTTGGGCACCTACGACGTCCAGGGCCATTCCCAATGGTTTGGTTACGGTCGTGTGAATGCCTTGGCAGCGGTTTCCTTCGCTCAGGGAAATCAACCGGACTAACTGAAATAACTGGCGTTGAATATTTTTGTGAATTAATTCAGAAGCCAACAATGGGACTTGAACCCACGACCTACGCATTACGAATGCGTTGCTCTACCGACTGAGCTATGTTGGCGCTTTTGCGAGAATTTATTGTACTACATTTTTCTGCGGCGCTTGGGGAAAATTTTACGGCTATTGGTGCATGAGTTGGGCCAGCTTTTGCTTGAGGCGTTTGGCTTCGGCGGGATTTTGGGTTTCGTGGAGGGCGATCGCCTGCTTAAAGAATTTCTGGCTTTCGGCGATTTGGCCAATGCGGAACAGGAGCGCGGCTAAATTTTGGTGCGTCCAAGGATTGAGGGGGTTTAATTTCAAGGATTTTTCGTAGGCATCAATGGCTTCGCCCACTTGACCCAGGGCTTTGTAGGCCAAACCGAGATTGTAGTAGCCAGGGGCAAAGGTCGGATCGATTTTTAAGGTGATCTGATGTTGGGCGATCGCCGCATCGGGTTTGCCGAGGGTCTGTAAAAGCGCGCCGAGGTTGTGGTAAGCCCCAATTTTTAGCTTGTCTTGGAGGGGCTGCTCTCCGGCGAGTTGATAATGCTTGATTGCTTTTTCGGGTTCGTGGTTTTGGCGGAAAGCGTTACCCAGATGGTAATGCAACTCATAGCGGAGGTTGGCGCTTTCGTTCGCGCTGTATTTCAAACCCTGCTTGAGAATCTTGAGGGCCTGTTTGGGTAACCCTTCACCCAAGTAAATGCCCCCCAACTTACTGCACACATAGGGATCATTGGGATGGCCTTCGTAATAGGCCTCCATCGCCAATTTGGCCCGGGTGCTCTTTTCTAATTTGGCGATCGCCGTCCGTTGATAGCCCGTATGGAAAATCGCCACCTGCGGTAACTCTGTAATCTGCCATTGGGGTTCTGTGGCCAACAAAGTCTGGACGCTATCATCGATCATTGCGTGGTAGGGCCGCGAAAATTCTAGGGAGGGGTGACGGCGAAATAACCGCGACACCAGGGAATAGGGAGATTGACTCGCACCAATTTCATAGCGGAGCAGATTGACCACCAAAGTATCCGGCTTGGCGATCGCCGCTTCGATGGCCGGAATTACCTTCGGGTTTAAGGTCTCATCCGCATCCAAAACCAAGACCCATTCTTTCGTCACCAGCTTGAGGGCTTCGTTCCGGGCCGCCGCAAAATCTTGATTCCAGTCGAAATGGCCCACCGTCGCGCCAAATTCCTTGGCGATCGCCACCGTTTCATCCGTTGACCCCGTATCGAGAATCGCGATTTCCCCCACGAGATCCTGCACACTCTTGAGACAATCCCCCAGGGCATCCGCTTCATTCTTGACGATCATGCACAAACTTAAGCGATCTTTTATGGCGGCCACTGGTTTACATCCCAAACTCAATACAACATTCAGGCAAATTGTACCGGAAAGTGCTTCACTCTCTTTTCCAATCGCTAGACAAAAAAATAAGGGAGTTACCTCCCCTTGGCGAATCTTGAAATCATTCAGCAAAAGCTAGTTGGTATATCAACTGCTCAGCACTACGCCTGTAAAATCTTTAAGCTAAGAGATTCACCGTAATGGCCGCACCAATCAATAGAACTCCCACAGCTAAGGCAATTACCCCTAGCATCGTGTAATCCAGTCGTCTCTGCGCCGAGGACTTTTCCTCTTCATAAACCTCAGGCGTTACCGCGTAGTTATTGACTAAACCCTGCTCACTGACTGTATAACCAGCCGTTGTATCAACGCTCTTATCTGTTTCTTGTTTCGGGTCTGGGGTGAATTCGCCTTCCCGCGCTTTCCTTGCTGCGACTTCTGCCGGCACAAGCTCTTCACCACTACTAATATCTTCAGGTTTTAGGTTTTCAGGAACAGAAATATTTTGGGTATCCTTATCCATAAAATGAAATGCCTCGCTTTCTTGCAATAAAGATTAAAATTGACGATTTTCCAAAGCTTTGAAGCTTATTTCAATTTTAATCGACACTTTCATTATAACAATTCAATGACAGGCCATCATCTATCGAACGTAAGAGATTAGTGCCAATCAATAATATTTATTATTCTGCTTTTTTCTCTTTTAAGAAGAGTTACCTTGGTTTTTTTAAATAATTCTTAGGCTTGATTTAAATGACTCAAATAACTGACTTTCACTAACCTTAATCCGGTAGTTACCGTCGTGGAATCAAGCTACAAACAAACTTTCGTCGATCATTTGCCAAGTCGAGGTTGTGGAGGCAATCAAACTTTTGTACCGGAATTTTTTTGCCATTAATGCGTAATACAGCGCGATACTCCCAATAATACTTTGCACTGCGCTTCAGAGATACCAAACAAATTTGTTGTTCCCCATAAACACGGCATAACTCACCGTAGGCTGGTGCTGCCCACCAACAAAGCCCGATTAGAATAACGAAATAAATAACGCGCCCCATACTGCCCTAAACAAAAAAAAGCCGAATACCAACTATAGTATCCAGCCCTCGGAGATTGACAATGAAAATTGAAGAGGTTAGTGCAAAGACTTAGAGGAGACCGAAGAAGTGGAGTACCCCTTGACCTGTTGCTACTTCGAGAATGATCGCTGCGATGAAACCGATCATTGCCATGCGGCCGTTGAGGTTTTCAGCAGAAGCGGTGAAACCAAATTTCTTGTCGTCCATGATGGGTACCTATGTGAAGAAAATAAAATTGCTTGCTGGTATCAGCTTAACAAACTGTTACGTTGATCCGCCACAACTCTGGGGCCATGATTGTTTGATTTAAGTTTTGAAATTTATAAGCAAAAATTATATTTCGACCTAGATAACCGTGAAGCAGGAGAGCCAAACAGACAAAAAAGTAGCCGTAGGCTTAAAGCTACGGCCTTTGCAGTCAAGGGACAATCATGTTTGGTGGTTAATAGCCAGATTCTTCTTCGTATTCGTATTCTTTCTTTTTCTCCGGAATGTTAACCGCCGGAGGTTGGTAGGGAGTTTCGTCAAGGGTGTCGTCGTCCCAAACGTCACCGGCGACGTCTTGGGGATAGCTAGGGGCTGGTTCTTCGTACTCATAGGCTGTGTCGTCGCCCCAGTTGCTACTTTCGTCGTAGTCGTCATAGCTCATGGCGCGGGCCTGCTGGCGTTGGGGTGGGGGTGGGGCGATCGCCTCTTCTTCCCACTCATCTTCCCAGGTATTAATCGGTTGGCGCGTTTCCACAGGACGAGAAATCGGCTGCTGGAGGGGCACCCCCGTACCCAGTTGATTTTCCGGGCGGGCAGTGGGCGCGTAGTAGATATCTTCCTGTTCCCGTTCCCAGGGAGGGCGACCAATGCCTAGGCGTTCGAGGAAACCCACACTAATTTGACTGAGGCGCTCTTCGGCCCCTTCAAAAACAATGAGTCGGTTAGGGCCGCTGCTCACGACTTCTTCAATGGGGAGTTCGTAGGTGCTGATCACCTGTTCTGGAATTTGGGGCAAGCCAATGGAAGCGATAATGATCGAAGAGACGGTGCCGCTTTCGAGGTCAAACTGAAAATCACGCACCCGGCCTAGGGGTTCGCCCGCTTCCGTAATTACTTCGCTGTTGATCAGAGGACTGTAAGCTTCGACATCCACATCAGCCAGCACATCCTCATCTTCAACGAGAATGACATCTCCGGTTTTGGTGATCGCCTCTAGATACATATATTTGGGCATTCCAGAGACCGAGAAAATACTATCCCGTAGCCCTAGGGAAACGACTTCGCGACGGTCAATGTCCACTAATACATCCTTGACAACCCCTAGGCGCGTCCCTCGATTGCGGGTAATCACCTGGGTGTTAATGAATTCGTTGCGTAGGCGGATAGAATCAATGCTCATATTGTCTAAATTAATGGCGATGCGTTAGTGGAAACAGGAAAAATCAGCTTAAAGGTAACGGGGACATGTGAAGGTTCAGGGGAAACAGCACCGGAAAGTTCCGTACAATAGCAAAAGCAAAATGTTGAGAGAATTGATCTCGACTGTGCACCGTAGCCTAGGGGCAATTATTCAGCAGACTCTATCATTTCGGGGTATTCTTGACAACTTTTCCATTGCGTGGGTGGTTTTATTTTAGCGAATCGCGCCGGAAATTTGAGATGATCATTTTTTTCCAGCAAGGGATTTCGTTATAATTGACTGCCGATATTGTCAGCTATTTCCATATTTTTTGCGTATTTGCCACAACTCCCAAAGATCTATGGTGGAATTAACCGATTTAAAGCGTTCCCTCGAAACTGTCCAAGCGCACCTGGGGAAAACCCAGGACTATCTTTGACCTAAAAACCTTAGACGCGAAGATTTTTGACCTCGAACAACAGGCGGCCCAGCCAGAATTTTGGGAGGATCAACAAGGGGCCCAAGACATCCTCCAAGAGCTGACGGAGCTAAAGGGTACCGTGGCCCAGTATCAACAGTGGCAAGGTCAGTTTGAAGATGCGGCGGCGATCGCCGAATTATTGACCGAAGCAGAAGACCCGGCCCTCCTCACGGAAGCGATGGAAAACCTTGATGGTCTCCAGAAGGAACTAAACCGCTGGGAACTGCAACAGATGCTCTCCGGGGAATATGACAACCTCGGTGCTGTGCTGACGATTAATGCCGGGGCTGGGGGCACCGATGCCCAGGACTGGGCGGAAATGCTGTTGCGGATGTACACCCGCTGGAGCGAAAAACCAGGCTATAAGGTGCGGCTGGCAGAAATTTCCGAAGGGGACGAAGCAGGCTTAAAATCGGCCACCCTCGAAGTGAGCGGGCGTTACGCTTTCGGGTATCTCAAGCATGAAAAAGGCACCCACCGCTTAGTCCGAATCTCACCCTTTAATGCCAATGGCAAACGCCAAACGAGCTTTGCCGGGGTGGAAGTGATGCCCATTTTGGGAGACGATGCTGTTAAAGTCGATATTCCCGAAAAAGATTTAGAGATCACCACATCCCGTGCAGGCGGCAAGGGGGGACAAAACGTCAATAAAGTTGAAACGGCGGTACGGATTGTCCATTTACCTACGGGGGTGGCTGTGCGCTGTACCCAAGAGCGATCGCAGTTACAAAACAAAGAAAAAGCCCTGGCGATCCTCAAGGCAAAATTATTAATCATTGCCCAGGAACAACGGGCCCAGGAAATCGCCGAAATTCGGGGAGACATGGTAGAGGCCGCCTGGGGAAATCAGATCCGGAACTATGTTTTTCACCCTTATCAAATGGTCAAGGATCTGCGCACCAACCACGAAACGACCGATGTGGATGGTGTCATGGATGGCGACCTCGATGCTTTTATTGAAGCCTCCCTGCGCCAGGACACCTGGGTGGGAGACTAGCACCGGGGAATGGGGAACGGTGAGCTAAAATGCAAGGTGGCAAAATTTCGTGGCTTCTTCAGTTTTGGATATTTTTCGCCTCAAACGCTTCGATCAAGTCGTCCTCGCTGCCCTTTTTAGCCTTACGTTAGCGGTGGCACTGCTGTGGGGATTTGGCGATCGCACCCTCACCCAAGTGCAGGCTTTCAGTTGGGAGGGGCAACAAATTGGGGTAGCAGACCAAAAATTTCAACTGTCCTTTAACCAGGCCCTCGATCCAGCCATCGTCACGGAAAATTTCACCATTGAACCACCCCTGGCAGGCCGTTGGAGTTGGGTCGGCAAAACATTTTTCTATAGCCTTGATGAACGCCCCATCTACGGCCAGGATTATCAATTCAAACTAGCTGCTCCTACCCCAGAAGCGGCAGAGAAGCCCAATATCGTGCCTTTCTTGAGTCGGGTAAAAAGTCGAGACCGGGCCTTTGCTTACATTGGCACCGACGGCACTGACCGGGGCCGCTTGATTTTGTATAACCTGACTCGCCAGGAAAAAAGTGTCCTCACCCCAGCCGACCTCATCGTTCTCAATTTGGATGTGTATCCTGAAGGCGATCGCCTGTTATTTTCTGCCATTCCCCGCGGATCGGCCCAGGCTGAGATTGGCGACCAACAACTCTATACCGTGAGCACAGGCTTAAATTTCCAAGGCTCTACCGACAGCCCCCCACCTGCCGGGCGCATTCAATCGGTTCTTACAGCTAAAGACTATCGCAATGGGGCCTTTCAACTTGCGGACAATGGAGAACGGATCATTATTCAGCGCACAAATCGAGAGAATCCCCGCGATCGCAGTTTGTGGGTCATCGAAGGTCAAGCCGAGCCCCGCGCCCTAGGGATTCCCGCCGATGACTTCCTCCTCGCCCCCAATGCTGAAGTTGTTGCCATTTCCCAACAAAATAAACTCTCCCTCGTGCCCCTAAATCGTAATGGTGGTGCCGTCCAAGCCAAGGAAGAATTTACGAAGCTCCTCGCTTTTTCCCCCGACCAAACCCAACAAATCGCCCTCCAGCAGGCCAATGGCGTTTACTCCCTCCACCGCATCGACGCCCAGGGTGAAGCCACAGAAATTTTACGCACCCTCACGCCGATTATTGATTGTCGCTTTGAACCCCGCGCGGCGGAACTTTTGTATTGCCTCAAGCTGGATCGAAATGAAACCTCAGGCCAAGTGCTTGAGGAACCTTTTCTCAGTGCCTTGAATCTCAAAACAGGGGAAGAAACTGCCCTCCTCGCTTTACCGAATTACCGGGATGTGGGCCTGAGCATTGCCGCCGATGGGGTTGCCCTCCTCTTCGATCAGGTGGTCACGACTCCACCAACGCCCACCAGCGATCTGTTTACTTCCACGGGCCTGGCGGTGGAAGGGGGCCGACTCTGGCTATTGGCGCTCCCGGAGTTGGAGACAGATACAGAAATTCAGCCTGTTCCACCGGAATCTCTGCTGCCGGGCTATCAACCCCAGTGGATTCCTTAACGATTTTTTTGCTGCACTTTCCTTTTTTAATGGGAGCAATTAGCCCCCGTAGATCCTATGACCGTTTTGAAAACCATGACCCGCATTGATCGTCTTGCCCTCCTGTTGATTGTGATCTTTAGCCTGATGATCGGCATCGGTGTCGGCGGTGAGCAACTGTGTGGCGTGGATTGTCCGATTAATACCGGGCCGAGGGTGCGGGAATTTTCTTGGCAGGAACAACGCATTGGTGGTGATGATACGGCCTTTATTTTGACCTTCGACCGACCGATGGATGCGGTGGGGGTCGAGGACAATTTAGTTATTGATCCACCGCTCCCTGGCAAGACCAGTTGGGCGGGTAAACGCTTGGCCTATACGCTGTTGGCACCGGCTCCCTATGGCCAGGATTATCAATTAACCTTACGGGGGGCGCGGGAAAAATTTGCGGCTTCGGGAAATCTAGGCAAGACGATGCAGCCATTTTCCAGTAGTTTTCGCACCCGCGATCGCGCCCTGGCCTATGTGGGCACCGATGAGACACAACAGGAAAAGGGACGGTTAATTTTATACAACTGGACAAAGGACGAGAAACGCATTTTAACGCCGCCGAATTTGGTGGTGCTGGACTTTCAGGTGTATCCAGAGGGGAAAGCAATTTTGTTTAGTGCGGTGGATCGGACGCGCCCAGCAGAAGGGATTCAGGATAGTCAGCTTTATCGGGTGAGCACAGGCCTTGGAGAAGATGATGCGTCTGCGGATTTGGAACTGGTTTTAGATAATCGCACCTACCAAAATTTGCAGTTTCAGTTGGCCGCCGATGGGGAGGCGATCGCCGTGCAGCGGGTCAAGCGGGATGATCCAGCGGACTTTGGGCTGTGGCTCGTGATGCCTGGGGAAGAGCCGCAACCGTTGGGCTTGTCGGGGGGAGATTTTGCGATCGCCCCGGACGGGAAAACCATTGCTCTGCCCCAGGGGAAAGGGATTGGTATTTTCTCCCTAGAAGATATTCAAGAAGAACCCCTCGACTTTTTGCCCCGTTTCGGTCAGGTGGTGACGTTTTCGCCCGATGGGACAACGGCGGTACTGGTGGATTTCAACAGTGATAATCCGGAGTTACGCTATCGGCGATCGCTTTATTTGGTCAATAGTCGTAACCAAGAACAAAAATTACTGGATACGGACGGCTCGGTGCTGGATTGCGACTTTAACCCCACGGAAACCCAGCTTTACTGTTTGCTGACGGAATTAATCCCTGGGGACGAATACCGGGAGCAACCCTACTTTGCCCAGATTGATCTCGAAACCCAGGCAGTTTATCGCCTCGCCCAGTTGACCCAATACCAAGATATTGCCCTCAGCATGGCCCCCGATGGCCTGGGGTTGCTCTTCAGCCAGGTGGTGACGGACATTACCGACGTGGAAGAACCCTTTTTCCGGACGGCATCCGGGGAGGCGATCGCCGGGGGGCAACTTTGGCTTATTGTTCCTGGTGAAACCCCCGACCAAACTCAGTTGGAGGCCCTACCCTTTGCGGGAGTTTATCCCCGTTGGCTGCCCTAGAATCAGCTTTTAAAGCAGGATTGAGGCCCGTTCTGCCAATGGCGATCGCTCACCTTTGAGGAGGGTAATGTGACCGGCGATCGCCTCCTGTTTAAATTTTTCTACCACATAGGTCAGCCCATTACTGGACGCATCCACATAAGGATTATCAATCTGCTCGACGTCCCCGGTGAGGATAATCTTGGTGCCTTCCCCGGCTCTGGTCAAAATGGTTTTTACCTCGTGGGGCGTTAAATTTTGCGCCTCATCAACGATCAAAATTTGCCGGGGAATCGTACGGCCTCGGATGTAGGTCAAGGGTTCGATTTGCAACAAGCCTAATTCCATCAGTTCCTCGTAGCCGTGCCGCCAGTGGCGCGGTTTGTCTTTGAGGTCTTGGGTATTGAAAATCAGATCTAAGTTGTCGTAAAGGGGCTGCATCCAGGGGGTAAGTTTCTCTTTTATTTCCCCCGGCAGATAGCCCAAATCTTTCCCCATGGGCACAATGGGCCGTGAAATGAGCAGTTGATTATAAAGACGTTCCCCGGCCACTTTCGCTACCCCAGCAGCGAGGGCCAAGAGGGTTTTACCTGTGCCCGCTTTCCCGACCAACGTCACCAGTTGAATCTCATCCTGCAGCAATAATTCCAGGGCAAATTTTTGTTCACGGTTGCGCGCTTGGATATTGGAAACCGGGGCTTTCGTTGCTTTATGGAGGGGCACCACCTGATGCTCATCGCCGCGACAAATCCCCAGGGCAGTGTGGGTTGGCTTTAGGCGATCAACGAGGGTTACCGCCTGATTAGGAAAAAAGCTTTCGGGTAGGGTCACAGTTCCGTCTTGGTAAAATTTGGCGATCGCCTCTGCATCTACAAGAACTTCCGCCGTTCCCCCATAAAACTCATCGAGGTTGACCTTGCCCGTTTCATAATCTTCCGTAGTCAGGCCCAAGACACCGGCTTTAATGCGTAGGTTCGTGTCCTTACTGACGAGGACGACCGGACATTGACAATTATTTTGTTCCGTTAGGGCCACCGCCAAGATTTCATTATCGCCAGAATCCCCTGCCAATTCCGTCGGCAAAGTTTCGAGAATTTCTGGTTTACAGAGGGCGACCCGCAGCAAGCCTCCCTGATCGAGGGTGATTCCCTGCACCAAAGATCCCCCATGGCTGAGGGCATCAAGGGTACGGGAAACTTGCCGGGCATTGCGACCGATGGAATCGACTTGTTTCTTGAAACGGTCTAATTCTTCAATAATCGTGATCGGCAAGACCACTTCGTTATCCGCAAAGGACAGCATCGCCTTGGGATCATGGAGCAGGACATTCGTATCCAGGACAAAGACTTTTTTCATAGAGATCTGCCAAAGGATCAATAGCTCATAGTTCTATCGTCCTTTGTTTGATCCCGTCAGTGTTACCTTTGCAATAAAAATTCTTTTAGGAAGAACCGAGCTTATGGGTTAATAAAGTATTTAGGCAATTAATTCTCAACAAAGTTAACCCGTTTATATAATTCTGAAAGTTTAATTTCTAGCGCAGCAAATTTGAATTTGATGACAGCATTTTCCCCCATTAATTCAGTTAATAACCATTGGCGATCGCCTACCTTTTGATAAAGCTCTACCCGTGGGTGGGTCTGATCGATTAACAAATACTCTTGTAACTGGGGAATCGTGCGATAAAGGGCAAATTTTTGATTTTTATCAAATCCTTCGGTGGAGTTAGAAAGTACCTCAGCGATCATAGAAGGATTTGTCACCGCCATTTGGCTCTCGTCAAGAAAAACTGGTGCACCTTCAATCATCATCACATCAGGATAAAGATAACTAGCCACATCTGGTAACCAAAGACGCATATCACTGACGAAGATTTCGTATTGGCGATCGCTGATTTCAAACGGCAATAAGCGACTTAGATTTAAAGTCAAACGATTGTGATTTGCGGAAGCCCCTGCCATGGGAATAATTTTTCCTTGAATAAATTCATGTCTTAAGACTGATCTCGCTTCCTGTTCGAGATAATCTTCTACCGTAAAAAGTTGAGGGACTGTAGAAATCATTATCGATCTCCGATTTCATTGAGCCGATAGACGGTTAACGTTGCTTTGAAGCCAATATTAAGAGTCTTTTTCTATTTTTAACAAGATGGTCTTTAAAATAAAAAGTAACGTTGGGCCATGGGTAAAACAGTGGCCGGTTCACAGACGAGCATTTCCCCATCGGCCCGCACATGGTAGGTTTCAGGATCTACTTCCATTCTAGGCAGGTAATCATTCAACTTCAGGTCGCGCTTCGTCAGGTTGCGGCAGTTGGTAACAGGTAAAACGGTTCTCTGGAGACCCAATCGTGTCGCCACATCTGCTTCCATGGCCGCTTGGGAAACAAAGGTGAAGGCGGTAGATTGCATTGATTTCCCAAAATTGGCGAACATTGGCCGCATGTGGATTGGTTGCGGTGTGGGGATGCTGGCATTGGGATCGCCCATCTGGGCGTAGGCGATCGCCCCCCCTTTGATCACCAGTTCCGGTTTGACCCCAAAGAAAGCAGGTTTCCAGAGACAGAGATCGGCGTATTTTCCTTCCTCAATGGAGCCAACATAATTAGAAATGCCGTGGGTGATCGCTGGGTTAATTGTGTATTTGGCAACGTAGCGTTTAATGCGGAAATTGTCGTTCTCCCCAGTATCCTGGGCCAGAGCGCCCCGCTGAACTTTCATCTTATGGGCCGTCTGCCAGGTGCGAATGATTGTTTCCCCAACGCGCCCCATGGCCTGGGAATCTGAGGAAATCATGCTAAAGGCCCCCAGGTCATGCAAAATATCTTCGGCGGCAATGGTTTCCCGACGGATGCGCGACTCGGCAAAGGCGACATCTTCAGGGATACTGCGATCGAGGTGATGGCAAACCATCAACATATCCAGGTGTTCTTCTAGGGTGTTGAGGGTGTAGGGACGGGTCGGGTTTGTTGAAGATGGCAATACATTCGCTTCACCACAAACTTTGATAATGTCCGGTGCGTGGCCACCCCCAGCCCCCTCGGTGTGGTAGGTGTGGATGACACGATTTTTAAAGGCGGCGATCGTATCTTCCACAAAACCTGCTTCGTTTAGGGTATCGGTGTGGATTGCGACTTGCACATCAAATTGATCGGCGACCGAAAGGCAATTGTCGATGGCGGCGGGGGTTGTACCCCAGTCTTCGTGGAGTTTGAGGCCGATTACCCCGGCACGAACCTGTTCGATTAGTCCTTCTGGTTTGGCACTGTTGCCCTTCCCTGTAAACCCAAGGTTAATGGGAAACCCTTCGGCGGCTTCGAGCATCCGAGAAATGTGCCATTCCCCAGGGGTGCAAGTGGTTGCGTTGGTACCGGTGGCGGGGCCAGTGCCGCCACCAATCATCGTCGTGATCCCAGAGGCGATCGCCACCTCGATTTGTTGGGGACAAATAAAATGCACGTGGCTATCGATGCCCCCAGCGGTAAGGATATGGCCTTCACCGGCGATCGCCTCCGTGCCGGGGCCAATAATAATGTCGATATTGTCTTGGATGTCAGGGTTGCCAGCTTTGCCGATTTTGTAAATTTTGCCGTCTTTGATGCCGACATCGGCCTTGACGATGCCCCACCAGTCCACGATCAGCGCATTGGTGATTACGGTATCCACCGCCCCATCAGCACGCGTCACGGCGGATTGCCCCATGCCGTCGCGGATCACCTTCCCGCCCCCAAATTTCACCTCATCCCCATAGGTGGTGAAATCCTGTTCCACTTCCAGCCACAGTTCCGTATCTGCCAAGCGCAGGCGATCGCCCACCGTGGGGCCATAGGTTTCTGCATAGGCACGGCGCGACATCCGGTAACTCATGGGGACTCCTTCTTGCGTTGAGGCTCAAATTCTCAGTCCAGATTACCCCATCTCCTAAGCCCCGAACCGTAGCTGAGACAACTTGTTAGATCAGCGATATTTCACCCGCAAACTTCAGGATTTGAACTTTCATTACCCAAAGTGATGGCGGGGTTCTTTTTCCCTTGGGGAGGCGCTACCTTAAACGAAAAAATAGCAAGCAATACGCCCCCATGGATTTAACCTGCCCGCTTCCCTTACAAAATACTTCCCATGTACTGTTAGCCCATGGCGGCGGTGGCAAACTGATGCAAGACCTCATCGACAAAATGTTTGCCACGGTCTTTGGTGAGCCTTGCACGAGCCATGATGCGGCGGCCTTACCCGTATCGGCGGAGAAACTCGCGTTTACGACGGATTCCTATGTGGTGCAGCCCCTCTTTTTTCCGGGGGGAGACATTGGCAAATTAGCGATTTACGGCACGGTGAATGATCTGGCGATGGCGGGAGCGCGTCCCTTGTACCTTAGTGTGGGCTTTATTTTAGAAGAAGGCTTACCCTTAGAAACCCTCTGGCGGGTGGTGGTCTCGATGCAGCAGGCGGCCCAGGTCGTCGGCGTACAGATCGTCACGGGGGATACGAAGGTGGTGGAGCGGGGTAAGGGAGATGGTCTGTTTATCAACACATCAGGCATTGGCATTATTGAATCTGGGCTTAATATTCAACCGAAGGCGATCGCCCCTGGGGATGCGATTTTAGTCAGCGGAGATCTCGGTCGCCATGGCATCGCGATTATGGCCCAGCGGGAAGGGTTAGCCTTTGAAAGTCCCATTGAAAGTGACTGTGCTCCCTTGGTGGAGCCGGTACAGGCTTTGTTAAAAGCGGGAATTGAGATTCATTGTTTACGGGATATCACGCGGGGCGGGCTAGGGGCGGTCTTGAATGAGTTGGCGATCGCCGCTGGATATCAGTTTAAAGTCCATGGCAATCAAATTCCTGTAATTGAAGCGGTGCGCGGGGCTTGTGAAATTTTTGGCTTTGACCCGGTACATATCGCCAATGAGGGCCGCTTTGTGGCGATTTTGCCAGCAGCAAAGGCGGCGGAAGGCCTAGCGATTTTGCAGCACCACAACCCCAACGCCCGTCAAATTGGTCTCGTGACAACCCAAAACTGTGGGGAACAACATTTGGCGATCGCCCCCGTGATTGTAGAAAATGATCTGGGGGTAACACGCATTTTAGAACGTCTGAGTGGTGAACAATTACCGCGAATTTGTTAAGTATTTTTTGTACGTTGATTAAAATTATGAGCTGCCAAATTTTTCCGGAATTAAACAATAAAATAATTGTTTTATAGCGCGATCAAATTTATCTTAATTCGCAAAAAGCTGGTGCTAATCTTTATACAATCAAGGTTCGTTTGTAAGACTTAACATTTTAGAGAAAAAGCTTAAATTTTTCTGTAGAATTCTGAGGTTTCAAGGCGTTTAATTGATCCTTGGGATTAATCCTTTTTAAGATGAAAGCAAAGGCGATCGCCGCCTGATTTTTACTGTCATTTGAGACGATTACCATGGCCATTTCCCATGCGGTTCCTGCGGATAAACGTTTTCGGGTGCTGGAAGTCGCCATGAAACGGAATCAATATCGCCAAGATACTCTGATCGAGATTCTGCACAAGGCCCAGGAAGTCTTTGGTTACCTCGAAGATGAGGTGCTTGAATACGTGGCGCGGGGGTTAAAACTGCCCCTCAGTCGAGTGTACGGGGTGGCGACGTTTTATCATTTATTTTCTTTAAAGCCGAAAGGAAAACATACCTGTGTCGTCTGTTTGGGGACGGCATGCTATGTGAAAGGCTCCCAAGAACTCCTCGATAAAATTGATGAAACTCTCCACATTAAACCGGGGGAAACAACCCCTGATGATCAAATTTCTTTGGTGACGGCGCGCTGTATTGGAGCCTGTGGGATTGCGCCGGCGGTGGTTTATGACGATGAGGTGTGCGGCAAACAGAACGCTGAGCAGGTGATGGCAAGGCTTCAGCAGTTATCTGAAGGAAGTTAACAGGTATCAGGGATCAGGTTTCGGTGTTTTATTTGTAGGCAGGATTTGCGGGAAAGATGACAGATTTAGCGGAATTGTTTGAAATTGCTGAGGCGGAACAGGATAGCCATCGGAAAATTCAGATTCGCTGTTGTACGGCGGCGGGTTGTATGTCCTCTGGGAGTTTGGCGGTAAAAGAAGAGATTGAGAAACGGATTAAAGAAAAAAATTTGGGCGATCGCCTGGAGGTGGTTCCCGTCGGTTGCATGAAACTCTGTGGGTTTGCGCCGTTGGTGGATGTGAGCGATGAGACTTGTTTCCAGCAGGTGATGCCAGAAGTTGCCCCAGAGATCGTCGATGTAGTATTGGGGGAAACGCCCTCGAATAAGCTGGAAATTTGCGATCGCCAAGCGCCATTTTTCACATTACAAAAACCCGTGGTGCTGGAAAATAGCGGCAAAATTGACCCCGAACGGATTGAGGCCTATATCGCCCGGGGCGGCTATCGGTCATTGCACCAAGTGCTCGAAGACATGACCCCGATGGCAGTCGTCGAAGAAATCACCCAGAGCGGGCTACGGGGGCGCGGCGGCGGCGGTTATCCCACAGGCTTAAAATGGGCCACTGTCGCGAAAATGCCGGGGGATCAAAAATATGTCGTCTGTAACGCCGACGAGGGGGATCCGGGGGCATTCATGGATCGGGCGGTGCTCGAAAGTGACCCCCACCGCGTCCTCGAAGGGATGGCGATCGCCGGCTATGCCGTGGGCGCAAACCACGGATATATTTACATTCGGGCAGAATATCCCCTCGCGATCCAACGCCTCGAAAAAGCAATCAAACAGGCTAAGAGCAAAGGTTTACTCGGTAGCCAGATTTTTAATTCCCCCTTCAATTTCACCATCGACATCCGCATTGGCGCAGGGGCATTCGTTTGTGGCGAAGAAACCGCCCTAATTGCCTCCATCGAAGGCGGACGGGGAACCCCCAGACCTAGACCTCCCTACCCCGCCCAGTCCGGACTATGGGGACATCCCACCCTAATTAATAATGTCGAAACCTACGCCAACATCGTCCCGATCATCCGTGAAGGGGCAGACTGGTTTAGCAGCATCGGCACCGAAAAAAGCAAAGGCACAAAAGTCTTTGCCCTCACCGGAAAAGTGAAAAATAATGGCTTAATCGAAGTGCCAATGGGAACCCCTGTCCGACAAATTGTCGAGCAAATGGGCGGTGGCATCCCCGACGGCGGCACAGTCAAATCCGTCCAAACCGGAGGGCCCTCCGGCGGTTGTATTCCGGCGGACTACCTTGATACGCCTATTGAATATGATTCCTTGATCAAACTCGGCACAATGATGGGTTCCGGCGGCATGATCGTCATGGACGAAGCCACTAGCATGGTTGATGTGGCGAAGTTTTACATGGAATTTTGTCAGTGCGAATCCTGCGGTAAATGTATCCCCTGCCGTGCTGGAACGGTGCAGATGTCGGGACTGTTAAGCAAAATGCTCAAGGGACAGGCTGCCCCCAAGGATATCGAACTGCTCGAACAACTTTGTCACATGGTCAAGGACGCGAGTTTATGTGGGTTAGGACAGAGTGCGCCCAATCCA
This sequence comes from Picosynechococcus sp. PCC 7117, assembly GCF_001693275.1. Taxonomy (GTDB): domain Bacteria; phylum Cyanobacteriota; class Cyanobacteriia; order Cyanobacteriales; family MRBY01; genus MRBY01. The sequence continues at coordinate 218,084 of NZ_CP016477.1, forward strand.
ATTTTGAGTACCCTGCGCTATTTCCGCGCGGAATATGATGCCTTCGTGGGGAGTAACGCCGATTAAATTTCCTCTAAAAATTCAAAGAATTCCATGCAGTCCTTAAAACAAGCATCCTAAGCAACAAAGCAAAACTATGGCAGTCAACACCTTAACGATAAATGATCAGCTAATCAGCGCCCGTGCTGGGGAAACGATCCTTGAAGCCGCCCGTGATGCGGGGATTCACATTCCGACCCTGTGCCATCTGGAGGGGGTGTCCGATGTGGGAGCTTGTCGCCTCTGTCTCGTGGAAATTGAGGGGAGTAATAAACTCCAGCCCGCCTGTGTGACGGAGGTGATGGAGGGGATGGTTGTCCAGACCCACACAGAAAAATTAGAAGAATATCGTCGGATGACGGTGGAATTGCTCTTCGCGGAAGGGAACCATGTTTGTGCCGTCTGTGTGGCGAATGGCAATTGTGAGTTGCAGGATATGGCGGTGGAGGTGGGGATGGATCATTCGCGCTTTCCGTACCAATATCCAAAACGGGAGGTGGATATTTCCCACAAGCAATTTGGCATTGACCATAATCGCTGTATCCTTTGCACCCGCTGTGTTCGGGTCTGTGATGAGATCGAGGGGGCGCACGTCTGGGATGTGGCAAATCGGGGTGGTGAATCGAAAATTGTCTCTGGTTTAAATCAGCCTTGGGGGGCGGTGGATGCCTGTACGAGTTGTGGCAAATGTGTGGATGCTTGTCCAACGGGATCGATTTTCCGCAAGGGAGCTACAGTAGGCAGTAAACTCGGTGATCGCCAAAAACTCGAATTTTTAATTACCGCACGTACAAAAGGGGAGTGGACAAGATAATGGCGCAAGAAACCCAAGAAAAAATTCGGTTTGCAACAATTTGGTTGGCGGGTTGTTCCGGTTGTCACATGTCATTTTTAGACCTCGATGAATTTTTAATTGAGTTGACAAAATATGTGGATGTGGTCTTTAGTCCCGTCGGTTCCGATGTCAAAGATTACCCTAAAAATGTCGATGTTTGTCTCATTGAAGGGGCTGTTGCTAACCAAGAAAATTTGGAATTATTAGAAAAAGTTCGCCAAAATACAAAGCTATTAATTGCCTTTGGGGACTGTGCCGTAACGACCAATGTCACGGGCATTCGTAACCAAAAAGGTGATGCCCAAACCATTTTAGAACGGGGCTATAAAGAACTCACTGAAGAACACCAATTACCCCAACAAATTACCGGAGGAATTTTGCCGCCCTTATTACCCAGAGTTTTGCCCATCCATGAAGTCGTTGATATCGATTTATTTCTCCCCGGTTGCCCCCCCGATGCCGACCGAATTAAAGCGGCGATCGCCCCCTTATTAGAAGGAAAATTGCCGGAAATGGAAGGACGAGAAATGATCAAATTCGGCTAGATTTTATGTCCCAAACATTTGCCATGCTGACTGCCGCCGATATCATGAATCCCAATGTGGTGACCATCAAAGGTTTAGCGACCATTGCCAGTGCCACCCAATGTATGCGAGTGAATAAAACCCGTGTATTAATAGTTGATCGTCGCCATGTTCACGATGCCTACGGCATTTTGACCGCCACCGATATCGTCAGTAAAGTGATCGCCTATGGTCGTGATCCAAGGGCAATACGGGTCTATGAAATTATGACCAAACCTTGCATTTTCGTGAGTCCCGATCTGGCGGTTGAATATGTTGCCCGCCTATTTAGCCAATGGAATTTGCACAGTGCCCCCGTCATGACTGACAAACTTTTAGGGATAATTACCGTTGAAGATTTAATTAGCAAAAGTGATTTTTTAGAACGTCCCAAAGAACTATTATTTGCCGCAGAAATGCAAGCCGCCATTCAACAAGCAAAATTAATCTGTCAAGAAAAAGGATATGATTCGAGTGACTGTATTCAAGCATGGGCAATGGTGGAAGAACTACAAGCTGAAACCGCCTACCAACAATCCCAAAAAGTGGACAAAACCGCCCTTGAAGAATATTTAGAAAAAAATCCAGAAGCCATCGATCATTTAATGGTTGACAATTGGTGTAGTGGTTAACAGTCATAATTCGTTAAAACAAAAACTTTAATCAACACATTTTTAGCGTCCGTTTGAAAAAGCATCTAGGAGTAAAAAATGTCTAAAACAATCATTATTGATCCCGTAACTCGCATCGAAGGACATGCCAAAATTTCCATTTATCTAGATGATCAAGGGGAAGTGAATGAAGCCCGTTTTCATGTAGGGGAATTTCGGGGGTTTGAGAAATTTTGTGAAGGTCGTCCTTTCTGGGAAATGCCCGCCTTAACTTCCCGAATCTGTGGCATTTGTCCCGTCAGTCACCTAATTGCATCCTCAAAAACAGGGGATCAATTATTAGCTGTAAAAATTCCTGCAGCGGCAGAAAAATTACGGCGAATGATTAATCTTGCCCAGATTACCCAATCCCATGCCCTCAGTTTTTTCCACCTCAGTAGTCCTGATTTAATCTTTGGTTGGGACGGCGATCCAAAGACGAGAAATGTATTTGGTTTAATTGCCGCTGATCCTGATTTAGCACGGGGTGGAATTCGTCTAAGAAAATTTGGACAGGACATTATTAAAATCCTTGGGAGCCAAAAAGTTCACCCCGCCTGGTCAATCCCCGGTGGTGTGCGATCATCGCTAACAAAAGAAGGACAAACTTACATTAAAGAGGGTTTATCGGAAGCAAAAAATACCGTTAAAAATGCCCTGAGTTTATTTAAAAAAATTCTTGACTCCCATCAGGAAGAAGTGGCAGTTTTCGGCAATTTTCCGAGTCTTTATCTCGGCTTAGTGGGCGAGTCCGGTGCATGGGAACATTATGGCGGCATTTTGCGAATGATCGATAGCCACGGCAATATTGTGGGCGATCGCCTTGATCCGAACAATTACCGTGAATTTCTTGGGGAAAAATTACAGGAAGATTCCTACTTAAAATCCCCCTATTACAAACTTTTTGGCGAAACGGGTGTTTACCGCGTCGGGCCTTTAGCACGGCTAAATATTTGTGAACATTTTGGCACAGAAGCCGCTGATCAAGAACTGATTGAATATCGACAACGGCACGGCAAAATTGTGCAGGCTTCCTTTGTTTATCACCATGCCAGACTGATTGAAATATTAGGTTCCCTCGAAAGAATTGAGCGGATGATTGATGATCCCGATTTATTTTCTAATCGTTTACAAGCAGAGGCGGGGGTCAATCAAACCGAAGCTGTTGGTGTGAGTGAAGCACCACGAGGAACCCTATTTCACCATTATCAAGTGGATGAAAATGGACTGCTTCAAAAAATTAATTTAGTGATTGCTACGGGACAAAACAATTTTGCGATTAACCGTACTGTGACCCAAATTGCCAAGCATTATATTCATGGTGAAAATGTCGCCGAAGGTATTTTAAATCGGGTAGAAGCTGGGGTGAGAAATTATGATCCTTGTTTGAGTTGTTCAACCCATGCCGCCGGACAAATGCCGATGATTTTACAATTAATTTCCCCTGATGGTTCCATTGTCAAAGAAATTCGTCGTGATAGTTAATGAAACAAACTTTAATGATTGGTTACGGCAATACATTACGCTCTGATGATGGAGCTGGACAAAAGGTTGCGGAAGCTTTTTTTGATCAGGAAAAGATAAAGGCGATCGCCACCCATCAACTCACCCCTGAATTAGTGGAAGATTTGTTACAAGTGAAGCAGGTTTACTTTATCGATGCAGCTCCCGTTAAGACCGTAACGATTAAACCTATTCAACGGAGAGATAATGAACACAATTTTGGACATTTTATTGACCCCAAAAGCCTTTTGAATTTAGCCCAAGAAATTTATCATTATGTGCCCGATGCTTACTTAGTTTTAATCCCTGCCCAAGATTTTAAACTGGGGGAAAGCTATTCTGATATAACCCAAAAAGCAATCGAAACAGCGATTCATCTTTTGCAAGAACGACTCACACCATGCATGAAGTAGCCATTATGACAGAAACCGTGGCGATCGCCTGTGCCTCAGCCGAGAAACAAAATGCCGCCAAAATTTTAAACTTGACCATGCGAATTGGGGCAATCAGTGGTGTCGTGCCGGAAGCCCTGAGTTTTGCCTTTGAGGCGGTGGCAGGCGGAACCCTTGCCGAACAGGCTAAACTAACTATTGAAACGGTTCCTGTAACCTGTTATTGCGCCGAATGCGATCGCCCCTTTACACCCCCCGATTTATTTTATGAATGTCCGTTATGTAGTAGTTTAAGTCAACATATTTTAAGTGGTAAAGAAGTCGAATTAAAATCCTTAGAGGTGATTTAAATTATGTGTGGAAATTGCGGTTGTAACGCTGTTGAAAAACCTGTGAAAATTCATACCCACGCCCATGATCATTCCCACGGGCATCATGACCATCATCACCCCCATGATCATGAACATCACCATAATCATGATGGGAACCATAGCCATGCCATTAATATTAATCAATCTATTTTTGCAAAAAATGATCGTCTAGCTGAGCGTAATCGCGGCTATTTTTTAGCGAAAAATTTATTTGTTATTAATGTCGTTTCAAGTCCCGGATCAGGGAAAACGGCATTATTAGAACGCACCATTAAGCAATTAAAAAATAAACTGAATTCAGCCGTCATCGTGGGCGATTTAGAAACGGATAACGATGCCCAACGGCTGCGAAAAAATAATATTCCGATTGCCCAAATTACTACAGGAACACTTTGTCACCTTGATGCGGCAATGGTCTTAAATGCCGCCCAAAAACTTGCCCTTGATGGTGTTAATTTATTAATCATTGAAAATGTGGGCAATTTAGTTTGTCCTGCTGCCTATGACCTCGGTGAACATAAAAGGATTGTCCTACTTTCCACAACTGAAGGGGAAGATAAACCCTTAAAATATCCGACGATGTTTAAGTCCGCTGATGTCGTCATTATTAACAAAATTGATATTGCTGAAGTTGTTGGTTTTGACCGTAATTTGGCATTAGAAAATATCAAGAAAATGTGTCCCCAAGCGCAAATTTTTGAGCTATCTGCCCGCACGGGGGAAGGCATGGAAAGCTGGTTAAACTATCTTCAAAGCCAGTATCAAGACGTTGTTTCCCAAGCTGTAATCACTGTATAAATTACTTGTGAAACGACGGTTAAGGTTAGAGATTCAAGGTACAGTGCAGGGGGTTGGTTTTCGTCCCTTTGTTTACCAATTAGCGACAGCACTCAATTTATTTGGTTGGGTGAATAACTCGGCTGCGGGGGTCACTATTGAAGTAGAAGGTGGGCGATCGCCTTTAAATTTATTTCTCGAAAAACTGCAAGCAGAATTGCCCTCTAATGCCAAAATTAATACTTTGAAATATCAATATTTAGAGCCAGTTAATTTTAAAAAATTTCAAATTCGGGTCAGTCAAACTGGAGAAAAAATTGCCGTTGTTTTACCCGATTTAGCCACCTGTTCTGAATGCATTGCAGAAATTTTTAATCCTCAAAATCGCCGTTATCAATATCCTTTTACGAACTGCACCCATTGCGGCCCCCGCTACAGCATTATTGAAACCCTGCCCTACGATCGCTCCCTAACGTCAATGGCAGATTTTCCGATGTGTGCCGACTGTCAACGGGAATACGAAGACCCCGGCGATCGCCGTTTCCATGCCCAACCCAATGCCTGCCCAATTTGTGGCCCTAAACTTGAATTTTTGAGTCATTGCCAAGGGCAAGAAAATACAAATCAATCACCTTTAGAGGCAGCAATTCAATATATTCGTGATGGAAAAATTGTTGCCCTAAAAGGCTTAGGCGGATTCCAGTTATTAGTTGATGCCAGAAATAAAAAAGCAGTGCAACAATTGCGTGGACGGAAACAACGTCCTGATAAACCCTTTGCGGTGATGTATCCTGATTTGCCGTCCATTAAAAATGATTGTTTTCTGTCACAATTAGAAGAAGAATTTTTGACTTCCCAAGCTAGTCCGATTATTTTATTACAGAAGAAAAAAGAATTTAATCTTGCTGAAAATGTTGCGCCGCACAATCCGAATTTAGGAGTAATGTTGCCCTATACTCCGCTACACCATTTGTTATTAAAAGGCCTGAATTTTCCAGTCATTGCAACCAGTGGTAACCGCAGTGATGAACCCATTTGCATTGATGAAACTGAAGCGCTAGAGAGGCTCAAAAATATTGCCGATGGCTTTTTAATTCATAATCGCCGAATTTTGCGTCCGGTGGATGATTCAGTGGTGCAGGTGATGAACAATAGGCCTATAATTTTGCGGCGATCGCGGGGCTATGCGCCAGAGCCACTCACCTTAAAACGAACGCTCTCGAAAAGTGTTTTGGCAATGGGGGCACATCTAAAAAATACGGTGGCGATCGCCCAAAAAAATCGTATTTTTCTAAGTCAGCATATTGGTGATCTATCCAATCAATTAACACTGCAAGCGATGGAAAAAACATTGCAGAAATTAAGTCAAATTTATGACTTTCAACCTGATATTATTGCCTGTGATTTACATCCTGATTACCTCTCTACTCAATACGCTAAAAATCTCGCGCAGAAACTGAATATTTCTTTGATTTCAGTGCAGCACCACCATGCCCATATATATGCTTGTATGGCGGAACATCAGCTTGAATCGCCGCTGTTAGGTGTGGCTTGGGATGGGACGGGATATGGCGAAGATGGCACAATTTGGGGCGGTGAGTTTTTCTGGGTGACAAAACAGGGTTGTGAAAAAATTGCCCACTTTAAACCGTTTCCGTTACCGGGGGGAGATCAAGCGAGTCGAGAACCCCGTCGCAGTGCTTTAGGTTTGTTGTCTCAACTCTATGATTTGCAGGTATTGAAAAAGTTAAATTTACCCACAATTCAGGCTTTTTCTGCAACAGAATTGGAATTGCTTTTATCAATGTCAAAAAAAGACATTAATACACCATTCACTTCTAGTGTTGGACGCTTATTTGATGGGGTTGCCTCTCTGCTTGATTTAAGGCAAAGTGAAAGTTTTGAAGGACAGGCAGCGATGGCTTTAGAATTTTCAATTGATAGTTTGCAAATACCAGATTTTTATCAGTTTCAATACACAAAAAATGATTCAATCTTAGAGATTGATAGTCGTGGTATATTTCAGGGTATTATTCAGGATTTGCAAAATGACTTGCCTAAAAATTTTATTGCGGCAAAATTTCACAATACCTTGGTAGAAATTATTTTTGCTATTTATCTGCATACCCTTAAGCTTGGTTTTAATTCTCGAAAAAATATTGTCTTAGCGGGGGGCTGTTTTCAAAATAAATATTTATTAGAGCAAACGATCCAAAAGTTAGAATCTAGTGAGGCAAATATCTATTATCCACAGAAATTTCCGCCCAATGATGGGGCGATCGCCTTGGGGCAGATTATGGCGGTTGCTGGACAAGCGATCTGATTTTTTACTGTTGGGAAATCATCCAGAAGAGCCTCAACAAAAAGCTTAATAAAAAACTTAAAACTAATAACATCAAGGCGAAAAATTCGTTAGGATAAACAGTAGCCAATCCAATCAAAATATTCCAAAAATATGTGCCTTGCTGTGCCGGGAAAAATTTTAGAAATTACAGGGGATGACCCCCTTTTTAAAATGGGTCGCGTTAGTTTTAGCGGTGTGGTGCGGGAGGTGAGCCTCGCCTATGTGCCGGAAGCCCAAGTGGGGGATTATGCGGTGGTTCACGCGGGGTTTGCCCTGAGTGTTTTGGATGAAGTGGCGGCAACAGAAACCCTTGCCACTTTGGCCGAAATGGAGTCCTTTGCGGGGGGATAGTGAATGAAATTTGTAGATGAATTTCGCGATCCCGCAGCGGTTCAGAAATATGTGCAGGCGATCGCCAATGTTGTGACCCGTCCGTGGCAAATCATGGAAATTTGTGGCGGACAAACCCACAGCATCGTTAAATACGGCATCGATCAACTGCTCCCCCCAGAAATTACGCTAATCCATGGCCCCGGTTGTCCGGTCTGTGTTACTCCCGCTGAACTCATTGATCAGGCGATCTCCCTGGCTCAGTTGCCCGATGTGGTGTTGTGTTCCTTTGGTGATATGTTGCGCGTGCCGGGGACAAGGCTCGATTTGCTTGCGGTGAAGGCGCAGGGAGCAAACGTAAAAATGGTTTATTCCCCCCTCGATGCCCTAAAAATGGCCCAGGAAAATCCCGATAAAGAGGTGATTTTTTTTGCGGTGGGCTTTGAAACGACAGCACCAACCACGGCGATGGCAGTCTACCAAGCCGCCAAATTAGGACTAACCAATTTTTCCCTCTTGGTCGCCCATGTGTTAGTGCCGCCAGCGATGGAAGCGATTTTGTCCGCCCCGGATCGAACCATTCAGGGTTTTTTGCTCGCGGGTCATGTTTGTACTGTGATGGGCTATCAGGAATACGAGGCGATCGCCGAAAATCACCAAATCCCCCTGATCGTGACAGGCTTTGAACCGTTGGACATTGTGCAAGGCATTTATCTGTGCGTGAAACAATTAGAAGAAGGGCGAGCCGCAATCGAAAATCAATACCGTCGCGTCGTCCAAGCCGCAGGGAATGCCACGGCCCAGCAATTAGTGACCGAAATTTTTGAAATTGTGCCACGTACTTGGCGCGGGATTGGTGAAATTCCCCAGAGTGGTCTCGGATTACTGCAAAAATATGCCGCTTTTGATGCCTCTCGCAAATTTAAGCTAGATTTGACGCATTTCCAGCCCCAAGCACCTTCTTCTTGTATCAGCGGCGAAATTCTGCAAGGTCGAAAAAAACCCAAGCAATGTCCCGCCTTTGGAAAAAGCTGTACTCCAGAACATCCCCTCGGTGCACCGATGGTCTCCTTCGAAGGGGCTTGTGCCGCCTATTACCGTTACGGCTAAATTTCCCTTGGCGATGACATCAGAAAATAAGGAAAATTAACGACGTCGCCTGGATTTTTTACGGGGCGATCGCCAAAACGTTTGCCAAGCCGTCTGGAATCCCGTCCAAGTACTACGTCCCCCCCGTTGCACCTGTTGAATTTGTCGTTGGGTGTGCTTCAGTCCTTTTTCTGTCTGCTGGAGAATCCCCCGGGCACTTTTAAAACTGGCTTCGAGTTCATCGGTTAATTCGGTAATATCTCCCCCCGTACGCCGGAGGGCATCAAGGGTGCGCGGCAGTTCTCGGTTGAGGGTATCGAGGAGTTTTTCTGCGCTACGGGCCGCCCGTCCCAGTTCCAAAAAGGCCGGGAAAGCAGCGGCGAGGACAGCGGTAAGGCTGAGGGCAACGAGCAAAAAAGACAGGAGTAGCCAAAAAAGGGGATCTTGCACTGTAAATGAAACGGTTTAATTTTGGGACGGGTCAATCTCTTGGACAGGGAGGAGTTCCTCTTCTTCGGCATCGAGACGTTGGGCTTCGGTTTGGCTCGCTTCAATCCCAGCGGCGATCGCCTCCTGTAACCGTTGCAGGGTATCTTCCCAATTGCGACGGGCCGTTTCCGAGAGTTGATCAGCGTGGAGTTGTAGACTATCCGAGAGATCCTCCGCCAGTTCTGGCAACGCTTCGAGGGATTTTTTGAGAATTTTTCGGGTATCTTTACCAGAGTGCGGTGCGAATAATAAACCGGCGATCGCCCCCACAGCGCCCCCAATGAGCACACCGCCCACAAAGGCCCCACCATTTCGCTCAGCCATACTGAAGTTCTCCCATTACACAAATCGCCTCCATTGTAGTATTCAACCCGGCTTCTACTAAAACCGATGAAAATTGTTCTCCAACGGGTGCAACAATCCCACGTCAGCGTCAATCAGCACATTGTTGGCCAAATCAACCAAGGCTTAACGCTCCTCGTCGGCATTTCCCCCACCGACACCGACGCCGAATTACAGTGGCTCGCCCGCAAATGCCTTGATCTGCGCCTCTTTCCGGATCCTGAGGGCAATCCCTGGCAAGCCTCGATCCAAGATATCCAAGGGGAAATCCTCGTGGTTAGTCAATTTACCCTCTATGGCGACTGTCGTAAGGGCCGACGACCATCCTTTAGTGGTTCTGCCAAACCAGATCAAGCCGAACAGATTTACGACAAATTTGTGGCTTTCTTGCGCCAAAGTGGGCTGAAGATCGAAACCGGACAATTTGGCGCCATGATGCAGGTGGAAATCAGCAACGATGGCCCCGTGACCTTCCTCCTAGAGTGCGAAGCTAAACCCGCCTGAACTGGCCTCAAATTTCAGTAAAGTTTTCCCCCAGGTTTTTACGAGAAATATGGCTTTGTAAAGCAGTGGGCAATATTGAGATACAAATATTAAAAGTTTGGCGATCGCCGTTTCAGTTCCCCCACGCAAAAGGCGATCGCCCCATGGCATAAGCCTTTGCCCAATTCAGCCCTCCCGTACTGCTTGCCCAATTCCCAGGACAAATTCTCCCCGACGAATTCCCCTGAAATTAAGGGAAAAGAACGATAGTAAGATTTTCAACAAGCAGTTAACGTGATGAATTTCCGCCAAAGCATAGAATCATGACAGATCAACAAAAAACAGCGATCATTACTGGTGCCTCGTCCGGGGTCGGACTCTATGGGGCCAAAGCCCTCGCCGATAAAGGCTGGCATGTGGTCATGGCCTGCCGCAACCTCGAAAAAACCGAGCGAGTCGCCAAAGAAGTTGGTATCCCCGAAGCCAGTCGGACGATCATGCACCTTGATCTCGCTGATTTCGATAGCGTCCGTAAATTCGTCGCCGATTTTCGGGCAACGGGTAAAACCCTAAACTCCCTAGTTTGTAATGCGGCGGTTTATCTGCCCCTCGCCAAGGAACCCCAACGCAACAAAGACGGTTATGAACTGTGCGTTGCCACCAACCATTTGGGTCATTTCCTGCTCTGCAATCTGATGTTGGAAGACCTCAAAAATTCCCCCGCTGCAGACAAACGCCTTGTGATTCTCGGCACTGTCACCGCCAACCCGAAAGAAGTAGGCGGTAAAATTCCCATTCCTGCGCCCCCCGACCTTGGCGATCTCCAGGGAATGGCCGCTGGCTTTAAGCCCCCTGTTGCCATGATCGACGGCAAAATCTTTAAACCTGGTAAAGCTTACAAAGACAGCAAACTCTGCAATATTCTCACCATGCGGGAACTCCACAACCGCTATCACAAAGACACTGGGATTATCTTCAATTCCTTCTATCCGGGTTGCGTTGCCGAAACGGGTCTCTTTAGAAATCACTATGGTCTATTTCGGAAGATCTTCCCTTGGTTCCAAAAAAATATCACCGGGGGTTATGTCACTGAAGAAGTGGCCGGAGAACGTCTCGCTAAAGTTGTTGCGGATTCTGGCTTCGATGTATCTGGTGTTTACTGGAGTTGGGGAAACCGCCAACAGCAAGGACGGGAAGCCTTTATGCAAGAAGTTTCTGATGAAGCTCTCGATGACAACAAAGCAGATGTCCTTTGGGATCTCAGCGCCAAGTTAGTGGGGATGCCGGCCTAATTTCTATCCTGATTCCTATTCCTTAAGAGAGTAATTTAATTGTTAACATCTCCCATCAAGGGAGATTTTTTTTCTCACGAAATATTCTCCCTTGCCTATATTTTTAGGGTTTAAAGTCGCGTATTAGGGCAAGTATCAAGGGTCGAGGCGATCGCCTTGGGGAATCTCTGCCGAAAGGGGCGCGGATTCTTGGTTTCGCGTCTATATTGGACACTAGCGCAACCCTTACGTCTCTATGCTAAACAAAAACACTCTTTTCCTGGCCCTGCTCGTTTTTATCCCAATTTCCTTGGCTGGTCACTTCCTCGAATGGAGTCCCGTGACTGTATTTTGTACAGCGGCGATCGCCATTGTGCCCCTAGCCGCTTTCATGGGAGAAGCCACCGAAGAAATTGCCGTTGTCGTCGGCCCCAACCTTGGCGGTCTGTTAAATGCCACCTTTGGTAATGCCACCGAATTAATTTTGGCTTTTATCGCCCTCAAGTCCGGCTTAGTCGATGTTGTCAAGGCCACGATCACCGGATCAATCATTAGTAACCTGCTGCTGGTGATGGGTTTTGCGATGCTCCTGGGTGGCCTCAAGTTCAAAGAACAAGACTTTCAGCCCACCGCTGCCCGCCTTAATGCTTCGTCCATGAACTTGGCGGTAATTGCGATCCTAATTCCTACCGCCGTAGAGTACACCTCCGCTGGTATCGGCCAAGCAACTCTCCAAAATCTTTCCGTTGCCGTAGCCATTGTGCTCATTCTGGTCTATGGCCTCACTTTATTGTTCTCGATGAAAACCCACTCCTATCTATATGATGTGGGGGTCGCAGAAATCGAAGAAGAAGGGGAAACAGAAGAAGAAGCCAAGGCAAAAGTTAACCTTTGGCTCTGGGTTGGAGTCCTACTGATTGTTACCCTCGCCGTTGCCATTGAGTCGGAACTCCTAGTCGGTTCCCTCGAAGCAGCCACCGAAAGCCTTGGCCTCAGTCCTCTCTTTACAGGGGTGATCCTCCTGCCCATCATCGGTAATGCCGCAGAACATGCCACCGCTGTTACCGTTGCCCTAAAAAATAAAATGGATCTGTCTGTGTCCGTTGCCGTTGGCTCTAGTTTACAAATTGCCCTCTTCGTCGCCCCGGTCTTAGTGATTGCTGGTTGGGTCATTGGTCAACCGATGGATCTTGATTTTAATCCTTTTGAACTGGTGGCCGTGGCCGTGGCTGTACTGATTGCCAACTCCATTAGTTCTGACGGCAACTCCAACTGGTTAGAAGGAAGCTTGTTGCTAGCGACCTATACAGTGCTCGGATTGGCCTTTTTCTTCCATCCTGCCGTACCTGGATTGGCCTAGGCCGAGATATTCAACACAATCAAGCTGCTAATTTTTTTGGGCGAACCTTGGTTCGTCTTTATTTTTAGCCACCATAAATAATGCTGATCTAATCGGGAAATCTTCATCGCTCTTCCCGATTTTAAGTTTGCTGCATTAGCATAGGTATAGTGGCTGTCGTGCAAATTATTGATGGGGGCAGTCCCAATTTACTAATTATCTGAAGCCTTCCATGTCAAACTCTAAACCCTTTGTACTCGGTGCAACAGCTCTAGTGTTAACCACTGTGGCGGTTACAGGGGCAGGGCTGCACTACTCTAAAAGTCAAGCCTACCTCAAAGACAGCCCAAAGGAAATTGTGGACGAGGTTTGGTATGTCATCAACAAAGAATATGTTGATGCGACCTTTAACCAAAATGACTGGCGTCAGGTGCGGCAAAAGTTTCTCAGCAAAGACTATGCCAACACGGACGAAGCCTACGATGCAATTCGGGAAATGTTAGATCTCCTGGGAGATCCTTACACCCGGTTTATGCCCCCCCAAGATTTTGAAAATTTACAGGTTGATACGTCCGGTGAGTTGACCGGGGTCGGCATTCAGATCGCCAAGGATAAAGATACAGAAGAGGTGGTCGTGATTGCGCCCATTGAGGAGACGCCAGCCTTTGAAGCGGGCATTATGGCCCAAGATGTGATCGTTGCTGTGGATGAGCAACCCACCGAAGGGATGGAACTCAACGATGTGGTGAATTTGATCCGGGGCCAACGGGGTACGGAGGTCACCCTCACCATTCGCCGAGATGAGCGAGTATTAGAATTTCCCATTGTCCGGGAAGTGATTCAGATTCACCCGGTAAAGGCACGGATTAATGAGAGTCCCATTGGGGATGTGGGCTATATTCGCTTGACCCAATTTAGCGCCCAGGCAACGGCAGAGATGCGCGAGGCGATCGCCGATCTAGAGTCCCAAAATGTCGATGGCTACGTTTTAGATCTGCGTTCAAATCCTGGGGGACTGCTCTACGCCAGCATTGACATCGCCCAAATGTGGCTCGACGGTGGTGGGATTGTTTCGACGGTAAACCGTGTCGGGGAAGTGGATCGCCAGGAGGCCAGTGACCGTGCCCTAACGGATAAACCCCTGATCGTTTTAGTGGACGGGGGATCCGCCAGTGCCAGCGAAATCCTTTCTGGCGCGCTCCAGGACAATCAACGGGCGGTACTTGTAGGGACGCAAACCTTCGGTAAGGGCCTAGTCCAGTCTGTCCGCCGCCTAGGGGATGATTCTGGGGTTGCCGTGACGGTGGCAAAATATTTGACCCCCTCTGGTCGGGATATCAATAAAGAAGGCATTGCGCCGGACTTTATCGTGGAACTTGATGAAGCTGATCAAGAAACATTGCAAGAAGATCGCACAAAAATTGGTACAATGGCTGACCCGCAATATGCCAAGGCGATCCAACTGCTCGACGAACAACTCCGTACTGGGACGATTGTGATCCCCGAAAAACAGGCCAGTACTGAGCGACCGAGCCGCCCCGCCCAGGATAGCTAAACTCCCTAGTCCTTGGTTTCAGCGATCGCCCTTTAAAAGGCCGTTACAAATCTTGTTGCGGTGGCGATCGCCCCCCGGATCCCAGGCCCAACTTCCCTGGATTTACAGCCTTAAGATTTGCTTAAGATTTTTTTTAAAATAAAGTTGCGCACCAGATATAGAGTGGAGTATGCTTAGTTACCCTACATCTAGCGTCTGAGGTGCAACCCATGGATCATGTTCAAGAATGGCAGCAAAGCTGTGTTGATCCTGAACTCATCCAACTGAATGTTATTTCCCTAGAGGGCGATCGCCCTTTGGATTATTTGCTCTATTCAGAGGCGTTGCCCCGACGAAATGATGGTCGTTTGGGGGACAGTTACCTCCAGCGCTATCAACACACCGAGGCCGGGGGCTGGTGGTGTTCTGGCGTCGATATTTTGACGGGAAAGGCTGACCTTTGGGGCTGTTTCAAACCGGAACAACCCCGCGTCAATCCAGAAAAAGGCAAACCCATCAAGTACGAACACCCCCCGAAAACGAGTACGGGCCTGTTTGCGTTACGCCTGCCGCCCCATGTGTGGGAACGGGTGGCCCGCCGCCATCAACTGGAATTTAGCCAAGACGATTGGGACGATACCCAGCCCGATGGGGGCTTTTGGCAATGGCTAAAGGAACATCCCCAAATTCCCTTGATTATTACTGAAGGGGCGAAAAAAGCAGGCTCTCTCCTCAGTGCCGGCTACGGGGCGATCGCCCTGCCGGGAATTTACGGAGCAATCCGGACGCCCAAGGATGAATTTGGCCACCGCATCGGCCAATCTCGACTGATTCCCCAACTGAAAAAACTGATTCACGGGCAGCGCACCATTTACATTGCCTTTGACCAGGACGAAAAACCCACCACCATCCGGGCCGTGCGCAGTGCCATCCGGAAAACGGGTTATTTACTCAAACAAGCCGGTTGCCCCGTCAAGGTGATCACCTGGGACCGTCGTGCTGGGAAAGGGGTGGATGATCTCATTGCAAACCAAGGTCAAGCCGCCTTTGAAGCTGCCTTTCAAGACGCCCCCAGCCTCGATCTCTGGAAAGCCCAAGACCTTGAACAACTCACCTATCCCCGTCACCAAATCCTCCACCAGCGGTATCTCCCGGAGCAGTTAACAATTCCCCCAGCAGCCAAGTTAATTGCGCTCAAATCTCCCAAAGGAACGGGCAAAACCCGTTGGCTAGAATCAGTTGTTGCAGGGGCGATCGCCCGCCAACAGCCCGTCCTTGTGATTGGGCACCGCATTCGTCTCGTCGAAGAACTCTGTCAGCGGTTTGGCCTCGATTACATCCGTGATCTTCCCCGGGGCAAAGATCGATCCAAGGAACCCAACCTAAAAATTAATGGCTATGGCCTCTGCATTGATTCTCTGCATGGCAAATCCCAGGCCCGTTTCAATCCCCATCACTGGGGTGATGCCCTGATTATTTTTGACGAAGTAGAACAAGTGCTATGGCACGGGTTAAATTCCAGCACCTGTCGCGATAACCGGGTCAATATTCTCCAGAGCCTCAAGCACCTGCTGCAAAATGTCTTTGTCGGCGAAGGCCAAATTTACATCAGTGATGCCGACTTGAGTGATGTTTCCATTGACTATCTCCTGACCCTGGGAGGCCAGAAGCTTCAGCCCTATCTCATTGAAAATACTTGGCAAGCGGATACCACCACCCACTACACCCTCAATCACTATCCCGATGGCACACCAAAACGGCTAGTCAAGGACTTGGTGCAACATATCCAAGGGGGCGGGCGGCCTTTTATCTGTCTCTCTGCCCAAAAACTCAAGAGCCAATGGAGCACTTCGACCCTCGAAATTTACCTCAAAAATCAGTTTCCTGACCGCAAAATTCTCCGCCTTGATGCGGAATCCCTGGCGGATCCTGAACATCCTGCCTACGGTGCCATGGGCCAAATTAACCAAACCCTCGCCCAGTATGATGTGGTTTTAGCGAGTCCAGCTGTGGAAACGGGGATTAGTCTCGATTTGCAGGGACATTTCACCTCGGTGTGGGCGATCGCCCAGGGGGTACAAACGGTTAATTCCATCTGCCAGGCCCTGAGTCGAGTGCGTGAAAATATTCCGCGTCATCTCTGGGTGGCCAAATATGGCTTTAACACCATCGGCAATGGGGCCACTTCCATTCCGGCACTACTCACCTCCAGTCAAAGGCTCACCCAAACGAATATCCGCCTGCTGCAACAGTCTGACTTTATCGCCCTTGATGATTTAGACACTGCTTTTCAGGCTGAATCCCTTCTGTGTTGGGCCAAATTTGCGGTGCGGATTAATGCGGGCATGGTGAACTACCGCGAGGCCGTGCTCGCTCATCTTCAGCGGGAAGGACATCAGTTGTCGGCGGTACCAAAACACCGCAAAACGACGGCGACTCAAAGCCAACCCGATAATCAATTGGCCACGGCGATTAATTCCATTCGCGATACGAACTACCAAGCAGAATGTTTGGCGATCGCCCAGGCAACCCCCTTGAGTACCAAAGACTACCAACGCCTGAAAAAGAAACTCCTGAAAAGCCCCTCTGAACGACAACAACTCCGCAAATACGAACTCCAGAAACGCTACAATCTCCCCGTCACCGCTTCCCTAGTGGCCAAAGATGACGACCACTGGTACCAAAAGCTGCGGCGTCACTATTTCCTGACCCTGGGTCGCCCTTACCTGGCGGATCGAGATGCCCTCATCGCCACTCACCTGATGCAACAGGGGGGCGGGCAAATTTTCCAGCCTGATTTTAACCACTCCCAAATGGGGGCAATCATCGGCACCATGGAAATTTTGGGGATCACCACTCTCCTCGCCCAGGCCAATCGACCGCTCCACAACCTCGATCCAGAGATGCAACGACTGGCGGCGATCGCCTTAGAAAATCGAGATGCCATCAAGACCACCGTTGGCATTGGCCTCGCGAAAAATTCTACCCCGATCATGATTCTGCGTCGCTTCCTCGAACTACTCGGCCTCGAACTGAAATACCTCAAGATCACCACCATTCAGAAAAAACGCACCCGTATTTACCAAATCAGTCAGCCCCAGGATCAACGCCAAACGGTCTTCCAACATTGGCTACAAACCGACCAAAATTGCCCAGGCACCTCCGCTTTCTGGCAAGAAGACTGCCAAAAATACCTGGCTAAGCTTCAGGAAACCCGGCACCAAACGGAATCAAACTATGTCCAACTGACGTTTGAGTTACCGACCCCAGAGGCGTCCTAATCTGCGGTGAAAAATAAAAAAAAGGGGCTATTTTACCCAAGCCCCTGATGTTCAAAAATTATGCGATCCGAGAGTCACTAGGATTTAGCTTCGAGACCCACGGGACAGCCGACCCCTGTACCACCGAGGCCACAGTAGCCCCCTGGATTTTTTGCGAGATACTGCTGATGGTATTCTTCCGCGTAATAAAATTCCGGTGCCTCCAAAATTTCCGTTGTGATCGCGCCATAACCCTCGGCCTTTAAAGCATCTTGGTAGGCCTCTAGGGATGTCTGGGCCAATTGTTTTTGAGCCTCGGAGTAGGTGTAAATACCAGAACGGTACTGGGTGCCTACATCGTTACCTTGGCGCATGCCTTGGGTGGGATTATGGCTTTCCCAAAAAACCTTGAGGAGAGTCTCGTAGGACACTTGCGTAGGATCATAGGCAACAAGAACCACCTCATTGTGGCCCGTCATCCCAGAGCAGACTTCCTGATAGGTTGGATTGGGGGTGTGGCCAGCCGCATAGCCCACCGCTGTACTAAAAACGCCGGGGGTTTGCCAAAATTTGCGCTCTGCCCCCCAAAAACAGCCCAGACCAAACATCGCAAGTTTGATCCCTGCGGGGAAGGGGGGAGCAATGGGATTGCCATTGACGAAATGCTGATCGGGGATAGGCATTGTTTGGGTACGACCGGGTAAAGCCTCCTGGGGCGTAGGCATCTGGGTCTTTTTACCGAGCAAACCAAAAAACATAGGACTTAAATTTTAACCATGGTGACTGCCTTGATTGTAGACAAAAAGATCTGGCGGATGGGGCGGCCTTTTTCTCTGCATGGGGGGAGGGGGCGATCGCTTTCTGATAAAATTCTATAGAATCTTAAAAAAACGTTACTTAACCGGAATTTAAATGAATTTACTGGTGGTCGGTGCTACTGGCACATTAGGCAGGCAAGTCGCGCGACGGGCATTGGATGAAGGACATCAAGTCCGTTGTCTCGTCCGGAATCCCCGTAAAGCTTCCTTTCTCAAGGAGTGGGGTGCAGAATTAATCGGCGGAAATTTATGCCAGCCCGAGTCTTTGCTCCCAGCCCTAGAAGGGGTTGATGCTGTCATTGATGCTGCCACGGCCCGGGCAACGGATTCTATTGGTGTTAAGGAAGTTGACTGGGAAGGGCAAGTAAACCTGATCCAAGCCGCCAAGGAAGCTGGGGTTGAGCGATTTATTTTCTTCTCAATTCTTAATGCAGAGCAGCACCGTGATGTGCCTTTGATGGATGCAAAATATTGCGTCGAGGAATATCTCAAGGAAGCGGGCATGAATTATACAATCCTGCGCTTGAGTGGGTTTATGCAGGGGTTGATTGCCCAATACGCGATTCCCATTCTTGAAAATCAAGCAGTCTGGATCACTGGGGAGAGTTCGCCGATCGCCTACATGAACACCCAAGACATTGCGAAGTTTGCGGTGCAGGCGGTGAAAATTCCGGCCACGGAAAAACAAACATTTCCAGTGGTGGGCACCCGGGCTTGGAAAGGGGAAGAAATTATCGCCATTTGTGAGCGTTATTCTGGCCAAACTGCCAGCATTGCCCGACTATCTCTAGGTTTTCTGCGGTTAATGCGCCGGGTCAGCCGCTTTTTCCAATGGGGGCAAAATGCGTCGGATCGCTTGGCTTTTGCAGAAGTGATGGCCACGGGTAAGCCTTTGGACGCGCCGATGGAAGATGTTTACAAAACCTTTGGGCTTGATCCCGCCGAAACAACGACCCTCGAAAGTTATTTACAGGAATACTTCAGCCGCATTATGCAAAAGCTGAAGGAAATTGACTACGAGAAAAATAAGGGCAAAAAGAAAAACGGGAAGAAAAAGCCGAATATTCGGACACCGTTTTAGGGACGTTTTACTACAGTTGTGTTCCCCTGGAGTGAGGCCTGGGGGGATGCTGCTGAAGAATTAAAAACTTGACGTTTCATTAGTGGCGATCGCCAACCGTATAGGTATTAAGGGAAACGGTTTGAGTGATACCCTATTGTTTATATCCTTAAGTTTGTAGGACACTTCTACTTGTGCCCAAAGCCGGCATTATCTATAACGACATCAAACCCATTGCCTGCCAAGTCGCTCAGGAATTAGCCAAAACCTTGAGGAATAAAGGGTGGGAAGTGTTTACGGCCACTGGATTTGGCGGTCTACTTGGCTATGCAGAATGTCCGCCAACCCAGGAAACGGGCCACCAACAGCCCGTGTGTCACACCAAAATTGAGCAATTGGTGCCCCCCAACTTTGATGAAAATATGCAGTTTGCCGTGGTTCTGGGGGGAGATGGCACAGTCTTGTCAGCCGCACGCCAGGTTGCCCCAAAGGGAATCCCGTTGCTAACGGTCAATACGGGACACCTCGGATTTTTAACGGAAATGTATCTCCAGCACCTCGATGAGGCGATCGCCCAGCTTTTAGCCGGAGAATACGAAATCGAAGACCGTTCGATGATTACCGTGCAGCTTTTCCGCGACGGGGAACTCCTTTGGGAAGCCCTCAGTCTCAATGAAATGGTGCTCCACCGGGAACCCCTAGCCGGGATGTGCCACTTTGAAATCCAGATTGGTCGCCATGCCCCCGTTGATATTGCCGCCGATGGCATTATGATTTCAACCCCCACCGGCTCCACGGCCTATTCCCTCAGTGCGGGTGGCCCCGTCGTTACCCCCGATGTGCCCGTTTTCCAGCTCGCCCCCATTTGTCCCCATTCCCTCGCGTCCCGGGCCCTCGTCTTTTCGGACACAGAACCGGTAAATATTTTTCCGGCAACGTCCCACCGCTTGGTGATGGTCGTCGATGGTAACGGTGGGGCCTATGTCTTGCCGGAGGATCAAGTCCATTTAGAGCGATCGCCTTACAATGCCCGCTTTGTGCGCCTCCACCGACCCGAATTTTTCCGAATCCTCCGGGAGAAGCTGGGCTGGGGACTCCCCCACGTGGCGAAGCCCACATCCCGCAAAGTTCTTTAGGGAAATGGCATCAGAAGCAAAGATTCATGAAAATTTGTCTTTCCCTAAATTGAGCCTTTCTAGAATCAAAAAGATTACCCCTTGAGCTTTTTTATTTAGCCACATTTATTTTTCTTTGTTCGGAAGATTTCGATAGCTTGATATGCCCCAAAGCCAATATGCCGCCGATGGTTTAGCCTATGTTCTCCTCGTTGGGACGGATCAAGAGTTTACACAACGGGCCACCCTAGATCTTGCTGATCTCGGCTATCAAACCATTACCGTTGAAACGGTAGAACAAGCCCAACAACGCCTCCAACAGTTACCAGCAGGCATGGTAATTGTGGACTATCCCCTCCTGGGACAACGGGGGATCGACTTTTGTCGCAGTCTCCGCAAAGCGCAATTTGTGCGGCCCATTTTATTTCTGGTGACCCAGGATCGCGTTGAGGAACGGGTAATCTGCCTGGAAGCGGGTGCCGATGATTATGTGCTGCAACCCTACCAACAGGAACGCTTTTTACGACTCCTCGAAATTTATCTCCAGCCCCAAACAGGCCAACGGGAGCAACTTTTTTTTGGGGATTTAATCTTAGATCTCAATACCCGTCAGGTGTGGCGATCGCCAGGCCAAAGTAGCGACTCGCCCCGTCCCATTGAACTAACAGTCAAAGAATTTGAACTGTTGAAATATTTGATGTCCCATCCCCAACAGGTCTTAACACGGGAGCAAATCCTGGAAAATGTCTGGGGCAACGAATTTCAAGGGGAATCTAACGTGATTGAAGTCTATATTCGTTATTTACGCCTTAAAATTGAAGCAAAAGGCCAGAAACGCCTGATTCAAACTGTGCGGGGAGTCGGTTATGTCCTCAAAAAAGATCCCTAGGTTTTAAAATGCGTTCCAACTGCCTCCCTTCGATCTCCACCATTTAACTAAGCACCATGTCTTTTACTTCCCGTCTTTGTCTGGCTCTCTGTGGCACCGTCTTGGTTGGGTGTGTCCCATTTCCGGTTGATGATTCTGGCCTCAGTACGCCTCCCAGTGAGACCCCGGTGAGCCAATCCGCCCCCAGACCCCAGGGGCAAATGCTCCCGATTACGGCAACGGCCAAGATCGTCGGATCGGAGCAACGGTTTGGGTTAGAGGTTGCAGAAACCGCCGAACAACAGCGGTTAGGGCTGATGTATCGGGAATTTTTACCGGATAATCGGGGGATGTTATTTGAGTTTGATCCCGCCCGCCCAGTCAGTTTTTGGATGAAAAATTGCTTGATCAATCTGGATATGATTTTCCTGCGGGAGGGGGTGGTGCAGGCGATCGCCCATGATGTCCCCCCTTGTGAAAATGATCCTTGTCCTACCTATGGGCCGCCAACGACCGTCAATATTGATCAAGTGATTGAAATTCGGGGCGGTTTGGCGAAGGAAATTAACCTCCAAGCAGGCGATCGCATCGAGGTCACCAAGACCAACGAATAATGAAATCCCCATCGTCAAGTTGTGTGCATTGATCTGTTAAGAACTAGATGAACTACAGCCCCCGGATCCAAGATATTCCCGCTAGCGAACGACCGCGCGAACGCCTGGTGGCAGTGGGGGCCAAATATTTATCCAATGCCGAATTAATTGCCATCTTGATCAGCACTGGCGATCGCCACCGCAACCTCTCCGCCGTCGGCCTCGCCCAATTTATTTTGCACACCTGCAGTCAGGGTAAGCGGGATCCCTTTGATGTGTTGCGCCACACGACCCCCCAGGAACTGACCAGCATCCCTGGAGTGGGCCTTGCCAAAGCTGCCCAGATCCTCGCCGGGATCGAACTCGGCAAACGAATTTTCCAGGCGAAACCCAGCGAAAAAATCATCGTTGATAGTCCCGAAGCAGCGGCGATCGCCCTCAGCAACGATCTCATGTGGCAAGACCAAGAACGCTTTGCCGTCCTCTGCCTCGATGTGAAAAATACCCTAATCGCCACGAGGGTTGTCACCATTGGTTTAGCCACCGAAACCCTAGCCCACCCCAGGGAAATTTTCCGCGAAGTCATCAAACATGGAGCCACTCGCTTGATCATCGCCCACAATCATCCTTCCGGTAATGTCGATCCCAGTCCCGAAGATTTACAACTCACCGAACGCTTACTACAATCCGCCCAAATTCTCGGCATTCCCCTCCTCGATCACCTGATCCTTGGCCGTGATAACTTCGGCAGCCTACGCCAAAAAACAGCCCTCTGGGACTCTTACCCCCAACCAGAATAAGAAATATTTTTCGATAAACTTTTCCAATAAAAATTGTTTCAACTCAAAACAATAATGTATGGAATCTGTCGACTTTATAGGCCTTTTGGTGACATTTATTTCCGTATTTTCTTCCATTGATCTTGGTCACAACGATAAACTAAAAATTAGAAAAATATGGCCTAAAGCCTTGATAAACCGAGAGAATCACCGTTTTAAAAAAGGCAAAGCCACCATAGTGAAGTCTTAAATCAACCTTAAACCGTCACGAACTCACAATAATTTGAAGAACTTTTCACAGATCCTTGATCGATATTTAAGAAACACGACAAATGATGACCGAATTCTGAGCAAGATCAGACCCACACGCTAACGTAAAAGAAAAGAAGACCTCACACGCTTAGAAAAACAACTCAACACTCAATATGACTAAACGAACCTTTGGCGTCATCGGCCTCGCGGTAATGGGCGAAAACCTAGCCCTCAACGTTGAACGTAATGGCTTCCCGATTGCCGTGTACAACCGCACCGCCAGCAAAACAGAAGAATTTATGGCGACCCGCGCCGTCGGCAAGGACATCAAAGCCGCCTATAGCCTCGAAGAATTTGTCCAACTCCTCGAACGTCCCCGCAAAATTTTGGTGATGGTTAAAGCCGGGGCTCCCGTTGACTATGTAATCAATGACCTCAAACCGCTTCTAGAAGAAGGCGACATGATCATCGATGGCGGTAATTCCCTCTATGAAGACACTGAACGTCGCACCAAGGATCTCGAAGCCACAGGTTTAGGTTTCGTTGGTATGGGAGTCAGTGGTGGCGAAGAAGGTGCCCTCAACGGCCCTAGTCTGATGCCCGGTGGAACAGAAGCCGCTTATAGGGAGCTCGAACCGATCCTGACAAAAGTTGCCGCCCAGGTAAACGATGGCCCCTGCGTTACCTTTATTGGGCCAGGCGGTGCAGGTCACTACGTCAAAATGGTGCACAATGGCATTGAGTACGGTGATATGCAGCTGATCGCCGAAGCCTACGATCTCTTAGCAAACGCCGCAAAGCTAAACCATACGGAACTCCATGAGGTCTTTACGGAATGGAATCAAACCGATGAGCTCAATTCTTTCTTAATTGAGATTACCGCTGATATTTTTAAAAAAATTGACCCTGAAACCAATCAGCCCCTGGTAGAACTGATCCTCGACAGTGCAGGGCAAAAGGGCACTGGACGCTGGACAGTGGTGAGTTCCCTGGAGTTGGGTGTGCCAATTCCGACGATCTATGCCGCTGTGAATGCAAGGGTGATGTCAGCCTATAAAGATGAACGGAAAGCCGCATCCTTGGAGTTACCCTCACCGGAGCGCGTTTATCGGGGTGATATTAAAACCTTTATTAACCAAGTACGGGATGCGCTTTATTGCTCGAAGATGTGTTCCTATGCCCAAGGGATGGCCCTGCTGGGTAAAGCTTCAGCGGAGTATGGCTACAACCTAGACCTCGGTGAAACAGCGCGGATCTGGAAGGGGGGCTGTATCATTCGGGCAGGCTTCCTCGACAAGATTAAGGCGGCCTATGTGGAAAATCCAAATCTGCCGAATTTGTTACTGGCGCCGGAATTTAAACAGTCAATTATCGATCGCCAAACTGCGTGGCGGACAGTTATTTTGGCGGCAAATGAATTGGGGATTGCAGTACCAGCTTTTAGCGCCTCGTTAGATTATTTTGATAGCTATCGTCGGGCGCGTTTACCCCAAAATCTGACCCAAGCCCAGCGGGATTACTTTGGGGCCCACACCTACGAACGAACCGATAAATCCCGGGGTGAGTTTTTCCATACGGCCTGGGCAGAGTAAGTCCTGTATTGGGCCAACAGATTCAATGAGCGGCTATTCATTCAAATGATATAGATATTTTCCGCAAAACATTCTCCCTTCTATCGACTGTGGTGGAAGGGTTTTTGTTGTTTTAATAGAAAAAGTTTCAATGGATAGCACTCGACATGGTAGCGACGGCATCACAATTAATTTCCCAAGCTCAGGCCTTTGACTGGATTGAAAAAATTATTCGGGCGGCAGAATCGGACGGGGTCATGGTGGCGATCGCCGAACGGGAATCTACCCTAGGCCGATTTGGAGAGAACCAAATTCGGCAAAATTTACAAAAAAATCAGTTTGAAATAACAATCACAAGTTCTTTCGGCTCCCGTAGTGCCAGTGTCACCACCGTCGAACAAGACTGGGAGCAGATCCAGGTGGCGTTACGGCGGAGTGAAGATTTAGCGAGGCTTGCCCCAGAGGATCCCGAATGGGTACCGCTTTTAGCAAAACAAGTGTACGCAGCGCGGACGGCAAAATTTGATGCCGCAACGTTGCAGCGATCGCCTTTACAGCGGGGAGAATTAATTCAGCAGGTGTGCCAGTGGAGCGAGGCAGCCGGAGTAAACGGGTCAGGAATTTTAAGTACCAGTGCTAAGGTTTATGCCCTGGGGAATTCGGCGGGCTTACGGGCAGGCGATCGCCAAACCCAGGCAGAATTTAGTTACACGGCCAAAATTGGCAATGGCTCCAGTTGGCAGAGTCGCACAGCCTGGGGGATTGATGAGTTGCCCATCGAGCAAATGGTACTGACCACCATGGAGCGGGCAAAGCGATCACAAAATCCCCGTCGGGTTGAACCCGGTACTTACCCAGTGGTTCTGGGAGCCGGAGCAGTTGCTAATCTGATCCCCCGATTAGTTTGGTATATGTCGGCACGGGCTGCCGCCGAGGGACGCAGTTATTTTGCCAAACATCCCCTCGGTGAACAAATCTTTAGCCCATTGGTGAATCTATACCGTGATCCGGCCCATTCCCTGTTACAAACCGGAGCCTTTGACAGTCAGGGTTTGCCCTGTAATCCATTGGCGATCGCCACTGAAGGGATTCCGAGAACCCTGAGCTATGACCGTTACTGGGCGCAGCAAACCGGCCAAGAACCCACTGGGAGCCTTTTTCCCCTGGTGATGACGGGTAGTGACCAGACTGTCGCTGATTTAATTGCCCAGACAGAACGGGGAATTTTTATCAATCGTGCTTGGTATGTGCAGGCGGTGAATCCTCAAACCCTCGAATTTACAGGCATGACCCGCGACGGCACTTTTTGGATCGAAAATGGGAAACTTGCTTACCCGATCTGTAATCTACGTTTTAATCAATCTTTGCCCGATTTACTCCGGGATGTGGAGGCGATCGCCACCCCAGAACGCCACGGCAGTACCGTGGTTCCGGCCCTTAAGGTGAAAAATTTTCACTTCAGCAGCGTTACCGACAGTATCTAGAAGCTTAAATACTTCAAAACTATTTTTAGATGGGCAGAGGGGGACTTGAACCCCCATGACCGAAGTCGCCACATTTTGAGTGTGGTGCGTCTACCAATTTCGCCATCCGCCCTTGGATGAACCTTTGTGATTATAAACTGAATCTCTGTTTTGAAGCAAGAGGGAATATTCCTGGGAACTCGCCCACCGCCAGATTTCCTGGGCGCGCACCACCGGTAGGGGATGGGTGAGTTGGGTGGTTTGAGTTTCCTGCAACAGTTGACCCAACTGATTTTGGCTCAAATATTCGTAGGTTTTGGCCTGTTCCATGAACGCATCCAGGTTCAACAACGGGGCCAAACTCGGCGAGCCTCCCGCTAATTTCATCAGCACCGACATCATAATTTTTGGATCTTGACTCACCAAAAAAGCAGCGCGATCGCAACTCAGTTCCGCACAACGTAACCAGGCCAACATCTGATTTTGCAGAGACTGGGAAAGTAAGCTTCCCCACACTGGGAGGGCATTAGTGGCCAGCATTAGCAGATTCGCCAGGGTCAGATAAACGCCATGTTCGCACTTGAGGTGCCCCAGTTCGTGGGCCATAACCGCCTGGAGTTCTGCTTCTGTGAGGATTTCTACCAGGGCCGTGTGGATCACCATAAAGGGTTTTTGGCCCCGCATAGCAAAAGTATAGGCATTGGGCACAGGATTTTGTTGGATGTAGAGATCCGGCGGCGTCAGATCCAGTACCTGGGCGGCTTCCTGGAGGAGGTGATGGAGGTGGGGCAGTTGGCGATCGCCCACCAAAATGCTCGACGCGAGATTATTGAACTGAAAAACCTGCTCTGCCGTTGACCCCAAAAAAGAGCGTACCAACAGATCCAAACCAGGGAGGCGGCGGAGGGCGGCAGTGGCTTCTTGATCTAGGGGATGGCGAAACTGATCTGCGGTTAGGCCGGTAAAATAATGCTTCACGCCAATAATCACCTCTACTGTTGTTTACTCAGACAGCCAGTTCTTCACCTTGGCCAACTCTTTCCAATCCGGTCTCCGCTTGAGGCCATCGTCAATATTTTCAAAAATATCTTGGCGCACCTCTTCACTGAAATCCATCACCTTTTGCACCAGTTCGATGTGCTTGCGTACCCCTTTACCCCCAGTACCAAGGAGCGCAAGGGCGAGATTTACATGGGCTTGGGGATTGCGGTGGTCAATTTTGACACTGCGTTGGGCGGCAGGGAGGGCGAGGTCTGCTTTCCCCCGGAGTAAATGTAACCAAGCCACACAGCTCCAGGCGGCGGCATTTTTCGGATCGAGCCGACAGATTTCGATAAATTCTGGCAGCAGGGCATCCGGGGACTCGCCGGCATCGTAACGCTTAAAACCAGCTTCAAACCGTTGTTCGATGGTTAATTCGGTCATAGTTGTCATTCAGGCTCATAAAAAACAGGCACCTTGCCGACCGCATGAGGGGCAAAGACGCGATTTTCTATTAAACCCCAAAAGATTTCCCACAACCACAGGTTTGGTTGGCATTGGGGTTGGTGAACTGGAACCCACCGCCAATCATTGCATTGCTGTAATCCAGGACGAGGCCATAGAGATAAAGCATACTTTTGCGATCGCAGATGATCTTAAAACCGCCTTCGTAGTCAAATACTTCATCATGTTCGCTGACATTGTCGGGGCGATCAAAGTCCATCATGTAGGACATTCCCGAACATCCCCCCTGGCGCACACCCACTCGCAACCAGAGGTCTTGGCCCTGTTGTTCGCGGAGCATCAGGACGTGCTTGAGGGCGGTTTCAGTGAGTTGGATGCCGGGGGCAGTAGTTGTTTGTGTCATGGCTGCTCGATGATTTCCACACAATCTATGGGCTGAACATGACCCTATTTTAACTGTTCTCTGGAAGCTCAGGCAGGGCAACCGGGGCGATCGCCTGGGGAGAGCGGGGTAATTTTTCCACTTCCGGTAATGTTTCTAAGAGGAGGCGCGGCGCTTGCATTCCCCCCGAAAGTCGTTTTAGAAGCTGAGGTCGGGGGTCATGGAGGAGGTAAATAAGTTCGTCTTCGGCCTTGAGATCCTCTAGCGATCGCACGATCATGAGGCTGGCTTGGCGGCGGATGAGCAGGGGCAAAAATTTACCGGCATCAATGAGGGTTTGGAAGGGTA
Organism: Picosynechococcus sp. PCC 7117; assembly: GCF_001693275.1. Classification (GTDB taxonomy): domain Bacteria; phylum Cyanobacteriota; class Cyanobacteriia; order Cyanobacteriales; family MRBY01; genus MRBY01. The sequence continues at coordinate 246,390 of NZ_CP016477.1, forward strand.
AAGTCTGGTTTTTATCCCTGGGGCCAATGGTTGTTTTTCCCAATTTGACCTGTTGATCAAGGATATATTGATTCCAAACTTTGACAGAAAAGCCGCCCCCAAAGACCTGACTGATTTTGCCCTTGTTGGCGATCGCATTGTCCGGATCCCCCTGTTCAAAAAACGCCGCTACCCTCGGCGGATGAAACTCTTCCATGATCCGTTGGGCCAACACTAAATTGACTTCCCCGTTGGTGGTGAGGGCGACAAAGGCTCCCATGGAGCTAATGCCAATTTCCTCTAGCACATCTCCATCTAGGGCGCTGCTTTGGTACACTTCCAACTGCTCCGTGCGGGCCGCTTCACAGGCTTTGGGGTCTGTATCGATGATCACCACCGACTCCCCCTGCTGCTGAAACAGCTGGGCCAACAGGCGACTGAGGGGACTAGAACCAACGATCACCGCTCCCCGCGCCTCAATGGAGGTAATTTTTAACTGCCGTGCAATCCATTTGGCCGACAAGCCTTGGATAAATACCGTCATCAAAATTGTCAAAAAAACCAAGGCCTTAATGGAAGCACCACCATTAAACCCTTTTTCCGTCAAAATAATCGCAAATAGAGAGGCGACCGAGGCCGAGACGATGCCCCGTGGCGCAACCCAAGCAACAAAAAATTTCTGCTTCCAATCCAGATCGCTATTGGCCGTACAAAGAGCAACGCTAATGGGGCGTACCACAAACATCAGCACCGCCACCGTAAAGAAACTCCCCCAACCCAAAGCAAAAATACTGGCAATGGACAAATCCGCCGCCAACAAAATAAACAAAACAGACACACAAAGAACCGTGAGCTGACTCTTAAACCGCCTTAGTAGCCGCTCTTCTGGGATGGAAAAGGCCCGGAGGACAATCCCTGCCACCACCGCTGTCATTAAGCCCGATTCTCCTCGCACTGACTGGGCAAAACCAAAGAGGCCCCAGATTCCCGCCAGCACCAACAAATTTTTTAAATCTTCAGACAGGAAGTTTGCCAGGCGCAAAAATTGACCCATGAGCCAGCCACCAGCGGCCCCAATAACGGCCCCGATCCCCAAACGGAGGGCCAAACCACTGGCCACTTCTCCCAGGCCCGCATCCACGTTCAAAATCGTATCGAGCACCACCACCGCCAGAATGGCCCCCACTGGGTCGATCAGTACACCCTCCCCCTCCAGGAGGGTTGCCACCTTACGGTCAACGGCCACTTGTTTTAGGAGCGGCCCCACCACCGTCGGCCCCGTCACCACCACCAAAGAGGCATACAAAAAGGCGATCGCCCAGGGAAACTCAGCGAGGTAATGGGCCGCAAGGCCTCCCCCCACCAAAGTGATTAAAGTACCGATGGTGACGAGGTTACGGAGGCTCCCGGAAACTTCATTTAATTCCTTCAGTTTGAGATTTAACCCTCCCTCAAACAGGATGACGGCCACCGCTAGGGCGACCAAGACCTCCAGGCCGACGCCAAATTCACTCGGATGCAAGATCCCAAAGCCATCTCCCCCCAGGGCAATGCCAAAAATCAGGAGGAGCACAATGCTCGGAATCTTTAAAAACTCACCACACACCTGGGCACTAATGCCCGCAAAGACGGTGATGATAATTTGCAACGTAAGATCAAAAGAATCTGTCATGCGGACGTTCTAGCTTGCCCCGGAGGGATCTGCAGCAATGCCATAAAATTAATCAAAGTATAGCTTCTCCCCTAATTTGTCCCTAGGGCGATCGCCTTTCCCCGTGGTGACTGCTCCGGATCTATCGCCGCAAACGAAAAAGCTGACTTTGCACTTTATACCGCTGGCCAGATTCATAAATTAAAGAAAGTTTACGGATTATGTCATAATTTTTCATAATTACTTCCTTGGTTTGCTAGTCAAATACCCTCTGAACGATGAGCGATCGCCCCATAGAAAAAACCCTCGCCGAAAAGGCTCCCGCCAGTTACGAATGCCCCAGCTGCGGTTACATTTACACCCCTGCAAAGGGAGAAAGCCGTACCAACACACCACCGGGCACCGCCTTTGAAGATCTGCCCCTCATTTGGAACTGTCCTGTTTGTAGCGTTGATCGCGCCCAATTTCGCAATATTGGTGCAGCGGATGCCCCCTCAGGTTTTGAAGAAAATCTGAAATATGGTTTTGGTGTGAATAATCTCAGCTCCAACCAAAAAAACCTACTCATTTTTGGGGCCATGGGCTTGGCAATCCTTTTCTTCCTGAGCCTTTATGGTCTGGACTAAAGACCCCCATAGCAAAGCCTTGTCTTAATTCCAAATTTTTACTTTTATTGCTTTTATATTGCGCTATGACTTCAGTTTTAGGTCTATTAAAACCCTTAAAAAAAGCCATTGCGGCGATCGCCGTTTTGGTATTGTGCATCGGCTGTGTCCAAGCACCAACCATTAGCGAAAATCCCTGGCAAGAAATCGACTTAAATACCGATTCGACCTTTGCCAATATTGCCTTTACCGACGACCTCCAACATGGCTGGCTTGTCGGTACCAAAGAAACCCTCTTTGAAACTACCGATGGCGGCAAGACCTGGGCCGAGCGAATTATTGATCTCGGTGACGAAAAAGAAAGTTTTACCGGTGTTAGCTTCTCTGGCCAAGAAGGCTGGATTACCGGACGGCCTTCGATCCTGCTCCATACCGACGATGGTGGTGAGCACTGGAGTCGCATCGCCCTCAGCAGTCAATTGCCCGGTGCCCCCTACAACATCACTGCCCTAGGGCCAAACACCGCCGAAATGGTCACCGACCTTGGGGCCATTTACAAAACCACCGACGGCGGCAAAAACTGGAAAGCCCTTGTCGAAGGTGCCGTTGGCGTTGCCCGTACCATTGAACGTTCTGCCGATGGTAAATATGTGGCCGTTTCTGCCCGGGGTAATTTTTATTCCACTTGGTCGCCTGGGGATACAGAATGGACGCCCCATAACCGGAATTCTTCCCGTCGCCTTCAGAGCATGGGCTTTAATGGCGAAGATAAACTCTGGTTGTTAGCCCGTGGGGGAGTTGTGCAATTTAGCGACGATACAAATCCAGACAATGCAGAAGCCTGGAGCGAACCGGTGACACCGCAGTATCGCAACAGTGTTGGTTTGTTGCACATTGGCTATCGTACTCCCGCAGAACTATGGGTCGTCGGTGGTAGTGGCAGTGTTGTTGTGAGTAAAGATGGTGGCGACACTTGGTTCCGGGACGCTGCCCTAGAAGAGATCCCGACAAACTTTTACCGGGTCGTTTTCTTAAATGAGAATAAAGGCTTCATCCTTGGGCAACAGGGGGTGATTTTACGGTACGATACATCCACGGAAGCGGCCTAAGGGCAACCCATTCTATTGTGGGAGTGTCTGTTAATTCCGTATGATATAGGCTAATTTGTTTAATAAGTTTTTTTTCATTAACAATTGAGAGGAGAATAGTCGCATGGCAGGTTCTACCGGAGAACGCCCGTTTTCTGACATTGTGACCAGTATTCGCTACTGGGTTATTCACAGCATCACCATTCCGATGTTATTTATTGCTGGCTGGCTCTTTGTGAGCACTGGCTTGGCTTACGATACTTTCGGGACACCCCGTCCTGACCAATACTTTACTGAAACTCGTCAAGAGATTCCCATTGTGACTGATCGTTACAAAGCGATTGATCAGATCAATGAGTTTAACAATTAAGTAACGCGCGTTTTTCTTTGCTGTATTCACTAAAAGGTTTTGTATTATGACAAGCGGTCCTAACCAACCTGTTTCTTATCCGATTTTTACCGTCCGTTGGTTGGCGGTGCACACCCTGGCTGTACCCTCGGTTTTCTTCCTAGGGGCGATCGCCGCTATGCAGTTTATTCAACGTTAGGAGCTTCCGATGGAAAGAAATCAAAATCCCAACAGACAGCCTGTGGAACTAAACCGGACTTCTTTGTACCTGGGTTTACTCCTGATTGCTGTGCTCGGTATTCTATTTTCCAGCTACTTCTTTAACTAAGCTGGCAGCCCTTTAATTTCAGCCCTTTAATTTATTTTTTTCGGAGGTTGTTCTCATGTCTGAAGGCGGAAAAATCCCACTTTGGATCGTTGCAGTTGTCGCTGGTATGGGCGTCATTGCGGTTGTCGGTATCTTTTTCTACGGTGCATATGCAGGGGTAGGCTCTGCGGTTTAGATGCACCATTTGCTCTAATTAATTGTTGAGACACCACCTACTCTAATCGAGGGGTGGTTTTGTTTTGGGAACTTCTCAGATGAAGGCAGGTCTGGGCAAGGCTGGGGATAGTCATTAGAAAATTTGGATAGATATGCAAAAGCAGTTGCGAAATCTGAAGGTATGGGGCATTGTTGGTCTCCTGTGTTTGGGCTGGGGAACCAGTGAAAAGGCGATCGCCGCCGAAACCCTCCGGCTAAAATTAGGGCCACTTCAACAAACTTTACAATTGCGGGATTTAGAAACCTTTGCCGAAACGGGTCAAGTTCCCCAAAGCCTCCGACCCTATGGGGTGTTTTTGGATGGTAATTTGCAGAAATTTCTCCAGCGACACTTAGAAATTGAACCAGAGATGGCGGATCAGTTTTTTGATCAGTTGTGGCGATCACCCACCGGAAAACAAATCCTGGCGCAAATTCAAACGGCTCTACCGGGGACTTCTGTCCAGGATCTCCAGGCAACGGTGAATCTGGTGTTGGGTCAGGGGGTCGAAATTAGTGCTCTGAATTTGTTGCAGGCTTACCCCAAGGAGGAACTGACCATTGATCTCACGGCGGTGGCCAGCCTCTTGTTGCAACTCAATTTACCGAATATTCAGAATCAATTGCTTGCCCCCAGGGTAACTGACGCCCTCGAAAGTACGGAACCGCAGATTTTCCAACGTGCAAACCTGAACCCCACGGCCCCCGGCTCCCAAACGGTGCGGCGCCAAAGTTTAATTCTGCAAGATGAAAGGCGCGATCGCACGATTCCCATTGATATTTTTGATAGTCCCCAATCCCAGTCTCAGTTGGTGGTTTTGTCCCATGGATTTGCGGCAAATCGTCATTTTCTTGATTATCTGGCGGTGCATCTGGCCTCCCATGGTTATACCGTCGTTACCCTCGATCATCCGGGCAGTAATATTCAGTCACTGTTTAATCCGGGCTTAAATCTTGATACTTTGCTCCCGGCGACGGAATTTGTCGATCGGCCCAAGGATATTCAGTTTGTGCTGGATCAACTGGAGCGCCTCAACCAGGATCAAACCCTCACAACCCGCTTTGCGACGAACAATGTAACGGTGATTGGTCATTCCTTTGGGGGCTATACAGCCTTGGCGATCGCCGGCGGAATTGTCGATCCCATTGCCATCCGCGCCCACTGCCAGCGGGCAACCCCCTTAACCAGAGCACCGGGGGACTGGCTCCAATGTGCGGCGGCAAAACTGCCCTATGACCAGTTGAATTTGCGGGATGAGCGGGTCAAGCAGGCGATCGCCCTTAATCCCCTCAGCGATCAAATTTTTGGGGAGCAGGGTTTAGAAAAAATTAAAATTCCGACCTTGATCGTTGCTAGTACAAAAGATACCGTCACCCCAAGCTTGGCTCACCAGTTGAAACCATTCCAGCAGTTAGGCGGTGAAAAATATCTCGTCGTCGCCGACGGCGCAACCCACATGAGCGTCACCGATGTCAGCAATCGCGACAGTGCCCTCGCCCAAAGTACCCTGGTGCCAGAGGTAATGGGCAACGCAGCGGAACCAGTCCGACAAATGGTGCGGGGGGTAAGCTTGAGCTTTTTGGCACGCCACCAAACTAGGGGGCAAAATTACCAACAGTTTCTCACGGGAGCCTACGTGCAATCCTTGTCTCAGGGGGCGATCAAGCTGCGCCTCACGGAAACGATTTCTCCAGAATTAGAACGATTTCTCAGTCGCTTACCCCAGGCACCCAGTTCTACCGCAGCAACGGCCCCGACCCAACAAGCTGCTTTTTTGAACATGGGGCGATCGCCAAACCCAAGCCCAAACCGCACCTATCCCCAAGGCGTTCTCACGGAAAGTCTCAAGCCATTGATGACGAACTTGGAAGCCGAAACCTTTCTCGCAATGAAACCGGACAATTTTGATGTCTTGTATCAAAAACCCGGAAGAATTTCGGAGAAACGGTAAGATGAAAAAGTTCAATTTTCAGGCCACTTAAATAACAATGTCTCAGGCACCTCTGTTATCGAAATTTGGGACGCAAATGTCGCGTTTAACCGGCGTGCGGGCGATCATGAAAGACATCATCGATACCCTAAAAGCAGGGGCAGGCCAAGATTTTATTAACCTCAGTGCGGGCAATCCGGTGATTATCCCGGAAGTGGAACGGCTCTGGCGCGATTGCACCAATGATCTCCTCAATAGTCCGGAATATGGGGAAGTGGTTTGTCGCTATGGATCGTCCCAGGGTTATGAACCCCTGATTGAGGCGATCGCCACCGATTTTAACCAACGCTATGGCCTGAACTTAACGGGCGAAAATATTCTCATCACCCCCGGCTCCCAGTCCCTCTATTTCCTCGCGGCCAATGCCTTTGGTGGATATGATAATGTCGGCCAACTGAAATCGATCATTCTTCCCCTCAGCCCCGACTACACCGGCTATGGGGGCGTCAGTTTATACCCAGAGGCCATCCGCGCTTTTAAACCGAGCCTCGACATTGACCAGGCGAACCACCGCTTTAAATATCGCCCCGATTTTAGTCAGCTTAATATCGATGAAAATACAGGCTGTGTAATTTTCTCGCGCCCCTGTAATCCGACGGGAAATGTCCTCAGTGACGAAGAAGCCGAAAAGATTGCTGATCTGGCTGCCGTCCATGATGTGCCAGTATTTATTGATTCGGCCTATGCCCCTCCTTTCCCAGCTCTGAATTTCACGGAGATGAAACCCCTCTTTGGTGGCAACGTGATCCACTGCCTGAGCCTCTCTAAAGCGGGCTTGCCGGGAGAACGGGTAGGGATTGCCATTGGGGAACCGCGTTTTATCGGGGTTTTACAGGCCTTTCTAACCAATGCTTGCATTCATTCGTCGCGCTATGGTCAGGCGATCGCCGCCCGGGCGATCCAATCGGGGGCCTTGGCTAATATCGCCGAAACGGTGATCCGACCCTACTACCAAAACAAAATCCAAATCCTCGAAGCTGCCTTAGATCGGGCGATGCCCAAAGATGTGCCCTGGTATCTCCACCGAGGGGAAGGGGCGATTTTTGCTTGGTTGTGGTTTGATGAGTTGCCGATAACCGACTGGGAACTCTACCAAGAATTAAAAGCCGTGGGCGTGATTGCCGTGCCCGGCAGTCCCTTTTTCCCAGGCTTGCGCGAAGATTGGCCCCATAAGCAGCAATGTCTCCGCATTAGTTTGACAGCTACCGATAGTGAAATTGAAACCGCAATGGCCCGCCTCAGCGATGTGGTAAAGAACGTCTATCGTTCCTCGGTGAAATGAGCTACGACAACATTCTCAAGTTTTTATTGGAAATAGATCCCCATCCTTTTGTCCATTGGCTTCTGGGGGAATCAGCCCTTGAGAGTGTGAGCTTTCTTAATACAGAATTGAACCTCGAACCAATTCGGGCGGATGGGGGGTTTTTCTTGGAGACTGCTGGCAAAATTCTCCATCTTGAATTTCAAACGGTGGCTACTTCTAACCCACCAATGCCCCTGCGGATGTTGGACTATTGGGTGAGGCTTTATCGGCGTTATCGCCTTGAGATTGAGCAAGTCGTTATTTTTCTCAAGCCCACTACGATGCCCGAAGTGTTTCATGATTATTTTCAACAACAACAGACCACCCATCGCTACCGGGTGATTCGGCTCTGGGAGCTAGAACCACAGCTCTTTTTTGAGTTGCCGAGTTTGTTGCCTTTGGCGGTTCTTGCCAAAACCCAGGCTCCCGAACAACTGTTGCAGCAAGTCAGTCAGCAATTGGATAGGATTGAAGACAGGACAGAACAATTAAATCTCAAGGCTGCAACGCAAATTTTAGCTGGGATTAAGTTTACAGATGCGATGATCGAGCAATTTTTCCAGGAGGAACTTATGCAGGAATCGGTGATCTATCAAAAAATTTTCAATCGGGGTATCGCCCAAGGGGTAGAGCAAGGCTTGCAACAGGGACTTCAACAAGGTTTACAACAGGGATTACAGCAGGGGATTGAGGAGGGAGAATTCACATTACTCACAAAACTCTTATCCCGCCGTCTTGGTTTGTTAGATGCCGCTGTACTCAAACGTTTGCGTCAGTTGTCTCGGTTGCAGCTGGAGGCTCTGGGGGAAGCGTTATTGGATATGCAGTCCCGTGCTGATTTAGATCAATGGTTAGCGACCTATGGCAACGAAACCTAAGCGGTTAACTTTCTGGAAAAACCTCGAAATTTTTGTCCTTGGTGATTCCTTTAATCACTCGCGTGAAAATAGCGGAAAACTTCCTCGGCGAGACGCGGCCCAATCCCTTTTACTACTCCAATTTGACGCAGTATTCTAATTTTCCACATTTTTTGTGAGCCAAAGCGACAAAGGATCCAGTTTTTTCAAAATCAAATCGGGTTTAGCATAGCGACCTACAAAAGTGAGTGTTGGATTAGGGGCAGTGGCGCAACGAAAAAGTAGTTTTTATGGTGCCTATTGAATATCCGGTTAAAATCATTACATTTGAGGAAAATGACTTTGTACAGGGTGGAGGGTCGATCGTGGCAAAGGACGCAGTATACCAACGAGCATTAGAGAAAATTCGACAAGCCAAGCAGATAAGCGCTACAGAATTGAATTTAGATGGGATGAAGTTGACGGAACTACCACCAGAGATCGCCCAACTCACCAATCTCCAAAACCTTGTTCTCAGAAGTAATCAGCTAACGGCATTACCGGAGGTGATCACTCAACTAAGCAATCTCCGAACCCTTGCTCTCAGTGGTAATCAGCTAACGGAACTACCACCAGAGATCGTCCAACTCACCAATCTCCAAAGACTTGACCTCAGCAGAAATCAGCTAACGACATTACCGGAGGTGATCACTCAACTAAGCAATCTCCAAATCCTTGCTTTCATCGGTAATCAGCTAACGACATTGCCGGAGGTGATCGCCCAACTAAGCAATCTCCGAACCCTTGCTCTCAGCGGTAATCAGCTAACGACATTACCGGAGGGGATCACCCAACTAAGCAATCTCCAAGCGCTTTATCTAAGCTTTAATCAGCTAACAACATTACCGGAGGTGATCACCCAACTAAGCAATCTCCAAACCCTTGTTCTCAGAGGTAATCAGCTAACGGCATTACCAGAGGCGATCACCCAACTCACCAATCTCCAAAGACTTGACCTCAGCAGAAATCAGCTAACGGCATTACCGGAGGTGATCACCCAACTAAGCAGTCTCCAAACCCTTGTTCTCAGCAGAAATCAGCTAACGGCATTACCAGAGGCGATCACCCAACTCACCAATCTCCAAAGACTTGACCTCAGCAGAAATCAGCTAACGACATTACCGGAGGTGATCGCTAGCTTAAAGCAACTTAGAAGATTAGTGTTGCAAGATAATCGACTACCAATACCGGAAGAAATTATTTATAAAGGCTGGGGTAAAAGCAAGTTGTCCGATGGCAATCCCCGAGCAATTATTGACTATTACCTCGACTATTTGACGCAGGGACGGCAGCCCCTCAACGAGGTAAAAATGATTTTGGTTGGACAAGGAACAGTAGGAAAAACATCTTTAGTAAAGCGTTTATGTAAAGAAGAATTTGACCCATCAGAAACGAAAACTGACGGCATTGTAATTCGTGATATTAAACTCAACCTTAGTCCTCAAAGTCATCATAATCACATTGTACAGCTAAATATTTGGGACTTTGGTGGGCAGGAAATCATGCACGCCACTCACCAATTTTTTCTAACTAATCGGAGTGTTTATTTATTACTCATTAATAACCGTAATAGTGAAGAGGAAAATCGCCTTGAATATTGGCTAAATACCATTGAAAGCTTTGCTTCTAATTCTCCAGTAATTATCGTTGGCAACAAATCAGATGAACATCCTCTAGACCTCAATGAAAAAGACCTCAAACAAAAATATCCCAACATCAAAGCCTTCATTTCCATTTCCTGCAAAGAAAATACCTGCATTGAGGAACTCCTCCAAAAAATCTGCCACGAAATTAAAGCCTTACCCCATGTGGGGGATTTTCTCCCTAAGCACTGGTTTGATGTCAAAGAACGCTTAGAGAACCTCAACAAAAATTATATTCCCTATGAAGAATATGCCGACATTTGTTCAGAAAATTCCATTACCGAAGACGACAAACAAAAATCCTTAGTGAGCCTGCTTCATGACCTTGGCATTGTTCTCAATTTCCATGACGACCCCAACGTTAACGATACCCATGTCATTAACCCCGAATGGCTAACCGCTGGCATTTACCGCATTATTAACTATTCAGATCTCACTACAAAATTTAAAGGCATTTTGTCCTTTGATCTCCTTGCCAAAATCCTCCCCAATAACGACTATCCCGCCCACAAACACAAATTTATTATCGCCATGATGAAAAAGTTCGAGTTATGCCTTGATCTCAATGGCGATGACCTCCTTATTCCCAACCTCCTACCAAAATCAGCCCCCGAATCCCTCGACGAAACCCAGTGGCAAGACTCACTCCGCTTTGAATATCACTATCTGATTTTGTCTCAGAGCATCATTTCCCGATTTATCGTAAAAATGCATGACTACATCGCGAATAAAATATGGTGGCGCACGGGAGTCGTTTTAAGTGATGGGAAGAACCAAGCCCTTGTCAAAGCTGATCTTTACGACAAAAAGATTTTTATCGCGATTAATGGAACAGCTCATACTCGCCGCGACTTCCTCGCCGCAATCCGTAGTTGTTTTAACTCCATTAACAAAACCTTCAGTGAAAAAAGCCAACCAGAAGAAAAAATTCCTCTCCCCAATAACCCGAAAATTGCTGTTAGTTACCAGCATCTCCTCACCCTAGAATGTAAAGGATTTGAAGACTTTATCCCTGAAGGTGCAGAAGATCCAGTCAGCGTATTCGAACTTTTGAGTAGTATTAAACCCATCCCTAGCGATCAAGAAAACTTCGATAGAATTCGGGGAGATATGCACTTTCACGGAGAAACAATAGTCAATATGTCAGATATTCAGCAATCCGGTAATTTCGGTATTGGTCATATGAGTGACGGAACGTTGAAAGACAATGCCAAGGCTGTCGGACAGTACAATGAAGCTTCATCTCAGAATCTCGCCCAAGCTGCCCAAGATATTAAAGCCCTTATCGACCAACTCGAAGGCGATTACGCATCGACCCCAATGGGGAATATGCAAATGGGTACGGAAATTGTCACGCGCATTGATCAAAACCAAACCATTAAAGGACGTGTGGTCAATGCCCTCAAAGAAGCTGGAGTCGAAACCTTTAAACAAGCCATATCCCACCCTGTCGCTGCCATTGTTATTGCTGGTGTAGAAGGATTTCTCGAAGCCGACTAACACATGCCAACCATATTCAACATTTTAATCGGCAATTGGATGGAAATAATCATAAATATCCTGAGCGAGGCGATCGCCGATCCCTTTGACCTCAGCGATTTGTTCGGGTTTCGCTTCCCGGAGATAGTCGAGGGAGTGGAAATGGGCGAGGAGTTGTTTTTTGCGGTGGTGGCCTAAACCAGGGATGTCATCCAATTGCGATCGCCTGCTGGATTTGAGACGTTGTTGGCGATGGAAACTGACCGCAAAACGGTGGGCCTCATCCCGCACCCGGCGGAGAAGTTGAATGCCAGGCTGTTCTTTTTCACTTTTAAGGGGATTGGATTCGTAGGGGAGATAAACTTGCTCTTGTTTCTTGGCAAGGCTAATCACATTTAACTTATCGGCTAGATTCAGTTCCTCCAAAACTCCCATGACTGCGGATAATTGGCCTTTGCCGCCGTCAATCATGATCAAATCGGGGCAGTCTTTTTCCAAGCCTTGTTTAAAGCGCCGTCGCATAATTTCCGCCATGCTGGCAAAGTCATCAGAGCGGCCAATGTGAATCTCAGGATTTTTAATTTTGTAGTGGCGATAGTCTTGTTTCGCGGGAATGCCGTCGATAAAAACCACCTGGGAGGCCACCGCATTCGATCCCTGAATGTGGGAAATGTCATAGCCTTCGATGCGTTTGGGCAGCTCTGGTAAATCTAAGAGATTCGCTAAATCTTCGAGGGCCGCTAAATTCTTGGTGGCGGTGCGCTGGGTGCGGCTCAGTTCGTATTGGGCGTTGCGTTCTACCATCGCGATCAAATCCGCCTTCAGTTGCCGTTGGGGTTGGAGAATTTGCACTTTACTGCCCCGGCGATCGCCTAAAAATTGCCCTAACCATTCCTGATCTCGGAGGGGATATTGCACTAAAATTTCTGCTGGAATTTCTACCCCATCCACATTGGCATAGTGGGCTTCCAAAACGTGCTGGAGGATTTTGCCATACTCCACCGTTAAATCTGGCCCCAAATTTTCCGGCAGGGGCGTAAAAAAGCCTAACCGACCCACCAGTCGTCCCGCCCGTACTTGAAAAAGTTGAATCGCACAGTGACGTTCATCGGCAGCCAAGGCGATCGCATCCCGGGACAACCGATCATCCGGTAAGCTCACCTTTTGATCGGCATTGAGCGCACCAATTGCCTTGATTTGGTCGCGGATTTGGGCCGCCTTCTCAAACTGGAGATTCTCTGCCGCCTGGGCCATCTGGGCCGTCAAGGTTTCAATCAATTCTCCGCTGCGCCCTTGGAAGACCATCGCCACCTTTTGCACCGTCTGTCGATATTCCTGGGGGGAAATCAACTGCTGACAAACCCCCGGACAGCGGCCAATATCGTAGTTCAAACAAGGCCGATGTTTAAACAGCGGTTGTCGCCGTTGCCGCAGCGGAAAAATCCGTTTCATTAAGCCCAGAGTATGCCGCAGTAACCTTGTGTCCACATAGGGGCCATAGTAGCGATCGCCCTTGTTCCCCAGATGTCGTTTACGAGTAATGAAAAAACGCGGATAATCCTCCGACCAGGTGATGCACACATAGGGATATTTCTTGTCATCCTTGAGCAGTACGTTGTAATAGGGCTGGTGCTGCTTAATCAGGTTTGCTTCGAGGGCGAGGGCTTCTGCTTCCGTATCCGTGACAATGAATTCAATGTCCGCTACCTGCTGCACCATCATTTCAATGCGGGGCGAATGCAAACGGGCATCACGAAAATAAGACCGCACCCGATTCCGCAGGGTTTTGGATTTGCCAATGTAGAGAATATCTCCCTGGCGACTGTGCATAAAATAAACCCCAGGCTCCGTTGGAATTTCCCGGAGACGTTGTTGCAATCGCTCAGGATCTTGCAGTAAAGGCACTGAATTCAAGGTAGCCATGGCCAAGACAAGACATTGTTGAAGGGAGTTTAGAAATTGTAAGCAATTTTCCATCAAGACAGCCCCGACACAAAAAAACGAGGCCTCCCCGGGAAGGTCTCGCCGTTAATTGTTTCCCAGTGAAATGCCGGTTACAGACTCGTGTTGGAGTTGATGGTTACGGTGCCATCGGGGGTAACAGTCACAACGCTTTCAATGGTGTAGTCAACGGAGCCGGGTCTACGCCCCTCGAAGGTGAACGTGTAGCTCCCATCGGCATTTAGTACATAGGGAGACTCATTGGGATTGCCGTGCATTGCCGGTTCAGCCCGGTAGTTATTCAAACCGCCATTTTCTTGTTCTGCAGCTTGGCGGGCGAGGTTCTTCGCCTGATTGAGATCAACAATAGTCGCGCCGGAATCTACGGTACTGTCACTGGTACGCACGTCGCCATTGTAAAGAATCTGGGTACTCCCATCCGTCAGCACCTTGACCTCTGTTTCGTAGGTGTAATCAAGGGATTCGGGACGGCGGCCTTGGAAAGTAAAAGTATAGCTGCCGTCACCGTTGCTAACGTAGGGAGATTGCTCTGCTAGACCATGCATGGAGGGTTCAGCGCGATATTGACTCAGACCACCATTCTCCCGTTCTGCAGCTTGGCGGGCGAGGTTCTTCGCTTGGTTGAGGTCGAGGCTCGCCGCAGCGATATTGGTGCTGTTGAAATTATCAGAGCGAATTGACCCGTTGTAATCAATGGTTGCGGTGCCATCGTCAGTGACCGTTACAACGGTTTCGTAGACATAATCCGTGGATGCCGGTTGCCGTCCCCGGAAGGTAAAGGTATAGCTGCCATCGCCATTGTCCACATAGGGGGACGCCAAGGGATCACCATGCATGGAAGGTTCGGCCCGATATTGACTCAGGCCACCATTGGCATCCTCTGCGGCTTGGCGGGCGAGATTTTTTGCTTGGTTCAGGCCAAAGGCAAGGGTAAGATTTCCTTGGGCCAGGAGGGTCTGGGCTTGGTTGGGGGAGGGAGCAAGCAGGATGCCACCACTACTGAACAAACCAAGTAGCAGCATCGATCGTAAAGCAGTGATTTTCATAGTCAATAACCGAAAACTCCAAAGGGCGATCGCCTTGCCTTTCATGCTACCTAAAGAAGCGATCGCCGGGAAAAAAGTTTCCGTCAAGGGGGAAGCAAGGGGGATAATGGAAGAGTTTTCTTGCTTTCGGGAAAAAATGAGCCGATCTTTACCCCTCTCAGCCCATTATCACCAACGCACCAAATACGATCCCCAAACCCTTTCCAAGCGGGGCAAATCCCTAGACTGGTCCCAGCAGCCGAGTCCCTTCAAAGGCTACAAAATTGGCACCAGTTACGATCTCAAGCCCTATTTAGAACTTGACCGCAATGAGCCCCAATGGGAAAACCTGTCCTATCTATTATTGTTGAGCTACGGGCTGACCGCCAAAATTCCGACTTTTGGGGGAGATTTTGTTTACCTCAGAACCGCTCCTTCAGCGGGGGGGCTGTATCCGGCGGAATTGTATCTCATCTCCCGGGGTACTGAATTGCTCCCGGCAGGCCTTTACCACTACCAGCCCCAAACCCATACCCTGTTGCGCTTTTGGGATAACCACTGTTGGGTCGATCTCCAAGAAGCTTGCTTTCGCCATCCGGCCCTCGAAAAGACCCAACTCGCGCTAGTAACGACAGCAATTTTTTATCGCTCGGCTTGGCGCTATGAAGCCCGGGCTTACCGTCGCATTTTTCTAGATACGGGCCATTTGCTAGGCAATGTGAACCTGGCAGCCACAGCCCATGGGTTTCGTCCGCATCTCATCGGTGGGTTTAGCGATCGCCTGATGAATCAACTCCTCTATCTTGATGGTGAAACAGAGGCTGTGACCAGTATTATGGCCCTCAATCCACAACCCCAAGCAACCAGTCACGGCAAAACCGCCTTACCCTCCCCTGTGTCCTTCAATTACCCTGATTTGGCAGAAGACGAGCTACTCAAAGCCCTCCATGAAGCTTCGATGATTCAGGCCAAGGCTCCGGTACCCCCCCACCAACCGAATCTGTTGGAAGATAAATATAATTTTCCATTTTGCTTAAAGGTTTCCCTCGCCAATACTGATGCCGAAAATCGTTATCGTCAGCGCATTGACTGGGGCGAAGACCAGGAGGATTTAGAAGAAACCCTGTTAAAACGGCGCTCGACCCGGGCCTACACCGGGGAAGACCTCACCCTCGAAGAATTGCAACTGATACTCCACTTTACCTATCATCCTGAGGACTATGGAGAACAGGGTCTACTAGGCGATCCGGACTATTTTGACTTGAGTTTGATCGAGACCTTTGTGGCGGTTTCTGGGGTCGAGGGTTTAGAGGCGGGTTGCTACTACTATGCGCCTAAGGCCCAGGCACTGCGGCAAATACGCTTTAAAAATTTTCGCGAAGAGTTGCATTACCTTTGTTTAGGTCAAGATTTAGGTCGGGATGCGGCGGCCTTGGTCTTTCACACGGCAGATTTAGGGGCAGCAGTCAGTCGCTATGGCGATCGCGCCTATCGATACTTACACATGGATGCAGGCCAATTGGGACAACGCTTAAACCTCGCTGCAATCCAGCTAGACTTGGGGGTCAGTGGCATTGGAGGCTTCTTTGATGATCAAGTCAATGAGGTTCTCGGTATTCCCGATGATGAGGCGGTGCTCTATGTCACAACCCTCGGTGTACCAGAGCAAGGGTGACATACTCCCGACTCTGATGCTTACGCATACAGAGCGGGCTTCTCAAGATCGCTCTCGATCAATTTCCTGCTTCATCCGTCCTCCCTAGAATGTTGCCATTCCCCGTTATGGATACGTCCACAGGCAGTTTAGAGTCTCCTGATGCCCCACGGAGACTATGTACAAGGAACCAAAGTTCTGTACAACGCAACCAAATTGGTTTTACGCATCAGTGGCTTCAGACAGTATTGTCATTCTTCCTGATGCAACGCCCTACCAATTATCAAGGTTCAATACCGTTCCTAGAGTTTGCGCTGTTCACCACGCTACTAAGACGTGTTCGTTTGAGTCAATTTAGTCAGTGGTTAGCTGATACAGTCATTGTAGTACAAGAAGACTGCAACAATAGCAAGAAATAAAGTTTTTCGAGTTCGATTGACTCAGCAAGAATTGGACAAATTAGAGCGAAATCCAGAAGAACGGGGGAGTTCTAGCGCTGAACTGATTCGAGACCATATCAAAAGGCTACCGAATCTGGCTGCTTCGAGGGCATCGAACCCCACTCAGCAACCTTGAGGAGTCCATGTTGTTACTGAGCAGCTCGAGTGAGCCTCGCCGAACTCTTGCCGAAGTATCCCGGCACTCATCGAAGCGATAGAGCGCGGGACTTATAGCCCCTCAAATTCCCCAACGGTTAAGATTGGGAAAAAAGGCGATCGCCTATGTTGAAAATTAACAACCTCACAAAAGCCTATGGCCAACGCCCGGTGCTCCAGGGCCTCGATTTATGGATCGACACCGGAGAAATTTATGGTCTCTTGGGGCCGAACGGAGCCGGAAAAACCACAACCATCAATATCCTGTGTAATTTACTCCAGGCCGACGATGGTGCCATTGAAATCGCCGCTTCTCCCCTTTCTGAAGCCACGAAAAAGATCATCGGTGTCGCCCCCCAGGAAAATTTGCTCTACAAAACCCTGACCTGTGCGGAAAATCTCCGGTTTTATGGTCGCATCTACGGGCTGTCGAAACAGGATTGTCAGGTGCAGATCGGCGCTTGTCTAGAGGCAGTGGGTCTCGGCGATCGCCACGGTGCTCCTGTCGAAACCCTCAGTGGCGGGATGCAACGGCGGATGAACATTGCCATTGCCCTGATGCACCGACCCCAATTGCTGATTTTAGACGAGCCGACCACGGGCCTAGATATCGAAACCCGCTATGAAATTTGGCAACTAATCCAGCGGCTCCGGGATGAAGGCATGACAATTTTGCTAACAACCCATCTTTTAGATGAAGCCCAGCGGCTCTGCCAGCGCATTGGCATCCTGAAAGGGGGACAAATTATCGCCGAGGGGACGCTTCCGGAACTACGCCAACGGATTCCCGCCAAGGAAGTTGTCCTGCTGCAAACGACGGATAGAGAAGGGGCGATCGCCAAAGGCACCGCCGCCGGCTTTACCCAACGGGACTATGGTGGCGATCTCGCCTTTTGGCTACCAGAAGCCTTAGAACTTTCAGACATTCTCGATATTTTTCAGGGCATTCCCATCGATTCCATTGCCCGCCAAGGCGTTCAGCTCGAACATATCTATGTCGAAATCACCCAAAACCACCAGCAAGCCGTCCCCGAAGCCCAAATGAGCTAGGGCGAGCCAAAACTTTTTCCCCCAAAGCTTGACAAGCCTAAAATAGTTAGGGCAATATATTATCCGTGCCTAAGGGGGTATAGCTCAGTTGGTAGAGCGCTTGCATGGCATGCAAGAAGTCACCGGTTCGAGTCCGGTTATCTCCATCGAAAAAACTATCTTCAGAAAATCCAAGACCTCTGGTGCCCAATCGCCCAGGGGTCTTTTGTCGTGGTGCATTGTGCCCAACTGTCGCAGTAAAAAATCAGGTTTTGGCGATCGCCCCACAGCGGATCAGGGTGCGGATGTCTCTACCCAGGGTCGGTAAATGTTCATGCTAAGATCTCAATCAGTACGTTCTACGAACAACTCTCACTTCAGAATCTTCCTGAGATAGGAAATCTCTGAAGCATCCTGCAAACTCCAACGAGGAAAACACCACCATGGGATACGAACTACCTGCATTACCCTACGATTACACTGCCCTCGAACCCCACATCTCGAAAAGCACCTTAGAATTTCACCACGATAAGCACCATGCGAGCTATGTCTCCAAGTACAACGATGCCGTAGCTGGCACCGACATGGATAGCAAAAGTATCGAAGACGTAATCAAAGCCGTAGCTGCAGATCCCGCCAAAGCAGGTTTGTTTAATAACGCTGCCCAAGCGTGGAACCACAGCTTCTACTGGAACTGCATGAAGCCCGGTGGCGGTGGTCAACCCACTGGTGCCCTCGCCGACAAAATCAACGCCGACTTCGGTAGTTTCGATAAATTCGTTGAGGCTTTCAAAACCGCTGGTGGCACCCAGTTTGGTAGTGGTTGGGCTTGGCTCGTCCTCGACAATGGCACCCTCAAGGTCACTAAAACTGGCAATGCTGGCAACCCCATGACCGAAGGTCAAACGCCCCTCCTCACCATGGACGTTTGGGAACACGCTTACTACCTCGACTACCAAAACCGTCGCCCCGACTACATCAACACCTTCCTCACCAGTCTTGTGAATTGGGACTTCGTAGCGGCTAACCTCGCAGCGGCCTAACGTCTTGTTTAAATCCTAAGATTCATTTGGTTTTTCAAAATATCTAACTTAACTGACAAGGGACTTACCATGGGTAAGTCTCTTTTTTTTGGTGATAGGGAAATTAATTAGAAGAAGGATCGCAAAAATACAAACGATAGCGATATCCGGTCACTTTTTGCCTTGCTTCTGGTTGCAACGGACAGATGGATTCTGGGGGCGCAAAATGGGTATTAAACATCAAGATCTGGGTTGGTGTCGTGAGCTGAGTCGCAGTTTCAGCAAGGACTTTGGCGGCTGTATCCTGTTTGAAAAAGTTATCGAGAATTAAAAACCGAGGTTGCAGGCTGGGATCGAGGTGATGCAAAGCCCAGGCAAGGCCCATCTGGGTGCGGGTTACGGCAATTTCATAGTAATGGGTCGCAAAAATTTGAGGGTCATTCCAGTCTAAATTTTGTTGGAGGATTTGGGCGATCGCCTGATTATTTTCGGGCTTCCGGTAGGCAAGATCGACATTGACACACAAACTACTTAAACCCATTAAACCCACAATCATTAGGGCACTGAGACGACAATTTTGGGGCCAGAATAACTTAGAACAGGCAATATTTTTTCCCATCTGCGCCAGGAAAAATCCCAATAGAATCGTTAACGCTGGGAAATAAATGAAATGGTAGCGAGGGGCTAGGGTAATATCCAATTTCAGCACATAGGTAATACCAAGAATTGTGACCAGATTCGCAAGAATAATACCTGTGAAAATTTTGACTTCTAATTGCGCCCAGCTTTGTTGAAATGCCGCTGTCAGATTAGGAATAAACCAGAGCAAAATCAGCAAAAGGGCGATCGCCGCGGCCACCACTAACCAAGTTTGATCTGCTTCGATGGGTAGCATAAAAATCATCCCCAAGGCCCACCCCAAGGAACGGAGCGGTGGCAGCAGATTTCCTAACCCCCAACCGTAGTCTTGATTGAGCCAGGAAGTCAGTTCGTCATTATTTTGGCTCTGCCAGTGGTTGAGCAGCAGAAAAACGACAATTGCCGAGGCGATCGCTCCACAAAAAATCCGTTGCCAATAGCCTGGGAAAAAGATTTTTGCAAGAGATTTCTGGGGCCAATTTTTTCTTAAATCCTGACCATAACAAAAGAGTAAAACGAGTCCTTCCGCAAAGAGCGATAGCACCATGAAATAATGACTGGCCACCCCTAAAGTATTAACAATTAGCCAGCCTAATAACACTTGAAACGGAATTTTGTGCGACCGTTGTTGAGCTTGAATGATTTTTGCAACGCACCCATAGGACAGGGTCATCCAAATCATTGCCAGGGTATAGTGACGGGCCTCCTGGGAAAGATAAACGGCGTAGGGGGACAGGGCCATGGCGATCGCCCCACCGTGGGCCGCCCATTTATTTTTAAAAACCCAGGCACTTACTCCGAACACCACCAGAATGAGTAAAACCCCAAAAAAAGCAGCCGGCGATCGCCCCACAAAAATACTGATTAATTCCCCGTCTGTACTCCACAAATCGAGCCAGAGGTGGGTCAGCCAGTAGTACAAAGGCGGATGGTTACTCTCACTGAGGAGCATCTCGCTGACTGTCGCAAGATTCGTACCAGTTTCATAGCGGAGTGGTGCCAGGAGAAGATCCGCGGAAATTAACTGGTCTAAGGCAATCTCCCGGAAACCATGGCCCAAGCTAAAGACTAAAGTGGCCCACTCATCTCCCCACACAGACTTAAGGGTGAGGTTCCAGAAGCGCAATAACGTTCCTAACCCCACCCAAATGCCGAGTAGATAAAAATCTTTTTTAGAAAATATTCGGGAGCTTGCCATGGTGCCTTTCGCCGATCAGTCTTGAAAGGACAATAGCAGATTACTCTTTATTGTTGTTCGGGCAATTCAAAGTCTTCGTAGCTACCACCAACGCTGATATCGGTATTAAACAATTCCGCATCGGTTAAGGTTAAATCTTCCATCACAGCCCCAAAAACATGGGTGTCATACATCCGTGCTGCGGTGAAATTTACCCGGTTGATTCGGGCATAGTTTAAGACCGCATTGGTGAGAAAAACATCGGTAAAGTCGGCCCCAGAAAGGTTCGCGCCCGTTAAGTCGGCCCCTTCGAGGTTGGCCCCTTCAAGGTTGGCATAACTGAGGTTCGCATCCCGCAGATCGGCCCCAATTAAGTGCGCTTCCCTGAGATCCGCGCCAATGAGGTTACAGCCTTGGCAGGCACCCGTTTCCAGCAGACGTTTTACGTGGTCTGGGTTCTCGCCCCTAGCTGGCTTGGCGATCGCCAAGAGCATTGTGAGGGTTGCGAGGGCTAATAATAGGCGTTTCATATTGATTTCCTCCTGCCAATTTTGCACAAAACCGAGCCAGTTTTTCGACGGTCTTTTTGTTGCCTAGGTCATCGGCTTTCGGCAGGTACTTGTTCACATCATTAGAGCTAACGTCATAGTCGATTATTGCTCCAAAAAATTTAGCGAAAAATCAATTCTGATGCAGAGTACAAAGTCCCTTACTTTTATTATTTCACAACTTCTATTGCCTGCTTGACTCTCGCCAAAAGCCGTTACATTTTGTCTTGCTACTGTCGAAAAATGACCGCTAATAATAGTATAACAAAAATTCATAATTTTTGCCAGTTTAAAGCAATATTCAAGCGATAACCTTTATGATTACGGATAATATTTGAGCGATATTTTTTTTGGATTGTGATTGTGAGTGATCTCCACGAAAAGACTTCTTTACCAGACCCAGCAGCCCCTTGGCACCATCAGGCGATCGCCCATGTCCTCCAAGTATTTCAAACGGATGAACAACAGGGCCTAGAAGGGCCAGAGGTAGAACGACGTCAACAGTTTTATGGCCCCAATGAAATCGAAGCCGGTCGGGGGCGTAATACTTGGGAAATTTTCCTCGATCAGTTTAAAAATGTGATGCTGATCATGTTGATTGTCGTGGCCCTAATTTCTGGGGTAATTGATTTTGTAGAACTCCGTGCCAATGCCTTACCGGAAGGAACGGTTCCCTTCAAGGATACGATCGCCATTATGGCCATTGTGGTTCTCAATGGACTATTGGGATTCATGCAGGAAAGTCGCGCCGAAAAAGCCCTGGCCGCCCTCAAAAAAATGTCTTCTCCCCAGGTGCGAGTGTGTCGTGGGGGGCAATTTTCTGAAGTCAAAGCGGCCCAGTTGGTGCCCGGGGATCTGATGTTTATCGAAGCTGGTTCCCAACTCAGTGCCGATGGTCTCGTCCTCGAAGCGGCCCAGCTCCAAGTGCGCGAGTCAGCCTTAACCGGAGAAGCCAACCCCGTCACCAAAAGGATTTGTCCGGTAGGGCTCGCGGCGGATACGCCCCTAGGCGATCGCCAAAATATGGTTTTTTCAGGCACAGAAGTCCTCCAAGGCCGGGGCAAGATCTTGGTCACTGCCACTGGAATGAGCACCGAGCTCGGCAAGATTGCCCAAATGCTCCAAAGCGTCAAAGCTAGCCAAACCCCTCTCCAAAAGCGGATGGCCCACCTCGGCAAAATTCTAGTCACCGGCTCACTTATCCTCGTGATTTTGGTGGTGGTTTTCGGTAGCCTCCAGGTGGGCAATTTTAGTCGCATCAAAGAATTAATCGAAGTTTCCCTGAGTATGGCCGTGGCCGTCGTCCCAGAAGGCTTACCCGCTGTCATCACCGTTACCCTTGCCATTGGCACCCAGCGCATGGTGAAACGCCAGGCCCTGATCCGAAAACTACCTGCCGTTGAAACCCTTGGTTCTGTCGATACCATTTGCTCCGATAAAACGGGTACCCTCACCCAGAACAAAATGGTGGTACAGCGCCTAGAAACCCAAGACCAGTCCCTCCGGGTTACCGGGGAAGGGTACGCCCCCATTGGCGAATTTTTGTCCCAGGATCAAAGCCTCAATCCAACTCAACATCCCGAAGTGCAGCAATTATTACGGGCTTGTGTCCTCTGCAATGATGCCGTTTTAAAACAAGACGACCAGGATTGGCTGATTATTGGCGACCCCACAGAAGGGGCTTTACTGAGTCTGGCTGGCAAAGGGGATCTATTTGCTGAAGCTCTCCAGAAAGAATGGCCCCGCTTGGGAGAATTTCCCTTTTCCTCGGAACGCAAACGTATGAGCGTTATTTGCGCCACGCCAAACCCTGACCAAGCTGAATCAACGGCAGCTTATTTGCTCTGCTGCAAGGGTTCGCCGGAGTTGGTGCTGGAGCGCTGTCAAACCTACCAAACTGCCACAGGTATTTTGCCTCTCCAAGCAGAAGACCGGGCCGCGATTCTCCAGCGCAACAACGAAATGGCCCAGGCAGGTTTACGGGTTTTGGGGTTTGCTCAACGTTGTTTAACCCATGTACCAGAAGCCCAAGCCGAGACAAATGCGGAACAGGAAATGGTTTGGCTGGGCCTAGTGGGGATGATGGATGCGCCCCGTTCGGAAGTCAAGGAGGCCGTGGCGAAATGTCGCGCCGCCGGGATTCGGCCCGTGATGATCACCGGTGATCACCAACTTACGGCTCAGGCGATCGCCCAACAATTGGGCATTGCAACCCCAGACGCCAAGGCCCTCACAGGGTTAGAGCTTAGTAAACTTTCCCAGGTTGATCTAGAAGCCATGGTCGAAACCGTGAGTATCTATGCACGGGTGGCCCCAGAACATAAGTTGCGCATCGTCCAGGCCCTCCAAAGTCGCGGTAAATTTGTCGCCATGACCGGAGATGGGGTTAATGATGCCCCCGCTCTCAAGCAAGCTGACATTGGTATTGCCATGGGAATTACGGGCACTGATGTCAGTAAAGAAGCCAGTGACATGGTGCTCCTTGATGATAATTTCGCCACCATTGTCGCCGCCACCGAAGAAGGCCGGGTCGTTTACACGAATATTCGTCACTTTATCCAATACATTCTCGGTAGCAATATCGGCGAAGTAATTACCATTGCCGCTGCTCCCTTGATCGGTTTATCCGAAGTGCCCCTCATTCCCCTGCAAATCCTCTGGATGAACCTCGTCACCGATGGTTTGCCCGCCCTGGCCCTCGCCATCGAACCCGCTGAACCTGACGTGATGCAACGCCGTCCCTTTAATCCCCAGGAAAGTATTTTTGCGCGGGGGCTAGGTGCTTATATTCTGCGTATTGGCTTGATTTTCTCCGTGATCAGCATTGCCCTCATGGCCTATAGCTACAATGCCCACCCCGATAATTGGAAAACCATGGTCTTCACGACCCTCTGCCTTTCGCAAATGGGCCATGCGATCGCCGTCCGTTCCCGCACCCAACTGACCTTAACCAGTAATCCCCTAAGGAATCCCTACCTAATTATTGCCGTGGCCGCCACAACAATCCTCCAACTCATGCTGATCTATGTCGAACCCCTACGGCTATTTTTCGATACCCAACGTCTCTCTGGCCAGCAACTGTTAATTTGTTTGGGGGTCAGTACCCTACTCTTTGTTTGGGTAGAATTAGAAAAACTTGTGATTCAGTGGTATTGGGCTTGGAAAAATCCCCCAAAAAGCAGATGAAAAAAACAAAAGTGAATTCGATTTCTGTATAGATCTTATCTGTTTTTAGGATTAGTCTTGGGTAGTATGGTGCGGTTAGATCTACGGAAAAACCTATGACTGGAAACGCCGCCCGTGTTCAAGCGATTCAGCAAATTACCAATCGTACCCCCATCAAGTGTGAACCGCCCATTAAGCTCGAAGAAGCTTGGGCTACTAATGTTTTTGATCTGAGTAAGATGCAGGCCAGTCTCCCAAAGGCCGTCTTTAAATCTATCAAAAACACCATTACTTCCGGTGAAAAGCTAGACCCTTCCGTGGCCGATGCTGTGGCAACAGCAATGCGTGATTGGGCCATGTCTAAGGGCGCTCTCTACTACGCCCACGTCTTCTACCCGATGACCAACCTCACCGCAGAGAAACACGATGGTTTCGTCTCTGTCCAGAGCGATGGAAAAGTCATCTCCGAATTTTCCGGTAAGGTACTGGTACAAGGGGAGCCCGATGGTTCTTCTTTCCCCAACGGTGGGATCCGTGACACCTTTGAAGCACGGGGTTATACGGCTTGGGACGTGACCAGTCCGGCCTACATCATGGAAACCGAAAATGGTTCGACCCTTTGTATTCCTACCGTTTTCGTCTCCTGGACCGGGGAAGCACTCGATAAAAAAGTGCCCCTACTGCGCTCCATCGATGCCATGAATAAGGCAGCCCAGAAAGTTTTAAAACTGTTGGGTCACACCGAAATCGCCCGGGTCAATTCCAGTTGTGGGGCAGAACAGGAATATTTCCTCGTTGACTCTAACTTCGCCCACCAACGTCCGGATCTTCTCTTGGCTGGTCGTACCCTTTTTGGTAAGTCTCCGGCTAAGGGCCAAGAATTTGATGATCATTACTTTGGGGCCATCCCTGAACGGGTACAAATCTTTATGCAGGATGTGGAAGCGCAACTGTATAAGCTCGGTATCCCCGCAAAAACCCGTCACAATGAAGTGGCACCGGGTCAATTTGAAATTGCGCCTGTGTTTGAAGCGGCAAACGTGGCCAGTGATCACCAACAGTTGATCATGACCACCCTCAAGACCACGGCGAAAAAGCACGGTTTTATGTGCTTGCTCCACGAGAAACCCTTTGCCGGGATCAATGGTTCTGGTAAGCACGTGAACTGGTCTGTGGGGAATGCAACCCAGGGTAACCTGCTGGATCCGGGCGATTCTCCCCATGACAACGCTCAGTTCCTCGTCTTCTGTGGGGCGGTAATCCGTGGTGTCCATAAGTTTGGGCCTTTGATGCGGGCGGTAATTGCTAATGCCAGTAACGACCACCGCCTTGGTGCCAATGAAGCCCCCCCAGCCATTATGTCTGTGTACCTCGGTTCTCAGTTGGAGGAAGTTTTTGAACAAATCAAAAATGGCACTGTTTCTGAGTCGAAGAAGAAAGGGGTTATGGATCTCGGTGTGGCGGTACTGCCTGAACTGACTAAGGATGCGGGCGATCGCAACCGGACTTCTCCCTTTGCCTTTACCGGGAACCGCTTTGAATTTCGGGCTGTGGGCTCTAGCCAGTCTGTGTCTGGGCCTTTGGTGGCACTCAATACGATTTTGGCCGATTCCCTAGAGTGGATTGGCGATCGCCTTGAGAGTGAATTAGCAAAGGGATTAGAAATCAGCGAAGCCATCCTCACAGTTCTCAAGGAAATCATGAACGAACATGGTTCTGTGATCTTCGGTGGCAATGGCTACTCCGAAGAATGGCACCGGATGGCCGTTGAAGAGCGCGGTTTACGTAACCTACCCACGACGGCGGATGCCCTACCTGTGCTCAAGGAAGCAGAAGTTGGAGCGTTGTTTGACCGACTCAAAGTCTTGACCCCCATAGAGCTTGAAAGCCGCTTTGAAGTGTACGCCGAGCAGTACATCAAATCCATCGAAGTGGAAGCCAAGCTGGTGATGAACATGGCAAAAACCATGGTTTATCCTGCCGCTGTAGAATACCTGTCTAAGTTGTCAGGTACCATCACTGCCCTTGTGAATCTCGGCATTTCCCTCGAGAAGAAAAGTGCAGAAACCGTTTCTAGTCTCACCAATGACCTGATGGCTGCCACCGAAAAGCTCAGTGCTGCCTTTGAAAAAGAAGATTTTGCTTCCACAGAAGAGCATATGCACTATTGCGCGAGCACCATTCGTCCTTTGATGGATGAGGTTCGTAGCTACGCAGATCTGTTGGAAAATGAACTACCAGACAGCTTCTGGCCCCTGCCCACTTACCAGGAAATGCTGTTTATTAAGTAGATGATTCGCCTCGATTGAGTCAATCATTAAATAAAACTCAAAATCCCTCTATGTTCTCTGGCAATGTAGAGGGTTTTTTTTGCATGGAAAAATGGGTTCAAACCGAATGGATCACGTTGGCAGGGAGATCCTGATAAAGGGGAGTACTCAGGTACCGTTCTCCGTAGCTTGGTTGAATCACAACAATGAGTTTGCCACTATTTTCTGGACGTTGGGCAACCTTGATCGCGGCACAGAGGGCGGCCCCCGTTGAAATGCCCGATAAAATACCTTCTTCTCTGGCCAGGCGACGGCCAAAATTGATCGCGGCTTCGTCGGTCACCGTCACCACTTCATCGATGATGGTCTGATTGAGCACACTGGGGACGAAACCCGCGCCGATGCCTTGGATTTTGTGGGGGCCGGGTTTACCACCAGAAAGTACGGGGCTATTGGCTGGTTCAACGGCGATCGCCTGGCATTCGGGCTTATATTTCTTTAGCACCTCGGCGATTCCGGTAATTGTGCCACCGGTACCAACTCCAGCAATGATCATATCGACTTTCCCTTCTGTATCTTCCCAAATTTCGAGGGCTGTAGTTTTGCGGTGGGCATCGGGGTTCGCCAAATTATTAAACTGCTGCAACATATAGGCATTGGGCAGGGTATCGACGATTTCCTGGGCTTTGGTGATACAAGCACTCATGCCCGCATCCCCAGAGGTCAGTTCGAGTTGTGCTCCATAGGCGAGGAGCATGGCCCGTCGCTCCATACTCATGGTTTCTGGCATCGTCAAAATTAACTGATAGCCTTTGGCGGCGGCGGCCATCGCTAGGGCAATGCCTGTATTCCCGGAAGTCGGTTCTACCAAAATCGTTTTACCGGGGGTGATTTCCCCAGCGGCTTCGGCAGCTTCGATCATGTTGACGCCAATGCGGTCTTTAACGGAGGCGGCTGGATTCATCCCTTCTAATTTGATCACAACCTGGGCAACACAATTTTCCTGCTCAGGAATACGATTTAACTGCACAAGGGGCGTTTTTCCTACTAATTCGGTAATGTTCTTGGCAATTTTCATGGTGGGTGAGATTGTGCCGCTAGGGGTGAAACAGAATGGCGAACCGATGTTCATTATAGATGCCGACTCCCCTGAAAAGATGTTCCTTCAACTGTTTGAGAAAATTTGGGGTAATCGGCCCTTGGTTTAGGGGCAGAGACTGGCCTGAATTGGAGGCAGTAATCCAAGCTCCGTTAGGAAACCAAGGCGTGGTGCTGTAGATCTTCGAGGCGAACAATTTCTAGGGCTTTGGCATGGGTGGCTTCGAGGTGAACTGGGGGCGCAACACCAACCTCAAAAGCTTCTTGCCAGCGGGCAGCGCAGAGACACCAGCGATCGCCAGGTTTAAGGCCAGGGAAATGGTATTGAGGCACGGGGGAACTCAAGTCGTTGCCTTGGTTTTTGGTGAATTCCAAGAAAGCCGGCGTCATTTTCGCACAGACCACATGGCGGCCAAAATCATTCGCGCCAGTGGTGCAGCAGCCATCTCGATAAAATCCAGTCAAGGGGTCGGTACTGCAAGGCTGGAGGGCAGTTCCTAAAACGTTTTTTGCGTCTGTCATTGGGGGTTCAAAAAATCCTCGTTGCAAGGGTAGACAATTCCAATGATAACGGCCGACACGACGGGTAACGCAGATTAGGCCATAGGAAAATCCCCTCCCCAATTTAGTGATTGGAGAAGGGAAAGCCAAGGAATTTAATCTAGGGATCTAGCGGCCAAGTTTTTGTTCTAAAGTGGCGATCATCGTTTATTTTTAGTTTAGTAATTTGAAGTTTTTCAATATATTTGGACAAATAAAAAGAGTATCACAGCATGAAAATTAGTGCAGAAATCGAAAAACTATCTTTTGTCGAGTGGTCGGACTTAAGTCAGCTTCCAAATTGTCCAGCTATTTACTTTGTTGTTGATTCGAAAAATATCATTCAATACATTGGTCAGGCAAAAGATTTAGAAAAAAGGTGGAGAAACCATCATCGTAAGTTTCAATTGGATCAAATCAATGAAAAATATCCAATTAGATTATATTGGATTATTTTAAATCTAGATGATTTAAAAACTGCGGAAAAACATTTTATTGAGAAATACAAACCATTACTCAATTCTACAATTGTTGAAACACCTGAAGTTATTCCGTCTGAAGTTATTTTGAAGCAGTTGTTGCGAAAAATTGCACGTAAAATCTGTGTTATTGGGATATCTGAAAATCCTAGTAGTCGCTTAAAGACAGTTTATGCTAAATTCGACGCTCAAAATTGTACAAAAAAAGGAGCAGCGGCAATCATCAAAAAGTTTCAAGCAGAAAATAAAGGTTCTTCTTTAAAAATAAAAAGAACTAAATATGTAAGCAAAATCTATGGCGAAGTTCATCGTTTTGGCAGTAGAAAAGCACGTAGGCAAGCATTAGAAAATCGCACCTATAATAATCATTGGGAAATCGGATGCAATGGCGTAATAATTGACATTACTCCAGAAAATGGTCTGCATCAGTTGGCTTTCTTTAAAGAGAGAGCTATTTCTTGGAAATTGGCAAATGTCACCATTCGCGCATTGAAACCTGAAGATTTTTTAGAAATACAAGAAAAAACTCTTATCTCACATTATAAATGTCAAGAATTATCTCCAATAAACATCAATATTGATCCTATTCCTATTCTGTGGAAGAACTAGGAGTCTAAACTTAAAGAATGAATTTTATAATTCAGTTCCAATAATACCGACCGACAGGACTGGCAATGTAAATTGAGCTATTGCATTGGGCCGTAGGAAAATCCCCTCCCCAAGACGGTGGTTGGAGAAGGGACATTAATACGGGATAAAAAGATTCAACCTGTAACTCTATCGACCGAGTTTTTGTTCTAAAGCGGCGATCGCCAACTTAGTTTTCAGTAAAGAATCAGGGTTCAAACTGATGGAATCAATGCCCAATTCAACAAGGAATTCAGCAAATTCTGGATAATCAGAGGGAGCTTGACCACAAATACCGATCTTGCGACCGTATTTTTTTGCCCCTTCGATCGCCATGCGAACCATGCGTTTTACCCCTTCATTCCGTTCATCGAAAATGTGGGCAACGAGGGCAGAATCCCGATCCAAACCAAGGGTCAATTGGGTGAGGTCGTTAGAGCCAATGGAGAAGCCATCGAACACTTCGCTGTATTCGTCTACAAGGATGACGTTGGAGGGTAATTCGCACATCACGTAAACCTGTAAACCATTTTCCCCACGGCGGAGATCATGTTTTGCCAGTTCAGCGAGGACGCGACGACCTTCTTCCGGAGTACGGCAGAATGGAACCATCGGAATAATATTCGTCAAGCCCATTTCATTGCGGGCAATCTTGAAGGCTTCACATTCCAAACCAAAGGCATCAGAATAGTTCGGATCGTAGTAACGGGATGCCCCACGCCAGCCGATCATCGGGTTTTCTTCTTCCGGTTCAAATTGACGACCGCCGAGCAGATTTGCATACTCATTGGATTTGAAGTCGGACATACGAACCACAACCGGATTCGGATAGAATGCGGCGGCAATCATTGCAATGCCACTTGCGAGTTTATCCACGAAGAAATCGGCTTTATTGTCATAGAGATGGGTGAGTTCGGCGATCTCTTTTTTCACCATGAGATCTTCGAGTTCATCAAAGTGAATCAGGGCTTTCGGGTGGGCTTTAATGTGGTTGGCAATGATGAATTCAAGGCGAGCTAAACCCACACCATCGGCAGGTAAAGGCGACAGCGAAAAAGCCTGTTCGGGGTTACCCACATTCATCAAAATTTTGGTCTTGGTGGTGGGCAGATTCTCAAGGGATGTTTCTTCCACTTCAAACTTCAGCAGACCCTCGTAGATCTTGCCGTCTTCCCCTTCACAACAGGAGACGGTTACGTCTTGACCAGACTTCACCAAGGTCGTGGCATCACCGCAACCCACCACGGCAGGGATCCCCATTTCTCTGGCAATAATCGCAGCGTGACAGGTGCGTCCGCCTTGGTCGGTGACGATCGCCGAGGCTTTTTTCATAATCGGTTCCCAATCGGGATCGGTGCGGCGGGTGACCAGCACCTGACCGGGTTTAAAGAGTTTAATTTGATCAACGTCGAGGATGACATTGGCTTCCCCTTGACCGACCATTTCCCCAACGCTGCGACCATGGGCCAAAACATTCCCTGTTTCTTGGAGCTTGTAGGTGCGGATGATATTGGCCGCTTTTTGGGACTGTACCGTTTCGGGGCGGGCTTGAACGATAAATAATTCACCCGTTAACCCATCCTTTGCCCATTCAATGTCCATCGGCGTATATTGGCCCCGGACATTGGAATAGTGTTCTTCGATGGTGGTTGCCCAACGGGCGAGGGTTAAAACGTCTTCGTCGCTGACGCAGAATTTATTTTGCAGGGCTTCGGGCACATCGACATTTTTGGTGAGCTTGGCACCGTCGGCATAGATCATCTTAATCTTCTTGCTCCCGAGACGCCGTTCGAGAATCGGCTTGTAGCCATCCTTGAGGGTCGGTTTGAAGACCACAAATTCATCGGGGTTCACGGCCCCTTGCACCACGTTTTCCCCTAAGCCATAGGCTCCGGTGATAAATGCGGCATCCTTAAAGCCGCTTTCAGTATCGATGGAGAACATCACGCCGGAGGTGGCGAGGTCGGAGCGCACCATTTTTTGGACACCGACAGACAGGGCCACTTCAAAATGATCGAAGCCGTTATGCTGCCGGTAGGCGATCGCCCGATCCGTAAACAGCGACGCAAAACATTTATGGCAGGCTTCGAGAACGCCCTTGACACCGTGGACATTCAGATAAGTTTCCTGCTGTCCCGCAAAACTGGCTTCCGGCAAATCCTCTGCCGTGGCACTGGAACGTACCGCCACATCGACGTTGTGGGCACTGTCTTCGCAGGCTTGTTTGTCTGCCCCCTCAAAGCGATCGCACACATCAGATTTAGCCCCATAGCGTTCGCACATTTTTTTGTAAGCAGAGGCGATCGCCACCTGGAGATCCTGGGGGAACGGCGTATTTAAAATCAAAGCCCGTGCCTGCCGCCCCCGTGCTTGGAGATTCGCCACATCATCCGTATCTAAATCTGCAAACAATGTCCGCAACTTTTCCTCTAAGCCCGCAGATTTAACAAAATGCCGATAGGCATGGGCCGTCGTCGCAAATCCGCCTGGAACGTTGACCCCCTGGGGCTGTAACTGCTGAATCATTTCCCCAAGGGAAGAATTTTTGCCGCCAACCAGACCCACATCCAGGGAACCAACCTCCTCAAACCACAAAACGAGCGCTTCGGTTCTCGCATCAGAAGCCGTAGCTGTGTTAAGAGTGCTAACCATAACGATAAAAACTCCTTAATCATCCCTCTCCGTACACCTCGATCCTAAAAGACTTAAAATGAGCCCTTTACAGAAATGAAATATATCCTTACCTTTCACTTCTGTTGAATGAAAAAACATCAAGAAAAACAAGCTTGATGTTGCCTAAAAAGACAATATTTTTTTCTTATCTTTATTTAAGATATTTTTAACCTTTTCAAGATATGTCAAGGCGCTTTAAAAAAGAAAAAGACTAGGTTTTTCCCAGTCTCGCCGCCCAAGTTGATTGGTTTTTATCAATATTGCTCAAGGTTGCAATCAGTCACTAACCACAGTATCCCCCTGGCCCCAGAAGCCATCATATTTTTTGACAGTAATATCCCCTTCTACGCTAACTTGGCAAGCCAGACGCCGTTCTTTGTCTGGGTTATGGGGCGGGAGAGAGAGGCGTGTTTTTTCTTTCCAGCTCTGGGCTGAAACAGGGCCAGTAATTTCGACAGCACAGGTGCCACAGGTACCAAGGCCATGGCAATTGATAGTTTTTGCATTGCCATTGTAAAGACTAATTTTGTTGGCTAGCAGAACTTTACGTAAATTATTGCCTTGATTGCAGGTAATGGTTTGATTTCCGAAGGTGATAGTCGGCATGGTTGGTGTTTTCTCTCATTATCTCAATGATGATTGCTTCTATGGTGCCACACTTTCTAAAAAGGGTCGGTTAAAGATGCTGCAAAACCAATTTTTTTGTGGGGAAGCTATCACCATAAATCACTGAGATCTAAAATAAAATTCTGTAAAATATCCTCTCCGGTAAGCTGTTTGGGGGTCATTAAAATTTCCACGGTTCGACCAGGACGATAAATTTCCACTTGGCGATCGCCTTGGTTAATGAGCCAGCCCAACCGACAACCATTGGCTAAATATTCCTGCATCTTTTGACGAGTCTGTTGTACCAGATCACTGGGCGAGAGCAGTTCGGCGACAAAATCAGGGCAGAGGGGAACAAATTTTTGCTGTTGTTCTGGAGTGAGGCTATCCCAGCGGGACTTTTCGACCCAACACATATCCGGCGATCGCGTCGCACCATTGGGCAAAACAAAGCCCGTCGAAGAATCGAAGCATTCCCCTAGGCGATAATGATTATTCCAAATCCCAAGCTGGACATTTAACTTGAAGTTGAGTCGGCCAGTTTCACCACCAGTAGGGGCCATGATCACAAGTTCTCCTTGGGCTGTGCGTTCGAGTTTTGCATCGGGATTCGCCTGACAGAGCTGGGCAAATTGGCCTTGGGTCAGGGTCAAAACGGGCTGGAGATCAAGGGTTACGGTAGCCATTGTCACGACCTCTCGCGGCGGAATGCTCCCATTGTAGGCAAGTTTTTTGGGGGATGGAGAATAGGGGATTCGAACCCCTGACCTCTGCGGTGCGATCGCAGCACTCTACCAACTGAGCTAATTCCCCAGAACGAAAAATTATTTTAGCACCTCTGCGGGGGGCGCAAGGCTGGGATCGATGCGTTCGAGTTCTAGATCGCTGAGGTAGTCCACACACCAGTTACTGCAACGCTGCAACATATGAAATGGATAGGTATGGGCGACGCCAACCACGGGAATACCGATGGATTTGGCGGCTTGGATACCATGGAAATTATCTTCAACGGCGAGACAATTTTCAGGCTGGATATTTTGGTCAGGAAATTTCTGGTTCAGTTGGGCGATCGCCAGGCGATAACCATCTCCGTTCGGTTTAAACGTTTTCACTTCATCGGCGGTGACAATCACATCAAAAGCTTGGTCAAGTTGCGCTTGCTGGAGAATAAATTCGGCATCGGCACGACAATAGCCCGTTACAATCCCCACGGGAATATTTTTGAGTTTAATCGCCGAAATTAGGGGAACAACGTCTTCATAGAGGGGGAACGGCTTTATTTCCCGTAATTTGCTTTGGTAAAGTGCAGATTTTTGTTGAATGAGACTATCCAGTTGCACCTCGGAGAATACCCGCCCCCGGAGTGCAAGATTTTCCTTGAGGCAGCGGCGATCGCTTTTGCCCAGGCTACTATCACGATAAAGGCGGTCGGTGGGTCGAAGATTTTCGGCCAGCAAAATGTCATCGATCAGCTCAAATTGGAGGGCCGTATCGTTTAGAAAGACTCCGTTGATTTCAAATAAAACGGCTTTGAGCAGGGTCATAACGGGACGATGGGAGAATGAAAGTTTACGTTTTTTGACCAAGGGTCAGGTTTTTGCCTGGTAATCCTCATCTTAGAATAAGCGTTGATATTTGCGGGCGATCGCCATGGTTTTGATGACGGATATTCCCCAGCGACACATTCTAAAAACAAGGGTGCATTGCCTAGATTATCAACGGGCCTGGGCCGAAATTGCGGCGGCGATCCGCGATGGGACATTTGGTTATGGGGCGATCGCCAATGTACACATGGTGATGACGGGTTACTGGGATCGAGGGTTTCAAAAAATCATCAACCAAGCCTTGGTAACAACTCCCGACGGTATGCCCTTAGTTTGGGGGTTGCGGTGGTTGGGTTATCCCCAGGCGATCCGGGTTTATGGGCCGGATTTGATGCTCCATTGTTGCGCCATGGCTGCCCAGGAGAAACTTCCGGTGTATCTTTACGGCAGTCGCCCAGAAACCCTCGAAAAATTGCAGCATCATCTTTTAGAAAAATTTCCCAATTTGCAAATTGCCGGAGTAGAAGCGCCCCCCTTTCGGCCACCAACCTCCGCCGAGGTGATCGCCACAAGACAGCGCATCGAACAATCTGGCGCGAAGCTGGTTTTCGTCGGTTTGGGTTGCCCGAAGCAAGAAAAATGGATGGCTGAAAATAGCCCTCACCTTAATGCCGTTTTGTTGGGGGTGGGGGCTGCCTTTGATTTCCATGCGGGTACGGTTTCCCAGGCCCCCCACTGGTTGAGGCCCCTGGGTTTGGAGTGGCTTTATCGACTGATCCAAGAACCCCGTCGCCTCTGGAAACGTTATCTCATCCACAATGGGGCGTTTATTTTGCTGTTTGGTTGGCAACTGCTCCGGCGGCGATCGCCCTAATTCTTTTCAAATTCTGCCCACCCCTGAGGGATTTTAAGTATTTTTCTTTGTATTGCCAGTTGATGGCCTCGATCCATGCCCAAGTCTCCGTTTCCCCTTCCCACCCAGGATATCCGCGCGATTCATCCGCTCCACTGGTTAAAAACTGCCCAAGGCCGCTGGAAAAGGGGTTTATTGCTGGTGGGTAGTGATCTGTTGGGGTTGGCGATCGCCTGGCAACTCGCGGACTACATTAATAATTTTTATTCACCGATTCCGGCGGATCTGGTCTGGTGGGTGTGGCTCGATATTCCCAGTCTGTTCTGGATTTTTGCCGTTGTCACCCTCTGTTTTTTCTTTGGAAATCATCTCTATCGCCTGCCTCCGGCTCCCCAGAACTACACCCGCGCCGCCTGGATCATCACCTTGGTCTATGGTTTATTCTTGGTCGGCAGTTATTTTCACAATCCAATGTTGGATCCGCCCCGTTCACTTTTTATTACGGCGTGGTTTCTCAGCATTGCCTTTGTCGTAGGTTTTCGCTTTATTCTGACCCTCATCCTACGGCAGTTTGATCGCCAAGCACCGCCGGTAAATGTCTTTTTGGTAGCACCGGCAAAACAGTTGGACTGCCTCAAGCGGGTGATCAAAAAACGTCCCCATTACAAAATTGTTGGTGCTGCCCTCGCTTCCATGGCCGGCACCCAGGCCACCATTGCCCAAATTCGTCAGTCAGGCGCCCAGGAGATTTTAGTCAAAGACTTGCCGGAAACGGAATTAGCTTCCCATTTGTTTTGGCACTTGCGCAGTGCGGGGATTGCGATTCGTTTGATGCCATCCAGTCGGGAAATGCTTTATCGTCGGGGTTTACCGGAAATGTTCGCGGGAATTCCCACCCTCCGCATTGAAACGCCCTTGTTATTGTGTTGGGATTATCGCCTGAAACGCTGGTTTGATTTCCTGGGTGCAGGGTTGGGTCTACTGCTAATCTCACCGCTGTTGGTCGGCGTGGCGATCGCCATACGTCTCGATTCACCGGGGCCAATTTTCTTTCGGCAACCGAGGGCGGGTCTTAATGGCAAACCCTTCAAGATGTGGAAATTCCGCACAATGGTCGTCGATGCGCCCCAGTTGCAGGCCCAACTAGAAGCGCAAAATCAAATGAAAGATGGGGTCTTGTTCAAGATTAAAGACGATCCCCGCATTACCAAGCTTGGTAAATTTCTCCGCCGCACCAGTATTGATGAGTTGCCCCAATTAATTAATGTGGTACTGGGTCAGATGAGTTTAGTGGGGCCGCGCCCCTTACCATTGCGGGATGTGGAACGGTTTGACGAATGGCACCATATCCGCCATCAGGTATTACCGGGGATTACAGGACTTTGGCAAATTTCGGGCCGCTCAGATCTAGAGGATTTTAATGATGCGGCACGGCTAGATTTGTACTACATTGACAATTGGTCTTTGAACCTCGATCTCGATATTCTGCTAGAAACGGTGCGGATCGTCTTTTTTGGCAAAGGCGCTTATTAGGCCGGAAAACCGTTGGTTTCGAGGTAATGGCGGATATCATCAAAGGTTTCCCAAGGCACGTAAGCTTTGCCTTCTTCATCCAGATATTGCTGGAGGCGATCGCGGGCAAAAACCAAATCTGCTTTGAGGGCCATATTGATATCCGTCAGGGAATCCCCGATGGCGATCGCCTTTTGGTATTTATACTTTCCCATCACCTGCACTTTTTCCACCATTTCTGTCCCCCCTTCAAAGGGCGCAATAATTTTGAAATAGGGATCAAAGGTATCAATATTCATCGCGGCCACCGTTTCAATGTGATCGCGCAGGGGTGTGCCATCGGTACCGGGGCGCGCTAAAACCCGCTCTACCATTGGCACGAGGCCACCGGAGACCACCACAATCGGCACTTGGCGATCGCCTAAAAACTGGAGAAAATCACTGAAGCCCTGACGTACAGGTTTATCGTCCACCTCGCTGACAAAAGCAGCAAATTGCTCCGAGGGAATCGCTTCGAGGATTTTGCGTACCCCTTCCCGGAGCGTAATCTTGCGGTTATACAAGCCCGGAAGAATGTCGGCGGCAACCTCCGGCGCATATTTACCGAGGGCATCGCCGAAGGTATCGACGGTCGTGATTGTGCCGTCAAAGTCGCAAAATACAATCGTTTGGGCGTCCATTAACTTTTGTAACGTAACAAGTTCCCCAGGATTATAGTCCGCTTTGGGATAATTTTGATCTTGTACTTTCCCTTACGAAGCAAGGAGAGTCTGTGTGCGGGGATCGAATTCAAAAACAGCCCCTTGGAAATTTGTCTGATTTAGTTTAGCGCCCTGAAACTTGGCTCCCCGGAGGTCAGCACGGGCGAAATTGGCTCCCCAGAGATTTGCGCCCCGAAAATCGGCCCTTTGGAGTTGGGCATGCCGAAAATCCGTCGAAACTAATTCTGCTTGCTGAAAATTGCTGGCGATCGCCTCTACATATTGACAGTTAGCGGCGGTTAAATTTCCGTGTTGGAAATCAGCTTGGTGCAGAGATGCCCGTGAGAAATTAGCCCGGACAAAACTCGTAAAACGCAGTTTGGCTCCAGTTAAATTGGTTCCCACCAAATTCATATCGTGGCCTTTTCCACCACAAAAAAGAATTCCAGCACAATTGAGACCACTAAAATCCTGCTGCCGAAAATCAACACCATTGAGATAGGCGGCCTGTAACTGTATGCCTTGTAAATTTGTTTCCTGCAAAATCGCACCACTGAGCTTCGCCTCACTCAAATTACTCCAACTGAGATCCGCTCCTGTTAAATTGGCCCCGCGAAAATTGACCCCCGTTAAATTGGCGCCACAGAGATTCACATTTTGGAGATCCGCCATGAAAAAAGTGACCCAACGCATAATGGCCCCACTGAGCTGGGCGTGATTTAGGGTTGCTTGGGTTAAGGTCGCCCCCTGGAGATTAACTTTCGTGAGATCCGCGCCGGTCAAATCGGCTTGGTCTAATTTGGCATAGCTAAGGTTCGCGCCGTATAAAAAAGCTCGCTTGAGGTTGGCCTGACGTAGATGGCAATGGTGCAAATTCGTCCTTGCGAGGGAGGCAGAAACAAAATTTCCTCCGGTAAAGTTGGTATGGGCTAAGTTTAACCCAGTCAAGTTTGCGGCAGTAAACCGTTCCCTGGGAAATAACCTCTGTCCCAAGGCATAGTCATTGAGAAGCGCTTCAATATTCATAGGGCCAGCTTTATGCAACCGAGCACCAAAAACGAGCAGCACCATTTGTAAATGCTACCTGCTGGCATCGGCCTCCTCTTTTATTAGAAAAGCAAACATACTCTATTTACTGAAGAAGCATTTAATTCTTAATGTTTCGATAATCTTCTTTGTGAACTGTTAATCTTGACAACAGCGGTTCATCAAATCTAAGACATTTTCTACAGCATAGATGGGGGTCTCTAAGGCGATCGCCACTTCTGCCACCGTTTTATCATCGAGGAATTTGGCTTCATCGTGCTTAAGCATCACCGTCGGGAGCAAAATGCCATCGCCAAAATCTCGGCCAGCCAGTTTTTTAATCAAGTCTTCCCCCGTGAGCAGTCCGGTAACCGTAATCGCCTGGCCCCAGTAGTCACTATTTAAGGCTGCTAGGGTAATCGTTAAATTTTCCACTTGGTTTAGACGCGCGACAAGGGGTTCAAAGGCTTGTTCTACGGCATTCCCTACGACCCAAGTGAAGTGCTTGGGTTTGGCGATCGCCGACGGTAAAGTCTCATCGGCGGTGTTGAGAAAATCCCGGATGAACTGGCGAATCGAACCCACCCCATTCCCCAGTTGAGGATAGTCTTCGTAATGGGACTCCGGCGGCAGTTCTGCCCGTGCAATGAGAAACCATTCATCGGCTAGCCAAGCAAAATTCGTTTGAAACCGTTCCCGGAACTCTGCCTGGAGCGCTGTCACCTGGGCGATCACTTCCTGGGCTTTGGCCTGATCAACGGGGCTCAGTTCCGTCAAATTAGGGCGAAAACGAGTTAAACCGACCGGCACCACCGCTGCCGAAATCACAGCGGGTAAATCTCCCCTGTGAAATTCAGCCAAATCCCGCAACGTTCTTTCTAAATGAGGCCCATCGTTGATCCCAGGACAAACGACGACTTGGGCATGGATTTGTAAGCGATGATCCGCAAACCATTGGAGTTGCGTGAGGATTTCCCCGGCACGGTCATTTTTGAGGAGTTGCCGACGAATCTCCGGCTCAGTGGCATGGACGGACACAAACAGGGGCGAGAGGCGCATTTGGTTAATGCGTTGCCATTCCCGCTCGGTCAGGTTGGTCAGGGTGAGATAACTGCCATAGAGAAAGCTGAGGCGATAGTCGTCATCTTTTAAGTAGAGGCTTTGGCGTTTGCCGGGGGGCTGCTGGTCGATAAAGCAAAAGGGACAGCGGTTATTGCATTGGATCAAACCGTCAAAGAGGGCGTTGTCAAACTCTAAACCCAGGTCTTCGTCGTAGTCTTTTTCGATTTCGAGGTGATGGGATTTCCCCTTAGCATCGAGGACTTCTAATTCGAGGTATTCGTCGGCGCAGAGAAATTGATAATCGATGAGATCCCTCGGCTTCATCCCATTAATGGAAACGATGGCATCACCAGCCTCAAAGCCAATTTCAGCGGCAATGGAATCGGGGACAACGTGGCAAATTTGGGCGGGCTTGATGGTGGAGACGCTCATGGGTTAACGCAGCAGGGTTAATGCCAAGATGATCATACCAAAGCCTAATCGATACCAGACGAAAACCCAGGTTTGGTGTTTTTGGAGAAATTGGATCAGCCAGGCGATCGCCAAGTAGGAAAACACCGCTGAAGAAATCAGACTGACAATTAGGGTGAGGGGCGGCACTGTTGTTAAGCCCCCACTCACTAATCCCTGGAATTCCACCAGGCCAGCGATGGTAATGGCGGGAATCCCTAGCAGAAACGAAAAACGCGCCGCCGTAGCTCGGTCTAGATTCATAAACAGGCCCGCTGTAATCGTCGAACCAGACCGCGACACTCCGGGGATGACAGCGAGAGCTTGGGCGCAGCCCATGAGAATACCATCCTTGAGGCTGAGCTGGTCAAAGGCGCGTTGGTGCCGGGGATAACGTTCGGCAAGGGCTAATAAGATCGCCATCACAATGGAGGCGATCGCAATGGCGGTTAAGCTGCGCAACGGTGACGCGTCATAGTTAGGGACAAAAATTTTGAGCAGCAGACCCACGCAAAGGATCGGGAAAGTCCCCCACACAATGCCCCAAAACATGCGCCACTCTTGTTTTTGCCAATCTTTTTGTTGCCAAGCTTGCCAGGCCCCACCAATGACCTGCCGTAAATCTTGCCAGAAATAACCCAGCACAGCGACGATGCTCCCCAGTTGAATCACGGCGGTGAGAGCCACCCCTGGATCGGGCCAACCGAGGGCCACGGGGATCACCTTGAGGTGAGCAGTGCTACTGATGGGGATGAATTCGGTTAAGCCTTGCACCAATCCTAAAATAATCCCTTGGAACCAATTGAACTGTACCGGGGCGATCGCCAACGTATTTTCGGGCGTGGCGGCATTGATGCGCAGATGCCAAAAGCTAATCAACAGAAATAGAACCAAGCCGAGGGCCACCATACTGCTGAACTCAAACCAGTGCCGTTGTTGCTTTTTTTTGAGCATTGATGTCGCTTCCCTTGGGCGTCGGGTAAATCTGCCTCAACTACTCTAGTCAATCTGGTTGACCTTGACTAGCTTTTAGAAAAATCCGGCCTGGGGATTCCCCACTCGGAGGTTAAATCCTCGGCGATCGCCCCTCAGAAATGGCAAAATCAGGCAAATTTCCCGTCCTCTTTATGAGAAAATCGGGAGTCATAAGTTAAAATTCATTAATAAATATTTACAAGTTATTGTTACAAACCACTTTGTTTTGCTGAACCATCCTCTTTTCTCTGTCGGTGCAGTGTATGTTCTCAAGCGACAACAGGATCTC
Source organism: Picosynechococcus sp. PCC 7117 (assembly GCF_001693275.1). GTDB lineage: Bacteria > Cyanobacteriota > Cyanobacteriia > Cyanobacteriales > MRBY01 > MRBY01. The sequence goes on from NZ_CP016477.1 coordinate 287,419, forward strand.
CGCCGCAATATTCCCCTCCTAATTTGCCTCGCATCGGGCTTCTTGGTTTCTGTGCCTGTTTTTTTCCAAGCCCCCCTGGTCAGGACGGCTCCCTGGCTGAGTTTGGCATTGACTCTCCTCTGGGTAGCGATCGCCTGTGGCCTCCGGCAGCGAGAAAATACCGAAATTTGGGGTGATCTCCTCTGGGGTTTTAGCTGGAGCTGGTTAGCCGGAGCTATCTATTGGGGCTGGTTGCGCTATGAACCCTTTTTACATCTTCCGGTGGAGGCGATTGGGCTACCCTTTGCCCTGTGGGGCCTGTGGCAAAAGCGGGGCTTGGTGGGACATTTGTTTTACCTGGGTTCCCTCCTTGGTACGGCGATCACCGACATTTACTTTTACCTCACGGATTTGATCCCCTACTGGCGCAAGCTCATGTATGCCGAGCCAGATTTTGTGATGCCCATTTTCCAAGCGGCCTTAGCCCAGATGCAGACCCTCTGGGGCATTAGTTGGGCAGTTGTTCTGGTGAATTTATTGATCGGCATTAGTTGGTGGGCCTTCCGTCAGCCCCAAATCCCCTACTGGAGTTTCGCCGGGGCCGTGGTCAGTACTCTCCTCGTCGATGGTCTGTTTTGGATTGCGGCTTGCTTCGCCTAGGAGATTTTGTTGCTTGATCATCTCCAACTGAAAAACTTCACCAAAAATCTTCGGTAAATCTTCGCGCACTTGGGCCAAGGTAATCTCCGGTAAAAACTGCTGCAAACTCCCCACGGGGCGATCGCCAATGCCGCAGGGAACAATCCGTTTAAATCCCGCCAAATCCGGGCAAACATTCAGGGCAAACCCATGCATCGTAATCCAGCGCTTCACCTTGATGCCAATGGCTGCCACCTTGTGACCCTCGACCCACACCCCAGTTAGTCCAGGAATTCGTTCCCCCACCAAGCCATAGCGCGCCAAAAGCCGAATTAAGACCTCTTCCAATTGCCGCAGATACCAATGCAGATCCTGTTGGTGGCGACGCAAATTCAAAATCGGATAACCGATCAATTGTCCCGGACAATGGTACGTTACTTCGCCGCCCCGCTCTGTCCGATGCAATTCTACGCCTGCGGTTTCCGGGGAAAATTTCACAAAATCCAGCTTTGAACCTGTCCCTAGGGTATAGACCGGAAAGTGTTCCAGCAGCAGTAAAACATCACTCAACTGCCCATCCCGTAGGCGTGCTTCCACCAGTTGTTGTTGCTGTGCCCAAGCTTCGGTGTAAGGCCAAATTCCCCCTTGATAAAATAGACAAGAGAAGAAAGGGTGTGAATTGATATGACGCAATGTCAAGGGATCCGACAAAACATTAAAAGTCATCAAGGGGCGATCGCCTTTTGGCAAAACAATGTTAGATATTGTCCTCACCATAGCAAAGAGTTAAGAACTGTAAAAGCTTCCTGGCTTTCTTAATGTTTCAAAAAAGATAAATTGACAAGGCCCAAAGGCAAAACCTACAATTAAAACTATAGAGAGAAAGAGATAAATCCTAAAAATTCCCAGTCAATAAGTTGTCAGCAACTAATTTTCTCCAAAAGAACTAAAAACCGCTTAATTTTCAGTTTGTTTATCTCATCAAAAAAAGTTTCTCTAGTATTCAAACCTACGCTAATACTTGTAGAAGTGTTGCGTAATATTAAACGGACGGATCTATATATGACGCCACCACAATAGTTTTTCGCCTTGAAGAAACCTTGCTAGAATAACGAAACACTTCACCAACAAGTTCTTGTTTACACCAGTCATTTCATTGCGAATTTTCTTAGGCTTTAAATCCAGATTTCATTCGTAAATTGTGTACAAAGTAAACTTGTTTTATCCATTCAGATGGAGTAACCAGAGACTATGAAGCTATTGATCCAAGGCAACAACATTGCAGTAACTGAATCGATCCATGACTATGTTGAAAGCAAGCTTGAAAAAGCAACTAAGCACTTTCAAACCTTCGCCACAAAAGTAGATGTGCACTTGTCTGTTGCTAACAATGCTCGCATTACCGACAAGCATAAAGCTGAAGTTACTGTTTACGCCAATGGTACAGTGATTCGCGCCCAGGAAGGCAGTGAAAATCTCTACGCCAGCATTGACCTTGTTTCTGATAAAATCGCCCGCCAACTCCGCAAATATAAAGAGAAAAATTTTGGCAAGAAAACCCACGTTCAGGAAAAAACCAGTGAAGTGTTACCTGAGGATCCGGTGCCAGATAATCTCATTGGCGATCGCGCCCCAGAGCTTCCCTCTGAAGTGGTGCGGATGAAGTATTTTGCGATGCCCCCCATGACCATTGATGAGGCTTTAGAGCAGTTGCAGTTGGTAGACCACGACTTCTATATGTTCTTGAACAAAGACACAAACGCCATCAATGTGATCTATATCCGCAACCACGGTGGTTATGGTGTAATCCAACCGCGCCTTGGCAAAGAATAGTTGATTTTTTCCAGGTTCATTTAATGACTTTTAGACAATAGTTATTATTTGGATCTTCGGCAAATCTAATCCCTGATTTAAAGGAAAGTTTTTTAACATAAAGCTTTCCTTTTTTATTGCTTCTTTTTTGTGGGTTATCAGAGACTAATTAACTTAAATAGTTAGCAAATTTGGTATTGAACCATTGCGCTCCGTTGCACCTGAAAAAAGTGTTGGGCATTACCTTGATTTACACTGATTTCTAACCAACCATGGCTTCCTACCAAGGCACAGGGATGATTTTTCGGCACATCTCCATAGGTACAAACCAGGGGAATTTGTTGACCCGCTAACGTTGCTTGGCCCTGATTATTTGCACATACAGTATTGGGAATGGTGGTAATCAAGTTCCCAAAGTGGTCGATGTGCTGGATTATCCCGGTGTAGGACTTGCCATTGCTCTGATAGGGGGGAACATCTAAACGAATGATTTCTGTTGATTTGAGGGGACGGCCCAGTTTGGATAAAGGAACGCCCAGGGAAAGATGGGCTGCCACTGGCGCGAAAATGTCCCGGCCATGGAAAGTGTGACTCAGGTTTTCCCTCAGAGGCGATCGCCAATACTGGGGATTATCCAGTTCTACCGCCGCAATAATGGCATCCTCTGCAAACAAACCGCTTCCTAAACCGTTATTCGGCCCCACAAAATAACCTTGGTTCAATGCCACGGCGATCGCCTGGCGGTCAGTGCCTACCCCCGGATCCACAACGCCCACGAAGATTGTTTCCGGCGGGAAATAAGGCGCTGCACTCAACAGACAAAAGCGACCAGCCCACAGATCCTGGGGCGGAATATTGTGGCTGAGATCAATCACTAGGGCTTGGGGGGCGATCGCCGCCATAACCCCCTTCATTGTCCCCACATAGCCGTCCTGTAAACCGAAATCTGTCACTAAGGCGATCGCCATCATGTTTTAAGTATTTTGTAGTATTTGATACAGTTTAATCTGAAGCCTGTTACTCTAAAAATAGCCAATTATCCCCTGCGAGAAGATCATGTTTAGAAACGTTCAACAGCAAATCGTCAAGCAAATTAAACGCACCCACCGCGAAAACCTCAAGAAAAATTTGCAGCATCGCCTCGAAGCCGCCCGGAATTCCGGCAATGACCACCTCGTGCAGCAGTTAGAAGCAGAGGCCCAGTACCTTGGGATCGGTTAAACAATATTCATCTCAGTCGAATAATTTTTTTACCAAAACAAGAAAAAAGGGAGTGTTAAAAAACATTCCCTTTTCTTTCGGTTAATTTGATGGATTTGCTTAAAACGAAGGCTCACTTTTCAAAAAGCTAAATAAACCTCCATGCCGAAAATCAGCAATCATTGCCGAGCCTATTTACCCATGCCCAGTTTTTGGGCTTTTTGGTAAACCTTCCCTTCCGTCAACAGCGAAGGAGCAATTACTACTTCTACCTGTTGCATTTCCTTGATATTTTTGGCGCCGAGGGTTCCCATACTTGTTTTGAGAGCGCCTAAGAGATTATGAGTTCCATCATCAAGTTTCGCTGGCCCCGTCATAATCTGGGTGATCGTGCCAGTTGTTCCCACATTAATCCGGGTTCCCCGGGGTAGTACAGGGCTAGGTGTCGCCATCCCCCAGTGGAAACCGCGACCCGGTGCTTCCGCCGCACGGGCAATGGGAGACCCAATCATTACTGCATCTGCCCCAGAAGCAATACATTTACAAATATCGCCACCAGTAACAATTCCACCATCGGCAATGATCGGCACATAGCGGCCAGATTCTTTCTCATAATCATCGCGGGCCGCAGAACAATCAGCAACTGCGGTTGCCTGGGGGACACCAACTCCAAGCACACCACGGGAGGTACAAGCCGCTCCGGGGCCAATCCCCACGAGCACGGCCGCTGCCCCTGCACGCATCAGTTCCAACGCCGCATCATAGGTAACGCAGTTCCCCAGGACAACTGGAATGGGCAGTTCAGAACAAAGTTTGTGCAAGTTTAGGGGGACAATCCCTTCAGGAGATAGGTGAGAAGTAGAAACTACCGTTGCTTGGATAAAGAGAATATCGGCCCCAGCATCAGCGACAATTTTGCCATATTTGGTGGCACCGACAGGGGTAAGACTCACTGCAGCGAGGCCGTTTTGGGCCTTGATTTCTTGGATGCGTTTCTGGATTAGCTCCGGTTGGATCGGCTTGGAATAGAGCTCTTGCATTAAGCCGACAAACTCGGTTTTATCAACTGCGGCGATCCGATCAAGGACTGGGTTGGGATCTTCATAGCGGGTTTGGAGTCCCTCAAGGTTCAATACGCCCATTGCACCCAAATCAGAAAGCAGCGCTGCCATTTTTACATCGACAACGCCATCCATTGCACTGGCTAAAATTGGGATATTTAGCTTAATTCCACCAATTTCGAGACTGGTATCTGCCAGTTCAGGGTCTAGGGTACGACCGCCCGGAACGAGGGCAATCTCATCGAATCCGTAAGCACGACGAGCTGTTTTGCCACGACCAATTTGAATGTCCACTCTTACTCCTTAATGATTGCCAAAACTTAAATGTGTCAGTCTAGGATAACTGATTGCTTGCATTTTCTTACAAAAAAGCGACCACCAGACGTCAATCTTTCTGGAGGCTGAATTTTGGGCTTGGTGCTGGTGACTCAGTTCGTGTGTAGATTCACGTAAAAGCAACTCGATGGACTAGCCTCATTTTCACGGAAGCGAACAACCATTTCTCCTAGTTAAGAATCACTTTGTTGCAAAAGAATTGACAGATAAGAGTGAGAATTAGAGTGAAAAATGACTAGGATTTTGATTGTCGGATCCAAAGAAGTGGTAGAGAATATTCTGGGAAAGAGGCTCCCAAGGTATTGAAGCTTGAGAGGTCGCTAAAGGGTTCTAAAATTTTTCCTGGGGAAAGATTTTGTCTTTAAAAAAGATTTACGGGTGATTGGCGATCGCCAAGGGACTATCGACCATTAAGCGGCCCTAGAAACTATAAAGGCCAGGGGCATAAGATTCGACAACATTACCGGTTTCTTCACAACTCACCATTAAATAATCGCAGGTTTCACAAGTTGTTTCCCGCAGGCTAGAGTTGTGTAAATAACGGCGCAGAGCTGGAGCACCACAGTTCGGACAAGGGAGCGAATATGAACAATCCATAGCTTTGTCCTGAATTCTAAAAAAATTAAGGTCGGTGATTTTGAGGGTCGTTTGAAGTTTCATTAAAAAGCTTTTAAATGCAATTGAGTTGATCCCAAGAATATTCTCTTACCTTTTTCTTTGATCCTAAACATACTTAAGACTAATTTAAGTTTTTACCGAAAAATAGTCAAAAACAGTTTCGGGTTTTCCGTACTTTTAAGTAAAGGTTAACAAAAAAATATTAAGTTTGTCGGCCCTTTAAAAGAGTGTGAGCCTCCGTCGGGACACATCTTTCACAAGGCCAGTGAACCTTAGCAGTAGGGGAATGGGATAAGATGACGGGCAGTCATTGTCTATGAAAAATTATGGAATCTCTTGCTTGGCAAGCCGTCAAAGCTTACGAAGATATTTTGTATCAAAAGTTAGATGGGATTGCAAAAATCACGATTAATCGTCCCCACAAGCGCAATGCCTTTCGACCCCAGACAATCTTTGAAATGTATGAGGCCTTCTGCGATGCCCGGGAAGATCAAGACATCGGTGTCATCCTGCTCACGGGGGCTGGCCCCCATACGGATGGGAAATATGCGTTCTGCTCTGGTGGCGACCAATCGGTGCGGGGTGAAGGGGGTTATGTCGATCAAGCCGGGGTACCGCGCCTAAACGTGCTGGATCTGCAGAAACTGATTCGCTCGATGCCCAAGGTGGTGATCGCTTTGGTGGCGGGCTACGCGATCGGCGGCGGCCATGTACTGCATCTTCTCTGTGATCTAACGATTGCCGCAGATAATGCAATTTTTGGGCAAACGGGGCCAAAAGTAGGCAGTTTTGACGGTGGATTTGGGGCGAGTTACATGGCGCGCATTGTCGGACAAAAAAAAGCCCGGGAAATTTGGTTTCTTTGTCGCCAGTATGATGCCCAGCAAGCGTTGCAAATGGGCTTGGTAAATCAGGTGGTTCCCGTCGCCCAGCTAGAGGCTGAGGGGGTGCAGTGGGCCAGGGAAGTGTTGAGTAAAAGCCCCATTGCGATTCGCTGTCTTAAGGCGGCGCTGAATGCTGATTGTGATGGGCAAGTGGGCCTCCAGGAGCTAGCGGGGAATGCCACTATGCTTTATTACATGACAGAAGAGGGCAGAGAAGGGAAGCAGGCTTTTTTGGAAAAGCGATCGCCAAATTTCCGCCAATATCCCTGGTTGCCGTAAAAAACCCAAGGTGATCACCCAGGTAAGATGAGGATTCATTACCACTAAAGGATCCCAATTTGGTAGAGTAGATACCGATATAAAACCGGATAGCTTGTCCCTATTAGATCCCAGACTTTTAAAAAATTAAGTGGAACGGACAAGATTAGTTCCGCCCTGAGATTGACAAAAAGAGGTTAATCATGAAGTTACGTTCGTTATTAGCAGCCATTCTGGCTCTGTGTATCGGCGTGCTAACTGCTTGTAGTGAAGCGCCCGATGCTGCGACCGTCGATGTGAAGCAACTAACATACGACGAAATTCTCAATACAGGACTCGCGAACTCCTGCCCCCAAATCGCGAACTTCACCCGGGGAACAATTCCCATTGCCCCCAATGAAACCATTGAATTCTCTGACCTCTGCTTAGAGCCTCAAACCTATTTCGTTAAGGAAGAGCCCCTCAACAAGCGTCGTGAAGCTGAATTCATCGAAGGTAAGCCCCTTACCCGCTACACCTCTTCCCTCGAACAAATGACCGGGAAGATCAAAGCCGATAGCGAAGGGCTCCTTACCCTGGTAGAAGAAGACGGTATCGATTTCCAACCGATTACGGTTCAGTTGCCCGGTGGTGACCAAGTACCTTTCCTCTTCACCATTAAAAATCTAGTGGCCCAGACCTCTACCCCGTCTGACTCCATCAACACTTCCACTGACTTTATCGGTGAATTCCGGGTCCCCCCCTATCGTGGTGCCGTATTCCTTGATCCCAAGGCCCGTGGTACCGCTAGTGGTTATGACAACGCTGTCGCTCTACCTTCCCAAGCCGATGAAGAAGAGCTAACCCGCGCCAACATCAAGCAGTATGAATCTCGCACTGGTGAAATTTCCCTGCAAATTGCCAAAATCGACGAGAAAACTGGTGAAATTGCCGGCACCTTTGAAAGCGAGCAAACTTCATCCACTGACATGGGTGCAGAAGATCCCGAAGAAGTCCGAATTCGCGGTATTTTCTATGCACGTCTAAAGACGGCTGCTTAATTTCAACTTCTCAAACACTGTTCAATCGAGGGGCGGCAATGCCCCTTTTTTGTGGTCTTTTTTCGTTGTGGTTGACTAAATTTTCGTCTACCTCTTTCCCAAACTCTTTTAGAGAAAGCTTTCGAGAAGAAAAATCTGGATTTTAGGCTAGTCGTAAAAAAACTGAACATAAAAAAGATCCAGAGTCAGGGAACCCTAGATCATCGCCTCATCCTCTTGGGATGGCTCATTGATGTTTAGGACAATGTATCCAAGTAATCCCGCATAATATTGCGACGTTTGGGCTGGCGGAGTTTCTGGAGGGCCTTGGCCTCAATTTGGCGTACTCGTTCCCGCGAAAGCTCTAGCATTCGGCCAATCTCTGCGAGGGAGTAGGTTTTACCATCGCCTAGACCATAGCGCAGTTGAATGACTTCCCGTTCCCGGTCGGTGAGTTCTGTCAGTAAGTTATGCAAGTCACGTTGCAGAGACTCCCGCACAAGATTTTCTTCGGGGGAAGCATCTTGGGTTTCTAGGAGATCGCCTAATTCTGTGTCTCGGTCTTTGCCGACGCGAATTTCGAGGGAGACGGAACGGGGAACCTTTTGTAAGACCTCTCGCACCTGCTCTGGGGTCATCTCCAGGGCCTGGGCTACGTCGTCTAAGCTGGGGGTACAACCTTGGGTTTGGGAAATTTGCCGCTGTGCTTTTTTGATTTTATTGAGCTTTTCGGTGACATGAACCGGGAGACGGATGGTGCGACTTTGGGTGGCGATCGCCCGGGTAATGCCCTGACGAATCCACCAGTAGGCATAGGTCGAGAAGCGATAGCCCTTTGTCGGGTCGAACTTATCCACCGCCCGCTCTAAACCGAGGGTTCCTTCTTGGATAAGGTCTAAAAGTTCGAGGCCGCGATTCTGATATTTTTTGGCCACCGAAACCACCAAACGGAGGTTGGCCTGGATCATGTGCTCTTTTGCCTTGGCCCCAGCCTTGAGGATCGAGTCAAGTTCTTTAACGCTTAAGCCCACTTGCTCGGCCCAACGCTGTTTACCCTGGCGAATGATATCCCGCAACACGGCTCGCTCTAGGTCCATTTCCTGGGCCCAGCGATTGAGGGAAGGACGGCAACCCAACTCAATGGCTAGGCGGTCATGGACATTGATACAACTCAAAAATTCTGCCAAAATTTCGTCGCCTGCTTCTGCCCCCTCTTGTCGTTTTTCCAAAAGCTGGATATAATTTTGAACCTTGCGGGCTTCCGTTAGCTCCTCATCTCTTTCGAGTAACGGTACGCGCCCGATGTCCTGCAGATACAGCCTCACTAAATCTGTGGTCTGACCATTCCGGAGGGTTGTTTCATCCGGATCAAACACAGCAAGCTCATCGTTGCTAGCGGTTTCGGTTAGGGAGTCAAAGGAACCTTGGCTCTTGGACTGCTTGGCGGTGGTCATAATGGCGACTCTCCTGAAAAATATTAGGGGGGTGCTTACCCTTAAATTTCCCTGAATAAAAGTCCTTTTCAAGGTTTTGATATATAAATTAACATCTCGGCCCTAGTCCAAAGGCGATCGCCGCTACAGTTTCATGTCAAATTTTCATGACAAAATAATCCTTTAAAGGCCAACAAAATCGTCAAATATTGCCAGTATCCAAGGCGTTTTTGTCAGCATTTACCAATATAAAAACAAGGCGATCGCCCCCAAAGCCTAAAAACTCGAAAAACTTAATTTGCGGTGGTTCTAGCGACCCCATAGAATTAAACTCGCGCCACAGAAAACAGGGTTTTGTACCGTACCGATCAATACAATTCGCCCGCTTTTCCCGTTGCATGATTAGTCCTAAACCATTCAGCTTTTAAATTGACCATGACCAACCCAACCCGCATTTTGATGTGTGCCCCCGACCATTACGAGGTGGACTATGTCATTAACCCTTGGATGGAAGGAAACGTCCACAAATCGTCCCAAGCTCAAGCCATTGAACAGTGGCAGGCCCTACATCAAATCATCAAAGAGTATGCCGTTGTTGATCTCGTGCCCCCTGCCCAGGGCTGGCCAGATATGGTTTTCACGGCCAATGCCGGTCTGGTCTTGGGTCAAAAAGCGATTCTCAGTCGTTTCTATCACCCAGAGCGCCAAGGGGAAGAACCCTACTTTAAGCAATGGTTTGCGGAAAATGCTTTCCAGGTCTATGAGCTGCCCCAGGATTTGCCCTTTGAAGGGGCAGGCGATGCCCTCTTTGACCGGGATTCTGGAGCGTTGTGGGCTGGTTATGGTTTTCGCTCTGAACTCGACTCCCACGCCTACATTGCCCAATGGCTCGATGTGGAAGTTTTATCCCTACGCCTGATCGATCCCCGCTTTTATCACTTGGATACTTGCTTTTGTCCCCTCAGCGGCGGTTATCTCCTCTACTATCCTCCCGCCTTTGATACCTACTCCAATGCCCTAATTGAGCGGCGGATTCCGGCGGAGAAGCGTATTGTTGTCCCCGAACCGGATGCGGTGAACTTTGCCTGCAATGCGGTCAATGTCGATGATGTGATCATCATGAATAAAATCAGCCCAGAACTCGAAACGGCGATCGCCACCAAGGGCTTTCAGGTACGACAAACGTCCCTCACTGAATTTCTCAAGGCAGGGGGGGCTGCAAAATGTTTAACCCTAAAAACCACAGAACCGATTCAAGAAACCGCCCAAGCCAATGCTCCGGTGGATAGTCGGATTATTCACCTCGAAGGGCATCTCCTCGATGCGGGCATTTTGAACCAAGCCTTGGATTTAATCAATGAACAGGGCGGCAGCGCAAAAGTATTAAATTTCAACCTCGGCATCGAGCGAAAAAATACGTCATCGGCCAATGTACGGGTATCCGCACCCTCTCCCACCACCATGGAGGACATTATGTCCGCCCTCATTGAAATGGGCGCGATCAGTGCTTCGGCAGAAGATATTCAGGATGCGCACCTAGAAACCGTGAAGCAAATGGGAGTCGCCCCCGATGATTTTTATGTGACGAATATCTATCCCACGGAAGTCAGGATCAAAGGCCAATGGGTTAAGGTGAGCCACCAACGCATGGACGGGGCGATCGCCATTAGTGAGAGCAACGGCACTATTCATGCCCGCTGTCGTCTGTTGCGGGATCTCCAGGTGGGGGAAAAGGTCGTTGTGGGCATCGACGGGATTCGCACCAACCATAAAACCACCGCTCGCCCCAGTGCCGAAAAACAAGAATTTAGCTTCATGGGGGCCGGGGTTTCGAGTGAACGCCGTGTGGAATTGGTCGTTGAGCAAATTGCCTGGGAACTCCATAAAATCCGTGCCCAGGGTGGAAAAGTCGCGGTCACGGCTGGGCCAGTGGTGATCCATACCGGGGGGGCGCAACATCTCGCTAGTTTAATTCGCCAGGGCTATGTCCATACTTTGCTCGGTGGTAATGCGATCGCCGTCCACGACATTGAACAATCAATGATGGGCACTTCCCTCGGCGTTGACATGAATAAAGGCGTCCCCGTGCGTGGTGGCCACCGTCACCATCTCAAAGTAATCAATACCATTCGTCGCTGTGGCAGTATCGCCAATGCCGTGGCCCAGGGGCTCATTACAAAGGGGGTAATGTATGAATGCGTCCAAAATAATGTGCCCTTCTGTTTAGCCGGATCTATTCGTGATGATGGCCCTCTCCCGGATACAGAAATGGATCTGATTCGCGCCCAGGAAGAATATGCTCGCTTGCTAGAAGGCACCAATATGGTTTTGATGCTTTCGACAATGCTCCATTCCATTGGCGTCGGCAATATGACTCCTGCCGGGGTGAAGATGGTCTGTGTCGATATTAATCCTGCGGTGGTCACAAAACTAAGCGATCGCGGCTCGGTGGAATCCGTCGGCGTGGTCACCGATGTGGGACTATTCCTCAGTCTCCTGACGCGACAACTGGATCGACTCAACCAAAAGGCTGCCATCACTGTGTAATTTTCCCAAATAATCCAGGCGATCGCCAAAAAACTCCCTCGGAAATTCTGGGGAGTTTTTTTGTTGCTGCTCCCGAATCATAGCGATTAAAAAAACCACTAGATACAAAACTAGTGGCCTCACTGAATTTAATTCATGTTGTTTGGGAGCATGGGTCGTTTCTTAGAAATTACATCCCATGCCAACGCAGAGATGATATTTAGCGGCTGTTGGTGCGGGGTCTTGCTTTATTGACCTTCATGTCGCGGCCCATCCAGCTAGCACCATCGAGGGCTTCAATCGCCTTATCTTCTTCTTCATCGTTAGACATTTCCACAAAGCCAAAGCCACGCTTTCTTTGGGTTTCACGGTCTACCGGAAGATAAACGCGTTTTACTTTACCGTAGTCATTAAAGACTTCACGAAGATCGTCTTCTTCTACGGCGTAGTCCAGGTTTCCAACATAAATTGACATAAAAATTGTCTCCTTAAAGATGACTTAATCTGTGCATCGGGGAAGGAGAGTTCGTAGTCGTATCGGGCGGGGAGATTTTCTGTCAATACTGTCGTAACCAAACACAATACCAAACGAGACAAAACCGTAACCGAGTACTTTCGAATTCTTTTGATTCCCAACAATACTAGGCTAGCACAGTCAAAAAAATAAACACAAGTTTTGGGGGGCACTTGTTTTGTAGAATAAATAAAGTTTTATGAAGCGCTTTCTCCTTTTTTTGATAGCCTGAGCACTTTTACTTAGATAATCGCAGAGTCACCCTTCCTTTAAGCTTTGTTCTGGGTACCCAGGCTGTTGTTGGCCGCACATTCCGAGGCAAAACGATCCATCAAGATGACTACATCCGCTAAACATACTGAGCTGCGCCAGTTGGTCCGAAGCCAATTGTTGCTTTTGCTGGAATCGAATAATTTGCAAGGGGCTAAATCGCTACTTGTGCCCGTACAGCCCGTTGACATTGCCGAGGCGATCGAAGATTTACCAGAATCGATGCAGGTCATTGCTTTCCGTCTGCTTTCTAAAGCAGAGGCCATCGAAGTCTATGAATATCTAGATTCATCGGTGCAGCAGGCCCTCATTCAAAAATTTAAGCGCCAGGAAGTGCGGGAAGTCGTTGACCAGATGTCCCCCGATGACCGGGTTCGTCTTTTCGATGAATTACCGGCGAAGGTGGTACGGCAGCTCCTAGAACAGCTCAGCCCTGAAGAAAGACAGGCGACGAATCTTTTGCTCGGTTATGAGGAAGATACCGCTGGCCGGGTAATGACCCCGGAGTATATTTCCCTCAAAGAAACCTTCACCGTTTCAGAAACCATCGAGCGGATTCGGCAACAGGCCAGCAAATCGGAAATTATCTACTACCTCTATGTCACTAACGCGTCCCGGCAACTGGTAGGCATTGTCTCCCTACGGGATCTTGTTGTCTCTGAGCCAGATTTACCGTTGTCAGAGATTATGACCAGGGATGTGGTCTCGGTTCATACAGATACTGACCAAGAGGAAGTGGCGCGAACGATTCAACGGTATGACCTACTCGCTTTACCTGTGGTGGATCGAGAAGATCGTCTGGTGGGGGTCGTTACGGTGGACGATGTGATCGACATTATTGAACGGGAAGCCACAGAAGATATCTATGCGTTGGGGGGGCTGCAAACGGATGGTGATAATTATTTCCAAATGAATCTGTGGACGGTGGCTCGACAGCGGGTTGTGTGGTTGTTTGTGTTGCTAATTACGAATACCTTTACGGGCTGGATTATTAGCTCCCAGCAGTCGCTCTTGGAACAGGTGGTGATTTTGGCGGCATTTATTCCGCTCTTGACGGGGACTGGAGGAAATGTGGGGGCACAGTCTTCAACGGTGGTGATTCGGGGTTTGAATACGGAAGATTTGAACGATCTAGGGCCAGCGAAGGTAGTCGGACGGGAGGCGATCGCCGGGGCTTTGTTAGGGGCGATCCTGGGGATTGTGGTGATTGTCTGGGCCTACTTTCTCCAGGGAAATCTGGCGGTGGCCATTTCGGTGGGGATCAGTTTGGTGGCGATCGCCGTGCTGGCATCGGTGGCTGGCTCCTCGCTACCATTTTTGTTCCGATACCTAGGGTTAGACCCGGCCCTAATGTCGGCACCCTTTATTACAACGGCGGTGGACGTGATTGGGGTTTTGATTTACTTTAATATCGCCCGCATGATGTTGAGGTTATGATAAGGCGAACGCACCCGTGAGGAGGGTCATGTTTTGATGGGAAAAAAGCAGCAATGGTTGGAATTTGCAGAATTAGGTTTGCTGCTGCTGGTTTTCTTGGCGTGGATCTGGGATGTGATTCAAGGCGACGGTAATTCGACAGCTTCATTAGTCATGTTCCTGTTCTGGATCACCCTAGGGCTAAATTTTTTTAACCGCATTGCCCATCAACGACACCAGCGGCGACAAATCCTGGGCATGGTGCGCAGCCTTGAGCAACGTTTACAAGGTCAGTTTCAAGGACAACTGCAACCCCTCACCGAACAAATTCGCCAAGCGAGCCAAATCAATGCCAGCCTGGCCCAAATCGAAACAGATGGAGAAATGCAAACCTATCTGCGCAGTTTAGAAAAAGCCCTAACCAATGTGGTGCAGTATCTCAATGAAGCTGTCTTGGATGAACGACTCACGAATTTAGAACAGGAATTTTTACGGCAGCAACCTACCCCAGCCGCAACATCTCCAGCCATCGCCCAGGCAGTTGCCGATGATCTAAAACCAGAGGCGATCGCCGATCCTTGGGCCACGGAAACACTCCCCGCTCCAGAACCACCCGCAGCGCCGCAACCCAAGCAGCAATGGCAGTTAGTCGCTACTATCCCAGCCCACCGAGATTGTGTGAGTGCTTTAGCCTTTAGTGCCGATCAAAAATTCCTCGCGAGTGGCAGTTGGGATCATCAATTAAAACTCTGGCGCGTAGACGATCAAAAGCAAATTTCCCAAGTGAACGCCCACGAGCAGGGTATTTTAAATCTAGCATTCATCCCCCCTGTGACCGGAGCCAAGGCGGAGACAGAACAAATAGAAACATTGGCGATCGCCAGTAGTAGTTTTTCGCCGGAGATCAAGCTCTGGCACCTCGACCAAAGCCAAGCGGTGCCCCAACTCACGCTTCAAAAATCCCTGGAGGGACACCAAGGGGCCGTTTATGCCATGGCTTTGACAGGCCAACAAACACTCATCACCGGGAGTCACGATCAGACCCTGCGCCAGTGGCAACTTGAGGCTGGTAGCGTTTATCAACAAACCCTTGATCTCAATGATCAGATCCAGGCGATCGCCCTGGCTCCCAAAGAAAACCTCTTTATCAGCGGTGGCACAGAGGGCATCCTCAAGTTTTGGCGCACCACGGATCATCGCTTACTCGGTAGTTTAAAAAATGATCCCCCCGCAGCTATTGCGGCGATCGCCATCCGCACTGATGGTAAATTGTTTGCCTCTGCTGGCGAACATGGCCTGATTCATCTGTGGCAAGTGGATATTAATCACCTAGAGGTTTTACCGGAAACTGTGCCTTGTTTTACCCTCGAAGCCCACGAAAAGCCCATTACCCAGCTTCTGTTTAGTCGTCAAGGTCATTTTCTCCTGAGCAGTAGCGTCGATGGCACGATCAAAATTTGGCAGTTAGGCATCACTGAGCCTTTGACGACGTTAAATTTCAACACTCCCGACCAAGAAGATCATGTACGTTTACTGTCCCTAGCCCTCACTGCCGATGGGCGGACCCTCGCGGCGGGCGGTTCCGATGGCACGATCAAAATTTGGCAGCAAGTTTAATCAGATTTCATTCACGATAGCCAGCCAGGGAAATTATCCACCGTTAAATATTGATTCCGTGAGAAACAACAGGCTAGGCTAGATCCACTGTTTTTGTGCGGGTAGCTAACGTGAAGCGCGTAATTTTAATTCTGTTGACGATTATTACCCTGGTGCCGCTCCTGTCTTCGTTGTGGGCCAGTTTCCAGGAACCGCAGATCCAGGGCCGCCTCGAACTGTATCAAACCAACTTGGTGCTTCAGGCCGCAGAGTACGATCCCAATTCCACGGCCACGACTTCCCCTGAGGCGATCGCCACCCTCGTGACCCAACTGACGGGCCAAGATCCCTACAGTAGTGCGATCGCCCAGTATAAAAAAGTGCTCAGTAGTAGTGAAGCCCGCCAAAAACTCCTCACAGACTCTACAGAAACAAGCGCGACTCAAACCCAGGCGACCAAAAAGGCGATCGCTGAAACCGCCACTTTAATCGATGAACTCCAGCTCAGACTCGGAATTTTGTATGCCAGTCGCGGCAAGCTCGAACAAGCACAACAGCGATGGGAAGCCATTTCCGGAGAAGAATCTGATGGTTTGGCCCAAACTTTAGCGCCCCTCTGGCTTAACTCCCAAGCTCCCACTGACCCAGATGCCTTAACCCAGGCCCAGCTTGAAACCTGGTTCGAGCAACAAAATCTCCAAAAGCTATACCAAATTCAAGACAATCTTCCGGCACAACAGCAACTCCAGCAACAAATTCAACAGAATGCGCAACGGGCTTTTTTAAAATTAACGGTCATTACCGTCTTGCCCTTTAGTGTGGGGCTTTTTGGCTTGGGTTTTCTCATCTTTTTGGGCGTTCAAGCTTTCCGGAAGCAGGAAGCAGCCCTTTTGCACATTGATGATCAAGCGACTTGGAACACCCCCTGGAATGGAGAAATTATCTGGCAAGTTTTTATCGTTGGCTTCTTTCTCGTCGGTCAAATTATTTTGCCCCTTGCTTTACCTATCGCCCTCCAGGCCTTTAGCATCGATGCCACCGCTTGGAGTGTACGTGAAAAGGCTGTTTATACCCTCATCACCTATTCACTGATGGCGATCGCTGGTTTAATCGTTCTAGCGGCTTCGGTTTGGGAATTTCGGCCCCTCCCCCAGGGCTGGTTTCAGGTGAAATGGCTGGATAACTGGACGGTATGGGGATTTGGAGGCTACATGGTGGCCTTGCCGCTGGTGTTACTCGTTTCCCTACTCAATCAACAAATTTGGCAGGGCCAGGGGGGCAGTAATCCGATTTTGTTTCTCGCTCTCAAAGCCCAGGATCAGGTGGCTTTAACAATTTTCTTTTTGACGGCCTCGGTGATGGCTCCCCTCTTTGAAGAAATTATGTTCCGAGGTTTTCTATTGCCTTCTCTAACCCGTTATGTCCCAGTGTGGGGCAGCATTATTCTCAGTGCGTTCTTGTTTGCGATCGCCCACATGAGTTTGTCGGAAGTTCTACCTTTAATGACCCTGGGCATTATTTTGGGATTCGTTTATGTTAAATCCCGCAACCTGCTGGCCCCGATGCTCCTCCATAGTTTGTGGAACAGCGGCACTCTATTGAGTTTGTTTATTCTCGGTAGCTAGGTAGGGTTGCCCTCGGTGGGATTTTCCCGTAACCAAGTTTCTAGTTCTGTGGCTGACTCAAACCCAAATAGGCGATCGCTTAGGGCCTCCAGTTGAGTTAGATTCAGGGCCTGGATTTGTGGGGCGAATCCTGAAGCTTGCTCCGGGAAGCGTTGCTGAACAAATCGCAAAATCAACTTGCAAGCCTCCTCCTGTCGTCCTTCCTGGCGGCCTTGCTGTAGACCTTCTTCCATCCAAGACGTGACAATTCGCAGTACCTGGGCTTCCTCCTGGGGCTGAATTCGGTGTAGTTCCTGCTCAAAGATCTGCTGTTCTGCCATATTTAACCTCAGATAAGTATCCACAAAACCCGACAACAAATGAATTCTGGCCGAATCTAAACGAAGCGTCACAATCATCCGTAAACATTCTAACTTGACCTTTGGGCGTTCCTCTGAGCTAAAGTGCATCTTTGCCATGAGCGCAGCCGCAACGGGGTTTGGTTGGCGGAGAAAGTCATGCCACGGCAAGCGGTTCAATTAAATAGTCTGGAAAGAAAACCTGAGAATGTCCTTGGAAGGAAACGCCACCGAAAAAGTTTCCGGTTCTAGCCTCTGGGGAGAGCGGTAAGAAAATAAGGCAATGGGGTAAATGGGTAAACGATACTTTTCGTACAACCGCGCAAAATAGAGAAACATCCGTTCCGCAAAATCTGCTTGGGAGGTTGCTTGATTTTCAACGTGTACGAGAAAACAAGTCTCTTGGCCGCGAAAGTGAAGTTTCGCCACAATATCTACATTGCGACGCGTTTGGCCAGGTAGGTCATTGAAAACTTCTTGGGTAAGAAAAGTTAAGGAGTCCTGTTCGGCTGTTTCGAGGATTTCCGGCGCAAAAAGGGCGAGAAAATCCCAGAAAAAGGTCGTCAGCAACTCCTTAAACAACAAATCATGATCGATGGTTTGGGTCATGGTTCAACCGGAAAACCAAGGTAAAAGCAGTCTAAATTTCGTCGGGGATTACCCATTTGGGGGGTTCCATCATTTTCTTGAGGCGCGCTGCTTCGGCGATTTCGTGCATTTTGTCGATGGAGACGGTCTGCACAAATTCGCTGGCTTGGGCTGCATATTCTTTGTTGGGGCAGTCTTCCCCTAGGATGCAACCATTGACGCACTCAACGGCACAGTTTACGGTTTGACTCATTTTTCGCTCAAGGAGTTGAAGGTGTGTTGCTCTGTAGTGTAACGGTTTCAGCCTCAGCCACCACCGACAATGGTGACAATTTCTAGGCGATCGCCTGCTTGAATCAAGGTATGCTCCCACCGCTGACGGTGCAAAATTTCGCCGTTGTATTCCACTGCCACGAGGCGCGGGTTCATGCCCAATTGCTCAAGACAGCGGGGTAAAGATAACTCACTCGCAATGGTTTTTAGTTCACCATTCACCCAAACATCGATCATTTATGCCGTGGCCTCCTCAAGGTTTTGTAGGGTTTGTTGGCGGTGTAATTGGGCCGCAAAAAACTGAGCTGTCAGGGTCGGGTCTTCACTCTGCATCAAGGCCCGCACCACTGCAACCCGTTCGGCTCCGGCGGCCAGAACCTCGCCGAGATTTTCGGTGTCAATGCTGCCAATCGCAAACCAGGGCACAGGACAATTTTCCCTGGCATGGCTGACATAACTGTGACCCGCAGCGGCTTTCCCCGGTTTAGTAGGGGTTTCATACACGGGGCCAATACCCACATAATCGGCTCCTTCACTCAATGCTTTTTCTAATTCCGTGGGATTGGTGGTGGAGCGGCCAATAATTTTATCGGGGCCAAGGAGTTGGCGGGCAGTGGCAATGGGTAAATCCGTTTGGCCGAGGTGAACGCCGTCGGCATCCACGGCTAGGGCAAGATCCACACGGTCATTGACGAGGAATAAAGCATGGTAGCGATCGCATAATTTTTTCAGGGCGATCGCATTGGCAAACCGTTGTTCATCGGGGGTTTCTTTGTCACGGTATTGCACAATTTCAACGCCCCCCTGGAGAGCTGCTTCGGTCACTGCCAAGAGCTTTTCGTGGGGAGAAGTCACTAGATAAAGTCGTGCTTTTTCGAGACGTTGTTTCAGTTGGGGGCTAAAGAGTTGACTTTCGAGGGTATAGACCTGATACCGCATCTGTTTACAGGCGATCGCCATCTCCGTTTTGTAGAGTTTGGCGTACTCTTCTAGCACCCGGAGCGCTTCTTCGACCCGACAAAGATTGGCCCGGAGCAAATGATTAAGATCCGTGCGGCTTTCTTCCTGGGGATGACTGAGGCTGGTGCCTACATCGTTGGGCGTATCCCGTGCGGCGCGCAATTCGTCGTGATGCCATTGGGCCAGGGTTTGGCGCATTTCCTTGCAACGGGCGGCCAGTTCAGCATGGTTCAAGCCAAATCGAAACCATTCTTCAACAATGCGCAGTCCCTCCCTGGCTCGGTCAAGGTTGGCATCGAGGATGCGAAAAATAGCGGTGGTATCGGTGGAAGCAGGTTTAACCATGGTGACGGCGCACAAAACAGAATCGGCAGGCAAATTCTTACTTTATCGCATCTCCTAGGGGATCTCTGGATTTTGCCCCGGAGACAGGCGATCGCCTTTTAGAATACAGTAGTAACCCTGTGTTATTTTTTGTTGCCCAAGGCCATGGCCCTTCGTACCGTACCGCGACCCTTGCTTGATTCCGTTGATTCTTTAGAGATTGCATCCGTCACCTATCCCGTCGTAGAAACCTTTCATTCGATCCAGGGGGAAGGCTTTTGGTTTGGCACAGCAGCTTTTTTCATTCGCCTTGCCGGTTGTGATGTGGGTTGCCCCTGGTGTGACACAAAAATTTCCTGGAATCCGAAACGTCATCCCCAAGTTTCCGTTGGTCAATTAAGAGATCAAGTGCAAGTGGCCCAGCCGAAGATCATTGTCATTACGGGGGGGGAACCTTTGATGCATGACCTTTATCCTTTGACGATTGGGTTGAAAGAAACGGGTTTGCCGCTCCACCTAGAAACCTCCGGCGCCCATCCCCTCAGCGGTCATTTTGATTGGCTGACCCTGTCCCCAAAGCCTTTTAAAGCGCCATTGCCGGAAATTTACGATCAGGTCAGTGAATTAAAGGTCGTGATCGACCAAGCCACGGATTTTCAGTGGGCCGAAACCCAAGCCCAAAAAATTGCCGCAGAAATTCCGCAATATCTCCAACCCCAATGGGAAAATCCTGCCAGTCAGAGCCTTATTTTCGACTATATTTTGGCTCACCCCGAATGGCGTCTTGGTCTGCAAACCCATAAGTTTCTGGGGGTGCGCTAGATGAAACGGGCTGTTGTTTTACTCTCCGGTGGCTTGGATTCGGCCACCAGTGCCGCCCAGGCGATCGCCGATGGCTATGAAGTGTTTGCTCTCTCCTTTCGCTATGGTCAGAAACATAGCCGGGAATTGGTCGCCGCCCAGAAAATTGCCGAACATTTAGGGATCGCCGAGCATTTCATCATGGATGTGAATTTGTCCCAGTGGGGCGGATCTTCCCTAACTGACGTTAACCAAGCGATTCCCCAAAGTGGTGTCCAGACAGGGGATATTCCCTCGACCTATGTCCCCGGTCGTAATACGGTATTTTTGGCGATCGCCCTTTCTCTCGCTGAAGCAAAACAAGCCGAAGCGATCTACCTGGGGATCAATGCCGTGGACTATTCCGGTTATCCTGACTGTCGCCCCGAATATCTCGCCGCCTACCAGAAGTTAGCGGATCTGTCTTCCAAAGTTGGCATTGAAGGTCACGCACCCCAATTGGTTGCGCCCCTTGTGCTTGATACCAAAGTAGAAATTATCCAAAAGGCTGTGAAATTGGGGGTTCCCATTGCCGCAACCTGGTCTTGCTACCAAGGGGGAGAACATCCCTGCGGCTTATGTGATTCCTGCCGGATTCGGGATGAAGCCCTGATCAAAGCGGGTTATCCAGAGCTAACGAGCCAGAACATTCAAAAATAACCAAACAAAAACCCCCAGACCGAAACCGAGGGTTGGGGAAATTAGTGCTGGTCAAATCTAAGCCGCCTGCATCAGAAGATCGTCGAGTTTGCCTTGGTACTCTAGTTCATGGAGATCATCACAGCCGCCCACGTGCTGATCGTTAATAAAAACCTGGGGGAGACTACTGCGGCCATTGGCTCGGTCTGTCATGGCCTCCCGCGCTTGGCGATCGCCATCAATGCAATACTCTGTATATTCCACTTGCTTACTGTCGAGGAGATGCTTGGCCCGGATACAAAAAGGACAGGTGCTCCAAGTATAAATTTCAACGGTTGCAGCCATAATTTGGATTTTTCTGAAATGTAACAATTTATTTCAAGTTTAACGTTTCCTGGGCCTAAAAGCGGCGATGCCCTTTTCTCTCTGTAGGGAAATTTGAGCAAGCTTAAGGGCCAAAATTCCCTGTTTTTGCCATAAAATTGACAATTTATTTTCGTTATAAACTTCTTCCGCTACACTGGGAGGCTAGCCTTTTTCTCGGACTGCCATGGTTGCCGAATCGATCCAATACATCACAGAAAATCCGATTTTTACGTTTATTCTGCTGCTGTTGGTCTCCCTGACCATTCCCCCTATTTTTGAACGGCTGAATTTACCTGGCTTGGTGGGCTTACTCTTTGCAGGGATTATCCTTGGTGAAAATGCCCTAGGCCTCCTCGACTCAGAGAGTGAAACAATGGTTTTATTCTCGGAAGTGGGCAAAATTTACCTGATGTTTGTGGCCGGATTAGAAATTAATTTGGCGGAGTTTCGGAAAACCCAAGATCGCTCCATTGGCTTTGGTTTTTTGACATTTATTGTGCCGTTAACGATGGGAACGGTGGTCGGCCTCAGCTTTGATTTTGGTTGGAATGCGGCGATTCTCATTGGGTCTTTATTGGCTTCCCATACGTTGTTGGGTTACCCAATTATTAATCGGCTAGGGATTCTCAATAATGAGAGTGTAACGGTCACGATTGGCGCGACGATTTTTACGGACATTGCGGCTTTGTTGGTGCTGGCGATCTGTGTGTCAATTCACCAGGGCGATTTTTCTACGGCTTCTTTGGTCTTGCAACTGGCATTATTGGTGGGCTACGGAGCTTTGGTACTTTTCGGTCTGTCCTGGCTTGGTCGAGAATTTTTCCAGCGCAATGGGGATGAAGAGGGCAATCAATTTTTATTTATTTTGCTGGCTGTCTTTCTCGCGTCAGTGGGGGCCCAGGTGATCAATGTCGATAAAATTGTGGGGGCTTTTTTGGCGGGTTTGGCGGTCAATGATGTGGTCGGCAAAAGCCCGGTAGAGGAAAAAATCGAATTTGTGGGCAGTACGCTATTTATTCCATTCTTCTTTGTGGGGATGGGGTTACTGCTTGATATTCCGGCATTTATTAATAATTTGCTCTATGAATTTCCTCTCACGTTTTCGATTGTGGGTGGGTTGTTGTTGTCTAAATTTATTGCGGCGGCGATCGCCAAACAGATTTATCGCTATAGCTGGGCCGAAACCCTCACGATGTGGTCGTTGTCGATCCCCCAGGTGGCGGCAACCCTGGCGGCGGCCTTGGTTGGTTTCCGGGTGGGAC
Organism: Picosynechococcus sp. PCC 7117; assembly: GCF_001693275.1. Classification (GTDB taxonomy): domain Bacteria; phylum Cyanobacteriota; class Cyanobacteriia; order Cyanobacteriales; family MRBY01; genus MRBY01. The sequence continues at coordinate 310,195 of NZ_CP016477.1, forward strand.
TGATCAGCGAATCGGTATTTAATGCGGTGATCGTGCTGATGCTAGTCACTTCGATGCTGGGGCCGGTGTTAACCCGTCGCTTTGGCCGTTTATTACCCAGTAGTGGCAAGGATATTGCCCTGACAACGGTTAAGGTGTCGCCATCGACGGATCGGTTCAAAATTGTTGTGCCCATTGCCAATCCCAGCACCAAGGATTATTTGCTCGAAGCAGCAGGGCTTTTAACTCGTATTCGTCAAGGGGTTGTGATGCCTGTGTCGATTGTGACGGGCCACGCCCACATGGATGATCCGGCAGTGATGACGGGGATCAACCGGAGTCAAAGCTTACTCCAAGAGGCGATCGCCCAGGGGGAGCAACTGCAAATTACAATGCAACCAAAAATTCGCATCGATGACGATGTGGCCGCCGGGATCAGTCGCGTGGCCCGGGAAGAAAATGCCAACTTAATTTTGATGGGCTGGGGAAAAACCGAGGGTCTCAAAGCAAGGCTCCTGGGGACTTTAATTCATAATGTCTGTTGGTCGGCCCATTGCCCGGTGGCGGTCGTGCGTCTCTTGGATGACCCGAAAAATTTGCGGCGGATCATGGTGCCCTTTAAAGGGATCTCAGCCCAAAATTTACAGATGGTGCAATTTGCTGAACTTTTGGCGATCGCCAACCAAGCCGAAGTCACCGTCTTCCATGTGTGCGAAACCTGGATGACCAAAGACCAACGCAACTTGCTCAAAGCCGACCTAGAAAATGCCCTGCAAAATGCCGGAATCACCACCAAAATGCAGATTCGGATCATCCGTTACCACGACGTGGCCAAGGCAATTCTCCATGACGCCAAAGACTTCGACCTTGTCATTCTGCACTCTACCCGTTACCGTACCGCCGGAGGCCTAGCTGTGGGCGATGTCACCACAAAAATTTCGAGCCAAATCCAAACATCCGTCGTCATTTTCAACGAACTCTAGCCCTCATTCGCCTAACAAAAGTAGCGTTTTTTAAAGTTCAACCTAAAGCCAGTGCTTTGGATAAGGACGTCCCGGCACCACACGACTAAAAATTACCGTCAACCACACAATCAACACAGAACCGCATAAAGCAGGCGTCAAAATAAATTGCCAGGACGCATGACTCAAAATACCAATTAAGGCTACGGCCCCCGAAGGCGGATGGACGGTTCGGGTCAGTTGCATGAGCTTAATCGTCACTGCCACCGCCAAACCCATAACCCAGGGCGCATCTCCGAACAAGTGAAATAACACCACACAACTGCAAGCCCCAATTACATTCCCCACAATTACGTTGCGGGGCTGGGCTAATGGACTATCCGGCACCCCAAATACCAGCACGGCCGTGGCCCCAAAGGGAGCCGCAATCAAAGGATAGGAACTATAAACCGAGATGTAAGCCAGGGTCGAAATACCAATAAAACTGCCTAAAAATGACAAACCAATATGTTGTCGGGAGAAGCTGGGTTGATGTCTACGGCTCTGTTGCAGCGTATAAAATTTGCGTCGCCACCGCCTCAAAATTGCTGTATTAGAACGTTTTTTTAATCGAATAGATGCCCGCCGGGGAAATGATGACATAAAACTTCCAATCAAGATCGATAGGATTGCTGGATTTTAATAACCTTGCTTCATGCAATTATTTAAATTTATCATGACGTTCTTGCATTTATGGCTTTTTTATGAGATCAATTTTTAATTTCAAGGTCAATTTTTGCTTATAAAGTCAGCTAAAAATCAGCCTATTTTTAATCGAATCAAATGTCATCAACAAATCAAAAAATAAAAAAACGAGGGAAGTATTCTTCCCCCGTACAAAAGCATTCATGGTTATTACTCGAAACTTTAGCCCCCTGCCACAGCGGGTACAATGCTGACCTCATCACCGTCATTTAGAGCAGTATCGACACCGTTCAGAAAACGGATATCTTCTTCATTGACGTAGAGGTTTAAAAAGCGTCGAGGATTGCCCTGTTCATCACAGAGGCGAGCCTTAATGCCGGGGCAGTTTGCTTCTAGGGAATCGAGCAATTCTTTAATGGAAGAACCAGCGCATTCAACGGTGGGTTGATCCTTCGTAAACTTTTGGAGGGGAGTTGGAACTAAAACTTTAATTGCCATTTTGAGTCAGACAAATTTTTTTAAAACTAAACGATAAGGAACAGGGATTGGGTCAGATCTACCGTGCAGTGACAATGAGAAAAGACCCAATTTAGAACAGCAACTATACCAAAGTTTGCTGCCACTCTAGACGCTCGAGGGTGCGGGCACGATCAAGAGCCTGCTCGAAACTTTCCAGGTTGGCTTCGATGGTGAGGGGTTCACCAGCAGCATTTTGTACTGCTTCTTGGGTCTTGAGGCCGTTCCCAGTGATGTAGACGACTGTCTTCTCGTCGGGGTTGATCTTGCCTGCTTCTACGAGTTTTTTCAAAACGGCAATGGTGGTGCCACCAGCAGTTTCGGTGAAAATGCCTTCGGTTTCAGCAAGGAGTTTGATTCCGTCAACAATTTCGGCATCGGTGACGTCTTCAATGTTGCCGTTGGTTTTGTTGGCGATTTCTACGGCGTAGACACCATCGGCCGGGTTGCCAATCGCAATGGACTTGGCGATCGTGTTGGGCTTCACAGGAGTAATAAAGTCACGGCCTTCTTTGTAGGCCTGAGAAATGGGAGAGCAACCTTCAGCTTGGGCACCGCTGAAACGAACCGCTTTGTCTTCAACAAGACCGACTTTGACGAATTCGTTAAAGCCTTTGTAGATCTTGGTGAAGAGGGAACCGGAAGCCAGGGGCGCAACCACGTGGTCGGGGAGTTCCCAGCCAAGTTGTTCGATGACTTCATAGCCCAGGGTCTTGGAGCCTTCGGAGTAGTAGGGGCGGAGGTTGATATTCACAAAGCCCCAGCCGTGGGAGTTGGCAACTTCAGAACAGAGGCGATTCACCTGGTCATAGTTGCCGTGGACGGCCATCAGAATGGGGTTGTAAATCAGCGTGCCGAGGACTTTCCCGGCTTCGAGATCGGAGGGGATAAAGACGCAACAGTCTAATCCGGCATGGGCGGCGATCGCCGCTGTGGAGTTTGCCAAATTACCAGTGCTGGCACAGGAAACGGTCGAGAAACCTAATTCGCGGGCGCGGGTCAGGGCAACGGATACCACCCGATCCTTGAAACTCAAGGTGGGCATATTCACCGCGTCATTTTTAATGTAAAGCTCCTTGATGCCGAGACGACGGGCCAAACGGTTCGCTTTGAGGAGGGGCGTAAAGCCAGTGCCCACATCAATGGGTTCTCCGGCAACGGGCAAAAATTCTTTGTAGCGCCAGATGGACTTGGGGCCAGCTTCGATGCTTTCACGGCTCACTTTGCTGGCGATTTTCTCGTAGTCGTACTTCACTTCGAGGGGGCCAAAGCAAAACTCACACACGTGGAGGGCTTTGGGTTCGTACTCAGCGCCACATTCCTTACAGGCGAGGGCGGTGAAGTTGGCGGTGTCGAGGGAGGCGACGGCGGTATCAAGGGTTGCTTGCGTCATTAGGGTTTTCTCCGTTTCCATGAATGCTGAATGCTTAATTGAAAGCCATAGTAAACAGTTCCAAAACTGTCGTCAATCATACCCGATAAAAATAGTCGGGATTAAATCTGCGTAAAAAGAAAGAGGCGATCGCCTCTTCTCCCCCAAAAATATTCTCCCCTGGGGGAGATGCCGCTAGGCAGAGGGGGTCATTCCGGCAAGGTCTTATCCTGTACACCCCGCATAATCCGCGACAACTCCGACTTCTCATCCACGGCAATCCGCGTCGGCGAACCACTAATAATCCGTTCGTAGTTTCGGAAAGAATCCTTAATCGCTGCCCCACCTTCACTGATGGTGTATTCCCGAATGCCCTTGTCATGCCAAGATCCCCGCATCTTAAAGACGTTGATCGCCCGGGACATCTCGCCGCGAATCTCGACATATTGCAGCATTAGAATCGTGTCCGTAATCGTCGAAATGTGAGATTCCGTAATCGAGTGGGCCCCCATAAACTGATCCGTTGTATTCGTAAAGAAGCCCGTAATCTCTTCCTGTTTCGCGTAACCCGTTACCCCAATCACAAATTGGCGAAACGCATTATTGGTCACGCCCCGCGCTAACGCTGATAGTGAGTCAATCGCAATCCGGGACGGCTTAAATTCAGAAATTTCTGACTTAATCATCTGCAAGTGATCCTCCAGACCCGCCGACTCTGGATAGGAACAGAGTAACTTGAGCAGCCCTTTGCGTTCCATCTCCTCAAAATCAATCCCCCAGGAAGAGGCATTACGCGATAACTGTGCCCGAGACTCTTCATAGGCAAACAGGATCGCCCGTTCGCCGCGCCGACAACCTTCTTCGAGGAACTTACTTACGAGTAAAGTCTTTCCAGTACCTGTGGCTCCCGTGGCTAGGATGATCGAATCTTTAAAGAAACCGCCGCCGCACATTTTATCCAGGGTTTCCACCCCGGAAGAAATCCGTGCATTAGAAGACCGCTGGGTCAGACGCATTGCCCCCAGTGGGAAAATATTGATCCCGTCGTTGGTGATCGTGAAGGGATATTCCCCCTTCATGTGGGTTGTTCCCCGCAGCTTAAGGATTTCAATAGTGCGTCGCCGCCGTTCCCCTTCTAGGACATTCCGCAGGATCACCACGTTATCTGAGACAAATTCTTCGACCCCAAAGCGGGCTACAGGGCCATATTCATCCAGTCTTTCCGTGGTCATGATTGAAGTGACCGCAAGGTGTTTCAATCGCGCAACCAGGCGAAAAATTTCCCGCCGGACGACGGGGGCAGCATCATATTGCTGAAAAACCGCTGTCACCGAGTCAATGGAAACAAGCTTGGCATTATATTTACGAATCGCGTATTGAATCCGTTCAATCAAGGCAGATAGATCAAAGTTACCCACCACTTCTTGACCATCGGGATCTGGGGAAGCATCGAGAATAAAGAGCTTACCTTCATCAACGAGACTTTGGAGATCCCAACCGAAGCTATGGGCGTTCTGGATAATATCCCGGGGAGATTCCTCAAAGGTGACAAAAAGCCCTGGGTAATCGAAATGCTTGATGCCGTGGTAAAGAAACTGAATTGCCAATAAGGTTTTCCCAGTCCCCGAAGTACCACTCACTAGGGTTGTTCTGCCTGAGGGTAAACCACCATGACTAATCTCATCGAGACCTTCGATGAGGGTACGGATTTTTTGGACGCCTTTGATGGCACCGTTATTAGAGGAGGTGGGCTGATTCATTACGACTTAGGGACTGGAGATATAAATAAAAAAACGAAGAGATTTAACTAGGGTTGTCCTAATGCAGGGAGAGCAAGCGCTTGAAACGCCATCTTTTTGGACGGCATAGCCTGATAACCCAACGAGACGAAGGAAGTATACGAAATCAAATGGCTTTATCCTACTAGAAAGTGCTCCTGTTCTTAAAGCTCTTCTTCCCGTTCTAAAAACTCTTCGTAAAGGAGATCGAGACCAATCAATACTTTTTCTCGGTCGGAGAGGTCACCGATGATCTTACGGACGGGAGGTGGAAGCACTTTGGAGAGGGTTGGTGTCGCCAAAATCTTATCTTCTTCGGCTAGTTGGGGGTTTTGGAGGACATCAATTACTTTTAGGGCATAGACCCCTTTAAAGTCGGTTTCTAAAATATTTTTTAAGGTTTTGAGGGCGCGGACAGAGTTGGGGGTATTGCCAGCCACATAAAGCTTTAAAACATAAGTTTTCTTTAGGAGGTTCATAGACAAGGCTGATGTGGGTAGGAATAGGGTTAGGTGCTAGGCGTCGTGGAGGGGAATGATTTCATCCTAGTCTATCCGAAATAGAAGTTCAAAAGGTAGATCTTCACGGGGGATGGAACGACGATACATTTCACACAAGTGGGCGACGATATCGATGAGGGTAAGGCGATAGTCTAGGAGGATTTCTTCGCTTCTCCCTTCAAGTTTGAGCTGTTGGGCGAATTCGTCCATTAACTTCATGTGAGTTTCGAGGATGTAGGAGACAGAAACATCGGCAAAAAAAGCCTGATTGACAAATTGATCAATGGCTTGATTTGTGGGGAGATCACCACTGAAGTAGCTTAGGACAATATCGCGATAATCGGCGACAAATTGCTCCCGAAATTCTTGCTGTTCTTCGGGGGAAAGACTGCGATAAAAATATTTGGGATTGCGCTTGTAATAAACGCCGAGATAGCCTAATCGTTCCCGTAATTTTTCGGCGAGACGGCGCTGTTGTAACAGTAAAAAAGCTTGGTGGGTTTTATCGGGATCGCTGTGGTGGGGATCTTGGGGTTTGTCGCTCAGGGCACAGCTTGGGGCGAGGTGCAAAAATTGGGCGATCGCCTGATCGATGGTCAACGATAAGTTTTCGAGATTGGCAAAATCCAGGTATTTTTCGGCACTATGGTATAGCTGCTCGGAGACATCTTCTTGGGAAATTTCACAGGCGGTGGTCGGCCCAAGAAAGACACAGGGGAGTAAAATTCCACTCTGAGTTAAGCGCTCAAAATAGTCTTGGTTTTCTTTCCCTCGAACAACCACAAGGCAGTCAATTTGTTCTTTATTTGCCTCAAGAAATGCCAGGAATTTTTGGCCATAGTCAAGGAGCTTGATCTGATAGCGATCGCCTGTCAATTGAGCTTCAATTTTTCCGGGTTGAAAACCAGGAGGTGTAACTAGATAAAGGGAGAGTTTAGAAACCAAAGTAGACCGACCAACATCGAAATAAGCTTAAGTTAAAGGATAGCTTTCTTTTAATAATGGGACAATTATAAAGATAAGCTTAATTTTTTTTGCTTGCTTGGGGTTACGGTAACATCTTTTGTCAAAATAGGCTGAGATTTTACCGGAAATTTAGCGCCAGCATTATTTTTGTACCCGCAACAGTTCGTAGGGCGATCTTTCCAGGAGGAGATCAAGGGTTTTGTCCCCTAGGGGAAGTTCTGGGCGGGTGGATGTGCGCACCACCAACAGAAAAGAAGAATTGGCCTGGGTTAAGGTGCTATCGATGGCGGCGAGTTCCTCTTCTTTATCATCGTCAATAAAGAGAATATCTTGGCCTGTATAGAAGACGAGGCTCGGCTTTTCAAACCCCACCATCATCACTGTTTCGTCAGGCCGCTGCTGGGCTGTAATGGTATCGGCAATTTCCCGGAGACTGGCTTGGCGAGCTTGATCCAGCAAAGTGCTGGCGGGTAGTAAAACAAGGACAATAAATGCCACCATAATCGCCCCATTAGCTAGCCAGATCCCCAGGCGCGATCGCCACACACAAACCGCAAGAACAACCGCCCCCAGGAGCCAAATCCCACAGCCCCACCAAGCAAGGTTTGATTGGGCATAGGTCGTAGCCAGATCCGGGGCCGCAGGATCATAACCAATGACTTGGGGGCTATAGATCATAAACCCGCTGAGAATCAGCAACAGCCCCACATTGGCGATCGCACTCCAACGGAATCCTGTTGAGGGTTGCCGGGGCGTTTCAATAACATGGCTGAGAAACAACGCCACCAAAATTGCGGCGGCGGGCAAGAGGGGAATTGTATAACTCGGTAGTTTGGTGACGGCGATGGTAAAGAAGCCAAAAATCACCCCAAACCAAATGCTTGCAAAGACGGCAAGGTGGGTAGAACGCGCCTCCTGACGCCAACGGGCCGGACGATGTAACTTGAGTCGGGCGATCGCCGCTGGTAGATACACAGACCAGGGCAAAAACCCCACCAATACCACTGGAAAGTAAAAATACCAGGGAGCATCGTGGCCATTGACTACCCCCGTAAACCGATCAAAATTGTGGTAGCCAAAAAAACTATCAATGTACGCTTGGCCATTGCGGAGGGTCACCAGGACAAACCAAGGTAAGGCGATCGCCGTGAAGATCAAAGCCCCAGTCAAGGGTTTCGCTTCCCCCAGCAGTACCTCACGGAACTTGCCGACATAAAGCAAAAAGAGCATGATCACGAGTCCCGGCACCACGATCCCCACCGGCCCTTTGGTCAAGACCGCACAGGCAAATAACGCGTAAGCCGCCATGTACCAGCCATTGGGTAACCAGCGATTGATCGGCTGTCCACCGCTACCATAACCATAGAAAAAACAAATCAAGCCCCCACTAAAGCAACCATTAAGGAGCATATCGGAGACCCCCTGCCGCGCCCAGACAATGGTTTGTAAGTTCAAGGCGATTAAGCTACTGCCGATCCAAGCTGCCAGCCAGAGTTTGCGTTGGGTATTAGGAGCTTCGGGATTTTGGGCCGCCGCCGCTGTACCAAAACCAAACTGACGCAGCACCACAAAAACCAAGACCATTAAACCAAGAGCCGCAAAGGCAGAGGGTAATCTGGCCCCCCAGGCATTCACCCCAACAATTTTGTAGGCGATCGCCATCAGCCAATACACCAGGGGCGGCTTATCAAAGCGGGTGGCATCGTTGTAATAGGGCGTAATCCAATCCCCTGTGGCTAACATCCGTCGGGCCGCATCCGCAAACATGGGTTCCGTTTCATCCACGAGGCCCACAGCGCCAAGATGCCAAAAAAAAGCGAGTCCCCCCAGGAGACCCAAGGCGATCGCCGAAATGATCCCCGTGGTTTTCGGGAATTTCTCATAGCTGTGGTACCAACGACGAACAGAATCAAGGGGCGACATGGGCAAATTGGAGGATTTTAAGTAAAAAACTTCAGCGATTGTAACCTGCTACGTGGGCAACTAATTCGCATCCGTAGACAGGGCTTCTGGATCTAAAAGTTCCACCTGACCCAGGCGACCGTCGAGGCGTACCCATTGGCCTGGTTGGAGAAGCTCAAGGGCCATGGTGACATTAGCAACCATTGGAATTTGGTGTTGGCGGGCCAAACTTGCCCCCTGGGAGAGCATGCCCCCCTGGGTTGTGATAATGCCGCTGACCTCCTTGAGATGCTCTAGAAAATGTTCATCAATGTAGGTGGTCACCAAAATATCATTGGGACTCCAGGACATGACCCGTTCCCCAGGTAAACAGCGATGGACACGGCCAATCACCGAGCCACTACTCACCGCTTGACCCTGGAGTTTTTGTAAAAAGCAACTACTCGAAACATCTTCTTTCGTGGTCAATTGACCGTAGATAATCTCTGGGGGAGGCCCCTGTTCTTGGTTTAAATTCATTTGCGATCGCCGATATTGAATTTTTAGCTGGAGGCGGGAAAACTCCTGGGATTGGGGGGCATTAATCAAGGCCTTTACCTCCGGGAGCTTGAGCCAAAAAATATCCTGGGGCTGCTCTAGATAACCTTGGTTTTGCCAAATCTGGGCGATCGCCAAAAAATGCCAGCGCAACTGGGCCAAGAACGTTTCACAAAGCCCCGTCACTACTTCCTGTTGACGGTAGATCTGCTGGAGTTGGCGCTGGGCGGAGCTAAGGTCAGGGGGAGAAATGGCGGTGCGCGGCTGGTTCACTAAATCCGTTAATTGTTGGCGGATCGTCCCCGAATCTTCTCGCCAGCGCCGCTGGGCCAACTCCCAAGGGAAATCTGCCCCATCCCCATGCTCCTTCAGCCACTGATTTAAACGACCAAATAAATGTTCACCATCGGGCAGCTCTGCGAGTTGGGCAAATAAAGCCGCCCGTGTAAAGGGTTCAACGGCCCCCTGGCGTGGTTCCCCTGTGGTGCGGAGGGTCCCCCGGATATCCACGGCCAACTGATTGAGAGCTTGGAATTTGGGGGGGAGCGGCGGCAGAAAATGGGACAGCCCCGTGGTCAAACGGCGACGCCAAAGGATCACTTCCCCCCGGAGCCAATAGCCAAGCAGGAGTTCCAGTATCTCCGTGATTTGCTCGACATTTTGCACCAAATCCGCCAGGCTGAGGGTCGAAAGATCATTGCGGCTGATCATTTTGATCGTTTTTAGCAGAGGGTAACAAAGGCGCTCCGCTTCCTGCTGAAACTCTGGGTACCATTGCCAATCCCAATGCAAATAGCGGTAACAAAACAGAGGATGGCGAAAGCTAAACAGCAGACACCCCAGTCGGGATTGGAGGTCGCTAAATTCAAAATTTTCCCGGCGACAGACCCGCTCCCAAAAGCTGCGATTGAGATAGCTATATCCCCGATGATGGGAAATCAAGGCGATGTTCTGGAGATTTTCGCGCCCTTCCCACAGGGCATCATAGATACTGGCGATCGCCCCTGGTGCCGTGACCTCTAATAGGGAGGCGCTCAAAGGGGATAAAGGTTTGGGGAAATGGCTCGCAATTTCTTCCCTCGTCCAGACCGGATGGAGATGATAGATCGGCCGCACCCGTAAAATCCAAATATCCTGGCCCGTAAAACACCATTCCAGGGCCTGGGGACTGCCCTGTTGATGTTCCAACTGACGGCTGAGGTGGGCCACTTCCTGCAAAATATCCAAGGGAGGATGGTTAGCATAGGGTTTCCCGCCCAGGGGCTGGGGTGAATCCAGACCGTAGTACAGCAAAAATTGGCCTTCTCCAATCACGAGCGGCGTAATAAAATCTCGGACAACTTCCGTGAGGGGATCCTGGCGCTTGTAGGGGAGCGGCGGGCGACTGTAGGTAATGCCAGACCATTGCACCGTGGGTTGGGCTTGCACCAGCAGTGCTTGTTTCCCCACTGCCGTTTGACTAAAGCCATTCACCAGGGCAACTTCCAAGGCTTCTGGGCTGGTGAGTTGCTCCGTGGGAATCTGAAATCTGGGAAGGACTTTTTCGCTGGAGAGACGCACCATATAAGGGCGATCGCCACTGGGTTTTAGTAAATCAACCAGTCGTTTAAAATCATCCCCTGGTTTTAGCACCCACCCCGGCAAAACAGGATAACCCAAATATTTCAATTGGCTGAGGGTCGCCGCATCCTGGCCCACTTGGGGACTACTGAGGCGCTGATCGAGGGAGAGAAAGCCGGATTCAGGCCGAAAAATTTGCCAAACTTGCCGACTATTTGTTGTCTGTTGACTTAACCAGCCCAGGAGTCCCCCCAGGGCGATCGCCGCGACCCAATAGCCCGGCACCGCACCGTGGCGGATCGTGAGAGCCACAAAAATCAAAGTCAAAACGGCCCAGATCCCCAGGCGAATTTGTCGAAATACCGTCAAGCCCACCAAGCCAATAAAACTGACAATGGGCGTAATCTGCCAATCGTGGAGTAACAAGCCTCCCCACACCGCCGCAAAAGCCAGATCTTGGGTGCGCCAATAGCGGCCCATCATAAAAGCTAAAAGACTGATGAGTTCCCAAGGGGATTGGTACGGGAAAAAATACCGGGTGAAGAGCACCACAATTATCCCCAGGAGACAATCTCCCAACAGTTGCCTAGGGGGATGGCGATCGCCCCAGGGCAAAATACAAACTGCACCGAGGATTGGGATTAAAGTGAAAATGAGTAGACAACCCCAGACCTGCGTCAATGTCATGGTTGTGGCGAAAGGAATGTTTGGATCCGGCGCACGGCTTCCCGCAGTACCGCTGGTTCCTGAACGAGGGCAAAGCGGACATAGCCTTCCCCTGTTTTACCAAACCCTGATCCTGGCGACAGGGCAATGCCCGTTTGGGCCACTAATTGGGTACAAAATTCCAAAGAAGTTCCTGACCAAGCTTCTGGCAACTTGGCCCACACATAGAGGGTCGCCCCAGGCTTGGGTACAGACCAACCGTGGTCATTGAGGGCTTCGACGAGGGCATCCCGGCGGTCTTGGTAAACGCGCACATTTTCCGCGATGGTGGCTTGATCCCGTTGGAGAGCGGCGATCGCCCCGTTGAGAATCCCTTGGTATTGGTTAAAATCAACCACCGCCTTAATTTGGCGTAGGGCCGCAATCAGTTGGGCATTCCCCACCGCAAAGGCAGTACGAAAGCCTCCCATATTAAAGGACTTTGAAAAGGTAAAAAATTCAATGCTACAGGTTCTTTCCGGATCGGCCTGTAATACCGACGGTGGTGCCGTTTCCCCAGCAAAATAAATGTCGTTGTAGGGGAAATCATGGATCAGCGCCAGATCATGGGCCTGGCAAAATGCTACTGCCCCTTGAAAAAAATCGAGCGTGGCGATCGCCGTCGTGGGATTGTGGGGATAACTGAGAATCATTAAGCGACTTTTTGCCAAAATATCCTGGGGGATCGTCGCGAATTTCGGCAAAAAATGATGTTCAGCGGTGAGGGGCATAAAGTAACTTTCGCCACCCGCCAGCGCCACCCCACCCGCATAGGAGGGATAGCCCGGATCCGGCAGCAGAGCATAGTCACCGGGGTCGAGCAAGGCCAGCGGCAGGTGGGCCGTCCCCTCCTGGGAACCAATCAGCGCCAAGACTTCAGTATCGGGATCAACGGCAACCCCATAACGCTCGGTGTACCAAGTGGCGATCGCCTCCCGAAAAGCCTGGGTATTGCGGTGGAGGACATACCCATGGGTTTGGGAGTCTGTTAATGCCTGGGCAATGGTTTCCGTGGCGATCGCTGAAGCAGGGAGATCAGAAGAGCCGAGGGATAGATCAATTAAATCCTGACCCGCTGCCACCGCCTTGGCCTTGGCCCGGTCCATATCTGCAAACACATTTGCCGAAAGCCGTGATAACCGCTGGGAAAAATGCATAGGGGCAAATCAAATCGCTGAAAAATATTACAGTTGGGCTTCAACAAAATCCTTAAGACCCTGCTTCGTAATCGCCCCCTCATGGCTCGCCACAACCTTCTGGGCCTTAAAAAAGCGCAGGGCCGGCACCCCCTCCACTTGGCATTGGGCAACGGCTTCCGGATTGGGGTCTACTTCGAGCTTAACGACTTTTAGGCGATCGCCATACTCCTGGGCGGCCCAACTGACCGAGGGCGAAACTAACCGACAAGGCCCACACCAACTGGCCCAAAAATAGACCAAGATATCTTGATTGACGTTGAGGACTTCCTGCTCAAACTGGGAATCGGTAATTTCCAAAACGCTGCCACTCACAGGGGGTGAACTCCTTGATTACTTACAAAATGAAGACAGTTCCTTACGTTAACAGTTTTCGGCGATCGCTGGATCAATGGATTTACGAACAGCCACAAAACTCCATAAGCGAGCCAGGTAGGAATTCTTTGGACTTCTACCCAGCCAAGTAATCTGTTTGTAAGGTTTCAAGACCCAAAAACCGGGATAAAGCCCCCCTCAAGGCAAGACCCTAGAGATTTTTCATTTGGGTGCGTAGGGCCTCCAGCTCAGCATCCACCGCCGCAAAATCAGCATCCGTTGGTTCGGGAGTTTCGACGGGAGTATCGGATACTTCTTCCATTTCATCCACCATCTTGGCCGCTTCTAGGGCTGGTGCTTCCTGGGAAGCCGCTTTGAGCATCGCCAACTCATCATCAATGGAATTGGAGGCTTCGAGTTGGGCAAATTCTTGATCTAAACTGGCACTGCCCAAGACATTGGTTGCTTCAGATTGGGCTTCGAGTTCCATGATTTTGTCCTCCATCCGCTCGAAGGCACTCATCGCACTGCTGGTGTCGATGTTGTTCATGGTGCTCTGAAGTTGGGCATTCGCTTTCGCAGCGTTGGCCCGGGCCTTAAGCATATCTTTCTTGGTTTTGGCCTCTTGGATTTTGCTTTCTAGGGCAAGGAGGTTTTCCTTGAGGGTTTTTACCTGGGCATTTTGTTGGGTCAGTTGCTGTTGGAGGACTGCTGCGGTGTCCGCAAAGGTTTTTTTCCGGACTAGGGCTTCCCGGGCAAGATCTTCTCGACCGTTCTTAATGGCTAATTCTGCTTTCTTTTGCCAAGTGGTCGCTTCGGTTTGGTTTTTGATCAGCTGTTGCTCAGTTTTTTTCTGGGCGGCGATCGCCCGGGCCACCGACTGGCGTAATTGCACCAAACTTTCCCCCATATCGGCAACGGCCTGTTCCAATATTTTTTCGGGGTCTTCGGCCTTACTGACCATATCATTGAGGTTGGCTTTAACAACACGACCAAGACGATCTAAAAATCCCATGATGCTATATCTCTATACGTGATTGAGTGCAATTTAAACTGTGACTTACTCTGGCAAAGGGGTAAGCATACTCCTTTACATTTTAATCACTCCTTTGGTTTTCTATGGTAGTCGCTTCTACTGCTTGGGTCATTGGCTAAGAAGCTCGTCGGGTGTGAATGCCCAAAGGAAAGCTGTATTCACCCGCAAAAGTTGCATTTTGGTGTAGTTGGTGGTCAATGCGAGTTCGATTTTCTAAGTTTAATTTTTAAGACCACACTGCTATCTTGGCTGGTTTTCGTATTATTTTGAGATTAGTAAAACAAAATATGACGATATCTAATCAATATCTAACCAATGGGGTAAAGCCTAAATAGGTTATTGTAAGATAGTGACTTTCCTGGAAAAATCATCCTCGTGAAAATTCAGCACCAGTTGTAAATCGAAGGGATATAGATTCCTGATATCGATGCAAGTAGGCGAGTAACGGCCACTTTTCAAGGGAAAAGCCTGGGGTGAAAAAGCGAGATTGCAAGTGAATTTGGCCTGACTTCCCCAACTGTCGCGACTAAACTATGCACTTATGATGATCTACATATTCTGCTCATTGAAGATAATTTGGCGGAAGCTGAATTGTTAGGGGATCTACTGGCAGATATTGAGATGGTGCAGTGCGATATTGTGCATTTTGCCCACCTCGAAAAGGCGATCGCCTGTCTCGAAGACCAAACCTTTGACGTGATTTTGCTCGATTTGAGCTTGCCCGACAGCCAAGGCCTCAGCTCCCTCCCGATGCTGATGGGCATTGCTCCGGACGTTCCCATTGTGGTGCTGACGAATACCAATGATGCCGAGTTAGCCCTCGAAGCGGTGCACCAAGGGGCTCAGGATTATTTAATCAAAAAAAATATCGCCTTTGACCAAGAGACATTACTCCGCTCAATTCTCTACGCCATCGAACGCAAGCGGAATCAACAGGCCCTCAAGTTAGCCAACGAGCGACTCCGGCAAGAGATGAAGGCCCGCGAAGCAATGCAGCTCAAACTTGAACAATCCAACCAGGAGCTTGAACAATTTGCCTACATTGCCTCCCACGATTTGAAGCAACCCTTAGCGAGTATTTACTCTTGGTCTCAACTGCTCCAGGTGCGCTACGGCAATTGTCTGGATGAAAAAGGGAGTAGTTACCTCAATGCGATCCAAGATTCCGTGCGCCAGATGACCCAGCTCATTGAAGATCTTTTAACCTATTCGCGGGTCGATCGAGTAGAAAATACGGCGGTGGATGTGGATTGTAATTTGATCGTCCATCAGGTTTGTAATCGACTCAGTTCGGCGATCGCCCAACAAAGCGCCAAACTCACCATTGATTCCTTGCCTACCATCCAGGGAAATCCCCTACAAATCAGTCAAATTTTCCAAAATTTAATCGAAAATGCCCTCAAGTATTGCCGGGAAGAGGTGCCCCCCCAGATTCGGATCAGTGCCGTCCAAAACGATAACCACTGGGTTTTTAGCTGCCACGACAATGGCATTGGCATTGAAGCCGATTATTTTGAGCAAATTTTCTACGCTTTTAAACGCCTCCATTCCCAGAGTCAATATTCCGGGACAGGCATTGGCCTCGCTGTCTGTAAAAAAATTGTGCGCCGTTATGGTGGTGAAATTTGGTTGACTTCTACCTTTGGTGAAGGCTCTACTTTTTACTTTTCCTTTCCGATGCAATCTTCCTCCAAGGACAATGCCTAGGAAGCAGCTCTAGGGTATCTGCGAGGGAGTTTGATCAAGTTACAATAAAGCTGACCCAGACCTAGTTGATTTCACCTGATACAGACACCGTGACTATTTCTCCCATTTCTCCCCAAGACACTACCTTTAACCCCAATCAACCCGATGCCTTTGGGCGTTTTGGGAAATATGGTGGTAAATATGTGCCTGAAACCTTGATGCCCGCTTTGGCTGAATTAGAAGCGGCCTATGCCCAGTATCGTAACGACCCGACTTTTCAAGCAGAATTAGCTGGACTATTAAAGGATTATGTTGGTCGTCCCAGTCCTCTTTATTTCGCGGAACGACTGACGGCTCGCTATGCTCGCCCCGATGGTTCTGGCCCGCAAATTTACCTGAAACGGGAGGATCTCAACCACACGGGTGCCCACAAAATCAATAATGCGATCGCCCAGGCCCTCCTCGCCAAACGTATGGGCAAAAAACGCATCATCGCCGAAACTGGTGCGGGTCAACATGGCGTTGCCACAGCGACGGTCTGTGCCCGGTTTGGGCTGGAATGCATTATCTATATGGGGGTGCAGGACATGGAACGCCAAGCCCTCAACGTCTTCCGGATGAAATTATTAGGAGCCACCGTCCAACCCGTAGAAGCGGGCACTGGAACCCTCAAAGATGCCACCTCCGAAGCCATTCGGGACTGGGTAACAAATGTAGAGACAACCCACTATATCCTCGGTTCCGTAGCTGGCCCCCACCCCTACCCGATGATGGTGCGAGATTTCCACGCGATCATTGGTGCCGAAACTCGCCAACAATGTGCAGAAAAGTGGGGTGGCCTCCCGGATATTCTGATTGCCTGTGTGGGCGGTGGCTCCAATGCCATGGGGCTTTTCCACGAATTTGTTAAAGATTCGACCGTGCGCTTGATTGGCGTTGAGGCCGAAGGGTCTGGGATCACCAGTGGTCACCACGCCGCTACCCTCACCCAAGGGAAACCAGGGGTCCTACATGGGGCCATGAGCTACCTATTGCAAGACACCGAAGGCCAAGTCGTCGAGGCCCATTCCATCAGTGCGGGCTTAGATTACCCTGGCGTCGGCCCGGAACACAGCTACCTCAAAGATACTTGTCGGGCTGAATATTACAGTGTCACTGACCAAGATGCAGTGGCTGCCTTCCGACGGGTGTCCGAGTTAGAAGGAATTATTCCCGCCCTGGAAACCTCCCATGCCTTTGCTTATTTAGAAACCCTTTGTCCCCAGTTGTCGGGTAGTCCGCGCATTGTGATCAATAGTTCTGGTCGGGGCGATAAGGATGTACAAACGGTGGCAAAATATCTCGATCGCCATGGTTGGGACTAGAGAAATTCGAGATTAAAGTCTAAATTACGGTAAATAACGAGGGGGATTGATTGTAATCCCTCTTTTTTTGTGGCTACCAATGAATCTGACTCAGGATGTAGCGGAGTCGGTCGTAGTCGTCCTTGAGGAGGGTGCTGATCATGCGACCCACATCCACTAACCATTGGCGATCGCCTTTTCGCAGTCGGTAGACTTCCCGCACTGCTGCCGCCATGAGGGATTCTGGGGGCACCCAATTCACCTGCAAAAGCACCCGGAGAAACTCTAATCTGTCGGTGAAGTGAATAATTTCGTCCGGCTCGCAATGGTAAACCGATTGGTGAATTTGGGGGGGACGGGGCGGTAAATATTGAAACACTTCGCCCCGCCGACCATTGCGGCGATTACTGGGAATTTCAAAACCGACGATGGCCGCCCGAAACTCTGTTTTGAGCATCGCAAAAATTTGCGGCTGTTGTTCTCGCAACTCTTCGAGGCTCATCCCCAAGGCCCTGGCCCGATGGACTGAATCAATGGGGGCCGTGGTGACATAGGTAACGACCCCGTAGACGATGTTGCCTGATTCTTCGTCATAGGATTTTACCCAACTGCCAAAGGGGGGCATCACTGGGAAGCTGAGGTCTTCCGGCTCCAAACATTGGGCAGTAAACTCAGTGGTGGCAGTTTCAATGACCTCGGCAATGTGATCGGGGTGGCGATCGCCAGGGGAAAATTGGGGCAAGGGCAGACGCATAGGACGAGCCAAAGGGACTTATTTCGTGACTTCAAGCTCCGCGAGGTTAAAGGTAATCAGTTTATCCCAGTTCCCCCCTTCAAAAAGAACTGCTGCCCGACCATCACTGACCCGTTGGACGAGGCCCTTAAACCGATAAAAGGTGTCATCGGGGTTGATTACGCGCACCGTGCTACCAGGGAGAATCATCGCTTCCAAACCTTTCACTGAAATGACTAAGAAATTTTACCTATCATAGCGCGTTCAATTGGCGTTACTCGCCGAATCTGTCAGGCGATCGCCTTCGTTATTGAGTTGGGGTAGGGATTCTGGAAAGTAGATCGTGCGAATATCTGTCGGCAACTCTTCTAAAATCAATTGACGCCCTTGGTTAAGCCAATTCTCCACATCCTCAACGGTCAAATACTCTCTCTCGGCCTGGAGATGGGCAGAAATGCGGGTCGAGCTCCAGTGAAAATGATCCGCGAGCACCACAATCAACCGGGGCAGTGGCGGAACTAAATCCAAGGCTTGTTCCAGGTAACACCACAGGGGCGGCGTTGTCCGCTTAATGTCATAGTTAATGCTGGCCACCGGCGGAATCTCAAACTGATCCTGGTAGGCCGTTGCCACTTCCAAAAGCCACTGCTGTAAAGATTGAAACCCTTGGGCTTCTAAATCGAGGGTGCGCATTTCGTGGAAAATTTGCCGCCAGGTCAGGGCAAAAAGATAGTCCGTCTGCACAGGCGATCGCCCCCCATGGCCAACGAGCGTGTACACCAACGGCGCATATCGACAAAAAATCCCTGTGAAGTATTTCCCTTGATCAGAATAGCGTTGACAAAAAGTCAGCAGATCCGAATCGCTATAATGATTGAGGGCCAAAATCAGTGGATGATTGGTTTCAGAAAAACTCGGAATCTGAATCATGTCCTGCAATAATGCCTAAAAAGTGCCTGTGCGGCGTCACTTGATTTTAATCATAAGCGATTCACCTCCCAACTTTTGTTCCATGACCGTTGCTTTCTCTGCATTGTCCCATCCCTCAATGGCAGCCTTTTTCCCCGCCTTCGATAGCCTGTTTTCCACCCAAGGCATCATGGTGATGTTGCTCTGTGCCTATGGGGTCGCCATGTGGATGTTTCTGACCACAGCCCCCAAAGTCCACACGATTATGGTCTCGGATCTAGAAGTGGCCAGGGGATTTTATGAAGGAATTTTGCAGCTCCCCGTCGCCGATGTCCCCCTCCACTACTACTACAACTATGAACAAACCCTAGGGGCCGCCAGCCTTGACCCGATGTATATGGGGGCCAGTCCCATGGCGATGGGCCGCACTGAAACCTTGGGGGGGGCAGACGGGTTATGGTATCAACTGAAAAAAAATACCCAACTCCATGTGGTATCTGGGGCGAGCCTTGGAAAAAAGAATCGCCAACGCCACGTTTGTTTCGATAAGGATTGTTTAGAAGCGCTCCTGCTCCGTGTCCAAGCCCGCCGTCTCAAATATAAAATTCGCCAGGAAAAACCCTTAAACTTTCTGGTCAAAGACTGGGATGAACGGGTGATCGAACTCGCAGAAGTCATTAATTAACTCGCTATAGGTTTATCAACGTAACGGCCCCAGGCGCGACGGTGCAGAACGTTGCAACGTTTCCCCTTCAACTAACGTATGCACTTGCCAAGGGACTTCAGCGTTGGGATAGTCGGTGCGATAGTGCCCACCACGGCTTTCGGTACGCCAGAGGGCACTCTTGAGGATTAAGAGGGCAACATCGGTGAGATTACAGGTTTCTGCGTAGAGACGAATTTGCGCCTCGGCATCGGGATGCCTTAGATGGATTTGCTGTGGGGGATGGCCCTGAAGAAATTGCGCCAGGGGCATTTGCTGGAGTTGTTTTTGCCAGGTGCTTACCTGGGCGATCGCCTCCTGTAAGATTTTTTGTTCTCGACAAATACCAGCGCTTTGCCAGAGCAATAGGGGGAGATCGGCCCGGATCGTTTGCACTTTAACGGATAATTTTTTCCAGCTTGCGGTGATGGTCTGGATCTCAGGATCTTGTACCGCTAGGGTCGATGGTTTTGGCTGGAGATCCCGCAGTTGCGCCGCAAAAACCAGACATTCTAGCAAGGAGTTACTCGCGAGACGGTTCGCCCCATGGACGCCCGTACTTGCGGTTTCGCCAATGGCATAGAGCCCTGGAATCGAGGTTTCACAGTCTGTATTGGTGGTAATCCCTCCCATCCAATAGTGGGCGGCGGGGGCCACAGGAATCGGCTCCGTAAAAACATCCACCCCCCACTCGGCACACATCCGAATAATGTTCGGGAAGCGACGGCGGATTTTTTCGGCGGGGATCACACTCAGATCGAGGTAAACATGGGCATTGGCCGGATCACCGGCATTTTCGGCTAGGTAGCTAAAAATAGCGCGACTGACCACATCACGGGGGGCGAGTTCACCGTCGGGATGGTAGTCAAAGGCAAAGCGATCGCCATTAAACCCCAATAAATGCGCCCCTTCACCCCGTACCGCCTCACTAATCAAAAAATGGGGGGCGTTCGGTTTCGTTAAGGCCGTGGGATGAAACTGAAAAAATTCGAGATCCCGCAACTGGGCACCTGCCCGCCAGGCTAGGGCCACCCCATCCCCGGTACTGACAGTGGGATTTGTGGTTTGGGCAAAAATTTGGCCGCCACCGCCTGTCGCTAAAATTACGGCTCCTGCGGCAATCCATTGGATGTGGTGATCAAATAAAACACTGACCCCTTGGCATCGGCCCGTTTCATTGCGCCAGAGTTGGAGGGCAAAGGCCTGGGAAACAATGTGAATGTTCGGACGTTCAACCACCTGCTCGATCAAGGTGGTAATGATCGCTTTGCCGGTGGTGTCGGCAGAATGTAACACCCGGGGGCGGGAATGGGCGGCCTCCAGGGTCATCGCCAGTTCCCCATCCCTACGGTCAAAGGCGACTCCCATGGCCACCAGATGATCAATGGCTTCCTTCGCGTGGTTAACTAAAAACTCAACAGCCTCAGGGTCACACAGGCCCGCCCCCGCCTTGAGGGTGTCTTGGAAATGTAATTCTGGGGAATCCATCGGGGCGATCGCCGCCGCAATCCCGCCCTGGGCCCACTTACTCGATCCAGTGCGTAGCTTTGCCTTTGTGATGAGACCCACCTGTAAATGACTCGGCAAGGACAAGGCTGCATACAAGCCCGCTGCGCCACTCCCAATGACAACAACATCAAATTGAGTCGGCAAATTGGTCACGCTGGTCATTCCTTTGGGCAGTGGGTGGGCAATAAATTCTAATCACTATAGCTTTAAACCGCGGCGAACTGTGAGTTGTCCTTGACTACCCATGACGCCTGGTTGATTTCAAGGCGATGGCGCAAAAGAAAAACATTTCTGCCATTGAATTCACAAAAAAAATCCCCCCAGAACGGAGGGACTTGCTTTTTTTTCGGGGTGTTGGGAAATTTTCCTGGCTGAAACTAACGGTAAGTTAGCCATTGGGAAAATAACTTGAAGCTATAGCCGCAGTAGATGAATATCATGGGCAAAATTAACCGAAATCAACAAATTTTCAGTGAAAGTTTCGATTTATCGCACAATGCTACTGAGCATCCAAGCTTGTTTCTCATGATCGCGGATCCGGCCACTGAGGAGTTCTACTGTAGAAACATCGTGGTTTTGTTCTGCCTGTTGCAGGACGCCCTTCAGCTTCTCGGTCAGGGTGATGTGGTCATTCGATAGCTCGGCGATCATTTCTTCGGCGCTGGCTAAACCACTGGCCTCCTTGAGAGAACTCAATTCTAGGAACTGATGGAAGGAACCAGGGGCGGATAAGCCTAAGACCCGGATACGTTCGGCAATGTCATCTACGGCGATCGCCAAGGCTTGATACTGCTCTTCAAGTAGGTTGTGAATACCGTAGAACAGATTCCCTTGGACGTTCCAGTGGAAATTCTGGGTCTTTAGGTAAAGCAAATAGGTATCTGCCAGAATGTGGGACAGAGATTGGGCGATCGTTAAGGATGCCTCTTGGTTTTGGGTCGTTGTACCAGTGGTGGGGGCTTGTAAAGTCGTAGCCATAAAATATTTTCCTCCTAATGTTGTTAAAGGGATTTGGTAAATGGGTTAGAGAGGCCCGGTTAGCAGGGTGAAGTCATTCGCTCCGACCCCCGGGCTAAACAGAGTTGTGTTCTAGGACAAACTCTGCTTTAAGGTTTTTTAGAATTCATGGTTCTTAAATGCTTCAGCGTGCTCACTGTGAGTCAAGGTTTAACCTAGGCCTGTTGTAGGGTTTTGGGTTTTGCCCAGATGCCCTGGCTGTTCTGTTCGTATTCATCTTCGACCCGCATCCAAGCGCGGTAGGCAGCGACGTGTTGATTTTGCTTCTCTGTGTAGACCTGGTTGTAAACCTCGACAAAGGTTTCTTGGGCCGCATCAGCAAGGCGTGAGCGCACAGACTCCGGCAAATCCTCGGTTGAGCTGACTTTTCCAGTATCAAAGCGGGAGAGCAAGAAGTCTTTACAGGAGAGAATGTCTGTCCCGCCTTCCGCCTGGAAGAGACTTTCTAATTCTGTGGCAGTACCCTGACTTGTTTCGGCGGTCAGCATCAAGCCACCTGCTTTAATCTTCGTTTCGTAGATGGCTGCCTTTTCTTTGGGCATGCCGAGGCTAACGAGGGCAGAGATGAGTCCGACACCTGCACCACCGGCGATCGCCCCGCTAGTTGCGCCGAGGAGGGCCGCACCGATGGGGCCACCCGCGACCACCGTACCAATGAAAGGAACAAATAGGACACCGAAGCCACTCAGGGCACTAAATAGGGTTCCGAAGAGGGCACCGTAGATTGCGCCGGACTGCAGACCTTCTTTAATGAAATCTGCCCGACCGAAGAAACCAGTGATTTGGGTTTCTGACTGCAGATTCTTACCGATGATGGAGATGTCTTCTCGTTTCACCCCCATATCGAGCAACTGCCTTAGTACTTTGTTTGCCTGTTGGCGATCCTCAAAGATCGCGGAAACAGTACAGGGTACTTTGGTCTGAAGATCAGCCGTTTGTTGATTGTTTTGGTTCTGATCAAGGGTTGCCGTAGTCATGGATTATCCTCCCATTGTCTCTTGTTCGTGTTGCGTGGTGAGACAGAGGATTAGAAGTTGTTGACAGCTTTCTGGAAGGATTGGTCTAACTCTTGCCAAGCACTTTCAAAGCCCTTCTGCAAGTCATCCCAGGCTGATTCGCTGGCATTCTGAAGTTCGTCGAATTTCTGTTGGGCAGCATCCCGCTTGGCGGTTAGCTCTTCGAGCATATTTTGGTATTTGAGTTTGCCGTCTGCCTCTGCTTGATCAACTTTGGCACGGAACTCATCAATGCGGGCGTCGATTTTATCAATCTGCGCTTTGACTTTCTCTTTATAGCGTTTTTGATTTTCTGCGTTTTGTTCTAGGGTTTTATTTAGTTGGTTAGCCATAAAGTAAGGCTTAAACCTCCTTGTTGATGTGTTCTTCAAAAAATCAAGCACGGGTCAGATTCAAAGTTCAAAATGTTGTTTTGAAATCGAATTCGTTTTTGCTTGACTACACCTTTAATATTATGAAATATTCCGACTGAGTACATCTATCGATAGACATAGATCGCTTCTGAAATGCTTATTTATCAAGGGTTTCAAATTTCAAAGGTATTGTTTTTGCAATATTTATTCGGTTTCCCGAACCTAAACCGAACCGTTTTTTTAAAGTCTTTCTGAATTGCTCAAAAAAGACTTTAACCATAATCTTTTATTGTTTAATTTTGCTCCCATATAATTTTAGCAAGCTGCCACTAAATATCTGGGCGGATACAATAAAAAAGAGGCCGCCCGGATGACGACCCCCAGAAATTTTCTTTTTAGGCGTAAAATTTAAGCTGTTGATTTAGAAGGATAAACCGAGATTAATGCCGAGGGCAGCATGGACCACAAGGAGAGCGATCGCCGCCGACCCCACATAGGCATGCACCGTGCGCAGGGAATCTTTGCCGAGGAATTTTGTGATCGATAGCGCACCGTTGGCCATCAACATCCCAATGGCGATCGTGCCTGTCCAGAAGTGGGGACTTTCAAAAATTGGCTCTCCCTGCATGACTAGAGAAAGAACACCCCCTGTCCAACCCAGGCTGATAAAGGTTGTGAGCCAGAGCGCTGCTTTTTTGTGCCAGTAGGCGCTCTCGTTTTTGTCGCTGACATCTTCACTACGGCGAATCTGCCAACCCTTAACGGCGGCAGAACCACCGACGGCCACGATGACAATGCCCATCATCAAGGGATGCCCCCAGTGGGTAACGATTTCTGGGATCGGTAAAGTATTGAACCAAGCGGCAATTGGTTCTAGATAAGGACGAATGAACTCACCCATGTTATTTCTAAAAATTTTCTTAAAAAGTTTGCGTTCTCTATCTTAGAGGATTCGTTAAACCGCCCACGACTTTCGGCGAGAGGAAATATGGCCAATGGATCACAAATGGTTGGATGGAGTGACCGTTAGGCGATCGCCAAAATTTTTTCCCGGAGCGTTTGGTCTTCGGTGAAGGTCTGGTTGGTGGCTGCCAAATCATCCAAGAGGGGCTGCAGATAAACCCGGAGCGGCTGGGCATCATCGGGGAGGGAAAGGTCTGGGTTGATATCGAGGATGCCCTGGGTGAGGAACCAACGCTTTTTAATATCCGGATCTGGAATGACCAAATTTTCCGCCTGGATCACCGCGTCATTAAAGAGCAAAATATCGAGATCCAGGGTGCGGGGGGCATATTTATCAGCAGTGCGGACTCTGCCGAGCTTTGTTTCGAGCGATCGCAAAATATCAAACTTAAATGCTGTCGCCTCGTACTCTGTTTCGACAAAGGCAACACAGTTAATGTAATAGGGCAGATCCTTGGTGGGGGCTTGGCCTGGGGCCGGAATCGCGTCCGTCACAAAACACCGCGAGACCGCTTTGAGCTGACAGAACTGCTTTAATTCCGTCATCGCTTGCAAGATATTGGCTTCCGGTTGAATATTCGAGGCGACGCTGAGGTAGACACGATTCTGGGCCATGGCTTTTAACGCTCCCGGTAGATGGTAACCGCCGAAGCCTTGGCAAAACGGAGGGCGCCGGGTTTATCAATGGTGACTTCTACCTTTTCGACAAGGGCATCGGTAAAGCAAATATCAGCGACGACCTGGGCCATTTTTTCGATCAAATTGTAGCTAGAAGGCTCAATGGCGGCCAAAATTGCCTTGGTGATTCGTTTGTAATCAACGGTGTCATCGATACTGTCGGTTTGGCCCGCTTTGGTGAGATCCGCATGCATCACCACATTGATCACTACATCCTGTTTTTTGGTGCGTTCTTCCGGAAAAATGCCGATAATGCAGCGCAACAGCAGGTCACGAATATAAATTTTATCGAGGCTTTTAGACATAGAAATTTTCTCCTAGGTGAAACCCACCATCAACACAAATGACTTGGCCAGTGATGAAGTCATTTTTTAAATAAAACAGTACCGTCTGGGTAATATTGCGTGGATCACCAAACCGTCCCAGGGGGGTTTTTGCAATCACGGCTTGCACCCGCTCATCTCCCTCCGCATTAACTGGTGGCAAGATGGGGCCTGGGGCGATCGCATTGACACGAACATTGGGGGCAAGCTCAAATGCTAACATCTTCGTGAAACTATGGAGCATCTTTTTGCTCAGGTGATAGGGCACGTGCTCATGGTCGTAGCCGTAGATGCGCGTATCAAGGAAATTAATCACATTCCCGTGGCTAGATTCTTTAGAAAAGAACGCTTTCGTCAACAGAAAAGGGTGCAGGGCGTGAACTTGAATATTGTCCCAGAGATTTTCTGGACTCAGGGCAAACAAACTTTCCGTATTAAACATCGAGGCATTATTAATCAAGATGTCTAGTTGGGGCGTTTTCGCTTTCACCGTCTCGATCATCGCCTCCACACTGTCCCGCTGGAGCAGATCCGCCGCCACAATATCCACCGAAATTGGCAAAGCTGAAAGCTCTTCGGCCAGTTGTTCTACCTCGGCTTGGGAAGAGCGGTAATGGAGGATGAGATTGATTCCTTCCTGGGCGAGGGTCCGGGCGATCGCCGCACCGATGCGTTTTGCTCCCCCTGTGATTAAAGCGGTTTGTTGACTCATGGTTCCCGTTCGGCAATTAAAACCCATAGAAGTTAACCTATTCTTTCTGGAGAAAGCAAGCGTGACCCGGATGATGCGTACCAACCGAGAGATCCGCCACCGCTGCCTGAAGATGTAACAGATGTACAGAGAACCTTTAAGCCAGGGAAACGGGAATGATAAAATTTGGAATACTTTTTTAGTAAAAGAGAGAGAAGGTCAACGTGGTTCAAGTACCGATCAAGCCCACCCCGCAAACCCCCGCCCCCACCACTGCAATTCCCAACGGCCCGGCCCTCGAAGCTTGGTTAAATGACTGGGCGCAGCGGATTATTAATGGCGATCGCCTCACCCGTACCGAAGCTCTCCGTCTCACCGCCATCACTGGCCCCGAAAATATCCTCAAACTCTGTGCCGCTGCAGATTTGATCCGGCACGAATGCTGTGGCAATACCGTTGACCTCTGCAGCATTGTTAATGTCAAATCTGGCAGTTGCTCCGAAAACTGTAGTTTCTGTTCCCAGTCCGCCCACCACCCCGGCGAAGATTCCCCTGTGTATGGCCTCAAAACCGCCGAAGAAATTATTGAACAGGCCAAAGCAGCCGAAGCCGCTGGTGCCAAACGTTTTTGTCTCGTCAGCCAAGGCCGGGGCATTAAGTACAATAGCCCCAGAGACAATGAATTTGAGCAAATTTTAGAAACTGTGCGCCGCATCCAGGCAGAAACAGCGATCAAGCCCTGCTGTGCCCTCGGCGAAGTCACCCCAGAACAAGCCCAACAGCTCCGGGAAGCCGGCGTCACCCGCTACAACCACAACCTCGAAGCTTCGGAAAATTTCTTCCCCGATATCGTCACCACCCACAGTTGGCAAGACCGGGTCGAAACCATCAAAAATCTCAAAGCAGCAGGCATTCAGGCGTGCAGCGGCGGCATCATGGGCCTCGGTGAAAGTTGGGAAGACCGGGTTGATTTGGCGATCGCCCTGCGGGATCTCGAAGTCGAATCTGTGCCTTTGAATCTCCTCAATCCCCGTCAGGGAACTCCCCTCGGAAGCAATGACCGCCTCGATGTCTACGAAGCCCTCAAATGCATGGCAATCTTCCGGTTTATCTTGCCCGAACAAATTATCCGCTATGCTGGCGGTCGCGAAGCAGTGATGGGGGAACTACAACATCTCGGCCTGAAGGCAGGCATTAACGCGATGCTCATTGGCCACTACCTCACCACCATGGGCCAACCCCCCGAACAGGATCAAGCAATGCTCGAATCCCTTGGCTTACAAGGGGGTGAAGCACCGATTCCTGGCCAATATTCCGCCGCCCAATAACCCTTGAAAGCGAAAGCCCTCCCCAGATCCTTGTCCCCAAAGCAAACTGCCACCACTGGCCCGAACTGGTTTAACCAACTCCTGTGGGCATTGATCGGTGTATCCCTGACGATTGGGGGCACCTTCATCGAGGCCCATCGGCTCAATCTCCCTTGGGACTGGTCAACGGCGGGACTACAAACTCAGTCTTTGGGGATTTACTGTCAAGTGGCTGCCGTTCTCCTCACGGGCTGTTTGGGGGGCAAAAATGCGGGGATTATCGCCCAGATTGCCTATATTCTGATCGGTTTGTTTTGGTTGCCAGTGTTCTCCCAAGGGGGAAAACTGGGATATCTGACAGAACCCACCTTTGGTTACATTCTTGGCTTTATCCCAGCGGCGGGCATTTGTGGTTGGCTTGCCTTTCGGTATGTGCTGAGTTTAGAAGCCCTCGCCCTCAGTGCTTTTTGTGGTCTGATCGCTCTCCATAGTTGTGGCATTCTTTATCTGGTGGGGCTGACCCTCCTGGAAAAATTACAGGCGACGGAACTGAGTTTGCTCCAGGCGATCGCCCTCTACAGTGTGACTCCCTTTCCGAGTCAGTTAATGCTAGTCTGTGGTGTGGCCGTGTTGGCCTATGGGGTACGACGGATTTTGTTCTATTAGGCCAAAGTATTGGGCTTGATATTCTTTCTTTTTAGCGAAACGGAAACTCTCTCTCCATGGATCTGCGCCAAGATTTACTGAAAAATCGCTGGTTTTGGCTTGTTGCCTTCCTCGGATTAGTCCTCGATCAACTCACAAAAACCATTGTGCTCCAGACCTTGCCGGAGGTGGGTGATACCTTTGCCCTCTGGCCGAATGTCTTCCACTTCACCTATGTGCAAAACACTGGGGCCGCCTTCAGTATCTTTACCGATGGGGTGCATTGGCTCCGGTGGTTGTCCTTGGGGGTCAGTGTGGGTTTGATGGCCTTGGCTTGGTTTGGCGATCGCCAAACGCTCTGGGAACAAAGTGGCTACGGATTTATTCTTGCGGGGGCGATGGGCAATGGCGTCGATCGCTTTTTATTTGGCTATGTGGTCGATTTTCTAGACTTTCGCCTGATTAATTTCCCCGTGTTTAACATTGCCGATGTCTGTATCAACATTGGCATCGCCTGTTTATTGCTCAATTTATGGTTTTCCTACCGCCTCGCCCAAACAGAATCGCCCCCTAACTCTAAGTAATCTTTTAATAATCTGGATTTTAATAATCTGGAGGGTGGAGCGATCGCCGTTATGGATTCTCAGAAAATATCAAGAATAGATATATTCACTGCCATTGTGTTCGTTTTGCTGCGAGAGCAACTGCTCTTCTAATTGGGCAATACGTTTGTAGGCCACCGTCAACTGGGCCGTTAGTCGCTTGATCTGCCATTCCGGGCTCATTTGCTTCTCGTCCATGGAACGCCCTTCTAAGCCTAGGGTTTCATCAAATAAAACATCTTTGTGGTGAAAGGATTCTCCCCCGACCCGAAAATCTAAGCCAAAGACCGCTGGATCAATTTTGGGAACCATTGTCATCAAATCTGCTTCCGACAAGGATTGTCCCGTTGGGCCTAGCCCCTGCTGCATTTGTTCGACGGTTTGATACAACAGATCAAGCTGATGTTTCAACTCGTTGATATAGCCTTGAACACTCATATTTTGTCAGCCTAAAGTCGGGTCTTTGTCCCATGCTAGTACCAACCCCAAGGCTGTGAATATTTATCCTGATATATTTAAGATTCTCTTAGAAAACCTTAAGAAAACCTTGCCTCTCTAAGGATAAAGTTGCAATTGTCCTGGCTAAGGTTGCACTTGATTAAAGGCTAAATTTGCTATTTTTTGAAAAGATATTTCCCAGGGGAAACGACATTTAGATTTATGCCCAATCGCCGCCATTTTTTAACTATTTCCGCACTCTATGCCCTTGCTGGGTGTTTGGGAGGGTGTCAACGAACCTCGGAGACAACTTTACAAATCAATACATTACGGGGGTCAATCTCGCCACAACTGTTGACATTATTTCGGCAAAACCAAGGGCAAATGGTCAGCTTAGATCTCAAACCCCTAGAACAGCTCCAAGAATTATTTGTAGTGCTGCAGGATGCGGCCATGAGGATACCGGAGACGTCTGAAAATTTCCTCAATCGCTCGGCAGCGGTGCCGGATTTGCTGACCCTGGGCCATGGTTGGTATCAACAGGCGATCGCCTTGGGATTTGTTCAACCGTTATCTCTGGAGGAACTAACGCGGTGGGAAGAGTTGGGGGAACCTTGGCAACGGTTTTTGCGCCGCAATGTCCAGGGCGAGATCGACCCCCAAGGGCAACTGTGGGGACAGCCTTACCGCTGGGGCACGACGATGCTGGTCTACCGCAAGGATAAGTTGAAAAACCTGGGGTGGACACCGACGGATTGGGCGGATCTATGGCGGCCAGAATTACAGGGAAAAATTTCTCTGCTGAACCAATCGCGGGAAGTGTTGGGGCTTTTGCTGAAAAAACGGGGGAAATCCTACAACGAAACTGATCCAGAGGCGATCGCCAATTTAGAGAGCGATTTCCAAACCCTCCACCGCCAGGTCAAATTCTATAGTTCCACCCACTATCTCCAGCCCCTCAACATGGGCGACACCTGGATTGCCCAGGGGTGGTCCCAAGATATTTTGCCGCTCCTGCAACGCTACCGGAATTTAGGGGCAGTGATTCCCGCCAGTGGCACGGCTCTCTGGTGTGATCTGTGGGTGCAGCCCCAACGCAGCCAAACTTCTTTTGAGACCCTAAAAACTTGGTTAGATTTTTGTTGGGAACCGGCAGCGATTCAGCAGATTTCCCGCAGTAGTCATGGGGCCTCTCCACTGATTTATGCGGCGACCAATTTAGACCCTGCCATCACTGATAATCCGTTAATTTACCTCGATCAAAATACCTTCCGGGCCAGTGAAATCATTGAGATGTTAAACCCGGAGGTGACAGCCCAGTATCAACAGGTTTGGCAAGCAGTGCGCCAGGGCTAGGCCAGAAAAATTTTGATTTTGCCCACCGCTGTTCTGGATAATGCGGAGGAAGATCATCGATTGAGGAGTTCCCATGACCCACGACACCATTGGGGTGGCGATCGCCGGTACCGGTTTTGGCCAAAAAATTCACATTCCCGGCCTCCAACACCACCACCGCACCGAAGTGGTCTCGGTTTACCATCGCGATCCGGACAAAGCCCAGGCGATCGCTGCTGCCCATCAAATTGCCGAAAGTGCCAGCGACTTTAATGCGCTTCTAGAAAATCCTGCCGTTGCCGCCGTTGCCATTTCGACGCCCCCTTTTTTGCATTATGAAATGGCCAAACAAGCCCTCCTGGCCGGGAAACATGTCCTCTTAGAAAAACCCATGACCTTGAATGGGGCTGAGGCGCGGGAGCTCTACCATCTAGCAGCAAAAAAAAATCTGGTTGTAACCCCAGATTTTGAATTTCGCTTTGTCCCTGCTTGGCAATGTCTCGCGGAATATCTGCAACAGGGTTTTGTGGGTGAAAAACGCCTGATTACGATCAACTGGTTAGTGACCAGTCGAGCCAACCCAGACCGACCTTGGAATTGGTATGCCCGCCAGGATCAAGGGGGCGGTGCTTTGGGGGCGGTGGGTTCCCACGCCTTTGATTATGTCCATTGGTTGTTTGGCCCTGTGAAACGTTTGGCGGGTCATCTCAGTTGCGCCATTAAAGAGCGACCCGACCCCAAGGATGGCGATCGCCTTAAACCCGTCGATGCCGATGACACCTGCTTGATCATGCTAGAACTGGCCGACGGTACGCCCTGTCAAATCAATATCACCTCCGTCAGTCACCACGGTCGGGGCCACTGGCTCGAAGTCTATGGCGATCGCGGTTCCCTGGTTTTGGGGAGTAGCAACCTCAAGGATTATGTCCATGGTTTTACGCTCCAGGCGGGCCAGGCGGGTGAAGCACTGCAACCTGTGGCCATTCCAGAGCGCCTTGAATTTCCCCAAACCTTTGCCGATGGCCGCCTTGCGCCCTTTATCCGGGTCGTCGATCATTGGGTCAAAGCCATCGACCGCTGTCAACAAAATCAAGGGATACCCGCAGATCCAGTGGCGATCGCCCCGACGCTCCGGGAAGGGGTCTATTCTCAGTTGTTAATGGATTTAACCCACCAGGCCTATACCCAAGGCCGTTGGTTAACGGTGCCGGATCTCGATACCTATCTCGATCTAGGCTGACGCGGTTGGGGAGAAGTACGCCGTCCCTGGGGATTTTGGCCAGTCGCCTGGGGCGCTAACCCATTATTCGAGGATGGTGGTGGTTGGAGTTGCCGCCGTCCATTTTGGACAATTTCTAGTTGCTCCCGGAGATTCACCTCAAGGCGGCCAAGGAGATTGTGGGCATATTGATCCGCATCTTGTTGGATGGCCTGGGCCTCGGCGATCGCCTGGTTTTTCATTTGCTGCACTTCCTGGGACACCTGCTGCCGAAAGGCCTCTAGATCGGCGAGGGTACTTTGGCGGAGGGCTTGGCATTCCTGCTCTGTGGTGTAGCGTAATTGGGCCGCCTGTTGCTCAGCTTGCCGGGTGAGGGCCATCTCGTCTAAGTATTGGGCGGCCTGCTGCTTGGCACTGGTGACAATCCGATCCGCATCGGCTTCGGCCTGTTCAACGAGGTGTTGCTTGTATTGGAGCACTTCGACGGCCCGCTCAATAATTTCAGGAACACTGGCCCGTACCGCATCGAGCTGGTCTAAAACATCGTTGTCTTTAACGAGAGTTAGTCCCGTGAGGGGAATTTGAAAGCCTTCAAAAATTACTTCTTCTAAATGGGTGAGCTGTTCCTGCACATTCAAGTCTACCCCTCGATAAAGGGTTGGGGAGTTGGCATTATTGTCGGTGGGCTTACCTGGGGAGGATGAACTTTGTACCATTGATAAAGATCTTCAGCGACATTGTCAGGAACGAGGTGATCAACGGAACCACCAAATTTAGCAATTTCTTTGACGACGCTGCTGCTGAGAAAACTATATTCGTTGGAGGTCGCCAGGAATACTGTCTCGATATTATCCCAAAGCGTCTTATTTGTATGCGCCATCTGTAGCTCCTTCTCGAAGTCGGATAGCACCCGTAGTCCTCGTAGTAATACACCCGCATTACGTTGCCGCGCGTAGTCGGTGGTTAAACCCGTGAAACTCGCCACTTCTACATTGGGTAAATGTTGGGTACAGCGACGAATCTGGGCCACGCGCTTTTCGAGGCTAAAAATCGGCGATTTACTGGGATTGCACAGCACCGCCACGATTACTTTTTCAAAGAGGCGATCGCCCCGTTCAATAATATCGAGATGACCCAGGGTGATCGGATCAAAGCTTCCAGGATAAATAGCAATCACAAAATACAGCGCCACACAGAAGAGATCGGCTTTATTGTGACATATTGTTTCCCCAAGCCCCTAGGCAAACCCAGGGACATCAGCCCCTACAATGGAGAATGATTTTATCCACGATTTTAACCAGCTTATGAGCGAGCACCACCCGGAAAAAAAATACGAAGGTAAGGCAAAAATTCTCTACAGCACCGCCGACCCTGATGTTCTCCTCACTTACTTCAAAGATGACGCCACCGCCTTCAATGCCCAGAAAAAAGGCACCATCCAGGGCAAAGGAGAAATGAACTGCACCATTGCCGCTGCCCTCCTCCAATGGCTGGAAACCCAGGGTATTCCGACCCACTTTATCGAACAAACCAAAGCCGATGAAATGCTCGTTAAAGCAGTTGAAATTCTGCCGGTAGAAGTGGTTGTGCGCAATATTGCGGCGGGTAGTCTTTGTAAACAAACGGGTTTGGCCCAGGGCACAGTTCTCCCCCAACCCCTCGTGGAGTTTTATCTCAAGGACGATGACCTCGGTGATCCGCTCCTAACCCGCGATCGCCTTATGCTGCTTCAGATCGTCACCGCCGAGCAACTGGCCCAACTCCAGAACTATGCCCTGCGGATCAATGGTCTGATGCAAGGCTTTTTTGAGCGCTGTCAGATTACCCTGGTGGATTTTAAAATCGAGTTTGGCACCGACAAAACAGGCACAATTCTTTTGGCCGACGAAATTAGTCCCGACACCTGCCGCCTGTGGGATCAAACCGAAACAGACCCCAACCTGCGGGTGATGGATAAAGACCGCTTCCGTCAAGACCTCGGTAACATCGAAAACGCTTATCAAACTGTCCAGGCTAGGGTCTTGGCCCAGGTGCAGCAATTGCAATCCCTCGCCTAAATTTTCCCGACCCAAGGCTAAATTACGGGGTCTAGACATGGAAACATAAGCAACGCTTCCCCGTCTTCGACTCTGGTACAATCCAGCAGAGTAAATTACTCATGTTGGCCGATTTACAGAAAAAGCACTTATAAATATAGTGCTGATAACTTTCGTTTGATCTGGTGTTTGGACGTGCAGAAACAACAAAATTTAGACTATTTTTCCCCCCAGGCCCTCGCACTTTGGGCGGCGATCGCCTCTTTGGGTGTGATGTCTCCGGCCCATGCCGAACCCCGATCAGAAGGGAGTCACTCCGATCCCCTGGTGCCAACGGCGACCCAAGTTGTTGTGCCAGCTCTGCCCGTAGAGGATGTAGCCCCCACAGCAGCACCAGCTTCCCAGACGCCAGCGCCCCAATCCGAAAACCTGGCCCAATCATCAACCCAAGCTGTTACCTCTCCCGTTGCTCAGGCTCAAGAAGCTCCCCAAGATAGTAATCTGCCGCAACTCTACGCCCAGCAGCAGGGAAATTCCAATGCCCAGCAAGCCAACCCCAACGAGCCTAGGGTATTGGTCGCAGAAATTCAGATTAATGGTGTGGGCGACAACGTCGAACTGGAACAAAGAATTATCCGGGCCATTGAAACCCAAGCCGGGCGGCCGACGACGGTTTCGCAAATTCGTAATGACGTGAACCGCGTTTATGCGACAGGTTTATTTGCCAATGTAGTCGCCACCCCGGAAGATACACCCCTTGGGGTACGGGTGACCTTTGACGTGGTACCCAACCCCGTTTTGACCGATATCGTCGTGCAGGCATTGCCCCTAGAAGGCAGTCAAAATATTACCCCTCCCGAAGTTGTCGATAATATTTTTAGCGATCGCTATGGCGAAATTATCAACCTCAACGATTTCCAAGAGGGCAGTAATAAGCTGCAACAACTCCAGCAGTGGTACCAAGACAATGGCTACGATTTAGCGAAAGTGATCGGTATTGATGAACCCAGTGCCGATGGGGTTGTGACCCTCGTCGTCGTTGAAGGGGTGATCGAAGATATTCAGGTTAATTTCATCAACGCCGACAATGAATCCGTTGATGGCAAGACCCGAGACTTTATCATCACGCGGGAAATGGAACTCAAACCAGGAGACGTTTTCCGGCGGGATGTCGCCCAACGGGATCTCCAGCGGGTGTTTGGTCTGGGGTTATTTGAAGATGTCCAGTTAGATTTCACCACAGGCACCGAAGATCCGACCCAGGCCGTCCTCAATCTAAATGTCATTGAAGGAAATACAGGCTCCATCGCTGCAGGTGGGGGGATTAGCTCCGCCAGCGGTTTCTTTGGGAGTGTGAGCTACCAACAACAAAACCTGGGTGGCAATAACCAGCGTCTGGCTGCAGAATTCCAATTAGGACAACGGGATGCTCTGTTCGATCTATCCTTTACGGATCCTTGGATTGCCGGCGATCCTTACCGGACGTCCTATTCGGTCAATGCCTTCCGCCGTCGTTCTATTTCACTGATCTTTGATGGTGGGGAAAATGATGTTGATCTGCAAGACAGTGGCGATCGCCCCCGAATTAATCGGATTGGCGGTGGGGTGACCTTTAGTCGTCCTTTATCGAAGGATGTTTTTGGCCCCTCTGAATGGCGCGCCTCCCTCGGCTTCGACTACAATCGCGTCCGGATTACCAATGCCGATGGTGATACAGAGTTTATCGACGAAGCTGGGAACCAACTCAGTTTCTCTGACAATGGTATTGACGATATCTTTGCCCTGAGTCTAAATGTGGTGCGCGATAAGCGGACGAGCTTCGATGGGGCAACCCGCGGCTCCATTACCCGTTTCGGCACCGACCAGACCATTCCCATTGGTAGCGGCAGTATTCTCTTTAACCGACTCCGGGCCAGCCACAGTATCTATATGGATTCACCGATTAAACTCCCCAGTTTTGGCAGTGAAGAGAAACCCCATACTTTGGCCTTCAATATCCAAGGGGGCGCAATTATCGGGGATTTACCCCCCTACGAAGCCTTCTCCCTTGGGGGCAGTAACTCGGTTCGGGGCTTTGAAGAAGGAGACCTCGGCAGTGGCCGTAACTACATCCAAGCGACAGCAGAATATCGCTTCCCCATTTTCTCGGCGGTGGGTGGTGCGTTATTTGCGGACTATGCCACAGACCTCGGTTCCGGGGATGATGTGCCTGGAGATCCGGCGGGAACCCGTGGTAAGCCCGGTAATGGTTTCGGCTATGGTATCGGTGTGCGGGTGAATTCTCCCCTGGGGCCAATCCGGGTGGATTATGGGCTTAACGACCAAGGGGACAGTCGTATTCACTTTGGTATTGGTGAGCGTTTCTAGGGTGTTATCGGTCTGATTTCGTGGGGGGCAACCCCCTTTTTTGTGATGGTTAAAACGTTAAAAACAACCGTTGAATGTTCTGGGGTGGGTCTCCATTCGGGGCAACGGGTCACCCTAAGGCTCATGCCCGGCGATCGCCACCATGGTCGTTATTTTGTGCGTACAGATTTACCAGGGCAACCCCAGATCCCGGCCCGAATTGAGGCCGTCGATCAAACCCTTTTGTCTACGGAATTGGCAGTGGGTGAGGCCAAGGTCAGAACCACAGAGCATTTGTTAGCGGCATTGGTGGGTCTTGGGATCGATGTTGTGCGCCTCGAAATAGATGGGCCGGAGTTACCCCTGTTGGATGGCTCAGCAGCGCAGTGGGTAGAGGCGATCGCCAAGGCAGGCACCCAGACCCTCATGGATGAAGCGATCGCCGTTCCTGTGGTCACAGAACCCGTTTGGCTCCGGGAAGATGACGCGTTTGTGGCAGCCTTACCCTCACCGGAACTGCGGTTTACCTATGGCATCGATTTCACCTACAAGCCCATTGGCAACCAGTGGCACAGTTGGAGCCCCGCAGCAGAACCCTTTGCCCAGGCGATCGCCCCGGCCCGGACGTTTGGCTTTGCCGATCAAATTGAGCAATTGAAAAAAGCTGGTTTAATTCAGGGAGGCAGTCTTGATAATGCCCTCGTTTGTGATCAGGAAAAATGGCTCAATCCGCCGCTCCGGTTTGAGAATGAGCCGGCTCGCCACAAATTACTTGATTTAATCGGGGATTTGAGTTTGCTTGGTACGATCCCCACGGCCCATTACCTGGCCTATAAAGCAAGCCATAAACTCCATACCCAGCTTGCTAAAACCTTACAGGCAACGCTTTTTTAAAATTCTAATCAAGCTGCTATTGGGTGAAGGATAACGCCGATAGTTTGACCTGTATTGCTGGGGCTGGCGATCGCCTTTTTTCAGAGACTGCCAACCCCTAGGACCTGAAGCTCTACTTATTTGGTTGGGGGGTCATGCGCAGATAGGGCTTGATTTCCTTAACGCCCTTTGGAAACTTGACCTTCGCATCCTCAGTGGAGATTGCCGGAGAAACCACAACATCTTCACCATCCTGCCAGTTGACAGGGGTCGCTACGCTGTAGTTGTCTGTGAGTTGCAACGAATCCAAAACCCGCAAAATTTCTTGGAAATTCCGGCCGGTGCTGGGGGGATAGGTAATGGTTAAACGCACCTTCCGCTCAGGATCAATGACAAAGACTGTCCGCACCGTTACCTTCGGATTGGCATTGGGGTGGATCATGTTGTAGAGGGTAGCGACCTTCTGATCTGCGTCGGACAAAATCGGGTAATTGACAGCACATCCCTGGGTTTCGTCGATATCACCCACCCAGCCATTGTGGGAGGCCGTGTCATCAACGCTGAGGGCAATTACCTTAGCATTGCGCTTTTCAAACTCTCCCTTTAACCGAGCCACTTCGCCCAATTCGGTGGTGCACACGGGGGTAAAGTCAGCGGGGTGAGAAAACAAAACAACCCAACTGTCGCCGGCCCAATCGTAAAAATCAATTTCCCCAATGGTGGAATCTTGGGTAAAGTTGGGGGCCACATCGCCTAACCGGAGAGACATAAACTAAACTCCTGATGTTAAATAAACTACCAAAGGATCATTATGGCCCATCTCCCTGGGAAGATGCCAAGGGAGGCGATCGCCACCGGAAAATGATAAGCTGCCGTCACAGAGCGCAATATTTATTAACTTTTGTTGCCATTCTTCAGAATCAAAAAAGCCGAGGGTGACAATCAAGCCGGAAAAATGAAATAATAAGCCAGAATTTTTTACGTTAGTAGTTTCAGGCCGCCTGAAGCTTGGTATTTTACATAAATCTAAGAATCATCAAAAAAAGCTGGGAAAAGCCTAGGAGGAATCAATCATAATGAGTAGAGTTGTGAGTGCATTAATGGGGCTCGTCCTCATGTTCGGTTGCGCGTTCTTTAGCGTTCAGCCCCAAGCCCAAGCCCTCGATTTAAGCAATGGCTTTGTTTCTGCAGCCGTGCTCGGTGAGCGTGTTAATCCCGCTGACAAGGTGCTTGAGTCAGAATATGGCAAGAAAATTGACCTAAACAACGCCAGCGTCCGTCTTTTCCGCGAGCTCCGTGGATTTTATCCCACATTGGCCAAACGCATCATCGAAAATGCCCCCTATGACAGCGTTGAAGATGTATTGAATATCCCCGACCTCAGCGAGAAGCAACTGGCACGGTTAGAGGAAAATTTGGAGCGTTTCACTGTAACACCGCCTGCCGATGTGTTTATTGATGGTGACCAACGTCTGAACACCGGTGACTATTAAAAATACAAACGAAATCTTGCTGCGTTTAGGAAGATGTTTGTGAGTCAAACCTAAATTTTCAATGGCAATTAACCTATTCCTGAGGGATAGGTTTTTTTACGACAATTTTTAGGATTTGGGGCTCGGTTGGCATAGTCGATAAAACTGAGGTACCCAGCGGGATTCCCAATAAAATGCCCCAAAGGCCAGCACGGGCGCGAGGAAAGTCAGCAGCAGAAAGCAACCCGCCAGGGTTGACAGGGACATCGCGAAAAAATCTTGGGTCAGACGCACCAGGTCATGGTCGAGGAGGCCCCCTTTCCCGACCCGGTAGGCAATGCGGAACGTTTCGCTGGTCATGAGCCGCCCGAAAAAGGCACCATTTTCCAGAAAGCTAAAACTGGCCAACAGAGCATAAAGGGTTTGTTCACCGGAGACATGGCAAAAATATTTGCCGAGGGCAAAGTACAGACAAATAAAGACGGCGGCAATTTCTAAGAGATGACCCATGGCGATAATGGCGATTTGATCCCAACCCGTCAGGATCAAAAGGATTTGCAAGAGAGTCAGACCAGCCAAGGTAATCAGGGTGCCGCGATTGCGACGGTATTGCCAAGCGAGATAGGCGATCGCCCCGTAGAGCAGCCACAAAATAATGCTGGCGCGGCCGAGGGCGAGGGTAATTCCACCCCCAAAGATAAAGTCAAAACTCGGCACAGCGGGATAGCCAAACAGCCAAAAGGCGATCGCATGGCCAATTTCATGGACGAGGGTGAGAAAGGTATTCAGAATAAAGCGACTGGGGGGCAGCAAAAAGAGAATCAGACCTAGGCCGCCACCAATGAGGAGCGCCTGGGGGGTATCCGGAGACAGTTGCCGTGACCGGGGGCGCTGGTTGGGGATTTGGGACGGCAGAGCACCATGGAGAGAAAAACAGGTTTTGAGGAGGTATTGTCGTTGCTGACGATGGTAAACATTAAGGTAAACTTTCTCGACATCATCTAGGGAGAAATGCTGCAAAGCCTGCTGGATAATCTGGCAATAGTCTTGGCGATCGCGCTGGTCAATTACCGTTAACTTGATCACCAAGGCCCCAGCGGAAGGGGTAACTTTGATACTCCATAGGTATGCAGCGAGTAGTTGCCGGAGTTTCAGGGTGAAAGCATCATTCTTGAGGGCAGTCTTTTGGGGCGGTTCTTGGGTGCTGAGTGCTTCCGGGGAGGGTTCTCGTTCGGCTGGGGAGAGTAAGCCCGCTACAATTGTCCATTCCCAGTCGGGAGTAACTTCCCCAAACCGCAGGCCTTCAACAGTAAAGGTTTCTGTGATCGTGTGCTCCCAGATTTTCTGCCAAGGGGTAAGGATTTGTTTGGCGATCGCCTGGTCGGGGGTATTAAAACCTTCGAGTTGAATTTTGAGGTGCTTATCAGCCACCCGTTTGAGCATCACCCGGATCTGGTGGGGTTGAAACGCTTGCCTTAACACCTGGGCGATCGCCTGGGGATTTCCCTGTTCCGCCAATCGACGCAAATCCGACTCTTTCACAGCACAACCATTCTAGAGGGGAGCATTTCGATTATGCCACCAGACTCCCTTGGCCACAAAAATAGGGAAAAACAGTTCTGTCTTTCCCCACTCATTCATTGTGCTAAAACATCTTCCGGTCTGAAGTCCCCCTTTGAAGGGGGATTTAGGGGGATGTCCTAGGCCGCAACCGCTTCTGATTTCTTACTGTTACGAATCCCTTCAATCGCCTCAGCATAACTGGGGGCTTTGAAAACAGCAGAACCCGCAACAATCGCATTTGCACCCGCATCAATCACTTGCCACGCATTAGCAGGCTTGATCCCACCATCGACTTCAATCCAAGGATCCAGGCCGCGCTCATCACACATGGCCCGGAGTTTTTCGATTTTGTTCACCATCGAAGGAATGAAGCTTTGGCCGCCGAACCCAGGGTTTACGCTCATGATCAAAATCAGGTCACAAACATCAAGGACGTGCTCAATGATGTCAAGGGGCGTAGAAGGATTCAACACAACCCCAGATTTTTTACCCAGTTCACGAATCTGGCAGAGGGTGCGGTGGAGGTGGGGAGACGCATTGTGTTCTGCGTGGACGGAGATAATGTCAGCGCCAGCTTTAGCAAAATTTGCCACGTATTTTTCTGGCTCAACGATCATCAAATGCACATCCAAAGGCTTTTTGGTGTAGGGACGAATGGCTTCGACGATTAACGGCCCAATGGTGATATTCGGGACAAAACGACCATCCATGACATCGACGTGGATCCAATCAGCGCCAGCCTCATCGACTGCTTTAATTTCTTCACCAAGGCGGCTAAAGTCCGCTGAAAGAATGGACGGGGAAACTACAATTTTCTTGTCAGTCATGGTGGGTGGATTCCTCTTATTATCTCAAGAATTCTAAGTTGGTATCAATATTAACAAAAGTTTGTATCAATATTTTTTGTGGCCTAGCCTGGGTAGAGCATTGTTTCAGGAAACACTGACCTAGCGCTGGGGGGGACGTAGAGGCCCATCGGTTTGTACAGGGATCAAAATACTATTTAATTTACGCAGTTGTTCAGCTGTGCCCATACAAATTAAAAAGTCCCCAGATAACAGTAAGGTATCACCCGTCGGCCCAGGAATAAGGCTGCCATCTTGACGGCGAATTGCGAGGACGAGGGCACCGGACTGTACCCTGAGTCGGGCTTCACTGAGGCTTTTGCCAATGTAACCGCCGCAATTGCTATCCACACGGATTTCTTCGAGGTAGTAAGACCGTTCTGCGCCAGTCAAAATGCCATCAACAAAATCCATAACCTGGGGTCTCAGGGCAGCGGCGGCTAGGCGACGTCCCCCGGTAATGTAGGGAGAAACAACGGCATCGGCTCCGGCGCGGCGTAATTTTTCCACGGCTTCTTCGGTACTAGCCCTGGCGATCGCCCGAATTTTTGGATTCAATGTTTTGGCAGAGAGTACCGTATAGAGATTTTCTGCATCGGAGCTGAGTGCCGCCACCAAACAAGTTGCCCGGTCGATTTTCGCTTCATGGAGATGTTGATCGAGGGTGGCATCTCCTTGGATGCAAATGTAGCCTTGATCCTGAGCGGCTTCGATAATGTCGGGATCTTGGTCAATGACGACAAAGGGAATATTTTCGGCGAGAAATTCCCGGGCCACCTGCTGCCCTGTGCGACCGAGGCCACAAACAATGTAATGGTTATTGAGACGACTAATTTGCTGCTGGTACTGTTTCAATTTTTTTATCTCCTGAAAATAGCCGCTAATCATTGCTTCGATGAAACGGTTGACGATATAACCAACCGCAATCAAGCCTAAAAAAATCAGAATAATGGTGAATATCCGAGAGCGATCGCCTAGGGGATGAATTTCCCCAAAGCCCACCGTGGCTAAGGTGATCATCGTCATGTAGGCCGCATCTACCCATGACCACTGCTCCACGACAATAAACCAACTTGTCCCCAGCAGAAACAGCGCCACAAGCATCAGCAGACCCAATTGCAGTTGCCCCCTGAGGCGTCTATATTTTTGCTCAATGCTGTACACCGATGAACCTCAAGATAAGTCTGATGTTTGTAGGGAAAGTTGCAGACAATTTCAGCCGACCCGTAGGAAGCTAAAAAAACATAGAATTTCTTTAGCTCATTCCCCCCTTGTATTTAGCAAAAAAGATTACCCATTGGCTAAACTGAAATTTAACTTTGAGTCTCGCCATCGAAGAGGAGTAACCCGTGAGTCCCCAAACGCTACTGAACCATTCCCCAGCCCAAAGCTTTAACCCAACTCAGTTCGATCAGTATGTGATGCATACCTATGGGCGCTTTCCGGTGGCGATCGCCAAGGGGGAAGGATGTCGTCTGTGGGATACCGAAGGGAAAAGTTACCTCGATTTTGTCGCAGGCATTGCCACCTGCACCCTGGGCCATGCCCACCCAGCCCTGATCCAAGCGGTCAGTGCGCAGATTCAAAAACTGCACCATATTTCTAACCTCTACTACATCCCAGAGCAAGGCGCTTTAGCCCAGTGGATCGTCGAACATTCCTGTGCCGATAAAGTCTTTTTCTGCAACTCCGGGGCCGAAGCCAACGAAGCGGCGATTAAATTAGTCCGTAAATATGCTCACACCGTCTCAGATTTCCTCGAACAACCCGTGATCCTTTCGGCGAAATCGAGCTTCCACGGGCGTACCCTTGCGACGATTACCGCCACCGGACAACCCAAATACCAAAAACATTTCGACCCGCTCCCCGATGGGTTCGCCTACGTGCCCTACAACGACATTCGCGCCCTCGAAGAAGCGATCACCGACATCGATGAAGGTAACCGCCGCGTCGCCGCCATTATGCTCGAAGCCCTCCAGGGAGAAGGGGGCGTCCGGCCTGGTGATGTGGAATATTTCCAAGCAGTGCGGCGCATTTGTGACGAAAACGGAATTCTCCTTGTCCTCGATGAAGTGCAAGTTGGGGTCGGGAGAACTGGCAAATACTGGGGCTACGAAAACCTCGGCATTGAACCGGATATTTTCACCAGTGCGAAGGGATTAGCGGGAGGAATCCCCATTGGCGCGATGATGTGCAAGGATTCCTGTGCGGTCTTTAACCCTGGGGAACACGCCAGCACCTTTGGCGGTAACCCATTCTCCTGTGCGGCGGCCCTAGCGGTGGTTGAAACCCTCGAACAGGAAAACCTACTCGAAAATGTCAACGCCTGTGGGGAGCAGCTCCGGGCGGGCTTAAAGACCCTGGCTGAAAAATATCCCTACTTCAGCGATGTCCGGGGCTGGGGTTTGATCAATGGTATGGAAATTAAAGCAGACCTCGAACTCACCTCCATTGAAGTGGTCAAAGCAGCGATGGAAAAGGGTTTATTGTTAGCTCCCGCTGGCCCGAAGGTAATCCGATTTGTGCCGCCTCTGATTGTTTCCGCCGCAGAAATCAATGAGGCGATCGCCCTTTTAGACCAGACCCTCGCTGCCATGGCCCTCTAAATTTCTTTATCCTGCCCAAAGCAATAAAAAGCTCCCCCATTGTTAAAAAATCGGGGAGTTTTATTTTTACATGCTTGGCCCAGTGGGAATTACACCGTAACGGGGGTGGGAGTAGAGGTTTCTTCCTGTTCTAAAAATTCCGTTAACTGGGTTTCGATGCTGTCTTTGACGATCTGGCGATATTCCAGGAAATGCTCGTTGTGGGCGCAGAGGGTGAGGTAATGCTCAAAAACTGCCGGATTGTGGCGCAAAATACCAAATAAATGGTGCCAGAAGCGCCAGCGGGTATCCCGTTTAATGCCCTGTCGCCAAATGACGATCGCCAATGCCTTGAGATCGACCAGGCTGGGCAACTTGGCCGGGGGATGACATTTGGGCGCGCCCAATTTCAGGAAACAACGATAAATGCGGTCTAGATAAAGGTGGGGATCGTAGAGTTGCCAAAAGGCGTGGACATACTCATTGGCAATGTCTTCGAGGGGACGGGTGGGGATGAAATTCATCAGGGTCGTTTGGTTGATGTTGCCGTCCTTTTTCGCCCGGAGTCGCCCTTCTGCTTCGAGGCGGTGCCAGAGAGCCGTATTCGGTAAGGCCTGGAGCATCGCAAAGGTGGTGGTGGGGATCGCCGTCAGTTCTGCAAATTTGATAATGCGATCGCCTGCCCCTTTCTTCTCCCCATCGAAGCCGATAATAAAACCCGCCATGGGCCGCAATCCCGCTTGAATAATTTTGTCAATGGATTCAGCGAGGGAACTGCGGGTATTTTGAAATTTTTTCGTCAGTTGCAGACTCTCTTCGTCAGGGGTTTCAATACCCAGGAAAACCGCATCAAAGAAACATTCCACCATCAAATCCATCAGTTCTGGATCGTCAGCGAGATCCACCGAAGCTTCAGTATTGAAGCGGAAGGGATATTGATGTTCCCGTTGCCATTCCTTAAGGGCCTTGAGGAGGAGTTTGACATTGCGTTTATTGCCGATGAAATTATCATCCACCATGAAAATACTCCGTCGCCAACCCAATTCGTAGAGGCAATCTAACTCCTTAAGAAGCTGCTCTGGGGTTTTGGTGCGGGGTTTGCGCCCATAGAGGACGATGATGTCACAAAATTCACATTGGAAGGGACAGCCCCGGGAAAATTGCACTGACATCGAATCATACTGATCCAATTCCAGCAGATCATAACGGGGGACGGGGGTGGTGGTGACATCGGGTTTTTCCTCAGCCCGAAAGGTGCCTGAGGTTGCGCCATTATTAACGGCCTCCACAAACATCGGCAGGGTGATTTCCCCTTCATCGAGGATCAAAAAGTCCGCCCCCACATCCTGGACTTCTTCAGGTACCGACGTCGGGTAGGGGCCACCAACGGCCACTAATTTATCTCGTTTTTTGGCTTCTTTGATTTGATCGAGGAGGTCATCCTTTTGGACGATCATCGCCGACATCAAGACCAGATCGGCCCATTCCCATTCCGCTTCGGTGACAGCACGGATATTGCGGTCAACCAGCTTAAATTCCCATTCTTGGGGTAAAATCGCCGCCACAGTAATCAAGCCCAAGGGGGGCAGCAGCACCTTG
The DNA here is from genome assembly GCF_001693275.1 of Picosynechococcus sp. PCC 7117. GTDB lineage: Bacteria > Cyanobacteriota > Cyanobacteriia > Cyanobacteriales > MRBY01 > MRBY01. Next base: position 354,992 of record NZ_CP016477.1, read on the forward strand.
CGGTTGACCAGTTCAAGGATTTTTTCGTAGGACCAAAAGGTGGGCGGAAAAACCGGATAAATGAGGAGGACACGCATGGTATTTAAAGTTTTATGATGAAAGGGTTTTAAAAAGGCTGATTTTTAGAAGGCGATCGCCGACCATCATCAAAACTGATGTCAGGTAAGCGCACAAGTGCCTTCAGTGTAGCGCTAAAGTTTTGTAACAGTATCCACGGCGAAAATTGGCCCCACCATGGCGATAGAAACCGCATCGGCGAGGACTTCTCCCGTTACAGTAACTTGCAGCCCTGGCTGCTGACAGGTCTGGGGCAAATCCCGCAGTTCATAGTTGACCCCCGCTGCTGTTTCGAGAACCCATACGCCAACACCCAAGGATTGATGGGCAATGCGCCCCGTTAACTCTTGCATTCAGCTTCACCTCACAGTTGTCGATCCGAATTTTTGCCACATCCTCTCAATGCTTAAACACCGACGGTTTCCCGCTCTGCCTCTTGGATAAACGATTCAACCAATTCCACATTTTCCACACTGCCGAGGATTGTCGGGGTGCGCTGGTGGAGATAGGTCGGCACAAAATCCAGGAGCGGCATAGTGCCTGTGCTGGCTTTCCCCCCGGCCTGTTCAATGAGCCAAGCTAAAGGTGCTGTTTCATAGAGGAGGCGCAGTTTGCCCTCTGGCTTTTTCTTTGTGCCCGGATAGAGAAAGACGCCCCCCTGCATCAGGATGCGGTGTAAATCCCCCACGAGGGCACCGCTGTAGCGGGCCGTGTAACCTTCGTGGCGGTGCATATAGCGGATATAATCCCGAATCGAATCTTCCCACTGCCAGAAATTCCCCTCATTGACGCTGTAGATCGAGCCATGGTTGGGCATTGTGATGTTTTCTTCGGCGAGGATAAATTCCCCCAAACTGGGATCGAGAATAAACGAGTGAACCCCTGTGCCAATGGAGTAAACCAACATGGTCGAAGGGCCGTAGAGAATATAACCAGCAGCAATCTGTTTATGGCCATTTTGGAGGAGGTCGGCGGCGTCTCCGTCAAGATCCATGCCTTCCTGTTGGCGAATGGAGAAGATAGACCCCACGTTGAGATTAATATCGACATTGGAGGAGCCATCAATCGGATCGTAGAGCAGCGTATAGCGACCGATGGGGCAGTTTTCAGGAATGTAGTAGGGTTTTTCCATTTCCTCGGAGGCGAGGCGACAAACGAGGCCACTTTGTTTGAAAACGGAAATAAAGACATCGTTGGCATAGAGATCCATCCGTTTGACAGATTCTCCTTGGACATTTTCTTCGCCCGTGAAGCCGAGTACCCCTTCCATCAAGCCAGCGCGACTGAGGCGACGGGCAACGAGCTTTCCGGCGAGGGCAATGCGATTCATGATGGCGCTGATGTCCTGGGCCGCCGTGTCGAAGCTCTGGAGCTGTTGCAAAACATGGCGGGAGAGGGTGGTGCAGTCGCGGTCAAGACTGGGACTTTGGGTAATGTCGTTATTGTGATCTGGCATAGGCTTTTTCCTTTGTGGGTTTGCTCCAATGGTAACGATTGTGTTTGGGGGATGCGCTCTTGCTAAAGGATTACTTAATGGAAAAGCAAGGAAAAAAGGAAAGTATTTGGGCAGAATGGGCGGGATATAGGCAAACCTTGACCTTAAGCTGTCAAAAATCGTCACAATCTCCGGCTGTACGGGAAACGGTTGCTAGGATGGCCAGTAGAGAAAAATTGTGAGCTTGTAATCTGCGTATGTTTCAACGTCGTGCTAGTGGTGTTCTGTTGCATCCTACGTCTTTGCCGGGTCGATTTGGAATCGGCGATCTAGGGCCAGAAGCCTATCGATTTATTGATTTTCTTGCCGATAGTGGACAGCAGGTTTGGCAAGTTCTACCCCTGGGGCCAACGGGGTTTGGGAATTCTCCTTATCTGTGTTATTCGGCCTTTGCGGGCAATCCGATGCTGTTAAATTTGGAATGGCTGGCTTCAGAAGATTTATTAGAAGAAGCTGATTTGGCGGCCTGTCCAAGCTGCCCTAGAGACCGGGTGGACTATGATCAGGCGATCGCCTTTAAGATGCCCCTCCTGAGAAAAGCCTGTAAACGCTTCCAGGCGGTGGCGACCCCAGAGAGAAAACAAGAATTTCAAACCTTTTGCGAAGAGCAGGCCTATTGGCTCAATGATTATGCGCTCTTTATGGCCCTCAAGGAAGCCCACGATGGTAAAAGCTGGTATGACTGGGATGCGGCCCTCGCTTGGCGTGATCCAAAGGCGATCGCCGAGCAGACAGAGATCCTCGCCGATCAAATCTTTTTCCACAAATACGCCCAATCAGAATTTTTCCGCCAGTGGTCAACCCTAAAAAGCTATGCCAATGAAAAGGGCATCCAAATCTTTGGGGATTTGCCGATCTATGTGGCCCACGACAGCGCCGATGTGTGGGGCCATCCGAAAATTTTCCGTCTCGATTACGAAACCGGGGCTGCCAAGTGGATGGCGGGAGTCCCACCGGATTATTTCAGCGAAACGGGCCAACTCTGGGGCAACCCAGTCTACAACTGGCGTAACCTGTCGCGCCGTCACTATTCTTGGTGGATCGAGCGCATTAAAACCATGCTGGAGTATGTCGATATTGTTCGTATCGATCACTTCCGGGGTTTTGAAGCGTTTTGGGCGGTGCCTCAGGGCGAAAAAACGGCGATGAATGGCCGCTGGATCAAAGCTAAGGGTGACGAATTTTTTGCATTACTCAAAGATAAACTCGGTGAATTGCCCATCGTTGCCGAGGATCTAGGGGTAATCACGCCGGATGTGGAGGCCCTGCGGGATAAATATCGCTTGCCAGGTATGAAGATTTTGCACTTTGCCTTCGATAGTGATCGCGCTAATCCGTTTCTACCGTTCAACTACACTAATCGCAATTGCATTGTCTACACGGGCACCCATGACAATGACACCACTGTGGGCTGGTTTGACAAGCGCAGTGACGAAGAAAAGGCACGGGTCACGGATTACCTTGGTTGTCTCTGCGATGAGGGGATTCACTGGGGCTTGATTCGTCTGGCGTTGGGTTCCGTGGCAAATCTGGCCGTTTTCCCCCTCCAGGATCTGCTTGGTTTGGGATCTGAGGCAAAGATGAATACCCCTGGAGTGGCGGCAGGCAACTGGACTTGGCGCTACCAGCCGGAAATGCTGAGTGATGACCTCATTGGCAAATTACGCTACCTCGTCTATCTTTACGGGCGTGAACCGGAGTATCGAGGCGAATAAATGGGGCGATCGCTCAAAAAAGGGACGGGTTGGCGGTTAGGCTGGGATCCTGACCCCACCCGGACTTTCCAGGGCTTGGTTGGAGCCGATGATTGGGCTGTGGAATTAACCGCAGCAGAATTTGAAGATTTTTGTCGCTTGTTGGTGCAGTTAGCCGATACGGTCGAAAGTATTGCCTCGGAATTGATGCCAGAGGAACGGATTGCCATCGAAGCAGAAAGTGATTTGGTCTGGCTAGAGATTGAAGGATTTCCAGCCTGTTATAGCCTGCGTTTGTTAGTCCTCACCCAACGGAACATTGAGGGAAATTGGCAACCGGAAGCTGTGCAGCAGTTGGTGCAATTAAGTCATGTTTTTCATAAAAGTCACGAACTTCCCCTTTAATACTCCCGAAGAAAGGAGTCAGAAGATTATCGGAGGTGGCGATCGCCCTGCAACCTCCTAGAAATTCAAAAAAAATGTAACATTTATGTTATGTTGAGGCTATGTCCTGGAGCGTTGAATACCCTTACCCTGATGTTGAGAAGTTCATCCTTGAACTCCCACCGAGTTTGGCGGCTAAGTATTTTCGTCTCACGGATCTAATGCTAGAGTTTGGTTCCCATCTCGGTATGCCCCATACCCGACCCTATGTCAGATGGCTTATTTGAACTTCGCATTAAAGGTAGAGAAGGGATTGCACGAGTGTTTTACTGCACGCTAGTAGGGAAACGGATCGTTATGCTGCATGGCTTTGTGAAAAAATCTCAGAAAACACCAGCGAAGGAACTCAGAATTGCCAAACGTCGTATGTTGGAGGTCAAGAATAAATGAATCATACTGAACTGAAAAAAAAGGCATTAGCTAATCCTGAAACGCGTATTATGTACGACGACATGGAAGCTGAATTTTCATTGTTGAGACAAATGCTCAAAGCAAGGCAAGAAGCTGGTCTTTCTCAAGCGGAGGTTGCTGCTCGCATGGGAACTAAAGCCCCCGCTATCACACGGTTAGAATCATCTCTTAGTAATGGCAAGCATTCACCTTCTTTGGCAACCCTACGCCGTTATGCTCAGGCTGTAGGTTGTGAGCTTCAGGTAACATTAATTAAGTCTGAAAATATTTAGAACTTTACATAGTTTTTCTAACGAAATTCTAAGCGATCACCCTGAAACCCACTAACCGTCTAAGAATTTTATAATTCCGCTATAATCTGATTAGAAAACAACGGCTTTTTTTATGACTGAACTTCTAGAACAAGCAATTAAACATCTGCAATCTTTGGATACAGAAAAGCAAGATGCGATCGCCACTTTGATTATGGAAGAGCTTGAGGATGAAGCCAAATGGGATACTGCTTTTGCTCAATCCCAAGAACTTCTAGCAGATTTAGCAGCTGAGGCGATCGCTGAATATAAGGCAGGCCAAACTCAAGCACTAAAATTTGAAGAATTGTGAAGTCAAGAACAACAGCTAAATTTCGTAAGGCGCTCGCAAACTTACCTAATGCTGTTCAAAAACAAGCACGTCACGCATATCGTCAATTTCAAGAGGATCCAGCCCATCCCAGTTTGCGGTTTAAACAGGTTCACCCCAAGTTACCAATCTACTCAGCTCGCATCAGTAAAAACTACAGAGCAGTTGGCCAACAAGATGGCGACACAATAATTTGGTTTTGGATTGGTTCCCACGCAGAATATGACAAACTCCTATCACAAATTTAGTTGTCATAATATTTTTTATTCGGACTACCTTATAAATTAATCAGCATGATCATCAAAGAAAAAGATCCCATTGATGCAAACATAGAGCAGTTAAAAACGATCATCAATTTACCTAATTTATCCGAAGCAAAAGTTTTGCAGGCAAAAACAGAGCTAAAGAGACTCACCTCTGGTAATCAAGGAGAAAAGGATTCTGCTTATTTTATTGACTTTTATTATAAAAATTCACCAAACTGGGCGATTATTCACGATCTTAGAATTGAACATAATGGATTAGTTGCTCAAATTGACCATATCTTAATCAATAGATTTCTTGATTTTTATATCTTAGAAACCAAACATTATGTCCGTGGTATCAAAATCACAGAACATGGCGAATTTTTAGTTTCATTCCAGAAAAGCTACAGGGCAATAGAGTCTCCCATTGAGCAAAATAAAAGACACATCAAAGTTTTAAAGAACCTTCTCCAGGGTGAAGAAATACTACCTAAAAGATTAGGAATACCATTACAACCCCATTTTCTTGCTTATGTTTTAGTTTCGCCAAAGTCCCGTGTAATTCGTCCCAAGACAAAAGATTTTAAAACAGATGCTGTCATTAAGTCAGACGAATTTTATAAACAAACACGAGACAATCTCAATAATGAAAGTATATTGACAACTCTTGGTTCAATCACAAAAATAATTTCATCCGAATCATTGCAGCAAATAGCGAAAAACCTAGTCAGTTATCATCGACCTTCTCAGTTTGATTACTATAAAAAATTTTCTATTTCTAGAGAAAGAGACAATCGGCACCCCGTTTCAATAGAACAGACAAAGAAAACAAAATACTATTGCTATTGCTGTAAGCAACCTATTTCCAAAAAAGTCGCAATGTTTTGTTTTAATAATAAAATTCGCTTTGACGGAAAAGCATACTGTTTCGATTGCCAAAAGCAATTCCCCTTAAATTCGCCTCAACAAAAGGGTTAGGGTAACTCCCCAACAGAGGCCCAGTAAATGGCTGTAAAAACTAACATTCGGGGAACTCAGATCCACCGCAAACTGGATCACAATAATTAAGCAAATCAAGCGAAATTGTCTGCCTGCAGCTTCGAGGTGAAACCGTCGCCATCCCTGCCACAACACCACGGCGATCGCCCCGATCATGCCCATAATCGAGCCAGAAGCCCCGACCCACACCTGGTAGCCATAGCGAATTTCTGTAGTGAGATAGGCCAACCACGCCGGAAATGCCTCGTAGTCAAAGCCCTGGGCCAACAGCACCAACCCAAACAGCGTTACCGTCGCCCCGAAACCACTGCCTAAATAAACAAGGAGATAACGCGATCGCCCCAGATGTTTTTCGGCAAAGGGGCCTAGCAACGCCAAGGTTGCCATATTCATTAAGAGATGGGCCAGCCCCACATGGATAAAATTCGCCGTAAACAAGCGCCACCATTCCCCCCGCAACACTTGGTTGGGAATGAAACCACCACCCTGGAGAACCGCTTCTGGATTTTCGGGACTGCTAACGGCGATCGCCCCCAGGAATACCAGACAGTTGACGGCAACTAAAACAGAATTCACCGAAAGTTGCTTTTGCCCCGCAGGTAGTTGGCCCACGAGGGATTGATAAAGCTGCTCTTGGGTTTCCTGCCGTACTAGGCGACTAAGGCGGGCCAGATCAGGATAAACGTCTACGAGGAGGAGCGATTGGGCTGGTCGGGGAGGATGTTGGCGGCGCATCTGGACGGCATTGCGGAAACGTTTATTTGAGTCCTCCTGGAGAGTCTGTAAAATGGCATTTCCTTGGGAGACACTTCCGGCCCCATAGTGGGCGATCGCCAGCCAAAAACCCTTGATCTCTTTGGCATAATCCCGGAGAGGGCCTGTTAATAGCCGTTGCACCGTCTTGATTTCGCCACAAAAAGCCGCCGTAAATAGTAATACCAGATGCCACTGACGGCGATCGCTCCCCCGCAATAGTTGCGCTTTGGTTTCTGGTTTCAGCACCAGTTGTAAGAGTTCCGACAGTTGACCCGTTTCCCCCAGGGCGCGGCAATAGTAAACCAAAAGCAAAGGTTCTTGGGGGGTTTGCGCCATTCCCCGGAGCCAAGCCAGCAACCCCATCCAATCAAACCGCATCGCATAATCCATGGCGATCGCCTGACGGGCTAAAAAACTGGGGTGATCCTGGTATTTCTCTAAAAGATTTAAGCCTGGGGTGAGTTGGCCCCGTTGACTCAAAATTAAAGCGCGAATGATCTGCGGCTGTTCCCACCAACCATCAAAGGGATGGAGATATCGCAAATACAAAGCCCATTGGTAGGCCCGTTGAAAATCTTGCCGGGACAAAAGACCTTGGATCTGCCGCAAGCCCAAAGATGGCACGAGGATCAACAGAAACCAAGCGATACCGCCCCACCAAGCAGCCCAAGCCATCGAAATCAGGTTCATTCCCCAGGTGAGGACGAGGACAAACCCCGCCACCCAGAACCATCCCAGAGGACGGGGTCGTGGCGATCGCCAAATACGGAGCATCAAAACCCCGCAGGAAAAAGAAACAGCGTAAAACCAAATTAGGGGCCACAAAGCAGATGCCATTACGAAAGCCATTGGGGGGAAAAAACATTAATTGCTATCTTAAGTTGGGAACAAATCTTTTTCTTTCCCTTGAGAAATTACCCATGAAAAAACGGCTCCTGTCTGCCCTCTGTCTGCTTTCCCTCAGTGTCTTTGGCTGTACCGCCCCATCGACTACGGATGTTAGTCCCGTTGAAAATGAGACGCCAACAACGGCAGTGCAACCCTTGGTCACGGGGGCGATTCCCGACCAGGATCCTGAAAAATTGCAGCGACTCTATGGCCTGCTGGCGGATTATCTCAGTGCTGAACTGGGAGTTCCTGTGGAATATAAACCCGTCACCGATTACCTCGCTGCAGTCACAGCCTTTAAGGTGGGAGATTTAGATTTAGTCTGGTTTGGTGGATTAACGGGTGTCCAAGCGAGATTGCAAGTCCCTGGGGCTGAGGCGATCGCCCAACGGGATATTGACGCTGAATTCCACTCGGTACTGATTGCCAATGTGAATAGCGGCCTGGGGGAATTAGCCAGTGACGCCGATTTAACCCAAGTCAAAGGCAAAACCCTCACCTTTGGTAGTGAATCCTCTACCTCTGGCCGCTTGATGCCCCAATACTACCTAGAACAGGCCGGAGTCTCTCTTGAAGATTTCCAAGGGGAAGTGGGTTTTTCGGCCTCCCACGATGCCACCATTCAACTGGTCGAAGCGGGCACCTATGACCTGGGGATGCTCAATGAACAGGTGTGGAACAGTCGCGTCGAAGCTGGGGAAGTAGATACCAATAGAGTGAACGTGATTTGGCGATCGCCCGCCTACTACGACTATCACTGGGTCATTTCCCCCGACGTGGACGAGCGCTATGGGGAAGGCTTCCGGGATAAAGTTCAACAGGCTTTGCTCCAACTCGATCCCAACAATCCTGACCACAAAGAAATTCTTGATTTGTTTGGGGCGACCCAGTTTATTCAGACCAGCAACGAAAACTATGCTGAAATCGAAGCTGTGGGCCGCCAGATTGGCAAAATCCAATAAACGAAGGTTTTCTTGAAGGCTAAGAAGTCTCTTGATCTGCCTCCTAAAATCTCCCCCAGACTGGGGGCCGGGGGGCTTTATCAATCAGCTCTAAGCGGCGGCCTTTTTCATTTCGATCAATTCGATCTTGTAGCCATTGGGATCTTCGACAAAGGCAATCACCGTGGTGCCGTGCTTCATGGGGCCGGGTTCCCGGGAAATTTTACCGCCCAGCTCGCGGATTTTTTCGCAGGTGCCATAGATATCATCCACACCCAGAGCAATGTGACCAAAACCATTGCCGAGGTCATAGCGATCGGTGTCCCAGTTGTAGGTTAGTTCGATCACGGTATTGTCTTTCTCGTCGCCATAACCGACAAAGGCTAGGGTGAATTTGCCGTCGGGGTAATCCTTTTGGCGCAGGAGTTTCATCCCCAGAACATCACAATAAAATTTGAGGGATTCTTCTAAATTGCCAACCCGAATCATGGTGTGAAGCATTTTCATAGGGGCTGTTTTTCTCCGTTGGTAACAAACTATTTCTAGTGTCTATTCTAAATTGAGTTTCCCTTGGAGCCAGTCTTGGGCAGTGCGGACGAGGGTACCGTCTTCTTCAAGGGCCACGATACTCACATCGAGGGGCAGGGCTAGGGGACTATCGTAAGGTAAAACAAAACCCAAATTTTCGGTATTTAGGTTAAAGTCAGCAACCCGCAAGGGTAAGTCAGGATTCTGACTGAGGTAATACTCCAGGGTTGGCCGATCAAAAATTACACCGTCTGCTTTATCGGCTTCCATTAAGGCGATCGCCTCTTCTAAGCTAGGGCGTTGCACAACTTTGGCACGATATTCGGCAGCAAAAGCTTCCCCTGTGTGCCTTGGACAACGGCCATGCGGGTGCCGCGTAAATCTCCAGGGTCACGGATTGCATCCTCTGGCAATTTAGCGAGGGCAAGGGTAAAAGCCGAGGCCAATCCCCCGATTAAAGAAGAAACCGCAATCAAAGAGATCAACATCCAAACTCCGGCGATAAACCGTCCCCAAGGGGTTTTGGGCGAGCGATCGCCATAGCCCACCGTCGTCAGAGTCACCAGGGCAAACCACATCCCATTGCCCACGCCGCGCAGATACTGGTTGGGGAACTCTTCTGGATTATGGCGTCTCTCCACGAGCCACATGCCGTTACCCACTAGAAATAAACACACTAGCAAAACCCCCACCGATGAGAGGGCTGTGCGCGTGAAAAAAGGCCGCACCCGTTCCCAAATGGGGGGCGACTCTTCGGGCAGCAAAACCCCTAATCCAGAAATGAAAAAAGGCTGGGTGAAATCAACTGCTTCTAAACGCTCGGCGGTAATACTAAACGGCCCCACCAGGAGGTCTAATTCCCCGGTGGCCACGGCATCCAGGGCCGCTTGTGTTTCCGTTTGCAGAATCAACTCATATTCCCAGCCATTCACAAAGGCGATAGTTTCCCAGATATCCGGCACAATCCCTTGAAAGTCACCGTTGACCGACTCCACTAAAAAAGGAGGGGTGCCGCCAATGCCAACCTGGAGAATTTCTGCCGCTTCATCGTCTGGCAAATTATCAGGACTTTGGGCCAATCCGACTTGGATCTGTGCTTCGGCCAAGATGGATAAGCCAATTAAGCCAAGAATTTGTAGGCCCTTCTGCCTAAGTTCCCTGATCGAAAAAAAATCACCTACTTTTTTTACATTAACCATTCCTAAGATTATTCAAATAACGACAGTGCCATTGTAGTCACTAGCAATATTCTATTGGTGAGCTGATTTTTAGACACAAGTGAAGCACTTCGTAAAATCAATCTCTGTTTAAAACCTGATTTTCTCGCCTGTAGATTGACGACAGCAGTTGCATATTCTGTAACGATGGCCTTTACTTCCCCTGGCTTGTTTACAATAAAGCTAATGTTTCTTCCCACACATCATTAAATGCTCAAGCTGGTTGTTGAGATCACCAAAACTTGAGTACTGCCAAGGCTTACAGATTTATTTTCTGGAGCCTTTTTTATATTTAAAAATGATTGAACGCCATCTCTGAGGCAACGACATGCTGCATTTCTAAGGTGATATGCACTGATTTTCAGCAATGGGAAATGCTAGAAATCAAAAAATAAGTACTGACATCATTGTTTAATTTTCTTTGAAAGCAATTTCAAAAAACAACACAGTCAGTAAAATCAGTTTATTTTGGGTTAGCTGCCGATGAATCATCCAACTTACAAGAGATTTAGAATCTTTTTGGGGACAGAACATCAGCATTTAATTCACTGAAAATCCCCGCTTCGTGGTTTGGGACGGGGCTACTTCTACGGAAAAGTTGACTTGATCCTGGCGATCGCCTTGACGAATTTCTAAGGTCTGGGGGCCAGGGGTCAGTCGTAACTTCGGGTTCTGGGGATCATCCGGTTGCCAGGGATTGCCATTGAGCCGCCATTGCACAGGCTCTTGGTTCGTGGTTTGAAATTGGACTACCAGTTGGCCGGGATTGTTGGGGTCGCTCAGGAGGCGATCGCCATCTTGGGGAAACAGAATTTTTAAGCCGCTTTGGGGCATCGCCAAGGTCGTTTGGGTCGCCAGCCAGCGGTCATATTCCGGGGGCAACACGAGACGAATCTCGCCGTTAATTTCCTGGTAAAAGTCATCTAAATCCATTTCGTACTCGGCTAGATCTTCTGGGAAAAAATATTCCTGGACGATGACTGGACAAAGGCCCGTGGATTTTTTGCCAGACAGGGCACAAATAGGACGTTTGACCATGGCCGCTGGCTCAGAAAATGCTGAGGGCTCACGTTGTTGGTGCAAGTGCAACATAATTTCGCGCCAGAGCGGTGCAGCCCCTGCCACCCCTGAAACTTGCTGCATGGGTGTGCCATCGAAGTTACCGATCCAGGTAGCGACAGTGTATTTTTCGCTAAACCCCACCGCCCAGGTATCACGATAATTTGAGGATGTTCCCGTTTTGACCGCCGCTGGAAATGGTAAATTTAACGCCGAATCGACCCCAAAGGCGATCGCCCTGGCCTGTTTATCACTCAGCATTTGGGTAATCAGTTGCCAAGTTGAGGAGTCACTGAGAAATGTTGTGGCTGATTCCGGATGAGCAAAATGACTCACCAAATCACTTTTTTTCCCGCCATTAGCCAAGGTGCGATAGGCATTGGCCAACTCCATCAGGGTTACTTCACCGCTCCCCAGGGTGAGACCCAAGCCATAGTAGTCGGGGGCTTCGGTTAAATGCTGAAAACCCAATTGGTGCAAACGTTGTAAAAATGCCTCAACGCCCACTTTTTCTAAAACCCGCACCGCCGGAATATTGAGGGAATTTCCCAAAGCGAGACGCACCCGCACCGGGCCTAAAAATTTTTCATCGTAGTCCGTGGGTTCATAGAGTTTGGCGTCGGGAATGGCATAGTAGGTGGGAATATCCGCCAAAATCGTATTGGGGCGAATGATGCGGTTTTCTAGGGCCAATTGATAAAGAAAAGGCTTGAGGGTGGAGCCTGGTTGCCGAAGGGATTGTATCCCATCGGTTTCGCCTTGGGGCGTAAAGTAATCCGTAGATCCCACATAGGCCAAGATTTCGCCGGTTTGGTTATCAATGGCGATCGCCGCTCCTTGGTGAACATGATTTTGGTTTAAATTTAAAACGCTCTGGCGCACCTGTGCCGCAACAAAATCCTGGAGATTTTTATCGAGGGTAGTGCGAATCACGGGGTTTTGGCTGGTGTCCAATTGGTCTGTTAACAAAAAAACAAAATGGGGCGCACTGAGAATGCCCTGGTGACGCGGTTGCAGGGTAACGGCTTCCTGAAAAACCCGATCCGCCTGTTCTGGAGAAAGTTCTCCCTCGGCGACGAGGCGCTCCAACACATACCGTTGCCGTTGTTTGAGATTGTCCCAATAGTGGTAGGGGTTGAGATAGGTGGGACTGTTGGGAATGGCCGCAAGGAGGGTCGCCTGGGCCAAATTAAGATCTGCTGCCGCCACACCAAAATAAATCTGAGCTGCCGCCTCAACGCCATAGATATTGCCCCCCATGGGTAAACGGTTAATGTAAGCGGTGAGAATTTCTTGGCGATTCATGCCCGCCCCTAAACGCCAGGCGACCCAAATTTCCTGGAGTTTCGCGTGCAAAGTCCGGGGGCGATCGCCTAACATCCGGGCAAGCTGCATCGTAATCGTCGAAGCCCCGCTGACAATTTTTTGATGTTTGATGGCTTGGTAAGTGGCCCTGGCGATCGCCTGGAGATCCAGGGGGCCATGGTGGTAAAAATCACCATCCTCCGCCGCGATAATTGCCTGCTGAAAATAGGGCGAAACTTCATCGAGGCTGACAACAGAGGTATTTTCTTGGTCAGCGCTGAGGACTGTCCCCAAAAACAAACCATTGCGGTCATAAAAGCGAAAGGCTTGGTCGGTTTGGGCAATATCCGCTGCTTGCAAGGGCATCAGGAAGGGCGTTAAACGCACCACCAAGGCGATCGCCCCCAGGACAGCGATCATTTTTAGAGGGAGGGGCGATCGTCGCCAAATTTTTAGGAGCCAGTCACGCAGCAACACAAGCAGCTTGGGCCTCATCTCTTTTCGTAGTTGTAGCCCTTTTCTGGGGCGATCGCCCAAAGGCTTAATATTTTATATTTTGCAGTTTTACCGAATAAAGCGAATCTTTAAGACTCATCACCAAAGCGATATTACCCATGGGATTGTTCACTAAAATTGGAATGTTTCAAAGGAGCGACACCATGGGTCAGCGTCACATTCGGCACGGTTTGTTATTTCTTGGGGCGATGCTTTGCGTTTTTCTGCCATCAGTGGCGATCGCCCACGTTGGCGGCCACGAAACCGCTGGCTTTTGGCATGGCTTTCAACATCCCCTTGGGGGCCTCGATCACCTCGTTGCCATGTTAGCGGTGGGGATTTGGGCCGTTCAAGTCGAAGAAAAGCAAGGGCGTTTTTTACTCCCCCTGAGTTTTCTGGGACTGATGTTGGTGGGCGGTTTGCTCGGCATGGTCGGCATGACCGTACCAGGGATCGAGGTTGGCATTATCTTTTCCGATCTACTGTTAGGTTGTTTTGTTTTCTTTGGCACCCGTCTGCCGTTGCTGTGGAGTAGTCTCATTATTGGGGCACTGGCCGTTTTTCATGGCTATGCCCACGGCGCTGAAATGCCTGCCAATGCCCAAGGTCTTCAATATGCCCTCGGTTTCCTGGCGGGGACTGCGAGCTTACACCTCATCGGCATGGGAACGGCTTTTCTGGCCTTGCGTCGTCAACAGATTCAATTTTTCCGCATTGCTGGGGTGATGATGGTGGTCGCTGGTGTGGCGGTCTTGGCCCAAAGCATTTAAGCAGCGATACTGACAGGTTTGATCAAAGAACTCTCCGGGTTTCAGTGGAGAGTTTTTTAATGGGTTGATGGCGACCAAAGAAAAAACCGACTGGCATTTTCACCAATCGGCTTTTTGGTTCTAATCTCGCCCGGTGGGAGAGCATCGTCTAATGGTTAGCTATTCGCTTCCGCCCGTTCTTTAGCTTCCTTGATCACTTCATCCGCAACATTCTTCGGACAAGGATCATAATGAGAGAACTCCATGGAGAACTGACCACGGCCAGAGGTCATGGTACGCAGATCACCGATGTAACCGAACATTTCACTGAGGGGCACTTTGGCTTTGATGCGGATCCCAGTGGCACCGGATTCTTGACCTTCGATCATGCCACGACGACGGTTGAGGTCACCGATCACATCCCCAACGTAATCATCGGGGGTAAAGACATCCACCTTCATGATCGGTTCGAGGATTTGGGGGCCAGCCTTGGGTAGGGTTTGACGGTAGCCACTCTTGGCGGCGATTTCAAAGGCGATCGCCGAAGAGTCAACCGGGTGGAAACCACCATCCGTCAAAGTCACCTTCAGGTCAACACAGGGGAAACCTGCCAGCACACCCTTCTCGATGGATTGCTCGAAACCTTTTTGAACGGCGGGCCAGAATTCACGGGGAACGTTACCACCAGTGACCTTGGACTCGAACTGGAAGCCGCTACCGGATTCGCCAGGTTCAATAGTGTAGTCGATTTTCCCGAATTGACCGGAACCACCAGACTGTTTCTTGTGGGTATAGCTGTCGTTGATGACCTTGGTGATCGATTCACGGTAGGCAACCTGGGGTTTACCCACTTCTACTTCCACGCCGTAGGTACGCTTGAGGATGTCTACTTTAATATCGAGGTGAAGTTCGCCCATCCCTTTAATAATGGTTTCACCGCTCTCTTGGTCGGTTTCTACCTGGAAGGAGGGATCCTCTTGCACCATCTTGCTGAGGGCAACCCCCATTTTCTCGTTGCCGCCTTTAGTTTTGGGGGCGATCGCAATGGAGATTACCGGGTCGGGGAAGACCATCGGTTCGAGGGTCGCCGGATTGTCCTTATCACAGAGGGTGTGACCCGTTTGGACGTTCTTCATCCCGACGATGGCGATGATGTCACCCGCTTGGGCTTCATCGATTTCCTCACGGGAGTTGGCGTGCATTTCTACCATCCGCCCGATGCGCTCAGTTTTGCCCGTGGCCGTGTTGAGGACAGTGTCACCCTTTTTGAGCATCCCAGAGTAAATCCGGGTAAAAGTCAAGGCCCCAAAACGGTCGTCCATAATCTTGAATGCCAAAGCACGGAGGGGCTTTTCGGGGTCAACAATCGCAAAGTTGCCCGTTTCGTTCCCTTCAATGTCCGTTTCCGGCTGGGGATTGACTTCCATTGGGTTGGGGAGATAGTCCACAACCGCATCGAGAACCAGTTGTACTCCTTTGTTCTTAAAGGAGGAACCACAGTAGGTGGGGAAGAAAGCCAATTCACGGGTTCCTTTCCGGATACAAGCCTTGATTTCGTCAATGCTGACTTCTTCGCCTTCAAGGTATTTTTCCATGATCTCGTCGTCTTGTTCGACAGCGAGTTCGACGAGGGCTTCGCGGTATTCTGCTACTTGATCCTTCATGTCTTCGGGGACATCGGTGATCTCGTAGTTCATCGGATCGCCAGATTCGTCCCAAATCCAAGCTTTTTCGGTAAGCAGATCAACAACGCCCTTAAATTCGCTCTCTGTACCGATCGGCAGGGTCATTACCAGGGGGGTTGCCGCCAGGATATTTTCTACCTGCTTCACAACGTTGTAGAAGTTAGCACCGATCCGGTCTAATTTGTTGACGTAGATCAACCGTGCAACTTTAGAGTCGTTGGCATAACGCCAGTTAGTTTCAGATTGGGGTTCTACACCACCGGAACCACAAAATACACCGACACCACCGTCGAGTACTTTTAGGGAGCGATAAACTTCAATGGTGAAATCGACGTGACCGGGAGTATCGATAATATTGAGCTGGTGATCTTTCCAGAAACAGCTTGTGGCAGCGGATTGAATGGTAATCCCGCGCTCCTGCTCCTGCTCCATGAAGTCAGTGGTGGCTGCACCGTCGTGCACTTCACCTAATTTGTGGATTTTTCCGGTTAACTTCAGGATACGTTCGGTGGTGGTGGTTTTACCCGCATCGACGTGAGCGAAGATACCGATATTACGATATTTGGTCAGGTCTTTCATAGGTTTATGTTCGCTCGATAAAATTTAAGTACTACTATTTTTACTAGGGTGATCACTCGGTGCAATTAGACGTACAACTGAAAACGTCTCGGTCTTGTTTGAGCCAATCTAAAACCGATGTGGTTTATGGTGAGTCGTTAAGGGACTAATTTGTATTGTAAGTGTCACGCGCTTGGTTCGTATAAGCTGCCGCTCCAGTCTTGGGAAAACTGAATATTTTGCTACAGCAAAGAATATTAAAATCCTTGCGGGGCACGATGGCAACATTACAGATTGTAAATTATCTTGCGGTCAACTTAAAAGGATCTTGGGGGGCGATCGCCAATGGGTGAGGTAACCATGACCCAAATATTGAGCCGATGGAATCAGATTCCGATTTGGCGATCGCCAGGGTTTTTTTGGGGTCACGCCCACGGCACAATGGGGAGTTGCACTGCGATGGAGAAAATAGCTTGGCGAGTTTGACGCATATTCGGATTGTGGTTGTAGAACCTGCAGGGGCCCTAAATCTTGGCTCCATTGCCCGGGTGATGAAAAATATGGGCCTAGGACAATTGTTCTTAGTGAATCCCCATTGTAACCATTTGGGCCAAGAGGCTTTTTTAATGGCAGTCCATGGGCGGGAATTTCTCGAACGGGCGGTGGTTGTTCCCGATTTGACAACGGCATTGACGGGTTGCAAAAAGGCGATCGCCACCACTGGACTCCAGCGCAGTTTACCGATGCCTGTGGAAACCCCCAAAGCAGCTTTGCCCTGGTTTTTAGAAGACGATCAACCCAGTGCGCTAATTTTCGGGCGAGAAGACCACGGCTTGAGCAATGGCGAATTAAACCAAGCCCAAAGGCTGGTCTGCATTCCCACGGGGGATGCATATACATCCTTGAATTTGGCCCAGGCGGTCGCTGTTTGTGGCTACGAATTGCGCAGTTTAGCCACCGAAAAACCCACTTTTGTCCCAAGAAAAATAACCACAGCAGTCCCGGATCTGGCCGATCTCAGTGAATTAGAGGGCTATTACCAGCACCTAGAGCGGGTGTTGTTGCAGGTGGGATTTCTGTATCCCCACACCAGTGCCTCACGGATGGAAACGTTTCGGAATTTGTACCACCGAGCCAGCCCCAGTAGCCGCGAGGTGGCGATGTTACGGGGAATTTTACGACAGGTGGAATGGGCGATCGCCAACGCCGCTTCACCCGAATAATATTTAGGCCTGATTTATACCTTTATATAAATGAATAATTTTAGCGACCACCGCCTCAATGCTGAGGTTATCGGTAATTAACTCCACCGCATCGGGAGCCTTGGTCAAAGGAGCAATGGCGCGGGTACTATCAAGGCGATCGCGTTCGGTGATTTCTGCCTCTAGTTGTCCTAGGTCAATGTTGGTTTCTCCCTGGGAGGCGAGATCCTTGGCGCGGCGTCTGGCCCGTTCGGCAGGGGTGGCAGTCAAGAAAATCTTGAGTTCGGCATCGGGAAACACATGGGTACCGATATCGCGCCCCTCTGCCACGAGGCCCCCATTTTCACCGAGGCGTTGCTGCTGCTTCACTAGGGCTTGGCGGACAGCGGCTTGGGCGGCGATAACGGATACGTGTTTTGTCACAGTCGGCGTGCGGATTGCCTGGGTCACATCAAGGTTATTCGCCAGCACGGTAATGGGTTCGGTGGGCGCCTTGGGGGGCACTAAGGTAATGGTGGCGGTACTGACGAGTTCGGCGACGGCAACTTCATCCTGGGGATTGATGTTGTTTTCTAAAACGAGATAGGCGATCGCCCGGTACATTGCCCCGGTATCTAGAAAGAGAAGCTTGAGCTGCTCGGCCACTTGGCGGGTAACGGTAGATTTACCAGCTCCGGCGGGGCCATCAATGGCAATAATCGGCTGACGGGTTTTTAGCATGGTGTTATCAATCAAACGGGTTTGACCGACATAGGCGGCGATCGCCAGTAAACCAGATTTTTGCACCTGGGGCAGGGGCGTCAGGGTTTCTGGATCGACTAATTCTAAATATTGCAGTTGTACCCCCGGAAATTTAGCGAGGGTTTCTTTGGCTGCCGCAATGAGCCGACCTGCGTGCCGTTCCCCCGTTTGAAATAGCGCTTGGGCAGTTTGGAGGGCTTGGGAAAGGGCGATCGCCTCGGCTTTTTCGGCAGTAGATAGATATTGATTGCGGGAACTGAGCGCTAACCCCGATGGCTCCCGGACGATGGGACAACCCCGGACAGTGACGGGTAGATGCAAATCCTGCACCAGCCGTTTAATAATTGCCAGTTGTTGGGCGTCCTTTTCACCGAAATAGGCGATCGCTGGCCGTACCAATTGCAACAGTTTCACCACCACCGTCGCCATCCCCGTAAAATGGCCTGGACGAAAGCGACCACAAAGCCCGCTGGTCAACCCAGGAGGCGGCAAGATCTGCACTGGTTCTGGCCCCGGATACATTTCGGCTACTGTGGGGGCAAAGATGAGGTCTACCCCCAAGTCGTCACAAAATTGGCGATCGCCTTCCCATTGCCGGGGATAGTGGTCAAGATCTTCGTTGGCCCCAAACTGCAGAGGATTAACGAAGATACTCACCACTACAAAGTCTGTTTCCACCCTTGCCCGTTGGATTAAACTGCCATGGCCTCGGTGGAGTGCCCCCATCGTGGGGACAAAACCAATTTTTTGCCTCGGGGCAACCTGGGCGATCGCCGTTTGTAATCCAGCAAGGGTGCGTACAACTTTCATCGGCTAAGGGATGGAGACGTTAGTTCAGAACCTCTAACTTTACCGTAGCCACGCCAGCACTGACTAACCCAATCTGCTGGGCCGAACCCTTGGACAAATCGATAATGCGACCAGGGGTGAAGGGGCCACGGTCATTGATGCGCACCACCACAGAACGACCATTGCGGACATTTGTTACCCGCACCTTTGTGCCAAAGGGTAAGCTCTTGTGGGCGGCAGTCATCGCATTTTGATTAAACCGTTCGCCGCTCGCCGTGCGTCGGCCATGGAATCCTGGCCCATACCAAGAGGCCCGGCCTTGCATGGTGCGTTGTACCTTCAGGCCAGCACCCGCCACATTTTTTGCCTTGGGGGCATTGGTGATCGCCGCCATGGGTTCAGCACCACCGAGGATCCGCCGGAAGCGATTCACCGCAATCAGAGCATCCTGGGTCTCATTGCCCGTCCGATCCGCGAGGAAAACCGAATCATCTAGGGTGATCAAGGGTGCATTGTCATAGAGCAAGTCATATTTGCCTGCGGCCTGCCAACTTGCAGAAAATTTCGTGGCATCAAAGTCCGCTTGGGCAACGAGGGTATTTAATTCTTGGGAAACTTTTTGGGCGATCGCCTGGGCCTCATCATCGGCGGCATCACCAGAATTGAGAAACGTGAGAACGGGGAGTTGATTGACGTAGAGGGTGGTAGCAGTCCGTTCTTCGTGGGGATAAGAAAACAACGTCGCAATTGGTTCTAAACGTTCTGCCGCAGCGGTCACTTGAGTACGGGCCAGAACACGAGGAGACGTATCCGTATTTGCTAGGGTTGGTGCTGCGGTCAAGCTCAAGGGAGCAAAGGTCGTAAAGGCAGCAGACAAAGCGAGCAAATGTTTACGTTTTAAGGTCATGAAAAAAAATTGAATTCAACTACCGCCGAAAACCATGCCTCACCAAAAACAATTGACAGTAGAGGGTTTCCTTTGGTCAAAGGGGCCGTTGCATCCAAAAAATGCGCTTACCCACACCTAAGTCAGAACGTTGTGATCACGTTACATTTCTTAAGCCGACATACAGTAACACAGGCTTTTTTGGCTTCACATCCGTATACACAGAGTCGAAAATGGGGTTTCAGGTCAAAATAAATGGCAACGAATAAAGTTAAAGCACGGTAAAATCTGCTTTTCGAGTTTTGTCAGACTCGACAATTTCCCTTGACCAATTCATAAAGAATTTTTATCGCATGGACTACCAACAAGCAGGAGTAGATATCGAAGCAGGGCGTTCCTTCGTCAAAACCATCAAGGATAACGTCGAAAGCACATACCGACCGGGGGTACTGGGTGGCCTCGGTGGGTTTGGCGGCTGCTTCGAAATTCCCGCTGGCTATCGTCAACCGGTGTTGATTTCCGGTACGGATGGGGTGGGCACAAAGCTCAAAATCGCCCACCAGACCGATCAGCACCACACCGTCGGCATTGATTTGGTGGCAATGTGTGTCAACGATATCCTCACCTCTGGGGCCGAACCGCTCTTTTTCCTCGACTATCTAGCAACGGGCAAGCTCGAACCGGAACAATTGGCCCAGGTGGTTGTCGGGATTGTTGAAGGGTGTAAGCAGAGTGGTTGTGCGCTTCTGGGGGGCGAAACAGCGGAGATGCCGGGTTTTTACCAAGCAGGGGAATATGATCTTGCGGGCTTCTGTGTGGGGATCGTCGAAAAGAGCGAAATTTTAGACGGCTCCCAAGTGCAGGTCGGCGATGTGGCGATCGCCTTACCCAGTAGCGGTGTCCACAGCAATGGTTTTTCCCTAGTGCGGAAAATCATTGAAACGAATCAATTGTCCTGGAACGACAAACCCGCAGAATTTCAGGGCAAAACCCTCGGTGAAGTCTTCCTTACGCCCACCCAAATCTATGTCCAGGCGATCCAAGGTGCCCTCAAGGCCAACATGGAGATCCACGGTATGGCCCACATCACCGGAGGCGGTCTCCCCGAAAATCTGCCCCGGTGCCTCCAAGCCAATCAATCCATGGCCATTGATCCGAGCACCTGGGAGATTCCCACCCTTTTCCAGTGGCTGCAAACCATGGGCGATGTCCCCCAATCGGCCATGTGGGACACCTTCAATATGGGCGTGGGCTATGTGGTGATTGTGCCGGCCCCCAAAGCGGCGGAAAATGTTGCTTGGTTTAAGGCCCAGGGGATCGCGGCTTGGCAAGTGGGTACGGTGGTCGCAGGTCAAGGGGAAGTCCTCGGGCTACAATAGCTACGGTCATCCTTGCCAACGATTAATAGTTACTAATATTGGGTTTGAGTTCATGTTTTCCTCCTTCGACAATCAAGGCCCGCAACCCAGGGAAAAATGGCGATCGCACGTGGATTGGTTCGTCCAAGACTACCGCTCCCAACTGACGGCCCTCGCCTGGGGGCTCCAGCAGGAATGGCACCACGACGGCACGATCCTCGGCATTGACCTCAAACCCCAGCCCCATTTTGTGCCCTGCTCCCCAGAAACCCTCCAGACCTTGAATCGACGGGTGGGGGGGCGTCTCCAGGAAATCCTGGGAATCATTGCAGGGGCAGACTTTGAGCAGGAAGTGATTATCCTCTGCATTGGTGACGGGCAGGTGAAACTGGTGTATTACCAAGCTGACCCCAGCCCTGAAACCTGTTGGCAAACCCATGGCCCCGACCTGGATCAGTTGATTGCCGATTTAGAAGCGGCCATGGCTGAATCTATCCAGCTTGAATCAGCCTCGAAGTAACGATCTACTACGAGAACCCCACAATAAAGCGAGATTTTCCTAAAATAAAGACAGAAAATCCTAAAAATCCCCTAAGCTGGCATCATGATTACCAAAACCGTGGCTGAAGTCATGACCCCCGATCCCGCCGTGGTCAAAGCAGATGATTCGCTCCAAACGGCGATCGCCCTCCTTGTGGAGAAAAAAATTAGCGCCCTTCCCGTTGTTGATGGTCAGGGTAAATTGGTGGGGATCATTTCAGACAGTGACCTCACCTGGCAAGAAACAGGGGTAGATACGCCCCCCTACATCATGTTGTTGGATAGTGTGATTTATCTGCAAAATCCCGCCAAGCACGACGCTGAGATTCACAAGGCCCTCGGCCAAACGGTGGGGGAAGTCATGAGCAAAAAAGTTTACACGATCCACCCCGAAAAAATTGTCCGGGAAGCGGCCCACTTAATGCATGAGAAACACGTGGGTCGTTTACCCGTCATTACCCCAGACAGCGAAAAAGTCATTGGGATCATTACCCAAGGTGATATTATTCGAGCAATGGCCCAGGCCTCTTAAATTCCATTGTTTCATTTGGTAAAACATCTTCATGGCTTCCCTCGAATCCGTCCGACAACTGCTTTCTTCCGATAGCTTTGGCGATCGCATTTCCGGCTTAAATCAGCTCCGGGCTTTTTCGTCCCAGGATGCGTTTCCCCTGATTCAGCCCCTCCTGAGTGATCCCGAAGCACGGGTACGTTATGCGGCGGTCAGTCAAATGGATGCGGTGGGCCAAGGCTTTGAAACAGAGGCTTTAGCACTACTCCGCCATGCCCTTTTTAACGATTCGGAATTGGATGTCAAGGCAGCCGCCGCCGATGCGATCGCCGGCTTAAAAATTGCCGAAGCCTATGATGATTTGGCCCAGGTGTACCATTCCACCTCGGAGTGGTTGTTGCAATTCAGCATCGTGGCAGCCCTCGGTGAATTGGGCAATCCTAATGCCTTCGATTTACTCAAAGAAGCCCTCAAATCAGAAACAGAGTTAGTACGCACCAGCGCGATCAGTGCCCTCGGAGATCTAGGCGATCGCCGCGCCATTGAACTATTAACTCCCTTTATTGCTGATCCCGATTGGCAAGTGCGCTACCGTTTGGCCCAATCCCTAGGACGGCTGGGGGGTGAAGAAGTTAAGCCCTTCCTAGAAACCCTAGCCCAGGATGAACAAGTGGCAGTGGCCGATGAAGCGAAGCACCATCTTAATTAGGTTTTATCGTAATTAAAGGGACTCATTTTTGAATTTTTTCTGCTTAACCATAGCATTCATTTTTAACTGAATAAACAACAAAAAACTGCCTCGGATTTTCATGTCAATGATTTCTCCTGGGGCAGTTTTTTAGAATGAGTTTCTAACGAAATATCGCGCTAAAAATCAATTCCCTAGATAATGTTTGCGGCCCGTAGACCAAGGAAGCCAGCAAGGGCAATACCAGTGAAAACAACGATATAACCCGCAAAAGGAATAATGGCAGCCATCTGATGTAGTCCTAATAAAAACATTGCCATTCATTATAAAGGAAAGGGCGATCGCCCCAAAAAGTTGACCCAAGAAAAGAGGGAACAAGTCAGTGACTAGCTCCCCCCGATCCTTAGATTAATCTCAAATTATGGGTTTAGAGTTGTGGTACAAACTGCTCCTTTTCGGGAACGGTTGTGTATTCCGCTACAATCTGCCGAAACTCTTCTCCATCGATAGTTTCTCGTTCGATCAGCAGATCTACGAGACGATCAATGACTTCTCGGTTATCACGCACCAGTTTGCGGGCGAGGCGGTGGGCTTCTTCGGCGATAATCCGAATTTGCTCATCAATGCGCGAAGCAACTTCTTCAGAATATTCCGAGCGGTTCATAAAGCCACCACCGAGGAAAACTTCACCCTGCTGGCTTTCTAGAGACAACGGGCCAAGATCACTCATCCCAAAGCGGGTCACCATTTGGCGGGCCATACCACTGACCTGTTGGAGATCACCCCCAGCGCCAGTAGTTACTTCATCATGGCCAAAGATTTCTTCTTCGGCAGCCCGGCCTCCGAGGGCACCAGCAATGCGGGCCATTAGCTGAGATTTCGTCGTTAAACCCTGTTCCTCGTTAGGGGTGAACCAGGTTAAACCTTGGGCTTGGCCACGGGGAATGAGAGTAACCTTCTGCACCGGATCGTGATCCTTGAGTAGGGTGCCGACAATCGCATGGCCTACTTCATGGTAAGCAATCAGACGCTTGCTCTTGCTGTCAACGAGGGGTGTCCCTTCCATCCCAGCGATCACTCGGTCTACGGCGTCATCAATTTCCGCCATGGTGATTGCTTCTTTACGGCGACGGGCTGTGAGAATTGCTGCTTCGTTCAAGAGGTTAGCGAGATCAGCGCCACTAAAACCAGGCGTCCGGCGGGCGATGACATCGAGAGAGATTTCGTCAGCAAGTTTTTTGTTGCGAGCATGGACTTCGAGGATGCTCAAACGACCTTTGATATCGGGGGTGTCCACAGTCACCTGACGGTCAAAACGACCGGGACGCATTAACGCAGAATCTAGCACGTCGGGACGGTTGGTTGCGGCAATGATGATGATGCCAGTATTACCCTCGAAACCATCCATTTCCGTTAGAAGCTGGTTCAAGGTTTGTTCCCGCTCGTCGTTACCGCCACCGATGCCTGCACCCCGTTGACGACCAACGGCGTCAATTTCATCGATAAAGATTAAGCAAGGGGCATTTTCCTTGGCTTTTTTGAAAAGGTCACGTACCCGGGACGCACCAACCCCAACGAACATTTCGACAAACTCAGAACCAGAAATACTGAAGAAAGGTACGCCCGCTTCACCGGCGATCGCCTTGGCGAGGAGAGTTTTACCCGTTCCAGGAGGCCCCACAAGCAGTACCCCTTTGGGAATTCGCGCCCCCACTGCGGTGAATTTTTCCGGCTGTTTCAGGAAGGTGACAACTTCTTGGAGTTCTTCTTTTGCTTCTTCGATGCCAGCAACGTCATCGAACATGATGCCCGTTTGGGCTTCCATCATGAACTTAGCTTTAGACTTGCCGAAGTTCATCGCTTGGCCAGGGCCACCGGGCATATTACTGGAGCGACGGAAGAGGAAGAATAGCGCCGAGATTAACAGGATTGGGAAGATCAGATTGCCGAGAATGCCCCATACAGCGCCATTGTTGCTGACAGGGTGAGAATCGAAATCTACCTTGGCGTCCCGGAGCTTACTAATCAGCTCAGGAGAATTGCCCGGTAAATCAACCCGGATTTGTTGCACACGGTTATCGAGTTCTGGGTCAACCGCTTCGATGATCGCTGTGCGGCCCCCTTCGTAGAGATCAACACTTGTTACCCGGCCAGCATCTAAATACTCAAGGAAGCGGCCATAGCTCATGCGGATGTTGGCGCTATTACCAACGAGGTTGGAGGGATTTGCCGAAAAGGCTCCCTGCCAGACAAAAAAGCTGATCACGAGTAGGGGAAGTGCCCAGAGGACAACGGTTTTCCAAGATGGTTTCATGGGTTAATCTTTGTTATGTTTGATTCAATAAATGGATGCGGCGAGAAGTAGCGCTAGGCCACTCATCTTTGCAATCCCTAGGGGCGCACCACGAAGCAAAGGTTTCCGCGCTTGTTAGCAATATGAAAAGAAAGCGTTGCTTAGGGGCTTTGCCTATAAATTGGCATTTTTATGACGATGTCTTAACTAAATTTAACTTAATTCTCATTTTGATAGCAACTTTCTGGGATTTTCTTAGGGCGAATCGCTGCTTTTCGCTGGGCGAGGGGAATGCCGATGATTGGCTGCGTTTCCCAGACAAAGGGAGGACTGATCGTTTTCTACTGTAGATTTGGTTAAGGTTAATTGGTTAAGGTTAAATATTTAATTCAATTTTTTAGATTTTCAACGTGATTTTGCTGTGATCTCTCCTTCCCCTGTTCCCCAAGACTCTCTGGCCACCAATGCGGCGGCTCCCCATGACCCAGTTTCCCCTGATTCATCAACCCAGTCGCCCTTACAGTGGACTTTATTTTTGCTCATTTTGGCGTTGCTGGCGGTGTCGTTTGCGGCGATTTTTATCCGTTGGTGTAGTACGGAGCTAGGGGCCGGGGCCACGGTTTTTAATCGGTTGTGGTTGGCGACGGTGGTTTTGGGCTTGTGGGAGCTGTTGAAACCCAGGGCAGATGATCGCAATGTTACGGCGATCGCCCCACGGATTACCGGCAAAGATTATGCTTTGTTGCTTTTGGTGGGGGCGGTTTCTTCGAGCTCTGTGGTGCTGTGGGCGCTCTCCCTCGCCGAGACGAGTGTGGCGAATTCGACGGTTTTACGCAATTTGACGCCACTGTTCACAACCCTGGGGGCTTGGTTATGGTTACGCCAAAGTTTTGACCGACGCTTTCTCTGGGGTCTGGTGGTCGCTATGGGGGGGGCGATCGCCATTGGGGTGACGGATTTCCAGTTGGCCTGGCAGCATTTGACCGGGGATCTGCTGGCCCTACTGTCAGCTCTTTGTTATGGCGTGAATTTGCTCTTGGTGGAAAATCTGCGCGATCGCCTGGGGGCCAGTCAAATTTTGCTCTGGCGCTGCGGTTTCGGTTGTCTGTTACTGTTGCCTTTTGTGTGGCTCACCGAAGACCATCTGTTTCCTCAATCGCTACCGGTATGGGGAGCCGCCATTGGTTTAGCTATTTTGTGTCAGTGTTTTGGCCAGGGGCTAGTGGTCTATAGTCTCAAAACCTTTTCGTCTGGCTTTGTGGCAATTTTTCTCCTTTTGGAGCCAATCATTACGGCGGTGTTTGCCTGGGGTCTCTTGGGTGAGACGTTAACGCCGACCAATGCGATCGCCTTTTGCGGGGTGCTTGGGGGAATTTATCTGGCGAAATCGGCCCAGACCCAAAAGCTCCAAACCCAAGCTGCCACCCAATCCTATTCTTCGCCTGCCACCTGAAGCCGGTATTCTTCGGCGGTCATCGTTTCGGCGAGCATTTCATCGTCGAGGTTATCGACCCGCACTTTGATAAACCAGCCCTCTTCGTAGGGGTCTTCGGAAACCATCTCTGGGGATTGGATCAACGTCTCATTACGGTCAATGACAGTGCCGGAAATCGGCGCGTAAAGATCCTCGACGGCTTTGACTGATTCAATGCTGCCAAAGGTTTCGCCCACAACAATTGCATCCCCTTCCTCTGGTAACTCTAGGAACACAATATCCCCCAATTCATCGATGGCATGGGCACTCAAGCCAATGGTGGCAATTTCCCCATCGAGGCGAATATATTCGTGGCTATCTAAATAGCGGAGGTCATCTGGATATTCGAGTTCCATAGTCAATTTCTCTAGGCTGGAAGGTTGCAGGGCACAGACAGAAAATCGCCATGGATGTGTCAAGTCTGTACAACCCTTGGGCTACTTTATTCTGGAATTTTGGCAAGATCAAGGCTTAACCAGAAATTTGTTACGATTTCTGAGCCATGGCCACAATGGCCGCAACGCCTCAAGGCCCATTAGCGGCGATCGCCTTTTATTTTCTGACCGATTTTAGTGCCCATTTCCGTTTTCGCCGACCAAAATAGATAGACCGTTAGACTCAGAAAAAATAGCCCAAAGCCGAGTAAATCACGCTGCATCTCGAAAATGATTCCCTAGTGCTCTAGATCTTTAATTTCCTTGGGGACAGCCGCCGTCAAAACCTCATGGCCCGTTTCTGTAACCAGCACATCGTCCTCGATGCGAATGCCAATACCTTTCCAGTGGTCGGGAATTTCTGGCTGACCTTCGGCCGGTTCAATGTAGGGGGAAATGTAAATCCCCGGTTCAACGGTGACAATATTGCCCGCCGCAAAATTCGTCCAAGCATCCTTTTCCGGGCCGATTTTGTAGATCCCTGCGTCATGGACATCTAACCCTAACCAGTGGCCCGTGCCGTGCATAAAGAAAGGCTTATATTTCTCCCCTTCGATCAATTCTTCGAGATCGCCCCGGAGTAATCCCAAATCCAATAACCCCTGGGTGATGACCCGCACGGCAGCGGCATGGGAGCTTTGGTAGGAATGTCCGGGTTGGACGGCTGCAATGGCTTGTTTTTGTGCTTCGAGGACAATTTCGTAGAGGGTTTTTTGTTGCGGGGTAAATCGGCCACCAATGGGGAAGGTGCGGGTAATGTCGCCGTTGTAGTAGTCATAGCAAGCCCCTGCATCGATCAGGAGTAATTCGTTGTCCTGGAGTTGGGCACTATTTTCAACGTAGTGCAAGATACAAGCATTGGCCCCCCCGGCAACAATGGAAGGATAGGCAAAGCCGGCAGCCCCTTCGAGGCGGAACAGGTGTTCGATCTCGGCTTGGACTTGGTATTCGTAGAGTCCAGGTCTCGCATATTCCAGTGCCCAGAGGTGGGCTTTGGCAGAAATGGCTGTGGCCCGACGCATTAGGTCTAGTTCCGCTGGGCTTTTGACCATGCGCATCTGATGTAAAATTTGCCCCGGATCTTCAAGGGCAGTGGGGCCTGTACCGCGCTTCGAGCGGGTTGCCAGGAGACGTTGGTAGTGTTGCAGAATCGTTTGGTTGAATTTTTCGTCCCGGCCCAGGTGATAAAAAAGGCGATCGCCGCCCTTGAGATATTCCGGCAGTTTTTCGTCTAATTCTTGAATTGAGTAGGTGATATCCGCGCCAAATTTTTCCTTGGCCCCTTCGACTCCGGCCCGGTAGCCGACCCAAATTTCCTGGGCCAAATCCTTTGGTTGCACAAACAGAATAAATTGATGTTCTGGGTGGTGGGGAGCGAACACAGCCACCGCATTGGGCTCATTGAAACCCGTTAAATAATAAAAATCGCTATCTTGGCGAAAATTATATTCCACATCGTTATGCATCACCGCATGGGGCGCACTGCGTAGGATGGCGGTTCCCTGACCAATTTCGGCCATGAATGCTTGGCGACGCTGTTGATATTCCTGCGGTGTAATGCCCATTGATTTTTATTGATTTGCGCTTGTTTTAAGTGAATAAAATGGTAGCAAACTTTTCTGTCCCCGAATTTAGCCCCGGAAATTGACCCATAAAAAAAGGTTGGCGACTTCACCCAAAAGGCGATCGCCAACCTTTTTTTTTAGATCTCTAAAGATCTGTTCTAGCTTTCGGCAAAAATGTATTTGCGCAGATCTGCCGGATTCGGCTCGGGACTACTTTCAGCGAAGGTCACAGACTCATTTACAACTTCTTGAATTTTCTTCTCAATCGCCTTCAGTTCCTCGGCGGTGGCCAAGCCCCGATTGGTGACAAATTTTTCAAAGCGTTTAAGCGGATCCCGCTGGGCCCAGAATTCTTTTTCTTCAGCAGACCGCAATTCGTCGGGATCGGCGAGGGAGTGACCCCGGAAGCGGTAGGTTAGTGCTTCGATCAAAGTTGGCCCTTCTCCGGCTCTGGCTCTGGCCACGGCTTTTTGGGCCACATCCCGCATTGCCAACACATCCATCCCGTCCACTTCATAGCCGGGCATCCCAAACACACTTGCTTTCTTATAAATCTCCGGCTGGGACGTTGCCCGTTCATGGGCCATACCAATCGCCCACTTATTGTTCTCTACGACAAATAAAATCGGCAATTTCCAGAGGGCCGCCATATTCAAAGTTTCAAAAAACTGACCATTATTGGACGTTCCATCCCCGAAGAAACAAGCCGTCACATTATCAGCATTTTTATTGCCCATCACTTCCTGGCGGTATTTACTTTGGAGAGCCGCACCTGCCGCCACCGGAATGCCTTCCCCGATAAACGCATAGCCCCCCAGGAGACCATGTTCCTTGGAAAACATGTGCATTGAGCCGCCCCGACCCTTGCTGCAGCCTGTCTCTTTCCCAAAAAGTTCCGCCATTACTTCCCGTGCGGGAACCCCAGCGCTGAGGGCGTGCACGTGGTCACGGTAGGTACTACAAACAAAATCTTCCCCCTGCCGCATTGAGCGAATCACCCCAGTGGAAACCGCTTCCTGACCGTTGTAGAGGTGAACAAAGCCAAACATTTTGCCACGGTAATACATCTCAGCACACTTATCCTCGAACAAGCGTCCTAAGGTCATATCTTCGTAGAGCATGAGGGCTTCTTCTTTGGTGATCTCTACCGAAGAACTATCAAATTCTGGGGCTGTCCGTTCTTTATGCATCATTAACATTCAGGATTTTTCGGTTAGTCTTATGAGTCGATCACGCGGCGCGAGGGCTGTGTGAAATCTGCAGTAACAGTTTAGAATCAAATTGACTTCCATAGAAGCAAAGCATCATCGGTTCAATCGCTTAGCAATCAACAAACCAGAGGGTCTGAGGTCTATGTTCTAAGGATTGCGGGGCTCGGTAACGCTACAGCGTGCAACCTATGGTGTTTAAAATTCTTTGGTTAATATAACCTTAATTGACCTGACTTTTGCTGATAGGAAAGTAAACTGTGCGCATTCCGCTCGACTATTACCGCATCCTATGCGTCCCCGCCAAGGCAACCACTGCCCAAATTACCCAAGCCTATCGCGATCGCCTTTCCCAATTTCCCCGTCGCGAACATAATGCCTTGGCCATTGAGGCCCGCAACCGGATTATCGAGCAAGCCTTTGAGGTGTTATCCCAAACAGAAACCCGCGCCGTCTACGACCATGAGCTGTCGGGCAATATGTTTCGTTCCCTCGTCCCCAGCCGTCCGAAACTGCCTTTTCCCGATCGCCCCTCCAGTGACACAGAGTTAGAAGCCCTGACGGCCCACCAACCAACCATTGACATCGCGGAAAAAGATTTACCGGGGGGACTGCTATTACTCCTCGACTTGGGGGAGTACGAATTAGTGCTGAAGTGGGCTGCCCCCTATCTCAAGGGCAAAGGCAAGTTGGTCAAGGAAGGGAAATTTGGGGCCGTCGAAATCGTCGAGCAAGAACTGCGGCTCTGTTTGGCCCTAGCCCATTGGGAATTGAGCCGGGAACAGTGGCTCCAACAACATTATGAACAAGCGGCTCTCTCCGGTCAGAAGAGTCAAGAGCTACTGGTAGATGTGGCACAATTTGCAGACCTCCAACGGGAAATTCAAGGGGATCTCAATCGCCTCAGACCCTATCAAGTTCTAGAACTTCTGGCCCTACCCGAATCAGAAACCCAAGAGCGACAACGGGGCTTACAACTGCTCCAGGAAATGTTGAGTGCTCGCGTGGGGATTGATGGCCAGGGGGACGATCAGTCGGGTCTAAGTATTGATGATTTTTTGCGCTTTATCCAGCAGTTACGCAGTTATCTAACGGTGCAAGAACAGTTGGATCTCTTTGTGGCAGAATCAAAGCGACCTTCGGCGGCAGCGGCCTACCTAGCGGTGTATGCTCTCTTGGCTGCTGGGTTTTCGCAACGGAAACCTGACCTGGTCGTGCAAGCCCAGACCCTATTAAAACGCCTCGGCAAACGCCAGGATGTTTTCTTGGAGCAATCAATCTGCGCCTTACTTTTAGGTCAGCCAACGGAAGCTAATCAACTGCTAGAACAAAGCCAGGAACAGGAAGCGATCGCCTACATTCAAGAGCAGTCTGAGGGGGCACCGGATCTACTCCCAGGCCTATGTCTCTACGGGGAACAGTGGCTGAAGACAGAGGTTTTTTCCCATTTCCGCGATCTCCGGCAACGGCGTGAAGATGGCTCTGTTTCGTTGACGGCTTACTTCGCCGATCCTGAAGTGCAGCAATATCTTGACGATCTCCTCACGGAGGCTGTCCCCACACCCACACCTCCTTCAGACACAGAAAGTACAGCGGCCCCGTCGGAAAAGCCACCGGAAACATTACAGTCAGAAACCGGTGTTTCGCCGCACCCTAGTCGTCCCGCCAAGGTTGATTCCTTTGAGGATCTCGTCACTCAAACTCCCGCTACAGTTCCCCCGGCACCGCCTTCTCCTGGTGTAGCACCTGTAACTGCGGCATTAAACCCAGACCCGGAAGCGTCTTCCGCTTCGTCAAAATCAATTTCGTCAAAAAAGTCTATCGGGCCTTGGGGGGCGATCGCCGCTATTGTGGGGAGTGTTTTGCTGGTCGTGGGCCTGGTGCGAATTTTGTCTGGCCTAACTACCCAGGAACCCTTACAGGTCACCCTCAACGGTGAGCCACCCCTAACGATCCCCAGCTTAGACACCGCCGAGGCAAATAATCCGGAGAATGGGACAACCGATACAACGACGACAACGCCTGCGCTCAATGAGGCGATCGCCGCTGAGGTGATCCAAACTTGGTTTAAGAGTAAAGCTAGAGCCTTTGGCCAAGACCGTGATTTGGCGGCCCTAGAAAATATTTTGGCAGAACCGTCCCTGTCCCGCTGGCGCAGTAGTGCCCAGGCCGTCCGCAGCGCTGGTACCTACC
This sequence comes from Picosynechococcus sp. PCC 7117, assembly GCF_001693275.1. Lineage (GTDB taxonomy): Bacteria > Cyanobacteriota > Cyanobacteriia > Cyanobacteriales > MRBY01 > MRBY01. Next base: position 387,021 of record NZ_CP016477.1, read on the forward strand.
GCACCTATGACCACAGTTTGACCATTGAAACGGTGAGCTTCAACCCAGACCAACCCAATGTAGCGACCGTGGAGGCCCAGGTGCAGGAAAAGGCAGATTATTACCGGGCGAATGGGGAACGTGATCCCGGCCAGTCCTATGATTCTGACCTGCGTGTCCGCTATAGCTTGGTGCGCCAAGGCGATCGCTGGTTGATTCGTTCTTCCCAAACCCTGTAATGCCTTCTGGACGTACCCACGATCAGATCACCTTCTGGGGGCTGCCTGTGGTGGTGGGCCTTGGTTTTTTCCTACTGCGGCGGTGGGAATTGGCCCTCATTTTAAGCTTGGCCTATCTGTTTAGCGGCTTAATGTTTGGCCCGGACTTGGATATTCATTCCGTGCAGTTTAAGCGTTGGGGGATCTTCCGCTGGATTTGGCTCCCCTATCAAAAAAATCTCCGCCATCGTTCAGCCCTTTCCCACGGGTTTTTAATTGGCACAATTGTTCGTCTCCTTTATTTAGGGACAATTCTGCTGTTGGTCACAATGGTTGGCGTGGCGATCGCCCAATTAATTCTTGATTTTCCCTGGAACTGGCGCACTGTCTTTCTCAATATCCAGCAACAGTGGCAACAACATTATTGGGCGGAAAGTTTGGCGCTCTTTGTGGGGCTAGAAATCGGGGCGATGAGTCATTCCGTTAGCGACTGGCTTGGTTCCATGGTTAAGCGTTCCCAAAAAAAAGGCTTGTTTTCTTTCTTTTCCCGAAAAAAGCGCAAAAAACGCCGTAAATCTCCCCGTTCTTCCCGAAGATAACCATGGCAGACCTCAAGATCAGTTGGACTGAATATCACGCTTTAATTGAACAATTAGCCGTCACAATTCAAAGATCCCAGTGGGAATTTAATCAAATTCTCTGTTTGGCGAAAGGTGGCTTAAGGATTGGTGACATTTTGGCGCGCATTTTCGATCAACCCTTGGCAATCTTCAATGTGGCTAGCTACGGCGGCATCGGCAACCGCGAACAGGGAAAACTCTTGTTTGCAGAACATTTCACAAATTTTGGCCCCCTCGGCGATCGCCTTTTACTGGTAGACGATTTAGTTGATTCGGGGCGGAGTCTCCAGCAAACCCAGACCTGGCTCCAAACCCAAGCCCCCCAGATTACAGAAATTCGTACCGCCGTCCTCTGGTACAAAGGCCATTCCCAATTTCAGCCCAATTACTTTGTCCAGCATTTGCCCGATAATCCTTGGATTCAGCAGCCCTTTGAGCATTACGAAAAATGGTGAGCCATGCCCAGGGAGAGCCATGCAAAATCAAGCGAGATCCATTAAGGTATAAAAAATTCTTAAATTTTGCCCAAATCAATGGTTGCCCCGTCGCAAATTACCGTTACTTGGCACAGTGAAATCGCGGAAATCCCCAAAGCTGCCTGGGATGCGATCGCCGCGCCATTGAAAACCCCTTTTTTAGAATGGGATTGGCTCCACAATATTGAACTGTCTGGCAGTGTCGGCCCCCGGACAGGCTGGCAACCCTGCCATCTCTCGGTGCAGCGGGATGGAGAATTTATTGCCATGGCCCCCCTCTACATCAAAGGCCACAGCTACGGCGAATTTGTCTTTGACCACCAATGGGCCGATCTGTCCTACCGCCTGGGCCACGAATATTACCCAAAACTCGTGGGGATGACCCCCTTTACGCCAGCCGTGGGCTACCGCTTTCTCATTGCCCCCGGCGAAAATGAATTGACCCTCTCCCAGGTCATGGTCGCTGCCATTGATCAATTTTGCGATCGCCAACAACTGTCTGGTTGTAATTTTCTGTTTGTCGATCCCACCTGGCAAAAAACCATGGAACAACTCGGCTTCCGGGCTTGGCTCCACCATGGCTACATCTGGAGTAACCAGAATTTCGACAACTTCGACGACTATCTCGGTGCTTTTACCTCCAACCAACGCAAAAATATTAAGCGCGAACGCAAAGCCGTTGACAAAGCAGGTTTATCCCTCAAGATGATGACCGGGGACGAAATTCCCGCCCATTACTTCCCACTCATTTATCGTTTCTATAGCAGCACCTGCGACAAATTTTTTTGGGGCAGTAAATATCTCCGTAAACCCTTTTTTGAAACCCTAGAATCCACCTATCGCCATCGCGTTGTTCTGGCCGCCGCCTACACACCAGAAGATGATAAACATCCCGTCGGTTTATCTTTTTGTATCCGCAAAGATGATTATCTTTATGGCCGCTATTGGGGCGCCTTTGATGAGTATGACTGTCTCCATTTCGAAGCCTGCTATTACAAACCGATCCAATGGGCAATCGAGCAGGGAATTACGATGTACGATCCGGGCGCTGGCGGAAAACATAAGCGACGACGAGGTTTCCCGGCAACCCCAAACTATAGCCTCCACCGTTTTTATCAACCCCGCATGGGCCAAGTTTTAGACGCTTATATTGATGAAATTAATGCCATGGAGCAACAGGAAATTGAAGCGATCAATGCGGATATTCCCTTTAAACGGCAGGAAGTTCAATTGAAAATTTCCGAGCTTCACTAGCCAAAAGCGCGATCGCCCACCGACCATCCTCCCTTGGGGGAGATGCCACAGGTAGAGAGGATTCTCTTAGTGTATGGAGTAAAATTAAGGGGCGATCGCCTCAATATGTGTATAAGGTATGACGGATTTTATTCAGAAATGGCAGAACTCAGAAGGAAATGAGCGAGCCAATTACCAGAGCTTTTTGAATGATTTTTGTGAATTTCTGGGGGTAAAAAAGTCGCCACCGAAGGGAAGCGGGAATAATAGTTATTGTTTTGATCGGGATGTGAAAATCATTGCGCCGAGTGGGGCGGCAACGACAAATTTTATTGATTTCTACAAAGAGGGTTGTTTTGTCTTCGAGACGAAGCAGGGTAGCAACAGCAGCAATAAGGGGCACGGGAAACGGGGGACGGCTGCCTACCGGAAGGAGATGAAAAAGGCGTTTGGGCAGGCGCTGAAGTATGCGCGGTTTGTAGAGCCGAAGCCGCCGTTTTTGATTACCTGTGATATCGGGGATCATTTTCGGGTTTGGCAGGATTTTAGTGAGTCGTGGCTGAGTGCGAATGGGAATTACGGAACCTATGACAGTGTGCCGAAAATTCCGTTTACGGATCTGGAAAAGCCGGAAGTTCGGGATTTTTTCTACAAAATTTTTACGAATCCACAGGCGTTAAACCCGGAAAAGATCGCGGCGCAGGTGACGCGGGAAGTGGCGGCGGATTTGGCGGAGTTGGCGAAAACGTTGGAACAAACCACCAAGCCTCAAGAAGTAGCGCAATTCCTGATGCGGTGTATTTTTACGATGTTTGCGGAGGATGTGGGTTTACTTAAGGAGCAGCTATTTACGGAGGCTCTTAGGGAGCGTTGGATTCCGAAACCAAAGGATTTTAAGCCTCAGGTTGAAGCGTTATGGCAGGCGATGAATGATGGGACAAGTTTTGGGTTTCATGGGCAGTTGCTGCGGTTTAATGGGGGGCTGTTTGCGAAACCGCAGGCGATCGCCCTCACGACAGACCAGCTGAAAATTCTCCTCACGGCGGCAGAACGGGATTGGAAAAATGTGGAGCCTGCGATCTTTGGGACATTACTCGAAAGAGCTTTGGAGAAGAAGGAGCGGAGTAAGTTGGGGGCGCATTATACGCCGAGGGCTTATGTGGAACGGTTGGTGCGTCCGGTGATTATTGAGCCTTTACAAGAAAAGTGGCAACTGATCCAAGGGGAGGTGGAAACGCTCTTGGAGGAGGAGGAGGAGGCTAACTCGGCATCAGCGAAGACGAAAAAACGGAATGCGGCGGCGGATAAGCTGACGGAATTTCTGGGGGAGTTGCGGCAGATTCGGGTGCTGGATCCGGCTTGTGGGTCGGGGAATTTTCTCTATGTGACGATGGATTTGATGAAAACGCTAGAACTGGAGGTGTTGAATCGTCTGGGGACGGTGATGGGGGCTTCTCAGTTACGGCTAGATTTTGATCAGATTAATCCGTCGCAGTTTTTGGGGATCGAGATTAACCCCAGGGCGGCGGAGATTGCGGATTTGGTGATCTGGATTGGTTATCTGCAATGGCATTTTCGGTTGTTTGGGAGTTTGCCGCCGGTGGAGCCTGTGTTACGGGAATATAAAAATATTGAGAATCGGGATGCGGTGCTGGATTATGACGGGACGAAACCGGCGATCGATCCGAAAACGGGTAAGGTGCGGACGCGCTGGGGTGGGCGCACAATGAAGCATCCGGTAACGGGGGAGGATGTGCCGGATCCGAGTGATCAAGTTGAAATTTTGGAATATATCAACCCAAGGGAAGCGCAATGGCAACAGGCTGATTATATTGTTTCAAATCCGCCCTTTTTGGGTAATGCCAGAATGCGGGAATATTTGGGAGATGGCTACGCAGAAACGCTGCGGAAAGTGTATAAAGATGTGCCTGATACTGTTGATTTTGTAATGTATTGGTGGCATAAAGCTGCAGACTTAATTAGAAAAGATAAAACTGCAAGATTTGGATTTATCACAACAAATAGTATTCGACAGTCTCGATTACGTTCTGTTGTAGATTTTCATTTCAATCAAAAGACAAGAATTAGACTATTTTTTGCTATCCCAGATCACCCGTGGGCAGATGGGGAAGCCGCCGTAAGAATTTCAATGACAGGTGCAGAAAAGAAAACTAATAAATTACAATTTTCTCAACTTACAAACTTAACACAAGAAATTAAGGGTGATACTCCAGAAGACACAGCTTATAGCTTAAGATTTACCTACAAAAATACCAAAGACATTTTTAGCAATCTCCAATCTGGATATGATGTCACGCAATCACAATCTTTATTGAGCAATCAGGATTTGGCATCGCAAGGTTTTGTTGTTGGTGGTTCCGGCTTTGTTTTAAAGGGGCAACTTTTAGATATTGTAAAACAATTAGAATCGGAGTTTATTTATCCTTTCAGCACAGGAAGAGACTTGGCACAAAATCCAGAAACTAGATATGCAATTGATGTTAATCATCTAACAGCAGAAGAATTGCCTGTTAAATGTCCTAAGATCTATCAATGGCTTTTAGAAAGTGTTAAGCCGGAAAGAGAGACAAATAATGACCCCAAGCTAAGAAGAGAATGGTGGAAATATAGAAGAGCGAATTCTAGTATTAGATTTGGAATCAAAGAAATTTCGAGATATATTGCCACAACACGAACTTCTAAACATCGAGTTTTTCAGTTTTTAGAATCGTCAATTATGGCTGAAAGTGGAGTAGTCATGATTTTTCTTGATGATGCCTATTGGTTAGGGATTTTATCAAGTCAATTACATATAAATTGGTCAATTAAAGCTGGTGGATGGATGGGAGCGGGGAATGACCCTGTATATAATCATGCTCGGTGTTTTTATACTTTTCCATTTCCAGATCCATCGGAAGAACTGAAACAAGAAATACGAGAATTAGGCGAGCGATTAGACAGCCACCGCAAACAAGTCCAAGCCGCCCATCCCGAAATCACCATTACCGCCATGTATAACTGCCTCGAAAAAATGCGGAGTGGCGAACCCTTCACCGATGGCGACAGAGAATTTAATAACAAAGCCCTGATCACCACCCTCAAACAAATCCACGACGACCTCGATCAAGCCGTATTCCGTGCCTACGGTTGGGACGACCTGATCCCCCTGTGGCAACAAACCCAAACCGACCCCAACAACACCGAAACCAAAGAACAACTCGAACAAAGCATCTTGCAAAGATTAGTCGATCTCAACGCAGAACGAGCCGAAGAAGAAAGAAACGGCTTTGTCCGTTGGCTCCGTCCCGAATACCAAGCCCCCGATCAAGTCGTCACCCAGAAAGTCATAGAAGGTATTGGCGTAGAAGAAGAAACAAAAGAAGCCGTTATTGCCCCTCCTGAACAACAAAAATTCCCGACAAAACTCAAAGACCAACTCGCCGCGATCCGAGATTTATTGCGTACCCAAGGCGGCGAATGGACAATTACCCAAATTGCCGCCCAGTTCAAAGGCACAAGCGCAAAAAAATTAGAAACGATTCAAAACTGCCTAGAAATCCTCGAAGACCTCGGCGTCATTTTGAGTCACACCGAAACCGAAACCAAGTGCTACTACGCTACCCTCTAGTGATCAGTTGGTGCTGCATTAGCTAAGAAGGTCAGGAGATATTATTCGACATCTAATTGACGGCCATTGCGATCATAAACGAGGATATCCCACTGGCCATTTTCAGCGGCTTCAAAGGCAATTTTAGACCCATCAGCACTAATGGTTGGATTACGCACTTCTTGGTTTAAGTTGTCGGTTAGATTCCGCTTTTGTTCAAACTCGCGATCATAGAGATAAATGTCAGATTCGCCGCGACGATTGACGGCAAAGACAATGTAGCGACCATCTTCAGAAACGGCAGGATGGGAGGCAATTTCATTCAGGGCATTTAAACCCGGTAACAGGATTGTTTGTCTGGTACTGGTATCGAACAAATAGATATCCTGGGAGCCGTTGCGGTCTGAGGCGAAAACGAGGTAAGGTTCGGCGATCGCCGGGTCAAATTCGAGGGCTCGACTATTTAAACTGCGGCCACCGGGATCAACGGGAAAATTAACAATGCGCGGATAACCAACGCAGCTCTGGAGCAGCAAACCAAGGCTACCGAGAAACAAACTGCGTAGAAAAGGAACATAGCGCATAGGTCAAAGGGAAATCAAAGGGCGGGCGATCGCCAATTTTTCTATAATATTGTCCTAACAGCACACTAAAACAGAGCCATGCTAGCAAAAATTTGGAGTGCCACCATTGTCGGGGTCGATGCCCTCAGGGTCGGAGTGGAAGTGGATATTTCCGGCGGCTTACCGAAAATGATGGTGGTCGGACTGCCGGATACAGCAGTACAAGAATCCCGGGAACGGGTCAAGGCCGCCCTCAAAAATTCTGGCTTCGGCTTCCCTGTGCGCAAAATTTTAGTCAATCTCACCCCCGCCGATCTCCGCAAGGAAGGCCCTAGTTTTGATCTTCCCATTAGTGTGGGCATTTTGGCAGCGACGGAACAAATTGAAACAACGCTCCTGGAAGATTTTTTATTTTTGGGGGAAGTGTCCCTCGATGGCACTCTCCGGCCTGTGGCAGGGGTTTTACCGATCGCCGCCGCCGCCCAAAAATTAGGGTTTAAGGGGATGGTCGTTCCCACTGCTAACGCCCAGGAAGCAGCAGTCGTAGCGGGTCTAACAGTTTATGGCTGTGGAAATTTAAAGGAAGTGGCGGATCTGTTGGGGGCACCCCATGGGCACCAAGCTGTAAAAATCGATATCCGAGAGGCGATCGCCAAAGCCGCCCACCTCGTCCCCGATCTCAAAGACGTCAAAGGCCAGACCCATGCCCGTCGCGCCCTCGAAATCGCCGCCGCTGGGGGCCATAATCTCGTTTTTGTGGGGCCACCCGGTAGCGGAAAAACGATGCTAGCCCGAAGATTACCGGGCATCTTGCCGAAACTGTCCTTCGATGAAGCCCTAGAAGTGTCACAAATTCATTCCGTCGCTGGTTTACTCAAAGATCGTGGCACATTGGTAACAGCACGCCCCTTCCGTAGTCCCCACCACTCCGCCTCTGGCCCTTCCCTCGTCGGTGGTGGTAGTTTTCCGCGCCCTGGAGAAATTTCTTTGGCTCACCGGGGGGTATTGTTTCTCGACGAATTAACAGAGTTCAAACGTACTGTTTTGGAGTTTTTACGGCAACCCCTAGAAGATGGTTTTGTGACCATTTCCCGCACCCGCCAGTCAGTGGAATTTCCCGCCCAATTTACCCTCGTTGCCAGTACAAATCCCTGCCCTTGTGGTTATTTTGGTGACCCGATCCAAGCTTGCACTTGCAGTCCCCGCGCTCGTGAACAGTACTGGGCGAAACTTTCTGGGCCGTTGATGGATCGTATTGATCTCCAGGTAGCGGTCAATCGCTTGAAGCCAGAGGAAATGATGCAACAGGGTGTCGGGGAAGATTCTCACACCGTCGCAGAACGGGTTAACCAGGCGCGACAGATTGCCCAAGTGCGATTTCAGGATCACCCTCAAGTGCACTGTAACGCGGAGATGACCACCAAGGATTTGCGGCAACATTGTGGCCTTGACCAAGGCAGTCGTAACTTACTCGAAGGGGCAATCCGCAAGTTGGGATTATCGGCCCGGGCCATGGATCGGATACTGAAGGTATCCCGGACAATTGCCGATTTAGCCGCCGCTCCCACCATCCAAACAGTCCACATTGCTGAAGCGATTCAATACCGCACCATTGACCGAATGCAGTAAAGAGAGTTTTAAAATTGTCTTAAAAGCTGCAATAGACTAAATGTATACTACAACAGATAACAAAACTAAGTGATTGAATTAACGAGTTTACAAAATCATTAAATTTTTAACTTTGTCCATCAGCGATGTTAATCTTGTCTCAAAGCCAGTTTGATTTATTACTTCTTGATAAAACAAAAGAAATTTATGGTGACATTCATTGGGAAAAAGATCTAGAACACCAAGGTTCTTTGATTTTTCAAGTAGGTATTGATTCATCTATTGAAAATAACTTATTCATCAAAGGCACTTTTAATCAAAAGAGAGAAACACTGACTTATTCAATGATATTGCCACCATATGGCAGTATTTATCGGTTGGATATGGGACAAACACATCGTAATCCTGACAGAAGACAGAAAATAGGAAGAGTGCATAAGCATCGCTGGACTGAACAATACCGAGATAAGTGGGCTTATGCACCAGATGATATTACAGAGCCAGTGACTAATCCAGAAGGAGTATGGCGACAATTTTGTTTGGAATCAAATACTAAGCACGCTGGAAATATGATTGGATTATCAACTGGTTTACAGGGAGAGCTGTTTTGAAATATGAATATTTGCAAGCATATTTTAGATAATCTTGAAAATTTGTTTGAATGCGATCCTCATGGTGAATATGTCCGGATAGAAACCCCTTTTATTTATCCTGACGGAGATATCATTGATTTGTATTACAAAAGTAAAGATCCACTTTTTGCAGTACTGACTGATTTAGGTGGAACACATGAATGGCTGAGCGCACAAATCCTTTCTCAAGGAAGATCACAAAAACAAAATGATCAAATTAAAGATATTTGTCTTACCTACAGGATTGAGTACAGAGGGGGAGAATTCTTTATAGATATGGGAAAAGGAAATGAACAGAGGAATATATCTGAAGCAGTATTTGATCTAAGCCAAGCAATTATAAGAGTAGCTAGTTTGTGGTTTGTCCAATTGGATAGGGTTCGTAACGACGCACTTAATTCGGTGGAAATGTTCTTGGATTTACACGATTTTCAATATGAAAAAAACAAAAAAATTCAAGGGACGTCAGGTCAAAATTGGAAGTTAGATTTCTGCATCAATCATCCAAATAAAACAAGTTATTTATGCTTGCTTAGCACTGAGAAAAAAAATAACACCAGAAATATTATAAATCGTATTTATACAACTTGGGGGGATTTAAGGGAACTCAAAGAAAATGATAAGTCAGGTCATTTACAGTTTATCTCTCTGCTAGATGATCGTTATCCGGTTTGGACATCTAAGCAAAAAAAGTTACTTAAAGATGCTGATTCTATTGTCAAAAACTTTTCTAATAGAAATGACATCAAAAACACTCTTGCTGGGATCACATAAAAATAAGAGAACAAGCGATCCCATAACAAAGCTGGTGGCTAATTCAAACTTTATATCATCGAGGTTATCCAATATCGCATCCTTAACTGGATGTAGTAGTAGGTTTTATTTAAATTCCCTCAAGGACAAACCAAGGGGCGGCCTTGTTAATTCTGCCGATCGCCTGAATTTTTTGGGGAGTCTGCAAATTTCCCAGCCATTGGTGCATCTGGGGATCGAGGGTTACCACCTGAATTGGTTGCGACTGATCAGGTAAGGCGATCGCATATTGGCAATTACCTTGGGAAAAAATTTCACCGCTGTAGAGTTTTGCCTGGGGTGTGGGTGCTGAGACAAACGGCCTGCGATCGCATAAACCATTTTCAGGATATTGTTCGGGATGATCGAGGTAAAATCGTTGCCATTTCAACCATTCGGGATGGTCAAAGGCCAAATTATACAAAGGGATCACTGCTGCGGGCGCGACGTTATCCGTCAATAATTTTTCTTGGAGTTGCCGGACATCAATCTCTTTTGGGGCGCACTGATTTTGAATTGCCAGGGCCGCTGCTTGGCCTGCTGCCTGACCAAGATTGAGTACCAGGGGTTGCAGGCGCGTTGCCCCGTTGGCGATGTGGGAAACGGCGATATTTTTTTCACAGGCAAGCAAATTTTCCACCGTGGCTGAGCACAGAGCCATGTAGGGAATCGTAAAGGGAGTACCTGTCCAGCGGCCACCCCAGGGGATCGACTTTGGCGTGAGGGGAAACTCAAAGCCCGGATAATGGTGGTCATTGGCGTAATTTCCCACGGCGATCGCCTGGACTTCTCCGGCTGAATTTAACGGCAAAGGTGCAACAGTACCCTGGGGTAAAATTTGCTGCTCCGTAAGGGTTTCTGTCCCGATCAAACGCCGACTTTCCCGGAAATAGGGCATCAGGGCAAAACTGCCGCCGTACAAGTCATGGGGAAAAACGCCCGTCGCTAGGCCATATTGGCCGCCAGATACTTGGGAAATGTAATCCGCAAACGCCAAACTGTGGACCTGGGCTTCCCGATAAAAATTAAGGCGTTGCTGGGGATCTAAAAGGCGATCGCCCCCCAAACCAAAATCATTACCAGCGAGGGGCCAGTTCATCATGTAGTGGCCATTGGGCAAGCCCCCATAATTCAGAAAATGCTCCAGGCCATATTTTTCCCAAGCCCCTTGGAACGCCGAAAAATCGCCATGGCTAGGCGGTGGCTGCCCCCCTTTTTCCTTTAGATAAAAAACCCAGGTGGGCGACTGCACCGGGTAGGTTTGTGTCATTTCGTTGGGAGCAGCAGGGGCGCTGGGTTCCTTAAATTTCTCTGACCAATCCCAACCCCAACGGTGGGGCACCTCCCCCAGGGCCAGTAGATCCCCTAATTCTGTCCCGTCGAGGATCATGTCCGCCTCAATCCAATAATCTGGGAAACGTACCGCACAAAGGCGATCGCCTTGTCTTTTGACTTCCAGGGGGATCTGTCCCGCAATCCAGGTTAACTGCTGCTCTCCTTTAACCCAATCTGCAAAAATCTCAGCCCCAACTCGCGGCTCAAAAGTGAACATACTCACCCAACTGTGATCCAAGCCTGCTTGCTGATGTCGCCGTTGTAGCTCCCGGAGAAAAGCGCCCCAAAGTCCCGTCTGCCAGGCCTTGAGTTCATTGCCATCCGGTGCCGCTACCCCTGCCGCCGTGAGCATCCCCCCCAACCAGGGAAACTCACTCACCAAAATTGTTTTAATTCCTTGTCGCGCACATTGGAGTGCCGCCGCTGTCCCCCCGGTGCCGCCCCCGACCACCAAGACCTGCGTCCGTAAGTTTTCCATTAATTTGCTTAGTGTTTAGTTTCTAATCGATTCAATTACTTTCAAATTAATTGGACACAAACGATTCCTGGGATCGTTCCAGCCAATCTTGGCCCACACGGATCGTAAAGTCCGATTCAATTTCGCCGATGGAAGAAGCTTCAACCCTGCCCGTACCTAGGTTTGCTAGCAGTTGATTTGCCCCAGCCACATTTCCCTGTTGGGCGATCACTTGGGTTTGCTCAAGGCGGTCTGGATAATCACTCGACAAATAAATATTCGTAAAGCCCTGGGTCTGCAAAAATTCCGACACCTGCCGCGCCATACCCGGTGAACCAGAGGCATTTTGAATCGCAATGCGCACGTTGTTCGTTAAAGTGCCGTCATTTTCGCCGGGTGCTGACCAGACGGGCGATTCCACCGCGAAAAATTCTGTCATCACCTGGTTTTTACCCTGGTCAGAAATAATCCAGTAACTACGGTTATATTCACCCACGTCACTAAAGCGCCCTGGGAGCATCACCATCTGAAAATTTTCGGGCTCAAGCTGTCGCGAAAAATTCATCAATGCCAGCATTTCTTCCCAAGTTAGATTCGTATCAATGTGTTCACGTACTAAACCAATCAGAGCCGGGAGACGGGGAATAATCGCCGGGGATTGAATTTTTTCCCGGAGCGCTTTGAGGAGTATCTGTTGGCGTTGTACCCGACCAATGTCACCATATTGATCCTGCCGGAAGCGGACAAACTGTTCTGCCTGTTCTCCATCTAGCACTTGCCAGCCTTTTTCGAGGTTGATCTCTAGGCCCTGGGTCTGGTCTGTGTATTGCATATCCGCTGGGACAAACACATTAACTCCCCCCACGGCATCAACCAACTCTTTGAAGGTGTCGGTGGTCAAACGCACATAGCGATCGACTGCCACACCATTTAAGGCGTCACTCACAACCTGGGCCGCCAACTGGCCGCCACCGTAGGCATTGGCTTCATTAATTTTTGTAATGCCCACATTGGGAATTCTGACTTGGCTATCCCGGGGGATCGAAAGCATATTGACTTGTCCCTGTTCTGGCTCGAAGCGAACCAAGAGGATTGTGTCGCTGCGTCCATTAAATTCGGCTTCTGGATTCTCCGTCCCTTCGACGCGATCAACCCCCATCACAAGGACATTCACGGGGCGACCCAAGCTGTAAGTCCCTAATTGCCGCAAACCGTCGGTGGCAAGGCTTCCCAGGGGAGCTGGCAGGAAAGGTAATACCAATTGGGCAATGGGGGTATAGACGGCGATCGCCGTGCCTAGGGAAGCGGATAGGAGAATTGTGCCCATAAACCCAACCCCCCATGACAGTCCCCGCACGAAAGGCGAAAAAACCTTAGACTTTGGCTTATGGCGGCGGGAGAGATTGTGGCGCGGTGATCGAAGAAGCTTCGTGGAGCCTTTGCGGGGGTGATCCCCATTCGTAACTTCCTGACCGTGAACCATAAGACCGTTTCTCCTAGGGATCAATACAAAATTATCCCGCTTAGTGAATCCTAAAAGCGACTATACCCTGTCAATATAATTTGCCGCAGTGTTGCACAATGCTTTCCTCAAAAAATACCAATAAATTCATCAATCGTCGCCTATTCCTGGGCAAAATATTTTCTGCCCAAGGCACAATCCCTTAAGCTAACCTAGAATCTAACCCCACAACGCAGTAGACTAAAAGACTGCAATCGTGTTCTTGGTCGTGACCCCAGACCGCAGACTCTAAAACATTTCCTCAGAACACCCAAAAATGTTAAATCCTAATTTAGACACTATAGAACTAACAAAGGATGACTACGAACGCTATTCACGGCACCTAATCTTGCCGGAAGTGGGCGTAGATGGACAAAAGAAGCTTAAAGCCGCCAGTGTCCTTTGTATCGGTAGTGGTGGTCTCGGCTCGCCATTACTGCTCTACCTTGCCGCTGCGGGAATCGGTCGGATTGGTCTGGTCGATTTCGACATTGTAGATTTTTCTAACCTGCAACGCCAAATCATCCACGGCACTTCTTGGGTTGGCAAGCCGAAGATCCAATCGGCTAAAAACCGGATTCTAGAAATCAACCCCTTTTGTCAAGTTGATCTCTACGAGACCCAGATTAATTCGAGTAACGCCCTCGACATTATTAAAGACTACGACATCGTTGTGGATGGGACTGATAATTTCCCCACCCGTTATCTCACGAACGATGCTTGTGTGCTTTTAAATAAGCCCAATGTCTACGGTTCGATTTTCCGGTTTGAAGGCCAAGCCACCGTCTTTAACTATGAAGGCGGCCCTAACTACCGCGATCTATATCCCGAACCCCCGCCACCAGGCATGGTGCCATCCTGTGCAGAGGGTGGTGTCCTTGGTGTATTGCCAGGGATTATTGGCACGATCCAAGCCACAGAAACCATCAAGATTATCCTTGGGGCAAAAAATACCCTCAGTGGCAGACTTTTACTTTTCAATGCCCTCGATATGAAATTCCGGGAATTGAAATTACGTCCCAACCCAGAACGTCCTGTAATCGAAAAATTAATTGATTACGAACAGTTTTGTGGCATTCCCCAAGCAAAGGCAGCGGAGGCAGAACAGCAGGCAGCTATGGAAGAAATGACAGTTACAGAACTCAAGGCATTGTTGGACAGCGGTGCTGATGATTATGTTTTGATTGATGTCCGCAATCCCCACGAATATGACATTGCCCAAATTCCGGGGGCGACCCTGATCCCTCTCCCCGATATTGAGCAAGGCGATGGGGTTGATCAGGTCAAGGAATTACTGACAGAAGGGAAAAAGTTAATTGCCCACTGTAAGATGGGCGGCCGCTCAGCGAAAGCCCTCGGTATTCTCCAGGAAGCAGGCATTACAGGCATCAACGTCAAAGGTGGGATCAAAGCCTGGAGTGAAGAAGTTGATGCTAACGTTCCCTTGTACTAGACAGTCTTGGGAATGAGGCTACAGGTTGGAACCACATAAAATCGTTGAAATGATTAATTCATGAAAAACGCGCCCGCACCAAGCGGGTTTTTTTGTGGGCACAAAAGCAATAAACCATAGAAAAAACCCCTCTTAAATATTACAGAGGGGCTACGGGGGCAAAAGCGAAAGGAGGAATAATCTAGGTTGGCGATCGCCAAATCCAGCAAAGATTAATCTGGGGGATCAATACAGCCAACTTTTGAGGCGGCGGGCCACCTGGGGACGCCGTAACTTACGCATCGCCTTACTTTGGATTTGTCGTACCCGCTCCCGAGACAGATTAAACATCCCACCCACTTCTTCGAGGGTATGGGGTTGCTCAGAGGACAGGCCATAGCGGAGGGCAATGACTTCTTTTTCACGGTCAGTGAGCACGTCACCGAGGACATCCCAAAGTTCTTGGCGCATCATCGCTTCACTCATCCGTTCTTCGGGAAGTTGAAGGCCATCATCCTCAAGGAGATCGACCAGTTCCGTGTCTTCGCCTTTACCCACCCGGTGGTTCAGGGAGAGAGATTGACGCCGGAGTTGAAGGAGTTGGTGAAGTTGATCAGCGGTAATATCGAGTTCTTGGGCCAATTCCGCTTCAGTTGGGTTCCGTTGCAGGCTTTGTTTGAGCGTCCGTTGGGCTTTTTTGAGTTTGTTGAGCTTCTCGACGATGTGGATCGGTAAGCGAATTGTCCGGGCATCATTGGCAATGGTGCGGGTAATCGCCTGGCGAATCCACCAATAGGCATAGGTCGAAAACTTGTAGCCTTTGTTGGGGTCAAATTTTTCGGCGGCACGGTTAAGGCCGATCGCCCCCTCTTGAATCAGATCCAGGAACGGTACACCCCGGTTAAGATAGCGTTTCGCAATGGAGACCACAAGACGCAGATTGGAGCGAATCATCTTCCGCTTCGCCACCCGGCCTTTGTACAGGGCAGAGTTGAGCTGTTTAACCGTTTCGAGGCCAAGGACACTCGCCCATTCTTCATTGGTAGGCGATCGCCCCAATTGTTCCTGAAGTTCAAGGCGACGCTCTTCGGCATCATTGAGGAACTTAACACTGTGGGCCAGTTGAATTTCTTCGTCTGGCTTGAGGAGGGGGTAGCGGGCCATTTCTTTAAAAAAAGCACCGACAGTATCCTCATTGCGACTACGGACTCCCCGCAAATTTGTGAGTTCTGTCTCTGAAAATTCCGCTTCAACCATTGAATTGCTCGATTCTAATTCAGTGGCTTGATGGCTATCTTGAGCATACACAGGGTCAAGACTGTTGGTTGTGGTTGTGTCGAACATAATCCTACGAAATAAAGAGTCAGGGGATGTGTGGTGGGAAGCGAGGATTAGCTAAAGAAAAACAAAAATAAGCAGAATTCAATACCAAATAATCGTTTATCAGGATGCAGCTAAAACAATTTCAAGGAGCAGACAGTTCATTCCTTAGAACTGTTATACCTGTTTGAGCTCTGGGAATGTAAATAAGCTTTTAATAAAAATCAACAATTGCAGCAATTAGTAAAGGTTTCTGGGAAAAATCCGAGACTTTTCTCAGAATTAATGTAGCAGATGGTTGAGTAGAATATGGTTTTGTTAAATACAAAATTAAGGTTTTGTTGAGTGGATCTTTTGCCCAGGGAAGTTGTGTAAATTTTTCTTAAATTGCTTGCCAAGCCCCAAAAGATCGGTTGCCCATCAAAATAGCTTGACATAGCAGACTGGCGGCATCTGCATTATCAGCGACACTTCTTTTAAGGATTATTTAATGTGATGTAATCCAGGAAATTTTAAGAAAGTTTAGTTTTGATTAGAAAAATAAATTCTCATAATTTACTTCTTACTTCCCTCTACCTAGGGTTGTATATAGAGAAAAATAATTATGCTTATTTGAATTGATAAAAAATCATGGGGTATAGTGCTTTTGCAGTGAGTTTTGGGAATCTTAGGAGATCGGGGATTTGGATTGGCTTGAGGTCTTAGTTGATTGTGGTTATACTCAGGGGCTTTTTACCTATGGAGTGCCGCCAGAATTGACGGTAGTGCCAGGGGATATTGTATTGGTTGGGTTTGGGGCGCAACAGGTGGGGGCGATCGCCATTCGCTTCATTGCAAAGCTCCCCCAGGGACTAGATCCTGAGCAAATTCGTCCGGTGCAGGGGATCATCGCGCGGGGCTTTTTTTCGCCCCACTATTGGCAGCTTTTATTGCGGGTTGCCCAGGCCTATCAAACGGATATGATGACGGTGGTACGAATGGCTTTGCCGCCGGGTTTATTGCGGCGATCGCAACCCCGTGTTCGGCTTTTGAAAACCGATCTCGTCTCCATCGACATCGACTCTTTACCACCGACGGCCCAACAACTTTTCCAGTTACTCCAGCGGGGATCAACCCAGGACTACAGTGTGAAGTACCTCCAACGACAGATTAAGTCGGTCTATCGGGGGATACAGGAATTGGAAAAGGCGGGCCTCGCAGAACGATATTTGGCGACCCCCCAGGTCATCCACGGACAGCGGCAAAAGTGGGTGAGTTACGTGGGCGAACGGGAAGGGCTCACCAAACGACAACGGGAAATTTTGCTGGTGTTGCGCCATGAAGGGGGCGAAATGTGGCTCTCGGAATTGGTGGGGGTGGCGAAAACAACGGCGGCAACGGTGACGAAAATGGCAAAGGTCGGTTGTGTGGCGATCGCCGAACGGGAAAAATTACGCTTACACCGCGCCCCAGATCAAAATTCAGATCAAGCAAAAACCCTAACTGCCGCCCAACAACAAGCCTTAGAAACGATTCAAGCCATCCAAGGATACGGGGAAGTTTTGTTACATGGGGTGACGGGTTCAGGGAAAACGGAGGTTTATCTCCAGGCGATCGCCCCCCTGTTATCCCAGCAAAAATCTGCCCTTATTCTCGTGCCAGAAATTGGTCTCACACCGCAACTAATGGATCGGTTTCGGTCACGGTTTGGCGATCGCGTTTTGACTTACCACAGCGGCTTATCAGAAGGGGAACGCTACGATACCTGGCGACAAATGTTGCGCCCCGACAGCCAAATTATTATCGGCACCCGTTCCGCTGTTTTCGCTCCCCTGCCCAATCTGGGGATGATCATCCTCGACGAAGAACACGATAGCAGCTACAAACAGGATCAGCCCGCCCCCACCTACCACGCCCGCACCGTTGCCCGGTGGCGATCGCAACAGGAAAATTGCCCTCTGATTCTTGGTTCTGCGACCCCGGCCCTGGACACCTGGGTGAAGTTTCAAACGACCCAGGCCCAAAACTCGAATTACTATTACATTTCCCTACCTGAGCGGGTGTATGCTCGTCCGCTGCCCCCTGTTCAAATTGTTGATATGCGCCATGAACTGCGGGTCGGCAATTATTCCCTGTTTAGCCAGTCTCTCCGGCAAGCCCTTGAACGCATCGCCCAGACCCATGAACAGGGCATTTTATTCGTTGCCCGTCGCGGTCACAGCACCTTTGTTTCCTGTCGCAGTTGCGGTTATGTGATGGAATGTCCCCATTGTGATGTGTCTCTCTCCTACCACTATGTCCAGGAGGGAAGTCTGCCTCTATTGCGCTGTCATTATTGCGATCATAGCCAGCTCCAACCCAAACATTGCCCTAGCTGTAATTCCCCCTATTTCAAGTTTTTCGGGAACGGCACCCAAAAGGTTTTTCAGGCGATCGCCAAGGAATTTCCCCAACTACGTTGTCTGCGATTTGATAGTGACACGACCCGTCGCAAAGGAGCGCACCGCGACTTACTGGGACAATTTGCCCGCGGTGAGGCGGATATTTTACTGGGAACCCAAATGCTCACGAAGGGTTTAGATGTGTCTCAAGTGACTTTAGTGGGGGTGATTGCGGCGGATGGCCTGTTGCATCAAAGTGATTATCGGGCTGCGGAACGCACTTTTCAGACCTTAACTCAGGTGGCGGGTCGGGCGGGTCGAGGCGATGAACCGGGACAGGTGATCATTCAGACCTATTCCCCAGAGCATCCGGTAATTCAAGCGGTGAAAACCCATGATTACCTGACCTTTGCCGAGCGGGAAATCAGTCAACGGCAGGAATTGGACTATCCGCCCTTTGGCAAATTAATTTTGCTGCGCTTTAGTGGAGAAAATCATGATCAGGTACGTTACACTGCCGAGGCGATCGCCGAAAAATGTTTCCCACTGCTCGAACCCGAAGACGAACTCCTTGGCCCTGTGCCAGCGAATATTCTGCGGGTGGCACGGCGGTACCGTTGGCAGGTGGTTTTAAAATTTCCCCAGCGCAAAACGGAGATCCCCGATTTAACTTTTTTGCGGGAATTTTGCCCGCGTCCGGTAAGCCTTGCGATTAATGTTGATCCGTTATATATCGATTAGCCATTCAGTGAAAATTTTTTTAACACTAAGCCGTAATTTTCATACTGATATCGAGCCACGGCGCACGGGTAATCGTCGCACTGGTGGAAATATAATCGATCCCCGTCAACGCCACCTCCCGCAACGTTTCCAGGGTAATATTGCCCGACGCTTCCAATTTCAGACGGGGATTTTTTTCCCGTAACTGGGGGATCAAACCCGTCATCATCGCCACGGACATATTATCCAGCATCAAAATATCGGCCCCCGCTGTCACCGCTTCAAAGGCCTGTTCCGGGGTTTCGGCTTCTACTTCAATCGCTAGAGGATAGGGCATATTTTGCCGCACAAGGGCGATCGCCTGGGAAATTCCCCCTGCTGCCTGGATGTGATTGTCCTTGATCATCACCGCATCATCTAGCCCGAAACGATGGTTTTGCCCGCCACCCACCTGCACCGCATATTTTTCCAGCAGACGTAAGCCAGGAGTGGTTTTGCGGGTGTCCACCAATTGCGTCGGCAAATCAGCAATTTTTTCCACATACTGCGCCGTCATTGTGGCGATCCCGCTCAAGCGCATCAAAATATTCAACGCGACCCGTTCCCCCATGAGCAAAATATCGAGGGGAGCCGTCATCGTGGCGATTAAATTCTTCGGCTGTCCCGAAGAACCTTCTGACAAAACCGTTTCAAATTTAAAATTCTGGGGATCCAGTAACTGAAAAACCCGTTCCACTAAAGGTAAACCCGCAACCTTACCATCTGCTTTTAAAATCAATTTCGCCTGACCGATGGGGGCTGGGGTATTTGCAAAAAGGGATTGGGTGGTGCGATCACCTCGTCCGAGATCTTCCTGTAACCATTGTTGGAGGAGGGGATCAACGATGAGCCAAGGGGGTAAGGTTGCCATCGGTTTTAGGCATCCTCTTCTTGATTATTTTCACCACTCGGCGATGAGTTGTATAAATTATCCAGGCGTTGCCTCGCGTCTTCTACATCCAGCGATCGCACGACCAATAGCGGTTCATTAATCGGTTGGCCCAAGTCGT
This sequence comes from Picosynechococcus sp. PCC 7117, assembly GCF_001693275.1. Classification (GTDB taxonomy): domain Bacteria; phylum Cyanobacteriota; class Cyanobacteriia; order Cyanobacteriales; family MRBY01; genus MRBY01. The sequence goes on from NZ_CP016477.1 coordinate 406,923, forward strand.
CAACCATTTCTGGGTGGGGGGTCGGCCGGGGCCGTTGGGATTGCGTTCCTTGGGTATTACTCTGAAAATTCGGGTAGACCCTTGTTTCATTACTCAGCATCATAAAGCTGCGCACCAAGTTCACCGCTGCGATGGTGGCGATAATTCCAAATGCCAAAATAAACAAGAAATGAAACATTATTAATCTGTGCCTCGCTTCAATAGCAGCAATTCGGTGCAAAAAAAGGGCTACGCTATGCTTAGGTCTATTATCTCGAAAAAATTCCCGTCTGGCAAAGGGTGATCGCCTTTGATCCCCAAAGGTTAAGTATTTATCCTTAACTATTCTCTTTGGTTTAAGCGGGAATCCCGATGGTGTACTGGCGGCGGCTGATGGCCTAAATCCACCGTCGTTAAGTGCAACAGATCACCGATCATCAGCGTTAATTTATGGGCGGCCCCCGCCTCGCCACGACAAGCCTGGAGAGAGGCTTGCATCGCCTGAAGTTTTTCAGGATGGTCTAAATAATCTAACACCAACGCTCCTAGGGTTTCTGGATCTAATTCCCCCAACAGCTCCGGCACAATGTCTTTTTTCGCCCAAATATTTGGCCAAGCATAACGCACTCGATGTTTGCGGGCATGGGTAATAATGCGTCGATTAAGCCAGCGCACAAACCAGGTTCCCAACCAGGGAATTTTCGCAATGAGACCGGGAATGCCATCCCAGGCGCGCATCGCGTCCAACTGTTGCGTGGGCAAAAGCACCAGCATCGGCAAGCCCAAAGCGCCTAATTCAGCGGTATTTGCGCCAACGGTGGTGAGACAAAGTTGACATTGCCTTAAGTCCTGGTGAGCAGGAAAGTCAGTAACCAGTTGAATCTGCGTGCCATCGGCGACTTGTAAATAGGGCTGATCCCCGGTGTGGCAAAGCTCAAGGGCAGGTGCAGCAAAGCGTTTTACCATGGGATTTCGTTGGCGATCGCCATAGTGCAGTAGCGTTTGCACGGTAATGGTCGGGGCTACGGGGAGTAAAAATTTCACTGCTGGGCGCTGGCGGCGGATCACACCGGCGGTGGCCACGAGTAAAGGGACTCCCTGGGCGAGTTTCATCCCCTTAGAGCCTGGTAAGAGACCGATGATCGGTGGGGTGCTGGCTGGCTGTTCCTCCTGGGAGATATCCACCATCAGATCGCCGACCACTTGAAATTTAGCCTGGTACTTGGGGGGAATTTTCGCTAGAACCTGAGCATTCATTACCCCAAAACCATCAATCCAGCGCCACCAGCGGGCTTCCCACTCGGCGTAAATTAGGGTTTTAAAGCCGAGGCGTTTACCAATCACCAGGGGAAAAAATTGATCCCCACCGAGGAAGAGCACCACCCCCTGGGAAAACCAAGACCAAGATTCGGCGGTTTTTCCCCAGAGCAGAAATGGGAAAAAATGCTTGGCGGCCTGAACCCGGTCAACTTCGGGATAACTGCGGGCGATCGCCGCTTCTTGACCCGTGCTGTGGGAACAGGGAGCCAAGACCACAGAAATGCGTGGGAGGCTTCCCCAATGGGCACGCACGGCCTGCACGACGGGACGGAGCCAAGTGGTCACTTCACCGGGGCCATTGGTCAGGATAATCAGGTCAAAGGGTTGGGCCATTGTTGCTCAAAAACCCCTAGACCTGCTCTTTGACTAAAGATTTGCGGGTTTGCTGCTGCCTGGTCAAGTTGAGGGGAGGGCGGGATTTTTGGAGTTGGAGGGGCCGGGGAGATGGGGTTTGGGGTCTGGTGTAGAGGCGCAGTATTCCCAGAAGAGCTTCCCGCAGGGGCTTTTCCCGTTCCTGTTGCCAGCTTAATTGCAAAAAGTTATGGAGGGTGTGGCGCTGTTCTGCCGTCAATCGTTGCTCTTGTAATAACTGCCGCAATTGACGAATCGCGTAGAGTCGGCGGATACTGCTGCGATCGCCTAAATTTTCAAGGGCTTGCTCGAATTGTTGTTGAGGCGATCGATACTGCCAGTGGCGACTGAACATCAGGGCAAACATCGCACTAATCATGAACCCTTGAATGAGCATCACGCTGGTCAGCCAGTGGTTCGCCATGGATTGCCAAAAGGCGATCGCCCCATAACTCAGTAACACCGTGAGGCTGCCGCCCATACCCGCCAGGAGTAACCGTCGGTGGCGACTATGCCAGAGTCGATAACCTTCTTCTAAATATTTCTGCCAAGGCGAAGCTTCAAAAAGATAAATCGCGGCCATTGCCCCAGCTCCCAAGGCGATCGCCACCAGCAGTTGCCATTGCCAGAGCCAAAGACTAGTAATGCCGACCCCCAATCCGCCAACTTTGCCCACCCAAAGCCAATCCACAGACCGACTGAGGGCAAACCATCGACGCGGGCGCTGACTGAAACGGCGCACCTTCGCAATCAAAGCAGGAGATGATCGTACGCGAAAAGACTTAGACACGAAAACAGTCTAGGGGCTAGTAATATCGACAGAAATCTTTCCAAAGCAGGAAAAGTTCCTTTTAAGCATACCGTACTTATCAGAGGAGAGAAATCCCTTAACCGCGACGGATGCCACTAAACCAATAACCGAGGACAAAACCTAAGATCAAGGCCCACATTTGACCACTATCGACGAAATTTTGAAAGCCATCACGGATTTGACCCAAAATATCAGGATCTTCGACATAGCCCGTTTGGGCGATCACAATTTGCTCAGATGCTACGGATGGTAAGGGCAAAGGAGATTTAGCAGTCATGGTGTTGACACAGATGGGACTCAATTGCTTCTGATTGTACCTGCACAACAACCAAGGTCATATCATCACCGCCACGCACTTTGGGATAGGTGAATTTTTCCACTTGGGTAAAAAGTTCCTGCACAATTGCTTCCGGCGTCTGGCAATTTTGGCAGGCATTTTGAAAGACGCGCACAAGGTTTTCTTCGTCAAAGCGATCGCCATGGGAGTTGACGGCATCGGTAAACCCATCGGTGTAGTAGAGGATGATATCCCCCACCTCCAGCACCACTTTAGCGTCTTCGTAGGACGAATCTAGATCCAGACCAATCAACATGCCCTGGGTGTCGAGGGGTTCGATGTTTTGGGTTTGGGCGCGCCACAGTAGCGGCGGGTGATGAGCCGCATTGCTATAGGACAGGGTACGGGTTTTCGGATCGTACTCTGAATAAAATAGGGTCACAAATCGGTGGGAATTATCTAGATCCGCGTACATGACCCGGTTTAGGTGTTCAAGGATTTTAGCGGGACTGTGGCGGTTGAGCACTTCGGCCCGGAGCATCCCCCTGGTCATGGTCATAATCAAACCTGCCGGGACGCCTTTCCCCATGACATCGCCAATGACGATACTCCAGGGGACACATTGCACAAGCTTCGGATCATCCTGGCGGCGGATGCGGTCGTAGTTACTGGGAATGAAGTCGTAGTAGTCGCCCCCAACCCGGTAGGCATTGCGATAATCGGCGGCGATCGCCAAACCTTTGATTTGCGGACATTCACTGGGTAAAAGATGGTTTTGAATTTCCGAGGCGATTTCTAGTTCCCGGTCTTGCTTTTCTTTGCTCCGGAGTTTACTGGTGAGGTCATTGTTGGCGATCGCCACCGCTGTTTGATCCGCCACCAGTTGCACCAATTTTCGCCGGGTAATATCCCAGCCATACTGGGGATCACGACTAAATACATAAAGCTTGCCACGGGTCACATTTTTGACAAGGATGGGCGTGCTACAAACCCGAATTTCTTCGCCAAGCTGGGCCTGGAGTTTTTCGTCAAATTGCAACGCTTCCTGGGCCGTACAGGTCGCTGCCTCTGGGTTTGTGGTCCGCGCTCCCGTCTGAAGCTGCGTAAATGCTTGTCGGATAAACTGACAATCTCCCCCTTCACCACAATAAAATTTTTCGAGCTGCACCTGGCCCTGGGCATCAAACAGCACCAAAGCACCACCATCAGCATCCACCACCCGCGCAGACATTAGGGGGGTCAACTCAAGAAATTGGTTGAGGTTGTTAAAACTTCTGAGGGCAAAACCCAGGGAACTCAACAGATCTTGAACCTTCGTTTGCTCTCGGCTGAGCTTCGCAATTTGCGCCCGCAAAAATTCGACATCTTCGCCAATAGCCGTTTCTAAGCGGGAGTCTGGCTTGCCGGAAACGAGCTGCAACTCTGACTCCCGGGCGGCAGGGTCAAAATACTTGGGAGTGGCAAAGTTAGAGGCAGAAGGAGTCACAATCGTCGTTTTCGTGGGATGTGTAGAGAAATAGACCTAGTACAAATAAAATTGTTAAAAAATCAACCCTGAGACAGATTCCGTAACTAACAAAAAGTTAGCTTTTTTCAGGAAAAAAATACTCGATTTTTAAGAACTGAAAGAGATTGATTTTTTACGGTTGCTAATTCATAGCTCAATCCCCATGATCTTGTCAAGATAATTTTTGCGCAATTCAAGATCGACGGGCCAGTTGATCTTCCCGGTAGGCAGCATAGACCCCCTGCACGTTATACCAATTGAGAAAAATCCGGGCAATTTCGAGGGCCAGTTGTGATTTTCCTCGCTGGATTAGCCAACCTAAAAGGGGTTTTAGACGTTTTTCATTGAGCCAGCCCCCCAGGGAAAGGATGCCCCAGAGCAGACGGTGGAGCCAGGTCATTTGGATCATCATGCGAACTTCCCAGGTGGGGTGTTTTTTGTAGAAGATGACCCCCATTTTGCCCCGCTGAATTTCTTGATCAATGAGCTGAGGGATTTGCGCCAAACTGAAGGGGGGATGCCAGTGGTAACCGACGGCATCGGGACATTTAATCAGGGTGAGACCCAGTTTTTTGAGACGGACACCCAGTTCTAAATCTTCCCAACCATAGAGCTGAAAGCCGGTATCAAATAAGCCAGCTTCGAGGAGCCATTTGCGGGCGATCGCCACATTTCCCGTCGCAAAGTAGGCCGCCGAAAAATCTGTCACCTTAAAGGGTTCACTGGTGGGATCTTCAAAATTGGCAGTATTGATCACACGTCCGTAGGTAAATAGGCGATCGCTTTTGAGTTTGCGTTTACCCCGGCGGAGTCCCTCTAGGTGGGCTGCCAAAAAAGTTTCTGTGACGACCAGATCACTATCAATAAAAATAATAATCTCCCCCTGGGCCTGTTCTACGCCGAGGTTTCGGGCCGCCGCCGCCCCTTTGTGAGACTGTTCAAAGAGTCGTATGTGGGGATATTGATCCGCTTCGGTCTGGAGCCAATCCACTGTGCCATCGGTGGAGCCATCGTCCACCACCACCACCTCGTAGCCTCCATTTTCTAGCTCTTCCGGCACTTGCTGCTGTTCTAGGGCCTGGAGGCATTTTGTCAAAATGGGTTTGCGATTGTAGGTGGGAATAACGACACTAATGTAAACCAAAGTTTTAACCCAAGGAAATGGAAAAAGACTGTCCTATTATGCCGGATACCCCTACGGTTTAGGGCGGGGATATTTAGACGCTGCCGGGAAATATTGGGGTTCTTCTCCCTTAAGGGCTTCCTGCATAAAGGCGCGCCAGATGGGAGCCGCATCGCCGCCGCCAGTGGTACCAGTGCCCATGGGCCGATAGTCATCATTGCCAATCCAAACCGCTGCTGCCAGTTGGGGTACATAGCCCACAAACCACACATCCCGTTCTGAGGAGGTAGTGCCAGTTTTTCCGGCGGCGGGGCGATCGCCTAAATTAGCGGCCTGACCTGTGCCGCCATTCACAACTCCTTGGAGCACTGTTGTCAGGGAGGCCGTGGCCCAAGGATCTAAAACTAAACGTGGCTGGGGTGTATTATCCAAAAGAACATTCCCTTGGCTATCGGTGACCCGTAAGATCAAAGTTGTTTCACTTTGCCAGCCATTACTCGCAAAAGTGGCGTAGGCGCTGGCCATTTCTAGGGGGCTGATCCCCACTGCGCCGAGGGGCAGAGAAATAACTGGTTGGAGCGGACTCTCGATTCCCAATAAACGACATAGTTCAATCACCTTTTCGAGGCCCACTGCTTTCCCAAGTTTGACAGCGGGAACGTTTTTGGAAGTGACTAGGGCGTCATACAAACTCACGGTGCCAGAAAAAGATCCCCCATAGTTTTGGGGTGAATAGGTACCGTTGCCATCGGGGTAACTCACAGGGCTATCGTCGATGGTCGAAAAGGGCGTATAGTTGCCACTCGCAAAGGCAGTGTAGTAAACAAAAGGTTTAAAGGCTGATCCTGGCTGACGTTGAGACTGAATCGCCCGGTTAAATTGGCTTTCTTCGTAGTCTCTGCCCCCCACCAGAACCTTGACAAAATGGGTACGCGGATCAACGGCAGCTACGGCAATCTGGTCAGCCCGTAACCCCCGACTGCGGGCCTGCTGAAAGGCTTTTTGTACCGTTTCTTCGGCACGGCGTTGCATATTGAGATCCACGGTGGTCTGGACGCGCATCCCGCCTTTACGAACTAATTCTTCGCCAAAGCGTTGGGTGAGCTCTTCTTCTACGGCTTGGGTGATATAGGGGGAAGCACTGGCTTTCCAGGCAGTCGGTTGGCCCACCAAAAGGGGTTCTTGGGCAGCAGCGGCGGCTTCTTCGGGAGTAATCCAACCGAGATCCTCTAGGCGATTTAGAACGATTTTTTGCCGTTGTTTGGTGGCTTGGTAATCTCGAAAGGGGCTGTAATCTTCGGGGGCTTGGATCATCCCGGCCATCACGGCGGCTTCGGGCAGGGTTAGATCGGCGGCGGATTTATTGAAATAGGATTCGGCGGCTGTTTCGACGCCATAGTTGTTGTGGCCCCAATAGATGTTATTGAGGTACATTTCTAGGATTTCGTCCTTGGGGAAAATCTGTTCGATGCGGAGGGCGAGGACGGTTTCGGCGAGTTTACGGTTGTAGGTACGATCTTGGGCTAGGAAGAGGTTTTTCACCAATTGCATGGTGATGGTTGAGGCTCCTTCGGTGATGCCGCCTGCTTCAAGGTTGGAGAGGATTGCCCGACCAATACTGGTGGGATTGATGCCGTTGTGTTGGTAAAAATGGCTATCTTCGATGGCGAGGATGGCCATCTTGAGTTCGGGGGAAACTTCACTGAGTTCGATATTGGTTCGGTTGGCTTCACCGTGGAGGCTCAGGAGGACTTTGCCGTTGATATCGTAGATATAGCTGGTTTCGGTGGGCACATAGGTCTTTAGGGTCCGCACATCGGGCAGGTTCCGGAAACTAATGGCAAGACCCACTAACCCCCCAGCGGCGATCGCACTGCCGAGCATGGTGCAACCAATCACCGTTCCCATGGCCTTTTGGGCAACTCCCCGCAAGAAACCTTGGGGCGATCGCCTTTCCTTGGACTGACGGGCAAGGGCTTTTTTCGTTTTGTGCCGAACGGTACTAGATGACAATGGCGCTAACCTCTAAAGACTTGAGAAGGTAAGTTGAAACAGTCCAAACCATGGGTGGGGAGCGATCACCCACAGCAACGGTGTTGCCCACCAACGTTTCTGCCCAAAATTCTAACAAGGGAAATTCCCTTTTAAACCCGTGGTGCATTGTGTTGTAAAAAATAATCCCTGCTCCAAAAAAGCAAGGATTGGCGATCGCTACTGGGATAGAAGCCGTAGATGGCTAGTTACTCCATGCCGAGGTCATTACCACGCTTGTACTGGAGATAGGCAGCGACGAATAAACCAGCGAGGGTTACGGGGATCAGGCCCAACACAATACCGAGTAAGAGGGGTTCAATCACAGGGGTTTCTCCTTATGGCGGCAGATTAAAGCTAACTGTTAAAGATTTTTAATCATTCTATGGGATGGAGGAAGTCCGTGCAAAGGGATTTGATTCGACATTCTTAGGCGATCGCAGTAGGATAACCATTAAGAAAAATTGCGTAATATCAACAAAGTTGTATCTCCTCTACAGCAAACCCCGTGGCTAATTCTTCTGAGCTTTCCGTCCCAAATTTTTCGAAGCTCCTCTTCGTAATCATCCTAGTGCTGGCCATTGCTGCCCTGGGGATCTTTGGTGTGTACAGTACCCAGGCCAGTGACCCCTACATTCAACAGGTTTTAGCGCTCCAAGGGGATGAACTGCGGGGCAATGCCATTTTTCAAATTAATTGTGCTGGCTGTCACGGCCCCCAGGCGGATGGCAACGTGGGGCCAAGTTTACGGGCCGTCGCCCAGCGAAAATCCGACGTGCGTTTGATTCAACAGGTTATCAGCGGGAAAACGCCCCCCATGCCGAAATTCCAGCCGGCCCCCCAGGAAATGGCGGATCTCTTGAGTTACCTCCGCACCCTGTAGTTGTTTCAATGACGCCATTTATTATTCTTCCCTGTCCCTAGGAGTTCACTCGCTATGGCCCGCTCGATTTTCCTTGGTTCCCTGTGGCTTGCCTTTGTGTTGTATGCCTTTTTGGGTGCGCCCCCCAACCAACCGGAAACCCTAGAGCTGATTACCGCTTTATCCGGTGGACAGTGGGACGGCATCAACCCGTTGATCATTGCCCTGTTTAACATCATGGGTATTTTCCCGGTCATGTATGGGGCGCTCTTGTTTCTCGATGGCGATCGCCAAAGGTTACCCGCTTGGGTCTTTGCGGCAGGCAGTTTTTTCCTCGGTGCGTTTGCGTTGCTGCCCTATTTAGCGTTGCGGCGCGATAATCCCACCTTTACGGGGCAGAAAAACTGGTGGCTCCGGTGGCAGGATTCGCGACTGTTGGGCTTGTTTTGTTTGGTTGCGCTGCTGGGACTCCTGATTTACGGATTCAGTGCAGGGGATTGGGGGGATTTTGGCACCAGATTTTGGGGCGATCGCTTTATCCACGTGATGAGCTTAGATTTTTGTTTGCTGGCACTCCTATTCCCGACCCTGATCAAGGACGATTTAGCCCGCCGTGGCCTTGGGGAGCAAAACTGGTTGCTGTGGGCGATCGCCTTTACCCCTCCCCTTGGTGCTGCTTTATACCTTGCCCTACGTCCTCCCACCCTAGAGGCTCACGAAAACCCTGCGGCCCCCAGTCAGACCTTAAATACTGCGGAGGTAAGTCGTCCATAATGGAAACCCTTGTTATTGGTGCTGGTCGCGGCATCGGCCTAGAATTTGTCCGGCAATACCTCGCCTCAGATCTGTATCAGCGGGTCTATGGCACCTACCGCCAGCCCTCCGCCGATCTCCTGGCGTTACAGGAGCGCTACCCTGATCGACTCCAACTAATCCCCGTGGATGTGACCCAGGAAGCGCAGATCACAGCGGCGATCGCCACCCTCAAAGCCCAAACCTCTCGCCTTGATGAAGTAATCTATTGCGTCGGTCTTCTGCATCACCAAACCCTCCAACCGGAAAAAAGTCTCCGCCATATTCAAACAGAAAATTTACTGACGTACTTTCAAGTCAATGCCATCGGTGCTGTCCTCTGGGCCAAGCATCTCCTCCCCTTTCTCCGTCACCCAGAACCCGCAATTTTTGCCGCTATTTCCGCTAAAGTCGGCAGCATCGAAGACAATCGCCTAGGGGGATGGTATGGCTACCGTGCCTCGAAAGCAGCCTTGAATATGTTTTTGAAAAATATCGCCATTGAATGGAGTCGCGTTGCCCCAAATATCATTGTGGCGGCCCTGCACCCAGGGACAACGGCTACCGATCTCTCCCAGCCTTTCCAGAAAAATGTCCCCCCCGAAAAGCTCTTTTCGCCCACGCGGACAGTGAGCCAACTGCGCCAAGTGATCGCCAATCTGCATCCCCAGGATACGGGTAAATTTTTTAACTGGGATGGTGAGTCTTTGCCCTGGTAGCGACAGAAAGTGGGACGATTTTGCCATGAAATGCTGAAATGATGGTGCGTTTTGCGGCAAAAACTTCCACAATAGGGAACGTTCTTTAGCACCAAATCAAGGTTGTTGTTGTGCCTGAAACCCCGGCCCATGTGCGAATTTTGCAACAGTCCTGGCAGCAGGGCAAAATCATTGGCGAAGTGCAAGCGGGTTCCTATCAATGGGAATTTCAGTGGCATTTCCGCCAGGGAAAATTGCGGGTACATCCGACCCTTGGCCGCGCCTTAATTTACGAACCCCTGGGCCGATTTTTGGAGCAGAGTGATTATCGTCTGGAACCAGGCGGCGATTATCAGTTCACTCTCCGGTCACGGCTATAAAGTTCCTCCAACTCCCTTTCGGATCAATTGTGGGGAGACTGAAATTTAGATAGTGACACGGTAACCCAATCAAAAAATCTTGTTACACATCGCCGCAGCGGTCTAAGTCCCTTGGAGATCCGGGGTAAAATAACCACAGACCGCACCATTCGTGCTAAAAGGACATTGGCAATGCAGAAAGTATTATTTCTGTTTGGAGAATTAAATGATGATGATATTGACTGGCTTATCACTGCCGGTAAGATTGCCAAAATTCCGCCGCAAACAGTTTTAATCCAAGAAAATCAACCTCTGGAAAATTTCTACATTCTCCTCGATGGCTCGGTATCGGTTTTCATTGACCTCATGGGAGTGACAAAGGATATTGCGGTGCTCCAGAGTGGGGAAGTTTTTGGGGAACTGTCTTTTATTGATCAGCAGTTACCCAGTGCCAGTGTCAAAACCTGTGGTGAATGCTTATTACTGGCCGTATCCCAAGACAAAATTTCCGATCGCCTGAATCAAGATATTGGCTTTTCGGCACGATTTAATCGGGCGATCGCCACTTTTTTAGCGAGTCGTCTCCGGAATACGGTGCGTCACCTCGGTGAGGATAAAGATTTCGTGTTTAATCAAAGTCGCGCTACCGAAGCCGTGCCCAGCATGATTCAAGAAAATCTCAATGTCGCTACCACCCGCTTCGATTGGTTGCTGCGCCGGGTACAATCCCAAACGGCGCCGGAAAATCCTGTTTAACGCTCTCCGCCAGGTAAAAGCAGTTTGAAGTATGGTGTGATGGAAATTTTAGAATTTTATGGTCATGGGCTATTGGTACGCGGGGGCTTGGTACGAGGGGACAGAACTGACTCTCCCGGTTAGTGATCCGAGTTTTTTATTTGGGGCGACCCTCTTTACGACGCTCCGGGTTCACCAAAACTCCCTCACGGATTCCCGCAGTCTATGGTCTCACCATGGCGATCGCCTCCGCCACAGCATCAAAACTTTGCAATGGCCAGCACCCGATTGGGAGCGCATTAACCAGGGTGCCCAAAAAGTGGCCACCGTTGCGCCCGTGGTGCGGGTGACAATCCTCCATGATGGCCGCGAACTGATCCTCGGTCGTCCACTGCCAGAACATTTAGCCCAACAGCAACAGCAGGGAATCCAAGGTTGGTTGGCCCAAGACCCCTATTTCCAGAGACCCCAGGCGGATTTTAAAACAGGGAATTACCTCAGTGCGTGGCAGGCCCGTCAACGGGCGATCGCCTTGGGGACAGGAGAAGCAATTCTGCAAGCTCCCAGCGGCCACTGGCTCGAAACCGCCACCGGAAATTTATGGGGTTTTAAACAAGGCACTTGGTACACGCCGCCCCTGGGGGGAATTTTGCCTGGGGTGATGCGATCGCACCTCCTAGGGCAATTGCAAAATCAGCAACTCCCCGTCCAGGAAATTCCTTGGGACATTGATCTGATCCAAACCTTCGAGGCGATCGCCTACAGTAACAGCGTCGTGGGCCTGATTCCGTTCCAGGCGATTCAGGGAGTTAATTTTTCCTTAAACACTCTCCAAATCAACCATCCAGCCCTGCGCCACCTCCAGCATTTGAGCGGTCAACTGGTCGTGTAATCCAGGTAAATCCTCGAAAAGCATTGAGAAAAATCTTAAAATACTTAAAATAAAGTAACAAGCCGTAATAAAAACGCGATTAATTTTCATAATTAGCGGCCCCTGCTGGCTTCATTATTTTCAGAAATTTCTATGAATCATTTCTTGCCTCGTCCCCTGCTCCGTAGTCTTTTCGCGGCCTGTTTGGCGGTGATGACCTGGGCGATCGCCCCCGCTGCCTTCGCCGTTAACAACCCTGAACTGCTCCCCGATTATGAAACGCCGGTCGTGGATTTGGCGAACTTCCTCCCCCAGCTCCAGGAAGAAAATCTCGTGACGGATCTGAACAATTTTGAAGCAGAAACGGGCTGGAAAATGCGTGTCTTAACCCAATTTGACCGCAGTCCCGGACGGGCCGTAAAGGAATACTGGGGTCTCGATGATAAAAGTATTTTGCTCGTTGCCGATGGCCGGGGGGGTAACCTCTTGGCCTTTAGCATTGGTGATGATGTTTATGAGCTGATGCCCCGCACCTTCTGGATCGAACTCCAGACCCGCTTCGGCAATATGTATTACGTCCGTGAACATGGCGAAAATCAGGCGATCGCCGATGCCCTAGAAACCGTTAAAGTCTGTGTCACCAAAGAAGGCGGCTGTATCGTTGTACCTGGCTTACCCCGTGAACAGTGGTTACTCACCCTCATTAGTTCCGTTGTTGGGGGCGTTATCTGTGGCTTTGCTGCCATTCCCCGCAAGGAAGGTCAAGCCTTTGCCTGGCAGTGGGCCTTAATCATGTCTCCTCTCTGGGGCATCCTCTTTCTCGCCTTTGGGGTTGGCCCCGTTGTCACCCGCACCTCTGACTGGTTACCCTTACTCCGCAATATCCTCGGCTTCATGATGGGGGCGATCGTGGCATTTATTGCGCCGATGTTTAATCAACCGAATCCTTCCGAATCCGAATCTGAATCCTAAAGCTTGTCCCCTTGTAAAATTCAACCTGATGCCTCTCAGTTCCTTGGGAGGCTTTTTTATCTGCTCGCCCAGAAAAAAAACAAAAATTGCAATCAGACTACAAATAGTGCTTTCTGGGGGACAATCATTCCAACTACACCCATCACTGGTGTGGTATCTCTCAGCAAACTCTTTTAAACTAAACTAAGACCTTTTAAGATTTGTATCCTCTACGCGGCCCCAGCCACTATGCAACAATCTCTCCTTGACCGGATGCCCACCAATCCCATCTTTAATCCCGATGGGAATGACGATATCGCCCACCGTTCCATTTGGTTCGGAGAAACTACCAACCTGATGCAACTGAACGACGTTCGCTACCCTTGGGCGGTGGGACTGTACCAACAGATGCGCGAAAACTTTTGGATTCCCCAGAAGCTGGACATCACCCAGGATGTCACCGACTACCACAACCTGACAGATTCAGAACGCCGCGCCTTTGACGGGATCCTCAGCTACCTCACATTCCTTGATTCTGTCCAAACCTGTAATCTTCCTCACATCAAAAGTTCGATTACGGCCCCAGAAATTAGTCTCTGCATTGCCGAGCAGATCTCCCAGGAAGGGATGCACAACCAGTCCTATCAATACATGATTGAGACGATCATCCCTAGCGATCGCCGCAGTGCCGTCTATGATTTTTGGCGCACGGATAAAGTTTTACGCGATCGCTGTGAGTACATTGCCAGCAACTACCAGCGCTACATTGACAATCCCACCCCAGAAAACTATTTCACGACCCTCGTCGCCGACTATTTGCTAGAAGGGCTGTATTTTTACAATGGCTTTGTGTTCTTCTATAATCTCGCCTCGCGGATGTTGATGCCCGGTTCTGCGGATATTTTTAAAATGATTAACCGGGATGAACTTAGCCACGTGCGCCTATTCCAAAAACTGATCCCAGAGGCTATGGCCACCTTTGATCACTCTGTCAATCACATCTATGAAATGGTGGAACGGGCCGTACAGTACGAATGCCAATGGACAAACCACATTGTCGGTAACGATATCCTTGGCATTACAGAACAAAGCACCGAGATTTACACCAAGTATTTGGCGAATATTCGTCTTCAAGCCATCGGCCTCGAACCGTTGTACAAAGGGGATCAATACAAGAAAAGCCCCTACCGTCACCTCGAACGGTTTTCAGACACGAAAAAAGAAGGCAACACCAAAGCCAACTTCTTTGAGGCCGGGGTAACCAGCTACGTGATGTCATCGGGAATTACAGGCTGGGATGAATTTTAAGCAGGCACTAGGGACGATGGTGCGGCAAAAAATCTGTAGTTTGTTGTACTGTTTTTCGTCCCTTATTCTGCCCGCAGTCGCAATGAGCTAAAATTAGCGTTGCATATCCGTTCAGTTTGAGGAGGAGAGGACTATTCCTGAACCGCTAAATCTGACTGTAAGTTTGAGAGGAACTTACGAAGTCATTGACAACAAATATCAAATTTTCCGCTTAACTGGGTTATTGGATGCTTTTTCCGAGCCTGTGTTTAGTACAGCCATCAAAAACCGCATTAATGAAGGCCCCCACGATATTATCCTCTCCCTAGCCCAAATTGATTTTGTGGATAGTTCTGGTATCGGTGCCCTGGTGCAGTTGGTAAAACACACCCAAAACACTGGGGGAACGATGCAAGTGGTGACCAATCCACGGGTAACCCAAACGGTGAAGTTAGTTCGCCTAGAGAAATTTTTGTCTCTACGGAACTCCATTGATGAGGCGATCGCCCACCTAGACGAGAAAAAATAGGGACGAGAAAACCATTGTTTGTCCCTGACATTACCGCTGATCAGCTCCGACAATTATCCCCCGCGTCCTTAGCCTATGTGGGGGATGCTGTTTATGAACTCTACAGCCGCTGTTATTTTTTGTTGCCCCCCTGTCGCATCGCGGATTACCACGGTAAGGTGGTGGCGGAGGTGCGGGCAGAAACCCAAGCCCAATATTTAACTCTCCTGGAACCCCATTTAAGCGAGCTAGAACAGGATATTGTTCGCCGGGGGCGCAATGCAGCCACCGGAAAACCAAGGCGTCTGAGCTTAGCTATTTATCGGCAGGCCACAGGTTTTGAAGCCCTAGTCGGATATCTCTATCTCACAAACCCGCAGCGTTTGGCCGAATTATTTACCTATTTACCCCAAGAACGGTCTGGGGTCTGATATGATCGACTCTCTTTTGTGTTTCGTTGGGGCTTTTTCCCCTAGGGAGCGCCCCGCCTGAGGTAAGACCAAAATATGTTTGTGTTGATTTAACGGTTGGCTGAAAAAGGTGACTTTGTTGATTTTAAATAACCGGAGTCATACTCTAGGCGATCGCCCCAGCCCCTGCAACTGATTTTCCTTGACAAGTTAATACATCTGAACGACCAAAGACTGATTTTTTATGAACAAGCCACATCGATCCGATTCGGGTAAAAAATACGGTAGAGCTGCTGGGGGAAGAGACCGCAAGCCGAGCAAAAAGTATGGAAAAGCTTCTTCCTTTGATCGGGATCGACGTTCTGATTGCCGCGAAGATGGCGGTAAATTTGAACGGGGCGATCGCCCAGCCCCCCGGCGCAAGGGTCAATTTTCCCGACGAGACGAAGGAGGAGAGCGCTCCTTTAAACGCTTTGATAAACGCAGCAGCCAAGGTGCTGGCCCGAATAAAAGACGCCCCATTACAGACCGTCCCAAACCCCAGCGTAGCCAAGGGCCAGAATTCATCCCCCAAGATGCGCCTGAACTCACGCCCCAAACCGCCCCAGAGGAAGTTACCGAAGCAGTCACCCCAGAAGAAGATAATGACTTGATCTACGGCAAACATGCGGTGTTATCAGTGCTGGAGAGCGAACGTCCCCTCAACCGAATTTGGGTCACCTCCCGCCTGCGCCACGCTAATCGTTTCCATACCCTCCTCCAGGCCGCCAAGAACCAAGGCACGGTCATCGACGAGGTGAGTATGTCCCGCTTAGACTATCTGACCAACCGGGGCGTCCACCAGGGCATCGCTGTGCAGACGGCTCCCTATGAATATATGGAGTTGCCGGATCTCATTGAGCAAGCGAAGGCCAAAACAGAATCTCCCGTGGTTGTGATTGCCGACGGCATCACCGATCCCCATAATTTGGGGGCGATTATTCGTACTGCCGAAGCGATTGGTGCCCAAGGGATGATTATTCCCCAACGGCGGGCGGTGGGGGTAACCTCAACGGTAATGAAGGTGGCCGCTGGTGCCCTTGAACATTTCCCGGTTGCGCGGGTGGTTAATCTTAGTCGGGCCATGGAAGAACTCAAGGAAGCTGGTTTCTGGATTTATGGCACTGCCGCCGGAACCAGTAAAGCCTTACACAATATCAAATTTGAAGGTGCGATAGGATTAGTTATCGGTTCGGAAGGACAAGGTCTTAGTTTGTTGACGCAAAAGCATTGTGATGAACTGGTTGCAATTCCGATGACCGGGAAAACCCCTAGCCTAAACGCTTCCGTCGCTGCGGCGATCGCCTTATATGAAGTGTACCGACAAAAGCTTGTACGCCAGGTGCAAATCACCCTCCCGGATACCCCCTAAGGCAGTATGCAAAGTGAGCGCTTTCGGGATAAAACAAGAGTTGTTGGTTTGGATCCAGACAAGCTATCTTCAACAACAAGTATTTTTCCAGTAGACCCATACCTCAAACTTCACCACCACAGGGACAGATATGAAAGAACTTTTGCTCAAGCTCTTCGAGACCATTGGCCGTGCCTATTGGCTTGAAATTACCACTGAGCAACCGGAGTGTACCTACTACTTTGGTCCTTACCTCAGTCGCAAAGAGGCGATCGCCGCCCAGCCCGGTTTCCTCGAAGACCTTACCAACGAAGGCGCCCAGAACATCGACGTAAACCTACAACGGTGTCGTACCCCCAAAGAGCTCACTATTTTTGATGACTCTGGGTCAAAAAAAACCCTGATGCCCATCTTTAGCTTTAGCCACTAGCTTCTGAATTATTCCCCCTGGTAATCCCCATTTTCTGTGTGTGCCCCGGCGCTATTCATAATGGGGATTTTTGTCGTGGTTGCGAAGCCGCTTCCCTGAAACCAGGACGCCACAGGGGTAGAAGTCTTGTGATATCTTCATTAGGGAACAAAATCTATAATTCTGTCCATTTCCTAGCAAGTGTTCGAGGCAAAATAGCGTGTCGTTAAATTTTCAAGAAATCATCGCCACCCTCAATCAATTTTGGCGGGATCGTGGTTGTCTAATTGCCCAGCCCTACGACACCGAAAAAGGGGCCGGCACCATGAACCATCACACTTTTTTGCGGGCGATTGGCCCTGAACCTTGGTCCGTTGCCTATGTCGAACCTTGCCGTCGCCCTACCGATGGCCGCTACGGTGAAAACCCCAACCGGGTACAGCATTATTTCCAGTACCAGGTGATCATCAAACCGTCACCGGACAACATTCAAGAGATTTATTTAGACTCCCTCAAAGCCCTGGGGATTCAGCCGGAAGATCACGATATCCGCTTTGTAGAAGATAACTGGGAGTCGCCGACCCTCGGTGCCTGGGGCGTGGGCTGGGAAGTGTGGCTTGATGGCATGGAAATCACCCAATTTACCTATTTCCAGCAATGTGGTGGCCTCGACTGTCGTCCGGTTTGTATTGAAATCACCTACGGCCTAGAACGCCTGGCAATGTACCTCCAGGAAGTGGATGCGATCACCAAGATCCGCTGGAATGAGACCACCAGCTACGGAGATATTTTCCTGCAAAGTGAAATTGAGCAATGTACCTACAATTTTGAAGCGTCTAATCCGGAAATGTTGTTCCAGCTATTTTCGCTCTACGAAGCAGAAGCCCAACAACTCATTGAGAAAGGGTTGGTGATGCCGAGCCTTGATTATGTGCTGAAATGTTCCCACACGTTTAATTTACTCGATGCGCGGGGAGTGATTGCCGTGGCCGAACGTACCCGTTACATTGGGCGGATTCGTCACATGGCCCGCCAGGTGGCCCACCTTTACCTTGCCCAACGGGAAGAATTGGGCTTTCCGTTACAAAAGGCGATCGCCTAAGCTGGAGATAGACTCCGCCGACGAATTGAGGTATTGCGATGCGTACTTCCCTAGGGGCCATTGCCGAGCACATTGCGGCAACCACTGGCCAACCGTTTACCCTCGAACAGCAGCGTTCCGTGGGGGGCGGCTGTATTAATCAGGGCTACTGTTTGGCAGGCTCTGGCCAGCGGTATTTTGTGAAGCTCAATCGCCCGAATCAGACGGCAATGTTCGCCGCAGAAGCCTTGGCCCTCCAGCAAATGGGCGCAACCCAAACTATCCGTGTTCCAAAGCCCATCTGTTGGGGGGAAACCGAGAGTAATAGTTATATCGTCCTGGAATGGATCGATCTCGGTGGTGGTAGTGGTGAGGCTTGGCAAGCTATGGGCCGCCACCTCGCAGAACTTCACCGTCGGGGTACGGCGGAAAAATTTGGCTGGGATCGCCCCAACACTATTGGTTCTACGCCCCAAATGAATGACTGGCAAAGCAATTGGGCTGAATTTTGGGCGGAACAACGCCTTGGCTATCAACTGCGTCTTGCGAGGCGAAAAGGGGGCGATTTTCCGGAGCCACAGCGGATCATTGAAGGAGTACGAAGAATTTTGCGGGATCATCAGCCCCAACCCTCCCTCGTCCATGGGGATCTTTGGTCAGGGAATGCCGCAGTGACGGCCCAAGGAGAACCGATTATTTTTGACCCGGCGGCCTACTATGGCGATCGCGAAGTGGATATTGCGATGACAGAGCTATTTGGTGGCTTTCCGGGACGTTTTTACCAGGGCTATAACGAGGCTTGGCCCCTGGATTCTGGCTATGGTGATCGCCGCGATTTGTACAACCTCTATCACGTACTCAATCACTTCAATTTATTTGGTGGGGGCTATGGCAACCAGGCCAAGCGAATTATTCAGCAGCTTTTTTAAGAGTGTTTTTAAGGTTGTCCCAAACCCTGAGATCGGCGGGTTCGTCAATGTCCTGGAGTATTGGCAGTAAGGCAAGGCTTAGATTTAACTGCTGGCAGCGGGCCTCAGTTGCCGAGAAAACTTGAGCTGTACCCCAGGGCATTTCTGTAAAGAGAGCAGCAATATTTTGGCGCAGACCAATCAGATAATAACCGCCGTCCACTGCTGGGCCAAGGACAACTTCAGCCGCATCTAATTTGTCAAAGGCCGCTGCGAGAATTTCATCGGTAATGCCTGGGCAATCGATACCAATCACCACGGTTTTGTCATAATCTTGTTGCTCACTGGTTTGAAAAGCATGAATCAGGCGATCGCCTAAATCTTGGCCCTGTTGCGCTTGATAATGCCACTGTTCCCCCAGCCAGGCCGCCATTTGGGTTGTTGTACCACCGGAAAAGTAAATCGAAATCTCGATATTTTTCAAAACTTCTACGGTTTTCAGAGTATGTTCCGTCAGGTGGCGTTGTAGTGTTGCGGCCCCTTCCGCCCCTAAAGCGGGAATTAAACGGGTTTTTGTCTGGCCCGGCACCGGGTAGCGGGTGAAAATAATGAGATGAGCTGCTTTGTGACACATTACTGATAAACGGGGTGTTGCCCATAGAACGGTACAACCGCGCCCCAAGGCCCCTGGGGGTCTGCTTGCCATTGGGATTGGGCAAGGCTTAAAACTTCAGTCACAGTATCACCAATCGTTTCTGGGGGATCGATCACCTGCAAATCAGGAAAATTGCCCTGACAATCTGCCCAGGCCGTGGGGGTGAATAACTGATCCGGCACGAGGGCGATCGCCCCTGTCGCAGTGATTTGATAAATGGCCCCAAAGACTGCGCCCCGTCGCGCTGGCAAAGCCACAGCCACCGTTTGACCCAGACAATTTTCTCGGTTCTGAAAGGCGCACCCCGTCGTGGATCGCTGCGCGATCGCCGCTAAGGTCGAGATGCCATAGAGGGGAATGTTTAACTGTTGGGCGAGGGTGCGGGCCGTGACAACGCCTAACCGAGTGCCCGTGAAGCCACCAGGCCCCTTTGCCACCCCTAAAAAAGCGATGTCTTGCCAAGCATGGGGCTGGATAAACTCCTGGAGATAGCAATGGAGTTGGGCCGATAAATCCCGTCCCAGTTCCCACAGGGCCGTGCGTTGTTCCCCTGTGACCAAGTTCCGTAAACTCAGCCCTAACTGGGGAGTTGTGGTGTGGAGTGCTAAACCCAAGGTGGGCTCCGGTGCGATCGCCATAGATGTCTGCAAATTGCCACAAATAACAGGCCTTTCATTCTAGGCGATCGCCTGCCGATTACCCAACGGTAGCCCCATAAATTTAGCCTTAGGGATTAGGAATTTTGGCCATTTAAGCTATGATAGAAAATGCTGTCTTTATATAGAATTTTTAGACTAAATTTCATGGCCAAGAAATCAATGATTGAGCGCGACAAGAAACGTGCTCGCATGGTGGCAAAATACGCCGCAAAAAGAGCTGCCCTTAAGGAAGCTTTTAACAACGCAGCTGATCCCCTCGAAAAACTCGAAATCCACCGCAAAATCCAGAATCTTCCCCGCAACAGCTCTCCGACCCGGATGCGCAACCGTTGCCAAATTACTGGCAGACCCCGCAGCTACTACCGCGACTTTGGTCTGTGCCGCAACGTCCTCCGGGATTGGGCTCACCAAGGCTTGCTCCCCGGTGTGGTCAAATCCAGTTGGTAGTGACTGGTCTCAGCCCCAAGGGTTAAGACAATTTAGCGATTATTTTTATATTTTTTTTCGAGGTAAGGCTTAGCTTTACCTTTTTTTGTGGCGATGGGAGATGGGCAATTTTCAAAAAAGCAGCAATTGTCACCTCCCCTGAAGAAATTCTTTCGTTACACTAGAGGCGTCTCTTGGTGTTTTGTATTGATTCAAACCTCATTGGAGTTACCTAAGGCGATCGCCATGTCTGAATCCGAAAAAGAAAAATTTCTATTTCCCATTGAGAGCTACCGAGGCGAATTCAAAATGGAGAAAGTCCTCTTTAATGCCAACCTACAGGAGTTTGCCCAGCGGGTAAATTTTATCTGCAACTTAGAAACGAACGGCAAAATTTCATCACAGCAAGCCTATCAAGAAATTAAAAACCTTTGGAAAACCCTAAAAAGTACCCGCAAAAGCCTTGAACTCCCCGATGAGGAGAACAAAGCTTAGTCTTTTTTGGGGAATAATATTGGCGATCTTTTCGCTACTTTTCCACCAGCCAGAGAGGTAAACTTTGGCTCGGGTTTACGGCCAAACCTTGAATATTAGCCTGGGCAAAAACATATTCTTTCCCTTGCCAAATGGGGATATAGGGCACATCTGCCACCATTTGTTCTTGGATTTGCGTAAAAATTTCGAGGCGTTTTGTTGGGTCAGTTTCGGTTCGTTGGGCATCAATTAATTGGTTCATCGCTTCATTCCAATAAAAAGACCCTTGGTTTTGGGCGCCCCCCGATTCACAGCCCGTTTCTGGCGATCCCACCTCACAATTCAAAAGGGGATGAATGTAATTATCCGCATCTAAAAAGTCCGGGTACCAGTTCCCCAAAGCCGCCGGATAAATCCCCTGGGCGATATTCTGGAAAAAGGTTGCCCCTTCCACACTGCTGGGTTCAAATTGCAACAAGCCCTCCAGTTCACGGTTGGCATACTCCCTTAGGGTTGTGGCGATAATGCCACGGGTGGTGGAGCCAGACGGGTACCACAGGGGAATTACAGCCGGATTTTCTGGGGTAAAGCCCGCTTCGGTAAGGAGAGTTTTGGCCTGTTCAATGTTGGCATCACCATAGGCGCTTTGGAATAGCGGTTGTGATGCTGGAAAAGAAGTCGGAATCAAACTATAGAGCGGATCAGCCTGGCCATTGAGTACCCGTTCGTTGATCAGGTTGCGGTCGAGGAGAGCGGCGATCGCCTGGCGGACTTCGAGCTGATCGAGGGGGGCTTGGTTACGGTTTAGCACCATAAAATTCACCGCTGTCCCCTCTGCTTCTAGGGCTTGAATTTCGCCGCTTTCTGCCTCCCGGAGGAGATTACTCACCTGTTCCGGCTCCAGGGATTGGTAGGCAATATCCACGGCCCCCGTCTGGAGCGCATTAAATAAATTGGCGGCATTACTATTAAAAATTTGGATATCAACTCCGGCATTCTTCGCGGTTTCGCCCCAGTAATCGTCATTGCGGTCGAGGGTAATGGTGTCACTCGTAAAGGCCGTTAGCTTGTAGGGGCCAGTGCCCACCAGTTGACTGGGGTTAAAGGCACCTTCGCTGATCTCGTAGGCCGCAGGGGAAACAGCACTAGCCCCAGCAAAGGCCAATAATGCAGGAAACGCAGCAAAGGGTTGCTTGAGGGTAATGGTCAGTTCATATTCCCCGGTCGCTTCGATATTCTCGATAATGTCCCCTAGTAAAAAGGAAGGTTTGCCTTTGTTTTCCATGAAGCGATCTAAAGAAAATTTCATCGCCGCCGCGTTAAAGGGTTCGCCATCATGGAAAGTGACGCCTTCCCGCAGGGGAATTGTATAGGTGAGGCCATCGTCGCTAATGGCGGGCAGAGCTGCGGCCAGGAGGGGTTTGATCTCCGTGGTCCCGATTTCGTAGGTGTAGAGACTTTCGGTGACGTTGTAGATGATATTTAAACCGGCAATTTCGTAGCTATCGGCGGGATCGATGGTGCGGGGTTTGGCGGTGGTGCCTAGGGCCAAACGATTATTGACATCGGCGCTAATGGTCGTCGTTTCGCTGCTGGGGGTTGTGCCGTTGGGATTGGGATTACAGCTCACCAGGAGGGAACCAAAACAAAGGGCGATCGCCGCTGCGGAATAAAATTGCCGGGAATGGATCATAGTGCTTTTGGACAACAGGACTAGGTGGACTTGATCATAGCGGGATTTGACCCCGAATATTGTTGGTTAGACCGGGTTTGGGGATCGAGGACTTGGTTCAGCTTGCCACTGCGGTAGCCCTCTAGGTCTAGGGTGACGTACAGAAACCCATAGCCTTGGAACGTTTTGACCAGGGCATCAAGATCTACCTGGACGACAAAATCGCGAATTTGTTCGGGGGGCAACTCAATGCGAGCCGTGTCACCTTGGGAACGAACCCGCAGCGATCGCCAGCCCAAACGCCGCAGATAAACTTCACAACGACCGACCCGCTGGAGTTTTTCGGTGGTGATCAGTTCACCGTAAGGGAACCGGGAACTGAGGCAGGGTTGCGCGGGTTTATCCCACCAGGGCAATCCCAACTGTTTGGAAATTTCCCGCACTTCTAATTTGGTGATCCCCACTTCTGCCAAAGGCGATCGCGCCCCCCGTTCCTTCGCCGCTTGAATCCCCGGACGATAGTCCTGGAGATCATCGGCATTGACCCCGTCAATCACGTAGGGATAGCCCCGTTCTAGGGCCAGGGGTTTGAGGGTGTCGTGGAGTTCGCTTTTGCAAAAATAGCAGCGGTTGGCCGGATTACTGACGTAATTAGGGTTGTCCATTTCGTGGGTTTCCACCTGTTCGTGGACAATACCAATGGTTTTCGCCTGGGCGATCGCCGCTTCGAGTTCTTCGGGTAACAGGGATGGCGAAACGGCAGTCACCGCCACGGCGTGATCGCCCAAAACATCGTGGGCTACCTTGGCCACCAAAGTGCTGTCAATGCCCCCAGAATAAGCAATTAAAGCCCGTTCCGTTGCCTCGAAAAAATGTTGCAGTGCCGTGAGTTTTTCTTGCCAAGCCATGGATCGCCGCGTTCACTGAAGGTTTAGCCTGGGATCTTAACAGATTGCTCTGGTGCTTTTGGCCCCAAGGCGATCGCCATCTCCCTAGCCACCATAGATTTGATCAATCTCGGCCTCGATTTCCCGCACCATCTCCAGAGGAAGCCCCAATTGCCCCAGGAGTTGCTGGTAGACAATGCTCTCTAGTTCATTGACCCCATTGGCCCGAATGACCTCATAACTGAGCTTTAGGGCGGTAATTTTTTCGTTTTCCGTGGTTAGGGTATCTGTCAACTGCTCTAGGGGCAGATTGCTTGCCAGATAATTTTCCAGTTCCCCTTGCAGTTGCGCCTGGTGCTGACTGTCGTTGGTAAATTGCTCACTCAGGCGACTGAGGATCACCTGTTTCTGCTCTGGGGCAAAGTTGCCATCGGCCCAGGCCATACTCGCAGCGATGCGAATCAGGTTCATTTGCTCCGGTGTGACGGTGGGCGCTTCCCCCAGATAAACCTCAATCACTTTGGGGTCGTTCTGTACCTGATTCATGTTGCCTTCACAGAGCACAGAACCCTGGTGCAGTACCGTTACTTGCCGCGCAATCTGGCGCACAAACTCCATATCATGTTCAATCACGATCAGGGAATGGCTTTCGGCGAGGGCGAGGAGTAAATTACCGACATTTTCCGTTTCCTCATCGGTCAAGCCCGCCACGGGTTCGTCCACCAGCAACAGATCCGGAGACTGGGCCACGAGCATACCAATTTCTAAACGCTGTTTTTCCCCATGGGCTAACCAGGCCGCTTGGATATCGGCTTTTTCGGTAAGGCCAATGGTTTCTAAAAGACTTAGGGTTTGGGTTCTTTCCGTGGCCTTGGTTCCCCCAAAAAGAGTCGGTAAAACATTTTTGTGGCGATTACAGGCGAGGTCTAGGTTTTCGCGTACCGTTAAATTTTGGTAGACCCGAGGCGTTTGAAATTTGCGACCAATGCCGAGGCGGGCCACTTTATGTTCCGGGAGACCGCTGATGGTTTTGCCTTTAAATTTGACTTTGCCTGTGGTGGGTTTAACCTTGCCGGTGATTACATCTAAAAACGTAGTTTTCCCCGCACCATTGGGGCCAATGATCACCCGCAGCTCCCCTTTACCCATGCGGAAGGTGAGGTTATTGAGGGCTTTAAAGCCATCGAAGTTGACGGTCAAATTCTCAATTTCCAAGATATTTTCCATGGCCTCGCCCTACTCCTTTGTCACTAATTGGTCTTCTTGGATATTTTGCACATCGGGATCGTCGGCGATCGCCGGATAACTCACTGGTTGTCCGATCCCCAACAGACGGGCCACCTTGACCCAGAGAACGTCCCGCACCCAGCCCACAATGCCGTCGGGAAGCACCGTCACCACGATTAAAAACAGCGCCCCTTGGAAAAACAGCCAAATTTCTGGGAAGCTTTCACTCAAATAAATGCGGGCAAAATTGACCAAAATCGTGCCAATAATTGCGCCGATCAGGGTCGCCCGGCCCCCCACTGCCACGGAGATCACCATCTCAATGGAAAAGGCCACTTCCATGTAGTTCGGCGTGATAATCCCACTTTGCACCGTATAAAGGGCTCCGGAAATTCCGGCGATCGCCCCGGCGATCGCAAAAACAACGACCTTAAACCAGGTGGGATCGTAGCCCGTAAACCGCACCCGCGTTTCATCATCCCGAATGGCGATTAACATCCGGCCAAAGCGACCACTCGTTAGCCAGCGACAAAGGAGATAAACCAACAGCAAGGCGACAATCGTTGTTTCATAAAACAGCAACTGAATCCCTGAATCCCCGACTCGCTGCCCTAGGAAAACGGCGGTATCTGTTTTGAGACCGTTGGTGCCGTTAATCAGTTTTTGCTGACCATTGAAAAAATTGAAAAAGACCAACAGCGCCGCCTGGGTGATGATCGAAAAATAAACCCCCTTAATGCGATTGCGAAAGACGAGATAGCCCAAAATCCCCGCAACGATCCCCGGCACCAGCACCATGGCAAGCAGAGTCAGGGGTAGCGAGTAAAAGGGCTGCCAAAAGAGGGGTAATTTTTCGACGCCATAGAGCATAAAAAATTCGGGAATGGCACCATCAGGCAGTTGCAAACTGAGGTGCATCGCCAGGGCATAGCCACCGAGGGCAAAGAAAATCCCTTGGCCAAGACTAAGCAAGCCAGTGTAGCCCCAAATGAGGTCGATCCCCAGGGCGACGATCGCCATGGAGAGAAAACGCCCCACGAGTTTGAGGCGAAATTCCGGCAAAATCAAGGGCAGGATGACCATCGTAATGATCACCAGAGCAAGGATGATTGCTCCCTCAATGAGAAGTTTGGTGCGCTGTTGTTTGCGCTGGTCACGTCGGGTTAAACCTACATTCATGGTGCTGTTTATGGGCTGGGCTATCGGGAAAAGGGCTTATAGTTCTGCGGTTCTGCCTTTCGGCGGGAAGAGACCCGCAGGCCGGAACTGGAGGAAGCCGATAATAATCACAAAGGTCATCACTTTCGCCATACTGGTGGTGGCAAAAAAAGTGGCCAAATCCAAGAGAAATTGTGGGGCTTGGAGGGAGGTGAAAACGGTAACAAATGTGCCAGAACCGATGAGATAGTTGATAATCCCCAAACCGAGGGCCGCCAAAATGGTACCAAGCAAATTACCAACGCCACCAACGACCACCACCATAAAGGCATCGACGATGTAGTTTTGGCCGGTATTTGGCCCGACGGAACCCAACAGGGCGATCGCCACCCCGGCAATGCCTGCTAAACCAGACCCCAGGGCGAAGGTCAAAGCATCAACGCGGGCGGTAGGAATCCCCAAACAGGAACTCATTTCACGGTTTTGGGTGACGGCACGGATTCGGAGACCCCAGTTGGATTTGTTCAAAAACCAGTACATCGCCCCTAGACAGATCAGGGTCAAGACGATGATAAAAATGCGGCTGTAGGGCAGTTGGGCAGAACCCAGGGAAAGTCCCCCCTGGAGCCATTTGGGCGCAGTCACATCCACATTTCGGGCACTAAACCACGGCTTTGTGAGGGCGTCATTTTTCGTCAGATTGACCGTGAAAATCACTCCAAAACCAAGGGCAAAGGCGGCAACCACATTTAATTTATCCAGCCACGTTTTTAGGGTCGCAGATTGGATCTTGGCGAGATTTAAGGCTTGGAGCACGGCCCAGCGGATCACATCTTTAAGGAGAAAGGCAATGACCCCGAAGGCGATCGCCCAGTTCACACTGCGGACAAACTGCTGCAAAATTAGGCTAACCCCCCAGGTGGCCAAGAGGGTTTCGAGGGGACGGCCATAGAGATAGCGGATTACGCCCCGCTCTAGGCCAAAGCCTACTGCGGCGGCGACAAAAAAAGCCAGGGGAATCGCAAAGATAATGTAGAGATTAAAAAAAGGTTCTCCGAACCCCCGGAATACATTTTGGACCACAAAGGTTGTGTAGGCGCCCAGCATCATCAATTCGCCGTGGGCCAGGTTGATCACCCCCATCAAACCAAAGGCGATCGCCAAACCCAAGGCCGAAACCAAAAGCACAGAGCCAATGCTGACTCCGTTAAAAATACCGATTAAAAGTTCTGTCACAGGGCAAACCCACCACAATACGCGCAATAAAACCGCGAGAAAGCCGGATTCTGTAGGGCGGAATCCCAGCTTTCCCGAAAAACATCTGGGCGTTAAACCCTAGATGGCATATTTTTCACCCTTTGTGGGGTCGCTCCAGTCACAGGCAAATCCTTTGGTGGATTCAACATACTGGTTCCAGGCTTGGGGGGCGATGGGGCCGTCGGTTTCCCAGACGATATCGAACATCCCGTCTTCCCGTACCTGACCGATGCGCACGGTCTTTGAGAGGTGGTGGTTAACATTCATCGTCACCGGGCCTTCGGGAGCCGCAAATTCTTGACCAATGGCGGCACTCCGTACAGCTTCGAGGTCATAGGCATCGGTCGCCCCATTGGCGATCGCCGCTTCTACTGCCTGCTTCCAGATGTAGACCATGATGTAGGCCGCTTCCATGGGGTCATTGGTCACCCGGTCTTCACCGTACTCTGCTTTAAAGTCTGCCACCCACTTTTCATTTTCAGGGGTTTCCACGGTTTGGAAGTAGTTCCAAGACGCATAGTGACCCGTGAGGTATTCGGGGCCAATTTGACGGACTTCTTCTTCGGCGATCGACACCGACATGACCGGATATTGCTCCGGGGTGAGGCCCGCATCACGAATTTGTTTGAAGAACGCAACGTTACTGTCACCGTTCAAGCTATTGAAAATCACGCCGCCGTTGGGAAGCGCTGCTTTGATTTTGGTGATAATCGGCGTCACTTCAGTGTTACCGAGGGGCAGATAGTCTTCGCCGACCGTGGTGCCACCTTTGGCTTCTAACTGGGCTTTGATAATGGTGTTCGCAGTTCTGGGGAATACATAGTCAGAACCCACGAGGAAAAATTCTGTGCCCTTATTTTCGAGGAGCCAATCCACAGCGGGCTCGATTTGTTGGTTCGGGGCGGCCCCAGTGTAGAAGATATTCTTCGAGCATTCCTGGCCTTCGTACTGGACAGGGTAGAACAGCATGTGGTCTTTTGCTTCAAAGACATCTTTAACCGCTTTTCGGCTGGCAGACGTCCAGCAGCCAAAGACGACGGCGACACCATCTTGGTCAATGAGTTTTTCGGCTTTTTCTTTGAAGACATCCCAGTCGGAGGCACCATCTTCGACAATGGCTTCGATTTGTTTGCCATCGATGCCACCGGCGGCATTAATTTCTTTGATGGCGAGTTGTTCAGCTTCGACCACGGTGGTTTCACTAATGGCCATGGTGCCACTGAGGGAGTGGAGAATGCCAACTTTGATCGTGTCACCACTGGGGGTTGAAGTTGTGCTGCCACTATCGGGGGTATCAGGGGTTTCTGTGGGTTGGCCGCAGGCTTTGAGGAGAATACTGGAACCGAGGGCGGCGGAACTGTAGAGAATAAATTTACGTCTTCCGAGATTACTCATGGTTAATGCGATTTTCTCAAGGGGCTTTGGGATAGTGTGTGGGAGGAAAGAAGCTTAAAAGTTTAAGTCGTGTTTAAGCTTTGCAGTGTAAAAGTCCCGCCCCTAAAAAAATGTGACACTTGATACAAAGTGCCGATGCGCTTGATTCAAGGGTTTGTTAATGGAGAAGAATTAATTTAACTTTACATTAAAGAAAATGGACTGCTTGCCCCTGCTCGGTCAGCGGATAGCCCTGAAGAGGCGATCGCCTAACTGGAGAATGTTATCCCGCCGGGGAATTTGCGCCAGCCAGTCAGGGGGAATATTGTCGAGGCCGTAGTAAAGTCCGGCTAACCCCCCGGCGATCGCCGCTGTGGTATCGGTGTCGTCCCCTAAATTCACCGCCGCGAGCACCGTATTCGGGTAATTATCATGGTTTAAACAACACCAGAGGGCGGCTTCGAGGGCATGAACGACATAACCGCTCGCTGCAATGGTTTCCCTGGGAAGTGTGGCGAAATCTGCCACCAAAAGCCGCTCATAGTGGCTGAGTTCCGGCTTATAGATGGAATCGCGATAAAACTCTTCAGCCCGTTGTATCCCTTGCTGGTAGGCAATTTCAATACTTTTTCCGTGTAACAGTTCCAAGGCAATGGAAATATAAATGCCGCAGGCAATGAGTGAACGGGGATGACGGTGGGTCAGGTAGGAAATGTTGTGTACGAGATCCAAGAGATCGGCATAGGGCAGTCGCTCACCACAAAAGGCGAGGGGCAAAATACGCATCAAGGAGCCGTTGCCATTACTCCGCTCCCCGATCCCACCTGCTTCCAGGGGATTGATACCCGCTAAAATTTGGTGAATTGCGGCGGCAGTCGTGTTGCCCACATCAAAGGTTTCGCCGTGGGGTGTCCAGTAAGCTTCCTTGAGCCAGAGACCCATCTTGCGGCCCAGATGTTCGGGGAGCTCTTCGCCTAGACCCACTTCGGCGATCGCCTCGGCCAGACAAAAAGTGAGGGAACTATCATCCGACCAAGTGCCAGGGGGTTGATTGTAGGTGCCATAGCCCCGCATCGTTGTCACAGGATCCCGCTGTCGGGTGCGGCGCTCAGAAAATTCCACAGGCACGCCCAGGGCATCCCCCACACAAAGCCCCAATAATCCCCCGTGAATCTGCGCTTGCGTGACCATCAACGATTACCCTCCTAAGTGATCAAATTGCTCAAACATATTGTGGATCAACTGTTGGGTTTTCGCTTCCAGTTTTTGCCAATCCACGGCCCCGGACGCCTCGAACAGGGTTTCATCTATTTCCACGGCGCAGCCATTTTCCACGAGGGCTCCGGTGGGATAGGCGACAAAACAAATCTGATAACAGAGATCCCAGATATTGACTGTCGTTTCGATGGTGTCTTTTTTCAGGCGTAAAATATAGCCAGGGTAGGGATCTTGGATATCTTCGTACTCACCAGTCCAGGGGGAATCTTCGAGCTGGGCGCGGAAATTATCGACGACCCGAATAAAGGCTGGTTGGAGCAACATTTCGGCCTGATTCCAAGCTTTACGGGTTTTAAATTTTGGCTGCATAACTTAGAAATTCTCCCAAAAGATATAACGAACCACATAACACCCTAGTGTGGGGGGAGGCGATCGCCTGATCAAGGGCTTCGGGTAAGGTTTCATGGGTTTGACAGGATGCGAGGGCCGGACAAATCACCTGGGCCAACATTGCTAGGGCTTGGGGATCAGCGCTTCTATGGCCCCCCACTGGTAGGAGATGCAGGTGATCCCCGTCTCGTAGGAGGGCTTGAAGGACATTTTGGTGATCCTTGGTGGAGAGCATTCCCATGACCCAAGTGACGGGTTGGGGGAGGGTGTCTACATATTTGCGTAATTCCGCCGCCGCCACACCATTATGAGCGCCATCAATGAGGATTTTTTGCCCCTGCCACTGGTGCCATTCAATGCGGCCCGCCCAGCGAGTTTTCGCAAGGCCATCGCGCAATTGTTGATCGGAAATTTGCCAACCTTGTTTGCGCAACGCATAAATAGTTTCAATGGCGATCGCTGAATTATGCAGTTGAATATCCCCTAAAAGCGGCAAAAAATATTCAAAATCACCGTATTTCGCTATCCTCCTCTGTTCTCCTCCTGAAGGGGGATGAATGGCTTGGGCGGGTTGAATCCAGGTGGCAGGACAATTTAACTCACTAATTTTTTCACGAATCACTTTCGCCGCGATCTCCGGCACTTCCCCAATCACCGCCGGACAATCTTGTTTTAAAATGCCCGCTTTCTCCCCGGCAATTTTATCTAAGCTGTTACCTAAGCGCTGCCAGTGATCCATGCCGATGGAGGTAATGACAGAAACGAGGGGGCGATCGCAAACATTCGTCGAGTCCAAGCGTCCCCCCAACCCCACCTCAATCACGGCAATATCTACCTGTTCCTGGGCGAAATACAAAAATCCCGCCGCCGTAATCACCTCAAATTGGGTCGGTGTTTCTTGGTTGGGATCAATGGCCGCTTTCACCTGTTCCAAAACCGTCAATAACCGCTCGGACGGAATCGGCTGATTATTCAAACAAATCCGTTCTGTCCAGTCCACCAAATGGGGCGACGTAAACCGCCCGACCCGATAGCCTGCCGCCGCCAAAATGGAAGACAAATAGGCACAGACCGACCCTTTCCCGTTCGTGCCTGCCACATGGAGAATCGGTACTTGGCGCTCTGGATGACCAAGGTTCGCCAATAGTTGGGTAATGCGCGTTAAACCGAGGTTAATGCCAAACCGTTCAAAGGTTTCAAGGAGATTGGCGATCGCCACTTGGCTCATGGTGAATATCAAAAATTTGGGACAATATCCCCAGACTATAATGGATTAACGTATGGGAAATTTCCAAAATCTGGGTTAATGCTGTTTTACGGAACTCCGCTACTGGTTCGATCTCACAGAGACCGACTGACAAGCCCTAGTCGATGCCTGGCTGTTTGGGAGGAATGTGAAAAAATACTTTAAGCTGTAATTTTCTGACCAAAAAGCCAAGTGAAAATTTTAGTTATTCATAATAGATATCGTAATAGAGCAGGAGAAGACTCTACTTTTGATCAAGAAGTTGCTTTATTACAACAAAGCAATCATTCCATTCAAGTCTGGACGAAGGACAATAAAGACATCAACGTAGGTAATTTTTTAGATGCCATAAGATTAGCGCTTAGTACAATATGGTCTAGCAAATCTTACAGGGAGCTTTTAGCTATCATCGATGATTTTAAACCAGATATTATTCATGTCCATAATACTCTGCCATTGCTTTCGCCATCTATTTTTTATGCAGCTAAAAAGAGAACAATTCCAACGGTTATTACTATTCAAAACTACCGTTTGAGTTGCCCTAAAGGAACTTTTTTTCGGAATAATAGTACCTGTGAGATATGCCTGAATAAATCTTTATTGTTTAGTGTTTACTATAAATGTTATCGAGATTCAAGATTGCAGACCGCAACAGTTGCATTGATGTTACAAGTTCACCGTTTATTGAGAACTTGGACAGAAACTATAACTGCCTATATTGCGGTAAGTCCATTCGTTAGAAATAAGCTTGTTGAGATGGGGATTCCTGCGGAAAAAATTTATTTAAAACCCAATTTTCTTCAAGGCGAGACCAAGTGGCTTGAAACTATTGACTTTGGAAAATATTATCTTTTTGTTGGCAGACTAGAAACAGAAAAAGGAATTCTAAATTTATTAAATGCATATCAAAATTTAAAATCTGAATATCCTTTATATATCGTCGGCAGTGGTAGTTTACAGTCAGTAGTGGAACAATATGCCTCTGATAATCATAAAATCCAATATTTAGGACAAAGAACGCGGGAAGAAGTTATTCAATATATGCAAGGGGCGATCGCCTTAATTTTTCCGTCTATTTGGTATGAAGGTTTTCCTTTAACAATTTTGGAAGCTTATAGTCAGTCTTTGCCAGTGATTGGTTCAAATATCGGCTCCGTGAGCTATGCAATCCAAAATGGAATTACGGGTTTAACTTATCCAGCAGGTGATGAAAAAGCTTTGAAACGAGCATTGTTGTCTATTGAAAATGATAGAAAAGACTGGATTGATCTCAAAAAAAATATTCTAAACAACTTAGATGAGATCTACTTTGTTGACAACAATATAAGCTTTTTGGTAGAAATTTATCAAAGAATAGTTAAAGACTATTATTGTAAAGAAAATTGAACTTATTGGTTATTTTTGTTACTGTCTGCACGCTGAATAATTAATTGTATTAATTTTGCAGCTAATGCTTCCCGTGTATATTTTTTTAGAATTTCCGGGTTGGGTGAATAACTGAGTTGTTCAGCATTAAGCATTTTTTTAATAACGTCTTTGATGCTAGAAACTGAATTCCCTAAATAGACACCTACTCCTACTTCTTCAATCAGGTCGCTGGCAATTGTTCGTTTGTCAGAGCCAATTGCTAGAATCAGGGTGCCAGAATACATATATTCAAATATTTTGTTTGTTAGTATTCCACTCACTTTGGGGTCATTCCAATCCAGAAAAATTAATGCATCAGCTTCTTTTTGAATGTTTAAGATCTCTTTTCGAGGCAAATAAGGTTTTATTGTAACAATTTTAGAGACTCTAAATCTCTCAATAAGAGAATTGATATATTGGAAACTTAAAGAATAGAAAATCACCTCTATTTTTTTGTCTATATTCTTTTGTTGCTTTGATAATTCACTTAGAGCTTCAAAGAGAGACAGTGGATTTTGTTTTTCTAAAACTGTGCCAGTATAAACCATTCTCACTTTACTTGTTTTTAAATTGGCTGACATGCTCTTTAATGAATATTCATCGATATCAAACCCATTTTCTATAACAAAAGTTGGCTTTCCAAGCTTATTTTCTAAAGTAAGTTTTAACGGTTCAGAAACAACGGTAAGCAAATCGCATGAAGCAGTATATTTTTTTTCAATGTATCTTTCTAGGCGAGAAAATATTCCCTTAGATTCAAACAAGTGTCCATCACTCCATAAGTCTCTATAGTCAGCCACCCAAAATATTTCTTTGTGTCTTTTTTTGACATAGTGGCCAATGATATGAGCAGCAGGTGGGCCAAAGGTACTAACAACGATATCAAAATTATTTTTTTTGTATATTTGGCTAATCTTTTTTATCGCCGGAGTAATCCATAACATACTCGCAAAAAAGAGAGAACCTGTCCCAAGAAAAGTATTTGCTTTCCTGAAAAAAGAGCGAAGCTTTGTGTATTTTGTCGAAGAGGATGGTTGATGATTTGAATTATTTAGTTTGGATTTAATGGGGAGATACTGAACTTCTTCAACCCACATAGACTCTAGCTCTGGATAACTTTCTAAATCTAGAGGTGTTCTAAAGGATTCTAATTTGGCAGTTACAACACAAACTTCGTGACCTAGTTTTTTCCAATATTTTGCCCAGGAATATGGTCTCAGCGACGCTGATCGATTGGTTGGGGGGAAGTCATGGGCAATAATCAGGATTTTCATGTACTGATGATTTAGCTGAGGAGGTGATGGACGATGAGTTGGGCGGCTTTTCCATCACCATAGGGTTTAGTTGTATCTAGCGGAGGTGGTACCGCTTCAAACCGCTGTTGTAGCTGTTCCTGCATGGTAGCTTGATCAACTGGTGGCAGTAAATAGTTCCAGCCCAGCTCAACGAGTTCGACCCATTCTGTTTCTTCCCGGAGCGTGACACAGGGGACACCATAGAAAAAAGCTTCTTTTTGGACACCGCCAGAGTCTGTGATAGTGAGCCGGGCATTTTTTTCGAGCATGACCATATCCAGGTAGCCGACGGGTTCAATAACGGCAAGAGTTTGGGCCATTATAGGTAGATTCGCTTTTTCTAGAGCTTTGCGAGTGTGGGGATAGAGTGGGAAGACAACTGGGATTTGTTTGGCCGCCTAATTACCTTCACGGGTTGACATCACCCTCAACAGTATAGCCAGGTCTGTCATAATTTTTTGACGGAGAATTTGCTGTTGACTATTAAAAATTCAAAGAACGATCTAGTACATCTGCCAAGCGATAAGAACAATCCTTTGGCATATCGATACCTGTTTCGGCGATCGCCTAAAACAAATCTCCATATTCTGTCAACACTGCCAAAGCAACCTTTAGCTTTCGTCGGTTCGATTCGGAGGGATCAAGCTGAAATTCGATTTCGGCAATACGGCATCGAGTTTCAATTCGAGTTCGGCGAGCCGCATATTCTTCCGTTCTAGCTCGGCGTTGCTCTTCTTCAAGTCTGCGTTGCTCCTCCTCAGCTCTTCGAGACTCAGCTGCTCGTTCCTGAGCCATTCTTCGTTCTTCCGCTTCAATTCTGCGTTGCTCCTCCTCAGCTCTTCGTTGTACTTCCTCAGCTCGGCGTTGTGCTTCTTCAACCAAGCGGTTTGTTTCTCGATTTCGACGGTTCCACTCAACGCCGAAATTAGCCAATGTAGCCAGGAGGGCTGCCACAGTACATCGGTTGCTCCAGATTCTTGGTTCGGCGATGATGCCGAGAAATTCAAAGTCGGTTTGGTCATAGAACCTCAAAAACGCAATGGCGATTAACAGCAGGGTCAGAACGGTAGAGGGCAACAGCCCCAGAAAATTGAGCCACATCTAAATCAACAGCAGGATTTCACTATTTTACTCAACGCCCCCCAACTCTGGCTCCCTGGACAGGGATTGTGAGGTGATCGCCTTTTAAAAATTCAAAGAACGATCTAGTACATCTGCCAAGCGATAAGAACAATCCTTTGGCATATCGATACCTGTTTCGGCGATCGCATTCAAACGGGCGTTGACATAGGCTTTATCAATCCACTGTTGCGTCAGAAAGCGTTTTAAACTGGGACTGTCTTCAAGGTATTGTTGAATATTATTGCGCTCCCGTTCAATGGTGACCTGCCAACTGCGAGACCGTTTTTGAGGTTGATGATCCCACTTTAATAGGTGATGTAAAATCAGCCGGATACTACTCAAAAGGCGATCGCGTTCCCGTTTAGACAAATCCCGAACCTCTTCCACTAAATTCTCGATATCAAGGGCACTGAACTGACCGTTTTCAAGCAATTCGGCCATGGTTTCGGCCCATTGACTAAAGTCTTGTTCATACAGGGTACTCATGGGTCTTGCTGCCGATGGGTGGGTTTGTTGATTTTATTTCGATTATAGTGAGCTGTTATGGAGAGAAGAAGGCGAGTATGGGAATGATGCGGATTTTTATGTACTGATGATTTAGCTAAGGAGGTGATGGACGATGAGTTGGGCGGCTTTTCCATCACCATAGGGTTTAGTTGTATCTAGCGGAGGTGGTACCGCTTCAAACCGCTGTTGTAGCTGTTCCTGCATGGTAGCTTGATCAACTGGTGGCAGTAAATAGTTCCAGCCCAGCTCAACGAGTTCGACCCATTCTGTTTCTTCCCGGAGCGTGACACAGGGGACACCATAGAAAAAAGCTTCTTTTTGGACACCGCCAGAGTCTGTGATAGTGAGCCGGGCATTTTTTTCGAGCATGACCATATCCAGGTAGCCGACGGGTTCAATGATGCTTAAGGCTTGGGTCAGGGAGGCGAAAAGATCCGTTTTTTCTAAGGCTTTGCGAGTGCGGGGATGCAGGGGAAGCACGACTGGAATTTGTTTCGCTATTTCGCTGAGAACCCCGAAGATCGCCTGAAGTCGTTGGGGGTTATCTGTATTTTCCGCGCGGTGGATAGTGGCCAGTAAATAGTTTCTGGGTTGTAGCTGGAGGGTCTGTAGAATTTGGCTGCGGCTTTCAGCTTTTTCTCCATAGTAAAGGGCGGCATCATACATCACATCGCCAACTAAGGCTATTTGATCTGCCCTGATACCTTCATGATGGAGGTTGGCAACGGCGGTTTCGGTGGGGGCAAAAAGTAAATCAGAAATTCGGTCTGCCAGAATTCGGTTAATTTCTTCGGGCATCTTTTTGTTAAAAGAGTGGAGTCCGGCTTCGACGTGGGCGATGGGAAGGTGTAGTTTGGCTGCAGCTAAAGCGCCAGCAAGGGTCGAATTAGTATCGCCATAAATCAAAACCCAATCGGGTTGTTCTCTGATCAGAACGGCTTCAATGGCACTGAGCATTTGTCCAGTTTGGGTGCCATGGGAACCAGAACCAATGCCTAAATGGTAATGGGGGGCTGGAATTTCCATTTCCTCGAAAAAAATGGCTGACATATTCTCATCGTAGTGTTGTCCGGTGTGGACAAGGATTTCTTTTAGACCAGGTGTGTTTTGAATGAGACGAGAAACGGTAGCCGCTTTGATGAATTGGGGACGGGCACCAACAATAGTTACAGTTTTCATCCATTAATTTTTGTTGCACTTTATCTATATCCTGATTGATTATTCACTGTCATGACAATTTTATTTATAAAATCATCCAGGTTAAGCTGATAATTGGTAAATATTGAATTAACTTTACTGTTGCCTAGCTTGAGCTTTATCCAATTTTCAATATCCATATCATTTAATGGTACGGTTTCTGCAATTTTTAGATTTCGCTCATGACTGTAATATTGACTACGATTACCGTCTGGTCGAATTTCTGGATCAAGCAATCCAGTACTCACATTCATCCAGGCAGCTTCAATTGTCGTACTACTATTATAAGTGATATGTAAGTCAGACAAATTTAATATTATAGGAAGAGGAAATTCACTAGATTTTTCCCATTCTACTGTTTTGATATGTCCAAAGGTTTTAGCCAAATACTTTTCAATAGTTGAAAACTCAGAACCACGGATTTGTACTGGATGCAAACGAATTAGCCAATTGTAATTTTCACCCAATTTCAAAATTGTTCTTTCAAGAGCATAGGGCATGACACCATTCGGAACATATTGACCAAAATGTTTTTTCATTCCCCACTGAAGCGTGATTATAATAGTTGGCTTTTTGTTTTGTAAAAATAAATTTTTGTTTATAGTTTCTTTGACAAGAAAATCCTGATAATCATTAACCAGAAATCTCTGAAACCAAGGGTTGCCAATAATATCCACAGAAATTCTTTTTGAAGTAGTCCATTTTTTAAGGGCTTTGGCACTGCTTCCATCCCAGCAAAGAAAACCACTAGGAAGATCTATAGGGGAAGTATTTTTTCTATACTTTTGTCCATACCAAGAGTGTTGATCTGTAATAATGCCGTGCTGCAAATCATAGACGGGAATTGATAGTGAGTGACAAGCTTGACATAAAGATGAGGATGGTTGGATAACAATAATAACTTTAGGGCAAGCAATACTTAAAATTTTGAGCCATAATTTTTTCCTCTTTTCCTTAACCCAAGACAACCTTTTCTTTTGTCCTTGAAAAATATTAATTAATCTAGATTGTAGAGCAATCCATAAAAAGCTTTGGTTGAAGCTTAATGGATTACCATATCCTAATTGTCCAGTTAATTGAGAAAAAGGTTTCGCCACAGTGATAATTCTCAAATTTTTTTGTCT
This sequence comes from Picosynechococcus sp. PCC 7117, assembly GCF_001693275.1. GTDB lineage: Bacteria > Cyanobacteriota > Cyanobacteriia > Cyanobacteriales > MRBY01 > MRBY01. The sequence continues at coordinate 444,878 of NZ_CP016477.1, forward strand.
TAATAAATCACCCATACTATCTAGGAGATGAGCATAGGCTTGATTCTGATAATTATGTCCACGATTATTGTCGTGACAGATTAGCAAAACATCACAAGAATTGATAGAATTCCAATCGTCACTCTTAATAGATGAATAAAAAATTTGACTTATTTTTATTAATTTTTGAATCATAATTGCTTTAGGAAATTACTGCTTATCAAGAATGTAGATAAAGATGAATTTTACTTTGAAAGTGAGTCTTAATTGTATCTTTAGAAGTTATTTTGAAAGAACAGATTCCAAGGCATCTTATAGACTCTAGCAGATAGAAGCCATGTCATTAGAAATGACAGAAAAAAAGCTATCATAGTCCCCTGGGCTGCGCCGATCGCCCCATTCCAGATAATCAAAAAGTAGCTACTGATTAAATTAACCACTGCTGTTAAAAATGTTACCCAAGCTAGTAAATGGGTCTTTTGGGCATAAAAAATATAGTTTGTCACCATATAATACATTCCCTGAAAAGCTCCACCTAAAGCAATCCAGATGATAAACTGACTAGAACTGACAAATTTTTCCCCTACTAGGAATTTTAAAAAGAAAGGCGCTGTAGTAGCAAGAGTGATTGACAGCATTAAAATACAAAAATCATAAACATAGGTCAGTTTGACTATTTTTAGATTAAGTAGAACATCCTCTTTTTTTAGTTGACTAAAAAGCCAAGGAGAGTAAGCCCGATTAAAGGATGTTGCCAGTATGCTAATAATCATACCTATTTGGGAGCCTACTACATAAATACCAGTATCTTGGATTCCTACTAAATTAGTAATTAAGATTCGGTCAGTGGTGGCGATCGCTAAACCACCTAGAGTATGTGGAATAAGTGGGATTCCAAAGTCAAGGGCATTTTTAATATAAAAAAAACTAAATCTAGGTTTGAAGCAATTTTCTCGAAATAAAATTAATAAAGCTAGAGATGCAAATATTCCTACAGCAATTACTTGTGCATAAATTCTACCTTGCCAATTCATACCCCAAAATACTACAAATAGAATTGAAAAACTTACATTAATTAATGTTTGAATTATTTGGTAGGTTCCATACTGAATGGGCTTTTTTTGAACCTGCCAAAGAGTTAGAAGAATTGTAATAATAAATTGTCCTATACAAACCAAGAAAACTGCCGATAACCATTTTCTGGGGAATTGAGTAATTTGACTAATCCAGCCTGATAAAAATAGCGTGACTAAGCCAGTCAAAACTGAACTAGCAATTAAAATATAAAAACAATTAGTAATAAATTTGGGAAAATCAATTGATTCTTTTTCGTAAAATTGTCTGGCAATAGCCCCATGGACATTGAGACCGATAAAAGTGGCCATCATGCTGACTAAAACGGAAAACATAGAAACAATTCCATAATCTTCTGGACTTAGGAATCGAGTCATTATTGGCAAAACCAAAAAGGGTATCGCGCTATTTAAAATGTTGGTTATAGTGTAAATTCCCGCCGATTGAATTAAAGGATAGTAGAGACTTTTTCTAAAAAGCATATATTTTAAAATTGACAAATTACTTGCCAATTATTGCTTCAATGGTTCTCTGAATATCAGAATTCGACATAGAAATAGCACTGGGTAAACTCAGCCCTTGCTTGCTTAATTTTTCTGCTATTGGCAAAACTTCTCCTTGGTTATAAATTGGTTGGAGATGAAGGGGGGGAAATAAAGGACGGGTTTCTATATTTTTGCTTTTTAATACTTCCATTAGCCGATCTCGATCCATTTCAAATGCTTGATCGTCAATCAAAATAGAATAAAGCCAAAATACACTGTTTGCCCAATCTGCTTCAGGGGGTAACTGGATACCTGCTACATTCTGCAATCCTGTAGTATAAGCCTGAGCAATTCGTTTTTTAGCGGCAATAATACCATCGACTCTCTCCATCTGGGCTACACCTAAAGCTGCTTGGATATTAGTCATTCGGTAGTTATACCCCAAGACGGGATGCCAATAGCGTTTTTGTGAGGACATTCCGTGATCTCGTAAAATCCGAACTTTTTCAGCTAAATCACTACGATTTGTAACAACAATACCTCCTTCACCCGTTGTGATTATTTTGTTCCCGTAGAAACTAAATGTACCAAGATCGCCAATTCCTCCAACAATTTTTCCTTTATATAGAGCTCCTTGTGCCTCAGCCGCATCTTCAATCACTGACAAATTATATCGATTAGCAATTTCTAAAATAGGATCTAGATTGCAAGGATGGCCGTATAAATGAACTGGAATAATTGCTTTCGTCTGAGGAGTAATAGATTGCTCAATTAAATCAGGATCGAGATTCCAAGTTTCTGTTTCACTATCAACAAATACTGGCCTAGCTCCTGTGTAGCTTACCGCGTTAGCTGTAGCAATAAAGGTTAAAGAAGGTACAATCACTTCATCACCACAACCGATTCCCAGAGACAACAAGGCAAGATGAAGTGCCGTAGTTCCACTACTGGTAGCAATAGCATAACGAGTCCCACAAAAATCAGCCATCATTTCTTCAAAGCGAGTCACAAATTTACCTGCTGAAGAAACCCATCCAGTGAGAACACATTCCGTCACATAGCTTAATTCCTTTTCTCCCAAAGAAGGTTCAGCTACGGGCAAACGCATTCTATTATCGAAAATAGCCAAGTCAGCAACTCGATGATGTTCATCTAAAAGAGGAATTACCCTAACAGGATCGCTAAATAAAGATGCCACCTCTTCGCTTGACATTCCTAAACGAGCCGTCTTGGAATTAGGTCTTGGTACATCTGATATAGGCGATTCCAAACCATAACCTTTCAGAATAGCTCTGCGAATATCCCCATCAGTAACTAAACCGACAAAAACCTGAGTATCTGGCTCAACAAGTAAAGCCGTACCGAGGGATCCTTGGTCAATTGCTTGCATTGCCTGTCTGATAGTGCCTTTGTATGACAAACTCATTGCTTGAATACTTTCTCTATTTATATTTGTCTTCACTTTCTGACCTCTACTATTAATGTATCACTCGTTAATCGCTCTTCCCGATCGCGCTTATATAGAGATTCTATGCGTTGTAATATAGGCTTAGTTTCTTGGAAACTAGGTGCTGATAGTTGGGGTTTCCCATAATCTAGCCAATTAAGTAAATTACGCAACCCATAACGCTGTACTCCACGAATTGTAAACGCTGTAAAGCTTGCTTTCCTTAAAGCATATCCCAAAGTATCAGCAGTAAAGTAACTCAGATGAGCAACTTGCCAATAAAAATTTCTGTAATCAGATTGCTGTTCTAGCAACTCATCGTCACAATTAGGTACTTCAATCAGAAGATACCCGCCAGGAGCCACAAATTCAAAACACTGTTTTAAGAATTTAATTGGATTACGAACATGTTCTAAAACGTGGAATAAAGCAACTGCTTGAAATTGACCTCTATAAGGTTCTATAAATTCAGGTCTATCTATCCATCCCCGAATAAATTTTCCATCTAAATGAGCCTGAGCTAATTTGATACGACAACTGCTAATATCTATGCCTAAAGCATCATATTTCTGTTGCGCTAGTAAATCAACGAAAAAACTATATCCACAACCAATATCTAAAACTTTTCCTCCGGGAACTAAAGATTGAAGCCACTTAACACGCCTTTCAGTATCATCAACACTTTTTTTTCTCCATACTGCTAAATCAGTTTTACCCATAATATTTTGGGTTTGAGAATCTGTATTATAAAACTCTGTTTCTTCTATTTCTGAAGGCAAAGGATATAGTTGAATGTGATCGCTGACCTGATGACGAACCACTTTAATTTTCTTTGAAGGATCATCTCGCAATGTTTCGCTGACTACTTCATAGCTGCCTTTTTGTTTTGTCAATAAATCTTCAATTTCCATAACTTTTTCTTAGTTCTCTAGTTTTAAAACTTTTTTTACAATTTCGTAATCTTGCTGTATGGATTCTAATTTACGATAAATTTCTAAAGTAATTGTTTTGCTCCTAAAATCGTAGGCTCTCAATTCGTCTAAAGTTTTGCTATCTTGATTAAACCCTCTGTTTTGGTCGTGAAATCCATCATTTTCGCTGATATGAATATAGTTAGTGTGATTAAATAAAGTGCCGAATTGCTCTGCAAAATCAAGTTTTAATGAATTTACACTCACTTTTAAATGAGCAATATCTAGTAATAATTCAAACTCCAACCTGTCCCTAAATTCTAAATAACTGTCATAATCTGTTAACAGAAAAGGATTTTGCCCATTATATGTTCTAGCATTAGTCTGAGAAAACACATTATTTTCTATATATAGTTCGATATCATCACCAACAAGCTCTTTAAGAATATTAAAGGCACGACAAAAACGATTAATTGCCTGATTTTTATTAAATAACTTATCTTTGCCGATTTTTTGTCCGATCTCCTTGACTCTAATATCAACGAGGAAACCGGCATGAAACCCAAGTTTTTTAGATCCAAGTTTTTTAGACAGTGTGATCGCATTTTTGCAATGTTCTAAACTTCTCTCATAAATTTCATCATTGAGAGATGCTAAATTTAGAACAAAATGATTTTTAGGAGGTGGAAAGTAGTTATGAACCAAATAGTTTAAACTGTACTGATCTTGAAGCTGCAATAACTCCATTTCATAATCATTATAGTAATGAGTTCCCCCTGTAAGTTCTATATTTGTAAATCCTCTTTCAGCTATCTCTTTTACCGATTCCCCGATTTTTTTCCGTGAAGAACAAGCCGATGATATATAAATCATAAATTATATTATAATTTTTTGAGCTGATTAATTTTAAGTTTTATATTTCCAAAAAGCCAACTAATTGTTCATTTTCTCGCTCTTTAAATTTATATTTTAGTGCTTTATAGAGATTCAAAGCTGGATTATTATCTGCATACACTTTTAAGCGAATTTGATTGGCACCTTTAGTTCGAGCTGCTGCGTGAAGAAAAAACATCATTAATTTACCCAATCCCTTTTTTCTATATGCAGGGTGAATATAAACTCCTAAACTAGGAACTGTGTAACCTTCATCCCATCCCCGGAGCATTCCATAGCCCAGTATAGTTCCGTGCCTTACTAAAATATAGTACAAATCCTGGCCTATATACTTGCATAATTTTTTTGCATACTCTTCAGTAAAGGGGTGAGGATGAAATATTAGCGAATCCCCATTTTCTTCTATGGTTTTAAATAAACTTACCAACTGTGGCTCCCATTGCCGATCTAAAATTCTGCATTCTAATTCTGATGAATTTTTCATAGATTTATTAAATGATATTTCAATTATTCTTCTAGAAGCTTACTAACTCCAATCTATGTCAGATAAGGTCAAGTAACTTTCAGCAGAGATATCTCTAGTCACTCCCTTACCCAGAATGCGATCGTACCAAGACGGTTGCAATCCAAAGCCAGGACGCTTACAGACCAAATCCTCTGCTGATATAATTTTTCCGGCTTTTATATGCCGACGTGCCACCAAACTTTTCTGCATCATTGGCTTGTTTGGCAACTCACTTGCTGTCGGCTGTTTAATACCATCTCCTAAAGCTGCTTCCACATCTCGAATAGTTTGAACTAATGCAGAGAGTTCAGCAGGTTCTAAGGAGGCTCGGTGATCGGGGCCGTTCAAAGTACGATCTAAAGTAAAATGCTTTTCGACCACACAAGCTCCTATTGCCACTGCCCAAGGACTAGCTCCAATTCCTGTTGTATGGTCAGAGAAGCCGACAGGAAAACCGAAAGCCTGTTCTAGCGTTTTCATCGCTCGTAAGTTTACTTCATTGATAGGGGCAGGATACTCAGAAGTACAATGCAAAATTACTATTTTTTCTGCTATTCCTCCTGTTTTTATCGTGTTTACTGCTTCCTCGACTTCTGCTAAATTTGACATCCCTGTAGATAAAATAACAGGACGCCCCTTGCTTGCTACATAACGCAAAAATGGTAGATTAGTTGTATCCGTTGAGGCAATTTTATAAGCAGCAACATCAAGATGAGCGAGCATATCAACACTTTTGTTCTCATAGGGAGTACACATATATATAATCCCTGCGCGATCGCAGTGTGTTTTTAATTCTTTGTGCTGATCGTCATTCAGTTCTACAGACTTGAGCATTTCATACTGACTTCCAGGCTTTCCAGTTGTTTCAACTTGATATTGTGCTTTTGGAGCTTCTGGAGTAATTAATTCTTCCGTTATAAAACTTTGAAATTTAACAGCATCCGCACCTGCTTTGACGGCAGCATCAACTAACTGATGAGCTAATTCTATGTTGCCATTATGGTTTACTCCAGCCTCAGCAATAATAAAGCAAGGTTTATCCTGACCAATTTCTCGATTACCAATTCGCACATATTGACTCATGTTTATTTGCCCTTCATCCTTTCTCTAATTAAAACTTCTGCAATTGTAAAGTCTAGTTCACTATCTATATCGATACTTCGATTTTCAGGCATCAGATAGCCTTGCATATCCCCACCATATAGCATTTTATTTTGCCGAATAAACTTAGTTCTTATCACATCCACTGCACCATTTAGGCGATAAACAGGTGGTAGTTTCTGACTTTGATAGTATTCTCGTTCATCTTTGCCCTCCAAAAAAGGAACGAGGCGATTTTCATCTATAAATGATTTCATCCAATACGGATGATGGTTTACTTTACATACTGAACGAATACAATCAGCGTCATGATTTTTGAGTTTTTCAATGCATTGTTTCACATCTTCTGGAATTCGCAAAGGAGATGTAGGACGCAACCAAACCACCATATCTGGTATATAATTCTCTTTTTCTTTTAAAAAATCCAAAGTATGTAAACAGACTGGTAAATCTGGGGTTTTATCTAAGGCTAATTCAGCCGGACGTAAAAATGGAACTTCTGCTCCATATTGAGAACTAATTTTAGCAATTTCAGGAGAGTCCGTAGACACTAGAACTCTATTGTCAAGAGAAATAGCCAATTCTATAGTCCAAGCGATTAAAGGTTTTCCTGCCAAGTTACGAATATTTTTCCCAGGTATTCTTTTTGATGCAGCTCTTGCTGGGATGATTATCAAAGTTCTCATAAAATGAAGTTTTGTTTTACATTATTCAAAATTTAAGTAGCTTACATTCTTAAAGATATAGACTCAAAGAGTTTACTCATTGAAAGGTTTGTTTATTTTACTTTCTTGATAGTCATTGAAGAAAATTTTTGATATGAAACTCCTTGAGAATCGACTGCCAAACCAGTCGCATCAAACTCTAACACATCTCCATAAGCACTCATCCACCCAACCAAACGTGCCGGAACCCCAGCCACCATTCCATAGGCCGGAACATCCTTCGTGACCACTGCCCCCGCTGCCACAAAAGCGCATTCATAGAGCGTTACCCCACAGACAATCGTTGCATTCGCCCCAATACTTGCACCCCGCTTAATCAACGTTGTTCCGTAGTCATCACTCGTATTGCGAGGAAACTCAGACCGGGGCGTTTTCACATTCGTAAAGACCATGCTAGGGCCACAGAAGACATAATCCTCTAAAACAACCCCCTCATAGAGGGACACATTATTCTGAATCTTACAGCCGTTCCCAATCGCCACCCGATTCGCCACAAACACATTTTGCCCCAGGGAACAATCCCGGCCAATCTTGGCCCCACCCATCACGTGGGAAAAATGCCAAATCTTTGTCCCCTGACGGATCTCCGCACCAGGGTCAATATAGGCCGATTCGTGGGCAAAATAATCACTTGTTTTTTCTTTCTGTTCGTTCATCTTCAGTTCATAACCTGGTCTAAAGCTGCTGCCAGAATCTCATTTTTGTTCACCTGGGCTTCTAGCTCGATAGCCGAATACTTGCCTTCAAAAGCCTCTAGGGCTGCCTTGCGGATCGCCGTATCAAACGCATCCTCCAAGATTTCTGTTAATTCCTCCCGATTCGCATAAACACCCCCAGCCTTGCGCCGCTTATTTGTCCGCTGCATGGCCTTTGCCGCATTGTAAATCGAAAAATCCCAAGAGCGGGTCGTCCGATTTTCCGCCGCCTGCTTAATCAAATGCAGGAGCAAAATCACGCCATAACTATAAATTTTGTTGAGCTTGTCCTCCTTCGACATTTCCTCCATTTCCTCGATGAGCGCGAGGGCATCCCCATAATTTTCCGTTTCGATATACTGCCGCAACAGGGTCAATTCTTCCATGGGATTTACCTCTCTAAATCACGCTGAACCTGCTCCAAAATGTTAACCACTGCTACCCCATTCCAGCCATCGGAGCGGGGGCGTTGTCGTGTTTCCATACAGTCCAAAAAATGTTGGCATTCCTGGCGGAGGGGCGGTGGACTCTCAAAGTTTGCTAGCCAACTGCCTTGATCCTGATTTTGCAGATCCTGATCCACCGTTTTTTGGTAAACCGTCACCTGCCCAGACACCTCATCATAGACCAGCATCTCCTGGGAACCAATCACCATTGTTTTCCGTTCCAGTAAAGGCGCATACCAAGAACAATGGATATGGGCGGTTTGTCCCCCGGCAAAAGTTAAAGCCACATCGACATCATCCGCCACTGTGGGTTGGAGCATTGTTCGTCCCGCCGCTTTTACTTGTTGTAATGTGGGTTGTCCGAGTAAGTCTAAGACGACGGAAACATCGTGGGGCGCAAACGACCACCAGACATTTTCCTCGCGCCTAACCCGTCCCAGCTTGGTTCGCCGCGTTGCCACATGCAAAACCTGGCCCGCTTTTCCCGTTGCGAGATAGTCCCGCATCCAGGCGATCGCCCCTTGGTAGAGCAACAAATGACCGACCATCAAGATCCTTCCCTGCTGATCCGCATATTCTGCTAGGGCCTTGGCTTCATCTGCCCTGAGAGTCATTGGCTTTTCTACAAAAACATCCTTGCCCGCTTCTAAGGCTGCTAGGGCTAGGGAATAGTGGGTCGGGGCAGGGGTCGCAATCACAATCCCTTGGGCTTCACTGTTTAGCGCTTTGGCGAAGTCAGCATAAACTTGTACATCAGGATATTGCTGGATAACTTTTTCCCGAAGCACCGGTGCCAATTCGACAACCCCGGCCAATGCTCCCAATTCATAAAAATTTTGAACGAGGTTTTTGCCCCAGTGGCCCGCCCCCACAACAATCACTCGACTCATAACAACGTCACCTTATCTTTGTCACAGTTCAAATGGCGCGTCACCCCCCGCGTATCTAGCACCGCCTGGGCCTGCTTGACCACATTGCCATAATCAATGGCACGATGATCCGTCGTAATCACCACCAAATCAACGGCTTGAAGCAATTCATCTGTGAGGGAAATTGAATGCAATTGCTCACTGTTGACCTGAATCTCAGGGACGAAAGGATCATGGTAAAAGAGGGTGACGCCAGCTTGGGAAAGCCGTTCAAGTAAGGCGATCGCCGGTGATTCCCGACAATCTCCCAAATCTTTTTTGTAAGCCACCCCCAAAAGCAACACTTGAGATTTTGAGGGCGCAACCCCCACCCGATTTAAGATGCGCCAAATTTTGTCCGTCACAAATTCCGGCATTCGACGGTTAATTTCTCCCGCCAACGCGATGAAATGGGTTTCAAAATTATATTCTTTCGCTTTCCATTCCAGATAATGGGGATCAATCGGGATACAATGGCCCCCGACCCCAGGCCCCGGATAGAATGGCATCATCCCGAAAGGTTTTGTGTTGGCCGCATCCAACACCTCCCAGACATCAATCCCTAGGCGATCGCACAACATTGCCAACTCATTCACAAGGGCAATATTCACCGCCCGAAACGTATTCTCAAAGACTTTGACCAACTCTGCGGCCTTAGCACTGGTCACCGGCACCACATGATCGATAGTTTGGGAGTAAAACAACATCGCCGCCTCTAAAGAGTCAGGATCAGAAGCCCCTACCACCTTATTTGTATTTTTAGTGGTATAGCGCTTATTGCCTGGATCGACCCGCTCCGGTGAGTGGGCCAGAAAAAAATCTTTCCCTTGTCGCAAACCGCTAATCCCTTCCAACAGGGGGCCCATTACCTCATCCGTTGTCCCTGGATAGGTCGTGGACTCAAGGGTAACCAGTTGTCCTGGCTTTAAATGTTCAGCAATTTGTTGGGTCACACTTTCTACATAGGACAGATTCGGCGTGAGATTTTGAGTTAATGGTGTTGGCACACAAATGACGACCACATCTAGATCTGGAATCGCCGTAAAATTTTCGACGGCCCTAAGGCGACCACTCTGAACAAGTTGCTGTAACGCCTCATCCTCTACGTCAGGAATATAATTTTCAGCGGCGTTAATTTTGGCTGTTCGTGCGGGATTTTGCTCAATCCCGATAACATGAAAACCGACTTTAGCCTTCTCAACTGCAAAGGGCAAACCGACATAACCAAGGCCGACAACACCGACTGTTGCTGTACGTTGCCGAATTTTCTCTTTAAATTGAGTGAGCAGGGGAGCTTCTGAATTCACAGCTTATTTTCTCGAAATTTTGGGCAACTGAAACTCTTTAAGCTTAGATTACCCGAACCAACGATAAAAGTCCTCAGATTCAAGGCTGCCTAGCACAGTGAAAAAGAAGACAAAAGGCGATCGCCCTGATCAAGAATTCTTTTTGGATGTGGTTTAGATACCATAAAAATTGTAAACGCTTGATTGAGCAAACCTTCCTTAAAGCCGATGAAGCCCAAACCTGTTGCCTCATACGAAAATGATTTTTATGGCTGGGCTCAGTGGCAAGCCCAGGCGATCGCCCAAAGGCAAGTATCAGAGGCGGCGTAATCCTAGCTTAAAATCTCGGCTCACCGATGCCGTAGAGGATGGATTTGAGGCTGGCCTTGATTTAGCCCTACGGAAAACAGATTTGCCCCTAAAAATTTTCCCTGAGCAATGTCCCTATGGTTTTGAAGCGGCGATCGCCGATGACTTCCTCTGTGATGTGAGCCAGGATTGGCAATAACTGACTTGAAAGCTTATCGGTTGGTTTTGGTGAGAGCAAACGGGTACCGGATTTTTGTTAGATGGCAGCCAGTTTTACCCTTAAGTTTGGGATGCCCAAGAGAATGTAGGCAAGACCCAGGATCTTTGGTAGGCTTAGTATCGCTTTAAAACTCTATGCTTTAACTATATATACTAACTATGCGTACTCATTACTGCGGGGATTTGCGCTCCGAGCACATTGACCAGACCGTAACCCTGTATGGCTGGGTCGATCGCCGTCGGGATCATGGTGGCGTAATTTTTATTGATCTACGCGATCGCACGGGCATTGTCCAGATTGTCAGTGACCCCCAGCGAACTCCAGATTCCTACAATGATGCCGATGCTAGCCGTAGTGAGTATGTCGTAAAAATTGTTGGGAAAGTCAGTGCCCGCCAAGAAGGGGCGAAAAATCCCAAATTACCCACCGGCGAAGTGGAGATCTACGCTGACACCATCGAGATCCTAAATGGCGTCCATAAACAGCTCCCGATCCTCGTTTCCAGTAGTGCCGACGGCGATCAAGTCAAAGAAGACCTCCGACTAAAATATCGCTACCTCGACCTGCGCCGAGAAACCATGGCGAAAAACCTCCAACTGCGCCACACCGTCGTCAAATCAATGCGCCGCTTCCTGGAAGACGATGAAAACTTCATGGAGGTGGAAACGCCAATCTTGACTCGGTCTACCCCCGAAGGCGCGCGGGATTATCTGGTGCCGTCCCGAGTGAACCCAGGCGATTGGTATGCCCTGCCCCAGTCGCCCCAGCTTTTTAAACAATTGCTGATGGTGGCCGGCTGCGATCGCTACTATCAAATTGCCCGCTGCTTCCGCGATGAAGACCTCCGGGCTGACCGCCAACCGGAGTTTACCCAGTTGGATATGGAAATGAGCTTCATGTCCTTCGACGAGATTATTGACCTCAACGAACGCCTAATTTGTCGTATTTTCCAGGAGGCCCAGGGCATTGAACTAGAGCGCCCCTTCCCGCGCATCACCTACGCCGAGTCTATGGAAAAATATGGCTGCGATCGCCCTGATACGCGCTTTGGCCTGGAGCTAGTCAATGTCTCCGATATCGTTGCGGACATGGGCTTTAAAGTCTTTTCTGGCGCGGTTAAGAGCGGTGGCCAAGTAAAAGTCCTCCCGATTCCCAACGGAAACGATGCTATTTCTAATGTACGGATCAAGCCCGGTGGTGATCTGTTTAATGCCGCCGTCGAAATGGGAGCCAAAGGGCTTGCCTTTATTCGGGTGCGGGAAGACGGGGCGATCGATACCATCGGCGCGATCAAGGACAACCTCAGTGACGCTCAAAAACAAGAACTCCTCCGTCGCACTGGAGCTGAAGCGGGCACGCTCCTCCTCTTTGGGGCTGGGGCAACGGATATTGTCAATAAGTCCCTAGACCGGGTGCGACAGTTGGTCGGTGCCGAGATGGGCTTGATCAATGAAAATCAGCTCAATTTTGTTTGGGTTACAGATTTTCCGATGTTTGAATATAACAGCGACGAAAAACGCCTCGAAGCCTTACACCATCCCTTCACTGCACCGAATCCAGAAGATCTAGAGGATCTGGCAACGGCCCACGCCCTCGCCTACGACATCGTCTTAAATGGCATTGAAATCGGTGGCGGCAGTCTACGGATTTACCAGCGGGAAGTCCAAGAAAAAGTCTTCCAGACCATTGGCTTATCAGAAACCGAGGCCCAAGAAAAATTTGGTTTTCTACTTGAAGCCTTTGAATATGGCACCCCGCCCCATGGCGGCATTGCCTATGGTTTAGATCGTTTGGTGATGCTTATGGCCCAGGAGGATTCCATTCGTGATGTGATTGCCTTCCCGAAAACACAACAGGCCAGCTGTCTGTTGACCGATGCCCCGGCGGGAGTCGATCAAAAGCAACTGAAGGAGCTCTTTGTCGCTTCTACGGCCCCGGAAAAAGACTAGGCCATTGGCTTTCAAGACAACTGAAATTGTTTTCAAAAAGAATAATAGGGGATGATCGTGCAATTTCGGCGATCGCCCCTGTTTTTTTATGCTCTACATCGTTTGGGAAAGGGCGGCTGTTCTCGGCTTTAGGAAAGGGAATGATCTTTGGGGCCAAACATCATGTGAATCGCCATGGTGGGTTTGCCCCGTTGGTGATATTTTTTCGCCCAGTGCCGCATTAATTCATGCAGTTCTGTCTGGGCCTGGGATAGATCGGCGGGGGCAATATCAAGGGATTCAAAAATGCGCATGACGTTGTGTTGTTGCTTTGTCCAGGCATGGCTAAGGCGCAAAAAGTGGGCGGCGTCTTCGAGGAGGGAATGGGGGGCTTTTGTTGGGCTGTCGGGGCCGCCGTAGGTAGAACTCAAAAGGATGTAATAGGGCATCCCCCAGGGATTATCGAGGCGCATCACGGTCTCGGCGTGGAGCAAACGGCGTTTGATATGTTCGGCGAGGGCTTCACTGAGGGGCAATGGGCGATCGCCTGGGATTTTTGCCTGGGCCTGTTGGTGTAAAAAAGCAATAAGATCCGCAAATTCGGCGGAGGAGATCCCCTGGGCCGCTGGGAGATCTGGGGGCAGTTTCGCTTCGAGGTAAGTCTGTTGGTCTTCGCTGAGGCGATCGCCCGTTAACCGGGGTTGGGAGTGATGCCAGGGATACTGCCCTAACCAAACCTGGGGCAATTCAGTCAGGTAAGTGGGTTCCTGGAAAGCCGCATGCTGCAACCGTTGGCCCGCCTGGAGACCCTGCTCAATTTCCTGGACAATGGCCTTGACCCGTTTCGGTTCGATGTGGTGCAAATGCCCAGTCATGCGTAGATTTCCCCCCTGCTCTACATAGGTGGTATAGACCGCACATTTGGCCGCCGTTGCCGCCGCATCCAAAAAAGCCCCATGGCGATAACTGCTTTGCCGGAGCGCAAAAAACGCCAAAGACAACAACACTTGATCAAAGGCACTCGGATTTAGGGCTTGGAGCAGTTCTAGTTCCGGTTGTGCCATCGACGAAAAAGCCCCAGAGGAATTGGTCAATTTTCAGAGTTCCCCAAACGAATCAACTGGCAAGTTAGACAAGAATAATGAAGTTTCGATGATCCCTTTAGGGGCTAAATTCTACTTGGCTTTTGGCCATTGGCTGTGGCTTATCCCCTGAAAATAGGGAAAATCTGACATTTGGCTGAGTTTAATGACCCGTTTTGGCGACGAATCGGCCTCACGAAAATTTAATGGTTATTGACAGGCTAAATGCATCCGCCAATATGCGCAAAAATCAAAATCAAGTTTCCCAAAGACGACGGCGCGGTTTTCCGTTCAAGCGCTGGTGGGCCTCCTGGAGCAGTTGGGGGATGGGCAGTTGGCTGGGGCAACGGGGTAAACAGTCGCCACATTCTGTACAGGCATTGCCTTTTTTTGCCAGGGAACCAATGGCCGGCATTTTCGAGCATTTGATAGCGGTATTCGCCGTAACTTTGCATATCGTAGGCGATCGCCAAATTTCTGAGGCGGAGAATTTCGGGGATTGCAATCGCTTCAGGGCAGGGTAAGCAGTCGTAACATTGGTGGCATTCTGTCCCCTGGAGGCGTTGGTGTTGGTGCTGACTCAGGTTTGTGAGGCGCTGTTGTTCCTGGGGGGTGAGGGGCTGATCTTGGTCAACGAGGGGCACCAAAACAGCCAATTCAGTGGGATTGGCTGCCCCAAAACTGAGGGTCGTAATCCGGCGATCGCCCAACAAAAAACGGTAGGTGAGCTCTAGGGGTGTGTCCGGTTGGCAGAGGGTCTGGAGGGTCTGGGGTGGGGTAAATAGTTGGCCTCCTTTATCACCAGGGGAAATGATAAAAATCCCTAAATCTCGTGCTGCAGCAAGGGCGATCGCCTCAGCATTACGCTGAAAAAAATAATAGTAATGGAGGTTAACAAATTCAAAATAGCCCGTTTCGATGGCCGTGAGAATTAAAGGCAGGGGACCGTGGGTCGAAAAACCAAGGTGGCGAAATTTGCCTTGCCGTTGCAATTGTTGGAGCGGCCCTAGTCCCGTTTCTAAAAACCACTGGAGATGTTCTGCTGTATTAATCCCGTGGATCGCCAGGCAATCTAAATAATCGGTGCCTAAATTTTCTAGGGAAGCTGTGATGGTCTGCTCAATTTCCGCCGCCGCCCCCTTGGGTAATAGTTTGCTAGTGAGAAAAAAATTTGACCGGGGGAGACCCAATTTGCAAAAAGCTTGCCCCAACAAACGCTCACTCACCCCGTAGCTCGGCGCTGTTTCAAAATGATTAATCCCCAACTGCCAAGCCCGCTGCACCGTTGCCGTCATGGTTGCGCTGCTGTCTAAAGCTCGCATTGTCCCCAGGGAAAAAATAGAAATATCTAGTCCTGTTTTCCCAAACCGTCGGTAGCGCATGGTGATCGTGACTGGTGCGGTTCCTAGCCCTCTTCGATGGCCGCCATGAGAGATTCCGTAATATTAACCCCCCGGCGGTCGCCCCGTTGTTGGTAGAGATCCCGCGCCATTTCTAGAGCTTCGAGGGCTTCGCGGGAACGTCGCCGCCCCTGGAGGGCCACCGCAAAATTGTAAAAGGCCGCCGGATCCGTGGGGGACAATTCCGTTAGGGCGCGGTAGGCAATAATGGCGTTGATATAATCCTCGGTCTTCATCGCCGCCGATCCATATAAAGCAAAGGCTTCGCGGGATTGGGGATCGACAAAACTAGCCTGTTCATAGGCGGCGATCGCCTGGGGGAATAAATTTTGGGTTTCGTAGATCTTGCCGACCCGAATTTGCATCGCACTGTCGCGGGTGCTGAGGCGGCGGGCTTCTTCCAGGAAGGCGATCGCCTGGTCACGATCATTGAGACCAAACCACGTCACCGCTGCCTTAATGCGAAGTTCTGCGTCATTGGGCCGTTGGCGCAGCAAATCAGGAAACAGCACTGCCGCCTCTTGGTTCCGTCCTAATTGCAACAAACTGGTTAAACTATTTTGCAGCGCCATGGTGTTGTTGCTGTCTTTAGCCAAAACTTTACGGTACGCGACCAGAGCTTGATCGTAGTCCCCGGCCCGAAATTGCACGGTCGCTAAACCCAGACTGTAGGCCAGGTTATTCGGCTGCAGTTGGGTGGCTCGCTGGTAGGCGTTGATGGCACTGCGGTTATCGCCACTTTGGGCCAAATTAAAACCCAGGGCATTGAAAAACTCTGCATTGTCATCTTCTAATTCCGTAGCCCGGCGGTAGGCCGTCACCGCTTCTGAATAATTGCCCAGTTGAGAGAGGGCGTAACCGAAGGCACCATGGATCCGGGCGTTGTTGGCTTCTATGGTGAGAGCCTGGCGGTAATGCTGCACTGCTTGGGCAAAATTCCGATTGGTCAGCTGTTCATTTCCCTGTTCGAGGAGGGCATTGAGTTGGGGATTAGCCCAAGTGACTGAAGGGGACAATACACCGAAGGCGATCGCCACACCGCAACCCACTAACCAACGAGAGAAACGAATACCCATAGTGAACGTAACGTTTTTTTTCAAAATGACGCATCCGATTCTAGCACGCCGCAAATTATGCTGTTGTCTGGTGTCTGTTCCCCTAATTTTCAAAAAACTCAAGAAAAAAGAGGCTTAAATTCGCCCCTTGTCTCACCATCTTGCATTGGGTAAGGAATATTTGCTGCCACAAAAATGCTTATTCTTCTTCGGTGGTGTGGTGCTCATCCCCGAAACCCATGGAACTCATATCCAGATTTTCCCGGACTTTTTGGGTGACGATCGCCGCAACGTCCGGATTTTCCTCTAGATACTTCACTGCATTGTCGCGACCCTGGGCAATGTTATCCCCTTCGTAGCTGTACCAAGCACCTTTACGGGTAATAACTCCCGTTTGTTCAGCGAGGTCTAGCATGCAGCCCACACGAGAGATTCCTTTCCCAAAGATAATGTCAAATTCAGCAATGCGGAACGGTGGGGCAACTTTATTTTTGGCCACCTTAACCTTGGCGCGGATGCCAAATTCCCCTTCGCTCCCTTTCTTGAGGGTTTGGATGCGTCGGATATCGAGGCGCACGGAAGCATAAAATTTAAGGGCTGTCCCGCCAGTCGTCACCTCTGGATTACCGTAACTAATGCCAATTTTTTGGCGCAATTGATTGAGGAAGATTACTGTACAACCCGAACGCCCCATATTCCCGGCAATTTTACGGAGGGCTTTACTCATGAGACGGGCCTGGAGACCCACCTGCACATCGCCCATTTCTCCTTCGATCTCTGCCCTGGGCACGAGGGCCGCCACCGAGTCAATCACAATCAGATCCACCGCCGCTGAGCGAACCAATTGGTCGGCAATTTCTAAAGCGGATTCGCCGTTATCGGGTTGGGCCACCAGCAGGTTTTCAATATCAACTC
The DNA here is from genome assembly GCF_001693275.1 of Picosynechococcus sp. PCC 7117. GTDB lineage: Bacteria > Cyanobacteriota > Cyanobacteriia > Cyanobacteriales > MRBY01 > MRBY01. The sequence goes on from NZ_CP016477.1 coordinate 462,243, forward strand.
CCAAGGCCGCGGAATAGGTGGGATCCAGGGCATGTTCAGCGTCAATAAAGGCAGCGACGCCACCCGCTTTTTGGACTTCGGCGATCGCATGGAGAGCAACCGTCGTTTTCCCAGAACTCTCCGGGCCGTAGATTTCCACAATTCGCCCGCGTGGGAACCCACCCCCCATCGCCTGATCTAGGGTCAAAGCTCCACTGGGGATTGTTTCGACCTTCATCTGGGCGGCATCCCCCAACCGCATAATTGCCCCTTTACCGAAGTTGCGCTCGATTTGGTTGAGCACTAGGTTTAGGGCTTTTTCTTTGTCGGGATTATTGGTGATGGCTGACATGGTTACCTCGATCGCCGTGGCGTAATGGGTCAAAGGTGATTGGGTTTCTGAGTTCAATCGTACTTATGGTATCGCAATTTTTCCGGAAAGCGACCAGAGGATTTTTACAATCCGACAAAAGGCAGATCCAGGCGAGATTTCGGCGACAAACAACCCTCACCGGGATGATTATTTGGGCTGCTGGAAGTGGTAGATAGTCTGGGTTTTGACGGGGGCCGCTTGGATAAAGGTGGGTAGCTGGGGCCAGGTCAAAAATTCACGGTCGAGTTGAATTTGTAACCCCGTCATTGGGTCATCCCCTGTGGCAATCATAAACTCCAATTCCGTGAGATCGTCCCATTGGGCAATGTCACCGAGGAGGGAGGCGATCGCCTGGAGATAGGGATGTTGCGTATCGGTGTACCAATCTGCGCGGGCTAACTTGGCCTGGTCGAAGCCTAGGTGAACGATTAACGGCGCATTGGAAAAGACCGCACTAGCAACCGGACGGGCTTCTTCTCGTACCAATAAATGTTGTTTTTGGGTCAAGTGGCGGAGCCGTTCTAAATGCTCATAGCGTTGGGTGACATTATCTTTCCCTTGCCAACGGAGGGCAATGGTCGCTAGGTGGGTTTGCAGGAGCATATGCCCCAACTTTTGGGCCTTGGTATTGAGATAACGGGTATTAAAATCATTACTCTCAATCAGAAGCGGCACCCGATCGACCACCTCTAGGCCGTAGCCCTTCAGGCCCGCAATTTTCCGGGGATTATTGGTGATTAAACGAATCGCATGGACGCCCAGGTCATTGAGCATTTGTGCCCCCATGCCGTAGTCCCGGAGATCCGCCGGAAAGCCGAGCCGTTCGTTGGCTTCTACTGTATCTAAACCCATATCCTGCAAGGAATAGGCCTTGAGTTTATTAATCAAGCCAATGCCGCGCCCTTCCTGACGTAGATAGACCACCACCCCTTGACCGGCATTTTCGATCATCTTGAGGGCGGCAATCAGTTGCATCCGACAATCACAGCGCAGGGAACCGAGGGCATCCCCCGTTAAACATTCTGAGTGAACGCGCACCATCACAGGCTGGTCGGCAAAATTCTTCGGATCACCTTTCACAATGGCCACGTGCTCTGTGCCGTCCATGGTGTTGCGGTAGGCATAGATTTCAAATTGACCAAACTCCGTAGGGAGCTTCGTGACGGTCTCACGGTAGACAAAGCGGTCATTTTCGAGGCGATAGGAAATCAAGTCGGCAATGCTAATAATTTTGAGGTCAAACTTTCGGGCATATTCAATCAGTTCCGGCAGCCGCGCCATGGAGCCATCGTTATTTTGAATTTCGCAAATGACCCCCGCTGGGTATAAACCAGCTAAGCGGGACAGATCCACCGCAGCTTCGGTGTGGCCAGCGCGCTTGAGGACACCACCGCTCCGGGCTCGGAGGGGGAAAATATGGCCGGGGCGATTGAGGTCTTCGGGGCAGGAGGTGGGGTCAATGGCTACCTGGATCGTGCGGGAACGGTCTTCGGCAGAAATCCCCGTGGTAACGCCCAGGCGGGGATGGGCATCAATGCTGATCGTAAAGGCGGTTTGGTTGCTGTCGGTATTTTTGTGAACCATCAAAGGCAGATCTAAGGCATCGAGGCGATCGCCGGTCATGGCCAAACAAATCAAGCCCCGTGCTTCCACGGCCATGAAGTTAATCATGTCTGGGGTGGCATGTTGGGCCGCACAGATGATGTCCCCCTCATTTTCACGATTTTCATCGTCTACGACAACGATGGCCCGTCCGGCTTTGATGTCGCCCAATGCCGCTTCAATTGAATCAAACTGCCAAGCTGTATCCACGTATTTTCCGGTCTGCTAAATGTAATGTTTCTTTAATATTTAGTCTCTATTGTAACGTTTTGCCGGGGTCGGTGCGGCCTAGATAATCACTTGGGGATCCTGGTGCTTGGGCTGTTTGAGCACGGGTTTTTGCTGGAGAAGTACCGAGAAAGTGACCGTTGATCCTAAGCCTTCGCCCATACTGTAGAAAGAGATTTTGCCGCCACAGGCTTCAACCAGTTTCTTGGAAATGGCGAGGCCCAACCCCGTACCGCCATATTTGCGGGTATGGCCACCCCGCACCTGGGAAAAATTTTGGAAGAGCTTAGATTGCATATCCAAAGCCACACCAATCCCCGTATCGATCACACTGATTTTGACCATCCCTGGAAATTGTTGGTCGTCGTGGATGACGGGTTTGAAAACTAGCTCAACATTGATCGTAATACCACCAGCATTGGTGAATTTGATCGCGTTGCCCACGAGGTTCAGGAGCACCTGAAAAAGACGCTGGTAGTCGCCGTAGAGGATGATATCGTCGTGGCTTTCGGGCACCAACATTTCCCAGGTGAGATTTTTGGTTTGTAACTGGGGCCGGGCAAAGTTATTGAGGTTATCGAGCAGTTCCCCTAGGCTAATGGGCTGGAGATCGAGGTCGAGTTTGCCTGATTCAATTTTGGCAATGTCGAGGATATCGTTGATTAGGTTCAGCAGGTGGAGGGCACTTTCGTGGGCGGCGGCAATGAAATCTAACTCTTCGGCGCGGCCATCGGCCATTTCATCGAGGACGAGGGTCAGAAAACCGATGATGCCATTGAGGGGGGTGCGGAGTTCGTGGGTGGTATTGGCGAGGAAGTCGTTTTTGAGGCGGGCGGCTTCGGTGGCGGCTTGGTGGAGTTGTTCAAGTTCTTGGTAGAGGGTGGCATGGGCGATCGCCGTTCCCAGTTGTTCGGCGAGCTCCTGGGCAAATTCTTGCTCAACTTCCTGCCAAATCCTGGGGCGATCGCACTGTTGCAGACAGATAAAACCATTGACACTACCTTGGTAGAGGGTAGGCAAGATAAGCACCGCTTGACTGTCGGCCAGGGCCGGGCAAAGGGTTGTTAAAGATTGGGAAACTTGAGTTTGATAAATTTCTTCGAGGACTGGGCTATCGGGCGATCGCCAACTAGCCCCAAGACAGGAGGGAACCGAGCTGCAACGATATTCTGCTTCGACCTGAAATCGGCTTTGGGTTGCATCGGCGGTCAACAATAGACAACGACTCACCTGTAAAGTTTTACCTAGGCCATTCATCGCCTCTTGACGAATCACCGTCAGGTCAAAGGTATTGCGGATCTTGCGAGCAATGCGACTGAGGGCTTTTTGATAGGACAGGGGAGAGAGGGAACTGGGGGCAACAGCCTGGGGGAAACCCACCACCAACAGTTGGCCCGCGCCGATGGCAGTGACCAAAAGCTTGAGGGGAAAAGTCTGGTCGGCCCATTGAAAAGTACCGTCTAGGGTTTCGGGGAGGCCCCCCTGACCCACCCGTTGCAGAGCAGTTGTGTAGATGGCGTTGTCTACCGTGATCCATTGCTGAAAAATTTCTGTTGTCACCATTGCCTGGGGTTGGCAGCCAAAGGTTTCTGCCCATTGCCAAAAAAAAGCGGTACAAACCCCCATATTGTCCTGGAGCCAGATAATTTCTGCGTTGAGGGCTTGCCAATAGGCGAAGTGCTGCCGTTGATCTGCTGGTAGTTGAGGCGGAAAACAACCCATGGAGGCATTGAGTGAATATTGTCGAGATTAAGTCCGGGTATTTGATGACTAGCCCAGGCGATCGCAATGGGATCCGCTGCGCGGTGCGCTTTTGGGAAAATCAAACCCTATTGGGGATTTTATCGGACTTTTTCTTGATGGCTGACAAAGGCCCATTATGACTAACAATTTGGGGGGTAAAGGCCAGCTTAACAACAATATACTTACCTTTCTTAATCGTTCCATTCCCCCTTGGGCGGAACTGGAGGATTGCGCCGAAACCGTCGGGTGAGTTCATCATCGCGGACCCGTTCGCCCCGGAGCCACTGCTTAACGGCAGTTTCGATCACTTTGCTGGGGTCGTTAGTAAGATGTTTGATCTGATCGAGGACTTCTGGATCGATGTGAATCGAAATCTGAGTTTTTTCGGGCTGTCTTTGGGGGTCGGTGGGGTGATTTTCCATAGAAATGGCGGCCATTGGATGAGCTACATTCTATCAAAGGGTGTTTGCGTCTCTGTATCAAGGGGCTTGGGTAATTTCCCTAATCGAGGTTGTTATCTTTTGCGCCATCACAAGCTCTCTAAGAGGATGCTAAAGACTTTTAATGTAGGGTCTGCGGAGGCGATCGCCTTTGGTTAAGACCATGATGAAGGATTCATTTGGACAGCCAAAATTGTGACGGTTTCTTGATGGGACTGCCATTTTGTTGCCCAAAAACAAGGAACCCCTCTGGTCTGGGGGACATAGAGGGGCATCTAAACTTATTGAGTTATTCAGTAATAACTGGACTGCCGGAGAGGTTCAATTCCGCCCTGGAGCAGTCGTTAGATTATTTAGGCGATCGCCGCAGCCATGGAGGGCACCAAAATTTCTTTGGGGAAACCGCGATCAAATTCGGTCATTTTACATTCCGTTGCCTGTAGCGCCTGCTGGAGGAATTTCATGGCTTCAACGGGTTTGCCGCGACCACAAAAGAAAAGATCAGCCGCAAAGTACCCATATTCGGGCCAGGTATGAATGGCAATGTGGGACTCAGCAAGGGTTGCGGTGGCTGTTACACCGTGGGGACTGAATTGATGGACACAGAGATCAATTAGAGTCGCTTCTCCGGCGGCGATCGCTTCGATCATGGCCCGACGGATACCTTCGGGATCATTGAGGAGGTTCGCAGGGGAACCCCAACCATCCACCACAAGGTGAGTACCCAATTTTTTCATTCTTTTTATCCTTACACTCCGAGTAAAGGGGATAAACTTTGCGTTCATATCACAAAGAAGATCTCAGTTTCAATGATTTTCTGAGGAAAATAAATCCGTATTTTTACCTAAATTTGGATCGGGGAAATTTTCGCACTGCCCCCAAGGGACAATCAGCAACTTGTTATACTGTGCTGATAAAAACCGTTAACGCCAAAACAAACTACTGATGCAGCCCACCGATTCCAGCAAATTCACCGAACAAGCTTGGGATGCGATCGTCAAGTCACAGGAGATCGCCCGTCGCTACAGACACCAAAATCTTGAGGTGGAACATCTACTCTTGTCATTGCTAGAACAGGAGCAGGAACAGGGATTGGCCCAAACGATTTTGACCCAGACAGGTGTCGATGGGATCAGGCTCCAGCAGCAGTTAGAACGGTTTGCCCAACAACAGCCGAAACTAATGCGGGGCGATCAGCTTTATCTTGGTCAAGGTTTAGATGTGATGTTAGACCGGGCCGAAGCCTGTCGTAACAGTTGGCAGGATGATTTTATTTCTGTTGAGCATTTGCTGGTGGGCTTTGCGGAGGATGAGCGGATTGGACGGCGATCGCTGAAAAGTTTTAACCTCGACCCCCAGGATCTCGAACTCAAGATCAAAGCCCTCAAAGGTAGCCAAAAGGTCACCGCCCAGAACCAAGAGGAAACTGGTAGCACCTATGGCGGCAGTCCCCTGAGTAAATATGGCCGCGATCTCACTGAACAGGCCAAGGACGGCAAACTCGATCCGGTGATTGGGCGAGATGATGAGATTCGGCGCGTGATTCAGGTACTTTCTCGGCGCTCGAAAAATAATCCGGTTTTAATTGGGGAACCAGGGGTTGGGAAAACGGCGATCGCCGAAGGTTTGGCCCAACGAATCGTCAATGGCGACGTGCCCGAATCCCTGAAAAATCGGCAGTTGATGTCCCTCGATATGGGTTCCCTCATTGCCGGCGCAAAATACCGGGGCGAATTTGAAGCCCGTCTGCGGTCTGTGCTTAAAGAAGTGACCCAGTCCGACGGACAAATTATTCTCTTCATTGATGAAGTCCATACCGTCGTCGGCGCAGGTTCCGCCAACGGTTCCATGGATGCCGGAAATCTCCTCAAACCGATGTTGGCACGGGGTGAATTGCGCTGTATTGGGGCGACCACCCTCGACGAATTCCGCAAACATATCGAAAAAGATCCTGCCCTCGAACGGCGTTTCCAGCAGGTGTTAGTCCAACAGCCTACCGTCGAAGATACCGTCTCAATCCTGCGGGGCTTAAAAGAACGCTATGAACTGCACCACGGCGTCAACATTACCGACTCCGCCCTCGTTGCCGCTGCCACCCTCTCCAACCGCTACATCACCGACCGTTTTCTTCCCGATAAGGCGATCGATCTAGTAGACGAAGCTGCCGCCAAACTGAAAATGGAGATTACCTCCAAACCCGTTGAACTCGAAGCGATTGATCGTCGCCTAATGCAGCTACAAATGGAGCAGCTTTCCCTCAAAGGTGAAGAACAACTCGGCGCGACTTCCCCGGCCTATCTCGCTTCCAAGGAACGTTTAGATCGGATCGACGAAGAAATTAAAAGCCTTGAAATCCAACAGAAAGACCTTTCTTCCCAGTGGCTCGCCGAGAAAAATCTCATCGATGAAATTAATTCCCTCAAGGAAGAGGAAGAACAACTGCGTCTCCAGGTGGAACAGGCAGAACGCGCCTATGACCTCAACAAAGCGGCTCAATTGAAATATGGACGTTTAGAAGGTTTACAAGCAGAACTCAGTCAAAAAGAAGTCAAACTGCTGGAAATCCAAGCCGCCGGAGATGCCATGCTCCGGGAACAAGTTACGGAAGCTGACATTGCCGAAATTGTTGCCCGTTGGACAGGGATTCCCGTGAATCGCTTGATGGAATCCGAACGGCAAAAACTGCTGCAACTCGAAGGACATTTGCACGAGCGGGTGATCGGTCAGCAGGAAGCGGTGGAAGCGGTCTCGGCGGCAATTCGTCGTGCCAGAGCAGGGATGAAGGATCCTAGTCGTCCGATTGGTTCGTTTATGTTTATGGGGCCGACAGGGGTCGGGAAAACAGAATTAGCGCGGGCTTTAGCAGCGTTCCTCTTTGATAGTGAAGAGGCGATGGTACGCATTGATATGTCCGAATATATGGAAAAACATGCGGTATCCCGATTAATCGGTGCGCCTCCGGGTTATGTGGGCTACGAAGAAGGAGGACAACTGTCGGAGGCGGTGCGTCGTCGTCCCTATTCGGTGGTGCTGCTGGATGAGGTGGAAAAAGCCCATAAGGATGTTTTTAATATCCTGTTGCAGGTGCTGGATGATGGGCGGATCACCGATTCCCAAGGGCGGGTGGTGGATTTCCGCAATACGATCATTGTGATGACGAGCAATATTGGTAGTGAATTTATCCTGAGTTTGTCGGGGGATGACGCCAACTACGACAAGATGCGGGACAAAGTGACGGGGGCATTACGGAAAAATTTCCGCCCAGAATTTTTGAACCGGATTGATGAACTGATTATTTTCCACACCCTGAAGCGGGATGAGTTGCGCGAGATTGTCAAACTGCAAATTCATCGCATTGAAAAGCTCCTGGCCGACCAAAAAATTACATTGTCGCTCACGGATGCAGCCCTCGACCATGTAGTAGAAGCAGGCTATGACCCGACCTTTGGGGCAAGACCTTTAAAACGGGCGATTCAACGGGAACTCGAAAACCCGATCGCCAATCGCATTTTAGAAACGGACTTTATGGAAGGCGATCGCATTTTAGTTGATTGCGTCGAGGGTGCCTTGGTTTTTGATCGGCAACGACCTGAACGAGAAGTGCCAGAGGTGATTTCGGAAGAGGCGATCGCCCCAGCACCGGAAGAGCAACCCATAGAAACAGAAGAGGCATCTATAACAGAAGCAGAAATCCTTCCTGTCGTCGCACCGGATGAAATTGTGGTTGCAGAGGCTGAACTTGATGAACCCGATGATGATTGGGGTGAAGATGAGACGACTGTTTCCTTTGATGCCGAACAACCCGATGATCAATGGTTTGGTGCCGATGAGCCAGAGCAAACAGCTAATGGTTTAGAATCTCCAATCAGAGAAACTAACCCGCCAGCCTATGTTGGCGCGGATTCCGATTCAGAGGAAAACTGGTTAGATTCTATCTAGGTGTTGAAGCAAAAGGATAATGTCAAGCTCGAATTATTCTTGGGCGTTATGTACAAAGAAATACTTTGTAACTTGCTAAAGTTATCCTTCTAAAATTTATAAAACTTCAAAAAAACTGGTATCCACATAGGAGATAATGGGCGAAGAAACACAATGTTTTGAGTGCCGTGATTCCTGATCCCAGTTCATTTCGTAACGAAACAGAAGTCGAAAGTAAATTAATTGTTCATTACTTATTGCCAAAACTAGGTTATCCGCCTAACACTTGGTACCAAGAAGTTGCCTTTGGCAATATTCGTCTTGATTTTATGGCGTTTACCGCGACGGTAATGCCTTTCACTTGGGATAGTAGCTCTCCTCTAAATCTTATTATTGAAGCCAAAAGTCCGAGAGAAAATTTAGATCGTCATGTGCCTCGTCTAAGAACCTATTTGACCAGTTTAAAGTCCCCCTATGGAATATTAACGAATGGCAAAGATTTTCGTATTTACGAACGAGATGGCTCAAAAATAGATCTGTGTTTTCAATGCTCAGGATCAGAAATTGATGCTAACCTAGAAAAAATCAAGTTTTTAGTTGGTCGTGAAAGTTTAAAACCCGTTCCCAGTAGTCGGAAAAAGTCTGAAATTCAACCAGAAAAAAATTTAACCGCGCGAAAAAATCGTATGAAAATCATCGCTGTTTATCACAATAAAGGCGGAGTTGGCAAAACAACAACAGTAGTCAATCTCGCCGCCGCATTGCAGAAGCAAGGCAAACGGATTTTAATTGTTGATTTGGATAGCCAAGCAAATACGACTTATGCAACTGGTTTGGCAAAATTTCTTGATGAGAAAGACGATGACCTTAAAAATAACAATATTTTGCAACTCATTCAATCTAGAGAAAAATATCCAGTCAAAGCAGTTGCAAGACCCTCAACTTACGTATCCCAAGGTATTGATGTAATTCCATCTCATATTGAGATGATGAAATATGAATCGGAATTAACCCGGATTGAACCAGCCAAAACTCGACTATTATCTAAGCTAAAAGATGTCAAGAATGATTATGATATTGTTCTAATTGATACTCCTCCCTCACTTAATTTGTATGCTCGTATTGCTTTACTAAGTGCAGGTTATCTAATCATTCCTTCAGACCTTAAACCATTTGCTAATGAGGGTTTAAATAATGTCAAAGATTTTATCGCGGATATAAACGAAGCCAAAGATATGTTTGGCATGTCTCCTTTGAAAATTTTAGGTGTTTTACCGTCGAAGATTTCAACGAATGCTCGCTTTGTCCAGTATACATATCCCAAACGTCGCAGAATGGTCGAACAACGTTATGGTTTTCCCCTAATGTCTGCGGCAATTTATGAACGAGAAGATCTTGCCAAAGCGTTGGAAAATACCTTGGAGTATGGAGAAGAAGATATTCCGGATCCACTCTCTATTTTTGACTATAAATCAGATTCTGTATCAGCCCATGAATTTGCAATGCTAGCTAGTGAAGTATTAGAGAAAATCAATTAAATTATGCTAGAAAACCTTTTAAAAATTCAACTAATTGATATTCTATCTGTTGATAGCCCAGAACCCCGATCTGGTTTTTCTAAGGATAAAATTGAAACTTTGGCCAATAGTTTTTTAACAGTCGGTGGGAACTCTCAACCTATTCTTGTTCAACGCTTAGATTTTGATTCATTTACCGTTGTTTCTGGACATTTAGAATATTATGCAGCAGTCCGAGCCAGAGAAATCAATGATGATTTTGAGATGATTAACGCGATCATTATTACTCCTGAAAATGAAGCGCAGATCAAGCATCAATATGATTATTTAAATACTGTGCAAGAAAGTTCTGCGACTAACTCTTTGGAGCATAGTTTAAACAAAAATGAAATTGCTAATTTAGAAAAAAATCTTTTAGCTCACCTTCAAGATCAACTTAAATTTGAAGTTTCTCGCTTAGAAAATAATTTATCGAGAAATCTTGAGCAAAAATTTGATGGTGTTAAAATTCTTGTGCCTCGTGATGAGGATCACCTAGAAGCCTTTAATGTTTCTGATTTCAAAATTTTAGTCGATAAACTAGGTTCTGCTGGCTTTACTGGTAAGAAAGGTCAGAAAATGGCAACAGCAATTATTCAAGAGAGAAAAAAAAGTCGCTTTAGTTCTTTGGGAGAAATTATTAACAGAGTGCGGTTACAGAACAAAAATAGAGCTATTACTGAAACTTCAATGGTAAAAATTCTAGATGCTTGGAATCGATTTATTGATGTAGAAGAAACTAAATAAAAGAAAAAGCCTTTGGAATATCCCAAAAGCCTTTTTTTACGCTCATTTAAAGAATGGAGTTAAGCAGTTTGCAATAGACCACTATGGCGAAGCAAAGGTTCTGTTTGCGGTTCCCGACCCCGGAATTTCTTGAACACTTCCAATGGGTGGAGACTGCCGCCTAAACCGAGGATCGTTTCGCGGAATTTTTTGCCCACATCGGCGATCGCCACCGTATCTTCGAGGCCAGCTTCTTCAAAGGCCGCAAACGCATCCGCACTGAGCACTTCCGCCCACTTGTAGCTGTAATAGCCCGCTGCATAGCCCCCCGCAAAGATATGACCAAAGGCACAGAGGAACGAATCTTCCGGCAATGGTTTCATAACGGTGGTGGTTTCAGCGAGGCGATCGCGCACCTGTTCCGGGGTCTCACCACTGGCCGGGTCATACTTCGCGTGCAGTTCAATATCCAGCAAACTAAAGTGCAACTGCCGCAACATCGCCGACCCACTCATATAAGTCCGTGCCGCCAAGAGTTTCTGGTAATAATGCTCCGGTAACGTTTCCCCCGTTTCGTAATGTTTCGCCATGCCGAATAGCGTTTCTCGGTGGTAGCACCAATTTTCCATAAACTGACTGGGCAACTCCACCGCATCCCACTCAACATTATTAATTCCCGCCGCACCAGGGTAATCCACATGGGTCAACATATGCTGCAACCCGTGGCCAAACTCATGGAAGAGGGTTTCCACTTCCCCAAAGGTCATCAAACTGGGCTTACCGTCTACGGGGGGCGTTTGGTTACAAATCAGATAAGCCACAGGTAAACGGGTAACGGTGTGACCATTCACCACCAACTTCGCGCGACCGACGCAATCATTCATCCATGCCCCACCCCGTTTTTCTGCCGGACGACTGTAGGGATCAAGGTAAAAACTGGCAATTTGTTCTCCAGACTCGTCGTTAATTTTGAAATAACGCACATCTTCATGCCACACGGGCGCTTCGCCATCGGCAGCGGTAATTTTGACGGAAAACAAGCGTTGCGCTAGGCCAAACAAGCCATCTAAGACCCGCCCTAGGGAAAAATAAGGGCGCAATTCTTCGGCGGTAAAGCCAAACTTTTCTTCCCGTTGTTTCTCTGACCAGTAAGCCACATCCCAGTGGGCCAAGTCAGCCTGTCCCGAAAAGGTTTTTAGGGTCGCCAATTCTTGCTGGGCAGCCTCAAAACTCACTTGGCGCAACTCTTCCATAAGTTGTTCAACGGCGGCCACACTCGGGGCCATTTTCCGGGCTAGACTCAGTTCGGCATAATTTTCAAAGCCTAAAATCTGCGCCTTTTGTTTGCGCAACTCAAGGATGCGATCAATGTGGGGGTGATTATCAAATTCCCCAGAAGAAGCCTTCGAGACTGCTGCTTTGTAGACTTTTTCCCGCAGTTCCCGGTTTTCGGCATATTTCAAAAAGGGGAGATAGCTGGGGTAATCAAGGGTAATGACCCAGGGGCCATTTTCTGGGGTCGCGTTTTCTTCCCCTTCGCTGCGGGCGGTTTGGGCGGCGAGGCTCAGGGCGCTATCGGGTAAACCAGCCACATCTTTTTTGTTGGTCAGTTTGAGCTTAAAGGCCTTGGTCGCATCGAGGACATTATTTGAAAATTTCGTCGAAAGATCCGCCAGTTCTAATTGGATCGCGTTGAATTTCTCCTTAATTTCCCCTTCGAGGCTCACCCCAGCGAGTTCGGCTTCCTTGAGGGCGGTTTCGATAATGCGTTGCTGGGCGGGTTCTAGTTTGTCCCATTGGTCACTTTCGCGAATTGCTTTGTAACCTTCATAGATGGGGCGACTTTGGCTCCAACGGTTAATAAACTGCACCACAGCAGGTTGCATTTTTTCGTAGGCAGCGCGCAGTTCTGTACTATTTTTGACACTCATGAGATGACCGATCACCCCCCAAGTCCACATCAGCTTTTCTTCGAGCTGGGTGAGGGGTTCGACAAAGTCTGTCCAGGTGGGTTTGAGGTTCGCCTCAAGATCGCTGACCTGTTGTTCTAGTTCCGCCAGAAGAGTGGTGACAGCGGGTTCAACATGTTCGGCTTTGATCTCGGCGAAGGGGGGCAGACCATGGCCGATAAGGAGGGGATTCTGGGTCATATGCGGTTAATTTTTCTGATGTTTACGCTATTTCCCATTATGACAGCAAGTTTTTGGGGAAGGCAGTGGGGATATCTGGGCATGGTTGGCTGGCCCATCAACGGGATTGTTATGATTTGAAACGAATGAATTTTATGGGCGGCGATCGCCTTTTGAGCCTGAGGATATGTCGAGCAAAATGTCTGGAATTAATTTTGAAGCGTTTGTGGATACAGAAACGACCCGTTCTTTTGAGTTGCCCGGCGCAAAACCCCACTACAACCCCGACCGTCCGGGACAGGTGGAGCATATCTGTTTGGATTTGGATCTCGACATTACGGGGCGATCGCTCTTTGGGACTTGCACGATTACCCTGGTGCCAGTGCGTTCTGGGGTGATGTCCCTGACCCTTGATGCGGTGGACATGGCCATTGAATCAGTAAGCATCGACAGCGTTAGTCAGCCCTTTGATTATGATGGCGAAACCCTGAATATCCGCTTACTGCAACCGACGACGACGAAAAAAATTGAGTTGGCGATCGCCTACCGGTTAACGGAACCCCAACGGGGCATTTATTTCATTCAGCCGGACGACCATTACCCTGATAAACCTATGCAGGTCTGGACTCAAGGGGAAGATGAAGATTCTCGGTTTTGGTTTCCCTGTTTCGACTATCCTGGTCAGCTTGCCACCTCTGAACTAAAAATTCGCGTGGCTAATCCCTACCGGGCTATCTCCAATGGTGAATTGATCAGCAGTGAGAAACAAGGAGAAAAAACGGAATATCACTGGTATCAAAAGGAAATTCACCCGTCATATCTAATCACCTTGGCGGTGGGTGATTTTGCCGAAACAAAAACCGAATGGCAGGGAATTCCTGTCCTCTACTACGTCGAAAAAGGGCGCGAAGCCGATGGCGATCGCAGCATGGGGAAAACGCCCCAGATGATGGATTTTCTCAGTCAAACCTACGGCTACCAATACCCATTCCCAAAATACGCCCAAGTGTGCGTCGATGACTTCATTTTCGGCGGCATGGAAAACACATCTACCACCCTTTTGACGGATCGTTGTTTACTCGACGAACGGGCGAGCCTCGACGATCAGCGCACTGAAACCCTCGTATTACACGAATTAGCCCACCAGTGGTTTGGCGATCTGGTAGTGATTAAACATTGGAGCCACGCCTGGATCAAAGAAGGGATGGCCACCTACGCCGAGGTGCTCTGGACGGAACATGAATATGGCAAGGAGGAAGCAGCCTATTATCTCCTCGAACAGATGCGGAACTATCTCGACGAAGACAGCAGCCGTTACCGTCGCCCCATCGTCACCCATGTTTATCGCGCCCCCATTGAACTTTATGATCGCCACCTCTACGAAAAAGGCGCTTGCGTCTACCACATGATCCGCACGGTGTTGGGGGATGAGTTGTTCTCAAAAGCAATTCAAAAGTTTGTTCAAAAGCACGCCCACCAAACAGTCGAAACCGTTGATCTCCTGCGGGCGATTGAGGAATCCACTGGGTTTAACCTTGCGCCTTTGTTTGATCAATATGTTTTTCGGGGTGGCCATCCGGATTTTGAAGTGGCCTACAGTTGGGACGGGGAAAATGGTTTAGCAAAACTGACGGTCAAACAAACCCAGGGGCAAAAAGACGAAAAAGCTCTGTTTGACCTCAAAATTCCCGTTGCTTTTAACTATCTCGATGGGGAAACGGTCAACCAAAAAACCTTTACCTTTAAGCTCAATGACGCGGAACATACCTTTTATCTTCCCCTCGACCGCAAACCGGATTTTGTCAGCTTTGATGTGGGCAACCATTGGACAAAAACGGTGAAATTGTTCTACCCGATGGCAGAACTAAAAAATCAATTGACCCATGATCCCGATCCCATTTCTCGCATTCAAGCAGCCGAGGCGATCGCCAAGGAAGGGAACCTCGAAGCGGTCAATACGTTGCAAACAGCTTTAACAACAGAAGCGTTTTGGGGTGTACGGGTAGAGATTGCCAAAGCCCTCGGGACAATCCAACTCAATCAAGCCGAGGATGCCCTGATGGCAGGGTTAAAAGATGCCCATCCCCGTGTCCGCTGGGCCACCCTATCTAGCCTCGGTAAGTTCAAAACCGAAAGTAGCTACGAGGCGATGAAAACTTTTCTCTTGGCAGGAGATGTCAGCTACTATACCGAAGCCGCCGCCGCCCGCACCTTAGGCGCAATGGTTTCTGTTGGTTTAACGGACAAAGCCGAGGCCACCCGTGATTTGCTTAACCAGATCCTCGAAACCCGCGCAGGTTGGAATGAAGTTGTCCGGGCCGGAGCCATTGGCGGACTCGCCGCGATGAAAACTTCCCCCGAAGCCGTGGACGCGATCCTGCCCTACACCGAACTGGGCATCCCCCAACCGCTACGCCTTGCCGCAATCCGGGCTCTAGGCACCGTCGCCAGCGGCCAAACCAACGACAAATTAGCAGTCATTCTCAATTGCTTAGAGGCGATCGCCAGGGAAACCTTCTTCCTCACCCAAGTTGCCATTGTGAGCGCCCTCGGCCAGATCGAAAATCCCAAAGCTGTTACGCTCCTCCAAACCTTGGCCAACCAAGCCCCTGACAAGCGCGTCCGCCAGCGGGCCGAAGAAACCGTGAGCAGCCTCCAGAAAAAGCTCAGCACCGACAAAGCGATTCAAGGATTGCGCGAAGACCTCGATAAACTGCGGGAAGACAACAAACAACTGCAAAGTCGCCTCGCCAAACTCGAAGCCCAGGGCAACCATTGATCACACTTTTGGGGCGAACTTTCCGGGGCGATTTTGCGTCGAAAAAAATGAGGTGAATAGCCCAGCAATTTGTCAACCACTTGGCGATCGCCCCAAGAATTATCCCAAGGCCGGATCCATTGGCGATCGCCCTCTGCCATTCCACAAAATCTACTTATCAATTCTTTAGACTCCGGACATCCGTGCTACCATCGGTAGTCAAAAAGGTGGCGAGGCAACATCATCCCTCATCATCTGCGGTGGAGGAGTTCAAGGAGTTTCCTAAATCTTATGGCCCAACTACAGTCCAGTCTATCCCCCAATACGAATCTCAGAATCGGCGTGATTGGCGTAGGCAACATGGGGCAACACCACACCCGTGTCCTTAGCCTCCTCAAAGATGTTGAACTCATTGGCGTCGCGGATCTCAACGTTGAACGCGGCTTAGACCTCGCCAGTAAATATCGCATCCGTTATTTTGAGGACTACCACGCCCTGCTTCCCCTCGTCGATGCGGTTTGCATTGCTGTCCCCACCAAGCTCCATTACCAAGTGGGCCTAGAGTGCATGGCAGCGGGCAAGCATGTGATGATCGAAAAACCCATTGCGGCGAGTATCAGTGAAGCCGAAGCCCTCGTTAATGCGGCCGCCGAACATAACGTGATCCTCCAAGTTGGTCACATCGAACGGTTTAATCCCGCCTTCCAAGAACTGAGCAAAGTGCTCAAAACCGAAAAACTATTAGCAATCGAAGCCCATCGCATGAGCCCCTATTCCCAACGGGCAAACGATGTTTCCGTCGTCTTGGATTTAATGATCCATGATATTGATCTGCTCTTAGAGATGGCAGCTTCTCCGGTGGTCCAACTAACGGCTACGGGTTCAAAGAAAGACGACTCTAACCATTTAGATTATGTAACAGCCACCTTGAATTTCGCCAATGGCATCGTGGCCACCCTCACGGCAAGCAAAGTCACCCACCGCAAAATCCGCACGATCGCCGCCCACTGCCAGAATTCCCTCACCGAAGCCGATTTTCTCAATAACGAGATCGAAATTCACCGCCAAACCACCGCCAATTACACCACCGACTATGGCCAAGTTCTTTACCGTCAGGATGGTTTGATCGAGCAAGTTTACACCAGTAATATCGAACCGCTCCATGCCGAACTCGAACATTTTGTTCAATGTGTCCGGGGGGGCGAACAACCTTCCGTTGGGGGAGAACAGGCGTTAAAAGCCCTCCGCCTTGCGAGCTTGATCGAACAAAGCGCCCTGGATGGCAAAGTCTGGAAAGAGGCTGATCGCCATTACCAACACCTCAATAAACCGAAGACCATCGTCACGCCCCTCTCCGTTTCTTGATATTTTGCGTTTTCGATGCGTGAAGGGGCGCAGTTTTCGCTACCCTTAATAGATAAACAATCATCCTTTGACTTTAGCGGGTAAGGAGCCGCTGCACTGACTATGTCTGATCTCAATCGTGGCATCATGAAATTTGACGGCGCAGATAAACCCATCGTCGTCGCCGTTTCTGCTGTTTTAGTTTTAGGGGCGATCGCCGCCCTGGTGATCTGGGGTCTCACAACCGCCTATTCGTTCTAAACTAATCCAGTCACCTCTAGCTCCTACGACACACTTTGAATTTCCTGTTTGCGATCGCCGCCGCTGAATCTAGCAAACCAAGTCCCCTGCTGGGGGAAGTCTGGCTTGATCTCGCTGTTTTGGTGGTCATGATTGGCCTTTCTGCCTTTTTCTCTGGCTCCGAGACCGCCATTACTGCCTTTGATAACCTCAAACTCGAAGGACTGATTAAGCGCCAAGGCGATCCCCAGGGCATCTTCCGGATCGTCCTCAAAAATCGGACGCGATTTATCACGACCCTGCTGCTGGGGAACAATCTCGTTAATAATTTCTCAGCGATTCTCACCAGTAACCTCTTCGCGATTTGGTTAGGGAACGCCGGGATCGGGATTGCGACGGCTGTCGTTACCATCGTCGTCCTCATTTTTGCAGAGATTACCCCCAAGTCCCTCGCCATCCTCAACGTGCGCTCGGCCTTTACCTTCGTTGTGCCGCCCATTTATTGGCTGTCGCGTATTCTGTCGTCCTTGGGGATCATTTATATTTTTGAAACCATCACCGAAAAAACAATCAAGATCTTTGAAGGCCGCCAGAATAAAAATTCTCCCACCAGCGAAACCCTCACTGAACTGCAACTGATGATCGAAATCCTGGGAGGGAAAGGCAAGCTTGATCTGCAACGCCGCCGCATTTTAGGGAATGCTCTCCTCCTCGATGAAATGATGGTCAAAGATGTGGTTAAACCGCGCATCGATATGCAAACCATCGCCCATGATGCTACCCTCCAGGAGTTGGTCAACCTCTGCCTCGAAACGGGCTACACCCGCATTCCTGTCCAGGAACAATCCAAAGACCACATCATCGGCATTGTTAACCTCAAGCAAGCCCTCAAGGGTCTCCATTCTCCAGAATCTCCCCAGGCCCAGACTCCAGCCATTGTCCGTTCTGTGATGGATACGCCCGTTTATATCCCTGAAACGAAGCGGGTAGCCGATTTGCTCAAAGAAATGCTCCAACAACGCCTCCACATCGCCATTGTCGTTGATGAGTATGGCGGAACGGTGGGTCTCGTCACCCTAGAGGACTTACTCGAAGAGCTGGTGGGAGAAATTTATGATGAGAGTGATTATGCTCCCCGTGAGCCGGGTTTGCCAGGGCGGTTTTCTGATCGATAAAAATTGAATTGGGAATCTGTCAGAAAAAAAATTGGCGATCGCCTTGCAATATTTTATTTTTATGCTAGGATTGATAACTGTGAAAACAAAAAAACGTGGGTCGGTGCCCGAGTGGTTAATGGGGGCGGACTGTAAATCCGCTGACTATGTCTACGCTGGTTCGAATCCAGCTCGGCCCACCACATTGCCCATATGGCTCAGGGGTAGAGCACTCCCTTGGTAAGGGAGAGGTCACGAGTTCAAATCTCGTTATGGGCTTCTTAGAACAGTTAATTGTTAACCAGTATAAAAAGCGTTTGAATATTCGCTTAAATTATTATTCCTGCGGATATCTGCCGTTGCCGCAATCTTTTGTTTTTCTTTAGGATTAATGGAGGCGCACTGGGTTTCCCCATTGCCTTTGTAAAACTGAATTATCCTAAGCATCTATGACTGAGAAAAAAAAGACCCAGCCAGCACCCGCCCAGGGAACCACAACAACATCAGAAAAGGTACTGTGTCCCCACTGCAAGCGCACTGCGACTAATGGCATCAAATGTAAGGGGATCTGTGTTGCTGATAGTGATTATTAATCGATTGCAGCTCAAATCATAAAGGAAATGCCATTTAAACTAATTAGCAGCAATAATAAACCAAAATTTACCCACAATTCTTTTTTATAGGTATTCATCTTTTCCCCAAGAATGCGGGCTGTTTTTTGTTGTAAATAATGGCGCAATTTTAGGGGCAGTTTTTCGTAATATTGCCGATACTCCAGGGCCGTTAGCAGGACATTCCCAACGTTGTAGAGGGTGATGCCGAGGAGAATCCAGCGGTAAAGGTTATAGAAATTCATGGCTTACAAAAATCTATGGCAGCCGGAGAATCAATCTGAAGTTGATGGCTGAGGGAAAAGAAATAGCAGGTAAAACCCCACTCGGTGATGTTCGGTTGTACTGCTTCTATTTTGGAAAAAATCCTTTTAGTATCAATATAACCTAGGGTCAGAAGAGAGCAATACTGTGGTGGATTTAAAGAAACTAGAAGAACTCAATATTCAGCAAACGGTGGCCGGCATTCTCCAGGACTTTAACCCGATCTTTTCGTCTACTTCTTCTTCTGGACAAACTGGGCAGTGGCGCGCGGCGATCGCCGCCTTAACGGATTTACTCCTGCGCTCCGGGGGCGAAACCCGTGGTGTTATTTTATCGAGCCCTAGCCCAGTCTTTGACGCGCCCCAAATCACCCGCCACCACCATCATTACGTTTTAACGCCGAAAAATCTCCAGGACATTGCCCTGAGTCATCTGCAATTGCCGGGGGCCGGCTTGAATCAAAGCATTCGGCACCACAATAATCAAATCGTTGAGTTTCCAATTCTGCCCAATGATCCGTTGGCCCAGGAACAATTTTGTTTGATTTTGACGGCGAAGTTTAATTTTGCGATGGCCCTGTCTCCCCAGGGATTGCTCTTTTCGTTTGACCCAGAGGCGATCGCCGCCATTTGGCAAATTTTGCAGTGGCGCATGGCCCTAACGCAACCATTCCAGTTCCAAACCCTCGCCCAACTTTGGCCCCGCTTTGCCGAGGTTGTTCCGGACTACCGGCTTGTCTCCCGGTTTAGCCAGTTAATGGTGCGATCGCTGACGGTTAATTTACCCCAGGCTGATTCCCTACCATCTCCAGAACCCCACCAAACCCCTGAACCAACCGCCCAAGCTCAACCGGAATTAGAGCTATTGCAGGCCCTCACCCATGAAATTCGCACTCCTCTAACAACAATCCGTACCATGACAAAGTTGTTGTTAAAAAAGAAAACCCAACTGACTCAGGATATTGTCAAACGCATCGAAACCATTGAGCAAGAGTGCAACGAACAAATCCGGCGCATGGAACTTATTTTTCGGGCGGCCGAATTGGAAACTCCATCCCATCACCCGAAGCAAACTCTGCAACTGGTGCCCATTTCCCTAGAGCAAATTTTCCAGGAGGGAACACCCCGTTGGCAAAAACAGGCCCAACGGCGCAATGTCAACCTAGAGGTCGCCTTACCCCCATACCTGCCCCAGGTGGTGAGTGATCCAGCGATGCTTGACCAAATGCTGTCCGGGTTAATCGAGACCCTCACGCGACGCCTACCGACGGGAGCAGAGGTACAAATCCAAGTCAGCACCGCCGGCAACCAACTCAAGTTAGAAGTCCAGTCCCACGGTCTGGGTCAAAAATGCCTTGAAAAGGCGATTGGCCAGTTACTCATTTTCCAACCAGAAACGGGCAGCTTGAGCCTGAATTTAGATGTGACCAAAAATCTCTTTCAACAGTTAGGCGGCAAACTGGCAATTCGACGCCGGGCTTCCGGGGAAGAAGTCTTTGCTATTTTCTTACCCCTCGGCAATAGCTTCGCTGTGCCCCTCTAGATCTCGTAAGGGCATGGTAGAGCACCCTAAATTCCCCTTAGGAATGTCTCTGCTAACCAAACGCTGAATTTCACCATTGATGCAAAAAAAGATGGGCCACACTAGAGGAGCCCATCTCTGTTAATTTTCGATTTAGTTTTTATCGGGTGCTGGAAGTTTAGGCACCAGGAGCCGCTGGCTCAGAGGGAGGTGCGTCGGCTTCGAGGGCAATGGGTTCTGCATCCAGCTTCATGGTGAGGTAGCGAATAACCATTTCCCCTAAGCGCATATCCCGCTCGACGGCTTTGATTTGGCTGCCATCGGCTTTGTAGTTTACTTGGATGTAGATTCCATCGTTGAAGTTCTGGATCGGATAGGCGAGGTGGCGCTTGCCCCGTACTTGAACCTGAAGATCGCTTGCCCCAGAGTCTTGGAGCATGGTCTTGTATTTGCTGGAGACTTCCTGCACCTGCTCTTCGCTGAGGTCGGGGCGCAGGATGTACATCATTTCGTAGTTGTTGCTCATTACTGTTTGATATAAATCCTTCTGGACAATAAGGCCGCTCGATGTGTGGAAATTTCGGATTTCTTTTACGATTCGAGAAGCAAGGATATAAAATTCTACTACACCTTGCCCCCTTTTAGGGAGTGTTGGCTGGATCTGAAACTGA
The DNA here is from genome assembly GCF_001693275.1 of Picosynechococcus sp. PCC 7117. Lineage (GTDB taxonomy): Bacteria > Cyanobacteriota > Cyanobacteriia > Cyanobacteriales > MRBY01 > MRBY01. The sequence continues at coordinate 483,500 of NZ_CP016477.1, forward strand.
TGAAAAACGGATCATGACTTGGGTCTGAGGGTCTGTCATCGATTGGCGATCGCCACCTTGAGGTGGAGCTCTGTTCTGTGTTTAGTTGATCAAAATTCATTTATGGCGCAACGATATGTTCGGGTTCAAACTCCCCAAGGGCAAGTATTATACGGACTGCTAAAGCTCAACCGTGAAGTGCAGGTGATCGATGCACCGGCTTGGTTGGGGGGACAACCGACGGGGGAAAGTCTGGCGCCGGATGAGTACCAATTATTGGCCCCCTGCGCCCCGTCAAAAATTGTTGCGGTGGGTCATAATTATGCCGCCCATGCGGCGGAACTCCAGCAGCCGATTCCGTCGGAACCAGTGTTATTTTTGAAACCTCCCAGTGCGATTGTGGCCCACCAACAGGGCATTGTGTATCCGGCCCAATGTCAACAGTTGGAGTTTGAGGGGGAATTGGCCCTTGTGATTGGCGATCGCACCCGCCATTGCTCTGAAGAAGAGACCCACCGAAAAATTTGGGGCTATACCATCGCCAATGATGTGACGGCGCGGGATCTCCAACGGCAGGATGCCCAGTGGACGCGGGCAAAGGGATTTGATACGTTCTGTCCCCTCGGTCCTTGGATTGTGCGCGAGCTTAGCCCCGATGCCAAGTTGCGCACCTATGTAACGCCCCTGGGGGAAGAACTCCCTGAACAACCAGACCCAGCCCAGGCCGCCTCGGTGCAGGATATGGTTTTTTCCGTGGCCAAATTGGTGAGCTACATCTCCGAAATTATGACCCTGTTGCCCGGTGATGTGATTTTGACGGGGACTCCCGCCGGAGTTCACACTGTCCGCATTGGCGATCGCCTTTTGATCACCATCGAAGGGATCGGCGAGCTCGAAAATCCCATCATCGCCCCCTAAGACTTGTTTCCATTCTCCATTGCTTGTCGCTTACCACCCGTTACCATGCCCATCGCCAAACGTTTTTTGACCCGTACCTGTTCCGTCGCCTGTCTTCTCCTTGTGGGTTGTGGTACGGCGAATAACATGGCGCCGCCGAATTCCAGCGAACCGACGTTGCTCCGACTGCTGTACTGGCAAGGGCCGACCATTTTAAATCCCCATCTTTCTACAGGTTTTAAGGATTGGGAAGCCAGCCGGATTACCCTCGAACCCCTGGCAACGTTTGATCCTGATAGCGAGTTGGTGCCTGTGTTAGCCGCAGAAATTCCCAGCCTCGAAAATGGGGGGCTCAGTGCCGATGGACGCTCCGTAACCTGGAAACTCAAATCGGATTTGCGTTGGTCTGATGGGGAGCCGTTCACGGCGGCGGATGTGGTTTTTACCTATGAATTCATTACAAACCCGGCGGCGGGGGCGACTAATGCGGGGGTTTTTCAGGGGGTAGAAACCGTAGAAGCCATCGACGAAACAACGGTGAAGGTTACTTTTAAAGATGTGACCCCTGCCTGGTTTGGGGTTTTTGTCGGGGCTGAGGGGATGATTTTACCCCGTCACAAATTTGTCGATTACCAAGGAGAACAGGCCAGAACTGCGCCAGCAAATCTGTTACCGGTGGGCACAGGGCCATACCGGGTGGTGGAATTTAAGCCGGGGGATGTGGTGGTTTACGAAAAGAACCCCCATTATCGGGATGTCGAGCAGTTAGGTTTTGAGCGATTAGAGCTAAAAGGGGGTGGGGATGCCACCGCAGCGGCGCGGGCTGTCCTCCAAACAGGGGAGGCAGATTTTGCCTACAATCTCCAGGTAGAAACCAAGGTTTTGACGGAACTGAGTGCAGGGGGACAGGGGCAAGTTTTAGCGAACTTTGGATCCTTGAGTGAACGGCTAGTCCTCAACTTCACTGACCCCAATCAGGAAACCCCCAGTGGTGAACGGTCGAGTTTGGCTTTTCCCCATCCTTTCTTGACGGATCGGCGCGTGCGGGAGGCGATCGCCACGGCCATTGATCGCGAGACCATTGCCCAGGAACTGTATGGTGTCACGGGCAAACCCACCAGTAATTTTGTAGTGAATCCCCCTGAGTTCGTCTCCCCCAATACCAGCTATCGCTTCAACCCAGAACAGGCCAAGGCCCTCCTCGACCAAGCGGGCTGGGTCGATACCAACGGCGATGGGACCCGTGATCAAGACGGCGTGGAGATGCGGTTGCTGTTCCAGACTTCTGTGAATCCGCTCCGCCAGAAAACCCAAGCGATTATTAAGCAAAATTTGGCCGAAATTGGGATGGCCGTTGAGCTAAAAAGCATTGACGCCAGCATTTACTTTTCCGGCGATCCGGCCAATGTGGACACCACAGAACGCTTTACGGCAGATTTGCAGATGTTTACGACGGGTAATACCAATCCTGATCCCCTGCCCTATTTCAAACGTTACACCTGCGCTGAAATTCCGACCCAGGCCAACAACTGGACGGGGGATAACTATGCCCGTTATTGCAACCCCGATTATGACGAACTCTGGGCCGCAACCACCCAAGCCCTCGATCCAGAAGAGCGGCAAGCCTCGTTGATTCGCCTCAATGATTTGCTGATTCAAGAGGTTGCGGTCATTCCCCTCATTCACCGGGCAGAGACCGCCGGGATTGGCGATCGCCTTACGGGGGTCAGCCTCACGCCCTGGGATATGAATACTTGGAATATTGCCGCCTGGCGCAAGGAAGCCTAGGAATGACGGCCCTAAAATAGACCCCGCCGACCATTCGGCATGATAGTGGCCCAGTTCGTTTTAGCGGTTTTGAGTTGCTGGTCTGTGATTTTGGCGTTGCGCAAATTCGCGCCACAGAGATTCGCCCCGTCCAGCAGAGCGTAGTTTAAATAGGCCTGTTCTAGGTTAGCTCCCCGCAGATCGGCTTGGCTGAGGTTGGTATAGCTCAGGTAAGCCTGTTCTAGATTTGCGTCCCGGAGATTCGCTTGGTGTAAGTTAGCTTTGCCAAAATCAGCACGACTGAGATTTGCCCCCTGGAAATTGGCTTGAATCATTTGGGATTGGTGGAAAATACAGCCTGATAAATTCATGCGCGGCAGGCTGAGACCTAACAGTTGTAGTTGAGCAAAGTTTCGGCGACCTTGGCCATAGGCACTCAACATATCCTGGGCGGTCAACTTAGTTTCCATCGGATTTGCCCGATTAGCTTTGTTCGGCTCGATCCGCATAGTTTTGCCCATGGTAGAACGGGGTTTGTTACGTCCTGCGGTCAATCGATTAATACGCTGGGCAGAGGCAGAGGGGTGATAGGTGTCTGTCTGGGAAGGGGCACCATAGGGTTTCTTTTGGCGATCGCGTCTTGCTCGGATGGCCATCGCTAACTGAGAATTAGCCAGGGTGGAAGGGCCGCCCGTCAGTTCCCCATCGTCATCGCTTGAGGCGGTGGAAGAGACTTGGCCCCCAGTGGTTCCCGTAAAGGATTCTGCGCCACTCAAATCTGCCATGCCCTGGGCCAGGCTTTCCATATAGGGTTCCATTTCGAGGGCATCAAGCACATCCTGGGCGGATTGATAGCGGTGCTTGACTGAACTCTCCAGCATTTTGTGGAGGACACTCGCGAGGCTGTTGCTGATATTGACGTGGGACTCCCACAGCAGCTCCCCCGTTTTGGAGTCGTAGTCGAGTTCTTTGGGGGGTTTCCCGGTGAGCAAATAAAGACAGGTGATCCCCACCGCATAGATGTCACTGGCATAGACGGGACGCATGGCCATTTGCTCTGGGGGAGCATAGCCTGGGGTGCCAACGGCGAAGGAGGTGAGGGCCGTTTGTTCTGATGTCGAGGCGATCGCCTCGACATTAATTTGATTTTTTACCGCACCAAAATCAATCAAAACTAATTTTTTATCTTGGTCACGGCGAATCAGGTTGGCGGGCTTGATATCCCGGTGGATGACCTGTTGGGAGTGAATGTATTGGATGACAGGTAAAACTTCGCTGAGGAATTGCCGCGCTCCGGCTTCGCTAAATGGCCCATTTTTTTTTACTTCCTGCTGCAGGTTATTGCCTTTGACATATTCCTGAACCAGGTAAAAATGATTGTCGTCTTCAAAGTAATCCAGGAGGCGAGGCACCTGGGGATGATTGCCGATGCGACCGAGGGTCTCCGCCTCCCGTTCAAAAAGTTCGCGGGCCATCTGGAACAAGTGCGGCACGTTGCTCGCAAGACGCAGTTGCTTGATCACACAGGATGGTTTGCCGGGGAGGTTCAAATCTACCGCGAGAAAGGTGGCACCAAAACCACCATGGCCTAAGCTTTTGAGGGGTTTATAGCGTTGGCGCAGGATTAGGCTACTGCCACAGGTTCCGCAGACTCGCGCCTTGAGAGGATTTTTGGGGTTGGAACATTTGGGATTGATACAGTAGCTCATCCAGAGTCACCTTAATGGGAGAGGCGATCGCCTCTGCAAGGAAAGAGTTTTGGTCGCCTATTTTGTTACCGTGAGCAAGCATGGCGTTGTGATCTGACGCACCAACGGGGATGACCTGTGATGGTGTGTTCACCTCAAGCTCCATCATATCCCACCACCTTAACGTACTGGGATGGTGTCTGGGGGTTTGCTAGGCGTGTTCTTAGCGTTCCCTAAAAGGGCGCGTTTCGGCTCAGGGCTTGGGTCTTTCTGTCAGGATCTGTGGGGTATCATCTATGGCGATCGCCCCCAATATTTTCCCCGGTAAGGGGAGGGAAACGTTTAAAATAAACTCCTTGAAACTAGTGTAATGCCCCAAAAAGTCAATGCGGATTTCCCTGAATTGGTTAAAAGAGTTTGTTGAGATCACCCTATCGCCAGAAGAATTAGCCAAAACCCTAACCATTGCTGGGTTTGAAGTAGAAGAAATCGAGGATCGCCGCCGCCTAGCCGATGGTGTCGTTGTTGGTAAAGTTGTGAGCCGCGAACCCCATCCCGACGCCGACAAACTGAGCGTCTGTCAAGTCGATATTGGTACAGACGAACTTTCAACCATTGTCTGTGGGGCGAAAAATGTCCGGGCCGATATCTTTGTCCCCGTCGCTACCCTAGGCACCTACTTACCCACCATTGACCTCAAACTAAAACCCACCAAACTCCGGGGTGTAAAATCCTCCGGGATGATTTGCTCCCTCTCCGAATTGGGCTTAGAAAAAGACTCCGAAGGCATTCACATTTTTGAACAACCAGACCTGAAACCAGGAATGGATGTGCGCCCCATCCTCGGCTTAGATGATGTGGTATTGGATTTAACCGCCACCGCCAACCGAGCCGATGCCCTCAGTATGGTCGGCGTCGCGCGGGAAGTGGCGGCCCTCACGGGAGTAGACGTCAAACTCCCAGAAATTCCGGCCATGGATATCGCCCCAGAAACATTGACCATTACCGTGGCCGATCCTGTCGCCTGTCCCGCCTATCTCGGTACGGTGATCGAAGGTGTGACGACAGCGCCTTCTCCTGATTGGTTAAAATTCCGGCTCCAAGCGGCTGGCACTCGCCCGATTAATAATGTTGTTGATATCACCAACTATGTACTCCTCGAATGGGGACAGCCCCTCCATGCCTTTGACCGGGAGCGTCTTGCCCAGGTGGCAGGATCTGAAACCGTTGCCCTTGGGGTGCGGTTTGCCAAAGCCGGAGAAATGTTAACGACCCTCGATGGTCAAGAGCGCAAGCTAGCTGAGAAAAATTTGGTGATTACCGCCAATGATGTCCCTGTTGCTTTGGCCGGGGTAATGGGTGGTGAAAGTACGGAAGTTCACAATGGTACCCAGAATATTGTTTTAGAAGCAGCCCTATTTGAACCGGTCACTATCCGACGGTCTTCCCGTGCTGTGGGTCTGCGCAGCGAATCTTCGACTCGCTATGAACGGGGCGTCAACCAAGTGGAATTAGACCGGGCGGCCCAACGGGCGATCGCCCTCCTCCAAGAACTCACCGGAGGCACTGTGGTTCAGCGTGGTCTCACGGATACCCGACCCGATCCCAACGCCCGCCCCAAAATCCCGCTGCGCTTACAACGGCTCCACGAAGTCCTCGGCCATGTCCACAAGGACGGCAAAATTTTTGATGTGCCCCTCGCCGATGTGGAACGCATTTTAGCTGACCTCGGCTGCACCCTCGAATCCACAGGAGAAGGGGTCTGGGAAGTGGCTGTGCCTCCCTACCGTTATCGCGATTTAGAACGTGAAATTGATCTCATCGAAGAAGTGGCCCGCCTTTATGGCTATGACAATTTCTGCGATACCCTGCCAAGTCAATCCGCCGCTGGTTTCTTGTCCCCAGCAGAAAAAGTGAATCGTCAATTGCGGGGGAGCTTCCGAGCGATTGGCCTAACCGAAGTGGTTCATTACTCCCTGGTTAAACCAGAACTTGCTGATATTAAACTCAGTAACCCCCTGTTTGTGGAATATTCTGCCCTACGAAAGGAGCTGCTCACAGGGTTAATTGATGCCTTTGCCTACAACCAATCCCAAGGCAATGGTGCCCTCAATGCCTTTGAACTGGGTCGCGTTTTTTGGCTAGATGACAACGAAAACTATGCCGAAGCCGATTATCTAGCTGGAATTCTGGGGGGCAATCTCAATCCCGATGGCAGTTGGGCCGTCGGTGGCAAAGGTCAACCGATGTCTTGGTACGAAGCAAAAGGATTTCTTGATGCCGCCTTTAGGCAACTGGGCTTAGAGGTGAGCTATCGGGCAGATACTAGCAACGAAAAATTGCATCCCGGCCGGACAGCGTCTCTCTGGCTTCAGGGGCGTCAACTGGGGATTTTCGGGCAACTTCATCCCCAATTGCGGCAGGAAAAAGATTTGATCGATGCGGTGTATGTTTTTGAGCTGAAACTTGATCTGCTGCAAACGGTGTTGAGTCGTCCATCCCAACAGGTGCCCATTTTTAAGGCCTTTTCTACTTACCCCGCAGTCACCCGCGATTTGGCGTTCTTTGCCCCCCTCGAAACGTCTGTAGCCGACCTGGAGCAGGCCATGCAGAAAACAGCAAAAAAACTGTTGGCTGGGGTGGAGTTATTTGATGAATATCGCGGTGAGCACGCCCCTGAAGGCCAGCGCAGTTTGGCTTTCAGTTTGCAGTATCGAGCTGCGGATAAAACCCTAACGGACGAGGAGATTGATCCAGTCCACCAAAAGGTGCGAGATGCGCTGGTCAAACAGTTTGCCGTGACCTTGAGAAGCTAACCCCTCTGCCTCGCGGCATCTCCCCTCAAGGGGAGAATCAAGGTGTTCTAGCGGCGGGCAACACCATCTTGGCGGGCGGCTTGACCGACGGCGGCGGAAACGGCGGCGGCGACCCGTTGATCGAAAACCGAGGGAATAATATGCTCTCGATCCAACTGGGCCGGGCTAACCAAAGAGGCGATCGCCTGGGCCGCTTGGAGGCACATATTGGTGGTAATGCTGGAGGCGCGACAATCGAGGGCACCCCGGAATACCCCCGGAAAGGCGAGGACATTATTAATTTGGTTTGGGTAATCACTCCGGCCAGTGGCCACCACCGCGACTTTATCCATGATCAGTTCCGGCTGAATTTCGGGGATCGGGTTGGCCATCGCAAAGACAATCGGGTCTTTCGCCATGGATGTCACCATTGCGGGGGTCACCACACCGGGCGCACTCACCCCAAGGAAAATATCTGCATCCTGCATCGCCTCGGCGAGGGTACCAGAGGCGGCCACGGCAAAGGCTTGCTTTTCGGGGGTGAGATTATCCCGCTGGCTGGAAATAATGCCCTTGGAATCACACATCCAAATATCCGTTGCCCCTGCTTGCCGGAGTAATTTGGCGATCGCCACCCCCGCAGCCCCTGCTCCATTGATCACGATTTTGACGGTTTGGAGGTCTTTTTTGACTAATTTCAGGGCATTGAACAGCGCCGCCAGGGAAACAATCGCTGTACCATGTTGATCGTCATGGAAGATGGGAATATCCGTTTCTGCCTTCAGCCGTTGCTCAATCTCAAAACAGCGGGGCGCGGCAATATCTTCTAAATTCACACCGCCAAACACCGGGGCGAGATATTTCACCGTGCGGACAATTTCTTCGACATCCTGAGTCGCCAAACAAATGGGAAACGCATTCACCCCAGCAAATTCCTTAAAGAGCATCGCTTTCCCTTCCATCACAGGCATTGCGGCTTCCGGCCCCAAATTGCCTAACCCCAAAACAGCACTGCCGTCGGTGACGATCGCCACCATATTGCTTTTCACGGTCAAATCATAGACCTGTTCCGGTTTCTCGGCGATCGCCTGACAAACGCGACCCACCCCCGGCGTATAGGCCATCGCTAAATCGGACTGCACCGTTAGGGGAATGCGACTTTCGACGGTAATTTTCCCCCCCTGATGAATCGCAAAGGTGCGGTCTAGAACCTTGAGGATTTCAATCTCTGGCACCGCTTTGACGGCATCGACAATGTCCCCAGCGTGTTTTTCACTGGAGGCATCCACGGTGATGTTGCGGATTAAAAATTTCAGATCCCGTTCTACCAACTCAATATTGCCAAGGCTGCCTCCCACGTTGGCGATCGCCTGGGTCACATTGGCCAAAGTGCCCGCCCGGTTGGGAATGCGTAGCTGGATCGTGACACTGTAGCTAGGATTTGGGGTGAGGGCAACCATAGAATTTGCGTTAAATTTTGCTTATTGAAAAAACGAGAAGCGGAAAAATTCCCATCTCATTTAACCCTACTTTTCCCTTTTCCTAAAGTATTCCGGCTTACGAAATGGTTTGGGACGATCTCAAGAAAAGACACTTTATCTTGCCCGGAGCTGACCTAAATCAAATCGCGAATCATTACTCTTAGGGATGCCGCCCCGCAAATTCTTGGCAAAATAGAGGGGAATGTCACCCAATTGTTGAAAACATCATGGTTGCCCTCACCTCAGATCAGTACCTCAGTCCCGAAGAATATTTAGAGTTAGAGAAACATAGCGACATTAAGCATGAGTATATCGATGGAGAAATCTATGCGATGGCCGGCGCTAGCAATGTCCATAACAAAATCAACACTAATCTGTTAGTTTCCCTCAGCCTTAAACTCCGGGGTTCTGGTTGCCAACCCTATAGCAGTGATATGAAAGTACGCGTTCAGGACGGACGACGCTTTTTTTATCCTGATTTGCTCGTAAGCTGCGATCCAGAAATCAATGACTTAACCGCCTACGCGATGGATCATCCACGGTTAATCATTGAAATCCTCTCCGAATCGACGGAAGGCTTTGACCGGGGTGATAAGTTTAAGTTTTACCGCACGATTCCCAGCTTGCAGGAATACATTTTGGTCAGCACAACCCATTACTCAGTAGACTGCTTTCGGCGTAGCGAAGGGAAGCTCTGGATTCTAGAAAGTTACCAAGGCCAAGAGGCAACGCTTAAACTGCAATCCCTAGACCTCGAAATTCCCCTAGTGGATATCTATGCCACGGTAAGTTTGCCGGAAGTTGAGCCGGAATTCCCCGATGAGAAATAAATAAAGGCGATCGCCACCCAAGCCTCACCCCAGGTTTTTAAACCAGACACTATTGATACCAATCCCTGATAAAAGCGGCCCCATAGTGGTCAGGACAAATCAATCACTGATATCGTTGTGTCTGTATGTTGTGAGGAGCAAAACCCATGATGATCATGCCAGAGGAAGGACATCCCCTGAGTCGTATGTTGGCGAGCTATCCGCCCCAAGCCCTACGGTGTGATTTACCCGCAGGCTCATTATTTGGGACTGACGGGATTCGGGGTAAAGCGGGGGATCTGCTGACGGCTCCCTTTGCGCTCCAAGTTGGCTACTGGGCTGGACAAGTGCTCCAGGAAACAGCGGCACGACGCGCCCCTGTGATCATTGGGCAAGATTCTCGCAACTCCAGTGATATGTTAGCGATGGCGATCGCCGCTGGTTTGACCGCCTCTGGATTAGAAGTGTGGCATGTGGGCCTTTGTCCAACGCCCTGTGTTTCCTATCTGGCCCGCACCACGGACGCCATTGGTGGCATCATGATTTCCGCCAGCCACAACCCCCCCGAAGATAATGGCATTAAGTTTTTTAGTGACGCTGGGACGAAACTGCTCAAGGATCTCAGTGCCAAGATTGAAGCGGGTCTGCGCGGCGATCGCCTAGAAAATATTCTGTCGCAAACCAATAACTGTGGTTCCTACCAACACCAAAAGGAACTGACCCAACAATACCGGAATGCAGTTTTTGCGACACTTCCCCAAGGTTTATCCCTCGACGGCCTCAAAATTGTGCTCGATTTGGCCTGGGGCGCTTCTGTGCATTTGGCTCCCGAACTTTTCCAAGCCCTCGGTGCAGAAGTGATTGCCCTGCACCACCAACCAGACGGCAACAAAATTAACGTCAACTGCGGTTCTACCCACATCGACCAACTCCAAGGGGCGGTGCAGTTCCACAACGCGGATCTCGGCTTTGCCTTTGATGGGGACGCCGACCGGGTGATTGCTGTGGATAACACAGGCCGGATCGTTGATGGGGATTACATCCTCTATCTTTGGGGGAAACAACTCCAGGCAGCGGGTCAACTGCCGAACAATTTAATTGTCGGTACCGTAATGGCAAATCTGGGCTTTGAGCGGGCCTGGGAAAAACTGGGAGGACAACTTCATCGGACTGCCGTTGGCGATCAGTATGTCCAAGCGGCCATGTGGCAGACGGGGGCGATGCTCGGTGGCGAACAATCGGGTCATATTCTTTGCCATCACCACAGCGTTTCTGGGGACGGGATCCAAACGGCATTGCATTTAGCGGCCTTCGTCCGGGAGGCGGGGGTACCCCTCAATGAGTTGATTGACCAAAGTTTCCAGACCTATCCCCAGTTCCTGAAAAATGTGCGGGTCGAAGATCGCGATCGCCGTTTAAATTGGCAGAACTACGACGTACTCCAAACGGAAATTGATAAGGCCGAAGCGGCCATGGGTGATAAGGGACGGGTGTTGGTGCGAGCTTCGGGGACAGAACCTGTCATTCGGGTGATGGTTGAGGCCGAGGAACAGTATCTCGCGGAATATTGGACACAACACCTGGTCAATGTGGTGCAAAGCCATTTGGGCTAGGCTTGGGTCATTTTGCTGCCCGCCTTGAGGGTTTGGGCCTGGACTAAGAGGGATTCGGCGAAGGAAATCGCTTCCTCGGCGGCATGACCCCCCGTCAACTGGGCTAATTCGTCCCGGCGTTTCTGATGATGCTGTAGGGATTCTACGGCGACAAGGGTGCGATCGCCTTTTTGTTTTTTTGTCTGGGATTGCACTTGTTTTGTCACGCGAAAATGCCCATCGGCCATGGCGGCAATGAGGGGTTGGTGGGTGACGCAAAGCACCTGATGATACTGGCTGAGGTGGTGGAGCTTGGTGGCGATCGCCTGGGCCACTTTCCCCGAAACCCCCGCGTCAATTTCATCAAACACCAAAGTTTTCGGCGTCGTCTGCTGCTGGGTAAAACAGGCTTTGAGGGCGAGGAGAAAGCGACTCATTTCCCCACCAGAAGCAATCTCGGCGAGGGGTTGAGCCACCTCTCCAGGGTTCGGGCTGAAATAAAACGTCACCTGATCGGCTCCGGCGGCAGTAGGCGAGATGGGACTAAGGCGACATTCAAAGCTCACCTTTGCCATCGCCAGGGGTTTCAGTTCTTTAATCAGTTGCTTTTCTAATTTTTGGGCTGCTTTTTGGCGTAATTGGCTTAATTTTTGGCAATGGACTTCTAAGTCTTGATATTTAATTCTACAGTCTTGCTCTAGGGCTTCAAGGGACTGATCCGCAGCGGTGAGGACATCTAGCTCCCCCTGAAGTTTGTCCCGGTAGGCGATCGCCTCGCTGAGGGTCGGGCCATACTTACGGCAAATTCGCTTTAGTACCCGCATTCGGGCCTCAATGTCAGCCAATTGTTTTGGGTCAGCTTCAAGATTGTTGTTGTAGGTGCTGATTTGGTGGCCTGCTTCTACTACCTCTGTAAGGGCATTGCGCACCATGTCGAGAATGCCATTTAACTGGGTATCATAGTCCACCATTTCTTTGAGCAGGTTCTCAGCCTCCCCCAAAAGATCCGCCACCGCCGGGGTTTCGGGATCGTCATTTTGGTACAAAATTTGGTGTGCCTGGTAACTGAGCTGTTGCAATTCCACCACATGGGAAAGGCGATCGCCTTCCTGTTGCAATACTTCTAGCTCCTCAGGATCCTCTAAATGGGCGTCACATAGCTCCTGGAGTTGATATTGCAGTAAATCTAGCCGTTGGAGCCGTTCTTGCTCCGAAGTGCGCCGACTTTCGAGTAATTGCTTTGCTTTGAGATAAGTTTGATAGGCTAAATTTACAAGTTGCCGCTGCTGTTGCACCTGGGAGCCACCGTAGCTATCCAAGAGAATTCGCTGCCGTTCGGGAATCAGGAGTTCAACCGTTTGTCCCTGGGCGGTAATTTCTAGCAGTTGCGCCCGGAGTTCCGCCATCAAACCCTGATTGAGAATAATTCCGTTAACGCGACTGCGCGATCGTAAACCAGTGCGGGTCAGACTCAACTCCCGACTACAAACCACCGTTTCATCTTCTAGCAGATCAATGTCTTGGCTCTGTAACCATTGTTTGATGCTGGGGGTGAGGGTAAAGGTGGCTTCAATAAATGCCCGTTCTCCCGTGGCATCTCCTTGATCATTTTTCGCCCGAATTAACCGCGCCGTCGCTTTTCCGCCAAGGGCAAGATCGAGGGCATCCAGAATAATTGACTTTCCGGCCCCCGTTTCCCCGGTCAAAACCATCAACCCAGCCTGTAAATCGAGCTCTAGATGATCGATCAACGCAAAATTTTCAATGCGGAGGCAACACAGCATAAATGGTTGGGGAAAAGAAAAGTCGTTCGCTGTCTATTATGCCGGAGTTTTGGGGCGGCAGTGGCAGATTCTGGCCCTGGCAATTTTCACTAAAATGGCAGTAGCGCTCCACAGTTTTTATGCATCTTGACCAACTCAATCAACAATACGGCCTGCCTGAACTTTCCTTTGGCGATCGCCAACGGGGTTTTCCAGTGATCAAAATTAAGAATCGGTTTGCCACGGCAGAAATCTCTCTCTATGGCGGACAGGTGCTCTCTTTCCAACCAAGCAACACCCAGGCTGATCTTTTATTTTTGAGCGATCGCAGTCATTACCGACCAGGAAAAGCGATCCGGGGTGGCATTCCCATCTGTTGGCCCTGGTTTGGGGCAGACCCGGACGGATTAGGGCGAGCAAACCATGGTTTTGCCCGCGATCGCCTCTGGACTGTCCGGCACACCGAAACCCTCGCCAATGGCGCAACCCGCGTTATTTTAAGCTTGCAAGATGATGAAGAGACCCACAAAATTTGGGATTATGCTTTTGAACTGGCGATCGCCGTCACCGTGGGCGAAACCTTAGATCTCGAACTCACGAGTCATAACCGCGATCAAAGGCCGATGACCATTACCCAAGCTCTCCACACCTACTTCACCATCGGCGACATTCAACGGGTTAAAGTGCTGGGCCTCGCAGGTTTGGACTACATCGATAAGGCGGATCAAGAAAAACTCAAACAACAAATTGGCGAAGTCACTATTCAGGGGGAAGTAGACCGCATTTATCAAAATACCGCCCCGAAGCTGTTCATTGATGATCTTAGTCTTGAGCGCAAAATTGAGGTTTGTAACCGAAACAGTACCACGACCATCGTCTGGAATCCTGGCATGGAGAAAACTGCAACCATGGGTGATCTTTCTCCGGACGCCTATCAACGATTTCTCTGTGTTGAAACGGCCAATGCTGCCGCCGAGACTATCACCCTCGCTCCCGGCGAACGCTATACCCTCGGTATTACTTACCGATTGTTGTGAGTTATGGATTATGAAAAATTTGGGCTAGTCGGCTTCAACCTGCACCAATACTACGGTGACGTTATCGGAACCACCGTTATCTTTAGCCGTTTCAATTAAAGCCGCCGCTGCCTGGTCGAGGTCATCATTAGCGCTCAGAATAAATTGGATTTCTGAATCGTCCACTTCTTCGGTCAGTCCATCGCTGCATAACAACAGGCGATTGCCACTGTGAATCTCTAGGGTAGCCAGGTCAATCAAGCTTAAATCTTTACGACCCAGACATTGCGAAAGGACATGACGCCAGGGATGCACCTTCGCCTGTTCTGCCGTAATATCTCCCGACTGCACCGCCTGGGAGACCCAGGTATGATCGCCAGTTACTTGAATGAGGGTGTCTCCCCGGAAACTATAGAGGCGAGAATCCCCCACGTGGGCGCGCCAAACATGATCGCCCCGAAATAGCACCATCACCGCTGTCGTACCCATGTCTTGACGGGCTGGGTTGTCGAGTTGATCCGCGAGGATTGCCTCATTGGCTTTGATAAGGGCCGTTTCTAAAAGATCTTCTGAGCTTTCTGGGCTTTCCCAATTAGCCTCTAAATATTGCTGGATGGTTTCTACGGCAATCCGACTAGCTTCTTCTCCCCCTGCGTGTCCTCCCATGCCATCGGCAACGATGAAAAATCGCCCGTCGGGATCACAATAGTAGGAGTCTTGGTTAGCGGAGCGCACCAACCCGGGATCAGTTTGCCCCGTAAAGCGACATTTCATAAGCATGGTTTCGGGAAAATAGCTGGAAAAGTAGCGTACTAGATTAGAACTTATCTAAATTTAGCTAAAATTTGCGGTCGTAGCGATCTAGTTTTTTAAGGAGACGCCATAATGCCCAACCAGGCACCAAGGCGATCGCCCCCACCACCGCCGTCGGAATGAATGAGCCATTCACAAATAACAGGGTAGCAGACAAAATCAGCGCACAAAAAATCAACGTATAATTTGTCGCCAGTTGCATTCCCCCCAATTTGCGGAGCAGTCGGTCAGACTCCTGGGCCCGCACCCGGATACGAATATCACCCCGGTCTAGCTTGTCGATGGTGTCTTCAATGCGCCGTGGCAAACCAAAGGTGGACGTGCTCAGTTGTGCCGCCTGGCGTCCTAACTGGTCAATAATGTTGCTGCCGCTGGGTAAATTTTCACTCATAACCTGGAGGGCGAAGGGTTGAGCCACCGCCATAAAATTGAACTCTGGATCAAGACCTTTGCCGACCCCTTCTAAAGTAGAAAAAGCCCGCATCACAAAGGTAAAGGTTGCTGGAAACCGAAAGGGCTGGTCGTAGGCAATTTCGTAAAGGTCATCACTAATCGCCGTAATCGATTGGGCCTCAAAGGGCTTATCCATAAAATTATCCAACATAAATTGGATCGAACGGCGCACTGGTGCCAAGTCTCCGGTTGCTTCCAAGGCCCCTAGGGTAACGAGGGAGTTCATCACCCGGTCGGCATCCTTTTCTGTAATTCCCAGCATGGTTTCCATAAGGCCAGCTTTGACATTGGCCTTGATTTCTCCCATCATCCCAAAATCATAGAAAATGAGTGCCCCATCGGGACTCACCGCCAGATTACCGGGGTGGGGGTCAGCATGGAAAAAACCATCATTTAGTAATTGTTGTAAATAGGCCCGGGCGCTGAGTTTCGCCAATTGTTTGCGTTCTAGGCCGGCCGCTTCCAGGGCTTCGTAATGGCTAATTTTAATGCCTGGTACATACTCCAAGGTCAGCACTCGCGGTGAGGCATAACGCCAGTAGACCTTTGGTACTTTTACCCAGTCAATCCCCCGGAAGTTACGCCGGAAGGTATCGGCACTGCGTCCTTCCTGGAGGTAATCTACTTCCTGCCAGAGGATACGGCAGCATTCAGCGTAGATTCCAAGCCAGTCACGGTTTTTGCCCCAACGGGGATGATTTTGGAAATACCAGGCAATTTTTTTGAGGATCGCCAGATCAATGGTGAAAAGCTGTTTCAGGCCCGGTCGTTGGACTTTAACCACTACTTCTTCGCCGCTGTGGAGTTGGGCTTTGTGGACTTGACCGAGACTCGCCGCCGCGAGGGGCACGGGGTCGAAACTGCGAAACAGGACATTAATCGGTTTGCCGAGGTCTGCTTCGATTATTTGCTTCGTTTGTTCGTAGGAAAAGGCTGGGACGCGGTCTTGGAGCTTAGACAGTTCCTGGACGTATGCTTCGGGAAATAGGTCAGCGCGGGTTGAAAAGAGTTGACCGACTTTAATAAAAGTAGGCCCCAATTCGAGGAAACTATCTTTGATCCACTGGGCTTGGATTTTTTGCCGGGCTGCGAGTTTCTCTTCGGTAAAACCACCCGCATAAGTCCATTTCTTGCCGTTGCGGATTAGTTTAAAAATCAGGGTGAGCACAAATACCCAAATGTCGAACCGTCGCCGATTTTTGGAATAGTTTCCACGGTTCCAGCGATAGGTAGATTTAGCCCGCTCTAGGCGCGGTGCTGGGGTGGCGTTGGGATTAGAGACCCTGGAATTGGCTTGGGAAGACAGAGCAGACACAAAGAATTTGCCTATCGAAATGGGTTTACGGAAAAGAAAAGTATGGTGTGGCTAGGGCGATCGCCTTGGGAGAAAAAGCTTAATTTTGGGTATCGCGATATTGCTTGAGTTCCGCTTTGAGGCTCGCAATTTCTGCCCGGAGATTGTCGATCATCTCCTGGAGGTCAGCGGGGCGATCATCGCCGTCAATGTCGATGGTGATCGGGCGGCTAGAATTACCTTGATTGGCCGCTTCCCGTTCGGCGCGGGCCTGGACTTCTTGGGCAAATTCCTGAAACCATTGATTGCGTTCTGCATCGAATTTACCAAGATCACTAAGCAGATCCGTCAAACTGTCTTCTACCCTCTCTTTGAGGACTTCTGCAAAGGCGCGGCCATAGGCCAGGGCTTGGAGGACGGGGTTGTTCATGGGACGCAACATTTCTTAATGGCTTTCGTAACAGATTATATCTATTAAACGAGGTTTCGTCTTTTGGCGATCGCCCCTGGGGTTTCCTTTTCACTGCGGCAATTGCCCCAGGAAAGTATGCTAAATTAGCAATCTCCCACTGGTCACCGATTCAAACGAGATATGAGCAGCGAAATCAAGCAAGTTTCTGGCACAGGGATCCCGCTCCGGGGCAACGACATCGACACAGACCGCATCATTCCCGCACGGTTTCTGAAGTGTGTCACCTTTGATGGCCTTGGGGAACAAGCTTTTGCGGATGATCGCCAGCAACTAGACGGCGAGCATCCCTTTGATTTACCCCAGTATCAGAATGCGAATATCCTCGTGGTCAACGGTAATTTCGGCTGCGGTTCTTCACGGGAACACGCCCCCCAAGCCCTTTTGAAATGGGGTATTGAAGCCATTGTGGGTGAAAGTTTTGCGGAAATTTTCTTTGGGAACTGCCTCGCCAACGGCGTCCCCTGTGTAACGGCGGATCGGGCTACGGTCGAAGCATTACAAAGCCAGTTAGAAGCCAATCCCCAGGCGGCCACCAGCGTCGATCTAGAAAATTTGACAGTTTCCTGCGGTGACTGGTCGGGTCAAATCCAGCTAGGAGAAGGGGCTAGACAAGCATTACTCGCTGGCACTTGGGATAGTTGTGGTCAATTGGTGGCGAACCAGGCGGAGATTGCCACAACGGCGACAAAATTGCCTTACCTGGCCTGGGCCTAAACCATCATGGCCCAGTGGGAACTCTATAAAGAATTTCGCTTTGAGGCAGCCCACCAACTGCCCCACCACGATGGCAAATGTGCCCGTCTCCACGGCCATAGTTGGGTGATGCGAGTGTATCTGCGGGGCGATCGCCTCCAGGAAACGGGGCCAAAACAGGGGATGCTTTTCGATTTTGGCGAGATTAAAAAATACGTCCAGCCGCTACTAGATCAGTACCTAGATCACTACCATTTGAATGATTCCTTGGGGATGGAAAGTCCCACCAGCGAGGCGATCGCCCAATGGATTTACCAAGAGCTGAAAAAAGTGGATTTACCGGGTTTAGCGGCGGTAGAAATTAAAGAAACTTGCACCGCTGGCTGTATCTATACCGAAGACTGATGACCGCGCCATTTTACCTTGGCCTTGATTTCGGGACTTCTGGGGCGCGGGCGATCGCCATTACAGGTGAGGGTGAAATTTCCCAGACAGTTAGTGTAAATCCCCTTGAACAAACGCCCCAGGGTTGGTGTGAGGCACTCTGGCATTTACTCGCCGCCCTCAATCTAGAGATTCGGCAAAATCTCCAGGCGATCGCCCTCAATGGCACCTCTGGCACAGTTCTACTCTGTGATGGCTCCGGAGAAGCGATTACAGAAGCCCTGCTTTACAACGATGACCGGGGCCAGACTGTTTTACCAATGCTCCGCACCTTGGCACCGCCCCAACATCTCGTGCAATCGGCCACGGCCAGCCTCGCTAAATTACTCTGGTTTGAATCCCAGAGGTTAACCCAGGGGGCCAACTATTTTTGCCATCAGGCGGATTGGTTAAGTGGCTTACTCCACGGCAACTTTGGCCTGAGCGACTACCACAACGCCCTAAAACTCGGCTACGACGTCGAAAATCTCGGTTATCCTCCCTGGTTACAACAGCATCCTCTGTTTCATTTACTGCCCCAAGTGCAAACCCCCGGTGCTGGGAAACAGAAGATTTTAGTGACCGTTGCTCGGCGGTTTGGGATCAATCCCCACTGTCAAATTTGCGCCGGAACCACCGATAGTATTGCGGCCTTTATCGCCAGTGGCGCCCAGGAAATTGGGGAAGCAGTGACCTCCCTCGGCTCCACGTTGGTGCTGAAATTGTTAGGCGATCGCCCGATTCAAGACCTGGCCGCCGGGGTCTACAGTCATCGGTTTGGTCATCTGTGGCTCGTGGGTGGCGCTTCAAATACAGGCGGTGCGGTGCTCAAACATTATTTTGATGACACACAACTACAACAACTCAGTGCCACTATTAATCCCCACCAGGACAGCGGCTTAAATTATTATCCGTTGCTACGGCCTGGCGATCGCTTTCCGATTAATGACCCAACTTTGCCACCAAAATTAACCCCACGGCCCCAAGATCCCCGCCAGTTTTTGCAAGGCCTCTTAGAAGGCATTGCCCGCATTGAAGCCCAGGGTTACCAAAAGTTACAGGCCCTAGGAGCGCCCCCCGTTAGCACTGTCTTTACCGCTGGCGGTGGGGCAAAAAATCCAGTCTGGACACAAATTCGTGCCCGTTACCTTCGTTGTTCAGTGCTTATTTCACCCCAACCAGAAGCCGCCTATGGGAGCGCTCTCCTCGCCCAACGGGGACTGCCCAGAGCCTAATCGTGGAAGCCGGGATTCCAAATGCCGAGATAAAGGCGATCGCTATCGTTGCGTTTAATTTGACCCCGGTGGTTAGCCGTGGTGAAGGATTGGGAACTGCTATTGCGGTTGTAGACACTAGCCACCGCTTGGTTCACTTCCGGGGGCACGCCTTCGGGCAAGAGGCCACCCAGGGTTTGTTGGATCACGCTGAGGTCAGTCCCCACGGGAAAAGTGATTTCCGTCTGGGCTAAGGTGCCCGTTGTGTTGTCAACGATGTAGCCGAGGCTGACATTCGCCGGGCCATAGTTGCGATACAAAATCGCCGTACTATCACCCCAAAAGCCAGGCCGTTGATCGGTGGGGGGCACAGCAATAATTTGGGGAATGGCGGCGCCGGGAGTCCCCACGGGAATTAACGGAATTTCTCCGGGACTGGGAGTAGGTTCTGGGGTCGGTTCTGGCTCCGGCTCCGGCTCTGGAATGGGTTCGGGTTCTGGCTCTGGTTCTGGAATGGGTTCGGGTTCCGGTTCCGGCTCTGGGGTCGGTTCGGGTAGGGGAGTCTCAAGAACAGGCGAATTGCTCTCTGTGTTCAAGGCTGGATCTTCAGGGAAAGTTTGAGGTTCAGGCGATCGCCCGACGAGGGCAAAGGTCAACCAAATTCCCGCACTAATGCCAATACCGCTAAACAAAACCGTGAGAATCGCCAAACGCCAACAGCCACCATTTTCTGTTTCCTGGGGTTGGGCGGCGGTGGTGCTTGTCGGTAATGTGGTACGTCTTGCCACGGGGGGCGATCCCACAACCCGCGTGGCGGTGGTTTGATTGCCATTAACTACAGGAGCCGGAGCCGCCGCAGTGCCCACTGCATTCCGGAGAGCATTTAACATCGCCTGGGCCGTGGGAAAGCGATCACGGGGATGGAATTTCACCGCCTTAGCAATGACTTGACCCAGGGGCGTTTGCAGATAGGGAAAATCTTGCTGCCAAATCAATTCCCCCGTTTGGGGATCATTGGGAAACTGTTGGGGAGATTGGCCAGTGAGGAGAAAAATCGCCGTAAACCCAAGGCCATACAAATCACTGGAATAGACGGGACGCCCGGTGCCCTGTTCGGGGGCCATGTAGCCGGGGGTGCCGATCGCCACAGAGACGGGCTGGCTCAAGTCCAGGTGAATGGCGGTGGTCAGGGCTTCCTTGACGGCCCCAAAGTCAATTAAAACAGGTTTGCGATCGCTGCTGCGCAGAATAATATTTTCTGGCTTAATATCCCGGTGAATGATGTATTGGTCATGAACCAGTTGGAGGACAGGCAACAAGTCCAGCAAAATTTGTTGTACCTGGAGTGGGCTTAGGCTGCCCTGCTGTTTAACGATGTCCTGGAGCGTCAGCCCATCGATCCATTCTTGCACCAAATAAAATCGTCCCTGCTCCTCAAAGTAGGCGTAGAGCTTGGGGATCTGGTTATGTTTTTCCCCCAGGCCTTCGAGGATGGCGGCTTCCCGTTGAAAGCGTCGCTGCATCTCCTGGACCGTTTGGGGGCTGGTGGCCTGTACCTTGAGGGATTTCAGCACACATTGCCGTTGGGAGGGCAGTTGTAGGTCTTTCACCAAAAAGGTATCCCCAAATCCACCCTGTCCGAGGGTCTTCACGATTTGGTAACGGCCATTGATCAAGGAAGATTGCATAGGGATTTGGTTACGAAAAGGCGTGAATTTTATTTTACATTCCCCGTTTCTGAGTTGGCGATCGCCGATTACCGTAGCAGCCACTACAATTGCAAGCAGTTTCTTTGCGCCCCCAAGCGGGCGTCCCTGCCATGACCCAGCCGCTCCATCCCCCATCAGAAAAACTCAACCTATCGACAAAAATTGCCTTTGGGGCGGGCGATATTGGGCCAGCTCTCACGGCAAATGTCTTGGTTTTCTTTCTGTTGTACTTTTTTACCCAAGTGGCGGGTTTACCACCGGGCCTGGCGGGGAGCATCTTGATGATCGGCAAAATTTCCGATGCCATCAATGATCCGATTGTGGGGGTTTTGAGCGATCGCACCCGTCATCCCTGGGGCCGACGCTTGCCCTGGATGCTGGGGGGAATTATTCCCTTTGTCTTTGTCTTTTTTGGGCAGTGGTTGGTTCCCCAATTGAGCGAAATTGATCAAGTGAATGATTGGTTTTTGTTTGGCTACTACATTGTGATGGGGATTTTATTTAATCTGGCCTACACAGCGGTCAATTTGCCCTATGCCGCCCTCACTCCAGAGTTAACCCAGGATTACCACGAACGCACCAGTCTCAATAGTTTTCGGTTTAGTTTTTCCATTGGCTCTAGTATTTTTTCGCTGATTGTGGCGCGGTTAATCTTCCAAGCTTATCCCGATGATCCCCTAAAGCAATACAGTCTCCTGGGGCTAGTTTGTTCAGTGTTTGCGGGCTTGGCGCTGTTGTGGTGTACGTTGCGGCTTCAAGAAAAGGGGCGATCGCCAATCCTAAACCCTCAGCAACGGCAGCGATTGGGTCAAGGGTTATGGGGAATGGCTGGGGTGAGTGGCCTGGTTGGGTTGGGGTTGCTCCAAGGGCCAATTTTATGGCCATTTTTGTTTATTTCTGGGGCGCTATTACTGGCGGTGGCGGGTTGGACATTTGTACGCTCTGTGCCGGAACCCCATTTAGTAGTGCCTTTGGCTGAGCAAACGGATCTTGCGGCCCCGATTCCCTTCCGGGAGCAACTGAAAATTGCCTTTAGTAACAAACCCTTTCTCTTCGTGATTGGGATTTATCTGGCCTCTTGGCTGGCGATTCAATTAACCGCTTCGATCTTGCCCTATTTTGTGATCAACTGGATGGGCTTGCCGGATGCGATGTTTCCCAATGTGGCTCTGGCGGTACAGGGGACAGCCCTGGTGCTTTTATTTGTAGCCAGCGCCCTCAGTCAACGCTTAGGGAAAAAAACGGTGTATTTTGGGGGCGTTTTCCTGTGGATTATTGCCCAGGTGGGGTTATTTTTCCTACAACCGGGACAAATCGGTTTAATGTTTGCCTGTGCAATTTTGGCTGGCTGTGGGGTGTCCGTGAGCTATCTGATCCCCTGGTCGATGGTGCCCGATGTGATTGAGCTAGACGAACTCACCACCGGACAACGGCGGGAAGGCGTTTTTTATGGCTTTATGGTGCTCCTCCAGAAAATAGGTCTGGCTATTAGCTTATTTCTGGTGGGTCAAGCCCTCGCCTGGGCTGGTTTCGTTGAATCGGTTCCGGGTCAAGCGCCCCCGGTGCAACCTGATTCTGCCCTCCTAGCAATCCGCTTGGCGATCGCCCCCTTACCAACCATTACCCTCATTATTGGGCTGGTGCTGGCCTATTTTTATCCCATTACTCAGCAATACCACGAGGAAATTCGTCTCAAGCTTGCTGAACGACGAGTCGATCAAGCCTAGTCTAAATGCTAGTGTGAATAGATTTTCAAATCTCGCACTCTTTTCCATTAGACGAAGCCTCCGACAAAAGTCATTAACTCTGAAACTCAGATAGCAGATAATTAAAAACCTCGCCCGGAGGCGAGGCTCACAAAGAAAATGTGTGAAAAAACAAAGATTTTAGGTGAGATAAACCTGCTTAGAACGTGAAGGTGGTGCGGAGAGTACCAATGAGTGCATCTTCTTCACCATAGGCACCTTCGCCTGGATTACTTAACCAAATTAAACCAGGAGTAATGGAAATCCCATCATTAAGTTGATACTTGTAAAAACCTTCCACTTGAATCGGAGTCTCATCACCATCAAAGGCTACTTGTCCAGACCCATCAAGGTAAGGGGGGACACCCGCAAACAAACCAAGCACATTCCCTTCTTTACCAAGATCAGAGAAAGAGACACCTAAGCCATAGCTGTATACGTCAAGGTCACCACCACTAATAACATTGAGATCGGAATACATGCCATAGGCGGCAATATCAATTTTGTCAGTGAGGGAGAACTTTCCTTGGACACCATAAGTATTTGCTTCGAGATCACCGACACTCAGTCCGTTAGCTGCAAATGTTCCATTTACGGCAGCACCACCACCAAAGTCGAAGATCGCGCCGCTGTCATGGTAACTGTTGACGTATGTTACGCCGAGCTCAGCACGCTCACCGAGGTTAAAAGCAATCTGTGCCAAAGCACCGTATTCACCGTTAAAAAGACCATCACCTTCGGCAGAAGAGCTGGCCTCATCAGCTAAGTAACCCAAGGAAATATCAACAGGGCCAAGAGGCATGTTGATACCAAGACCAGAGCCGCCACCAATGGTATAGATGGGGCTAGACGCTGCAAGTTGAGTTAGAGAACCAGAAGCACCGGTAAAATCTTCTAAACCATTGGCACCAAAAGTGGTACTTGTGTAATCACTGTGGAGACCACCAAAGGCTGCTAGATAAACGTTTGCTCTTCTGAGCGGGAAGTAGTATGCCAACCAGTCGATAACGACATCATTACCATCGGTGTCAAGATTGAAGGTTTGAAAACCCACGCCACCACCGATTTCAGGTGCCAAGCTTACCGAATTACCGGCTGTTAAACGGGTAATCAGAGTGTCTTTACCAGTGAAGCTGGTTTCGAGGGTTAACCGAACGCGATCACTGAAGGTTGTTGCTGTGTCATCTTCATCGACACCGCCATCAGACACCGTATCACCAAAGCTATCTTGGATGGCGAAAACAACTTCACCACTGAGCTTGGTCGTGGTAGAAAACTGGTGATCTTCGAGGAACTCAACACGGCCTTCGAGATCGTCAACACGAGCACCGAGGGTAGCGAGTTCCGCTTCAAATTCGTTGATCAAGCGACGGAGAGCAGCGAGATCTTCGGGGGTTACTTCAGAACCATCACTTTGAATCATCCGCTCGATTTGTTGTAAACAAGCGTTCAGACCAGCCGCAAATTCGTAACGGCTGAGAGGACGACTGCCACGATAGGTGCCATCGGGGTAACCAACGATACAGTTGTAGTTTTCGACTAGGTTACGAAGCGCATCAAAAGCCCAGTCAGAGGGAGAAACATCGCTGAGTTGGAAAACGCTGTTTACCTGAGCAATGTCACCTTGACTGTAGGTGTTGATCTGGTTAAGGAGTTCGCTGTTATTTGCTTGGGCTTGGGCGGTGCCAGCAGTGGCAACGGAGACGCCAACAGCAGCCGAAGCAATGGATAAAGACTTCCAGAGAGATAGAGATGTTTTCATTTTTTCCTCACACGATTAGGCTATTAAACTTGAGAAACTTAATAACTGGTTGCGAGATCTTAGCTCATTTGTTTGAAATTTTCAGATCAGCGATTTCTCGGCAGAAAGCTAAATGTCTGGAACTTTTGACCGAAACTGAAGAATAAGAGGAGTAGGGTCCCATCCACTCCAAAAAATTTACAGAGAGAAGATCGTCTTCCCTTTCCACTAAGCCTTCATCTCAAAAATATAAATCTGTAACGTACTTTCTTTGGAGAAAAATCGTCTTAACCTGAATTAAAGTGATCGCCTCCTTACCGACCCTTGCGCTTATCATTGGCTTAGGACTCGCTTACTTTTATCCCATCACCCAGCAATACCACGAAGAAATTCGTCTCAAACTTGCTGAACGGCGCGTTGATCAAGCCTAGTTGCAGTGGCGATCGCCCCACAAAGTGCATCGGTAAACAGGCGGCACAACTAAGACCGGGCAACACACAAGAATTCCCACTTAACATCAAGAGCCATGACAACCACACTTTTTACCGCCCCCCGCACCCTCTTACAAATGATTGCCACTGGTGCAGTATTTGTGTCCGGATTCTCCGCCAATGCCCTTCCTACCACCGCTTCCCCTTTAACCGTAAGCCCCGCCCAGGATGCAACTGATTTATTCTTTGCAGACTACACCTGGTGCGATGCAAAAATGCTGGGGGAATTCTGGGGAGAAGGCCCCGGTAATGCCAAGGTCAGTGCTGGCAAACTCCTCCAGGATGGTGACTATCAAACCGTTGAAAGCAAATTAACGGCGGCCCGGGACTATTACGGTGGCCAAGGTCTTTGCAACTATACCGACGAAGGCTTTAGCTATGAAGATATGGTTGTCGTTGCCGAATATTGGGATGTGTCTGTGACTGAAGCAAAAACAACCATCGCTGACAAATTGGAATGGGGCTTACCGGGTGTTGCCCATGACATCGTTGAGATGGCCTACGCCGAGCAATCCCACTATGATCCCACCGCGATTGTCGAAACCATTGCCTTTGAGAATTTGAATCGTGATGGCCAAACTCTAGGTTATTTTGTCCAACGGGCCGATGGTCTATGGGTCGAGCTTACTGCTGCCGGGGAAGAAATTTTTTACTTCAATGAAATTGAGCGGGATCCGTTGGTGGTGACCCTCTTCGACGCTTCACGCAATATGGAAATTCATTTGGACTATCATTTCAATCAAATTCAATATCGCTATTCTTCCGATCCGGGTGCGCCCCAGCCCCTCTATGCGATGGGTTTCTAAGCGGCAATCATCTTGGGAGGTGAGCCATCATCTCCCACATTTTTTTGGATAAACATCGACGACAACAGACAAGGGCCGAGGCGCAAAAACTGTGATTACTCTAGATTGGAAAATTGGCTTTGAAATTGAGTTATTGGCACCATCAGGAAGCAGTCGTCAGGATCTAGCAGCGGCGATCGCCGCCGCCCAGGGAGGCCAAGTCCATCGCTTTTTTCATCCCCAATCGGAACCCAGCAAAGTACCGGGCAAACCAGTCTTCCACAATTTAACCCTCGGCTTTGAGATCCGAGATCCCCAGCAACGGATGATCGCCCAATGTGTCGATGATCTAACGTTACAAAAAGACCTGAAGCGCCAGGCCAAACCCCAAGCAGGTTGGTATCGCATTGTCAGTGATGACGAGCGTCTGCTGCGTTTGATTGCCCGTCAGACCGAGGCTAAAGCCCCTTTAGAAACCGTGATGGATCCCATCGGCGATTTGTTTGGCACGGTACCAGAACCGGGGCCAGGGGGGATGCGGCGGGTGAATGATCAAAGCGGGGCATCCGTGGCGATCGCCGCCCCACTACCCGGAGAACGAGAACGCCCCTGTGAACTAATTACAGCGCCCCTGGAGACAGACCACGAGCATCAATTAGAAACCCTATTATCCTTAGCGCGGCACCTAAAATTTACGGCTCCCGTTGAAGGCGCAACTCACCTTCATTTTGAGGCGACGCCCCTCCAGTCAGCCCCGGCGATCGCCAATTTAGTGAATCTGTTGTGGCGCTATGGGGATATTCTCAAAACTCTCATGGGCACGAATCCCCATTGTCGTCGCCTCGGCCCCTGGCCCGAAACTCTTTTTACTACCGTGAACCAGTCGGAGTTTCGACAACTCCCCTGGCCCGCCGTCCAACAGCAACTCCATCGCCTCAAGCTGACAAAATATTGTGATTTTAATTTGGTGAACTGCATCAATGCCCTACCCCACAAAAACACGATTGAGGTGCGGATTCTTCCCGTTTGGCTAGAGACAACGCCAATTCTTCAGGCCGCTTCTTTATTTACCGCCGTTTTACATTTGGCTGCTCAGGGAGAGGCGATCGCCCCAGGCCCCCCAGAAAAATATACCCGTGCGAATGTCCAAGCTCTTTTGCAACAACTGCAACTGGATACAGAGCAAATTGATCTTTGGTTGCAACGGGTGCCCCAAACCAAGGCCCAGAAAAAAGGTTTTCAGTAATTTCAACGATGGAACCCTTAGTTAGATTAAGCGCTATCGCTAGGACGACAAAGGCTGACCGCACTGGGTACAAAAGCGATCGCCTGCGGTAATGGCTTGACCACATTGGCCGCAAAACCGTTTTGGCTTATTATTTGCTGCTGGCGTCGGTTGCTGCTGGGCCGGTTGATTCAGATCATCGATCCGCATCTCCATATTGCCCAGGCGCATTTCCATCGGCTTCATTTTCATTTCCATGTTGCCCATTTTGAGTGGGGGCAGGGGTTCTAAAGATGACATTGGCTCCGGAGATTTCGCCGCCGTTTGCTCTAAAGGCAGCGATTGGGCACCCTGTAAATTGAGGGGTTGTTCACAAAGGGCGATCGCCTGGCCTTGTACAGAAATTTGCGTTGTTTTTGTCGCGCTAAAAACCGTGATCACCGTGATCCCGCCCGCTTGCATCACCGTTGGTTGTGCCGTCCAGGTGCCCGTTAGGTAGCGGTTTGTGCTTTGTTGTTGTTGTCCGGGGCCACTTTGGCTGAGGGTAATAACGGTATGGGAGCCTTGGTTCGCCAAATCAAGCCGTTGCCCAGAACCGAGATAACAAACGTAATTCATGGGGAAACTCCAACAATAATTTGCAAAAATAATGCTCGCGCAGCTTGGAAGATATGCGATGATTAACGTGACAGCAACTGGCTTTTGTCGTCCATATCCTGACAGGTTACGCTCGGCCAACCCAAAATTTTTTCTGTGAATCCCATCAGGTCAAACGAGGTCATCAAGATTGACGTATTGTTTAGGAATCTTAGTTCGCCAGGGTTTTATTCTCGCCGCCGATTCACGCACCAATGCGGGGGTTGATTACGTCTCATCCTATCAAAAGTTATTTGATTTTTCCTGCCCAGGGGAACGGGTGCTTATTCTCTGTACTTCGGGCAATTTATCCATTACCCAAGCCATCACCTATCAACTAGAACAGGAGATTCGCAGTGGTACGCCCCACAATCTCCATACGATTCCTAGTCTTTATGATGCTGCCCGCTACATTGGCAAAAAGACTCGCCAACTGCAACAGGAAGATCGACCTTGGCTCGAAAAGGATCACATTGATTTCCAGTGTAATTTTCTCCTCGCTGGGCAAATTGCCGGGGCACCACCGGAGCTTTTTCTCATCTACAGCCAGGGAAATTGTATTCGCGCGACCCCAGAGACCCCTTATCTACAGATTGGCGAAACGAAGTATGGCAAACCGATCTTGGATCGTACCCTTTCCTATGAGTCTTCTTTAGATGCGATCGCCAAATCAGCCCTCCTCTCCATCGACTCCACAATGCGTTCTAACCTGTCTGTGGGGCCTCCCATCGATATGATTTCCTATGCGGTCAATAGCCTCAAAATCCAGCACCGTTTGCGGTTAGAAGCCCGCGACCCCTACTTACTCAAAATTCGTCGCTATTGGGAAAATGCCCTCAAACAAGCCTCCGAAGCAATGCCAGGGGTGGAATGGAACCGGGACTTTAATCAGCAGGATCAAGATCCCGCAAGCAATGGCACAGATTTTCTTGAGTGACGCAATCGGGAGTATTGTTTGTCATCCCTAATCACGATACAGACGCTAATTCTTTCGTCTGGCCATGCAAACTAGAGACACGTTCAAGATTGCCTTCGATCACATCACAAAGATCGTCTAGGGGCAGATCATTAACATCAAAACCAAAGGGATTTTCTAGCTCCCGGGCGACTTCTTCAACGCCTAGTAACAGGAAGCTAACCACAGCCACAATCGGAATCGCCCACCAGGTCATCTCAGGCACCAAGCGGAACGGTAAACCAAAACAATAAATTAAAATCAAGCGCTTTAAATAGACACGATAGGTAATTGGAATTGGGGTGGTTAAAATTCTTTCGCAACCACTCACATTGTCCGTGAGATTATTCAGCATACCGGTGGTCATATTTAGCTGCGCATCCCCAAAATTTTTCAGCTTGAGTTGCTGATGTAGATAGGTGCGTAACCAAAATTGAATATCAAGGGGGCGATTTTTCGAGTCTTTCAGTTGCGCGACCTGCTCCGGCTCGACCAATGCTTCTAGTCTGTCGTTTACTTGGTCTCCCCGTAGGTGCAACTTGGTGGCGATCGCAAAAGCAAGCAGTAGATTTAAAGCTTGTTTTTTGCCTTGTATTTCTTTTTCTGTTGAGGTCGTAATCCCAATCAAAATTTCCTGGGCAAGGTTACGGATATTCACAACGATTCCTCCCCATGCTTTTCGCCCTTCCCAAAAACGCTCGTAGGATGTGTTGGTGCGAAAAACGATGAGCAAACCCAGAATCAGATTGTAAATAACATTTGTGGTCAAATCTCCCAGTTTCTCAAGATAAATAGGTAAACCCTGGAGGTAGATAAATGTCAATGCCGCAGTCAAAATACAGAAAAAAAGGATGCGCGGCAAAATCATAGACAAGACAGCCCCCTTGACCTGAAAGATAGTACTGAGCCAATCGGGTTTATCCAGTTTGTCAGAGGTAATCATCGGTATCTAAAGTAATTTTTTGTGTGAGTCAACAAATTAAATATTCGGTTTTCAAATCAGCTTTCTAAGTATCATCTCCTGCAGGTAATTGGCTGGGCAAATAATCATTGTATTTATCCTGATTGTAATAATATAAAGTGCGAATAGGATAGGGGATATTAATATCAGCTGCGTCGAATACTTCTTTGATCTTAATAATTGCCAGGGTTTGGACGCGACGAACTTCTTTTTGTTTAGGCATTGTCCAATAGCGGACAATAAAGTCAATGGAACTATCGCCAAAACTGACGAGATCAATTTCGGGGGCAGGCTGTGCTAAAACGCCATCCAAATCACAAATCGTTTGCTGTAATAAATCCTTGGCCATTGGCAGGGGCGTATTGTAATCTACCCCCACACCGAGATCAGTGCGCCGATTAGGATAAGCTGTTTTCACCATTACCGCATCAGTAAACACGCTGGCATTTGGTAACAAGACTTTTTCCCCCTGATAGGTGCGAATGCTCGTTGTGCGGATGCTGATATCTTCAATAATACCTTGGTAATCACTGACTGCAATTTCATCACCGATGCGAAAAGGCTCCTCAACCAGTAGGATAATCCCCGCAAAAAAGTTTTTGACGATATCCTGAAACGCAAAACCAATGGCGATTGAACCCACCCCTAAAGTGGCAACAATATCCCCTAAACTCAGGCCAGGAAAAGCGACTACACAGGCAAATAAAACACCTAAAACCCATGTCCCCACATAAACGCCTTTGTCAGCCAGAATTTGTAGTGAATGATTTTTGATGGTTTTGGCGGTAACTTCTTTGGTTATTTTCTGGAAAATTTCCGAGCAATACCTTGTTAAAAATAGAATAATGATTCCAGTTAGCAAGCCAGGGATTCGTTGAATACCGATACTTAAAATGGCTTGTAGACTGTTAATAATGGTTTCTGTAATTTGGCTCATAAAATGTGTGGCTTCAGTTTGTAGTGAAACTCAATATAATCAGGAGAATAATTCAACAAAAATTTTAGGATTGGCAACAATGCCATCAGTACTGAGAGAAAATAAAAAGTATTCTGCTCAAGCTAACTGAACCGATTTCATGGTGAAAGCTTTCCGTAAAGCTGTCAAGTTAACGGGGTTTGGCATATAGAAATGATTCGCTAATGCCATCCTCTGGCTTAACTGATGATAGACCCTAGAGCATTATTGCGATTGTGATTGTGTTTGGGAAAAAAGCGCATCATCAACCAGACGAATATCGCAGACCAAGCTCGTCTGGGGTCGCCCCAAGGGACTCTGGATATCCCCTGATACAGGGGCCGCCCGTCGGGGATCTCCCGTTGCGGCGACGACAATATGACCGTCTGTGACCGCTAAACCTAAGGTGGGATCAAAGCCACGCCAGCCACCTCCCGGCATATACACTTCTCCCCAGGCATGGAGTTCATGTTGGGTTGTGGTTTCATCGCCCCGTTGGTAGCCACTGATAAACCGCGCCGCTAGACCAGCGATTCGACAGGCCTCAACCCATAACAAGGCAAAATCACGGCAAGTACCTGTCCGCTGGCTGAGGGTGATCCCAGGGAGTTGGGGTGCCCCTTCAAGGCGATGGATATAGCGACAATCTTCATAGATGCGCTGGGTCAGTTGGCTCACAAAGAGGCCGGCATTCCCTTCTACTTGGTGCAAGAGATCCTGGGCTAACTCCACGACGCGGGGATGGGGAGTTGTGAGTTGTCGGTAGGGATAAAGTCTGAGGGCGAGGGAACTGGGGTAGTCCCAGGGACAGGCGATCGCCCAGGGAGCCGCAAGATAATCAAAGGGATTCTGACAGACGACTTCCACCTCTGCCGTTGTGACGAACTTTAGGGACTGTACAGGTTGCGGATCAAACCAGAAGCGATCTGCCACGTTGCCATCTGGATCCAGGAGGCGGGTGTGCTGTCGGGGTAGCGGGTCAACTTCTATGTGAAACTGCCGGAGCCGTTGCTGGCCATCGGTGCGTGGACATAATTTGACACAATGACTGCCCAGTTCTACGGGATGACTATAGGTGTAGAGGGTCGAATGGGTAATCTGATAGCGCACAACACAGGCCTAAAAAAGTAAACAGTTAATTCAAACTCATTCAAACTAAACCGCCAGGGGGACGGCGATGAAATCTTCATAAATATCCTGACCAACGCGATTCAATTTACTCTGAAGATCGTCAAGAAATTCATGGAGGCCCTGGTCAAAAATTTCATCCATCGTCATGTAATCCAACGCAGAACAGAGGCGACCAAGGGAGCGCTCACTAGAGCAACTCCAGCTCCCAACGGGAGTCCCGGCAATGCAATGGAGAGATTTTTGGGCTTCGAGCAACGAAAAACAAATCGACCGGGGAAACTGTGCATCCAAGATCAAAAAAGCAGCCACATTCTCTGGGGTAATCCGATGTTGGCGTTTGCGGTACATCTCGTAGGCACTGGCAGATTTGAGTAGAGCAATCCACTGTAAATTATCTAAAGGACTCCCCACATCCTGCAAGGAAGGCAAGAGGATAAAGTATTTCACATCAAGGATTCGCGCTGTTTTATCTGCCCGCTCCAGGAGACGCCCCAACTGGCCAAAGTGCCAGCCTTCATTGTGGGACATTGTCGCTTCCATAATGCCCGCAAACAGATGACTCCCCATGCGAATGGCGGGATAAAATTGATAGCGCTCCTCTAGGGTCATGGGCTGACTCGCGGCCCGTTGTACTGTGTGATAAAGCTCGTTGAGCTGTTCCCACATTTCAGAAGAAATATTGGCCCGGACAGCATGGGCATTTTCCCGCGCCCGTTTGAGACAGGACACAATTGAACTGGGGTAGTTCTGATCAAAGGTTAAAAATTGCAGGACATTTTCGCTGGTGGCTTCGCCATAGGACTCGCGGAATAGAGCAGAATCTCCTGTGGTGGTGATCAGAGCTTGCCAGTAGTTGGTGGTGGTTGTCGTATCCAACAAGAGGGTTAAATTGACCTCCACAAAGCGAGCGACATTTTCGGCCCGTTCGACATAACGATTGAGCCAATAAATAGAATCAGCAACACGACTCAACATGGTGGATCTTTACTCCTCGAATTTGCTTAGGGATAGGGTGTAGTAGGGAGTTTGCAGTTTGGCGTAATTTTTTTAGGCGGCCTTGGTATTAATCACCCAGGTATCTTTGCTGCCGCCCCCTTGGGATGAGTTGACGACTAGGGAGCCTTGTTTGAGGGCGACACGGGTCAGGCCACCAGGATTAACATAGGTGCGATCGCCACCGTTGAGGATGAAAGGCCGCAGATCCACGTGACAGCCGACAAATGCGCCATCAATTAAGGTTGGCACCCGCGATAAACATAATGTGGGTTGGGCGATATATTTTCTGGGGTTAGCTTTGATATAGCCTTTAAATTGCTCCCGTTCACTGGGACTGGCATGGGGGCCGACCAACATCCCATAGCCCCCGGAGGCATCGGTGGCCTTCACCACAAGCTCGTCTAAATGGTTCAACACATGGGATTGCTGCTGGGGATCTTCACAAAAATAAGTCTCGACATTGGGCAAAATTTGGTCTTCGCCGAGGTAGTAGCGGATCATCTGGGGAACGTAGCCGTAAACCATTTTGTCATCGGCGATCCCTGTTCCTGGCGCGTTGGCGATCGCCACCCGTCCTTGGCGGTAGACTTCCATCAGGCCCGGCACCCCAAGCACCGAATCCGAGCGAAAAACAAACGGATCTAAAAAGTCATCATCAATGCGCCGATAAATCACATCAATCCGTTGCAATCCCTTGGTGGTGCGCATCTGTAAATAGCCATCCACCACGACCAGATCGCGCCCTTCGACCAACTCACAGCCCATTTGCTGGGCGAGGTAAGAATGTTCAAAATAGGCAGAGTTGTAAATGCCTGGTGTCAGCACCACAACGCAGGGATCGGCAATGTGATCGGGGGCCAAATTCATTAACAGATTCAGCAGTTGCCCCGGATAGTCATCGACGGGTTGAATCTTTAGGGTATTAAAAAAGCTCGGAAAAAGACTTTTCATTACCCGACGATTTTCGAGAACGTAGGAAACCCCGGACGGACAGCGGAGGTTATCTTCGAGGACGTACCATTGACCCTGGCGATCGCGCACCAAATCAGTACCCGTAATGTGACACCATTTACCCTTGGGGGGTTTGAGGCCGATGCAAGGTTTTAGGTAGCCCGACGCCGATTCCACCACATGGCGCGGAATCACTTGATCCTTGATAATGCGCTGTTCATTGTAAATATCGTCAAGGAAATGATTTAACGCTTCAATGCGCTGTTGTAAGCCTTTTTCGAGCCAATCCCACTCCGTTTGGGCAATAATCCGGGGAATCACATCAAAGGGAAAAATCCGCTCTGTCCCCTGGTTATCGCTGTAAACATTAAAAGTCACACCCAACTTAAACAGCATATTTTGCGCCGATTTCTGTTGTTGCTCCAGGGTACTGAGGGGGAACTTGCCAATATGCTGAATCAACGCCGCTGCGGCTGGTCGTGGTATCCCCTGCTCCGCAAAAAGCTCATCATAAAAATCTCCGGGGTTGTAACCTTCTAGACTATTTACCATGCCATTACCCTCGAACCTGCTGTGAAGTGGGGCCAAAGATCAAGCTACAGTTCAGGCGATCGCCAAACAGACCACTGCCTTCTGTGCTTAAATCGTCCCAGCTAGCTAGATGTATCAAGCATTGAGCGACTGAAGCTGTAACAAGTCATACAGCTACCAAAGACTTCACAAAAATCAAGCTTCCCAAAAGACACCCTTCTCGCTCGCTTAAACCCTAGTGGAATCTCCTCTGAAGCCAAAACTTTGACCTCTGCAACAAAAAAAGCCGAGGCGAAACCCCGACTTTCTAGTGTTTATTTTTTGCGATCGCCCGACGATTGACCGGAGACAATGCAGGCCATGATCGAAATTCTGGATTATTTGACGATGACCGATTTTAGATCAGCCACCCATGGTTGCTTGGGCAAGGCCGATAAAAAGTGGTATGCCGATGGCGATCGCCACAGGAGTACCGATGGCCGTAGACGAACCGATGTAAGCAGAAGGATTAGCCGACGGAATCCCAGCCCGTAAAGTAGGTGGCCCGGAGATGTCCGAACTAGACGCCGCAATAATTGCTAAGAGGGCAACACCACCAGGACTGAACCCGGTAACATAGTGGGCGATCATGCCGAGACCGAAGGCAATAAATCCATGGAGTAGCGGCGCAATAAACGCATAGACAGCGTACCATTGAGCAACTTTGCGCAGTTCCCCAAGCCTAGACCAAGCTTCCATCCCCATCACCAGCATCAAAATCGAAAGAAAACCACGGAAGAGGGGCTCATAGAAACTTTCAAAGACACTTTCCGGCCGAGTCAACAAACCGAGAGCAAGACCGAGCAACAATGCTGATAGGGCAGAACCCTGGAGACTTTCCTTAACAATGGGCCAAATTTCAACCCGATTAGTCGGCTTATCACGCTTTTGATCCAGATATTCCTGCCTCGTGGTGGGATAAACGGGTTCACCAGAATATTCACCAGCGGCAACGGGTTGTTTGCTGAAACTATCGGCTTCAACCTCGCGTTTTTTGCTTTTATAAACGCTCGCCACCACAATCGCTGTGACAAGGGCGGGAATATCCATAAAAGGATAGAGTGCTGCTGCCCAAGGTTCGTAGAAAACACCTTGCCCTTCCATGACCGTGATCCCAGCCGCAAGGGTCGAGCCACTCACAGCCCCAAACAAACCTGCGGTTGCAATGGCATCGACTGTCCTGATGCCCGGCAGTTTAGCGAGGGTAAAACGCCCAATAAATACAATCAGAATTCCTGTCGCCACAGCAAACAGTGCAGGTAATAGCATATCCGCTAGATTTGCCCCACGGATGGCAATACCGCCGCTCAAACCGACTTTGATGAGCAGCATGAAGACGATGAACTTATACACTGCATCGGGAATGGTGAGTCGACTACCGAAGGCAGCAATGACAATACCACCCATTAAAAAGCCGAGCGTTGGGGACTGCAACTGCGACCCAAATTTCGTCAAAAAATCGGACAAAAAATCCACGAATACCTCCTTCCGCTTCCTCCCATGAAGAGCGGTAATTGTGAGCTTTGAATAGGTAAGGCTGCAGGGCTTTACACCTACAGCGCGGGTACGATGCGAAAATCTGTTATTGGGCTTTTATAGATTTGGCTCTATCAATACCCAATTTTCTATGTGCTTAAGTCTATCCTGAAAATCTCAATTTTTAGCATCAACTTGATACGCAATGTCAAATTTGATTCATAAGTTTTTCTTTTCTATTGCTCTCATTGCTCCTAGTTAAGGTGAATGGTGTTCAAGTAAATGGCGATCGCCTATTGTTTGTGCAACCAAACAATCCTTTGATTTACTTTGCGCTGTCTCGAGTGCCTCCAAGGGGAGAATTCAGTCCACTTGCAAAGCAGGAGATTGTTCAGGTGCAGGACTTTCTAAAGGGGGACTGTAAGGGGCAATGTTCACCCAGATAACAGAAAGCAGTAAACCAACCCCACAACCGATCAAAAACATCCAACCGTGGGAAGGCTCTAAAACGCAAAGTAAGCGGCGGTCACTACCATACACTTGCACTACCCACCCCTCATCTGCATTTAAGGTGGGTTGCGATGGTCTCGCGTCAAATTTTTTCATTGCTTTTTACTCCATGCTGTTTGTATGTATTTCCGAACAATCACATGCCCGTTTAAAACAGAGAACGTAGCCAACGACCACCAATGCAATATCCATGGCGACTTCAAGTTAAATTTTTTAAATAGTTGAGTAAGCTCAATCCATAGAAATAAACCTATGGATTGAGTGAATGCCATGTTTTTTAGTCTATACAATGCCGGGTCAACAAGTGGCCTTTTTTGTCAAAAATCGCCTTAAACTTGCTGAATTCTTTGATAATCTAAGCTTATGAATTGAGTCTAAATCCCTGGATCTGTGTTTGTGAATTGGGTCAAATTACAAAGCCAACATCCGTTAGAAAAATATCTGCTGTGACGAGGGTGATTCTCAAGGGCTGGCTTGTCGTTAGACGATGAATTGGGATTTGACGGGTTCCATTGCAAACAGCGTTAAAACCAGTGATTAAAAGGCGATCGCGGCACTAAAGGGATAAGCGTTTTTTATAAAATGCTTCGATTAATCTAAATCAATCCTTTCCGACAGAGAGTCTCCTTTGGCATAGACTTAAAAATATGGTTTAAGACAAAACCATAGAGTCTTGTCTTTGATTGTCGCAACCCATATTTTTAATAGAAAAGCGACAATTTTTTTCGACTCGCCATACATCACGCGTCAAGAGGAACCCCCCATGACTCAGCAAGCCATTAAGCTCGTCATCGTTACGGAAAAATTATTACTCAAAAAAATCGCCAAAATTATCGATGGTGTTGGAGCAACCGGTTACACGGTGGTGCCCGCCGGCGGTAAAGGGAGCCGCAACGTGCGCTCATCGGGACAGCCCAACGTCTCTGACACTTCCTCGAATGTAAAAATTGAGGTACTGACCGCTAGTCGAGAGATGGCTCTAAAGATTTCGGATGAGGTTGCCGCCCAGTTTTTCGATGACTATTCAGGGATCACTTACATCTGCGACGCGGAGGTACTGTACGCGCACAAATTTTAGGCTGACTTCCCAAGTGCTGAATATTGCAGAAAACCCTGTCAGTCACAGCTAATCGTTCCCTCATCAAACGTCATCACCACAGTCAAGCCCTCTACAGCGACGGATAGCAGCAGTGCTCCACACAACCGTAGGGGGTTTTTTAATGTCAAGGATCAAGTGTGGTGTTTCTTCTTTGATTTTCTTGATCTCATCAGTGTTACGGACATCAAATTTTCTGAGATCATCTTGGGCGAGGAAAGATAATCTAATCGGTAAGTTCGACTACCCTTAAGGGTAAAATAGGGTCAAAAGTCTTTATTTCACGAGCCGCATCTCTAAAAGTTTCGTTTTTTCTAGTGCCGTGCCCCATCCGCAAACCCTTGTTAATCCGTGATTATTCTGACCTTACTTCATCCCATCCAAGCTACTCCGATGCAAAATTGGTCTTTTGAGACCGAAACCACGATCAGTATTGGCCGTTCAACCGATAATGATGTGGTTCTCTACAGTGCAGTCGTTTCTCGCCACCATGTTGAACTGCGATTGGAGGGGGAAGAGTGGTCAGTTGTTAATCTCGGCACCAACGGTACTTATATAGAGGATCAACGGGTCGAGCAATGTGTGGCTAAGGATGGTCTGATTTTCCGTTTGGCAACCTCTGGGCCAAAAATTCTTGTGCGCATCCAAGGGAAACAACTCAGTGAAGGGGAAGCGGCAAGCAAGGAACAACGCTTGAAAAAGTCCTCTAACCCAGATCCGTCCCGGGAAACCTTCGCGCAATTCTAATGCGTAATCTTAAATTTATTCGGTAATATTTGCCGTCGTCGATCCGTCTGGATTCGCTGGCCTGCTGAGGGTGGCGATCGCCGTTTTGGTGAGTTGTTTTAGGGCCTCTAAATCAAGGTCAATTTGGGGAGTATCTGTACTTAACCACAGCAGATATTCCACATTTCCGGCGGGGCCAGTGATCGGCGAATAGGTCAGCCCTTGGGGATGCCAACCGAGTTTTTGGGCGGCTTCTAGTACCGCAAAGATTGCTTGGGCCTGGGCCTGGGGATCGCGAACAACGCCATTTTTTCCTACCTGGGCGCGTCCCACTTCAAATTGGGGTTTAACCAACAGGATCACTTCCTTCGGCTCATCCAGAAGGCTCCAGAGGGTAGGCAAAACCTTCGTCAGGGAAATAAAAGATAAATCCATCACCCCTAGGGTCGGCTTTTTTGTGCCTTCTGGGTAGAGATCGCCTGGGGTCAGATGGCGAAAATTAGTGCGCTCCCGGAGGATGAGCCGTGGATCTTGGCGGATCTTCCAGGCGACTTGGCCGTAACCCACATCAATGCCATAAACCTGTTGGGCACCGGCTTGTAAGAGGCAGTCGGTAAAGCCACCGGTGGAAATTCCGCCATCTAGACAAATGCGATCTTTGACTGTGATTTGAAAGTGGGCGATCGCCTTGGCTAGTTTTTCGCCTCCCCGGGACACAAAGGGCGGTTTCGCCTGAACTTCAATGTCCACATCCGCAGGAACCAAAGTGCCTGGTTTATCCACAATCTGCTGTTTTACTTTGACTTCTCCGGCCCGGATTACCCGTTGGGCCTGTTGCCGAGACTCGCACAGTTTACGCTCCACCAACAGGAGGTCTAATCGTTGTTTGGCCAAAGTTTTTCTTCCCCAATGCCACCGCTGCTGTTTTAGTCTACTGGGTGTCTGGTGCTTTCGGGAATGATTGGGCCAGGGCGACCGGAAACCGTCGAACTCGATACAATACAAAAATTGTCCAGTTTAGCTTTCAAGAAAATCACGAAATCATTATGGCGATCGCAGTGGATTTTGGGACGAGCAATACCCTAGTGACCCGGTGGAATGCCGCCAAAGGAGCCCCAGAAATTCTGCCACTCCAGGGTCTTTCCCAACGCATTTCCCCGAATCCACCGCTGATCCCCAGCCTTTTGTACATCGAAAATGCCGCCGACCAAAAAGTCGTTATCGGTCAAGCCATTGGCGATCGCGGTTTAGATCGCGCCCCCGATCCCCGCTATTTCTGCAACTTTAAACGGGGCATTGGCACCGCAATCCAAGGTTTTTTACCGGAACTAGATGGCGAAAAAATCACCTTCGAGAAGATGGGGGAATATTTCCTCAACGGCATTTTTGCCCAACTCAAAGCCCAGGGTGAACCCCTCGATAGCCTCGTTTTAACCGTGCCAGTCGATAGTTTTGAAGCCTACCGGAGTTGGCTGAGTCGGCTTTGTGAGCAGTTGCCAGAACTTGAAAAAATTCAGCTTTTGGACGAACCCACCGCCGCCGCCTTGGGTTATGGGGCCTTGGCCGAAGATTTAAAAAGAGTTCTCGTGGTGGATTTTGGGGGGGGAACCGTAGACTTTTCCCTTGTGGATCTCAACCTGGCCCAGGGCCAAAGTAAACCGACGGGCTTTATTTTGAAGTGGGGCCGCAAATCCTTTGCCGAAAGCAAAACCCAAAAGGTCAAAACCGCAAAAGTGCTGGCGAAAGCAGGTAAAAATCTCGGTGGTTCCGATTTAGATAATTGGCTTTTTGAACATTTCCAGACCCAACAAAATCTGCCCCAGGATGCCCTGAGTTTACGCTTAGTTGAACGGTTGAAAATTGCCCTGTCCCAAAAGACTAAGGCAACGGAGATTTATTACAACGACCAAACCTTTGAGAGCTATGAGTTAAGCCTGGGTCGGTCGGCCTTTGAGGAGATTTTAGAAAGTCAAGGCTTCCTTGCCCAACTCGATGATTTGCTGGCCCAGGTCTTACAACAGGCCCGCCGTAACGGTGTCGGCAAAGAGGACATCGAAGCGGTACTCCTAGTCGGAGGCACGAGCCAAATTCCTCTAGTGCAAAGCTGGCTAGAGGGCTATTTCCCCCCGGAAAAAATTAAACGAGATAATCCCTTTGGGGCGATCGCCTGGGGGGCGTTGCAGTTGGCCCAGGGATTTGAACTCAAAGATTTTCTCTACCACAGCTACGGTATCCGCTACTGGAATCGCCGCCATAATCGCCACGACTGGCAACCGATTATTAACCAAGGTCAACCCTACCCGATGACGGAACCGCTGGAAATCACTCTAGGGGCATCGATGGATCAACAGCCCAGCATTGAACTAATCGTTGGCGAACTGGGGGAGCAAAGCAGCGGCACGGAGGTTTATTTCGATGGCGATCGCCTCGTGACCCAACAACTGGGAGCCAACCAAACCAACGTTAAACCCCTCAATGACCGGGATGGAGCGCGCACCATTGCCAAACTGGATCCCGTGGGCTATCCCGGTACCGACCGCATTAAGTTGCAATTCCTCGTCGATGGCGATCGCACCTTGCGGGTCACCGTCGAGGATCTACTGCGCAATGTCACCCTCATTGAAAACCAAAAAGTTGCCGAGTTGAGTTAGCTGCCCATCCCCAGGACAGCCCTGCTAAAATCCATAGAAGCCCTTCAATCTCACAAAATCGATGAAAAATCCCCAACTCAAGAAGATGCGTCTCCTGGTCTCGAAATTATACCGACGCGGTTGGACTTTATTTTTTGTCGGTTTAGTGACGGTACAACTGCTCCCCAGTCCGGCGATCGCCCTTACCCCCAAAGATTACAGTGAGTTAGAATTTCCTCCCCTACCAGAAATCACCCTCCCCGATTACGAACGCTACGAACTAGAAAACGGGATGGTGGTCTATCTCATGGAAGATCACACCCTGCCCTTGGTGGGGGGCTCCATGGTGATTCGCACTGGCTCACGCCTGGAACCCGCCGACAAAGTGGGCCTGGGCAGTATTACGGGCACTGTGATGCGCAGTGGGGGCACCCTCAAACATCCCGCTGACACCTTAAATAACATCCTTGAACAACGGGCTGCCAGCATTGAGACCAGCATTGGAGAAGCTTCTGGCAGTGCTTCTTTTAGTGCTCTCAAGGAAGATTTTGCACTCGTCTTTGATCTGTTTGCCGAAGTGCTCCAGCAACCTGCCTTTCCCCAGGACAAACTCGATCTCGCGAAACGACAAACCGCCGGAGGTATTGCCCGCCGTAACGATGAACCCGATGCGATCGCCGCCCGGGAATTTGACAAGCTGATCTACGGTGCCGATAGCCCCTACGCCCGCACCGTCGAATATGCCACCCTCGATAACATTGACCGGGTCGATTTATTTAACTTCTACCGCAGCTATATCCGCCCTGACCAAATGATCCTTGGCATTGTCGGTGACATCGACGTAGAAGCCACCAAAGCAAAAATTGCCGCTAAATTTGGCCCCTGGCGTAACCCCAGTCCCAGTCCTGATCTTGCTCCAACCGCTGTCACCCAACCCGCTCAAAGCGGCGCTTTCCTCGTTGATCAATCCCAACTGACCCAAAGCAGCATCTTGATCGGCCACCAGGGGGGACAACTGAGTAACCCTGATTATCCAGAACTCTCTGTGATGAATGGTGTGATTAATGGCTTTGGGGGGCGGCTTTTTAACGAAATTCGCTCCCGCCAGGGCCTCGCCTATTCTGTATATGGCGTGTGGAGTCCCCGTTATGACTACGATGGTCAATTTATCGCCGGGGGATCGACCCGTACCGAGGCGACGGTGCCCTTTATCACGGCCATGAAAGGGGAAATCAAGCGACTACAAACGGAACTGATTACCCCCGCCGAACTCGCCTATGCCAAGGATTCGATTCTGAATTCCTTTGTCTTTAATTTTGAAGATCCAGGTCAAACCCTGTCTCGCCTCATGCGCTACGAGTACTATGGCTACCCGGAAGATTTTATTTTCCAGTACCAACGGGAAGTGGAAGCAACCACCATTGAAGATGTGCAACGGGTGGCCCAAACCTACCTCAAACCGGAACAACTAACGGTGTTGGTGGTGGGCAATGCCGCCGCCATGGATCCTCCCCTAAGCAGTCTGTTTGAGACGATTAAACCTGTTGACATCACCATCCCTGAGTAGGTGGCGTTGTGGTGCAACTGGTTGAAGAGCGGTCGATACAATTTCAGGTAGATGGGGGATTCTACCGGGCCCACAGCCGCATTGTGCGAGATTTAGGGGTATTAGCGGCGGCAGTCTATCGGCAAAATCAAGGGCAATTGCGGGTTCTAGATGGCCTATCAGCGACGGGGGTGCGATCGCTCCGATACTACCAAGAAGCCCAAGCCGATTGGGTCTGGGCCAATGAAGGAAACCCAGATCTCCTGGAGACATTGACCACGAATTTGCGGCGAATTCCCGCGGCCCAACGGTGCATTAGTGTGCTTTCCCTGCGGCAGCTTTGCTTGGAACGGTCTTTAATGGGCGATCGCTATGAGCTGGTTGATTTTGATGCCTTTGGCTCTGGGTCAGCCTTCGTCCAGGATGCCCTCACCGTGACGACCCTGGGCGGATTGATGTACCTGACTAGCACCGATGGTCGAACCTACAGTGGCCGGGAACCGCAACGAGCCTTGCGACAATATGGGGCCTATGGGAGATCGCATCCCGCCGTCCAGGAACAGGGCCTACGCCTCTTGTTAGGGAGCCTTGCCCAACAGGCAGC
This sequence comes from Picosynechococcus sp. PCC 7117, assembly GCF_001693275.1. GTDB lineage: Bacteria > Cyanobacteriota > Cyanobacteriia > Cyanobacteriales > MRBY01 > MRBY01. Next base: position 526,088 of record NZ_CP016477.1, read on the forward strand.
CCAGCGAAATTTCGGGATTGAACCAATTTTTTCGTTTTTTTGGGGGGATACTTGCCGGATTATGGCCCGTTTGACCCGCAAACCCATCCTCACGGAGACAAACTACGGCTTCCTCGGCTATTGTCACCACTGCGGCACTTATGGTTTACCCTCTTGGCGCAAACTGTCCCAGGCGACCTGTGCCCATGACGATTTGCCCTTAACCCTCAGTGGCCCGATGTGGTTAGGCAAGCTGCACCACCCGGATTATTTACGGCAAATGTTAGCGATCGCCCAACGCTGGCACTGGCAGGATGTGGTAAAGGTTCTAGAAACGATGGCCTTAGAAAATGATTTACCCCCCTATTTTTTCCCGTTAAAAGAGATTGGTGCCCGGGCCAAAATCGATCTGCCGAAATTAGATTCGCTACTGAACAGTCTCCAGGCGCAAGGTTTCCAAGCCAGTCGCACCCACATTAATCCCCAAGCGCTAAAAACCGATGCGCCAATGGAAAAAATTAAGGCGATCGCCATCCAGTTAGGCGCATCTTAAATTGTCGTTTAACCCTGTAATCTTGAATTCAGTGTCGGGAGGATGTCACCCAAACTTTATTTGTTGTGAAATGTCCAAAAACTATTGTTACTGAGCCCGTTTTTTCTGGAGAAATTCGCTAGGCTAAAGCAGGGGGAACCCCAAAACCCCACCTGTGACGGAGAAGGCCCATGGTAGATCTTGCAGAAATTTCTTTAGTCGAAAATCGCGACTACACCCTCATCATCGATAAAAGCGGCAGTATGTACACCTGCGATCTGCCCACCTCTGACAAAACCCGCTGGGATGCAGCCCAAGACTCTACCCTTGCCCTTGCCCAAACCTGCGAAAAAATTGACCCCGATGGCATTACGGTCTACTTATTTTCAGGGCGATTCCGGCGTTATGACAATGTCACTGCCGATAAAGTGACCCAAGTTTACGCTGAAAATGAGCCCATGGGACGGACGGACTTGGCGGCAGTTTTGCAAGATGCCCTCGATAACTATTTCCAACGGAAAGAACGAGGGGAAGCCAAACCCAACGGTGAAACATTTTTGGTGATTACCGATGGGGAGCCGGACGATAGTAAAGCCGTGATGCGGGTGATTATCGATGCCGCCAATAAAATTGAGCGGGATGAAGAAATCGGGATCTCGCTGATTCAAGTGGGCCAAGACCGTAAGGCTAAGGCCTATCTCAAAGCCCTCGATGATCAACTAGGTCAGGCCGGGGCGAAGTTTGATATTGTCGATACCATCACCATCGATGAAATGACGGCCATGTCTCTCCCGGAAGTGCTGCTGAAGGCCTTAATTGATTAAGTTGCTTTAAATTGGTTGCCATAAGGGCGATCGCCGAGGGTCACTTTGATATGATGGCGATCGCAGTACCCACAATGCAAGCCATTCAAACAGTTAGGACAAAAAAACAATGGGAGAAGCAAAGCGCCGCAAGAAATCCATGGGGGAAAACTATGGTAAAGAACAGCGCATTTACCCCTGGTTACCCCTCACCAAAACCCAAGCAGAACAAGCTTATAATCTGACCACCAAAGGTGCCTGGATTGGCATTGGTCTCATGGTTGTACTGTGGCTTACCGTGCGAATTATTGGCCCTGGCTTCGGTTGGTGGGCCGTTGACTAAAAGCAAAGGACGCTTTACAACATCCGTTCTCCAGAACATTTCGACATCTTTCGCTAAAGAAATTCATAAGTCCTGATAATGTCATGTTCTATTAACGATTCTTTTGCATGATTATGAGGACAGACTGCAAAATAGCAGTACAACGGTGGGCCGTAGCAGTACAGAAATTTTCACCATTGACCATTAATTAAAATCATTGACTGAATCATGCGCGTTGTCAGACTACGGGAACGTCCCCTACCACTGCAATGCTACAAACCCGCGACCCTCGTTTATTTTGTTAGGAGTGATAACTTACTGTGCAAACACAACCTTCTACCTCTGCGACTAATTCCCATGGCCTCCCTTCCCTTGGGGGGAGTGGCGATCGCACGGGGATGGACAAAGAAAGTCTCCGCCGTGCGTTTTTCGATCACCTTTTCTATTCCGCCGGAAGTGATAAAGATGCGGCCCAACAACGCGATTATTACGTTGCGCTCGCAAATGTTGTCCGCGATCGCCTTTTAGAACGGTGGAAACAAACCGAGCAAACTTACCTCAACACGGGTGCAAAAACGGTTTGCTACCTTTCCGCAGAATTTTTGATGGGACGGTACCTGGGCAACAACCTCATCAGCCTCGGAATCTACGAAACCGTCGCCGAAATGCTCGCCGAAAGCAACATTAAACTCGAAGATATTCTCGAAGAAGAAGTTGATCCCGGTTTAGGGAATGGCGGCCTGGGTCGTCTCGCCGCTTGCTTTTTAGATTCCCTGGCCTGTCTCGAAATTCCAGCCATTGGTTACGGGATTCGCTATGAATTTGGTATTTTCCACCAATACATCCGCAACGGTTGGCAAGTGGAAGTGCCCGATAAATGGCTCCGTAACGGTAATCCTTGGGAAATTTGTCGCCAAGCTGAGGCCCTGGAAATTCCCTTTGGGGGCCACACTGAGATTTACCACTGCGATAAGGGCTACCCCTGTGCTGTCTGGGTGCCAGCCCGCCGCGTTAAAGCAGTGCCCTACGATACCCCAGTTCCGGGCTATAGCAACAATACTGTTAATGTTCTCCGTCTTTGGAGTGCGATGGCAGCGGAAGATGAAGGCTTTAACTTCGAGGCCTTTAATGCCGGGGATTATGACGGAGCGGTCGCTAACCAAATTTCTTCGGAAAATATTTCTAAGGTGCTCTATCCCAACGACAACACCCCCCAGGGACGTCAACTGCGCCTAGAACAGCAATTTTTCTTTGTGTCCGCTTCCTTGCAGGATATGATCCGGGCGCACCTGAAGAAACAGCCCAATCTGGATAATTTCTTCGATTTCTACACCGTTCAACTCAACGATACCCATCCGGCGATCGCCGTTGCCGAGTTGATGCGCCTCTTCATTGATGAACATAGTCTCCCCTGGGATCGGGCTTGGTACATCACCCAAAAAACCCTCGCTTACACCAACCACACCCTAATGCCCGAAGCCCTTGAGCGTTGGCCCGTGGAGATGTTCGAGCAGCTCCTGCCCCGTCACCTAGAGATCATTTACGAAATTAACTTCCGGTTTATTGAAAATCTCAAAACCTGGTACGCCGACCACGATGACCTCGATGCTCTCATTCAAGAGCTGTCCATCATCGAGGAATATCCCCAAAAATCGATCCGGATGGCGAACCTGGCCTGCGTCGGTAGCCATGCGATTAACGGGGTCGCCGCCCTCCACACGGAATTGTTGAAATCCGACACCCTGAAGGGATTTGCCCGCATCTGGCCGGAGAAATTCTACAATAAGACCAATGGCGTCACCCCCCGTCGTTGGATTCGCCAGTGCAATCCCAAACTTGCAAATCTGATTTCTAGCAAGATCGGTACTGGTTGGATCAAAAACCTAGAACAGGTGCAACGCATCGAAGAATTTGTAGATGATCCAGAGTTCCGTCGTCAGTGGCGCGAAATCAAGCATCAAAATAAAGTCAAGCTGGCCAGCTACATCGAGCATCACAACGGTATCGAAATTAATCCGGATTCGATTTTCGATATCCAAGTGAAGCGCATCCACGAATACAAACGCCAACTGCTGGATGTGTTGTTTATCATCACCCTCTACAACCGCATTAAGCATAATCCGGCGATCAATATGGTGCCCCGGACGATGATCTTTGGTGGTAAGGCTGCACCGGGCTATTTCATGGCGAAATTGATCATTAAATTGGTGAATGCTGTGGCAGAGGTGGTCAATAATGATCCCGATACCCACAATCGCCTCAAGGTGGTCTTTATGGAGAACTTTAATGTTTCCCTCGGCCAGAAAATCTATCCAGCAGCAGACCTCTCGGAACAAATTTCTACCGCTGGAAAAGAAGCCTCTGGAACCGGCAACATGAAGTTTGCGATGAATGGCGCTCTGACCATTGGGACGCTGGATGGAGCAAATATCGAAATTCGTGAGGAAGTGGGAGCCGATAATTTCTTCCTCTTTGGTCTCACGGCGGAAGAAGTTTCCCATCTCAAGGCCAGCGGCTATGACCCGCTGCATTATTACAACAATAATGCGGAACTCAAAGGCGTCATTGACCGGATTGCCCGTGGTGATTTCTCCCATGGGGACACGGAGATGTTTAAACCGATTGTGGATTCTCTGTTGTACAACGATCAATATGTGTTGTTGGCGGATTATGAATCCTACGTTGAACGTCAACAGGATGTGGCTAATGCTTATACAGAAACGGAACGGTGGACACGGATGTCGATCCTAAATGCGGCGCGGGTAGGCAGATTTTCTTCTGACCGTACCATTGATGAGTATGTCAAAGAAATCTGGTGTGCTAAACCTGTTTCAGTCAAGCTGTAGATTTTTAACGGCGATCGCCTGTTCGATGGCAACTGAAAAAATCGTCTAAGCAAGCAAGTGGGTCACGATGGCGGCCCACTTTTTTCGTGCTCACATTAAGAATTTTGGGCAATGCCTAAATCCTGAAGGGCGAGGCGAATTTGTTCGAGGCGGCGACGGTTAACGCCCAGGTCTGATTCCCCAAGACGGGAGGCTGAGCGCATTTGAATCACTGGTTCTGTTTCGGGGAAGTAAAATTCCACATCATCCACAAAGCCAAATAAACGACTGTGAGATTCGGCCCGGAGATAGTTTTCTGTTTGGGTGATGATTTCTGTGCGGGGGACAACTCCGAGAACCTGAACAACGGCTTGGTAGGCCTGTTGGCGATCGCCGGCGTAGGGAATCGGCGCAATTTGATGTTCCCCATCACCGCCCTGGCTCACCACACAATTAGGCGTACTAGGACAGGGCGCGAGGTGTCCAGCTTCGACACCTAAATCCGTTGGTCGTTCGCCGGCAAAGGGGGAAGCGGCAAAACTTGGCAGTGGCGATACAGCCCAGAGACAGAGAGCAAGGCAAAGAATCAAAAAACGGCTCAGCATCTTAGAAGAATTTTTAAAACAACATTCCCTATGCTAGACAAAATCCAGGCATACCGTTGGGTTCATGGCCATTGCGTTGATCTTTCAACTTTCAGAGGGTTGCAGTTGTTGGGCGATTTCCACGAGGGGAAAACCATTGGGATAGACCCGCTCACTGCGAATCCGTTGGAGTTCCTGGGCGGGCAGGTTGATGTTGTATTCCTTGGCGATCGCCTGGACGATTTGCGCGCGGTCGATGATCCCCGCCACAGCCCCCGCCGGAGAAAGCACGGTGATAAAGGGTTCTTCGAGGGTTTCGAGGGCACAGATCACCGTGGCGAGGTTGTCCTGTTCAGTGACGGAAGGAATTTTGTCTAGGGGGATGGCGATCGCCATGAGTTCCAACTGATCCCACTGGCTACGCTCAAGGCGATGGAGGCTCTTGGGTCGAATTAAGCCCCGGTAGCGACCTTCGGAACTGGCATAGGTGGGGCGAGTGGGATGGGGCGACAGCACAAGGTACTGTTCAGCAAATTCCCGTAGAGACAAATGGGCATTGACCACCCGAAATTCGCGGCCCATGGCTGTTTCGGCGGTCAGGGTCAAAAGAAGATTTTGGAGATCGCTCAAGCGTTCATAGGCATCGGCATTGCGCAATACAAACCAGCCAATCAGCGCCAACCATAATCCCCCTAATTCACCAACCAACAATACCGCCAATAGCCCAAAGGCGATCGCCACTGTGCCTAATAATTTTCCACTGGCAGCGGCATAACGAATTCCCTTGAGGCGATCGCCTGTCCATTGCCAAACGATGGCCTTAAACATTTGCCCTCCATCCAAAGGCAGCCCCGGAATTAGGTTAAACAGCGCCAAGACCAAATTTAACCGAGCCAGATCCCGCACCAAAAAAGTACCCGCGCCGCCGAGGGGAGCATATTGCCACAGCACCCAAAACAAACCAAATAACGTAAAGCTCACCAATGGCCCGGCGATCGCCACCGCAAAGGCCGCCAAGGGGGTTTGGGACTCGCGGTCGATGGAGGCTACCCCCCCAAAGAGAAAGAGGGTGATTGATTTGACGCTGATTCCCTGGGACTTGGCCACGAGGCTATGGCCCAATTCGTGGAGTAATACGGAGCCAAACAACAGTAAAGCCATGGCAAAACCCAGCCCCACAGCCACTAGGGGAGATTGCACAAACCCCTGTCCGAGGACGTCATTGGCATCCACCGCCGTGATGAGAACTAAAATTACAAACCAAGAGCGATCTAGATATAACGGAATCCCAAACAGTGATCCCACTTGCCAGTTTTTTTGCATAGCACGTACAAGACCAATCGGCGACGATGGTGAGAGTCACTGTGATCATAGCAACTTTAGGCGATCGCCTTTTTTCGGGACAAAAGTCTTGTCATTTCCCAAAACATCCCCTAGAATGTAATACTGTTGACAAAACGGGACGTAGCGCAGCTTGGTAGCGCACCACTTTGGGGTAGTGGGGGTCGTGGGTTCAAATCCCGCCGTTCCGATACTAAAAAAATCTAATCATCACCCTCGAAAGACCTCTGGATGATCCGGAGGTTTTTTTCGTTTCTGGAAATCGTTTTTGGGAAAAGAAATCACAGGCGATCGCCTAGCGACCGATTAAGACTACTCGCCCCGCCAAAACTCGTTCACTTGGATTGTCTTTACTGGGACGAAACTTACCCACACCGAGACAGTTATGGGCCTGGTTATAGACAGCCAGAGGTTCCCCCAGGGGATCAGCCAAGGCCACATCCCAACTAATTTTTTGCCCATAACTCCACTGGGTTACTTGGGCTTCATTCAGAACGACGGCTGGCAAATGGGCCAAAGCTTGATCCGGCGCGAGGCAAGCAAATACTCCCGTTTCCCGCTGGGCGGCAATGTCTTCTAGGCTAATACTCTCCTCTAGGTCAAAACCGCCACTGCGAGTCCGCGTTAAACCCGCTAAGGTGGCCCCGACCCCCAACCGTTCACCGAGATCCCTGGCGATCGCCCGGATGTAAGTCCCTTCCCCACAGCAAATCTCTAGGGTTAGTTCCGGGAAATCCCCCGGTTGCCACGCCTTAATTTGTAAATCATAAATTTCTACCTGACGACTAGGCACATCCACCGCAATGCCTTGGCGAGCCAACTCATATAAGCGTTTACCATTCCGCTGGATCGCGCTAAAGGCTGGGGGAATTTGGGTGATAGTACCGAAAAAGTCTGGTAAAACCCGTTGAATCTCCGCCAAAGTTAGGGCGCTACAAGCTTTTTGGGTGATTACTTCCCCTTCTAGGTCATCCGTGGTTGTTTTGACCCCAAAGCGGACAATCCCTTGATAATTTTTTTGTTTTGGCAAATATTGCAAGAGACGCGTTGCCTTACCCACCGCAACAGGCAAAACCCCCGTGGCCATTGGATCAAGGGTGCCACCATGGCCAATCTTTTTGAGGCCCAGGAGCCGCCGCAGTTTCCCAACACAATCATGGGAAGTCCAGCCAGCCGATTTTTGCAAGTTAATAAAGCCCCACCCGCTAAAGGCTGATCCTGTCCGTTGCTGATTCAAATGGCCCCCTTTTTTCCGTCACCAATGACAATGAGCCTTTGTATTTTGCCCTATCTTGGCTTGGCACGACAAAAAGGATCTTGCTATACTTCTTGTAACGAAATGTAAAGAATCATTTCTAAGAAATCCCACCGTTGCAACAAGGAGTCCCGTCCATCGTGGTAGACAACAAGGCAACCATCCTCGTAGTCGATGACGAAATCGCCGTACGTCGTATCTTACAAACTCGTTTATCCATGATTGGCTACGACATTATCACTGCTGCCGATGGTGATGAAGCCCTCGACATTTTTTGGCGTGAAGATCCCGATTTAGTCATCCTGGATGTGATGATGCCCAAGCGCGATGGGTATTACGTCTGCCAAGAAATTCGCCGCGAATCTAGTACACCGATCATTATGTTGACGGCCCTTGGGGATGTGGCCGACCGGATTACGGGATTGCGCTTTGGGGCCGATGATTATTTGATCAAACCGTTTTCGCCCAAAGAGTTGGAGGTGCGGATCCAGTGTATTTTGCGGCGCACCCAAAAAACGCTGCCCCCCACGGAAGAAGCGGGCATTTTACGGACGGCTAACTTGGTGATTGATACGAATCGCCGCAAGGTGACCCAAAATAATAAGCCCCTGCGGTTAACCCACATTGAATTTAATTTGCTGGAATTGCTCGTGAACCAAGCGGGACAACCCCTAAGCCGCACGGATATTTTAACGGCGATCTGGGGTTATGTGCCCCGCCGCCACAGTGATTTGCGGGTGGTGGACGTCCATGTATCACGCCTGCGCTCGAAGATTGAGCAGGATCCACGCCAGCCAGAATTTATCATTACAGAACGGGGCACAGGCTATCTGTTTCGGAAACTACCGGTGGCGATCGCCGCGAATGTATCTTCTTCTATGGCGGCATCGTAGTGGAGTTAATTTTAAAAAAGCTCAGGAGAGTTAGACATAAGCCGGGTTCTGTTCTCTTGCAGCGCAAAAGGGCAGTTATCTATCTAGGATGACTGTTACCAGCCACCTCCAGCGGCACTCCAAATTATGGGATCGGAAAAAGACCAACCATCATCCCGCCGTCCTTGCTCCCAACCGGGGTTTACCGAGCCAGCACCTCACGATACTGCTGGTGCGCTCTTACCGCACCTTTGCACCCTTACCAGATAGCTTAGGCGAACCTAATGCTAATCTTCGGCGGTATGTTTCTGTGGCACTATCCTCACGCTCACGCGCACTGGGCGTTACCCAGCAAGTTTGGTCTTTGGGGAGCCCGGACTTTCCTCAGAGCTGATCTCAAGGTCAACCCTGCAACTGCCGCGCTAACTCTCCTACTGGTCAGTGTAGCGGTATTTTATTTCCGGCGTCTATCTTGGAGCTTTTTATAAACATCCCGCAGTTCTACGCCATGGTGGGCGATCGCCACGAGGGAGTGATAAAACAGATCGGCCACTTCCCCGGCGATGTCGTCTTTGTCGTCGTCTTTACAGGCCATCACCACTTCGGCGGCTTCTTCACCAATTTTTTTGAGGATTTTATTATCCCCTGCTTCAAAGAGGCTGTTGGTATAGGAACCCGCTTGGGGATTGTCCCGGCGATCGCGAATGACGTTAAAAACTTCCGAGAGGGTATCCGCTGGGGGGGCAGATTTACTGTGATCTAGTTGGTGGAAACAGCTCCGTTCCCCCGTGTGGCAAGCAATATCACCAATCTGCTCAATGGACATTAAAATCGCATCACTATCGCAATCGTAGCGGAGGGATTGTACCTTTTGAATGTGTCCGGAGGTGGCCCCTTTGTGCCATAGCTCTTGGCGGGAACGACTCCAATACCAAGCTTCTCCCGTGTCCATGGTTTTTTCTAGGGATGCTTGGTTCATCCAGGCCAACATCAGCACGGTGCCATCAAGATAATCTTGGGCGATCGCCGGCACCAATCCCTGCTCATTGAAACGCACCTGATCCAGTGGGATAGCACCACGTAAACTCATTTTGACGATCTCCAAATCTTTAAAAAAATAACGACTAATTGGGGCAATGAATGACAATAAAAAAGAAAGCCCAATCATTGAGCTTTCCCAGTTTGACGCTCCAACGGCTAGAAGCGTGTTGGATTCTTAATTCGTCGAGATACCTTACAGTTTCCAGGAGTTCACTTCCTTTCCACCCCAGAGGGTATTCTCTCCAAAAGCGTTGATTATACTGTTTGGGTGCGCCCCACCCTACAGTTTAAAAATTAAATTGTTTCAGTTTTACTGGGACTTCCGTTAGGAAGCAAACGTTTTTATAGAGGTTTTTCGCTCCTCTTTAACTTTCAAAGTATCACAAACTTATCGGTTTGTTAACTGAAAGCTAACGGCGGCTCAAGACGCCCACGCTACATTTCACGGATGAATCACGAGGTTTTTGCTTGCTGTCCTATAAACGGTGGGGTTTGGGTTTTGTTCCCCAATTCCTCAGAAACCTTTGCTAAAAAAACTTAGGCAGAAGCATCTGTGGGGTAAACACTGACCTTACGGCGGCCACGCTTGTAGTGCTCGAACTTAACGATGCCATCGACAAGGGCAAACAGGGTGTCATCGCCACCACGACCAACATTATTGCCGGGGTGAACTTTGGTGCCCCGTTGACGGACGAGGATGCTGCCAGTGGTCACGGTTTGGCCACCATAGCGTTTTACACCGAGTCTTTGGGCGCGGGAGTCGCGGCCGTTTCTCGTACTACCAGTACCTTTCTTATGTGCCATTGGGATTCTCCAGTTGCTAGAAATCTAGGGATTTATTGTAACAGTGAACTATTGCTGACTGTTGAGGGGATTTAGGCGTCTGCTTTGGCCGCAACAACATTGCCACCAACTTTGATGCTATCGATCATGAAGCGGGTGAAATATTGACGGTGACCGCGCTTTTTACGGGTTTTCTTCTTGGGCAGCATTTTGTAAACCAGCACCTTCTTAGCCCGACGCTGATCAACAACAGTCCCTTCAACGGTTGCGCCATCGATGTAGGGTTGACCGACGGTGACGCCATTGTCATCGCTGATCAAAAGCACTTTATCAATGGTGTGGTTGCCATCGATGTCCACATCGAGTCTTTCGATATCGTAGAAACGACCGGGCTCAACACGAACCTGCTTACCGCCGGTTTCAATAATTGCGTAGCTCATAAAAATAGTAATTTTTCTATAGGGTTGCCGTACAGGTAGCAATCGCGCTTAAGTCTGTTTGCTTCACAAAGTTAAGGCTGGCGATCGCATTTTTACTGTGTCACCTGATCCGAGCAGGATATAAAGACACAATCATCTAATATAGATTTAATTTGTGGGTTTCGTCAAATCCCGGCACATTACAAAATAACTTCCCAAAAAAATAAAATTACGTGTGGTGCTGAATTTAGGGATTAGGATAGATTTTGTGTAATTTCCTTTGCAGGTGAGTACTGTTATGTCTGCGATCGCCGTCCTTTGTACATTGAATTGTGCTGTGATGCCTGTGGTGGCAGAGCCGTTGATGCAGACGGGCCAAGGCTCACCGATGGCGCAATTACCGGGGGGAGTAGAGGCCCAGGAAATTGAGCTGGAAGGGGAAATGAACTATGGCGAAATTCAAATTCAAGATCGTACGGGTCAGCAGCAACAATTTTCCTTAGAAGCAAATCCAACCGAGGAGGCGATAGATCCCGAAGCAATCCCGACTCCGCCAGCGGTGCTCGAAGTGATCAGCGATCGCCAGGAATATAACGAGCAAACCCAGGTGGTGACAGCCATGGGAAATGTGGTCGTCCGCTTTCAAGAAGCCGTTCTCAGCGCCGACCAACTCCAGATCAATCTCAACAGCAAATTGGCGATCGCCAGGGGAGATGTCGCCCTACGTCGGGGGCAACAGATTTTACGGGGTGAACAATTTACCTATTTCTTTGTACAAAATCGCGGCCAGATCCAACAGGCAGAAGGGGAAATTTCCCAAACGACCTTAAACCAAGACTTGGGAGTGCGACCCACGCGTTTTGGGGTCAGTAGCAATCCAGCTGTGCTTTTAAACGAACGGCTTTTGCTCAATCAACCAGCCACAGAGGTCATGGGCGAAGAAGGGATTAGTTTTGTCCTGGGCAGTGGGCGCGATATTGGCACCCGTGACATTGATACCCAAACGAACGTCATTAATCGGGTGCGTTTCCAAGCTGAATCGGTGGAATTTGTCGGCGATCGCTGGGAAGCTAAAAATATCAGCATCACCAATGATCCCTTTTCGCCACCGGAATTGCAGTTGGTGGCAGACACGGCCACTTACCAAAAAGTAGACGAATTTAACGACGAGCTCGTTACCACCAAGACCCGCCTCGTCATTGACAACAACGTTTCTTTACCTGTATTTCCGCGGACCTTTCGCTTTGGCGAATCCGAGGGGATTTTTAGCCAGGTGTCCTTTGGATTTGATGATGAGGAAAAAGGCGGTTTATTTCTGCAGCGGCGGTTTTCTCTCTATCGCAGTGCCCAGGGTCGCTGGACAGTGACCCCCCAATACCTCCTCCAGAAGGCTTGGTTCCCGGATACGATCCTCGCAGAAACCAACGATGATGATGCAGGGGAAATCTTGGCCCCTGGGGTGTTTGCGGTGACCAGTGAGTTTGACTATCGGTTTAATCCACGGGTGTCATTTGCGGCACGGGGTTCTTTAGAGAATCTCAAGCTGGATAATTTTGAAGATAAACTCGAGTTGAATTTTCGCCTAGAACAACAGCTTGGCAATTTAGATAATCCCTTTCGTCTTAGTCAGGAATTTAACTACCGCGATCGCCTTTTTAATGGTTCCCTCGGCTTCCAGCGAGTACAGCGGAGTTTTGGAATTGTGCTGCGATCGCCGCGCTATATTTTGGGAAATTCCGGCTTTGAGGTGGATTTTCAGGCCAGCGTGCAGAATATCGAAGCCGATACCGACCGCCCAGACTTATTGGAACCTGGGGTCAGCGAAGACCAAGTGAACCTCACCCGTTACCAAGGCTCCTTTAACCTCGACCATCGTTTTCCTCTCTGGAGCGGTGAACCGTTGCCGCCGACTCGCTTTGAAGGCTTACGGTACAGTCCGAGGCCCATTGTTCCCTATGTTTCTCTGGTGACGGGGTTACAGGGGGTAGCGGGGGTTTACAGCAATGGCGATCGCCAAAATTCCCTCCGGGGGAAAATTGGTATCGAAGGACAATTTGGTCGCTTTGCCGGGAACAGTTTCGACTATACGGGTTTTAACCTCAGCTACACCAATAGCGTCCTCAGTGATGAACTATCGCCGTTTCTCTTTGACCGGGCCGTTGATCAACGTACCCTCGAATTCGGCCTGACCCAACAACTCTATGGCCCCTTTCGGGTGGGTTTCCAGACGGCGATCAACCTCGACAGCGAAGAAGCGATTAGCACCGATTATTTCCTTGAATATAGTCGGCGAACCCACGGTGTGCTATTGCGCTACAATCCCGTCCTTGAAATTGGTTCGGTGAATATCACGATCAATAGTTTTAATTGGAACGGCTCCACAGATCCGTTTACCAACGAAGAAATTCGGCCCGTCAGCGATGGGGTCACACCTTAACGAAATTCACAGAGCTTAGATCTGCCAATCCTCCTGGGCGAGGGTCTGGATGCGGTGCAGGTCATTCATGATGTACTGCAAAGGCGTGATGGTGATATAGCCAGCGGCGATCGCCTGGACATCGGTCGGAAAATCTAGGGGAATATTCGGCTCATCCGGTTGGGGTAATTCTTCGATCACTTCCCCAGAGAGCCAATAATAGGTTTTGCCGCGCGGATCTTGACGCTTCTGAAATTGTTCAATGTAACGGCGTAACCCCTGGCGCGTAATTTTCACCCCCGCAAGCTTTTCTTTTTCTAGGTTGGGCACATTGATATTCAACAAAACGGGCGTATCCTGGTTGGCGATCGCCCAGTGGGGACGTTTTTCCATCAGTTGACAGAGGAGCTTGGCTGCGAAATCAGCGGCAGGTTGAAAATTGTGGCTGGTATAGTCCGCCAGGCTTAGGGCAATGCTGTGAATACCTTCTAATAACCCTTCCATCGCGGCTGAAACCGTTCCCGAATAAAGCACATCAGTCCCCAGATTAGAGCCGTGGTTAATGCCAGAGAGGACAAAATCAGGGCGTTCCTTGAGGACGGCACTGAGGGCAAATTTGACACAGTCCGATGGTGTACCAGAGCAGCTCCAAGCAATGACACGGGGATCAAAAATCCCTTCGACAATTTCAGTGCGGATCGGGCGGTGGAGCGTTAAACCGTGCCCCGTGGCAGAACGTTCCCGGTCAGGACAAACGACGGTGACCTGGTGACCTGCTTCGGCGAGGGTATTGGCGAGGGTACGGATCCCCAGGGCGGAGATGCCATCATCATTACTGATTAATAAATTCAGCGGCGTAGCAGGTGTCATGGGTTCCTGGTGAAAAATTGACGTTTTTTTATGATCAAGGACGGTTTAAACTGTTAGGGTCTTCACCATCGAAACAAGTTTAGTCGCACTCTTTTTGGCATGACCACTTCTACTTTGACCCAAATCGAATCTGATTTGCAAACGCTCCAACAGGAAGCCACCGACGCGATCGCCACGGCGACAGATCTCGACACCCTCGAAAAATTGCGGGTCAACTACCTCGGCAAGAAGGGTCAACTGTCCCAAATCCTCCGGGGCATGGGCAAACTCTCCGCTGAAGAACGGCCAAAAATTGGGGCGATCGCCAACCAAGTTAAAGAAGCCCTCCAGGAGACTCTTGATACCAAGCTTGAAACTCTCCAGAAAGCGAAGATCGAAGCCCAACTCAAGGCCGAAACCCTCGATGTCACCATGCCCGGTGTGGGGCGTCCCCTGGGGAAAATGCACCCGCTCCAGAGCACCATTGATCGGGTTTTAGATATTTTTGTGGGCCTGGGCTACACCGTCGCTGAAGGCCCCCAAATTGAGACAGACTATTACAATTTTGAGGCACTCAATACCCCTGCTGACCACCCAGCACGGGATATGCAGGATACATTTTATCTGCCGGGCGATCGCCTATTGCGCACCCATACTTCCTCGGTGCAGATTCGCCACATGGAGCAAAACGAACCCCCTTTAAGGATCGTTGCCCCGGGCCGGGTTTACCGTCGCGATACCGTCGATGCGACCCACTCCGCCGTGTTCCATCAGATTGAACTCCTGGCAATTGATAAAAATTTGAAATTCACCGACCTAAAAGGCACCCTCAAGGAATTTTTGCGGCAGATGTTCGGCGAGGATCTAGAGGTGACCTTCCGGGCCAGCTACTTCCCCTTCACTGAACCTTCCGCCGAAGTAGATGTGAAATGGCAGGGTAAATGGCTGGAGGTAATGGGTTGTGGCATGGTTGATCCCAATGTGCTCAAGGCCGTTGGTTATGACCCGGAAGTCTATACCGGTTTTGCGGCCGGGCTAGGGGTAGAGCGCTTTGCGATGGTTCTGCACAAGCTGGACGATATTCGCCGTTTGTATAACAGTGATCTGCGCTTTTTGCGTCAGTTCTAGGCCGTTTTCGACTAGGGTTTCTACAATAGTGGGGAAAGGCGATCGCCTGGTTGATTGCCAATGTCCGCTTAGTATGACCAAGAACCCTGCATGAGACAGAAAAGTACAGCCGCAGTGTTAGCCTTTTTCCTCGGTGGTGTGGGGGGGCATAAATTCTATCTGGGGGAAATCGGCTGGGGGATTATTTACGCTATTTTTTTCTGGACTTACATTCCCACCATTGTCGGCTTTGTCGAAGCAATCGTGTTGGTTAGTATGTCCCAGGATGATTTTGACAAAAAGTACAACACCAAAGCCCTTATGGGATATGAGTCTAAACGCTTAACCCGTGACGCGATCCCTCCCCAGGTGATTGTGAATATTGGGGATCAGGCGATCGCCGCCAATCAGCAAAATGTGACTCCCAGTTTGGCCCCAGACACACCTGTCGATCAAAATATTGCCAAAGAAGCCCTCGATCGTCGCATCCTTAAATTTTGTCAGACCAAAGGCGAAGTTACCCTTCTAGACTGCTTCCTTGAAATTGAAGAAGTTCCAAGAAACATCCTCGAATCCCACCTAGAAAATTTAGTGCGAGCAGAATTTTTGCAAGTGACGAATCGCGCCACCGATGGCAAAATTGTTTATCGTTTAGACAACTAATGGATGTCTTCGTGCTCGTAAAACGTAACATTCATAACAACCATTTAACCTTTATTTAAAAAATACAACTTTACTCAAGTTAGGAGAATTTAAGCGATGACCTTTGATCCCGATAAAAGAAAACTGCTTTCGAGTCTTTGCCACGGAGCCATTTTTATTAACTATACATTTGTCTCCATTGGAATTCCGGTGGCCCTGTTACTTGTGAGTGAAGATCCTGTCGTCAAAGCCAACGCACGGGAATCTCTCAATCTCCACCTAAACCTCTGGGTGGGTTGGATAATCTTTGGCATCCTCTGGTTTACAGTGATCGGCATTCCCATTGCGATCATCCTAGCCATTCCCCTACTGCTCCTGAGCTTTGTAATGCCAATTCTGGCGATTTTAAAAATCTTGGGCAGTCCAGCAACAGAATATCGCTACCCTTTTATCATCCATATTCTGTAACTAAAATGACGATGGTTGACTTCGTTCTTTCGCCTTTTGTTATCAAGTTCAGCTTAAATAATCATTAAGATACATGATCCATTTAGGTGAACTTTTAAGATTGTGATTTGCGGCAATTAATCGAGTCCAAAGAAACAGTTAAGACGTAACCACGGTTACAATCTGTTGACATTAACTTTGTTAACGTAGGAGCAACAATCGCAAGGAAGTCAAACCATCGTGACTTTAATCTCTGTTGCCATCATCGAAGGAAATCCCCACTTGAGATCATTGCTTGGGTGGCATCTTCAACAAGCCAACTATGCCATTTACCAAGCAGCAAATCTCAACCAGTCGCGGCGTGTCTTTGAACAGCACATGCCCGCCTTGGTGCTACTAGACTCGGAATTACCGGACGGTGATGGCCTCGAACTCTGCCGTTGGTTGCGCCAAAATACCCAGGCCATCATTCTCATCCTGTCGGCCAAAAATACAGAAAAAGATGTTGTGGCAGGGTTAAAGGCTGGGGCTGATGATTATTTAACGAAGCCCTTCGGGATGCAAGAACTTTTAGCGCGGGTAGAAGCCTTGACGCGGCGGATTCGGGCGGTGAGTGCTCCCCTCCAACTTGATTATGGTGAATTGCGCATTGATCTCGTGCAGCGGCGGGTACAATTCCGGGGTCTGTACATCGATTTAACGCCCCAAGAATTTAGTTTGTTGTATGTGCTCGCCCAGGCCAACGGAGAACCCCTCAGTCGCTCAGAATTATTGCGGCGGGCATGGCCAGATGCCATCGATAACCCCCGTACCATCGACACCCATGTATTATCCTTGCGGAAAAAAATTGAACAGGACCCCCGCCAGCCCAATTTGATTCAAACGGTACGCAATGTGGGTTATCGCTTCAATCTCGATGGGATTGGGTCTGGTCTCGGCAATGGCAATGCAACTTTAGAACCTGCTGCAACGCCAGCTCGCCCAAGCCACCCAAAACTCAAAACCCGGACCTCCATTCGTGAGCTGGTTAATCAAGGTTAGAGGGTCGTCACCAAGGTTCGCTATTGGTGGATTGACGACTTTGGAGGGTTTGCTGGATGACTGACCAAGGAATAGAGTGATTGTAGTGGTGGTGCTGGATTTGGCCTTGGTCGAGGTAAATCAATTTTGTTGCGAGTTGCTGGGCGAAGTCGAGGTTGTGGGTAGAAATAACCAGAGGGGTATTGGATTGAGCCTGATATTTCAACAACAGCGCAACTAAGGTTTGAATGCGACCTAAATCTAGGGCGGCGGTGGGTTCGTCTAGGAGGAGAACTTGGGGTTTGCAGAGGAGTGCCCTGGCGATCGCCACCCATTGTTTTTGCCCGCCGGACAGGAGTGCTTCGTGGCGATCAAGCCATTCTGGGGGAATATCCAGTTGATCTTGCCACTGTTGCCAATGGTTGCGGATAGTTGGGGCCGATTGTTTCCGTAACTGGAGTGGGTACCATAGGGCATCCTTGACGGTCATGGCCAAAAGGCGGGCCTCCTGGGGCACGAGGGCAATGTGTTGCCGCAGGACAACGGGATTATAGGCGCTGTAGGGCTGACCTTGGAAGGTGAGGCGGCCTGCGGTGGGACTCTGAAGTTGATTGAGACAGTGGAGGAGGGTTGTTTTTCCGGAGCCCGATGGCCCCACCAGCACTAGGCGATCGCCGGGCTCTAGGGCAAAGGAAATATCCCGGAGAATATCCTTCGGCTCAAGGGTAAGGGTGAGTTGTTCAACCGTTAAAATCGCCATGGATGGTGCCAGAGTACAGGATGCTGCTGTTATTGTTTTACGCGGTAATGGAGAAATAATTCCGAGGCGATCGCCTCATATTCCAGAAGTTCGAGGGTCAAGCCCGCCGTCTGTAAAAAACCATTGCCTGCCATGGGGGTGGGAGCCGCTGTTCCGCCGAGTAAAACAGGACAAACCGTTAGCCACAGTTCATCCAAGCAGCCCTGCTCCGCGAAGCTGGCGATGAGGTTTCCTCCTCCCAACAGACCCAACTTTTCAATCCCCTGTTGCCTCAGTTCCGTGAGAGTTGGTTGCCATGCTCCGGCTGAATCTAAAGCAATAATTTGCTCAAAGCCCGGAAATTTGGCCCACCGGGGGAGTTGTTCAGGAGCGGTTAAAAGACCCCGGCGGAGGGGCTGCCGAAAAAAAGGTAAATCCTGGGACAGATTGCCGGAGCCAGAACAAACAAAGTGGATCGGTTGGGGCGGTTGGTGGCGGTCTTGGCGTTGTTGCAATAGGTGGCGATCGCCAATCGGAAGACTTGTGCCATAGGCGCGGAGGGTATTGGCCCCAAACATCACCGCATCCACCTGGGCAATTAACCGTTCCAAGTGAGCCTTATCCTGGGCCGAAGGAAACCGCGCTGGAGCGCCACTGTAATCGGCAATTTTACCGTCGGCACTCATGGCGGCGATCGCCATTACCTGGGGTCGCTGCCTATGCATACCAACTGTCAGCTTCGTCCCGTTCGATGGGCCAATCTTCATTTTCGCCCCCCACCACAATTCGGCGCAGATCCACAAAATCCTTGCTTAACTGCTTCAGGGCATTAACCAAAACATCTAAAGCAATGAGATCACTCGTCCCCAAATCAAACCAGCAACGCCCCCAAATGCCCTCATATTCAAAGTCCCCTTTATTGTGCATTGGGGCCATCAGCGCATTATCCGCTTGGTCTTCGTCATAGGTGAGATAGCTGATATCTACCCCAGTTTCTTGGATCTGGAGATTCTCCGCATTAAAGCCCCCTAATTTCCCGATGTAAAACCAAGAGTCAAATAGCTCTTCGACATATTGTTTTTCTGTCTCCGAAGGCACATGATCAAACTCCAACCAAATCCAGAGGTCGAAGGGGGAAAATTCGCGAAATTGGACTTCCATATTGTTTGTGGATAATAGGGCTTGAGAAATGTCAGTATAAACGTTTTGCAAAAAACCAAGAAACATCCTCCCTGGAGGGAGGTGCCCAACGGGCGGGGGGTGGATTCCCTCTTGGGAGAGTTAAAGGGCATTCCAGGCTGCTGCCGCATCAGCCACCGCCTGGGGAACTGTCTTTTGGCCGAGCATCGCTGCTTGGAGATTTTCGTAGATAAGCTTTTGCAGTTCCGTGAGATTCTCCTGGGCGGGGATCAAAATTTCGGCATCCGCTAGTTGTTCGGCACTAATTTTCCGGGCCAAACTGAGGCTATCAGTGGCGGCGCTGGCGGCGAGTTTCGCAATGTATTGTTCCACTGCGGCCTGGGTAGAGGGCAAAACATTGGCGGCTTCAGCAAAGGCAAGTTGATTTTCAGTATTGGTGACAAAGAGGGCAAAATCGAGGGCAGCCTCTGGATCGTCGCTATCTTTGGGGATCACAAGGTTCATTACGGCGACGTTCTTCTTACCTGTTTCCCCGGTGATTTGGGGGGCCGGGACAGATACCACCGCAATTTGGGGCGCGTTCTGCTGGATGGTATTGATAAATTCGGGGGAAGTGTTGGCGATCGCCGTTTCCCCGGCTTGGTAGAGTTCAATGCCGTGGCTATGGCCTTGGGTCAGAACTTCTGGGGGTAATAATTCCGCCTGGTAAAGATCGACCCAGTATTGAAAAGCCGCAATGCCTTCGGGGGTATTAAAGCCCGCAGAACCATCGGCATTGACTAGGGTGACTCCCATTTGTACCAAGGACTCCAGGACTTCATTGGAGTTACCGGGAACGAAGGTGACGAAAAAGGCATATTTCCCGGTTGTTTCTTTGATCGTTTGGGCGGCGATCGCCAACTCAGTGTAGGTACTGGGAGGAGCGTCAATGCCCGCCTCGGCAAAGAGATCTTCGTTATAGAAACTAATCCGGGTTGTGAGATACCAGGGAATCCCAAAGGTTTGGCCGTTGATTTGATTCGCCTGCCAAATTTTCGGCAAATAGCGATCGCGCAATTCTGGCGTCAGACGATCATCCAGCACCAACCAAGCATCACGACTGGCCAACTGGGAAGCAAAATTAGGATTGAGGTTCACCACATCCGGAGCCGTGCGCGCCGAGACCGCCGTCAGGATTTTACTTTCCATCGCTGACCAAGGGACATCTACCCAGCGCACCGTTTCTGCCGCATTTTCGGTTTCAAAGGCCGTAATTAATTCATTGAAATAATCTGTAAACTTTGGTTGCAATTGCATTGTCCAAAATTCGACCGTTTCTGGGGTGTTGCCATTGCCTCCAGGTACCTGCTGACAGGCGGCGATCGCCACCAAACTCACCCCCACAAACAGTCCACGCCGTAGCCCTTTGAGACCATTAAACATAAAAACTTTCCTCCCAATTTCAGCCGCAGTGATCACTCACATTGAATTGACCTTCAGATCATGCCATTATCCAGACAGCTTCAGGGGCAAAATTGCTCCCTTTTTTGCGATTGTTATTTACTTTCGGCAAACTGAGCTAAATTTAATAGCAACCGGGGTATGGGTGGTTAGCACCGATGGCTCCATAGGTCATCCTTTCGGAACATTTTCCTATGCTAGATTTCTTCAAAAATATCTTCAAACCAAAGCGTAAAGGGATTGGCATCGAGATCTCAACGGAACGCTTAAACATTGTCCAACTCAAAAAACAGGGACAGGTCTATAAGCTGGCGACCTACATCACCGAACCCGTACCCGAAGGCATTTTTGAAGAAGGAAAAATTGTTGATGTTCCCGCCCTCGCCGAGCTGATCCAAAATACCCTCAGCGCCAACAACATCAGCGCTAAACAGGTTACCGCCGCCGTGCCCATGCGGGAGGCAATTATTCGCCTGATCCCGATCCCCGCCGAACTCGATGATGCCGAACTGCGGGATATGGTCCTCAACCACGAAGCAAGCCTCTACCTGCCCTACCCGCGCGAAGAAGTGGATCTCGATTATCAAAAACTTGGGTTTTTCCAGGATGAAGATGGCATTGAAAAGGTGCAAGTTCTGTTGGTGGCCACCCGGCGAGAAGTGACCGACGCCTATGTGGAGACCATTGTCCAGGCGGGACTAGAGATCAATATCCTCGAAATCAATAGTTTTGCCCTCCTCCGGACGATTCGTGAGCAACTACGGCAGTTTAGCTCCCAGGAAGCGGTGGTCTTGGTTGATATTGAATTTGACTGTACCGAAATTGCCATTGTGGTCGATGGGGTACCACAGTTTTCCCGGACGGTGCCTATTGGTGCTTCGCAACTGCAAAATGCCCTATCCCGCGCCATGAATTTACCTGCCCCCCGCGACATCGAACTTCTCCAGGGGATGACCATTCCCAACACACCAATGGAAGGATCGCGCACTGGCGCCACGGGCATTAACCCTGGGATGGCGGCCCTCCTGCGCGTTCTAGGGGAACTGACAGACGAATTGCGCCGTTCCATTGATTTTTACCTCAACCAGAGCGGTGAGCTGGAAGTGGCCCAATTAATGTTGGCTGGCCCTGGGGGGGGGATTAGTCAACTGGATGAATTTTTTACGCAGCGTCTCAGCATTCCGACGATTCAAATTGATCCGTTTGAGGCGCTGTCTATTGACGTTGATGAAGAAATTTCCAAGGTACAACGACCGTCCTTGGGCACTGCACTGGGTTTAGGACTCCGGGAGGTATAGGGCTATGTATGGTTTAGATATTAATTTCCTGAAAGACCGTGGTTTAACGAAAGATTCTTCGATGACGATCGCCGATCGTCTGGTGAGCAAACCTGGGGTGATTCCGGGCCAAGAGCCAAAGCCACTAATTATCGGTGGGGCGGTCACTGCGGCGGCCTTGGCGGTGGTAGGTCTGTTATGGTTCCAGCAAAGTCGTGAAAAAGCGAACATCCAAGAAGAGATTGCCGTTGTCGATCAACAGCTCCAGGGAGCCAATGCCCAGCAGGCGAGGTTACAGCAAATTCAACAAGAAATTGACACCTATAAGTCCCAAAGCCAAGCCTTTGTGGATGTGCTGCAAACGAGGATTAAACCCTGGTCGGCAATTTTGCGGGAAGTGGGGGATTTAACTCCACCCGGTCTCAAGATCACCTCCTTCGAGCAGTCGGATAATCAAGTGTTGGTACGGGGTAACGCACGCACTTTTAATGAAGTGAATGACTTTGTCCTCAACCTGCCGGAATCGCCTTTGCTGCAAGGGGAAGAAATCTATATTGTCAGTGCAAATTTAGTCGATAACCCGATTACCACTGCCCAGGTGGATTTTCCGCAGCCCGTTGCTTCTTTTAGCATGCCCCAGGTGGTGGACTACACGGTATCAATCTCCCTCAATGATCTCACCGATGCAGAGGTGATTCGCACCCTAGACAGCCAGGGGGCACGGGGGATGGCCGAACGCTTGCGGAGTAGCTTTTAGGATTTAACGATCTCGATATTCATCAACACTGTGAGGAGGAGCAACAACCGATGACATACGCAGAAGAGTTCCGGCAAACGATGACGGAA
The DNA here is from genome assembly GCF_001693275.1 of Picosynechococcus sp. PCC 7117. Lineage (GTDB taxonomy): Bacteria > Cyanobacteriota > Cyanobacteriia > Cyanobacteriales > MRBY01 > MRBY01. Next base: position 548,767 of record NZ_CP016477.1, read on the forward strand.
ATGACCATGGTTGGTCAGGAACAGGGCTTTTTTGAAGCCTTTGGGATTCAGTTCACTTCAAAAGTTTTAGGGACGATGTTGGCGATCGCCGGCATTGGGGCCAGCGCTGGACTATGGTGGTTTCTCGTTCGGCCCATCCAAGGGGAAATCAGCACCCTCGAACAGGAACTCCAGACAAAACAAGCAGAATTACAAGAAAAAGGCGCCGGGAATATCCAAGAGCAAATTGCCCAGCGCGAGGTGGAATTAGCCAACGAGCAACGGATTGCCACCGAAATTCTCAATGCCTATGGTCAAGACAAGCAAATGCAGACTTTCCTGCTTGATTTCAACCGGATCCTCACAGCCAGCAATGTACAACTAACGAGCTACGAGCCGACACCGCCTAAACCCGAATTTATTACCGATGCCGCTACCTACGGTGAAGCTGCCCAAAATAAGCTGAAATACCAAACCTTTAATGTCAGCTTCGATAATATGACCTACACAGAAGCAGAGTCTATGCTCACGAGCATCGATGTGTTGCAGCCGTTGTTGGTATTGCGTAATTTTTCGACGACGGTGGCCGAACCAGCGACATTCCGCTACGAAAATGGCCGTTTGGTAACACAAACCCAGGCCCAGCTAGGGGTTTCCTTTGTGGTGGATGCCCTCATTGCCCCGACCCCGGAAGAGCTAGCCGCCCGACAAGCAGAATTAGCTGCTGAGGCCGCCCCAGCCGAAGGAGAAGAAGGTCAAGAGGAACAACCCGCAGAGAATGGTGGCTAGGTTTCGAGGTCAAAACAATTTGCTGAGGAGATAGGGAGGTAAACTAGCGGCATAAGAACCATTAATTTTGGTTTCAAAACAAATTTCTGAAGACATTATTAGCAAAACTTATTTTAAATTGCTAATTATTTTGGATTTTTAGGGTTGTTTTTTAAAATTATTGTTAATTTCAAGCGGGATTCATTTCGGTTTTTCGATTACATTTAATTAGTGTGTGTGGAGATTTTCTGTCGTGAATATCAAGTCCTATTCCGGAGTCGTCGCTGGTGTCGTTGCTTCTACAACAGTTTTAGTTACCCCAGCCCAGGCAGCAAATATACAAGTACGGGAACTGGCGGTACGGCCAGGAGATGGCAACCTAGAGCTCGCCCTTAGTCTTGCGCCAGAGAGTGCACATCTGTCTGGTGAGAAGCCCCAGGTTTCGACGACCCAAAAAGACCGGGTACTCATTGCAGAAATTGCCAATGCACGGCTAGATCTCGGCAATGGACAGGATATTTTCAGCCAAGATAATCCTTTACCGGGGATTGAGCGCATCGAGGTGATGGAGTCGGCTCCGGGCAATGTCAAAATCGTCGCCCTAGGGGAAGTGGCAGCACCAAAAGGGGAAATCCTCAGCCAGGATAACAACAGCATTTTGCTCAATGTGACCACCTCGACAGCAGGCACGACAGAAACGGCCCAGGTCACAGAGCCCTCCACGGTAATTGAACCGACCTTGTTAGCCCAGAGTACCCCCAGCAGTAACAATCAAAATAATTTCCTCCAACCGACGGCCCCCATCCCACCGTTTTTACCAAGGGCCAGTGCGCCACCAGTGGGGGATATTGCGGTTTCGACAATTGATACGACCCTGCCTAGCTATGTGAATCTACAAACAAATGCAATGGTACCTCGTCTTGTACTGAAGGAAGCTCCCATTGAGGATGTGATGTCTCTGTTGGCCCGCGCTTCCGGTCTCAATATCGTTGTGGGCAATGATGTAAAAGCACCTGCCGGGGAAGGTGAAGCGCCACCTGTTACCGTCTCTTTAGATATGCAAAATGCGCCTGTGCAAGATGTCTTTAACTACGTCTTAATGCTTGGTGACCTCAATGCTGTGAGAAATGGCAACACAATTTTTGTCGGGAGAAATCTGCCCTTTGCGATCGCCCCCAGGATTACCCGCAGCTTCCGATTGAATCAGGCAACTCCTGAAGAAGCCCGCTGCTTTTTGATTACTGGTGATTCTACAGTTTCTGAAACAATTAACGAAGAAAGAACGGTAGAAACAGCGGAATCTGCTTTTTCTCTAAGTGAAGAAGGTAGCGATATACCCACATCCCGGACTCAAAGCACATCGGTAAGTAGAGAGGTGACAAGAACTTGTTCCAAGACGCCAACAGAAGAAGAACTTGCCCGTGGTTTACTATCTCGATTTAGTAGTTTAGATATCCTGACGGATGCACGACTAAAAACAATTACTTTGGGTGGCGATCCCAAAACTATTGAAATTGCCAGTAATTTTCTTAAGCAGTTAGATGCTCGTCAGCGGCAAGTGGCAGTAAATGTCAAAATTATCGACGTAACACTCACTGGAAATCGTTCTATCTCTTCTGATATTAAACTTTTGCTTGAAGATCGCATCGGAATTAGCGCTGGAGACGGAATAATTTTATCCCCTAATGATCTCTCCAGAGGTAGCAGCATTTTTTCTGAATTCAATCCTGCTGGCATTGTTGTTGAGCAAGGCAATCAGGAAGTTTCTTTTGGGGAAGCTTTTGATGCTTTCGATGGCTTGGATCCTGAAAATACAGTTTTTGTTGGGCCAATTACCGAAGCTCTCGAAATTGCCGGTCAAACAGGCATCACAGTTACAGATCCCAATCAGGTTGCAGCAGTAATTCGTACAGTTGATGATTTGGGAAATGTTAGCCTTTCTATTCAAGGACTTGGAGTACAAAAAAATAATTCTATTGGTCGGGGAACTAACTTTATTGGTAATTTGGTTGCTGGCTTACTGCGCAATACAACCTCGAAAATTATCGCTGATCCCACTTTAATTATTCAGGAGACAGAAACAGGAGAATTACGGGTTACCGAACAAATTATCAATAGTGTAGAAATCGTGTCAGGTAATGCTAATACGACAGCGACGAACAACAATACTACATCTACTGCTTTACCAGAACCTGTACTTGCCGAAGTTGGTCTATTTGTACCGATCACGGTGGAGAATGTTGATGATAATGGTTTTATCACCCTAAACGTTACTCCTGAGGTCTCTGCTCCTTCTGAAGAGGTTGTCTTTGAGGCTGGTGATAGTAGAAATATTTTGACTCTCAAACGTCAAAGTATTCTAAGTTCTGGTTCTGTTCGTCTCCGAGACAATCAAACACTCGTTCTTGCTGGAGCAATTGACGAACGGGATATTGTAACAACCAGTAAAGTGCCTATCTTAGGCGATATTCCTATTCTCGGTTCATTATTTAGAAGCACGTCTAGAGAAAACAGTCGTCGTGAACTACTTTTTATCATCACGCCGCAAGTTATTGATGATTCTCAGAATGCGATGTGGGGTTACGGCTATCAACCCAGCGAAACAGCCCGTGAAATGCTAGACAATGCCCGTTTCCCCACCCGTTAACCATCCGTAGGGGCTTGGTTCCCATGCCCTTGGTTTCCATTATTTTGGATTTGGAAACCAAATCCCTACGGTTATTGCGATGGCAAATCGATATAATCCGCAAATTCATCATCGGCGCTCCATTCGTTTGAAATCTTATGATTACAACCGGGCAGGCGCATATTTTGTGACAATTTGTGTGCAGGCCCGTGAATGTTTACTTGGCACGATCACGGATAAAATCTTGCACTTAAACGAGTATAGAAAAATTGTTGAACAAGTTTGGAATTATTTGCCTAGACATTTTGAAAATCTAGAAATTGATGCCGCCGTGATTATGCCCAATCATTTTCATGGCATCTTAATTTGTACCGAACCTGAAACGACAGATTTCCCTGTGCCACCGCCAAAAGATGCTTTTAACGCCATTCGCAACAAAGGCGATCGCCCTTTTTACGAACAAAAAACAAACCTCGGCAAAATCATCGCCTATTTTAAATATCAAACAACGAAAAAAATCAACCAAAAACGCGGTCTAGTTGGGACAAAAATTTGGCAAAAAAACTATTACGAGCACATTATTCGCCATGAAAAATCTCTCAATATCCTCAGAGAATACATAGAAAATAATCCCTACAATTGGCACACCGACCAATTACACCCCAATATCCCATCGAAATGGTAGGGATTTGGTTGCCAGGGGATTTCATAATAATGGGATTTGGAGACCAAATCCCTACGGGAAAAACGGGACTGGCCGGATTCGAACCGGCGACCTAGCGCTTCAGATTGGTGTGGGTTTCCCCAACTCTCTGGACTATCTCTTCACCCTAGAACTCAGGATTTAGTAATCAAATCCCTGCGGTTTCCGTAGGTGGTGGCCGTTATGCTGGGTTGGCGATGACCTTTCGCTACAAACGTTAGCATTCAAGATCCTCAAAAAAATTTGCCCCAAAACCAACCTGCTAGTCTCTGCACCTTCCTCCGGCGAGGCACCGAAAGGCTTGGCTCAGGGTTACCCTATGATGAAAATTTCCATCACTTAGGCTTCCTTGAATTTGACCACATTCAGCCATGGCGTTTCCGATCCATGCTGCCCGAAAGATTCAGGAGGCGCTTGCTCTATCCTGCTGAGCCACAGCCCCAATAAAGCGCCCAAATTATAACATAGCTTTTTTTCTATGCTAACTAGCGACCTGTTCTCGGATCAGTTGCACCGCTTCCCATAAATTTTCCACAATGAAATCTGGGTTGTGGGCGGCCAATAGTTGGCGATCGCGAATCCCCGAAAGCACGGCAATCACGGGAATATTATGGCTCTGGGCCGAGCGAATATCGGCTTCCGTATCTCCCACCATCCAAGTGGTTTCTTTGGGACGCAGTCGGGCGAGGCTTTCGCCCATGAGTAACGGCTTTTGATAAAAATCTTGGTTGCGATCCGTTGAGTCGGGTAAACAAAAACGGCGATCGCCCGGAAAAATATCCTGCAAAACCGGATGAAGCTGCAAAATTTTGTCCAGTTCACTGTAACGACGCATGGTAACGGTCATCACTTCCCAGCCCAAGCTTTGGGCTGTTGTCAACGCTTCCAATGACCCCTCAATCAGGCGATCGTGCACCATATTTTCCAGTCGATGCACATGGTCATCTCGGAGCCGCTTAAACTCTGGCAACTGATCTTCCCGGAGACCCGACCGCAAACCAATATCGGTCTGGGAAGTCTTTTGTCGCTTTAAAGCCCAAAATTCTTCCTTTGTTAAGGGGGATAACGTTTGCTCCGGTTCTGCGACTTGGGTTAACCGCCAGCGATAAACACGGTAGTAGCGTTCCGACAGATCTACGACCACCCCATCAAAATCCGAAATCAACCTGACCATAATCTTGCTCTCATGCTCACAATACTTTAAAGGTTGCCAGTATTAAACCAAACAATCTATCTCATTAAATAATTTTCGAGTTCAGGATATTTTCCAAAAAGCCCGTCAATACTGGCAAGCTGAGCCTGATACACCAGAGCTGTCGCAATAATCATGCGATCAAATGGGTCTCGATGAATAGGAGATAAATTTACAGCCCTTGCTGCAATTGTTGCCGTTAAAGGCAAAATCTCGATACCTGCCGGGTCTAAAGCCTGCCGTATCCATTCTTCGGGGCGACAAGTCAGTTGCAAACGCTTTCGCTGACAGGCTAGAGCGATTTCGTAGCAAGATAGCGGCGAAACACCAACAACATCGACTCGTTCCAGCTTCTCAACCCAGTGGGACGGAAATTGATCAAAATCGCCATTGATGAGCCATAACCAAATATGGGTATCTAGGAGAATTACTTCAGACATTCCCAATCTGCTTCATCTACTAGGGGTGCCACAATATCACCGAGGACTTTCGCTTTGTCAGCCAAGTGTGATGGGGGAAAGTGGCGTTTTTTCTGAATCGGAGAACCTTCCTCAATGATCGTCACAATTACCCGTGCTTGATCAATTTGGGGCACTTCCCCAAGCCAAATCATTTGTCCTGCCTCATAAATTGCCTCGTAACTTTTCAGCATATCGATTCATCCAGAGCATTACCCATACATTTTAGAAGTTTTGTCCGATTCAAACCCAAAGCTAAGTTCAGAAGTAGTGGGGAGGAACAGACTAGGGGATAATCAACCTACTACGTTTTTATCGGATTTAATGTCTTCAGCCCGCCAACTCGCCTTTCTCGCCCTCCGGCAAATCATGTACCACAACGCCTATACCGATGTGGCCCTTGATCGAGTCCTCCACAAAAGTAACCTCACCGGGAGCGATCGCGCTTTAGTTGCCGAATTAGTCTATGGTACTGTCCGTCGCCAAAAAACCCTCGATGCAATCATTGATCAATTAGGGAAAAAGCCCATCGATCAACAACCGCCTGATCTACGGGTACTCCTTCAACTGGGTTTGTACCAACTGCGTTACTTAGATCAAATTCCCCCCTCGGCGGCGGTCAATACCAGCGTTGAAATTGCGAAAACCAACAAGCTGGGCCAATTAGCAGGGGTGGTAAATGGCTGTCTGCGCGGTTATCTGCGGCAACGGGACAAAGGCCATGATCCGCTCCAGTTACCAGAGGCAGCGGCAGAGCAGCTAGCTTTGCAATATAGTTTTCCGGAATGGCTGATTGGCCAATGGCTTGAACAATTTGGAGCGGAGGAAACAGAACAGCTTTGTCAATGGTTTAATCGGCCTGCCCAACTGGATCTCCGGGTAAATCTCCTCCGGGCAAATGTCGCCGCTGTCCAGGATAAACTCACCCAGGCAGGGGTCAAAGCCGAGGCGATCGCCAATTTACCCAATGCCCTGCGCCTGGTGGAAAAACGGGGTTTAATTCAAGATTTACCGGGTTACAAAGAAGGCTGGTGGACGATCCAGGATGCCAGCGCCCAGTTGGTAACGCACTTACTCGATCCCCAACCGGGGGAAGTGATTATCGACGCCTGTGCAGCCCCCGGCGGCAAAACGACCCACATCGCCGAAAAAATGCAAGATCGCGGCACCATCTGGGCCAGCGATAAATATCAAGCCCGCATTAATAAAATTGAGCAAAATGCCCGCCGCCTCAAACTCTCGATGATCCGCACCCTCATCGGTGACAGTCGCGCCTATTCGCAGTTTCGCAATATGGCCGACCGGGTGCTGCTGGATGTGCCCTGTTCGGGCCTAGGAACACTCCACAAACGTCCCGATATCCGCTGGCAACAAAACCCCCAGAAAATTGTTGAACTGACCCAACTCCAGAGAGAACTGCTTACCACGGGGGCGACTTGGGTCAAACCGGGAGGCTATTTAGTCTATGCCACCTGCACGCTAAATCCGGCAGAAAATGAGGCGATCGCCAACCAATTTCTCGTGGAACACCCAGACTGGCAGATTGTCCCCCCCAGCCCAGATTCACCCGCTTTTCCCTATGCCCAGGAACAGGGTTGGATTCAGGTCTTACCCCAGCGTCACGACATGGATGGTTTCTTTATGGTGAAGTTGCAACGGCCTGCCTAGAGGGATTGGGCGATCGCCTCGGTGAGGGTTTGCAGGGATTCAGAAATTTTGACGGGATAGGCATCAGGCTTTCCTAAACGTTTTACTTCATCGGGCAGTTGGCGTACATTGTCCGTTGTTCGTTGGCGAACCGTGCCGAGGTCTTCGGTCGAAAATAACCGCTTGCCCTGGGCCATCACTTTTTTGAGCAGAGGCATTTCTCCTGATTGGGGAGCTTCATTCGCTAAACCGAGGCGATCCTGGCCAGCTTCTCGGTTACGGAAAATCTGCTTACAACCCGGATAGGTGGCTTTTCCGCTGGACTTTTTCATCGTCGGGCGATCGCCAATTTGCACTAATTTATACACGCCATTAACTGGGTCGCCTGTCACCAATTTCGTCCCCAAACCATAGCCATCAATGGTTGCCCCAGCCGCCTGGAGCCGCGCCATTTCCCCTTCATCGAGATCACCACTGGCAAAGATTTTCACCGTCGTTGGTAACGCTTGCCGCACCTGTTGGGAGAGGGTTAATAAATCCCCCGAATCGAGGCGCACTCCCGCTAGATGGGTTTCGCCAGTTTGAATCGCCTTACCTAAACGCTCCGCCGCCGCCACCGTGTCATAGGTATCAATGAGTAAAGGGGCTGCCGGAAAATAACGGTGAAACGCCCGGAACGCATCATCCTCCGAGCCTTCGAGGGTGCCCACCGCCATCACCAAGGCATGGGCCATGGTTCCCACGGGTTTAATTCCTAACTGTTGTGCTGCTAAAACATTGGACGTGGCATCTAACCCTCCCGCTAAAGCCGCCCGCGCCGCCCAGGTAGACCCCTGGGGACTAAAAGCCCGCCTTGTGCCGAATTCTAATAATTGGCGATCGCCCGTAATATGACGCATCCGTGCCGCCCGTGTTGCAATTAGGGTTTGGTAATTAATGGCATTGAGCAGAAACGTTTCAATAATTTGGGCTTGCCACAGGGGGGCTTCGATCCGCAAAAACGGCTCCTGGGGAAAAATCACGGTTCCCTCCGGGACGGCCCAAAGATCCCCTGTAAAACGGCCCGTGGCGAGTAAATCCCAAAAGGCAGCTGGGGCCTGCTCAAAAATTCCGGTGCTGCGGAGATAGTCAATTTGCGCCCCCGTAAACCGTAATCCTTCTAGGTAACTTAAAACCTGCTCTAGGCCCATCGCCACCAGATAGCCAAAGTCATCGGGCAAACGACGGGCAAACATTTCAAAGCAAGCCGGGGTCTCCGCCAGCCCTTCCCCCACATAACAGGCTGCCATGGTGAGCTGGTAAAGATCCGTTAACAGACTGTAGTCCTGGGCCGTGATGTCTAAATTTTTCCCAGCCATGGTGCGTCTTTCGCCTCCAATGAATTAATTTAGTGTTTATTTTACAATAAAAAATCTGGATCGGCTGCTTTTAGGGGGTGAATGTTAAGATCCCATCAGAAAGTTCAGGGGAAAAAGATCCATGGCAACCCAACACCAGCGGCGATCGCAAAATGTGCCCGGTGACTTTTATGTGGACAGTAGTTGCATTGACTGTGACACTTGCCGTTGGCTCAGTCCAGAGATTTTTAACCGCCAGGATGGGCAATCCGCCGTCTACCACCAACCCCAAACCTCTGACCAAAGGCGGGCCGCCTTGCAAGCTTTATTAGCCTGTCCAACGGCCTCGATCGCCACCGAAACCGCACCGAAAGATCTCCCCGCAATCCAAGCCGAGTTTCCCCTGCCCCTTGTTGAAAATATCTATTACTGCGGCTACCATTCGCGCAAATCCTTTGGGGCCGCCAGCTATTTCATCCAGCATCCGGAAGGTAATATTCTTGTGGATTCCCCTCGGTTTCAACCCTCTTTAGTGAAGCAACTCGAAGCCCTTGGCGGCGTGAGATATTTATTTTTAACCCACCGGGATGACGTGGCCGATCACCAAAAATTCCATGATCATTTCGGTTGCGATCGCCTGTTGCACCGGGCCGATCTCCGGGAGGGAACAAAAGCCGTAGAAACCGTTCTCGAAGGCACCGAAGCGATCCCCTTTCTCAAGGACTGCCTAATTATTCCTGTGCCGGGCCACACCGAAGGCCATGCAGTGTTACTCTACCGCAATCAATATCTTTTTACCGGGGATCACCTGGCTTTTTCGGCGCGGCTGGGTCATTTGACGGGCTTTCGGAATCACTGTTGGTATTCTTGGACAGCGCAAATTGAATCGATGAAAAAACTCCTTCCCTACCCGATCACCTGGATTTTGCCGGGCCATGGCCGCCGCTACCAGGCCGACAGCGCAACCCTACACCAAGATTTAAAAGCTTGTATTCAGTGGATGGAGTCCGTGGCATGAGCGTAACGTTTTTCTGGCTGGTGGCGATCGCCAGTAATCTTTGTCTAATCGGGGTGAATTATATTCTCTGGCGAAAAGTTCGCCGTTGGCACCAGGATCTACGCCTCAGTCGCCACCGTTTCGCCCTCAACGAACGCAAAATCAAAATTGTCGTAGAAGATTTAATTCAACAAGCGGACGTGATCCCCGCCACCACCCAACAGATCCAGATGAAAAAACAGCAAGGGCAGCAAGTCATCGCCCAGATCAAGTTGCTCCAACAACTCCTCCGAGCCTTAATTTTCGTGCGGCGTCGCCTCTGAAATTACCTGTTTACAAAGCCTGCAAGTAACCTGTTAACCGAGTTAAAGTGCGCTGATTTTCCGCTGGTGTTCCTACACTAATCCGCAGGCCGCCCCCCGTGTGTCGAATTAAAGTCCCCTGATTTTTCAGAGTTTCGACGAGGTTTGCTAAGGCTTCTGCCTGGGGTTCCATCGCTGGCTGGAGGCGACCATAGAGGAAATTCGCATCGCTGGGCCACACCCGAAAATTCGGCAGTTGCCCTAACGCTTGGTAAAGTTTCCCCCGTTCCTGTTGAGCTTCGGGAATGGTTTCCAACAGGCGATCGCCATGGTCGAGGGCGAGTCGGGCCGCCGCCTGGGAAAAACTAGGCAAATTATAGGGGAGGCGTACCTTTTCGAGGGCTTGGATAATTTCTAAACTGCCCACGGCATAGCCCACCCGCAGGGCCGCCAACCGGAACGCCTTCGAGAAGGTGCGCAGGATCACCCAGTTGGGCCGCTGTAGGACTTCTGCCACCAAAGTTTTTTGACTAAATTCAAAATAGGCTTCGTCCACCACCACGAGAATATCCGGCGGCAAAGACTGGAGCCAGCTAATTTCTGCTGCCGTGAGACATTGGCCTGTGGGAGAGTTGGGATGCACCACAAATACCACCCGCACCGGTGCCCCTTGGGGTTGGTCAATGGCGTTTTGGGCCGCCGCAAGATCCCAACTAAAGTCTTCTGGCTGTCGGGCGATCGCCACGGTGTGAATTCCCAAAGTTTGCGCCAAAATGCGGTACATCGAAAAAGTCGGCTCTGCCACCAGGATCGATCCTTCCCCGCCCAGGCAAGTGGCAATTAACAACGAGCGGATCAACTCATCGGAACCATTTCCCACGGAGATGTGGGCCGCTTGAATATCCCCGGTCAACTGCCCAGAACGATTCACATAGTCGGCAATACCTTCCTTGAGCGCCCCATGGCCCCCGTCGGGATAGCGGTTTGTGGCAATTTGATTTTGATAATGTTGAGCCAGAATTTCCTTGAGATCCGCTGGGAGATCGTAGGGACTTTCATTGGTGTCGAGAATATCTACCGGCGTATTTACCGGGCCACCGGGGTGGGACACATAGGCTTTGAGTTGGGCCAAGTCAGAACGCAAAAAGGACATAGGTGCTGTGCAAAAAAGAAGAATGAAAATCAATTCCCCAAGGGCATTGAAACGAACGCAAATGAAATGTAATCAATCTGTGAAATCGATCATAAGTTTAAGGTTGCATTATGTAAAAATAACGTTGGTGCGGTGGGGAGTCGCCTTAGCCTAAAAATTGGGAATTTTCCTGCACCGTTATTTCACGTTTTCCACTTCCTATCTAAACGCAAATCACCATGAAATTGGCAGCCAGAGTCGGTCAAATCAAGCCTTCGATTACCCTCACAATCTCCGCAAAAGCAAAGGCCATGAAGGCGGATGGGATTGACGTGTGCAGCTTTAGTGCTGGAGAACCGGATTTCGACACCCCCGATCACATTAAAACCGCTGTCAAAGCCGCCCTTGATGCGGGAAAAACCAAATATGGCCCTGCCCCCGGAGAACCGGCCCTGCGTCAGGCGATCGCCAAAAAATTACAGACAGAAAATAATCTCCCCTACAACCCCGAAAACATGATCGTCACCAATGGCGGCAAGCACGCCCTCTATGGTTTGATGATGGCGCTAATTGAACCGGGGGATGAGGTGATTATCCCGACCCCCTACTGGTTGAGCTATCCAGAAATGGTGATTTTAGCGGGCGGCACCCCGATCTTCGTCGAAACCACGGCAGCAACGGGCTACAAGATCACTCCGGATCAGTTGCGCCAGACGATCACTGACAAAACGAAATTATTTGTTTTCAATTCCCCTTCGAATCCCACCGGGGCCGTCTACAGTCCGGCAGAGGTAACGGCGATCGCCCAGGTTTTAGTGGAGAAACAAGTGTTGGTGGTGGCCGATGAAATCTACGAAAAAATTCTTTACGGGGATGCCGTGCACCAGAGTATTGGCTCCGTGAGTGACGAAATTTTTCCCCTGACCATTACTTGTAACGGCTTCGCTAAGGCGTTTTCGATGACGGGCTGGCGCTTGGGTTACATTGCCGCGCCGGTGGAACTAATTAAGGGTATGACGACGATCCAGAGCCACAGCACCTCCAACGTTTGTACCTTTGCCCAATACGGGGCGATCGCCGCCCTAGAGGGAGGACTTGATTGCGTCCAGGAAATGTTAACCGCCTTTAGTAAGCGTCGGGAAGTAATGCTGGGGGCGATTCAAGATCTGCCGGGTTTGAGTTGTCCATCCCCCGACGGTGCCTTTTATCTCTTTGTGGATATCAGCGCCTACGGTCTCGATTCCCTTAGTTTTTGTAAACAGCTCCTCGCCGAGCAGCAGGTGGCGGCGATCCCTGGGGTGGCCTTTGGCAATGACCGCTGCATTCGTCTGTCCTACGCCACAGATCTCGGCACCATCGAAAAGGGAATGTCCCGTCTTGGCAAATTTCTCCAGTCCCTCTCAAGGTAAGTAAAATTTTGCCGAAGCCCAGTGCTTACTGCTATAAATCAGGGGTGAATTTCTAATTGACTTTATGGCCGAGCTTGACGATCACACTCTCCCCAATCCCGACTCAACATCGACGGAGTTTTCTTCTAACTCCAGTGAAAGCGCGACCCCGGAGATTGTTACGGAACGTGATGATCTCAACCCAAAAGAGCCAGAAGCAGTCATGGCGACCCCGGAGTTGCAGTTCGGCCTTGAAGCTGACCACCTCACCCTAGTCTTACCCACCACCCAGACCTATGAAATTGAGGCTTGGGACACAATCTGGGCCAATTTTCGGGAGCAGTTGCAGGCTGCTGCTGATTTTCCAGTCGCCCACGTTCACTTAATCGCTCAAAATCAACTGGTAGGGGGCCGTCAACTCCAGGAACTGGCTGACCTACTCAAACCCCACGACCTAAAGCTCAAACGCATTTACACCAACCGACGGCAAACGGCGATCGCCGCCGCTACAGCAGGTTATAGCGTCGATCAAGATCCCCCGAATCAACTGTTGGCGGATGTTCCTTTAAAGTTAAAACCGCTCTTGGCCCCCGATAAAGAACCGGAGGTGTTGTACATCGACCAAACCGTCCGCTCTGGGGTTGAAATCGTCTATCCCGGCTCGGTGATTGTCACAGGGGATGTCAATCCGGGGGGAAGTATCGTTGCGGACAAAGATATTGTGGTGTGGGGCTGTTTGCGGGGGGTTGCCCATGCTGGTGCAAAAGACGATCGCACGGGACGGATTATGGCGTTGCAAATGGAGCCGACTCAACTGCGCATTGCCGATGTGCTAGCCCGTGCTGCCCCCCAGGCCGTTGAGCAACGAAAGCCAGAGGTGGCCTATCTGACCCAAGAGGGAATTCGTCTAGCTCCGGCCCTCAAATTTTCGAAAAACTACCAATACCAAGCCGATCAACAGCATTGGCAGGAAACATCTGATCCCCTCTTACCTGTAATATCGTAGCTAAGCTGCCGCAACCCGTGGCTATGTCGTAAGCTTATTGAATTATTTATCCACCCAGAAGTCTATGAGTCGCGTTATCGTTGTGACCTCCGGAAAAGGAGGCGTCGGCAAAAGTACCTGTACCGCCAACCTCGGTTCGGCCTTGGTCAAGCTCGGCAAAAAAGTGGCCCTGGTCGATGCGGATTTTGGTCTGCGAAACCTGGATTTACTTTTGGGTTTAGAAAATCGCGTTGTCTATACGGCCATTGAAGCGATCGCCGGAGAATGTCGCCTCGAACAAGCTCTCGTGAAGGACAAACGGCAAAATGGTCTCGTCCTCCTGCCAGCGGCCCAAAACCGGAATAAAGAATCCGTCACTCCCACCCAGATGAAACAGCTCATTATGCGGCTGAATAAAGCTTTTGATTATATTTTGGTGGACAGTCCGGCGGGTATCGAGATGGGTTTTCGGAATGCGATCGCCGCCGCGAGGGAAGCCCTGATCGTCACAACCCCCGAAGTGGCTGCCGTACGCGATGCAGACCGGGTTGTGGGTCTTTTAGAAGCCTATGGCATTAAACGGACGCGCCTCATTGTGAATCGCCTCAAGCCAGAAATGGTCAAGCAAAATGAAATGATGAGCGTCGAGGATGTCCTCGAAATTCTCGCCATTCCGCTCCTGGGGATTATTCCCGACGATAAACAAGTGATTGTTTCCAGTAACCGGGGCGAACCGTTGGTGCTAGGAGACAAACAAAACGACCTCCCTGCCACCGCGTTTATGAATATTGCCCGCCGTCTAGAGGGGGAAAAAGTGCCCCTGTTAAACCTAATGGCCAACCAAGAGGGATTCCTTGCCAAAATTCGCCGGATCTTTGCCAGTTAACTGCTGTCTCTGATGCGGAATATCGCCCTCATTCCCCTCTATGCTGAAATCTAATTAATGTTTCCCTTTGTAATGAGTCATGATCCAGGAATTACTTGAAAAGCTGCTCCATTGGCAGTCTCCCAAGAGCAGTGACGAAGCAAAACGACGCCTCAAGCTGGTCATTGCCCACGACCGGGTGGGCCTCAGCCCCGAAAAAGTCGAGGAGATGCGCCAGGAAATTTTGGCCGTCGTCGCTAAATACGTCGAGGTGGATCCAGAGGAAATGGAGTTCGACCTTTCGAGTAGTGACCGGATGACGGCTTTGGTGGCAAATCTACCGATTCGTCGAGTACGGGATATTCGTTCCCTAGAATAGTTTTTTACGCGAAGATCCGATGATTCTGGCACAATAGGGCAAGCAGTTAGCATCAGTAGGAGTTGTTGGTCATGTTGGCACAAATTTTGGCGATCGCCGTTGCTCTGGGGAGCGGGTTGCTATTTCTGACTGCCTTTATTTTCCCGAAACTCCACCGCCAAGATGACTTTTTTTGGAGCACTGTTGGTCTTTTCTACGCCCTCGTCCTTTGGGTTTGTGCCGGGCAAATGGCTGGGGCCATCCTGTTGGGGCAATTGGCCAGTGTGATCCTCCTCGGTTGGTTTGCTTGGGAAACCCTCCGACTCCGCCAGGCGATCGCCGACCCCAGTAAAATCCCCAACCTCGACAAAGTTTCCCTGGTTGGCTACGTCAAAGACCGCTTTAAAAAACCTAAAGTCGCGCCGACCTCAGCCACCAAAACATCGAAAAAATCTTCCTTCGATTCCTCTAAAGCCCCTGACCCCGCAAAGGAAGCTCCAGAAACCTCTACACCATCTGAGTCTCCTGAAACGGCCCCAGTTACATCTCCCGAAACTGAAAAGCCGACCCCAGAACCAGCAACCCCCTCTGCTTCAAAAGATTTAGACAAAGCTGACTCGACAAAGCCCGTTCCCTCGCCAGAAGAAGCTTCTGAGACACCCACGGAAGTATCCGACACCCCAGAAACAGAAAGCGACGCCATCACCGATCCACCGATTACGGCACAACCCTCTAAAAAAGGATTTTCCTTCGGTCGGCTATTTGGACGTAAAACCGCATCTACCGCAGCCCCAACGGAAACCAGTGCATCAGCAGGAGACGAAGATATTGAGCAAATTTTTGCCGAAGAAAAAGATGCGTCTGAGCCAGACACTGCTGTTAATGATGTCACCGACGAAACTTCCCCTCTAGAGGAACCCCAAGCTGAATCTGCCGAAGCAGCAACCCAGGCAGAAACAGAAGCCTCGGCTGAATTAGGCGAAACCTCCAAAACCGAAGATACTCCCAAAGATTAGGGATCGCCCCAAGAATTCGCTATGATCTTTGACTGAAGCGTATCATTGATCTCCCGTGCCCTATGGATACCAAAGCCTTTAAACGTTCCCTAAATCACTCTGAAAATTACTATCGCCAAGGATTTGGCCATAAAGATGAAGTGGCTGGCATGATGACCAGCGAATATCAAAGTAGCCTGATCCAAGAGATCCGTGACAACAACTATGAGTTAACCCGTGGTGATGTCACCATTTACCTGGCGGAGGCGTTTGGCTTTTGTTGGGGAGTAGAACGGGCAGTGGCGATGGCCTACGAAACCCGCAAGCATTTCCCTACGGAAAAAATCTGGGTAACAAACGAAATTATCCACAATCCCTCGGTGAATAATCGTCTGAAGGAGATGAATGTTCATTTTATTGAGGTGGTTGATGGCGCTAAGGATTTTAGTGGCGTGGCGAATGGCGATGTGGTGATTCTGCCGGCCTTTGGGGCAACGGTGCAAGAAATGCAACTGCTCAATGATCGCGGTTGCACGATTGTGGATACCACCTGCCCTTGGGTCTCTAAGGTGTGGAATTCCGTTGAAAAGCATAAAAAGAAAAATTACACTTCGATTATCCACGGCAAATATAAGCATGAGGAAACGGTAGCTACTAGCTCTTTTGCTGGCACTTATCTCGTTCTGCTGAACCTAGAAGAAGCGGAATATGTGCGGAATTACATTCTCCATGGAGGCGATCGCCAAGCGTTCCTCGACAAATTTAAAAATGCCTATTCCGAAGGGTTTGACCCTGACAAAGATCTAGACCGTGTGGGCGTGGCGAATCAAACCACCATGCTCAAGAGCGAAACGGAACAAATGGGCAAACTGTTTGAACAGACGATGCTCGAAAAATTTGGCCCGACGGAAATTAATGACCACTTCATGAGCTTCAATACGATTTGTGATGCCACCCAAGAGCGGCAGGATGCGATGTTTGACCTCGTGGAAAAAGATTTAGATCTGATGGTCGTCATCGGTGGCTTCAATTCTTCCAATACCACCCACCTCCAGGAAATCGCCGTCGAGCGCAATATCCCTTCCTATCACATCGACAGCGGCGATCGCCTTTTAGGGAATAACACCATTGCCCACAAACCCCTCGATGGTGAAATCACAACCCAAACCCATTGGCTTCCGGCTGGCAAACTAAAAATTGGTGTAACTTCCGGCGCGTCTACCCCCGACAAAGTCGTTGAAGACGTCATTGCGAAAATCTTTGCTGAAAAAGCCCAGCCAGCGGCCTTGGTCTAACTTTTTCAGACACCGTTAAACATCCGCAAACGTAAAAAATATTTACCCCGTTCTAATGCTGGCGATCGCCTGGGGATGGGGATTTTTATTGGGGAAATTCCTGGCTCGGTTGTCCTAAATATTTGCGCAAATAGGGCGAAAACACCTCATAAATCAAAGTTAAGGGTTTACCATCGTGCCAAAACAGATAATGGCGGCCCCAAAAAGGCCCTTCTTCCTGAAAAGCGGCTTCTAGGATTGGCGATCGCCCCAGATAAATTCCTTGAATATCCCGGTACAGTTCCGTGTGGAGCCGCGACAAACTCTCCCAAATAGGCAAACTGCGATTTTGCAAATAATCATCCACATGGTTTGCATCCCACCAGGAAGTTGCATAGGCCAAACGTTGTCCCCCCGCCGTTCGCAACCACACCTGACGGCGTAAATGGGGTGTTGGAATCGCAGAAATCAAACTCGGTGCCCCATCATTATCCGTACCAATGGGGGACATATCGATCACATCGACCTCAATTTTTTCCCGTGTCAGCAGACCCAAATGGCGGGTCGGCGAACCATCCCCCAAGAGCAAAATTTGCCAGGGCGGGGCGAGTTGGCTGTGGGGGAGTCCCTTTTGTACTTCAGCCATCCCCCCTTGCCAGATGGGTTCTAAACAGTGCCACTGACGCTCTTTAGACGTTGCCAAAAACGGAGAATTGAGTGCTAGAGTCAAGATTCTTCACAAAACTTCAACTAAACTGATCATAAACAATTCTTGCCCACCCTGCCGCTGGGGTTCTCACTGTAACCAGGGCAAATTGACATCCCTCAGTGCTTATGTTTTGATAGTATATTGGCTCTGTTATAGTTATTTCTATAGAAATTTTTCACAGTTAAAACAAATGGTAAAGCTCCGTCTAAAGCGTTTTGGTAAGAAAAGAGAAGTTAGCTATCGTCTTGTGGCTGCCCAAAGCACCAGCCGCCGCGATGGTCGTCCCCTAGAAGAACTCGGATTTTATAATCCCCGTACCGATGAAACCCGCCTGAATGTGCCGGCGATCGTGAAGCGCCTCAAAGAAGGTGCCCAACCGACAGACACAGTGCGTGACCTCCTCGAAAAAGCTAAAGTATTCGACCAAGTTTAATGTCTAATTTAGACGATCTGTCTAGTGCATCCCATTCGGCAACAGCAAACTACGAAAAATTAACCAAATTTCTTCTAGAGCCATTGCTTGATGACCCCCAATCCCTGGCGATAGATTGCGAACAGCTATCGAGTAGCAACCGGGTTTTGATCCGTGTTGCTTTTGAGCAAGAGGATAAGGGAAAGGTTTTTGGGCGTGGCGGCCGAAATCTACGGGCCATTGAAACCGTACTCAATGGGGCTGCCACCAATCCTCAGCAAAAAATTTCTTTGGATGTGTACGGTAGCCATGATGGCAATGGTGGCCAGAGAGAGCGTTCCTCTGGTTCTTCTCGTGGTAGAAGGGAAGACGGTCGGCGTGGTCGCACTTCCCGACGGCCCCGCACGCCGAAGCCCAGCCCCCAGTTGCGGAACTCCGACGAGGGTTAGGCTATTTTTGCGTCGCGACAAAATTGAAACGGTATCCCTGGTGGATGCCTCCTGAGACTCCAGTCGCCCTTTGGTTTGGAGTCTTTGTTATTGGTGCTGCTATGCCTAGGCTTCAGTTTGGACGGTTCAGTTATCTTCGAGGCGATACCCAAGTTCGGCGAGGCGGGTGCGGGATTGGCGCCATTTGGGTTGAACTTTAACGAAGAGTTCGAGATAAACTTTACCGGCGATCAGTTTTTGGATTTGCTGACGGGCAGCGGTGCCAATGGTTTTAAGCATGGCCCCTTTTTTGCCGATGATGATTCCTTTTTGGGAATTGCGTTCGACGTTGATGGCGGCACGGACTTCGGTAATTTCTTCCCCTTCATTGACTTGTTCGATGGCGATCGCCACGGAATGGGGAATTTCCTGGCGGGTGTGGAGCAAAATTTGTTCCCGGATTAGTTCGGCCATAATAAAGCGTTCGGGCTGGTCGGTGACGAGGTCGGGGGGGTAGTAGTAGGGGCCAGGATCGAGAGCCTGAATAAGTTTGTCTTGGAGTTCGGGGAGGCGATCGCCAGCGAGGGCCGAAAATTCTTGGAGTTGCCAATGGTTTTGGGTGGCAAGGGCTTGGTAGGAGGCAAAAATCTCCGGGCGCTTGTCGGGGCGTTGGTCGATTTTGTTGACCCCAAGGATCACCTTGGCTTCGGTTTTGACCAAAAAATCCGCGATAAATTGATCGCCTTTACCCAAGGGAACCGCACCATCAACGATAAACACCACTAAATCTACGGCCCCAACGGTACTGCGGGCGTTTTTGACCAAAATTTTCCCCAGCTCGTGGTGGGGTTTGTGAATACCGGGGGTATCGACAAAAATGATTTGCGCTTGGTCAGTGGAGAGGATACCTCGCAGGCGATTGCGGGTGGTTTGGGCGACGGGGGAGGTGATCGCCACTTTTTGACCGATCAATTGATTCATCAGGGTGGATTTGCCCACATTGGGACGACCGATCAGGGCAACAAAACCAGAGCGAAAATCGGCGGGGGCGACGGGAATAGTCGGGTTGAGATCAAAGTCTTGGGTCATGAATTTGTGCGATGTGGCGTGTTTTTATCTTACTGGGTGGAGGCGTTGCCAGAGACGGGGGATACCTTCTGTAACGATGAGGGCGATCGCCAAATAGCGACCATAGTTCACCAGGCCAATTGGGGGCAACACAAGACTTGCTCCTTTCAGCAAGAGATAACTGAGAATTAGGATCACCAACCCGCCGAATCCGAGCATTATTTTGTCACGGTAGCCCTGGGGCGGCGTAAAAGTAAAACTTGGAAGCACCAAAAAACCGCAGAAGATCCCCAGTAAATCTGCTAATCCCGGCAAGGCGATCGCCACCAATCCCCCCAGGCCCCAAAAGCTAAGTTTTTGCCAAAGTTGATAATTCGGTAAGGGAATCATCCCGTTGAGCCACAGGCCAACGCTAATCCAAAAAATCCCCAAAAGTATCCCAGCGGCCACATCCACCGGAAAATGAACGCCCAAATATAAGCGCGAGAGACAGACCAAAACAATAATTGCGATCGCCACTAACCACAGCCAGATCTTGTGATGTAACCAGGCGATCGCCCCCCAAAATGTCGTGATCCCCTGGGCATGGCCGCTGGGAAAACTAAAACTACCCTCCGTATGAAACGCTTCTGGGGTAATTACCGCCGGATTAACCACATAGGGACGGGGCAAGGCAAAGGCATTTTTCAGAACAAGATTACTGATCACACTCAGGGTCAAAATGAGGGTTAGTAGCCGACCCTGACGGGGATCTAGTAGCCAATAATACAAACTCAACAACAAAATATAAATTGCCTCTCCCCCCAGGTGCGTTACCCCCAGAAAAAAGCCCAAAAACCTGTCCCCAAAAACCTTCTGTAAAAACTCGATGAACAACATTGCGTTAAAGTAAAAACACGGAAAAACTTTGAATTGCCAGCGCTTCGCCCATGACTTCCATCCTAGTGCCCAGCCCACGCCTCAACCAACCAACGATTAAGACCCTGGCCAATGGGTTGACAATCATTGCCGAACAGGTGCCGGTTGATGCCGTGAGCCTCAATGTGTGGCTCAATGTGGGGTCTGCGGTGGAAGCCAACAGCATTAATGGGATGGCCCATTTCCTGGAGCACATGGTCTTTAAGGGAACGCCCCAAATCGGCAATGGCGAATTTGAACAGCGCATCGAAGCTAAAGGAGCCGTCACCAACGCCGCCACTAGCCAAGAATACACCCACTATTACATTACCTGTGCGCCCCAGGATTTTGCGGAACTTGCGCCCCTGCAACTGGACGTGGTGCTAAATCCTAGCATTCCCGATGCTGCCTTTGAGCGGGAACGCCAGGTGGTACTCGAAGAAATTCGTCGTTCTGAGGATAATCCCCGCCGTCGCACCTATTTCCGCGCCATTGAAACGGGATTTGAGCGGTTGCCCTACCGTCGTCCGGTGCTCGGCCCTAGTGAGGTGATTGAAAATCTTCAAGCCCAACAAATGCGGGATTTCCACGGCTTTTGGTACCAACCCCAGCGGATGACTGCTGCCGTTGCCGGAAATCTAGAAGGCGATCGCCTGATTGAATTAGTCGCCGCAGCCTTCGATAAACTGTATCAATCCCAACCCCCAGCAACCGTTCCCACCTTTGACGATCACTCTCCCGAAGCCCCTTTTGAAACAATTGTGCGTCGTCATTATGAAGATGAAGGCCTACAGCAAGCCCGTTTAGTGATGATGTGGCGCGTGCCGGGGCTAACGGATCTCGAAGAAACCTATGCCCTCGATATTTTGGCGACGGTGTTAGGGCAAGGTAAAGTCTCGCGCCTCGTGCAGGATCTCCGGGAAAAAAGAGGTCTGGTGACTCAAATCAGCGTTAGTAACTTCACCCAAAAACAACAGGGTGTATTCTATATTTCTGCCCAATTGCCAGCGGAGCACATCCCTGCGGTAGAAGCGGCGATTCTTGAACAAATTCAAACCATTCGTACCGCTTCTATTTTGCCCAACGAATTAGAGCGGGTGAAAACTCAAGTGGCTAATCGCTTTATTTTTGGGAATGAACGGCCCAGCGATCGCACCAATTTATACGGTTACTATTACTCGCTATTACGGGATCTCGAACCCGCTTTAAATTATCCGGAATTACTCCAAGCCATTACCCTCGAAACAATTCAAAAATCTGTACAAAAATATCTCAATCCCGAAGCTTATGGCATTGTCACCCTGACGCCACCTGCCTAAACTTTGAAAGTATGTCAGTCTCTTCTTTAAGAATATTTTGCTTGTTGAAATAAGTTGGTAGTACGGACGATATCCTGAGGGAATAAACCCGTGGGTTAGGACAAGGCAGTGACAGACTATCAACTTTTAATCGACTTACATAAGGATGCTGAACGTCAAGGGCCTGGGGGAAATCCAGAAACTAAACTTGCCCTTGATTTGTTGGGGATAGATAAAACTGCTCCCTTAAAAATTGCTGATATCGGTTGCGGGACAGGGGCTTCGACATTGGTACTTGCGGAACAATTAAACGCGCAGATTACCGCAGTCGATTTCCTCCCGGATTTTCTCGAAGTCCTTGAAACGAGAGCAAAACAAAAGGAACTTTCTGAGAAAATATCGACCCTGTGCTGCTCCATGGAAAATTTACCCTTTAATGATGCAGAATTTGACGTAATCTGGTCTGAGGGAGCAATCTATAATATCGGTTTTGAAAAAGGGATCAAAGATTGGCACCGTTACCTAAAACCAGGTGGATTATTGGTCGTTTCAGAAATCACTTGGCTTACAAATTTTCGTCCGCTAGAAATTCAAAAATATTGGGAAGTTGAATATCCAGAAATTGATCTAGCCTCTGCAAAGTTTGCTTTACTCGAAGAGCACGGGTATTCGCCAATCAGTTATTTTATTTTGCCAGAATATTGTTGGTTAGAAAATTATTACCAACCGATGCAGGCGCGTTTTCAAGATTTTCTGAAACGAAACAATCATAGTGAGAATGCTCACAGTATTGTTGAAATGGAAACGCGCGAAATTGAATTATATGAACAATACAAAGCCTATTACAGTTATGGAGTATATATTGCCAGAAAATTGAATTAAAAAAATAGCTAAACCGTTTTTTACTTCAGGCCAATGAACTATGATTTTTAGAGCCTTTTTAGTTGGGATTCTAATTGCTTTTGGAGAAATTATTAATGGCAATTTTCGCGTTAGGTATCTCCAGAAAAAGTTTGGCCGCCGCAAAGGAAAAAATATTAGCCTCTGCTCAGGAATCTTGCTTTTTACCTTGATTGCCTACTTTTGCTTGCCTTGGATCAAGCCTCAAAATCTACTTGAGTGTGCTGGCATTGGCTTGATTTGGGTTATGGTGATGTTGTCTTTGGATTTGTACTTTGGCAGAGTTGTATTTCGATTACCGTGGCAAAAAATTGTGGATGATTTCAACCCACTCAAAGGTAATTTCTTAGGCATTGGTATGCTTGCTTTGTTGTTTTGCCCAAGCGTAATATTTTTACTCAAGTGATCTTTTAAAAGCGGCGATCGCCTTTTTCTTTCACTAATGAGGCATTCCCCATTTAAAGATTGCCGATCCCCAAGAGAGACCCGCCCCAAAGCCAGAGGTGGCCACCGTTTGACCCGGTTTGATTTTGCCAGCCCGCACCGCTTCATCGAGGGCAATGGGGATCGAAGCCGCCGAAGTGTTTCCATATTCCTGGAGATTGGCAATTACCTTTTCTGAGGGCAATTTTAAGCGTTTTGCCACGGCATCAATAATTCGTTGGTTTGCCTGGTGGAGGATGAGCCAATCAATATCTTCTGTGGTGAGACCTGCCCGAAATAGGGTTTTTTCAATGACTTCCGGCACTTTCGCCACCGCAAACCGATAGACCTCGCGCCCATTCATGGTGATTGCTCGATAGCCACCTTTTTGAATTGACACATCATGGATTAAATATTTGGGATGCCCGTCGTAGGCAAGATTCAGGCATTCGTTTTGGCTACCGTCGCTGTACATCTCAAAGCCGAGCAACTGATCCTGGGGACTGCTCTGACAAACCACGGCTCCAGCACCATCGCCAAACAATACACAGGTGGTGCGATCGCCCCAGTCTACCCACCGGGACAACACATCGGCACCAATCACAACAATTTTTTGAAAGGTGCCTGTCCGCAGATATTGGGCTGCTGTCACTAAACCGAAAACAAATCCAGAACAGGCCGCCGTCAGATCAAAGGCGGTGGCATTTTTCGCGCCGATCAACTGCTGCACTTTCCCGGCACTGCCAAACAAATCATCCGGTGTGGAGGTCGCCAGGATAATCAAATCAATTTCTTCTGGGTGTAAATGGGCGGCGGCGATCGCCTTTTTTGCCGCCTCTGCCGCCAGTTCACTCAAACTACTATCTTCTGGAAGTAAATGACGATTTGCGATCCCCGTTCTCGTGCGAATCCACTCGTCTGAAGTCTCTACCAACTGACTCAGATCATCATTATGGATGACTGCTTTTGGTGTGGCAGAGCCACTTCCTGTAATGGCAATACCTGCCCCATCAAATTTCAATGCTCGACTCCCTTCCTTCCTCGGAGATGATTCATCTGATAGTAATTCATTCACTCGCTTTTTTCTATCATGGCACTGGATGCCACTTCAGAGAGTGTGGTGGTGGAGTTCGTTTGCTGCTCAAGCAGAGCTTGGTGTTCCTCCGTGTAATTTTGAATCCGTTGGATTACCTGGTTGTCAATTGCTTCTTTGGCTAAACGAATTGCATTAAAAATAGACGGCGCTTTCGAGCTACCGTGGCTAATGATACACACCCCAGCCACTCCAAATAGCAATGCGCCACCGTGTTCCGCATGATCAATGCGTTGCTTAATCCGTTTGAGGTTTGGAGTTAATACCGCCGCCCCAAGTTTGCCCCGCAGACCACGGGGTAATTCTTCTTTTAGGATTTGTAGGAGCACTGCGCCGACTGATTCTGCAAACTTTAGGAGGATATTCCCCGTAAAACCATCGCAGACCACCACATCAAACTCACCGGACAGCACATCCCGTCCTTCAGCGTTCCCTTTGAAAGGAATTGCAGGGTTACTACTCAATAGTTCGTGGGTTTTTAGGGCCAGTTCGTTGCCCTTGGAAGGCTCCTCACCAATATTCAATAAGCCCACCTGTGGTTCCCGGTTCCCCAGGACATACTTGCTGTAAATAGTCCCCATCAGGGCAAATTGTTCGAGATATTTCGGACGACTATCGACATTCGCTCCCACGTCGAGCACAATTACTGACCGCTCAGGATCAAGGGTCGGAAATACAGCCCCGATTGCAGGCCGATCAATGCCCTTAATGCGACCTAATTTCAAAAGAGCCGCAGCCATCGCCGCCCCAGAATGCCCCGCTGAAACAACGGCATCGGCTTGTTTTTTACGGACAAGCTGCATCGATAAATTAATTGACGCTTTGGGCTTGCGCCGAATGGCCACGAGGGGTTCTTCGCACATTTCCACCACTCCTTCGGCTTCTACCACATGGAGAAACTGGTTAGCTGGAGATGAATGTTCGTCTAAATACTTTTGGATACGGACAGGGTCACCGACTAGAAAAACTTCTACATTGAGTTCTTCTACGGCTCGGATCGCCCCAGCAACGATTTCGTCTGGAGCATAATCTCCCCCCATAGCGTCTACGGCTATTTTTGCGCGTGTCGATGACATTTTTATCAGGAATAGAAGCCTTCAACATATTACCAGAAGCCTGTTGGGTCACTGAAGTCACGGCTGAGAAGATTTTGATGTTGATATCATTGACCCAAATTTCGATTGTGATTTTGCATTGACGGGGATCAATGGGGGTTTACGGTATGTTAAATGGGTTAACTTTGGGGATTTTGGGTTTTTTGGGCTTTTTTCAGCAAGGGGATGGCACGGATTTGGCGATCGCCTCCTACGCAAGCTTGCAATGGCAAGAAGCGGGCCTCTTCGAGATTCGCTACCAACAGGACACCAATACCCAAACCATTGTGGATCGATACTTAGCGCAATTAGATTCTGGCGGCAAAGATCCGGCGTTACAGGGCATTTGGCTAGAATCAGCCTGGTCAACCCTGGGGAACCACCAGGGAAATCAACCTCTGTCGGCAGCTTCACTAACGAAAATTGCGACCACCCTAGCGGCCCTGGAGCAGTGGCCGTTGACCCATCGCTTTACCACCCGTGTTTACACAACGGGGACGGTGGCTAATGGTCTAGTTCAGGGAGATTTGATTATTGAGGCAGGGGGCGATCCTTTACTTGTTTGGGAAGAGGCGATCGCCCTGGGCAATGCCCTAAATCAAGCTGGAATTCGTCAAATTGAAGGAGATTTAATTATTGTCGGTGACTTCATGATGAATTATGTCGCCGAGCCTGCCACATCTGGGGATAGTTTTCGCCTCGCCCTTGATCAACGCGCCTGGAACGACGCCATCGAAACCCAATATCAACAGATGTCGCCGCGTCCGTCTCGTCCCCAGGTGGCGATCGCCGGAAAAATCCTCACTCGCCAAGCCCTACCCGATGGTGCAACCCTCGTCCTTAGCCATCAATCCTTAACCCTGGCCGACATCCTCAAACAAATGAATCTCTACAGCAACAATGCTGTGGCCGAGGCGATCGCCCAAAACCTTGGTGGTGGCCCAGCCATGGGAACAGACATTGCCCAAAGCCTGAATATTCCAAGCTCAGAAATCCAGCTTATTAACGGATCTGGCCTCGGTGTCGATAACAAAATCTCCCCCCGGGCTGCCGTAGCAATGCTCCAAGCCATCGACAGCAAACTCCAAGGACAACCCTTCACTGTATTCGATCTCCTACCCATTGCGGGCCAAGATCACGGCGGCACCGTCAATAACCGCACCATTCCCCCAGGCATCGCCTTTAAGACGGGTACCCTTAATCAAGTCAGTGCCCTCGCTGGCATTATGCCAACCCAAACCCAAGGAAACGTCTGGTTTGCCATTATTAATAACGGCACCTGGGACGTTAGCGGCTATCGACAACAGCAGGATCAATTCCTACAAACCCTGAGTGAGCAGTGGCCAGTAATTCCCCCCATTGACTCAACTCAAAAATCTCCCCCAGACTATTTCGGCAATCCCGAACGCATCCAAGCTAATTGAAGACCCAAAACCCAATCATTCCAATGCACACGATTTCAAAATAATGTCGAAATACCCACCTACCCAGATATTTAAAAGCTTTGCAATGCAACTAATACCAAGTTAATTTTTCCCGGAGAACTACTCTAGCGGCTTTTCGGGTGTGTCAAAATTGTGGAGGACTACCTACAAATCCCAACAACGCATAGGCAGAACAAAATACGATGGAATGGCATCTGACCGACGCCCAAAGTTTAGCCCTCATTGATCGCGAAATTGGCAAGCACTCCTTTTCCCCTGCCGAATATGAAATTGTGCGTCAAGTCATTTACTGTACCGCTGACTTTGAGTATGCCCAACTGATTCACTTTTCAGAACACGCTCTCCAGGCTGGTGCAGCGGCCCTGGCCGCTCGCGGTACGATCATCGTCGATGCTCCGATGGTTCGTGTCGGCATCACAGAACAGCTTCAAAATTCCTTCGCCAATCCCGTTTACTGTAGCGCCGATACCCTCACCCGTCCCCAACGGGAAAAGACAAAAACCGCTTGGGGTATGGAAACCCTGGCGCGCCGTTATCCAGAAGCAATTTTTGTCATTGGCCAATCCCAAACCGCCCTGTCTAGTCTGGTCACTTTAGTCAAAAAAGGCATCATTCGCCCTGCGCTGGTCATTTTTACTCCTGCTAATTTTCTGACAGGCACAGCGCCCCAAAAGTATTTAGAAGAAGCGGCGATTCCACACATTTGCATGCAAAGTCGTAAAGGTGGCGCGACCGTTGCCGTGGCGATTATCAATGGTTTGATTAGTTTGTCATGGAAAGCCTACGGACAAGATGTAGGCGAAAACCCTTGAAGGAGAAGGGTTTTCACCCTGTTTTCGTTTCAATCCTCGAAGAAATTTCCCTTCAAGCAAGTAACAAAACGTTGCAAGATATCTGCACTTTTGTTAAATTAAGTATCAACTGGTTGACTAGAAAGCAACTATATACGTCAAGATTCTTCTGAGGAAATAAATTATGGAAAATCAAGAAAGCAAATTTGGTTTTAGCGCCTTCGCTGAAAACTGGAACGGCCGCCTAGCAATGCTCGGTTTCGTGATCGGTCTTCTGACTGAGCTCCTAACCGGAAAAGGTATTCTGGCACAACTCGGCCTCATGTAATTTCTGAGAACTGACGACATTCCAGGATCAGTTATCACAAATTGATTGTTAAAAAAGCACTTAAAAGTCTGGGAGAGGATTAAGTTCCTCTCTTTTTTTTTGGTTAGCTGTTGTTACTTTTGTCAGCAATTAGTCAAAAAGGCCCCCATCCCATGATGTCAGGAGGCTTAATGGACAATTGTTTAATTAATTTTTTTAATTAAAGTAGTGCCGTCCTACACAACCGCAGGGGTTTTCTCGCGTGGTTCTTCGACGGTACGGAGGATTGCTGCTGCTGCTTGGCAACCGGAAATTGTTGCGCCTTCCATGCTGTCGATGTAGTCTTGCTGGGTATAGCTTCCGGCTAAGAATAAATTGTTGATGGGCGTCGCTTGGGCTGGGCGATATACATCCATGCCGGGGGCTTCTCGGTAAAGGGACTGGGCGAGTTTGACGACATTTGACCAAGTCATATTAAGCTCTCGGGAAGAAGGGAAGAGTTTATGTACCTGGGCCAAGACGTGCTGGGCAATTTCTTCATTACTTTTTTTGATAAATGGATCGCCGGGCGTCAAAACCAATTGCATAAGAGAACCTTCACCTTCTTTGTAGTAATCGGCGGGACTGGCGAGAGCTAAATCGGCAAAACAGGAAAAATCGGCTTGATGGGTGTAGAGCAAATTATCAATACCGACCGCTTCTTGGAGTTGTTTACGTTTTTCGGGGTCGTTGAGTTCTGTTACCCAACCGTCAAAGCGCAGTTGTACGGTGGCGACAGGCACGGCTTCGAGATTGTAGATGTTGTCAAATTCTGACCATTGACGCCAAGCTTCGGGAATAATGCGCTGGATACCAGGGATATCAAGGGCAAAAACATAGGTATCGGCGGTGATGGTCTCGGTAGTTTCACCGTTGTTGATGACAAGACCATCAATTTTGGGTTGTCCTTCTAGGGTGTAGTGGACATCGGTAAGCCGATGGCGGGTATGAATTTTGGTGCCCCGGGCTTCGAGGTAGTTGACAATCGGTTTGTGGAGATATTCGTGGGGAGAGCCTTCGAGCATCCGCAGCACTGAGGCTTCAGTTTTTGCGGCGAAGAACATAAAAATCGTTAACATGCAGCGGGCGGAGATGTTTTCGGTGTCGATAAAACCAAGGGCATAGGCGATCGGATTCCACATTTTTTTCAGACTGCCATCGTTACCGCCATGGCTCCGGAACCAATCGGCAAAACTGATTTTATCGAGGTCGCGGATCGTTTTCATGGCTCCGTCAAAATCAACGAGGCCACGCACAATGGGACTCGTCCCTAGGGCTAGGGAGTTGGCGGCTTTGTCGATCGCCGAAAGTTGAGAAGAGGTAAAGAATGCTTTGAGACCATGGAAAGGAGCACCGACGGGAAAACGGAAATCGAGTTCGCCAATTTTGCCCCCTTCGTTAATGAATTGGTGGGTGTGTTCCTTGAGGCGGAGGTTATTGCCGGCACCGACTTTTTCCATCAGGGCAAATAGGTTGTAGTAGCAACCGAAGAAGACATGGAGGCCCATTTCGATGTGATTGCCGTCTTTGTCAACCCAACTGCCGACTTTTCCACCGACAAAGGGGCGAGCTTCAAAGATTTCGACTTCATGGCCTGCATCGACCAGTTCAATGGCGGTGCTGAGTCCGGCGAGGCCTGCTCCAACGATTGCTACACGCATTACTTTTGTCCTACGGTTTGATTCTCAAAAAAGTATTAATTATTGTAAACGATTGGTGGGGGTCTCTTCGGGGCGATCGCCTTTCTTTCTGGTTGAATCGGTGCGGGTTCAGGAAAAGTTCAAGTCAGAATGTTTAAGATATTCAACAGAAAATTCGGGGTAACAAGACGGGGAGTTTAGGGTAGAGACAATCAAGAAGGTTTTGGCCCATAACTTTCCCCACTGATTCGGGAGGACCCCCATGCAGACGGCAGATAAAAACAAACAACTTTTTAAAATTCTTTTTAGTGCCGCTTGGATCGACGGCGAAATCCAGGTAGAAGAACGTCAATATCTCCACCAAATTGCGGATCAAAAAAACCTCTCCCAAGATCCGGATATTCGGGCTTTGTTATGTGAGGCGGTTCCTGTTAAACCAGAGGATTGTTACCGTCTCGTTGAAGAATATATTGATGACCATACCAACGAGGCGGAATACCAAGAACTGCTCGATGCGGTTAGCCACATGGTCTACAGCGATAGTCAAATTGAAACGGAAGAGGCGAAATTGCTTAATCGCTTGCAATCTCTAGCGCCGGAGTCCCAGCACGCAAACTCTCCTTTTCAGCGGGTGATCAAGTCCATCCAAAAACTCTACAAAGGGGCGATCGCCGAGATGAACTAACCGAACCCTGCCACGCCGGGGAGTATGTCAAAATAAGGTCTCTCCTTGTGCTGTGAACCTTACCTTCCATGTCTGACTTGTTAGCCCAACTCAACCCCTCCCAACGTCGTGCTGTTGAACATTTTTGTGGGCCACTCCTGGTGGTGGCTGGGGCTGGCTCAGGCAAAACCAGGGCCTTGACGTTTCGCATTGCCCATTTGATCCGCAATCACCGTGTTGATCCAGAAAATATTCTGGCCGTCACCTTTACGAACAAAGCCGCCCGCGAAATGAAAGAACGGGTGGAACTGCTCTATGCCCAACAACTCGCAGAACTGCAACATGGTAAACCCTTGGGAGGGCTGCCGGAGTTTGAGCAAAAAAAATTGCGATCGCAGGTTTACAAACAAGTTACCAAGCAGCTCTGGATTGGCACGTTTCACAGCCTATGCGCGCGAATTCTCCGGTATGACATCAACAAATATCAAGACGAACGGGGCCGCACCTGGCAGCGCAATTTCACCATCATGGACGATAGCGACGTCCAGACATTGATCAAACGAATTGTCACCCAGCAACTAAACCTAGACGATAAAAAATTCAATCCCCGCACCATCCGCTATCAGATTAGTAATGCCAAAAACCTCGGCCTTGCTCCCAACGATTATGCCCGGCAGCAGGGGGGTTACAAAGGCAAAGTGGTGGCGGAGGTTTATGAAGCCTATCAAACGGCCTTGGCGGCGAATAATTCCCTCGATTTTGATGATTTAATCCTGATTCCGGTGCGGCTGTTCCAACAAAATGAATCGATCCTCGGCTATTGGCACAGTCAATTTCACCATATCTTGGTGGATGAATATCAGGATACAAACCGGATTCAGTATGAGTTGATTCGGCTACTCAGTACCAATGGCGAAACAAACCAGGCCGCTTTGGGTTGGCATAATCGCTCTTTGTTTGTGGTAGGGGATGCGGATCAATCCATTTATTCGTTTCGGATGGCGGACTTCACAATCCTGCTGGAATTCCAAGAAAATTTTGGCGATCGCCTCCCCGATGACGAAACCCAGACGATGGTTAAGTTGGAGGAAAATTACCGCTCCCGGGAAAATATTCTGAAAGCCGCCAATGCCTTGATCGAGCAAAATAGCCAACGCATCGATAAAGTGCTCAAGGCCACCCGGGGCGCTGGAGAGGAAATTTATTGCCACAAGGCGGATAACGAAAACGAAGAAGCGCGGTTTGTTTTAAATCAGATCCTCGGTCTGCGGCGCAAAAATCCAGAACTCGACTGGGGCGACTTTGCGATCCTCTACCGCACCAATGCCCAATCCCGCCCTTTTGAAGATCTCCTGATTCGTAACAACATTCCCTACCAAGTAGTGGGCGGCTTTAAGTTCTATGACCGCAAAGAGATTAAAGATGCCCTCGCTTACCTCAAGGCGATCGCCAACCCCGCAGATACCCTGAGCCTGATGCGGGTGATCAATACTCCCAAGCGGGGCATCGGCAAAACCACCGTCGATAAACTTAACCACGCCGCCCAAGAATTAGGTTGTCCCCTCTGGGAAATCCTCAGCGATGAAACCTCTGTGGCCACCATCGCTGGACGGGCCGCTCGGAAAATTAACGAGTTTGCTGGGCTGATCCAGGAAATGCAAGGCAAAATGGCGACCATGCGCGGTGCCGATATCCTCGATTATGTGATGGAAAATTCCGGCTATATCGATGATTTAAAAATGCAAGGTACCGAAGAAGCCGACAGCCGCGTCGAAAATATTTCCGAGCTTTACAACGCAATGCTGCAATTCCAAGACGAAAATGAAGACAGTAGCTTAAATGGCTTTCTGGAAAATGCGTCCCTCGCTTCGGATCTCGATAACCTCAATGATGAGTCCCAGCAAGTTTCTTTGATGACGCTCCATTCAGCGAAGGGTTTGGAATTTCCGGTGGTCTTTTTGGTAGGGCTAGAGCAGGGGCTATTTCCCCATACCCGCTCCTTAAATGATCCCATTGCTTTAGAAGAAGAACGACGGTTATGTTACGTGGGTCTGACCCGCGCCCAGGAGCAATTATTCCTCAGCTATACCAGGGAGCGGTATATGTGGGGTTATCGGGAGCCTGCCGTTGCCTCGCAATTTCTCGCGGAACTTCCCCAGGAGTTGGTAACTTCCAATGGGCGATCGCCGGCGCCAATGCCCCCGAAGCAGGAGCCAAAGATGATGTCCATTAGCCAGAAGCAACGCTCCCAGAAAAGACGGGAACGACAGGCCGCCCGCACCGAAGTGGCCCAACAAAAATGGGACATTGGCGATCGCGTCCACCACAACGTCTTTGGGGAAGGGGAAGTGATTAAAATTTTTGGGGATGACAAAAAGACCAACCTGGCGATCCAGTTTCCCAATCTCGGTAAAAAAATCATTGATCCCCGGGTGGCCCCGATGAAAAAGCTTTAAGTAGATACCAAATTTAAAAAGATTATGATTGCCCTCAGTGACCATTCATACCTAACCCCAGAAGAATATCTCGCCTTTGAAGCCACCAGTGATATCCGCCACGAATATGTCGATGGTGAAGTTTATGCCATGGCTGGCGGCACAGGAAACCACAATTTAATCAGTTTGAACTGTGCCATGTTGTTGAGAAATCATCTAAAAGGCTCTGGCTGTCTGACGTATATGTCTGACATGAAAGTAAATGTCAAAAATCAGCAACGCTTTTTTTATCCAGATGTCCTTGTAACCTGCGATCGCCGCGATGATCCGGCCCAGACTTATCTCAACTTTCCGAAACTGATCATCGAAGTGCTTTCTCCCTCGACGAAAAATTTCGATCAAGCCGCCAAATTTTTGTACTATCGCACCCTGCCCAGCCTAGAAGAATATTTACTTGTTGGGACAGAAAACCCCTTTGTGCAATGTTTCCGCCGACAGACCCAAGATATTTGGACAGTACAAATTTACGAAGGGCTTGAGGCGATCGCCCATTTAGAATCCTTTGATCTTGATGCCCCCCTCACGGACATTTACGAAGGAGTAACTTTCACTGCGCCAACTCCGTAGCGATGGTCGCACAGTCCCTTGAGAACCGTTCCCCAAGGGGGCAGGCCTATCGATTATCATGAATGTCGAGCGGCAAACGCAATTATCCCCAGCCCCCGAACCGCACTTTTTGGAAGAGGAGAATCTTCGCATGGCAAATCAACCCTGGCAAACCGATGACAATCACGATCCCCTTGGGGCTTTTTTAGATGAACTGACTGATCCAGAGGTGGCCGAAGCGGAATTTCGGAGTGATTTTTTCCAGGGATTAGGGGGACGTCGTAAAAAGTCAGCCTTGATGCTCAGTTTCATCTGGGCGATCGCCTTTGTCCTGCACAGTGTGAGCTGGGGGTCAACGGCGGTTTTGGGGGCCACGGGTCTGCTTTTGATTCAGGCGATCCGTTTGGTTAGCGCCCAGCCTGATCCTCAACCCCAACCCCTAGCTGACGCAGATTTAACCACTGCCCCCATCGTTTCCCTCATTGTCTCGGCGAAGAACGAAGAGGCAGTGATTGGGCGTTTAGTAAAAAATCTCTGCCAACTAGATTACCCGACGGCGAAATGTGAGGTCTGGTTAATTGATGATGCCAGCACCGACAAAACACCCCAAATCCTCGATCAATTGGCCCTGGAGTATCCCCAGTTAAAGGTGGTGCATCGCTCTCCCAATGCCGGTGGTGGGAAGTCAGGTGCCCTCAACCAAGTTCTAGCCCAAACCCAGGGAGAAATTATTGCCGTCTTTGATGCCGATGCCACAGTACCGCCAGAATTTTTGCGCCATGTGGTGCCCCTCTTTGCCGATGAGAATGTCGGGGCGATCCAAGTCCGGAAGGCGATCGCCAACGAACCGCTAAATTTCTGGACGAAGGGTCAAGCCACAGAAATGATCCTCGACAGCTATTTTCAACAACAACGGATTGCCCTGGGGGGCATCGGTGAACTGCGGGGTAATGGTCAGTTTGTGCGCCGTTCTGCCTTGGATCAATGTGGTGGTTGGAACGAAGAAACGATCACCGACGATTTGGATTTGACCATCCGTCTCCACCTGGACAATTGGAAAATTGGCTTTTTGCTTAATCCCGCCGTTAACGAAGAAGGAGTTACCAAGGCGATCGCCCTCTGGCACCAGCGCAGCCGTTGGGCCGAAGGGGGTTACCAGCGCTACCTCGACTATTGGCGATATTTCTCGAATAAGCGCCTCGGCTTTGGTAAAAAAGTCGATCTCTTTTCCTTTATTTTGATGCAATATTTGCTCCCCACTGCGGCTATCCCTGACTTTATTTTTGCGGTACTGAAGGGCCATTTACCCGTCCTGATGCCAATGACGACCCTCGCCCTTGGCCTATCCCTCTGGGCAATGGTGCAGGGAAATATGCGTGTCTATCGCGAGTTGCCCTGGACTTGGGCGAAGGTCACAAAAATTTTTACGGCCTGTGGTCTGACGATGGTTTATATGCTCCACTGGATGGTCGTGATGCCCCTAACTACGGCCCGGATGTCGGTGCGTCCCAAGCGACTCAAGTGGGTTAAAACCACCCACCAGGGAGAAGAAGAAAGTTTTGTTTCCCAAACCTAGTGAATTTACAGGAAATAATTGACCCTTGAACGGAGTTAACCCTCCGTTTTTTTGTGGGTGATGAGGGTTTCGAGGTACCGCAAGGTCAACAGACAAGGGACAATACTCACTGCCCCCGCCAGCCAAAATCCATGGGCGATCGCCGGCACCTGATCCAAGGCCCAACCGCCGATCGGTGGCCCAATTAAATAACCAATCGCCCAACATTGGGAATTCAGTGCGAGGTAAACACCCCGTTGGGAGGCTGGGGCGAGATCAACCACTAAAGCAGAAGCGGCTGGGGTATAGGCATCGGTGGCTAGGGCTAAAATCCCCAAACTGGCGATCACACCCACCAGGGCCGGAATTGCACCAATACCCGCTCCCCACATCACCGTAAAACCCATGCCCCATAACAGGAGGGAAACCATCAGGGCATGGGGTCGGCTCAAGCCATTTAAACGCCGGGCAATGGGCAACTGACAGACGGAAGCAAACACGATATGCCAGGCAAACAGGCCACTAATCACCTGGGGCGAAAATTCAATGAAATTCGTGAGGTATAGGGGCGCGGTGCTTTGGATCTGGGCGATATACAGCGTAAACATCACATTGACCGCCATATAAATTACCAGCCGTTGATCCTGGAGGGCCGTTAACCAGCTATTACCTTCAGCTTGGACATCCTCGTGGCTTTGGTAGGTTTCGGCGATCGCCACCCAGATCACCCCAAAAAACACCACAAAACTGATGCCATCGAGGACAAACAGCAAACGATAATTTTGAATCGTCGCAATGATCAAGCCCCCCAGCATCACCCCTGTACCGAGGCCAATGTTGTCCGCCAGGCGCACCAGGGCAAAGGCTTCATTACGCTGACTACCGCTGGTTAAATCTGCCACCACTGTTTCTGTCGCAGGCCAATACAAACCGATCCCCAAGCCCATTAACAAATTTCCCAACACCAACAGCCAAAACGTATCTGCCGTTGCCAAAGCCACATCGGCGATCGCCGAAACCCCTGCGGCGGCCAGCAGCGTTTTTTTGCGTCCCCAGGCTGGATTATCCGCCCCTGTTCCCCCTAGAAAACGGCCCACAACCCCCGAAACCGAGGCACTCCCTAACGCAAGGCCCACCTGGGTCGCTGACAAGCCCACCTGATTTACGAAAAAGATTGGCGCATAAAAGGCAGTGAACCCGGTGCCAATCTGGGAAAGGAGTCGGCCTGCTGCGAGGATCCAGATCTGGCGATCAAGGCCCAACAGCCAAGTTTTTGATGCATTACCCATGAAATTTTTAAATTGCGCTTAAATGTTGACCGTGAAATTTATTGTTCCCTGAGTTGGAAATCGTTTTCAGTGGGGTGAGGCAGGCCCAACGCCTCGGTACGGACATCGTTGATCAGCTGATCTAAAACCGGGAACGTGCGGGGATAACCACTTCCCAGCCCCAACAGTGACAGGAGACGAAACGTCTGGAGATCATCGGGACGCAACACCGTATCCACCGCTTCAAAATCCTCACTACGGTAGAGCAATCGGGAAGCCAAGCGCTCACTACCGACGGGTTTGGCAAGTTCGGCAATCTGCTTCAGCCATGCCTGGAGCGTTACTCCTTCGGCACGGCGGGAGGTCAGGAGATAGGTTTGGGAGTCTTCTGCATCGGCTTGTTTGAGGTTTAGATTTAGATTAAAATCCGGCTGAAACCAGGCCTTGAGAATGAGCCAACGGGTATTATTGTCTGGGTTTTGGGCAATTTGTTGGTCGATAATTTTCAGGGCTTGTTCGGGTTGGCGATCGCCTAAAATCAACGCTTGCACCATCGGTGAAAATTGGCTGAGATGATCCCGGTGGGGAATCGGCAGACCGTGCCACCAGGCCAACCAAGCCATTCGTTCCTGGAGGGTGATGATGTAAGGATCTTGGGGATCAAGACGTTCAAGTAGATCCTGGTACAAAGCGAGGGACGCTTCGACAGCCTCCACCCGCACCGCCGCAAAGGGTTCTTGCTCCCATTGGCCGAGGGTCATGATATTGGGGTCGACTAAGCCCTGGAGCGAAAAGGCGGCGATCGCCTTTTCCCGTTGATCGGTCTGGAGGTAGGTTTGACCGAGGAGAAAATAGGTAGGTTCTGCTTCCCGCGATAACAGCTGGATTGCCCGTTCAAAGTATGGTTGCGCCAAGCTTGGGTCTAATTCCCGCAGCACAACCCCTGTATTAACGTTGGCATAGTAATCATTGGGGATCAGGGAGTGGGCATCGAGAAAATATTCCGCCGCCAGTTCTGTGGTTTGCTGGTTGCTTTCTGGGTTATCCGTTGCCTGGCGCGTTCCCCACAGCCACAGGCCCAAGCGGAGGGGATAATTCACATTCCAGCCATTGAGGGCATAGGCGCGGTTCACTGCGGTAAAGGCTGCTTCCGGTTGCCCATTGGCCCAGAGAGTCTGTCCCCGCGAAAAAAGATACATCCCAGCACTGTAGGGCACTGCAACTAACAAGGCTCCCAGAAAACCAGCGAGGCTTCCTAAGCTCCACAAACGGCGCTGAGGAATGGGCAAGGGTTGGGGAGTGGCTTCGTTTAAAACCTGATCCGCAACGCTCAGTAGCAGCACAATCGTTAAAGTCAGGGTAAGACTGATCGGGATATTTTCTAATTGATAATCGGTGAGGGTCGCCATGGCGTAGGCAAACCAACCGCCCCCCAAACCATAGAGTAACCGTTTGATTTGCGGGTTATCTGTGTGGTGATGGATACGATGACCGAGCCGAATTAGCTGCACCAAGAAAAAGGCGATCGCCACCCCACCGATTAAACCCAGTTCTCCCAGGAGTTGGATCGGATTGCTGTGGAGTTGTTGGATGTGGGCGGCGCCGGAGCCGACATTGATCGGACGGTAGAGGTTATATTCCCGGGACATATTCCCAGGGCCGACCCCCGTTAAAGGGCGATCTCGCAAAATATTTAAGCCCGCCTGCCACATAAACAAGCGGTCTTCGGTTTCCCCATCCACCTGGAACTGCACCGTTGGGAGGCCATCGTTGAGATCAATTTGAATCAGCCGCTGCACCCGGGGGTGTTGTAACCCCGCTGTCACCATGATCCCCAACAGAAATAGGGCAATGGTGCCGGAGATTAAACGTTTTTTTCCTTTTGTGCGGCCAATAACGAAGGCGATGGTGGCGATCGCCCACAAAAATAACCCCACAAATCCCCCCCGGGAAGAGCAAGTGTAGAGGAGATAGAGGAGGGGGGCACTTAGTACCAAGAGTAAACCCCGCATTTTTCCCCGGTGGGCAAGGGCAAAGCTCAAGATCATCGGCAACACAAGACAGAAATAGGCCGCCATAAAGTTGTGATGGCCCAGGGGAATGGAGTTGCGTTCTAGCTCGCCAGCGGTCATTAACCAACCAATCAGGCTCACGAAACTGATCCCAAAGCCCAGCCCCACGAGGCCCCGCCATTGATTTTGCCAAGTCCAAACACCCAGGCCGCCAAGGTTCCGGAGACCATAGAGGACAACGCCATACCCGGAAACAGTGACGAGATTAAATAGGGCAACCCCTTTAAACGGCGCAAATACGGTGGATAGTCCACAGGCGATCGCCACCGCGAGAATGCCCCAATCCAAACCATAGCCTAGGGGACGAAAAGGCAGCTCAAATTTCCGGAGCATCACCAAGAGTGCAAGACCCAACAGTAAGAATCCCCCCTGCCAGAGTAAGATCCAAGGGAAGGCAGCCATGAGGTAATAACTCGGCGGCAAAAACATAAAAAAAATCAAGAGTACCAAGCCCCCGCAGGCGAGCCAGCGTCCCATTGTCATCTCAGCAAAAGTCTTCATCTATCCCCGTTAATTCGTCGATATTACGCAAAACATGAGTTCAAACAGATTGTGTTTTCCTCGGCACAACCCCCATCGCATTTTCTCATTGGTGCCCCTGGTTCTGGCAAATCTACCTTTGCCCAGTGGTTGCGCCAAAGTATGCCCCAGGCTTGCTTAATTTCTACCGATGGGATTCGGGCGCAATTGTACGAGGATCCAGGGATTCAAGGGGATTGGCCCACCATTGAGGCGATTGTGCTGTGGCGGCTGCACCAGGCGATCGCCCAGGGAAAACCTGTCATTTATGATGCCACCAACTGCCATCAACCCTGGCGATTAGATTTTTTAGAAAAATGCCCGCCCATGGATTGGCTGGCTTGGTATTTAGCTTGTCCTCTAGAGGTTTGCTTGGCCCGTAACCAAAGGCGATCGCGCCAGGTTCCCCCAGAAATTATCGAAAAAATGATCCACGATCTCGAAGCCGCGCCACCCCAGGCCCAGGAAGGCTTTCTGGAAATCATTACTCTCCCGGATTTGCAACCAGAAACCCTTAAGGCCCTGAAAAAACAGCAGCTTCAATATCTCGACGGCTAAGGGAATATTTAAACGAACGCTCGATGTCAGAACCATCGGCCCCCGCTTTGAGGTAGGACACCGCCAGCTCTTCGATTTCGAGGCGAATTTCTGCTTGCCAACCAGGGCGGCCGACTGTCCAACAGTGGAGATTTTGGGGATCTTGCTCGCAGCCCATCTCCCGGAGCCACTGCTCAATTTTGGGGAGGGGATGGTTGTAGAGGGGGCTATCAAGGGAAGGCATCGTGGACATGGTTTTGGTAGAGGGTGATTGGCTTGGCTCAAAAGGCCACAGTTCAGTCTACCAATTTCTTTTTGGTGACAACTGCACTAAAACCCTAAAACAATCCCTCTAGATTTAGGTCTTGGCGGCTAATCCCTAGGGCGATCGCCAACAATACACAACCGACAAAAGTTAAACCCATAATAAAAAGCGCGAAAATTTCCCCCGCCGAGAGGGGCCGATCCGTCGGATCTAGATAGGCAGAATTTGAATAACCACGCTCTCCCTGCTCATGTTGTAAGGGTTGGATCACGCTGTAGCGAGAAAACCCAATCTGCAAATCGTAACGCGATCGCCGCTCCGGACTGCTTAAAATG
This sequence comes from Picosynechococcus sp. PCC 7117, assembly GCF_001693275.1. Taxonomy (GTDB): domain Bacteria; phylum Cyanobacteriota; class Cyanobacteriia; order Cyanobacteriales; family MRBY01; genus MRBY01. The sequence goes on from NZ_CP016477.1 coordinate 588,573, forward strand.
CCGTAGGCTTCATTTAGACGTTGAAACTTTGCCGTGGCTTCCGCTTCCGGTAAAACCGTCGTATCGGGGTGAAACTGCTTGCTGAGCTCCCGGTAACGTTGGCGGATTTCTAGCGGCGATGCCGTCGGTGATAGGCCCAAAAGACCATAATGACTCTGGGCAATGCGTGTTTTGACATCAAGGACTTTTTCGGTGGTGCGAGACCGTTGGGAAGAACGAGCCATCGTGAACAAACCCCAAAGACTTGCCCCATATTTTATCGTTCTCTCTCCCCAGAGGTAATGTGGTAGTAACAGACAAAAGGCGATCGCCCTTTCGCCATTTTCCTTTGTCCCTTGCCCTGCATTCTCCGACGCCCCATGGGATTCCAATCCATTGATCATCTCCTCAACCATCTGCTCGACCAACCCGCCTGGGCGCACCAAAAACGTTTTACAGCCGTTAATAAGCGTTGGCAAAAGATCCTGCCGAAAAAAAGCCTGGCTAACAGTCATCCCATTCGGATCATTGATGACGTTTTGTGGGTCGCCACCCCCAATCACACCTGGTCACAACACCTGAATCTCCAGCGCCGCCGCCTGCTGGCCCAGCTCAATGCCCAACTAAACCCTCCCCTCAAGGATCTCCGGTTTTCTACCGTCCATTGGCACCGACGGCCTGCCTATTCCCCCCTGGCCGCCGACCCAAATCTCCCCCATCCGAGCCAGATCCCCCCTCGTCCAGACCAACTCCAGCGCCCGGATGCTCGTCAAACAAATCAAGATCCCCTCGAAGCCGCACGCCACTGGGCCGAAACCCAACAGCAACTCTTCGCTGGGTTACCTGCCTGTCCCCGTTGCCAAAGAGCGACGCCCCCTGGGGAACTACAACGGTGGCAGGTTTGTAGCTTTTGCATTGTGCAGGTTTGGCAGGAACAACAACCCTTAGGTTTGGGCCTTCCCCCTGAATCTTCGGCCCCGGAAACTTCTACCGAGCCAGAAAATGCTCCCCCTGAGGATGATCCCTAACTTACTTTTTGCAGGGAATAAAGCAAAGCGCCGGAATCGCGACTGTTGAGCTGTGGGAATTCTGAAATGTTCAGTAAAAATTTGACGATCGCCAAGGTTTTTTTGGACGTAATCACTGGCTTATTTTATTTTTCTGGGGGAATACAGAGAAAAAACATCTTGATTGTTAAATGATCCCCATAGTGAATTGACTGCGTTTTTGCCATATCTTAGGGGGTTACAGGCACATATACCTATTTAAAATTACTGTTAAGAAGTTGAAACATCAAATATAAAAAAAAACAAACTTTAATTGTGCCTTGATCCGGGTTAATCAAGGGCAGGGATTAAGCTTCAGGGGATCTGGTGATCTGGGTAACAGTCACATAATGAAAACATAAATAAAATTTTTATGACATGGGGTCCCTAGGGGAGCGTTTATGAAACCGCAAAGTTGCTCAGTCTCCACTTGTAAGCATTGTCGTTGTTTTCAGGCTGAAGGGCGTCGTGGCGGCATCTGTAAACGCTTCGAAACGTTTGCGGCAGGGGACTGGACAAGCTGTCCCTTTGCACTCCCTATTTTTGAAGACAGTTGGGAACCCACAACGGATCTGGTATTGCTCGAAAAATCTTTTTCGTTGGAATGTGTGGCCCAAAAAGTACCAACGGCGATCGCCCCGCTGCCAACGACCTATTCTGAGATTCATCCCCAATAGTCGGGATTAACTCTCTGGCCGACAAAGAAATGGCTTTAAAAACAAAAAATTGATGGCAAAAAACTTAGCATGGGCAACCATGCTTTTTTACTGGTGTTGTTCGGCAAAAAAATAACGGCGATCGCCCCCGTGGTGTAAAAATTAATTTTGGGAAATACTTTTATTTTTTTGTTGGTAAAACTTAATATTGTTTTAAGAAAAATTATCGGCAATTAGGGTATTTGAAGGGGGTTTTTATTGTTGCGCGAAGAGCCGAGATCTCCTTTAAAAAGGAAAAAAATCAGCGCCAATTCACAAAAATCGCTAAAATAGGGCCAAGAGAAACAGGTATCAGGTGACACAATAACCGTTTCCCTCTGTACCCAGACTCATCTACTGTTTTTTAAATCTTCCGTGACTATGCTCCAAGACAGTCTCACCATCCGCTACTATCAACGCTTAACGGACGCCATGGTAGAACTGTGGCGCAGAGGCAACCGTTATGAAGATATTCGTCAATACATGGACGGTTATATTGCCTGTCTTCACCACACGGGAGCCCTTGAAGTGTATAAGATTCACCGCTTAGAAGAAGAAGTTTTTCGTTTTCTGCGGGATCCATCCAATTTTGAGATGGCCTACCCCCAAACCCAAACGGAAACAGATTTTTATTACTAAAGCTGCCGTCGGGGCAAGGGAATTTTTGTCCCTGGGGCGTTGTTTTTACCAGGGAGCATCAACAATGGAAGCAGATTGTAGGGTCACGGCCTGACCGGCAAGGCGTTCAACCGTTGCTTCAAGGTGATCCTCCCCAACCACTTCACTCTGGAAATCCCGAAGACTTTCTAGGCCAGGATACTCATCAAGCAGCTCTTCTCGTAATTCGTAGCCACTGACCCGAAAAAGCCAGGGAACCCTATCAAAGTTGGGATGCTTGGTAGGTATACTTTTGACACCAGAAACGGTGATGTAACGGCGGTGACCGGCACATAGCGGGGGGAGCTCGGCAGCAAGCTTCTCCCCTCGTAGTAGGCGCTTATAGAGATCGGGGCTAAGCATAACCTGGGGATTTTTGGCCTATCTGAGACGGCCAGAATGTAGGGAAACAGCCTCTGACTTCGCAGGTATATGGCGCTGTTTCCCAAAGTTATTTTTTCGTTTTCGAACAGGCGATCGCCCTAGGACGCGAGGGCGACCTCAAGCATCTCATGGAGTTCTTTTGAGTTGTAAAGCTCGATCATGATGTCGGAACCACCCACAAATTCTCCATTGACATAGACCTGGGGAATCGTCGGCCAGTTGGAATATTCCTTAATGCCTTGGCGCACATCGTAGTCTTCTAGAACATCAAAGGTCTGATATTCAACGCCGAGACTGTTAAAAATTTGCACAACGTTGTTAGAAAAGCCACATTGGGGCATTAGCTTACTGCCCTTCATGAACACAAAAATTTTGCTGCTGTTGACCAATTGATCAATTTTTTCGCGGGTTTCAGGGGTTAAAGACATTTATTTTTCCTCATAGTATGGGTTGACAAGGGTTCAGGAAAACATTGTTTCCCCGACCGTTTAAGTGGGTTGACCCACTTCTGCCCATTTCTCCGGGGTGAAAGTCCGCAGGGCTAAAGCATGGATCGCTTCTGAGGCTAAATCCTCCTTGAGGGCAGCATAGACCATTTGGTGTTGGCGTACCCGGGATTGACCTGCAAAGTCGGGGGAAACGACGATGGCCTCTAGGTGATCGCCGCCACCGGTGAGATCTTTCACGAACACTTGGGCTCCGGAAAGATGGGTTTCAATGGAGGTTTTGACTGCCGATAAGCTAACCATAGGTAATTAGTGTGAAATCAATCCTAAATGTAAGCAGGAATACTTAAGCCATTGTATCTTTAGTCTTCCGTCTCTGGATTTGCTGGGGTGAATGATTTAGGCGATCGCCAACTCTGCTTGAATTTTCTGCCAAGCCGCTTGGGGATCTGCGGCCTGGGTGATCGGTCGGCCAATGACGAGGTGATTTGCTCCCTGTTGGAGCGCCGCCTGGGGAGTCATGACCCGTTGTTGATCCCCTGATTGAGCCCAGGTGGGCCGCACCCCTGGACAAACCAAGGTGAAATCTTGACCGCAACATTGCCGCAGCATCGCCACTTCCTGGGGGGAACACACCGCCCCATCTAACCTAGCGTCTTGGGCTAGGTTGGCCATGTGTTGGGCAAAGGCATCGAGGGGCAGATCCACTTGCAAATCGTCCCGCAACTGGTCTGGACTAATACTCGTAAGGACGGTAATTGCAATTAGTTTAGTCGGAGAATCTCCGAGGGCTTCTTTGGCAGCCGTTAAGGCGATCGCCCCGGCAGCACCGTGGATAGTCAGAAGATCGACCCCATAGGCCCGTGCCGAACGGCAGGCACCAGCAACGGTATTGGGAATGTCGTGGAATTTGAGATCAAGAAAAATGCGTTTGCCCTGGTCTTTGAGATAGCGCAAAATATCCGGCCCAGTGGCGACAAATAACTCTAGGCCCACTTTCCAGAAAGTGACCTCCGGTAAGCTCTCGACTAAGGCGATCGCCGCAGGGAGATCCGGCACATCCAGGGGCACAATCACAGTATCTTGCATCAGTTATTGCTTGCGTAAATTTCATTAGAGACGGTCATGTTCAGCATAACGGTGTTTTGAGCTTTTTGAGACAAGGCTTACCCATTGGCAAAATCCCACCGGGGACTAGGTTAAAATAAACCCCTTGCGGCGTAATATGCCCAATGACGAGTGGTTTTCCTTTACGCTCTTTTTCTGTACAAAATATTCCAATCCAGACGCCATGACAGAAACGCCTAATCCAGACACGAAACCAGCCACAGCCCCAGAGGAACAGGGTTCTAAAGCTCGCCAACTCCTCGGCATGAAAGGCGCCGCTGGGGGGGAAACCTCCATCTGGAAAATTCGCCTGCAATTAATGAAACCCATCACCTGGATTCCGCTGATCTGGGGGGTTGTTTGCGGGGCAGCATCCTCCGGTGGCTATGTGTGGGGAGTCGAAGATTTTCTCAAGGCCATGACCTGTATGTTGTTGTCAGGGCCTTTACTCACGGGCTATACCCAAACCCTTAATGATTTCTATGACCGGGAGATTGATGCGATCAATGAACCCTACCGTCCCATTCCTTCGGGGGCAATTTCTGTACCCCAGGTAGTGACGCAAATTCTCGTACTCCTGGGTTCTGGCATCGGTTTGAGCTATCTCCTCGACCGTTGGGCTGGCCATGATTTCCCCGTGATGTTGGTCTTAACGGTGGTGGGCTGCTTCATTGCTTACATTTATTCTGCGCCGCCGCTGAAGCTGAAACAAAATGGTTGGCTTGGGAACTATGCCTTGGGAGCGAGTTATATTGCGCTGCCTTGGTGGGCTGGCCACGCGCTGTTTGGGACGTTGACGCCGACGGTGATGGTGGTGACCTTGATCTATAGTTTTGCGGGTCTAGGGATTGCTGTTGTAAATGATTTCAAGAGCGTCGAAGGCGATCGCCAACTGGGTTTAAAATCTCTCCCGGTCATGTTTGGAGTCGGAACTGCAGCTTGGATTTGTGTGCTGATGATTGATATTTTTCAGGTGGGCATTGCGGGTTACCTGGTCAGTATCCACGAACAGTTATATGCCACGATTCTCTTGCTGCTTGTGATTCCCCAAATTACCTTCCAAGATATGTATTTCCTGCGGGATCCCCTGAAAAATGATGTGAAATACCAAGCCAGTGCCCAGCCTTTTTTGGTGTTGGGGATGCTGGTGGCAGGCCTTGCGATGGGTCATGCGGGGATTTCCTAAGCTTTATTTTCTCGGCTTCACCTGGCTCTTGTTTGCTTAAATTTTCGGCAATGCAGATCGGGTTCTTTCTCTCCGGGTCGTTGAGGACACGGGGGGATTTTTTAATGGTGCTGCCCAAGGGCAAAAATCTTTGCTATCTTGTTTGTAACAATTTGCAATATCTAATCTTTTTTTCAGGTTTTCTTTACCCTTTTATTACCATCCCGCTCGCCCTTTAAATCTGCGATCGCCAAAGATCGCCTTCGCCATGACTTCTACTTTGTCTGTTCCAAGTGCGGCTCAAGATTTGCAAGCGCTCGAAAAGGCTTGGCGCAGTCTAACGGCAACCAGTTGCCCCAATCAATACAACTTCCACATGCATTCGGTCTGTTCCGATGGTCAGCTCACCCCCAGAGAAATTGTTGACCAGGCGATCGCCATCGGTCTAAAAGGCTTTGCGATCACTGACCACCACACGCTCCAAGGTTACCAACAAGCCCAAGGCTACCTCAGCCGACAGCAGAACGAGACGACACGACCCTTGCCCCACCTCTGGACGGGCATCGAAATTAACGGCATCCTCCTTGATACCACGGTACATATCCTCGCCTATGGGTTTAACCCCGATCACAGTGCGATCGCTCCTTACTTTAACCGGGAAATTCCAGAGGGCGATCGCGCCGCAGCAGTAGCAATCATTGACGCGATCCATGCCGCTGGAGGGTTAGCTGTTCTGGCGCATCCCGCCCGTTATCGTCGTCCTGCCACGGAGTTAATCCCGGCAGCCGCATCCCTTAACATTGATGGTGTAGAAGCCTATTACGCCTACGACAACCCGAAACCCTGGGTGCCTAGCCAAAAACACACCCCGGTAGTGGCTGCCCTCGGCCATCAGCACAATCTATGGCTCACCTGCGGCACAGATACCCATGGTCGCAGCCTCCAGCAACGACTTTAGGGATCGCTGCGAAACTTTGATCCCCGCATAGCAAAATTCTGGCCTAAAATAAACTTACCCAAGGAATATTTTCTTCCTTTGCCCCCATTAATCATGCCGCGACCCTTAAAACGAGATTAAGTGGGGTTAAAGCCTTTGTGGATTTTGTCCCTCAAGGCATTCATTGACGTGGTATTGTAGCCATCGTAACCGCTGAATTTCCTTACTCTTTTTCACCCACTAACTAGGAGTGCAACCTGTAGGATGACTGTCCCTCAAACTGTCTATGCCAACGATCTCCCCGACAAACCCAAGGAATACTGTGGTGTTTTCGGCATCTATGCCCCAACGGAAGAAGTGGCAAAACTGGCATATTTCGGACTCTTTGCGCTCCAACATCGGGGGCAAGAATCCGCAGGGATCGCGACCTTTGACGGTACGCAGATGCACGTGCACAAAGGTATGGGCCTTGTTTCCCAAGTCTTTAGCGAAGAAAAACTGCAGGAACTGCCTGGGGTTTGGGCTGTGGGCCACAACCGCTACTCCACAACTGGCTCTAGCCATAAGTGCAATGCCCAGCCTGCCCTTGAAGAAACTCGCCTGGGGACTTTGGCCCTCGCCCACAACGGCAACCTGGTAAACACCATTGAGCTGAAGGATAAGTTGTTGTCCCTTGCCGATGGTCTAGATTTTCAGACGACCACAGACTCAGAAATGATTGCTAAGGCGATCGCCATCTATGTCGATCAGGGGAAGGATTGGACTGAAGCGGCGATCGCTGCCTTTAATCTCTGCTCCGGTGCCTATAGCTTAGTCATCGGCACCCCGGACGGCATTATTGGTGCGCGGGATCCCCAGGGGGTTCGTCCCCTTGTCATTGGGACTCTCACCGAGGGAGATGGCAGCACCCGTTATGTTCTGGCTTCTGAAACCTGTGCCCTCGACATCATTGGTGCGGACTATCTGCGGGACGTCGAACCAGGCGAAATGGTCTGGATTACCGAATCTGGCCTAACTGCCCAGCAGTGGTCTGAAAAACCAGACCGAAAGCTCTGCGTTTTCGAGATGATCTACTTTGCCCGTCCCGATAGCATTGTCCACGACGAAACTCTCTTTAGTTACCGTCTCCGCCTGGGAGCGCAATTGGCCAAAGAATCCAACATTGAAGCCGATCTCGTCATGGGGGTTCCTGACTCTGGCATTCCCGCCGCCATTGGTTTTTCCCGTGCCTCTGGGATTCCCTTTGGGGAAGGACTCATTAAAAACCGCTACGTAGGCCGTACCTTTATTCAACCGACCCAGCACATGCGGGAAGTAGGGATCCGCATGAAGCTCAACCCCCTAAAAGATGTCCTCCAAGGTAAACGAATTATCATCGTGGACGACTCCATTGTGCGCGGCACTACCAGCCGTAAAATTGTCCGGGCACTCCGGCAAGCTGGGGCCGCCGAAGTCCATATGTGCATTTCTTCGCCCCCTGTGACCCATCCCTGTTTCTACGGCATCGACACCGACAGCCAAGATCAACTAATTGCCGCGACAAAGTCCTTGGCTGAAATCGAAAAACAAATTGAAGTTGATTCCCTGACCTACCTCAGCAAAGAGGGCATGCTGGATGTCACCAACGAACGCACTTCTAGTTTCTGTACTGCTTGCTTCGATGGTCACTATCCCATTGAAATTCCGGACGCGATCAAGTCATCTAAGCTAATGTTAGAAAAAGCCACTGTCTAGCAAAGCCGTTCCCATGGATTGAGAGCGGTAAAGGAAGTATTAATGCCGACCTATCCCGGAATTTCTAGCGAAGCCTTTCGTCATCCCCTCGATCGCCAAGCGGAAGAAGCCCTCCGTAATCTGCCCGGTTTTAAGCTGTTGGCCAGTCGTTTTGTGGAATATATCTACGAACGACCCCAGCAGGTTTTTTTAATGGGCAACAATATCAAAGCTGGCCCTCGTCAGTATTCAACCCTGTACGGCATGTTTCGGGAATGTGTCCATGATTTGGATATTTCCCCAGAGCCGACCCTTTATGTCAACCAAAATCCGATGGTGAATAGCTATGCCCTCGGCCATGATCATCCTTACATTGTGGTGAATACGGGGTTAATGGATTTACTTGATGAAACAGAGTTACGGACGGTAATGGCCCACGAGTTGGGCCACATAAAATGCGACCATACGATCTTGATCCAAATGGCAATGTGGGCCATGGGGGCAGCTTCTTTCCTGGGAGAAATCACCCTTGGCCTCGGTAATGTCATCACCACAGGGTTACTTTACGCTTTTTATGAATGGCGGCGGAAGGCAGAACTTTCGGCGGATCGGGCCGCTCTCCTGGTGATGGATGATCTCAACCCCATTTTGCATACCATGATGAAGCTCGCCGGCGGTAGTACGAAATACGGCCACGAAATGAGTTTGACTGAGTTTACCCAACAGTCCCAGGATTACGATGAACTTGATCAGGATCAATTGAACCAGATTTATAAGTTTTTGATCTATAATGGCGGTAATGGAACATTTTTAAGCCATCCTTTCCCGGTGGAACGCTTGAGTTTTATCAAGACCTGGGAAGCTTCTGAGGAATATCAACGGATTAAGCAGGGTCATTATGCCCAAGCAGGCACTGGTTCAGTGGATGTCAGTGCCGAAGATGAAAGTGATCTAGACAGTTTGCGTCGCCAAATTGAAGAGCTCAAAGCAGAAATCAAAAAGGCCAAAGGAGCCGAATAAATCCCGTGGGGGATAAAAGATTGGAGGGGTATGGCTAGGGCTGAGGTTAGAATTGCGATGTTGAGCGATGCCAGCAATGCACCCACTGCACCCCCTTAATGCAGGCTTGTAATTGCCCCAAAGTCCGTAACTTGCTGATGGGTCGGAGAAGCAGTTGTTCCGGGGCGGACGAGTTGCCATGCTTGGTATCCGGCTTGGATCGCGGCGTCTAATTCGGCAGGGACATCCGATAGAAACAGGATTGCCTCAGGGGGCAGTTGCACGGCCTGGGCGATCGCCTGATAAGATTGCACATCTCGTTTTTGGCCGACCTTGAGATCAAAGAAGTAATTGAAGTAGCCCGTGAGGTCGCCGTAGTCAGAGTAGCCGAACAGGAGTTTTTGGGCCTTAACCGAGCCAGAGGAATAAATCCCCAACTGGAGGCCCTCTTTTTGCCACTCTTTTAGTTTGGGCAATACATCTGGATAAACATGGCCCCGGAAATCGCCATTTTTGTAACCCTCTTCCCACAAAAATCCTTGCATTGCTTTCAAGGGAGGAACTTTGCGGTCTTCCATTGACCATTGGTGTAATGTGGCGATCGCCCCAGTTTGATCGAGAGATATTCCGGTTTCGGCAAGAATTAAATCTTGTACTTGCTTGAGGATTGCCGCAATTTCTGGTTCCTCGGCCCGGTTGGCAATGCTTTGGATATTGTCCCGAAAGTAAGGAAACAACACATCAAACACAAAACTCACGGAGGTGGTTGTGCCCTCGATGTCCATCAAGACAAACTGAATCATAGGGTAATGGCGCGGTATTGTTGTTCAACTTGGGATCCGGTGTAGTGGGGCGTCCAGCCTGCGGTATCCGAGAAAATACGAATGGCTTTCACATTGGGCACTGGCCCCGCATCAAACCAGTGCTTAGTACCCTGGGGGACAGAGATCAAGTCACCAGCTTCGCAACAAACATTAAACACGGCGGTACCGTCGAGGTTAAACCAAAATAAACCCTGACCCGCGACAAAAAAGCGCACTTCATCTTCGGAGTGGGTATGTTCTGCGAGAAATTTTTCGCGGATCGCTTGGTAGTTTTCAATGCCACTGTGGATATTCACCACATCGGCGCTTTGGTAACCATTGGCCGCCATGAAAGGATCGAGCACATCGGCATAGGCGGCGAGAATGTCTGCTTGGGACGCCTCCTGGGTTAACTGGGCAGGTGTTTCCCATTGCTCAAACCAAATACCATGGCTTTTTAAAAAATCTTTGATCGTCGCGGGGTCGGTTAAGGTTTGTTTCGATTCGGTCTGATATAACGTCGTCATCGGGCAGCCAAGGGGGGCGTGATTTTCAATTGCTCAAGCTCGCATTCTAACATGAACTCCCAAACCTCTAGATGACGCTTGGCGATCGCCAAGGTTTCTCCCCAGGCATAGAGGCCATGTTTTGCGATCAAAAAGCCGTAATTATTTAACTCCTCCTGTCGCTGAGCGAGTTGTTGACAAAATGATTTCATGTCCTGCTCATTAGCAAAAATCGGTAAGGCGATCGCCGTTTCGTGGGTGGTTTGACCCGCAATCCCCTTAATTACCTCGTAGCCGCTAAAAGTAACAGCCTGTTTCGCCGCAAATATCCCAGACAACAACGTTGCCGCCACCGAATGGGTATGCAACACACAGGTAATTCCCGGAAAGTTTTGATAAATAAAGCAGTGAATTAAAGTTTCTGCCGAAGGCTTAATTCCTTCATTGGGGGGCAGCGGCAAACCCGTTGTATCTACTGCAATAAAATCCTCCGGTTGAAATTGAGATTTATCAACGCCACTGCGGGAGACAAAAATAACTTGATCTTCGTCCAAAAATGAATAATTCGTTGAAGTGGCCGGTGATTTTCCCTGGGTATGGAGTTGCCGTATCACAGCACATAGCCTTTCTTTTTGGGTCTGGTTCTCTAAAGACATTTGGGCACAAATAAAGCAGAAAAAATAAAAGCAAATCTTAATATTTTACTGATTGATGTCATGGTTAGCGCAACATTTCTAGCGACAACTGGGCCTTTATCTTTTTACGGGAAATTTTTAGCCAAAACACCATTGCAGATAAGTGTTTTTACTCAACTTTTAGTTGTTTTCTTTGTTAATTGATGTTGCAACTTTGACCATTCATTCTCATAAATCGTTTACAACCAAAACATGATGCTGACTACAATCAGTCATCTTTGGCTAAAAACAAAAATAAAAATTAAAAATCAATTATTGATGATGGATAACGAAATTAAAAAATACCGCATGGTTTGCACCCTAACCTTTGGCGATATCTATGGGCAAATTATTGTTTGGCTGATTGTCATCTTTCTGAGTCTTGCGACCACCCTCGCCCTTTGGAGTGCAACCCGGCAAGTTTATGCCCTGGCCACCGTTGCCCTTGTTGTTGTCTTATCTTTGCCCTTTCTCTTATTTGCCTTTGTGACAACGCTACTCAATCACATTGAATTCGTGCCCATGGGCGAATCCGAATCTTCTAAAACCTTCCCAAGCCGTCGTACGCCCCCTTCCTCTACTAATCCGGCAACGGCAAGCTAGGGATGAATTACGGAAGTGATGGCCCAGCCAGAGATAACAGTTAAATAGCCCCATGAAACAGGGGCGCTAGGGTTGCACTAGAGAAATCTGGAAAAATTTTGAGGACTTTCTGGGGCCGCTTAATGGATTGACGGTGCAGAGTCTAGGGAGATCACCGGGGCGCTACTGAAGCGTTTACTTAGGCGTAATTGATTACCGGCGGCGTTCCAGTGAATTTGGTCGAAAATTTGATAGAGCAAACAGAGGCCACGACCACATTCATCTTCTTCAGGGGGGAGGAGATCATCATTTAATTGACAACATTGAGCCTGACGGTCAAAGCCTTGACCCTCATCGGTAATAATCCATGAGCATTGTTCTGCCCCCATGTAGAAATGAACAATGACTTTTTTGCTGGGATCTAGTCGATTACCATGTTTGGCCGCATTAATCAGTGCTTCCTGGAGACCGAGTTGAACTTCGTAGCGCCAGTCACTGGGGATACGGTCTAGGAGAAGATCGAGAATCGGGACTAAGTAGAGGGTAGAGGCAAAACTGAGGGTCGTCCAATGGGATTTTAGCGGCGGCAATGAAATCGCGATCACAGTTAATGCTCCTTTGGGGATGTGCGCAGGGATGAATGGGGAAAACTGGGCTCAGTGGGGTAGCTTATGGCATAAACCCAAAAAGTAGTGGTCACAACATAGTTTGTTTGCCTGTAGGGAATCCCGAACGATCTTGTCGTGGTTTCTGCCTTGTATTATACAAAAAATTTTAGGTTTCCACGAAATTCAAGAGAACGGCGCATTCGACATGGGGCGTTTGGGGAAAGAAGTCGGCGGGCTGCACCCACTGGATTTGGTACTGTTGAGTGGCACAAAGATGTTTGAGGTCGCGGGCAAGGGTTGCAGGATTACAACTGATATAGACAATTTGCTTGGGTTTGCTGTGAAGGAGAGCATCGAGCACTTGGCGATCGCAGCCTTTACGGGGGGGATCAAGGAGTACAATATCAGCGGTGACATCCAGACTAGGTAGAATTGACTCCACGGTGCCAGCGTAGAATTCCACATTATGGATATCGTTGTGGTGGGCATTTTCCCAGGCCTGCTGGATCGAGCTTGCTTGAACTTCGATGCCGATCGCCTGCTGGACTTTTTTCGCTAGGGGCAGGGTGAAGGTTCCCACACCACAGTAGGCATCGACGAGGATTTCTTCGCCCGTAAAGGTAAGCTGTTGAGTAATTGCCGTAAGGAGGGCTTCGGCGGCGCTGGTGTTGACTTGGAAAAAGGTTTCAGGCCGGAGCTTGAGGGTTAGTCCCGCAAAAATTTCTTCGAGGTAGGGACGACCGGCGATCGCTTTTGTGGTGTCACCCCAGATAAGGTTGCCTTTTTTCGGGTTTTCGTTCAAACAAACTCCCACGAGACCGGGATATTCTTCGAGCCAGGTTTCAGCTTGGGTTTCTAGGTTCACCAGATCAGCACTGGTTGAGATCAAAGTAAGCAGCATTTCCCCGGTGCGCTGGCCAATGCGGAGGGCGAGGTGCCGGAGTTTGCCCTGGTGTTTGGTTTCGTTGTAGATCGACCAGCCTTGGTTTTGGATGTCAATTTTGATGTTGCCCAAGAGGGGATTGAGGCGCGAATCCTGTACTGGGCATTGGTTGAGGTTGATCAGTTGGTGGCTGCCTTTGCGGTAATACCCGGCTTGCACATTGCCCATACTACTGGAACGACCCAGGGGATAGGTGGCCTTATTGCGATAACTCAATGGCCCATCACCACTCAGGATCGGCTGAATGTCGAGATCCTGGAAACCACCAATGCGCTGGAGGGCCTGTTGAATTTCGTTGGTTTTGACCTGCTGTTGTAGAGAATCTTCTACCTGGAGCCACTGACAACCACCGCATTTGTCCGCCACGATGCAGGGGGGACGCCGCCGCTCTGGGGCTGGTTCTAAAACTTTTTGCAGTTGACCGATGGCGTATTGGCGCTTGAGACGGACGATCCGCACCTGGAGGCGATCGCCTGGCACCGTATCCGGCACAAACACGACTTGATCCCCGTGGCGACCGACCCCAGCCCCCTGGCTATTAAGGTCATGGATGGAGAGTTCAATCAGATCGCCTTGGTGCATGGTGCTAAGTTCGCTTTCAAAGTGCCTTCACACTTTAGCCTTTCTTGTGGTCAATCTTGCAGTTTTTCCCTAGAGGGTCGAGAAATAAGCCTGGGCTTCGCTTGGGTTTGGCACCATGGTGCGATCGCCCACTTGCCAATCGACGGGACAAACTTCATTGTGATTAGTCTGGACGTGCTGAATCGCTTGGAGTACCCGCAGGGTTTCGTCAAGGCTGCGGCCAAAGGAAAAATTATTCACGGTGATGTGTTGGATCATTCCTTCCGGGTCAATGATAAAAAGTCCCCGGAGAGCGATCCCCGCTTCCGGTTCGAGGACGCCGTAGGCCGTGCTAATGGTTTTGTTTAAATCAGACACCAGGGGAAAGGCTAAATCTCCTACACCGCCTGCTTTTCGCTCCGTTTGGATCCAGGCTAAATGTGCAAATTCACTATCTACAGAAACACCCAATACTTCTGTATTGAGTTTTTGAAATTCCCCGTGGCGATCGCTAAAGGCTCCTACTTCTGTTGGACAGACAAAAGTGAAATCGAGCGGGTAGAAAAACAACACCACATATTGCCCCCGATAGTCGGACAACTTAATGGTTTTGAACTCTTGATCAATGACGGCGGTAGCGGTAAAGTCCGGTGCCAATTGTCCCACTTGTGCAGCCATGGTTATCGTGTCTCAACGCAAAATCTTTCCCCAACAAGGTATCACACTGCTATTTTGCGTCCCGAAAACCAGTGAAAATGGGTTACAAAACGCCCTGGGCCTTGAGGGTTTGCACCACTGACCAGGCTTTGAAGAGTTTCCCCTGGAGGAGCGCCGCCACCCCGGCGATCGCCTGAATTTCTGGGACATCCCCTAGCTTGTCTAAAACTGGCGTAATGGCCAATTCCGCCTGTCTGGGTTCCCAACGGTACAGATGCACAAAAGCAATGTAAGCATTCACCCAGGGATCATCTGGGGTCAGTGTTTGCAGTTCGGTCAGGGTCTCGATGGTGGCCTGAGATTCCTCTTGGAGAGCATGGGCAAGGATTTTGGCCCAGTACCAATCCCGCAGTTGGGGACGGTTTGTTGCGTTGGCTGGCGTTTGTGTGAGGCGATAGGCAAGGCTATCTTCCACTTGCTGTAAATAATCCTGGACTGGATCGTACTGATTGAGCCGTTCGACGTGGGCAAATAATGGCTCTAAACCCGCAATGCCTCCACCAAGTTGGGGCGCAATTTTCCGCAATTGGGTCAGCCAATCTAAGGCCACTAATTGCGTTGGTGTTAAGGCTTCACCTGTGGCCGACAAAATTCCTACAGTGACTGTCGGTTGGTTCAAGGGGCGAGCTTCCCCAGTAGCCGGATCGAGATACTGAACCGCCAAAGTGTAACGGCCCGCTGGTAAATCTGCTGGCGGTAGAGTGGCGGTGCGTTCAATAATTTCGAGGCGATCGCCTTTGTTCTCTGCATCCTCCCGTAGCATCCCGAAGGCTAACTGATGATCCTGGATCCAAAACTGTTCGCCGTTCGACCAAGTGAGTAACGCCATACCCTTGGTTAAATCCTGCCGATTTCCCGACCAAGTGTAGGTAATCGGAAGAGGTTGGCCGGCGATCGCCTCTGATGCGACGGCCACATTTTTTAATGCCACAGGACTTTGAGTGGTATCAGCAGCTTCGACAGAAACCAAAGGTTGGCGACGGTGATAGAGCTTTAGCTGATCTTGATCCGGCAGTGGCCAACTCCCCTGGAGCAGAAACTCAGGATCAGTATCTAAACTCGCCGCGAGGGCCAACTGATCCGCGTTGCGGTGGGGGTCCTCTCCTGTTTTCGTGAGGAACCAATCAAAGGACTCTTTGTCTTGAGCCAACTGTTCTGGAGTACTCCCTAAATTCCGCCCATACACCTGAAAATCCCGTAGAGCGCCATAGTAATTGAGCGTGTGATTATTGGCGATCGCCACCCCAGGGATCACCCCCAAGTTACTTCTTAAATTTGGAGTTTCCTGAATAATTTCCTGGATAATTTCTGGGTGGGGATAGGTCTGCCGATCCGGATAATTAGGATCTGGTACCAGTCCCGCAATGACTGGCAAAGGAAACAATTGGATGAGCCAAAAGATTGCAGCTAAACCCACGGTTCCCCAACGCACAGGTTGCCATTTACCGCGCCACTGGGTCAGGCCATACCCCAAGAAAACCGCCACAATTGGCAGATAGGGCATGATATAGCGGCCATCTTTGTTGTACATCGCTGATAGCAGCAAATAAGCACCACCAAAATAAATCCCTAACCAATACAAACTTTGCCGCTCAGGAAGTTGATATTTAGCGTTTTGGGTAGGAAAACGACGTAGTAAGTGCAACGCAATACCAACAAGGGGCACCAGCAACAGAATCCAGGCGATCGCCTGGGGTAAATCCAACCAATAGTAAACCCATGCCCCCAAGGTATTTAGAGGAGGATCTCCTTCCCTTGCTGCCGACGCGACGTTGGCGCGCTCATAGGTACTGAATAAGTAGATAAAATTTGTGCGATACCAAATTCCCCAGATCGGAAGGGAGAGCAGCAGACCGCAGAGAAGTTGTAGAACCCTTGCCCATTGCTTCTGCCAGAGTTGAGCGGCCAAGGAAAATCCTGTCGGCACAAACAAAAAAAAGAGAGCGGTTTGTTTTGTCATCAGGGCACACCCAGCACTGATCCCAAACCCTATTACCCAGAGCCATTGGGCGCGACGGGTTTGCGCAAAATACCAATAGGTTAAACAACAAAATGCCAATGGCGTGACAGCAGCAAGGGGAAAATCCGTCACATAGTAAAGTCGAGGGAACGTCAAGCGGGGCATTAAAAGGGCGATCGCCGCACTCCACAAACCCACCGAACGATTAAATAATCGCTGGCCAATGCCGTAAACCACCAGCATTAGAACACCGCTAAATACCAGATTCATCAGCAGAGCTTGATCATTTCCCGGCCCAAAAATGAGTTGAAATGGCGCCGCAATAAAATGGGTGAAGGGAGGAATCTTATTGGATAAGCGCCAAAAATTCTCCCAGCCGGGGAACTGGCGAAATGCGGCAACGTAGTTCAAACTCTCCGTGAGATAGTCGGCATGATCCCAAGAAGGTACACTTTGATCGAGCCATAACCACAGGCGATCGCCGAGATTAATTCCCAGCCACAACCCCAATAAAAGTAACCCAGTCTTCCAAGGCGCTCTGGGTGATTTTGCGACCTGATCCTGCAATGTTAAAACTCCCCTGATGGATTTAGCCTAGCTGCAATGTATCGGAAAAAATCCCTCAAGGTAAAGCTTCTCTTTATCCTTGCCATAGACAAAAATAATTTCTCAAATCACCACACCTTGCTTGACCCTTGGGGCACTAGGATAAAATAATCCCCAAGCAAATCATCACCACCACAAACCCATGCCCTTTGATATTCCCGTTGAAACCCTCCTGATTGCCACCCTCTACCTCAGCCTCAGCGTGACCTATCTGCTCGTTTTGCCTGCTGGTCTCTATTTTTACCTCAATAACCGTTGGTATGTCGCCAGTTCCATCGAGCGACTTGTGATGTATTTCTTCGTTTTCTTTTTGTTCCCTGGGATGCTACTCCTAAGCCCTTTCCTGAATTTCCGTCCCCGTCGTCGCGAAGTCTAAGGCTTTGCCGAATGAATTCTCCCATCCTTGCCAACTTCTCCCCCTAAAACCATGCGACGCATTGATATCTTGGCCATCAGTTTCGGTATTTTCATCGTTGGTGGGCTGCTCTATGGTGGCCTCAAAGTTGCGGGCCTCGAAAGTTTAGATGCAGGGATCTGGTCCCAGGCGTTGCTGGTAATTGTGGTGTTTGTCTGGGTGGGAACCTATCTGTTTCGGGTAGGAACCCGCAATATGACCTTTCATCAACAGCGGCGAGATTACGAAGAAGCAGCCCTGCAGCGGCGCTTAGATGAGATGAGCCCCGAAGAATTAGCCCAACTCCAGGCAGAACTCGAAGCAACGGAAGATCAAACTTCGCCAAAAAAGTAACGGCAATCTTTACCGAAGGGGGAGTTGGGGACGTACAATAACCCCTTGTGTGTTTTTATCGAACAAAATCATGACCTCTGTTTCTGAACGTTTCCGATCCCTCAAGCAGGCGGGCCAATGTGCGCTGATTCCCTTCATTACAGCGGGTGACCCAGATTTAGAAACGACAGAACAGGCCCTCAAAATTTTAGACGCAGCCGGGGCTGATTTTATTGAACTCGGCGTCCCCTATTCTGATCCCCTCGCCGATGGGCCGACAATCCAAGCGGCGGCAACCAGGGCCTTGAGTCGGGGCGTCACCCTTGAGCAAGTTTTAGTGATCGTGCAACGAGTCCATGGGCAATTAACAGCACCGATTATTTTATTCACCTATTACAATCCGATTTTTTATCGGGGCATTGACGCTTTTATGGCCCAAGTGGCAGCGGCGGGAGTCAAAGGTTTGGTGGTCCCGGATCTGCCCCTAGAGGAATCCCAGATGGTGCTGGATGCAGCAACGAGCCATGGTCTTGATTTGATTTTATTGGTGGCTCCCACCAGTCCAACGGAACGGATCGAGGCGATCGCCAAAGCCTCCCAGGGTTTTATTTACCTCGTGAGTGTGACGGGGGTCACGGGAGCGAGAACCTCTGTGGCCAGCCGTGTCGGGGAACTGTTGCCGAAGTTACGTCAAGTGACCGATAAGCCCATCGGAGTTGGTTTCGGGGTTTCGGATCCAGCTCAAGCGAAACAACTAAAAGAATGGGGCGCGGATGGCGTGATCGTCGGCAGTGCGGTGGTCAAACGCCTCGCAACTGGAACGCCCGCCGAAGGTTTAGCGGCAGTCAAAGAATTTTGTGAGTCCCTCAAGGAGGCGATCGCCTAACGATGGGCCTGTTGTAGATCGAGAAAATGAAAGATCATTCGGGGTCAGTAACATCTAAGGCCCCCCGAATAATTACCACTGTGCGGTTTGTCCCCTTGGCGATCGCCTCCGGAATATTTCCATGGAGCGCCTTTTGGAATAAGCTTTCTCGGCTAGCTCCCAGAATCACCAGATCGTAGGTTTCTTCTTTGATTAAGCGGATTAAACTGTCAGCAATGTGGGACGAGCGAATAGGTAGGGGAATAATGGGAATTTCGACCAGGGGATCCAGGCCTCGCTTGGCCTGGACGAGCAGCGGAAAATGTTGGGGGCGTTGTTGGGGTTGATAGACCTGACAGAGGCAAATTTGGGATGGCAGGGAATAGCGCACCACCTCTGGGGACAGGTGCAACAGTGCCGGAATGAATTCCTGGGCGCGTTCGGCGTTGGGGCCGCCAGCAATGGGAACAAGGGCGCGGATTTTTCCTGGTTGAGCCTTAAACTGGAGGGGATGGGCGTGGCTCGTTTTCACCAAAATCACATCACAGGGCACTTTTTTCACGAGATATTCCATCACACTCCCGAACAGTTGCCCCCTTGGGTGGCGATCGCCTTGCCAACCCAAGATTAACCCCTGATCCTTGCTCGAAATTTCCTGAAGAATGGCCCCGGCCACATCGTAGGCGAGGATCACCTGGGTGTGGATCGAAATTCCCAATGTTTCCCCAAGGCGTTCGAGTTTTTCCATCAGATGCCGTTCTGGATAGGTGTTCATGTGGGCATCGGTGAGGGGATAGGTTGCTGCCACCTGCACCACATTTAGGCAATAGACCATGGCATTTTTTTCCTTGGCAATGGCCGCCGCAAAGGTGATGAGGGCTTCGGCGGTATTGGGATTGGCGATCGCCACCCAGAGTTTGCGCTTGTAATTGTCGCTGGTGTGGGTTTGATAAACGCAATAGGACGGCGTGCGCTGTACCGCATGGTGACTTTTCCCAAGGAGTTCCTGGGCTTCGGCGCGAATAATATCTGACCGGGTGATAATGCCCTGGAGCTGATCATTATCGACAACGGGTAGGCGGGAAATTTGATAGCGATTGAGCAGGTACAAAACATCACTAAGGGAAGCCCGGGGAGAGACCGTAATCACCTTGCGCTGCATCACCTGGGCCACCGTTAAATTCTTTCCCTGGGCCGCCATTTGGGCTAAATCCCCTTGGGTGACGATGCCAACGAGCTTGCCCTGTTTTAAAACCGGAAAACCCCGGTGGGGTGATTCGGAGAGGATGGGGACTAAATCTTTTAAGTTGAGATGGCTTTCGAGGGTTTCTACTTCCGGTTGCATCACCTGAGCGGCGGTGAGATCCGTTAACACCTGGGGATTTTTTTCCTCCTCTAGGTGAATGCCGCTGGCCTCCAGGAGGTATTCGTAGATCGAACCTTTAAAAATGCTTTCCGCCACAATGAGCGCTGTCACCGAAGCCAGCATTAAGGGGAGGACTAAATTAAAATCCGTGGTCAGCTCAAAGACAATTACAATCGCGGTCACTGGCACCCGCGCCACCCCTGTAAAAAAAGCCCCCATCCCCGCAAGGGCGTAGGTATATTGGGTCGCCTCTGGCACAAAGATCTCGGCACAGGTACCCACCAAATAACCGAGGGCCGTGCCTAAAACGAGGGTCGGTGCAAATAGTCCCCCCGGTGCGCCGGAGCCATAGGCAATCAAGCTTAGGAAAAAATGGGCGACAAAGGCGATCGCAATTACCTGCCAGCCCGCATCCCCCGTAAGCAAAAAATCCCGTAGCCCTGCATTGTCCCGGAAAAAAGGCGGCAAAAACGCGACCACAGTGCCCGAAATCGCCCCGGCGATCGCCATCCGCACCCCCAAGCTCAAGCGGAGACGACGATTAAACCCCAAAACCGTCAAGATACCGCGATTGAATAAAGCCCCCAAAACCCCTGCCAAGCCCCCCAACAGCAAATACCAGGGGATTTCTGCCAGATAAAAATTACTTTGATTCGCCGCGTTTAATAGCTCTGCGGGCAAATTCAGATCCGAAGTGCCAAACCAGCGGGAGACCACCGAACCTGTAAAAGAGGCAACGATCGCCGTTTCTAAGGTCAGCCCTGACATGTCCCGCATCAGTTCTTCGACCACGAACAGTACCCCAGCAATGGGAGTATTAAATCCCGCCGCTAAACCCGCCGCTGCTCCGGCTGCAATCATTTGCCGTCGGTGGTTTGGGGTTGTCGGGAGCCATTGACTGAGTTGAGCTGCGAGAGCCGCACCGATATGGACACTGGGGCCGCGCCGTCCGAGAGTTAATCCGCCACCCAGAACCAAAATCGTGCCAATGGATTTAGCTAAGGCTACCTTCCAATTTAGCGGCAGGGGAAATTGGGCCAGGACAACCTTGACCTGGGGGACGCCGCCCCCCTTGGCTTCTGGGGCAAAGGTCTCTAGGAGATAGCCCGCAAACCAGCCGCAAACCACCCCAAATAGAGGCAGGATTAACCAGGCGCCGTATTGACGACTCAGGATGACCCGATATCCCCCCACGAAACCGATGCCTTGTTTGAGGAAAAGGGCCGCCAAACCGGAGATGACACCAATGAGGCAGGCTTCGATTAATAAATAGTTATTGTTTAAGCTGTGCTGGCCTAAGGATCGAAAAATCCACCAATTTCGCACAGAAGCCATGGCGATCGCCCGTAAGATGCTTCAAAAGATTTAGAAACGCTGGTTTCAGCTTTCCCCTAGCAGATTAGCACGATCTTTCCCTGGGCCTTTCAGGAAAATTTTTGGCAAGTTTTAGCTCAATCGTTGACAAAAAAAACCTGACCTTGGCAGATCAGGTGATGCATTTCAGGGATGTAAAAGCTGATGGGGAATGCACTCACTCCTTAACGGGGCAAGGCATATTTAAAATCAGTGGAACCTTGGTAACCAGAAAGCTCTGCCAGGCGTTGTAGCGATTGGGTGCCAGCATAACGTTCCCCATTAATCTCCCAGGTAGGGAATCCTTCTAGCCCAGCGGCGGCACAAACATCAGGCTGGCCATTTTCTCCTTCGGGGGCGCATTCAATGTAGGGCACTTTGGCAAAGGCTTCTTTTCCGAACAACTGTTTTTGGTCGTAGCAGTGGGGACACCAGTAAGCGCCATATTCTTTCGCCCCAATTTCTGTGAGGTGTTCGGCTAGGGCAATTTCTGCGGGGCCAGAGGTGGTGGTGATTTCCCAGCCTGTGGGCGGTTCGGGGGCGCGGTTGGGGACTGGGGTAATAATTTCTTGGCCCTGGTCATTAAGCACCGGGACGTTGCCTTGGATATCGCGTTCAATGCTGTTATATAAGCCGAGAGTGCCGAGGGCGGTAATGATCGCCACCACAAAAATTGTCAGGAACACTTCACCCCAATCGTCCCAAAAGCGACCAAAGAGGGTTAACAGCAGAAAACTCGCGGCAAAGGTGGCCGAGGTAATGCAGTAGAGACAAACGCCGCCAATTTTCGCAAAGAGAATGTACATCAGGTAGGCACTAAACAGGCTCATGGCGGTGGCACCAATGAGGAGAAAGAGCCATGTCCAATCTTCGTATTTGTTCCGCAGTTTTTTGTTGTCTTCGGGATTAATCGCCAGGGGCACTAGGGAAAAACCGGCCATGGCGAGATAGGCGATCGCCCCAAACAGTGACAAGGGCAAGCCAAAGACAAAGGCGTAGGGACTAGAGAGTACATCACTACAGCTCGCTGCTGCTTCTGTACCACAGGCCACCTCTGCCCCGAAAAGTTTGGAGATCGTCAGGTAACTGGTGAGCAAAAAGCCAATGATGGCGATCGCCCCAATAATAGGGCGGGACCACTGATGGATCCAGGGTTGAGAACGTCGGCGTACCATAGCGCGTCAAAAAAATTTCAAGCAATAAATTGTCTACATCTTAAACCTGCGGGGCGGCGGGTTGCAGTTGGCTGACTAAATGGCGCAGTTCCGGCAAAATGAGTTTTTCCATGGCTAATCGCACCGCCCCAGTCGATCCGGGTAAGGAAAATAAAATCATGCCTCGATAGGTGCCTGCCACCGCCCGGGAGGCGATCGCCCTAGAGCCAATTTCCTCGTAACTCAAGGCCCGGAAAATTTCCCCAAACCCCGGCAAGGTTTTTTCTAAATGTTTGGCCAGCATATCGTAGGTGTTGTCCCGGTGGGCGATGCCGGTGCCACCACTGAAAATTAATGCTTCCAAATTCGCGTGGGCGAGGTGCTCTAAACGGTGGGCGATCGCCTCTGGATCATCTTTAATCACCTCATAATCCCCGATTTCATGGCCTGCGGCGGTGAGTAATGCTTGAATTAACTGGCCGCTTTTATCTGTTTCTGGCGATCGCGTATCGCTGACAGTGATAACCCCACAACGGACGACACGCGCAGCAGGATCAGGATGAGGTTGCAGCATGATCAGCAAAGATGATTAACAATGGTTGTGACAACAAACCCCTACAGGAGAAGTTAAAAAATGCTAGACGAACAGGCCAAAAAAACAATGCTCCTCCACATTCCCCACGCATTATATATCTGCGGTGTGCGGGATGGTGATGAGATGAATGGCTTTACTGCCAGTTGGGTGATGCAAGGTTCCTTTAAGCCCCCCCTCGTGGTCAATTGTGTCCGCTCCGATTCTGGTTCCCACGCCATGCTCAAAAAAACCGGCGTCTTTTCCCTGAGTTTTCTCGACGACTCCCAGAAAGATATGGCCGCTAATTTTTTCAAGCCCAAACGTCGGGTCGGCAACAAATTTGAAGATGTGGAATTTTACGAAGGGGCTGAAACGGGCTGCCCCGTGATTAAAGATTCCCTTGGTTATGTGGAATGTAAAGTGGTCGGGGCCGTTGAACAGGGCGATCACACGGTCTTTGTGGGCGAAGTGATCGGCGCTGGGGTACATCGGGAAGGCAAAATTCTTGACCTAGAGAGCACGGGTTGGAGTTACGGCGGCTAAAAGTAAAGCTTTATTTTGCCGAAAACCGACCTAGTCTTTTAACAAAATTTTCCTGATTTAAAACGATGCCTCTGATTAAAGTTCAAACATCTTTACCGCCCGCTTCCCAAGGGGATGTAGAAGCCCTTTTGCTCAATTTGTCCCGCAAACTCGCGGCGCACCTCGGCAAGCCAGAAGCCTATGTGATGACCGCTTTTGAGGCCGGGATTCCCATGACCTTTGGGGGGTCGATTGATCCGGCTTGTTATGTGGAGATCAAAAGTGTGGGCACCATGGGCGATCGCACCCGCACCATGAGTGAAGACTTCTGTAATGAAATTCACCAGAGTCTCGGTGTTGCCAAAAACCGTATCTACATTGAGTTTGCCGATGCCAAAGGCAGTATGTGGGGCTGGAATGGTTCGACTTTCGGTTAACCGCAGCCGATGACCAAAGCGATTCAATTAAGTTTGGGTTTATCTTGACAAACGCCAACTAATCCCAAGGAGCTGCCGCATCTATAATTTGGGGCGGCTTTTTTTTGCGGCAAAGCTCACAATCTTTAGGCGATCGCCGGAGGCAAATTAGGTAATTTACAGTAGTTAAAAATACTTAGAATGGGACAGTTTGCTGATGTCGGCAGGATCAAAGAAACATTTCCTGGCTGATTGTTTCACAAAACAATTTAAAAATCCGAATATCTGCGCCAAAATGCGGAAAAAGTGAGCTTTGACGTCCAAATTCAAGCTTTATTTTCGCTGAGATAGTACAACGATCAATAGCTAGTTCTGATCGCTGTTTTTTGCAAAGCTATCTCAATTTCAATCAGGAGTTCCGATGAAAAGTCAAACAAAACGCCTAAGACGCGCTTGTAGTTATCTCGTCCTCGCCCTTAGTGCAATGGTTCCCTCGGTTGCCCTCGCCGGCCATACCAATACTATTTTGCACACGATGATGGATGGTAGCGCAGAGGTGCCAGAAGACGGCAATATGGAAATGCTTGTCGGTGATGCCAATGGTGAAGGCCATGCCTACGTTTTTGGCATTGATAATGATCCGACTACCCTTTGTTATTCGATGACGGTCACTGGGATCCAACTCGTTCCCGTCGGCTCTGGGATGGCGGCCCATATTCACGAAGGCGCAATGGATGAAAATGGCCCAGTGGTCGCAGTTTTAGCCGGGCCAGAGGATGGCAATGCTGCGGACTGCCTGACAGAAGGGGAAGAAGGGAAATTTCCCACGGGTGAAACCGGAATTGTGCAACGTATTTTAGAGAATCCCAGCGATTTTTATATCAATGTTCATAATCCCCAGTTCCCGAACGGTGCTATTCGGGGTCAACTGAGTTCTATTCATTCCCATTCTCATTAGGGATAGGGCTTACAGTTTCACAAGATTTTCTGCTGAATTTTTTGGGGCGATCGCCCGCAGTTTCTTTTGTCTTTCCGAGGGGAATTTCATCAAAGACTGCGGGTTTTTCTGATTACTTGAAGCCTGGGCCAAACCTTACTGGAGGTAAGCGCCTTGGCTATCGGGGTGATCCATTTGGGGTAAGCCCATGCTGAAGTTCATTACCCGTGAGTCGAGGTTATAGCGGAGTTCACCTTTTTGGAGGAGGTCACGGATAAAGGCTTCTAGGTCGGAGCCGATCCGCCGCAGGTTGTATTCGGTTAAATCCTCGCCGCTGTTACTTTCCACGAGGGCATCGAACTGGCGATAGACTTTCTGGAGACTTTCTTCGGGCCAAACGAATTCGTTATCTGGATCGACATCCAAGGTGAGCACGGTTTCACTGGGGATTAATTCATTTTTCTGAATTTCGGCAGTGTAGATGCGGACGTGGCGGGTCGTGGATTTAAGCAGCATAGGACTTAACAGATAAGATGAAAATTATTCTGCAACAATTGCTATTGTGACATTTCCCCAGTGTACAGATAAAGTTTTCCTTGGTGCGGCGACGAACCATGCGCCAGGGTTACCAATCTTCCAAAAAATGAGGCTCCAGTGGAAACGTCTGGGGCAGCTCGTCATTTTCGGTGTCATTTTACTCAATCTTTGGGGTTGTACTGGGACGGAGGCTCCCCGGGAATTTGCCCCGGACGGTGAAGTGATCCAACGGGCGATCGCCACCAAACTCAAAAGCCATTACCAACAACTGAGCCAGACTATTAATGCGCCGCCGCCCAACTTGGAACTGAAAAATATCCAGGTCAAAAAGCTCGATTCTTTTTTTCTCCAGGCACTGCCGGTTTATCACCTCCAGGGCACCTATGATGTGGTATTGAATTTTCCTTCCCAGCGCACAGAAAATCGTCGCCGCAATCCCTTTGAGGTTTATCTCCAGCGGCAACCGGAAGGAAAAACCTGGCGATCGCTCGAAAAAAATCCCCAGGGTTGGCGATCGCAACAACTCCCTCGATAAGCCGCATCCCCGTTTCCCTGACCCTCTACAATAAAAGCAATCCGTCTTTGCCCGATTTCCCCGCCTATGTATGACGAAGAAGATTACCGTCCCGTCCGCCGTTTCCCAAAAGTCCCCCTAGACAGACGCTTTTGGGCTTTTTTTGTGGATTTTATCGTCGCTTGGATTGTCAGTGGCTTAGGGGGTTTAACCCTACAGTGGTTGGTTTTTCTCGTCGTCTGGTTTGGCCTGCGGGTCTTTCTCGTCAGCCGTAACCAGGGTCAAAGCCTGGGTAGTTGGGCCTTTGATATCAAAGTCATCGACATCCGTTATCGAGTGCCAGAAATTATCAACCTCAGCAAACGAGAAGGCATTTTAGGGTTTGCCGCCATGCTTGCCATGTATGGGATCCAAAGTTTTTTTCTGATGGGGAACGGCATTTCTTTGATTTTGTTAATCTCTCCCCTGTTGGCCTCCTGTGGCGTGGCGATCGCCGACGAAGAATTTAACCAAGCCTTCCACGATCGCATCGCCGAAACCTATATGATCCAAACCCAGCGCGGTTTTTCCCTAGATTTACGTCTCAAACAAATCCTTGCCGAGCTAAGACAAAATATGCAAAAATAGAAATTTGTGTGTAAACCTTAGCGATCCACAACCGCTAATCTAGTAAAAAATTATGGCAAGCAAAAAAGGCGTCCGCATTACCATCACCGTGGAATGCACCGAATGTCGCACCAATACCAACAAGCGCTCCAATGGCGTTTCCCGCTATACCACTAGCAAAAACCGTCGGAACACCACCGGGCGGCTCGAAATCAAAAAATTCTGCCCCCACTGCAACGCGCACACTGTCCACAAAGAAATTAAGTAGGTAATTCCTTTACCACTGAAATTTTATCGACAAATTTTTTATTTTTTAACGTTATTTATTAACCATGGCCTACTACCGTAAACGTCTTTCTCCGATTCCTCCTAGCCAGCCGATCGATTACAAAGATGTCGAACTCCTCCGCAAATTCATCACCGAGCGCGGCAAAATTTTACCCCGTCGGATCACCGGCTTAACAGCGCGTCAACAACGGGATGTCAATACCGCCATTAAGCGGGCACGGATGCTGGCCCTGTTGCCCTTCATCAACAAAGAAGGCTAAAGTGATGCCAAGCAATTCTAGGTGTTGAGTTTAGGATTGCTCTTATATAGTCGCGTTAGGCAACAAAGCTGGTGGAAAAAGGACAACTGATTGAGTTTCGGCTACAGGGAGAACGAGTACTTGCTGTCGCTGAGCGTCCTGAAGGAAAAAAAGATTGGATCGTAATCGATGGACGGGGGCAATCCCATAAGCTGCGTCCCCAAAGGGTTGAATACACCGTGGCGGGTTCCCCCTACGATCCAACTGAGATCCCCAGCTTTTTCACAGCAAGTCAGGCATTAGTTGATCCCGACAATCTGGCTGTCGCTTGGGAATTTCTTGTCGAAGCCTCGGAACCGGCAACCCCAGAATCCCTCGCGCAACTTTTGTTTTCAGCCAAAACGCCCCAGCAATGTTATGCCTGTCATTTGATGTTGGCGGAAGATAAGATTTTCTTCAAACGCAAAGGGGATTACTACGAACCCCGTGCAGAGGCGCAGGTCCGCGAAATTCAGCATCAGCTAGAAATTGAAGCTCAGAAAGAACGTGAAAAAACAGAATTTTTACAGCGGGTTAACCAGGCGATCGCCGGAGAAACAGTAACCTGGGAAGACAGTGATCGGCAACGTTTCGAAAGCCTAGAAAAATTTGTCCTCTACCCGGAGCAGTCAGCCAGAGCCGCCCACGACCTCCTCGAAATGCTGGGGCGATCGCCCACGACAGAACAGGCTTTCCGCCTCTTGGTCTCCCTTGGCTGGTGGAGTTCCCACGAAAATCTTGCTCTCCTCCGGAGCGGTTACCCCAGAAAATTTTCTCAGAAGGTACTCGATGTGTCCCATGCCCGCCTGTCAGCCTCGCCCGGTGATACCGATGAGGGGAACCGTCTCGATTTAACCCATCTCAAGACCTACACCATTGACGATGAGAGTACCTCAGAAATTGACGATGGCCTCAGTATCGAAACCCTAGAAAGTGGCCGCCATAAGGTTTGGATTCACATCGCGGATCCCACCCGCTTGTTAAGCCCTGGGGATGAACTCGATCTAGAAGCCCGGCGTCGTAGTACCAGCCTCTATTTGCCCACGGGGATGATCTCCATGTTCCCGGAAGAGCTGGCGACGGGGCCGATGAGCTTACGCCAAGGTCAGGTCTGTGCCGCCCTCAGTTTTGGAGTTTTGCTCACAGAAAACGGGGCGATCGCCGATTATGAAATCACCCCCAGTTGGGTCAAGCCTACTTATCGCCTCACCTATGACGATGTGGACGAAATGCTCCATCTGCGGATCCAGGCCGAATCAGAAATCGCCCTCCTCGCGGATTTTGCCCACAAACGCCGAAAGTGGCGGGATGCCCAAGGCTCCATCAGTATTAAGATGCCAGAAGCCTCCATTAAGGTGCAGGACGAAAACATTTTCATCGAAGTCCTCCATGCCTCCATGTCCCGGGAACTGGTTGCTGAAATGATGATCCTCGCTGGCGAAGTGGCAGGCCATTATGGGCGGACCCATGGTTTACCCCTGCCTTTTCGGGGACAACCCCAACCGGAACTCCCCCCCCAAGAGGAACTGTTATTATTACCTGCTGGGCCTGTGCGCGCCTGTGCGGTACGGCGTTGTATGCCCCGCAGTGAAATGGGCACCAATCCCGTACGCCATGCCAGTTTGGGGTTAGATTCCTATATCCAAGTCACATCCCCCATTCGTCGTTACACTGACCTGTTGGCCCATTTTCAAATTAAGGCCCATTTGCGGGGGGATGAACTGCCTTTCTCGGTGGATGAACTCAAGGAAATTCTCTACAGTGTCGTCACTTCCAGTCAGGAAGCTGTCCATGTAGAGCGCCAAACCAATCGCTATTGGAGCCTCGAATACTTACGTCGTAATGCGGATCAAGTGTGGCAAGGGTTAGTCCTACGCTGGCTCCGGGAAGATGAAAAATTAGGCATTATCCTCCTAGAAGAACTGGGTCTAGAACTTCCCCATCGCTTTGAACGGGCCGTTGCCTTGGGCGATCGCCTGGAAGTAAAAGTAAGCCAAGCCGATCCCCATAAAGATGAAATTCGCTTCCGGGAACTGCTCGAAACGGAGATTGCGGCGGCTTCCTAGGATAAAAAGCCGACAAAACATCAAGATTTATAACAGACTCTGCGGGTTCCCCATTGAGAAATATTGCAGTTCTCCGGAGGGCGTCCGTTGTTTCTCCTGGGCATGGTAACCTCATAGCCAGCGAACTTGAAATGTTTTCGAACAACTGTGAAAGCAATGACTGCTATTTACTCTACAAAGAATCAAGTCAATCCCTGGGCAGAAGAGATGGGTGAATACGTGGCCCAACTGCAACTCCATATGGCACTCCAGGCCAAGAATCTCGTGCCTTCCCTAGAACATCCTCAGGATGGTCGGCATCAGTTGCTCCATGAATCCCAACTCCACTTGGAAAAATTGGCTTCCCGCCAAATTGCCTAAAAAAATCTAGGGATGATGCTCGGAATCTTATCGGGTTTAACTTCTAAAAATCATTGGGCCAAACAATCTTCTAGGCGTTGTAAAGCCCCCTGCCATTGGGCATAGCCAGCATCGCTCAAGTGGAGGCCATCGGTGGTTAGCTCCGACCGGAGTCCACCATTAGCGTCGGTGAATAAAGGATAAAGATTGAGGTAATTGACACCTTCTTGGGAGGCGATCGCCTGGAGTTGTTGATTAATACGAATGGCCCGGTCTTTGCGTAAATAACCGTGATTCGTGGGTAAAAGGGACTGCACGACGATCACTGACTCAGGATGTTGACAGCGTAATTGACGAATGATTGCCCGCAAATTATTCAGTACCGTTGTCTCAGAAACTCCCTGCTTGAGATCATTGACTCCGGCCATAAGATAAATCGTGTCTGCTTGGAGGCCATGAAGCGTTCCGAGGCGCGCCAGGATTTGACTCGTATTTTCACCTGAAATCCCTTGGTTCAGCCAAATTTTAGAAGCCGGTAAAAGGTCATTGGGAAACCAGAGGCTCAGGGAATCCCCCAACAAAATGCCGAGGGACTGCCGCCCTTGATATTGGGCCGCTAAGTGTACTTCTTGGCTCAAGAGCTGTTGCCACTGCTGATAGGTGGGTTGGGGCGCGCCATTTGTCCATAGCCGGGTACTTGCCCCTGCCTTAAGGGCGGTTTGGATCTGTCCCCGTAATAAAGCATTGAGACGAAAAGTATAGAGTTGCGCCCCGGAACGAAAGCGAGGGCTCGCTAAATATTGCGGTGTCGCTGTTGCCCAAAGGTTGGTAGCCGTTGGATTGCTTGCCCTTTGGACACAGGTTTGGGGGGCGATCGCCTTGACCGAATGAACAGCAGTCGGCGTTCGGCATAATAGATTCGCAACTAAAAATAACGGTTCTGACATGGCAATTTCCAGGGCAAACACCTTCTAATTATTGTCCCAAAACGAAAAGTTGCCGATAAATCCGTCAAGAATAAACCCTTTAATGATCCAGGGGTTTGTTACATTAATCTGGTAAAACGCGACCAGGAAGCCTCTGGTTATTCTGCCCCGTTTTTTGACCGAAGCCAAACCTCCCCGGACAACTTTGGTCCCTACGCTTGTCGTTACCTTGTAATCAAAAATTCATGCCGTATTTTCAATCGTTCCTTCTCAATGCGCCCCCCGCCAGTGAAGCAGCGGAACCCTCCATGATTCTGGCTGCGGTGCTACTGAGCCTTGTGGTTATCTACTTTGCAAGTAAAGTGGGCGGAGAGCTGTGTTCCCGCATCAACCTCCCCCCAGTACTGGGCGAATTAGTCGGCGGAGTATTGGTGGGCGTATCTGCTCTGAGTTTACTGGTCTTTCCAGAAGGGGGCATCGAAGCGTCCCAATCACTACTGATGCAATTTCTGCAAAATACAGCCGGTTTAAGTCCTGAAGCAGCCCCGGCAGTGTTTGCCACCCAAAGCGAAGTGATTTCTGTCCTCGCAGAACTAGGGGTCATTATCCTTCTGTTTGAAATTGGTCTTGAATCGGATCTACAAGAATTGATTAAAGTTGGCCCCCAAGCCGCCATTGTCGCCGTGGTTGGGGTAGTGGCACCTTTTGCCGCAGGGACAGCAGGTTTAGTCTTTTTATTCCATCTCAGTACAGTGCCAGCGATTTTTGCGGGGGCAGCCCTCACGGCAACCAGTATCGGGATTACCGCGAAGGTGCTAGCAGAATTGGGTCAACTGACCACCAAAGAAGGACAAATTATCATTGGCGCGGCTGTACTCGATGATGTCCTCGGCATTATTGTCCTCGCTGTGGTTGCAAGCTTGGCGAAAACAGGAGAAGTGCAGGTTGTCAGCACTATCTGGCTCATTGTGAGTGCTGGGGCGTTTCTCATTGGTGCGATTATTGTCGGTCGTCTCCTGAGTCCTTTATTTGTCAGTTTGGTGGATGGGATGAAAACCAGAGGCCAACTGTTAACTGTATCCGTCGTTTTTGCTTTTGTGCTGTCCTACATTGCAACGGTAATCCAACTGGAGGCGATTCTTGGGGCCTTTGCGGCTGGACTGATTCTGGCGGAAACGGATAAACGGGGCGAACTAGAAGAACAGGTATTGCCGGTGGCGGATTTGTTTGTCCCCATCTTTTTTGTTTGCGTCGGTGCAAAAACAGACCTCAGTGTCCTCAACCCGGCGGTTCCGGCCAACCGTGAAGGATTAATTATTGCGGCCTTTTTGATCGTGGTCGCAATTGTCGGTAAGGTCATTACGGGCTTTACCGTCTTCGGCCAAGACCAGTTGAACAAGTTGGCGATTGGGGTAGGCATGATTCCCCGGGGCGAAGTGGGCCTTGTGTTTGCAGGGGTTGGTTCGGCCAGTGGCGCCCTCTCGGAATCGACGGAAGCGGCAATTATTATGATGGTCATCTTGACGACATTTATTGCACCGCCATTTTTGCGTTTGGTCTTTAAGGAACCCCAGGCGGCGATCGCCACTGGAGAGACGCCGGAGAAGCTACAATAATTCAGCCTTGGGCAACCATTGAAACATATCCTAAGCGACCCACGTCCCTTGGGAGAAGGTAGGAAGAGGTTTTATCTCTATCCACCGGAATTGTTCTATATCTTGAGGGCGTGGCATTTTCCCTTGTGAGTCGAGGATTTTTAACTGTGAGATTTTTCTGGTTTTTTCTGACGCTACTGACGCTATCCACTTGGCAACTACCGGCTTGGGCAGGTCAATTGGTCTTTTGGGAATTTAATACCCAACGACGTCAATTGCAGTTTCGCACCAATGAACGGGTGCAGCCCGAAGCGCAACTGATCCCAGATCCCAGCCGCTTGGTGATTGATTTACCGGGTACTGTCCTGGGAAGCTCCACGGTCAATCGCAGCTATGGCGGCAAAATTACGAGCGTACGGCTAGGTCAGTTTGCGCCAGATGTCACACGGTTGGTGGTGGAATTAGCCCCTGGCTATACCTTAGATCCTGAGGCAATCCGTTTTGAAGGGCGATCGCCGACGGATTGGGTTGTGAATTTACCAGAACCTGAACTCATTCCCGTGGCCCCAGTAGCTCCCAGTACCCCAGAAATTTTTAACAATTCTGCCAATCCTGGAAATCCCAGTAACGCCGCTCCAGAAGAAGCTTTTTTTAATAACTTGGTGCGGGTGACCCAACAGGGATTCCTCGTGAACCTGGATCCCCGGCCCGGTAGTCGCATCACTACCGACCAAGATGGTGATCGCCTTACCTTTACCCTGCGGGATTTGCAATTGCCCCGGAGCTTAGAAAATCAGACCCTAGATGTTAACCGCTACAAAGTCCGCCAAATCAAATTTGAGCAACCCAGCCGTACCGAAGCCCGCATTACCTTAAATTTAGAACCCGGTAGCCCTCGGTGGCGCGCGCTGTATACCACCTACGGTGATGGCGGTTTGGTACTGCTTCCGGATGGGGGCACCAGTAGCCTAGGGGGAAGAGAAACCGGGGCGATCGCCGTCCCCACCCAACAATCAGTCGCCACAGCCCAACCCCAACAAACCATCGTTGAAGCCCTAGAACTTGCCCGCAACAGTACCCAGTTAGTCATCCGTGGCAGCGATCGCCTCCAGGCCGACGGTGGTTGGAATCGTAACGCCGGCTTCTACCAAATTCGCATTAACAACGCCCGCCTTGCTCAACCTGTGCGTGGCCCCCAGTGGGGGGGAGATAGTCCCATTTCCCGCATTGCCATCCGCCAGGAAACGGCCAATACGGTGCTCGTCCAGATTGAACCTGCCGAGGGGGTACAAATTGGAAGTCTCAGTCAACCCAACGCCCAGTTCCTTGCCCTAGACCTTAATCGTCCCCAAACGGCAAGTTCTCTGTTTGTGCCGCCGGCCCCAACGGCACCGCCCCCCACAACCCAAGCGGTACTGCCAAATTTTCGCCCACCCCGGAGCAATATTATGGTCATGATCGACCCCGGCCATGGTGGTCGTGATCCTGGTGCTGTGGGGATTGGTGGCCTACAGGAAAAAAACGTGATTCTCCCCATCTCTCAAGAAGTAGCCCGAATCCTACAGCAAAGTGGCATCACAGCCCGAATGACCCGGGATACGGATTATTTTGTCAGCCTAGAAGGACGTACCCAACTGGCTAACAATGCCAATGCTGATTTATTCGTAAGTATCCACGCCAATGCCATCAGCATGAGTCGCCCCGATGTGAACGGTTTTGAAGTGTACTATCACCAAAGTGGTCGAGCCTTAGCTGAAAGTATTCACCGCAATGTAATGCGACGGCTCCAAATGCGAGACCGGGGTGTGAGAACGGCGCGCTTTTATGTATTGCGTAATACATCCATGCCTTCAGTGCTCGTCGAGACAGGTTTTGTCACGGGCCGGGAAGATGCTCCCCGCTTGAATGATCCTGCATTTCGGAGCCAAATGGCCCAGGCGATCGCTGCTGGCATCCTGGAATATATCCAAAACAATGTGCGCTAGCCCAGGGGGTTGCCAGAAAATCAGTAATTCGCCACAGAAATAAGCGCAAATACCTTAAAACTGCGCTAATCTTTGTTTAATTTATTTGGTGTGAACGAGAATCTATGGGCAACCAACAGCAACACCCCATTGGCATTTTTGACAGTGGCTTGGGGGGCATCACCGTCCTTCGAGCCCTTTACCGACAACTCCCCCAAGAGTCGATTATCTATTTTGCCGATACGGCCCGATTACCCTATGGTGATCGTTCACCCGAAGAGTTGATTCAATATGTGCGCGAAATTCTGACTTGGATGGAAGCCCAAGGGGTGAAGATGGTGGTGATGGCTTGTAATACAAGCTCGGCGATCGCCTTGGATGTGATCCGCTCAGAATTTAAAACCCCCGTTTTAGGGCTGATTCTCCCCGGAGCGAGGGGGGCAGTCAGTCAAGGGAAACGCATCGGAGTCATCGCTACCCAGGCCACAGTGAATAGCGGCGCTTACGAAAACGCGATTCTGGAAGCGAACCCAGAGGCGGCGGTGTGGCAAATGCCCTGCCCAGAATTTGTCCCCCTCATTGAGGCCAATCGCATTAACGATCCCCACACGAAACGCATTGTTCAGAAACGTCTCCAACCGCTCCTAGAACAAGGCATTGATACCCTGGTTTATGGGTGTACCCACTATCGCCACTTGTCTGGGGTAATTCAATCAATTTTGCCGAGCCATGTGATTTGTGTCGATCCGGCGGAATATGTGGTCAGTGCCACGGAACAGGAATTGGAATTGATGGGTTGGAAAAATCCCCAGTCACCATTACCAACCCGCTTTGCGGTGAGCGGTTGCCCAGACCAGTTCGCCCAATCGGCAAAGGGATGGCTTGGACATCAGCCCCTAGTGGAACAGG
Source organism: Picosynechococcus sp. PCC 7117 (assembly GCF_001693275.1). Classification (GTDB taxonomy): domain Bacteria; phylum Cyanobacteriota; class Cyanobacteriia; order Cyanobacteriales; family MRBY01; genus MRBY01. The sequence continues at coordinate 623,597 of NZ_CP016477.1, forward strand.
TGGACTTAAAAAACCTCATGGTGAATACATCGCCCCTTTCGATCACCAATGGCTAAAGGGCGATCGCCTGCCTGAAACAGGTGTCCCTACGAGTGATCGGGCCAGGGTAGACCCGCAAAAAAGAGCCGTTTTCTGCTGAAACGAATCCATTGCCATACAATATAGAATATGTAAATTTTCGTAAATTTCGTTTCCCTCGGCTTAATAATGATTTCAGCGACTACCCTTTTTTCTCCCGTCGAAGCCGACCTCAAGGAGCTCAGTGAAAATCTGACGCGGCTAATTAGCGCCCGACATCCGATTTTGGGGGCCGCGGCAGAGCATCTGTTTTCTGCGGGGGGGAAACGAGTTCGACCCGCCATTGTGCTTTTGGCCTCCCGGGCGACCCTAGGCGATCGCCCCTTGACCCAGCGGCACCGTCGCCTGGCAGAAATCACTGAAATGATTCACACGGCGAGCCTTGTCCACGATGATGTGGTCGATGAAGCGGCCCTGCGCCGGAGTGTACCTACTGTTAACAGCCTTTTTGATAATCGCATCGCTGTTCTGGCCGGAGACTTTCTCTTTGCCCAATCCTCTTGGTACCTCGCGAATTTAGACAATCTCACCGTGGTGAAATTGCTCTCTGAGGTGATCAAAGACTTTGCCGAAGGGGAAATTCAACAGGGGCTGAACCGCTTCGACACCGGAATGAACCTCGAAATTTACATCGAAAAATCCTATTACAAAACAGCGTCATTGATTGGAAACAGTGCCAAAGCGGCGGCTGTTCTCAGTGAGGTTGACCCAGAAATTGGCGATCGCCTCTACGACTATGGCCGCAATTTAGGCTTGGCCTTCCAAATTGTCGATGACATCCTCGACTTCACTGGTTCTACCGATGTCCTGGGGAAACCCGCCGGATCTGATTTAATCGGCGGCCACATCACCGCCCCAGCCCTGTTTGCCATGGAAGAGCATCCCAACCTAACCCAACTGATCGAGCGGGAATTTGCCGAAAATGGCGACCCCGAAAAAGCCCTCGAAATTGTGCGCAACAGCAATGGGATCAGTCGCGCTAAAGAACTTGCAGCCCACCACGGTCAATTGGCTCGCCACAGTTTAGAGTGCCTAGATCCGTCTCCCTCCAAAGATGCCCTCACGGATCTCATTGACTACGTTTTGGGCCGGATGTATTAGGCCGCACCCTGAAATAAAAAAGCAGTCTGACGAAAGGCGACATCCAGTTGCAATGATTAACCATGGCACGACAGCGTAAAAAAGCCGATCTCCCGACAAAAACTTGCACCGTTTGCGGACTGCCGTTTACCTGGCGCAAAAAATGGGAAAAATGCTGGGATGACGTGAAATATTGTTCGGAGCGGTGCCGACGGCGGCGTAACCAAGGGTGATTTTCTCCTAGGATGAAAGGGTACGCTTCCCTCTGTTCAACCATGAGAACGATCGCCAGCATCAACGAAAAGATTCTCGCCCACCAGGCCGTTGTCTGGACGGTGTCTGAAGTAAAAGCACGGGTGGCGGAATGGGGCATCAAAAAAATTGCCGAAACCGTTGATGTGGTGACCACAGGTACCTTTGAGCCGATGGAATCTTCGGGGGCAATGCTTAACCTGGGCCATACGGATCCCCCCATTAAAATTCGCAAATGCTGGCTCAATGGGGTGCCTGCTTATCCTGGTCTGGGGGCGGTGGATATTTACCTAGGGGCGACCATGATGGAAGATCCCCTGGAAAATGAAGCGGCGGAAATTGGCGATCGCCCCCTCTCCCAGAAAGGCGGCGGCCATGTGATTGAAGATCTGATTGCAGGTAAAACCGTCCATCTCCATGCCCTGGGCCATGTGACCGATTGTTATCCGCGCGCCACCTGGGACAATACCCTCACAAAAGATCAAATTAATCAGTTTTATCTATTCAATCCCCGCAATCTTTATCAAAATTTTATTGTGGGTGTTAACGGTGGCGATCGCCCCCTCTATACTTACCTCGGCCCCCTCCAGCCCCATTTGGGAAATGCCGTCTATGCCTGTGCTGGAGCAATTTCTCCTTTGTTAAATGACCCAGATTTAGAGTTGATCGGGGTCGGCAGCAAAATTTTCTTGGGGGGCGGTATTGGTTACGTGGCCTGGGAAGGCACCCAGCATTTTCCCCTCCAGAAACGTCTGGGCAATCGCACCCCCCTGGGGCCAGCCTCCACCTTGGCTTTGATTGGCGACGCAAAACAAATGGATCCCAAGTGGGTACGGGGTTGTTATTTCACCAAGTACGGCCCTTCTTTAATGTTGGGCGTGGGGGTGCCTCTACCGGTTCTCCATGAGGAAGTCATCGCCCACTGTGCCGTCCAAGATAAAGAAATTGTCGCCCCGGTGATGGATTTTTCGATTCCGCGCCGGGTACGGCCCACCTTTGGTTTGGTGAGCTATGGCCAGCTTAAAACTGGGAAATTAACCATTGAGGGAAAAACCGTAAAAGTTGCTCCGGTCACGAGTCTATATCTCGCGGATCAAGTGGCAGAAACCCTCAAACAATGGATTCAAGCCGGTGATTTTACCCTCACCGAACCCGTGGCAACCATCAGTGGCGATCGCCCCTTTTTGTCCCAAGACCAATGGAGCCAGCGTTTGTAATACTGCCGAAAAAAGCCACCATCCTGAAACGGCGATGACCATCGATAATTTTTTAGAAAACAGAATTTTCCCAGTAAATTTCGTTAGCTCATGGTGGCATGACTAGGGCCATAGTCCGCACGCACTTGACGGGGGAGTTTACCTTGAATCGTGCCTTGATAGTCTCCTTCTGGTGCCATGCCGATTTCTGTGGCAGAACGGTTCAGGAGGGACATTTGACGATTTTTAATGGCGTGGTGATGGCGCATCATTAATGCACGGGCTTGTTGTTGGGTTCTCATGGTTTTGCTCCTGACCGACCGCGAAACACGGGGGATTTGTGTTTTATACTTTGTCCTCTACCTCATTATATTTTATTTTCTGTAAAATTTGATACAGAAAACATATTTTAATAAGAGCAACTGGCCTTTTTGACAAAAAAGTTGGGAGAAAGCAACCTTGCTAGCTGGCAGGTTCTTGCGATCCCCTAGGGCAATCAGTATGATCTGGTGAGGCTTTACGCAAACTTTCGCGAGTACATTGGGACTTCATGGGTAATCAAATGGCATCTACTCCCCCGTTAGAGAGCAGTGATCCGATTACGGCAGCCTTGCAGCGGGCCCATCAGGCTTCCCTAGAATTAGAGTTACTCAAAGGTAGTGAACGTCATCTGGGTATTGAGGCGATCGCCACCGCCCTAGAGGCCAATATTTCCGTCATCCTCGAAGCGAATACCAAGGATTTAGAGGCCAGCCGCGAAATGGCCGTGCCGAAGCTGATTCTGGATTGGTTAAAGTTGACCCCCGAACGGCTGCAAAAAACAGTGCGTCTGCTGCGTCAACTGCCAAAACTGCCCGATCCGCTGCAACGGGTGAAAAATGCGACCTATCAAATTAGCGGTTACCAGACCTACTCCCAACGGATGCCCCTGGGGGTGATTTGTCTGATCCATGAAGCCTTGCCCGAATTAGGGGCGATCGCCGCTGGACTTTGTTTAAAGACAGCCAATAGCCTCGTGATTCGCGGTTGCGGTGATGCCAGCCATACCAATCACCTGATCGCTGAGATTATGCAAACGGCCCTTGCTGACCAGGGCTTACCCGGAGGCTGTTTAGAATCTCTCTCTTCTGAGGAAGGTTGTACCGTACAACAACTGGTGGCCCAGGATCGCTACTTGAACCTGATCATTCCCTATGGCCGTCCCAACATGATTCAACAGGTGGTGCAACACGCCACCACCCCTGTCCTGAGAACCACCGTAGGCAATTGCTACCTCTACCTCGCCCCCAGCGGTGATCTGGAATTGGCCAGTTGGGTGATCCAAGACAGCCATAATTACGAACCCGATGCCGTCAATGCCATCGAAAAAGTCCTGGTGTGTCCTGAGCAGAAAACATCCCATTTAATTAGTCTGTTTAAATCCCTCCAAGAACAAGACTTTGAGCTACGGGGGGATGCGTCCCTCGTCGAAGAATTTCCTGAACACCTCGCCCCCATCGGTACCGAAGAAGAATGGCAACAGGCTTATTTGGAGAAAATTGTGGCGTTTAAACGGGTGCCGGATCTGGCCGCAGCTATCACTGAAATTAATTGCAACTCCGGTGGCCATGCTGATTGTATTGTCACGGAGTCCTACCATGAAAGTCGGCAATTTTCCATGGGCCTCGATAGTGCTTTGATCTATATCAATGCCTCCCCTTGTTTTTCGCGTCATCCCCTGGGGAGCGATTCGGTATTTCTTGGGGTCTCGAACCAAAAGGGAAATCGCCGGGGTTTAATTGGCCTCGAAAGTTTTACGACCATTAAACAGGTGGTTCAGGGGGATAGCACCCTCTAGGTTTCAACGCCTCAAAGAACGCTGTCTCAATGGAGATGGCCTTTGTAAGCTTAAAAAGTTAAGGACAAGATTTATGTTTAAAGCGATCGCCCTCAGTTCTGGTATTGCCGTGGCCCTGACCTTTCCGGCGATCGCCCAGTTTCCTCGCCAAAGCGATCGCCTCCAATTGGTCTACCCCCCAAACAATCACCAAACCAGCGCCGCCCAGATTTTCTTGATTGGTTCAGCCCCAGCGGCGGGCACCGTGGCGATCAATGGTCAACCGATTACCCGGAGTGACTTGGGTCATTTTGCCCCCAGTTTGCCCTTGGCGGTGGGTCAAAACCAAATCACCCTGACCTATCGTCAGCCTTCGGGACAGACGGAAACAAAAACCCTCACCGTTGAGCGCTTGGCTAACAATACAATGCCGCCCAACCAACTCGAAGCCCCTTTCCCGGCGGTGGATATTGCCCGGCAAGCCGACGAGACAATTTGTTTCCAAGTCCAGGGGCCAGCCCAAGCCCAAGTTAGGGTTGCCCTCGGCGGAAAATCTTTTTCCCTACAACCCCAGACCACGGTGACGCTCCCCAGCAATGCCGCCGTCTTAACCCTAGAGAATGAAGCTCCTGCCGAAGTTTTTACGGGAACCTACGGGGGCTGTCAGCGCTTTACCCAAGGCGGGAACCTCGGCCAAGCCCGTTACCAGATGAATGTCCAGGGGCAAACCAGCACCGCCACCAGCCCCGGTCGCATCGAAATTTTAGACACCCAAAATACTGAGGCGATCGCCGTCACCAGTTTAGCTGGGGTGGCCCGCACAGGCCCCAGTACCAATTTTTCCCGGCTGACGCCCTTGCCCCAGGGAACCCAGGCCCTGGTTACTGGCAAAGAAGGGGATTGGCTGCGTTTAGACTATGGCGCTTGGATTCGCGCTTCGGAGACCACACCGATCCAGGGTGCAGTGCCGCCGACAACATTGATTCGCAGCCTGCGATCGCAAACCACCGCCACAGAAACAAATGTCATTTTTCCCCTCCAAAGGCCCGTACCAGTTACCGTCAGTCAAAATGACGACACCTTTAGCCTGACCCTCCACCAGGCGATCGCCCAAACCGACACAATTTATCTAGACGAAAGTCCAATTATCCGCCGCCTCGACTGGGCGCAGATTGATCCAGAAACGATCCGCTATGATTTTCGCCTCAAAACAGACCAACAATGGGGCCATTCACTGCGTTATGAAGGCAGCAATTTAATTTTGTCCCTCCGTCACCCGCCACAACTCCAGGGGAATTCGCTCCGGGGCGCGACCATTTGGCTCGATCCTGGCCATGGGGGGGCTGAATCCGGTGCCTTAGGGCCAACGGGCTACCCCGAAAAAGCAATTAATTTGCTCATTTCCCAAAAAATTCAAAAACAACTGGAAGCCAAAGGCGCGGAAGTGATCCTCAGCCGTACCACGGATCAAGATTTATCCTTAGGCGATCGCCAGGCCGCGATTCGTGAACTCCAGCCCACTTTGGCCCTGTCTGTCCATTACAATGCCCTGCCCGATGCGGGGGACGCGGAAAATACGGCGGGTATCGGGATGTTTTGGTACCATCCCCAGGCCCATGACCTGGCGCAGTTTCTCCACGATGATTTAACGACGCAGTTAGGCCGTCCCAGTTATGGTGTCTTTTGGAATAACTTGGCCTTGACCCGGCCCCAGGAAGCCCCAGCAGTCTTAATGGAGTTGGGTTTTATGATTAATCCCACGGAGTTTGAGTGGATTACCGATCCCCAGGCCCAGGAAGAACTCGCCGGGGCGATCGCCAATGCAGTTGAAACCTGGCTGCAAACCCAGGCGATCGCTCAATGATCCCTAGGGAGCCGCCGGGGCGATCACCGCATCCCCTAAACCGACTTCCCGCTTCAGTTGGGCAAAGGCACGATTATAATCGGTAACTGCCTGGAGATAGTTCCCCCGGGCCGTATTCAGACCCGTTTGGGCAGAGATTACATCGGTTTGGGTGCCGACCCCTGCATTAAAGCGCAGACGAGCCAGGCGTAAACTTTCTTCTGCTAAGGTGACTGCGGCGGCTGCCGTCGTGATGTTTTGTTCGCTGGCTTCAAAGTCATAGTAGGCCGTTTCCACCGCCAGGCGAATTTGGTTTCTTTGGTTAGCAAAACGATTTTCGGCGATCGCCTGATCAACTTGCTCTTGATTTGCCCGGGCGGCCGCTGCACCCCCATCAAAGAAATTCCAACGCATCCGGGCCCCAACCGTTAACCCATCGGCGGGGCCAAGGCTATCATCAAACACTTCCAAGACATCGTAGTTTGCAAAAACACTGACTAAAGGTCGAACGGCAGCCAATGCAATCCGTTCCTGGTAACCATCGATTTCCCGCTGGAGGAGCTGCTGGCGCAATTCTTGGCGGTTTTGCAGTGCCAGAACAATGGTTTCTTCTAAAGAAATTTCCCATCTTCCAGCGAGATTAATCTCATCGGCGGTGCGGGGATCGATGGTCGGTGCCAAACTCAGGAGTTGAGCCAGTTGACGCCGGGCGGTTCTTTGGGTGGCTTCAGCCCTGGTGAGCCGCTGTTGGGCGCTGGCGAGTTCGACCTCGGCCCGCAATACATCAAATTTTGTGCCCAAGCCTGCCTGTTCTAGTAGGGTGGCATCCCGTAAACTCTGGGTGGCATCAAACACCGAACTTTGTTCAATGACCACCTGGGCGTCGGCACTCTGGAGGTTGTAATAGTTCACCGCAGCGGCTAGACGAGTTTCTTCGGTGAGGCGCTCAATGTCTAGTTCGGCAATTTGCAATTGGGTCTGGGCCGCTTCAATTTGGGCAGAGCGACGCCCCCCGGTATAGATGTCATAGCTGACTTCGAGACGGCCATTGATCGCTGTGGTTGCGTTGTTGTCCCTGCCTAGGTTCCGGGCCTGGAGTTCTCCGTTGGCGCTGTCGGTGCGGGTAATGTCGAATTGGTTGCTGAGGTTTGGGTATTCGGCGGCGATCGCCTCTTGCACAAATTCCTCTGATCGGTCGTAGTTCAGACGGGCTTCCTGGAGCGTTTCATTGCGCTCTAGGGCCAGACGAATTGTTTCTTCTAGGGTGAGATCAACAACATTGTCAGTCGTTACTGCTGTGGCCTCCTGGGGGACTGTCACTGCCGGATTCTCAATGGGTTCTAGAAGCTGATTTAGATCTTCATTAATCACCCGATCCGGCGGTAAGGGTTGCACAAGGGGAATTGTCGGGTTTGTCTCTGCGGTGGGCAGCGTTACATCGACTCCCGTTGTTGAGGGGGTTTCTGTGGCATCTCCCTGGGCGAGGAGGGGCGCAGGAGCCTGGATGGTGCCGAGGTGAGCAGTCGGCGTTAAATCGAGATCTGCGGCAGGTAGGGGCAGAGCCGCCAGGGTTGTGGGCTGGCTGAGACCACCGAGGCTGGGTAAAAAGGCTGCTGTATCGAGGGGATCAACGCCAGGAGTGGCCAATGGTGGCAATGGCGCCTGGGGGGCCTGACCGACGGGAGGCTCTGGCGTAGCGATTTGCGGCGGGGTTGTTTGGGCGATCGCCACCCCACCACCAGAGAGGACCACGAGGCCACTGGTACTGAAAGTAAGAAAATCTCGAAAAGCGAACATTAGCTTCTAAGGGTCCAGCTGAAAATAGTTTAAAAATTGCCCACTAGCGAGCTTGGCAACGGGAAAAATTGCGCGGCCTAGGAGCTAATGACTTAGTTTAAGTCAAAAAACTTTAAACTACTACTTGTCACTAAATCCTCCGGCAAAAACCAATTGATCTAACCAGAAGCACTGGAACAAACCATCGGAATGCCTGCAATTTTTCTGTAATTGAATGTCATTGGCCGTGGCTAAGCGTTAGCTGCGCATCCCGCAAGCTTTTATGTCGTCACCAAATAAAGCACTTAAATTGGGCGATTTTTACCCCTTTATTTTTTTGACGACCAACGGCATCAATAACAGTGATGCAACTTACTAAAGCCGCATAATCTCAAAGCAAAACCTAGTGAGTTTCGGGGCGATCGCCAATTTCGGTGATTTCTCGACCACCAAAAATTGCCTCTGGATGGCGATACCATTTGAATTCCAATAGATTAAAAAACGGATCTTCGAGGAAAAAAGTACGATGTTCCGTTAATTTTCCCGGAAACCGGAGGCGGGGGCGATCGCGGAAGGGGAGTTGATAGTTTTCTGCCCGATTTAAGACCTGTTGCCAATCCTGTTCATCGAGAAAATTTAGACCAAAATGGCGCGGATAAACGCTCTTTTGGGGGCGGAGGGGTTCCTTGGTGACGTGGGCCACCAGTTGATGACCAAAGAAGTTAAAAATCACCGCCCCGCTATTTTCTCGTCCCACCGTGCAACCGAGGGCATCGGCATAGAATTTTTTGGCGACAACTGGGTTAGTAATCGGAATTGCAAGGTGAAACAGGTGGCGATCGCCCATGGCAATTTTTTCTCATAACGAAGATCATTTCCCCATTGTAGAGGGATTTTTCTAAGCACTTTTTCGGCCCTAACGTAGGACTTTAGTCGGCAGCTCTTCTTCTACAACCACCGGGCGGGGACGCTTGGTGCGGGGGGTACCCAGTTCATGGAGCAGGGTATAAAAACAGGGAATAATAAAGAGGGTCAACACCGTTGCCAAAGAAAGGCCGGAGAAGACCACAACCCCCAAGGGCTGGAGAAATTCTGATCCTTCGCCAATGCCCAGAGCCAGGGGAAATAAGCCCAAGACCGTCGTAATCGTTGTCATGAGGATCGGCCGGAGACGCTGGGGGGCCGCCTCCAAAATCGCTGCCCGGTAACTCAGGCGATCGCGTTCTCGAATTTGGTTCGCCAGTTCCACCATGATGATCGCGTTGTTAACGACAATCCCCACCAAGAGCACCGCCCCAACAATCACCGTCGCCCCAATTGCCGTTTGGGTAACGAATAAACCTAAGATGCCGCCCGCCAAAGCTAGGGGCACCGTCAGCATGATTACCAACGGATCGATGAGGGAGTTGTATTGCACCGCCATCACCACAAACACGAGGAAAGCCGCCATCCCCCCAAGGAGTTGGAGGGCCAGTTGAATTTGGCGATTGGTTTCTGCTGCCGAACTGGGCAAGAGGCTCACCCCTGCTGGCAACTCAAGACCGGCAATGATTTGATTTACTTCGCTGAGGGCGTCACTCAGGCTGGCCCCTTCGACGAGATTTCCTTCGAGGATCAACACCTGTCGCTGGTTAATGCGTTGGATTTCCCCTGGGGCATCACCGGAGGTAATGGTGGCGAGATCCCCCAGTTGTACCGGTTGTCGGGTGCTGGTAAATAAAGGAATACTCCGTAATTGGGCGGCCCGTTGAATGGTCTGGGGTTCGAGTTGGACACGGATATCCACCAGGCGATCGCCCCGTTGCAGTTGGGTGGGCACAGAGCCATCGAGGGCCGTTTGAATCGTGCTGCCAATCGCTTCAGCAGAAAATCCTAGGGCGGCGGCCCGTTGCCAATCGGGGCGGATTTGCACTTCCGGTTGGGGGGGAGCCGCATCGGGTTCATAGCTAGCGAGGGTTGCCTGGGACTCCAGGGCCGCTAAAACCTGTGCGCCCGCCTGCTCAAGGATGTCTGTATTCGCACCTTGGAGCATCACATCCACATCGGCCCGGGACGGAGAATTACTCAAAATCAAGCCCCGCACACTGCCCGGTCGCATCCGAATTGAGGTGCCAATCGCCGGAATTTGTTCGGCCACGAGCTGATTGATCCGGTCGGTGTAGGCTTGGACATTGCTGCCAGGCTTGAGGGTGACACTACTCGACCCCCGCAGCGCGTTACTGACCGTTGAAGTGCCGAATAAAGCCCCCCCGGAAGTGGTAAAAACATACTCCGTTTCTGGTTGAGCGAGCAGCAACTCTTCTACAGCTTGCATGACTGTGCGGTTTTCTTCGACCGTGGTGCCTGGGGGGAAGGTCGCCCGTAATTCCGCTTGGCCTGTATTGATCCGGGGTAAAATTTCCTGGGGCAATTGGCCCACCATCCACAAACTGCTGCCCCCAAAAATGGCGATCGCCCCGGCAATCACCAATAATTTCCGCCGCAGAATCAGGCCCAAAACGCGACTATAGAGGGTCGTTAAGCGATTGATAAAAGCACCAAACCACTGAATCGGCAGCGCCCGCTGGAGGTTACTGGACCAACGCACCGCGAGTAGTCGTGAAGAAAGGGCAGGTACCACCGTCAGAGCAATAATCAGAGAAGCAGCCACCGAGAAACTAATAGTTAGAATCAGTTCGCTAAAAATCAGCGCTAAAAAGCCCCCCACCAACAGAAAGGGCAACACGGAAACCAGGTTTGTCGTCGTCGAGGCAAATAGGGCCGATTCCAACTCCTGACTACTGGCTTCGACGGTGCGCTGCAATTTCTGGCGTGAACCATGCTCGGACTTCACTTTTTCGGCCCCAGCGGTGATATTTTCGAGCATCACAATGGCGTTATCCACCACGACCCCGACCCCCAGGGCTAGGCCCCCCAAACTAAACACGTTGAGGGAAAGATTGAAGGTAAACATCAAGATCAGTGCCGTCAACGTCGCCAGGGGAATTGACAAAACAATAATGAGGGTTTGGCGTACTGAGCCTAGAAACAATAAAACGGCGATCGCCGCGAGGGTTGCCCCAGTCAGTCCTGAAACCGCCACATTCTGAATTGAACTGCGGATAAACACCGACTCGTCTAAGGTTGCCGTACGATCCATATCCGCAGGGATGAGGCCGGATTGTTGCAGTTCTGCCAACTTCGCTTTCACCCCATCCACCACTTGCACCGTGTTGGCATCGGGTTGTTTCTGGACACTCACCTTCACCGCTGGTTGGCCATTGAGGGTAACGACTAACCGTTCCTCCACCGTGCCATCCGTAATCTGGGCCACATCCTGGAGGGTGATCGTCTGGGGATTTTCTGGGGTGCCCAGGCGGATCGGTAAGTTACGAATTTCCGTTACGTCATTAAATTGTCCCAGCAGGCGGGTGAGGGATTCTTGATCACCACCCCGCAGTAAACCCCCCGAAGCATCTTGGTTCCGTTCCCCCAGGGCGTTGAGTACCGTGGGGACATCTAAACCCAGGGCTTGGAGGCGTTCTAAATCGAGGTTGACTTGGATTTCTTCTTCAACCCCACCGGAAATATCCACATTGGCGACCCCCGGCACCCGGATTAATTCTCGCGCCAGGTCATTATCGGCAAAAATGCGTAGATCCACCGGCGCTAGGGTACTGGAGGTTAAGGCCATCTCGTAGACAGGCAACTGGGACGGATCAAATTTAAATACCCTAGGTTGGCTGATATTGTCGGGGAGGGAATTGCGCGCCCGGTTAAGGGTTGCTGTGGTGTCGTTCAGGGCTTGATCGACATCGGCGCCAGGCTGAAAAAAGAGATCGATACTGATCCGGCCTTCCCTGGTCTGGGAAAAAATTTGAGTCACCCCTTCCGTGGCGGCGAGGGCTTCTTCGAGGGGTCTAGTAATTTCGTTAACGGCTACTGCAGGAACGACCCCAGGGGCATCAGCCCGCACGCCAATGCGCGGATAGGTAATGGAAGGGAGTAAATCCACGGGCATCCTGAAGATGGCATAAAATCCCATCACCACGACGGCGATCGCCAACATCAGGGTGCCGATATGACGCCGGATGGCGAGGGTCGTCAAGCTTAGATTCGATTTTGCGCTCATGGCGGATGCACCGGGAAATTGGACAAGAAGAAGCTACTTTTTAGACATTAGGGAGCAATCTTTGGTTCAAAATTTGTCAATTTAGCCAAAAAATCGCTACCTCCTGCAAATCACCCTAAGATGTTAACTTTTTTAGCAACTGGTTGACTTGTCCTTGTATTTCATCTCTGACATTTCGAAAAATTTCGGGAGGCTGTCCATCGGGATCTTGAATTTGCCAATCTTCAAAGAGGGGCCGTGTCACCCAGGCGGCGGGCAGATTGACCCCGCAACCACAGAGGGAAATCACCGCATCGTAATCTTCTGGGTTAAATTCGGCTAAAGCATTAGAGGTTTGCGGCGTCAGATCAAGACCCACTTCAGCCATGGTGGCGATCGCCCCTGGATGAACCCGCGAAGCTTCGAGACCGGAACTGTGGACGATCACCTTGTCTGCACCGAGATGTTTCACCCAACCCTCCGCCATTTGGGAGCGACAGGAATTGCGCCGACAGACGAACATAATTTTTTTCATGGCAGGTTTTGCTTCCCTAAAAATTGCACGAATTAAGACAACGGGGATCGGGGAGCGTCGCTTTTTCCGGCTCCCGGGGAAACCAAAAGGCAGTTTTCTGGCACACCTTCACCAACATCAACATCACCGGCACTTCGATCAAAACTCCCACCACCGTGGCGAGGGCAGCCCCAGAATTTAACCCAAACAGCACCACCGCCGTGGCGATCGCCACCTCAAAATGATTACTCGCCCCAATCAAGGCTGCTGGAGCTGCATCTTCATAGGTAAATCCCAACTTCTGGGCCGCAACATAGGCGATCGCAAAAATGACATTGGTTTGGATCAAGAGCGGGATGGCGATCAGCAGAATGTGGAGGGGTTGATTGATGATCAATTCCCCCTTGAGGGCAAAGAGCAGCACCAAAGTTGTCAGTAATGCCAGCACCGCCACCGGGGTGAGAAACTGCAAAAACTGGGTTTCAAACCAGGCCCGACCATAGCGACGCAGCAGCCATTGCCGACTCAAGATGCCCGCTGCTAACGGTAAACCCACATAAATCAAAACCGAGTACACAATGGTTTGCCAGGGCACCGTCAGATTATTCGTCGCCAGGAGCCATTTCCCCAAGGGCGCATAGACAAACAGCATCATCAAAGAATTCACTGCCACCATCACCAAAGTGTGACCCTGGTTACTGTAGGACAGATAGCCCCACATCAGCACCATCGCCGTACAGGGAGCAATCCCCAACAAAATACAGCCCGCGATATAGGAATCCGCCAGGGCAATTTCTGTCCCCCGGATGATCTCCGTGGCACTGAGCAAAGGCCGAAATAAATACCCCAGAAAAAACTGGGCAAAAAAGACCATCGTAAAGGGTTTAATCAACCAATTAATCACCAACGTGAGGGTCACTGGCTTTGGCGTTTGGGCCGCTTTGACGGCTTGGGAAAAATCAATTTTCACCATGATCGGGTACATCATAAAAAATAGACACACCGCAATCGGCAACGACACATTGTAGAGACTGAGGGCATCGAGGCTTTGGGCGATCGCCGGAAAAAGACGACCGAGCAAAATCCCCGCAACGATACAAAGGGCCACCCAGAGGGTCAGGTATTTCTCAAATATATTGAGCTGTCCCCCTGCCTGCACCGCCTTGGTTTTGACCATGACTAAAAAAATCCTGCTGAGGCTTACAGGACTCAATATATCAAAAAAAATTGATTTGTATTCTGGGTTGAGGTTTTAATCCGCACAGGGGCGAGCAGGTAAAATTTCCCCAAAACGCCGATATGCTGCCAAATAAGATTCTAGGGCGATAAATTGGGCCAAATTCAGCCGATAGTAAATCCAGCGGCCTTCTTGACGGGTCAGTACCAACTCACTCTCTTTAAGAATTTTCAAGTGAAAAGAAAGTTTGGACTGCTTTAAATCCAAGACATCACACAATTCACACACACATAATTCTTGGGCGCGCAACCGTTCCAGGATCTCCAAACGAATGGGATCTCCTAAGGCTTTGAAGCCCTGCAAAATTAAGGTTAGGTCTTGGGTGAGGGACATTAAATCAAAAATAATTGATGCTTTGTGGTTATTCGGACAGCAAACTTAAGCGGACTGTTTGTCCGGTTTCCAGGGGGCGATCGCCTTGGACAACATACCGTTCCCCGACACTGAGACCACTCAGGATAGCAACCATGCCATTATCTTCCGGGCCAACTTGTACCGGACGCGCTTGCACAGTTGTTGTGTCACCCTGGGTAACGGGCACAAATACCGTTGTTTGGTTGCCATTATTCCCCGTGGTGAGGGCGGACGCGGGAATCATGACAGCCGTGGTGAGGTTGGGATCTGTAAGGCTGACCCGCGCCAATAACCCCGTGGCAATTTTTCCTGCGGGATTAGGAATGGTCACTTCAATGGGAATTAAGCGGGCAGCGGCATCGGCCACAGGAGAAATGCGGGTGACTTCGCCGGGAAAGGTTTCCCCAGGGAAGGCATCGAGGGCCACATTAACCCGTTGACCTTGGGCAAATTGACTCAGATCCCGGTCAGAGATTTGGATTTCAACCTTAATGGCGCTCAGATCGCCAATTTCGACGAGGGTTTGCCCCCCTTGAATCGTATCGCCAGCTTCGGCTTGCTTACTGAGGAGAATGCCACTTTGGGGCGCTGTGATTTGGGTATAGGTGAGGCGTTCTTGGGCCTGGGCGAGGATCGCTTGTTGGGCTGTCACCCGTTGCTTGGTGGCGGCGATCGCCTGTTGGCGGGTAATGACTTGTTCTTGGCTGGCTTTTAGTACCTGGGCGGCGGTGGCCTGTTGAGTTTGGGCGACTTCAGCTTGTTGGGCGGTGATCGCCCCCGCTTCGGCTAACTGTTGGAGACGGCGGGCATCGGCTTCGGCTTGTTTGAGTTCGGCCCGGTTCCGTTCTAGCTGGGCTTTGGCTTCGGCAAGAACGGATTCTGCTTCTTTTACTTCAAATTGCCGGGCGGCCAGTTCAGCTTGGGCTTCACTGACATCGGTGCGGGGTAAGTCCTGTTCCACGGCGGCGAGCAGTTGACCTTGGCGGATAAAATCTCCCACATCTGCATTGAGGGTAAGTAATTGTCCTTCGACCCGGGAGCGGACTACCACTTGTTTCAGGGCCATGGTGGTGCCGGTATAGCTGGCGGTGGGGGCTGTTTCTGTCCCAGTGGCGATCGCCACCTCGACTAGGGGCGGTTGGTCTGACTGTTCTAGGCGGCCCGCTGGTTGGGCATTGCTATTTTGTTCGAGGGCGCATCCCGTCGAAACAAAGGCCAGGGTTAGGGATAAACAGGCACCGATGGGGAGATGAAATTGCTGAGCCATAGGAGAGCACCAAGGAGGGGAATAGCAGGCAAAAAACTTAATGTTTCTTAAAGGTTTTGTCGCCGCTGATTCTAACATCTCAATTTTGAGGCTGCCGCTCACCCAGGTCTTTCTCCCATAACTCCGATGGCGATCGCCTACAATAGCTAGAACATAAAAAATCACTACAACATCAAGAGAACGTTATGTCCGTACTGGCGGCGATCGCAGTTTTGGCACTCCTCATCGTGATCCATGAGTTGGGTCACTTCTCAGCAGCCCGACTTCAAAATATCCATGTCAACCGCTTTTCCATTGGCTTTGGGCCTACCCTGCTCAAATACCAAGGCAAAGAAACCGAGTATGCGGTGCGCGCCTTTCCCCTCGGTGGCTATGTGGGCTTCCCCGATGATGATCCAGACAGTGATATCCCCCCAGAAGACCCGAACCTCTTGCGTAATCGTCCCGTCTTTGACCGGGCGATCGTGATCAGTGCCGGGGTCATTGCCAATTTAATTTTTGCCTACTTCCTCCTCGTGGTACAGGCAGGCACCGTGGGTTTTCAAGATATTAACTATCAACCGGGTGTACGCATTCCCCAAGTATTAACCGAAGTAGACTCTCCAGCAGCCGCAGCAGGTATTCAAAGCGAAGATATTGTCCTAGCTGTTAATGGCCAAACCCTCCCCAGTGGCCAAGCCGCCCTTGAGGAATTGCGGGTGCTGATTCAGGAGGCTCCCAACGAAACCCTTAATTTGCAACTCCAACGGGGCGAAGCAACGCTCACTGTAGATGTAACCCCCGATGCGGGGAGTGATGGGCAAGGGAAAATTGGGGTGATGTTAGCTCCCAATGGTGAAATTGTGCGCAACCGTGCCGGTAATCCCATTGCGGCTCTCCAGGCAGGCTCCCGGGAGTTTCAGCGGCTTGCTAGTCTCACAGTGCAAGGCTTTGGTCAACTCATCTTCAATTTCCAAGAAACAGCCCAACAGGTGGCTGGCCCCGTGGCGATCGTGGCGGTGGGAGCCGATTTAGCGAAAGATGATCTGAGTAATCTGTTCCAATTTGGTTCACTCATTAGCATTAACCTGGCGATTATTAACATTTTGCCTTTACCCGCTTTAGACGGCGGCCAACTGGCCTTTCTCCTAGTAGAAGGAATTCGCGGGAAACCTCTGCCGATGCGCCTCCAGGAAAACATTATGCAAACGGGCTTAGTCCTGTTACTTGGTCTTGGGGTTTTTCTCATCGTGCGCGACACCGTCAACCTGGCTTTTTTCCAAAATTTAATTCGTTAATTTCTTTGTTCCGTAGGGGTTAACGCTGGTTAATCCCTCGCAATTAATACAACCATGAGTCAAAAGTTCACCCCCGAAAAAATGGCCCGTCTACGGGCGGAAGCCAAAAATCCTTACCGTTCGCTCCGCCAATTTATTTATCTATGCTTTGGGTTGTCTGGGGGTGTTGGGGGGATGATTTTTCTGTTGCAAATTGCCGCTGGGCGAGATTTAGACCAAGCGATTCCGAATCTGGCGGTGCAGGCTGGGGTTGTGGGGTTAATGATTTTTCTCTGGCGCTGGGAAAATAAAAATAAACTCGCCAGTCAAGAAAAAGAATAAGCTGGATCTCACCAATTGGCCCGTTAATTTTAAATGAATAAATTGATGCTGCCCCCTTGGTTACAACCGGGGGATTTATTGAAAGTAATTGCCCCTAGTGGTCGTTTGCTAGAGCAGGATGCCTTTTGGGCTGGGGTAGATATTTGGCGATCGCAAGGATATCGGGTAGAACTGACGACGGGTTGGGATGCGCGCTGGGGCTATTTAGCGGGCAATGATCAGGGGCGACGGGACGCCTTGGCAGAAGCCTGGTTTGACCCAGATTGCAAAGGCATTCTCTGTGCGCGGGGCGGCTACGGCGGGATGCGCCTCCTAGAAAATTGGGACTGGAAAATCGACCAAGTGACTCCCAAATGGCTGATCGGCTTTTCGGACATCACCAGTCTATTGTGGAGTTTAGGCACGGTGGGCATTGCCAGTATCCACGGCCCCGTTTTAACTACTTTTGCGGCAGAATCCGATTGGTCTAGGCAAAGATTATTTGATTTCTTGGCAGGAAAACCCCTTGAAGCGCTCCAGGGCAAGGGCTGGGGCAATGGTCAAGCTGAAGGAATTTTATTGCCCGCAAATTTGACGGTGGCGACCCACATTCTCAAAACACCGTTACAGCCGAATTTTAAGAATGTAATTTTTGCCCTCGAAGATGTGACAGAAGCGCCCTACCGCATTGATCGCCTGTTAACCCAATGGCGACTGTTGGGGGCTTTTGAAAAAATCAAAGGCATTGCCCTCGGTCGCTTTAGCCAATGTGATGAGTTGGGTTCAGCGGACAGTTTTAGCGTTATGGAAGTGCTTGGCGATCGCCTCCAGGATTTAAACATTCCGATCGTCGCCGAGTTGCCCTTTGGCCATGATGGGATTAATGCCGCTCTACCCGTGGGGGTTCCGGTAATTTTAGATGGCGATCGCGGTTTACTCTCTTTCCCGGAGAAGCCGACCCCCCATTAGCACCGCTTCGGCAATGGGGTAAACTGGATCCCTGTGCATTGTAAGGAAAGCATTAGTAGGAAAGCCGTGCGAAAGATCATTATTGCGGGTAATTGGAAAATGTATAAGACTCAAGCCGAGTCTTTAGACTTTCTCAAAGCATTACTGCCCAAAATCGCCGATGACCATGAAGAACGAGAAGTGGTACTCTGTACGCCCTTTACCGATTTAGGTTTAATGTCCAAGAGTCTCCACGGAACGCGGGTACGTCTGGGAGCACAAAATATCCACTGGGCTGACGAAGGTGCCTTTACTGGGGAAATCTCCGGGTCAATGCTGACGGAAATGGGCGTCCGTTATGTCATTGTGGGCCATAGCGAAAGACGGCAATATTTTGGTGAAACCGATGAAACCGTAAATCAACGCCTTAAAGCGGCCCAACGCCACGGTCTAACACCAATTCTCTGTGTTGGTGAAAGCAAAGCCCAACGGGATGCTGGCGAAACGGAAGCGGTGATTTTTGCCCAGTTAGAGCAAGATTTAGTCGATATTGATCAAAATAACTTGGTTGTTGCCTACGAACCCATTTGGGCCATTGGCACAGGTGACACCTGTGATGCCACCGAAGCAAACCGAGTCATTGGTCTGATCCGCGAAAAACTCACCAATAAGAATGTCACCATTCAATATGGTGGTTCCGTTAAACCGAATAACGTTGATGAGATTATGGCCCAGCCCGAAATTGACGGAGCCTTGGTAGGTGGTGCGAGCCTAGAGGCAGAGAGTTTTGCCCGCTTGGTGAACTATGTGTAAGTTCTAATCAATTTTTCATTGGGTGGGGGTTTACCATGGTAAACCCCTACATTTTAATCATCTTTTCATTTCCAGATTGCCAAACTTTTATTTTTATAAAAACTTTTTTGATAGATGCCTACTCTCACGACATCGCGCACGACCTTTCCCCTAACAGCGGTGGTTGGTCAAGATGTAATCAAAACTGCTCTCCTGCTGGGGGCCGTTGATCCTGCCCTTGGTGGGGTGGCGATCGCCGGGAAACGGGGCACCGCAAAATCCGTGATGGCCCGGGGAATCCATTCCCTTTTGCCCCCCATCGAAGTCATTCAGGACAATCCCTTTAACTGTGATGTGCAGAACCGCAGTGACTGGGACGATCTCACCGCGGCGACCTATGGTGAAACGGCCAGCGAAAACATTCCCACAGAAGTGATTGCCGCGCCTTTTGTACAAATCCCCCTGGGCGTTACCGAAGATCGTCTTTTGGGTTCTGTGGATGTCGAAGCTTCCGTGCGCCAGGGAGAACCTGTTTTCCAACCCGGTCTATTGGCCCAAGCCCATCGGGGTGTGTTGTACATCGATGAAATCAACCTCCTCGATGACCAAATTGCCAACCAACTCCTGACGGTCTTAACCGAAGGACGCAACCAAATCGAACGGGAAGGTATTAGTTTTTCGCACCCCTGTCGGCCCCTACTGATTGCCACCTATAACCCTGAGGAAGGAAATCTGCGGGAACACCTCCGCGATCGCATCGCCATTACCCTGTCCGCCGATCGCCCCCTCAGCCTCGAAGAACGAGTCGCAGCAGTGGATCAAGTCGTGCAATACGCCACTGCCCCCAAGGATTTTCTTCAAAGCTACGAAGAAGACCTTGATGCCCTCCGCACCCAAATTATCCTGGCCCGGGAATGGCTCAAGGAAGTCAAAATCAGCAAAGACCAAGTGGCCTACCTCGTGAGCGAAGCAGTGCGTGGCAGTGTTGAAGGTCACCGGGCCGAACTGTTTGCCGTGCGCGTTGCCATGGCTGCCGCTGCCCTTGATGGCCGGAATGTAGTAATTGCTGATGATCTCCGCACAGCGGTCGAACTGGTGATTTTGCCCAGGGCCACGACAATCCCCACCCCAGAGGATGAAGATATGCAGCCACCTCCACCGCCGCCACCCCCTCAATCCCAAGACGATCAACAGGACGAGGAGGATCAATCCCAGGACGAAGATCAAGAGGATCAAGACGACGACGACCAAAACGAAGACCAAGAGGAACAGCCGGAACAGGAGCCGACGATTCCCGAAGAGTTTGTTTTCGATCCAGAGGGGGTTGTACTTGATCCAGGGATTCTCGCCTTTGCCCAGATGATGCAAAACAAAGGCAACTCCGGGAAACGGGGCTTAATTTTTTCCGATGACCGGGGCCGTTACATTAAGCCGATGTTACCGAGGGGGAAAGTACGGCGCATTGCGGTTGATGCGACCCTGCGGGCGGCGGCTCCCTACCAAAAGGCGCGACGACTGCGACACCCTGAGCGAAAAGTGATCGTCGAGCAAAGCGATCTGCGTTCTAAACGGATGGCCCGTAAAGCAGGGGCTTTGATGATTTTCCTTGTTGATGCCTCTGGATCTATGGCCCTGAACCGAATGCAGGCAGCAAAAGGGGCGGTGATGCGTCTGCTGACAGAAGCCTATGAAAACCGTGACCAAATTGCGTTGATCCCGTTCCGGGGCGAAATGGCGGAGGTGCTTTTACCTCCTACCCGTTCGATCACTTTGGCGCGCAATAGATTGGAAACGTTGCCCTGTGGTGGTGGTTCACCGCTGTCCCATGGGTTAACCCAAGCTGTGCATATCGGTGTGAATGCGCAAATGTCCGGTGATGTGGGTGAAGTAGTCATTGTTGCGATTACTGATGGTCGGGGCAATATTCCCCTCTCTCGTTCCCTTGGCGAGAAACCAGAGGAAGGGGAGGAAAAACCCGATATCAAAGAGGAACTTCTGGATATTGCCGGTAAAATTCGCGCTTCTGGGATGAAACTGCTGATTATTGACACAGAGAAGAAGTTTATTTCCTCTGGCTTCGGTAAAGAGCTAGCTGCTAAAGCGGGGGGTAAATATTACCGTCTGCCCAAGGCCACAGATCAGGCGATCGCCGCCATGGCCAAAGGAGCAATGGCCGAAATTTAGGCGATTTTAAATCCATAAAAGCTTCAGGGGCGATTGTCTACAAAGGCGATCGCCTTTATTTTTTCTTCCGGGGGCAAAGCTAAAATAAAACCATCTGGCTCACGGGAAAACCCACCATGGCAACCACTCTCTTGATTCAAAGTAATCTGGCTCCTCTTGAAGTCTCCTTTCCGGCGATCGCCAAAATGGAAAAAGATGAATTTTACGCCTTTTGCCGCGCCAACCCTGAATTACGCATCGAACAAACTGCCACAGGAGAAGTCATCATTATGTCCCCTGCCACTTCGGATACTGGCAATCGAAATTTTAATCTCGCTGCTTATCTTTGGTTATGGAGCGAACAGGATGGTACAGGTCTAGGCTTTGATTCGAGTGCCGGTTTTACGTTGCCTAATGGCGCGACCCGTTCCCCCGATGCGTCTTGGATGCGCCGTGAAAAGTGGGACAACCTAAGCGATGAGGAGAAAAATTCCTTTGCGCCGATTTGTCCCGATTTTGTAATTGAGTTGCGTTCCAAAAGTGATGCCCTCAAAACGCTACAAGCAAAAATGGTGGAATATCTGGAAAATGGTGTGTCTTTGGCTTGGCTCATTGATCGCCAAAACCGCACCGTCCACATCTATCGACCCCAGCAATCGCCCCAAATTCTCGAAAATCCGGACACAGTCAGTGCCGATCCTGAACTGCCAGGATTTACATTATCCCTCGCGAAAATTTGGTGATTTTTAGGCGATCGCCTTTTAGTTCAAGAATTTTTGGTGACGAAACCCCGTAGGCTATACTAAAAAGCTGTGCCAAACGCCATCCAAGATTACTGCCTTCACCATGACTGTTAACGCCGAAGAACGGGCTAAACTTGACAACGAATTATCCAATCGGTTTATTGACCTCGATCCCGACGGTTATTTTATTATCTACCTAGACCGTGAACAAGGCTTAATTTGCGCGAAACATTACACCAATACGATTAACGATAAAGGTTTAGCCACAGATCCAGAAACCGGAGAAGTCCTCGCCTGCAAAGGTAGTTTAGAACGGACTCATGTCACTGTTTACACTGGCCGCACCGCAAAAGAATTAGGCATTGAAATCACCGAAAAAGCCGATCCCTGTCCCATTTCCAAGTTAGATCATGCCCTATATCTCGGACGGGAATTTGTCAAAGCAGAAATCGCCCTTCTTTCCGGCACAGAATACATTCAAGATTAATTGAATTGAAACATATCTAAAAAAAGATGTTTGTCAATGCGATCTTCAAGTAAGAATAATATTTCGCCAAACTAATTCGCATATTTCTTTTACAGCAAACAAAATATAAAACTCTTTTTTATAACTAAAACTAAAAAAACAATCATTTATCATGAAATCTATTTTGTCGCAATTAAAAACGGCTGTTTCTGAGGCTCTGATCAAGGCATTTGGCGAAGATCTTAAAGATACTGATCCCCTTGTTGTCCCTGCTAGTAATCCGAAATTTGGTGATTATCAGTCTAATGTCGCCCTATCGCTAACGAAAACACTGAAGAAAAATCCTAGGGAAATTGCCCAAAGTATTATCGAAGCTTTAGACATTGCTGATCTTTGTGAAAATCCGACCATTGCCGGGCCTGGTTTTATTAACTTCAGCCTCAAACCGAGCTATTTAGCCACACTTTTAAAGGAAGTTCAGCAAAGCGATCGCCTTGCCATTGAGCCAGCAGAAAATCCCCAGAAAGTCATTGTAGATTTTTCTAGTCCGAACATTGCTAAAGAAATGCACGTCGGCCACCTCCGCTCAACGATTATTGGGGACTCTATTGCACGGATTTTAGAGTTTCGGGGCCAGGATGTTTTACGCCTCAACCATGTGGGGGATTGGGGCACGCAATTTGGGATGTTGATCACCTATTTAAAAGAAGCCTATCCCGATGCTTTAACGAAAGCAGATGTTCTCGACATTGGTGATTTGGTCGCATTTTATAAAAAAGCAAAGGTTCGTTTTGATGAAGATGAAGCCTTTAAAGAAGCCTCTCGAAATCAAGTCGTAAAATTACAATCTGGAGACGAAGAAAGTCAAAAAGCGTGGCAATTGCTCTGTGAACAATCCCGCCGAGAATTTCAAAAGATCTATGACATTCTAGATATCAAATTAACGGAACGGGGCGAGTCTTTTTACAATCCATACCTGGCAGATGTTCTAACGGCATTGGACGAAGTGGGTTTGTTAGAAGAAGATGCCGGGGCGCAATGTGTTTTCCTCGAAGGGTTTAAAAATAAAGATGGCGATCGCCTACCATTGATTGTCCAAAAATCCGACGGGGGCTTTAACTATGCCACCACTGATTTAGCAGCAATTCGTTATCGCATCACAGAAGATCAGGCCAAACGGATCATCTACGTGACAGACTCTGGTCAGGCCGGACATTTCGCCCAGGTGTTCCAGGTGGCCGGACGTGCTGGGTTTTTACCCGATGATGTGGAAGTTGTCCATGTGCCCTTCGGCCTCGTGCAAGGGGAAGATGGCAAAAAACTCAAAACCCGTGCTGGCGATACGATCAAGCTCAAGGATTTATTGGATGAAGCTGTTAACCGCTCCCGCGCTGATTTAGAAAAACGTCTCGCCGAAGATGAACGCCAAGAAACAGCAGAATTCGTCGAAAAAGTCTCCCAAGTGGTTGGGATTGGGGCTGTGAAATATGCTGACCTGAGCCAAAATCGCACCAGTAATTACATCTTTAGCTTCGATAAAATGTTGGCGCTCCAGGGCAACACGGCACCCTATATGCTCTATGCCTATGTGCGTGTCCAGGGGGTCAGTCGTCAAGGGGGCATTGACCTCAGCACCCTACCCACTGACACCCCGATTATTCTTGAAGAGGCCGCTGAACTGACCCTAGCTAAACATTTACTGCAACTGAGTGAAGTCCTGATGAGCGTTGAGCAGGATCTGATGCCCAATCGCCTCTGTGAATACCTCTATGACCTCAGCCGCAAATTCAACCAATTTTATGAGGCTTGCCCGATCCTCAAGGCCGAAGGCGATCACCGCATTTCCCGGTTAATCCTCGCCGACACCACGGCCCGCACCCTCAAATTGGGTTTATCTCTCCTGGGGATTGAGGTGCTAGACCGAATGTAGTCCTAAACCCTTATTCCCTTAGAAGAGTTGCCAACATCGCCCGCGAGATCGATAAGCAAATATTACAAGATATAAAGTATCCATCACCGCTACCTATCTTTGCTGATACCTTATAAGCAAGGTACAAAATAAAAGTTCTGAAAAAGCTTTTATTCGGACGAAGAGATTGAGCGGTTGTACCTCCTTTGTTCGGTCTCGCCCAGAAGTCCTTCTCAACATTTCAAGTTGAAGATAGACTCGGTTATTCCCCCTAACGGAATCGGGTAATCGGGCTATAATCACTGCCTGTTAGGTACCGTTTTTCGAGAAGCGCTTGTTGGGTTCGTTGTTAACCTCGTTTTGTTGTTTGGTAAATCTTTTTGTTAGTTAAATTTGGATTGTAAGCCTGCTCCCCTGAGTAGGCTTTCGCCTTGTTTAGGGGAAAATTATCCCAAACAGCGGTAGATTAATCTTGGGTTAATACCTCTGGCAGAGGGGTATATTCACCGATGGGGTAGCCCCTTTGCTGAATTAATGTTTTGAGGTGTTGCACTCGTTTTGCGGGGGCCGGGTGGGTCGCAAGAAAATCCCAATTGGCCCCTTGTTTTTGGCTCATCGCCTCAAAGAAATCCGTTGCACCAGCGACCTGTCTATAGGTGGCATAGAGCAAATCTAAACCATATTCATCGGCTTGTTTTTCTTGGGCTTGGGAAAAGCGCGAGGTACTGACAATTTGCGCGACATCTCCCAACCAACTGACATCACCAAAAATAGAAGAGATCACTGTACGGATTACGAGGGCCCGACCAATATTACGCAGATGGTCTCGGTTGGCAAAGTGACCGATTTCATGGCCCAACACCATCATTAAGGCGTTTTCTGAGTCCATTTGATCTAACAACCCTTGATAGACCAATACCGTATCCCCCGGCAGGGCCGCGGCATTCACCACATCCTGGGGAATATAGAGGAGTTGGTAGTCACGTTTTTCTTTAGCGCCAGCAGGAATTTCTGCTTCCAGGCGGTCGAGCAGGGCATTGAGTTCATCTTGGGCGGGCGAAGGTTCGGCTTGGGGTTCGTAGATTTTGACCAGGGCTTGCCCTAACCGTTGTTCCCAACTCACGGGCATCTGGACAATGAGCCAGTTGACACTGAAGTTTAATAGCCAAATCAAGAGGGCGATCGCACAGATAAACATTCCCCCAAGGGTGAGGAGTTCTCGGAGGGACGCTTCAGGATTGCGATCTTCTGGGGTGGGGGGAGCAGGCATCGTTAATCGAGGAGAGTGGCAAGACGCGGCAACAGCAGTGCAAAGGCTTGGCCCCGGTGACTGACGTTATGTTTGAGCGCCGCTGACATTTCTGCAAAGGTCTGTTGATATTCTGGCACATAAAAAATGGGGTCATAGCCAAAGCCCCCTGTTCCCCGCAGTTCCGGGAGAATTTCTCCGGGACAGTCTCCTTGGACTTGGGCGACAATGGTTCCGTCTGGTTTGGCGATCGCCACTGCACAGATAAATTTCGCGCGGCGATTGGGGTTGTTGCCCAGTTCCGTTAACAGACGTTCAATGCGTTCTTGGTCGGTGGTGCCGTAGCGGGCTGAATACAGACCAGGGGCACCGTTGAGGGCTTCGACGGCTAAACCAGAATCATCGGCGATCGCCCATTGGTCGAGGGCCTTTGCCACCTGAGAGGCCTTGAGAGCTGCATTTTCGAGGAATGTTGTGCCTGTTTCTTCGATGTCGAGTTCCGGGGGCTTGAGCTGCAATTCCCAGGGCAAATCCTGGAGATAGGCTTGCATTTCCTGTAATTTACCGGGGTTTCCGGTGGCGACGACAAGGACGGGCATGGGCGTTAAATATCTGAATGAGAAATTAAAAAAGTTAACCGGGAGTACCGGGCAGCGACTTCTATTTTAAGGAAATTTGCCGAAAAAAAAGACGACCAAGGGCCGCCCTACACAAACTTATGCTGTTGAGATGTTGTTTGAAAAAATTAAAAGCTGCTGGTCTTACTGAAAAATACCAATGACACCATGGCCGGTGAAGATTTCGAGAAGAAGTAAAGAAGCAAAACCGATCATTGCGGCGCGACCATTGAATTTTTCTGCGTATTCGGTAAAGCCGACGCGGGGATTTTCTTGGACGTAAACGGTGGGCTCTACGGCAAAGGTGTTCATTTTGCCTTGGTCGTCGATGATATTGCCTTGGTATTTTTTAGCCATATTGTTATCTGAGGTAAATTAGGTTGTTTTTTATCTTGATTCAAGATTAACAAGTTTTGTAACAATTTGCAACATTTTATTTTTCGAGGTTGACAAAAGCTGTAGGTATAAGCGTTTATCCCATTTTAGAAAAGAATTGCAAACTTTTTCTTGATGTTCTGGAAGATGGTGCCATGGGCTACAGATTTTTGGCCCATATCTTTTTAGGTTGATAGTTGATTTGTCCTGCACCTGAGGGGCTGCGGTCTATGGTCTGCTCGGATTTCCCCGTCATTTACTCCACGCTATCGGCGATCGCCCTCCGGGAGCGTGTGCTGCCGCAATATGGCCTTAAGACCGTCAGCCAATGTGAGTTATGGAATCGGGGCTTGAGTGATATTTATTTTGTGCAAGCAGCCCAGGATACGTTTGTGTTGCGGGTCTCCCATCACCATTGGCGATCGCCCACAGAAATTTTTTTCGAGCTAGACTTTTTAAATTTTCTCAAGGCCCAGGGTTTACCGGTGGCGGCTCCTCTAGCGACGGAAGTTGGTGAATGGGCGGTCAAAATTCAGGCCCCAGAAGGCGATCGCTATGCCACTCTGTTTCCCTTTGCCCCAGGGGAAATTGCCCTAGGGGGGTGGAACGAAAGCCAAAGTCATCATTTAGGGGCAGTGGTGGCGCAGATCCATCAGGTCAGCCAAGACTTCATCTGTGACCACCCGCGCAAACCCCTAGACCTTGAGTATTTGTTGGATGAATCCTTGGGCGTGATTTTGCCGTTTTTTGGCGATCGCCCCCGGGATTGGGGTTTCATGCAGGATATTGCCCACAAAATCCGCGAAACTTTAGCGCAACTCCCCAAGGAAAAGCCCCTCTGGTCGGTCTGTTGGGGGGATGCCCACTGCGGCAACGTCCATTTCACCGAAGATCATCAGCTCACCCTCTTCGACTTTGACCAATGCGGCTACGGTTGGCGCGCCTTTGAAATTGGCAAATTTTTCCAGGGGGCACTCACCACAGGTCTCCAGCGACGGGTGCGAGAAGCCTTTATCGCGGGCTATGAGTCCCAAACCACCTTTGTCGCCCAGGAACAGGTGGCCCTCCAGGCCCTTACCCAACTGGCTTATATTTGGTCGTGGCGCATCAGTCTCACCAGTATTCAAATTTTTAACAACAGCCAACTGGATCGTCACTACCTCACCCAGCGGCTAGAACGACTCAAGGCTTTATCTTCGCGGGATTGGCAATTATTCTAAATCTCCCCAGTGATAAATCTATGTGACATGATCCAGGCTGAGGGAAAATGTCGCGAAAAGTTGAAAAATTCCCTGATCAAAAATGGTATGTTCTGCTACACTTAGCGTTGTGTAAAGAAATATTTCGGGCTTCGTGCTGGGAACGCGTGGTTTGAAATCTTGTATTTTTTCGATGCAAAAACAACAACAAGCTTGAGTTATGCCAGCGATCGCCTCGCTGGTTTTTTCTTGGGGCCCTTGCTGGGATAATGGAAGCCACAACTTTTAATGATCCCTTAATTAACTGCACTGGCCTTGTGCCAAAACGTTTTTACCGAACTGACCCATGGAAAATTTAGATTTTGCCCTTTATACCCAGTGGTCTGCCTACGCCACCTTGTTCTTTGCGGTCTTGGCGATCGCCGCGTTTCTTTTTAAGTGGGGCATCCGTTTCCGCTTAGTCGGCACCACCGGCTTTATGATTGTGCTTACCATTGGTTTGTTTGGCCTCAGCTTAGGACTCTTTAGCCGTAGTATCGTGCCGGGAGCCGTGCGCTATGCCCTGGTTTATGACAATGGTGCAAACCTAGCCGTTGTCTCCGTGAAGCCTGAAGTGACTGCCGAGGAAATCAATGCAACCCTCCGCCAAGCTTCTAATGACCTCTTTTCCTACGGACGCATTGGCAATGGCGATAATAAATTTACCGTGCGCCTCCGGGTGATGAGTCACCCCGAACCCGGCGTTTCTGAACCCCTCTATCTAGGTCAAGTCCAACGCGCCATTGCTGATCGCGAAAATGGGGCCCTGGACATCCAGCTTTATCCAGAAAATCTCAAAAAGCTGCCCCAACCCAATGCGATTAGTTAGGATCTAGGGAAGTTTTTCTCAACCGTTTCGTCGCCATTTCTTCGCTACCAATACCCATGAAAAAGCCTGCTGCTACCCAAACCCAAACTATTCCCATGCAAGTGCTGATTGCGCCGGCCCAAGTGCTCAAGGGAAATAACGCCCTGGCCCAAGCTGGTGCGGCGATCGCCCGGTGGGGAAAACGTCCTTTTGTGGTGGGAGGGCAGCAGAGCCTTGAAAAATTGGCAGATCCGCTCCAAACCCTAGCCGAGCAAGAAAAACTCGATCTCGCCAGTGGCAGCTACAGTCCTGACTGTTCCGAAGCGTCCCTCAAGGAACTCAACAAAAAATTCAAAGCCCACAAAGCAGATTTTGTCATCGGCATCGGCGGCGGCAAGGCCCTAGATACGGCCAAACTCCTTGCCCACCAACAATGTTGTCCCATTGTGACCGTGCCCACCTCGGCGGCCACCTGTGCTGCTTGGACAGCTCTGTCGAATATTTATTCTGATCAAGGGGCCTTTCAATATGATGTGGCCTTGGAGCAATGCCCGAATCTGTTGATTCTGGACTATGACTTGGTACGCACTGCGCCGCAACGGACTCTCATTGCCGGGATTGGGGATGCGATCGCCAAATGGTATGAAGCCTCCGTCAGCAGTGGCCATTCCCCCCAGACCCTCACCATTGCCGCCGTCCAAGAAGCGCGGATTCTCCGGGATCTCCTCTTTCAAAAATCCTCCCAGGCGATCGCCGATGTCCACAGTCCCGAATGGCAGGAAGTCGTTGATGCAACGGTTCTCCTCGCTGGCGTGATCGGTGGCTTGGGAGGGGCCAACTGTCGCACCGTGGCCGCCCACGCGGTTCACAATGGGTTAACCCATCTGTCCGCCGCCCATGGCATTTTGCATGGTGAAAAAGTTGCCTACGGCATTTTGGTGCAACTCCGCCTCGAAGAAATTTGCCAAAAAAGTCAACTGGCTGAGACCGCCCGCCAACAGCTCCTCCAGTTTTACCGCGATATTGGCTTACCAAAGAGCCTCGCTGATCTCGGTCTAAATACAATGACCTTGGCCGAGCTGCGCCAGGTGGCAGAGATCACCTGTCAGCCTCAGTCAGACATCCACCGTTTACCCTTTACCGTCAACCCAGACCAGTTAATGGCGGCGATGGTTTCCACAGAAGCAACTAGAGAGAGTAACGCCTCTGAGACCCAGTCTGCCCCAGAGGCAACTAAAGCTCAGGCTTAGGCTCGCGGATCTAGACAATTGACATCCGGCAGCCCTCCTAGGGTTTAATGGGGCACGGGCAATCCATATAAAAACGGCAAAACAAGAGCATGAAACATAAAGTGGGTGTCATTGGCGGCGGACAACTCGCCTGGATGATGGGAGCAGAAGCCCGGAGCCTCGGCATGGAACTGTGGGTACAAACACCCAACGCCAGTGATCCGGCGGTTTCTAATGCCGATCAAGTGATCATTGGGGCGATCGACGATCTAGAGTCTACGGCCAAGCTGGTGGAAAACTGCCATGTGGTCACCTTTGAAAATGAATTTGTTGATCTCGAAGCCCTCGATACCCTCGTTAAACGGGGGGCAAAATTCTTCCCTTCTCTGCCTTTCCTCGCTGCCCTCTTGGATAAATATGATCAACGGCGCTGTTGTCAACGGTTCGGCATTCCGGTGCCGACCTTTGTCCCTTGGCAACTGGGGGAACCGCTACCCTCTGGTTGGGAATTTCCACTGGTCGTGAAGGCCCGTCGCCATGGTTATGACGGCAAAGGGACATTTATCGTGAAAGATGCTGCGGCGTTACAGACTTTACCAACGGATTTGGCTGATATTCCCTTACTTTTAGAAGCGTTTGTGCCCTTTGAGCAGGAATTAGCGGTGATGGTGACCCGCAACCGCCGGGGAGAAATTCGCACCTTTCCGACGGTGGAAACCCAACAGATTGATCAAGTGTGTCGTTGGGTGCTGGCCCCTGCGGCGGTTTCCCAAGATGTGGTGAGTCAGGTTGAAAAGATTGCCCGCACCTTAGCTGAAGGGTTAAATCTGGTGGGCATTATGGGGATTGAGTTGTTTCTCACTTCCGAAGGACAGGTGTTGGTGAATGAAATCGCCCCCCGCACCCACAATTCCGGCCATTTTAGTTTGGATGCTTGTCAGACTTCGCAGTTTGCAATGCAACTCCAGGCGATCGCCGATCTGCCTTTAGGGAACCCCAAGATGATCACCCCTGGGGCGGTAATGGTTAATTTACTAGGGTTTGAGCACAGTACGGGGAACTATGCCCACAAACGGCAGATGTTGACCCAGTTTCCCCATAGCCATGTCCACTGGTACGACAAAACCAGCGCCAGCCCAGGCCGCAAACTGGGTCATGTCACAGTTTTAAGTGAGACGAATGACCGAGAAACATTGGCGGCGATCGCCCAGCAAATTGAAGCCATTTGGTATGGTGACTCTAGCCCCACCTAGAAGTTCGAGAAGTTTTGGTTAGCCGTCCAGCGGGAACCAGAGAAAGGCGTCCCTCCCAGTTGGGCAACCTTTTCTGGGGTCATCCCATAGACCCAAGCCTCCGTCAGGATCGTTTTTGTCTCCGTGTAAACAGGCGCTTGACGCCGTTGATATTCATTGAGGCTTGGCGATCGCCCCGGTTGATAATCTTCAAGGACATCTAGTTTCCCTAAAACATTGGGATCCCTGAATCGCAACAGACAACCCTCTACCCAGCCAGGCTCTGGGGTGAGGGCCGGATAACCCACCGGTAACTGATAAAGCTTCCCTGGGATGAAAGCCTTCTCAATGTGGGGGTGATAGGGGGCACAGTAGCGGGGAAAATTTGCTTCTCCTGGCTGGAGGGTGCCATACACGAAAACCTTGAGCATGGTGTGATTTCCGACAAAGAACAACAGAGGACGAAACCGTGAAAAGCTATAATCAGGGGCAAGATCATGCGCTTTCGTAAGGGGAAAATGGGCGATGGATAAACGCTACAATATTTTGCTTGTCGATGATGAACCGGGCGTCCGGGAGGCGGTTCAAGCCTATTTAGAAGATGATGAAGCCCTAACCGTCACCACCGCTGAGAATGCCACAAAAGCCTGGGATGTTTTGCAAACGTTTACACCGGATTTAGTCATTTCTGACATTATGATGCCCCAGGTGGATGGCTATCAGTTTTTGGGGCAACTGCGCGAAGATCCGCGCTTTAAAACGCTTCCGGTAATTTTTCTAACGGCCCGTGGCATGACTGGCGATCGCATCCAAGGCTACCAAGCGGGCTGTGATGCCTATTTACCGAAACCCTTTGAACCCGAAGAACTCGAAGCGATTGTCAAAAATCTCCTGACCCGGGAGGCGGCGATCGCCGAACAACAAGATGGTGGCGGCAGCAATCTCGAAGGCATCGCCCAGGATCTCCGGGAGATTAAGCAATTCCTCGGCCAGCAAAATCAACTGGTCACCACCCCACCGCCTTTAAAAATTGACCTGACCCCTAGGGAGCAAAGTGTCCTCGATCTCGTGGCCCAGGGACTGATGAATAAAGAAATTGCCAAGGAGCTCGAAACCAGCGTCCGCAATGTTGAAAAGTATGTTAGTCGCCTATTTAGCAAAACGGGAACCAATAGCCGGACAGAATTGGTACGCTACGCCCTCAAGCACGGCTTAACGCAATAGTTGACGAAGACATTCCTTCAGTCTTGCGCCATGATTTAGCCCTTTTTGCACTGTTAGTTCCATTCGCGCCGATGCCCCAACAAGATCAAGTCCATCCCCAAGCCAACCGCGATCGCCTGATTGTGGATAGTCTCCTCAAGGGAGAACCCACAGAAAATGCCCTGGTGGAATTGGCACGGCTCCATCTGCGCTATGACGGCTTCCCTGGGGCAAGGGAAATTCAGCAGGATTTGAAATTGCTGTTCCAACAGTGGGGACTGACAGAGGAAGCTTTATTCGCCAAAACAAGGGAAATCCATGCGGCCGGGCGGGCCTACAAACATCTACGCCATGGCGAGGAGCAACAGGATTGGAGCTAGCACCCGCAACTTTCACCGAAAAACTCACCGGGGCGATCGCCGCCCAAAAGACCCTCCTCGTGGCGGGCCTCGATCCGAACCCGGAAATGCTGCCGGATGCTTTACGCACCGGAGATTTAATTCAGAACCTGAAAACGTGGCTTTTGGGGATCATTGACCAGACCCAGGATCTCGTCTGTGCCTACAAGCCGACCCTCGGTTTTTATCAAGCCTTAGGGGTGCCGGGGTTGCAACTGTTAGAAACGGTTTTAGCCCATATTCCGCCTGATATCCCCATTATTCTCGATGCGAAACACGCCGATCTCAACACCAGCAGCCTTTTCGCCCAGGCGATTTTTGAGGCGTGGCAAGTGGATGCAGTCACCCTCAGCGCCTACCCGGGCCAAGACCACGTTGCCCCTTTTTTGCTCTATCCCGACAAAGGCGTTTTCTTGCAATGCCGCACCTCTAACCCCGGTGCCTTTCCCCTGCAAAATTACCCCGACCCGCAACGGCCTTTTTATCTGCACCTGATCCAAGAAATTAAACAGTGGGGCACCCCCGAACAACTTTTCCTAGAAATTGGGGGCGATCGCCCGGCGGTTTTTCGCCAAGTACGTGCCATTGCTCCGGAACGGTGGATCCTTGCCCGCAGTATCTGGCAACGGAGCGAAAACCTCGAAGAAATCATTCACCAGGGCTTAAATTCCAATGGGTCTGGCCTCTTAATTCCCATTCCTAACGATGACCTCAGCCAAACCGATTGTCGGCAACCCGTCGCCCAGCTACGGCAAAAGATTGAAGACATTCGCCAGCGTTATACCCCCAGCAACGCCCGGTGTGATTTGCTCCAGGTACCGACAAATTTTCCCGCAGCGCACCCCCAGGCGGAGTTGATCGTGCAGTTGTTTGACCTGGGCTGTCTGCTCTTTGGGGAATATGTCCAGGCCTCCGGAGCGACGTTTTCCTATTACATTGATCTGCGCAAAATTATTTCTAACCCCCAGGTTTTTAACCAGGTGCTCAATGCCTACGGGGCGATCGCCAAAAACCTGAAATTTGACCGTATCGCCGGGATTCCCTATGGTTCGCTCCCCACGGCAACGGGGTTGGCTCTGAAATTAAATTACCCGATGATTTTCCCCCGTAAGGAAGTCAAGGCCCACGGGACGAGGCGGGTGATTGAGGGCCATTTTGAGCCAGGGGAAACGATTCTGGTCGTCGATGACGTGCTAATTACGGGCAAAAGTATCGTTGAGGGGGCGAAAAAACTGGAGTCGGCGGGCCTTACCGTGAAGGAGATGGTGGTTCTCATTGACCACGAAGCGGGCGTTAAGGATCGGCTCCAGGCCCAGGGATATCAAGCCCACGCCATTTTAACCATTTCTGAAATCACCGAAACCCTTTTCCAAGCGGGTCGCATTAACCAGAGTCAGTATGATTGCCTCGTGAGCCATTGAGCTTTTTTCGGACAAAATTCTGCCAGGGCTTGGGTCTTTTGCGTACAGTAGAGAAGAAGCACCTTTATCGACGACGGCCCCATGGGATTACATCTGTTTGAGCATTTACAAATGGCGATCGCCACCCTCCGCACCAACAAAATGCGCAGTGGTTTAACGATGCTCGGCATCATCATCGGTAATGCGTCCGTGATTGCCATGGTCGGTTTAGGCCAAGGTGCCCAAAAATTAGCCACAGAGCAGTTTGAATCCCTCGGTTCCAATGTTTTGTTTATCATTCCCGGCTCCCGGGCGGCCCAACGCACCACCATTGATTTACCCAAGACCCTCGTTTGGGAAGATGCCCAGGCGATCGCCGAACAGGTGCCGAATGTGGCGGCGGTGGCGCCCCAGATTAATAGTCGTGGTTTAGTGACATTTCGGGGGATTAATAAAGATTCTTTGCTCTTGGGGATTACCCCCGAATTCATTGATGTACGCGAATTTACCCTAGCCCAAGGCCGGTTTGTGACCGACAGTGATGTGGAACGCAACAAGCGCGTCGCCGTGATTGGGTCTGAGATTGCCACGGAGCTTTTCCCTAATATCGAGCCGGTGGGCCAAAAACTCCGGGTCAAAAATCTTACCTTCGATGTGATTGGTGTTCTCGAAGAAAAGGGGGCTTCCTTTGGCACAAACCAGGACAACGCCGTTTATATGCCCCTCACCACAATGTCGAACCAGGTGGTGGGACGCACGTCTCCCTATGGCACGGAGTTAACCTTTATTTCCGTCTCCGGTGAAAGTGAAGACCGAGTCAGGGCGATGACCTTTCAGATCGAAAATCTATTGCGGCTCCGCCATAAGATCGTCGATGAGGATGATTTTAGCGTCCAAAGTCAACAGGATTTATTGGACGTGGCGAATACAATTACCGGGGCTTTAACCACAATGTTGGCGGCGATCGCCGGTATTTCTCTCCTCGTTGGTGGGATTGGCATCATGAATATTATGTTGGTGTCTGTTACCGAGCGGACAAAAGAAATTGGTCTCCGTAAAGCCCTTGGTGCCACAGAAAACGACGTTTTGTATCAGTTCCTGATTGAATCGGTGATCCTGGCAGGGATTGGTGGGATCTTTGGGACAGGTCTAGGCTTGGGGGGCGTATTTCTCGCCAATGTCTTGACCCCCCTGGCGGCCCCTATTTCTGTAACAGCGATTGTGATGGCGGTAGGTGTTTCTGGGGGAATTGGCTTATTTTTTGGGGTGTTTCCGGCGCGGCAAGCGGCCCGTTTAGACCCGATTGTTGCCCTCCGCAGCGAGTAGAATTTTATCCCCGGCAATGGAGATAGATCGGGGTCTACAGCCAAACTTCAATCTGCTATACTTTATTAGCCCAAAACCCTTGGACGCATAGCTCAGTGGATAGAGCAACCGCCTTCTAAGCGGTCGGTCGCAGGTTCGAATCCTGCTGCGTCCGTTTTTCTCGACAAATACATATCGTCTATGGCACTGGTACACGGCACTTGGATTTTTCAGGCACAGCAATCCTACTTTTTTCTGTGGAGTGAGGTCTGGCGCAGTGAGTCCGCAGTCAGCCCGCCCGCTTATCCTTTTGGGGGCGATCGCCAAAGCCTCGAAACCCAACTCCAGGCCTATGGGGTGACGGTGCCGGAAAATGCCCAGTGGTTAGAAACGACGCTTTCTCTACCCAGTACCAAAGGCACCAAGACCAAACCCTCGATCCCACTCTTGTCTAATCAACCCCAGATTCCCGATCAGCTCGATTGGGCCGACTGGCAAATTATGGGCCTCGCCCTAAACGCCCGCCAAGCCACGAATATTATTCAAACATTACCCCTCACCGATGACGCCCTCGCGGGGGATCTCCGGTTTTGGTGGCAGGTGTGCCGCTGGAGCCTTGATTTAGTTGTGCGGCGTAAATTTCTGCCCCATGTGACCCTCCTCCCAACGGGAGAAGCCCTGGCGACGTGGGTACCTTTGTTAGATAGCGTCACAGAACAACAGCGGTTTGCCCAGTTTTTGCAACAGATGCCAGGCATTTGTGCGGTCGGTCAAACGCCAGCCCAGGTGTCATTGAGTTTTCTCACGGCGATGATCGATGCCCAGGTGCGTCCCCATGCCAAGCCCCTACAAAATTTTCCGAAAACCTCTGTGGTGTTTCCCTGGTGCGATCGCCTTTCCAAAGCCAAGGCCACCTTTGAAGATCTGCCCCGTCAACTGGGCCATGCCTACGAAAATTGGACGTTTCCCGTGCGGGAATATTTGGTAAATCCGCCGGATTTTGCCCTGAATCAGCCCCTATTTCGTGCCTGCTTTCAACTGCTACCCCCCACCGCAGACCAAAACAGTTGGCAATTGCAATATGGTTTGCAGGCCTTGGGAAATGCAGAAAATATTGTCACGGCGGATCGCGTTTGGCAAGATCCCAGTCAACCCCAGGAAATTTTATTAAAGGGTCTAGGCATTGCGTCCCGGTTGTACGAGTCCATTGGTGAAAGTTTAGGGGGGCCGCAGCCCTGTGGTTGTCCCCTTGATGCAATCCAAGCCTATGAGTTTATCCGTTCGGTGGCCTGGCAACTGCGCGATAAGGGCCTGGGGGTCATCCTGCCAGCAGGTTTAGAGGCTGGGAGTAATGAAGTGCGCCTTGGCATTAAAATTTCTGCCCAGGTCAAAGATGAAAGTCGCTTAAATCTTCAGAGTCTATTGCAGTACAAACTAGAGGTGGCCGTTGGCGAAACGACTCTCACAGAACGGGAATTTCAGGATCTCCTCGCGCGGCGATCGCCTTTGGTAGAAGTGAATGGTCAATGGCTAGCGCTCCAACCCACCGATGTGCGGGCCGCCCAGGAAATTTACCAAACGAAAATGAGTGAGCAGCCGCTGCGGGTAGAGGATGCCCTCCGCCTGGGGGCAGAACCGGGCCAGGTGTTTGCGAAGTTGCCTGTGGTTGGCTTTGAGGCGTCGGGGGCGTTACGGGAACTCCTCGATCATCTGGCGAATAATGAAGCCCTGAAGCTAATTGAGCCGCCTGACTCTCTGCAAGGTACGCTCCGGCCCTACCAGCACAAGGGGATGAGCTGGTTGAGCTTTTTACAAAAATGGGGCTTGGGGGCTTGTCTCGCCGACGATATGGGCCTAGGGAAAACGATTCAGGCGATCGCCTTTTTATTAACCCTCCAGGAAAACAAAAAACTAACCCAGCCGGTGCTATTGGTCTGTCCCACCTCCGTGGTCAGTAACTGGGAACGAGAACTTCACAAGTTTGCCCCTAACTTAAAAACCTTGATTCACCATGGCGATCGCCGCGCCAAAGGAAAAACCTTTGCGAGCACGGCCCAAAAATATAATGTGATTCTCACCAGCTATTCCTTGGTTTTTCGGGATCAAAAAGATTTAGCAACGGTGTCTTGGCAAGGCATGATCCTCGACGAAGCCCAAAATATCAAGAATCCCCAGGCGAAACAGTCCCAAGCGGTGCGCGCCCTCGACAGTGGTTTTCGCATTGCCCTCACGGGAACCCCTGTGGAAAATCGCCTCAAGGAACTCTGGTCAATCCTTGATTTTCTCAATCCCAATTTCCTTGGTACGCAACAATTTTTCCAACGGCGCTTTGCGATTCCCATCGAAAAATATGGCGATCGCCAAACCCTCCAGAGCCTCCGTAAGCTGACCCAACCCTTTATCCTGCGTCGCCTCAAGACCGACAAGACAATTATCCAAGACCTGCCCGAAAAACAGGAAATGGAAGTCTTTTGTAGTCTCTCGAAAGACCAAGCCAACCTCTACCAAAAACTGGTGGATGAATCCCTCGCGGAAATCGAAAACACCGACGGCATCCAACGGCGCGGCTTAATTCTCACCCTGCTGCTACGGCTCAAACAGCTTTGTAATCACCCTGTACTGCTCCAGAGCAAACCCAAACTCGGCAAAAATTTCGCCCCCCGTTCCGGCAAGCTACTCCGCCTTGAAGAAATGCTCGAAGAATTAATCTCCGAAGGCGATCGCGCTTTGATTTTCACCCAATTTTCCGAGTGGGGGAAACTGCTCCAACCCTACCTCCAGGAACGCCTCGGCCAGGATGTTCTTTTTCTCTATGGCGCGACCCGACGGGAGGCCCGTCAACAGATGTGCGATCGCTTCCAAAATGATCCCAATGGCCCCCCCATTTTCATCCTGTCCCTCAAAGCAGGGGGTACCGGGTTGAATTTAACCCGCGCCAACCATGTGTTCCACGTCGATCGCTGGTGGAATCCGGCGGTAGAAGACCAGGCCACCGACCGCGCCTTCCGCATTGGCCAGAAGCAAAATGTCCAGGTGCATAAATTCGTCAGTACCGGCACCCTCGAAGAAAAGATTAGTGCCATGATCGCCAGCAAAAAAGAACTGGCTGAACAAACCGTTGATACGGGAGAAAATTGGCTCACGGAACTGGATACGAATCAACTGCGAGATTTACTGCTCCTAGAGCGCGATCGCCTCATGGAAGAATAACCAGGCGAACTCCCCCGCACCGTTATAATGGAAAGCCTGAACACCCAACCCACAGATTTATTACCACCTCGTATGCAAAAACGTAGCTCCTTCGATTCTGCAGAAATTATGCACCGGGCTGAAGATCTCATGCAGGCCGCATCCAATCGTTACCGCATTACTGTGCAGGTGGCTCAGCGGGCTAAGCGCCGCCGTTACGAAGAATTTGATGCCGTTGAAGATCCGCTAATGAAGCCGCCGATCCGCGCCATTATTGAGATGTCCGATGAACTGACCCAGCCTGAAATTATTGGGGAATAATTCAAACCCCGTGCTCATCTAGTTTCGTCGTCCTGAAGGGGTTAACAGGTGGCCCCTAGGTAAAAAATTCCGCAAGAAGTTTGTGGGGAGCGATGTATTACAGGCGTCAACCAGTACACTGGGAGCATTGGTAACTCAGTGTAAGACATTCGTAAGCTTCCCATGAAACTGCTGTTGGTAGATGATGATCCCATTTTTCGTCTAGGCTTTTGTACCGCTTTAGCCCAGGAAACGGATTGGGCGATCGCCGCAGAAAATTTCAGCACCATTTTGGCAGCATCCCCCCGCAAGGATTTGGATCTAATTCTCTGTGATCCCGCCTGGCAGGGGGATCGTCATTGGCGTCGATACCGCGAACTGCAACTTCTTTACCCGACGACGCCCCTGGTTCTCTGTACGGCACAACTGGATTCGGAGCGGATCTTACAGGCAAAACGGGATGGACTGGCGGGTTATTTCCCGAAAGGCTTGGCGATCGCCGATCTCGTCCCGGAGCTGAGTACCATCGCCGCTGGTGGTAAAGTTTGGTCCCAACGTCCCCAGGGCATTAACCAAAATTTATTCGCTGGGATGCGTCGCCGGGGCCTTAACCAGATTTACACAGCCCTAGATCGCGTCGAAACCTACCTCGCCCAAGAGAACCTCCCGCCCCTGTACCGTGCGGTTTTCGCTGGACAACAACGGGAACTCAAAACAGCAGCCTGGCTCCTGCGCCATTGTCTGCCCCAAAGTGCCATTTTCCTCAGTACAGTTCCTCCTGCCCAGCCCCAAACGCCTCCCGCCGGGGCGATCGCCATTGCCTCGCCCGTAGAGATCACGACGACCAATAGCCGCTGGCAAACCCTCCTCGACAAGACCTTTGTGAAGCTCAATGGCTCCCTGAAAAATGCCACTGGCAGTAGCCTAGAACTAGAGATTGTCACCCCAGAAAAACGACGGGAACTGCTCTACATCATTCTGCAACAACTCAATTTTATTTTTAATGATCCCCAGTGGAAAAATTTAGATCCCGAAGCCTTCCAAGCCCAACATCAACGCAGCATTCGCAACCTCTGGAAATTTAGTGCCCAGGAATTTATTGGCCGCTACCACCTCACTGCCGATAATCAGGCCGAGGGCTTTTTGGAGTTGCTCAATCGGGTGGCGATCGCCAATGCCCCAGACCTAAACCAAAGACTACCCCAAAGCGATGACTTATTCGCCTATCTCCTGCAAGACCAGCCCCTCAAGATTGATAATGTCACCTATCGCCTTGAGGCCAGGGAAGCCCTACGACGCAGCCAACTCATTTTAGAAAATTTGTTGATCACCGTCGGTAACGATATCCTGCAATTTATCTTGAATACCTTACCGGAACCAGAATTACTCAAGGCAGAAATTTACCAGCCAAAACTGCGCTCTTCCCGCAACATTGCCCGTTTTCGCAATGATCTATCGTGGGCCTATCGCCTGCGCAAATATTGGTTAGAACCGAAGGCCATTTTTGAAAGTCAACATCAATTTTTGAGCGTTAGTCCAGTCGGCATCGTGCAAACGGCCGTTTACCAGCCCCGATCCGCAGAACTCGCCAACCTTGAGGGGATTCCCTGGCTGGTGACGATTCTCCTGGAACTGAGGGATGCCCTTGCCCCCCGGATTCGCGCTCTCGTGGCCTGGCTCGGTGAAATTTTAGTTTACGTGCTGACCAATGTGATTGGCCGAGCCCTTGGGTTAATCGCTAGGGGCATCGTCGAAGGAGCTGGCAGCAGTTGGCAACATCTCCGGGCGCGCCAAATTGAGCTAGCGAACATGGCCCGGAAAAATTCCTAAGAAGACAATAAGTCTGCAAACTGGCTTCAGAGAAACTGCTATGATCCTGATTGCAATTGCCTTTCTCTGCCATGGCTTACCGTAATCCCGCTCCCACCGTCGATATCATTGTTGAACTCTGTGATCGCCCCCATCGACCAATTATTTTGATTGAACGCAAACATGAACCCTTTGGCTGGGCAATTCCAGGGGGCTTTGTGGATTATGGCGAAACAGTAGAGACAGCCGCCAAACGGGAAGCTTTAGAGGAGATTTCCCTAGAGGTGCAATTAGTTGAGCAATTGGGTGTGTACTCCGACCCTGCCCGTGATCCGCGCCAACACACCATTAGTGTGGTCTTTATCGCTACGGCAACGGGAGACCCCAAAGCGGCAGATGACGCCAAAACAGTCGGCATTTTTCAGCCGTGGGAAGTTCCGCAAAATTTATGTTTTGATCATGGGCGCATTTTGCAGGATTATTGGTCTTACCGCCACCACGGGATGCGTCCCCGTCTGGGTGCTTAACGTGATCTGCAATTTTTTAACGGTTTTAAGAATTTAGTGATGGAAAAACAAGTTATTCAAACTAATCATGCCCCTGCCCCCGTTGGCCCCTATAACCAGGCGATCGCCGCTTCAGGCAAGATGTTATTTTGTTCTGGCCAAATTGCCCTTGATCCCGCCACGGGCCAAATTATTGAGGGGGATGTCCAAGCCCAAACGAAACAAGTCATGGCAAATTTAGCGGCGGTATTACAAGAAGCTGGTGCCACCTGGGAAAATGTTGTGAAAACGGGCGTTTTTCTCAAGGATATGAATGATTTTGCGGCGGTTAATGCTGTGTATGCCACCTACTTTGATGAAGCCACTGCTCCGGCCCGCGCTTGTGTTGAGGTGGCGCGTCTGCCGAAGGATGTCCTCGTCGAAATTGAATGTATTGCCGTGCTTTAAACACACAACTAAAGCTGCATTTTTATAAAGCCTTACCCAAAGAAAAACCTCCACTTCTCATCGGAAATGGAGGCTCTTTTTTATTTCTATAATGCTTGTCGCATTCCCCTAGATTTAGTGAGTTGGCTCACCTGGGGAGTCAGCGATATCACATTTTTAGGAATGGTTGGAACTGTAGGAACGGCGTCCCCGGGAGCGATCGCCTTTGTAGCCACCGCCACTCCCTTTGTAGTTAGAACGACGTCCGCTGCGGCCACCTTTTTTCGTCGGCTTGGGGAGACCTGTCTTGGTGTTGACTTCCGGTACTTCCCAATCTTCGTTGAGCCATTCGGGGGAATTATTGTCGTACATCATTTGCAATACCGCCGCGGCGATCGCCTGGGGATCATACTCATCACCCAAACGCTTCACAATCGGTAAGAAAGAGGCCATCCGTTCTCCAGCCAAGGCTTCCCGTACTTGGGTTTCCAGGCGGGTGACCCGTTGGGCTTCTACTTCAGT
Source organism: Picosynechococcus sp. PCC 7117 (assembly GCF_001693275.1). Classification (GTDB taxonomy): domain Bacteria; phylum Cyanobacteriota; class Cyanobacteriia; order Cyanobacteriales; family MRBY01; genus MRBY01. The sequence goes on from NZ_CP016477.1 coordinate 665,504, forward strand.
GCGGCTCGGAATGGTCGAAACTTTGAGGGACTGTTTGACGCGCCGTTCAATTTGACGCAACAACCGGCGATCGCTGGGTTCGACGAGGGCGATCGCAGTACCCGTTTTACCAGCTCGGCCCGTCCGACCGATCCGGTGGATATAACTTTCCGTATTATCCGGTAAATCAAAGTTAATCACGTGGCTGAGGTTTTCCACGTCCAGACCCCGCGCCGCAATATCCGTGGCGACAATCATCTTGATCTTGCCATCCTTAAAGCGACGTACCAGTTTTTCCCGTTGGTTTTGGTTGAGGTCGCCGTGGTACTCATCGGCACTTTGGCCCGCTTCAACCAACTCATTGGTCAACTCCGAAGCCGTCCGTTTCGTGCGCACGAAGATAATCGCCGACTCTGGGTTTGCCATTTCCAAGATGGGCAGGAGGGCTTTAGTTTTTGACCAACCGCGCGGAATCATGTAGACCTCTTGGGCAATGCGGTCAGGCGTAACCTGGGGCTGTTTGATCGTGATGTTGATCGGGTCATTGAGGAAATTTTCCACCAGATCCCGGATTGCGGGGGGCATGGTCGCCGAGAAACAAACCGTTTGGCGAGTTTTGGGGGACTGACGCAAAATCTTTTTCACATCATCAATGAAGCCCATACTGAGCATTTCATCGGCTTCGTCAAGCACCGCCCAACGGAGTTCTTCAAAGGACAACTTACCCCGTTCGAGGAGATCGATGACCCGGCCCGGCGTGCCCACAACAATGTGGACGCCCTTTTGCAGGCTGCGAATTTGCCGTTCCATGGATTGACCACCGCAGACGGTGAGCACCCAGAGACGACGATCCACGGCGAATTCCTTGAGGGACTGGGTCACCTGCACCGCCAGTTCACGGGTGGGAGTGAGGATCAAACCTTGGACGGTCTTTTGTTCCAGGTCAATTTTTTCAAGGAAAGGCAGGGAGTAGGCGGCGGTTTTTCCCGTACCTGTTTGGGATAGTCCCACCACGTCCCGTCCTTCGAGGATTGCGGGGATCGCTTTACTTTGAATTTCGGTGGGCTTCTCGAAGCCAATATTTTCTAACAGGTCAACGCGGGCGTCGGATAAGCCGATGGTTTGAAAAGAAGTGGTCATAAAAAAGTTGTAAGGTTTATGGATGGGTTTTTGCTAAGGTTTGACAAAAATTGGGAATGCGTCTTATCTAAGGGCAATCCCTCCCCCAACCCTTTTCCCAAACTGGGTTCTTTGAAATAAAACCGATTGGATGCTTCTTGGCAGTCTGGACAATGCCGGGGGTGTGGCTGGACGGTCTAGTTATGCTTCAACGATGGTGCCGTAGAGGTCATAAATATCCGCAGCGGTAATTTGAACAGGGACAATACTGCCGAGGGAGGCTTCTCCGGTGACATATACCAGTCCGTCAACGTCTGGGGCAAATCTAGGCGATCGCCCGATTAATTCACCAGTCGCTGGGTTTTCCTGTTCGATCAGCACATCCACCGTTTGTCCGACACAAAGTTCATTGCGGCGGGCAGCAATCGGTTGTTGAATTTCCATCAGAGCATCCCGACGGCTATCTTTGACAGATTGCGGTAGTTGGTTCGGTAAATCAATGGCAGGGGTTCCTTCCTCAGCCGAGAAAGTAAACACACCCACATGATCAAACTCGTGACGTTTCACAAAATCCACGAGGTGCTGGAAGTGTTCTTCCGTCTCGCCGGGGAAACCCACGATAAAGGTGGTGCGCAAAATTGCATCGGGTAACGCCTCTTTCAGGTCTTCAATGATTCGATCATTGACGCGACCTTGCCAAGGACGATTCATCGCCCGAAGAATATCTGGATGGGAATGTTGTAGCGGGAGATCCAGATAGGGAATAACGTTGGGGGTATCACGCATCGCCGCGATCACCTCAGGGGTCAACCCCGTCGGATAGGCATAGTGGATGCGGATCCAAGGGACATCGACTTCACCCAAGGCTCTGAGGAGTTCTGCCAATTTGGGTTTGCCGTAGATATCTTTGCCGTAGTTGGTGGTGATCTGGGAAATCAGAATAATTTCCTGGACACCTTGGTCAGCCAGTTGTTTGGCTTCGGCCACGATGGACTCAATGGGGCGCGATCGCTGATCCCCTCTAAGGTGGGGGATGATGCAAAAGGCACAGCGGTAATCACAGCCTTCCGCCACCCGGAGATAAGCCACCGCTTCGTTGGTAGTGCGGTAGCGGGGCACAGTTTCGTCGGCGATATAGGTGATTTCTTGGGAAACTTCCTTTACAATCTCGCCCTGTTCGGTGCGTTGAATCACGTCAACAATTTTGTGATAATCCCCAGTGCCTACGAGGGCGACGGCTTCAGGCAATTCTTCTAAAAGCTGCTCTTGGAAATGTTGCGCCATGCAACCGGAAATGACAATTTTCTTGTTTGCCTCTGCCAACTCCACTAGGGTACGCACAGATTCGGCGCGGGCATCTTCGATGAAGCTACAGGTGTTGACGATGACGTAATCGGCCAGTTCTTCGTTTGCGTCAACCTCATAACCAGCATTTACCAATAGCCCAATCATATGTTCGGAATCGATGCGGTTTTTTTCACAACCAAGATGGGAAATGGCGATTGTCGGTTTTGTGGTCATGCAGTTTCTAGTAAAGAACGGAGTTCAGGTCAAGATCTAGGAACGATTTCTTAATGCATTGTAACGGATCTTGGGGCGATGCTGAAATATTTTTTAGGAATTTGTCAGCAAACCTTGTTACCGTTTGCCCAAAGATTTAGAGGATTTGCTCCAATTTTTGCACCCAATCGAGCATATTGTGACGGTTGGCGCGGTAGCTGGTGGGGTGGGCAATGAGGCGAACGGTGCTATGGAAGAGCACTTCAACTTCTTCGAGGTTATTTTCCCTGAGGGTATTTCCAGTGGAGACGAGGTCAACGATCGCCTCGGACATGCCGGTAATGGGGCCGAGTTCGACGGAGCCGTGGAGGGGAATGACTTCGATGGGGAGATCGAGATCGCGGAAGTAGTCTTTGGCGCAGTTGACAAATTTGGAGGCTACACGGCAGTTGGGGGGGAGTTGCCGGGGATTTTTGTAGGGGCTGGCCTTGGGGACGGCAACGGAGAGGCGACAACCACCGAATCCTAAGTCTAACAGATTCGCGACATCGGGTTTTTTCTCCCGGAGGACATCGTAACCCGCAAAGCCCAGTTGGGCCTGGCCATATTCGACATAGACGGGAACGTCATGGGTGCGCACGAGCATCGCCCGGGCAGTGCCAGTGGGATCGGTGATTTGCAGTTGGCGATTTTTTTTATCGAGGAAGGCGCTAAAGTCTAACCCGACTTGTTGGAGGAGGGCGATCGCCTCTGGGAGGAGTCCACCTTTGGGAATGGCAATGGTAAGCATTTTTTCGTTAGCAGTGATTCAAAAATCTTGAGGAAAAAGAATTTAAGTTAGAGGGTTTCGAGTTTGGGTTCGCCACTGGGGTCAATCCAGGCGAGGTGGGTAATGTGGCTGCTGCGGGCATAGGCATAAATTTCGGCAGGCGATCGCCCTCCCAGTTCCACTTCGACGCGCACCATTTCATCCCCTTGGCGGAGGGTTTGGGCATAGTGAAATACCTGCTGCTGGGCATTGGGTTCCGTCGCAATCACCAGCCAAGCACTGCCAGCGAGTTGTTTGGGCAGTTGGGGACTTGCCAACAGACAGGTGTGTAGTTCTTCAATATTCAAGCAAAAGCCAATACCGGGGTGATTTTCCCGTTGGGGATGATACAAGCCCAGAAGCTGATCATAGCGTCCGCCTTGACCTAAGATATAAGACTGATGATTGGCAAAATTCACCACCTCAAACACAATGCCCGTGTAGTAATCAAAGGTCTGAATTAGGGTTAAATCCAAGATAATTGGCAGTTGCTTCCGGGTACTCCCAGCCAATAACGCAAAGAGAGCCTTAAGATTCGCGACGATTTCCTGCGCCTCTGGCCCCAGATCAAACTGACTCACCCGCGCCAATACAGTTTCCGGCTCGCCACGCAGATCAAAAATGTCCAGGGCATAGGCCTTGAGATCCTCATCCAGGGGCAATTCCTGCAACCCAACCCGGTCTAAATTGGCCACACAATGACGAACTGTTTCCCTTACTGGTTCAGGAAACGGATCCAAGAGCGATCGCCCCAGGGCCGCCTCTCCTAAAATTAACTGCCAATCTTCTAAACCTAGGACATCAAGGGAATCTGCCAAGAGCAATAAAATTTCTGCATCCGCCACAATTCCTGCCGCAAAGAGTAACTCTACTCCCGCTTGGTAAAACTCCATTTGTTTGCCGTGGCTGCCCCGGGGGGGATGGCGAAATACATTGGCCCGGTAACAAAGCCGTTGGGGAAAGGTATTTTCGGCCATTCTGGTGACAGCCGCCCTAGCGATCGAGGCCGTTAACTCTGGGCGCAAACCCAAAGCTTGACTTTCTGCCGTTTGTAGTTGAATGACCTTTGTGCGATCCACCGCCCCGCCAGCCGTGAGCGTCTCCAACCATTCCAAAGTAGAGGTGACGATCCGCTGGTAGCCCCACTGTTGAAAAACCCGTTGGAGATTGTCATTAATCCAGGCCTTTTGAGCAACTTCGAGGGGTAATAAATCCCTGGCACCTGCGGGGGGTTGATGAATCATGAAATCCGTATGTTGAGCTTTGCCGTCGCCTATTCTACTTCTTTTTCCCGCCAAACAAACCGCCAAATAAACCCCCTTGTTTATCGGAGCTCCCTTTCTTGGCCCCTGGTTGGGTCTCTAGGGCGCTGCCCATCACTTTTTCGAGGGCTTGCTTGGCTTGGCGCACGAGGGGATCTGTTGGTTTGGAGAGATAAGCTTTTTTGATATGCACCTTGGCCATTGCCAGTTGGTTTTGGCTCAGATAGGACAGTCCCATGAGGGCGTGGGCCTTGATGCAGTTGGGATCGAGCTGGAGGGCATCTCGGAATTCCAGCACGGCCTTGGCATAGTTTTTCTTTTTTAGGTGTTCTTCTCCCCGCCAGAGGGCTGCGTCTAGGGAAGATGTGCTGGTATTTTTCGGCGGCGGCGGGCTGACGGTAGCGCCTGATGTCGCCATGGTTTCCCCAGGATATTGGGGCATGGTTTCTTTTGTCTCGACTTTTTTAACCTTGCCGAGGTATTGGAGATAGACGAGGTTCAGTTCGCTTAAGGTGGCGATCGCCTGGGGGACTGTGGCCATCGTTTGGTAATTTGCCTGGGCCAAAGCTGCCACCTTCTCCCGGTAGAGTACCGAAATATTCCCTGGGGTATCGAGGAGTTCCTGGGCTTCCGTCGTAGTGAGGACAAGGTTATCTGTCTCATTACTCAATTGCTGACTCAATTGCACCAGAATCACTTGGTATTCCGACCAGGAAGCCGGTTTAGACAGTTTTTCATAGGCCGGATTCACGAGCTTTGACAAAAATTCACTGGCCAAGCGTTTATCCAGAGCCTGGGTTAGGGTACAGGTATCCGGGTGGAGCCGTTGGGCAATTTGTAAATAGGCTTTGCGCACGACTTTTGGATTCGCATCAATGGGCAAGCCGAGCACCGCAAAATGGTCGGCAATTTTTCGAGCAAATAATCCTTGGTTAATGGCAAGCGACATATGTTTGTGGGGGTCCCATTGACCTAATTATGACTGATTCTAAAAAAGGTACAACCGTTTAATGATGGTTTTTATGAATCCGCAGCGTAATAACTCTGAAACCATCCTTGGGCCTCTTGGAGGGCGACACTCAACGGGGTATGAATTTTGCCATTCGTCGCCAAGAGCCGACCACTGCCCATATCGAGGGGGGTTTGATCATAACTGGTGACGAGGCCGCCCGCTTCCCGCAAAATGCAGATGCCCGCCGCCATATCCCAGGGTTGGATGCCCCGTTCCCAGTAACCATCTAGGCGACCGCAGGCCACATCCACGAGATCAAGGGCCGCCGATCCGCCCCGTCTGACCCCCTGGGTTTGGTGGGTGAGGTAACAAAATTCACGGTAATTATTATCTTTCGTTTGCCGGCGATCATAGGCAAAACCAGTGGTAAGGAGACTATTTTGTAGCTGATCTGTTTTTGAAACTTGGATCGGTTGGCGATTTAGGGTGGCCCCTAATCCTTGGGCGGCGCGGAAGAGTTCATCGCGGTAGGGGTTGTAAACAACGCCGACTAACGGTTCGCCGGTATATAACAGAGCAATGGAAACCGAAAACATCGGATAGCCATGGGCGTAGTTCACTGTGCCATCGAGGGGATCGATCATCCAGAGGTAGGGACTGGGCTGATTTGTGGCTAACTGGCCTGCTTCTTCGGCATGGATCGGCACATCCGGTAGATGTCTTTGGAGCAGCTCGATAATGGCGGCTTCGGAGGTGGTATCCGCTTCTGTGATCAGGTCGCCTGGGGTTGCTTTTTCCCGAATTTGCTGGAGGTTACCGTAATATTTTCTGAGAATTGCGCCAGCACTGAGGGCGGCTTCTGTGGCAATGTCAAGGTAAGTTTGGCGTTCGGGTAGGGAGGGAAGGGCCATAGAGATATTTATAAAAGGAGATGGGCAGAGTTTAAATCCAAGAAAGTGGCGATCGCCCCAGGATCGGAATTGATAGTGGGGGGTCTAGGTGCCGTTAGTCTTCATCAAGGGGTAGACCAAAGCGAATCTTACCCTTACCGAAGTTGCGCCCAAACTGGAGTTCATACACTTCGTCCTCATCCTGGGTTTCTACCACCAAATCACTTTTGGCATGGCTCACACACATCAGGGCGTAACCCTGGCGTTGCAGATCCGGGGAAAGTCCCATGGCATATTTTTGTTCGAGATCCCCCGACAAAACCCGCACAGCGCAGGTCGTGCAGGCCCCGTTGCGACAGGAGAAGGGAATCTGAAACCCTTGTTTTTCGATGCTCCGCAGGATGAATTCGTCTTCTGGGACGGTAAAAGTCTGGGTTTCGTTAATTTGCCGGTAATTAATCGTGATTTTGTGAGTTTTAGCCATGGTTACAGCAGAAAAAATAAAAATTTGCCTTTTCCTTTAGTTATTGTATAATCATTAACCGTGCCCCATCTGGAGAGATGGCCGAGCGGTTGAAGGCGCAGCACTGGAAATGCTGTTTAGGGGTAACTCTAACGAGGGTTCGAATCCCTCTCTCTCCGTTCTAATTTAGAACCTAATTTATGAAAGCCTTAGATGTGTTGTCTAGGGCTTTTTTATGGCTTGAAAGATAATGGTTAATGCTCCATTTCTGCCAGTTCTAACCACCGTTCTGTTTTCGCTTCGATGTCTTGGTTGAGGGCTTCTAATTTTAAGGAAAGGGTCTGCAATTGCTCATAGTCCACTTGGTTACTGAGTTCCGTCTGTAATGCTTCCCGCTGAATTTCTAGCTCAGGAATAATCTCATTTTCGAGACGTGCTAGTTCACGCCGTTGGTAGTTTGACAGGCGACGGGATGGAGCGGCTTTTGGCTTGCTAGGCGTTTGTGGTTTGGCGATCGCCTCTTTTGGGAGAGGATTTTCCGGTGGGTTTTGGGCGGCTTCTGCCTGTTTATAGTCTAAATAAAGGGAATAATTGCCGGGGTATTGTCTCAGTAGCCCATTGCCTTCGAGGGCGAAAATCATGTTCACTGTCCGGTCGAGAAAATAACGGTCGTGGGCAACGATAATCACACAGCCATTAAAGTCTTCGAGATAATCTTCCAAAATAGAAAGGGTTTGTACATCTAAATCGTTCGTAGGTTCGTCAAGAATGAGTAAATTCGGCGCACCCATCAGCACTTTTAGCAGAAATAAACGCCGTTTTTCACCCCCAGAAAGTTTATGAATCGGCGCATATTGTTGATCGGGCGGGAACAAAAATCGTTCTAGCATTTGGGACGCTGTAATTTGTGTACCATCCGCCGTTTGTACATAGGTGGCAACATCTTTGATGTAATCAATCACCCGTTGATTTTGCGTGGCTTCATCAAGTAAATCATCGGAATGTTGGTCAAAATAACCAATATGAATCGTACTGCCGATTTCTACTGTGCCGCTATCGGGTTCGAGTCGTCCTGTAATCAGATTTAAAAAGGTCGATTTGCCCGCTCCATTGCCACCGATAATGCCGAGGCGATCGCCGGGATTAAATTCATAACTAAAATCTTTAATGATCATTTTATCATCGAAACTTTTACAGAGATTTTCGACGACAACAACTTTCTTGCCAATACGCCGCCCCGGTGTATCAATTTCAACTTTTCCTTGGGCTTCCTTAAAGGTTTTATTCTGCATATCAGAAATCCGATCAATGCGCGCTTTTTGTTTGGTACTCCTCGCCTTCGGCCCCCGTTTGAGCCATTCTAATTCCCGTCGCAATACCCCTTTATGTTTCTGTTGGCTGCTAACCGCTGCCTCTTCTGCCAAGGCTTTTTTCTCTAGGTAATAGGAATAATTTCCGGCGTAGGTATACAGATCACCGCGATCAATTTCGATGATGCGGTTGGTGACTTTGTCAAGGAAATAACGGTCGTGGGTGATTAATAGTAATGCCCCTGAAAATTGAGTTAAATAACCCTCTAACCATTCCACTGAATCAGCATCTAAATGGTTTGTCGGCTCATCCATTAAAAGTAGATCGGGTTCCGAAAGGAGGGCAGCCGCAAGGGCAATTCGTTTGCGATAACCACCGGATAAATCACCTACTTTTGTTTCAAAATCATCAATGCCCAATTTACTCAAAATGATCTTGGCATTGGTTTCCACTTCCCAAGCATTCAGGGCATCCATTTTTTCGGTAATGCTGGACAATTTTCCCATTAAACTATTCAATTCATCGCCAGAAGCTTTTGCCATTTTATGGGATAAATCTTCGTAGGCTTTAACCCATTTCATTTGTTCACTGCAATTGGCAAAAATCTGATCTAAAATAGTATTTTCTGGGTCGATTTCTGGTTGTTGCGGTAGATAGATAATCCTTGCCCCAGAACGAACTAACCGCTGTCCCCCATCAATGGATTCAATCCCTGCAATCATTTTTAAAAGGGTTGATTTTCCGCCACCATTCACCCCAATCAAGCCGACTTTTTCGCCATCATCAATACTCAAGCTCGCCTCTCTGAGAATTTCTTTAATGCCGAAATCTTTTTTAATGGATTGGAGGGTAATGATACTCATATCAAGAATTTATTTAAGTATGCCTAGATTTAAATATTTGCTAAATTCATTTTGTGATTCTTCTAACTGGTTAGTTAACCAGATCAATTTTTTTGCTTTTTTTTCCGCATGAATATCTCGATCATGTTGAGATAAATCTTTTTCAGCAAGTGAATGGCCGATAGTCAGTATGTCCAAAGACTCTTTTCTGATCTTTTTTATGTATTTACAAGTGTTTTCATCAAATAAAAAAGTAGCGTCTCTAGTATTTAAGTCTAACTCTATTAAACGAGCATCATAAAATGCTTCTGGATCAAGAAGTGATGGATGATTACGAACAGAAACCATAAATTTAATCACTGCACTAAAAATATTTAGCCGTCGTTCATATAAATCAAATTTAAGCCGATATTTATTGATTGTATACTGCTGACATGCGACGTAAGCTGAAATACATGCAGCAATTGCAGAGGCAAATGCTGCAAAAAAAGAAGGATTTATAGAATGAGTTGTATTAGAAATTAAAATTTTAAGTGACTCAAGTATCATAAGCACTTTTCGATAATAATTTAAAAAATAGGACGATTTTAAGCCAAAGTATCTTTCTGCTTCAAATCGCCCCAAATAATTGACGAGACGTTTTTTAGAAGTTGATATGACTCATGTTTGCTTCAACTAAGCGTTGAACCACTTCCTCCATCGGAATCGCGCCGAGTTCTCCAGAGGCACGGGTGCGGATACTGAGGCTATTGGCTTCGACTTCCTTCGCCCCGGCGATCGCCATCACAGGAACCTTCTGTTTTTCGGCATTGCGGATCAATTTGCCCAGACGTTCCCCAGAAGCATCGGCGATCGCCCGGATGCCAGCGGCTTGCAGTTTATCCGCTTGGGCTTTGGCGTAGTCGAAAAATTCATCGCTGACGGGGAGAATTCTGACCTGTTCGGGGGCGAGCCATAGAGGAAAATCACCCGCATATTCTTCGATCAGAATGCCGATCAATCGCTCCAAGGAACCGAAGGGCGCGCGGTGGATCATGATCGGCCGTTGGCGATCGCCATGCTCGGTAACATATTCCAATTCAAACCGTTCGGGGAGATTGTAATCCACCTGTACTGTACCCAATTGCCATTCCCGTTCGAGGACATCTTGGAAAATAAAGTCCAGTTTCGGGCCGTAGAACGCCGCTTCCCCTTCGGCTTCAAAATAGTCCATGTCGAGCTTGGTGACGGCTTTACGGATTGCGTTTTGCGCCTTTTCCCAGACCTCATCGGAGCCAATATATTTATCGGAGTTGGGGTCACGGAAGCTTAGTCGCGCCTTGAAATTTTTCAGTTGCAAACTCTTAAAGACGGTCAAAATTAAATCAACCACGTTAAAGAATTCTGCTTCCAGTTGATCTGGCGTAACGAAAAGGTGAGAATCGTCCACGGTAAAGCCCCGCACCCGCGTTAAACCACCCAATTCACCGGATTGCTCGTAACGATAAACTGTGCCAAATTCCGCCAGACGGATCGGTAATTCCCGATAGGAGCGCAGTTGATCCTTATAAATTTGGATGTGGAAAGGGCAGTTCATCGGCTTCATCACAAAACCCTGTTCCGCTGCCCGTTCTGCGTCGCCGTCCGCCATCATCGGGAACATATCCTCGCGGTAATTCTGCCAGTGACCGGACACTTTAAAGAGATCCACGCGGGCGATGTGAGGAGTCACGACACCTTGGTAACCGCGTTTGGTTTGTTCGGTTTTAAGGAAATTTTCGAGGGTGGAACGGATCAACGTTCCTTTCGGCGTCCAGAGGGGTAAACCGGGGCCGACTTGATCGGAGAACATAAACAAACCCAGTTCTCTGCCGAGTTTGCGGTGGTCGCGTTTGAGGGCTTCCTCTTTGCGGCGTTGGTATTCTTTGAGTTGTTCGGGGGTTTCCCAAGCGGTGCCGTAAATACGCTGGAGTTGCTGGTTATTTTCGTCACCCCGCCAATAGGCTCCGGCGACCGATTCGAGGGCGATCGCCTTGGGGTTGATATCACCAGTATTTTCCACGTGGGGGCCAGCACAAAGATCCCACCATTGATCGCCGAGGTAGTAGAGGGTGATCGGGTCGTGAATTCCTGCGAGGATTTCGAGTTTGTAGGGTTCGTTAATTTCCTTGATTCGTTTTTCGGCTTCGGCGCGGGAAATTTCTTCACGAATCACAGGCAATTTTTTCTTGACGATTTTCACCATCTCTTTTTTGATCGCCTTGAGATCCGCTTCCGTAAAAGGTTCTGGCTTATCGAAATCGTAGTAAAACCCATTCTCTGTCCAAGGACCAATGGTGACCTGGGCGTCGGGAAATAGCTTTTGCACTGCCATCGCCATGACGTGGGAGGTGGTGTGGCGAATCCGCTTGAGGGTGTCTGATTCACTGGTTTTGGGAAGTTTCATCGGTTCGAGTTGTTCACCATTCACCTGATCCATGGTTGAAATATGCTCCTTAAAATTGCTCCAAAAAGTTTAGCAGGTCGCCATTCTATGTTATCCGTTGTCTCTGCTGGACTGGGGAATTTTCACTTACCGAATCTCATTGCGCAAACCACAGGCGGCGGCATAGGCGATCGCAATAGCATCGACACTGTCATCGATAGGCATCGTCTCCATCCCAAAAATCGACTGCACGAGGGTCGCCACTTCCCGCTTATCGGCCTTTGCATTACCGATGTGGCATTTCCAACTGGACTGGTGCAGATAAATCGGTTCGATGTTTAATTCTCGCAGGCTAACCAAGTTTAAAATGCCTAGACCCTGTAATACGCCTCCTGCGGCTTTGATCTGACGGCTAAAGAAGGGCATTTCGATGGCGATCGCCTCTGGGTGAAATTCCCCCAAAATTTCTGTGTAATCTTGTTCAATCTCTAGGAGTCGTTGGGGCGTCGATAAATCTTTGGCTGTTTCGATAATGCCGTAATCAAGAATTTGTGGCAGCGTTTGTCCCTGTTCTTCGAGGACGGCCCAGCCAATAATCGCTAAACCAGGATCAATACCAAGCCAACGCTTCATGGCAAAATAATTTCTATAAGGTATTCATTCAGTTACAAATCTAGCACGACATTCAGAAGGCACTTCCAGCACAGTTGAAACTCCAAAACCCTCAAAGTTCTTGTAACTAATGATCAATGTAGGGCGATCGCTTTATTCTTCTATTTCTTCACCGGTGATGATCCCTTAACACTCCCGTTTACCCACTGTTAGTAGCTTTTCAGATTCATCAGCCAATTTACTAAAGACGGAGTACAAGTGAATTGTTAGACATGCTGTTGATTAGAATTGAATTAGAGATAATTAAAGAATGGAAACACCGCTTAAATGTCCATAACCATGTCCTTTATGATCAGGGCTTACAGGAGAATCAGCATTCTGTTTTGAGAGAATTAATTCTGACCAATTATTGAGACTTCTATTCAAAGTCCAATGTTCAAACTCATGTAGGGACTGAACGATTGGTGGCATATTTACCCTCATTAAAGAGCAATACTCGGTTTGCTTTACCATCTCTTCAAAAACTGTAGATGCAGCAATACTGTCATAGAAAGTTAAGATCAGCGGAATCACTGGCTTGTCATGAAGATTGAGGGCTTCTACCGTTATTCCAATTTGCTCAAAGGCAGAGTGAATGCGGCACCAAAGATCGGCAAGCCTATCAGCTTGGAAATAGGCACTTGTATCAGAATGCATAACACAACTCTTACATTCTATTACAATATATGAACTTGAAGTTTCAACAAGAAAATCAGCACGCTTATCTTTATTAGAATTAGGGTTTTTGACTTCAGGAATCTTCTCGAAGGAGGAAGCACAAATAAAAGGAAATAATACCTTTTCAAGATAATCTTCAAAGGCGCAGCTTAATAAGTGATTCAGTTTTTCTCCATAGCTGCTTTTGGAAATGAGACCTCTTACCTGATTCCAACAGGATTCAGTAAAAGAAAAAGGATCTGGTAAACAGAACTCTTGACCTCTTAATTCAACAAAAGGAATTTCCAGAAAGTGATTGTAGAAAAGCGGTTGATAATATTCAGGAACACTATCAAGAGTTTTGGTAATCTTTCCACGAAACGAAGTATCGGTTTGTGCAGAGTGAGGGGCACTATTCTGTTGAATAAAAAGTTTGAGATTCTCTGAGGTAATTCCTGACTCCTGGAGTTGGTTATCTATATCGGGAAGTCGAGAAAAGTTGCAAAATCCTCTTTTTCCGGAAAGCCATCCAAACAGAGCCAAACAAGCCAAAAACTGCCTAAAGTAATTTGTCGGGCTTAATCCCACATAGTTTGAAAAAGTCTCTGAAAATTCTTGATTGGACTGGCTGTCCAATAGTTCAATTAGTTTGATTGTCCGATGTAAACGAGAAACTGGATGCCCAAAACCTGCATTTTGAAAAGCCCCTAAACGTTGTACAAATAAACCTGCTATATGAGCATGAACCACGCTTGAATCTAAAATTTCGCTTAACTTTACTGACCAATTGCGTACTTGTTTTTTATTTTTAGGATTACCCTCCCATTTCATAATCGAGTTTAATAAAATTTTTTCTTCTTCATCAAGAATGCGCCTATCTGAAATCGTATGTCTGTCCCAGTTATGGTAAGCATTGACCAAATTATCAAATACGTGAGTATCCATACTCTGATGTCGGTGAGGATTACCCGCGCTTGCTAGTAACATGATTCGGACAGCATAATTACGTTCAGTGTTAGCAAGTACCCAATCTAGAGGATTGGCATACCTTACTTCCCAGTTTTGCCAGCATTTTTTAGTTCCAATTTCTAGGACAGATGTTGAATTATGACGACGAATAAACTGAAGAAATTCAGAAAATTGTTTGAAGTCCATTCGATTTTACTTTCTCTTAATCTAGCGGGACTGAAGCCACCTAACTATGTATTATACGGATGCTTTCTATGTAACATTCTCTTTGTTGTTTTTATATAGAGTATTTCTGTATAAACACACAAAATGGAAGACTATTCAGACAAAATTTGTGTGATACCTTTGTAAAGGTAATATACAACTTTAAAAGTTTGGCATGAACTATCATCGCTATAAAATAATTCAGCCTAAATTAATGATGGCGACGTAAAATCAAGACCACAATAATCGGTGCACCAAACATCGCTGTAACAGTATTCAAGGGCAACGTTAATTCACTCCCTGGTAGTTGCACAATAATATCCGCTAGCAATGCCAGACTAGATCCCAATAAAGTTACCGCTGGCACCAAAAGCCGATGATCAACCGTTTTTAGTAAACCCCGGCAGAGGTGCGGCACCGCAATCCCAAGGAAAGAAATCGGGCCACAAAACGCCGTGACAGATCCCGCCAGGAGAGCAGTGCTGACAATAATGTGACGACGGGTTGCCTTGAGGTTGAGGCCCACGCTTTGGGCATATTGTTTGCCGAGAAGAAGCGCATTCAAAGGTTTCGCCTGAAAAAAAGCCAGCAGTCCCCCCGCAAAAATTAACACCATAAAAATGGGCAACTGTTCCCGCTGGATTTCCGCGAAGCTGCCAAATGTCCAACTGAGATACAGGCGTAGCGCTTCCGTGGGACTAAAGTGCAACAACAATGTGACGAGGGAATTGCTGACATAGCCGAGCATCAACCCCAAAATTAGTAAGGTGCCATTGTGGGGAATTCGACGGGCGATCGCCAAAACGAGTAGCAACACCGCCACCGCCCCTAAACTTGCCGCCATCGCCACACTCAAATTTCCAAAAAGACCGCCCATAAAACCCGTTCCCAACAGCACCAGGGCCACCCCCAAACTTGCCCCAGAGTTGATGCCCAACACAAAGGGGCCAGCGAGGGGATTATTAAACAAGGTTTGCATCTGGAGGCCGCTAATCCCCAGGGCTGCCCCGGCAAAGGTGGCGGCGATCGCCCGTGGAAAGCGCAGTTGCCAAACGATTTCTGCCCATACCGGATTGTCAATGGGTTGGCCCAAGGCGATCGCCAATAGTTGATCCCAGGGAATGGTCGTCGAGCCCAGACTCAAACTGAAGAAAAATAAAACCCCCCACAATCCCCCCAGCAGGATAAATAACGAGGGCGATCGCCACCGCAGTTCCGGTAGGGACAAACAAGTTAGAGGGGTCGTGGTGTAGGGAATTTTCACGGGGAATCTTGCAAGTGACGGTAATAATAAAGCTCGTGGTCAGGCAATTGATCCGGATGGGCGATTTTAATCACATCGGCAAGGATCACATCAGGATTGAGGGTGCCCCCTTCCCAAAAATCATTGCCTCCCCCAGGCGCAACCCGGTTGTTGGCGGCATAGACTTGCTGGTTTTGTACCGCCTCAAACAGTTCATAGCGCGGGTCTTCCTGGAAAATATCGACGGTGGTTTGCCAGTCAGGATTCACATTCAGCCAAAGATCCGCTGTTTTTGCCCGACCTAGAACAGCCTCAAAATCTAGGGGTAAGCTCAAGCGGGCCGTTGTCGCATCCCAGGGGTAATTCACGTTCGCATCCCGCAGCAGTTGGGCCACATAGCTTTCGCCCCCCGGCACATACCAGACCCCTTGGTAGGGCGATCCACTCAGCACCGTTGGCGTGGTGTCTAGATCTTTGACTTGGTTCACGAGGGCTTGGTAGCGGTTGGCGATCGCCCCAAAAATCTCATTGGCTTCAGCTTCTTTGTTAAAGAGGAGAGCCGTAAACTTGAGCCATTCGGCCCGGCCCAGGGGAGTGGGTTCCAGGTGGGCCGCATCTAAAACCACCGTTAATCCCAAGGAATCTAGGGCGCTGGTATTGTTTCCTTCGCTGGCATCAAGACGATAATTCAAAATCACATCGGGCTGGAGACTGAGGATCGCTTCCCGGTCTAGCTGGAGGTTGCCCACTTCTTGGATGTCGCCTGCTTCAATGGCCGCCCGAATTTCAGGACTGTAAATCAATTGGCGATCGCCTACCCCCACCAAATTTTCCGACTGCTTTAAAACTTCCAAATGGGGTAAATAAGTCGTCGAAAGAGCAATCACCCGGTTGACAGGCACTTCAACGATGGTCGCCCCTGGATAATCCTCTGGAATCGGTGTGCCACACTGCACAAAAACATAGGTCAAATCCTGCTGGGCCGTTTCCCAGGGTTGCCGCACCGTCACCACCTTGTAATGGTCGTGGTATGTCACCTGAAAACCCCTGGCAAATTCTGGCGTCACCTTATCGGGGAAATAATCCACCGCCGGATCGTAATTCTCGACACAGGCCGCCGTCGAAGTTGGAGTTTCTACAGTTTGTTGGGTGGGGCCACACCCCCCTAGCCACAGGGATAAACCCAGGCCCAGCAGAGGAATCGAACGGTGTGGCAAGAAGGGGCAACGCATCGTTTTTTCTCCTACGCAAACCACGGAATGCGTTGGACTTTTGTCTGGAAGCGACCATCATCCTGGAGTTCAAACAGACGAAAACCCGGTTGTTCCCACAGTTGGCGATCGCCTTCCCGCAATTCTTGATCTGGGGGGGTCACTTGGGTACAGGTCGATGGCGTACCAAAGCAAGGAATTCCCCCTTGGGTGACGCTGTATTCCAGGTGCACATGGCCAAAGAAAACTGTTTTCACCTGGGGATGATGTTGCACAATCTGCCAAAATTCGGCGCGGTTGGTCACATCGATTTGATCGAGCCAATCAACCCCCGCTGGCACCACATGGTGATGGATGGCGATCGCCACCGGAGAGTGTGAAGATTGTTCCAGGTTTTCCGCGAGCCAAGCCAGTTGCGCTGTATCTAAAAAACCCTCGCCATATTCTGGGTTCTCAAGAAACGAATCCAACAGCAACAGTTGCCAGTTCCCCAAAGAAACGTTCTTGTCTGGCGAAAGATAATCTCCCTGCAAAATCTCGGCCATCAGTTCTGGATCGTCGTGGTTCCCTGGCAGCCAATAGCTAGGAATCTGCGTTGCTTCAACCAAATCCCGCAACCGTTCGTAGGCGATCGCCTCACCATGATGGGCCAAATCTCCTGTGAGAATCAATCGATCTGGTTTAAACTGTTGCACCGCCGCCAGGACTGCTTGAAAAGACGCATCGGTTTTCACGCCGCGCATTTCGGCCTCTGGGTGATCGAGGAGGTGGGTATCAGTAATTTGGGCAATGAGAACCATAGGAAATTGTGGGCAAAATTAGGAAACGAAACAAAGCAGCTTAACGGAATTGAGCATTGACACCAATCTGAAACCTGCGCCCCACTCCAGGGTAAGCGGGGAATGTTTCAAAATCCGCATCAAACAAATTTTCGACACTCGCCGTTAAATTTACGGTATCACTGATGGGATAGCGCGCCCGCAGATCCAGGTTTGTGTAGCCTGCCAAGGATTCAGTATTGGCATTATTTGTCAGGCGATCGCCCACCCGTTTCAGGAAAATTCCGGCATAAATTCCCTGGGGATTTTCGTAGGCAAGACCCACATTGAAATAATCTGTCCCCGCAAAGGCGACCTCATTACCAACCACCGTCGGATCAGCATCGGCAAGAATTTCTGAGTTGTTCCAAGTGTAATTAGCAAAAGCAGAAAGAGATCGGGACAATTGCAACGTCACCTCTGCTTCTAAACCTTGATTGCGGGCTTTCCGGACATTTTGGGGAGTGAATGTCCCAAGATCAAAAACGATGGCATCATCAAGGGTGTTATTAAAATAGGTCAGCCGCACCAAAGCACGATCCGAAAAACGGTGGTCAACACCCAGATCAAAACTATTCCCCAGTTCCGGCACTAAATCAGGATTGCTAAACCCCGGAAAATAGAGATCCACGGCAGTTGGCACCCGGAAGTTGCGGGCGTAATTGCCCCGAATTCGGGTTGATTCTCCCACTTGCCAGGCAAACCCTGCGCTGGGTGATGTGACCGAACCATCGGCCAAACTATTAAAGTCCTGGCGCACGCCCAGATTTAAAGCCAGTTCCGGGGTAATATCCAGGCCATAGCGGGCAAAAATGGCCCCTTGACTGAGGTTTTCGTCGTAACTAAAGCCAAATACGCCAGGATCCTCTGCTTTTGCAGTCAAATAGCGGTAATCAAAACCATAGGTGAGATTTTGGGTTTCATTTAGTTGCCAATTGTGCTGAATCTGGGCACCAAAGGAATTATTTTCATAGCGGGCATCGGTTGTCCCAAATTGATTCTCATCAAAGAAACGAAAATCATTCAGATCCGCAAATAATCTTGTCGTCAGCAGAGAATCATCGCTATTCCCCAGGCGAGACTCTAAATCCAGGGACAACAACCAATTATTGTCGTATTGGGTTGCATTTGGACTTGGGGAAGAAACACTGCTCGGAATTTCTAAATCCTTACTGCTATAGATGCCGTTGAAGCGCAACCGGTGGCGATCGCCTAACTGATTAACCACCTGGAGATTCACGTTTTGGATATTCGTCGCCGCATTATCCCGGACACCCAACAAACCCCGTGCGGCAATGTCATAGTCAAAGTCATTTTCTGCGGCGGTGCGGTCGTAGGCCAGTCGCACTGCCTGGGTTTCCGCACCAAAACTCACCCCAACATTTTGGCGATTGTAGCCAAAGCTCCCCAGATCGATCCCGGTCTCTACTGCAACTGGTTGGTTAAATCCGGGTTGGCGCGTCACAATATTGATCACGCCACCGATGGCATTGGAACCAAACAGCACCGAACTGCCCCCAGGGATTAATTCAATGCGTTCGACATTATCGGTAGTCAAATTAGACAGATCAAAGTTTCCTGAATCGAAACGATTAAGCGGCCTGCCATCAAGCAAAATTAATGTTTGGGAAGAACTATTAGCCCCCCGAAAAATCTGAGAACTTTGGGCACCAAGGCGAGATCCAGCCGTGCTATCAATAAAAATCCCAGGGAAATATTTCAAGGCTTCGTTGACGGTGCGATACCCTTGGGCTTCAATTTGCTCCCGGTTAATCACATAGGCCGCACGGGTTGCATCTTGCACTGTTTCTTCCTGGCGCGACGGAGCATATACAGGTTGATTTAATAGCTGGTCAATGACCGTTAGTTCAAAATCAACGGTCTCTTGTTCATCATCTAGATCGTTCTCTTCTTGAGCAAAAACAGCGGTACTACTACAGAGAAAACAAACAATCGTAAAGCAAATCGTCTGGGGCGTAAAAAATGACGTCATCTAAGAATATTTTGGGCTAATTTTTAATGTAATGAAGGGAGAATTCGTGAAGCAATGGCAAGACTTTTAAGTCATAAAAAGCCTTGGTCAATAACCTTAAGAAAAGCAAAGCAGTTGAGCGATTAAAATATCGTCGATTTTTTCTGGTTTGCCAAAATCAATGCATTTCTCAACCTCATTGAATGAGGCTAATGCTGATGGAATAACGGGTTAAAGCAATGTTTAAAACAAACTCGCTAACGAGACTGGGTTTGCTGATTGCGGCGATATTGCAGTCTCAGAAGATAGAAATTATGGGCAGCAGAAAAAGACTGGGTGCTAAAAGAAAACATCATCCGTACCTCGCAGATGGGTAATTACTAAAACGTCTACGCTTGGCTCGGCGGGCATTCTGACTTAGAAATTGCGGAAAATTTCCTTACAGCTGCGGGACAGCGACGGATTTGCACCGTTCTTTCCCCATTGCTTTTATCGGCTGATCCCCGATAAAACCGAACAGAGTCTAATTATATAGCAGGCGATCGCCCCCGATGTAAATAGATTTATGAAGTCCCCTTGAACCTTGGGAGAAAAGCACCTTTAGGGATTAAGCAGGGCCGTAATGTGGGGAATAATCTGGGCGTGGTTGGTCAATAAATAATCCAGGCGATCGCTAATCAGCGACAAAATTAAATCCTCGTAGGTCATCCCCTCTTCTGATAGTCCCTGGGCAACCAAGCTGGTGACGTTGGCAGCGGGCCGCTTAAGATCGGGCTTGGGATTGGCCTCTAAAATTTGGATATTTCCCATCGCATCCATCCGGGCATCGATACGAATTAAGGCATTTAAACTAAATTCCCAGTAGACTTGTTGGGCGAGTTTTGCTAGCTTTTTTTTGGCTGAGTCACTATCATCTAAAAAGCGAATTCTTTGGCCTGTAATTGCCTTTTTATCCATCGAGGTAAAAATCTTTTCATCGGCTTCTAAAAGACGCTCTAAAATCGAAAACGTAAAGGGAGATTCTAATTTTTCAAACTGCCCTTGACGATGGCGCACATAGCCACACACAGAGACACAAAATTCGCGCCCGGTTAAGAAGGGTTCAATCAAAGCGGTGTTGTGGGTTTGCTGATGTATGTTGGCGATCGCCTCACCGAGATCCTGGGGCTGATCCACAAAATGAATGTTCAAAGAGGCACGACCAGACACGGGTTTAACCAGAAAACTGCCCTGGTAATCGCCAAAAGTCTGCTGGAAACGAGCGTTGTCCTTGGCAGTAAATTTCCCCTGGGCTGGATGCCAAATCATGAACGGCGCAGTGGGAAAACCGAGCCCTTGCAGTTCCCGTTTAAAGCTGTGTTTATTATCTAAAATCGAGCTATTTAAAGGGTTATGGCCGATATAGGGTACTCCCAACATTTCTAAAATTGCCGGGGTGTGGCAGACGGGATTGTAACCCTGCACCCCACCAGTATTCAGCCAAGCCAGATGAATTTGATGTTTCCGGAGGCGATCGCCTAAGGTGGCATCATCGGGCAACACAAACACGTGCTGGAACCCTAAATCTTCGAGGGCCGCGGCAATGTCATGGGCTACCACTTCGTAGGTTTTGGTGGAGCGGGGATTGTGGGTTTGGTAGATCACGGCCCCCTGCGCTGCTTTGTCACCCCCATGAATTACGGCAATTTTTAACTTTTTCCGGAGAATTTCAAGGTAGTTTGGTAGTTGACTAAAATCGTAAACAAATCCCATCATTAACGTGACTTTCCCACAATTCTGAGCAGTTTTGTTATTTTAGAGGATCCCTGAGAAAGATATGGCAGGCAGAAAAAAAGAGATTGAGTCTTTAAAAGTCCTAAGATCTCTAAACAAAAAAATTATGTCTGCATCCTGTTCGACAGACCTCACCAATGACCAATGGTCTCTCATCAACCCCCTACTTCCCCCAGTTCAATCTAGCAAGCTCCTGTCCCACTGACCTGCGCCAGGTTGTTCATGCACGCTTTTATCTCCTCACGGGTAGTATTATCTAGCGCTTACTGCCCCGTAATTTTCTCCAATAGAAAATCGTCTCCTCCTACGCCCGCTAATGGTGTGACGACACGACCCTCGAACCCATTAAGCAAACTCCCCACCAGTGGAAGTGCCGCATGCACAGGTCACGAGCACCCTCCTCACTCAGTTATGGAGTGGTAAATGCTCAATCGGTAGATACAGCCACAATGATTCATCAGGAGATCGGCTACCAAGGCGATGGGCTGAGGTGCTTGGCATGATTTTCAAAAGATTTGCTGCGTCAATCTGGTTCCATTGCGATAACGATCTTAATAGCGCCTATGCTTACCGCTTCATCCCTGGCAAAAAATCCAAAGAGACCAATATTTAAGTCAATAAAACTTCTGGGAATTAGGCTTATATTTTCTTAATCGAACAAGAATTTTTTCTTTATTTGTCAATAATATTTTTGAGATTTACTAAATTAAAAATTATTATATAATTTTTGTTGTTTTATTGTAATTGGCAACTAAAAATAGAGAAAAATCATACTTTCTTAAATGGCGAATGCACTATTGTCCATAGACCCTTAGGGGGATTGTGGTGAAAACTTAAGAAAAATAAACCTTACTTTAAAAAAAGCAACTTTCCCGAAACTTTGCCTGGTCTAGTCTATAGTTTTTATAAACTTAATTCTTTTCATTTTCTAAAGTCAATACTTACTATAAAAAAATGACTATACCTCTATTGACCTACGAACCAAGCTCTCAGAATCAACGGGTACAAGATTTTTTTATCGGCAGTGAAGAAAGTCCCAAGCAATTTAGCGTGGAATCGGCTTTTGCAAAAACAGATTTTGAGACCTTAATCCAGGCGGCCTATCGCCAAATTTTCAATGAGCAGCAGATGCTTGAACAAAATCGCCTAAAAGTTCAAGAATCTAAGCTGAAATCCGGCTTTATCACCGTTCAAGACTTTATCCGAGCGTTGCTATTGTCTGAGTCTTTTCGGCAACGGAACTATGACGTGAACAATAACTATCGCTTTGTGCAGATGTGCGTGCAGCGGGTACTGGGCCGGGATGTTTATGGTCAGAAAGAGGTTCTGGCTTGGTCAATTTTGTTGGCGACCCAGGGTTTAAATGGCTTTGTGGATGCTCTCTTAAACTCTGAGGAATATCTCGACAATTTTGGCTTAGATACTGTCCCTTATCAGCGGCGACGCATCTTACCCCAGCGCACAGAAGGAAATTTACCCTTTGCCCGGATGCCCCGATACGACGCTGATTATCGTCAACAATTAGAAGATCTGGGCTATTTTCAAGAACGGGATGAAACACCATGGGTTGCTCCCACTTGGGTCAGTGTAATTGGGAAAACGGTTACCATTGCTGGGGCTGGGACATTGATTTTAGGGGCGATCGCCGTTGCTTTGGCGGCTTTTGAAATCATTAAGCTGTAGGCCTATGGCTCGATTGAGGGCAAGACTTCAATGCCTTGGACAATACATAAAATTCAACCCCAAGATATCGCGCGAGTGGGTCTTGGGGTTTGGTTCATTCTGCTTCAACTAAATCCGGTTGAACACCGCGGTCAATCACTTCAATATCCCATTGCCCCGTGCGATCGCCTTCAAAGGCAACCCAACGGCCATCGCCACTAACGGTAGGATTGCGCACTTGACCGATGTAGGTACGGGTCAGATTTTGGCTCTGGAAGGTTTGGCGGTCGTAGAGATAGATATTAGTTTTTCCTTCCTGCTCGGAAGTGTAGACAATGAAACGACCATTGCGGCTAATGTCTGGCTGGTCGTAGAACACATTGGGTTGATTTAAACCGGGTAGAGGCAACAGTTTGCGTTGGGCGAGATCATACAAAAAAATACGCCGTTGTTGGCGGCGATCGCTACTAAAGACCAGATAACGGCCTTCATCGGAAAGGCGGGGATTTTTTTCGCTGTGGAGACTATTGAGATTATTGCCAAGGGGGTCGGCTGGGGGCGTCACAAAACTGGTACTCTGGCAGCCGATACACAAAACCCCTAGAAGGGCGATCGCCCAAGCATGGTTCATGAATCCGAGGTAGCAGACTGATTCGGGAGGGCACAACAGTTCACATTATCCAGGCACACTTTCCCCCACTGTAACGCCCAGCGCACCAGGGAAACGCGATTATCCGTCGCCGTTTTTGTCAAAATATTACTGATGTGGTTGTCCACCGTGCGCTTGCTAATGTCGAGGCGCGCCGCAATCTCATGGTTCGTCAGACCCGCTGCCACCAAATCGACAATTTCGATCTCCCGTTCCGATAAAGCCGCTTCACTTGCCGTCTTTTCCGTAGCCATAGACCCTTCTTTTGTCTGTGTATTGTTATTTTCCTATTGTAGGGGAGGTTTTCACGTTGGCTAGATTGTACACAATTCCCTCCCCCAGACAACTAAAGATTTAACCCCGGAAAATCGGCGATCGCCATCGTTGAACTGACGAGCTGCATCCCTGCTGCGGCAAATCGAGTAAAGGCTTGGTCGGCCTGGGCCGTAAAATCAACCACCTCAGGGATCACGACCGGAGAAGTACAGTCTTCTAAAAGATAAACTTTTTTTGCCAAGGCTGGATCGTAACGCAAAATTTCTGCGAGCAAATCGTCCACAGTCCAGGCTAGACAGTGACTTTTCGCCTGCCCCGCAATAATCAACGCATCAAAGGCCAACAATTTTTGCAGGAAACGGGTATTTTCTTGGGCAATGGGTTGTCCCTGGGCATCGTCTAAGACCTCTGGCCGCAACGCAGAATAATTTTCCGTGAGGGGATTGTCCCCTTTAATCTCAAAATGGGTTTGGCTATGGCGCACTAAATTATGGAAAAACAGAGCCTCTTCCACCGCTGGCACAAGGGCATGACCAATCCCCCCCAACATGGCATGGTAGGGCCAAATCGTCAGGGGATATTTACCCGCTTGGCTGAGTTGGGCGGTGTAGTGGCGGGCATATTCTTGTAAGTCTTCGTAGTCGCGCTTGGTGCTAAAGGCGATCGCCGGATTCACTCGCCAAAGACCCTGTTCAACCTCCGCAAAGCTAATCTGAGTCGCCGGTTGGGGATGTTCGCCCGCCGCATTAACCCAAAAGACCGGGTGAAAAATTTGCACTGCCTTGTGGGTGTCCATGGTGGGGGTAATGGTGGTAATTGTCCCGAGATTTCGGTAGATAAATTCACACAGACGTCGGTTATCTTCCACGGCCCCAAGCCCCGATTGGCCGCCGACAAACAACTCAAACTCCGGGAGACAAAAGGTATTTTGCACATCGATCACCAGCAGACAAACGCGACAGCGGTCAGTGGTGGCCGGCCTAATCCCGTGTTCCTTGGCCCAGATTTCAGCAGCGGCGGCTCGGTCTAGATAGGGGACACGCCAGATCTGTCCAACGGTCTGGGGATCAAAAAAAGCAGGAATGGGTAGTTGGTTTGCCATCATCGATACCTCATGGGCAACAGATAGTTTCACTATGCCCCTATTGTGGTGTTTTAAAAACACGTTGTCAAATTGTCAAATGAGGGAGGCTGGCGATCGCCCGGCTTTGATCGCATGAGCCGGAACGATGATTTGCATGATGTATTTTCAGGGTTGATTCGATGTGCTTTTGCCGTGGAGAGTTGATTTTTGTCACAGTCTCCCAGGTTCAACATACTATTGTTGTCATTTAAAAGCGTATCCTTGATTACATTGTGTTGATTTTTTAACTCGTTTAATAGTAAACAACCATTCCCATCAAAAGTTTTTCTGCTAACACTTACTTGGGCGTTGCTCTAGGAAAACTATTTCAGTAAATCAAGTTAAAAACTAGAGTTTTAATGACGTGGGATAGAAACGAAAAATTTGGCGATGGGATCGTCAGTCTAATTGATTTTTCTATTGAAGTAGATGAGCTTGGATCGCCTGATAGTAACTATGTGCGGTGAATTTTGGCCCTGCAAAAAATGGCAAGTTATTTAAAGTTTTTCTGCTTCAAATTTCAAGCTTGATGTACATAGCAAAGTCCCTAGATTTTTTTACAGAATCCAGGGACTTTTTCTTATTTAAATTCACAAAATCAAGAGCTAATTTTAAGGATTAGACGTGGCCACTTGGCTCTGGGCTTCCCGGAGTTTTTCTTGATCTTTGCGGCGTTTTTTCGCATAAAGTTGGATTGCGACCGCCATAAAAACAATTAAGGCCAAAATCAAACCCCCTGTCCAATTGAGGGGCAAACTATTTTTAAACACGGCCAACATCACAATGGTTACCAACAGGAGGGTCGGCGCTTCATTGAGGGCGCGAAACTGTTGCCCTGTCCAGGTACAGGTGCCTTCTGCCAGCTTGCGCATAATTCGTCCGCAGAAAAAGTGATAGACCAGTAACAAGACAACCAAGGCCAGTTTCGCATGGAGCCACCAGGCTTTTAGAACCCCCGGTTCGGTGCTAATTACGGCGATCGCCATGGCCACAGTCACAAACATTCCCGGTTGGGTAATGATGTTGTAGAGGCGCTTTTCCATCAACTCATATTGTTTTTTGAGGATGCTCCGGGCGGGTTCGGGTTCCTTTTCGGCTTCGGCATGGTAGACAAAAAGGCGCACGAGGTAAAATAACCCCGCAAACCAGACCACCACGCCGATAATATGGAACGCCTTGAACCAAAAATAGGCCTGGGGAGCAATCTCTGACCAAAACTGTGTCATAGCAAGTTTCGATAAAAATCTTTATATCGTTTTTAGTCAGTGTAAAAGGGGCTGGGGGCGATCGCCGCAGTTTTCCCCGAAGTTGACATTAAATGTTAAATTCCCCGTCACTGCCAAACCAAGCTGGAGAAAGGAAATCACCATAGACCACGCCGTGATTTTCCCTGGCAAGATTCGTATCCCCACTGGGACTCACCCGCCAAATGGGCCAGACTTCTTCTCCCATAACCCCGGTTTGGAACAGGACATCCTCAGCATATTGCTCGCTCCAGCCCAACA
Organism: Picosynechococcus sp. PCC 7117; assembly: GCF_001693275.1. Classification (GTDB taxonomy): domain Bacteria; phylum Cyanobacteriota; class Cyanobacteriia; order Cyanobacteriales; family MRBY01; genus MRBY01. The sequence continues at coordinate 691,747 of NZ_CP016477.1, forward strand.
AAATGGCATGGCTGTATTCGTCTTCGATATTGGGTTGGAGGGTAATACTCCGTTGGGTTTTGGCATCCCAGACCACCGCAAAATCTGACATCACGCCACTGTTAAAAAAGCCTTCAAACTGCCGCGCTAGGAGCCTTTGGCCATCGGCAGACCAAGACACGGGAATCAATAGCGAAATTAAACCTGCAGCATCGTTCCCTTCGACTTCTTGAAATGCTTGGGGGGCAAGGGGCGATCGCGCCATTACTGTGCTTAAAATGCCTGTTTGTAAATTTTCCACAAATAAAACACTGGTGACCTGACTCTCCTGGAGTTGCGGTCGCAGTGCTAACTGGATGCGACTGTAGGCGGCGTATTGATGGCGACCATTATTTAAAGCAGGACTGCGACATACATCGGCGCTACTCTGGTTCCCGGCGGCCACCGTGGCTTGGGTCTCTAAAATCCACTGCCAAGGGATAGGGAAAGGGCTGTGGAGTGGATCCGTAATGAGCTGGGGGTCGGCGGTGGAGATGGACATGATCTCAGGGGGGGAAGAGCAGCAAAAAAAGAATAGAGCGGTCAGGCAATGGTTTACATAAACCTGAGCGGTGGGGTCTCTAGGGCATTAGAATAACGATAAATTATTGTGCCGATGGCGACGACAACTGTGAGTTCATCTTCACCCCACCCCCCAATACCGTCAACGAAATCCCGCTTTTCTGTAACAAAATGGATCATCGCAACCTTGGGCCGGACGGCGCTTTTGCTGGGTTCTGGTCTCGGGGCGATCGCCTTGGGAATCTTAGTGGGTCATTTTATGCCACGGGTCGAGCCAAAACCGCCATTATTTTTACGGTTATGGGCGACAAATTCTGCTGGAACCACCAAACCGACCCTCAATGAAACCATTGCTGATTTATCGGCCGAAGACCGAGCCGCCATCGAACAAGAAATTGCCGGTATTCAGGCCCAACTAGATATCCTCGAAGCCCGTACGCAACAGTTGGAGGCAGAACTTGACCTCAGTCAGCAACAGACGGATCTCGGCGATCGCCTCGACAATTTGACCGAACTCCTCGCCGCTGATCCCAGCACCTTTGACTCCCAGGCGACCCCCGCAGTGACTTCGCAAACTCCGGAACCGTTAAAAATTACCCTGCCCAACAATGCCCTATTTAGCGCCGATGGGCAACTCGCCGCCGATGCTGCGGAAATTCTAGGGGCGATCGCCATCGATCTCCAGCAGCAGGAGCGCCAAACGATCACCATTCGCAGTTATCAAGTTGGGGACGATGCCACCAAAGCGACAAGCCTCGCCCAACAACAGGCCCAGGCCGTCCAAACTTACCTGGCGGAGGCTCTCCCCGGTGATTATCGCTGGCTCGTGGTGGGCTACGGTGAACAAGCCGCCGCTGAACCCACAGAAGACACAACGGAAACCAGCAGCCAAGCCCGCCTTGAAATTAGTACCCAGTAGTTACCGGTTTTGCCGATGGATCTCCTCGATATCTTGCGCCAAGATTACCAAAACTTTCCCCAGGATCAAACCTTTGCCATTTACAGCGACGATGTCTTTTTCCAAGACCCCCTTAATCGGTTCCGGGGGCGCGATCGCTATCAAAAAATGATTGGTTTTTTAGGGCGCTGGTTTCGGGATATTCACTTGGAACTCCACGATCTCCAGCAAACTCAACAGACCATCCGCAGCGAGTGGACTTTATCCATGACTTGCCCTCTGCCCTGGCAACCCCGATTACGCATTTCTGGCTATAGCCTGTTGGAGGTCAACGCCGATAACTTGATCGTCTCCCACATCGATTACTGGCAAAAACCGCCCCTAAAGGTTTTGTTGCAAGTTTTCCAGTCCCCCACATCTCCCTAGTTCATTTCCCAGAGTTTACGTTCAGGTAGATTTTGCCGACCATTGCTGTAAAACGTCGACGAGAAATTCCGCCAAAGTGACACCATCAACCCCGGCAACAGTTCTGGTCTGGGCCGCGAGGATTCCGGCTTGGGCATGCCACCAAGCGGCTGCCGCGGCGACCTCTAAGGGTGCGTCTGGATCTTGGGCCAAGAGGCCACCGATTAAACCAAGGAGGACATCACCACTACCGCCCCGGGCTAGGGCGGGGGTACTTTCTGTAACGCAATGGGTCACGCCATCGGGACGGGCAATCACAGTTTTTGCTCCCTTCAAAAGGGCGATCGCCCCGGTGAGTTGGGCCGCCATTTGGGTCATCTGAAACCGGTCGGCAGTAATGGGAATTTGGTCAGCAAAAAGACGCTTAAATTCACCGAGATGGGGCGTCAAAATTGTGGGGAAATGGCGGTTTTGAAGCACTTCTAAATCTTCCTCGGCTAGCCAATTGAGGGCATCGGCATCTAGCACTAGAGGCACTTCCCTCGGCATGAGGTCGGGCATTAAATTAGTCGCCCCCGTAAGGGTCAAACCGCAACCGCAAGCTACTGCTTGGTATCGGGAAAAATCCAGGCTCGGCAGTTGGGCAATCGCCCCCGTTTCATCTTCTGGGCAACCAATGACCAAGGCTTCCGGCAGTTGCGCCACTACCAACAATTTCAAGGATTCTGGCACTGCAACGGTAAGCATCCCAATCCCCGTTGCCCGCGCCCCCAAAGCCGCTAACAGTAGACTCCCTAGGTAAGTTTGGGAGCCACCAATGAGCAATAAATGGCCTTGTCTATATTTGTGGGTCAAAGGCGATCGCCCCAGGGGCAAAAAGCGTTGTAATAAATTCTGGGGAATGCCTTGAATCGTATTTTTGGCAGACAGTGTTTCTGCAATTAAATGGGAGGGAATCCCAAAATCAAGACGGTTCACCCTGCCCAGATAAGGGGCGGCGGCATCCTGGCCATAGGCGCGCTTCCAAAGACCTAAGCAGAGACTTTCCGTCGCTTGAATCGCTGTACCCAACACTTCTCCAGTATCGGTATGGAGCCCCGAAGGCAAATCAATACTGACAATCGAAAGACCCGATTCATTCAGTTCATCAATTAATAAACCTAAATCTCCTGTGATCGGTCGCGTTAAACCAAAGCCAAATAAACCATCAATGATCAAATGACTTTCCAGAAAGAGATCCAGATCTTTTATCTGGGGAATTCCTAAAAATTGTGCATAATTCCAATGACTTTGGGGCAGGGATTTTAGCTTTTCTAGGGGACGCAATAAGCGCAGTTCATAGCCCGCAAAATACAACTCCCGCGCAACAACTAAGGCATCACCACCATTGTGACCAGGCCCCACTAAAACGCTGATTTTTCGATAATCCTTTAAAGGATAATGACTTTGAATATATTGGGCAATTAATCCTGCCGCCTTTTCCATGAGGGCTGGTACTGGCATCCCTTGGTTGAAAATTTCTATTTCGAGGTGCTGCATTTGGGTGGCAGTGACAAAAATCTGGTCAAACTCAAGCATTTTTCTCTAGATAACGGTAAAAGGTCTATTAACTTTTAAAATACTCATTTTTCGGTAATGCCATGGCTTTTCCCCAAAACCCAATGGCGACGGAAAAAACGATAAAGGGATTTTTCTTCTAGGGCCAGATAAATGGGTCGACCGTGGGGACAGGTGCTTGGGTTTTGACACCCTTGCCAACGATCAATAATTGTTTGCATGGTCGGGAAATCTAGCGGTGTGCCATTACGGACAGCAGTCCGGCAGGCGATCGCCACCTGGGCGGCATCGAGATCTCCCCCTAGACTGAGTTCTAGTAAAGCTGCTTCTAAGTCAAGATTATCTTGCAAAGCGCTCGGAATGGTATTCACTCGCCAAATATTTTCCCCAAAAACTTCCAGTTCAAGGCCAATATTCTCTGTTAATTGCTCGATTTGCTTAGGAGATAAATGGTTTAAAAGTATCGGTTGGGAGAGAGAAACTAACTGCCAATTTTTGTGTAAATCTTCATAGATTGCTCGCTCATCGGCAATGTGCTGTTCTACCAGCCAAATCCCTTCGGTATGCTCCACTAAAATATAGGTATTGCGAGCTTGACCAATCACTTTTAAGGCTTTTTTTAATGGATTTTCTGAGGAAATATCGGTTTGTTTTTCTAATGATTTAAGTGAATAATTTTCTGATTTTTCTGCGGCTTGAATGAGATTTAAAACCCGTTGATTTTCGACACGCGGCAAACTCACTTCACTAAAACTTAAACTTTTGGCGATCGCCTGAGGGATAATCTCCTGCCAGAGGGCTTGATTTTGCAGATAAATTTCACTTTTTGCAGGGTGACGATTCCAGTCGATTTGTTCTGGCGGCACGTGGAGATGGACAAAACAAACGGGATGGCGATCGCGCGGCAGTGTGCGAGAAAAAGCTTTCATTATTGCCTGTTCTAAGGCCGAAAATCTCACGATTCGTCCATTAATGCCAAGCTTTAACCAGTCAGCTTGGTGGCGGTGACAACGGTCTGGTAAACCGAGGACTAATTCCAAACGGCTTTGAGAAAAACTAGGCAGATGTTCTGATAGAAAATCTGCGGCTTGATAGCACCGATAAATCAAGTCTTGAAGATTAATTGATTTCAGCAGTTGCGGCAAAATATCCTGGGCATTTTTTCCGGTACTAATGGCAAACCAGGGTTGATTATTTTGGGTCACTTGCCAAGTAATTTGTGGCTGACACAAAGCTAAATGGTAAATAATTTGCTGGGCGGTTTTTAATTGCTGGGCGATCGCCGGTAAGGCATGGCGTCGCACCGGAAAATTCTGAAAAATATCTGTCACCGTCACCATCGTTCCCACAGCCATCGGCTTGAGCAGTGGTTCCGAAACATGATTTTGCTGCACTGTGAGTTGATAACCGGGTTGCCCATCTTGGCAACTGGCGATGGTTAGCTTCGCCACCTGGGCAATGCTGTGGAGGGCTTCCCCTCGAAATCCGAGGCTTTTGATGTGGGCTAAATCTTGGCGATCGCCAATCTTACTTGTCCGGTGGGGGAGGGCGCACTGTTGCAAATCCTCCAGATCCATTCCCTGACCATTATCTACAACGCGAATTTGCCAACGTTGGGGCTGAATATCGATGTTAATGCGTGTCGCCCCGGCATCAATGGCATTTTCTGCCAACTCCCGCACCACCGCTGCCAGGGAATCAATCACTTCACCAGCCGCAATTAACTGGATGACATCATTAGGGAGTTGTTTGATATTGGCCATTTAGTGCTGAGTAATTATTTATTTTTATTTTTGGCGATCACGTTATGACTAAGATCTCAGTAATTTAAGACCAGGCTTTAATAACTTAGCACTCACTTTTGATGAAGGTTAAAAATTTTTATGGAAAACTATTTTATCTTCAAATCAAACATCAGAAAATAATCATGACCCCATTTTTAGCCAACTAAACACCTCAGCGGCGGTCAAGGTTAAAGGAATATTCGGTAGAATCTTGAGTGCATCTTCTTGCGTGAGCAGTTGTGGTTGTTGATTAGGCTGAAAAATTAGAATTGATCGATCGCCTGGATCAATAAGCCACCCCAACTGACAGCCATGCTCTAAGCAGTACAAAATATTGCCAGTGACTCGGTTAGGGCTTTGTTCAGGGGAAAGAATTTCAATTGTCCAATCTGGACACAGCAGAAAATTATCTGGGACTTCACCATCTGCTTCCAACGGGATACGTGACCATTGAAACACCGCAATATCAGGAACAATAGAGCGATTGCCAAAGCTACAGCGCAACTCTGGAAAGGCATAGGCAAGTTGAGTTGTTTCAGTAACAGCATTGATATGATTGCTGAGTTTTAACTGAAGACGGCTATGTTTACCCTTTGGCATTGGCTTTTGGTAGATGGCACCATTGATATATTCGCTTGCAGGTTTTGTTTCAGGACGTGCTAAAAAATCTTGCAATGATATTTCTGGAGAAGTTAAAGCCGTCATCTCTTTACCTTATCTCAAATATATTCACAGTTTAACATCGTTTATTCTCTGTCTTGAAACAGTAATTCCCTAGCTAAGTTAAGATAGTGTGTTATAACAACGCATAATCAACAAATGTAAAAAGCCAAAATTTTTATCTTGTCAGTTAATAGTAATTTCTCTACTTAAATCAACTCCTGAGTTGAGAAATATTCTACATTCTTCAATTTTATCAAAAGGGACTATATTTCGAACGGAGCGCTCGTTGAATCTTAACTTTACTCTAGTTGTACTATGGTCTAGAGAATTCTTTTTTGAAATCTCAATAATTAAGTGCCGTCCACAATCTTCTGTAGTATGTCGATATTCAAATTTATTACCTAATTTTTGTTGTAATTCTTCTAAGCGCTCCTGAAGACTACGTTGTTTTACTTCCTCTAAATATTTTTGAAGGTTATACATTTAATTGTTGACCTAATTTATTTGTACTACCTATTGTATTCTATGCTGTAAAAGCTTTCTTGACTATAAATGTACTGAAAACCGATCTTTTAGAGTTCTGCTTACCACACCAATAAAAATAAAACCACTTTATGTTGTAAGTACGATGTATTACTCTTCGTCCATACGCCTTAAAGAATCTTGGAGATTTCGTAATTTTTTATCCATAATGTTCAATAAAAAATCTCCGGTTGAAAAAGCAACACGGAGATCAAATTCATTTATTTTTTGAGCTTAGAAAAGGTCAATATCTGTTACTGCGCCTTTACTGCTGCTAGAAACAATCTTTGCATATTTCCCAAGGACACCACGCTTATAACGAGGTTCACGGGGTTTCCAAGCAGCGCGGCGTTTCACTAGTTCCTCATCAGAAACATTGATTTGCAACAGTTTTTCGTGGGCATCGATAGTGATGCTGTCCCCTTCTTCCACGAGGGCAATATTACCACCTACAAACGCTTCCGGAGCCACGTGACCAACCACGAGACCATAGGTTCCGCCAGAGAAACGACCATCGGTAATTAGACCGACAGAATCCCCTAGACCAGCGCCAATAATTGCGGAGGTGGGCGCTAACATTTCCCGCATTCCGGGGCCACCCTTCGGCCCTTCATAACGAACAATCACCACATCACCAGCAACAATCTTGCCAGCCAGGATTGCATCGAGACATTCTTCTTCGGACTCAAAAACACGGGCAGGGCCAGTGATCCGGGGATTTTTTACGCCACTAATTTTCGCCACGGAACCTTCTTCGGCCAAGTTGCCCTTGAGGATCGCCAGGTGTCCTTTTTCGTACATCGGCTTATCCCAAGGACGAATCACATCCTGATCGGGAGAGGGTTCGCTGGGAATGTCGGCGAGGGTTTCAGCGACGGTTTTGCCAGTAACTGTTAGACAGTCGCCATGGAGGAGGCCATGCTCCAAGAGCATTTTCATCACCTGGGGAATGCCGCCCGCCTTGTGGAGATCGGTAGCCACGTAGCGACCAGAGGGCTTGAGGTCACAGATGACGGGGACGCGCTGGCGGATGGTTTCAAAGTCATCGATGGTCAGATCCACACCGATAGTATTGGCGATCGCCAACAAATGTAAAACGGAATTCGTCGAGCCGCCCACGGCCATAATCACAGAAATCGCGTTTTCAAATGCCTTGCGCGTGAGGATGTCCTTCGGCAGGATCTGCTTCTTGATCGCATTGACCAAAACGCGTGCCGACTCTTCCGCACTGACAGCTTTTTCTTCGTCTTCGGCAGCCATCGTCGAGGAGTAGGGCAAACTAATCCCCATCGCCTCAAACGCCGAGGACATTGTATTGGCAGTGTACATGCCGCCGCAGGAACCCGCTCCCGGACAAGCATTTTTCTCAACGGCTAATAATCTTTCTTCGTCGATTTTTCCGGCGCTAAATTCACCGACTGCCTCAAACGCGCTCACAACTGTGAGATCTTCCCCGTCTAAATGACCGGGTTTGATCGTGCCACCGTAGACAAAAATTGCGGGAATATTCATCCGGGCGATCGCCAACACTGCCCCCGGCATATTCTTATCACAGCCACCGATCGCCAGCACCGCATCCATGCTCTGGCCATTACAGGCCGTTTCAATGGAGTCAGCGATCACATCACGGGAAACCAAAGAATACTTCATCCCCTCCGTACCCATGGAGATCCCATCACTAATGGTGATCGTCCCAAACATCTGCGGCATCGCTCCCGCTTCCCGGATCGCCTTATCCGCTCGCTGGGCGAGGTCATTGATTCCCATATTGCATGGCGTAATCGTACTGTACCCATTCGCCAAGCCCACAATTGGTTTACTAAAATCATCATCCCCAAAGCCCACAGCCCGGAGCATGGCGCGGTTTGGGCTGCGCTGATGACCTTCGGTGACTACCCGGCTACGTCGATTGTCGCTCATAACAAATAGAAATCAAGATTTACATCAAAATAACCTTTCTATTGTCCTTTTTTTTCGAGCTTTTGGATAGGGACTGCCTCAAGTTAACCACGACTACTCAGGCACAACCGGGCAATACTGGGGAGCCGTCAGCACCAACGCCAAAATAACCTGAACCGTCTCAAAAAAGCCCATGAGCCACTGGCACTCTGCCTTGGGCTGGTCTTGATATTGTCCGAGCAGAAGATTGAGGGCTTGCATCAGTTCACCATAGGTTTCTGGCGCGACCAATACCAATTTCAACAACAAAATACTGTGGGTTAAATATTCCCGCTGAATCATTAAAACGGGCAGAGGATGGGATAAATCTTGCAAATGTTCAGGATTGAGTAGGTAATGGATCAAATTGCGGCAAACATCAGTAATCAGCGCCCGGTCTAGGGTAATACTGTCTCCTGCGGGATAACACTGTTTCAGATGTTGCAAAATCTTATCGGGCAGCCACTTCAAACGGCGTGGTGAAGTCATGGCACAGAACAAATAGTCAACAAAATAGGGCTGCCAAGTGACAAAGGTATGCTCGTCTGTCTGGGCTAAAAATTGCGTGGCAATATCAGGGTAACTGGGCTGCTTTTTAACCACTAAACGGTGAATCAGATTCAGGGTTACATCTTCAATGAGGGTAGGATTTTTAATGGCCTCTCCTGTCGCTGTCATTTTTCCCTTCGTTGACAGGTACATCACCAAGCGGTAGCGATAGCGGTTATTAAATAGTTGGTAAAGCAGCTTAGAGGCCCGTTGTTGTTCGGGGGAAGATTGTGGATCCGTCGCTTGGGCAAATAACATAAAACCAACATAGCGATCGCCCCAAGTCCGTTGATTTGTCTCACTAGGAGGAGCCAAGACCCGCAAGACCCGACATTCCTCACTCTGAATAAATCCCCGTAGCCAATCCTGAAATCGCTCTGTGGTCAACGACGCATCACCCGTCTGCGATGTGGGCGTCAACAGCAAATGGGCCAGTTGAGTAATGTACTGGATACTTTCTTGATTGAGGCAAGTTTCGATAAATAGATAACAACACCGTTTAAGAACCGCAATAAATCCCGTGCGCCGATTGCCAATAATCAGCTGATAACTTGCTTGTTGTAGGGGTTCTGGACATTGGGCCGCGTCATAACCAACGAAAAACCCTTGAAATAACCCCAAGAACTCATCAAGGGAAGGGGTTTGTAGCGTTTGGGCAAAGAAATCAAAAACAACCTGTTCCGGGGGGATTTCTGGCTTCGGTAACGATGATTCTACGGGAGCTAAGGAGGTTTCAAAATCACGGCCTGGAGTCATGTCCGGGATCATCTCTGTTGATTGCAGTACTGTCTCTTCCGATGATACATTGGCTCGCCCTGATGGGTCAGTCTTTGGGCTGCGGCGAACCGATTTCGACGTGATCGGCCGTAGGTGGTTCAGTGGCAACAGTTGCTTCATGATGTTTCTCCCCCCGGCAATCCCCAGTTTTCTTGACTACCTCCATGATAAAGTTCCAGGTCTGTTGAGCATTGCTTTCTTGGACAATTCAAAGAAAAGCTTTATACTTCATTGCTTCTTTAGATATATAGCCAAACTTTATTGTAAATTCACATTGGCGCAGGCTCTGTCAGTTACTCAAAAAAACAATGGCCTCCCCGAATTTTCGGGGAAGGCCAGCACAGTGTTTATGATTTGACGGCGTCATGGAAAATGACAGTCCGTGAACTATTCAGTCGGTTCTTCGAGAGCTTTTTGAGTTTCGGGGCTTTTACCCAGTTGTAGTTTGACAACTTTTTTCGCTGCGGGAACAACTTTGGGCAGCTTCAGGGTAAGAATGCCATCTTTAAATTCTGCTGTGGCATTTTCGTGGTCAACGGCGACCGGAAGCGCAATGGTGCGGTCAAATTTTCCATAGCGGAATTCAGAATGATAGCAGCCTTCATCTTCTTTTTCTTCTTCGTATTTATATTCCCCGGAGAGGCGGACTGATTCACGGGTCAACTGAATATCGATATCGTCAGCGGCAATGCCAGGAAGGGCGGCTTTTAAGGTTAATTCTGCGTCCCCATTGAGTAGCTCGACAGAGGGACGCCAGGGGGAGCGACCTTCCCCTTGCCAGCCGGCAAGTTCATCGAGAATGCGATTCATTTGGGTCTGAACTGTTTCTAGTTCAGAAAACGGCGAGAAATGTACTAAAGACATATATGACCTCCTAAGAGAATCGGCTTCTTGCTACATTTTTATTTTCTACTATCTTCAAGGGGTTTGTAGATGACAAAAACCGTATTTTTTTTGGTGGAATTACCGCAGAATTGCTACTTTTTCTTGGGATTACAAATTGCATTTTTTTTAGGGAAAATTTAAGCATTTTTCGATCACCATTGGGGCTGGTTGGCCATTCCCCCCGCAAAAGGCGATCGCCACCGGACAGAGCCTCCCTGCCGATGGGGTTTCTCAATCCGGCCCTAGAGCCCTAAAAATGTCGGCTTCAATCCCACCTAGATTGATGGCGCAAGAAAGGCTCAGGAATGATACGATGTCACTTGCTGCGATAGGTTTTAGAACGATTTCATATGGCGGAAACTTTACTTTTTAATGCGCTGCGTCAAGCTATCGATGAAGAGATGGCACGTGACGAAACTGTCTTCGTTATGGGCGAAGATGTGGGTCATTACGGCGGTTCCTACAAGGTAACGAAGGATCTTGCAAAAAAATATGGCGACCTGCGCGTTCTGGATACACCCATCGCAGAAAACAGCTTCACCGGGATGGCTGTTGGCGCTGCCATGACTGGACTGCGGCCGATCATCGAAGGGATGAATATGGGCTTTTTGCTGTTGGCCTTTAACCAAATTTCCAATAACGCTGGGATGTTGCGCTACACATCCGGCGGTAATTTCACAATTCCGATGGTGATCCGTGGGCCTGGGGGGGTCGGTCGGCAGTTGGGGGCTGAACACTCCCAGCGTCTAGAAGCCTATTTCCAAGCTGTCCCTGGTTTGAAGATCGTCGCTTGTTCCACCCCTTACAATGCTAAAGGTTTATTAAAAGCGGCGATTCGTGACGAAAACCCCGTGCTTTTCTTTGAACACGTGCTGCTCTACAACTTGAAAGAGAATTTGCCCGATGGGGAATATGTGCTGCCCCTCGATAAGGCGGAATTGGTACGGGAAGGGAAAGATGTGACGATTCTGACCTATTCGCGGATGCGTCACCATTGCACCCAGGCGATTAAAACCCTCGAAAAACAAGGCATCGATCCAGAATTGATTGATCTCATCTCCCTGAAGCCCATCGATATGGAGGTGATCGCCAAATCTGTGAAGAAAACCCACCGGGTGATCATCGTCGAAGAATGTATGAAAACGGCGGGGATTGCGGCGGAAGTGATGTCCTTGATCAACGAGCAACTGTTTGACGAATTAGATGCCCCCGTAATGCGTCTCTCGTCCCAGGATATTCCCACCCCCTACAACGGTACCCTGGAGCGACTCACCATCGTCCAACCGGACAACATCGTCGAAGCAGTGCAAAATATGTTGGCCCTGAACGTCTAAACACCAGCGACCAACTGCGGTTCATCCTCCTAGATCCATCATGCAAAAACAACGGTTAATCATAGTTGCAATTCTTTTTTTGGTGGCGATCGCCATCACGATTTTGACAACCTTACCCCTCCAGCTCGGTCTGGATCTCAAAGGCGGCGCCCAATTGACGATCCAGGTACAACCCAATGCCGAAGGAGTCGTCGTTGAGGCCGATGATACAGCTGCCGTGAAGCGAGTCATCGAAAATCGCATCAATGGTCTAGGAGTGGCCGAACCCATCACTCAACTCGTGGGGAACGACCGGATCCTCGTGCAATTGCCTGGGGTGACAGATCCTGAGCAGGCAGAACGGGTTCTAGGCGGCACGGCCCAGCTCGAATTTCGGCCCCAAAACCCTGGCACCGAAGCCGAGTTCCAAGAAAAGTACGCCCTCCGTCGCCAACTCGACGCCCAGTTAACCAGTCTCCGTGGCAGTGCAAGCCCTGCCGCTAGCGATGCCGAAATCGAAGAATTAGAAACCAATATTGACAGTCTCGATCAAGAGATTCTCGCTCTGTTTGAACCCGTTGGTCTAGTCGGCGAATACGTCACCAATGCCCAACCTGCCCCCACCCAAACGGGCAACAGTTGGCAAGTCTTTCTCAATTTCAATAGCGAGGGGGCTGAACTCTTTGCCGAAATCACAAAAGGTCTAGCTGGTACAGGCCGGAGTGTCGGCATTTTCTTAGATGATGCCCTCCTCAGCGCCCCCACCGTTGGCCCAGAATATACCGCCCAAGGGATCGCCGGGGGCAATGTGACCATTACCGGCAACTTTGACATTGATACCGCCAGTGATCTCGCCATTCAGATTCGGGGTGGGTCGTTACCCTTCCCGGTGGCCGTGGTCGAGAACCGTACCGTAGGGGCAACCCTAGGCCAAGATTCCATTCGCCAAAGTATCTATGCAGGGATTGCGGGCCTAATTCTGGTGTTGGTCTTTGTGGCAGTCTATTACCGTTTGCCGGGGCTGATCGCAGATGTGGCGTTAGTGGTTTATACCCTCCTCACTTTGGCCTGCTATTCCCTTGTGGGGGTTACGCTGACGTTACCGGGGATTGCTGGTTTTATTCTCAGTATCGGTATGGCCGTGGATGCAAATGTGCTGATCTTTGAGCGCACCCGGGAGGAAATCTATAAGGGAAATACCTTGTACCGGGCCGTGGAATCGGGATTTTTTAACGCTTTCTCCAGCATTCTCGACAGTAATGTCACCACTTTGATCGCCTGTGCGGCCCTCTTTTTCTTGGGTTCGGGTCTGGTAAAAGGTTTTGCGTTGACCTTGGCGATCGGGGTGGGGGTGAGTATGTTTACGGCAGTGACTTGCAGCCGCACTTTACTGCTGTTAACGGTATTGGGCTTACCGGCGGTGCGTCAAAATCCCAAGTTGTTTGCGCCCAAAGCCCCCAACTAATTTCCTTTGCCCTCTAGTCTGTTGTTAACCCGATGACTTTTAAATTTAGCGTCATTAAACAGCGTCTCCTTTGGTGGTCCATCTCGGCGATCGCCATCCTTGCGAGTGTGTTGTTTATGGGCATTTCCTTCAACCAACTCCAAGCGCCCCTCCGACCCAGTCTCGATTTTGTTGGGGGCACAAAAATCCAAGTGGCCCTCGACTGTACGGTGGCTGGCAACTGTACTGATCCTTTAGAAACAGCGACAATTCAAACCGTGGTGAATAACCAGGGAGTCGGCAGTAGTACGGTGCAAATTTTGGGCCAAGAGCGGACAACGTTTTCGGTGCGGACGCCGCAGCTTGATGTGGATCAACGCAGCCGTTTGCTCGACGCCCTAGAATCCGAAGTGGGCGCCCTAGATCCTGGCGCGATCCAAATTGACTCGGTGGGGCCAACCATTGGTCGGGAATTGTTTGTCCAAGGGATGCTCGCCCTCCTGGTTTCTTTTTTCGGGATTATTGTCTACTTGAGTATCCGCTTTCAGTTCGATTATGCGCTGTTTGCGATCGCCGCATTATTCCATGATGTGCTGATCACGGCTGGCGTCTTTGCGCTACTCGGTCTGGTGTTGGGCGTTGAAGTAGATAGCCTTTTCCTCGTGGCCCTACTGACGATTATTGGTTTTTCTGTGAATGATACGGTGGTCATTTATGACCGCGTTCGTGAGAATCTCAAGGCCGACGAGGGAGACAACATCGATCAAGTTGTTGATCATTCCGTCCAGCAAACCCTGGGCCGTTCGATCAATACCACCCTCACCACCCTATTGCCGCTGGTGGCGATCTTTTTGTTCGGTGGTTCGACCCTCAAGTTTTTTGCCCTCGCCTTGATTATTGGGTTTATTTGCGGCTCTTACTCTAGTATTTTTGTCGCCAGTACCCTCTTGGCCTGGTGGCGTAACCGTAATGGCCAACCCCCCACGGTCACCAAAGAAGCGGTGAATGTCACAGAATTGTCCTAGCCATTGCAGGGGAACTTCCCGGTAACGGCGGCAATCCCAGGATTTGGCCTGACCCACTCGGTAAAGATGTTTAGGGTGAAAAAATATGGGCGATCGCCAACTTCAGGAAGCACCAACAGACCATCATTTCAGTCCCTTGGCCCGCAAGCTGGTGCGGTTTACTTTCCTCTGGCGTTGGCTATTGGTCGCCTTGCTGTGGCTGATCTTGGGGAGCTACGGCATTTGGGCGTTGCGGGGAGAATTTGCCCTCTGGCGCGACCATCTCACCTGGGCCGTGGTGCGTTTGAGTCTCGGTTACCATTACTGGGCGAGCGTTGCCTTGACGATCTGTGTCGCCTATACCTGTGCTGTTTTGGTTTGGCATAGCCAGAAATTAACCCAAGGCTGGTCTCAACGGGAAAAGTATCGTTTCAATCAATGGGCAGAAAAATTAACCCAGAATCAGCAGCATTGGCTTTGGTTTTTCCTAAGGCGTTTATAGTGTGATTTCAGCCATCTATAGGGTGTCAAAAGAAAAACAGCCAGTATTCGCAAATACGCCAAATTACTGAAAGCCGCTCTTTTGGGAGAGCGAGTCGCTGAAACTTTTCTGGATTAATCCCCTCCAAAGTTCCAGATAATTGCGGGTTTCTGTACTAATGTTCACTACTGACTGACGTAGGTGAGCTGGCTCGCGTTAACTAGAAAGAGAATTTGTGCTTAATTTACCGATGCCGTGCTTGATTCTGCTTGCTTGATTGTTGATTTGCAAAAGGTTCAGCGCATTACCCAGGGCATTTCCGGTTGTCTGGAACCAACGCTGATCGCCAAACGTTTAACCGAAGCATTGATTAAAGACTTTAATTGCGCCTTTGCGCGAATTTGGTTAACTGAGCCAGATCAACGATCGCTCCGGTTAGTGGCTTCATCGGGTCTGTCTGAAAACATTAATGGCAGTTTTGCACGGGTTCCCATGGGCGCCTATAAGGTCGGAAAAATTGCCAAAAATGGGATTCCATTCCTGAGTAATCAACTGGCGGAAGAAGCTTGGGTAAAAGACCGTGACTGGGCGATCGCCAACGGAATTCAAGGTTTTGCGGGTTATCCCCTTGCCAGTCAACAACGAATTATTGGTGTGTTAGCAGCTTTTAGCCATGAAACTTTTTTACCAGAATTTTTAGAGGTTTTGCAGGTGCTGTGTATGGCTGGGGCGATCGCCTTAGATGCCGCCCAAAAAAGCCCCCAAGATCCCAGCAAAAGCCAGACAAGAGAATCTCACCCCCTCTCGGATCACCTGGGCAGCCTTTTAAGTACCAGCCAGCTTAGTTTGATTGGTACGGAACGACCTCTGACACCAAGTTCGACCTATCTCTTGATTAAAACCGTAGAAATTCTCAATCAATTCAACTGTCACTATTGCCGACTCATCTACAGTGATACGGAAATTTGTCTCGAAGGCATTATCGCCGCCCCTAACCCGACGAAAAACAAAGGGCGATCGCCCTTTGCCGACATTGAATTTTTCGTACAAACCCTTGGGGGGAACTGCGATGTCGGGATCAACGCCCAGGAAGCAGTCCACCAAATTCGCCTTACTTTGCCCTATGGAGCGACCACCCAAGTCTACAAATCAAAAGAATCACTATCCCAACGGGAACGTCAGATTTTAGCGCTTCTCACCAAAGGGTTGCGTGATCGCGACATTGCCCAGCAGCTCCACATCAGTGAAAGTACCGTAAAATTCCACCTAAACCGCACCTTGAGTAAACTACAAGCTAAAAACCGCTACCAAGCCATTTACCAAGCCACAAAACAAGGTTTGATTTAAACGCGATCGCTAGTTCCACTATCCCCCAACAGCCGATCCAATTTCGGAGGATGTCGCCCAACATCTCGATCCGCTTGCCGAATCAACAGAACGCGCTCCCGATTCATATCTAATCTGGCGATCGTTGCCCGCCCAATTTCCGTTAAGCCTACCAACATAACTCCATCTTCTGCCCAAACAAAATGATCAGCCCATCGATCACAACGCGGGTTAAACAAGCGAACTTCCGCCCCTGACAGCAGATCAACTCCTGTCACGAAACTTGACTTTTTACGATTGCAATGAAAACAAGCCAACGCCAAATTTTCCACATCATCCGAACCGCCCCGAACCTGTGGAATGACATGATCAATCGTGAAGCGAACATACTGCCATAACTCCACCCCATGACAATACTCACATAGACCCTTAGCTCTTTCTCTGACTTTGTTTTGAATTTTCTCTGGAAGTGGTGATCTACCCATTTCCTATGCCACCATGCTCCCAGCAGCAGCATTACGAACTGTCCGATTCACAAAACTCAAATAATCATCAATTTCTTCATAACAGTCCAATTCTTCCTCCTCAGCCTCGGTCAATCCTTCAGACTGCTGCTTCTCCAACAAAACTTCAACCCGTGCCTGTACCTGTACTGAAGCTCGAAAAATCAGAACCCCTTCCACCAAATCAAGCTGAACAGCACCATCAAGCGGTATGGAATTCGACAAACGTTGCAGCACAGGAAAAGTAGAAGCAGCCATAATGTTTAAATCGAAAAACTATGATCATCATAACTTAGTAAACTGCTCGCCACTAAGTCAGGAACTCGGTTTTTATTTGATTGAGGAAGTTTAGAATTCCTAATGAACGTCTTTTAACTGAAACCGGATTAATAATCCTTCGTTCGGTTGTTAAGCAGAAGCCGGTACCAAAAGCCTTGCTGTAATTTGTGTCGCCAAATATTCTGCATCGCGAGTGACACCGGAAAAACGACCAGAGCCCCAGGTATAGAGCCAGGGCAAACCAAGGAAATATAATCCGTCTACGGCGGTTACCCCTCGGTCATGTAAGGGTTCTCCCAACTCATTAAAGATGGGGAGATCAATCCAACTAAAGTTCAAGCGAAAGCCCGTCGCCCAAATAACTGCACCAATGTTGGTTGCCTTGAGGTTGAGGGATGATGGTTCTAATTCTGGCTCCCAGACGGGTTGATAATGGGCCTCTGGGGGAGCGGTGATGTTGTTATCAGCGATAAATTTGTCAATATTCCGTTGGATGCGCACCACGGTGGTATCAGCCCGATCTAAATTTTGTTTTAAATCTTTCCCAAAGTGGAGAGTCTGCCCGGTAATACTTTGCAAGCGACCATAGAGGTGCATTCCCTGTTGGGCAAAGCGGCGCAGATCAATATCACGACCCCCATCCCGGCCTGTGACATAGTGATTGGTTTTATGACGCACCATTTCTTTTTGGGGATGCTGGTCGATGGGTAGGTCGTAATAACCCATGCGTTCGAGCCACTCCACCACATCCTTACCCCGATAGCGGCGCGGCGCCCGGGGCGCACTACCGGTAACAAGGTGAACTGTTTTCCCTGCCAAATGAAGATCTTCGGCAATTTGACAACCCGACTGGCCAGTGCCCACAATCAAGACTTCATCGGGAAGATCCTGGGGATTTTTGTACTGTACAGAATGAATTTGCTGTACATCACGGGGCAGTTGGGCGGCGATGGGCGGAATTTTTGGAACGTGGTATCCACCCGTGGCGATCGCCACTTGATCAGCTGTGTAATCGCCGATGGATGTTGCCACTGCAAACTTGGTTCCAGACGAACTTACTTTTAAGACAGTTACTCCCTCTCGAATTGGGGGATTAAAAGAGCGGGCATAGGCTTCTAAGTAAGAAACAATCTCCTCCTTAGCCATAAAGCCATTAGGATCAGGCCCCGCATAGGAAAAACCAGGGAGCCGACATTGCCAATTGGGGGTCACCAAACAAAAAGAATTCCAGCGTTCATTACGCCACGCATGGCCAACTTTATGTTTCTCAAAAATAAGGTGGTCAATGTTGTTTTGCTTGAGGAGATAGCTGAGGGCAAGTCCTGCCTGGCCACCCCCAACAATTATTACCGGGTAATGGGTCTGCATTGCCGTTGCTCTTAAGTGGATTGGATTTAACTGTAAACCCGCTCAATTCTTTTTCTTGTAAGGGTTGTTACCGATCCCAGCGGTTTGTGATTACCCATAGGCGATCGATGAATTGCGACCCAGTAGCTGCTATTTTGGTGGCCTAACCTAGCAAAATCAATAGTTCTTTTAGGACACAATCACTATCCTCTAATCAGGACAAAATCAGATAGCTATTATCAAACAAGCTTGAATCTAGCCAAAAAGACAATCCAGAAATTGGCTTTTCAATCAAAAAACTATTCCTTTAAACAGAAGGTCTCCTTTTGTCAGCAATGATACAGGTCGCCTTGAGTTCTCCCCTTACAGTAATGCACAACTCAACCCATTAAAACCAAGAAATCAAAGGAAAATTTACCATGCCTGAAGTGACAATTCCTGCCCACCAGACCGGTGACTTTCTTGTCGATTACGAAGAAAAAGTTTTTCCTGATGTCCAAGCAGAGCCCGGCGAAAAAGCACTAATCACCTTTCACACAGTGGCTTTTGAAGGTTCTATTGGTTTAGTTAATTTATTACAAGCGAGTCGCCTCATTAAAAAAGGATTTGAAACGTCTGTGCTACTTTATGGCCCTGGGGTAACTTTAGGGGTGCAGCGGGGCTTCCCGAAGCTGGGCGATGAAGGATTTCCGGGGCACTTAGCCATGAATGATCGCCTGGTTAAGATTATGGAATCTGGCGGAAAAGTCTATGCTTGTCGCTTTGCACTGCAGGCTCTCTACGGTCATGGGGAAGCTTCCTTGATTCCTGGTATTCGCCCGATTAGTCCCTTGGATGTGATGGATTTAATTTTAATGCACCGTAAAGAAGGGGCGTTTATTCTTGATACTTGGACAATGTAAAAATCAAGGGTTTTATTCCTGAAAATCCTAGAGAGTCTATCAGGCAACCTACAAATTTTTATGTTTAATAAAAATTTCTGGATATTTCAATCACTTTTTTGAAATATCTTTGGTTGCCAAATTCGTTTTTTGTGAGTTTGTTGTTTCCCTGGTAGCGACTATGCTTGATTATTCAAAAACGATTCGGGCAGCAGCAGCACAAATCAGTCCGGTTTTGTTTAGTTGTGCAGATACAACAGAAAAAATTCTAGAGACAATTACCCAAGCAGCCAAGGAGGGAGTGCAACTCATTGTTTTTCCAGAGACCTTTGTTCCTTACTACCCTTACTTTTCTTTTATCGAGCCCCCAGTGCTGATGGGCAAAAGCCATCTCCAGCTCTATGAGCAAGCAGTCACAGTCCCTGGCCCAGTTACGGCAGCGGTGGCTGAAGCGGCCCAAGCCCATGACATGGTGGTGGTTTTAGGGGTGAATGAACGGGAGGAGGGTTCCCTTTACAATACCCAATTGATTTTTGATCACGATGGGACATTGCGCCTTAAGCGCCGCAAAATCACTCCCACCTACCATGAGCGAATGGTTTGGGGCCAGGGAGATGGGGCTGGTTTAACGACGGTCGATACGGCGGTGGGCCGTGTGGGTGCTTTAGCTTGTTGGGAGCACTATAATCCCCTTGCTCGCTATAGTCTGATGGCCCAACATGAGCAGATTCACTGTGGTCAATTTCCGGGATCTATGGTGGGGCAAATTTTTACGGAGCAAATGGAAGTGACCATGCGTCACCATGCCCTCGAATCCGGCTGTTTCGTAGTCAATGCAACGGGATGGCTCTCGGCAGAACAGAAGGCCCAATTGACCAGCAATGAAAAGATGCACAAGGCCCTTAGTGGTGGTTGTTATACGGCCATTATTAGTCCTGAAGGCAAACACCTCTGTGAACCTATTTATGAAGGGGAAGGTTTGGCGATCGCCGATTTAGATTTCTCCCTGATTACCAAACGCAAGCGAATGATGGATTCAGTGGGACATTACTCCCGCCCTGATCTATTCCAGGTACAACTCAATGACGCACCTTGGGCCACCCTCAACACGAGTTCCTTGCCCTTTCCCTCAGAAGTAACGCCACTGCCGAATACCCCGGCCCCAGATATTCCCGCCTCCTGTCCCTAATCTAGCGCGCCATCACCCATCCCTATGACTATGCCCATGGATAAACAACGTCTGATTACAGAACTCCAGTCCCACGGCCTCCGCCTCACAGAGACCACGATGACGGGACGCCAAGGGGGGGCAGGGCCTTCGGATCACCGGGCAGTGACCATTGGCGGGACCACCGTGATGGTTCCTATCTATACGAATACCGCTGGGCGATCGCCTTACCATGCCACCCTAGATTCCCAACGGAGTGAAGCCAAGCTCCAAAAACATCACCAAGAAATTGCCCCCATTACCCTGCAAGGACGTCCCAAATTCTACGACCTAGAGACAGCGGAAGGGATTCCCTACTGGAAAATTGCCCTTCTCCATAGCAACAATGTCCTCGCCACAACGGTGCAACAAACCTGTATGCGCTATCGGGACGAAAGCACGGCCTGTCAATTTTGTGCGATTGAAAAATCCCTAGAAGCAGAACAAACCATTGCCCGCAAACTCCCGGAACAGTTAGCAGAGGTTGTGGAAGCGGCGGTGCGGCTCGATGGCATTGAGCAGGTCATCATGACCACAGGGACTCCCAACACAGGCGATCGCGGTGCGGCTTACCTGACCAAATGTGCCGCTGCCATCACAGCAAAAGTCGATATTCCCATCCAAGCCCAATGTGAACCCCCCGCCGATTTTGTCTGGTTTGAGCGCTTAAAAGCCGCTGGTGTAGATAGTTTAGGAATGCACCTAGAGGCCGTTGATCCCGCAGTCCGTGCCAAAATCATGCCTGGCAAAGCAGAAGTCCCTGTTTCCTACTACTACCAAGCCTATGAAGCAGCAGTGCAAGTATTCGGTTGGGGCCAAGTCAGCACCTACCTGCTAGCCGGTTTAGGCGATAGTTTTGCAACGCTTGTGACGGCGGCAGAAAAATTAGTCAGTCTTGGCGTTTATCCTTTTGTGGTACCTTTTGTCCCCATTTCTGGCACGCCCTTAGCAACCCATCCAGCCCCTGATCCAGAGTTTATGTTCGCTCTCTACCAAAAGGTGGGTCAGATTCTCAAGGAAGCGGGAATGTCTTCCCAGGCAATCAAAGCCGGTTGTGCAAAATGCGGCGCCTGTTCCGCATTGTCTACCTTTGAAAATTAGGGAGGTTACGGGAAATGAGCCGTCAACGATTTCAGTTTGAACTCGCCCAGTCTGCGGCGGAAATTCGCGCCTATTTTGCCCTGAGACGGGATATTTTTTGTGAAGAACAGGGAATTTTTACGGGCAATGATTTTGATGACCTCGATCCCATTGCCTATCCGATTGTCGCTTTAGATAAGAGCTCATCCCCCCAGAGTAAGGTGGTTGGGGTTGTGCGCATCTACGAAAGTGAGCCCCAGGTTTGGTATGGTGGCCGCCTGGGAGTCCAGCCAGAGTTTCGGCGCGTGGGACGCATTGGTAAGGGGTTAATCTACAAAGCGGTCACAACGGCCCATGGTTGGGGCTGTACTAAGTTTCTGGCGACGGTACAGCTACAGAATGTGCGTTTTTTCCAGCGGCAACATTGGCATTCTCTCGCGGAAATGGACATTTGCGATCGCCCCCATCATCTTATGGAGGCAGATTTAAACTTTTACCCACCGGCAGTGAATCCCCGACCCCAACTTGACCTAGGGACTTGGCTCGTTTCCTAAAGGAAAAAATAATCGAAATACTTGGCGTGAACATCACTTTACCCCAGTTGGCAGAGACCCTACGCCACAATTTGGGCCTTTTACATAAACGGGATATTCAACTCGCTTCCCGGCAATTTCAACGGCAATTTACAGCCCAGGGGCAAGCCATTCGCCTTGGGGATGATTGTGCAGCCATTCCCGACCAAGCTGGTTTTCTCCTTCTCGCCGCAGAGGGCATGAGCCCCGCATTGGTGCAACAGGATCCATGGTTTGCGGGCTGGTGTGGGGTGCTCGTAAATGTCAGTGATATTTATGCCATGGGGGGACGGCCCTTGGCGGTTGTGGATGCTCTGTGGGCCTGTGGAGATCAGCAGGCGCGGCAGATTTGGGACGGGATGCAGGCAGCGGCAGAAAAGTTTCAGGTACCGATTGTTGGGGGGCATACCAATACCCACAGTGAATACGATGCCTTGGGGGTCGCGATTCTCGGTCGGGCAAAACGACTGATTACCAGTTTTGATGCCCAGGTGGGCGATCGCCTCGTGTTAGTCGCTAATTTTGAAGGGCAACCCCGGCCCCACCTCCCCTACTGTTGGGATGCCGCCACCCAGGCCGCTCCAGCGCAACTCCAGGCCCAATGGGATTTATTACCGCTCTTGGCCGAACGGGGTTTATGTAGCGCTGGCAAAGATGTCAGTATGGGGGGAATTATCGGCACAACTTTGATGCTCTTGGAAACGTCTAATTGCGGTGCGATCTTGGATATTGGCGCAGTTCCCTGTCCACCACAGCTCGATTTGCAACAATGGCTCCTCAGTTTTCCGAGCTACGGTTTTTTGCTGACCGTGCCCCCAGAGCAGGTCTCTGAAGTAGAAATGTTGTGCGAAGATCAGGGGTTAGTCGCTCAGGCGATCGCCACCATTACCCCAGGCCACACCTTGACCCTTAAACTGGGGGAAACTAGCCTCGATTTTTGGCACCTCGACTATGTTCCGCTCACTGGCTTTACCGGAGGCTCCTAAATTCTATGCCAGCCGTTACTTTTGATATTGTTTGGCCCGACGGCTCCCAGGATCAATTTTATTCTCCCTCCACCGTCGTCCATGACTACTTTCAGGTGGGACAAGGCTACGCCCTGGCGGATTTTGTGCATCGCTCCCAAACGGCCCTCACCCTTGCCAGTAAGCGGGTCGAACAGCGCTATGGTAGCCCCTGTTCCCTGGCCCTGAGGCAACTCCAACGTGTTGAACAAAAGGCTAGTACATTCATGGATCAACCCAATGCCCAGGTCACAATCTTGGCGAATGATCACTAATCCCATGGAAAAGTTTTGGCCGTTGGCGATCGCCGCTATGGGATTGATCTTGGGGGGCTGTGGTCGAGCCTTGTTCTATCAGCCCCAGATTGCCACGGGGGGAATTAATAGTAATTTTGCCGAAGAATTTCCGAGCTACAGCGGTGATGGCCGTTATCTCGCCTTTGCCTCAGAACGGGATGGCCGCCGCAATATTTTTCTCTACGATCTCCAGACTAATCAATTAGTTAACCTGCCTAATCTCAACCGCCGCGACTCTAGCCAAGACCAACCGGATCTCAGTGAAGATGGCCGTTTTATCGCCTATGTTTCCACCGAACGGGGCCGCCAGGATGTGTTTGTCTATGACCGCAACCAGGGGCGATCGCAGTTGTTAACGGTGAATTTGCGGGGTTCGGTACAAAATCCCACCATTAGCGGCGATGGACGTCGGGTCGCTTTTCAGAGCAACGAACGGGGGCAATGGAATTTGATGCTGGTGGACGTGACTCCCTAACGGAAACCGGACTGCGCTATGGTCTATAGATCAGAATGGTGTTGCCTTGACCGGAGGCGTTTATGGATCGCAGACAGTTGGTCGCGGGCATAGTGAGGACAGTGGGGCACGGGAATATTCACATTCGGCCAATCTGCGAGATCCGCACAGGGGCAGCCATTTTTCAAACCCACTGCATCGAAGGGCATCGGCATCGCACAGCGGGGACAATCGGCAATATCCCACCGCTCTGAGAGCAAATCCGCGATGGTTTGGGTTGTACCCTGGAGATAACAGTCACGGTTTGCGTTGAGGTCTTGCCAACAGGCCTCAAAATCTGGGGAATATTGATTTCCTTCAAGCACGGTCATCGGTAAAATTTGGCGATCGCCCTTGGGGCAAATCACCGGTTTGCCCACCTGAAACCAGTAGGCTAAATATTGTTTAACTTGATTCACGGTCGCCATATATCTATCTTCTTCCTGCTGCATATCAATTCCTAAAGCTACGCCGTCCCCATCGTCCCTATCCTATCGAGAAAAAAGAAGACCCGTGGCGATCGCCTCCGTCTGAGCCTCGAAAAGCAATTTTTTTTAAGATCGTTTTTAGATTTAAGCCCATCACCGCCTTTTTATATGAATTTTTGTGAACCACCCCACAGTGGCTACCACTGGGATCACCACACCCCCCGTTTCTTTGAAGGTTGGTACTTTCGTGTCACCTTGCCGGAGTTGGGTGATAATTTTGCCTTCATGTATTCCATCGAAGATCCCCTCGGCGATCGCCCCCATAGTGGTGGTGCCGTGCAAGTTCTGGGCCTCCAGGATGAATATCTCTGGCGCACCTTACCGAACGTCAAAAATTTTTGGGCAGATCATCAACGCCTCGCCCTGGGCCATTGGCGACATTGCCCCCCCAATTTAAAACCCCAACGCCTCGCCCCCAGGGTTTTTCAGGAGAAAATTCACGAAGGCTACCAGGCAACGGCAACCCTCAACCAAGGCCATATTATCGACCCAGGCACCGGAGAAATTTGCCAGTGGCACTACGAAACAAAGCCGATCTACGGTTGGGGAAAGCCCGCTAAGCCCACCGCCAATTGGTATTCTTTTTTGCCTATTTACGATCCCGGTTGGCAGGTGTTGCTGGCCCATGGGTTGAGTACGGGTTGGATCGAATGGCAGGGCAAGCGCTACGACTTTAGAGATGCCCCGGCCTATAGCGAAAAAAATTGGGGCAAATCCTTTCCAAAGGCTTGGTTTTGGCTCAATTGCAATGCTTTCAAGGAAGAAAAAGATCTCGCCCTCACTGCCGCTGGTGGCATTCGTCAAATTTTAGCGAGGGAAGAGGAAGTGGGCTTAATTGGCATTCACCACCACGGAAAATTTTATGAATTTGCCCCCTGGACAAGCAATCTTACTTGGCAGTTTTCGCCCTGGGGAAGTTGGGAAATGACCGCAGGCGATCGCCAAGGGTTTACGGTTCACCTCAGCGGGAAAACCGACCTACCGGGACAACCCCTGCGAGCACCGACCCACACGGGCCTACGGTTTTGTTGTCAGGATACCCTGCGGGGCCAAATTTCTCTCGAACTATTCGCCCCGGACAAAACGCCCCTCATCCAAGCAACGAGCGATCTGGGGGGGTTAGAAGTGGGGGGACAGTGGTGGCGGCGCGATTTTGACTAATGCTGACGGCCAGTTTAATCGCTTCTTTCATGCTGGTGGGATTGGCGCTGCCTTGCCCCGTAATGTCGAAGGCGGTGCCGTGGTCGGGGGAAGTCCGAATAAAGGGTAAACCGATGGTGGTATTGATCGCGTAGTCAAAGGCCATCAGTTTGACGGGAATCAACCCCTGGTCATGGTAAAGGGCCAGATACGCATCGGCGGCGGGTTTGAATTCTGGTTTGCCATACCAAGCCTTACCTGCATTGACCCACATCGTATCGGGGGGATAAAGCCCCAATAAATTAGCCTTCG
This sequence comes from Picosynechococcus sp. PCC 7117, assembly GCF_001693275.1. Taxonomy (GTDB): domain Bacteria; phylum Cyanobacteriota; class Cyanobacteriia; order Cyanobacteriales; family MRBY01; genus MRBY01. The sequence goes on from NZ_CP016477.1 coordinate 717,435, forward strand.
GATATTGTTGTCGTACTCTCTGGAGCCAATCGTCTAACCAGTCCATTTCTTCGGTGCCCAATTGGCCATTTTCGCCACTGTGGGGATTTAAGCCGGCGATCGCCACCTGGGGATTTTCTAACCCAAAATCCTGCTGGAGCGACTCTAAAAGAAGACTAAGTTTCAAATCCATCAGCCCTGGATTCAAGGTTTCCGGCACCGCTTTTAGGGGAATGTGGGTCGTCGCTAGCAGGCTCCGCAATGTCCAGCCCGTATAGGGCGATTTGCCAATAAAAGCCATGCCATAGTGGATGGTTTGGCTCTTTTGGGCGAGGACTTCCGTTTGGCCGAGGTAGTCGTGGCCCGCTGCTTTCCAGAGGGATTTAGCAATGGGGGCGGTGACAATCCCCGAAAATTCTCCCTCCAGGGTTTTTTCAATCGCCGTGTCGAGGTACCGGAAAGCGCGATCGCCTGTTTCTGCCGAACCTTCTCCCCAGGTGAAATTTCTCAGAAATTCATTGCCACTGGGTTCGACAATCTCTAACTCACTGGGATCAAGGAGATCAGATTCCGTCCGAGTTTTGAGATGCTGATAGGTTTTTTCGAGCAAGGGGCGATCGCCAATGACCGTCATCGAACAAAGTGCTCTAATTTCTGGATCCGCCAGAGCTTTTAAAAGTACCTCTGGGCCAATCCCGACCGGATCACCAATAGTCAAAGCGAGGCGAGTTTTCATAGGGGAGAATAGTCAATGAATAAAAAAATCCTCCCTAGAGGGAAGTGCCGAAGGCGGAGGGTGCATGTCCCTAGAGGGAGGTGCCGAAGGCGGAGGGTATGAGGGCGTCTACTCGGCCTTCGGTTCAAACTTCAGGGCCACGGAATTGATACAGTAGCGCAAGCCCGTAGGAGGGGGGCCATCGTTAAATACGTGACCCAGGTGGGCATCACATTTCGCGCAGAGCACTTCTGTCCGCTTCATAAAGAAACTAAAGTCATTTTTTTCGGCGATCGCCTGATCATTGACCGGTTGCCAATAGCTCGGCCAGCCAGTACCCGAATTAAACTTCGTCTCCGAGGTAAACAGGGGCGCACCACAGCACACACAATTGTAGGTGCCTTCCCCCTTAAAATCGTGATATTCACCCGTAAAGGCCCGTTCGGTGCCATGTTTGCGGGTAACTTTGTAGGCCTCTGGGGAAAGTTGCGCTTGCCATTCGGCGTCAGTTTTGACAACTTTGTCGGTCATGGTGGTGTTTTGTCTCCAAAAGTGAGGTTGCACTGCTTTGTATCGTAACAAGATCGACTAGGGGAAAACAGGTGAGAAATCCCCCAATGGATGTTGTGGGGTCGGGGCTTTCGGCTATACTCAACAAGGTTTTTTTATTCAAGTTCAAGGAGAGCGCCAAAAGATGCGATGTGCCATTATTAGTCGTGCCGGTCAAACTCTGGCGCGCGGGAAGTTAGTCTTAACTTCGATCGAAAACGATCAACAACGGCTTGATCTGGTTACGGACGGGGGTCGCTACCTAGAGGGAGGGCTGGTTGCTCCCGATGGTGATATGACCGAAGCCAGCCTAGAGCTATCGCGGAAATTTTTTGCGATGTGGGGTATGAGTAATCTCCAGCTACAAATCACCCTCCGCTAGATCCATAATCAAAGTTAGACAATGCCAAGGAGACTGGCCATCAGCGCTTTTTGGGCATGCATCCGGTTTTCGGCTTGATCCCAAATTTTGGCTTGGGGGCCTTCCATCACGTCGGCGGTAATTTCTTCGCCCCGATGGGCGGGCAAACAGTGGAGGGCGATCGCCTCTTTATCGGCAAGGGCCATGAGTTCGGCGTTAACTTGATAGGGTTGGAAAATGGGTACGCGACTGTTGGCGAGGTCTTCTTGGCCCATACTGGCCCACACATCGGTGTAGATGGCGTGGCAGCCTTCGGCGGCTTCCTTGGGATCATGGGTAATTAAAATTTGACTGCGATCGCCCGCAATGGCCTGGGCCTGGGCGACAATTTTCGGGCTAGGTTCATAATCTTTGGGGGTAGCGATGCGAATATTCATGCCGACTAACGCGCCACCGAGGAGGATCGAGTGGGCCACATTGTTGCCATCGCCCACATAGGTCATGGTGAGACCTTCCAGTTGGCCAAAGGTTTCCTGCATCGTTTGCAGATCCGCCAACATCTGACAGGGGTGTTCTAGATCTGTAAGGGCGTTGATAATCGGCATTTCACAGTAATCAGCGAAGGTTTCGAGATCCTGTTGATCGAAGGTACGAATCGCCAAAATATCGAGGTAGCGGTCTAAAACCCTGGCGGTGTCCTCGATGGGCTCGCCGCGACCCACCTGGGTACGGTTTGGGTTCAGGTCAATGACATTGCCACCCAGTTGGTACATGGCCACGCTAAAGGAGACTCTGGTGCGGGTAGAGGCTTTGTAAAATAACAGGCCGAGGGTTTTGGGGCAGGTGGGGGCGATTTTTCCCTGTTTGAGATCTGCCGCCAGGTTTAGCAGGTCAATAATTTCTGTGCTGCTGAGATCTGCAATGCTCAGAAGATCCCGACCCTTGAGTGCATTCATCCTGTTTTCGGCTCCTTACCGTGGCAAAAAAATCATTATAAGCTCCCCTCCAGATTCCACAAAAGCTTGCAAGGGCGATCGCCACTGGTCTTCGTCAGGAAATGTTGATGGCGATCCCAAGGGGGTGACACTTGAAAAACTGTCTACTTTTGGGGAGATGGGTGAAATCTGGTTTTAAAGTAGGATTGTAGCCATGATTTCGGCTTGTTTTTTGCGCTTTTAAATGGAATTGCCATGAGCACTGCTCCCTACGACCAGATCCAATCTTTATCAGAAATTTGGGCGATCGCCGCCGAGCGTTATGCCGACATTGTTGCCCTCTATGATCCCCACCAAAAACCAGAATTCAAACTGACCTATCATCAGCTCTGGCAAGGGATTCAGCAGTTTGGGGCTGGCCTCCAGGCCCTCGGCCTCCAACCCCAGGAAAAAGTCGCCCTGATTGCGGATAATAGCCCCCGTTGGTTCATCGCCGATCAAGGTAGTATTGCGGCGGGGGCCGTGAATGCGGTGCGCTCATCCCAGGCAGAAAAACAAGAACTGCTCTACATCTACACTGACAGCGAAAGTCGATTTCTCATCGTCGAAGACCGCAAAACCTTTGAACGCCTCAATCCAGAAATTACAAATCTCCAACCCAGGGCCGTCATTTTCCTCACCGACGAAGAAGTACCAGAAACGGAACTCCCGATTTTTAACTTTTCCCAACTGATGACCCTCGGCAGCCAAGAACCCCTGACGATGCCTGGGCGATCGCCCCAAGATTTGATGACCTTGATCTACACTTCTGGGACGACGGGCAAACCTAAAGGGGTGATGCTTTCCCACGGCAATGTCCTCTACCAAGTGCGCAACCTCGACCAGGTGATCCAACCGAATCCTGGCGATGTCACCCTCAGCATTCTCCCCACCTGGCATTCCTACGAACGGGCTGCTGAATATTTCCTCCTATCCCAGGGCTGCACCCAAATTTATACGAATATCCGCAACATCAAAAAAGATCTCCAAACCTACAAGCCCGGTTACATGGTTGCGGTGCCGCGCATTTGGGAATCGATTTACGAAGGAGTGCAGAAAAATCTCCGGGAACAACCCGCCAAGAAACAAAAGCTGGTGAACTTTTTCCTCACCTGCTCCCAAAATTATGTCCTGGCCCAGCGCATCGCCAACAACCTCAGCCTGGAGCATTTCCATGTTTCTCCCCTGACGCGGTTAATGGCCAGAGCAAAGGCGATCGCCCTTTACCCCTTTCACCTCCTCGGCAACAAACTCGTTTACGAAAAAATTCGGGGGGCCACTGGCGGCAAAATTCGCTACGTAATCAGCGGCGGCGGCTCCCTCGCCCAACACATCGACACCTTCTTTGAAATCGTGGGGATCAATATCCTCGTGGGTTATGGCCTCACCGAAACTTCTCCTGTGACCAATGCCCGTCGGCCAGAACGCAATGTGCGTGGTTCTGCTGGCCCCGCCCTCAAGGGCACCGAAATTCGCATTGTTGATCCCGAAACGCGACAAACCCTCTCCCAAGGCCAAAAGGGACTGGTTTTAATCCGTGGCCCCCAGGTGATGCAGGGCTACTACCGCAAACCCGAAGCCACCGCCAAGGCCATTGACCCCGAAGGTTGGTTTGACAGTGGCGACCTCGGCTGGGTGACGCCGCAGGGGGATCTCGTTTTAACTGGGCGGGCAAAAGATACTATTGTCCTCACCAACGGCGAAAACATCGAACCCCAACCCATCGAAGATGCCTGCGCCCGCAGCCCCTACATCGATCAAATTATGCTGGTGGGCCAGGATCAAAAATCCCTCGGTGCTTTAATTGTGCCGAACCTCGAAGCCCTCGGCCAGTGGGTGTCCCAGGGTGGCCTCGGTTTACAATTGCCAAATCCTGACATCCCTTCAGAACAACTGCCCCAAACGGATTTGTACAGTAAGCCAGTCTTGAATTTATTTAAACAGGAGCTGAATCGAGAAATTAAAAATCGGCCTGGCTATCGGGTGGATGACCGCATTAGTGATTTTGCGTTGATTTTGGAGCCTTTTTCCATTGAGAATGGCCTGATGACCCAGACGCTAAAGGTAAAGCGGCCAGTGGTGGCAGAGAAATATGCGGCCTTAATTGCTTCCCTTTACGACAAAGATTAAGCGATCCGAATGGCGGAATCTTCGGGTATTGATGCTACCCTGAAAATATTTTGCAGATAGGGCACCTTTAGCCCACTGATTTAACAAAACCGAGTTACATTTCTCTAGGAAAACATTCACATGGACGGAAACCAAGTGCCTACTGTTACCCTCAAACGCCCAATTAATCTGAAGGTCATCGTGACCCCCCGCTGGAAAGAGGAAGTACAGCAGCAACTCCAGGGACAAATAGCGACTTTTGATGGTCAATTACAACAACTGGATGTCCAAGGAAATCGCACCATTAGTGAACTCCAACAACAGGGCAATACCCCCCAGGTCGCTCAACAAATGGAAAATATTCAACTCCAGGTTAACCAAAAAAAGCGGGAACTCCTTGAGAAGAAAAACCAAGTGCTCCAGCAGCTCCAACAGGTACAAAACTTAGAATTAGATCAAGAGTTTCTCCAGGGTCAGATGGAGAGTTTCTTTGAAGTGAAAGTGGGCGATAATCTGGTGCGCAAGCTGAATGTTGAACTTGTGGTCCGGGATGGTGTTGTTGAAGAAATTCGCGGCGACCTCTAATTTTTTTGTGATTGCTGTCGCGTGACAGTGTTCGGCTCCCCCGATGACACTTGCGGTGCGGGGGATTTTTAATGGGGAAAAAATTCATGAAAATTGGCATTGTCGGGCTGGGTTTAATCGGTGGATCTTTGGCGATCGCCTTCCGGGAAAAAGGCTTAGAAGTGTTGGGTATTTCCCGGAAAAATACAACCTGCGAAACGGCCTTGAGGAAGGGAATTGTCGACCAAGCCAGCACAGATTTTTCTCTTCTCAAGGATACGGATGTGGTGTTTCTCTGCACGCCGATCAAAGCGATTTTGCCCACGGCTCAAACCCTTATTCCCCACCTCAAATCCACGGCGATTTTGACCGATGTGGCCTCGGTGAAGGGGGAAATTGTCCAGGCGATCGCCCCGCTGTGGCCCAATTTTGTCGGGGGACATCCCATGGCGGGCACAGCCGAACAAGGTATTGACGCCGCACTCCCCGGATTGTTTATCAACGCACCCTACGTTTTAACGCCGACCAATGAAACTTCCCCTGATGCGGTAAAAATCCTTAAAGACTTAATCACGCTGCTCCAGAGCCGTTTCTACTGCTGCGCCCCAGAGATTCACGATCAAGCGGTGGCCTGGATTTCCCATTTGCCCGTTTACGTTAGTGCGAGTCTGATCGCGGCCTGTGGGTCAGAAATTAATTCAGAAGTGCTACAAATGGCCCAAGCTCTGGCAAGTTCTGGCTTTCGGGATACCAGTCGTGTCGGCGGTGGCAATCCAGAATTGGGGTTGATGATGGCCCAGGGGAATCAACAGGCGTTGTTAAAATCCCTCACCCATTATCGGCAGCAGTTAGATCAAGTCATTGCAGATCTTGAAACAGAAAACTGGGAGGCGATCGCCCAATTCCTCGCAGCGACCCAACAACAGCGGCCCGACTTTCTCTAGATTCCAGGAGTACAATGGAGGTAGGAGGAAGTCGAAGGATTCAACTGAAATGATCCTCGCCAGCGACCATGGATCTTCCACCCACCAATGATTTCTGTGCCGATCCCACCGTTGCGTTACGCCAGCGGATGGTTAAGCAGCAAATTATCGCCAGGGGCGTGAACGATCCAGCCGTCTTAGCCGCGCTCCAGCAAGTGCCCCGGCATCGCTTTGTGCCCGCTTCTCTCCAGAATCTTGCCTACGCCGATCAACCCCTCACCATCGGCTATGGCCAAACCATTTCCCAGCCCTATATCGTCGCCTACATGACCGAAGCGGCCCACCTGACGCCCAGCAGCAAAGTTTTAGAAATTGGTACGGGGTGCGGTTATCAAGCGGCAATCCTCGCCGAAATTGCCCAGGAAGTTTTTACCGTTGAAGTTGTGCCCGAATTAGCCCGGCAAGCCCGCGATCGCCTGGAAAAATTGGGCTATCAAAATATTCACTATAAAATCGGTGACGGTTACCAGGGCTGGTCAGAATTTGCTCCCTACGACGCGATCCTTGTTACGGCGGCCCCAGACCATCGGCCCCAACCGTTACTGCAACAATTGGCCGTGGGCGGTCACCTGGTAATTCCTGTGGGCACCGTCGGCCAACGCCTTGAAGTCCTCCACAAAACCAGCACTGACTTGGAAATGGAAAAGGCGATCGCTGTGCGGTTTGTGCCACTCCAGGGCCACAGCTACGGATTTTGAAACAATTTTTTGACGCGAAAAACCAGCACTGACTTGGAAATGGAAAAGGCGATCTCGGAGAGATCCGCTGTGCGGCACGCTGTGCGGTTTGTGCCACTCCAGGGTCACAGCTACGGATTTTGAACAAATTTGGATAGGTCACCAGATTAATTGTCCCATCTCTATTGCTCGCATCGAGGGCATTGCCTTCCTGGAGAGTGACCCAGACGGTTTGGGAATCCGGCGCAACGGCCACATATTTTGTGGAGGCGATCGCCTAAAATTGAACCAGCTTTCTCTACACCTTTTCTTTTTGTTATCGTGACTTTGCCTCCCCTAACAACGGACACTATTCAGCAAATCATCGACGATCGCCTTGAGGATGAAACGCTCCATCAGTTGGTCTGGCATTACCTCGGCTACCGTTACGATGAAACTCAAAAATGCTGGAATCTTGACCAAGTTGATTTAGCCTGGGCCGAAAAATATCCAGAACCGCCTAAGTTTATCGAGGAGCGTCCCCCCACGGTGCAACTGACCCGCTCGATCCCCAAACCCTATAAGGCTCTGCTCAAGGAAAAAATGGGCTTTAAGGGCTACACAGTTGATCAACTGATTCCGCGCCTGACGCGGCGGGCGACCATGGCCAGTTGGCTCCTTAGCTATATGGCCCAACACGATTTGTTAGAGGTTTAGCGGGTGGTACGGGTTTCGGCTTTATGGATTTATCCGGTGAAGTCCTGCGGCGGGATCGCTTTGGAGACAGTGGAAGTTTTGACCCAAGGTTTTCAAGGCGATCGCCAATGGATGATTGTTGATACCGACGGGAAATTTCTCAGTCAACGGCAATATCCTCAACTGGCCAGGGTTAAGCCCCACATGACAGAGGATAATCTAACCTTAACTTTTGATGATTTTTCGCCCCTGAAACTGTCTCCCAAAACCGTAGGCTCCCTCAAACCTGTGACAATCTGGCGCAACCAGACCCAAGCCCTTGACCAAGGCCCTGAAGCTGCCGCTTGGTTTTCGGAGGTGCTACAAACCCCCTGCCGTCTCGTGCGTCAATCCCCCGATCATCCCCGGCCCGTTAACCCAAAATATGCCCTGTGGGAAACCCAAAATGTCAGTTTTGCCGATGGTTATCCGGTGCTCCTCACTAATACTGCTTCTTTAAAGCTGCTGGAAGAAAAATTAGGGGCAGCCGTTTCGATGAATCAGTTTCGTCCTAACCTAGTGGTTGAGACAGCACAACCTTTTGCGGAAGATCATTGGCAGACTGTGGACATTGGTGGCACGACCTTTGTCACCGCCAAACCCTGCGAACGTTGCATTGTGATTACGACGAATCAAACCACAGGCGATCGCCACCCAAACCAAGAACCCCTCCGCACCTTGGGTACTTTTCGACGCACTGCCAAAGGCATTCTTTTTGGCATTAACCTCATGCCTACCAGTTCAGGCAAGATTTCAGTGGGGGATGCTGTGATCCTGAATCCAATGTCTTCTTAACACTCCCTGTCCTCAACAGTTATTAAACCTGAAGGCAGCGAATCGCTTCCAACATTCCCCTGGCCTTATCAAGGGTTTCCTGGTATTCCCGTTCCGGTTCCGAATCTGCGACAATGCCTGCGCCTGCCTGGACAAAGACCTGGTGCTGATTCCCCTGCGATCGCACAATCATGCTCCGGATCGTAATCGCCGTATTCAGTTGGCCTTCAAAATCGTAGTAACCGTAGACGCCAGAGTAGGGGCCGCGCCGTTCGGGTTCCAGTTCATTGATAATTTCTAAAGCCCGAATTTTCGGCGCACCGCTGACTGTTCCGGCGGGAAAACAAGCCTGTAATAAATTCCAAGCCGATTGGTCGGGGGCTAAATCTCCCATCACATTACTCACGATGTGCATTACGTGGGAATAGCGTTCGATGATCATCAAATCCCCAACCGTCACCGTACCTTTTTCGCAGACGCGACCGAGATCATTGCGGCCCAAATCTACAAGCATCACGTGTTCAGCGATTTCCTTAGGGTCGGCCAAGAGGTCTTTTTCTAACGCTAAATCCTCAGCTTGGGTTTTCCCCCGGCGTCGCGTGCCCGCAATCGGTCGGAGCATCGCCTGGAGTTTTCCGTCTGGCGTTTGCTCGGCTTTGACCATAATCTCTGGGCTAGAGCCGATGAGTTGCCAGTCCCCAAAATTGTAAAAAGACATGTAGGGGGAAGGGTTAATCAGGCGCAGGGAACGGTAGAGATCAAAGGGATGGCCTTCGTAGCTCGTCTGGAGCCGCTGGGACAGCACCACCTGAAAAATATCTCCGGCCTTAATGTATTCCTTTGCCTTGGCGATGTTCTGGCAGAATTGTGCTTGGGAAGTGTTGCTTTCGTACTTGAGGGCTTCCCCGTCTGGGTTGGCGAGCCATTCTAAGGGTTTGGCGGCAACGGGCAAAGGCAACTTGAGCTTGAGGACTAATTTCGTCACGCGATCGCAGGCATTTAGGTAGGCTTCTTCTAGGGGCACCGCCGGATCCCGCAGGTCAGCATAGGTGATGACCCAAATCTTGCGTTTAACTTGGTCAAAAATAATCAAGCTATCAATTTGCATCCAGAGGCCATCGGGCAGATCCTCTTCTTGGCGTTCGTACACTGGCACCCGTGGCTCGATCCAGCGCATCAACTCATAGCCCCACATCCCAAATAGGCCACCAATCCCCGGTGGTAATTCCGGCAGTTGGACAGGCTTAATGCTGGCGAGACATTGGGCCAACACATCAAAGGGATTGCCGCTAAATTCTTGGACAGCCCCATCACGGAATTTTTGCGTGGTGCGATCGCCTTTATTTTCTAAGACCCAAACCGGATCGCAACCGAGGAAACTATAGCGACCAATATTTTCGCCCCCCTCAACGGACTCCAGCAGAAAATTGTAGGGTTGATCTGCACAAACCTTGTACCAAGCCGACACTGGCGTTTCGAGATCCGCCACCCACTCCTGATAGACCGGAATAAAATTACCCTGTTGACTGAGATGCCGAAACTGCTCGAAATCAGGAAAAATCATAGGAAATGCGTCGGTCGCCTGGGGCACATGGAGGGCCGCTGGGACGATAGATAAAAGTAAAAATAGAGCTAGACACAAAGAAGCGGAAGCCTTTTGTTCAGCTTTTCATCATAACAGACTTTCCTCATCGGTCTGGGCTAATCGCCGCCACCAAGAAAGCCTTCATAACTCAAACTAAAACTGTCAACTTCCGCCCGGACTGTTGTGGTAAAAATCTAGGCTTCGTAGGGGGCCACACCAGAAAACTTCAGGGTTGCCGGTTCGGGGTTGCTCCCGATATTGCGGTCAACTTTTCCTTTGTATTCGCGACCTTCGTTTACCTTCTCAGAAGGTACACCATCGAGAGGATAGAGGAACTGAGTTTCGCCGGAGGGGAAGACACGGTAAATCTTATAGTCGGTAATCTTGGGCTTAAATTGTGTTTTCAGCTGAGTCCCGAGGGCAAGGCACTGTTCCTTGCGGGCAAAGTACATGAGGTTATCGCCTTCGTTCATGACCGCTGCACCACCGGTGGGCAGTTCAAAAACCTGCTCTTTTGCGCTAGACCAGGTGATGGCGTATTTTTCCTCCCGTTCAGCAGCGGCGAGTAGACCACCCGTGCTGCCACCGAATTTCGGTGTTTTTCCAGTAAGCTCGTTAGACATGCTCAAAAATCTTTATTAAATAAAGGGTGTTTCGCAAATGCTATCACCAGACCCCTACGCCATAGATCAAGTGTCAAGAACTGTAACAGTTATTTTCTATTTGTAAGGGAAGCAGACAGGCAAATTTATCATCCTTTAGGGACTGTTTTGGTGGGAATGGCCCTAGGGGCAAAAGTTTCTGGCAAAAGCCACTAGAATGCGAGAAAATCCCCTTTTTTCCACTGCAAAACCTAGGCTTAGTAGAAGGTGAGCATCCGTTGTTTTTGGAATTTTTGGGTTAGGGGATGGGTTGAACCCAGCAGGTTAAAGAACATCTATGGCAGAAGAATTTTACAAAGGTGGACAACGGGCTTGGTTCCATGATCAGGGCCATTGGGGCGGTTTTTTCCATACCTATGATCAGTTGCAACTCAAGGGTTTTGGGGCGCATTTTGATCAACCCCGCAAAATCCATGTCTTTTTACCACGAGATTATGAAGTAACTGGCGATCGCCTGCCCGCACTGTACTGCAACGATGGCGACCATATTTTTTTCCCCGATGGGGATTTTGGTCAATGTTGGCAGGTGGCAGAGCGCTTGAGTCGGCTGTATCTACGGGAGCAATTGCAAAAACTGATTGTCGTAGCCATTTGCCCCAATGATCATGCCTACGAATATTCCCACGTCCCGGATCAAGGCGGCGGCTTAGCCGATTACAGCCGTTATCTTGCCAAAGGACTGAAACCCTTTATCGATGAGCAATACCGCACCCAAACCGATCAAACGCTCATCGTCGGTGCTGCCCAAGGCGGGTTGGCTGCTTTTTACACGGCTACCCAGCACCCCCGCCAGTTTCCTCAAGTGGCCGCTTTATCCCCCTCTTTTTGGCTGGGACTGGAGGCAAACCCAATGTCCATAAATAGTTTAGATGGGGCTTTTAAAATATCCCTTGAAAATTCGGCGTTGGTTTTTGCCGCGACTCCCGTTTTGAGCAACCTTGAACTGCGCCCCAAAATTTACCTAGACTGGGGTTTAATGGCTGATGCCCAGCACCAGGAGGCACGGGCGAGATTACGGGGCCAAGAAATGCGATCGCTTTTAATCGAAGAGTTCCAATACCAAGAAAATGTGAATCTTTTTAGCCTTGAAGATCCCCTTGGTCGCCACGATGAACTTACCTGGGGCGATCGCCTTGAGACAATTTTGCAGCTTTTCTTCTAGCCCGTGGGCAAAAATCTGACCTCTAATACTGAATGCGATCGGTGGTTTTCCCAGGAGCGGCATTCTTTTCGAGATATTCAATAATTTTTCCGGCCACATCAACCCCGGTGGTTTTTTCGATGCCTTCTAATCCCGGTGAAGAGTTAATTTCCATCACCAGAGGCCCGTGGTTTGAACGCAACAAATCTACCCCAGCGACCCGCAATCCCATCGCTTTAGCGGCCCGGACAGCGGTACTGCGCTCTTCGGGGGTGAGTCGAACTTTGTCCGCTTTGCCACCCCGGTGCAAATTAGACCGAAATTCTCCCTCTGCTCCCTGGCGCTTCATTGCCGCCACGACTTTCTCGCCCACCACGAAACAGCGGATATCTGTACCCTTGGCTTCGGCGATGTATTCTTGCACCAAAATGTTGGCATCCAACCCCCGAAAGGCTTCGATCACGGATTTGGCGGCCTGGTGGGTTTCCGCAAGCACCACACCAATACCCTGGGTGCCTTCTAAAAGTTTAATGACCACGGGGGCACCACCCACGGTTTCGATGAGGCCATCAATGTCCTGGGTCGCGTGGGCAAAACCTGTCACCGGAAGTCCAATGCCTTTGCGGGCTAAAATTTGCAGCGATCGCAGTTTATCGCGGGACCGAGAAATCGCCTGGGATGTATTGGCACTAAACCCTCCCATCACTTCAAACTGACGTACCACCGCCGTACCGTAAAAAGTGGCCGATGCTCCAATACGGGGAATAATCGCGTCAAAATTTTCTAACCGCTGCCCTTGGTAAATGACAAAGGGTTGATGGGAGGTGATATTCATGTAGCAGCGCATGAAATTAATCACCTGGACGTCGTGGTGGCGATTTTCGGCGGCTTCCCGGAGACGACGGGTGGAGTAGAGTTTTGGATCTTGGGAGAGAATAGCAATTTTCATGGTTGGTGGGGATGATCCGGTTGGCTTTGGAGAAAAGATTTGCTCACATCAACGAGGAATCGTTTGCGCAGGGCCTGGCGTCCAAGGAGCATCCGGTAACCCATTAAGGAGCGATTGGTGAGATTGAGTTCAATGAGCCAACGGTGTTCGCCTAGTTGAACATGGGTTTCGATGACGGGCCGCAGTTGCTTTTGGCCATTGGAACTTTTGATGCTGCGGTGTTCGACCAAAGGGGCTTCTATGGTAACGGTGTCATGGATATTGTGCTGGTGGGGGTGAATTTGGAAACGAACCATCTCGCGATCGCCTTGGTGAAAATAGTGAATGCGGGTGGCATGGATCGAGGAGGAGCCAGCACCAGTGTCAATTTTGGCGCGAATCACGGGGATCTGAAAATCCGGGAGCGCCACACATTCTCGCCAACCAATGGTCGATAGGATGGGTTTTCTTTTCATACAACGGCAGTCTAGGAGACAAAGTTTAAATTCTTGCTAAGGCTTCAGCTAGAAGCACTGGTATAGAACCGTAGGGCAAACCGCCACACCACATTAGACAATAACAGCAGCAGCAGGCCCAAACAACCGGCACCAGCAATCCACCCCAAAGGCGATCGCCCCAACATGGTTTCCGCAGGAATGGTCGTTAAAAAAACAATGGGGACAATGAAGGTAAAGAAAAAACGAAAGACCCCCGGATAGGCCACAATCGGGTAACGTCCGGCCTCAAGAAAGCCCCGCAGCACCTCGGTGACATTATAAATTTTCACAAACCAGATACTCGTTGCCCCCAACATAAACCAGAGGCTGTAGAGGATCAACATCCCAAACCCGATGGGAATCAGGCTCAACACATAATTGAGCGGTGACAGACCCAACTGCAGCCCGATGTAGATCAAAATTCCCAGTCCTAAAACTAAGTCAGGCAAGCCCCAGGGGGAAATCATCCGCGCCGAGAGCCAAAATTGACTACTGATGGGCTTGAGTAGCACAAAATCGAGGGTGCCTTCCTGTACCTGTTGGACGATCCGGTTGAGATTCGGCGAAAAAAAAGTATTGGCCACCCCCTGCAAGAGGGTAAACATTCCCACCACCAACATCGCCTCTTGCCAAGTCCAACCGGAAAATTGATATCCCGTGCGGTAAAACAAAAAGAGGCTGAACAGGCTGCCCGCTAAATTTCCCACACTACTCAGGGCCGCAATAAAAAAATTTAAACGATACTCCAATTCGGCGGCGATCGCCGTACTCCAAAACAGTCCTAAAATGCGCCAATACTTGCCCATGGAGTCGAGCCTATTTCTCCACTGCCCGGATATCAATCACGCTGCCATTGAAATCGTAATTAAACCCCTCAAGGCGCAGGGTATGACCAATTTTGACCTTGTTGTTGCCAAAAACATAGCCATTATCTGTTTTCTGGGCTTCGCTGGTTAACACAATCCGAAAATCCCCAATATTCTGCACCTCAGGACGGGGATCATTTAACGGTAAAACAGAGCCGTCCGGCTGGGGCACAGGGGTTGTCCGGGGTAAAAGCTCAATGGACTTAATGCCAACATTGGCAAAGGGTTGATTGCGGATCACGATGGAGGTCGTTTCAGACCCTTGAAATTCTGCCACAAAGGTCTCTGGGGACTTCACACTCAGACCCCGCACCAGGACTTCCACCTCGATCGCTTCCATGGCTGACCCAATTTGGGCCACGGAACCCGAACGACCGGGGAGGAAAAAAATACCAAAAATTACGCCGAGAATGATCAGAAGCGCCCCCAGATCGAGGATGCTCACTTTGCCGAAAAGACGCCCTTTTGAATCCAACAGAGCCATATGTTTGTGGAAATACACTAAAAGTTTTTTTAACCCTCCACATTATAGGGGAGGTGGCCGCCGTCCCCCGATAAATTCGCCCTTAACCGTCTTGGGGAGGGGACATCGGCAGCAGCGATCGCCCAACTTCCGGGGAGGCTTGTCTCTGTATTTGAGGCCGTCGTCGGGACTGTTGATAGAGTCGGTAAAGGGCATAGGTAAATAGAGAAGGCCCCACCAGAGCACAAAGCACAATGACGCCATAAATCCAAAGGGGTAACACGGACGGTTCTCCCCCAGGGGAATTCGTCTGAGCATTAGTCTCGGCGGGTGGCGGTGTTTTTGTTGCCGGAGGGGCGTCCGCACCACTGACCGTTTGGGATGATGGAGATTCCGTTTCCTCCAAAACCCGCGCCGCTGTCTGGGCTGGCAATTGTCCCAAAAGACTATCCACCACCGGAATCGGTACCCGAGGATTGACCAGGGTTGCGAAGCCCACACTTGTGAAAGTTAACATCGCCAAGCAACTACCACCCAGGAAATAAGCGCGACCATGGTGGGTTTTAATGAGCTGTTTAAAGGTGATCAGGCGAGGCGGTTGTTTTTTCGGGGAAGTAGAAGCCATCGGCGGTGACAAAATTTAAAGATTAGTAGCCTTTAGGCCAAGGGGATTCAAACAAGGTAATCGCTGGTAACTTCAGCATAACGAACTGGATTTAGGACGGGGAGGTTTGTGATTTTGGGTGGGCATCAACGGGATTCAAGATTCCCCTATGTTGCTCTAAATGATGGGCAACCTTACCTAGAAGTTCCTCCAAAGAGACCGGGTGATAAATAATGTCATCACAAGCTAACCGCGAATGCTCATCTTGCTGATTTTGAAAGATATCGGCGGTAATCACGATGAGTTTTGGGTCTTCGGTTAGGGGGACTGTTTGGAGTTGTTGTTGGATATTGCTCAAGATCTCCGCACCATCGACGGAGGCCAGTTTCAGATCAACCAAAATTAGGTCTGGTGTCCATTGTTGCCATGGGTGATTGGAGATTGCTTCCATGGCGATCGCCTGGGTTTCGATACCAGCCCTGGCCAGTCGCTGACAGAGTAGTTCCCGCTGCTCGACTTGATCCTTGAGGAGCAAAATTTTGGGCGATCGCCCCGTGTGTTCTCCAAAAGCCTGAATTGAAACGTCTGCTTGATCTTTTTCTGGCGAAGCGAGGGACAGCTCAAACCAAAAGCAACTACCCTGGTTTTCTGCCGTTGTTACCTGGATTTCTCCCCCCATGAGCTGTACCAACTGCTGACTGATGGCGAGGCCCAGGCCCGTACCTTGGCGCGAACGAATTCCTGTGCTGGTTTGCTGAAAAACCTGAAATAATTTGTTCTTCTCATGTTCTGGGATGCCAGGCCCCGTATCAATTACCGCAAAGTGTAAGTTCTGTTGGTGGGCATCATAGGTAATTTTGAGGGTAACGCGACCCACCTCAGTAAATTTAATGGCATTACTCAAGAGATTAATTAAGACTTGCTTGAGCTTTTTTTCATCGAGGTAAATCACCTCCGGTACATTGGCATCACGCTCAAAGATCAATTCTAGTTGCTTTTGTTTCGCCGCAAGGACAACAAAATCGTAGATAACATTGAGAGCTTCAACGAGATTAAAGGCTTCTCGAAGGACGCTGGTCTCCCCGGCCTCAATTTTTGAGAGGGAGAGAATATCGTTGATCAGGTTCAGCAGGTGCTGGGCACTCTGGGTAATGATGTCGAGGGATTCGAGTTGATCGGCAGTGAGGTTAGTATCCCCAGTGAGTAGCTCCGTAAACCCCAAAATGGCGCTGAGGGGTGTGCGGAGTTCATGGCTCATATTGGCCAAAAATTGACTTTTTGCTTGGTTTGCCTTTTCTGCCTCTTCCTTGGCTGCCTGTAGGGTTTCTAGGAGTTGGGCCTGTTGGAGGGCCACACCCAGTTGGGTAGCGATCTGCCGCAGCATTTCGATTTCCTCGGTAAGCCAGGTGCGGGGGGCGTTGTTTTGGTAGATGCCGAGGAGTCCCCACAGGCGATCGCCTAGGAAAATCGGTAGGGTGATATAGGCTTTGGCTTGGAAGTTTTCGAGGAGCTCGATATAACAGGGAGGAAACCCGGCTTTGTAAATATCATGGACTGCCCGGTAGGTATTGCCTTGACGATAAATCCCCCCCTGGGTTTCCTGGAGATAGGTATCTTCTACCCAGCCCGGTAGCTCACTTTCAAAAACTTTGACAATACAACGGTCATCACGCACTGCGGAATATTTTAGGAGTTCACGCTGTCGCGCACTGGCGTCATTCATCAGCGATCGCCATTGGGGAGACATGGCCTCAGCCACAAAGTGACCACTCCAGTCGGGGTTAAACTTGTAGATCACCACCCGGTCACAGTGCAGGGCATCATGGATTTCCTTGGTTGTACTCTGAAAAATTTCGTTGAGGTTGAGGGTACGACGAATCCGATTGATCACGACCCGGAGAATTCTTTGGCGGGTGATTGTCCGTTGCAGTTGCTCGGTTTGGTTTGACCACAGGGCTTGGAGATGTTTGTGGTTAAGTTGTTGTTGGACACGTTTTTGTAATTCGGTGCTGGTGCAGGGCAATAGCAACACATCATCGGCCCCAAACGAGAAAGCCTCGGCCCGGGTTTGGGCATGGATATCCGTGGTGGTAATAATCAGGGGGATATCGCGGCTGTGCAGATCACTTTTGAGCTGGGCAAACAGTTTGCGCTCCGGACGGGACACAAAATCGAGGTTCACAATGATCAGTTCTGGATGATTGGCGATCGCCAAAGCCGACAGATGGGCGGCGCTGGGGGCAACCTGCACTGCGGCAATACCCCGGAGGGTCTCCAGGAAAAATTCAAGGAAATGGGCTTGGTGCTCACCGACTAAAATCATGACAAAATTGCAAACCTCAGGGCAGGAGATAATGGGAAGAAAAATCAGACCGCTCCTCTCCAAAGAGCAGATGCAGATCAAAATTTCAGGCCGCACGCTGAAACCACGGGACAAAAAGTTCCCCGGTAGCTCAGCCAGAAAAAATAATCGAGATTAAGGGCTGGGGTTGTCTCTTCCAGTGGGTTGGCACGGGGGGATCTGGGCGGCAATAATGCCCACCATCAACCACCAGAGGGTATTGACCTGGGGACGATACCAAACGGTATCAAAGAGGCCCTGGATCAATAGTCCTGTCATCGCGGCGATCGCCCCAACTAACCATAGTCCTTCTATTTTATGCTGGGACTGAAAGTCTTTAAGGCTTTGTAAAGCTTGGCTAAAGATATTGATCAGCAGCCACACAAATGTGGTCAAACCCAGTAAACCAGTTTCCACAGCGGTCTCCAGAAAAATTGAATAGGCACTCAGGGCCGAAAAACGACTTTCCATATACTGGGGGTACACCGCATTAAAGGCATCATGGCCTGGCCCAATCCCCAACAGGGGGCGATCGCCAATCATCCGCAGCACCGCCAACCACACATTAATCCGGAAATTATTACTACTATCGCCCCGCCAGGAAAAAATACTCAGCAACCGTAGGCGAATGGCATCAACGCCCAATACCGCAATGAGCAGTAACCCCGCCCCAAAGCCGAAACACAAGGGCAGCAACCATTTACGCCAAAAAGGACTGAGGCGATCGCCATACCAACTGTAGAGTAATAATCCCCCCACAACGGCCGCTCCCACCATCGCCAGCCAGCCCCCCCGACTATCGGTAAAAAATAGGCAAGCTGCATTGGTTACAAACATGACCGCTGCTAAAGTTTTCTGGATCTTGGTGCGCCAAATCAGCATCGCTACGCTACTAAAGGCGATCGCCCCCAGGAGATAACCCGCCAAAAGATTCGGGTTGCCTAGGTAACTGTAAACCCTAGTATCATTGGCAAACTCCGACAAAGGATCGTTCCAGGTGGCCAACTGTTCTACCCCAAAAAATTCCTGACGAATACCATAGCCACTCACCACCAGGGACACCATTAAATACACCCAAATGACCGCCGCGAGAATTTTGGGCGATCGCAAGACCCGGGCACAAAACGCAAAGAAAATCAGATATAGCAACAACTGCACCAACCCAGACAGGGCCGCCCCCTTAACTGGCGACAAGACCGTGGCGATCGCCGCGATGCCCCCATATAGTGCAACCAAAAGATGAATTCCTGTCACTTGTCCCAGGGGCAGATCAGACAGACTTAGCAAAATCCAATAGCCCGCACAGGCCAACAGCAAAAATCCGATTAAGGTTGTCGAGACAAAGGGCGCTGCCACCAACAATACACAGAGAATCATTGCCCCCAGGGGTTCTGCCCATTGCAATAGCCAACTGCCGCCCCGCCAGCCCTGCAAAAGTCCAAACACCCGGTAACTGACACTGGCCCGTAACCAAGGCTCAAAGGGAAAGCGCAAAAAGAGAATCTGCTGCCACACTGCCGCCATGAACCATCAACCTCAGTATTGTGTAACTGTTCATTGTAAAAGAGATTTAGCCGTCGTCGTTCCCATACAACTCATCGAGGGATTGCTTCTCGTATAAATCTTTTAAATTTTGGTGCCGTTCCCGCCGGGAAGTTCGTCGATATTTTTTGGTCGCTAGTTTCGGTTCGTGAATTTGTTTGCCCGCCGCTGTAATTTTGACCTTGAGGTGATCTTCTTCATCCCGTTGCTGCTGCTGGACTTCACGGTAGGCGATCGCCTCTTCGAGAAATTTTTCATAGATCTCATAGCGTTCCCAATCCCGTCCCACCGCACAGTTGGGTTCCTGCAGGTGTAAACAATCCTTGAACTGGCAATTTTCTTGTTTGAGTTGGGCACGAATTTCTGGGAAATATCCCCCCAAATCCTGGGGCAGCACCGACCAATCCGGCTGATTAAATCCAGGACTATCGGCCAAAAGTCCCCCCTGGGGCAGTGGAAATAGTTCCACATGGCGGGTTGTGTGTCGTCCCCGCTGCAATTTGCCTGAAACTTCGCCCACCC
Source organism: Picosynechococcus sp. PCC 7117 (assembly GCF_001693275.1). Classification (GTDB taxonomy): domain Bacteria; phylum Cyanobacteriota; class Cyanobacteriia; order Cyanobacteriales; family MRBY01; genus MRBY01. Next base: position 736,985 of record NZ_CP016477.1, read on the forward strand.
GTAGCTCTACCTGGGGAATTAAGCGGTTGATCAGACTTGATTTTCCCACCCCCGAAGGCCCAGCCACCACGGTGATTTTATCCTTAAGACTGGCTTCTAGGGCGGCAATGCCAGCATCCTGGAGCACACTAAAAAAGACAGCCCGATAGCCCCATTCCTGTAAGCGTTCAGCCCAGGTCTGTTGTTCTTTTTTAGAGAGTAAATCTTGTTTATTAAGACCCAATAATAACGGCAACCCCGTTGATTCTGCTTTGATCAAGAAGCGACTCAGTTGCCAGGGATCAAGGGATGGTTCCGCTAGGGCAAACACCAACAAGAGTTGGTCAGCATTAGCCACAGGGGGTCGATCTAAAACGGTGCGGCGGGATAAAACCTGGGCGATCGCCCCCCGTCTATCTTGAAAATCAACTTCTTCAACGATGACCTGGTCTCCCACCATGACCCGTTGACCGATTTTTTTTAAGCGGGCTCGCCTTGTACAGAGCAAATGTCCTGCCCCAGCTTGGAGTTGCACATGGTAAAAGTTTGCCTGAACCGCCGTTACGGTTCCCTGGCAGTTCTCTGGGACTAAGCCACCACTCATGTCGCCGGACAACGTACCCATAATACGTAGTGGCCCTCCGGTTGGGCGATCGCCTTTTCTACCAAATACCCTTCCATCGTCAAACTATCAGGCACTTGCTCCATGGGTTCCCCCGCATCGAGCCACACTTCGAGCAGGGCATTGGCGGCCATTTTCTTGAGTTGTAACTTTGTGCGCACAAAATTAATCGGGCAGGGAGTCCCCCGCAAATCTAACCGTGCGTCTGCCTCTAATGCTTGCGGATTGCTCATTTGTTATGGAATAGGTTCCCCAATAACCCTTCAAAACCACCTTTGCTGTGTTCGGTTCCCTTTAATTTCGCCAGTTGGTGCAACAGTTCTTTTTCTTCTCGACTTACTTTCGTCGGAATCACGACTTTTACCGTGATTAGATGATCACCACGGCTCACTGGATTACCCAGTTTAGGCACCCCTTTTCCTTCCAACGTAAGCACTTTATTGGGCTGTAAGCCAGCGGGAATCGTCAAATCTTCTGTACCATCAACGGTTTTAACCTTTACCGTATCCCCAAGAATTGCCTGGAGATAGCTAATTTCAATTTCCGAGAGGATATTAGTACCGTCGCGACGAAACTCTTTATCCGCATTGACAGCTAAGTAAACGTAAAGATCCCCAGGGGGGCCACCTTTAACGCCAGCATCACCTTCCCGCGATACCCGCAGCCGTGTGCCACTATCAACCCCGGCAGGAATCGTGATTTTGAGCTTTTTCGTTTCTTGTTTGCGGCCAGCACCACCACAGGATTCACACTTCTCGGCGATCACTTGCCCTTCCCCATTACAGGTCGGACAGACGGAAACTTGAGCAAAACTACCAAAGGGGGTCCGGGTCGCCCGCCGCACTTGGCCAGTGCCATTACAAGTGCCGCAGGTATTTGCCGAAGTACCAGCCTTTGCTCCAGAGCCACTGCACGTTTTACAGGTCTCTAGGTGGGGAATACGAATTTCCTTTTCGCCCCCAAAAATCGCTTCTTTAAAGTCGAGCTTTAGGTCTAGGCGGAGGTCATCGCCCCGCATCGGCCCACTGCGTCGGCGGCCGCCCCCGGTGGCACCAGTGCCCATACCACCAAACCCACTGAAAATGGTCTCAAAAATATCAGCAAAGCCGCCCATGTCGCCGTAGTCGGCTCCAGCAGCACCAGCCCCAGAGACACCAGCTTCACCAAAGCGATCATAGCGGGCCCGGGTTTCCGGTTCCGAGAGGACTTCGTAGGCGCGGTTAATTTCTTTAAATTTTTCTTCGGCCCCAGGGTCTTTATTTACATCTGGGTGATATTGACGAGCTAGACGACGATAAGCCCGCTTGAGTTCATCTTTCCCACAATCACGGGAGACACCAAGAATTTCGTAAAAGTCGCCTGCCATAAACCTTTTCTAATAACGAGCACAATCTAGCCTTTACCAATCTTAACTTGAACTGGGAAAACCTGAAAAGTGTTATGGGGAATAGATGTGTTATCTGGGTCAAGGTTTAGCCATAACCCAATCAATCAATGGTTTCATAATCCCCAGTAATATTGCCTTCGCCATTTTCAATGACAACACCAGCTTCGGTGGGAAATTCAATTAAATCATCGTCGGCAGTGGTTGGCACAGGGGTCACTGAGATGGGGCGATAGATCGGTGTATCGCCTTCGCGGTCATAGAGTTTTGAGCCAATGGCCAGGAGTGCGGTCTTAAAGTCTTCGAGTAGACGGCGAATTTCTGCGGTCGAGAAGGAACGGTCGGTAAAGGATTGTTCTAAAACAGCGCGTTTTTGGATTAGTTGGGTTTTAACTTCATTGGTTAACAATTCGCTATTTTCTCGCAGGGTGGCATCAAGGCTGTAGAAGAGGCTGTCGGCTTGGTTTTGGAGGTCAACTACTTGGAGACGTTGGCGGTCTTGTTCGGCGTATTTTGCGGCTTCGGCGCGCATTGCTTCGATTTCAGCGGGGTCAAGGCCACCGGTATTGGTGATTTTAATGCCCTGTTCTTTGCCGGTACCGCGATCCTGGGCGGACACCTGCAAAATACCGTTGACATCGATTTCGAAACTAACTTCAATTTGAGGCAAGCCCCGGGGAGCAGGGGGAATCCCTGTGAGCAGAAATTTTCCTAGACTTTTATTGTCTTTTGCGAGGGCGCGCTCACCTTGCAGAACATGGATTTCTACAGAGGTTTGGCCGTCGGTGGCGGTGGAAAAAACTTGGGAATTGTTGGTTGGCAGGGTGGTGTTACGGTCAATGATTTTGGTAAAGACTTCGCCGAGGGTTTCGATGCCGAGGGAAATGGGGGTGACATCAAGGAGGAGAACGTCTTTCACTTCACCATTGAGGACCCCGGCTTGGATCGCGGCCCCAATGGCGATCGCCTCGTCAGGATTTACAGAACGATCAATTTGTTTGCCATGGAAAAAGCCTTGAATCGCCTGCTGGACTGCGGGGATGCGCGTGGAACCTCCCACCAAAATAATCCGATCAATATTATCGACCGTTAATTCTGCATCTTTTAGGGCCTGTTCTACGGGGCGGAGGGTTGCCTCAATGTAATCTTTGGCTAATTCCTCAAACTTCGAGCGACTCAAATCAATTTCAAAATGCTTAGGGCCAGTGTCATCAGCCGTGATAAACGGCAAATTAATGGATGTCGTAATGGTACTAGACAACTCAATCTTGGCCTTCTCTGCCGCTTCCCGGAGCCGTTGGAGGGCCATCTTATCGCTACTTAGATCAATGCCTTCGAGTTGCTGAAACCGTTCAACCATCCATTCCACAATGGCGTTGTCGAAATCATCACCACCCAGTTGATTGTTTCCAGAGGTCGCCTTGACCTCAAACACCCCGTCTCCCAACTGCAGGATGGAAACATCGAAGGTGCCGCCCCCAAGGTCAAATACGAGGATAAATTGTTCTTGGTCTTGTTTGTCCAGGCCATAGGCAAGGGCCGCAGCGGTCGGTTCATTGATAATTCGCAGCACTTCAAGACCGGCGATCGTTCCGGCATCTTTGGTGGCTTGACGTTGGGCATCGGTAAAGTAGGCTGGCACGGTGATGACAGCTTGAAAAACTTCCTCCCCTAAAAACGCCTCTGCATCGGCCTTGAGCTTTTGGAGCACCATTGCTGAAATTTCTTGGGGCGTAAAAACCTGTTTCCGTACCGCGACATCAACGGTATCATCCTTTCCCTTAACACATTTGTAAGGAACCCGACGGCGTTCTTGTTCCGTATCATCCCAGCGACGGCCAATGAACCGCTTGATACTATAAACTGTGTTCTCGGCATTGGTTACGCTCTGGCGTTTTGCCAATTGACCCACGAGGCGAATATCGCTTTTGCCAAAACCGACAATACTTGGCGTAGTCCGTGCCCCTTCTGCGTTGGTAATGACAAGGGGATTACCGCCCTCAAGGACAGAAACACAGCTGTTGGTAGTGCCAAGATCGATGCCAATTACTTTGCCCATGGTTCGCGGCCGAAAGACGATAAGGATTTTTTCAATACTACTGAAGATTTTGTCTGGGGCCAGGAACTACAACAGTTTAGTCTATAGGCCCCATCGCAAAAATTGGGTTTAACCCTTAACTTTCACTGGTGCTGGTTTCACCGCTGGGGGGTTCTTCGGGCGCGGCGGCAACCTTAACCATGGCATGGCGTAACACCATATCTCCTAAAAGATAGCCACGCACGACCTGCTCAATCACAGTGCCTTCTGGGTGCTCACTGGTGGGTTCTTGGAAGATCGCCTCGTGGAAATTGGGATCAAATTCTTCTCCTTCTGGACGCATGGCAGAGACACCAATTTTCTTCAATCCATCGACAAGTTGTTTATAGACCCCTTGATAGCTTTTGTGGATTGTCATTTCGCCATCGGTGGAGGGCTTGATCTGCAATCTGGCCCGCTCAAAGTTGTCAACGGCGCCCAAGATTTCATTGACGGTATTGCACTTAATCCGCAGTTCCATTTCTTCTTTTTCTTTGCTGGTGCGCTTGCGGAAATTTTCAAAATCGGCGGCGATCCGCATATATTGGCTTTTGAAATTTTCGGTTTGTTGACTTTGGGTACTGAGCTGTTGGCGCAGGGTACTGACCTCCTGCTGGAGAGCGGCAATGACAGCTTCTAGTTCGGCACCATCGAGGGGCGTGTCATCGACCTCCTGGTCAGGGGCTTGATCTGCGGTATCGGTGTTTGTTTCTCCTTGAGCTTCGATCGTTGTGGCATCCTCCCCAAGGTTAGACTCGATGGTTGTCTCGGGGGCCTCGTCGGAAACAGACTCGGGCGTGCTTCCTGGATCAATTGGGCTATCAAGATTTTTCGCGTCTTCTACCATGGTTGCTTGAACTAGTTGTTTTAGGATTGGCTATTGGGTTATATCGATGTTTTTAGTCGTTTCTATCCTAGTAGTGATGGTGGGCGATCGCCTAACCTAGAGTAAAAACATCAAATATAGGTCTTTTAACATTACCAAATGTAACATTGTCCCCTATGGATCCCGTCTTTCCCAGGTAAAAAGAATAAAACTTCAAGCAACCGCTATATTAGGAAGAAACAACCCTGGCATCGTAACCGACACAGACAGTTGCCATTATTAAGCCCCGACCGATCCCCTTGATCCCAAAAAGCAGATTCTTTCTGCTACATTCAGCATTGAACTACGAATCATCATATTGCCAACAACTATCCCGCTTTTCTTTTTTGCCTAGTCTGCCGTCATTTGCCAATGCTGTCTGGTTTTTCCTATGACCCACTCTTCCCTTCCCAAACGGACAAGAGCCCTTGCCCTCCGCAATGATTTCTCTCCTTTCGGCAACAAGCTCATTCAACAGGGAGTTGTAGACCATCAACAGATGGAAAAAGCCCTCGTTGAAACCCGGCGTAGTGGACGCCCCCTCACGGCCATTGTCGAAGAACTAACCGGGAAAGCCCTGTCCCCTGAGCTAGTCCGACAGTACAAAAAGCATCATCTCTTTGAACTGAAGATCCTCTACGGTCTCAATTCCATTGACCCAGAAGTTCAAAAAATTGACATCGATCAGATGGGCGAGTTGATCAATTCCCTCGTGCCCGTAGAATTATGTCGCCGCCACCGTCTCCTTCCGATCCGGCGGGTTCAAGATGAAGTGATTGTGGCGATGGTAGAGCCCGATAACCTAGCCGCCCAAGATGATTTAAACCGTCTTTTTCGCCTGCAAAATCTGACGTTACGGCGCATCGTGATCACAGAAGACGACTATCGTCAGGTGCTAGATGGCTATTTAGAACAGCAAGTCCAGATTCAAATCCAACAGCAGGAACAAGCAGCCAAGGCCGCCGAAGCAGCAGAACTGAAAAAAGCAGTTGATATCGAAGATCTTGATCTCGGTGTAGCCGGGGAATTAGACGAGCAGGAAGAAGAAAGCGCCGACCTGATGAATGAAAATCAGGCTAGCTCTGCTCCGGTGATCAAACTCGTCAATAAAGTGCTGCTCAAAGCCCTCCAGGAAGGGGCCTCAGATATTCACATCGAACCCCAAGAAAATGATCTGCGGATTCGTTTCCGTAAAGATGGGGTTCTGCAATATGCTTTTGATCCGCTGCCCAAACGGATTGTGCCGGCGGTGACGGCCCGGTTTAAAATTATGGCGGACCTAGACATTGCGGAACGTCGTTCGCCTCAGGATGGTCGGATTCGGCGGATGTTTAAGGGGCGCAAGGTGGACTTTCGGGTCAATAGCCTACCCAGTCGCTACGGCGAAAAAATTGTTTTACGGATTCTCGATAATTCTTCAACCCAGTTGGGCTTGGATTTGTTAATTACCAACCAAGATATTCTGGGGCAGGTGCGGGAAATGGCCCAGCGGCCATTTGGTCTAATTTTGGTGACGGGGCCAACAGGCTCAGGAAAATCAACAACTTTGTATTCAATTCTGGCGGAGCGCAACGAGCCGGGCATCAACATCAGTACCGCAGAAGACCCCATTGAATATACTTTGCCGGGCATTACCCAGGTGCAGGTCATCCGGGAGAAGGGGATGGATTTTGCGTCAATTTTGCGGGCATTTTTGCGGCAGGATCCAGATGTCATTCTTGTGGGGGAAACCCGGGATAAGGAAACGGCAAAAACAGCCATTGAGGCGGCTTTAACGGGGCACTTGGTACTAACGACTCTCCACACCAATGATGCTCCAGGGGCGATCGCCCGTCTAGATGAGATGGGAGTTGAACCCTTTATGATTTCCGGGTCACTCCTGGGAGTTCTGGCCCAGCGCTTGATGCGACGGGTTTGTGGGGAATGCCGCATCCCCTATCAGCCCACAGTGGAAGAGCTGGCACGCTACGGCCTTTCCAGTAATGACCGCCATCCTTTAACGGTGTACCGGGCCAATACCCTGACGCCAGAGCAAATCCAAATGGCCAAAGAAGCCGGCAGTCTCTGTCCTAAATGTGGCGGCGGCGGCTACAAAGGCCGGGTGGGGGTCTATGAGTTTATGCAAAATAGTGAAGAAATTGAACGGTTGATTAATACCGGGGCCACCACGGACATGATTAAAGAAGTGGCAGTGCAAGAGGGCATGTTGAGTATCTTGGCCTACAGTTTGGAGTTGGTCAAAGAAGGCCATACGACCTTTGAGGAGGTAGACCGTGTTACCTTTACGGATTCTGGCCTTGAGGCAGAACTAAAGGCGAAACGAAAAACGGGCCTGGTTTGTGCCACCTGTAATGCTGAGTTGCAGCCGGATTGGCTAGATTGTCCCTACTGTATGACGCCCCGCTTTAGTTAAGACTCTTCACTCTCTGTTCCCTGGCGATCGCCTTTTGGGCAGAATAATGGCAGCGACAATCTTTCACCCCAACTTTTTTCTTTCCTATCCCAGGCGATCGCCCAAGGAGTAACAAGCCAATGGATTACATGATCGAAGACCTCATGGAGCAACTCGTAGAAATGGGCGGCTCCGATATGCACATCCAGGCCGGTGCCCCCGTTTATTTCCGAGTCAGTGGGAAACTTGGCCCCATTAATGACGAGCCCCTCTCCGCCCAAGATGCCCAAAAGCTCATCTTCAGTATGCTCAACAACACCCAACGCAAAGACCTAGAGCAAAATTGGGAACTAGACTGTTCCTATGGCGTGAAAGGACTCGCGCGCTTCCGGGTCAATGTCTACAAAGAACGGGGCTGTTATGCCGCTTGCCTGCGGGCCTTGTCCTCGAAAATTCCCAACTTTGATCAACTCGGTTTACCCGATATTGTGCGGGAAATGGCCGAGCGTCCCCGGGGCTTGGTGCTGGTTACGGGCCAAACGGGTTCTGGGAAAACCACCACCATGGCTGCGATGTTGGATTTGATCAACCGCACCCGTGCCGAACATATCCTCACCGTCGAAGACCCCATTGAATACGTTTTCCCAAACCACAAAAGCCTTTTCCACCAACGGCAAAAGGGAGAAGACACCAAAAGCTTTGCCAATGCGCTCCGGGCCGCGCTCCGGGAAGATCCAGACATCATCCTCGTCGGGGAAATGCGAGACCTCGAAACTATCTCCTTGGCTATCTCCGCCGCTGAAACCGGGCACCTCGTCTTCGGGACGCTCCACACCAACTCCGCCGCCAGCACCATCGACCGGATGTTAGACGTGTTCCCGCCGATCCAACAGCCCCAAATTCGGGCGATGCTCTCCAACTCTCTCTTGGCTGTTTTTAGTCAATGCCTGGTGAAAAAAGCGAATCCGAAACCCGGTGAATTCGGGCGCTCTATGGCCCAAGAAATTATGGTTGTCACCCCGGCGATCGCCAATCTGATTCGTGAAGGAAAAAGCGCCCAGGTCTACTCAGCAATCCAAACGGGGATGAAACTCGGCATGCAAACCATGGAGCAAGCCCTGGCGGGTTTAGTGGCCACAGGCACCGTTACCTTTGAAGAAGCCCTGTCGAAGAGTGGTAAACCCGATGAACTACAACGACTCGTTGGGGGAGCCTTGGGGGCTAGTCCAACCGCAAAACGTCGCTAAATAAATATTGTCAGTTAAGCTGGCAAGAGCACCCTTTATTCCATTTTTCCCAGTGAACGAAAGCCATGGCACAGTATGTCGCACAAGTCGTTGATCGCAACGGTCAAAAGCTAAAAGAAAAAATCGAAGCCAACTCCCCCGAACAAGCCCGCACCATGCTAGCGACGCGCTATCCAGAAGTGGGCAAGATCATGAAGCCGGGGGAAATCGATCTCTCGTTTTTAGAAGAGGCCCTCGCGAAAGTTTCCATCAAAGATAAAGCCGTATTTTCGCGACAATTTGCGGTGATGATCAATGCTGGGGTGGCGATCGTTCGTTGTCTAAGCATCTTGGGAGAAAACCACTCCAACATCAAGATGCGTAAAGCCCTCACTGCCATCAAGGCCGAAGTTCAGCAGGGGGTGAATCTTTCCGACGCGATGCGGCCCCACGAAGAATGCTTCGATACCCTGTATGTCAGCATGGTAGAAGCCGGTGAAATTGGTGGGGTGCTCGATGAAGTCCTGAACCGTTTGGCGAAGGTACTCGAAGACATGGCCAAACTGGAAAACCAAATCAAATCAGCCATGACCTATCCAATGGCCGTGGCATTTTTGGCGGTGGCGGTGTTCTTTGGGATGACCGTCTTTTTGATTCCGGTTTTTGCCGATATTTTTGAAAGTATTGGCACAGAACTTCCGGCTTTAACGATCATCATGATGGGGATCAGTAACTTTCTGCGGACTAGCGAAGGGTTATTGCCAATGCCTTTTGGGAATGTGCTCCTGATGATTATTGGTGCCAATATTCTCTTTTTTGCGATCCGCCGCTACTACAACACCGAAATGGGGCGGTGGCAAATTGATTCTTTGTTACTCAAGTTGCCTCTGTTTGGGGATTTGCTCCGGAAAAATGCGGTGGCTCGGTTCTGTCGGATCTTCGGGACATTAACCCGGTCTGGGGTACCGATCCTCAATTCCTTTGATATTGTCGGGGCAACGGCGGGGAATGTGGTCATTGCCAAGGCGATTAATGATGCCAAGTCTGAAATTCAAGAAGGGGGGATGTTAAGTGTTGCCCTCGATCGCGACCGGGTTTTTCCGATCCTTGCGATTCAAATGATGACCATTGGTGAGGAAACAGGGGAATTAGATAGCATGATGATGAAGGTGGCAGATTTCTACGAAGATGAAGTAGAGCAGACGGTAAAGGCGCTGACCAGTATTCTAGAACCAGCGATGATGGTGATTATTGCGGCGATGGTTGGTGTTATTTTGCTCTCGATGTATCTGCCGATGTTTAAGGTATTTGAAGATTTGGGTTAGAACAAACGATGACCGGACAGCAAAGTCAGTATGAAACGCTTTTAGCGGCCTACAGTGATCGACAAACGGCGATCGCCTTACTGAAGCAACATCGCCCTTACCTTTCTTTGGTGCCCAGTGTCCGGCGTCCTGAGGGGAGTTTAATTGTGATGCCGCTGCCGGTGATGCGCCACCTCAGCAGAAATGAACAGCGCTCCACTCCAAAAACCTTGATTTTGCCTTGTGATCTGGCGATTTTAACCTGTGATCCGGAGTGGCAAATTAAGCTAGATGCCGAAATTATGGTGTTTATCCATCGGCCTGGGGAAACGTTTTCGGAGCTATTGCTGCGCTGGCGTCATACCCAGGTTTACCTTGATCAAGATTACGAGTGGTTAATGCCAGAGTCGGAGGCCCACATGATCAGTAATCTTCCGGCCCAAATTCACCCTCTGTTTGTGGTGTTCCCGACAACCCCTGAGCACATTATTAAGGGACTTACGGGGGCACATCTCCCCTTTGTCCTGGGGGAATCACCGTTTCCTGAACCGGAGTCTATACCCGAAGTTTTTGTTACGGGAAATTAATGGCTGAGAAATTCGGCAATGGCTTGGGCGATCGCCTTTATGCCCGTCTTATCGATGGGTTGATTGCCTTGGGGCGGTTGGGGTGATTCCCGAAGAAAATCCCAATCACCCTGGGCAAATTGCTCTGGATCTAAAATTTGGTGGTGGCCATATTGTTGGAGGTTTTTAATTAAAATTGGCCCTTCGGCAAAATCATCCCTAGGCAAGGTCACAACGGGAAGATCGAGGCGCAGGGCTTCGGCGTAGGTACTAAAGCCCGGTTTGGAAATAATGCGATCGCACAGGGGCATGAAGTCAACGGGGCGGTACTGGGTCTCTGTAATTTTGCGGAGATTTGCTAAATCGGGGGCGTTACGGTCGAAGCTAATAAATTGATAATCAGGAAATTGCGCCAAGGCTTCATAGGGCATTCCAGCAAAACCGAGGCCGCCAAAACTGAGAAGAATAGTTTTTTCCTTGGGATGAGTTAATTGAAATCTTTCCCGCAGGGCTGCCAGATCATATTGCGGATCACCCCCCGTCAGTCCCACATTGGTAACGTTTGCAAAATTCCCCATGGGTTCGTGCAGGGGTAAACGAAACAGGCGATCGCCTTCACGATAAAGCTCTGTAATCCAATCGGCTTCGGGAATAAATTCTCCACCCCAAGCACGGTAAATAAAATCCCAACCAAAATTTCCCATACACCAACAGGGAATATCCGCACCATGGGCAATGGGAATCGCCAGGGGCGGCAAATCAGCGAGGACTAACTGGGCACGATTTAACCGTAAAAAGTCCACTTCACCCGCAATAATCCGGGGCGATCGCCGACGAATTTCCCGCAATTTCTCTAGGGTCGCACTGTAGTCCATGGAGAAACTATCCGCCTGAATCACCCCCACGTCCAACCGTTTCGGCCGCTGAATAAAATCCCCTTTGACATAACTTCTGATCAACCAGTGGGGCGCTGTCGTCACAAAAATCAGCAATACATCGGGCAGTAATTTCTGCACCTGGGCCGCCACCGAAGCCACCCGCACCACATGGCCAAACCCATGACTCGTAATCGCCAAATACAAAACAGGACGCATAGAACTTTCCGCAATCGTTGAAAACTATTAGACCATGGGGGGCTGGGTTAAACCCTTTAGGGAAGTCTGAAGCTGATTATCCGTGAGATTTTTTCCCTGAACCAAGACATAAAAGCCCCCTAAACCCATGGGATCGATCAACTGATGGAGGGCATCCCGGCGGCGAAAGAGGGTCATCACATCGGTGGGGTTTTGGGATAAAGCATTGAGGCGATCGCCTAACCCTAAAGCCATCAAAAAAAGTCCCTGTTGCGTTAAACCTAAAGTTGCTAATCCTAGGGATTCGCCATGGTTTTGGAGGCTGGTAAAATCCACATGGGCTGTTAGATCCTGCTCGCCTAAATTGGTGTAGGGATTATCATGGCGACGGTGTTGAAAATAGCATTGTAAAGTGCCCTGAGACCGTTGGGGATGATAATATTTTTTCGCTGGATAGCCATAGTCAATGGTGAGAATATAACCGGTTTTTAGTTTGGTCTGTAGCTGCTCTAACCAACTCAACATTCCTAGATTAACTTCTGTGCGATAACCATCAGGATAATTAGAGAAATCAATATTTAAGTGATTAAAATAAGCTTGAATCTCCGGTATAGATAGAGAATCTTTCACTTCCTGCAATGAATTCTGAGCGGGATTATATTGAACGTAAATCTCCTGAAGTTTCCCGGCATTCACTGTGACTAAATGTACCGGAAAGGCATCAAGCAATTCATTAGAAATAAAACAGCCTTGGATACTATTTTCTGGCAACTCTGACCAATCGCACCATTGAATTTTGCAATAGGAAAACCCCGCTAATTTTTCCTGTTGTTCTTGGCGGAGAGCCGGGGATTTTTCAATAATATAATATTTAATTTCTTCAAGTTCTTTTGGATAATGCTGCTGGAGGTAAAATAAGATATCCTTCGCCAAGTCGCCCTTGCCTGCTCCCATTTCGACGATCTGAAACGGCGATCGCCCCAAAATCTGCTTCATTTGGAGCAACTGTTCTGCCAATAATTCCCCAAAGTCTGGGCCGAGGGACGTGGCCGTAAAGAAATCCCCCTGGGCACCGATCGCCACTTTCCCGCTACTGTAGTAACCTGCCGTGGGGTGATAGAGCGCCAACTCCATAAACTCAGCAAAGGTGAGGCGCTGGTGCGGTGCGGCCTGGAGTTTTTCCTGGAGGATCGCCAAAAGGGGGGAAGCCATGGACAAGTCCGTTAAAATGATGTGCGATTAGTGTATGCTGCCGCCTTTTTGAGGTGCAACCTTTTACCTGTGAAGTCTTCTATCTCTCCCACTGCCCCGCGACCGTCATTTTTTGCTTCCCTATGGCAATTTTCCCGGCCCCATACGATTATCGGCACGAGTCTGAGTGTTTGGGCCTTGGCGCTGCTGGCGGTGACCCCTGAAACATTTTCCTGGGGCTATGGTCAGTCGGTGCTTGTTGCTTGGCTCGCTTGTCTGGCGGGCAATGTCTTTATTGTCGGCCTCAATCAACTGACGGACATTGACATTGACAAAATTAATAAACCCCATTTACCAGTGGCGGCAGGGCATTTTTCTCGAAAAACGGGTTGGGGGATTGTCTGGTTTTGCGGAGCTTTAGCGCTGATTTTGAGTGCTTTTAGTGGCCTGTGGCTTGGGGTGACGGTGTGGGGCAGTTTGGCCATCGGGACAATGTATTCTCTGCCCCCAGTGCGCCTGAAACGATTTCCCCTACTCGCAGCGATGTGTATTTTTACGGTGCGGGGTGTGGTGGTGAACCTTGGTCTTTTTGCCCATTTTCAGATGATGTTACAGAACCCAGTGGTGATTACGCCGACGGTATGGCTGTTGACGGGGTTTATTATTGTGTTTACGGTAGCGATCGCCATTTTTAAAGACGTTCCGGATCTAGAAGGCGATCGCCAATATCAAATCACAACCTTTACAATTTTGTTGGGTAAAAAACGGATTTTTCAGCTTTCGTTGGGGATTATTTTTGCTTGCTACGCCGGTATGATTGTCGGTGAAATAACGATGACCACCAGTTTGAATCAACTGCTATTTATTGGGTGTCACATTATCCTGGGTGCTCTGCTGTGGTGGCGTAGTCGTCAGATTGATCTTGAATCGAAAAAATCCATTGCCAGCTTTTATCAATTTATTTGGAAACTCTTCTTTCTGGAATATCTTTTGTTTCCCCTCGCCCATTGGCTTTAAAATCATTGTTGTTTTAGCCAGTTTTTAATCAAGGCGATCGCCTCTATGTTGTCTTGGACTTTAACCATTTGTGATTGGGGAATTTTTTGGGCAAACAATAAGGCTTGGTGGGAGCCTTGATCGGCTGAAACAATTAACGTAGGTGCAGTTAGTTGAGACAATTCAGAGTTTAGGTATTCTGCCTGAATTTCACTGGGATGCCGCTGAAACAAAAGTCGCCGACTGGCCGGAGATTTAAGCAACTGTTGTCGATAGTTGAGCAGTTTTTGAATCTTGTGACCGAGGCCAATTAGCTTACCTAGGGGATAAAGTAATTTAAGTCCCCAAGGCAAAATTGGAATTGGTAATAGCAAGCATTTTTCAAGGAAATAACCAGCATTATTGGGGGCTTCAAAACCAATCGGAGAAAGTAAGACCAAACCTTGAATTTGTTCAGGATTGTTCAGGGCGTAACGAGCGGCGACCCAAGCTCCAAGGGAATCTCCCACAAAATATATTTTTTTCAGATTTAATTGGCTAAAAAATTCCGCTAAAATTTCACTCTGCCATTGAATAGACTGGGACGAAACTGCTGGATCAGAATCCCCAAACCCCAACAAATCCGGTGCAAAGCATTGATGATCTCGCCCTAAATTTTCAAAAAAATCTAACCACTGACTACCGTCGCTATATTCCCGGTGAATAAAGGCGATCGCCTCCCCTTGTCCTGTTTCTCGCCAAAAAATCTGGCCTTGATTTAAACGTAGGCGTCCATTCCGAACAACACATCCCATAAATATTTTTTGATAATCTTTAGCGAGGGTTTTTGAGCGATCAACTTTTGCGCGGACAAATTCTCCAGAAACGATGGATTGGCTTAACCTTTCATTTGTTGCTTTTTCTCTTTTTTGAAATCCCGCTTGCTGGCCGCTTCGATTTCGGCATCCATGAGGGTCTTACCCGTAGCCGCGAGATAAACGTCATCCAAACTAGGCCGCGCTTGACTCAAGCTAAAAATGGGCAGTCCAGCCGCTTGAATGCTTTGCTCAATGGTGCTCAGGTGATTGCCCTGGCGACTCACCACCAGATTCAAAGAATTCCCTTGGGAGCCATTAATAATCACGCTCTCAACAAAATCCAAAGCCGACACCACTTCTTTTGCTTTTTCGGCATCCTGGGCAGAGGTAAATTCTTCGATGCGTAACGTAATGCGATCGCCACCCACTTTATCCTTGAGTTCGTTGGGGGTACCATTGGCAATGACTTGGCCCTGATCAATAATCGCGACACTATCGGCGAGGGCATCAATTTCTTCGAGGTAATGGCTAGTGATAATCACTGTCGTGCCTGCCGCCCGCAGTTGCCGCAGAAAATCCCAAACTGCAACACGACTTTCGATATCGAGGCCCACCGTCGGCTCGTCTAGAACCAACACATCCGGTTGATGGAGCAGACCTGCCGCCAAATCCAAGCGTTTGCGCAAACCACCGGAATAGGTGCCTGTTTTTTGGTCAGCGTAATCGTTTAAACCTAGAGCATTAAGGAGTTGTTCCACCCGCTGGGGAATAAAGCTTTTCGGCAGATGGTAGAGGGCTGCCTGTAAATTCAGCAGTTCCCGTCCGGTGAGAATTTTGTCGATCGCCACTTCCTGGGCCACATAACCGAGCCGTTGTCGCACTGCTTTCGGTTGGGTCAGGGCAGAAATACCGCAGACTTCGATCTGGCCCCCGTCCGGTTGGGCGAGGGTACAGAGACAGCGAATCGTCGTCGTTTTGCCTGCGCCGTTTGGCCCCAACAGCCCAAATATTTTTCCTTGTTCCACCGTGAAG
This sequence comes from Picosynechococcus sp. PCC 7117, assembly GCF_001693275.1. Lineage (GTDB taxonomy): Bacteria > Cyanobacteriota > Cyanobacteriia > Cyanobacteriales > MRBY01 > MRBY01. Next base: position 752,489 of record NZ_CP016477.1, read on the forward strand.
GAGACATCCTTTACCGCTTGGGTGGTGCCGTAGCTTTTCTGGAGGTGGTCAATGGCAACCGCAACAGTCATGGTCGGGGGAGTCCTCGCAATGGTTCGTCAAAATGCTCAGTTGTGTATTGTATCGAAGTTCTTTACAATCCGTATTTTTCGCAGACTTGATCGCCAATAAATTGTACCCAGGGTTTGAAGACGGGAATCAGTTCTGCCCGACTCGCTGTTAAACAAGGAAAAGGGCGATCGCCATAATTTTTGCCGATTTCTAAAGGAAACATCGGGTTCGGTTCGAGGGGTTCAATGGCTCCCCCAGCCGCCTGGATAATCGCCCAAACTGCCGCAATATCCCAAATTTTCGACGTCGCTTCCACGCCCCCTAGGGCCGCCCCCGAAGCCACGATTAAAACGTTATAGCTGGCAACCCCCATCAAGCGAATCTTACAGGGAAAATCCGGTTGAGCTGCCACCGCCGTACTCCGGGCACAGAGGTTAAAAATATGGTTTAGGCTCGGCTCGTCGTCGCTGGTCTGGAGCGGTTCGCCATTACAAAACGCCCCGGTCGGCCCCGTTAAACCGGAGTCTCCGTACCAATAGCCATGGAAGGATTGACGCAACCAAGGGAAATGCACATAGCCAAAAACAGGGGTGCCTTTGTAAAGTAGCCCCAGGGAAATGCCCCAGATCGGAATGCCCCGCGTAAAATTCGTTGTGCCGTCAATGGGATCAATCACCCAACACCAATCATTTCCAGGCAAAATATGCGTTTTTTCTTCGCTGAGAATGCCATGGTCAGGGAAGGCTGTGGCGATCGCCTGACAAATTTCCCGATCAGACCACCGATCCGCTTCCGTCACCAAGCTACCATCGGCCTTGCGAACTGCCGTGAGCTTCCCAAATTTTTCCGTTAATTCTGCGCCAATCCGGTGACTTGTGTCCGCCGCAAAGGTCAAAATGTCCGTCCAAAATAATGCATCAACCATCGGTGTGCTAGATCCAGAAACGTTATCCCAGTCCAAAAAAGGCGATCGCCACTGAGTCAATCAATACCTCGTCTGGCTAAACAACCATAGCCCAAAACCCTGCAATCTCGCTATCTCTAGACAAAAAAATCCTCCCTCTAAAAAAGAAGGAGGCAAATTATCCTCTCTTTGAGGGAGGTGCCGAAGGCGGAGGGAGGGTATTCTCCAAAAGGGTGTTAGCGGACAGTACCAGCCAGTTGATCAACGCGGATCGGCTTCATCAGATAAAGACTAATGAATTGGGTTGCGTTAGAGAGATAAGCAGGTAACTTCTTCAACAGCTTCACAGGCGCAGGCGCATCGCTGGCATCAATTTCCCGCAGTTTTTCGCCGTTCTTGACGCAGGTTTCTAAACGCTCGTAGAACTCAGGCTTTTCGACATCGAGAATGATCGGGAAAACCCGGCCAGCGGTGTTGTTGGTTTCCCAAATCACTTCCTTGTCAAATTCCCGCGCATTCAAGCCGATGGATTCGTAGAAACCATGGCGCTGGGTATCATTGAGGTACATCGTCGCAAAGACAGAGAGCAAGAAGAAACGGCACCACAACCGCGCTTTCCAGTCATTGAGGATGTTGGGCTGGGTTTTCATCAGGGCATCAAAGAAATCCCCGTGACGGTTTTCATCTTGGCACCAGTTCTCAAAGAATTTAAAAATCGGATAAATGCGGTCTTCGGGATTCTTTTCGAGGTGACGATAAATCTTGATGTAACGCCAGTACCCAATTTTTTCCGAAAGGTAGGTGGCGTAGAAAATAAATTTCGGCTTAAAGAAAGTATAGCTGCGGCTCTTGGTGAGGAAACCGAGGTCAAGGGACAGGTTAAAGTCCGTCATCGCCTTGTTGAGGAAACCAGCGTGACGCGCTTCGTCCCGGGACATGAGGTTAAACCCTTCAGCCAACAGAGGATTCTTGTCCTTAAGGCGACGGCCTAATTCTTTGTAGAGCAAGAAGCCGGAAAATTCAGCAGTACAGGAACGCTCCAGGAACTCGATGAAGAGTTGCCGGGTTTCCCCTTGGATATGGTCGAAGGAGATATCAAAAGACTCATCCCGAACAAAGTGATGACGGTTGTAGTCCACGCGGAATTCTTCGATGATCGCTTCCATCTCTTCTTCGTTGACAGAAAGATCCATCTTCGCCATTTCATCGAAGTCGGTGGTGTAAAAGCGGGGAGTCAGGATAGTTTCCTTCGCCGGAACCTTCACGCCGGGGCGCAATTCCTCTACGCCAGCAGATTTGTTAACAGTGCTTACCATATCTGTAATGTTTATTGCTTCCGTTTTTTATGGGGATCAGTCTCTTTTTTGCCAAATATAACCGCGTGAGACTTGGGGTTTTGATTAGGTTACAGTCTAACAAGCTCTACACCAGGGTTTAAACCCTTTTTTGTGAATAGTTGATACACATTGTTACAAAATATTGCAAGATAAATCACGAAATTAAGGCGATCGCCTTCTGGGATCGATGACCCAATGAGTACAATTAAATTGTAGAATTTGCGCCCTTAAAAGTTGTGATAAAGCCAAAATCACAGGATATCTGCCAAGTCCGCTGTGTTAATACGGATTTGGTGGCCCAAGCCAGTGAACAATTACCAGAGGGTGATTTACTCGAAGAAGCTCAGATTCTCTTTAACGCTTTAGCCGACAAATCCCGTCTCAAGATCCTGGCCGCTCTCAGTACAAGTGAAGAACTCTGCGTGTGTGACATTGCGGCTTTACTCAACATCAAAATTGCCACGACTTCCCATCACTTACGAAAATTACGCGATCTCAAAATCCTGAAATATCGGAATGAAGGGAAACTAGCCTATTACTCCCTCCGAGATCAACGGGTTGCTGAAATCCTGAGCCACGCCCTTAACAAACTTGCACAATAAAACAAATCAACTTCAACTTGATCTGCACTTATCGGCAAAAACATTCTAATATTAATTTGAATATCGAAATGTAAAACCAAGTCATGGATGATAATTGCTGTCAAGCTAAAGCTTGTGCGTTGTCGAAACTAAAGCAACAACAAGCAAAAGTACTTTGGGTCGTGTTGTTTATCAACGCAGCAATGTTTCTGGTCGAGTTTGGGGCTGGGATTCGAGCGGGTTCTCTCTCTTTAACTGGAGATTCTTTGGATATGTTGGGGGATGCCCTGGTCTATGCCAGCAGCTTATATGTCATTAACAAGAGTATTCAGGCTCAGGCTGGAGCCGCGTTCCTTAAGGGAGTCATTATGTTTTTGTTTGCGGTTGTAGTGTTTGCAAGGGCGAGCTATCAATTGTTCGCAGGTGTTAGCCCGGAAGCTTCCATTATGGGGACGATTGGTATCGTCGCGTTACTTGCGAATTTACTTTGCCTACTGCTTTTAACACGTCACCGCAACGATAATCTCAATATGTCTTCTGTTTGGTTGTGTTCCCGCAATGACATCATTGCCAATACATCCGTGTTAATTGCTGCCGGATTGGTGTTTCTCTCGAATTCTAATCTGCCGGATTTGTTGGTGGGTTTTCTCCTGACCTTTGTCTTCGCCAAATCAGCCAGTAAAGTTTTGTCGCAATCGTGGCGAGAAATGCAACAACAATAACTAGAAATAAAAAAAGCTGATCCCACATCATGGCAGGATCAGCCTTTCTTAAAATCACTAACATTCACCCTTCAGGTGTTGGGTCATGCCTAGAACATTAGCGTTTAGCCATTTTCTTCGTTTCCACCTTCCGCAGACGAATCGATTCGGGCGTAACCTCTACGAGTTCTCCGGGGCCGATATATTCGAGGGCGCGCTCTAGGTTCATTTCCATGGGGGCTTGTAACTGAACTAGTTCATCACCACTGGCAGCCCGATGGTTCGTGAGCTGCTTCGCTTTACAAACATTTAGCTCTAGATCTTGGGGACGGTTGTGCTCCCCGACAATCATGCCTTTGTAAACCTTAGTGCCTGGGGTAATGAAAAATTGACCGCGATCCTCAGCGTTCTTGAGGGCATAGAAGGTTGCTGTGCCTTCTTCAAAAGCAGTGATGACGCCGTTGTAGCGAGTGTCGAAGTCGCCACAGATGGGTCGATATTCCAGGAAACTATGGTTCATAATGCCAGCACCGCGAGTGATCCGGATAAATTCACCCCGGAAACCAATCAAACCACGGGCGGGTACCACAAATTCGAGTTGAGTCCGTCCACCTGCGCCAGCTTGCATATCTTGCATTTCCCCTTTGCGCTGACCGAGTCGTTCGATACAGCTACCCACCGCTTCTTCCGGGACATCGAGCACGAGGTATTCAAAGGGTTCACAGGGTTTGCCATTTACTTCGCGGTAAATCACCTTGGGCTGGGCCACTTGGAATTCGTAACCTTCCCGACGCATGGTTTCAATCAAAATACCCAGGTGCAGTTCACCCCGACCGGACACAGCAAAGCTATCGGCGGACTCGCCATCTTCGACCCGCAGGGCCACGTTGGTTTCGAGTTCTCTTTCGAGGCGATCGCGGATTTGGCGAGAGGTCACAAAGGTTCCTTCTTGGCCCGCAAAGGGGGAATTATTCACAGAGAAGGTCATCTGTAATGTAGGCTCATCCACCTTGATCAGCGGTAAAGCTTGGGGATCTTCAGGGGACGTTACCGTTTCCCCGATATTGGCATCAGCAAACCCGGCAACAGCGACGATCATTCCGGCGGTCGCTTCTTCGAGTTCAACACGATTTAAGCCTTCAAAGCCCATCAGCTTGGCCACTTTTGCCTTGGCAATGGTGCCATCTTCCTTGACCAGGGCTGCCTGTTGTCCCGCTTTAATCGTGCCGTTGTGGAGACGACCGATGACAATCCGGCCCAGGTAATCGGAGTAATCAAGGGTCGTAACCTGCAACTGGAGGGGCTTGTTAACATCTCCGGCTGGCGGGGGAACGTGCTGCAGAATCGCTTGGAAGAGGGGTTCCATATCCTCGTTGGTATCGTCGAGGGATTCCCGGGCGAAACCAGATAAACCAGAGGCATAGAGAGTGGTGAAGTCACATTGATCGTCATCGGCACCGAGTTCAACGAACAGATCAAAGACTTTATCAACGGCAGTTTCAGGATTGACGTTAGGGCGGTCGATTTTATTAACGACAACGATCGGGCGTAGACCTTTTTCGAGGGCTTTTTTCAAGACGAAACGGGTCTGGGGCATTGGGCCTTCGTTGGCATCGACGATCAAAATGCAACCGTCTACCATGCCGAGGACGCGCTCTACCTCACCACCAAAGTCAGCGTGGCCAGGGGTATCAACAATATTGATCAGAATGTCGTTGTAACGGACGGCGGTATTTTTGGCAAGAATCGTAATACCCCGTTCCCGTTCGAGGTCATTGGAGTCCATCACGCAATCGGGGATGTCTTCGCCTTCTCGGAAAATGCCGGATTGATGTAAGAGAGCATCAACAAGGGTCGTTTTACCGTGGTCAACGTGGGCAATAATCGCGACGTTACGAATGGGAAGAGACATAAATTTTACGGATGGTTCCTAAGACCTGTAAATTTTTTTGACAATTTCTGCCCAATTGTAGCCTAATTATCATCTTTCTTAATATTTAAGTTGTGAAGTTTCGGCTACTAGGCGGGCGAGAAATCCAGGGTAGCACCGTCACGGCCAAGATTTACGAGATAAATGTGCGGAAATGTTGAAGGGCGCCAGGCAATACTGGCCAACAGAGATAAAACTTTACCGCTGCCGTAATTCTTGGGGAACTTTGCTACCGTGAAATCAGCTTTTTGTCACGGTTATGGAAAATAGTCTGTTTTTTAAGGCTCCCTGGAGTCAAACTTTAATCACCATTACAACTCTTGTTTGCGTAGTGTTGTTGGCCATGGTGCTGCTGTTTTTGATTTTAGGACTCCAACAACAGAATCCTTATTTTTTGCTGTGGATTATTTTGCCCATCGGCATTGTGGTAATGACGGCGTTATTTATGGTGCGAGGCTATCATCTGGACGGCGATCGCCTTTATGTTGAACGCTTGGGGTGGCGCACAGAAATCGCTTTAGAAAATCTAGAAAGTGCCACCTACGATCCCACCGCCATGGATGGTTCGTTACGGCTGTTTGGTAATGGTGGTCTATTTGCCTTTACCGGAAAATTTTGGAATAAAAAGTTGGGTCACTACAATGCCTATGCCACAGCGGTTCGTTTAACAGTGGTTTTGAAATGGCCTAACCAGACCATTGTCGTCACCCCAGAGAAGCCTGAACAGTTTGTCGCTGCAATTCTCCGTCGTTAAATGCCGCCCACAAAACGCTGGGGACTCAAGATATTTTGGGGATCAAATTGCTGTTTAATGCGGCGCATCAACGGCAAGGCATCGCCTGGATAGCCCCAGGGTTCAAATTGCTGCTTGAGGCGATAGGGGGCATCTAAAATTGTGAAAAAACCGTGGTGAGCCTGACAAAAATCCCGGATGGCTCGGAATTGTCGGAGAAATTGATCATGGGGAAACGCAATGATGCCCAGGCCACTTTTGCAATGGATCCGGGCGATCGCCTGACCATTGGTTAGGGTCTCAATGTGTTGCAGCAAAGCCATACTTTGATGGGATAGAATGCCGACCTTGGCGACCACCATTTCCCCAAATAAAGCTTTCCGTAGCTGTGCCCACAGATCTAGGTGCTCCGGTTGGCTGACTAAACCCAGGTGCTGCCCGATAGTCTCCAGCTCCTGCAGTTGTGCCGTAATACTCTCACGGATCGCCTCAAAACGCAGCAGCAAACCCCAGTCTTCTCCAGTTCCCCTTTGTAACCGTTGTAATAGTCGAGGTGAAAGCAGATCTGCCGCCGCTGGCGTAAGTACAGAATTTAAAATTTGGCTCTGGGCCTGGCGTATTTGCGCGGACGACCCAAGCATTAAGATCGTTTGGGACTGCTCTTGAATCGGATAGAGACGAAACGTTAATTTGGTAATCGTCGCCAAACTGCCATGGGAACCTGTGAGGAGCTTCATCAAATCATAGCCCGCCACATTTTTAACTACTTTTCCCCCGGCTTTTGCCAAAGTTCCATCGGCCCGGAGCATGGTGATTCCCAGGAGTAAATCCCGCACACCACCGTAACGTTGACGCAAGCTGCCGGTATCTGCCGTGGCTACAATCCCCCCTAGGGTTGCTTGGTTGGGGAAGCTCGGATCGAGGGGAAGATACTGTTTATAGGGCCTGAGATGGTTTTGTAGTTCAGCAAAGGTGATCCCTGCTTCCACCGTAATGGTTAGATCATTAACGGCATGATCCACAATGCGATTTAACTGCCGGGTGCTCACCAACCAATCTACTTTCGGGGTGAGTCCACCCCAAGCGAGCTTTGTGCCGTTACCGCAGGGGATAATCGTAATTTTTTCCCGGTGGGCTGTGCGGAGGATTTCCGTTAGGGCTGCGCGGGAGTGGGGCACAAGCAGAGCTTCGGGGCTTTGACGGCTGATCCGTTCCATCTGCCGATGCCAATGGGGATGACAATATTGCCACGCTTTTAGATCGATATTCTGGGTACCGGGATCAACCACCAAAGCCATGATTTTAGTCTTCTGGAGTTAAGGCGATCGCCTCAACTTTTGCCGTATTTTCTTCAACTTCAGTGATTGCCCACCGGAGCACATCACCCCGCTTTTCGAGCTCTGCTTCAATTTCCTTGGGCAAATCTGCTGGATTTTCCTGGAGATCAATTTCTGCGGTAATGAAGTGGGTTGTCATCGGCCCGTTCCTTATGAAAATTCTGTGTTCATTATCATACCAAGCAAAGGAAACGCCCCGTCTAGTCTCCCAACATATGCAAACGATAGAGGCTGGCATACAACCCATTTTGGGCGAGGAGTTGATCGTGGTTCCCTGTTTCGAGGATTTCTCCTTGCTTTAGGACAATGATTTTATCCACATCCCGGATGGTCGAGAGACGGTGAGCAATGATAATTGCCGTGCGGTCTTCAAGGAGTTGTTCTAGGGCCGACTGAATCAATGCCTCTGTACCCACATCAAGACTTGCCGTAGCTTCATCGAGTACCAGAATTTTCGGATCCCGGATTGCGACCCGGGCAAAGGCCAACAGTTGTTTTTGGCCCCCAGAAAGATTTGTGCCCCGCTCCCGGAGGGCTGTGCGATACCCCTGGGGCAATTCTTCGATGAGTTGATCGACGTTGGTCAGCACTGCAGCCTGCTTTACCGCCTCAAAGGGATACTCCTCCCCCAGGGTAATGTTGCGTTGAACATCTCCAGCAAAAAGAAAGCTTTCTTGGAGGATGACGCCAATGTGCCGCCGCAGATCTTCTTGGGGCAGATCACGAATATCAATGCCATCAACGAGAATGCGTCCTTCACTAGGGTCATACAGACGACAGAGTAAACGAATGATTGAACTTTTGCCTGCTCCCGTTGGCCCCACAAGGGCGATTTTTTCACCGGGTTTGATCTTAAAATTCAGATTTTTCAGGACATATTCCCCAGGCTTGTAACCGAAGGAAACATTATCAAAAATAATTTCACCGGAGGCCGAATCCGAGAGATTTAGAGAAGTCGTTAAATGCTGTTGTTTATCTTGGATCTCGATGGGCTCCGACATCAATTCTGTCACCCGTTCGATGGCCGTTAGTCCCGACTGGAACATGGTGAATTTGTCGGCAAATTGGCGCAGGGGATTAAATAACCGCTGGGAATAGAGAATAAAGGCGGACAACACCCCAAAGCTCAGGGCATCCTGGAAAATCAGCCAGCCCCCCAACCAGAGCACTCCGGCGATCGCCACTAGGGAAATCCACTCCAGAGTGGCAGAAACAGCCGAGTCATGGAAGATGGTTTTATTGACAGCCAGACGATAGCGATCATTAACCGTCCGGAATAACTCGGCATTCAGGGCCTCCCGACGAAATAATTGCACGATATTGATCCCCGCAACGTTTTCCTGGAGCATCGCGTTCAGTTGGGATAGTTCTTCCCGGGCTTGGTAGTTGGCTTTGCGGTACTGCCCCTGAAAATAAACGATCAAAAAGGTGACGGGCAACAACATCAAAATGAGGAGCGTCGCCAGTTGCCATTGCAACAAAAAAATCGAAACAATAATCACGGCCAGGGAAATGACATCATTGATAATGCCGATCGCCCCACTGGCAAAAACATCACCCAGGGCTTCCACGTCATTGGTTAAGCGGGTGACGAGCTTCCCGACAGGCATCCGGTCAAAGAAGCGAGAAGAAAGGGACGTGACGTGATCGAATAAATCCTGGCGGATGCCTGCGGTAATTTCCTGGCCCACTTTTTGGACGAGGTACCCTTGGATCGAGGTGAAGGCCAAGCGAATCACAATGGTGGCCAACAGAATCCAGATTAAACGGTTAATCCCTTCTGGAATGCTGAGATCGGCGAGGATGCCCCACACGGTTTCGCCCCGCAATAGGGAAACTGCCTGACCGACAACGAGGGGTTGCACCGCACCGGCGATCGCCAAGGGGATCAGCAAAACAATCGACACAACAAGGGTAATAAGATTTTTCTTGGCGTAGGGAAGGAGCTTCCCGGCCAGTTGCCAATCATTTTTCGGAACAGAAGAGGATGCGATCGCCATGGAAATTTTTCAAGAAATGCAGACATCTAGTATATCGATTGCTCACCATAGAGGTGGTTGATTTGGGCCTCACTGACCGTTGTGGTGGGCTGATCGAACAGGATTTTGCCGCCCTTGAGACCAATTAGGCGATCGCAGTGGCTCCGGGCAAATTCCAGGGAGTGGAGGCTGACGACGAGGGTTTTGCCTTGGGTTTCACAAAGCTGCACTAGCAAATCCATCATTTCCCGACTCAGTTGAGGATCAAGGCTAGAAATCGGTTCGTCTGCGAGGATCACCGCCGGATTTTGCACCAAGACCCGCGCCAAGGCAACCCGTTGTTTTTGTCCCCCCGATAGGTCACTGGTTTTAGCAAAGAGTTTTTCGGGAATGCCCACCTGTTTTAAGACGGCTTCGGCCAAGGGACGCTCCTGGGGAAAGATCAGGGAAAACATTGCTTGAAGGAACGACCAACGCCCCAGATGACCCGCATTGACATTGTGAATGACGGCCAGACTTTCGACCAAATGAAGTTGTTGGTAAATGGTACCAAGCTGCCGTTGGATACGTCGCCGTCCCTTTGGGGAGAGGGTTGCGATCGCTTCCCCCCAGATGAGCAATTCCCCCTGGGTTGGTTGTTGTTGACCATTGAGGAGACTAAGGAGCGTACTTTTGCCTGCGCCACTGGCCCCAATCAGGCCCACCTTCTCACCGGGATAAATTTTAAAGTTGAGTTCCGTCAGGGCCGCAACACCCCGGAAGTGACAAGAGAGCGATCGCCCCATAAAAATTGGTTCTGTCATCTGTTTTAATCACCCGTGGCAGAGGGCACGCTTGGTTTCGAGCCAGGTAATGCCCTGCTGGATCGTGGTTGGAGTCACGGCGGCGAGGTTATGGTGGTCGGCCCCAGGCACAGCTTGAAATTGCTTGGGTTCATTGGCGATCGCCCACAGTTGCGCCCCCATGGTACTGGGGACTGTTTCATCCAATTCCCCGTGGCAAAAGAAAATCGGTAGCTGGAGTTGGGTAATTTTGGCTGCTGAATTAAACCGCTGGTGTAAAAGGAAAGAGACGGGAAAAATTCGATAGAGGGGTTTGGTGGTAGACATGGCGAACATCGAGGTGAAGGTGCCCTCTAGAAATAAGCCGCCCACCGGATACCGCTGGGCCAATTCAATGGCGATCGCCCCGCCGAGGGAATGACCATGGATGGTCAACTGCTGGGCTGGGATCCCCTTCGTTTCGGTGAGAAAGGTATAGGCTGCCGCTGCATCTTGGTACACCTGGGATTCTTGGGGAAAGCCAGGGCTGCTCTGGCCATAGCCCCGATAGTTAAAAGCCAAGACCGAATAGCCCGCTTGGGACCAGAGGGCGATCGCCTGGAAATTGTAAGCCGTTAACCCACCATTCCCATGGAGAAATAGTAGCGTCTTGTCCCCCTTGTTCTGGGGTAGCCACCAGCCCGTTAATTGTTGCGTTGAAGTGACGGGGATCGTGATCGTTTCGTAGGGTAGAGCAAAATCCGACGGCACTGGATGTAAGGGTTGAGCTTGGGGTTCAAAAATAATCCGCCGCTGCCCAAAAAAGAGATAACCACAGCCCCCCAGATAGAGTAATACCAGTCCAATTAATAGCCAGCCAACCATTATTCTCCTTGCCATACGCCACCTTTAAATCATAGGCAGATTCCCTGGGGGAGCCAAGGATTTAAGGACAGTTTTTCGATTGTCTGGGCACCTTACCAGGAACCAACGGCCCCTATGCCACAATGGAAAAGGAATTTTTTAACTTTATCCCTTAACCCAATCACAGGCGATCGCCCCTTTCCCTTGCAACCCATGCCCCAAGACGTACTCCTCGGCAAAAGTCTCCCGGAACTGACCGACTGGATCGAAACCACTGGTCAACCCGCCTACCGTGGCAAACAGCTCTACAATTGGCTCTACCAAAAAGGGATCCATGACCTGAGTGAAATCACCGTCTTTCCGAAGGCTTGGCGTGAGCAAATGGGCACCTATCCCGTGGGGCGATCGCAGATCCACCACCAACGCACTGCGCCCGATGGCACCCGCAAATATCTCCTCCAACTCCACGATGGCTTAATTATTGAAACGGTCGGTATCCCCACCGAAAAACGCCTCACTGTCTGTGTTTCTTCCCAGGTGGGCTGTGCCATGGCCTGTGATTTTTGTGCCACTGGCAAAAGTGGCTTTACCCGGCATCTCCAAGCCCATGAAATCGTTGATCAAGTGCTCACTGTCCAAGAAGATTTCCAGCAACGGGTCAGCCATGTGGTGTTTATGGGTATGGGGGAACCCCTCGCCAACCTTGAACAGGTGCTCAAATCGATCCAAAGCCTGAACCAAGACATCGGCATTGGCCAGCGATCGCTGACAGTTTCTACCGTGGGGGTACCCGATCAGATCCGCACCCTGGCCCAGCAGAATCTGCAAATCACCCTAGCGGTAAGCCTCCACGCCCCGAACCAAGCCCTCCGAGAATCAATTATTCCCACCGCTGTCCATTATCCCATTGAGGAGCTGTTGGACGAATGCCGCGAGTACGTCGCCATCACCCGTCGCCGCCTCAGTTTTGAATACATTTTGCTGGCGGGGGTGAATGATCTGCCCGACCATGCCGCCGAATTAGCTAAAAAACTAAAAGGGTTCCAAAGCCATGTGAATTTAATTCCCTACAATCCCATTACCGAAGTGCCTTTCCAGCGTCCGGGGAAAAAACGGATCAATGTCTTTAAGCAAATCCTCCAGGATCACAAGATCGCGGTGAGCGTGCGTTATTCTAAGGGCTTGGAGGCGGATGCGGCCTGCGGTCAACTGCGATCAAACCTCCGACGATCTGCCCCGGCAACGGTAAAATAAAACAGCAAAAATCCACCCTTAACCCCCAGAATCTATGAATATTTTCGGGATTGGCCTGCCAGAAATGGCCCTCATTTTTATTATTGCTCTGTTAATCTTTGGCCCGAAAAAGTTGCCAGAGATTGGCCGGAGCCTTGGGAAAACAATCCGCAGTTTCCAGGATGCCTCCAACGAGTTCCAGGAAGAATTTAAGAAAGAAGCCGAAAAAATTGAAAAAACTGTTTCGATGCAGGCCCGCCTAGAGGAAGGGAACGGCGAAAAAGTCGAGGCCACGGAAGCGAAACCGGAAACCTCTGATCAGGAAACAAAAGCTGATACCCCATCTAGTTAGGGATTAACCGGGTTTGTCCTTGGTATCTTGTTTAAGCCCACTGACTACCTGGGGTTTGACGGGGGCGATCGCCTAATAATTGTTGTTGAACGGCCTGTTGCAGATCCTGGCGGCGAATTTCAAGGCTCCCCTGGGCTTCGGTGAGGATCAAGCTATCAACGGCGGCCAGCGAAAATAACTGAAACAACAGGTGGGTGACGGGCAGAGGCACAGCAATTAGGGACGGATCGGCATTGCTGCCCTGGTGCTGTTGGGCGAGGGCGAGGCTTGAGAAGCCGTAAATAACGGTTTTGGTCTGCTGGGGATCGCTCTGTTGGGCAAGGGTCGTGATGAGCCAGTCCCCCTCTAAAGATTGACAAACATAGTATTCGAGGGATTGTAATTTTTGGGCGAAGGCTTTGAGGACTGGGGCGATCGCCTGGGCCATCACCTGGGGCATCTTGCCATCCTGGGGGGCTTGGTCAATGAGGATTTGCAGTTGTTGGTCTAAATTCATAGAACAATATCAAGGCGATCGCCAAAAAATACATTGGTCTCCCCATGATAAACCTTGGCCAACAGTAAACCTTTTAGGGAAAACTTTGCACTGGAGCCGGATGGGGGGCAGATGCCGCCGTGGGACAGAGTTCTTGGTAAGTTTGTTCGAGCTGACTAATGTTGTTCTGCAAGGTGTAACGTTCTAACACCCGCTGCCTCGCCTTGTGACCCAGGATTGTAACTAATTCTGGTTGTTCGCGGAACAAGGGTAAAAGGGTTTTCAGTTGTCCGGTGACTCCCTGGGTATCGAGGACAACCCCGGCTCCTTGGTTGAGTACTTCCCCATCGGCGCCGGCATCCGTGGCAATGCAGGCCAAACTGCAGGCCATTGCTTCGAGGAGTGATAAAGACAATCCTTCCACCAAAGAGGGCAACACAAACACATCTGCCGCCCGGAGGAGATCAATCCGCTGGGTTTCATCGCCGACAAACCCAAGCCAGCGGACCCCTTGATCTTCGGTGTAAAGCAATTCTAGGGAAGCCTTGAGGGGGCCATCACCGACCATTAACAGCACACAATCTTCCCCCATATTGGCCAGTCGCCAAGCCTTGAGGAGGGCTTCTACATTTTTCTCAGGGGCAATGCGGCCTTGGTAAATGAATACCCGTTTCGCTTGGAAGGTGTGGCGGTAGGCACTGAGGGCCGGGGCATATTTTTGTTCATCGACACCATTGGGAATGATGCGCACCGTATCCCGTGGCACTCCCAGTTTGACGAGCATTTCCTTTTGGATTTCTGAGAAGACAATCACCCGGTCATAATTGGCTAGACAGGGGGCATAAAGCTGGTAGGTGAGGTATTGGGTGCTGGATTTGAGGTTGCGTAGTTTGCTGTCAAAGGGAGGGTGAAAGGTGGCCACTAAGGGCAAATCGAGTTCGCGGCAGATGTCGGGCAGACGAAAATCTAGGGGTGAGAGGGTCAGGGAGGCATGGACGAGGTCTGGCTGGAACTTTTGGAGCGATCGCATCAGCACTTGACTCGATTTCGGACTGGGGATCGTGTAAATTTGCGACTTGTAGAGGAAGGGTAAAAAAACCTCTGGGCAGTCCCGCCATTTTTGGTCACATTCTTCCTGCTGGGCAAAGTGGAGAAAGCTCACTTGATAGCCCCGATCGAGGAGGTGATTGGTCACTTCACGGCCATAGGTGACATTGCCACAAAAAGGAGATTTTTTACCGAGCCAAGCAACATGCATTGAGGGGGATCCTGTGGTGTGCGTTAGGATTTGATTGAAATATACCAGTTCAATACCCCACCGGCGATCGCCAATCCCGAAAGACCTAGAAGCACTGGTTGCAGGCCAAAAAAGGTTTCTGCCACCCCAGCCAGGGCCAGAGGTAAAGATAGAGCAATATTAACAGCATTATTCTGTAAACCGAAAACCTTCCCCCGGAGGACTGCCGGGGTTTCGCGCTGGATCGTCGTCTGCATCGGCACTCCCACCAGGGCCGCAAAAAAGCCAAGACAGGTGGTACTCAAGAGGGCAAAAACCAAATTGTGGATCGAAAAAGAAAGGGCAATTAAGGCGATCGCCGTGCCGATAGAACCCCAAAGGCTGAGGGTACGGTAGGGCAACTGATTCCCCCAGTGCCCCACAAAGAAAGCACCGATCCCCAAACCAACGCCCCCTGCGGCCAACAAAAAGCCAAACTGCTCCGCCTTTAACCCCGGAATTTGAGCCGCCAAACTCACCGCCAACACCGCCAGGGCCGCAAACACAGAAAACAAAATCACCAATTGGATCAACGCATTGCGCACCCGGTGATTTTGATTCAAATAACTGAGGCCGTCTTTAATATCCTCCCAAACATGGGGCTGTTCCCGTTGGCGATCCGTTTCCGTTTCATTGGTCTTCAGGGCCAACAAAATCAAACCGGCGATCGCATAGCCTCCCCCAACTACAAATTCTTTCCCCCAAGTCCCCGTAATCCCGAAAGATTCAACTAGCTGATCTGCCAGGCCCAACAAGGGTTCTCCCACCGCAAAGCCCACAATTAGCAGGGCCATCATCGTGGTGGTGTAGAGGGAATTGGCCGCCAATAAATGTTTATTCTTCACAATGAGCGGTAAAGTCGCCTGTTCCGCCGGCGCAAAAAATTGTGTCAAGGTAGAAACAGCAAAGGTGATCCCCAATAAAAAGACAAATCCAGGGGGAAGCTCCCACCAATTGGGTTGATCTTGCACGAGCCAGAGTAAGAGGGGGATGCAAAAAACAAAGACGCCCCGCAACAAATTCGAAATAATCAGCACCCCTTTTTTAGACCAGCGATCCACATAAACCCCCGCAACGGAACCAAACAAAATCGCAGGCACCGTAAAGGCAATCATGATCGCCGAGACCCAAGCACTAATGCTCTGAGCCGCCGTTTGAAAGTGACTGGCAATCAAAGCAATCATCAGCACGAGATAAATCTTGTCGGCCAGTTGTGAAAAGATTTGACCAAGCCAAAGAACAAGGAATTTCGGGTTGCGCAACACAGGCCCAAAACCATCTACGCTCTGGGACGGGGCCACGCCCATCTCGGTTTGGGAAGTATCTTTAGGGGAGAGGGTCGGTAGATCCGTTTCCGTTGACATGGGTGCTCGGCAACCAAAAAGTTGATAAGGGAATCACTCTTAAGTATAAATCCTGCGATCGCCTTATGTTGGGGAGTTACCGCCCAGGATTCGCCCGGATTATGTGCTTAGTGATGATGGCCATAGGCTCCATCTTCCGGAAAAAAGGGCAACATTTCCTGTTTCAGTTGCAACCCCAGTCGGGTGAGCATATCTTCGAGCACATGGTCAGGGGAAAAGCGGAGATACTGGGGATGAACCTCTAGGGGTACATGGCGGTTACCAAGGTGATAGGCTGCCCTGAGCAGTTCCAAGGAGGTCGAGGCCGTGACCGTAACCACGGGTTCAGGTTTTGCCTTAACCTGTACGAGAGTAGAACCAGTCGCGTCTTGAAAGTAGTCATCGGGATGGATATGGCTGCCACGGGATAAGTTGAAGTGAATCGCTTGGCCATTGTCTAACTCTAGGCGTTGGCGGCTCTTTTGACGTTCGGCAGCGGTGAGGAACAACTCCAGATCTACTTGGATCGGTGCCTGGGGTTGATATTTTTGGGCCAGGATTAAGTCAGCGTCAGTCATCGGCTCTAGCGAAATGGAAGTGAACGAAAAACGTCTATCCTAAGGACATAAGCATTAATTTAGTCTAGATCACTCCACATTCGACTTTACATAACAGAAGTAACGCTTGAGACAAGTGACCCCACGCACCATATTCAACAATTTACGCGGCGGGGGTGTTATCACGCCAAGCTTACAAATCTGTAATATTGCTTTTGCAACAATCCTATATGAGAAATATCCATGCAATTTAAAGCTAAGGTCTTACGACTCGTATCAAGCAATATGGAAGAATATTTAAAAGTTAGTGAAGTCATCGACTGGCGACATCCAGAAATTCTGGAGCGTGCTAAACAGATTGCATTGGGATATGAGACACCAATAGCGATCGCAAAAGCATGTTTTGAGTGGGTACGAGATGAAATTTGTCATAGTTATGATTATCAAATGAATCCTGTGACTTGGCGAGCATCAGATGTTCTCCAGCATAAAACGGGTTATTGCTTTGCCAAAAGTCATTTGTTGGCAGCGCTGTTGCGCGCAAATCAGATTCCCGCCGGATTTTGCTATCAACGATTAAGTGTTGATGATAAGGGCGCGCCATATAGTTTGCATGGATTTAATGGAATTTATCTGCCCGAAGTTGGTTGGTATCGAGTTGACGCAAGGGGCAATAAAGAAGGAGTCAACGCTCAGTTTGTCCCCCCTCAAGAACAACTAGCATTTAAGACCCAGTTGACCGAAGAAGCAGATTTTCCAGTAATCCTTGACGAACCCCTTCAAGTCATCATAAAAGCATTGCAATCACAGAGTACGTGGGATGAGATGTTTCATACCCTTCCAGATATTCCGATAGAATTTGCGAAAAATTATGGTTTGGCATAGACAAATGTTAGTGTGTGCTAGCCAGCTAACAATTCAGGTAGGTTGGAAGGCAAAGGTTATCTGCGGCAGGTGGTGGGCAATGTTAAAGAGTTGTCACAGGTAAAAAACGTAAAGCTAAGGCGATCGCCCTGCCTTAACCATTGATTACGGAAATTTTGAGATTTTTAGCGATCGACAACCGGGAAGGTTAGCCTGGAGGGGTTTAGTCGTAAACCCGATCAAACCGATGAATACTAAGACCCTTACACCAGTCGCTCAACCGACCAAAAATGTAGGACTTTTATTTGGGCAGCTGCCTCGAAAAGATATTTCCCCAAACCACCCTGTAAACGGCAAAGGAAAATGCACCCATAGCGGTTGTAGTTGCCCCTCATTCGTTGATCCACCCGGGGGTTTTGACTGCGCCCGCTGCGGCCACCCAATGTCCGAACATTGGTAGAACGTTCATCACCGACAAAAATCTGAGTTCCCCAAAACTGTAAAGCTGATTTTGGTCAGTCCACTACCTTCACAACACCCGATTTCTGGGGGCTGTGGAGGTTTTGGTATCAATTCCCCTTTGTCATTTCCGAGAATCCTGAAGCCTGTATAAAGATTAGAGTGTTGCCAAATCGAGGACGCAATAATGGGATCAGTATTCGGGGAGTCTCAAGAATGCCCAAGCGATTCAAGCCATGGCAGCCAAAGGAAGAAATTAACAAGGGGTGGACAATGGGGGCGATCGCCTTGCCAGTTGTGCTCTGGATGACGGGGTGGTTATGGTTGCTCCCTGGCCAAAGACAGCAGGCCAATTATCCTCATTTATCTCAAAACGAAAGCGTTACCTTAGTTGACTCCCATCGCGATCGCGAAATTTTAGCCAGCGACCTCCAGGCGATCGCCGCAATTGTTGGCGGCATTTTCCTATTCCTCAGTTTCCGCAGGGCCACAAAAAAGACGGAAACCGCTGACTTCTGCGGTGCGGATCTCAATGATGTTAATTTCTGTGGTGCGGATCTCAAGGGCATTGACTTTTGCGGTGCGAGCCTAATTGATGCCAACTTTAGTGGTGCCAATCTCAGCGGTGCTAATTTTAACGGAGCTAACCTCAGCCGCGCCAATCTCAACGGGGCTAACCTCAGCGGTGCATCACTCCAGTATGCGAATCTCAGCCGCGTGAATCTTAGATACGCCAACCTCAGCGGCGCTGACCTCAGGTATGCCAATCTCAGTGATGCTGATCTCAACTGTACCCTCCTGAGTGATGCCAACCTCAGCGAGGCGAATCTCAGCGGAGCCCTGCTCTTTTTTATCAATTCACGGGACGTGCTCAACCTTGAACCCATTCAACTCAAGGCAGAGCCCTCGCCCTTTCTTTGTAACGTTGCTCTCCCTACCTATGCCCAGCATCCAAAAATGAATCCCAACCGTGACTGCAACCGTATTCCGCGATTATTGAGCGATCGCTATGATATTTCCCTCGAAGAAGCTCAGGGGATCGTCGAAGAAGCGCGACAACATCATTGGGATTAATTATCTAAGGATTTCTAACAGGCGATCGCCAACCCGGAGGGCATTGGCAATGACCGTCAACATCGGGCTAGTGGCACTGCTAGACGGGAAAAAGCTACTGTCCACCACGTAGAGATTTTCCAGATCATGCATTTTGCAATGGAGATCGAGGACGGAAGTGGCGGGATCTTCCCCAAAGCGACAGGTGCCGCACTGGTGGGCGACGACGGAGATGGGCATCCGGGCGTAGGGATGGGTGCCTTTAAATTCCTTATCCACCGCCTTAAGAATCTGCTGCCAACGGTATAACAGGCGGTCGTGGGCTTCGAGGTTATTCTCGGTGTAGTTGAGGTGAACCTTATTATTTTTGAGCCACACGCGATTTTCGGGATTCGGTAAATCCTCCGTTTGTAGCCACCAACCCAGGGAGCGGGTCGCCAACTGTTTCAGCCCAAATTTTGGTAAGAACTTCGCTGCCACGGATATTAAAGGGGGCGATTCGGAGAAAATAACATCCTGCAAAATGCCGCCGGAATCCTGCACATGACCCATAGGATAGGGGAAATCTTGGTCACCCCAATAGAAATCATTCACATAGAGCGATCGCTGGAAAAGACCATCTTTAAGGGTGGGTTCCTGCTCCACGATGACCGTCATCAACTGCTTCATGAGGTTGCGACCGACCAGCCCGGAACTATTGCCTAAACCGTTTTCATGTTTGGCGTTCGCTGATTTGAGGAGTAATGCCGCTGAGTTAATCGCGCCGCACGCTAAAACCACGATGTCCCCCACAAACAAAAAAGCTTGGTTTTGGATGACCGCCTGCACCCCCTTCACGATTTTGCCGGAGGGATCGGTGTGGATGGAGGTGACCTGCGCCCCCGTTTTCAACGTCAGGCGATCGCCAGCGCGGATGGCGGGACTAATCCCCGTATCTTCGGAGTCCGTGCGCCCTTCCTGTCCAATGCCGATGGGGAGATAGTTCGGGTGCAAACCATAATCCTTAAAACGCTGATTAATTGCATCGAGTTGGGGCAACCTTTCGACCGGGGGAAAGCCATAATCCTGACTCCGGGAGGGTTCCGTGGCATCATCACCGCCTTGCCCATGCACCTGGTATAACTTTTCCGCTTCGGTGTAATAGGGTTCAAAATCGGCGTACTTTAACGCCCACTCTGGGGAAATGCCATCTTTGTGTTCCACCGCTTCAAAATCCTTTTCCCGGAGCCGCATCAACACCCCGCTATAGATTTTTGTGTTGCCGCCGACGCAATAACTGGTTTGGGGATGGAATGGCTCACCGTGCTGGTCGTACCACTGTTCCGGGGCGTGGTATTGCTCTTTTTTAAAAACTTCGACTTCGGTTAATTCGGAGCTTTCCTTCTCGGAAAATTGCCCCTGTTCTAGCACCAATACTTTCTTGCCTGCATCCGCCAATTTCCGGGCGATCGTGCCACCACCTGCCCCAGTTCCAACAACGATTACGTCATAAATTTGGTCATCAATAATCATTACTTACACACCACTATGTCTAAAAATGTTTGTAGGGCAAAAACTCGTCAATTTTTTGTCAAGAAAAAGATCGGCGATCGCCCCAATTATTGCCAGAGATAAATTAGCCCGAAAAGAATAATCCAAATCACATCCACAAAGTGCCAAAACCATGACGTTGCCTCTACGCCATACTGTCCACCAGCGTAGTTATTCGGCAGAAAAGAACGTCCCAGCATTACCCCTTGTAGCAAGACCCCCGTTAGGACGTGCAAGCCGTGAAACCCCGTCAGCAGATAGAAAATTCCGCCATAGACCCCAGACGTAAACCCAAACTCTAAACTCTGCCATTCCACCGCCTGACCATAGAGAAAATAACTCCCCATTGCCATTGTGAGTAGCCAGAAAAAACGGAAGCCCCAGAGATTTTCTTTATGAAGGAAACGTTCCGCCAGATAAATCACACCGCTACTCGAAACCAGCACCACCGTATTAACCGCCGGATCATGGATTTCTAAACCCTCCACCCCCGGCGGTAACCAATCCGTTGCCGAGAGTTTGTAGACGATATAACCCACAAAAAAGCTGATAAAAATCACACTTTCCGATAGCAGGAAAACAATAAAACCAAACAGACGATGATCCTCTTCTTCATGCCCATGGCTTGTTGCCGAGATCGGGGTTTCATTGATGGCAGTCATAATAAGAATTACGATTTTAAAAAACTGGATTTACGCAGGAGTTGACCATGGTCAACCCTTACCAAGGGTGGGGGGAAATGATGGATTTAACCCCCTAGATTTTCCGTGAGGGGTTCCGACTTTCCGTAGCCATAGGGTTCTGCGATGACGATGGGCAACTCCTCGAAATTTTCATGTTCCGGGGGAGAAGGTACAAGCCATTCCAAACCGATCGCCCGCCAGGGATTTGCGGGAGCGCGATCGCCGTTAATCCAGGACGCAATCATATTGAGCAAAAAAGGAATCGTGGACATGCCGAGGATAAAACCACCAATACTGGCAATCACATTCCAAAAAGCAAACTCCGGATCATAGGATGCAACCCGGCGCGGCATCCCCATCAAACCCACCGGGTGCATCGGCAGAAAGTTCAAGGTTGTGCCGATCATCGTCAACCAAAAATGCAGTTTCCCCAGACCCTCGTAGTACATCTTGCCCGTCATTTTCGGGAACCAGTGGTACACCGCCCCATAGATCCCAAAAACGATCGCCCCGTAGATCACATAGTGAAAATGCCCCACCACAAAATAGGTGTTGTTCACATGGATATCCACCGGCACCGATGCCAACATAATCCCCGTGATCCCTGCGAAAACAAAGTTAATCAAACCCCCCATCGCAAAGAGCATCGGCGTATCCAGGCGCAACTTGCCACCCCAGAGGGTCGCCACCCACGCAAACACTTTGATCCCCGTCGGCACAGAGATCAGCATCGTTGAAAACATAAACAACATCCGCATCCAGGGGGGCGTACCACTGGCAAACATATGGTGTACCCAGACCACCGCACTAAGGACAACAATAATCATCGAGGAAACGACGACCACCTTGTAGCCAAACAAGGGCTTTCGGGCATAGACGGGGAACAGTTCCGAGAAAAAGCCAAACACCGGCAAAATCATCACATACACCGCCGGGTGGGAATAGAACCAGAAAAAGTGCTGGTACAGAACCGGGCTTCCCCCCTGGGAGGCATCGAAAAAGGTTGTGCCCACAGTGAGATCAAAGAGCAACATCACCGCCCCAGCAGTTAAAGCGGGTAACCCAAAAAGCTGAATAATTTGTGCCGCTAGCACCGTCCAAACAAATGCCGGCGTTTTAAACCAGCCCATCCCCGGACAACGCATCCGCACAATGGTCGTAACAATATTCACCGCCCCCAGGATCGAGGAAACTCCCGACAGGGCAACGGAAACCAACCAGAGAAATTCACCATTGAGTAAAACCCCTGCTGGATTCTGGATACTCACCGGCGGATAAGACCACCATCCCGATTGGGCGGGTCCCCCCGGAGCCAGGAAACTCAGGATTAGCAACGACCCAAACACCGGAACCATCCAAAAGGCGATCGCATTCAGTCGGGGGAATGCCATATCCCGCGCCCCGATCATTAGGGGAACGAGGTAATTCGCGAAGCCCGCCAACACCGGAAATGTCCAGCCGAAGAGCATGATGCTGCCGTGCATCGTAAACAGGGCATTGTAAACGGTGCGATCCACGAGATCCGGTTCTGGGGTAATCAATTCTCCCCGCATGATCATCGCGAAAATTCCGGCGACGAGGAAAAAGAAAAAGGACGTGACAATGTATTGCAGTCCGATGACTTTGTGGTCGGTACTAAAGGAAAAGAAGGTACGCCAGTTCGGGAGGTTGGTGAGGGGTTGTCCCTCGTTGGTCAGGGCTTCTGGGGGAGCTTGGGTCATGGTTGATGAGCGATTACGGAATTACAGAAAATTTATGGAAGACTGACAAAAAAATTCAGAGGAAAAAGGTCAATAAACAAAATCAGGGATGATAATTCACCACGGGCGGCGGCGCAGGGGGCACGGTTTTCCAGGCGGCGCGGTCTTCTTTCTGTTGACGGCGGGCGTATTCACTGACGGCTTGGTTTGGCGCTGGGGTCGGGGTTTGGCGGGCGGCTTGGTTTAACCAGGTTTGGTAGTCTTCCTGGGATTCCACCACCACATCGGCTTGCATCGCTGCGAAATAAGTGCCACTAAATTGGGAGTCACGAATGCGGTATTTGCCTTCTTTAATCGGCGTAAATTCAAAATCGGTGTCTTCAAAGGGGATCACGTCCTGCTTTACCCGGAAGGCAGGGATAAAAAAGCCATGGATCACATCGGGCGATCGCAGAATGAAGTGGGCGCGTTGATTTACCGGGAGATGGAGTTCGGTGCTGGTAATATTTTTTTCGGGGTAATGGAAAATCCAGGCCCATTGCTTGGCAGTGACTTCCACATTGGTGACGGGCATCTCCATGGTGGTTTTCCCTGTAGAAACATTGGTCACTAAAGCCTCTTGGTGCCTATGTCCCGGAGGTTGGATATTCATCTCGCGGTAGGTTTGATAGCTGAAATAGGCGAGATAAATGACAATCAAAAAGGGGATCGTTGTCCAGATAATTTCTAATTTGACGTTGCCTTCGATGGGGGGACCGTCGCTGGTGTCGTAGCGTCCTGCCCGGTGAAAGAGGATCGAGTAAGTCATCGTGCCACCAACGCCAAACAGGATAAATGTGCCGATCGCCACCAGGGTGCTAAAGAGCCGATCCACCAGTTGGGATTCCACGGAAGCCTGGGGCGGCAACCAACTATAAGACCATTGCCCGACGTTGTAGCTAAATATCCCTAAAATTAGGGCGATCGCCGAAAGTGAAATAATCGTTTTTAACTTCATAGCCTAATGTTCCTCACCCCTACCGCAACAGCACATTGGGATCTTCACCGAGTCGGAGCAGATGACCCGCCGTATTGTGCGCGCCAAATTCCGCCGCTAACTGAGCGCCTAATGTGCCGTGGACATACATCACAAACATAATCACCAGTCCCGCCAACAGATACCACCACTGCACCTGGCGACTGCGATCGCCGCGCCAGACATACCGCTGAAAGCCTCGCCAAACCGTCATGCCAACGATTAATGCCAGCAACAGCACGCCGCCAATGCCGTGCCAAATCATCGTATCTATCGCAGTAAAATTCCAGGCACTCTTCACTTCAGACGGCGCATCCATCAACAGCATTTCGTAGAAACCTGCCGCCACCGTAAAAAAGGTAATGATTGACGCCGCCACCATGTTGTACCAGCCCACATCAAAAAAATTAGAGCGGGTGGCCGGGATCGCCAGATATTTAAAAATGGGACGCTCAAAAGTAAAAAATACACCGACAATATCGAAAGCAATGCCAATGATGAACAGCCCCAGGGTCAGATGCACCAGATTCGGGTGAATGGGAATGCTGTAGGGTAAGCCGTTTGCCCCCAAATCGAGTTGATGGATCAGATCAGAATACATCGCTTATAAAAGTCCCTCTTTTGCTGCTTGGACAATCTCGGTGGTGTGGAGTCCATAAACCCAAACTAATTTATCGCCGAGATACACCTGGAAAAAGACAATTCCCGTCAAAATGGCTCCCATACCCAGATAGGACATCGGCAAGGTTTCTGGGTTTTTAGAGCGAATTACGTAGCGCCAGCCCGTCAAGGCCGCGATAATCCCCGACAAAGACCAACCAATGATCGTGTGGAGATTCAGCACGGGTTCAACAGCATCGTAGGCGATCGCCAAACCTGCTTCGATTTGTCCGAAGATAATGGCAATAAAAATCGAAACCGTGGCGACGAACATATTCCACCAGCTCACTTCATAGAGTTTGCTGTTGCGGCTGCAATAGCCAAGCACATCACAGAAAAAAGCAAATAACACCATCGCAATCACAAAATGCACCACAATCGGGTGAATTGTGTCGGGATAGGGCAGATTATGCTCGTTGAGGGGGGGAAGAAGATTATCAAACATGAAAATTGCATGGAGAGGATGCGACCCAGTCCCCAAGAATTCTGAAGCCTTAGCAACTTTTAAGTTACTAATTTTCCAAAAAGAGAGTCCTTTGGGTTTGGTAGGTTTGGGTCATAGTAGATCAACACCAGAACCAGAAAATAAACTAAAAATCTGAGTTGAGTGAGTCCGGAAACTAGAACAAGAGACGGCAATGAGGAATACTGATACCCAAAATTTTTTAGGTATTTTGACTTGCAAACCATACTAGCTCAGATCAAAAAAGGAGGGGTGGCGATCTCCTCTAAATGTCAACTCTCCCGCATCGGAAAATAGGTCAAAATCTATACCATCCCCGCAGAGTTAGAGTCACAGGGTTGTCACAGGTAAAGGCACAGAGGGATAAGGCGATCGCCGCAACAGACCATACTCAATGCCCTCGACCACAGCCCGATAGGATGCCTCAAGAATATTGGCTGATACGCCCACCGTCGTCCATCGTTCCAGGCCATCACTTGATTCCACCAAAACCCTGGTTTTTGCACCAGTGCCCGCTGCCCCATCCAAAATTCGCACTTTATAATCCGTCAACTGAAACTCGGCAATCTCTGGGTAAAATTTCGTCAACACCTTCCGCAACGCCTGATCCAAGGCCGAAACGGGGCCGTTCCCTTCTGCTGCCTCGAGCAAATTTTTCCCGTTCACTTCTAACTTGATCGTGGCGATCGCCGTACTTTGAGTTTCTCCCACATCACAATTCACATGGAATCCCCGCAGCTTGAAAAATTCCTGCCGATGCCCCAATGCCGAGCGGATTAACAACTGAAAACTCGCCTCTGCCGCTTCAAATTGGTAGCCTTCATGCTCCAAATCCTTTAATTTCTGCAGGATCGTCCGACTGGCCAGATCCGTTTTCTCTAGGGCAATGCCGAAGCTTTTCGCCTTAGCCAAAATATTGCTTAATCCCGCCTGTTCTGACACAACAATACGCCGCTCATTGCCCACCGTTTGCGGATCGATATGTTCATAGGTGAGGGCATTTTTTTGCACTGCTGAGACATGAATTCCTCCCTTATGGGCAAAAGCCGAACGGCCCACATAGGGCGCATGGTCATCGGGGGCCAAATTAACAATTTCACTGATTAAGCGGCTTGTACTGGTGAGCTGTTGTAGTTTTTCCGGTGCGAGACAAGGCTGATTTAACTTCAGTTGCAGGGTAGGAATTAACGTGCATAAGTTAGCATTACCACACCGTTCGCCATAGCCATTGATGGTGCCTTGAACCATGGTGGCTCCGGCTTGCACGGCCATTACTGCATTGGCCACCGCCATCCCCGAATCGTTGTGGGTGTGGATGCCGAGGGGAATCTGGAGATCCGGAAATGCCCGTTGAATATCCTGGAGACTGGTCATAATTCCTTGGGGCAATGTGCCGCCGTTGGTATCGCACAAAACTAGATATTCAGCTCCCCCTTGGATCGCTGCTTCGAGGGTTTTGAGGGCATATTCGGGGTTTTGTTGGTAGCCATCAAACCAATGTTCGGCATCATAGATTACCCGCCGATTTTGGGATTTTAGATAGGCGAGACTCTCCCGGATCATCGCGCAATTTTCTGCCAAAGTAGTGCCTAAACCGAGGGTGACATGGAGATCCCAGGATTTGCCAAATAGAGTAATCCAGTGGGTTTGCGCCCGGAGGGATGCCTGGAGTAGAGAGTCCGTTTCGACGGCGGAATGGGGACGTCGTGTTGAACAAAAAGCAACAATTTTCGCCTGCTGGAGTGGGTATTCCCGGAGATGTAGAAAAAATTGTTCATCTTTTGGATTTGCCCCTGGCCAGCCCCCTTCAATAAAAGGAATACCGAGGCGGTCGAGGTGCTGGGCGATGCGGACTTTATCTTCGAGGGAGAGGGCAAGCCCTTCTCGCTGACAACCATCGCGGAGGGTGGTGTCGTAGATCTGAACTGGGTTTTGGGGAGAAACCATAGGGGAACCGTCGGCTAGAAATGCTGCTTTTGATCCTAGCAAGGGAGTTTCTGGCTAAGGCGGGCCTCGATACGATTCCACAAACTTAGACAATCTTGTTGATATTTCGGGGTCAGTACATCACTAAATTTTCTAGACATTTCTTTGGAAACATTGATCACTGGCCCCAAGATTTTTGAAGCTTCTGGGGAATCGAGTACACTGGAGATACTTTTTTGATTTTG
Organism: Picosynechococcus sp. PCC 7117; assembly: GCF_001693275.1. GTDB lineage: Bacteria > Cyanobacteriota > Cyanobacteriia > Cyanobacteriales > MRBY01 > MRBY01. Next base: position 779,501 of record NZ_CP016477.1, read on the forward strand.
TGATGCGTTTATAAGCTTGTGTTGTCTATGGCGATCGCCTTCAAAGTTAGTCGGTGGTGTCTTAGCGGCTTCATCGCAGTAAATTTAATCGGCTGTACTCCTTGGACAGTTTTATCTCAACAGGAAAACCTGGGTACAACCAGGCAGCCCATCGCCAGTCTTGGGGCTGTGTCACCGGGGGCTGAGGTCTATGTCCAGGGAACTGTAACCCAGCGGGTGCCTCTCCTCGATCAAGGTGCTTACGAATTGCAGGACAGCACCGGGCGCATCTGGGTGATTACGGAAACTCCGCTGCCGGAGCCTGGGGCAGAATTGGCGATCGCCGGGCAATTACAATTCCATGAGTTGCAACTCCAGCAGCAAAATTTTGGGGAATTTTTTATTCAAGAACAGGCGATTATCGACACCGTAGAAGAGGGAACGATTTCACCGCCACAATTACCCATTAAAGAACACCTTGATCTGCAGTTTTTGCCCCACAAAGGCAATCAAAAATCCTGAAGATCAAGGTGTTCTTTAATAACATTTAAGAATCAAGGTTTCGCACAAGTAATCCTAAGCATCGGAACCGGATTCGCTGGTTTCTTTTTGTTCGTCGTTGGTTTCAGTCGCTACGGTGGCTTCTGCTGTTTTGGCCTTCGCCTCTGCTTCTGCCTTTTCCCGACGTTGCCGTTCTACGGCGAGGGCATCTTCTAAAACCTCTAGGACTTGATTCATTTTTTCGAGATTGCTGCGATAAAGATCTAAGTCTTTTTTCATTTTCTCCTCAGGGAGATTGAGGCCAGCGGTAACCGTGGTCAGCATTTCGTCGCGCTTCTCGGTGTCTTCGAGGAGTTGCGGCTCTGATTCACCCAAAAAAGTATAGACGCCAATGGCAAACAACCGACTATATTTGAAGTGATCATTTTTGGCGATCGCCTCAATTTTTTCCCATAATTCCTGGGCACCTTCGGGGGGCATATCTTGCCGGAAGCACTCAATCAGTTGCGTCCCAGAACAACGTTTTGCCAGTTCAACCAGGGCCATTGCATCTTCTTTGTAACGGTTGGCGTCGCCCCCAATCGCTTGGCACATACTTTGGAAAATAGAAACTTTATCCGCCTCTGGGCGATAGCCTTGCATAAAGCGCTCAAAGGAAGTGACGACGCCCAGCGCATAGAAAGGATCGTAGCGAAAATCGGCGTTCACCGACAGTAAATGCATTTCAACCAAAAGTTCTTCGACGACGCGCCGAAAAATCGAATTAATTGGCCGAGTATGATGTGTATAAAAATCACGCTTCGTATCGGAAACGGTGCGAACTTGACTCACAAATGGAACCCACAATTGACATTTCAATATTCTATTTTGACGTTTCCAGAGGCGTTTGCCAAGGTGATGGGTCTGGGGCAGATTATTAACAGCGCGATATTTCAATTAAAATTCACCCCAAAAAATCTCCTTTGGTCAGTAAATTGATCCCCTCTAAAAACTCCTTAAAACTCTTTGGCGATCGCCTCCCTAGGCCACCATAAAAAAAGAGTGACATGGTTATGCCACCCTTTCATGTTATTAAAGCCGTCCTCAAGTAACCGTTAGCGTTAGTGACGGCAATGGGAATGACTTGTTCGTCTTTTAGAGTGCATTTGCACCGGCGACCACTTCCAATAGCTCCTGGGTAATCGCTGCCTGACGAGCCTTGTTATAGGACAACGTCAAGGTTTTCATCAGTTCAGAAGCATTGTCACTGGCATTGTTCATCGCCGTCATCCGTGCTGCCAACTCACTGGCTGCCCCTTCCTGGAGCGCCCGCAGCAGTTGGTTGCTGAGATATAGCGGCAACAAGGCATTCAAAATGTCCTTCGGATCCTGCTCGAAGATCATATCTGCGGGCAGTTCTTTAACTTCAGTCGCCACCTTTTCCCGTTCAACTTGGAACTTACCGCCCCGGGTAATCAGGTTGAAAGTTTCGTCGTCGGGGTTGGTGAGCGCTTCAGGCACCAAAGGCAACAGCGTTTGCACAACGGGTTGAGAACTAATCAAAGACACAAAGCGTGTGTAAATTAGTTCAATTTTGTCCACTTCTTCCGAGAGGAACAAAGAAAGCAGTTCATCGGCAATGTCCGACGCTTCTGCTGCCGAAGGAATTTGTTCTAAACCAGCATAGGTTTTAGCAACGGGAGCTTGGCGATTCTGGAAATATTGCACCGCTTTACGGCCCACTAGCACAAACTTGTAGCTGATACCAGCCGCTGCTAATTCTTTTGCTCTTTGTTCGGCTTTGCGGATGATGTTGGCGTTGTAGCCCCCACAAAGGCCGCGATCGCCAGTGATGACCAACAGACCGACACACTTTACTTCCCGTTGCTTGAGGAGGGGCAAATCTGCTTCTTCAAGGCGGAGACGACTCTTGAGGCTATAGAGTACCTGCAAGAGGGTGTTAGCAAAGGGACGGGTGGAAGTCACCTGTTCTTGGGCACGACGTACTTTTGCCGCGGCCACCAGACGCATCGCTTCGGTAATTTTCTTGGTATTTTTGACGGATTGAATCCGGTCGCGAATCCCCTTTAGGTTTGGCATGAGTAATATCCCTTAGTTCGATTCTGGGTCGCCTGCAACCCCTGGTGATGCTAGCCATAGACCACAGGCGACATGATCATCTGCTTAGGCCGCAGCGGCGAAACTTTGCTTGTGCTCGGCGATCGCCTCTTTGAGGAGGTTCTCCGCTTCTTCAGAAAGCACTTTATCGTTGGCAATGATTTCACCGTACCGGGCTTTGCTGGTGGCGAGGTACTGACGGAGGCCAGCAGCAAACTCAACCACTTTATCTACAGGAACATCATCAAGATAGCCATTCAAGCCAGCGTAAACAATCGCCACCTGCTCAGCAACAGAGAGGGGAGAGTTTTGGGGCTGTTTGAGGATCTGACGCAGGCGCTGACCCCGGGCCAACTGGTTTTGGGTTGCTGCATCCAAGTCAGACGCAAACTGGGCAAAGGCTTCGAGTTCTGCGAACTGGGCCAATTCCAACTTCAGCTTACCGGCAACTTTTTTCATCGCTTTGGTTTGAGCCGCAGAACCAACCCGGGATACGGAAATACCCGCGTTGATCGCCGGACGGAAACCTGCGTTGAATAGGTCAGAGGACAAGAAGATCTGACCGTCGGTAATGGAAATAACGTTGGTGGGAATGTAAGCAGAAACGTCACCGGCTTGGGTTTCGATGATCGGTAGAGCGGTCATGCTACCGCCGCCGAGTTCATCACTGAGTTTCGCTGCCCGTTCTAAAAGACGAGAGTGCAAGTAGAAAACGTCACCGGGATAAGCTTCACGTCCGGGGGGACGACGGAGCAGCAGGGACATTTGGCGATAGGCCTGGGCTTGCTTGGAAAGGTCATCGTAGACAACGAGGGTCGCCTTACCTTGGTACATGAAGTGCTCGGCGATCGCCGCACCGGTGTAGGGAGCAAGGTACTGGAGAGTTGCCGGATCGTTAGCATTCGCAGCAACAACGACGGTGTAATCTAAAGCGCCCTTAGATTCGAGGGTCGAAACAACTTGAGCAACGGTGGATGCCTTTTGACCAACGGCCACGTACACACAAATTACATCTTCACCCTTCTGGTTGATGATTGTGTCAACCGCAACGGCAGTTTTACCAGTTTGACGGTCACCAATGATCAATTCCCGCTGACCCCGACCGACGGGAATCATCGCGTCAATTGCGGTAATCCCAGTCTGCATCGGTTCATGGACAGAGCGACGGGCAATAATCCCAGGGGCCATGAATTCGATGAGGCGGGTATCGGTAGCGTCAATGTCGCCTTTCCCATCGATGGGACGGGCAAGGGCATCAACGACACGGCCAACGGTCGCGTCGCCAACGGGGATTTCTGCAATCCGGCCAGTGGACTTCACACTACTGCCTTCTTGGATGTCACGACCGTCGCCCATCAATACGGCACCGACGTTGTCTTCTTCAAGGTTGAGGGCAATCCCTACGGTGCCATCTTCAAACTCAAGCAATTCACCGGCCATGGCCTGCTCAAGACCATAGATCCGAGCAATCCCATCACCGACTTGAAGTACGGTGCCGACGTTATCGACTTGAACTTTTTGGTCGTAGGACTCAATTTGTTGACGAATAATGCTACTAATTTCGTCGGGTCTGATACTAATCATGTCTGTACTGTTAAATAAGGTTAATTCTAGAGACAGTCTATTGAGACACTTTTAAAGTTAAGTGGCCGGTGTTAAAACAGATCCAAAAAATTGGCACCAGCTTAGTTTGAGCCTAATAGATCCATGCTGATCCGCCGGAGTTGGCCCCGCAAGCTAGCGTCAAAGACCTTGGAACCGACTTTGATCACGACACCACCAATCAAATCGGCATCGGTGCTAATGTTCAATTCGACGGCATTGGCCCCGGTCATTTGTTTGACTTGATCGGCGATCGCCGCTTCTTGGTCAGTGGTCAACGGTTGCGCACTCGTGACATCAGCGAGAACAATATTGTTCAGTTTTCGCTGGAGGGCGACGAATTCCTGGCAAATGCCTTCGAGGAAAACAATACGCCGACGATCCACAAGCAAAAACAAAAAGTTGAGGAAGTAGGCATCTACATCCTGGCCACAAACCCCTTGCAGAACACCTTTTTTATCCTCTGCTTTGACCAAAGGATTCATCACAAAAGACCGGAACTCCGCAGACTCTTGGAAGAGTGACAGTAAAGCCCGACAATTTTCTGCAAATGCCTCGACTTTATTGGTCTCTTGTGCAAGGGTCATCAGGGCACCAGCATAGGGCTCAACGACCTGAGCAATCATTGTGTTGCCTTTCATGCGCCACCTCCCAGTTGTGCAATGCTGCGATCAACTAACTTGGCTTGAGCAGACTCATCCAAATCAGACCGCAATTGAGCTTCCACTTTTGCCAGAGCAAGTTCTGCAACCCGTCGCTTCAGCTCGGTGATTACTTTCGCTTGTTCTGTGCTTAATTCTTTAACCGCAGAGGCCTTGAGTTTTTCAACTTCGTCGCGACCTTTGGCCAAGATGTCTTGTTTGGTTTTTTCTGCGGCAACCTTAGCGTCTTCCCGAATTTTGGCAGCCTGGGCTTGGGCCTGTTCGAGATCTTTCTGGGCTTTTGTCAGTGCTTCTTGGGCTTTTTTCGCGCGGTTTTCAGCGTCTTCTAGATCGGCGACAATTTTGCTTTTGCGCGTCTCTAAAATATTGCCAATAAACTTGCTCCCATAGACGTACAGAACCCCAATGATGATCGCAAGGTTGATAATGTTTGTTTCTAAAATGTCGAAGTTTAAATGAAAACCACCCTCCGATGCGGTGGCAAGGTAGGAAATAATTCCCATGATATCGATCTACCCCAGCGCTATTTGCTTATGGTGTATACATCTAAAAATGGATAACTCTTTTTCTTAAAGATATAAAAGCTTGAAATCTTCAAGAGTTCCCATCTAGGCAGCGAAAACCGCACTACCCTAAAGCTTTGCCCCAACTAATTTAGAGGCGATCGCCTGGCTTAGAGAATCAACTTGTTGTTCAAGGGATTTGAACGCAGATTCCCGTTGTGCCTCGATTTCCAGAGCTGCTTTTTCCCGCTCCGCCAAAGCCTCAGCCTGGGCAGACTTCACTTCATCTGCTACGACCTTTTGAGCTTCAGCCTGAGCTTTTGCAATTACATCCTGGGCTTCACGACGCACATCACGGAGTTCTTGCTCATATTGAGCGGCTAAGTCCTCCGCCTTTTGCTGACGTTCTTTCGCGTCCACTAAGTTAGTGCGAATGTAATCGGAACGGTCGTCAATCGCTTGACCAATAGGCTTATAAAAAAGCTTATTTAACAACGCCGCCAAGACCAAAAACTGAATGGCCATCACGGGGAGCGTTGCGTCAAAATCAAAAAGACCACCCTCAGCGGTTTTCTCGACTGCTTCAGTTGCTAAAACAATTGTCCAGTGTGTCATTTATCAATTGACCCCACCGTGTTTGGGTCTTATAGAGTTTATACATCTAGGGGGTTACCCCATTGTCCCATGGAAAAACGGGGCCTAGGTCATCCAGGTGAGCTGCTTTTAAATCAGCCTCGAATGACCTAAACCCAGTCCAGTGTCTTTTTACGCAAAGGGGTTTGCAAACAAAAGAACGAGGGCAACAACAAGACCGTAGATGGTTAAAGCTTCCATAAAAGCCAAGCTGAGGAGGAGAGTACCGCGGATTTTGCCTTCCGCTTCGGGTTGACGGGCAATCCCTTCGGCTGCACTACCCGCAGCATTACCTTGACCAATACCAGGGCCGATCGCCGCAAGACCAACAGCAAGAGCAGCAGCAATAACAGAAGCAGCAGCAGTTAAAGAATCCATAATTTTTTCCTTTCGATGTTATTGAAGTGGATATAAACAGGTCTCTAAAACAGATCCCCGTCAAAAAAATTAACAGAAAAAGTGACCAGAAACACAAATCAAGTTGAAATTTCTAGCTAGCCTTCGGGCTTTTATCAATAATCCTGAAGTCAAACCTTCCCTTAGTGATGACCTTCCATCGCTTCAGCAATGTAGGCTGCGGCGAGGGTCGCAAAAATCAACGCTTGGATCGCACTGGCGAATAAACCAAGCGCCATCAAGGGTAAAGGAATAATCAGGGGAACCAAGAAAACCAGTACACCAACCACCAGTTCGTCCGCGAGGATGTTTCCGAAAAGACGGAAGCTCAGGGAGAGGGGCTTGGTGAAATCTTCCAGAATGTTAATTGGAAGCAGGATAGGGGTTGGTTCCAAATATTTTTTCAGGTAACCAATTCCACGCTTTTTGAACCCGGCATAAAAGTATGCCAAGGAAGTCAACAGAGCTAGGGCTACGGTGGTGTTAATGTCGTTAGTGGGAGCGGCCAATTCACCTTCGGGTAAACCAATGATTTTCCAAGGCACAAGGGCACCGGACCAGTTGGCAATGAAGATGAAGAGGAACAATGTTCCAATGAAGGGCACCCAAGGACGATATTCTTTTTCGCCTAGCTGGTTTTTAGCCAGATCCCGAATAAATTCGAGGGCGTATTCCATGAAGTTTTGGAAACCACCAGGGACACGCTGAACATTACGGGTTGCTAGGATCGAAGCAAGCACGAGTACAGCAATAACGAACCAAGAGGTCATTAGTACCTGTCCGTGAACTTTTAAGCCACCGAGTTCCCAATAAAAATGTTTGCCGACTTCGAGTTCAGCAAGGGGAAATAAACTAAATGTAGTTAAACTATTAAGCATTTCCATTTGATGATCTTTCCCCGGTTCTTTCTCTCGACAATCAAGGGCTAGGGCGGAATTCTAATTTGTTTTGTCTGCGGCAAGTAAACTATTCGGCAGCACATAAACAATGATGGCAAGTTTATAGGTAATGAACCCTAAAAAAGCGGGGAGAATTTCCAGTTGCTCCAGTTGGGTTGCGATGACGATCAAGCCGATAAAAAGGGCTAGGCGACCGGAACCGGTTCTGGGATTAGTGCTACTGATTTTTTCTACGCTTTTTGCCAACTGTCTCAAATAAATTATTCCAACGCCAGCACCAATGAGATAACTCACTGCTGTTTGGGCAGAATAGAAGTACCAGACCAACAGGGCGATCGCCCCACTGATGGCAAGAGTCACAAAAAAAATGGACTGTTTGAGCTGATAGTACTCGTCCATTGGGGTGTTACTTGCCGAATCCCCATTGTTTTCTAAGGTTGAGTTAGAAGAGTTGGGAATGTCTGATTGGCTTTGAGACTCAGATGAATTCACGCTCAGCAGGTTTAGAAGATCAAGGGTTTTGATCAGTTTATTTGACTGTCTATATTGCTTTGTACAAGGGAAACAGTACAAACCACGTGCAATCATATCACGCCATTGTCACAATCCTTAAAAAGTTCCCCATGACCCAGGGCGAAGGCTGTAAAAGGGCTAAAGATGGGGATTTCTGGGTTGTGTCTGGGGAGATTCAAGTTATTTTTATAGGGCGCAAACCTGCTTTGGTGGGAGAATGAATCGTTCTAGGAGGATTATGGCGATGGAGACTGCGGTGTTAGATTGGGTGGCGATCGCCGGTTATTTTGGCGTTACCCTACTGGTTTGCTGGCAAATTTTCAGTCGGCACTAATCAGCTTTTCCTGACTTTTTCTCAGTATTTCACTCCATTCAAACTGATGTTATGCGCGAGCAACTTATTCTTCCCACCATGGGCTGTGGCACCTGGGCCTGGGGCAATCGCCTGCTGTGGGGGTACCAACCCAGCATGGATCAAGAACTACAACAGGTGTTTAATTTCTGTGTGACCAGTGGCATTACCCTCTTTGATACGGGGGATTCCTATGGAACCGGGCGTTTAAGCGGTCGTAGCGAAAGCCTACTGGGGCAATTTTCTCAAGCCTACGCTGGTCGTCACCAACAGGAAATCGTTCTGGCGACTAAACTGGCTCCTTATCCTTGGCGGCTCACCGCTGGCTCGATGAAACGGGCTGGAGCCGCTTCCGCGAAACGTTTACAGCGGCCAATTGATTTAGTGCAAATGCATTGGTCAACGGCAAATTATGCCCCTTGGCAAGAAAAACGATTATTGCGCGGTTTGGCAGAACTGTACGAAACGGGTCAGGTGAGAGGCGTAGGGTTATCCAACTATGGTGGTCAGCGACTCCGGGAAATGCACCGTTGGTTTCAGGATTGGGGCGTACCGATTCGGACATTGCAGGTGCAGTATTCTTTGCTTTCAACGGATCCGGTACTGAAATATGACGTCAAAGCCGTATGCGACGAATTGGGGATTCAGTTAATCGCCTATAGTCCCCTGGCCCTTGGTCTGTTGACGGGAAAATATAGCTTAGATAAACCGCTGCCCAAGGGTCTAAGACGGCGAGTTTTCAAGCAAGTTTTGCCGAACATGGCCCCGTTGCAGAGCTGTTTACAGGAGCTGATGGCGCTGCACCAAAAAACCATGGCCCAGGTAGCTTTAAACTGGTGTATTTGTAAAGGGACAATGCCGATTCCGGGGGCAAAAAATCTCACCCAAGCCCAGGAAAATGCTGGGGCATTGGGTTGGCACCTAAGCGCCGCTGAAGTAGAAGCCCTCGATCAAGCGGCAGCCCAAGTCACAAAAACCATGGTGCAAAATCCGTTCCAGTCCCGTTAAATTTTGAAGATTGCCATGACCACTGCTCCTCATCCTGTCCCTGTGCTTGAATCTCCCGAACAGTTGGCGGAATGTCTCACCCAAGCCCAAACCTGGGCAGAAATTGAACTGCTCACCCAAGCCTACCCCGACTTTAAGGCGATCGCCTGGAAACAATTATCGGCAGATCAGCAAGGCCGCATTCTCAAGCTCAGGGATTTGAAAGATAAGGCGATCGCCCAGGAGTTCCCCCTTGGTTGCCTCGTGCAACGCCGGGCAGATCCAGAGCAAAAACAGGGCAAAGTAGTGGATTATTGGGACGCCTACGGGGTTGATTACGTCGTGTTTACCGTTGATGGCTTTACCGATTGGTGCCCCGGTTCTATGCTCGAACGACTCGATTAAAACGGTAGGCGCTGCTCTTGAGAAAATCAATATATATTGCCGCGCTTTAACTTGTGAAAGGGAGCGTGTTATGAAAAAGTACGTGCTCTTTTCAGACTTGATCAACCCCAGGCCCATGCGTGATACCTCCGAAATTCGTTTTCAGCTACACCACGAGCTCAACCAGTGTTACCAAAAACTCTTTGATTCCCTTGCTTCCATGCAGATCAAAGAAGGGGATGCAGCCACCGTTGCTCAACTCCTGCTTAATTCTCGTCTGGATGCCCTAAAACACCTCGTCAGTGAAGCAGAACGTCCTGCCTACGATGCCCGTTACCCTGAGGACGCTGAAGATTAGTCGGCGATCGCCATAGAAAATCCCTGCCATTAACAGTTTGAATATTCAGGGTTTCACTGCTGCATTAATCGGTTTATTGATCGGATACGAGAAAAAACCCAGGGGATAAATTGATATCGCCTGGGTGACAAATGATTGAGAGAATTTCTGTCAAAAACTATTGGGGCGGATCAACCCAGCGACCATCAGCTTTGATTAGGTTAATCAGTTCTTCAACCCCTTGGGCTTCGGGGACTTTGCGGATTTCTTCCCGACCACGGTATAGGGAAATTACACCGGGCGTTTTCCCCACATAGCCATAGTCCGCATCGGCCATTTCACCGGGGCCATTCACGATACAACCCATTACGGCAATATCTAGACCCGTGAGGTGATTTGTCGCTTCGCGCACCTTGTGGAGCACTTCTTCAAGGTTAAAGAGCGTCCGGCCACAGGAAGGGCAGGCGACGTATTCCACCATGGTTTTCCGTAGGCCTAGGGCTTGGAGGATGCTATAGCAGACAGGGATTTCCTTTTCCGGTGCTTCCGTGAGGGAAACACGGATTGTGTCGCCAATGCCTTCCGCAAGGAGCGTCCCAATGCCTGCGGTAGATTTAATGCGGCCATATTCTCCATCTCCAGCTTCGGTCACACCCAGGTGGAGGGGATAGTCCATGCCGAGTTCATCCATTCGTTTAGCCATGAGGCGATAGGCAGCCAACATCACCGGGACACGGGATGCCTTCATGGAAATGATCAGGTTATGGAAATCGAGGGACTGACAAATCCGAATAAATTCTAGGGCTGATTCGACCATGCCTTCGGGAGTATCCCCGTAGGTGAAGAGCATCCGCTCAGCGAGGGAACCATGGTTGACGCCGATGCGCATGGCTTTGCCTTGATCCCGCAGGGAAACCACTAAGGGTTCGAGGGTTTCACGAATCTTTTCACCAATGGCCGCAAATTCTGCTTCGGTATAACCGGTGCGATCGCCACTGGCCTGTTCAAAAACATAAAGACCGGGATTGATGCGCACTTTATCCACGTGTTTGGCAACTTCCAGAGCAATTTTCATGCCGTTATGGTGGACATCCGCCACAATTGGCACTGCCTGGTAGGTCTCGGCGAGCTTCGCTTTGATCTGAGCCAGGGAACGGGCGTGGGCCATACTCGGAACAGTTACCCGGACGATTTCACAGCCAATTTCATGAAGTCGGCGGATTGCCGCGACGGAGCCCTCTATGTCAAGGGTATCTTCGTTGATCATCGACTGGACAACCACAGGATAATCACTGCCGATGGTGACATTGCCCACCTTGACAGCTCTGGTTTTCCGGCGATGGATAGTGGTATCCACAAGGGAATCGGTCGTTTGCACAGGACGCTCTACAGCTTGCATGGAACTTGAGGATAGGAAATTACAAAAAGTCGCTGGTATCTAGGATCTAAGCATAAGCGTTGGCAAAGGTTCTAGGCAACGGGAAAGGGCATCTGGGCCAAGAAACGCTCGAAGTCAAAATGCTTTTGGAACAGGGTCTGGGCCACTTCTACTTTAATCGGTTCCTGGAGGCGCACATGGTTAAAGGCTTGGTCGATGATTTCGACGGTGGTCAGGGTGTCATAGTCCACCGACAGAATTGGGATTTCTAGGTCTTCGGCGCGGTTGAGAATAATTTCTTGGGGGGCGACATGGCCTGTCAGGATCAGACATTGGGTGGAGGTTTCTAGGGCTGCCAGTTGCAGATCAGTGCGATCGCCTCCAGTGACCACCGCCATATTTTGTCGTTGCCGGAAATATTTCAAGGCAGAGTTAACGTTCATCGCGCCAATGGTGAGACTTTCGACCATCAGATCTAGGCGATTAGCCCGACAAAGAACTTCCGCATTGAGGCGCTTCACCAATTCCCGCACTGTTACACTCCGGAGGATCCGGTCGGCGGGGACAAGGCCATAGACATCAATACCCCGCTGGGCCAAGAAGGGCTTAATTTGAGTCTCGGCGGTTTCGAGGGCTTCGGGGGGAATTTTGTTAATCACCACTCCCATGAGGCGATCGCCCAGGAACCGATAAATTGTCAACAAACTATCAACTAAAAGCTTGTGGTGGTAGGGGATGACCAAGAGGATTTTGGCCCCTAGGGTCGCCGCAATTTCTCCGGCAGAGAGGTTAAATAAACTCCCTTCCCAGAGACTTTTGGGGGCTTCGATAAAGGTAATGTCACTGGCGATCGCCCCTAGATCATCCTTGAGTTTTTGAGGATAATCGGTTTGGTCTTGACCCGTAAGTCGCTGGGCCACCGTTGCCTCATCCAGAAAAAGTACCGGCGATCGCACTTCCGTTTCCTTAAGACCAAAGGCTTCCCCAAGGAACCGGAGATCATCTTCGATGCGGGTGAAACGCCCATTCTGCTCGTCATGCCAAACTGTACCGATGGGCTTACTGTAGGCCACAGAGATGCCTTTTTGCTTAAGGCTCTGTACCAACCCAAGTAGCACAGCAGATTTCCCACTGTAGGGTTCGGTAGAAGCAACGACGATATGTTGGGTTGAATTGGTCACACCCACTACTCCTTTAGAAGCTCACATTCTTTAGCCTCCACAATAACGGAATTTCGCGACTGAGCAAACCAGGACGCTATTCTTTTTTTAGGCCCAGAAGCTCCCGATAAAAATCCTTAGGAAAGTCAATGGCCCCGTCACGACCAAAGCCAATTAAGAGATCAATGAGGTAATCTACGAACTGGTGGTTTGGTAATGTCACGCTGTAACTGAGATCCGCCTGGGCCGCAAATTGAAGGCGACAACTGGTCATTTCCGACGGTAATTTAGAGACATACCAACTGGCCACAAAGGGGATACTTTCTCCTTTTTCGATCACCCGTTTCCCCTCAACGGAGCCGATCTGGTATAGTCCGAGGGCTTTGGGCAGTGTTTTTTGTTTATTTTTTGGATAGTAGGGAGCATAAACCATCACTTCTCCCTTTCCTGCAGATTGGATATCGTCAAAAACAGCCATGGGGCATTGCTCTAAAGAAATCAGTTAGCGTTGAGAATACATCGCATTGTAGCCTGTTGGCTGGTTTCTGTTTTGTTCTAGGATTGGCTGAAATTTCCGTTGAATATTTCTTCATCCGTTTTGGTTTATGTCGCAGAGGATCAATACCGTGGTTTGTCCCCATTTGTTAAGTGTAGCGCCGATGATGGATCGCACCGATCGCCATTTTCGTTACTTGATGCGCCAGATTACCCGACGGACACTACTCTACACGGAGATGATTACCACCCAGGCGATTATCCATGGCGATCGCCCCAAGCTTTTAGACCTCGATGCCGCAGAACATCCCATTTCCCTCCAGTTGGGGGGCGATAATCCTAAGGAATTGGCTGAATGCGCCAAGGTGGGCGAAGACTGGGGTTACGACGAAATTAATCTCAATGTGGGCTGTCCCAGTCCGAGGGTGCAACAGGGCAATTTTGGGGCTTGTTTGATGACCCAGCCGGAGTTGGTGGCCGATTGTGTAGCGGCGATGCAGGGGGCAGTCAATATTCCCGTTACAGTAAAACATCGCATTGGCGTCGATAAACAAGATAGTTACGCAGACCTCTGCCGCTTTATCGAGATTGTCTCGGCAACCGGATGCGATCGCTTTTCTGTCCATGCCCGCAAAGCCTGGCTACAGGGTTTAAGCCCAAAGGAAAATCGCACGGTACCACCTTTACGTTATGCAGATGTTTATCGGTTAAAACAAGACTTTCCTCACCTCTGGATCGAGATCAATGGCGGCATTACGACGCTAGAACAAATTCAAACCCATTTAACCCAAGTGGATGCCGTAATGGTGGGGCGGGCAGCCTATGACAACCCCTATCTGTTTGCGACGGTGGACCGCGATATCTACGGGGAAGCGATTCAGCCCAAAAGCCGCCATGAAATTGTTGAGGAGATGTTGCCCTACATTGAACGTGCCACAAAAGCCGGGGTGAAACTCCACAGCATTAGCCGTCACATGTTGTCGCTGTTTTTAGGCCAGCCCGGCACCAAAGCCTGGAAACGGTTTATCACGGAGGAGGGTCGAGGAACGACGGTGGGGCGAAAAATTATTGAGCAAGCCTTGGCCCTAGTGCCCCAGACAAACGCGATCGCCGATCCGGTCTCCATGGTTTCTGGGAGAAAGTGACCATGACAGCAAAAATTATTGTGTTTGATGATGACCCGACGGGCTCCCAAACGGTGCATAGTTGTCCATTACTATTGCGTTGGGATGTGGACACGTTGCGGTTGGGTTTACGGGATCCGGCCCCCATTCTATTTATTTTGGCGAATACCCGCGCTTTGACAGAACCAGAGGCGATCGCCACCACCACAGCAGTTTGTCGGAATCTCAAAATTGCCCTGACCCAGGAAAATATCCAGGAATATCTGATCGTCAGTCGCTCGGATTCCACCTTGAGGGGCCATTTCCCGGCAGAAACCGAGGCGATCGCCAACGTATTAGGGCCGTTTGATGCCTGTTTTTTTGCCCCAGCATTTTTTGAGGGGGGCCGCATTACCCGCAACGGCATTCACTATGTCCAGGAAAATGAACGCTTGATCCCCGTGGCTGAGACAGAATTTGCGGGCGATCGCCTCTTTGGTTTTCAGGACAGTTTTTTACCTGATTTCATTGCGACAAAAACGAAGGGCGTAGTGACAGCGAATCAAGTGGCTTGCCTGAATCCAGGGAATTTACCCGAAAATCTTCAAGATTATTTTTGTCGTCTGCAGAATGGCAAATACGTTGTCCTCGACGGTGAACAACAGGCTGATTTTGATCGTCTAGTTCCGGCGCTATTTCACGCGATTCACCAGGGTAAAAAGTTTCTCTTTCGCAGTGCCGCCAGTTTGCTGACTTCCCTCGCGGCTCTTGGCCCCCAGCCGATTCCCCCAGAAAAAAGTTTTACCGTGCGGCGATCGCCAAAACCAGGCCTGATTATTGTCGGTTCCCACACGCAAAAAACCACCGTACAACTCGCGGAATTACTGCAATTGATAAGCGTTGTCGGTCTTGAGATCGATGTAGAGCTGTGCCAAACATCCCCAAGTCGTGATCAACTAGCAGTAGCGATGCTAGAGCAGATCCAAAAAATTCGTCAGGCCGGACAAACCCCCGTAATCTTTACCAGTCGGCAAGTGCCAGCCAGCGACCAAGCCCAACATAACCTTGAATTTGGTAAAAATATCACGGCTCTATTCCTTAAAATTTTTGCCCAGTTGCCCGCAGATCTCGGCTTTGTGATTAGTAAAGGCGGTAACACCACCAATGCGCTGCTCCAAAAAGGTTTGCGGGTTCCGGCGATTCAGTTGCTCGGCCAAATTATCCCCGGTTGTTGCCTCGTGCGAACGGAGCATGATCACCCGCAATTTCCCCAGTTACCTGTGGTACTGTTTCCTGGCAATGTGGGCGATCGCCACAGTCTCGTCACCGCTTACCAACGCCTCCAAATTCCCCGTTGATCCCAATCTAGGCTTTATTTTTTCTTGAAACCATGAACGACATCGAAGCCCTATTTCGCGACCTATGCCAGCGCTATGCCGATCCTCACCTTTGGCAACCCGATTCTTCCCACTATCCGGCTCTTGCTGCCCTTTACCACGGCATTTGCGACGGCAACCAGCGGCTGAATCTGACCCGAATCACGTCTCCAGAAGACTTTTGGGAAAAGCATTTGTGGGATTCCTATGCCGCTTTGAAACTAGACGTACTGGGGGAACGTTTAACTCAGCCCCAAAAAGTCATCGATGTGGGCACTGGGGGCGGCTTTCCCGGCATTCCCTTGGCGATCGCCTTTCCTGAGTGGCAAATTACCCTGCTCGATGCCACCCGTAAAAAAATTAATTTCCTCGTTGAACTGAGCCAAACCCTCCAACTGAATACCCTTGGCATCGCTGACCGGGCCGAAACCCTGGGTCAAGACCCAAAATACCGGGAAAGTTACGATATCGCGACGATCCGCGCCGTGGGTAAAGCCTCCCTCTGTGTGGAATATCTCTTGCCCCTACTCAAAATTGGCGGCCTCGCGGTTCTCTATCGGGGTCAATGGTCTGAGGCCGAAACAGAACAACTCCAAGGGGCGATCGCCCAATGTGGTGGTCAACTCCTAGCCGTACAGCAATTTACCACCCCGATTACTCAAGGCCAGCGCACCTGTCTCTACATCGAGAAAAACCAGACCACAGCCCCCCAATTCCCCAGGGCGATCGGCCTGCCGAAACAATCCCCCCTCGCCCCGGTTTAAGCCTTATAGATCAAGCTCCCTGGCCCTCTGTCGAATCTTGTTTACTTGATCCCAAGAGATGGTACCCTGAGTATGGCAAATTTTTACATTTGGTTAAAACTTTAGGAACAAAGCCAGCATTTGGCCTAGAGCGAAACCAATCGATAATAGAGAAGCATGGTAGCTACACAAGAAAAAACTTTAGGTAAAATCACTCAGATCATTGGCCCTGTCATTGACGCAGAGTTTCCCAGTGGCAAAATGCCCCGGATTTATAATGCTCTAAAAATCCAAGGCAAAAACCCCTACGGCCAAGAAATCAACCTCACCTGTGAAGTTCAACAGTTGCTCGGCGACAACCAAGTCCGGGCCGTTGCCATGAGCTCCACCGACGGTCTCGTTCGCGGCATGAATATCCTCGACACTGGTGCCCCCATCAGCGTTCCTGTAGGGAAGAAAACCCTCGGTCGGATTTTCAACGTCCTCGGTGAACCCGTAGACGAAAAAGGCGAAGTTGGTGCAGAAGAAACCTCCCCAATCCACCGCCCTGCTCCTAAGCTGACCGAACTCGACACGGCTCCTTCTGTGTTTGAAACGGGCATTAAAGTTGTTGACCTTCTTACTCCCTACCGTCGTGGTGGAAAAATTGGTCTCTTTGGTGGTGCCGGTGTTGGTAAAACCGTCATCATGATGGAGCTGATCAACAACATCGCCACCAACCACGGTGGTGTGTCTGTATTCGCTGGTGTAGGGGAACGGACCCGTGAAGGGAATGACCTTTACAACGAAATGATCGAATCTGGCGTTATCAACCCCGATAACCTCAACGATTCCAAGATCGCCCTCGTGTACGGTCAGATGAACGAGCCCCCCGGAGCCCGGATGCGGGTTGGTCTGTCTGGTTTGACCATGGCGGAATATTTCCGTGATGTAAACAAGCAGGATGTACTTCTCTTCGTTGACAACATCTTCCGCTTTGTCCAGGCTGGTTCTGAAGTATCGGCACTGCTCGGTCGGATGCCCTCTGCGGTAGGTTATCAGCCCACCCTCGGTACTGACGTTGGGGATCTCCAGGAGCGCATCACCTCCACCAAGGAAGGTTCTATCACCTCGATCCAGGCAGTTTATGTCCCTGCGGATGACTTGACTGACCCTGCTCCGGCAACCACCTTCGCTCACCTCGACGGCACTACTGTACTTTCCCGTGCTTTGGCGTCTAAAGGGATTTATCCTGCTGTGGATCCCCTCGATTCCACCAGTACAATGCTTCAGCCCAGCATCGTGGGTGAAGACCACTACAACACGGCGCGTGCGGTACAGTCTACCCTCCAGCGCTATAAGGAACTCCAGGACATCATCGCAATTCTTGGTTTGGACGAACTTTCTGAAGAAGACCGTCTGACCGTAGACCGGGCCCGGAAGATTGAGCGTTTCTTGTCTCAGCCTTTCTTCGTGGCAGAGGTATTTACCGGTTCTCCTGGTAAGTATGTGACCCTCGAAGAAACCATTGAAGGCTTCAAGCGCATCCTCTCTGGTGAATTAGATGATCTACCTGAGCAGGCGTTCTACCTCGTTGGTAACATCGAAGAGGCGATCGCCAAAGGCAAGAAGCTCAAAGAGCAAGGCTAAACCCTGCCTCGCCTAAGACATCAGGTCAGTGCTACCGTTCTGCGGGGTGCTGACCTTGAACGTCAGAATTTTCCTTATTTTTTGAATTAGATTTAAGCAAATGGCTTTAAAAGTACGAGTGATCACCCCAGACCGGACGGTACTGGATGACAGTGTCGAAGAAGTCATCCTCCCCAGTAGTTCTGGTCAAATCGGTATTTTGTCGGGCCACGCGCCCCTCCTCACAGCCCTCGAATCCGGCGTCATTCGCGTCCGAACCAGTGGTTGGGAGAACATCGCAATTACCGATGGCTTTGCTGAGGTAGAAGCCAATGAAGTAAAGGTGCTGGTTAACACTGCAGCCAAAGGTCAAGACATCGATCTTGAGGAAGCCCGCAAGGCCTTTGAAAGTGCAAAGGCACAACTTGATCAAGTCAATGCGGCAGATCGTAAAGCAATCCTTGATGCCCGCAAAGAACTCAAGCGGACCCGGGCCCGCTACATGGCGGCTGGTGGCATGGCATAGGCAATGTGTCGCCCCAGGGCCAAAAAATTTTGCAATAAAAAGGCAGCCCTAGAGCTGCCCATTTTTTTATAGAAATTAATTACAAAATAACAGTCGTAAAAACTTAGATAGTGATTACATTTAAGACAAGTACAGGGGCAATTGACTTTAATTACTGCCGCTAAAGGCCACTTCAGGGAATTTTGCCTGGGCTTCAGCCATACTGGTCTTTTTGCCATGTTCCTGCCAGTAGTTAATGACTTCTGTGGCTTGGTTGAGCACTTCGATGCGCTCTGCCTCAGAAATCCAGTGCTTCGCTTCTAGTTCGTCTTTTAATTGTTGCCAAGCGTCGTTACGGGGCCAAAAGAAATAGGCGGTCAAAGGACTGGTGCCTTTCCCAACAACTTGATCCACGGCGATCGCCACGTCTTTATCTAACCAAAGTACCTTTAAAAGAAATCTTTCTACCAAAGAAGCCTCCAAACCCAAATTTACACAAGTGGTTTCAAAAATTTACAGTCTATTATTTTACATTGAAGCGGGAGATTTGGATGCCCCCTAGAAAATCTCCTGACGAATTGGGGTAACAAATCCAGAGAAATAAACACTTGTTACCGGGGGCGATCGCCCCAAGCTATGTCATTGTGACGGGCGAATGTTAGACTATTTGCAGATAGATAAAATATTTTTTATCTATACCACCCCGATCAAGAAATCCTGAAGTGGGCCTGACCCGCTTTTTTTGTTGTCTAGATTTCCCCATGGCTCATCCCCTCATCCCCCGAATCGTAACCTGTGCCGAACCCATTGCTGCAGAGTTGGGTTTAGAAGTGGTGGACGTGGTGTTCCAGACGAATAAAAAACCACCAGTCCTCAGAATTGATGTCCGGAATCTCTCCCAAGACACTGGCCTGGAGGATTGCGAGCGCTTCAGTCGCCTACTCGATCCTCAACTGGAAGCCCAAGAGATCATTCCTGGGGCCTATGTGCTGGAAGTCTCTAGCCCTGGCACCGACCGCAACCTCACCACGGATCGAGAGTTTATCGCCTTCCGGGGCTTTCCTGTCCGGGTGAAAACCTATGCTCCCTACAAAGATCAAAAAGAGTGGTGTGGCACCCTCCGGGAACGGGATGAAGCGGCAATCCATCTCAATCTCAAGGGCAAGGCGATCGCCATTCCCCGGAAACTAGTCGCCAAAGTACAGCTAGATGACCAACCCTAGTTGCCCCAAACTGCCCCAAGCTTTGTTCATTTATCGATTTTTTCTATCCGTAAATTTCTATGTCCCTTGTTAGTCTCACTGGTTTAAGCGCCCTCGTTGAAGAAATCAGCGATCGCCACAATTTACCCCAAAGTGCCGTCCATGAAGCCCTCCGGGAAGCCCTGCTCAAAGGTTATGAGCGCTATCGCCGTTCCCTAACGCTCAACCAAGCCACCCCCTTCGCCGAAGATTACTTCGATAACTTTGAAGTCGAACTAGACCTCGAAGACGAAGGCTTTCGGGTATTGGCCACCAAGGTGATTGTCGAAGAAGTGGAAAACTCCGATCATCAAATTGCCCTACAAGAAGTCCAAGAAGTCGCCAATGAAGCCCAACTCGGTGATTCCGTAATCCTAGACGTCACCCCCGAACAGAGTGATTTTGGGCGGATGGCCGCGATTCAAACCAAGCAAGTGCTGCTTCAGAAATTACGGGATCAGCAACGAAAGCTCGTCCAAGAAGAATTCCAAGAACTAGAAGGGGAAGTCCTCCAGGCCCGTGTCCTCCGTTTTGAGCGGAACTTTGTGGTGATGGCGGTTACCAGCGCCTTTGGTCAACCAGAAACCGAAGCCGAATTACCCAGACGGGAGCAGCTCCCCAACGACAATTACCGCGCCAATACCACCTACAAAGTCTATTTAAAACACGTCAAAGAAGGCTCCCACCGTGGCCCCCAGTTAGTCGTTTCCCGCGCCGCCGCAGATTTAGTCGTTTACCTGTTTGCCAACGAAGTCCCGGAAATCGAAGAAGAAATCGTGCGGATTGTGGCCGTTGCCCGAGAAGCGAATCCCCCCGGCCGTTATGTTGGCCCCCGCACAAAAATTGCCGTGGATACCCTAGAGCGGGATGTGGATCCTGTCGGTGCTTGTATTGGGGCGCGGGGATCACGGATCCAAGCAGTAGTTAATGAATTGCGGGGCGAAAAAATTGATGTGATCCGTTGGTCGCCAGATCCAGCGACCTATATTGCCAATGCCCTGAGCCCAGCACGGGTCGATGGGGTAATCTTGGTTGATGCGGAAGAGCGACAGGCTACGGTACTGGTACCCGAAAACCAACTGAGCCTTGCCATTGGTAAGGAGGGACAAAATGTACGTTTGGCCGCACGCTTGACGGGCTGGAAAATTGATATTAAAGATAGTGCCAAGTACGAGGCAGAACAAGCCGCCCTCGCCGAACAAGAGACAGCCCCACCCAGTGAAGTGGAGTCGGAAACTGCTGTGCTGCCGGATCAAGCTGAAACGGAACCTTTAGAAGAAGAGGCCACGCCAACGGACGCTTAGATTCCGGGGGGAATTTTGATGTAAAAGGCGATCGCCATTTCAACCATTGCCATGGAGCCAAATCTACGCCGCTGTGTTGCCTGCCGCAAACTTGCCCCAAAACAATCTCTTTGGCGGGTGGTTCGAGTCTATCCATCCCAGCAGGTACAATTAGATCGGGGCATGGGGCGTTCCGCCTATCTCTGTCAATGTCACCATTGTCTAGAAATGGCCCAGCGCAAAGATCGGCTCGGGCGATCGCTCAAAAAGAACGTCTCCCCTGAGATTTATCAAACCCTAAAAGAACGCTTAAATTCTCTCAATTAAAGCTCTGACAATCGCCACTCCTCAAGCCATTATGGACGCGCGATGCTATTTAAAATCATCCCTGAAATTATTCAGATTAAACCTTCTTTTTATTGTTGAACTCTAGCAAGCTCGGAGGCCTTTCCATTCATCATTGCCGCTAATCCCCGTTGGATTTAGATCCCACAATCCACATTAAACCCACCTATCCCTCACTCACCCTCAATTTGTACGACTAGTAGTTAAGGACATTATTGGATGAATAACGAAAAAGTTAGAATTTACGAACTTTCAAAGGAACTAGATCTCGAAAACAAAGACATTTTAGAATTCTGTGGCCAGCTCTCCATTGATGTGAAGAGTCACAGTAGCACCATCACGACAGAAGAAGCTGATAAAATCCGGGCGATCGCCACACAAAAGCGCCCCCAAGCCCCCAAGGCCCAGCGGCCCCAGAGAAAGAAAAAACAAGAAATTCTCTCCGTCCAGCACCAGCCCCAGGGCGCAAAACCCCAGGCTAGTAAATCAGAATCAGCCGACGCAAATCAACCAACCCCAACAGCCAAAAAGCTTGAACGTCCGAAATTGCAGTCTCCTCCGAGTCGAGGAAAAGAGACACCTGCACAACCAGAAGAGTCCCCGGCCAACAATGGAGCCAAAGCTGAGCCAGTGGCCAAGACAACTTCCCCCAAAGCAGAACCAGCAGCCCCCGCTGCCCCGAAACCCAAGCTCATGGGGCCGCCGCCTCGGCCAACCCCCAAATCATCTGCTCCCAAGACGCCCGATGCCAGTCCTGCAACGGCAGAAACAAGCAGTGGGGCAACCCAAGCCGATGTGAGGGCCAAATCCCTCTCGAAAAATACCGCCGAAGCCCCGGCCAAAGCACCAAAATTACGGCCAAAACCGCAAATTGTTGGCACCGTCAGTAAAAAGCCCGCCCCTGTTCAAGCGATTGAACCTGAGCTTGACGAAGAACCCGATACCAACAATGTCGAAGGGGATGATGATGCGGCCCCAGAAGTCCTTCTTGCTCCTCCTAAGCGCCCCGCCGCAAAACCCAAAAAAGCCATTGGCCCGAAACCCAGCAAACGTAAAGTCTGGGAAGATGAGGAAGAGGACGAATCCGAAAGCAAGAAGACAAAAACCAGCAAACTCAAGCGTCGCCCCGTTGTCATTGATGACGATGACGATGACTTTGGCACAACCACAAACAACAATGCCGAAGTGCCTTCTGTCAGCTTGTCCATTGCCCGTCCCCCCAAACCGAAGAGTGCTTCATCGTCTCCTTCCCCAAGCAAGCCATCACCTTCAAAACCGAAGAAACCAGCGGCGAAACGATCTGGCAGTGGTGGCAGTGGTCAATCTCAGAAAGAACAACGGCGCGATCGCCCTGATGTGAAAACACCACCAGCGGAGATCACCCTCACAGAAACCATGACCCTCCGGGAAATGGCGGATATCCTCTGCATCGCTGAAACAGACATTATCCGTCGCCTCTTCAGTAAGGGGATCGCGATCAACATCACCCAAACCCTAGACTACGACACCGCCCAGATGGTAGCCGAGGAATTTGACGTGAAAGTCATTGCCCCAGAGGTGAAATCAGCGGCTGAAAAATCCACAGAAATGCTGGATGTGGCCGACCTCGAACACCTCCAACATCGTCCTCCAGTCGTCACCATCATGGGTCACGTTGACCACGGTAAAACTACCCTCCTGGACTCCATCCGCGAGACTAAGGTGGCCCAAGGGGAAGCCGGGGGAATTACCCAGCACATTGGTGCTTACCACGTGGACATCGAACACAACGGGAAACCCGGTCAAATTGTTTTCCTCGATACTCCTGGTCACGAAGCCTTTACGGCCATGCGGGCCCGGGGTGCAAAGGTGACAGATATTGCTATCCTCGTTGTCGCCGCCGATGACGGTGTCCGTCCCCAGACCCTAGAGGCAATCCGCCACGCCCAAGCGGCCAAAGTGCCCATCGTTGTGGCGATCAACAAAATGGA
This sequence comes from Picosynechococcus sp. PCC 7117, assembly GCF_001693275.1. GTDB lineage: Bacteria > Cyanobacteriota > Cyanobacteriia > Cyanobacteriales > MRBY01 > MRBY01. The sequence goes on from NZ_CP016477.1 coordinate 802,553, forward strand.
TAAACTCGGCGCAGAACCAGATCGCGTCAAGCAGGAACTCTCAGAACAGGGCTTAGTGCCTGAGGAGTGGGGCGGCGAAACCATTATGGTGCCCGTCAGTGCCCTGAAGGGAGAGAATCTAGATACTCTCCTGGAAATGATTCTGCTCGTCTCTGAAATTGAAGAACTCTCGGCGAACCCAGATCGTCTGGCGAGAGGCACAATCATTGAAGCCCACTTGGATCGCGCTCGCGGCCCGGTAGCGACTCTGTTAGTACAGAACGGAACCCTACGGGTTGGTGACATCATTGTGGCGGGATCGGTGATGGGTAAAATCCGTGCCATGATTAGCGATCGCGGGGAAAAAGTCATAGATGCAACACCGTCTTTTGCGGTGGAAATCCTTGGTTTAAGTGAGGTACCAGCGGCTGGGGATGAATTTGAAGTCTACTCCAGTGAAAAAGAAGCCCGGGCGATCGCCGACGAACGGGCCGAAGGGAAGCGTCAATCTCGGCTCCAACAGGCCATGTCTTCCCGACGGGTCAGCCTTAGCAGTCTCTCGGCCCAAGCCCAAGAAGGGGAACTCAAGGAACTTAATTTGGTACTCAAGGCTGATGTCCAGGGTTCCGTCGAGGCGATTCTCGGCTCCCTCCAACAACTGCCCCAGGACGAAGTCCAAATTCGTGTCTTGCTGTCTGCTCCCGGTGAAATCAGCGAAACAGATGTTGATCTTGCCGCCGCCAGTGGGGCGATCATTATCGGCTTTAACACTACCTTGGCTCCCGGTGCGCGACAGGCCGCCGAACAGGAAGGGGTTGATATCCGCGAATATAACGTGATCTACCGTTTCCTCGAAGAAATCCAAGGGGCGATGGAAGGTCTTCTGGATCCAGAGGAAGTCGAAGAACCCCTGGGTCGGGCCGAAGTGCGGGCCGTCTTCCCCGTCGGTCGTGGCTCCGTTGCGGGCTGTTATGTCCAGTCGGGTAAGGTCGTTCGTAACCGGATGATCCGCGTGCGTCGGGGTGATGTCGTCGTCTATGACGGTTCCCTCGATTCCCTCAAGCGTGTCCGCGAGGATGTCCGGGAAGTCAATTCTGGCTATGAATGCGGGATTGGCGTCGATAAATTTAGTACCTGGAAAGAAGGGGACATTATCGAAGCCTACGAAATGGTCTTCAAACGCCGCACCTTGGCGGGCCGCACCAGTTAAGTGACGCACGTTGTTTAACTGGCAATAATCCTTTAATCAAAAACCTCCTGGGCAACTGGGAGGGTTTTTTTGGCGATCGCCAATTTCGCTTTCAATTTCACCCTGGGGATTCAGAGAGTTACGTTTCGGTAGGTTTCAAGACAGGATAAGATATGGGATGATCACTCTTTAGTAATTTCAAGGCGTTATTAAAAATGGATGTTCTTTCTCTAGGTTGGGGCGCGCTATTGGCCCTGTTCACTTGGTCGATCGCCATGGTTGTTTGGGCACGTAACGGTTTCTAGGATTGTGGAAACAATTTTTTTAAATTCTCTTTTTTTGGGAGCCCTTGCCTTGCTGCTATTGGTCAGCGGTGGGATCTCCTACCTCACCTTTGTAGAATGGCGCGATCGCCGTCGTCAAGACCGAGATAAACGGGGCAAGTAACCCTCAAACGAACTTGCGCGGCCTTGGTGCCTTTCCCGAACTATCTTGCTTGGTTAATCTCCTGTGATGGCAGGGGATTTTTTTGTGGATGTTGTGCCTAGACAATTTCTACAGACGCCCCAGAAGCCGAACAATTTCTGCCACAATCAAAGGAAGTACCATTTCCAAAAACCATGGCGATTCCCGCAAACGAAATTGATTTAGCCCGGTATCTCGAACATTCCCTGTTGCACCCAGCCGCCACCGCAGCCCAGGTCAAAGAATGCTGTGAGGCGGCAGTCCAATTTGATTTTCCGGCGGTCTGCCTCTACCCAACGGCGATAAAAACAGCCCGAGATTACTTACACCAGCGACCGATTCAGATTTGTTCTGTCGTCGGTTTTCCGGCCGGGGCCCATACGACCGCAACCAAACTCTACGAAGCCCAGGAAGCGGTAGAAAATGGCGCAACGGAATTAGATGTGATGCTTAATTTGGCCTTGGTGAAAATGGGGGAATCGGAGAAGCTCTATCAGGAAGTGGCGCAAATCGTCGAACTAACTAAGGTTCCCATCAAAGGCATTTTAGAAACGGCTCTCCTAACCGATACCGAAAAACGCCTTGCCGCAGAAATTTGCCTCGATGCAGGGGTGAGTTATCTCAAAACCTCAACGGGCTGGTTCGGGGGGGCAACGGTGGCCGATGTAAAGTTGCTCCATGGGATCACCAAAGGGCGCATTGGGATCAAGGCAGCAGGAGGGATCAAAACGGTTGACCAGGCGATCGCCTTAATCCAGGCTGGTGCGACTCGCCTTGGCACCTCCCGGAGTATCAAGATTATGCAGGAAAGGGAACAAGCGAGCGACAACCCAACTTGGTAAATACGGCATGTCTTTTAAAGTCACAGGCATCATTCTCAAAGGCAGCCCCCTCGGTGAAGCGGATCGGCTGGTAACGATCCTATCGCCGGAACAAGGGTTGGTAAAAGCCGTAGCCCCAGGGGCGCGTCAACACCGTTCTGCCCTGCGGGGACGCACCGAATTACTGGTGGTCAATGAATTTGTTTTGACCAGGGGGCGATCGCTAGACCGGATCCAACAGGCGGATATGCTCACCTCCTATTCTGGCCTCAGACATGACTTTGCCAAATTAGCCGTGGGTCAATACCTCGCAGAAGTAACCCATTACCTCGCAGTGAGCCACACCCCCCAGCCGGAATTATATGAATTGCTCCGAGAACATTTACGCCGCATCGAAGCTTTAGAATTTCAGCCCAGCGCCAGGGTGACCCAGATCATCGCCCACCTAACCCAAGCTCTATTTCATCTGTTGGCGATCGCCGGTTTTGCCCCCCAAGTTCAACATTGCCAGGGCAGTCAAACCCTTATTTCTCCCAACTTTGTTGATCCCCGGTGGCGCATTGGCTTTAGTCACGATCTGGGGGGGATTATGGTGCTGGGCCAGGGAAATATCCGCCCCGATCAACGGCTGACGGCTTTGGAACTAGATATTTTACAAATGCTACCCAATCGTAATTTGCCGGAGCTGCAACGGTGGTCCCAAGCAGAACAAATGGTATTTTCCTTAGAAACGGCTTGGCTCCGGGTTGAACATCTGTTACGGCAATACCTTGAGCATCACATTGGCAAAACCCTCAAGGCGGCCCCGCTCATCGATACCCTTGCCCCCTTAGCTTTTTAAGGGGCGATCGCTAATTGCTGGCTGCAGCCGGGACTGAGGATTCTTGGGCCTGGAGTTGTTGCACCCGTTGTTCCACAGCTTCTAAATTTTGTTGGTAACTGGCCCGTTTCGCCTGGGCAAAATCGTAATAAAAATCCTCTGCTGGAATTGCGTCTAAGGTGGCGATCGCCGTTTGCCACTGTTCAATAATCTCTTGCCATTGGGCCACAGAAGAGGGCGGATTTTCAGCCATTTGGGCTGCCGTTGCTCCCTGGGATAAGCCTGTGATTAGATTGCCAAGACTGCCATTGAGGGACTGGTAATCGGCGAGTTGGGTCTGCACTTCTCCGTACCGAGGCGACCAACGGGGCACGGTTTCTAGGGTGGCGATCGCCTCTTCTAAATTGGCTTGGGCCTGGAGAATCGCTTGGCCAGAGGGATTTTCGCCAGCAGCAAACAGCGATCGAGCCGGATCAGCCAGTTGTGTGGCGGTGGTCAAGGGCGCACAGGCACCAATCACACAGGGACGACTCAAACCATAGCCCGCTACCCCCACAAGGACTAACAACAAACCCGCACCGAGGATTAGAGGGCCTTTTTTGCGAGGGCGATCAGAGGATTCGGTAAACTCTTCTAGCCCCCCGTCAGCAGTGGTAAACCCTTCAAAATCGCCGCTGGAATCCATCGGCTCTTCTTCTGGGGCGGCGGTGTCAAACGAGTCTTCTTCTAACTCATTGCCCACGGGCGGAAAGGGATCATCCGTGGCTTCGAGGTCAATATCTTCCGGAAATTCAGATTGTTCAGGGGAGTCCGGTTCATTTTCTGGAGGTTCTCCATTGGAAACAGGCTCGACTTCAGACTGGGTGAGGGCGTGGAAAGCATAGGGTTCGTTGGCCCCGGTGATTCGCAAATAAATGAGAGTTTGATGCCCTTGGACGCGGGGATCACCCTGGAGGCGATCGCGGATCAGCCGGAAAAGGGGCGGGAGTTCTGTCGGGGCCGGAGCTTGATGTTGTACCAGGACAAGCAACAGACCTTCCTTAAAGAGACAACGCACCTGAATCGGGTCTGTGGGGAAATATTCTGCTTCAAGTTGAGTTTGGAGATCCGCTTGCAGATCCTGGAGATTTAACGGGGCAACATCGGACATAACCGCAAGAACAGCCTATGGACTTGAAATGTCATTGTAAGTAAAGCTCAAAAAAAAAGTCTTGTCAAAAGACCCCGGCGATCGCCAAAGCTCAGTTTATTTAGCGGGACTGTTGCCGCAAAAATCCACTAAAACTATCAACTCCCCAAGTAAGCAAGAGGAAACAAAGCAAGGTCAGACTAACGCCCCCATAATTAAAACTGCTCAATTGTTCCATCAGAAGTCGCCCCAGGCCGCCCGCCCCCACGAGGCCGACAATGACCGTTTCCCGTAGACAGACTTCCCAACGATAAAAACTGTAGGCAATAAAATTAGGCAGCGTTAAAGGCACCGTACCATAGAGCCAAACATTGCCTTCGCTACTGCCCAAGTTCCGGAGAGCATTGAGGGGCGCAGGAGGAACATTTTCAATTACTTCGCCCATTAATCTGCCTAAAATGCCCAGGTTATGAATCCCCAGGGCGATCGCCCCCGGCAAAGTCCCCGGAAACATCACAAACACCACCACCAACGCCCAGATGGGAGCCGGAATACTGCGACAGACTAAAAGCACTAAATGACTTAAGAGCCGTTGTCCCCAGAAAATGGGCCGCTGATTTTTCGCTGCCAAAAAGGCCAGAAAGAATCCGCCCACCCCAGCTAAGGTGATCGCCAAAATAGACATCTCCAGAGTCTGTAGACCCAGGATCGCTAACTGTTTTCCCTGGGCGAAATCGAAACTGACGGTCTGGAGTTGAGTCATAACTTCCCCCAAAAAGTCTTGGCCCCGGCCAGACCAGAGTCGCGACCAATCGGGCTGAATATACCAAAATCCCCAAGCCACTAAACCACTACCGAAAAGCATCGTACCAAGGAGCCAATCCCGCCGCTGTCCCCCCAATTTGTAACGATGACTGTTGAGGTCAAAGCGACTGGTGCAATCTAGCCGTTGCCGCAAAAAATGGCTCCCCCAATCCACCATCCCATTCAACGCAATCAGGTCATAAAACAACGTCCAAAGCTGTTCGTAGCGGAGGGATTGCAGACTTAAATAAATTTCATAGCCCAGGCCCCCAGCACCAATAATGCCCAACACAGCCGCCGAACGCAGGGAACATTCAAAGCGATAAAAACTGTAGGACAACAAATTAAACAAAGCCTGGGGCAAAATCCCATAGAGAAAAGCTTGGGCCGTGGGGGCACCGCTATAAATTAAGGCTTCAAAGGCGGCCCGGGGAGTCTCATCAATGATTTCGGCAAAAATTTTCGCCACAATCGCCCCAAAGGGAATGGCGATCGCCCCCAAGGCCACCACCGGATCTAGACCCCAAACATTAATCAAAATTAGACCCCACACCACCTCATGGATCGAACGGGGTACAGCTAAAAGCAACCGGATGCCGCTTCCTAACCGCTTGCCTTGGGGAAACATCGTCTCCCAGAGCAGCTTGGCACTAAGCAGTCCGCCCACCGTGCCCAACACCAAACTCAAAAATGTGCCGCAGAGGGCATAGGCAAAGGTGGTCAAGGTTGCCTGGCAGGTCAGGAGGAGAAAGTCCGTTGTTAAATTTGGCTGAAAAGCGGCCCCCACAAATCGCCCAAGGGTGCCTAAACCCTGGCCATTAAATAGGGCTCCCCCCCGAACGGTAACGTCGATCAAACTGCAGGCGATCGCCAGGCCAAAAAGACCAAACCCCCAAGCCTTGGGCTGAACATTTCGGGGCAGCGGCAGGGAGATTCTAAACATCAATGGCAAGATTCGGCGGAGAGTATGGCAAAATTATCAACAAATAATTATTAAACACATTAAGGAAACCCTCATTATGACTCCCTCTTTGGCAAACTTTTTCTATAGCCTCTTGGCTGGCACCTTAGTTGTGGTCATTCCTGCCACCGCATTTTTGATTTTCATCAGTCAGCAGGACAAAATTAAGCGCTAGATATTCCCTTCCAAAACACGAAACTGCGAGGTGGGCATTTTGTAACATTGTCCACCTCTATTTTCATCTGAGATATCTTATAGTCTGGAAACGGAAGCCGTTAGTATAGAAGGTAGAGTCAAGGGAGATCAACAATGGTTAATTTTGGGCTAAATTCCGCCAGTATCTTGGGGATTGCGTTGGCTGCAGCGGGTGCATCCCTCTATTTTTTACGGTCGGTACGCCCAGAACTTTCCCGCGACCACGATATTTTCTTTGCGGCGGTTGGGCTATTGTGCGGCTTCATTCTCCTGTTCCAAGGGTGGCGTTTAGACCCGATTTTACAATTTGGTCAATTTCTCCTGTCTGGCTCAGCGGTATTTTTCGCCATTGAATCAATTCGCCTCCGGGGTTTGGCCACAGAGCAAGCCCGCCGCAATACGCCCATTGTGGACGATGAACGGCCCGTCAGTCGGGTTTATCGGGCGGAGCTGGATCAGATTGAGCCTTACCAGGGGGAAGAACGCTATGAACGTCGGTTGCGGGGCTACCCTGAACCCCGTTCGAGTCGGAACCGGGGCTATGAAGATGAAGCCCCCCGGGGAACGAGTACCCGACCCAGTAGCCGCCCCACCAATCGTCCTCCCACGGATTACGGTGATCGCCCCAGTGGCCGACCCACCAGTCGTCGCCCCAGTCGCCCCACACCCCCTAGCCGCCGCCCCCGTCCAGATCGCTATGACAATGGCGGCTACGATGCCTATGGCCCCAGCGGCAATGTCACCGATGTCTGGTCAGAAGATGCCTGGGAACAAGGCGATCGCCCCGTCAATGAAGCGCCCCGTCGTCCCCGCCGCCCCCGGCCCGATGATGAGCCGCCAGCCCCCCGTCGTCCCCGTCGCCCTCGCCCCGATGATTATGGTGCCCCCGACGAAGAAGTGGCCACCGTTGACTATCAACCCATTGATGGCGCTTCCTTTGGGGAGGATCAAGATTGGGATGATCCGGCCCCCGACAATCCAGAAATGCCAGAAGGCGATCGCCCCAACAATCCCGTCAATTTCGACTACTAATTGCCCGAATTTTCTGCCCATTAACGAACGTGTTTAGGCAAACCCCTTGCTTTCTCTGGTTGTTGACAATATTCCTGGGACTAGGAGGCTGCTCCTTTGGCAACACCCCCTTAACCCCCGTTTCCCTCAATAGCCGCTTCCACGATGAACAGCCTGCGTTGAGTGGGGACGGTCGCTGGTTAGCCTTCATTTCCAATCGCCATGGCACCAGTGAACTGCTTTTTTATGACTTAAACCAAAAGCAGTTTGTGGAATTGCCGAATCTCAATCAAAAAAATGCGATCTATGAAAGTCCAAGCCTGAGCCGTACCGGGCGTTACCTCGTTTACCTGTCGAGTCCCCTGGGGAAGCCGGATATTATTCTCTATGACCGAGCAACCAAGCAGTCTGATATTTTGACCCAGGGCTATCGCCACTGGGTGCGCAACCCCCAAATTAGCCCCGATGGCCGCTATGTAGTGTTTGAATCAGCTCGGCGGGGCCAGTGGGATATTGAGGTTTTAGACCGTGGCCCGAATATTGAATTTGATTTACCCCAGGAAGTGATTGTCAATCCGTCGGGTTAACTGCGCCGCTGTAGGTAAGTTGGCGATTGCTTCAGCGGAAAATGTTGAGCCCCATTGCTATGGGCAATTGTTAACAATGTGAGAAAAAGTCGTCTTGCTCCACCTTGACAGATGAGTAGATCGGAGTATTATGTCATATATCTTAACTTTTATTGACTGTGCGCTCCCTAACCGCCCCACCATGACAGCTAGGGAAGTAAAAATCCGCACCAACGCCATTCGGGCGATCGCCTTTTGCAGCAGAAATAGTATTGAATAATGATTAACCCATCGATTTTGAGTCTCGGAGTTGCTGCTTGTGCAACTTGTTTGAGTGTCACCACAAAGGAAGAAATTGTCAAAGTTGCTACGGGATGTGTGGCTATCCTCGCCGGATTTCTGGCCTTGTGTTACGCCCCCTGGGTCGTTAAGGTACTCGTCATTGCATTACCAATCATCATCGAGCGCCTCAAAGCCCGTTCTTCTGATCTTTGAATTTCTGTTCGACTTTCTGACTATTGTGCTATTGTTGCGCTGTCGTGACAGAACGAGTCCGGTGGTGCCGACTTAACTGTTGGTCAAACCAAGAAAGAATTCTTTGCCATGCCCACCAGGGGTCACTGTCTCCCCAATGATTTTGACATTGGCGATCACTAATGTAACCCACATGGCCCCCAAACTTTGTAATTTGGGTATTTAGGTGAGTATTCCGTTGATCGACATAGCGGAGATCTTCAACAAGATCCGGCGCAAAGAGGGGATCATCCGCTGCATACAAAATAAAAGTCGGCCTGTGTAAATCCTGGAGAAAATAAAGGGGGCTACTGGCCTCGTAATAAGCTTGGGTTGTGGTGAAACCCAGCTTGGGAATCACGAGATACTGATCAAACTCTCGGATTGTCGTCGCCTTTTCAATGGTTTCAGTCTGGAAAGCGTGGGGATGGTAGCTTTGTAACTGCCAAGCCAGCTTCTGTAGATTTTTGGCGATCGCCTGCTCAAAATAGCATTTGAACGGATGTTTTTCGAGATAACTGAGGGAACGGTGGGATTCTAAACTGGGGCAAATAACAGCGCCCGCAAGAATATCTTCTGGTTGCAACCCTAAAGCCTTTAAATCCAATTCCTGGGCTTTTTTTAATCCCCACAAAGCTAATTGTCCCCCCAGAGAATAACCAGCAAAGAAAAAAGGCGGCCTTAACCCCAGTTGTTGTTTGCCCTGGGCTGCTAGACGCACAAAATCTTCGCCTTCAAGGAGGCCGTCACTGGTCAAATCAGGGGAGAGGGCTGCTGTTTTACCATGGGCACGCCAATCGAACAATAAAACACCATAGCCTGCCTGGAAAGCCTTATGGGCGAGAATTTCTAGAAACCATTGGTCTTCTAAACTGCCGGTAATGCCATAGGTAGCAACGATCGTTCCTTTTGAATTACTGGGTTGCGCATATTGGCAAAAAATAGGCGTTTGATTCGCCCCCGTCAGGATCACCTCCCGATACTTTAAAGGAGATGTTTTTGGTTGACTGTGCCACTGTTTCGCAGCACCAAAGGCCGCATAGATTGTCATGGCAATGCCAGACCGTAACCAGAGGGGCGGTTGATAAAACATAAAACTACATCTTGCTATTATTTTTTAGTCGCTTTCTTGGCCAATTGCTTGGCTTTTTTTGCTGCTTTTTTCGCCGCTTCTTGCTCTGCTTTTAGACGTCGTCGTGCTGCTTCTTTTTCTTGTTCGATTTTTTCAAGATAGTAATGATAATCGCCGTTGTAAACAATAAATTCTCCGTCGCGAATTTCGACAATTTTATTGGCGACTTGGGAAATAAAGAAACGGTCGTGGGAGACAATCGCCACGGTGCCGTCATATTCCTTGAGGGCGTTTTCCAACATTTCCTTCGCTGGAATATCAAGGTGATTGGTCGGCTCATCGAGGATTAGAAAATTTGCGGGCCGCAGCAACATTTTTGCCAGGGCTAACCGGGCTTTTTCACCACCACTAAGGGCACCTACTTTTTTGAAAACGGTGTCGCCACTAAAGAGGAATTGCCCTAGGAGCGTCCGGACTTCGCCATTTTTCCAATCGGGTACTTCATCGTGGATCGTATCCATTACCGTTTTTTCAAGGTCGAGAGCTTCAGCTTGGTTCTGCTCAAAATAACCGGGAATGATGTTGTGGGTGCCAATTTTAACGTTGCCTTCGTCGTAGCTTTCCATGCCCATGATCATGCGTAGAGTTGTGGACTTGCCACAGCCATTCGGCCCTAGAAAAGCAATGCGATCGCCGCGTTCGATGGCCAGATTCGCACCGAGAAACAGAATTTTGTCGTCGTAGGTGTGGGTCAAATCCTGAATCGTCACCACCTCCTGGCCACCCCGGGGCGCTGGGGGAAACTGGAACTTGAGGGTGCGCACATCACTAATGGGTGCTTCGATGCGTTCGACCTTATCTAATAGTTTTTCGCGACTTTTTGCCTGGGTGCTGCGGGTGGCACTCGCCCGGAATTTTTCAATGAATTCCTGTTGTTTGGCCAAGTCTTTTTGTTGGCGCTCAAAGGCAGATTGCTGGGCGTCTTTATTTTCTGCTTTTTGTTGCAAATACTGGGAATAGTTACCGAGGTAAGTGGTCGAAATTCCCCGCTCTGTTTCAACGATTTTCGTACAAAGGCGGTCTAGAAATTCTCGGTCATGGGAAATAATTACCATCGGCGTCTTTAAACCCCGGAGATAATTTTCCAACCATTCAATAGTTTCTAGATCTAAATGGTTAGTTGGCTCGTCTAGGAGGAGAATATCTGGTTCCTGAAGGAGAATTTTGCCCAAACTGATCCGCATCTGCCAGCCGCCACTAAAGGAACTCACCAGGCGATCGCCATCTTCGATCTCAAAGCCCACTTCCGGGAGAATTTTTTCAATTTGGGACTCTAAACGATAGCCATCAAGGGCTTCAAATTTTCGCTGGGCCCGGTCAAGCTGGTGGATCAGATCATCTAAATCGGCATCCGGCTCGGCCATTTCATGCTGAATGCGGTGGATTTCATCCTGCACAGCATTGGCTTCTGTGAAGACTGTCCATAGTTCTTCGCGCACAGTGCGCGTCGGCACCACATCAAATTCTTGGGTTAAATGGGCAATGCGCAGATCAGCCGGACGAATAATTTCGCCATCCGTCGGCTCCACTTCCCCCATAATGATCTTCATCTGGGTAGATTTTCCCGCACCGTTGACCCCCACAAGGCCGACCCGTTCACCCGTTTTCACTTCCCAGTTAATATCCTTGAGAACTTCGCCGGTGGGATAAATTTTGCGGATGTGCTCAAGTCTTAACATCGGGAAAAACTCCTGGTTGGGATCAGCATCAGTCTATAACAAATTGTAAACTTTTTTCGTTCACTCCTTTGCCATGACCCGTAGTAGCCTCTCCCTGGACGCCCCTTTATATGATTACCTCCTCCACATTTCCCTCAAAGAGCATCCCGTCCTCAAAGAATTACGGGAAATCACGGCCCAACACCCAGCGGCCCGGATGCAGATCGCCCCGGAACAGGGTCAATTGATGGCCTGGCTCGTGCAACTGCTGGGGGCGCGGAAAACTCTAGATATCGGCGTTTTTACGGGTTACAGTGCTCTCGTTGTCGCCTTAGCGCTGCCGAAAAATGGAAAAGTCATTGCTTGCGATCGCGACCCAAGGCCAACGGCGATCGCCCAAACCTATTGGGAAAAAGCAGGGGTCGCCGAAAAAATTGAACTCCGCCTTGCCCCAGCCCTCGAAACGTTAGATTTTCTTCTGCTAGCGGATGGCCAAGCGGGTACCTTTGATTTTGCCTTCATTGACGCGGATAAAGGAAATTATCTAAATTATTTTGAGCGGTCTCTCAAACTATTGCGGGTCGGCGGTGTCATTGTCATTGATAATGTGTTGTGGTCGGGACGCGTGGCCGATCCAGCGGATCAAGACAAACGTACGGAAAAAATTCGCGCTTTCAATGAAGCTTTGTACAACGACCCACGCATTAGTTTGACGGTATTGCCTGTGGCTGATGGTCTGACCCTCGCCCGCAAACTTTAGAAAAATCTGGCTTAAAGTACTTCGTCAAAGCCTGCCGCTTTTTTAACGGTGTAGAGGGGGCGCTGTTTCACCTCGTCGTAAATGCGGCTAATGTATTCACCGAGAATGCCGAGACAAATGAGTTGCACAGCTCCCAAAAAGAAAATGGCAATGGTGATCAAGGTATAGCCAATTAACTGGGCCGGGGCATTGTAAATCCGCCAAAATAACACCAAAATCATCATGGCGATCGCCACTAGGGCCGTCACCAAACCCAAATAAGTGGCAATCTTTAAGGGTTTACGGGACAGGGAAATAATCCCATCAATGGCAAGCTTCAGGGATTTACGAAAGGTGTACTTTACTTCCCCAGCAAAACGTGGATCCCGGTTGAACTGCACCGCCGTTTGCGGAAAGCCCACCCAGGCCCGGAGGCCGCGAATGTAGCGGTGTTTTTCGGGCATACTGTTGAGAATATCCACCACTTGACGGGACATCAAACAGAAATCCCCCGTATCCGTGGGAATGGAAACATCGGTGAATCGATTTAAAATCCGGTAAAAGCCATAGGCCATCAGTTTCTTGAGCCAGCTTTCTTTGGCCCGACTCACCCGCTGGGCATAAACCACATGATAGCCAGCCCGCCATTTTTCAATTAATTGAGGAACCAGTTCGGGGGGATCCTGGAGATCGGCATCCATGATAATGACCACCTCCCCTTGGGCATATTGCAAACCAGCTGTAACCGCGATTTGATGGCCGAAATTTCTCGCCAAACTTAAGTAGTGGACCCTGGGATCCCTTTGGTGTAATTCGTCCAAAATGGCGAGGGAACGATCCTGGCTGCCATCGTCGATTAAAACCAACTCTGCGGGGCCATCTAACCCTTCAATGACCTGGACAACGCGCCGATACATTTCCGGAAGATTCGCTTCTTCGTTGTACACCGGGATGATGATGGAGTAAGTAATCATCGAAAGAAGGGAGGCAGGTTGAGAAAATAGTTCTAGAGAATTTTGCCGAGGTGGTTCAGGGGCCAAAATTTAAAAATGGCATGGCCAATAACATTATCGGCAGGGACAAAGCCCCAGATATGGGAATCATTGCTGTTGTTGCGATTATCACCAAGGACAAAAAAACTGTGAGGCGGCACCGTTAGGGTAGGCAATTCATAGTCAGGCGACGCAGCAATGAAGGGTTCCGTTAAGGGCGTTTGGTCAACATACACAGTGCCATTGTGAACGGATACAGTTTCACCGGGGGTGGCAATAATTCTTTTGATAAACGCTTGTTGGGGATCGTAACCGAGGAGTTCTAATTGAGGGGGCGTCCGGAAAACCACCACATCACCCCGATGCACGGGCTGGAATCGATAGGATAGTTTTTCGACAACAATGCGATCGCCTAAATCGAGGGTCGGCAGCATCGAACCGGAGGGGATATACCGGGGTTCCGCGATAAACCAGCGCACCACCAAGGCGATCGCCAGGGCAATGACTAGAATGCGAATATTTTCCCAGAGGGCGGCCCATGGTTTCGGTTGTTGATTTGTGCTGAGGTGTTTGCCCTGATCGCCCATGGGTCTCCGTGAAATTTGATACGACGGCTCTATATTGTGGCACGTTCGCTTCGTTTCAGTACAGTTCCCCACAGCCAAAACAGGAAACGGCGCAGGGATGCGGGCGCTTGGGTTCCCCAGAGATTAATCGCGATACAAACTGCCCCAAAAGCAGGCAGGAGGAAGGTGGGCACCATCACAACGCCGACCAGGAACCATGTGCTGACATGGAGCACCATTAGGGTTACGCCCCCATAAACGGCGATCGCATTTCTTTGGATCAAACTGGGGGAAGCTTGGCGCACCACGTACACCAAGGTCAAAAAACTCAAAATCAGGTTAAAGGGAACCAAACCGCCACAAATGGCAAGACAATGGCACCGGGAAAATTCACACAACTGCTCAAAAACGCTACTCAATTCGAACACGGCAATATTCAAAGGCTCTTAAAAAAAAGATGATGTTATTGATCTGAGCCTAACGAATTCTTAGGAACTTTTACCTAACGTTTTATGAAGTCTCCGCCCTTAAAAACCTTACCCATTGGCGATCGCCCCGCAACCCTTGCCCTAGAAATATTTCACATTGCGCTCAAAATTTTCCCCAAGGTAATACTGCCGCACAAGGGGATTGCTATAAAGCTCTTCTGTCGTTCCCGCCGCAAGAATTTCCCCGTCCCGCATGATGTAAGCACGGTCAGTAATCGCAAGGGTTTCGCGGACGTTGTGGTCAGTGATCAAAATCCCCATGCCCCGTTCCCGCAGTTGGGCCACAATTTGTTGAATTTCAGCGACGGCAATGGGATCAACCCCAGCAAAGGGTTCATCAAGCAGGAGAAATTTCGGCCCTTGACCGCCGACAGCTAAGGCGCGGGCCAGTTCAGTACGCCGTCGTTCGCCCCCTGACACCAGACGACCACGGGTATTCACAATGCGGTGCAGCCGAAATTCGCTCACCAGTTCCTTGAGACGGTGTTGCTGTTGGCGGTGGGACAAAGGGGACTGTTCGAGAACCAGTTGAATATTTTCCTTGACCGTTAAATTCCGAAAAATGCTGGGTTGCTGGGTGAGATAACCAATGCCTAGTTTTGCCCGCTCATCTAGACTTAGGGGCGTAATGTTCTGCCGTTGGAGCCAGACGCGCCCTTCATTGGGTTTAATCAGACCCGTTGTAATGTAAAAGGTAGTGGTTTTCCCAGCACCATTTGGCCCCAGGAGGCCGACAATTTCCCCTTGATTTACTTTTAAATTGACACGGTTAACAATAACGCGCTTGCCATAGGTTTTACGGATGTTTTCGAGAACGATGGTCACGGTTTATTCGTCTTCGGGGAGGGTAATGGGAGCAGGGGTGCGGGATTGACTTGTCGGGGGCTGTTCGGGAATGAGATAGCTGGCTTCTACTTGTTCGCTGCGGCCTGGGGTGGCGACAAAGCGTCCTTCGTCGATGGAATAAGTCATTTGTTCTGCCCGGAGACTATTGCCATCCTGGAGGACATAGACGTTGCCGCTGAGCACTAGTGTACGTTCTTCTGAAAAATATTGGGCCTGGGCCGCAGTAGCCTGGAGATTGCGGGCGGGATAATTGATCCGTACATTGCCCCGGGCAGTGATAATCCCCGTTTCGGTATTCGCCTCTTGGATATCAGAACGCACCGTGAGGGCATTGGCATTTTGGGCTTGGGCGGCCTGCTGGGGGGGAAGCTGACTGACCGTGGCGGCGATCGCCAAGGAGAGTCCCCCAAATCCATAAATCATTCGATTACCAAAGCCCTTGACCGTCATAATTGTTGTACCTGCTAAAAAGACTATGCGCGCTGGGTGCGGCTATTTACCCTAAAGACGCAACGATGGCCGATTGAGTTGCGGAATTATCTTCCTATAGTAAGCCTGGGATTTCCCTTTTCAACAAAAATCCTCTTAGGTTTGGAGACGCATCACCCGGAGGCGATCGCCTGCTGGGATTTCACCAGTCCCCTGGGGCACAATGGCGAGGGCATTGGTTTGGGCAAGATTCACTAAATTCGCAGAACTGTGGCCGCCCCCAGCTAAATGAAAAAGATAACCTGTCGCCGTGGCTACCAAGGTTCCCCACAGGTAAGCATCCCGCTTTCCGGCGCCCTTGAGGGGCTGATCACAGGTGGCCCAGACAAATTCTGGTGCCCAAGGCCCAGCATCGCCGGACAACTTTTTCAACGCAGGTTGCACGAACCGCCAACAACCCACTAGGGCCGATACCGGATTGCCGGGCAGCCCAAAGTAGAGTTTATTTCCAGGAAATTTCGCCACTGTCAGGGGTTTACCGGGACGGATGGCCACACTACGGATGAAAATTTCGCCCCCTAATTCTTCGAGGAGCTTTTCGACATAGTCAAACTCGCCCACGGAAACGCCCCCCGTCGAGAGGATCAGATCCCCAGCGGCGATCGCCTTTTCCATGGTTGCTTTCAGTTGGGCTGGATCATCGGGGACAATGCCAAAATTTTTCGGAATCGCCCGTTGCCCCTGGACAAAGGCCGTCAAACCATAGCGATTAGAATCAACAATTTGGCCGATTTCTAACTTTTCCTGGGGCGATCGCAGCTCATCCCCCGTGGAAAAAATTGCGACCCTCGGTTGCCGATAGACCGGAAATTTCACACATTGACAGGCCGCAAGCACCGCTAAATCTGCTGCGCCCAACCGTTGTCCTGGTTTTAAGAGGGGTTCCCCGGCGCGATAATAATCACCCCGCTGGCGTACAAACTGCCGCAAAGAGGGATTTTGTAAAATTTTGACCCGATCGCCCCGTTGCTCTGTGTGCTCTTGCATCACCACCGTATCCGCCTCAGTCGGCAACATTGCCCCGGTGAAAATGCGAGCGGCTTGGCCAGACGCTAAGGATTTTTGGGGCGCTTGACCCGCCGGAATCGTTTCAATGATTTCTAGTTCGACGGGCTCTTCTTCCAGGTCTGCAAACCGGATCGCATAGCCATCCATGGCGGAATTATCCCAGTGGGGAATATCCAATTTTCCGGTCACCGTCGTCGCCAAAATTCGTCCCAGAGCCGTTTCTAGGGTACTGGGTTCAGTCTCGCCCAGGGGGGCGATCGCCTGGAGAATTAAAGCTTGGGCTTGATCAACGGAAATCATACTTCGTCATACGTTTTGACACTCAATATAGTAGGTCAGTTTGCCAAACAAGTTAGTCTGGCCCTGAAGCATCACCTTTGGGCTGGCGATTCTCTTCGTAATAGCGTTTCCATTCTGTGGAACTGCGCACCGCTAACCACAGCAAAATCATCGCAATAATCCCGCCCTGCTCCGGCGATTGAAAGGCAAACAACACCAGCACCACACATAAAAAATCTTCCGTAAAAGACCACCACAGGGGCAGACCCCGCAACCGGAAAAACCACCCCGTCAAAGTCAGCTTCAGCACAAAAGCGACCAGCCCCCCCATTACCCCCACCAGCCAGAGCGGTTCAAATTCTAGGCGGATCACCTGGGCCACGGTCAGGCTTAAAATGGCCCCTACAATCGGACTAAATAAGAGGGCGATCGCCTGGAGAATGCGTTGACCCAGGAGTTGCTTCGAGCCAAACAGCTCAAACACGGCCCACATCGTAAAAATAGCGATCAAAACCCGGGGCGGCAACCAACCGATCCCAGGCAAATTCGCCACCAATTCATCACTGTGGAGCAGCAAAATAATCAGCAACGGTAAACCGATGCGCATTCCCGCCGCCGCCGCCGCTGACAATACCGCCAAAAATCCGATGATCATCTCAAAATAAAAAATTCTGTGCCACAATCCCGTGGACAGAAGACCTTACCCTTCAGTGTATCGTTCCATTTTTAGGGATGGCCTTTTTTCCAATCCCGAATGATTTCACACCAGCAGATGTAACGATTTCCCCGTGATTCATGTTCCCGACCTCACAAGCCAAAGTCACCGTGATTTAATACCCCTTATTCGGCTTAAACCATGAACCATGACGGTAAATTCTCTCCTGAGCGATGCTAGCCTACGCCTCGAAAAAGCGCTCCACCACGTCAACATCTCTGAAGATGCCAGCGAACGCTTGAAATATCCCAAAATGAGCCTGAGCGTTTCTATTCCCGTGCGCCTCGATGATGGTTCTTTGAGAATCTTCCGGGGGTATCGGGTGCGGTATGACGACACTAGGGGGCCGGGTAAAGGGGGCGTGCGGTATCATCCCAACGTTTCCCTAGACGAAGTACAATCCCTGGCCTTTTGGATGACCTTCAAATGTGCCTTGCTAGATCTGCCCTTTGGGGGAGCCAAAGGGGGCATTACTGTTGATGCCAAAAGCCTTTCTAAAGCCGAACTAGAACGTTTGAGCCGGGGTTACATCGAGGCGATCGCCGATGCCATTGGCCCCGACACGGATATTTTGGCACCAGATGCCTATACCAATGCCATGGTGATGGGTTGGATGATGGATCATTACAGCATTATTCAACGAAAAATTCTGCCGGGGGTCGTAACAGGTAAGCCCTTGGGCATGGGGGGGAGCCAAGGACGCAATACCGCGACGGCCAGTGGTGCCTTTGATGTAATTAAAACCATCTGCAAAAAACTAGAATATGTCCCCGAAAAAACCACCGTTGCGGTGCAAGGGTTTGGCAATGCCGGAGCAGAACTGGCCCAACAACTAGCCTGCGCTGGCTACCATGTTGTCGCCGTTAGTGATTCCCGTGGGGGGATCTATGCAGAACAGGGCTTAGATATTCCGAGCATCCGCCAGTACAAGTCAGAAAGTCGGAATATGGCTGCTGTTTATTGTGAAAAATCCGTTTGCAATATTGTTGAACACCAAACGATCACCAATGAACAACTCTTGACCTTAGATGTTGATATTTTGATTCCGGCAGCCCTTGAAAATCAAATTACGGCGGACAATGCCCATCAAGTGCGAGCCAAATTAATTTTTGAAGTGGCCAACGGCCCCATTAGCTCGGCTGCGGATGTCATCCTAGAAGAAAAGGGAATTATGGTGGTGCCGGATATTCTCACCAATGCTGGGGGGGTCACGGTGAGTTATTTTGAGTGGGTACAAAATCGCAGTGGCTTTTATTGGCCGGCGACGGACATTCGCGATCAGCTGAAGACACGTATGGTTACAGCCACAAACCAGGTGTGGCACATTGCCCAAACGCGACAGATTTCGATGCGGACTGCGGCCTATGTCCAGGCTCTGATGCGCCTCGGTGAGGCCCTAGATGCGAAGGGGACACGCACTTATTTTTCAGGCAGTTCGGCCTAGGGAAAAATTCTTTCGATTTACGCCCTAGAGACGGCAAAATCAGCAGGGTTCAACCAACGGCAGATCTCTGTTTTCAGTCCCTTTAGATCCTTTGATAGGCCTTGTTTTAACCATTGGCCAAAGGTATCGAGGGGAGAAAAGCCTTCGGTAAATTGCCAGTCTAGATCTTGGCCTAAAGGGGTGAGGTGATTCCCCGTGAGGTTGAGGGTTGCCACCATATTGGGGAAGCGCTCGATGAGGATGGGGGTTAGATCTGGGGTTTGGTCAATGGTGTCGTTGTTGAACTGAATCAGGAGATTGCGTCGGATCTGGTAGCTGGTTTGGATAATTTCATTGGTCTCAAGAGGAGAAGGGGTGAATTCAAAATTAATCGTGTTGTCCGGGTCAAACTGCTCGAAGAAAGGAATAGATTTTTTCACGGGAAAGTTGTTGTAGGACATCAAAACATTGCCCGCCCGTTGCACATTAAATAAGCTGCCAATCAACAGGTGAATTTTGCAGCCCATGCTGTGGCCCACGCCATAGACAGGGAGGTAACGGTAGCCCAGTTGGTTTGAGTTTTGCAGTCGTTCGAGGATATTTTCAAAGCGGTTAAGCACCTGCCGGGCGATCGCCAAATGATCAAAACCATTCACAAAAGGAGTGGTGATAATCGCATACCCTTCGGCGGCAAGCTGTTCTAGGAGCCATTTGTAGGTGAGTTGCGGCGCAGTGCCCACAAAAGCACCCCCCAAAAAATGAATCACCCCCACCGGTTGTACTGGGATTAAAATCCAACTGCTACCAGACTCTTGCCAAATCATTATTTGCCGTTTGTTGCTTACTAAAAGTGGCTTTTATTGTAAAAGTTTTTCGGGGTTGGTGTGGCTCATCAGGTACAGGTCAGCTTCAGAAATGCCCGCCGCCGCCAACTGTTCTAAAAATCGCTGGTAGCCGTCAATGGGCGATGGATCAAGGGCTCGTCCGAGATCGGTGCTCAGGACAAAGTGGGTTGCACCGATGGTTTGGATCGCCTTCGCCATTGTTTCAATACTCACATTCTCCCAGGCTTGGTGGTCTGCTTCGGTGGCATTTTCCCCCATCAATGTATTCACGTAGGTTAATTCTAAAAAAGCCCCTTGGTCGGCGATCGCCTGCATTTGTGCGAGGGTTAATCCTGGTACGGTGGCCATGGCATGGGTTACGAGGATTTTTTCAACGCCCGATTGTTTTGCCGCAGGGACAATGGTGAGAATTTCTGCCGGGGAAATGTGGCCCGTGCCTAAAACCAGATTATGGGCGGCAATGTACTGTAAAATGTCCGGCATTTCTGGCACCAGATGGCCATAGCGGGCAACCCGCAATCCCCCAAAGCGGTGGTTTAGGGTCTGACGATGGTGGGCCGCATCAATGGTGGGCAGCCAAACGACTTTTCCCCGCCCTTCTCCCAGGCGATCCATGGTTTCCACGGCCCGGAGATTCAAGCCGCCCACCGTTTCATTGAGCACAACCCCCCCATATACTTCCATATCCGGCACAACTTTGTGGGCCAACACCGCCCGATCCGCCGTTGGGGTGACGTGGTTTTTGAGCACGAGGGCTTGCATCCCTGCCTGGGCTGCGTTTTCAACCAATTCGAGGTCGTCGTATAACCTAGTCGTGACATCCGGAGCAGAATGGACATGGAAATCGATGCTGCCTTTAAAATCTGTGGCGATCACCCCCAGGGTTCCAACCCCCCAAATCCAGAGGCCCAAACCGATCCCGACTAGCAGCCGTAACAGGAGAGGATTTTTAAGGAAATAAAGGGGACGTTCCATGGCAGAGAATGATAGCTTTTGCGCTAGCGAATACGGTTTAAGGATTCCTTTCGTTTACGGAAGCGAGGATATCAACGTATGATATGTTACGTTAATTAAAATATCCTCATAAAACCAATTGCATCCGTTGGTTTTGTGTTCACAGGAGACCTATAAATATGCTTACCCTTAAGATTGCTGTTTACATCACAGTCATTTTCTTTGTATCTCTGTTTATCTTCGGTTTTCTATCTAGCGACCCAACCCGCAACCCCGGTAGAAAGGATTTCGAATAAAGTATTCTGGGCTGTTTATCGCAGCAAACTTGATTTACAGCATCAAAAATGGTGGGGAGCTGTCCTAGGGCAACCCCACTTTTTCATGGGTACGGGTTTTGGATTCGCTACATTGAAAAGAAAGGCCATTGAGTCCCCCGCAACTGTCTCCTAAATGTCACCATGCTAAGACGACCTGCTTTGCCCATAACCGCCGTTGTTTTGCTCCTGACAACGCCCCTCTCGATCGCCTTGCCGCCCCCAGAGGATCTCCCGGAGGAGGTGTTGCGCACAGAAATGATTACCGAAGGGCGATCGCCCATTGATGGAGAACCCGTCACTGCCCAAGAATACGCCGAAATCCAACAGGAACAAGCGGAACGAAATCTTCCTCCCACCGTCAATGCAGACATCCAGCACACCATTTTTCTTCTCCGGTTGCGGAAACTGCTGCAAACAATTTCTCCCTTTTAAACTGTGTCGGCACACGGAACTATAAATTTTTGTTGACTGATGGCCGGATAGGGGATGGGAGAGGCAAAAGTCCGGTGCTAAAATGCTGGCAATTCTGAGCTTTCCCCCAGGGGAAAACCCAGGCCCATTGTTCGTTTTGGTGATGAGGATCAGATGAATATTCGCGCAGGTCTCACGGCGTTGGGGGTGAGTATGGCTACCCTAGGGCCCATTAGCTTTGCACCCATAGCCCAAGCTAATAGCGGTTTGTTTGGCACCCAGGATTTGACCCCTGGAGATGTGGTGGCGATCGCCGTCCCCCTTGCTGGTGGTGAAGCCTATAATCTTGTGATCCTTGAACAACTCGACCAAAACCGGGCCTGTTGGCGAGAACAGGGAGGCTCTCCCACGGTTATTGATCCGCTACTGTTGCAATTTGACTTTACGGGGATTTGTGGCCGCAGCACCGATTCCAACGGCTATTCCCTGCGCCTAGGGGAGCAAGATATGGCTTGGCGCTATCGCCTCCAGTTGGTTCAGGAAAGGGGAGCGGTTGTCCTCAAGGCTTTTGATGTGGAAAATCCGGGGCGATCGCCCATCGAAGTGGGAGATACGGGCGGGCTGGCCCAGGGAATGCTGAAGATTAACCTCAATCCAGGTTGGCGCATGGCGAAACGCACCTACGAAGGAAAAACCCTGGGTCACATTTACCTCGCCAATGAACGACCCCGCGACCAATTGGTTGCTGCCGCTCCCCGACAGGAATGGGTTGCAACTGCGCCCACCACCTATACCAGTAGCAAAATCACCGAAAAATCGGTCTCTGGCAGCGAAACAATTCAAATTTTTGTGCCTCCCTACCAAGAAACCACCAGTCGCCCGAACGAAACCCTCGTGGCAGCAATTACAGTTCCCGCGGCCCCTGAACCCATCGTGAGCCTACCGAGCAATCCCAGCAATCCCAACGTTCTCCCTGTCCCCCAACGCTCTATCCCCACCTATAGTTCCAGTAACACTGGGGTCATTCGCCTTGAAGAACCCGGTCAACAACCGCCGCCACCGCCCAATAGCGTTTCCTTGGCCCAGAGCTTAGGTTTGCGGTACCGGGTGGTGGTTGATGCCCAAACCCCAGAACAAAAAGAACGGTTAAAGGCTGTTATCCCGGATGCGTTTCATACGTGGGTTGGCGATCGCCGGATGATGCAAGCCGGAGCCTTCGCCGCAGAATTTGAAGCCCAAGATTTGCAAATGCGCTTGCGAGAAACGGGTCTAGCCGTGCAAATTGTCCCTGTGCAGTAAGTGATGGCAAATTTTTCAGAAATCTTTGTGGCGATCGCCGCTGACCCTTGGCAGGAGGTGGTTGACTTTTACCGTGGTCTCCTGAATGACGAACCCGCAAGCTACAGCCAAGATCGTTACGCGGAGTTTCGGATTCTGGGTCTGAAAATCGGCATTTTTCAACTCAGTCCCCAACACCAAGCAGAATTTACCGGAACCTCAGGGGCTTTGAGTTTTTGCCTAGAAGTTGATGATCTCGAAGAGGCGATCGCCACCGTGCAAGCCTTAGGGGGAGCGATAAATGGTGAAATCAGCACAGCCTCCCATGGACGCGAATGTTACGCCTACGATCCTGCCCAAAACCGCTTAATTCTGCACCAAAGTAATGCTATTCAAGCCAATCCCTAGGGTTGGCTCCCTGCTTCCTGTTCCATTTCTTCTACGGCCTTTTCCGTCCGCTCATGGGGATCTTGAAATCCCTCCCGTGGCAAAATACCCAGGACAAGATTGTTTACGGTTGCCTTTATTTGTTTACTCGCCCCCTTGAGAGGTTCCGGTAAAAAGACATCTCCCACCGCCACAAATGCCAACAACAGAAAAATAACTAACTTCACCGAATTGCCTGCACTCATGAACTTAACTTTCATGGATCTGTCCTCCCTCGTAAACGGCCACGGAAATATTTCTCTCAATTTTTATACTATGGCAACATCTGGCCCAGTGGCATCATCACCCAATATTGGCTTAAGTCTTGGGCTTGGCACTCCTGGAAAATTTCCTTGCCCAAACCCCAAAGGCGTAAAATATCAACCATGTCCCCTGGCCTGTAATTTGTAGTTTCTACTATTTAACAAATCGAGACGATGAGCGAAGAAACCCCCGACCTAAAACCAGACGAAACCTTACCCAGTCCTTTGCGGTGTTGGTACGGTACTGCCGTTGCTGGTTCCATGTCCTTTGCAGCCTACCTTTTAACGAATAAAGTCATTGCGGGCTTTGCTAGTAAACCACCTACGGGGAATGGCCTTGCCATCCAAATTGGGATTACAGTACGCACCCTCATTATGGGCTTATTTACCATGGCAACAGGAGTATTTGGCCTCATTGCTGTAGGTCTATTTATTTTGGGTCTCCAGTCTCTCTTGAGCGGTAAGCAAACAACTTCCCCTGGTGATTCATAAGAAAAAACCCTAGAATTGCTTCCAGGGTCAGGTCATTACTTTTAAGCATTTTCAGTTAAGCAGCTTCACTCGCTGCCAGCTCCTCTAGAACGAGAAGGTTGTCCGAATCGTGCCAATAATGATGTCTTCGTTATCCTCATTTTGATTTGGGTTAATCAACCAAATTACACCAGGGGTAATGGAAATATTCTTGCTCAACTGATACTTATAAAGCCCTTCAATGTGCAAAGGCATATCATCAGTAAAGCCTCGGGGTGTACTGCCACCAATTTCTAGGTTTGTGGCGTAGGGCTCAGAACCAACGATAATTGCTCCCATGTTGCCGGGTTTACCAAGGTCAGGCAATGCCAAAATACCGGCCCAAGTCCAGATATCCGCTTCACCTTCATCGAACTTGGCATCGGTATAGCCGACCCAACCCCGGAGGCTGATTTTATCGGTGACATCCCATTGAACCTGGCCACCAAACGAATTCGTTTCCACATTATTTACAGCCATGCCCATGCCGGAGTTATTCAGATTATTAGCCCAGCCAGTTCCCGTACCACCATAGGCAAAATCACTACTGTCAGTGGCATAGCCGCGGACATAGTTCACCCCAAATTTAAACTTGTCACTGGGCTTGATTGCCAATTGCGCCATTGCGGAGTAGGTGCCGTTAAATAGTCCTTCTCCTTCGCTCGGATCACTGCCATTTGTTGCGAGATATCCCGCCGAAAGCTGGAAGACGTCATTAAAGTCATGTTTAATCCCAATCCCGGTAGTGGAAGTACCAATCCCCAGACGATAAATTGGGTTGCGCTCACCGAAACGAGAGAGGGCACCATTTGAACCGCCACCAGCTTCTAGACCTGTATTGAAGGTATCTGCATAGAAGTGATGGGCTCCGAGAATCGCCATCGCCGTGACAGTTGCGCTATCACCAACTGGAAAGGCATAGTGCAGTCGATCGATTGTGACGTCGTTGTCACGTTCACCATCATAGGAAAAACGTCCTTCTTGAGTTCTAGGGACAAATCCAGATCCCAAAGTATCGTATTGCCCTGTAAATGAAGGGCCAGAATTTCCGGCACTTAAACGTGTATAGAGCCGATCTTTGCCAGTAAAGCTGGTGACTAGCATTAAGCGAACTTTGTCTTGAAAAACGGTTTGGGCATCATCGACGCCATCGCCAAAAGCATCAGAAATATTAAAGGAGACTTCCCCCACTAGCTTGGTCGTCGTTGAGAACTGATGATCTTCGAGGAATTCGACGCGGCCTTCGAGGTCATCAACGCGGGCACCAAGGGTTGCGAGTTCTGCTTCAAATTCATTCACGAGGCGACGTAGCGCAGCGAGATCTTCTGCCGTAACTTCAGAACTGCCACTGGTGATCAGCCGCTCAATTTGCTGTAAACAGGCATTTAAACCAGCGGCAAATTCATAACGACTGAGGGGACGATTGCCACGATAGGTACCATCGGGATAGCCAACAATACAGTTGTAGTTTTCGACTAAATTTCGCAGCGCATCAAAGGCCCAGTCAGAGGGAGAAACATCGCTGAGCTGGAAAATGCTATTGACTTGAGCGGTAGAACTGTTCGCACTGTACTGATTAATTTGTTCGAGCAATGCTTGATTATCTGTGGCGATCGCCTGGCCGGTCATCGTCACAAAAGCGGTTGCAGCTAAGGATACAGTTTTCAAAGAAGTCATAGTTTGGTGTTTGTCCTCACACCCGAAGCTTTGATTTTGGCAAGGTTAATCAAAGTTGAAGTCGGGGTTAAAAAATGAATGGCTTAGTTTTGCCATGACTTATGGTGGAAGTTTTGTAGTATTTCCTACGAAATTGTGGCGGTGATGCAAATTTAGCGGGTACTACATGGAAGTTCTGGATGTAACCCCCTTGGGGAAGGCTTGTATCCTAGAAAAAGAAAAATATTTTTTGAGGTTAGTGAAATTATGGTTTCTGTAGCCGCGCAATTTGTTCGACGTGTGGGAATGGTTTTTCTGTTGGCGATCGCCGTGATAATTTTGGTGACCCCAGAGGCGATCGCCGCTAGTAAGCTGAACTATACCTATTCCGAACTGCCGAACCATGACTTTGCCCACGAAAATCTCCAGGCAGCGAGCTTTGCCCGGGCCGATGTGCGGGGGAGTGACTTTACTGGCAGTGACCTAAGCCGAGCCATCCTCACCGAAGGCAAATTTATGGAGGCCAATCTCACCGAAGCCAACCTTTCCGAAGCCTTTATGGATCAAGTCAACATGGAAGGTGCGAACCTCACCAACGCCCTTTTTGTCGATGCCGTTGCGCCGGGGACAAACTTTGCCGAAGCGATTATCGATGGGGCTGATTTTTCTGGTGCGCTCCTCGACCGCTATCAACTGTCCGAGCTCTGCAAACGAGCCAGCGGCACCAATACCATTACCGGCACCGACACCCGCTACAGTCTCAACTGTAAAAATTAGTCCCCCTGGGAATTAGCAAAATATCCAGGAGATCTTTGGTCGTGATTTTTCAAAAAATCGGGATGATAGGATTTGAACCTACGACCCCCTCGTCCCGAACGAGGTGCGCTACCAAGCTGCGCTACATCCCGAAAAACAGAACCTATACTAACACAGGTAAACCTTGCTACGATAAAAACTTGTCCGTTAAGTCCAAAATTCTCAAAAAGTAAGGAGCGATCGCCGTGACGGTAAAACCAGATTGGCTCAGAGTAAAGGCCCCCCAATGGCAACGGGTTGGCAGCGTCAAAGAAATTTTACGGGACCTCAGCCTCAACACCGTCTGCGAAGAAGCCTCCTGTCCCAACATTGGCGAATGTTTCAATGCAGGCACCGCCACCTTTTTGATTATGGGGCCAGCCTGCACCCGTGCTTGCCCCTACTGCGACATTGACTTTGACAAAGTGCCCCGGGGTTTAGATCCCACAGAACCCGACAATCTCGCCGAAGCCGTCCGCCGTCTGAATCTCAATCATGTCGTAATCACCTCCGTCAACCGTGACGATCTCCCCGATGATGGCGCAAGCCAATTTGTAAAATGTATCGAACGCACCCGTGAACTGTCACCCAAAACCACCATTGAAGTCTTGATTCCTGACCTCTGCGGTAATTGGGACGCCCTCAAAACGATCCTTGATGCGGCCCCCGAAGTGTTGAACCACAACACCGAGACCGTCCCCCGTCTTTATAAAAAAACGCGTCCCCAAGGGGATTATCAACGTTCCCTGGAGTTACTCCAGCGCACCCGCGAGCTAACCCCCTGGGTTTACACCAAATCGGGGATTATGGTTGGCCTTGGGGAAACCGATGCAGAAGTGCGTGAAGTCATGCGTGATCTGCGAGCCGTAGACTGTGACATTCTCACCATTGGTCAATACCTCCAGCCCACCCAAAAACATTTAGGGGTGCAAGATTTTATTACCCCAGCACAATTTGACGCTTGGCGGGAATATGGTGAATCCCTCGGCTTTTTGCAAGTGGTTTCTAGCCCCCTCACCCGTAGTTCTTACCATGCCGAACAGGTGCGGCGCTTAATGGAAACCCACCCTAGACCTAAGCCAGAACTCAGTCAGTTACAGTCACTAAAATAAAAAATAGTTCCCATCTACGGTACGTTCCATGGTGCAAGCACTAAGTCGCTCAATGACCCTAGAAGAATTCCTAGCGCTACCAGAGACTAAACCTGCTAACGAATATATCGATGGGATGATTCGTCAAAAGCCAATGCCCCAAGGAAAACATAGCCTCCTACAACGGGAATTAACCCTTGCCCTCACCATGGCTTTCCGCCCGGAGAAAACAGCTCAGGTTTTTCCAGAACTACGTTGTACTTTTGGGGAACGCTCCATTGTGCCGGATGTTGCGGTCTTTAAAACAGAACGAATCCCTCGAGATGATAACGGTGAAATTGCCAATGTTTTTAAGCTTGCGCCGGATTGGTTAATTGAAATTTTGTCTCCCAATCAAAGCCATAGCCGTGTTATTCGAAACATCCTCCACTGTTTAGCTTATGGAACAGAAATGGGGTGGTTGATTGACCCCCAAGAAGCCTGTATTTTCGTTTATCAGCCAGATAAATCTGTACAGGTGTTTGATCAGCAAGCCCAAAGTTTACCAATGCCGACTTTTGCTCAGCCATTGACTTTAAGGGGAGATGAGATTTTTGCTTGGTTAAAAAATTAGGCTATTTTTTACGATGAAGCGTCCCATTTATCTTGATAACCATGCGACAACTCCCGTTGATCCGCAGGTACTAGAAGCCATGTTGCCCTACTTTACGGAGCAGTTTGGTAATCCTGCGAGTGCTGGCCATGTCTACGGTTGGGAAGCGGCGGCAGCGGTAGAACAATCCAGAGAAATAATCGCCAGCAGCATTGGGGCAGAGCCAGAGGAAATTGTGTTTACTAGTGGGGCGACGGAGGCAAATAATCTAGCGATTAAAGGGGTAGCTGAGGCTTATTTTGACAAAGGCAGGCATATTGTTACGGTGCAAACGGAACATCGAGCGGTGCTTGACCCCTGTGCCTATTTAGAAACTTTGGGGTTTGAGGTAACTTATCTGCCCGTGCAAGCCAATGGCTTATTGGATTTATCCTTGTTGGAAAAAGCACTCCGTCAAGATACAGTACTGGTCTCGGTAATGGCGGCCAATAACGAGATTGGCGTACTCCAACCTGTCGCAGAAATTGGTGCCCTCTGTCATGACCAAGGCATTTTATTTCACTGTGACGCGGCCCAGGCGATCGCCAAAATCCCCCTGAATGTCCAAACCCAAAACATTGACCTGCTGTCCCTGACAGCCCACAAAGTCTATGGCCCCAAGGGAATCGGTGCGTTGTATGTGCGCCGAAAAAATCCCCGTGTCAATCTTGCGCCCCAACTCCACGGCGGTGGCCAAGAACGGGGACGGCGATCGGGCACTCTCTACACGCCGCAAATTGTTGGCTTTGGTAAGGCCATCACAATCGGTCTGGCCCAGATGGACGAAGAAAATACCAGGCTTAAACTATTACGCGATCGCCTCTGGCAGCAACTCCAACCCCTAGAAGGCATTTATCTAAACGGCGACCTCGACCAACGGCTCCCCCATAACCTCAACATCAGTATCGAAAATATTGACGGCACCGCCCTCCTTTTGGCACTGCGCAATACCGTCGCCCTTTCCGCTGGTTCCGCCTGTAGTTCCGGTAAACCCTCCCATGTCCTCACGGCCCTGGGGCGATCGCCAGCCCTTTGTCGCGCCTCCCTGCGCTTTGGTTTAGGCCGTTTCACCACCGCTACCGATATCGATCACGTCGCCCACACCCTACAGCACACCCTCCACAGCCTCCGAAAAATGCCCACCAAGACCCCATGAAAGTGATCCAAAGTGAACACTTGGCTTTAGAATGGGATCTGAGGCGATTGCAAATATGCCGCTAAACCTTCCTGTATTTAGCCGTAACCGTCTTCTCCCTTTACACAGCGTGTGAAGAAAGAATTTGCTCCGGTCTTTGTTTGTTGTTGCGGTAATCCTAACCTTTTCCTCAACGACACAAGATCCGGCGATCGCCTACCATTTCATCTCACCCAGCCATACATAGACTCATGTCTGCGGTGAAGTCTGCACGAAACAAGAAATATCCAGCCTAGTTTCAAAGCATTTATTTCAGACAACAGAACTTGCATAGAACAGTTTTTTCAGCATTAAGCGAAAAAAATCGAGGAATTTGAATGCCTAAGCAAATTATTATTGCAGAGCAGCATCAGATTGCTGCCGTTTTTTGGGAAGACCAAATCCAAGAAATTGTCGTATCCACCGGTGCCCAACAGGTCGGTGACATCTATCTCGGTATCGTCGAAAACGTCATTCCCGGCATTGACGCGGCCTTTGTTAACATCGGTGACACCGAAAAAAACGGTTTCATCCACGTCAGCGATCTCGGCCCCATTCGACTCAGAAAAAATTCCAGCTCAATCACCGAACTCCTCGAACCCCAACAAAAAGCCCTGGTTCAGGTGATGAAAGAACCCACGGGAAACAAAGGGCCGCGGCTCACAGGCAATATTACCCTCCCCGGTCGCTACGTCGTCCTGATGCCCTACAGCAAAGGAGTTAACCTTTCCCGCCGCATCAGTAGTGATAGCGAACGTAACCGTCTGCGGGCCCTCGCCGTGCTGATGAAACCCCCCGGCATGGGACTTTTGGTGCGGACTGAGGCCGAAGGTACCGACGAAGAAGCGATCATCGAAGATTTAGAACTGCTCCAAAAACAGTGGGAAGCGATCCAGCAGCAGGCAAACTACGGCCGTCCTCCGACCCTGATCAACCGCGATGACGACTTTATTCAGCGGGTGCTGCGGGACATGTACAGCGATGAAGTGAACCGCATCGTGGTGGATTCTGCCAGCGGCATGAAACGGGTGAAAAGCCAGCTCATGAACTGGGAAGGGGGGAAAGCGCCCGACGGTTTGTTAATTGATCATCACCGCGAAAAGCAATCGATTCTGGACTATTTCCGGGTGAATGCAGCCATTCGTGAAGCCCTCAAGCCCAGGGTTGAGTTGCCTTCTGGGGGTTACATCATCATTGAACCCACCGAAGCTTTAACTGTTATTGATGTAAACTCTGGTTCTTTTACTAAATCCGCCACCGCACGGGAAACGGTGCTCTGGACGAACTATGAGGCGGCCACAGAAATTGCGCGGCAACTGCGGTTACGCAACATTGGTGGGGTAATCGTGGTGGATTTCATTGACATGGATTCTCGCCATGATCAGTTGAAGTTGCTGGAGCATTTTACAAGTATTCTCAAGGCGGATAAGGCCCGGCCCCAGATCGCCCAGTTGTCTGAACTCGGTTTGGTAGAACTAACCCGTAAACGACAGGGTCAAAATATTTACGAACTGTTCGGTAAGCCCTGCGCCCACTGTAATGGCCTTGGTCACTTGGTACATTTACCCGGTGAAGAGGAACCTGTACCACTCCAGTTAAATATTCTGTCTTCTCTCTCGCTCCAGGGCGGGGCGCGGACACCGGGAGAAAGTCGGCCTGTACTGTCTGGGGGACGGCGCGGCACCACCAGCCACGGACGACGGATTACATCACGGGTTGCTCGGAGCAAGCTGATTAATGCAGGGAATACGCCTGCGGCAGAGCCGTTAAATCTGGTGCATCATCCCGATTATCAGGAACAAAGCAGTAATAATAATAATCGTCGTCGTCGCCGGCGATCGCCGGAGGTTTCGAGTAAGCCAGTGCTCCGGGACGAAAAAGAGACCCAAGATAATGGTGGCGATCGCCCCTCTGCTGAGACTCCGACAAAAGAGAAAAAAGAAACAAAAACGTCTTCGTCCCAAGACAACAGCAATACGTCTTCCCGCTATGACCGTCGCGAACGGAGTCGTTACCGCCGTGACGAGCCCAAAGAAACCGTTCAGGTGGAAATGACGGAGCAGGAAAAAAATGTCTATGCCCTGATTGGGGTATCACCCCTGGTGCGTTTAGACGCTGCTGGGAAAAAAGACCCCCGCTCAACGATTATCGAAATTGTGCGACCGGGAAGCGCCAAAGAAACCGATGCCACTTCGGAAAAAGTAACACCAGTCGAAAATTTAGAGCCGCAACAACTCCAGATTGAGACCCCTGAAACTGGAGAGGTCGCCCCCGAAGCAGACGACACAGCTCCTCAAACTGCTCAACCCGTAGAAACAAAAGTTTCACCCCAGGCGGAACCGGAAGTAGCAGAAAAAGACGCTGAAGAAAAGACCAATGGCCGTCGCCGTCGCCGTCGCCGTTCTTCCGCCAGTAGTTAAAACCCAATTACCGTTAACCTAAGGCAGTGGCAACACTGCTTTTTTCTTTTGGGGGTGTTTTCGCCCCCTCACTCTGACCCAAAAATTCCCCCTTAAAAAGCTATGGCACCGAAACAAACGACCGACGCAATCCTAACGGCTCTACAACATTTAATTGAGGTTGTCGCTCAATTGCGATCGCCCGCTGGTGGTTGTCCCTGGGACTTAGAACAAACACCCCAAACCTTGATTCCCTATGTGATCGAAGAAGCCTATGAAGTTGTCCATGCCCTCCGTCAAGATGACCAACAGGCGATCGCCGAAGAATTAGGGGATCTCTTACTGCAAGTCGTTTTACAAGCCCAAATTGCCCAGGAATACGGCCACTTCAGCCTCCAGGAAGTCGCCGAGGGCATTAGCGAAAAATTGATTCGCCGTCACCCCCATGTGTTCGGTGAAACCAGTGCCAGCACCGTCGCCGAAGTCCGTCAAAACTGGGAGACCATCAAGGCCGAAGAAAAAGGCGAATCCCCGCAAACTGTGCCCCAGCTCAGCCGTAAATTAGACCGCTATAACAGCACCCTCCCACCATTGATGGCGAGCCTAAAAATGTCCGAAAAAGCTGCCGCCGCCGGATTTGAATGGGAAAACATTGGGGAAGTGTGGGCAAAATTTGAGGAAGAACTCCAGGAATTTCGCGAGGCACTCCAAACTGAGAACAAGGCCCATCAACAGGCTGAACTCGGCGATCTACTATTCACCGTCGTCAATTTAGCCCGGTGGTATGATCTCGATCCCAATGGGGCGCTCCACGGCACCAACAACCGCATGGTGCAACGCATTTCTTTGATGGAAAAGTTTGCAGATAAGTCCCTGACAGATTACTCCCTCGCAGAACTAGAAACCCTTTGGCAACGGGCAAAACAACATCTCCACCAAAGCATTGATTCTTCCGACTAGTCTTCAGTAATTTCGTTACCTTAGGGCACTGTGAGGGTTGTTAAAGTGGCTTGACTGCTCGCTCTAAGCCACAATTTCGACAGGATTTATGTAATAATAAACGCCTCAACCTAGACAAAGAATATGCGATGATACGGTTAAGAAAGTCTATTTTTCCCTATCAGCAAACTAAAAAATAGTTTAGGAACAGAAAACACTATCCCGTTCACCAGCAATCAACTCCATTACTTGCCTTAAATAACCATGGATGAAACACAATGGTGGAATAAGCCTCTAATCGGTGAGACCAGTTTTTCAGAAAAAATTGCGAAACTGATTAGCAAGAAGTCAGTGCCGGAAAAAATTATTTTGGCGCACCGAAAGTATAATCGCGAAATTAGAGCAAAGGCCTGGCATGTGCAGCGAATCGAACTAAATAAGTTCGACAATGAAGACTTTTTGACCTATGCCAAAATGCGGGTCTTAATTGAGAAAGAACTTGGCGAGTTTAAGGGTTTAAAACGAATTATTCAGTTTTTAGAATTAGCTTTAACAGCGGCGGAAAGTTATTTACTGATTTCTGAAACAGAATTACAATTTCGCAGTCCGCTTCAAAAAAGTATTTATAAATTTATTTCCCAGGTGCTTGCAACCCAAGATCACCAAACAGTGATCGCTATTCTTCACAAAAAAGTATGGCCTCTGCTCGACCGCATTAAAACAGACAAAGGCCGGATTGTGCTCCAGGAATATTTAAAGGCGATTGATAATGTCGCCCAATATCCAGATGGACTGGAATTGCTGAGGCTTTTTAAGCAGGCAACCTACAGTTATACGGTCCTGCGGGCGATTTCTAGTATCTCAAAAACCCTAACAAAATCTGATACTTATGATGTGACGCAGCTCAGTTTACACATTCGTGATAATCAAGATGTTTTCAATCATTTGACTGAAATTCTCCAAATTCCAGCAGAACATGATAACCCCCGTTCCTATGCACGGATGCTGCAATTTATTGCGTTTAAATATCGTTATCAAAAAAATGATATTGAATTTCAAGAGTTATTGCAGCGGCTACGGGATTGGCAACTTCCTTATCTAAATATTGTTGATTTGCGAAAAGAGTATTCCGCTCAGGATTATAGTTTGCCGCAGGCATTTAAGGAACCAATTCCGGCAGTAGACATTTATGAAAAATACCAACAATATTTATAAGCAGTTTTATTCAGCCAAAACTAAGAATTTCTAGAATATTAGGATTTTTGTAAGGCTTGATGCAGTGACTGTAGTGATGTTTCACTGATGTAATTGTTACAGGGAAATACTTTAGGTCGCTGACTAAGACTGGGTTGGAGTCGGCTAATTTGTTGTTGCACGGTTTCCAAGCTAAGGCGATCGCATAAAATCATGTGACTGCGCCGGATTAGCGCCTGGAGACGAGGCAGATCCGTCGGCGTGCTAGTAATCAGGGTCAGCTCAGTCCCCCGGAGACTATGGATAATGGTGCGGGCAGCATGGAGAATGCCAGGACTCAGGCTCACTAGACCGAGGCAGTGGTTGGGGGGAAGCGCTTTGATGTGGGTCAGTTCGGGGCCGTAATCATGGAGTGTGACCGGGATGATCTGGATATTCGGGGGGGCGATCGCCGCCACAGCCTGAAGGAAATAGGGGGTAGTAACCAGGGTTGCCGCCGTGACCTGTTCTAAACGTTCGGCCAATGCTTCTAGGGGAACCAGTTGGATCGGGATGGCGATCGCCTGACTTATTTCTTGCAAAATCCACTGGCCAGCCCCCAATTCCCGCTGGGGAACAGTGATCATCACCTGGGCGGCACAGGCGAGACGCCAATCAATGGCCTTAGTAAACAGTTGTTGAATTTGGGGCAAACTATAGCCCGCCTCCAACAGTCGCTGAATTGCGTCATCAAAAATAGCCTGGGGTTGCGGCGACGGCTCTTTAGTGGTTTCGGATGGCGTCGTGGAGGACTGGCGTTGATCCTGAACATAAACCCCTGAACCGGGAATTAACTTGACGAGGCCAAGGACTTCAAGCTCCCGGTAAATCTTGCTGATGGTATTGCGGTGGAGTCCGGTCATCATTTCCAATTGTCGTAAACTCGGCAGCCGTTGATCGTGCCTAAATTGATGGGAGGCGATCGCAAATTGCAATTGATCCAGGAGCTGTTGGGACGCAGGGATTTCGCTATCGGGCTGAATGTGGAAAGAAAACATGGGGGAATTCACACGTAGAGGATCTCCTCCATCAAACCGAAAAAATGCCTGGGCGATCGCCTAGATAGCTGAATATTGGCACAAAAAAATTCCCCAACAGTTGAGGAATAAAATAACCAATTTATCTGGTCGAGCCAAAATACCAAGGCCCTATCTAAAATTAGACATTTAAGAAAGGATGGGGTTCGCTGACATTTTCAACCCACTTGCGGGGTGGAGCCGCCCGACGAATATTGCGCCAAATCTGCGTTGCGGCCAAGGTACCATCCGCCACCGCCACAGAGACTTGATTGAGGCCTTTCTTGAGATCACCAAGGGCAAAAATTCGCTCATGGGTCGTTTGACACATATTGTTGGTTACGAGGTTTTCACCGTCCCACTCCAAACCATCGATCCCTTTCAAATAGTCGTTGTAGTAGGTCGAGCCCATATTCACCAAACCTGTCGTGGCTTCGACGATGGTGCCATCTTCGAGTTCAACACCGCTCATCTTGTGATTTTCGCCGTGGAATTTCACAATTTTTTGTTCGTAGAGGGGATAGCCGTGTTCAGCAAGCTTTTCTTTCATTTCATCGCTCACTTCCACGAGGCCATGGGTCAGCACGGAGATGTAGGGGGTAAACCAGTTTAAGACGAAAGCCGCGTTGATCTGTCCTTCGGTGCCCGCAATGACGACCGCCTTTTGATCCCACATATCGAAGCCATCGCAGATCATGCAGACATGGAGCGTATAGCCAGCATAATCATAGACATTTTGCATATCATCGGTTTCGGGGAGATTGTCGATGATGCCAGAGGCAGCGACTACATATTTACTGCGGAAAACAGGATAGCTACTATTTTTTCTGCCAACTTTGACT
Organism: Picosynechococcus sp. PCC 7117; assembly: GCF_001693275.1. Taxonomy (GTDB): domain Bacteria; phylum Cyanobacteriota; class Cyanobacteriia; order Cyanobacteriales; family MRBY01; genus MRBY01. The sequence continues at coordinate 838,121 of NZ_CP016477.1, forward strand.
TTGACGGCGAAGGTTTCACCTTCATCAGTAACTTCTTCGACATAACCCCGCAGGTGATCCGCACCCCAATCAATGGCCTGCTTGGTGCTCTGGAGGATAATATCTCGCCCGGGGGTTTCTGGGTCTAAGCCGACATAGTTGCGGAGATCTTGCATCCAGAAGGAGCGGCCCCTGCCTTTTTCGACGATGAGGCACTTTAGGCCATAGCGGGCGAGGTAAATTGCAGCGGATAAACCACCCATGCCGCCCCCCACAATAATGGCATCATAGACGGTATCTAAACGGGTTTCGAGGTTTTTACTAGAAAGCTTCATGGCAGGGTCCCCCAATGGTTTGGCGGTGGTACGAGAAATCAAAAAGGCAAAGAAGGCGATCGCCGCCCCCCTTGCCTTAGTCTAAAAAAATTATTTGGTGAGCGTCGGTGATAGAAACTTAGCCAACAAATTCTTTGCGGGGTTCAGAAACACCAGGAGCAGATTCGCCCTTGATGTAAGCCAGCATGGTATCTGCATCAGATACTTCAAAAGGATCAGTGGGGCAGTTATCAGAGAAGTCAGGCTCTACAAACATCTTCTTGATTTCGCCATCTTCGACGAGCATGGAGTAGCGCCAAGAACGCATCCCAAAACCGAGGTTAGACTTCTCAACGAGCATCCCCATTTTGCGGGTAAATTCACCGTTACCATCGGGAAGGAGGAAGACTTTGTCAGCACCGATTTCCTTACCCCACTTGAACATTACGAAAGCATCGTTTACGGACAGACAGATGATTTCATCAACGCCCTGGGCCTGGAATTCGCTATAGAGCTCTTCGTAACGGGGTAAGTGGTTGGAGGAACAAGTGGGCGTGAAAGCACCAGGCAGGGAGAAAAGAACAACTTTCTTGCCACCGAAAATGTCAGCGGTGGTTTTGTCTTCCCAACGGTAGGGGTTGGGGCCTTCTACGGATTCATCGCGGACGCGGGTTTTGAAGACAACGTCAGGTACTCTAGCCATGTGGACCTCTTGGATAGTGTGATAACAGAAAATTTTAGGAAAGGTCTCAACCTTTCTTAATAAGCCAGAATAATTCTTATTTAGGAATAAGTCAAGCTTTTCGTTTTCAGATCCCGGAGGCAGGCACAAAAAAAGAATGGCGATCACCCCAGGTTTATCCAGATAGAGGATGCTTGCGGGGGCAAAGACCATTCATAGGAAGACAAAAAAAAAGAAAAGAAGAGAAAAAAAGTTAATCTTCCAGTTCAATTTCGATGGCGATGTAGTTACCCCGGAAGTTCAAATACTCCACCTCAACTTTTTGATTTACCCGCAGATCGCTGAATCGATTGAGTCCATCATCATAGTCAGTTTCGGGGCTTGCAAAAATTCTAATTCCGTTCACAGTTAAAGATTGATCCTGTCGGTTAATCGCCGTGATGTATCCTTCGATTTCATTATCATCATCAGCGATCGCCGGGATGGAAGTTAGAAACAAGCCACTACTCGCAATGGTTGCAAGAAGGGCTTTTCCAAAAAATGTCATGATCCTAAAAAATTTTTATAACAGCAAAGTTGAATTCCTTCCTGTTTCCTGGGAATGGAATTAGTTTTCCAGGACATAAGTGAGGTTAGAAAAGTTCCCCTAGGTGAAGTGGTGCCATCGTTCTAAAAAGGAAATATAAAAGGAATAATGCTACAAGCCACCACCCAAAACAGGAGGTTCAAGGGAATCCCCACCCGAAAATAATCGGTGAATTTATAGCCCCCTGGCCCGTAGACCATCAAATTAGTTTGGTAGCCGATGGGAGTCGAAAAACTCGCCGAAGCGCCGATCATGATCGCAATCACAAAAGGCATCACATCCACACCGAGGGTATTGGCTAGGGATACTGAAATGGGGAACATTAACGCCGCGGCGGCATTGTTGGTAATTAATTCTGTGAGGAGGGTTGTAATTCCGTAGACGACAACCAGGGTGGGCCAGGGATTGTCTCCCGCCAGTTGCAGGAGATTGGCGGCGATCGCCCCAGCAGCCCCGGTCGTTTCTAAGGCTTTCCCCAAACCAAAGGCGGCCCCAATGACGAGCAACACAGACCATTCAATACTTTTGAGGGAACGACTGGGGGAACAGCAACCGAAAACAATCATGGCGATCGCCGCTAGGGTTGCCGCCTTTAACATCGAGAGCCAACCGAACACCACACAAACCACCATCACCAGCAGAATTCCCAGGGCGAGGGGAGCACGGTCATGGCGCATCGGCTCCGAATCAGGAATTTCACTGACTAAATAGAAGTCCCGGGAACCCCGTTGCTGCTCCAAAAAGGTGGGGTGGGTTTCGAGTAATAAGGTATCCCCTGCCAACAGGCGCATTTCCCCGATTTTTCCCTTGAGACGTTCCCCATTCCGAGCCACGGCTAAAACGACGGCATTATAGCGACTGCGAAACTTTCCTTCCCGGATCGTTTGCCGGATCAGCGGACAGGTATTGGAAACAACCGCCTCAATTAGGCAACGTTCAGAGCGGGGAGTATCTAATTTAAAAACTTGATCCGTGGCTGGCTGTAACCCCCGGAGTCGATTGAGGTCGAGGATCGAATCCACTGCCCCGACAAAAACTAACTGATCCTTTTCCTGCAAAACTTCGCGCGGGCTGACCGCTGGCAACACCAAAGAATCCCGCACCACTTCAATCAGGTACAGGTTTGGCAAATTTCGTAGCCCAGCTTCTTCAATACTTTTGCCAATGAGGGGACTGTTTTCGTGGACAACCATTTCCACGGTGTATTGCCGCAGATCGTCTTGGTCACTAATGGCCGGTTTGCGCTCTGGTAGTAGCCAACTGTGACTCAGCATTAGAAAGGTCACACCGGCGATCGCACAGGGTAATCCCACCAAGGCAATATCAAAGAGGCCGAGACCGGCATGGTCTGTTTCCGCAATCAAGAGGCCATTGACCACCAGGTTTGTACTGGTACCAATTAAAGTACAGACGCCCCCAAAGGAAGCGGAATAGCTTAGGGGCAACATTAATTTTGAGGGGCTAATGCGCAGCTTGCGGCACCACTCGTTCACTACCGGGATAAACATCGCCACCACAGGGGTGTTGTTTAGAAAAGCACTCAGGCCCATCACGGGCACCATCAACCGCATCAAGGCCGCAGACTCTCCTTTCGGCAGTCCTAAAACCCGCTGGGAAATCCAACTGAGAGAGCCGGTTTGTTGCAAGCCAGTCACCACGAGATAAAGCACCGCAATGGTCGCCAAACCTTCGTTACTAAACCCGGCGAGGGTAGTACTCGTATCAAGCACCCCCGTCAGCAGCAAGGCTCCCAAGGCACCAAGGAAAATCACCTCGGCAGGGAGAGGCGTCAGGGCATTTAAAAGAAAGGCCACCAGAGTCAGACCGAGGGTCAACCAACCTTGCCAACCCAAACCGAAGAAAGCCGCCTCCCCCAAAGAAGGCAACTGCGCAAACATTGCCATCGAAAATCCTCCAGCACATAGAACGCCTAGCATGGGCGCCGTTGAAAAGAATTTAGTCGTTTTTATGACATTAAAGGGCAGAATCGCGTTCCAAGTTCGGGGCGATCGCCAGGACTGAAAAAAAGATTTAGAAATCTGAAACAAAGGCATAGAGAAGGGTTGACAGCTTAGAACGGATTGCCATGCACCCTTGGCAGGGTCAATTTTTTTCAACTCTCATCATGGCACAGCAGAGAATGATTCAAGATTGAATTTGAAATGAATTGCAATTCAAACAAGACTAGATTATGATTAGCTGCTAATTCAAAAGAAATTGAATCAAAAATGAGAAAGCCCAATTTGTCCCTAAAAACTTTGGCGATCGCCACCCTATTGAGTAGTAGTCTTTTCGCTTGCGGTAGCCCCAACCAAAACCAGAGCACTACCCCCGAGTCTGAAACCACAACGGCTCAGACTCAATCTCAAGAGCCAGTTACCATCACCCTGGTTACCTATGCCGTTACCCGGAGCGCCTACGAAAAAATCATTCCGCTTTTTGTTGAACAGTGGAAAACAGAAACCGGACAAACCGTAACCATCGAGCAAAGCTATGGCGGATCTGGTTCCCAAACCCGTGCCGTCATCGATGGCTTGGAAGCAGATATTGTCGCCCTCGCCTTGGGATCTGATATCAACGCCATTGAAGAGGCTGGTCTCATTGACCCCGGCTGGGAAACAGAAGCCCCCCGTGACAGTGTGGTTACTTCCTCTGTGATTGCGATCGTGCCCCGTAACCCCAATTTGAAAATTACACAGTGGACTGATCTTGCGGAAAACGACTTAGAAATTATTACGGCCAATCCCAAAACATCCGGTGGTGCCCGCTGGAATTTCCTTGGTCTTTGGGGTGCCATCACTCAAACGGGTGGTACTGAAGCCGAAGCACGGGAATTTGTCACCAAAATCTATAAAAATGCGCCAATTCTGCCAAAAAATGCACGGGAATCTACCGATGTTTTTTACCAACAGGGACAGGGAGATATTCTGCTGAACTATGAAAATGAAGTTTATCTCGCCAACTTACAAGGAGAAAATCAACCCTACACCATCCTGACGGATTTCAATATCGCGATCGATAATCCCGTGACCGTTGTGGATAAAACCGTTGATGAACGCAATACGCGGGACGTGTCAGAGGCTTTTGTTGAGTTCCTCTTCACCCCTGAAGCCCAAGCGATTTTTGCAGAAGTTGGTTTCCGACCGACAGATCCTGATGTTGCGGCTCAAGTCGCGGATCAATATCCAGCGATTAAAAACCTAGCAACCATTGAAGACTTTGGTGGCTGGCGCGAAGCACAACCAAAATTCTTTGGTGATGGTGGCATCTTTGATCAAATTTTTCAACAGTAAAGAATTAGAAATCAAGCTGAATTCTTGAATAGGAGAGGTACAGCAATTATGTCTCATGAATCAGCAGAAAAAAATCCAGGCGATCGCCACACCCAAGTTAATATTCTGGTACAAATCCCGAAGCAGTATCAACAGGATCCAATCATCACCCAGTTAGCTGTTAAATATAATGTTCAAGTCAATATTTTGGCAGCAACTTTAGGCCGAGATAATACCGTTAGTGGTTGGTTTGATTTACAGATTTCTGGTCTTAATCAAGCAGTAAAAGACGCACTCCTCTACCTAGAGGATCATAATGTTGGGGTTTACCATAAAGAGTCTCCGGAAACTGACGGGTGGTGAAATAAATATCTTTAATTTTTCAGTAATCTACCAGTCATTTCTGTTATGTAAACGATGAAAATTCTATCTTTAGCACTGCCGCGTAAATTATTTTCGGCAAGGTCAATCCAATTTCCAAAAAATACAATCCCTTGGTCAGTAACAATTACTTACCTAGCGTTGATTTTGATTTTGCCGACCTTCGCTTTAATCGAAAAATCCCTGAGCTTAAGCACCTCAGAATACCTAGAAATTGCTTTATCCCCGGTGGCTTTGTCTGCCTATGGTGTGACTTTTATTACGGCGATCGCTGCTGGGGCAATTAATGGCCTATTAGGCACGATCATCGCTTGGGTCTTAGTCCGCTATGAATTCCCCCTCAAACGAATTGTTGACGCAGCCATTGATATTCCTTTTGCTGTACCGACAGCCGTTGCAGGTCTCGTTTTAGCGACACTCTATAACGATCAAGGTTGGATTGGACAACTTTTTGCTCCCTTAGGGATCAAGATTGCCTACACCCGAATCGGCGTTTTTATCGCGATGTTATTTATTTCTCTTCCCTTTGTGGTGCGCACTCTCCAGCCAGTATTACGCGAACTCGAAGAAGAAACAGAACACGCCGCTTGGTCTTTAGGGGCGACAGAAAGCCAGACTTTTTGGCGCGTTATTTTTCCACCCCTAATCCCACCAATCTTAACGGGCGTTGCCCTCGGATTTTCACGGGCTGTCGGTGAATATGGCTCCATTGTGCTTGTTTCATCGGGGATTCCTTTCAAAGATCTAATTGCCCCAGTGTTAATTTTCCAACGCCTAGAAGCTTTTGATTACGAAGGGGCGACGGTGATTGGTTCAGTGCTGTTAATTGTTTCTTTGCTGCTTCTATTTATTATCAATTTTCTACAACAATGGGGAAGGCGTTATGCAAACTAAACTTAAATCCTTTGAATTTAAACTTTCTCCCCAATGGCTAATTGGGATTACAATTACTTATCTCGCTTTAATTCTTTTAATTCCCATTCTTGCCATTTTTTATGAAGCCTTTCACCAAGGAATTTCCGTTTTCTTTGAATCACTCCAGGCCCGCGCTTTTATTCAAGCAGTTAAATTAACGGTGATCATTGCTTTAATTAGCGTGCCATTGAATACAATATTTGGTCTTTGCGCCGCTTGGGTGTTGGCAAGAAAACAATTTTGGGGGCGGACTCTGTTTCTCAGTGTAATCGATCTTCCTTTTTCAATTTCCCCCGTCGTTGCTGGCTTGATGATTGTTTTGCTTTATGGGCAAAATGGTTGGCTAGGTGCTCTTTTTGAACAGGCAAATATCAAGATCCTTTTTGCTTTACCAGGCATGGTGATTGCCACACTTTTTGTAACGTTGCCATTTGTCGCCAGAGAAGTTATTCCTGTTTTAGAAGAAATGGGATCAGATCAAGAAGAATCAGCTCGTACTCTTGGTGCTAGTGATTGGCAAATTTTTTGGCGGGTGACACTACCCAATATTCGTTGGGGGTTACTCTATGGAGTTTTGCTGACAAATGCCCGGGCGATGGGAGAATTTGGGGCTGTTTCAGTGGTTTCCGGGAGTATCCTCGGCAAAACAGCAACACTACCGATTTTTGTAGAGCAAGAACATATGAATTACGCAACAGAATCAGCTTTTGCGGCAGCGGTTGTTTTAGCTTTACTTGCCTGTGTGACGCTGGTGCTGAAAGAGATCTTAGAACGGAATACCCACTCCGCTTAATGGCAATTTAGGCCATGATTTATTTCGCTTAACTTGATAAAAATTTCCCTTATTACTGTAGAAAAAAATGAGTATTTTTGTTGATTCAGTTTATAAAAACTTTGGTACGTTTCAGGCTTTAGAAAATATCAATTTAGGAGTCAAAGAAGGAACATTGGTTGCCTTATTAGGGCCATCTGGTTCTGGAAAATCAACCCTCCTACGGGCGATCGCCGGACTAGAAACCCCTGATCATGGACAAGTGATTATCAACGGTCAAGATGCGACCCATGTAGATATTCGGCGGCGGAATATTGGCTTTGTATTTCAGCACTATGCCCTGTTTAAACACCTAACCATCCGCCAAAATGTTGCCTTTGGGCTTGAGATCCGCAAAAAACCCAAGCATCTGATCCGCCAGCGGGTCGAAGAGCTATTAGAGCTGGTTCAACTACAGGGTTTAGGCGATCGCTACCCTTCCCAGTTATCCGGCGGTCAACGCCAACGGGTCGCCTTAGCCCGTGCCCTAGCGGTACAGCCCCAGGTTTTACTGCTTGATGAACCTTTCGGTGCCCTAGACGCAAAAGTCAGAAAAGAACTCCGAGCTTGGCTGCGTCGTCTCCATGAAGAAGTTCATGTCACAAGTATTTTTGTCACCCATGATCAAGAAGAAGCGATGGAAGTTGCCGATGAAATTGTTGTGATGAACCATGGGCGCATTGAACAGGTCGGCAGCCCTGCGGAAATTTATGACCACCCTGCGACTCCGTTTGTGATGAACTTCATTGGGGAAGTGAATGTTTTACCCAGTCATCACTCCTTGATCCGTAATCACCCGAACACAAGCCCCCATCACGCGACCCATGCTGTATTTGTTCGTCCTCATGATCTAGATTTACAAATCGATGGTGATCCGACTGCTTTGCCCGGTATAGTCAAGCGAATCATTTACCGAGGCTCCGATGTTCAAGTGGAGGTACTAACGGCAGATCAAGAAATTATCATGGCCCACCTTAGTCGAGAAAAACTTGCCCAATTACAAATTGAAGTTGGCCAAACCGTTTATCTCAGGCCGAAACAGGCAAAAGTCTTTGCGGTCAATGCGAAGTCCCAACCCGTGCCGAGGCAATCTTAATGTCCCGGTTTGAGGAAACTTGGGCCATGGCAAAACCCCACCCATGGGCGATTGATGACTCGGTTACATCGAGCTTTTCGACTAGAATCAGAAAGAAACGCCTGTAGCTTCTGAATCTAATACGTTTGTAATTTCCATGGCAAAATCTGTCCAAGCTCCCAAAGTGCCAGAAATCATCACTGAGTTAACCGAAAACAATTTTTTCTTTCGGGGAATGGATCCAGATGCACTGCAAAATTGGCTTGATCCAGCGGAATTAATCACTGAGAAACTCTATTCCAGTCGGCCGATCTATACAGCTTTTCGCCCGAACCATAATTTGGAATTTCTTTATGTGTTACTTGCGGGGGGGCCAGTGATTGTGCGGAGTACGCCCCTCGACCGCATCTTAGCAATCACCTACATGGGCAGTTGTTTTGGGATGCGCAATCTTCCCGTTGGGTTTGGGCAGGTGAGTCGGAGTTTTCCCAGTTTGGTGGAAGCCTACAAAACTACCGATGTGCTGAAAATTCCGGTAGTAACGGTACAACGGATCTATGACCAGAGTGCTGATTTTCGCGATCGCTATAATCTGAGTTTCGAGTTACGGGAAAAATTCCAGTACCATCTGCTGAACTGTAGTACCTACCCGCCCCAGGCCGTCGCTTCCCTGCTGCGGGCTTTGATTTACCAAGAGCGATCGCTGGCCAATCAACCCCAGCGTGATGGCGTTTTTAGCTTTGATCTCCCCGTAGATATCATTGCCCATGCCTGCCAGTTAAATCACCGCACCGTGGAACAGGTGTTGAAGGGGATGACGAAGGTGGAACTGATTAAGACAGAAAAATCCGCTGAGGGACAAGGGGATCTGATCCATGTGTTGAATCCAGAAGGCCTCAAGGAAGTTTATAGTGCGACCCGCGATAAGGTGGCTTGGTGGCCATTGCGCTAGGCGAGGGAGTCAACCATTGGGGCGATCGCCTAATCACCATTGAAAATCATCTATTTAGCCACCTAAAAATGAAAAGAATCTTACGATTTGCGGCGGCAAGCTACCCCCCCATTGTCGAGATTTGTTAAACTGCTGTAAACACAAATGTGCTGGAAAGTTAAGGGCAAAATTTCGTATATTGTCCCCCGCCAAATTGGTCAACTTTCCCACCATGCCAATGAGGAAGCGCACCCATGAACATGGAGACATTAGAATTCATCATTTACCCTGATGGCCGTGTCCAAGAAAAGGTCACAGGCATTATCGGGTCTTCATGCCAAGAAGTGACCGCTGCGATCGAAGAGCAACTGGGCGTTGTTCTCTCCCAAGAACAAACCTCAGAATATTTTGCCCAACCGGTGAGCCAAACTGCAACGACGACGAACCCCGTCCAAAGCAATTGGTGATTTTTTTGCAAACCTCTATAAATAGCCCCGTTAAATCCTATGTCTCATTTCAGCAATATCAAAACCAAAATCCGTAATTTGACTTCCCTCAAGTCTGCCCTCAAGGACATGGACATTGAGTGGAAAGAAGGCCCCAGTGCTGTGCGGGGTTATAAAGGCGATCGCCGCACCGCTGAAGTTGTCATCCAACAGAACAATGACTACGATATCGGCTTTAGCTGGAATGGCCATGAATATGAACTCGTCGCTGACTTGCAATACTGGCAGCAACCCCTAACCGTTGATGGCTTCCTCCAACGTCTCACCCAGGGCTATGCTTACCACACCATCCTCAACGAAACCAACAAACAAGGCTTTCAAGTCAGTGAACAGCAGAAAAACGAAGATGGCTCGATTCGCCTCGTCGTCCAGCGCTGGAGCTAATGTATGACCTTTGAAAATTCCCCCCAGCGGTCTGGTTTTGAGCCGGAGTTGGGGGGCTTTTTAAGAAATGACACAGAACGGTCTGGGTTTGAACCGGAACTAGGTGGCCTGCTGCGCCAAAAAGGGGTGTATGTGGATGAAACCACCTGCATCGGCTGCAAACATTGCGCCCACACGGCTCCCAACACCTTTTATATCGAAGAAGAACATGGTCGGGCCCGGGCCTATCGCCAGGATGGAGATGCTGAGGAAGTCGTCCAAGAGGCGATTGATACCTGTCCGGTAGACTGCATTCATTGGCTAGATTACACGGAACTAAAGGCCAAGGAAGCCGCCAGGAAAAACCAAGTAATTCGGCCCCTCGGTTTTCCCCAGGATGGGGCAGGTCAGGCGATCGCCCGCAAACCTAAACCCTCCCGGAAACCCTAAGCATTTTAAATTTTGCTTGGCTTATGGGTCTTCTGTAGCGGTGACAGCTTGATATTTGGCTTGGCAATAATCATCAAGGGCTTGGCCGATGGTTTGTTCTTCGGTGCCTGCGGTCTGGCTCAGGGACTGGGCAGTTTGGGCCGCTTCTAGGTCTTTGTCCTGGCGCGCTTTTACCATGGCATAGGTGGCTTCGGCCTGACGTTGGTAAATATCGCTAATTTGCGTTTGGTAGGTTTTCATCTGGCTATCCCGTAAGCGCAGTTGGGCGATCGCCTCGGCCCCCATTTTCAGGGCATCGGCCGCCTGGAGCCAACGCTCAAAATTAAAAGTTTGCGGAGCTTCTGTCGTTGGTTCGTTCTGGACAAGGGTCTGGGCTTCCGTGACGGTGCTTTGGATTTGCGCCAAAAGTTTTTGACAGTCGTAGAGGGCCGGGTCAATCCTTTGGCAAGCGCCAAGGCTCAAAAGACTGGTGCAACCGATGAGAGAAATCAGACGAAAGGGCGAGAACAAGGACATTACAGACGAACACTCAACATCGGCAGTGTAGCGAATTTTTTAGAACATTAGACAATCAGATCAATCCGGAAATATTTTTCAGGAATAAACGAAAGATGGCGTTAACAAGAATTTTAGAACCGGAAGTGATGGACGATCCCGCCGAGGCGATCGCCTACGATGCGATGGATTTTCGAGCGGTGAATCAAGATTTTGCGGATCTCGTGGTTACAACTTACCCCCAAGAAACCGCTTTCGTTTTAGATTTGGGCACAGGGACAGCACAAATTCCGATTTTGTTAGGGCAACAGCGCCCCCAATGGCAGATTAAAGGCACCGATTTAGCGCAGTCGATGCTCGCTCTAGGACAAAAAAACGTTGTGGCCGCAGGTTTAACAGCACAAATCGAGTTGGTTTATGCTGATGCGAAAAATTTGCCCTGGCCCGACCAAAGCTTTGATGTGATTATTTCTAATAGCCTGATTCACCATTTACCTGATCCGTTGCCCTGTTTTCAGGAAATGGGCCGTCTCCTCAAACCCCAGGGAAAAATTATCGTGCGGGATTTGTTTCGTCCCGATAGCACCGCCACCATTGACCAGATCGTTGCTGCTGCCGAGGGGCCAGGTTTTGATGCGCGTCAACGGCAATTATTCTGGGATTCGCTCCATGCGGCGTTTACGGTGCCTGAAATTGAGGCGATCGCCACCGAAGCAGGCTTAACCAAGGCCCAAGTTTATCAATCTTCAGAACGCCATTGGACGCTGATTTTTCCCCAGCCTTAACGCCATGCAACAAAGAATAAATTTTTTAGCCTCAGTTCTGAAGTCATGCGTATTCGAGAGAAAAACTGTGATTATTGCCAAACCATTGCGGCAGTTCGTTACCGAATTCAATATGATGCGAGTGAGCAGTGAGTGTTGGTTTGCCCTGATTGTCGGCGCGAGTTAGCAACCAATAATCCTAACTATCGCTACGGCGGCACCTGGAAGGCGAAAAAACGTAAATAGACCTTTTCGCGGTCGGGAATTTTCGATCCTCCCAGCACAATGGGATAATAAATGCCGTGCGTTTCTAGGCAGCCCATGAAATCTCGTTCCTTTTTTGTGTATCTCGGTCTTCTGGTGGTGCTTCTGCTCTCGGTGGGGCTAGGCAGTTGGTTCGCTATTTTTAAACAGAGTCCCTTACCTTGGTTGCAAGGTGGGGTGGCGCGCAATCCGGCAGCAGCCTTGTTTGTTCCCCGGCAAGCGCCATTGATGCTTTCGCTAGTGGTGAATCCAGAGAAATTAGCCGCCCTGGGCCTCGTGCAAACCCCTTGGGGTAAACGGCGGGCGACGCTCACGGAATTACAACAGGTGAAAACAAGTTTACTCAGTGCGACGGGACTGGATTACAGCAAGCAGATTGAACCGTGGCTGGGGGACGAGTTGAGCTTGGCGGTGACTACTTTAGATGTGGATCGCGATCCGAGTAATGGGGTGCAGCCGGGTTATTTATTGGTGGTAGAAGCACGGGATCAGGCCTTAGCCAAGGAATTTCTACAGCTTTCTTATACGGAACAGGCGATCGCCCCAGAAGCGGGTTTGACGTTTGATCAATATAAGGGGGTCAATTTAGTCATTCCCCAGGCGGACAGCCATCGGTTTGCCAGTGCGATTGTGGGTAATTATGTACTGTTTGCCAACGAAGCAAAGGTGCTACGCAGTGCGATTAATACGGTGCAGGTGCCAGATTTGAATTTGAGCCATGACCCGCAATATACAGAAGCCCTAGAAACCATTGACCGGAAACATATCGGCGTGATGGTGGCGAATTTACCCGCCCTCAGCGCTTGGATTGCCAACGATCCGACCCCAGAGGAACCGACCCTCGAACAACGTTTGGCGATCGCCATCGGTCTTCATCCAGAGGGGTTAGTGGCGGAAACGGCTTTGATTGGGGACACGGAACCTAGCCTGATGCCAGGGGCGACCACGGCACCGACCCATGTCCTCAACTACATTCCCCAGGAGGCGATGTTTGCCGTGGCTGGGCGAGATTTAAACGCTCTCTGGGGTGAAGCGACTACAGGGTTAAATCCGAAAAGTCCCTTATCCCAGATCTTGCAACAGGCGGTCGCCGCAATCCAAGATCCCCTCGGCATTGACCTCCCCGAAGATATTTTTGCGTGGATTTCTGGGGAATATGCCCTGGCCCTCGTCCCCGATGCCGAACGCAATGATGTGGAATGGCTCTTTGTGGCGGAACGACAACCGGAGGTCAACCTCGATCCCGTCATTGAACACTTTGATAGCTTGGCCCAGGAAAAAGGCTTAAGCGTCGGGCGTTTACCCTTGGGCGATCGCCGCGTCACCGCCTGGACAGCCATCGATACCCAAGACCAAGATGAGCTGGTACAACTCAATGCCGATGTCCGGGGGGCGCACCTCAGCGTTGACGAGTACGAACTCTTTGCCACTTCTGTAAAAACCCTCAGCCGGGCGATCCAAGCTAATACCGGGCGATCGCTCCTGAAAAACAAAGATTTCCAGACCAGCATTGCCCAACTGCCTCCCGAAAACAGCGGCTATCTTTTTGCCGATTGGCGTCAAGGTTCCCAACTGTTCAAAACCCAAGTGCCGATCCTGCGGGTGGTCGATTATGTGGCCAAACCCTTCTTTAACCATCTCCGCGCCTTTACCCTCACCAGTGCCGGCAGTACCCAAGATATTCGGCGATCAACCCTATTTTTCAACCTCTCCCCCAATCGTTTACAAAATTGAGACGGCCCCCGATTTGTGAAAGTCCCGATTACTATGGAACAAGGTGATCTTTTTGAAAATTTTGTCCTCCGGTAACCCTTGCCCCTGCGATTTTAATCTGTTGCTTTTATTTCCCCGCTGCCGATGACTGCTTCCCTATTGGCCCCCGGACACACCCTGCGCGGACGTTACCATATTCTCCGGTCTCTGGCCCAGGGAGGATTTGGGGCGACTTTTTTAGCAGAAGACCGCGATCGCCCAAAGCGGCCCATCTGTGTGGTGAAGCTCCTCAAGCCCCAAACCACCGACGCAGAAACCTTAGCAACGGCCCGGCGTTTGTTTGAAACCGAGGCAAAAATTCTCGATGAATTGGGTCAGCACCCGCAAATTCCTCAGTTGCTGGCTTATTTTGAGGAAGGCCAAGAGTTTTATTTAGTTGAAGAATACATCGAAGGACAAAGTCTCTGGGAAGAACTACAGCAGCTTTCTCCTTGTCCTCCGGCAAGGGCGATCACCCTTGTGCAAGAAATCCTGGAATTGTTAGTTTTTGTCCACGAGCACCAGGTAATTCACCGGGATCTCAACCCCAGTAACCTCATTCGCCGCCAAGCCGATCAAAAACTCTGCCTCATTGATTTTGGTGCGGTTAAACAGGTCACCCACCAATTTGCCAGTACCTCCGGTCGGCCCACCATTGCCATCGGCACCCAAGGCTATATGCCCCTAGAGCAGATTCAGGGCTATCCTCGTTACTGTAGCGACCTCTATGCGGCGGGGATGATTGCGATTACGGCCCTGACGGGTACCGCCCCTGACAAAATTCCCCTCGATGCCCAAACCGGGGAAGTGCAATGGCAGGATCAAGTGGAAATTTCAGCAGAGGTCAGGCACTTTCTCTCTAAGATGGTGCACCATAATTGGCGCGATCGCTTCGAGACAGCTACAGAAGCCCAACAAGCCTTGCAGCCATTGGCGACCCAGGGGACACAGTCACCGCAAACGAGCACCCGTGTTTTGTCACCCGTAACGGGCAGCATTCAACATATTAAACAAACGGCGATCGCCCCCCTCAATTACCTCTCAACGGTCGTTTCCCAGCAATACCAGCGTTTGAGCGTTAATCACCAGGCGATCAAGGCCGCCCTTCTCGGTGTTGGCTTAGCGGCGTTGGTGGGCACTGGTCTAGGTGTTCATGCGGGGTGGCGGTGGTGGTCAGAGCGCCAAGCCCTGATCGCCCAATACGAACAGGCCCAACTATCCCAATCTCAAAATCAACTGGAGCAGGCCCTCGCCCAATACCAAGAAATTTTACAGACTGTCCCAGACCATGAAGGAGCGCTTTTGGGAAAGGCCCAAGTCCTCCAAGCCCTCGAACGATTTGACGCGGCTTTAGGGGCCTATGATCAGCTATTAGAGGTTAATCCACGCCGTTGGGAAGCCTGGTGGGGCAAAGGTAAAATCGCCAGCGATCACCAACAGGACGACCAAGCCCTAACCTTTCTCGACCGCGCTATTCAAGAAGATGCCCGGCAAGCGGTGGTTTGGGAGACAAAGGCTCGACTTCATCTCCGTCGCGAAGAAACCGATGCCGCCCTTAGCAGTCTCGATGCGTTTCTCAGGTTGGATTCCCAGCAGGTCTGGGCCTGGTTTGAGAAGGGCTGGATTCACCACAATCGCGCCGAATATAATGCGGCGATCGCCGCCTACCAGCAGGCCCTCAAACTTGACGACCGGAACGCCGATATTTGGTACCAGCAGGGCAACAGCTATAGCAAACTGCAACGGTACCGGGACGCCAAAGATGCCTATATCCGGGTAGTAGAACTGGAGCCAGACCGCGCTCCCGCCTGGTATAGCCTCGGCATGGCCCAAGAAAATCTCCGCAATTACACCGAAGCTCAGGATGCCTTTGCCAATGTCACTCGCCTCGAACCCAACAACGACCGGGCTTGGTATCATCTCGCCTGGAACGCAGAACAAAACAGCGATCGCCCCACGGCCATCAATGCCTACCACCGTGTCGTTGCCCTAAATAGCGATGATCGTCCCAGTTGGCGCAGTCTAGGAAATTTACTCTATGACTCTGAAAATTACACCGAGGCGATCGCCGCCTACGAAAATACCCTCCGCCTAGACGATGCCGATGGAGATATTTGGGCGCGTTTGGGGAATGCCTACAAAGCGACGGGTCAGTACCAAGCCGCAATTAATGCCTACGACGAAGCGCTCCAATACAAGCCCAATGACCCAGATATTTTAGGCGATCGCCAGGATGCCCAGGAGCGTCTCCAGTGGGAACAAGCCCAAGATGATTTTAAAGAAGGAGCCGATAGCCTGAAAGAAGTGCTCCGGGATACCCTGCGGGAAATTGTGCCCTGGTTATAGCAACCGACCACAAAAAATCCGGGTAGACCCGGATCTCAGCAGAAAAATGGCTTCAAAAATGGTGATTGGCAAATCCTTAGAAACCAAGGGCAGTCCAATCCACTTCAAAACCTTCGAGAATCAGAGAAGAATTGTAGATCTGGAGAATAATAAGCAGGAATACTAAAAACAACGCCATGAAGACGCCCATGAGCGGTGTGGTGCCCCAACCGGGAGCGACTTTACCGTATTCAGAATTCAAAGGCTTGAGAATATCTCCCAACCGAGTACGCTGTGCCATAGGATTCGTGTATCGTAAAGGATTTTTGTAATGTTCCGTAATATTATAGAGGAAGAGTCATCATAAACTGAGATACACCTATGGATTCTGCAACAGTTCTTAGCATCGGCATTGCGGTGGTTGTGATCGCCGTAACAGGGTTTTCGATTTACACAGCCTTCGGGCCTCCTTCGGTAGAACTTGAGGATCCCTTTGAAGATCATGAAGATTAAGCGGGCAGCGACCCTTTAACATCAAGCCCCATGGTTCTTCTGCCTGGGTTGTTTTTCTCCCCAGTCTCGCTGTCATCATAAAACCCTTTTTGAGATGTCTTTTTATACCGTCACAATCTGACGCACTTCAACTAGCTCACTTGAAATAAGTTGATCAGGCAGCCTCCGGGCTGTTTTTTCTTGGGGGATTGCTCGAAATTCTGGGTTTTAAAAACGTCAAAATAGTTGTAACAAAACCTCAGGTAAGAGCTCTTGCACTCCTGGGAGAACAATATTGGCCCCGACATCCTGCAAGTTAGAGGCATACATATACTCCTTGTCGTCACCAGTCTGGGCGTGGGGTGGGATCACCCCAATGGCTCGCCATCGTCGTTGGGGCTGCTGGCTGATGGCATTGGTAATGGTGCGCATATCGGCAGCGGTATCTCCCACGTAGGCGACGGGGGTCTTGGCTGATGCGGCTTCGAGTTGGGCGATCGCCGCGAGTAATCCCTTGGGATCAGGTTTTTCGGGGGCATCTTCCATGGCAATGAGCACAGGATTTTCTAGGCCCAAACGACCTTTTAGTACGTGTTCAGCAGAACCCCGCATGGCACCACTAAAAAAGCCCCAGGCAATATCGGCAGCGGTGAGGGCCTCAAAATAGGCTTTGGTGACGAGCAACGGTTCATCGTTGATATACCCATCAAAATTGTGACCCCGGTATTTGCGCTGGAAAAAAGCGACGAGCTCTTTAAAATTGACAGGAATCGTCTCATCCCAACGGCGGATCAGTTCCTGGGAGGCTTTCCAATCGTTATTCCAAATGGCCTCGGCCTTGAGACTATCGATTTCACCATTGCTGGGGCGATATTCCCCCTGGGTGTAATGTTCAACGGTATCGGCGATCGCCCGCCGGTAGGACTGACTCACATCGCGAATCACCCCGTCGATATCAAAAATCACAATCCCCTTCGCCATGGTCACCACCTCTGTTGCAAAACCTATCGCTATACTTATCGTCTCGTTTGCTATTTTCCCAAGTCTTTGACTGAAAACAAAATCAGATTTTTTCTGTTCTCTTTGGGGCTTGGGCAAAGGCTCAATACCCCATAACAAAATTACCGCCCCTTAATATCAGTCCAAACAAAACGGGGTTGCTCAAACTAAGATTAAAGACGGTAATTCAATTTTTTAGAACAAAACAATAACACCCCATGGGGTGCTAGAAGCTGTCCGTCTTAGTTGCGGTAAGGCACTGCGGCAAGGCTGATGTCTGCGGCGGAAACCCGAACGTTGACTTTGGGAATCTGGGCAGAACGCGCCATGTTGAGGAAGAGAGCGGGATCGCCAGCTTGGGGCACCCGGTCGGGAGTCCGGAAACGACGGACTGCATTTTGCCAAACCACTTGGGGGAAGCCCAACTGGGAGCGGTAGTAAGCATCGTAACGGGGAGACTTGATGTTAAAGGGTGTCTCACCTTGCTCACGGCTAGCGAGGCTACGGCGGCGCTGGTAGGGCACCGTGTCATAGCCGAAGTTTTCCATATACTCATCAGTGTTGAGGAGTTGGTCAACAAAGGCCGCTAGACCCTTGGTGCAGATCACGATTGACCAGGCAATTTTTTCCTGTTCGCTGAAGGGATCGCGACCGAGTACCCGTTGGATACACTGCTCAACAAAGCGATAGTTACTGTTTTTGTTATAGAAGCTATCGATGAAGGTTTCCGACAGCAACAGACCCCGAATGAAGTCACGGACAGTGATTTGACCGTTGCGCAACTGGGATTCGAGTAGCTGTTGGCGATCGCACTTAAAAGCGTGGAAGAAAATTTGACGATAGGCAGCGTTGATGAGAACGTCAAAGTCAGAATCGCTAATGACGTTATCGGTTGTAAAAACAAAAGGCTGCTCGTCGCCACCGACGGTATACCCTGCTACCCGAGTGTTTTGGCTCGAGGGGGCGTATTGTAATAAAGGAATTGTCAAACCAGACCTCCGTTATATCAGAAGACTTTAAAAAATAAAATTTCTTACTGATTAGCATAAGGGAGTCAGGGGCTATCCCTCGGAAAGATTAAAAAATATTACAGAAGTTAACGTTTATTTCCTGCGCCCTAGGGCCGCAGTAGCTTGCTTTTTCGGCAAAACTTGATCAAACAAGGGTCTATTCTGGGGCGATCGCCGGGGCCATTTCCTTAAGATAAAAGGAAAAAAGATCCGGCCCTAAAAGGTCAATTTAGAACAATTGACGGTGGCCGAAAAAAATGCAGTATTTTAGAGAAAGTTGAGTCTCCCAACCCCTTAGTTTGACCGTGGGGTTACTGAGCCGTGATCGCCTTCCCCATCCCATTGATTGTTCTCCGTTGAGAGTGTAGGAGTTTTCGGATGAATCAAGCCCCCCCTAACGCCGCAAATGCTAGCTTTCAGGCTGCTTTAGACAATTTAGACCTAGATCTAGACCGAGAATTGCAACGTTATCGGCAACAGCGGCCACCATCCGAGCGATTCACACCGCCTCCAAGTCCAGAACCGCCCCTCGATGGGGGATCTGCAGCTCTTGATCAGGGTGATGATGGCGAATTAATGGCGCAACAACCAGCACAGGCTTCTGAAACAGACACTACCGAGACCATCACTGCTGTTGCTGGCCCCCTTTCCCCCTGGGAGCAGCCCACGCCCCCCCCGGAAGATTACCTGCAATCGTCGGAGGAACTCCTCAAAAGTTTAGATGCCAGCAGCCAACCTGTTACCCCGCCTACGCCACGTTGGAAACTGGGTCTTGCTTTTTTGGGAGCAGCCATTTTAGGGGGGGGATTGGTGGCCTTGGCGATCGCCGTTCCCGATTTATTTACCCCGACCCCAGTCCCGGAAACAGCCGCAGAATCCTCCCCGGCCCAGACCACGGCAACAACGCCAGAGACCACTGCGTCGGCGACCTCTAGCACCGTTAATTTAGCCTCCCAAGAATTTATCGAGTTGCGCCTAGATAATCTCAGCATCATTGATCCCAGCGTACCCACGGACACCGAAAATACCGAAGCCGATGCCACTGCTTCTACCAGTGCCACAACGCCTCCCCCGACTCCAGATCAAGCAATAGCAACCCCCCTTGCGCCAGTGCCGGGCTTTCCGGGGACACCTTTGGCCACCCCCGATGGTTTGAAGTTGGGATATTACTACGTGATTTTCCGAAATACGAGTCCCAGCGCCCTGGAGCGTGCTCAGGCAGTGGTTGATGGGGCTTTTGTGCGACAGTTCCCCGTGGGCCAAGCCATTCAGATGGCAGAAGTCGATTCAGCCACCAAAGCCGATGATCTGATGCGTCAATTTAAGGCCCAAAAAATTGCAGCGGAGGTTTATTACCATCAACTGTCGCCAGCTTCCTAAACGAGGCGATCGCCCCCTGGGCTAGATTAGTAGTTGAAACGCGTCAGTAAGCGGGACACTGGGCACGATGAATTTTTTCCGGCGCACCTGGGATGGCATTCAACAATGGTGGCAACCTGCCGCTGATCCAGAGCACATCCTGGAGCAGACCCTCTGGGACATGGAGAAAAATTTGATCCAAATGCGGCGGGCCGTGGCCCAGGCGGTGGCGAGTGCTAAACGGGGGGAACGACACCGAAAAACCATGGCGGCAATGGTACAGCGATGGCAGCGGTGGGTAAAATTGGCCCTGGATTGTGGCGATGAAACCTTAGCAAAAGCGGCGATCGCCCGACGACAAACCTATGGGGAAATGTTGACGAAACTGGAGGCGCAACGGGAAGAACAACAAGCCTTTATCCGAGGCGTACGCCACGATCTTGATGTTCTCGAAGACAAAATCAACCACATTAAACTGCAAAAAGATTGGTATGTGACGCGGTTGCGGACGGCGATCGCCCAGCAACAGTTACAAACCCTCCAGCAAGAATTAATCGGGGGAAGCTTGGATGCGGCGATCGCGGATTTGGAATTGTCCCTGTGGCAAGTGGAAGCAGAAACCGATCTCATCGATCCCCTCGAAGCACAATTCCGTCAGCTAGAAAAAAGCCAGCGCCATCACCCAAAAAATTCCTAGAAAAATAAAGGCGATCGCCCACTCCATTTTAGGCGCAACGAAGGGTAAAACTTATGTTACGCTGACCTGTGGTTTTGTATATGTCCAAAGGAGAATTCTGTGGAACGCACATTTGTAATGGTTAAACCGGACGGTGTTCAGCGCGGTTTGGTCGGCGATGTTATCCGTCGTTTTGAATCAAAAGGCTTTAAGCTCGTCGGTCTAAAATTGGTTTCTGTTTCCCGCGAATTAGCAGAGCAGCACTACGGCGTTCACAGAGAAAGACCGTTCTTCGGTAGCCTCGTAGAATTCATTATTTCTGCCCCCGTCGTCGCCATGGTTTGGGAAGGGAAAGGGGCGATCGCCGCCGCCCGGAAAATCATCGGTGCCACCAACCCCCTCGAAGCAGAACCCGGCACAATCCGGGGTGACTTCGGTGTGGACATTGGCCGTAACCTGATCCACGGTTCCGATGGCCCCGACACCGCTGCTAGTGAAATTGCCCTCTGGTTCTCCGAATCTGAATTGGCCAACTGGGAACCCGCCACCAAAGCTTGGCTCTACGAATAAACCCAATCTGTTTGGTTTCCAAGCAAATTTTGGCAATTTAATTTTTTCCAAGACCTCGTTCAACCCTAACGGGGTTTTTTCGTGGCTATTCCTCTTCATCCCAGAGCCGTTCTAATTGGTGCTGCCAAGCCAATAAAGCCCGCTGTTGTTCCCTGGGTTCTTGGTCGAGGCCCCCCATAATTCCTTCTTGGTAAAACCGGGTAATCGTTTGCATCGTCTTTTCGATACTTTGCCCCTGGGACTTGGCGGCACGGATAATTTCTCGCACTTTATCTTCGGCCAGTTGATTAAAAAAGGGACTGAGATTTTGTTGGTGTAAGGCCACCATTTCCGTTAACACCTGTTGGAAAATAGCGGTGTCAAGTTGTTCCAAGGGATATTTAAATACGCCCCAGAGTAAACCCTGGTTGAGGGCGTAGCGGACGAGTTTATTTTCATTAAAGTTACTTTCGAGCAACTGGCCATAATAGGGTTCCGCGTCATCCTGGGACGCGACAGGTACAAAGATCCGCAGCATTTGACCATCACTAGACAGGCTCACCAGCAGGTGAAACCGGGCTTGGGATTTGTGTACTTTCCAAGTTTTGTTGTCTGTGTGGTTAATTTTGGCGTCGGGAAAAAATTCAGTGAGGGTAGCGGAGATGGCGTCTGGGGTCATTGTTGCAACTTGAATCGGAAAAATTGAATATTCGCCTTGTATTCGATCAACAGCGGAGGTTATGGCTGGGTCGTGGAACAGGAGTGCCAATCATGGACAGCGACGACAACATCATCAATGGCTTGACGGGTAATTCGAGCCGATTGGCCAGTTTGGTTCGCCAAAATACTGACCAATAAGGTGCTGTCATCGGGTAGATCGAGGTAGCCAGAGAGGCCAGAAACGTGGGTCATGGTGCCTGTTTTCCCAAAGAATTGGTTTTCGACAGGTGTATCTTGAAAGCGGTTTTGGAGAGTGCCTGTGCGGCCGGCGATCGCCAAAGAGTCGCGGTAAATGTCCCCCTGGGGATGGGTCAGCATACCGTCCAAGGTCTGGATTAAGGCCATGGGGGTGACAAGGTTATGGCGAGAAAGACCAGAGCCATCCCGGAGTCGGTAGGTGGCAGGATCAACCCCGATAGATTCTAAGATTGTTTCTGGGTCTCGGTCAGCGGCAGTAAGGGTTTTTAGGAGACTTTCGGCAAAAAGGTTATTGCTGTCTTGGTTGGTGGTTTTGAGGATTTCAGCCAAGGGCTCAGAGGCGATCGCCGTGAGTGGTTCAATTTTGTAGAGGAGGCTTTCTTTGTTGAGTGGATCAGGGAGTAGGGACTGGATATCGGTGTCGATGACCCGTCCCCCTTTGAAAGTAATGTTTTGACTGCGCAGGATAGTTTGCACCGTTTCGAGGGCATAGCGGCCAGGATTTGGAATCGATAAAAACCATTGCCTTGGTGGTGCATCGGGGGCCAGTTCTCCCCGGAGGGTGAGGGTATTTGTCCCATAGGTTTGGCGGGGTTCTGGGGGAATATTTGCGCCTTCTGGGGTTATAAAAAGTTGGTGATCCAGTTGCCATTGGCGGGCGGCGATCGCATCCGACCAAGTGATACGGGCGCGACTCCCCACGGCTCCGGGCGTCACAGTGGCAGTGACAACATTTTCATTGAGAATAAGCTGATTTACAGCCGTTGCATAATACCAAGGTAAATCAGACCATTCCCAAGTGGGATGGGGCGTTTGGGATGGTGGACTATCAATAATAATGACCTCTCCCACATCCGTAATCCCTTGGTTTTTAAGTTCTTCGAGGGCGGTGCGGAGCTTTGCCGTGGTTAGGGTCGGGTCTCCTTGACCTTCAATCACCAAATAACGAACTTCTCCGTGGATATGCCGAACGAGGGAAATGGGCGTCTGGAATTGGTAGTCTGCGCCTAAGTCGGTGAGGGCAGCGGCAGTGGTGAGGAGTTTTTGATTAGAGGCTGGCACAAAAAAAGTGTCGGCTTGGTGCTCAAATAAGAAACTATCAGTCTGGGGATCTTGGATCGCAATGCCCCACTGGGTTTGTTGCTGTTCTGGACGCTGGAGGATCTGAGAAATAGTGCCAGAGAGATCGCAGGTTGCTTGGGATTGGGCCAGACTTTGGGAGCTAAAAGCCAGGGTTGCTAAACTTGCCAGGGCGAGGATCTGGCTTACCGGTTGAAATTGTGTTTTCCCCATTTTTTCTCCTCGTCAACGGTCAGGGCGCATTTGTCCTACTATACTGCCGTTTTTGGTGGGCTTCGGTACACTGCGAAAAGGATCTTTGTGGTTTTCTTGGGCTAAATCTCCATGAGCGAACAATTTTTTCAACGGAAGCAGACTTTTTTTGACCGCTGGGCGAGAAATTACGATATTTTATTGACCACGCCTTTTTATCAGGCTGTCCATAAGCGGTTACTCACCTATGCTGATTTCCCCAGAGATGGCCATGTGCTTGACCTAGGTTGTGGAACGGGCAAATTATTTAAACGACTCGGCAAGCTTTATCCAGAATTAACGGGGGTGGGGTTGGATCTGTCTCCAGAAATGTTAGCCCAGGCCCAACGGAAAAATATCCATGGCGATCGCCTTTCTTTTGTCCAGGGGAATGCCGAGGCGCAACCTTTTCCGGAAAATACCTTTGATGCGGCGTTTAATACGATTAGCTTTTTGCACTATCTCCACCCCGAAACGGTTTTAGGGGAAGTGCAGCGGGTGCTCAAGCCGGGTGGCCAATTTTATCTGGCAGATTACGGCAAGGGAGAATTGTGCCAAGGGGATGGTTTTCCCTTTTCGCCTGGGGGATTGCGTTTCTATTCCCGGGCGGAACGAACCGCAATGGGGGAACGAGTTGGCCTGGAAACCGTGGCACACCATTATCTGATGTTCGGCGTTTTACTCACAAGTTTCCAGAAAAGCGAGGAAATCCCAGCGGCGATCGCCTCTTAAGTCGTCCCCACAAAGCCCCGATTATGAGATGATGCAACAAACGGGTTCACGCAAACAAGTATCATGACCAACGCTAAAGCCATCTCTATCCTTGGTTCCACCGGATCAATCGGGACGCAAACCCTCGATATTGTGCGATCGCACCCCGATAAATTCCGCGTTGTGGGGATGGCCGCTGGGCGTAATATTCAACTCCTAGCCGAACAGGTGCGGGAGTTCCACCCAGAAATTGTCGCCACCAGCCAGGAAAGCCTTTTACCCGAATTAAAATCTCTCCTCAAAGATTTAAATTACCAACCCCAAATCATCGCTGGCACTTCGGCGATCGCCGAAGTGGCCCGGTATGGTGATGCCGAAAGCGTGGTAACGGGGATTGTGGGCTGTGCGGGACTTTTACCCACCATTGCCGCCATCGAAGCCGGAAAAGACATTGCCCTTGCCAACAAAGAAACCCTGATCGCTGGAGGGCCAGTGGTTTTACCCTTAATCGAAAAACATGGCGTGAAACTACTGCCTGCTGACTCCGAACATTCCGCGATTTTCCAATGTCTCCAGGGTGTGCCGGAAGGAGGTTTAAAGCGGATTATTCTGACGGCTTCCGGGGGCGCTTTCCGGGATCTCCCCGTGGAAAAATTGGCCACTGTCACCGTCAAAGATGCTTTGAAACACCCCAACTGGTCGATGGGCCAGAAAATCACCATTGATTCTGCCACCCTAATGAATAAAGGTTTAGAGGTGATCGAAGCCCATTATCTCTTTGGTAAAGATTACGACGACATCGACATTGTGGTGCATCCCCAGAGCATCATCCACTCCCTAATCGAGCTGCAAGATACCTCGGTTTTAGCCCAGTTGGGTTGGCCTGATATGCGCCTGCCCCTGCTCTACGCCCTCTCTTACCCCGAACGTATCTACACCGATTGGGAACAATTTGACCTCGTGAAGGCGGGCGATCTCACCTTCCGGGAACCAGATCACCATAAATATCCCTGTATGAATTTGGCCTATGCTGCAGGACGGGCCGGAGGATCGATGCCAGCGGTTTTGAATGCGGCGAACGAGCAAGCTGTCGCCCTCTTCCTGGAAGAAAAAATTGAATTCCTCGATATCCCTCGTTTGATCGAAAAGGTCTGCGATCGCCACCAAAACGACAACAAGACAAACCCGACCCTAGACGACATTTTGCAGGCAGATCAATGGGCCAGACAAGCTGTTCTTGAATTACAGCCACAATTAGCTTAAGGCCAAATCAAATTCCTTAGTTAACAGCTTGCAGGAAGTCTTGGACGGTAAGAATGGAAGCGTCTCGAAAGGGATGGAGAGCGAGTAAATCTTGAGCGCCTGTGATGAGAAAATCAGCCTTGCCATTGACAATGAGTTCAAGGAATTTGTCATCTTTGGGGTCGCGGCAGACCGAAACTTTTTCGATGATGGGAACAATTTCAGAGGCTAGTGCCAAGCTTGTTAAAAAATCGTCTCTGATTTCTCTGGTCAGATAACGGTCAAATTTTTGTCGATTGAGAACCTCACTTAATTCTGACAAAACATCTAAAGACGTCAGGATAATGCCCTGTTTTTGAGCGAAAGTTACAACTTCCATACAGTTGGAACTTGAGAAAACCAAAGCACTGACAAGTACGTTGGTATCAATGATGATGCGGCATTTATTCATCCGCCAAAATTGTTTCTAAAATCTCCGGTGTCATGCCTTGGGCAATAGCTTGCTGACTCGCCGTTTCCATGACTTCTAGGAGTGGTTTGGGGTTAATTGCTTTGGCAAGAAAAATATTCAGCAATGCTTGGATTTGCCGTTGTTTTTGAGGATCAATCTGTTGATAGGCCTCGGCGAGATGAGACTCGACTTGAATGGTGATGGTTTCCATTGAATATGACCTGACGTAACGAATTTTTGGCGAGGCAATGACCAAGCTCACAGGATTGTACCTAGAATGCAGGTAATTTTGCACCAGTTTGGACTTGCCAGAGGCTGTAGTATAAACCCTGCCGATCAAGGAGTTGTTCATGGGTTCCCTGCTCCACAATTTTGCCTTGATCCATCACATAAATGCAGTCGGAATGGCGGATCGTAGAAAGGCGGTGAGCGATCGCAATGGTGGTGCGGTGCTGGGTGATTTTTTCGAGGGATTTGGCGATCGCCGCTTCGGTTTCATTGTCCACAGCAGAAGTAGCCTCGTCCAAAATCAGAATGGGCGGATCTTTCAAAATGGCGCGGGCGATCGCCAAGCGTTGCCGCTGGCCACCGGAGAGTTTTTGTCCCCGTTCCCCGACGATGGTGTCGTACCGTTGGGGCAGAGTTTCGATAAAGTCGTGGGCTTCCGCAAGTTTTGCGGCCTGGATAATTTCCGGGAGAGTTGCATCGGGATTCCCGTAGGCAATATTTTCCGCCACGGTGCCATGGAAGAGGAACACATCCTGACTCACTAGACCAATGGCGCGCCGCAGATCCTTGAGGTAAATGTCGCGAATATCCAGGCCATCGACGGTAATTTGTCCCTGGTTAATTTCGTAGAAACGCAGGAGCAATTTCACAATCGTACTTTTCCCAGAACCTGTCGCCCCCACAATCGCAATGGTTTGCCCCGCAGGAATGTGGAGGGAAAAATCTTGCAAAACCGGCGCTCGCTCAAAGTAGGCAAAGGAAATATTGTCGAGTTTGATCTTCCCTTTGACCGTATGGGTGGGCAGGGCTACCTCCCCAGAACGAATTTGCACTTCCGTGTCGAGGAGATTAAAGACCCGGTTACTCGAAGCCATCGCCCGTTGATAAAGATCCATCGTTTGCCCCAGGCGGGTTAGGGGCCACAGCAACCGCTGGGTCATAAATACCAAAACACTGTAGGTGCCCACAGCCAAAGCTCCTTGTTCCACCTGTAATCCACCGAAAAAGAGAATCGCCGTAAACCCAGCCAAAATCGCAATCCGGATCAAGGGGATAAAGGCGGCACTTAAGGCGATCGCCCGCTCATTACTTTGAAGATAAGCATCACTGTCAAAGCGGAGCCGTTCTAGCTCGTAATGCTCCGTCGTAAAGCTTTTAATGGTCGTGATGCCGCTGAGGTTATTGGATAGGCGCGAGCTGAGTACCCCTACCTTTTCGCGCACATCGGCATAGCGGGGAGCCAACTTTTTCTGAAATGCCACCGAACCCCAGATGATGATCGGAATCGGCGCCATCGCCATCCAGGCCGCTGAGGGGGTCGCGTAGAAGAATAAACCCCCAATCAAAATCACCGTCGTGATCACCTGCAAGATTTCGTTGGCGCCCACATCGAGAAAGCGTTCCAACTGGTTCACATCATCATTGAGCAGGGCCAATAGTTCCCCGGTGCTGCGTTCTTCAAAGTAGCCCAACTCCAGTTCCTGCAAATGGCCGTAACCATCGAGACGGAGATTGTGTTGCATTTTTTGGGCTAAATTGCGCCACAGACGTTGGTAGAAATATTCAAAAATGGACTCGGCACTCCAGATCAGGAAAGACAAAATGCCGATGACGACCAATTGACCGATGATGCTGGTGACGCCAAACTGGGCCACAAAGGAGTTGTCCCGCTGTACCACGGTATCCACTGCCACCCCGATTAGCACCGGAGGCGCCAGATCAAAGAGTTTATTCAGAACGGAACAGGCGATCGCCAAATTGATCTGTTTGCGGTAGCGACTACCATAGCGGAATAAACGGGTTAGCGGATGGGACATACTCAAAGAAAATCAAGCCAATACCCAAGAGATCATAACCTGTTCTGTTTAATCTTCGCCCGGCTCTAGCACCTGCACATCCACCGTTTTAGCGTCGGCGTTATCCGTCCCTTGCGGCCCGTCCACTTCCACAGCGGCTACCTCCACCGTTCCCTCAGGGGTCTGGCGTTGGAATTTCTTTTCTGTAATTTGCACCACTTCACCACAACTAGGGCAGCGAGCCATGGAATTGTTTAAACCCGTAAATTCATAGCCACAGACCGGACAATCTGCCTCTACCAAATTGCGCTTGAGCCACCACTGGAAGCCCACAACCCCCAAGGCGATCGCCACGGGAATGAGCAGAATGAGAATAATAAACCCGTTGACAACCCAGCCGAGGCCCACCGAAGTCAGTAACGCCGCGATCAGAATAAAGGTCAAAAAACAGCCGAGGCCCGAAGAAGAGAATTGAATATTACGAGAGAAAGGATCGTTCACAATATTTCTTAATAATTGTTAACTGCTTACGATAGTGCCTCAAGTTTATTTCACAAACCGAGATGATAAGCTTACAAATGCACAAAAATTATTTTAATAAATCATGTCGGAAAGCAATAATACACCTCTTTTATTGAGGGCTGCACGGGGGGAAAAAGTTGAGCGGACACCGGTTTGGATGATGCGTCAAGCCGGACGTTACATGAAAATTTATCGCGACCTGCGGGAGAAGTACCCGAGCTTCCGGGAACGTTCTGAAAATCCTGATCTCGCCATCGAAATTTCGCTCCAACCTTGGCATGCATTCCAGCCTGACGGTGTAATTATGTTTTCGGATATTCTCACTCCCCTACCAGGGATGGGAATTCCCTTCGACATCATCGAAAGCAAAGGGCCAATCATTGAAAACCCGATCCGCACCCAGGCCCAGGTCGATGCCATGACCCCCTTTGATCCGGCAGAATCCTTGCCTTTTATCAAAACAATCCTTGGCACCCTCCGCCAGGAAGTGGGCAATGCCTCGACGGTACTGGGCTTTGTCGGTGCCCCCTGGACGCTAGCGGCCTATGCCATTGAAGGTAAGAGTTCAAAGAACTACGCCATCATCAAAAATATGGCCTTTTCTGAGCCGGCTGTGTTGCACAGTTTCCTTGGAAAAATTGCCGATGCGATCGCCGATTATGTTTGCTACCAGATCGAATGTGGAGCCCAGGTGATCCAAATGTTCGACTCTTGGGCGGGCCAACTCAGTCCCCAAGACTACGATATGTTTGCCCTGCCGTATCAAAAACGGGTCGTGGACAAAGTCAAAGCAAAATACCCAGACTTCCCGCTGATTCTGTACATCAGTGGCAGTGCCGGTGTTCTAGAGCGCATGGGTAAATCTGGTGTCGATATCGTCAGCGTCGATTGGACGGTGGATATGGCCGATGCCCGCCAGCGCCTTGGTAAAGACATGAAAGTCCAAGGCAATATTGATCCTGGTGTGCTGTTTGGTTCCCAGGACTTCATCAAAGCGCGGATCATTGACACCGTGCGTAAAGCGGGCAATTGGGGACATATTCTTAACCTTGGCCATGGTGTTCTCGTTGGCACCCCTGAAGATAATGTCCGCTTCTTCTTTGAAACCTGTAAGAACGTCCAGAGTTTCCTCTAGATTTTAAAGCCATTCCTTCATTCAGAAAAAGCGTTTTAGGAGAGTCAAATCCTAGGGCGCTTTTTTTGGGAAATTGGGGTGATGCCGTAGGCAGGGCCGACATTTCTCGATAGAATTTCTTAGCGTTTGCTTTTAGTTAAAAATTCTGGGGAATCAGCGGGATGACAGTGCAACCAAAACTCATTATTCACGGTGGGGCCGGCAGTTCCCTCAAGGGCAAAGGGGGCTTAATCGCCGTACGGGAGTCGCTCCACAGGATTGTTCAAGAGGTTTATGACTTCTTAGAACAGGGCGGCAGTGCTGTGGAAGCAGTCATCCTAGGGGCAAAACTTTTAGAAGATGAACCACGGTTTAATGCGGGGACAGGGTCGGTGCTCCAGTCCGATGGTCAAATTCGCATGAGTGCTTCCCTGATGGATGGTACGGCCCAACGGTTTAGCGGCGTGATTAATGTGGGCCGCATTAAAAATCCCATCGAAGTGGCCCAGGCGTTGCAAACGGAAGATGATCGAGTGTTGTCCGATGTTGGTGCGGCAGAGATGGTGCGGTTACTACAGCTCCCCATTCATGATCCTCTGACCGATTTGCGCCTCGAAGAATGGCTGGAAGAACGTAAGGGAAATTTTCGCAGTAGTATGGCCGGGGTTGTTGCGGAGGATGAAATGGCCCGGCGCGGCACCATTGGGGTGGTGGCTCTGGACCAAAATGGTCGGGTTGCAGCGGCCACATCTACGGGCGGGAAAGGTTTAGAGCGGATTGGTCGGGTGAGTGATTCGGCGATGCCTGCGGGAAATTACGCGACCCAGGTGGCTGGGGTCAGTTGCACGGGCATTGGGGAAGACATTATTGACGAATGCCTTGCGGCGAAGGTGGTTATTCGGGTCACGGATGGTTTAAGTTTGCCAACCGCCATGGAAAAATCAATCCAGGAAGCAACGGTAAATAAACGGGATCTGGGGGCGATCGCCTTGGATGCCGGGGGCAATATTGTCTGGGGAAAAACCAGCGAAGTGCTTTTGGCGGCCTACCACGACGGTACTGCTGTGGGGGATACCCTGGAATGGCAACTGGAACCGGGGGTCGGCTCCCTTTAGGGAGTAAGGACGGATGGTGCGCACCCTCCTGAAACGTTTGGCGATCGCCCTGGGGACATTGCTTGCCATTAGTTTTGTGATTTTCACGATTTTGGCCTTGGCACCAGGAGACCCCCTCAGTGAATTTGCGAATAACCCAGCAATCACCGCCGAGGTGCGGGAAAATATTCGGCGATCACTGGGCCTGGATCGGCCCTTTTATCTTCGTTATGTCAAATGGCTCTGGGCGCTGTGCCAGGGGAATTTGGGCTATTCTTTCACCAGTAAAAGTCCTGTGCTGGGTCTGATTTGGCAACGCCTGCCGACAACCCTCTGGGTGGTGGGTCTTGCCTACGGTCTGAGTGTGGCGATCGCCTTACCCCTGGGGATTATCTCTGCCCTGCGCCGCAACTCTCTTTTGGATCAACTGGCCACCACCTTTGCTTTCTTGGGGTATTCCCTACCGACTTTTTTTACGGGTTTGCTGGCGATCATTGTCTTTAGCGTGAAATTGCAGTGGCTCCCCTCGCTATACAACAGCACCCTGGTGGTCAATGATTTCCAGAGTTTTTGGCAGCAGATCCAGCAATCGATCCTGCCAATCACCGTCCTCGCGTTGTACCAAACGGCGATTTTGACCCGGTTTGTGCGCAATGCGATCCTCGAAGAGCTGCCCCAGGATTATGTGCGGACGGCTTATGCCAAGGGCTTAGGGGAATTTGCTGTGCTCCGCAAACATATTTTGCGCAATGCTTTGATTCCCGTTGTCACCCTGATTGCCATTGACGTGCCGAGCATTGTGACGGGGGCCTTGGTGACAGAGCAAATTTTTCGGGTGCCAGGGATCGGCGCGCTACTCATTGAATCCATTAACCGCAACGATACACCTGTAATTATGGGGATTACGATTATCTATGCGGCCTTGGTGGTGATTTTTAATGCGATCGCCGATCTAAGTTATCGTTTCCTCGACCCCCGCATTAAGTAACAAAAAAATCCTCCCTTAAGGGAGGTGTCGTAGGCGGAGGGTGTTATTCCTTGAGTTAACACTCCCCTGACCCCTCTCAAGAGGGGAAACAGTTGCCGGTGTGTTGGCAAGCTCCACAAAATTCTTTCCTCTAGGGAAGCTAGAGAAGTGTTACTAAAGGGGAGGTTATTCTTCCTCAGCTGTGACCTCCACCATGTCTAAATTGTCTTCCTCGGCGGCAATATCCACAGTTTCTAAACCGTCTTCTTCTGCTGGGGGCGGTACTAGGGCCACCGCCACAATCGCATCATCTCCATCCAGGCGCTGCACCCTGACCCCGGTGGCACTGCGGGATTGGAGCGAAATCGACTCCACAGCCTGACGGATCATAATGCCGCGCCCCGTGACGAGCATCAGTTCATCTTCGGGATTGACAATTCTCAGGGAAGCCAACCGATCTGCCTTAGATTTGAATTTAATCGCCCGGAGGCCGACCCCAGCGCGGTTTTGCAGGCGGAATCGTCCCACGGGCACCCGCTTGCCGAAGCCTTTTGTGGTTACGGCAATCACCCAAGGCCCCTGGTCAACATTTTCGGTGACTTCTTCGTTATCGTCTTCGTCTTCTGCTGTATCCGCAGCGGCGATCGCCGCCGTAATTTGAGACGACACAATATCCATACTTACCAATTTGTCATCGTCGGATTTGAGTTTCATCGCCCGCACGCCTCTCGTAGAACGGCCCAAGGGACGTAACTGGTTATGGTCAGCCTGGAAGTGGATCGCCATCCCTTCACTACTGGCCACAATGATGCTGTCCTCCTGTCGCGCGAGGCGTACCCAACGGAGTTCATCGCCATCTTCGAGGGAAATGGCAATTAGACCGTTCGAGCGAATTTTGGCAAAGGCAGACAGGGCGGTTTTTTTGATGTAGCCGTTCTGGGTGAGCATGACGAGGTATTCATCCTCGGTAAACTCACTCACTGCCAGCATCGCTGTAATTTTTTCATCCTTCGGGATGGGGAGCAGTTGAATGGCTGGTAAACCTCTGGCCGTGCGGGAACTCTGGGGGATTTGGTAAGCGTTTAGAGAATAAACGACGCCGCGCTCCGTAAAGAACAGCACATGGTCGTGATCGCAGCAGGTGAGGAAGTGATCGACGCCATCGTCTTCCTTCATTTTGGTGGCGGCTTTGCCGCGAGTGGCGCGGTTTTGGGCGTCAAAGGTGGCCACGGGCATGCGTTTGATATAGCCTTGTTCGGTGAGCAAAATAGCCGCTTGCTCATTGGCAATTAGGTCAATATCCTGGAGATCACCATCATCCAAGACCAATTCTGTGCGGCGATCGCTCTGGTGGATAGTCTTAATTTCGGTGAGCTCTGCTTCGATAATCGCGTAAACCCGTTCCCGACGCGCGAGAATATCTTCGAGATCCGTAATCTTCAGCAACAGATCCTGGTGTTCTGCTTCGATCTTGTCCGCTTCTAGGGCCGTGAGGCGACGCAATTGCATCTGTAAAATGGCATCGGCCTGGGCTTGGCTGAGGTTGTAGCCGTCCATCAACCCCTGACGGGCGATCGCCGTATCCGCTGCCTGACGAATTAAGTGAATCACCGCATCGAGATTATCGAGGGCAATGAGTAATCCCTGGAGAATGTGATCCCGTTCCTGGGCCTTGCGCAGTTCGTAGCGGGTGCGCCGGGTAATTACTTCCACCCGGAAATCCAGGAACACCTGGAGGAATTGCTTCAGATTGAGCAGTTGGGGTTCGCCGTTCACCAGGGCCAGCATATTCGCGCCAAAGTTGGCCTGGAGGGGCGTGTGTTTATACAGATTATTTAAAACAACGCGGGGATAAGCATCACGCTTGAGTTCGATGACAATCCGCATCCCTTGGCGATCGCTTTCATCGCGGATATCAGAGATGCCATCAATTTTCTTATCGTTGACCATATCGGCAATGCGTTCGATCAGCGCCGCCTTGTTGGTCTGGTAAGGCAGTTGGGTGACGATAATTGCTTCTTTTTCCCGACCATTTTGGCGGAGCGTTTCAATTTCAGCGACTCCCCGCATCGTGATCGAACCCCGACCCGTCATGTAAGCATCTTTAATCCCCGAACGACCGAGAATCTGTGCCCCCGTTGGAAAATCAGGGGCCGGAATGAATTGCATTAATTCTTTGATCGTGATCTCAGGATTGTGGATCAGCGCTGTCACCCCATCAATAATTTCCCCAAGATTATGGGGCGGGATATTGGTCGCCATCCCCACCGCAATCCCCGAAGAACCATTCACCAAAAGCTGGGGAATCCGAGAAGGGAGAACAACGGGTTCCTGTTGGGAGCCATCAAAGTTATCCGCAAAGTCAACGGTTTCTGATTCGATATCCCGCAGCAGGGCGTTGGTCGCCAAGGAC
Organism: Picosynechococcus sp. PCC 7117; assembly: GCF_001693275.1. Taxonomy (GTDB): domain Bacteria; phylum Cyanobacteriota; class Cyanobacteriia; order Cyanobacteriales; family MRBY01; genus MRBY01. Next base: position 871,838 of record NZ_CP016477.1, read on the forward strand.
TGGAGCCGACATTCGGTATAACGCATCGCCGCCGCTGGGTCGTTATCAATGGAGCCAAAATTACCGTGGCCATTGATCAGCGGGTCTCGCATGGAGAAATCCTGAGCCATGCGCACCAGGGCATCATAGACCGCTGTATCCCCGTGGGGGTGATATTTACCGAGGACTTCCCCCACGACCCGGGCACATTTCCGGAAAGGGCGATCTGGGGTCAAACCCAATTCATACATCGCATACAAAATACGACGGTGTACGGGTTTTAAGCCATCCCGTGCATCGGGTAACGCCCGCCCCACAATCACACTCATGGCGTACTCTAGGTACGAGCGTGACATTTCATTGCTTAAATCGGTGGGAATAATGCGCTCCTGGGGGGAGGTCATAGGATTTCGGCTCCGCTAGGTCAAAAAAGGTTAAAAACCAGAGAAAAAGACGTTAAGGAAGATTATTTTGCGTTTTTTAACTGGATTTTTTCGGTCAAATAGACTCCTATTTTACCACAGTCTTTGGGGCATAAACTGGCTCAGGAAAAGGCTTTGGGCCTAGGGGAGATTGGGCGAAAGGCTGCTTAAACCCTGGCGGGGCGTCCATTGAATCGTGCCGTCGGTTTCGCTCCAGTAAACGATGCGGTTGGGCGCTAAAAAATGGCCCTGGGGAGAACCAATGGCGATCGCCTTTTGGGGTTTGAGGGTCTGCCAGATTTTGAAATCGAGATCAGCGGCCTTTGCAATGAGAATGGCCGGATTCCACTGGGCGATAAAGTCGGCGTCGGCGGTTTGTTTACTGAGGAGATAAAAAGCTTGGCCCTGGAGACGAATTTCTAAAATATGCAAATCTTCCTGGAGGAGTTGCAAGCGGATCGGGCCGAGGCGTTTCGGTTCGAGGGGGCGGAGGATTGTAACCTTGTCGGTTGGAGATTGGGGGAGTGAAAAATACTGTTTGATGGGCAGTTCACCGGAAAAATTAACGGTTTGGGCGGCGGGGTCGGGGGGCGTCAGGGAAAGCAAGCCATCAATTTGATTGAGGCCGCTGCGACGTAAAAAAGGTTCGAGGGTATATTCCCAAAATCCAGGGGAACCGACATTAATTACCAGGGTTTTACCGCCCGCTTGAGCGACAATTACAGGGGTTTGGCGATCGCCAAAAATCGTCACTTGAGTGGTATTGAAATGGCGATAAACCAGCACTGTAACGAAAAGGATTAGTAAACCGCCGATAAGGGGCCTGGCCTGTTTTTGGGCCCAGGGAGAGCGCCAAATCAACAGCATCACTCCATAGAAAACAAGCAGTTGCGGCAAAGGTAGCGCGGCGACACTCGCTTGGCTCCCAGGCAACGCCACAACCTGTTCCACGAGCCAAATCATCCCCCGCAAAGGCCAACCCAGTCCATAGGCGATCGCCCCACCAAGTTCTGGGATGAATAGACCGACGGCACCGCTGACCATACCGCCCAAACTGACCAGGCCAATAATGGGCGATAGCACAATGCTGGTGGGGATCGAGTAGGTGGCGATCACATTAAATTTGTAGGCCAGTAAGGGTAATGTCCAAATACTGGCGGCAATAGGAATGGCGATCGCCGTTGCCACCGTTGGGGGAAGAAAATCTAGCTTTTTTTGAAGCGGCTCTAGGGTCGTAAACAGGCCAAAGGTTGCCAAAAAACTGAGTTGAAAGCCCAAGTCCCACAGCCATAGCGGTTTAATGAGGAGCAACACCGTTGCCGTCACTAGCAAAAGACCAATGGGCCTGACCTTGCGATCAAGCACTAGGGCCACTAAACCCCCCATCCCCATTAAGGCCGCCCGGAGAATCGAAGCCTGGAAACCCGTCAGCAGCACGTAACCGAGTAAAGTTCCTGCCGCGCCATAGAATTGTGTTTTCTCTTGTTGATCACGCAGGAGCCACAACACGACCCCCAACAACAGCGACACATGAAACCCAGACGCGGCAACGGTGTAGGCCAAGCCCGCTTTGACCCACAAATCATAAATTTCGGGGTCTAAATTGGTGGTCTGACGCCCCAACACCATAGAACTGAGCAAGCTAGCGGGTTTGTCTGGTAAAAATTCCCGATGGCTCCGTTGAATCCGTTGGCGCAGTATTTCTGTGAGCGACTCTTCTCGCCGAATTAATGCCGCTTCCCAAGCACTAAAACCCAGAAAAGTATTGTTTTGGCGTAGGTAATCCGGAAAACTGAAGGCAAATTTATTTTGAGGCGGTCGGGGTTTGTATAAACGCCCTGTCAACTGGAGGCGATCGCCAAGCTTAAATTGAGAAAAATCTCCGCTTAACGTGACATATAAATTTTCTTTTTGGGGAGCAACATTTTGCCCTAACTTTACATTTTGCACCCGAAACCAAAACCGTTGTCTATCTGGTTCTTGTGTGGTGATGGAGCGGTAAATTTGCCCTTGGATTTCTACGGGACTTTGTAATAAACTGGGCTGACTTTGGGTGAGACTGTAGAGACCATTGGTCGCCGGACGGGGTAGACGCCCTTGACTATAAACTACAGCCAGCAGCATCACCAATCCCAGCATCGGCCAGAAGCGGCGCGGCACTTGCCAGAGATGACGGGGAAGAAAAATTGTTGCGAGGATTGTCCCCAAGGCGATCGCCCCAACCAATAACCCCCACTGCAGCAAAGAAGGTTGCGGGTTCAGTGGCCCCCAAAATCCCGTTAAACCAAGACCAATGAGATATCCAAGACAGAGGACGATACCACGCTGAAAAACCATAGGCAAAGAAAGCAAAGGTACAAAAACTTGCCCACAAGCTTAGCTCGACTTTATCCATGGGAATTAGTGAGGAAACAGTAGAAGGACTCAGAGTAGAAAATTTGTGTGAATCAATGACTATGCCGTTGAGCACCAAGAATGGGCCATCCTCTATATTGCCGTCGATTTTCGCGAGCCATCCCCAAATGAGCGTCATAAAAATCCGCATTGACATTGCTAAAGACCTCCAAGGCAGAACCCTATGCGCGTCATAGTGTTGTTTCCTTCACTCGTGACCAGGGTTGTCCGTTGACTCCCTAAAAAGGCGATCGTCAAGGTAGCCCAAAAATATCACTCCATTTTCATGGCCTATGGGAAAAATCGATAAATCTCTTTCCGATGCAAGAAGCGGGTAAAAATCAATGTATTCTCCGAAAGTTCAATGCCAATGCGATAATCACCTAGCCGGATGCGATAAAAAGTCTGATAGCCTTGCATTTTTTTGAGATTATTAATTTCGTTTAATTGCCCGGCCTGTTTACACTGTAAAATAACTTCTTTGGCTTTTTGGCGAATTTTTTTATCTTTGATTTTTTTGAGATCTTTTTGAAAGCGAGATTCAAACAGTATTTCCATTATTCTTCATCTAACAAAGTAAAGATCCCTTCTTCGCTCACAAAATCATTTTGTCTACCTTCAATGATTGCTTTTCCGAGTCCCACTTCTTCAAGAGCATCAAGGAGAATTTCTCGAATAACTTCCTGACGATTTTGAATCAGATCAATCACAATTTCTGTTAATAGCTCTTTTGTTTTACTGTCATCAAGTTGGATTTGCATTGTATTTTTATACAGAAAATATATTAATTATCATAACTTATTTTTTACTTATCGCCTGTGTGGAGAACAGTTAACCCCACAAGTTCATCATTTTTCCATACCGAATAATCACATCATCATCCATTAATTCAGTATCATCACTCGACACCGGAGGATTATAAAAATCGATATAAAGAACATCTGCTTCAGCGTCATAGAAGAGATACAAGAGACGCTTCTGCAAATCCTGTAGCAACGGTACAAACTTTAAATAACTAAGGCTTTCTTCCACTACGACCATACTTCAATCCTTTGATTGAGTGAGTTAAGACGACGAGTCAGAAATGCAGTAATCATAAAACCATCATCTGGTCTTTTTTCTTTATAAATCACAACTAAAACCTTTCCTGCTTCCATTTCTCGAATGGCCATCAAAGCTCCATCATTACCAAAAATAATCTGATCATAATTGGCGATAACTAAGGTTCTTTTGAGACTTGTTCTTCCCAAGTCGAGATTAAAAATGCAGCCATTGAGCCAGCTAAATTAACCGCAAGCTCTGCATGCCGATTAGATGGTTTAATTGCTTTTTTTCCTATTCCATGAGCATCGCTTAATTGATTGCGTAATGTTCCTAGTCCTTGAATTACTGAGTGGCAACCACTGAAGATTTGCTTGAAAGTATGTTCCTGATAATCTTGCGGCGCCATTTGAAGTTGTTTGGCAGTTTTCTTATAAAGTTGAGGTAACTCATCCTGATTATTGTAATCAACATTTGCTTCATCTAAAATATGCTTACAAACTGACTCAATTAATGTTCGAGCCATTGTAATTGCGGCATCTGGATCAGTATTGCGTCTTTCAAGAGCCTTTTCCCATGCAGCATGAATATTTTGGCCATCGAAACTAGTAAGAATAGTCGAGATATTATTATCTAGTGGTTGAATTCCCATCAATAGTGGAAGCTGAATATTAAGTTGGCCAAGCTCTTTGTCTAAATCAACTTCCTTAATTGACCAATGAGTCCTATCCATTTCATAATGTTTAGTGTCAATTTTAAGCTCAAATTTTTTTTCTAAGAGTTGAGAATGAGAGAGAAATTTATCAATATCAACGATTTTATATTCTATTTTTACCATGCCCTGAAATTCAATGATATTTGTGATGTATCCAAATTTTGGATCTTGATTGCATCGAGATTCATAGGCAAAAATGCATGGCAATTTACAAATAGAGTCAATCTCTTTTTTTCGAAACGAGCCATATTTTTGAGTGATCTCGCTGGTTGTGTATTCACGTATACATCGACTTAATTCGAGCTTAAATGGTGAACCATTCCAAGCAGATTTTTGAGAGGAAACTAGTAAATTATACAATTTTTTCTCTAACAATCAGAATGACTAAATATAAAAAGAGAAGAGTGGAATAACAATTATGCTAACCACCCTTCTGAAAATATAAAGTACAGAAATTAAGTTAAGCCTTGGCGAGTTCCTCTTGGGCGGCAGTACTAGCTAAATACTTTTCCAGTTCTGTTAATGCATCCGCATCAACTTTCGTTTGCATCGGGCAGAACTTTGGCCCACACATGGAACAGAATTCCGCAGTTTTATAAATGTCTGCCGGAAGGGTTTCATCGTGGTACTCACGGGCGCGTTCCGGATCGAGGGAAAGCTCAAACTGCTTCTCCCAATCGAAGTTATAGCGAGCATGGGACAACTCATCATCGCGATCGCGTGCCCCAGGACGATGACGGGCAATATCTGCCGCATGGGCCGCAATCTTATAGGCGATGAGGCCATTCCGTACATCCTCTGCATCAGGTAGGCCGAGGTGCTCTTTGGGGGTGACATAGCAGAGCATCGCCGTGCCATACCAGCCAGCCATTGCTGCCCCGATCGCCGAGGTGATGTGGTCGTAACCGGGAGCAATATCAGTCACCAATGGGCCGAGCACATAAAAAGGCGCTTCAGAGCACTCTTCCATCTGCTTCTTCACGTTGAACTCGATCTGATCCATGGGGACGTGGCCAGGGCCTTCTACCATCACTTGGACATCGTGTTCCCAAGCGCGACGGGTCAGTTGACCCAGGATTTTGAGTTCGGCGAGTTGCGCCTCATCAGACGCATCGTGGGTACAGCCAGGGCGCAGAGAATCCCCAAGGCTGAAGGACACATCGTAACGCTTAAAGATTTCGATAATGTCGTCAAAGTGGGTATAGAGGGGATTTTGCTTATGGTGATGCAACATCCAACGGGCAAGAATCCCACCACCACGGGACACAATCCCCGTAATCCGGTTTTTCACGAGGGGCAGATGCTCGATCAAGATCCCAGCGTGGATGGTCATGTAGTCCACCCCTTGCTGGGCGTGCTTCTCGATGATGTGCAAGAAATCATTGGCCGTGAGGTTTTCCATGTTGCCATGGACACTTTCTAGGGCTTGGTAAATGGGCACAGTCCCGATGGGCACCGGTGAGGCTTTGATAATGGCGGTACGAATTTCGTCCAGGTTGCCGCCCCCAGTGGAGAGATCCATCACAGTATCCGCACCATATTTAACGGCCTGTTGTAGCTTGGCTAATTCCTCATTAATTTCGGAGGAGTTGGGGGACGCACCGATATTTGCATTGACTTTGCATTTCGAAGCAATGCCGATACACATCGGTTCGAGGTTGGTGTGATTGATATTAGCCGGGATAATCATACGGCCCCGGGCTACTTCGTCGCGAATCAAGTCAACGGGCAGATTCTCACGCTTTGCCACGTAGTCCATTTCTTCGGTGATAACGCCTTGGCGTGCGTAGTGCATTTGGGAGACGTTACTTTGACCTTGCCGTTTGGCGACCCAATCAGCTCTCATATTGTTTTAATCCTCTATTAACAGCTTCCCTACGCTGGTATTACCCAGTCTCAGGTTCTAAGGGACTATCTCAGTCTGATTCCTATGACAGACACCCCTAGCTATGGCAATAAATTCTAACATCACTCCTTAGCAAAGTCTTGGGAAGTATGGCGGGGCTGGGATCAGGGTCTGACGGGATTTGGGCAGATTTAAGGATTTTTGGACAGCAGTCTGGAAAATCGCTATTTTCTGGGGAAAAAGCTAAAAATCAACAATTCATCACCGGATGTATGGCGGAACTGGTTACAATGATGGACAAATTTTTCAGGTTAAGATTGCTAATGGGTTAATTAGAATGGGTAGCTTTTTTAGCTATTGTTCTTTTGCACTCGCGATCCGCCTGTCCTAGAACATTCCCGTGGGACAAGGAAAGGGTTGCCCTGGGTGTTTTTGTTTTATTCCCTCTGCGTCTAAAAGGCTATGAATAAAATTTCGGATTGCAGCAATATTTTATTTTCTGTGGATAAGGCCAGGGTTGATCTGGTGCAATTGCAGGCGTTGTTTAATGCGACGGCCTTTTGGGCGAGGGAACGCTCTTTGGCGGATCTAGAAACGGCGATCGCCTACAGTGATCCGGTGGTGACGGTGTGGGATGGCGATCACCTGATTGGGTTTACGAGGGGAACCTCAGATGGTGTCTTTCGGGCGACGGTGTGGGATGTGGTGATCCACCCGGATTATCAAGGGTTGGGCCTAGGCCGTAAGTTAGTGGAAACGCTGATTAGCCACCCACGGATGTGCCGAGTCGAGCGGGTTTATTTGATGACGACCCACCAACAGACGTTTTATGAGCGCATTGGTTTTAAAGAAAATGCGACGACTACCATGGTGCTCCACAACCACGAGCATCCGATCAGCGTGATTACCTGTGCGGTTGAGGAAACTGCCCCATTACCTGCATAGTTTGGTCTTGGTAATGGCGGGTTAGGGTACCCCCGTAGCTCGCCAGCAGCTTTTTGCACAGTTGCCACTTTAGGGCTGGAGAAAATTCAAGGGCTTGGGCTAGTTGTTGAACTTCTTCGAGGCTGGGGCGATCGCCTAGGGTTAAATCCGGCACTTGGGTTTCACGCCAAAAGTCCGTGGTCTGGGTTGAGGTCAGTTGAAACGTGATTTTATTGGGTTGTTGTAGCCCGTAACTGAGGTGAATTGTGCCTTGTTCAGCCCGTTGTAGAGTGGTGTCGATGAGGGTGAGGAAAAATTGGTGTAGGTGGTGGCGATCGCCAAAAATATCCAGGGTAGCGCCGACCGGATGGGCAATGGCCAAACACAAATTATTATTTTGGGCTTTCACCCTGAGCAGGCTTTCTAGTTCTGCGAGGAGCGTTTCGAGATCAAACCACTCCGCCTGTTTCGAACTTTGACCATAATCTAACTTTGAAACGGCGATCGCCAAATCAAGTAACCCCAGTAATTTTTGGCTGGCGGCATAACTTTCGGCAATAAAAGCCCGTTCTTCAGCGGGATTTTCACACAAATCACTCAAAATGAGCTGCTGCAGCCCCATGATCGTGCTCAAGGGCGATCGCAATTCGTGGGCCACTTGGCCAAAAAACCGCGCCTGAAATTGTCCCCACTGGAGGGCGATCGCCAAATCCGTATTCAAAGCAGAAGGACCATTAGACATAACAAAACATAACTATTTTCACAGACTACGAAACGACCAACGATAAGATGAACCTACATCCTCCAAGATCCTAAGGTTTGGCTGAAATGTTGCGCTATGCTTATTTTCCCGGTTGTGTCGCCCAAGGAGCCTGTCGGGAACTGTACCTCTCCACGGCGGCCCTCACCCAAGCCCTCGACATTGAATTAATCGAACTCAAGCAAGCTGCCTGTTGTGGCTCTGGCACCTACAAAGAAGAATCCCAACTCCTAGAAGATAGCGTCAATGCCCGCAACATCGCGTTGGCTGAATCGCTTAATTTACCCTTACTAACCCACTGCAGCACTTGCCAAGGGGTAATCGGCCATGTCGATGAACGCCTCAAAGCAGCCAAAGACAATAATCCAGATTATTTTTCTCAGGTCAATCATCTCCTGAGTGAATCCCACTGTTCACCCTACAGAGGCACTAGCGAAGTCAAACATCTGCTCTGGGCGCTCGTGGGAGATTATGGCCTTGATAAGCTCACCCAAAAAGTAATTAAGCCTCTCCGAGGACTCAAATGTGCCGCCTTTTATGGCTGTTATCTCCTCCGGGTTCAAAATAGTCTTCCCTTTGATGACCCTGTCCAGCCCCATTCTCTGGAGTCTGTTTTCTCGGCGGTTGGGGCAACGCCAATTATCTATGATGGTCGCACCCAATGCTGTGGTTGGCCCCTCTCTAGTTATGCCACAGAACAAGCGTTTCGTCTCGCAGGGAAACATCTACAAGCGGCGATCTCCGCCGGGGCAGATTGCCTTGTGACCCCCTGTCCCCTCTGTCATCTCAATTTAGACTCGCGCCAACCAGAAGTCGAAAAAGTCATTGGCCAGAAATTGGAAATTCCTGTGCTCCATTTGCCCCAATTAGTAGCTCTTGCATTGGGCATTTCTCCTAAGGAACTCGGCCTCGGCAAACATATTGTTTCCGCGAAGCCGCTCCTCGAAAAGTTGGGTTTTTAAGAAAAGAGTCAAATGTTTATTCGTAGTGACTCCACATCCGCAAAATTTTAATCATTCTCTCGGATTCTAAAACTTGGTAAACCAGACGATGTTGAATGTTAATGCGGCGTGAATAATAGTCTTTTAAATCGCCCACTAATTTTTCGTAGGGAGGTTGATAGGGGTTTTCTTGGAGAATTTCTAGAAGTTTTTGAACTTTTGGCTTCAAACCAGCAGATGCAATCTTTTTGGCATCTTTAGCTGCTTGCTTTGACAAGACTATTTTCCAGCTCACCAGTCCAGATTCTCCAAGGCAATGCATTCTTCTAGAGGTTCTCTGGCTGCCTCTTGAATGGATGCCTTCATGCCTGGAATATTGACTAAATAAAGGGTTTCTTGGATCGCGTCCCAATCAGCTTGTGAAATCATCACAGCTTTATTGTGTTCACTAGAAATCACAATCGGTTGATGGCTATCAGCAATTTCATCAATGAGTCGCTGGAGTTTATTTTGCGCTTCTTGAACTGTGAGCAAATCCATCGCTTTTTTCGTGGGCTTTAAAATTATTCCTAGTATATCTTTTTTGCTAGATAAACCAGTGATCAAAAAATCGGCCTCAGAAAATATTTTGTTTCCACGAAGCCGATCCTCGAAAAATTGAGTTTTTAAGCAGTAATCAAGGTGGCGATCGCCTGATTTAAAGTTTCACTAGGACGCATGGCCTGACTCGCTTTTTCAGAATTAGCAAAATAGTACCCATCAATATCAACCGATTGACCTTGAGCCGCATTTAACTCCGCCACGATCTTGTCTTGGTTTTCTGTTAATGCTTGGGCTAAGGGGGCAAATTTCGCCTTTAATTCAGGGTTTTTGTCCTGTTCCGCTAAGGCTTGGGCCCAATAGAGTGCCAGATAAAAATGGCTGCCCCGGTTATCAATTTCGCCCACCTTGCGGGAGGGAGATTTATCGTTGTTGAGGTACTGACTGTTGGCTTTGTTTAGGGCCTCTGCCAAAACGAGGGCATTTTCGTTGCCTGTTTTCTGGGCGAGGTCTTCGAGGGCAACGGCGATCGCCAAAAATTCCCCTAGGGAATCCCACCGTAAGTGGCCTTCTTCGAGGAACTGTTGGACGTGCTTCGGTGCAGAACCGCCTGCGCCCGTTTCAAACAAACCACCCCCAGCCAGCAACGGCACAATCGAGAGCATTTTAGCGCTCGTGCCCAGTTCGAGAATGGGGAATAAATCCGTTAGATAGTCCCGCAGCACATTTCCCGTAACCGAAATGACGTCCTGACCAGTTTTAATTTGGGCGCAGGTAAATTTCATCGCATCCACTGGCGGGAGAATGTGAATATCCAAACCACTCGGATCATGCTGGGGTAAATACTCTTTAACCTTGGCGATAATTTTGGCATCGTGGGCGCGGTTCTCATCTAACCAAAATACGGTGGGATTTCCTGTGAGGCGGGCGCGATTAACTGCCAATTTCACCCAATCTTGGATCGCCACATCCTTAGTCTGACACATCCGCCAGATATCGCCTTTTTCCACGGGATGCGCCATTAAAACATTGCCCTGCCCATCAACAACACGCACTTGACCAGCGGCGGCAATTTCAAAGGTTTTATCGTGGGAACCGTATTCTTCGGCTTTTTTCGCCATTAGTCCCACGTTGGCGACACTACCCATGGTTTTGACGTCAAAAGCGCCATTTTCTTGACAGAATTCAATGCAGGCCTGGTACATGGTGGCGTAACAACGGTCGGGAATCATCGCTTTTGTATCGTGGGGTTTCCCATCGGCTCCCCACATTTTCCCGGAGGTGCGAATCGCTGCCGCCATCGACGCATCAATGATCACATCACTGGGCACATGGAGGTTGGTAATGCCCTTGTCAGAATTAACCATTGCCAACCGGGGTTGCTTGTCATAAACCGCTTGGAGATCCGCGGCGATCGCCGCTTTTTCTGCTGGGGGAAGATTGGCAATTTTGGCGTAAACATCCCCTAAACCGTTATTGGGGCTAACACCTAAGGCTTGGAAAGTATCGGCATATTTCGCAAAAACGTCCTTGTAGTAAACGGTGACAGCATGACCAAAGAGAATCGGATCAGACACCTTCATCATCGTCGCTTTAACGTGCAGGGACAATAAAATATCCTCGGCTTTAGCGGCGGCAATTTCTTTTTCATAGAAAGCACGCAGGGCCTTGACGCTCATCACCGCAGCATCGACCACCTCACCCGCAAGCACGGGAATGGCTTCTTTGAGAACGGTGACGGTGCCATCGGTGCCTTGATGTTCAATTTTCAGGGTGTCCGCTTGCTCAATAACGACCGATTGCTCACTGCCATAGAAATCTCCCTCATCCATGTGAGCGACGTGGGATTTGGAGTTCTTTGTCCATTCCCCGACCTTGTGGGGATTGTGCCGGGCATATTCTTTAACGGCAGCGGCGACCCGGCGATCGCTATTGCCTTCCCGTAGAACCGGGTTTACGGCACTACCAAGAACTTTCGCATATTTCGCTTTAATCTCCCTTTCTGCCTCGGTCTTGGGGTCTGCGGGATAATCCGGCACGTTGTAGCCTTTGGTTTGTAATTCTTTGATCGCCGCTGTCAATTGGGGAATGGAGGCGCTAATATTGGGCAGCTTGATGATGTAGGCGTCGGGAGTTTTTGCGAGAGCACCCAATTCAGCGAGGGCATCGGGGCGGCGTTGGTCGGCGGTGAGATATTCCGGAAAATTCGCAATAATCCGCCCAGCGAGGGAAATATCCTTAGTTTCCACCTCAATATTGGCCGCAGTCGTAAAGGCTTCCACAATGGGGAGAAGGGAGTAGGTCGCCAGTGCGGGGGCTTCGTCGGTAAAAGTGTAGGTAATTTTCGAGGTCTGGTTGCTCATATTGCTTAGGCGTCGTGTCACGGAATGTTTCTCAGCCTAAATGATACATGGCACAGGGTCTAGCCTTGACGCTTCTCCGTCTGGAAATGCTGATAGGGGTCACGCAAAAGGCGATCGCCATCGTTTAGCCGGAGCCAAAGGGGGCGATCGCCAATCTGTTTAGAAATGAAAAATAAAATTAGTCCAAAAAATTAGGCGTGGGTTTTAGAACAGGCCCAAAGTCAAAGACTCATCAATAGGGAAACAAGCACCCGCACCGAGCCAGAGAGTGACCGCAGTCCCAAAGAGGAAAACAGCCATCGCCACCGGACGACGGAAGGGGTTTTGGAATTTGTTGACGCTTTCAATGAAAGGCACCATCATCAAACCCAACGGAATCGCCCCTTGACAAGCAATACCCAGCAGTTTGTTGGGTAGTACCCGGAGGATTTGGAAGACGGGGTAGAGGTACCACTCCGGCAAAATTTCCAGGGGTGTTGCGAAAGGATTACCCGGTTCACCGATCATCGCTGGATCGAGAATCGCCAAGCCGGTAATTAAACCGATGGTTCCCGCAATACAGATGGGGAAGGTAAAGAGAATGTCATTGGGCCAAGCCGGCTCACCATAGTAATTGTGTCCCATGTTTTGAGCCAGTTTTGCCCGGAGTTTTGGATCGCTAAGATCCGGCTTTTTCATGATAGACATGAGTAAAAGTTCTCCTCAACAAGAACGTTGTTTTGAGCAAACGGAAAACCTGATCCTTACAAAGGACCAGAAATACCTTGCTTACGGATCATGAGGAAGTGGGCCAACATGAAGACCGCAATCAACCAAGGTAAAACAAAAGTATGAAGACTGTAGAAACGGGTTAAGGTTGCTTGGCCAACGCTTGCGCCACCCCGGAGCAACTCAACCATTTGGTCGCCCACGACAGGAATCGCCGCAGGTACACCAGACACAATCTTGACTGCCCAGTAACCAACTTGGTCCCAAGGCAAGGAGTAACCAGTTACACCGAAGGAAACGGTGATCGTCGCCATGATGACCCCAGTAATCCAAGTCAGCTCACGGGGACGCTTAAAGCCACCAGTGAGGTACACCCGGAAAATGTGGAGAATCATCATTAAGACCATCATGCTGGCAGACCAACGGTGGATCGAACGGATCAACCACCCGAAGTTCACTTCATTCATGATGTATTGAACGGAAGTAAATGCCTCTGCTACGGTGGGTTTGTAGTAGAAGGTCATTGCGAATCCAGTGGCGAACTGGATAATGAAACAGGTAAGGGTAATACCACCCAGACAATAGAAGATATTGACGTGGGGGGGAACGTATTTACTAGAAATGTCGTCAGAGATCGCTTGGATTTCTAGTCGTTCGTTAAACCACTTATATAATTTGGAGTCGGTAACTTCTTTTGTAAACATGAAGCCTGATTAGAAACGAAAAATCTCTTTACAAAAATGTAACACAGCTTGCTCTGTCAAGTGGTGAAGTAACAGGATTATCGGGCTTTTTGGCGGATATGACCTTAATGGCGTTAGGGCAAATTTTTATGGACGGCGATCGCCCCAGGATAACCTCAAAAACCGTCAAAGGGCTGTTAATTTCGCTATAGTGTTAAAAATAATCAAGTATTTTTCATAAAACTCGACGGATGCTGAGAAAACGTTTACAGGCTGGTCTTTGCAGTCTTTTGCTGGTGTTGGTATTGGTCTTTGGGCCTATGGAGCGGGCGATCGCCTTTACCGACGAACAAGATTTACTGCTCCAGGCCTGGCGTTACGTCAGTCAAGCCTACGTCGATGAAACCTTTAACCACCAAAATTGGTGGCTCATCCGGCAAAAATTCCTGAAGCGGCCTCTCAAAACCCGCGACGAAGCCTATGAAGCTGTGGGTGAAATGTTGGCCCTCCTCGATGATCCCTACACGCGTCTATTGCGCCCAGAGCAGTACCGCAGCCTAAAAGTCAGTACCTCTGGCGAACTGTCGGGGGTCGGTTTACAGATCAATGTCAATCCAGAAGTCGATGTTTTAGAAGTGATTTTGCCTCTGCCTGGCTCCCCAGCAGAAGCGGCGGGCATTGAAGCCAAGGATCAAATTTTAGCTATCGATGGCATTGACACCCGCAATATTGGCCTTGAGGAGGCGGCGGCAAGAATGCGTGGCAAAAAAGGCAGCACCGTTTCCCTCACCGTAAAATCTCCGAAAACAGACACGGTACGCACCGTCAAAGTGACCCGCGACACCATTGCTTTAAATCCTGTCTATGACAAATTAGATGAAAAAAATGGCGAAAAAGTGGGTTACATTCGCCTCAATCAATTCAGTGCCAACGCCAAAACAGAAATTATCAAATCCCTGAATCAGTTGCAAAAACAGGGGGCTGACCGCTATGTCCTCGACCTGCGCAATAATCCCGGTGGTTTACTCCAGGCTGGCATCGAGATCGCGCGCCTCTGGCTTGATCAAGAAACCATTGTGTACACGGTCAACCGCCAAGGGATTTTTGAAAGTTACAGTGCTGTGGGCCAACCCCTCACCGATGCGCCCCTGGTTGTCCTCGTGAATCAAGCGACCGCTAGCGCCAGTGAAATTTTAGCTGGGGCACTCCAAGACAATGGCCGGGCGGTGCTCGTGGGCGAAAAAACCTTTGGGAAAGGGCTGATTCAATCGCTGTTTGAATTGCCGGATGGGGCGGGTATGGCCGTCACCGTTGCGAAATATGAGACGCCTCTCCACCACGACATTAACAAGTTGGGGATTATGCCCGATGAGGTGGTGCCCCAGGAGCCGATCGGCTATGCAATGATGGGGAGTGAGACGGATCTGCAATATCAAGCCGCCCTCGATCTGCTAACCCAAGACCAGGCGATCGCCCAAATTTCCCAAGCTTCCTAAACCGTTGAATCGACAACCGAAGGCTCTGCCATTTGTTGTGGTGATGTTTGTAGACCCGCTAATTGTTTTGCCTCCGTCGGCACAAATAACATCAAAGCCGCTGCAATCACGAGAAAACTTCCCCCCAAGACCACAGCAGTCAGTCGATTATCCTGGAGCCAATGTTCCATGATCCAGCCAAAGCCTAGGGAAACGGCAATTTCTGGTAACACAATAAAAAAGTTAAAAATGCCCTGGTAAATGCCCCGTCTTTGGGTCGGTAAAGCGTAGGTCAAAATGGCATAGGGGATCGCTTGGGCACTGGCCCAGGCCAAGCCAAAACCAACCATCGAAGGCAAAAGCAGCCAGGGTTGCTGAATTTTTAAGAGGGCAATAAGACTCAAACCCCCACACAAAAGACAAATGATGTGGATCACCTTGCGACCAAGGCGACGGGTTAACCAGGGTAACAGGAACGAAAAGGGAATACAGACGGCATTAAACACCGCAAAACAAAGTCCCGCCCATTCAATGCCTTGGTTATAGAGGGTTGATTGAATATCCACAGCCCCAAAAATATTCCGGGCCACCGCTGGCGGGAAGTAAATAAAAAAACAAAAAATTCCTAACCAGGTAAAAATTTGCACCCAAGCAAGTCGATACATCGTCGGTGGCATTTGTCCCAACACTTGCCAGGTTTCACTGAAGCTCTGGCGGATACCACCCCGTTTTTCCTTGAGTTGGTCGAAGCGGTCTAAATCCGGAGGGGGAGATTCTGAGGTGGTCAGCACCGTCCACAGTACAGTGGTGAGAAAAAGCCCGGCACCAATATAAAAAGACCAGGTGACAGATTGGGGAATTTGCTGATCTGGGCCAGTGGTGGAATTGACAGCAAATAAGTGACTCAGGAGCCAAGGCAACATCGAAGCGGCGATCGCCCCTAGCCCAACCATCACGCTCTGCATGGCAAACCCTTTTGTCCGTTGCTGCTGGGGCAGTAAATCCCCAACGAAAGCCCGAAACGGCACCATACTTGTATTGGCACTGGTATCTAAGATCCACAGGAGTCCCGCCGCCATCCAAAGGCTGCCACACTGGGGCATAAGGACTAACGCCATGGACGCTAAGATGGCCCCCACGAGAATGTAAGGGCGACGGCGTCCCAGGGGAGTCCAAGTGTAATCACTTAAATTGCCAATGACCGGTTGTACCAAAAGACCCGTTAGGGGGGCCGCCAACCAAAGAATCGGAATACTGTGGGCACTAGCGCCGAGATGTTCAAAAATAGAGCTCATATTGGCCATCTGCAGGCCCCAACCAAACTGAATTCCCAGGAAGCCAATGCTCATGTTCCACAGTTGCCAGGCATTAAACTCTTGTTTTTGTTGCGGGGAATTGTCCGTTGATGGGGTTGCGATGGTTGGATTTTGGGAAGATTTTTCTTCCCCAGTAAAAGCCATATAAAATTCTCCAGTTGCCGAGCGATCGCCCTATGAATGAAGTTGAGGACTAGAGGACCATCGCCCATTAGTTGTCATAGTTTCATTCTAGCGGCCCAACTTGGTCGCCCCAGGGAAATCGCTTTAATGCTTAGGAGTGAAATGCTTGATCAATATGGGGCTGGGCAAAAACGCTGATCGTTGTCGGGAGCATCTCCACCATCGGCGCGGGTTTCATTTCGCCGCGAAAATCTAGAATTTGGACGAGCAGTAAATAGGCGATCGCCAACAAAAGAGAAATCGCTCCGGTAATAATAGCGGTCAGTTTTCCGCGTTGCATGAATTTGGCCTCGCTTCGTTAATGCATTATGATTGTAGATTGGATTACTTATTATAAAAATTGCTAGGAGATCTTTCGTATGTCCCGTAAGTGCCAGATTACCGGCAAGAAAGCCAATAATGCGATGGCGGTGTCCCACTCCCACCGTCGGACGAAAAAGCTACAAGAAGTTAATTTGCAGTGGAAAAGAGTCTGGTGGCCCGAAGGCAATCGCTTTGTCCGCCTACGTCTTTCCACCAAAGCCATCAAAACCCTTGAAAAGAAAGGCATCGATGCCATGGCGAGAGAAGCTGGTATCAACCTTAACAAACTCTAAGGTCAAAAACGCCAGTTCTTTATTACTTTCACCAGACTTCCATGGGTTGCTATGGAGGTCTTCTTTATTTATTCCTAAAATTTTATAAAATTCAGATCTTTTTTCGCCTCGTCAGCCTACGCATCAAAAGCTCAAGCCACAAAAAAAGAGGGGCGATCGCCCCCCACCCCATTACGCCAAATATCTAATTAAGCCTATAAATTTTAAGCTCTAGACTTTTGCATGAACTTTCAGGGGTTCTGAGGTCGTACTTTGGTTCCACTTAGAAGTACAGAGGATTCGGGAGCGATCGCAGCGATCCACATATTTCTTCGCGATTTCTGTGACCTCTAACATCAATCCCTTATCGAGCTTGGTCGGTTCTAGGCCCATATCGAGGAAACACTGATTATCCACATACAGTTCGTTTTCTGCTGCTTCATTCCGGGGATTTTCTAAATATTGAATTTCTGCCCCAGCGATATTCGCCACCATCTGCGCCAGATCCCGGACGCGGTGGGTTTCCGTCATCTGGTTGAGAATTTTGACTCGTTCCCCTTTCGCTGGAGGATTACTGATCGCCAGTTCAACACAACGCACCGTATCTTGAATATGAATAAAAGCACGGGTTTGGCCGCCAGTACCATGGACAGTCAACGGATGGCCTACAGCTGCCTGCATCAAAAAGCGATTCAGCACGGTGCCATAGTCGCCGTCATAGTCAAAGCGATTGATGAGCCGCTCGTCCATTGCTGTTTCTGCGGTGTTCGTACCCCAAACAATCCCTTGGTGCAAGTCAGTGACGCGGACTTGGTCGTTTTTGTTGTAGTAGGCAAAAAATAGTTGATCCTGGGTTTTGGTCATGTGATAGATGCTGCCAGGATTTGCCGGGTGCAGAATTTGCTTCTCGATCACTTTGCCTTCTTCGGTGACCACCTGAACATCGAGGTAGCCTTCGGGGATCTTCATCCCGGCGGTACCGTAACCATAAACCCCCATGGTGCCGAGGTGTACCACGTGGATATCAAGGCCGGATTCCACAATGGCACAAAGTACGTTATTGGTTCCGTTTAGATTGTTATCGACGGTATAACGCTTGTGCTTGGGAGACTTCATGGAATAAGGAGCGGCCCGCTGTTCGGCGAAGTGAACGACCACATCCGGTTGATAGTCAACGAATAGCTTGAGAAGCTGGTCATATTCGTGGGCAATATCGAAGTTGAAGAACTGAATTGTTTTGCCAGTGAGTTCTTTCCATGCTCTGAGCCTGACCGACATTGGGCTAATCGGCGTCAGTGATGTTACTTCCAGTTCGTTATCAATGTTTCTTCTGGAAAGGTTATCAACAATAACAACATCATGACCTGTTTTCGACAGATGCAATGCTGTGGGCCAGCCGCAAAACCCATCTCCACCCAGAACAATAATTTTCATGGATTCAACTCCTTAGGTTTTTTATTTTGGTGCTTTAAAAAGTAATGTGCATGGTGTGTACTCCCGGAAAATTTTTTGGGGTTCATGGTACGCCATACATATATTCCCGAGTTTGTAGAAAAGGATGACTTCAAAGGGGATGTCGGGTATTTGGATCAAAACAAAATGCTCGAAATTAAAGCAAATCGTTGAAATCATCCCACATTATAGACGGTTGGGTCGTTCCCTGAGATCATCTTGCACGGGGTTAATGGACTTTTAATCCAGGCTAGCGTAGGGATAAATCGCTGTTAATCTGGGCTTAAAACCTAGGGACTAACAGATCATGGGCAAGGCGATCGCCACCTAATGCCTTTGGACTAGCGCCTTTCGACTAGGGCAAATGGGGAAACTCAGACTCTCCGGCGACAACAATGCGATTACGCCCCTGTTGTTTGGCTAAATAGAGAGCTTGGTCGGCTTTTTTCACAAACGTTAGGGGTTTTTCCTGGCTCTGGGGGATACCACTGACAACACCAAGGCTGACGGTAACAATTGCCTCATTTATCTCCGTTGCATTGTGGGCAATCTGAAGCTCTAAAACAGTTCGTCGAATCCGCTTGGCGACGATGGTTGCGCCTTCCTGAGTCGTATTCGGTAAGACAACCACAAACTCCTCTCCCCCATAGCGAGCCACTAAATCTGCCGGTCGTTTGAGGAGGTGTTTCACTGCTTGGGCAATTTGAATCAGACATTCATCTCCCTGTTGGTGACCATAGGAATCGTTGTAGCGCTTGAAGTAGTCCACATCAAAGAGAATTAAAGCGAGGGGTTTTTGCTCGCGGTAGAGACGATGCCACTCCGCCGCGAGCCGTTGATTAAAACAACGTCGGTTGGCAATTTGAGTTAAACCGTCTAAATGGACTAATTTTTGTAATTCTTGGTTGGTCTGCCGGAGGAGTGCTTCACTGCGACGTAATTCTTTTGTTCTTTCTAAAATGAGCTTTGTGGAATTATCCAGAGCTTTCTTTAGGGAAGCTTGGGCGCGGCTCCGTTCTTCCACGACCGCTGAGAGGAGCAGAGAACTGAGGGCAAATACCCCCATAAAGGACTGTAAAAACAATAAAGATTGATTTTGGGACTCTAAAACAAAGACACCCAAACCATGGGCAGTTGTATAAATAGCCAAGATAGAAACAATGCTGACCAATAGGCTTGACACAAAAGCACCGTAGCGAAACACTGTCCAATTTAAGATCAGCAGCAATAGGTAAGCAACGGGATAACTTTGAATAAAAATACTCCAGCTCACACTGATGAAAACAGCTAAAATCAGCAACATCTCGATGACATGGTAGGGGATTTTTCGGCTAAAAAAGTCCTTCCCCAGGAGAATTACCGGGGTGAAAATCAAGTGAGCCAAAGTGCTCGCCAGCCACCAAGTAAACCAATTTAAGCCATACTGTCCCCATTCCATACGTTCTGCAAACACAATACTGGTGACACCAATGAATGCAGAGGCCATTGGCGAAAGGGTTGCAGCCGTGATGTAGGTTAAAACGCCTCGAACTTGATTAAAAAAATGTCGGCTCTGGGAATATTTTTGGTGGTACTAAAAGGGTAATGACGGTTTTGTTAAGGTAGAACGGAAGTCATTGACTCCGACCCATGCCTCAATGTCCCAGCTGTCAATCCCAACATACAGTCAAAAATGGGCACATCCACAACGGTAAACAGCGCTTTCTCTGCAAGCAATGCGGTCGTCAATTCGTGGAACATCCCACCAATAAACTCATTGATGCTGAAACCCGCGCTCTGATTGACCGTCTGCTTTTCGAACGTATTTCGATGGCCGGCATCGCCAGAGCTGTTCAAGTTTCTGAACAATGGCTGCAAAATTACGTCAATATGAAAGCAGCACAAGTACCAAGAAGGGCCAAAGTTGTCCCCAAAAAAAGGGGTCTTTAAAGGTGCAGTGTGACGAACTCTGGTCTTTTGTTGACCACAAAGGCAATAAACAGTGGGTCTGGCTGGCCCTTGACGTTCAAACCCGGGAAATTATTGGTCTGCACGTTGGTTGCCGTGGTCGAGAGAGTGCAAAAGCACTGTGGGCGTCATTGCCTGGGGTATATCGGCAATGTGGAGTCTTCTACACGGATGAGTGGGAAGCCTACCGTGGCGTATTCCCTTCAAAGCGTCATCGGGTGGTTAGCAAACAGAGTGGTAAAACCAGTTATATTGAGCGCTTTAATTGTACTGTGAGGCAAAGGATGTCACGGTTTGTGAGACGCAGTCTAGCCTTCTCCAAGTGTGTATTTAATCACATTGGACTATTGTGGAATTTCATCCATCACTACAATTCCTCATTACCCCTTTAGTACTACCTATTTTTTTAGGATAAAACGAGCCAACAGAGGCTGTACTAAATTGCCAGCAATGCAACCAAAGTTAACCCAAAAGAAAGCCTGAATACTAATATTTGGATCCCGCTCGATCAAATCAAAAGAAATAACCCAAAGGGAACCTAGGGCAATGCTCGGTAAGATTTTATTGCCAAAAAGAAGAATTAAACCCAATGTCAATCCCGAAGGAAGCCATACTGAAGCGACGGTTCCCGGCAGGGTGGTAAAAACTAGACTGATTTCCGCGGTCCAGGCATAGGCGATCGCCAAGCAGATATTGAGGCCGAACCATCGCAGCCATCGACTGTGTAGCAGTTGGAGAAAATCCATAGTACCAGTAATTGGGGAGGAACGTTAACAAGAATTAAACAGCAAAAAGAAACTGGTTTCTACCAGCTCAAAATCAATTTCACAACGGGTTATTGAGAGTTAAAAGATAGTCTGTCAAATAGGAATATAGTTATTATCATAGGTGAGAAATTGGGTTTCAAAAAATATGATTTTTATGAGTTTTTAAGGTGGAGAAAGACGGCGACGGCGTGGCACTAAATGTCGCGGAATTTCCCAATATTGACTAGCTTGCCCAAGGGGAGACCATAAAGCATCAGTTTGGGTAATATGAATTGTTTTTTGGGGGAGAAAATTCGGCTGAATGTCTAAGGTGTGAATAATTTCTTGGGCAATTTTTTGGGCCAGGAGCGGCAGCACGGCATTGCCAATTTCTCGGAAGCCATGCCAAACCTTGCGATGAAACTGAAACCAATCGGGGAAGGTATGTAGGCGGGCGGCTTCGCGGATCGAAATGCAGCGGGGCAGTTGGTAATGAATCGGTCTAGGGGCAGTAAAGGAGCCTTTTTCGGTGGGAGTACCAGCGCGGAGGGTGTTGCTGAGACCCTGGGCATCCAGCTTAAAGAGGCGACTAATGGCTTCTTTTTTGCCGGGGGGAGTCGCTCGGAAACGGGCTTGGATTTCGGGTTGATGCTGAGAACCGAGGTGGCCCCAAAGAAAATGAGTGTCTAATTGGCGGGAATGGCAATGGTGAAACTGCTCATGGAGCGATCGCCCAAAGGTTCCCAAAGGTTCGGGGGGGACAATGCCCCGGTCAATGTCTGTAAAAACAGGGATAGTTTCTAAATCGGCGATCGCCTCGTGGACAGTAACATAGGGTGCTAGGCCGGGGCCATGGCTCGGCGCTGGATAGGCCACCGGGGGGACATCCCGACGATATCCCAAGAGAATTAAGCGTTTACGTCGTTGGGGAGCGCCGTAGTCAGCACCATTAAGCACCTGGGGGGGCAAAACATGGTAGCCAGCCTCCCCTAAAGATTGGCAAAGCTGTTGTAGCATCCCTTGGTGGCGTTGCCCAGTCAGGCCCTGGACATTTTCAAAAATGAAATATTTGGGTTGAATATCCCGCAACAGACGGACATATTCAAAGATCAATTGATTGCGCGGGTCACCCAATTGTCGTTTGCCCATCACCGAAAATCCCTGGCAGGGAGGGCCACCCGTGAGTAAATCAATGTCTGCCGTTGGATAGCCACGCCGTTCGATGGCTTGGCGCATTTCTGGCCATTGCAGGTGACGAATATCCCGGCAAAAGGTGACGCCATAGGGAAAATTGACTTCGTGAACGAGGGCATGGACGGGATCAATCTCTACCGCTGCGACCACATCAAAGCCCGCCGCTTCTAGCCCCAGGGACATTCCGCCGCATCCGGCAAACAAATCAATGGCTAGGGGCCTTTGGTTCACAGTGCGCTCCCAGTAAGTGTTTGCAATTCTCTTTAATGCTAAAGGGTTTTGGCCCTATAGAGCTTGGCAAAGATGACGAAAATGATCGCCCCGGTGCTCGAAACTGCGGTATTGATCGAAGCTGGCACAGGCGGGAGAGAGGAGCACTGTTTTCGGTTGATAGGTCGGAATTAAGGCAACACTGCGGGCGATCGCCTTTTCTAGGGTTTCAACGATTTCGTACTGGGTGTAATCGCTCTCTTGGAGTAACTGAGCAAACTGGGGGGCCGCCTCACCAATTAAAAGCACCGTCGCTGCCTTTTCTTTAATTTTTTTGATCCAGGCCTCGGCATTACCGGCTTTGGGTTCGCCCCCAGCAATGAGAATCACCGGGCCAGGGGCCGCATTTAAGCCCACCTCAGCAGCATCATAGTTCGTTGCTTTACTGTCGTTGATAAAATCAACCCCCTGATGCTGGCAAATGAACTCGAGACGATGGGGCACCCCAGGAAAAGTAGCAATAGCCTCGGCGATCGCCCCTTTGTCAATATTTGCTAACCGGGCGGCGGCGATCGCCAAGAGTAAGTTCTGGAGATTATGGTCGCCGACCATTTTGAGTAGAGAAACAGGAATTACCAATTCCCCAAAGGCTTTCACCCAAGCATCCTGGATAAATACCCCCCGTTTAGGATCGCACGGTAAATGTTCTGCTCCCTTGATGCTTGTCCAATAGGCGTCAGGCCATTGCTCTGCCTGCGATCGCAAAAACGGATCATCCCCATTCAAGACTTGGCGGCGACTGCGCTCAATGAGGGACGCTTTGATGCTGTGATAATTGTCGAGGGTGTAGTGGCGGGCGAGGTGGTCTGGTGTGAAGGTCGTCCACACGCCAATTTGAGGACAGAGGGTCGGCGCAGATTCGATTTGATAGCTACTAATTTCGGCCACAATCCACTCTGGGGTGGCTTCTCCCAACGCAAGCTCACAGGCGGCATGGCCAATATTCCCGCAGGCAGGGCCACCCCGACCCGCTACCTGAAAAATTGCTTCGACCAGGGCCGTAGTGGTGGTTTTACCATTTGTGCCCGTAATGCCGACCCAGGGTTTTTGGTCTAAATTGCGCCAGGCCAGTTCCATCTCGCCGATGGTGTCAATGCCTTGATCCCGCGCCTCTTTCAGAAAAGGAATATCCCAGGGTACCCCCGGACTGACGACGATTAAATCCGGGCGATCGCCTTCTTCCAAACTGGGGGTATGGCCGAGTTTGACCGTAATCCCTTGGGCCGACAGCTCCTGTTGCACTGCCACGAGGGATTCATCCGTTTGGCGATCGCCTAAGACCACCTCCCAACCTTGCCGCTTTAAAAGCCGTGCTGCCGCAATTCCTGAACGACCAATGCCAATGACGAGCGCCTGAGCCATACCATCTCTGTCGAAATAATGTGATCGCTGATTGTACCGAATTATGGCTGCTTTCCCCTAACCAAATCGATAGCCAAAGCCCCGCACTGTGATCAAATATTCCGGCTGACTCGGATCTAACTCTAGCTTTTCCCGTAACCAGCGGATATGCACATCGACCGTTTTTGTATCCCCTAGAAAATCAGCACCCCAAACCTGTTCAATTAACTGATCCCGTGACCAGACCCGGCGCGGATAGCTCATAAACAATTCCAATAAACGATATTCCTTGGGCGATAAACTCACTTCCTCACCCCGCACCGTCACCCGACACTCCTCCGGGAACAAAGAAATATCCTTAAACTGACGTACCGAATTTTTAGGCGTGCTCCGGATAAACTGCTGACGCCGCAACAGCGCACGGCACCGGGCCACCAACTCCCGCAGACTAAACGGTTTGGTTAAATAATCATCTGCACCCACCTCTAGGCCCAATACCCGGTCTGTTTCACTTGCCTTGGCACTTAGAACTAAAATCGGAATTGTGTTTCCCTGATATCTCAAAAAACGACACAGGTCTAAGCCATTCACTTCCGGCAACATAATATCTAGAATCACCAAATCCAGAGGCATATCCGGGGCATTGAATTCTGGATTTTGCAGCATATTCAAGCCTGTGCGGCCATTATCCGCAAAAAAGACCTCATAGCCTTCTTCCTCTAAACCCATCACAATCATGTCACGAATGACTGCCTCGTCCTCCACTACTAGGATCCGTGCTTTCGTCGATAGCTCAGCATCTAGGGTATGTGACATCAAATCAAGGGAGAGCATAAAAATAAATTATTTACAGGGTTACGCCAACATATACATCAAAAGGCAGAGATTTGGCTAGTACATTGTGATTTCCTATACATTCACACTGCCAAGTTTAGCCAGGGTCAGGATTTAGTCCATGAGTTGTAAATCACCAGCTAGGGTTTGTGCCTGTTGTCGCACAAACTCCACCTCCTCCGCTAGCCAAGTCCGGACTTCATGGTGATGAGCCGCTAACAATCCCCACAAACGTTGATCGACAATGATTGGCGCAACCAGATCGGCCCGCACCCGAATTGATCGTAAAAAGTCCAGGTGACAAGGGTCAAAATCACTTGCCTCAATATCTGTAATTTGTAGGATTCTGCCTTGGAGATACCGTTGGGCATAATCACCATTAAAACAATCATCGGCCCCCGTCGAGCCTAAAATCGAAAATTCACTCTGGCTCAGGGATTCAATGATCACCTGCCCTTTCCATTCCCGGTAGAAATAATAAATGACAACCCGACTCACCCGGAGTTGCCAGCGTGTTTGATCAGTGGCCTGTTGTAACAATTGATTACGAGTCAGGGTGCGATTTAATCGCTCGTTCACTCGATTAAGACTTCGATCAAACATATTCGGCTGCTAGTTTTATTACCTTCGATTTTATAAAGATCTCCTTCACTTTGGGAATTAATGATGAATTTCCTCGGAGGGCGCTCCAGTTTTAACCTGCTTTGGCAAGGGATCTGTCTTGAACAAAAAAGCCCTGACAAACCGTAGTGGCTCCCAGGGCAGAGATTAACAACTTGCTGAAATTGCACGATAGTGTGACTAGCAGAAGCTCACAGCAATGTTTTTAGTAAACTTCCACATGCCAACGGTGTTCTTTTTTCATGGAGCGGCGCATTTCTTCCCAATTGAGACCACGCTTCTCTGCTTCGGCGGTAAAGGTTTCGTCAATGGGGGGTTGCATGCCCTTGAGACCACACATATAAACATGGGTATTGGGTTTTTGAATCATCTCAAAGAGTTCATCGGCATATTCACTAACGCGGCTTTGAACGTAAACCTTGCCACCATCGGCGGTCTTTTGTTCGCGGCTAATGGCGTAGGTTAGGCGGAAGTTGTCAGGATTTTCCGCGGCCATTTTTTCGAAGTCGTCTTTATAAAGGATATTGGCAGTATAGGGGACACCGAAGATGAGCCATGCCTTGCCTTTAAATTTGTAGTCTTCGTGCTGCTCTTTGAACATCCGCCAGAGGAAAGCCCGGAAAGGTGCAATCCCAGTGCCGGTAGCGAGCATGACGACAGTTGCATCTTCGTCATCGGGCAGCAGCATTTCTTTACCAACAGGGCCAGTGATCTTGACGTCATCTGTGCCGACAGGAAGATTACAGAGATAGGTGGAGCACACACCATAAACTGTTTCGCCAGATTCGGGATCTTGGTATTCGAGTTGACGAACACAGAGGGAGACGGTCTTGTTGTCTTCCATATCGCCATGACGGGTAGAGGCGATGGAATAGAGTCTGAGCTTGTGGGGTTTCCCGTTTTTGTCTTCACCGGGAGGAATAATCCCAATACTTTGACCTTCTAGGTAGCGCAGATCGCCTTCGGAAATATCGAAGGTTACGTGACGCACGGTGCCGCTGCCGCCTTCGTCAACAAGCTCGTAGTTTTCGATACATTTGCCGAGGAAGGGGGTCTTCGGGCGATAAATATTAACTGGAACTGAGGTGTCGGTGGTTTTGGGGTGAACGATTTTTGTCGAAGAAGCCATAGGAGATTGTGCAGATGCTTGGGCGGAGGACTGGCCTTCACTCACAATCTGGGCTGCATCTTCTGCGGGACGGATACTAACGATTTTGCCTCCCAGTTTGGTAATGCGTTGCATTTCCTGGTTCATTCTGGCATAGGGCACAGTAATAAATGTGGTGCCACTTTTACGAACGAGGGAGTTTTCGTTACGACCGTCGCCACCCAGACCAACAACTTCGTAGATAAACAGACGATTGGCGTAGGATTGATTTCCAGTAGAGTTTGCTGTGCTAGTGATACCGTACATTATGTGCAGTTTCCCAATTATTTTGATTTATCAGTTTTTTTGATCTTAAAGGGGGTGGATCGTCGGTACAAACCGCTTTTTCCCGCTTTAGAGTCAAG
Organism: Picosynechococcus sp. PCC 7117; assembly: GCF_001693275.1. GTDB lineage: Bacteria > Cyanobacteriota > Cyanobacteriia > Cyanobacteriales > MRBY01 > MRBY01. The sequence goes on from NZ_CP016477.1 coordinate 898,620, forward strand.
ATTATAAGGGCTTTACTCCATTTAGACTATCATTGTGCTGCCCATGCTTTACTGAATGGGGCGGGAAGTGTGACTGATTTTGATGTATCAGAATTGGGATAGCAAGGTCACTGGAAACACGATCTTAGCCGGGCTCGGTTCCTTGGAGTTAGTTAGTGCAAGATTGTGAGTCAAGGAAGTTTAGAAAAGCATTTTAGGGATGTTTCTCTAGGGGTTTTGTGATGGCTGTTGCATTCTTCTTGGGGCTTTGTAAGGGGATCTTCATAGAGGTAATCTTTTTAGATTTTCTTTAGATTTTTTTGAAGTGGATTAGAACAGGGCGATCGCCTTTGCTGGGGAATTGTGATAGCAAAATATAATCAAACGGCGGCAATCCGTTGAAGATTTAGGGGGATATGTCACAATGAGGGGCGAAACTCTTTGACCATTGGTGTCTATTTAGAACAGCCCAAACAGAGCAACTCGCCCCAAGCAATTCCGAAAAATGCCCTTGGTCAACTGTGCGCTGTCACCCAAAATTTGTTGGGAAATTTGACATCAATGGATGTGTAACTTAGAAAGCAAGAATCCTAGGCATTCGTAATGGAACCGCTTTATCAATATGCATGGTTGATTCCGGTGCTGCCTCTGTTGGGGGCAATGGTTATCGGGATCGGCTTAATCTCCTTAAACAAATTCACGAACAAGCTACGGCAACTCAATGCGGTATTTGTTCTGTCGCTCATCGGTACTTCGATGGCCCTCTCTTTTGGGCTACTCTGGAGTCAAATTCAAGGTCATGAAGCCTTTACCTACACCCTAGAATGGGCAGCGGCAGGCGATTTTCATCTGCAGATGGGCTATACCGTGGATCACCTGAGTGCCTTGATGTCGGTGATCGTAACCACGGTGGCCTTGCTGGTGATGATCTATACCGATGGTTACATGGCCCACGATCCGGGTTATGTCCGTTTTTATGCTTATTTGAGCATTTTTAGCTCGTCGATGTTGGGTCTGGTGTTTAGCCCAAACCTTGTGCAGGTTTACATTTTCTGGGAATTGGTGGGGATGTGTTCCTACCTCCTGATTGGCTTCTGGTATGACCGCAAGGCGGCGGCCGATGCTTGCCAAAAGGCTTTTGTCACAAACCGTGTCGGCGATTTTGGTCTCTTGCTAGGGATGCTCGGTCTCTATTGGGCCACGGGCAGTTTTGAGTTTGATCTGATGGGCGATCGCCTGGTGGATCTCGTCTCAACGGGGCAAATCAGCTCCCTCCTGGCCATTGTCTTTGCTGTACTCGTTTTCCTTGGCCCTGTGGCTAAATCCGCCCAATTTCCGCTCCATGTGTGGCTCCCCGATGCCATGGAAGGGCCAACCCCCATTTCCGCTTTGATCCACGCGGCGACCATGGTTGCTGCTGGAGTGTTCCTCGTGGCGCGGATGTATCCCGTGTTTGAGCCGATCCCAGAGGCGATGAATGTCATTGCCTGGACGGGAGCAACCACCGCTTTTCTAGGGGCGACCATTGCCTTAACCCAAAACGACATCAAAAAAGGTCTTGCCTATTCCACCATGTCCCAGTTGGGCTACATGGTGATGGCCATGGGGATCGGTGGCTACACCGCTGGGTTGTTTCACCTAATGACCCATGCCTACTTCAAGGCGATGCTCTTCTTGGGTTCCGGTTCTGTCATCCATGGTATGGAAGAGGTGGTCGGCCATAACGCTGTGCTGGCCCAGGATATGCGGCTGATGGGTGGCCTGCGGAAATATATGCCCATCACTGCCACAACGTTTCTCATTGGCACCCTCGCTATCTGTGGGATCCCGCCCTTTGCTGGTTTCTGGTCGAAGGACGAAATTTTAGGCTTGGCGTTTGAGGCTAATCCAGTGCTCTGGTTCATTGGTTGGGCCACCGCTGGCATGACCGCTTTTTATATGTTCCGGATGTACTTCCTGACCTTTGAAGGGGAGTTTCGCGGCACGGATCAGCAACTGCAAGAAAAGCTCCTGACGGCGGCAGGTCAAGCCCCCGAAGAAGGCCACCATGGCTCTAAGCCCCACGAGTCTCCTTTAACGATGACTTTCCCGTTGATGGCTTTGGCGGTTCCGTCGGTATTGATCGGTTTGCTGGGGGTTCCCTGGGGTAATCGGTTTGAAGCTTTTGTCTTTTCTCCCAACGAAGCAGCAGAGGCCGCTGAGCATGGTTTTGAATTGACAGAATTTTTGATCATGGGTGGTAATTCTGTGGGGATCGCCCTCATTGGGATTACCATCGCCTCGCTGATGTATCTCCAGCAGAAAATTGATCCGGCTCGTTTGGCCGAAAAATTCCCGGTGTTGTATCAGTTGTCTTTGAACAAATGGTACTTCGACGATATCTACAACAATGTTTTTGTGATGGGTACCCGGCGCTTAGCCCGACAAATCCTTGAGGTGGACTATCGCGTCGTCGATGGGGCCGTAAACCTCACGGGGATCGCCACCCTCTTGAGTGGTGAGGGCTTGAAATACATTGAAAATGGCCGCGTCCAGTTCTATGCGCTCATTGTGTTTGGGGCGGTGCTAGGCTTCGTCATTTTCTTTAGTGTGGCCTAGCCGTCACTGTATTCCGAAAGTTGAGAAGATAAAATTCCCCCTTGCCTGAGTGGTGAGGGGTTTTGTTTTTCCTGATAAGATTTGCAGTGGCGTTGTTACAGGGGTTAGCAGAAAAATTATGGCTGGATTTAAACAAGGAACCCAGGTAAAGCTGACACAGTTGCCCCCCTATCTTAAGACCGCAGACCCGATGCCGATGTTGCGTCCGGCGGATTTGTTGGCGGTGGGGGCGGTTGGCACCCTAGGCGATCGCCGCCCTGGTGGTTATTGGGCGGTTAAGTTCGAGCGGGGCTCTTTTTTGCTTGAAGAAACCTATCTGGCAGTCGCCACTGGGACGGCCTAAACCTAGGAATTGGGCAGATCGACAGTCGGACTCAGGGGGACAAAATCGCCGTGAATGGTAAGGCCGAGGCACATGGTTTCGCCTGTTTGGATGCGTTTTCCCGTGAGGGCACAGGTTTCATCCTTTTGGGCGATCGCCTCAAGGGTCGCCCGAATATCTGCTTCGCTAAACTGGGGGCGATAATCCCCTGAGTTGTGATTGACGTAGTTCCAGAGAATATCGCGGATTAGGGCCTGGTATCCTTGGTTTCCAGCGAGTTCCTTGAGTTTATCTTTCAGTTTGCGCTCTAGGCGAATACTGGTGACTTCCATTTCTGTCGTGCTAGTTGCCCGAGTCATAATCTTCGCTAATCCCCTTACATTTAAGACTTTACTAAATATCTGTCCTCGGAATGAGGCAAAATATCAAAAGTTGTAGTGTCAGTGTAGTGAAAATGTTTTAGAAAAAAAAGCGCGATTTGGCTGAATTGTTACTCATTGACAATATCTAAGGCGATCGCCTCCGCCACTTTGACCCCATCGATGGCTGCCGAGAGAATGCCCCCTGCATAACCAGCTCCCTCCCCCGCAGGATAGAGGCCCTGGGTATTAATACTTTGGTAATCTTTGCCCCGTTTAATGCGAATTGGCGAAGAGGTGCGCGTTTCCACCCCCGTTAACATCGCCTCGGCCATAGCAAACCCCTTAATTTGTTTGTCAAAAGCGGGTAGAGCTTCCCGAATCGCTTCAATGGCGTAGTCCGGGAGCGCGGTGCTGAGATCCGTTAGCTTAACTCCCGGTGCGTAGGAAGGCTTAACTTTGCCCAACGACTCAGAAGAACAACCCGCGAGAAAATCCCCCACCAATTGGCCCGGTGCACTGTAATCTCCACCACCCAGTTCAAAGGCCCTGGCTTCTACTTTTCGTTGGAGATCAATGCCTGCGAGGGGATGCCCTGGAAAATCTTCTTCTGGGGTAATGCCAACAACAATCCCCGCATTGGCGTTACGTTCGTTGCGGGAATATTGGCTCATGCCGTTGGTGACGACTTTGCCAGCCTCGGAGGTGGCCCCAATCACCAAACCCCCCGGACACATACAAAAACTATAGACCGAGCGCCCATTTTGACAGTGGTGGACGAGCTTGTAATCGGCGGCACCGAGAATTTTATTGCCAGCAAATTCCCCGTAGCGACATTCATCGATCAGGGGTTGGGGATGTTCGATCCGAAAGCCAATGGAAAAGGGCTTGGGCTCAATGTAAACACCCTGGTCATGGAGCATCTGGAACGTATCCCGCGCACTGTGTCCCATGGCCAGCACCACGTGGGAACTGGGAATAAATTCGCCATTTTCGAGGGTGACGCCTTTGACCTGATGGTTTTCTAGTTCGAGGGTTTTGACCTTGCTTTGGAAACGAATTTCGCCACCCAGGGATTCGATGGTTTTGCGGATGCTTTGGACGATGCCGACGAGCTTAAAGGTGCCAATGTGGGGTTTGGCGATGTAGAGGATTTCGGGATTGGCCCCGGCGGCGACAAATTCTTCGAGGACTTTGCGTTTGTAATGGTGGCGATCGCGCACCTGGCTGTAGAGTTTCCCATCGGAAAACGTCCCTGCGCCTCCTTCTCCAAATTGGGCATTAGATTCGGGGTTAAATTCTCCCTTCTTTTTCCAGAAATTAAAGGTGTCTTTGGTGCGCTCATTGACGGTTTTTCCCCGTTCTAGCACAATCGGCCGAAAGCCCATTTTGGCTAGCATTAATCCCGCAAACATCCCACAAGGCCCCATGCCAATGACGATGGGCCGCGTCGCACAATCTGCCGGTGCTTGGGCCACCATTTTGTAACTCATGTCTGGGGTGGGGAGCACGTGGGGATCTTTTTTGAAGCGTTTTAGCAAAGCTTGATCCTTCGTGGTGTGCACATCAAAGATGTAGACGAGGTAAATATTGCTCTTTTTACGGGCATCGTAGCTGCGTTTGAAAATCTGATATTCCAGCAAGTCATCCGGCTGAATTTTCAACTTCTGGCAAATGGCCTGGGCGATCGCCTCTGGGCTGTGGTCGAGGGGCAGTTTGATTTCCGTAAGACGAAGCATGGCAGTTACTGACAAAAATAGCGATGATAATCCCTGGGGCCGGGGATTCTTATTAAAAACGAAAAAAATCTTCCCCACAATGGCGAGGAAGACCCGGACTCAATAAATAAAGAATTAGTCAGCGGCCTTAGATCAACCCCAACCAGCTCAGGACGCCTTCTTTGGTGAATAATTCGATGGCGATCGCAATGATGATCCCGATCATCGCCGCCCGGCCATTGAGCTTCTCGGAATAGAGATTGAAGCCAAACTTCGGATCTTCAAGATTGGGCTTAACGGTGGGTTCTGGAGCTGCCATGGTAAAAACCTCGTCTTATCGAAATTAATGTAATAATTCTTAATATGTAGTGTAGCGCACAAAAGCCACAGTCGTACATTTCGCTATTTCATGGCTCAATCGTTTTATTTATCTATCGCCATAGACTTTTGCACTTAGTTGTTGCCAAGTTTATTCGCCTTAGAAATAGATGGCGATCGCCATTGAGGTTATCCAAAATGCTAGGGCATCTTTACTCTAATTGTTACACGACCAAACTGCGATCGCCTGCTGATCAGAGGAGCCGAGGGCGAACGGTCACACAACACCTTGGGGCTTAATTCGACAATATTTTTCCAAGTTGATCATTGCGATCGCCCCTATTTTGTATAGCGGGATACATCAGGCTGACCATAATTAAAGGCTAATAAAGCTTAAGTTGAGTGCAGTGATTACATCTAAACAAGAACACAATATCAATTTGCTCTTTAAGCCCTAGGGAATAGGGGGCTTTACTTGGCAGCATAAATGATCAATTTTTGGAAACAAGAAGGCAATGACGAAAATTTTGATTATTGAGGATGAAGCAGAAACCCGTAATGTTTTCCTTAAGTGCCTAGAATTTGAAGGCTTTAAAACCTGTGCTGCAAGTAATGCTTTAGATGGGATTGAACTGGCATTAAACGAACAACCAAATTTGATTGTGTGTGACATTCTCATGCCCGACATGGATGGTTACTTCGTGTTGTCAAAAATACGCCGCTCACCTAAAACAACCGCGATTCCTTTTATCTTTCTCACTGCCAAAGTTACTATGGCCGAGCTTCGCTATGGTATGCAGCTCGGAGCAGATGATTACCTGACCAAGCCTTGCACGGTTGAACAATTTCTAGGCGCGATTAATGTCCGACTAAAGCGACAACAAGACACGATTGAAAATCACCATCTAGATTCGACAAAAAATAAAACAGTTGTTTCTTCTGGTGCCGAAATCGACTTTCCATTAACAGATATCGATCGCGATTTTTCTTTCCCCTACTCCAGCAATTTAAATCGAGCGTTTGATTTTATTGAAGATCATTACCATCAACCCATTAAAATAAAGGCGATCGCCGAGGAAGTTGGCTATTCTACTTCCTACCTGAGTAATTTAGTCCAAAAAGAAACTGGCTATACAGTCAAGCAGTGGATTATCGCAAGGCGCATGCTGCAGGCTCGCAAACTATTGAAAAATACAAACAAGCCAATTCATAAAATTGCAGAATTATGTGGCTACCATGATGCTGGCTACTTTACCAACCAATTCCGGCGATTCCATGGAAAAACACCATTAAATTGGCGTTCTGAGCAAATATAGCCTGTCTTCTTGTGGGTTGCCAGGACAGTTTTTCACAAAAACCAACTGAGAATAACATCTTCGGAAAAGACTTTTCTGTAATTGATTTAACAAAAAAAGCAGGATATCAAGGGAGTTGAAAAAACAGCCTAAAAAAATGACATTTTTTCAAAAAAAAATCTAATGTTTATTACGAAAGTGGCTGCTACTATAGACCGCAACTCTTAATAAATAAAAGTACTTTTCTGAGTTTTAGGGCTCTTTCAAAATTCTGCGGTTTTGAAAGTTTAAGTTGTTATTTTTGGGTAGATATAAATTATGACTCTGATTTCAGCACAGCAGGCTTTACAGGGACTAGGGGGTTCCGACTCTTTCGGTGGCAGGCGCTCAAACTTACAGTCTTTGTGTCATGTTTGTGGAAAATACCATGGCGCGAGTGATCACTGGCAGTTTATGCAGACGATGCCGCAAGATCCTGTAGAAATGGTCGAGGACCTCGTAAAAATGGGGATTTATAAAGAGAATCAGTTGCGGGCTGCAGAAGGAGTAAATGCCTACGAACTGAGAAAAACTTTATTTTTGAAGCGCATTGGTCGCAGTGATCCAAAGCGAGAGAAGCTGATCTTGGCCCTCTGTAAGCAGGCTGGCGGGATGGAAAATGCTTTTGCGGCAGCCTTTGGGCCCCAAGCTGGTCTATTTTTTGCAGACTCAATTCGTAGTAGTCAACAGACCCGTCGAGAATTTCTGCGGAATATGGCCGTCGGTGCTGCCCTTGTGAGTTTAGCGAGTTGTGGGCAGGATACAACGCCCCCTGCGGCAGACGCTCCGGCAGATGCGCCAGTGGGTAATTTGGAGAAAACTGATTTACAGATTGGTTTTATTCCCATCACTTGTGCGACGCCCATTATTATGTCTGAGCCTTTGGGCTTTTATGAAAAGTATGGTTTTAATGCCAAGGTCGTCAAAATGCCGAGCTGGGGGGCCGTCAGAGATTCGGCGATCGCCGGCGAATTGGATGCCTACCACATGCTGGCTCCGATGCCCATTGCGATGACTTTAGGTCTTGGTTCCGAGGCATTTGGCGTGAAGCTGGCAAGTATCGAAAATATTAACGGTCAAGCAATCACCGTTGCCGAAAAATATAAGGGGCAGGTAAATGGACCTGCCGACTTTAGGGGCTTTACCATTGGGGTTCCCTTCCCTTACTCAATGCACAATCTCCTGTTACGTTACTACCTCGCGACGGGCGGCATTGATCCTGATGTGGATGTACAGATTCGTCCTGTTCCCCCACCAGACAGCATTGCTCAGCTAGTAGCGGGTGATATCGACGCATACTTGATGCCTGATCCGTTTAACCAGCGGGCCGTGTACGAAGGTGCAGGCTTTATCCACATGTTGACCAAAGAAATTTGGCCAGGTCATCCTTGTTGCGCCTTTGCCGCCAGTGACCAGTGGATTGACGCCAACCCCAACACTTTCCGCGCCCTAAACAAGTCCATTATCGAAGCGGCTGCTTACGCTCAAGTCCCTGAAAATCGTCCTGAAATTGCCAGAGCGATTTCCGAGCGGGCCTTCCTTAACCAGCCTGTGGAAGTTGTCGAAGCAGTTCTCACTGGCAAATTTGACGATGGTAATGGCAATAGCCTTGATATTCCTGACCGAATCGGCTTTGACCCCTATCCTTGGCAGAGTTTTGCAAACTGGATTTCTTCCCAGCTTGTGCGTTGGGATCTTCAGGGTGACGGATTGGCTCCCACAATTATTCCTGAGACTGGCTATGACACCGTTGGTACAGATGTCTTCCTCACCGATTTAGCAAGAGAACTGGCAACTGAGCTTGGTCAGACACCGCCCACTGAGATCTATCGCGAGGAGACCCTCAAATTTGACACCTTCGATCCCGCTGACCCTGCGGCTTATGTGCAACAGCAAATCGATGAATATGGCGTGTAATTTTTAGGAGGTTTTTTATTATGGCAGTCACAAGTAAACGACTACCAACATCAGCTTACGCTAGGCCGAAAGAGTCCCTTTGGCAAAATGAGAATTTTCTCGCATTTGCACTATTTGTTGCTTCCCTTATTGTCTTTTTAGGAGGATGGGAAATTAGTGCTCGCATAGGAATCCTGGCGAATATGCCTACTGCTTCTTTGACTCTCAAGGAGTTGTGGTGGTGGACGACTAATCCTTTTTTCGACAATGGGCCTAACGACCTGGGCATTGGCTGGAATCTGTTAATCAGTTTGCGACGGGTGGCGATCGGCTATCTTGCGGCTTCTTGTGTTGCTGTTCCCCTCGGAATCTTGATTGGTATTTCACCGATCGCCAGAAAAGGTTTTAACCCATTCATTCAGTTGTTAAAACCTGTATCTCCCCTAGCTTGGTTACCTCTTGGTTTATATGTCTTGCGCGATTCTGAGCAAACTGGCGTTTTTATCATCTTCATTTCCAGTATTTGGCCGACTTTGATCAACACGTCTTTCGGTGTGGCAAATGTTAGTAAAGAATATTTGGATGTGGCAAAAACCCTGGGGGCTTCGAGTTTCCGCACTATTTTTAAAGTGATTATTCCTGCTGCTCTGCCCAACATCTTGTCGGGTTTAAGGATCAGTATGGGGATTGCTTGGCTGGTCATTGTGGCGGCAGAAATGTTGCTGGGTACAGGTTTAGGCTACTTCATCTGGAATGAGTGGAATAACCTTTATATTCCGAACATTTTGGTGGCGATTCTGATCATCGGTTTAGTTGGTCTCATTCTGGATAGTTGCTTTGCGGCTGTCGAAAAATTTGTTGCATTTGGTCGAAAATAATGAGTGTTACTCCTGTGAATTACGCAACTCCCCTAACGCCGGAAGATACTTTTTCGGATACGGCTCAACTTTCAATTCGTAATTTGACCAAAGTCTTCCACGGTAAACAAAGTTTATTGGGTAAGGTTACTGGTAAAAAATCGAGAGATTATGTGGCGATCGAGGATATTAGTCTCGATATTGAGCCGAATACGTTTGTTTCGATTATTGGGCCTTCTGGCTGTGGTAAGTCCACTTTGCTGGATATGATTGCGGGTCTTTCGCCTGTTACCTCTGGTGAGATTCGTCTCAATGGCGTACCGATTACTGGCCCGGGGCCTGACCGGGGTATGGTGTTCCAAAGTTATGCGCTGATGCCTTGGATGACGGTGGAGGAAAACCTCTACTTCGCGGTGGAAACGGTTTATCCGGATATGCCGAAAAAGCAGATTAAGCGAACCATCAAAGAACATATTCAGCTCGTGGGTTTAACGGGTGCAGAGAAAAAGCATCCCCACCAAATTTCGGGTGGTATGAAACAGCGGGTCGGTATTGCCCGTGCTCTGGCGATTAATCCCCAAATTTTATTGATGGATGAGCCGTTCGGAGCATTGGATGCGCTAACGCGTGGGTTCTTGCAGGATGAGATTGAACGCATCTGGGAGCGGGAACGGAAAACGGTAATCATGATTACCCACAGTATTGATGAGGCTTTATTGCTTTCTGATCGGATCATTATGATGACCCGTGGCCCGGCTGCTGGTGTGGATGAAATCTTGGATGTGCCTTTCCCTCGTCCTCGTAATCGTGAGGAGCTGGATCAGTATCCGGAATATCACGATCTGAAGGTTGAAATGGAGAGTCATCTTTCTCGCGAAACCCGCGCGGTTGAGGCAGCAAGAATTAGTCGTTAAGCGACATGATTCGATTTGGTTACGTTGTAATTTTGATTTTTTAGAGGATTTAAAGAATGGCAATTTCTGAGGTTACAGAGAAGCTTTTAGCTGCGAAAAAGGCTGCTGGTATTTCCTTTGCAGATTTGGAAGCGAAAGTCGGTTGTGATGAGGTTTGGATTGCTTCCGTGGTTTACCGTCAGGCCAGTGCATCTTTAGAAGAAGCAACCAAGATTGTGCAAGCGATTGGGGCGGATGAGTCTCTAATTGAGCCGTTGACAGAATGTCCTTTAAAAGGTTCGCTTGAGCCTGTTATTCCGACGGATCCTCTCATCTATCGTTTCTACGAAATCATGCAGGTTTACGGTATGCCCATTAAAGCGGTTGTCCATGAGAAATTCGGCGATGGCATCATGAGTGCGATTGATTTTTCCATTGATGTTGAGTGCGAAGAAGATCCCAAAGGCGATCGCGTTAAGGTGATCATGTGCGGTAAGTTCTTGCCCTACAAGAAATGGTAAGTAGAGCTCCTGCTATGAATTAATGGCGTTTGCATGGATCGGGGCTGTTAGTGATTGGCTGGCAGCCTCTTTTTTAAACAGAATTTGTGTTGAGGCTTTGAAATATGACATCGACTCCAAAAAAGTTAATCCCTCCTTTTGATCGAGAAACGGCGATCGCCAAAGTGCGGATGGCGGAAAATGCGTGGAATGGTCGCGATCCGGATAAAGTGTGCATGGCCTATACAGAAGATAGTTTTTGGCGCAACCGTGCTGAAATTTTTCAAGGTCGGGAAAATATCCGTGAATTTCTGCGCCGCAAGTGGGATAAAGAGCTAAATTATCGTCTCGTCAAAGAAATGTGGGCCTTCGACGAAAACCGGATTGCGGTACGCTTTCAATACGAATGGCAGGATGATGCAGGGCAATGGTATCGCGCCTATGGCAATGAAAATTGGGAGTTTGACGAAAATGGTTTAATGCGCCGTCGAGAAGCCAGCATTAACGACAAACCCATTGCCGAATCTGAGCGTCGCTTTTTTTGGGATGCCCCTGGCGATCGCCCCCTCGATCATCCCGGATTGATTAATTCCCCTGAATAAATACAAAATTTCCAGCGTTCCCATCATCTGCAAGCGGTAATTAGCCCATTGATTCACATCAGTCTGAGTTGACTCAATGGGTAACGGCAGCCGAGTGATAGAGTCAGTCATAATACTCTCTACTGTACTGATGTCGAGGATAATAACGTTTCTTGTCTAAACCATTTGCCCAAGAATTAAAACAGCTCCGTCGCCAGCACCAACTCATTTTAAATGCCGTTGGCGAAGGGGTTTATGGCCTTGATTTAGATGGCAATGTGACCTTTATTAATCCCGCTGCCGCTAAGATGATTGACTGGCCAGTGACAGAGTTGGTCGGCAAGTCAATGCATACGGTATTGCACCATTCCCATGTGGATGGTTCGCCCTATCCCCGTGAAGATTGCCCAATTTATGCCGCCCTCAAAGATGGTAGTACCCATCGCGTGATTTCCGATGTATTTTGGCGCAAAGATGGCACCAGTTTTCCGGTGGAATATATCAGCACCCCCATGAAAGATGAAGATGGCACTTTAATTGGGGCTGTTGTCACATTTCAAGATATTAGTCAGCGGCGTTGGGCAGAAAAAATTCTTGAACAGGCCAATGAAGATTTAGAGCAAAAAATTCAAGAGCGGACCCAAAAGTTGCAACGAGCCAATCAACAGCTAAGGGAACTTAGCGAAATGCGTTCACGCTTCATCACCATGGTTTGTCATGAATTTCGTAATCCCCTTAATAACATCACCCTGTCTGTTTCTTCCCTGAAACGTTATGACACCCATCTTTCCTTAGCAGAAAAAGCAGGTTATCTTTCCAGTATTAATGCGAATGTTGAGCGCATGACTCAAATCATTGACGATATTTTAGTGATTGGTAGGATTGAAGCCAAAGTTCTAGAAGTTAACCGAACAAAAGTTGATGTAGTGGCATTTTGCCGTCGGTTATTAGAGGAAGGAGAATTTATTCGTCAGTCTGATCCCATTAAATTGATTTGCCCCAGCCATTCGATTATCACTGAGCTTGACGAACGCTTACTCTATTCAATTTTAGGAAATTTACTTGCCAATGCGATTCGCTATACCCACGCGAGTGGCGCAATTACTTTGAGCTTAAGAAAGTGGAAACAAATACTAATTATCAAAGTCCAAGATGAAGGGATTGGCATTGCCTTAAAAGATCGAAAATATCTTTTTGAACCGTTTCATCGGGGTTGTAATACCAGTAATATTCCTGGTACAGGACTAGGGCTAAGTATCGTTAAACAGTTTGTGGATCTCCTTGGAGGCAATATTCATGTGTCCAGCCGAATCAATAAAGGAACGACTTTTACTGTGAGATTACCAATGTTTAATAACAGTAAAAACAATATTTCAACTTCCACCAGTTAATTAAAATCAAAAAATATCATCTTGAGTCCATTAAAAAATATTTCTTGTCAACTCAAGGATTCAAGCTAATGATTAGATGTGATTGGGATTAAAGTTTGGCAAAAGCGAAGAATGTGTTCGGCGACGAGGGTTGTTTGCTCCACATGGGGGAGATGGCCACAATTGGGAATCCAGTGGAGGGTGCTATTGGGTAAGCCCTGTTGAAAGCGATGGGCTGCTTTTGTGCCAAGGATTCGGTCTTGTTCACCCCAGAGAATTAAGGTGGGTTGCTGGATCTGCTTCAATTTGGGATAAAAAGAGCCATAGCCACCGCCTTTTGTAAATTGAATCAAGGCTTCCTGCCAGCGATCGCACTGGACATGCATCGCGCCACAGAGCACCGCATCTGTTGTGACTTTTGTTTTATCGAAATAGGCACTCTGGCAAATCTTTCGGCGGATATTCATGCTCCCTAAAAATTGTGTAGCCCACCGATCCAAAGGCGGTACCATTGCAAAGCGGCTGAGGGGTTTTGGGGCCAGACCAGCACTATCTAAGAGGACAATTTGCTTGACCGCGTCGGGGTAGCTCAGGGCAAAATCGAGGGCCACCGCCCCACCCATGGAGGCACCAACAATCACTACCGGGCGATTAATTTGCTGTTGCCAAAACTGGTAGAGGTGGGTTTTGATGGTTTCTGGGGTAAAGGGAAGCTGTTCTGGTCGCTCCGTAAAACCGAAACTGAGCAAATCCACGGCCCAAACAGGATGCTGCTGGGCTAATTTGGGCAAAAGATAGCGGTATTCTAAAACTGAGCTATCAAAGCCATGGATGAGGAGAATGTCTTGGTCGCCGCTGCCCTGTTGGACAAAGCTCGTCAAGATGGGATCTGTCTGAAGCGGAGTGGCGATCGCCACCTGTTGGAGCTGCTGGGCGAGGCGAATCGCATCAAGTTCCGTAAGCTGATTAACCAGAGGCGGTAAAAAAGAAGGATACATAGGGGATTTCAACAAATGCAGCCAAATTGCCTACTTATTGTTACAGGTTTGCCCCTGGCCTACAAGCAAACGGTGTCCGAGAAAATTTAGGGAGCTAGGGCACGCTCAAGCAAAATTGTATGCTTGGGTAGTTGTGGTTTTTCGACAATAATAGAATAGTAGGACTTAGTTCCTTAGAGCTCTTTGTGCCAGTTGACATTTCCCAATTTAAGTTACAGCTACCCATTGTGATTCACCTGCCAAAATCTGTCCAAGCTCCATCAGGATCGTCATGTTCCATTTCCCGCAACCGCCCTTGAAACTATCTCGACGGTTTATCCTCATTATTTTGCTTGCCTTAGCCTATTACGGGACCGCAGAAATTTCTCGCCAGGTTGCTTCGACCCCCCAATCCGTTACCCCTATATGGCCCCCCGATGGCATTGCCCTGGCAGCAACATTTATCTATGGCTATCAAGTATTACCAGGGGTATTTCTTGGCTCTTTTTTAGCGAATATTTGGGCTTTTTTTCAGGGGGGAAATCTCAATCAAGCCCTCACTTCAATTGTGCAGGTATTGGCGATCGCCCTAGGCACCACAAGCGGTATGGGCTTGGGAAAGTACTTACTAGATACCAAAATTCAGCGCAAAAATCCCCTCAAAAAGCTTGACGATCTCTGCAAATTTCTTCTATTTATCGGTATTTTAACCCCGGCAATCAATGCCACAGCCGGAGTTTTTGCCCTTGCCATCGGCAATACAGTCACTTGGGCAAACTTTGGAGCATCTTGGTTAACTTGGTGGATTTCTAACGTTTCTGGAATCTACATTTTCACCCCGGCCCTAATTAGTTGGTATGAGCTATTTCAACCACAAACCTTAAATCGTCTCATTCAAAAAGCAATTTTCACTTTTAACAAGCTTTATAAAAAGCCTAGTAAACTTGCCTGGAAATTATTGTTTGAAACAAGATTTATTGAGGCCCTAAGCCTACTCACAATTATTTTGTTAATTAGTTATATTTCTTTTTCTCAAAATTTCCATTTGGAATATATGCTCATTCCCTGTCTGGTGTGGGCCGTGATTCGTTTTGGTCAATTTGGCGCGACAAATCTTATTTCCCTCGTGACAATGTTAGCGGCACTCGGCACTGTGCGGGGACTGGGTTCCTTTGCCAGTGAAGATATCAACGAATCTTTACTACGCTTGCAGTTATTCACCGTGGTCATCGTGGTGACTAATTTGAGCTTAATGGCGACTTTACGAGAAAAAAAAGAAGCCTTTAACAATTTGCGCCAATCTAAACTCCACCTCCAAGAAAAATCATCACAACTTGAACAAAGCAAAATAATCCTGAAAGAAAATGCCTTTTTATTAGAGCAACAAAACTTAGAGCTCATCGAAGCCAAACAAGCAGCAGAAAATGCGAATCGCACCAAAACGCGGTTTCTGTCTAGTATGAGCCATGAGTTGCGCACCCCTTTAAACGCTATTTTAGGGTTAGTGGAACTGCTCAAAGATTCTGATAATTTAGACGAATACGAACGGGGAGATTTACAAACCATCAGTGACTCAGGGATTCACCTACTCCATCTCATTGAAGATATTTTAGATATTTCTCGCATTGAAGCGGGAAGAGTCGAACTTCATTTTCAAGAAGTAGATTTTCCAAAATTTCTCCAAGGGATTAAGGGCATTATTCAAGCGCAAATTAATACCGATGCCATTGAATTCATTTGTGAATTCCCCCCCCAGTTGCCAGCAGTGGTGAGCATTGATGAAAAAAAGCTTAAGCAAGTATTGTTAAATCTCTTGCATAATGCGGCGAAATTTACAGAAAAAGGCCAGATTATTTTTCGCTTAAAACTTCATTCTTTTCCCGATTTGAGTGAGACCTATACATTGCTCAATTTTGAAGTTGAAGACTCTGGGATTGGTATCGAGCCTGATAAGCTCAACTTGATTTTTCTGCCTTTTGAACAAACTGGTAAAGCCAAATTCAAAACCCAAGGGACTGGTTTGGGTCTCGCCATTAGTCAAGAAATTGTCCGGATGATGGGCGGCAAAATTTCGGTGACGAGTCAGCCGGGCGTCGGCAGTAAATTCGAGTTTATGATCTGTACTCAAATTGTCAATAAGCCTAGTGACTCCCTTGAAAAAAAGCAAAATCCTTTGTTTGTTTTTGATCGAGAGTTGGCGACGAAATTGCCCCTGAAGATCCTCTTAGCGGAAGATAATTTAACGAATCAAAAGGTTGTCGCAAAAATCCTAAAGAATTTAGGTTATCAGGTGGACATTGTAAGTAATGGTTTAGAAGTCCTAGAGGCAGTTGAACAGCAAATTTATGATGTGATTTTGATGGATATTCAGATGCCTGAAATGGACGGCTTAGACGCCACCAAAGCATTACTTAAACTAAATTTGGAGCCACATCCCTATGTCATTGCGCTGACGGCCAATGCCATGCAGCATGATCGGTTGGCTTGTTTGGAGGTTGGGATGGATGATTATATTACCAAGCCTGTGCGGTTGGATTTGTTGGTACAGGCCCTGTGGCGATCGCAATGTTGTCGCCTCGTATTTTAAAAGCCTTGTGTTTGCCGATGAACCCCTAGATTTAGCAAAAATCTATACCCCTAGTATTTGTCTTTAGAATAGTAACGACTAAAACCAAAATTTAAGGATTGACCCCATGGATGTGAAAGCGGCGATCGCCTATGCAGCAAAAGAACCCCTCAAGGTAGAAACCGTCCAACTCGAACCCCCCAAAGCTGGAGAAGTGCTGGTAGAAATCAAGGCGACGGGGGTTTGTCATACCGATGCCTACACTTTATCTGGGGCCGATCCAGAGGGGCTATTCCCGGCGATCCTGGGCCATGAGGGGGCTGGGGTTGTGGTTGAAGTGGGGCCTGGGGTCAAAAGCCTAAAGCCGGGCGATCACGTCATTCCCCTCTATGTGCCAGAATGCCGCGAGTGCGAATATTGCCTCAGTTTTAAAACAAATCTCTGTCAGGCGATCCGACTCACCCAAGGCCGGGGTGTGATGCCCGATGGCACCGGACGTTTTTCGATCAATGGCGAACCGCTGTTTCACTACATGGGCACCTCCACCTTTGCTAACTACACCGTGGTGCCGGAAATTTCCCTGGCAAAAATCCGCGAAGATGCCCCCTTTGATAAGGTCTGCTACATCGGCTGCGGTGTCACCACGGGGATCGGGGCGGTGATCAATACGGCGAAAGTTGAAGTGGGGTCAAAGGTAATTGTCTTCGGCTTGGGGGGCATTGGCCTGAACGTGATCCAAGGCTGTCGCATGGTGGGGGCAGATATGATTGTCGGCGTCGATATTAACGATGATAAAAAGGCGATCGCCGAAAAATTTGGCATGACCCATTTCGTCAATCCCAAGGAAGTCGAGGGTGATCTCGTTCCCTACTTAGTGGATTTAACAAAAGGCGGTGCGGACTACACCTTTGAATGTATTGGCAATGTGGAGGTGATGCGCCAGGCGTTGGAAAGCTGCCATAAAGGTTGGGGGGTTTCTACTATTGTTGGGGTAGCAGGCGCAGGCCAAGAGATTAGTACCCGACCCTTCCAGTTGGTGACGGGGCGTGTCTGGAAAGGAACAGCCTTCGGGGGCGCGAGGGGCCGCACCGATGTGCCGAAAATTGTCGATTGGTACATGGAAGGCAAGATCAACATCGACGATCTGATTACCCACACCATGCCCCTTGAAAGAATTAACGAAGCCTTTGACCTGATGCACGCCGGAGAATCTATCCGCAGCGTGGTCACCTTTTAGATCCTCAAAATTGGTAGGGGTTTACCATAGTAAGCCCCCACAGCACGATCAAATTAATGATGACAAACCTTGTTTTAACGAAAGAAACCCTCTGTTTTGGCGGCAAAGTGCAGTATTACCAGCACAATTCCGAGGTGTGCGGTGTACCGATGAATTTTGCGGTATTTGTGCCGCCCCAAGCCGAAACTCGACCCATACCAACCCTCTATTACTTATCAGGTTTGACCTGTACTGAGGAAAATTTCACCACGAAGGCGGGCGCCCAAAAATATGCCGCAGACTATGGCTTAATGCTCGTGGCCCCCGACACCAGCCCCCGCAATACGGGCATCGCCGACGAGGATAAAGATTGGGATCTTGGCAGTGGCGCCGGTTTCTATGTGGATGCAACCCAACAGCCCTGGGCAAACCATTACCAAATGTACAGTTACATCATCGAGGAACTGCCCCAACTCATCGAAGCGAACTTTTCCGTGACGGCGAAACGGGGAATTTTTGGCCATTCCATGGGAGGTCACGGGGCGCTCGTTTGTGCCCTCCGGCAGCCTGATTTCTACCAGTCGGTTTCCGCCTTTGCGCCGATTGTTGCGCCGAGTCAGTGCCCCTGGGGAGAAAAAGCGTTTACTGCTTATCTGGGCACGGATAAAACCCTCTGGGAAAATTATGATGCGACGGCTCTCTTACAAAAAAATGGCCCTTTAAAGTACCCAATCCTGGTGGATCAAGGCAGCGCCGATGGTTTTTTGGAGAAACAATTACTGACAGAAAAATTGGCGATCACCTGTGAAAAAGTCGGTCAACCCCTCACCCTCCGCTACCAAGACGGCTATGACCACAGCTATTTTTTCATTGCCACTTTTATGCTTGACCATGTCCGGCACCATGCCCAATTCCTGATTGGCTAAATGTTTTCGCCGAACCTGTTCCATAATGGGAACATCAGTTTAGGTGTGAGCCAAGCATTACAGAGATTATGATTGGGCAGTTACTCGATGGCCGCTATCGCATCGTCAAATCCTTGGCGGCGGGAGGCTTTGGGCAAACCTTTATCGCCGAGAACATTAAACAGCAACTCACTGTTCACATATCCTGATTAAGCCAAAACTTTATAAGATTGGTGTAAGTGTTCTCCCGTTGTTATGACCATTTGTCAGCCCCCAACAAGTCCTCAAAAACCGTTATCGTATCGATGCAAGCTTGACCCCCAGCGGCTGTGGGCTGACCTACCGCGCCTTTAATCTCGAAAAAAATCAACCCGTCGCGATTAAAACTCTCAACCGTCATCTCCACGGCGATCGCCTAAAGTGATCGCATTTTTTTGTTTAAAATTGTCAGAATACACCACGAAAATTCTGTAAGTTTCACTGTTTTCCAATCCCAGCAAGTTCTTACACCATGACCTACCACCAAAGTCAGTGTCTAGCTCCCGATTGTCAAACTATCAATCCCTATGATCATAAATTTTGCCAGCGTTGCGGTAAAAGGTTGACCCTAAGAAATCGCTATCGTTCGGTGCAGTTTTTAGGGGAAGGTGGTTTTGGAAGAGCATTTTTGGCGATCGACTCGGATACCTGGGACACACCCTGCGTGATTAAGCAGTTTTTGCCGAACTTGGGAGGAGCATCTGGCAGTGCGGTGCTCGAAAAAGCGAAAGAATTGTTTAAACGGGAATCGAAGCAGTTGAAAGAGTTGGGCAAACATCCCCAAATTCCTGATCTGTTGGCATTTTTTGAAGAAGAGAGCAAGCTTTATATCGTTCAAGAATATATAGAAGGCAAAAATCTACTAGATCTAGTACTGTCTCAAGGGCGTTTTCCTGAGGCAAAGATCCGGGAATTTTTGGCTAGTCTGCTCAAGGTTTTAGAATTTGTCCATGGACAAAAGGTGATTCACCGAGACATTAAGCCGGAAAATATTATTTATCAAACGGAAAAACAACAATATGTACTAATTGATTTTGGGGTGTCGAAGCAGGTGGGCAGTACTTTAACTCAGGTGGGGACGACTGCGGGGACTACAGGATATGCGCCACCAGAACAAATGCGAGGGTATGTGGATTATTCCTCTGATCTTTATGCTTTAGCGGCGACAACAGTTCGGTTATTAACGGGGAGATTTGCGCAAGAGGTCAATGGCTTGCTCGAAGATGAGGTCTATGACATTCCTAATTGTGAATGGGTCTTTGGGGATTGGTGTCGGCGCAATCGGATTTCTCTAAGCAAAGAACTAGAGCAGATACTTTTGAAAATGTTGAGCCTGCGTCCAAAGGAGCGCTTTGCTGCAGCAACGGAAGTTTTATCAGTCTTAAACACAAACAAGAATCAACCACAGCAGATTACTACGCCACGGGTATCCTCTGCTAGAAATCAGCCCTCAATGCCATCTTCTTTCGTGGAGGACTTGGGTAATGGGGTCAAGCTAGAAATGATATTGATCCCAGCGGGAAGCTTCATGATGGGGACACCGTATGATGAAATCACTAAACTGTGCAAGGAATATAAAGTCGATTACTTTAAGCGCGAACGCCCACAACATCACGTAAAGATCAAAAAACCCTTCTACATGGGAAAATTCTTAGTCACCCAAGGACAATGGCAGGCGGTGATGGGAAATAATCCGTCGTATTTCAACGATGGAGACAACTATCCGGTAGATTCAGTATCGTGGAACGACTGTCAAAAGTTTATCGAGGAAATTAATAAAAAAACAAGAAAAACCTATCGACTTCCCAGTGAAGCGGAGTGGGAATATGCTTGTCGTGCTGGCACAAAGACAGCGTTTTATTTTGGGAATACCATCAGCACAGACCAAGCCAACTACGATGGAAATTATTTCTATGGCAAAGGGAAAACCGGGGTCTATCGACGAAAAACAACGGCTGTAGGCAGTTTCCCTGCTAATGCTTTTGGGCTGTACGATATGCACGGTAACCTATGGGAGTGGTGTGCAGATCCTTGGCACGATAGCTATATGGAAAAGTCAAAGCGAGTGAGCGAAAATGGCAACGCTACATGGCCATCTATTTATGAAAGGCTTCGTATACTACGGGGCGGTTCTTTGAACAACAGTCCGAGGTTTTGTCGCTCGGCATATCGCTTCAGGGTCAACCTGAACGGCTCCTACGGGGGGGTCTGGGTTGGGTGTCGAGTGGTTTGCGTTGGCTCCAGTGCTCCCAATTTTTACCAGAATCAATAGATGTGTAAATGTATTGAGCGTGCCTAGTGGGGAGTCCAGCCTAAATCCAGCGATGAGAGCAATCTCATCCAAAAATCACCTTGGGGCCGCGTGGTAGAGTAGCTTGGTTGAAAGGCTATGCTGTCTCTATTGATGGCAGGATTCAAATTTTGTGCTGATGAACAACCTCAAATACCAACCAGAGTAAAATTGTGGAAGTTGCACGCTCCTAATCCTTCTCCTAGAAATACGATGAGTATTCTCCAACAACAAATCCAAGAATTAAGTCTTGCTGAAAAAATTCAACTCGTACAAGACCTGTGGGACGACATTGCCACCACAACAGATGACCTTCCCCTCACTCAACTTCAAATAGCAGATCTCGATCGCCGTCAAAAGCAATACCAAGCCCATCCGACAGACGTTTCCCCTTGGGCAGAAGTACAGCAGCGCATTTTAGACCGATGAAACGACCTGTTGTTCTAACTCCTCAAACAGAACAAGACTTAGAAACAATCTATGATTGGTATGAACAGCGGAGCAAAGGACTTGGGTCAGAATTTATCCGGATCATCGATGCGAACCTCGCCCAAATTCAACGTTATCCCGAAGCTCACCCTGTCGTTAGAAAAGACATCCACCGCAAAATTATCCGCCGCTTTCCCTACGCTCTGTTTTACATCATCGCAGAAACGCAAATAGTTATTATTGCTTGTCTTCACCTCAAACAAGATCCCCAACAGCAATCCCGTTTACAGTAATTTAGTTTTCCTTTTGCCCTTTGTCCCATGCCCACCAGCATCACCCTCCGCTACCAAGACGGCTATGACCATAGCTATTTTTTCATTGCCACTTTTATGCTTGACCATGTCCGGCACCACGCCCAATTCCTGATTGGCTAAATGTTTTCGCCGAACCTGTTCCATAATGGGAACATCAGTTTAGGTGTGAGCCAAGCATTACAGAGATTATGATTGGGCAGTTACTCGATGGCCGCTATCGCATCGTCACATCCTTGGCGGCGGGGGGCTTTGGGCAAACTTTTATCGCCGAGGACATCAAACAATTCAACAAGCCCTGTGTCGTTAAGCAGTTTAAACCCAGTTTTTCTGATCCCGAAGCCCTGAAGGTAGCGCGGCGGCTTTTTGAAGCGGAAGCCCAACTGCTCAATCGCCTGGGCGATCATGATCAAATTCCCCACTTGCTCGCCTATTTTGAAATCAATCAAGAATTTTTCCTGGTTCAGGATTTTGTTGAAGGCCACAGCCTAGAGCGGGAAATCACCGTCGGCAAAAAACTCAGTGAAGCCTATGCGATCGCCCTGTTAAAAAGTATCCTCGAACCCCTCAGTTTTATCCATAGCCAAAACGTGATTCACCGGGATATTAAACCCGCAAATCTGATTCGGCGGAAACAGGACGGCAAAATTGTTCTGATCGATTTCGGCGCTGTGAAAGAACTGGCAGGCACCCAAATTAATGCCCAGGGTCAAACCCGTGTCGGCACCATTATTGGCACCCCTGGCTATATGGCCAACGAGCAAGGCCGGGGCAAACCTAAACTCAGTAGTGATATTTACGCCACAGGCTTGATTATTATCCAGGCCCTGACCGGGAAGTTGCCCCCCATGGGTTATCGCAGTGGCGACGAGCTCTACGAAGATCCCCAAACTGCAGAGATTCTTTGGCGTCAGGATGCCCAGGTGAGTCCAGAATTTGCGGCGATCCTAGACCGAATGATTTGTTTCGATTTCCGCAGTCGTTATCCATCGGCCATGGCCGTAAAAGCCGCTCTCCAATCCCTGACGGGGGCCGCCCAACCCGTCGCCCAGCCAGCCATTAATCTCCAAAAAACGAATTTGCAGGAAGCAGCAGTGCCCGCAACGGTGGTGAGTGGTGGCTTGGGTCAAAACATTCAAGGACAAGCGCCCCTCGCCGCTCCCCCAAAAACCCACTGGGCGAAGTTTCTGTTCCGTGCCATGCAACGGTTTATCGGGGTGTCTTTGCTAATTATGGGGCTGCCGATTGCGATCTACGGTCTCGTGGAAGGGGTCAATGAAAATGTCTCCCAGGAGGACCGCGAAGGGGCGATCGCCGCTTTTATTATTTTCGGGGTTCCCTTTACTGGAACAGGCTCATTCATGCTGTGGCGGTTAAATCGCCAAGTGCGGAAAGAAAAGTTTGACTCCGA
The DNA here is from genome assembly GCF_001693275.1 of Picosynechococcus sp. PCC 7117. Classification (GTDB taxonomy): domain Bacteria; phylum Cyanobacteriota; class Cyanobacteriia; order Cyanobacteriales; family MRBY01; genus MRBY01. Next base: position 921,489 of record NZ_CP016477.1, read on the forward strand.
CTGGCTGCGGCAAAATTTCTACCAAACCCTCAGTGAGACCAATGGCGAAGTGACGGTGCTTCGTTTCGCCCAAAGTACCCAACTTTCCGGCAAAGAAGCGCAAAAATATCTCGACGCCAGGGCCAAGGAATTTAACGGCACGACCCGGCGATCGCCTGATGGGGAAATTCTTTATTCTTTTAAGCTCTAGCCCAAATTTTTAGGACGCAGCAAATACTTGGGGGGTCGCCGATTGGATCTTAATTTCGACCCGCGACCCGACGGGAACCAATTGGTTGACTCCCATGCGGGCATGGAGACATTTCCCCGAATCTGTCTGGAGACAATAGCGGTATTCCCGGCCCAAAAATTGCCGCTCCTTCACAATTACCGGGGATTCTGGCTGGGGAATCAATTCCAATTCCTCCTCCCGCACCATTAATTCTCCCTCTGCGGCCTGTTCTGGGGGGGCGATCGCCACTTTAAATTCACCGATCTCCGTGCGCCAAACCCCACCGATCCACTGGGCTGGTAGAAAATTCGCATGGGTGACAAATTCCGCCACAAACCGAGAGGCCGGGCGGGTATAAATTTCCTCTGGTGTGCCCAACTGCTCTAAATTCCCCTGGCGCATCACTGCAATCCGATCCGAAATGGCCAGTGCTTCCTCTTGGTCGTGGGTGACGAAAATCGCCGAAATGCCCGCCGCTTTAATAATTTGGCGAATTTCATGGCGGAGGTGATGGCGCACCTGCACATCCAAATTACTCAGGGGTTCATCTAACAAAATTAACGAAGGACGGGGTGCTAGGGCGCGGGCGAGGGCGATCCGTTGCTGTTGCCCCCCAGATAGCTCGTGGGGATAGCGCTTTTCTAGGCCCGCAAGTCCCACTAAATGCAAAATTTCTTGAATTCGTTGGCGAATTTCCTGGCGGGAAAATTTGCGTTCACGGTGGCGCAACCCAAAGGCAATGTTATCGGCGATGGTGAGGTGGGGGAACAGGGCATAGTCTTGGAAAACCATCCCGGTATTCCGTCGCTCTGGGGGAAGGCAATTTTCTGGGGTACTAACGGGTACGCCGTTGAGAATAATTTGTCCTGCGCTGGGCTGCTCAAACCCGGCGATTAAGCGCAGTAACGTCGTTTTACCGCAACCGGAAGGCCCTAAAAGTCCGAGAATTTCCCCCTGTTTGAGTTGAAACTGAATATCTTTGACCGCTGGTAGATCTTGGGCACTGAAACGTTTACAAAGACTTTCGACGCGTAGGATGGGGGAATCATTCATGGGGGTTTAACGGTGACTCTAATGGCAGGGCCTTGAGACAATTCCCAGAGGCGATCGCCAATCAATTAAGAACTATTCTCAACTGCTGCATCATAACATAGGAATATTTAGTTTGATCGATCAACAGCAAGATATTTTGCACAATCGGAGGAAAGTGCCTTTGTTCTCCCTGGGGTGCTGTGGGGGAGATTCCACGGTAAGCTAGAAGAACAATTATTTTTGCTCTATTGATATTCACAACAGAACCGTTAATGACTCTACCGAAAACCCTTGAAGCCCATGAAAATGGACGTTTAGTCTGGGATATCGCGGCTGCGGCCGATGACCGGAAAGCCGAAGATATTACGATTTTGAAGGTAGATCAAATTTCCTATCTGGCGGATTTTTTCGTTGTGGTGACAGGATTCTCGCGGACTCAGGTGCGGGCGATCGCCGATGCCATCGAAGAAAGATTAGAAACAAAATATGGCAAAGTGCCCCTACGGATGGAGGGCAAAAGCGAAGGGATGTGGATTCTCCAAGATTATGGCGAAGTGATTGTACACATCTTCTTACCCCAGGAACGGGAATTTTATAACCTCGAAGCCTTCTGGGGCCATGCCGAACGCATTGAGTTTGAACCGGCACTCCCTTAAATCTTAAAGCTGTTTTCTGTCAAAAAAACATCAATTTTCCGGTAGCTAGTGGCCTTTATACTGAGTCAGATCGCAAGGATGTCTCGAATGTCATTGCGATATATTGCATTGTCTGTTTATTTTCTCAGGAAAGTGCTGCGTAATACTCCGATGACAAGGCCATTAATTTTCCTTTCAGAAATCACGAAAAGCTTTATTTCTTTACAGGTAGACCTCACTCAAAAAACTTTTTCAAAGCATTATTTGTGAGTATTTCTGGGAAAATAATTGATATTTCTTTAAGAAGAAATGTAACGCCAAATCTCAATTTCTCCGGCATTTCCAACCCCAGAGAAAGTTATTAAGTTTCCCAAAATCTTCGTGAATTTTTTTGGCGATCACCCTGGAGATTCCCTTTTAAGAATTTTTTAAGATATAGAATAAACGTGAATTGAAATAGCAGCCCGTCACCGTGATTCTGTCCAGTCATGGCATGGAATTAGCGCTATTTTTTTGTTTTGTGGGTCGAAATCCATGAATGTTCAACAATTACTACGCGCCTACGAACATGGGGAACGAAACTTTGCCGGGATTAACCTGCAGGGAGCCGATCTCCGGGGTGAGGCATTAATTGGCGTTAACTTCCAGGAGGCCAACCTCATGGGTGCGAATCTGAGTCGAACATTTTTACTGAAAGCCGATTTGTCTGGGGCGGCATTAAATTGGGCAAACCTCGCCCATGCCAAACTAAACGATGCCCAGCTTGTTGGTACAGATTTAACGAAAGCGACCTTAGACGGGGCTTTTATGGTCAACGCTCAATTGGTCGAAGCGCGTTTGTGTGGAGCCAGCCTAGACCATACCAATCTACGGGGCGGGAATCTCCGGCGGGCTAATCTGTGCGGCGCGAATCTCGCCCGGGTGAACCTATGCCAGGCAAACTTAAATCAGGCAAATTTAGCTTGGGTCAATGCCCAGGAAGCACGCCTAGGCCATGCGGATCTCCAGCACGCTAATTTACACCATGGCAATTTTAGCCGCGCTTTTTTACGGGATGTGAATTTGCTGGGCATGGATTTAGCCGGGCTAAATTTTTCAGGGGCGAAACTTTATGGCGCTAATCTCCAGCAGGCGAATCTCCAGGGGAGTAATCTCGTCGAAGCCAATCTAAAGCTCGCCTGTTTAGTCGAGGCAGATCTGCGGGGAGCAAAGATCGTCGGAGCAAAATTAGAAGGGGCAGACCTGCGGAATGTGTTGCTCGAGCCAGAAATTTTAGCGTATTTACCGGGAATCGATCGTCCGGTGCTGGCTAATTTGACCTATCATTCACCGGATGCCCACGGGGGCTGGCAAGGTTTACCCCAGGCCGTTGGTTAGTTGTCAGTCAGACCTCGCCCAGAGATAGGCAGGGACTGCAAGTTCTGTTATGTTTAAGGACTTAGACAGTCTGGGAGACAGCCGAAGGGAATGGCTATTTTGCGCAGTGTACGGTTGGCGATCGCCTGTGGTTTAGGCAAAACAATTACAGCGGTGGTACGGGGCCTCAAGCTTAGTGCGGGCAGTGTCTTACCGGGGGCGATCGCCCGACGCATTTTTCCAGAGATTCTGCCGGATCTGTTCCAACAGGCGAAAAAAGGCGTCATTTTGGTGGTGGGCACCAATGGTAAAACCACGACTTCTCTGCTGATTAAAGCAATCCTCACGGCCCAGGGCTATAAGCTCGCCCACAATGCTACCGGGGCAAATTTGATCAATGGTTTAACGACGGCCCTCCTGGAGCACGCGAATCTTTTCGGCCAGCTCGACATTGACTACGCGATCCTAGAAGTGGATGAAAATATTATTCCGATCCTCCTCAAAACCTGCTCCCCGACCCATATCCTCGCCCTCAATTTATTCCGTGACCAACTCGACCGTTACGGCGAAGTCGATACCATTAGTCAGCGTTGGCAAACGGCGATCGCCCCCCTCCCGCCGGAAACCACGATTATCGTCAATGGCGACGACCCGACCCTCAATGATCTGGGGCAAAACCTCAGCCAGACGGTGAAATTTTTTGGCCTCAACGAGCCAGACCTATACCTAGAGGCCATCCCCCACGCTGTCGATTCCATTTATTGTCCCCGCTGCGGTGCGCCTCTCACCTACAAAGGCGTTTACCTCTCTCACCTCGGCGATTACCACTGCGATAGTTGCGGCTTTGCCAAAAATCCCCTCGACATCCACAGTCCAGACTGGGGTCAAATCCTCATCGGCGTTTATAACAAATACAACACCCTTGCTGCCGCTCTCTTGGCGGAAACCCTGGGCATTCACCGGGACATCATCAACGAGCAGATTCAGTCGTTTAAAGCAGCCTTTGGTCGGGCGGAAGAATTAACCGTCCAAGGAAAATCGGTGCGGATTCTCCTCTCCAAAAATCCCGTGGGCATGAACGAAACAGTCCGCGCTGTCACTGATTTACAGCAGCAAGGGAAAACGAGCACCGTCCTCGTCGTACTCAATGACCGCACCCCTGACGGCACCGATGTGTCCTGGATTTGGGATGTGGATCTCGAGAAGCTCACCCAATCCCCCGGCAAAATTATCATCAGCGGCGATCGCACCTACGACATGGCCCTGCGGCTGCGCTATTGCGAAGGGGCTGCCGAATTAATTGTGGAACCGGATTTAACAAAAGCCCTCGACCAGGCGATCGCCCTCAGTCCAGCCGAGCAAACCCTCCATATCCTGCCCACCTATTCAGCGATGTTAGAGGTGCGCCAAATGTTGACGGGCCGCAAAATTTTGTAGGCTAGCAAAAATAAATTCTGCTCTCCAGCGCCACCGTTTTTTTTGATGGATACCACGACGCAAATTTTGTTTGAAACTGGCAAGGATGCTTTTCTTCAGGGGGAATATCGCCAAAGCATCGACTATTTCCAGCGCACCGTTGCAAATCTACCTCCCTATTCCCGCGAATCTGGGGAAGTGCAACTCTGGCTTGTCAGTGCGTACCAGGCGAACAATCAAGGGGAAAAGGCGATCGCCCTCTGCCGCGAACTAATGACCCATCCCTTTGCCAGCACCAGCCAACGGGCCCAGCGACAACTGTACATCCTCGAAGCTCCCAAACTTGAACGGCCCAAGGAGTGGCTCACGGAAATCCCCAGCTTAGATAACCTTGATCCGGCAAAATCGCTCTACGTCGAAGGCAAGAAAAAAGTGGAAACCAAAGCACTTGCCATCGAGGATTTGGAAGATCTATCCCAAATTGAAACCCAGGATAATCAGTTTCTCTGGTGGGCTTTGGGCTTGGGTCTCATTGGCTTGACCAGTTGGGGCATTTGGGGCGGTTAGAATCTCCAGCAATCCAAGAAGAGTGGGGTGGTGCGGTAGGATTTGAAAGCTGTGGCTCCCTTCCCCTCGGTATGATCAAACATTCGTCAGCCTCAACTTTAGAATATTTACCACCCCTAACAGAACTGGGGATGGTTCTCCTGCCGATCGCCCCTGGCTGGGGGGTCGCTTGTCTGGGGATTCAAATGATTATGTTGTTAAAACAGGCTGGACGACAGCTATGGCAGCAACCGTTAACTTGGATTTTTGGGGCCATTTCAATTTGGCTATTCGGAGTAACGGCGATCGCCCCCTATCCTTTGGAATCGTTGTTGGGGGTTGCTAACTTTGTCCCGTTTTTCCTAGTTTTTCTCGCTTTCTCGACCCTCTTTAATACCTTGGAGCGTTTGGATCGCTTGGCGTGGCTGATTGTGGCCCCTTCTTTGGCGATCGCCGTTTTAGGTTTAGGGGAGCTTTGGTTTGGCTGGCGGACGCCCCCTCTGATTTGGCAACTGTTTGGCTGGGGTTTGACAGGGGAAGGAAATCCCCCCACGCGGTTGTCCTCCACGTTCATGTATGCCAACATTTGCGCCGCCTATCTGCTGATGGCTTTTTTATTGGGGGTGGGGCTGTGGTTGCGGGATTTCGCTTGGGGAAAGTTACGGCAGTCCCGAATTTTTCTTTATCTCACTGTGACCCTACTCCTCGATGGTGTTGCCCTGATTTTGACAAATTCCCGGAATGTCTGGGCGATCGCCTTTTTAGGGCTGTTTATCTATGCCATTTATGTGGGTTGGTGGTGGATTTGTGGCTTTGCAACGGGCTTCGGTACCGCCATTCTCGGCGCATCTTTTGGCCAAACCCCCTGGCGCGATCCCCTGCGTCAGATTGTGCCTTACTATTTTTGGGGGCGTTTATCGGATCAAATGCACCGTGGCCGTGCCATCGAAGATCTCCGCATTACCCAATGGCAGTTTGTCCTAGACATGATTCGTCAGCGGCCTTTGACGGGGTGGGGCATCCGCAGTTTTACCCCCAGCTACGAAGTGGCGATGAACCGTTGGCTGGGCCACCCCCACAATTTTTATCTGATGCTCACTTCTGAAATTGGCATTCCCTTCGCTGCTTTACTGATCGGTACCATCGGCTGGCTCTATGCCCAGGGAGTGTTGGCCTGGCGCAGGTTATCTGATCGGGGCGATCGCCTGTTGTTGTTCAGTTATCTGATGGCTTTTGGCGGTTATATTTTGTTTAATACCCTTGATGTGACGGTGCTGGATTTGCGTTTAAATCTATTTACTTGGCTCCTCCTGAGCGCGATCTGGGGTTTGGGGCAACAGGTAAATTACCCCAGAAATCAAAGTCAAAGCGACAGCCAGCCAGAATAAACCGAAAGCCAATATTTCCCCTTGGGCGGTAATTGGGTAAATTAACAAGGCGATCGCCGCAATTTGGGTCACTGTTTTCGCCTTTCCCCAGAGATTGGCCCCCTGAATTTTCTTTTCCCCGGTGACGCGCCAGCCAGCAATGGTCAGTTCCCGCGCCAAAATCAGGAAAACGCCCCAAGCAGGAATTTGTTGTAGATGAACCAAAGATAATAGCGGCGCTGTGACCAGCAGTTTATCCACGAGGGGATCGAGAAATTTGCCTAAATCTGTCACCTGATCCAGTTTGCGGGCTAAATAGCCATCCAGCCAATCGGTCAGGGCCACGACGAGAAAAATAATTAGGGCAATGAGACGTAGTCTCGGCGTCGGATTTTCTAACAGAAATAAGAGGAAAGGCACACCCGCCAATCGAGAAACCGTGATCCAAGTGGGTAAATTCATATAAACTTCTCAGAACAACCTAACCTCCCATCATGTCACACCAATGTCTGTTTCCATGACACGCGTTGCCCTCTTTGGTACCAGTGCTGATCCGCCTACGGTGGGCCACCAAGCGATCCTCCGCTGGCTCAGTGAACATTACGATCAAGTGGCGGTTTGGGCTGCCGATAATCCCTTTAAAAAGCATGGGGCATCCTTGGCTCAACGGTCGGCGATGTTGCAGTTGGTGATCGAAGATTTAGGTTGCGACAATGTTTTGGTGGATGAACGCCTCAGCGATCGCCGCAGCTTACATACCCTCCAGCACGCCCAGACTATTTGGGGTCAAGAAACAGCGTTTTTTCTGGTAATTGGCTCTGATCTAGTCAGTCAAATTCCCCGTTGGTACCGGGCCAAGGATCTCCTCCGACAAGTTACTCTCCTCATCTTTCCCCGCCGGGGCTACCCTCTCCAACCAGAAGCACTCCAACAACTAGAAGCCCTCAAGGGTTCCTGGGAAACGGCTACCTATGTGCCGCCTTCGGTTTCTTCCAGTGAATATCGCAGTGAAGGCAAACAAAAGACAGTTATTCCCGCTGTTACTGAATATATCCAGACCCACAAGCTGTATCAAGAGCTTTCTTGAGTCGTTTAAAAATTACGCATCAGTCGGGGCGATCGCCGTTTTGGATAGGGTCTTGGGGGAGGATTATTGGGATTTTTGCTGTAGCGTACCCGCAGTTGTTCCCGCACATCCCAAAACACATCCCGTCGCAAATAGGGATATAGCCCTACCCAAAGATTCAGTCGAGGTACATAGGCATCCGTCACCTTTAGTTTGGGGCCGAGATTGCGCTGATTCGATAACACCAACAGTTCAACGGCTTGGCCTGGTTTGAGGTTGCGATGGATGGGGGCGACTGGGGCTTGAATGCGGGCCAAATAGCCTTCTTTGTCGCCGACTTCTAAGTTAATGCGGCGTTCTCGATTTTCGACCCGCAACAAACGACCAAGTTTATCGACTTCTTCCTGGGTACGGACAATTTCTTCGGTGAGGTAAACATCGAGAATCTTGCCTCGCCAAAAAAAACAGTAGGCTTGCCGTCGATATTCTGCGTTTTTCAGACTGGCTGAGTAAATGGGCGACCAAAACCAATACAAACCACCAATGATTTGGGTCAAGAGCCGCAGGGAATCGGTTTCTCGCAGCAAGAGGCCCAGTAAATAAAACAAGACCACCAAAATAAAGGAGATTAGGGCGCGTCGTAAAAAATCTTCGGTTTTCCCCCAGTAATATTGGTATTGCTCGGCGCTGGCGACCAGGGGAATCAGTTGTTCAAATTTCTCTTGGGTAATGGGAATGAGCATTGGTTAATCTTGGGTGCCCTCTTGTGGCGATCGCCCTTGATGATCCTGAATGATTTTGGTCACCGCTTCAACAGAATCATCGACAATCTCGGCAATTTCCTCCACCGAAAAATTCCTTTGTAAAAGACGAAGTACAACTGAAATTTCTTTTTCTCGCTGACCTCGACGCTGACCTCGACTAAGAATTTCGTTATACCAAGGCGATTCCCGAAGTACAGTCATATCCCACCTCATAATTTGTTGAACAAGGGGCAGATCCAATACAAAGCTAGCAAAAAAGGCCAACAGCGGCTCCAATTCATCGAGTCGTTCCTCTTGACGGAGTTGGTAGACCGCTTCCCGAATTAAGCTTTCATCATTGCCCCCGGCGAGAATCGGAACAAAGGGCAACAATGAGGTTAGGGATTGGGCCAAAACCAAATTAGCTTCCACCTCCCAAAGATTAATCACCTGATAGTCCTGCCTCGTTTGCAACCCTTTAAACACCGCTTGGTAGGAAGTCGGAATCTGGGGTTTGCTTGCCGGGGGCAGAATATTGATCAGTACTGGGTAAACGGGCAAGTTGAATTTTTCCCGCGCTAAGGCTGCATAGGCCGTCATCCGACGGGGCATCTGGGCGGTATAACGCAACTGCAATTCGTTGAGCAGCAGAAAATCGCCATCCTGGGGACAGGTCACGCGCAACAGCACATCGCTATCCCGGCTGACCCACTGGAATTGGGGATCGATAAATTCCTGGGCCTGGAGCGTTTGATCCCCCATGACCCACTGCACCCAGGCATCGGGGTTAAGACTAATGAGACGTTTACTGCCAATATCGGCGGATTTAGCCATAATTTTGGCAAGTACTACAGGATATTTTCTAAGCCGTAAACAAGGGTATTTAACTCAGTCACTTTACGAATCGAGAGCAGTACACCGGGCATATAGCAGGAGCGATCGCTGGTGTCATGGCGTAGGGTATAGATTTGACCAGGAGCACCGAAAATCATTTCCTGGTGGGCGATTAAACCAGGTAACCGAACGCTATGGATGCGGATATTATCTTCGGTGACAGCTCCCTTTGCACCGGGCATCTCTTCTTTTTCTTCTACTTCAGCGGGATTGAATTGCTTGCCGAGTTCCGCCAACATCTGCGCCGTTTTAATCGCAGTGCCACTGGGGGCATCGGCTTTTTGGTTGTGGTGTAGCTCGATGATTTCGACGTGATCAAAATATTTAGCGGCCTGTAATGAAGCCTGTTGCATGAGGACGACGCCAATGGAAAAGTTGGGAATAATCAATGCTCCGGTGCTGGCTTTTTCGGCAAATTCCTTGAGGTCATTGATTTGTTCTTCGCTTAATCCTGTGGTTCCCACAACAGGACGCACCCCATAGGCGATCGCCGCGCGCGTATTCGCATAAACCCCACTGGGATGGGTAAAGTCCACCATCACCCCTTGGATTTTGCTCTGGGTCGCCATGACCAGGGAAGCCTCTAAATCATTCACAATGGGCACTTCAATCGCACCACAGCCCGCAACTTCCCCTGCATCCTGACCGAGGAGCGCCGGATTTTTATCCACAGCAGCGACAATTTCTAGATCCGCTGCCCCAGCCACTGCTTTGACCACTTCCCGGCCCATTTTGCCACCGGCACCGTTGATCACCACTGGGATTTTGTTGATATTTTCCATGACTTCCCTTAGAAAACTTTTTTAAAAAGCTTGACACAAGATCGCCAAAGTCACAATAATTGAAGTTTGTGTGAATTAGAGTAGACAAACCCTTGGCTAACGTAGTTGTCATTGGTGCCCAATGGGGTGACGAAGGAAAAGGAAAGATCACGGATTTACTGAGCAAATCCGCCGATGTTGTCGTGCGCTCCCAAGGGGGCGTGAATGCAGGACACACCGTCGTTGTGCAGGGACAAACTTTTAAGCTTCATCTAATCCCTTCCGGCATTTTATATCCAGATACCGAATGTATCATCGGCTCAGGGACGGTCATTGACCCGAAAGTCCTCCTCGAAGAAATTGATCAGCTCCACCGTCTGAATGTTTCGACGGAAAATCTGTTTATCTCCCAAACCGCCCACGTGACGATGCCCTACCACCGTTTAATCGATGGGGCCTCCGAAGAAATGCGCGGCGATCGCAAAATTGGCACCACCGGACGGGGAATCGGCCCGACCTATGCCGATAAGTCCGAACGGACGGGGGTACGAGTTCTAGACCTCATGGATCTTGATAACTCCCAAGACAAATTCGTTTGGGCGATCAAATACAAAAACGTCATTCTCGAAAAACTCTACGATCTGCCTCCCCTAGATCCCCAGGAAGTCATCGAAGAATATCGTGCCTATGCCGATGCGCTACGTCCCCACGTCGTAGACAGTTCCCTGAAGGTTTTTGAAGGCGTCAACGCGAAGAAAAATATCCTCTTTGAAGGCGCCCAGGGCACACTCCTCGATATTGACCACGGAACCTATCCTTACGTCACCTCCTCTAACCCCATTGCTGGGGGGGCTTGTGTTGGTGCTGGCATTGGCCCCACCATCATTGACCGCGTGATTGGCGTCGCTAAAGCCTACACCACACGGGTCGGCGAAGGGCCGTTCCCCACAGAACTCGACGACGAGATCGGTGAACTCCTTGGCCATGTGGGTGCAGAATTTGGGACAACCACGGGGCGGCGGCGGCGCTGCGGCTGGTTTGATGCCGTTATCGGACGTTACGCGGCACGGATCAATGGCCTAGATTGTCTAGCGATTACTAAATTAGATGTGCTCGATTCCCTCGATGAGATCAAGGTCTGTGTGGCCTACGAAATCGACGGGGAAGCTTGTGAACACTTCCCGAGTAATGCTAATCTGTTTGCTCGTTGCCAGCCGATTTACAAGACAATGCCCGGCTGGAAACAGCCCACGAGTGATTGTCGTTCCCTCGATGGGTTGCCCAAGGAAGCGCTTGCCTACTTGAAATTCCTAGCAGAACTAATGGACGTGCCGATCGCCATTGTTTCTCTAGGGGCAGGTCGAGAACAAACGATCATCGTCGAAGACCCAATCCATGGCCCCAAACGGGCTTTGTTGGATCGTAACGGTGAACCCATCGGCTAAGCCTGCTATTTTTTAACTTTTTATTTTCTAACGCTATTTATTTAGGTTATTTCCCATGTCTTTAACGATTGAATGTCAAGCTCGCCCTGAAGGGGTTAACCCCCGTGCACTCCGCCGTGACGGCCTCCTACCCGTCAACCTCTATGGCCATAAGGGTGCTGATTCTGATGTTTTTGTGGTGGACTACAAAGATGCCCTAACGTTGCTGAAAAAAGTAACCCCCAACGAAACCGTAGTTGAAGTCAAAACCCCCGATTGGTCTGGCACTGCGGTCGTGCGAGAAATCCAGTCCCACCCCTGGAAGCGGAATTTACTACACCTCAGCTTTTTCCACACGGATGCTGCGTAAGGACACCTAATTTGATTGGTTAAGATGGGGAGGGCGTCACAGAAAGTGCCCTCTTTTTTTGTGGCTTGATAGTGAATGGGAACAGTTATGACAACGGCAACGGCCACCTGGACAAGGCGACATATTCTGTCACTGATGGATTTTTCGGTGGCGGAACTGGATGCGGTACTGCAGACGACCACTAGCTTACGGGATGTTTTATTTCGTCGCATGAAGAAGGTGCCCGCGCTGCAAGGGCAGGTGGTCACAAATATGTTTTTTGAGCCATCGACCCGTACCCGGAGTAGTTTTGAGTTGGCGGCGAAACGGCTTTCGGCGGATGTAATGAATTTTGCGCCGGGATCTTCGTCCCTGAGTAAGGGGGAAACGATTTTGGATACAGCGAAGACTTATCTGGCCATGGGGGCAGACATTATGGTGATTCGCCACCAGCAATCGGGGGTTCCCCAGGCGATCGCCGCTGAAATGGATCGGATAAATTCAGGCGTCAGTATTCTCAATGCGGGAGATGGCCTCCACGCCCACCCGTCCCAAGCCCTATTGGATCTGTTTACCATTTGCCGGGTACTCGATCCCGAAAATCCCCGGTGTGAACTTTTGCGGGGCAAAAAAATTGCCATTGTCGGGGATATTATGCACTCCCGGGTGGCCCGCTCGAATATTTGGAGTTTGACCACCGCTGGGGCCGATGTCCACTTAGCCGCGCCGCCCACTTTGCTCCCAGAAGGATTTCGGGAATTTGCCACGGACGCCGCGGGAAGCCTCAAGCTCCACTGGGACATTGAACCCGCCCTAAAAGATGCCGATTTTGTGATGACCCTCCGCCTGCAACATGAACGGATGACCGCCCATCTTCTGCCCAGTTTGCGGGAATATCATCAACGGTTTGGCATTACAGGCGATCGCCTTAAATTTTGTCAACCAGATGTTAAAGTGCTCCATCCGGGGCCTGTGAATCGTGGCGTGGAACTTGCCTCCGATGTGATGGATCATCCCGCCCTCAGTCTTGTTTCTGAGCAGGTGACCAATGGCGTCGCTGTACGGATGGCGTTGCTTTATCTCATCGGTAGCAGCAAGGCCAATGGTTCTCTCAATTAGTTCTTGGCGCAATAACCTACAGCAAAGTTGTGGTCAGACTCGGCTGCATTTTACTCAACCAATAAAACTGGAACGGTGCCAGCACAAGTTGTTTTTCAAAAATTTCCGGTGCATTTTGACTGTATAAATCAATCAATAAATCCTGGTCATGGCAATCAAAAGGATGACAGGCTAAGTGACTAAGATCTAAATTTTGATAGTCCGGTGAAAAATTTCCAATGACTAAAATATGATCCCGTTTATTGGGACTAATGCGCACAAACCCAAATAGGTGCGAATTATCAATGGATAACAGTTGACGATTATTGAAATCAGCAAAGGCAGGAATTGCTTTACGTACGGCGATCATGTGTTGTAAAGCAGAAAAAATACGGTGTTCAATGGTGCCTTCAATATGTCGTAGTTCTGCTTTTTTCCAATTAATTTTCGGTCGATGGGCCCAGCGGGTATCATTAGCTTTACTCAAATTTCCCACGTAGGAATAGTCATTTAAAGTGCCAATTTCATCGCCATAATAAATCAGCGGAATGCCCCCAAAGGAAAAAATAATACTGTAGAGTAACAAAATATGTTTGATGATAATCGCTATTTTTTGGTGATCGTTGGCCTCAATAGCTGTTTCTAAGCCCATTAAAGACGTTAAAGTGCCTGAAATACGGGCATCGTCATTTTTAGAATTTTGACCAAACAGTAAACCCCTCGCGTCGGTGCCTTCAAATTGGCCACAAAAATAGTCAATGAGAAACCGTCGGTGGGATTTTGGGTCATAGCCCGCCTGGGCAATATCTGCATCGGTAAACCCCAGGCCAATGTCATCATGGCAGCGGATATAGTTGAGCCAGGTGGCGCGGTCCAGTTTTGCCGGAATATTTTTGAGTCCTTGGATTAACAGTTTGGCGTTCTTGGTGGCGGCGGCATCCCACAGGAGGGCCATGAGCGTGGCATTGTAGGCAATTTCACATTCCTTGGCATTGATCGCATCCTCCCCGAAATACCGCACAATTTCTACAGGGGCAACGATCGCCTCGGCAATGAAAATAACCCCTGGGGCGGTAATTTGGCAGCAGTCTTTGAAGATTTGCAAAATCATGTGGGCTTCTTTTTCGTTTTGACTCTGGCTGCCGATCTTTTTCCATAGAAAAGCGACCGCATCGAGCCGCAGCACATCAACGCCTTGGTTGGCCCAAAAAAGAATAATATCGACCATTTCAATGAGCACCGCCGGGTTTTGATAATTAAGATCCCATTGGTAGTTATTAAAAACAGTCATCACCCATTTTTGTAATTCTTCATCCCAGGTAAAATTACCCGGAGCTGTTTCTGGAAAAATTTCTGGGAGATTTTTTTCAAACATGTCGGGAATATCCCGCGTGTCGAACATGTAATAATATTTTTGATATTTTTTGTCCCCTTTACGTGCTTTTTGCGCCCATTCATGCTCGTTTGAAGTGTGATTAATCACAATGTCAAGGGCTAATAAAATTTCCTTTTGGCGAAAGATTTGAACGAGGTGTTGTAGATCCTGGAGAGTGCCAATTTTAGGGTTGATTTGTCGATAATTACTGATAGCATAGCCACCGTCGCTGGCATGGCGAGGGCACTCTAGAATCGGCATAATGTGGATGAAGTTAACCCCTAATTCGCTGAAATAGGCAACGCGATCGCCTAGATCTTGGAGATCATCGGCAAAGCCATCGGCATACAAAGTCATACCGACCCATTGGGATTCGAGAAACCAGTTAAAGTTTTTTTCCCGTGCTAGATCGGTCTGCTTAAATTCTGGCGATCGCCCAATGTATTGATAGGCCATCACTTCGACCAGTCTCAGCAGTTGTGTCTTAAAATCTGAGCGGCGACCATAGAGTTTATAAAAGAGGGAAAAAAGGCTATAAAAGTTTGCTCCTAAACGGGTATAAAAATGACTTAATTCTTGTTCTTTGAGTTCGGGCCTTAATTGATCTAAAATCTCATTTAAAATCGAGTGAGAAAACTGTTCGTACATAGCCCGAAACCTAAAGTTTAGAAAATTGAACCGTATTTATAGTAAAGCAAAGGTGCTTGCAAACAACCGTTTGCAGAAAATTAAATGAGTGCTGGGTTAACTCCAAGCAATTATAACCGCCAGGCCTGAATAAAAGGTTGATAAAATCGGGGATCTTCACTTACCGCACCACGAATCCTCACAATAGCGCTGGCAAAGGCTTGCGCCCGTTCTAGGGTTAGGACAGATGGCCAATCATTCATAAGCCCCAATAAGCAAATACTACAAAAAGCATCCCCAGCTCCAACCGTATCAACCACGGTGGTATTTTTTGGAGGAGAAATCTGTTGGCGATCGCCTTGGGTATAGAGACTCGCACCGGCTTCTCCCGCTGTTAGGATAATATGCCGTAGCGAATTCTGATTTAATAAATGATCGATGGCAAGGTTAGTTGAGAAAAACTCAGGTGTTAATAACGGTAATTCTTCGGTATTTAATTTCACATATTGACTAGCAGCTAGGGCAGAAGCAATAGTTTCTAATGTCCACCAGGGTTGACGTAAATTCACATCAAAAAAAATCTGGTCTGCTCGTTGCTGTAGTACCCTAAAACTGGCTTGAGAAACAGCATTTCTGAGGGCAAGACTGCCATGGTAAAGCCAAAATTTATCTTCTAATATAGGGAACTGTTGGCTATCAATAAAATCGTAAGCACAGTCGGCGGTGATTTCATATTGGGGTTGACCCTTTTCCAGGGTGACTTGAACGGTTCCGGTGGGGTGAATTTTATCTATTTGAAGACCAGCAAGGGTCATCTGCCATGCCTGCATTTTGGTTTGAATTGCCGCCCCAAGATCATCGGTTCCAATCCGAGAAATTAACAAAGGATTGGCCCCAAACGCCTTTAGATGCCAGGCCACATTGAAGGGAGCGCCCCCCAGCTTTCGATCATTGTCGGGAAAAATATCCCATAACACTTCACCAAAAATTACAATATTTTTTGCCATAGTCAAACGTTTCCTTAGGTGGAATTAAGCCATTGTTGATATTCAGGAAAGTAATAAAAAATGCCCTCTAAAATTCCAGCACTATAATTGCCATTCATACCTAAACAATTACCCTGAGCAAAATAAAGTGAGGCTTGATCATGGGCATCTTGAAGTTTTTTTCTTAATTCTTGAGGAGCATTGGCCACAAGCACCGCAGGAATGGGACTGCTTAAAACTGCCTCATCATTGCCGCTATCCCCAGCAAAAATCGTTTGTGCCAAAGAAAATTTTTGGGTAGCTATCAAAAAAGAAATAGCTTGATATTTATTCGCTTGGGAAGGCAAAATATCCAGGAGGCCGATGTTTTTTTCTTCATCAACGCTCCAGATTAAATGGGCGGAAAAATTATGTTCTTCTAAAAGTGCTTGGATCTCAATTAATAATTGTTGAGTATCTGCTTGAAGATCGACGTAATAACTCAGTTTATAGTGGCTTTGTTTGGCTGATTCTTGGAGTTGGAGAGCCGGGTGATTGGCAAGGCGGTGATGGATGGCGATCGCCCCCTGTTTTGGCCAGTCCGTCGCAAGGTGATCATCCCAGGTTTGCCAGCGGTGCCATTGGGAATTTTGCCAAGTATAAATACTGCTACCCACATCGGCGATCGCAAATTGGGGGTGAGGCAGTTGATAGTCTAAAATCGCCTGATCAATTAAAGCTAAATGGCGTCCCGTGACATAGGCTAAAGTTACCTGGGGCTGGGCAACAAATTGACGAAAATAAGCCCTTGCCTGGGGAGATTCTGGGGCGGCACCATTGGGAATCAAAGTGCGATCTAGATCAGTACATAACAGCAAGCGATCAGTCATGATTTTGTCCCGTCGCACGACACAATTCTAAGAAATTGTAGTGGGCTAAACCATCTAAAATGCCAGCCGCAAATTCTTTTTCAGAAAAATAAATTGGTTGAATATTGTTTAAATCCGAAAGCTCTTCCCGGTGGCGATTTTTAACCACCACAGACAAACTATTGCCTAACATCATGTCTTCATCGGCCCCGGAACCACCCACCGTTAGAATACGATTGAGGGGAATTTCCCACTGTTCTGCAAACCAGCGTAACCCGTAACCTTTTGAGGCACGAATTGGCACAACGTCGAGGTATTGACCAAAGGAAAACATGACATTTATGGTCTGATCATTTTTAAATAAAATGCGTTTTAATTCCTCAACACTGGGGGCGATCGCCGGGTCGTAAAAATAGCTAATTTTAAAGGTGCTTTGGAATAATTTGGGTTGAAGCTCTAACCCAGGTAAATCCCCTAAAAGATCCACCACCCGTTGACGATTCCAAAGATAATTAATGTGATTCGACCAAGCCCGATCCGGCGTCAATTGAGGGGCGTAGTAAATTTCTGTGCCGAGGCTCGTCATCAACACATCCGGTTGGGGGATATTGTGTTCCCGCAAAACTTTGAGGGCCGCATCCAAACGCCGGCCAGTGGCAATACAAAAGGCAATTTCCTTACGGTGCTGATTGAGCAAATCCACCAATGCTTGCAAGGCAAGCGGATCCCCCACCAAATTCTGATCGATGGTCGAAACAATCGCTCCCTGGTGATATAGGGCCGGGCGACGGGCGATCGCCAATTCCTGTCGGGACTCCGTGCGGTTCAAAATCGACTGCACCACTTCCATGTACTGCTCCACATGGGACTGCCAAGTATATACCCGGCGCACATTGCGAATCCCCTGTTGCGAAAACGTTTGCCACCGTTGGGCGTCCCCTAAAATTTTGCTAATCTTCGCCGCAATATCCTGGGGTTCAAGGGGATTGACCAAATAACCATTTTGACAATTTTTCAAAATATCCACTGGCCCCCCATCCTCAGTGGCCACAATGGGTAAACCGCTGGCCGCCGCCTCGATCAACGTCAAACCAAAGGGCTCCGTTAACGCTGGATTCACAAATACCCCTTGGGAAAGACTAGCCAGCCGATATAGTTCCCCAATTTCCTGGGCAGACAAAAATTTAGGATAGGCCACTTTGCCATATAGGTTGTAACGATCAATCGACCATAACAATTCCGTAAAGATCGCCTGGGCATTGCTGCTTAAATCCCGTGGATCGTCTCGCGTACCCGAAAAAACAATCAAATTAGCCTGCTGTTGCAACGATGGTGATGTCCCAAAAGCTCGGATTAGGCCCAGAATATTTTTGCGCTGATCCAAACGAGACAAGGCTAAAATCATCGGCTTACGGGGTTCCTGCAAAAACACCGCCAATTTCTGCCAAACTGAGCCCTGCCATTCATCACCCGTAGGAGGATAAAAACATTGCAGATCCGTCCCCGGTGGAATCACCCGCATATTTTCCGGATGGTAAAAATCGTACTGGGCATACTGACCTTGGATTTCCTGTTGGGTACTGGTAATCACCCTGGTAGCTGAGGCAAGGGTTTCTTCCTCCGCATTAATTCGTCGGGTCAAACGGTAACGGCTCTCGATCAGTTCCCCTTTAACTCCACTGGCAAGCAAGCGCTTGCGTTTGCTGCGACCGAGGGAATGGCCTGTATGAAATAAAGGAATCCCCAGATGATTCGCTAGACGGATGCCCACATAACCGGCATCGGCGTAATGACTGTGGATCAGATCCGGGAGTCTGGGTTGATGGTTGAGATAGGTTAAAGTGTTGTCTGCGAAATTATCGAGGTAATCCCACAGTTCTTCTTTGGGAATATAGTCATCGATCCCGGCCGAGATGCGAATAATATTGGCTTTTTCGCTAATGGGTTCGCAAGACTGACTGTAATCGGCACTCACTTTTGGGTCAATGATCTGCTTGGTAATCAAATCGACCTGTTCAATGTCTGGGTGCTGGGCTAGGGCAGCTGCAAGTTCGACCACATATTTCGTCTGACCACCCGTATCAGCATCACGACCCAATTCTAAATTTTGACTACGGATAAGACCGTGAATACTGATTAAAACGATGTATCGAGGGGATTGGGGACGCATCATCGTTGCTCTGGGGGCATACCCAATATCAACCGTCGCAAGAGGTTTGGTTTTTGTTGAAAAATGAATCGCAAAACGCAACCAAAAGGTAACTGCTGTTGTGATGTTAGCGTACCCTTTAGCCCAGTAAGGATCCTTGAAAAATATCTTCATTAATCAAAAATTGGCCAAAGTAGGGCAATTTCCCTGGCTAAAGACCATAAAAAACTCCCCCCGAAAGGAGAGAGAATTTCATCAAAATCTGTACCTAAAAATAAATGCTTATTTCGCCTTAGCTTGGTAACTGTTGAAGGTATTTTGTAGGAGCATCGCCACGGTCATGGGGCCGATGCCACCGGGAACGGGCGTAATCTGGGCAGCAACTTGGGCGGCCTCTGTGTAGGCGACATCTCCCACCAGACGAGATTTACCCGTTGCCGTATCGACGATGCGATTGATGCCCACATCGATCACCACAGCACCGGGCTTGATCATGTCAGCGGTAATAAATTCGGGTCTGCCAATGGCGGCTACGAGAATATCTGCCTCCCTGGTCACCGCAGCGAGGTCTTGGGTGCGAGAATGGGCGATCGCCACCGTGGCATTTGCTTCTAAAAGCATCAAGGCAATGGGTTTCCCTACCAAAATACTCCGGCCCACCACCACGGCTTTTTTCCCTTCGAGGGGGATGTGATATTCCTTGAGCAGTTCCATTACGCCGTAGGGGGTACAACTGCGCAGGCCCGGTTCGGAGCGTACAAGATGGCCTAGGTTTAAGGGGTGCAGCCCATCGGCATCCTTTTCCGGGGCAATGGTTAACAGCAAACCCACGGCATCTAGGTGGGGCGGTAACGGCAATTGCACCAAAATCCCGTCAACTCGCTCATCTTGATTCAGGTCTTGGATCACGGCTTCAAGTTCGCTTTGGGTGGTATCGGCGGGAAAATGCTTACCAAAGGAGGCCATGCCAATCCGTTCGCAGGCGCGTTCTTTGTTACGGACATAGGCAGCGCTAGCAGGATTATCCCCAACCATCAGCACGGCGAGACCGGGGGGACGACCCATTTTTGGGGTGAGGGCCGCGATTTGGGTTTTGAGGTTTGCTTGGATTTTTTGGGCAAAGCTTTTGCCGTCAAGGATTTGTGCCATGGATGTCGGGGATGCTGAGCATTTCGGTTGCCAAGTTTATCTTAGATCTGATGCTGAGGATAGGATCTAAGCGGTGCAAATTTAAGGGGTCGTGGGAGCATTTTTAGGGCGACGGCTGCGACTGCGTGGGGGTTGGAGGGCTTTTTTGATCAGGGTCGGAATTTCTTTAAGATTGCGGCCAAAGGCGAGTTTTTCCCGTTTAAAGGCGCTGTGCATTTCCGCAGGGGTGTAGGTGTCGCTAATGCAGTAGGAAAGTTGGTTAGCAATAATGGTTCCGGCATCGTAGCAACTGCGCTGGATAGGCGCGTGACTGCCACAGAGATAGGTAACGACGGGGGTTTGGATCTGGTCGCGGATCAGAGGAATCAGATCGATTTCTTCTTGGGAACCATAACGACCTAAAAGGGCGATCGCCTTGGTTTGGGGATCTTGATCGAGGTAGTGGAGCCACTGGGCAAAATGGGAACCCGGCAGATCGGCGTTGCCCACATCCACCACATAGGATTGACCTAAACCCGCTTGATTGAGCAAAATTGCCACTTCCTGGGAGAGGCTACTAAACCGACTGAGAAGCGCAACCTCACCGGGTTGGAAATGATTAACGAAGCTTGTCCCTAGCCACAGTTGCCCCGGAATCACGAGTCCACTGCTCCCTGGCCCTAGGATCTGCACCTCTTCTTGTTGGGCTTGGCAGAGTAGGCGCACCATATCCAGGGGCGGCACTCCCGCAGAAACGATGATTAGTTGTTTAATCCCGGCGGCGATCGCCTCAAAGGCCGCATCCAAAACCTCAAAGGGTTCGACAAAGATCAAACTGGTGGTAATCTCGCCGACCTGGGCCTTGGCTTCCATGACCAAATCAAAAATGGGAATGCCGTCAAGGGTTTCTCCACCGCCCCCAGCACTGACGCCCCCAATAATCTCGGTGCCATAGGCGACCATCCGGGGGAGATAATATTGGGCGAGGGGCGTATGGATCCCTTGAATCAGAATATTGTGATTTGTGTGCCAAGCCATTGCCGTTGTGTCTAAGTCCTGTGTGTGAGAAAAGTTGAAAGGCGTTTTAGGTTCCGGGTTTACTGAGGGCGATCGCCTGTTTGACGGCGGCCTCTAAATCTTCTTCCCAATGGCAACCAGGCGCGATCGCCGGGTCAAGGGAAGGTAAACAGCGCACAATAATGTGTTGGGACAACTCAGGCAGCTCTGGATCGGGGTCAGCATCCGGGGCGATCGCCAATTGGGGTAAACGTGCCGTTAAAGTTGCCAAAATGCGTTGGTTAATTTCTGCTTCTGCCACCAAGTTCAACAAAACCACCTTGATCTGCGGTAGTGCGGCCAATTGTTCAAGAATGATCTCGATCTGTTCATCTAGGTCGTAGGGTGAAAACACTCGACCCTGGGCGCGGGGGCCAAGGAGCCAACAGCAGGCTGGATGACCCTTGAGATCATGGAGCATATCCCAAATCACCGCCGCTGCCCCCACCCCATAACAAACAATGCCCACCGCGCCCCCCTGGACATCATGTTGCCAAGAGAGGGGGGCCGCCTCTGGGGTAAAGCTGAGTTGGTTTTGGTGCTCGTAAAATAGGGCGATTTCAGGGTGCTTACGGAGGGCCGTATCGTGAACCGTGACCTTACCATCAAGGGCCATTAATTCCCCTGCTTGGTTAATGCCCAGGGGATTGATTTCCACCAATTCCAAGTCCTTGGCAAGGAGCAGATCGTACATTTTTTTGATGATGTCGCTCAAGGCGGGCACCAATGCCCCCCGGATGCCCATTTTGTTGAGGAGATGGCGCGCTTGGAACGGGGAGAAAAAGTCTTTGATCACCACTTGATGGAGGTTCGCCAAAAGCTGATCGATTTCCATGCCGCCGTGGGCCGACCCCAAAAGCACAGGCCGCTGCAATTCGTAGTCTAAAACCACCGCCAAGAAAATTTCCTGCTTGCGTTCGTAGTGGGCCTCGGCCAATAAAACATCAGGGTATTGCCCGGCGATCGCCAAATTAAAAATATTCCGCGCGGCGGCGATCGCATCGATGGTATTCTGCACCCGTTTAATGCCCCCAGCTTTGCCCCGTCCCCCAGCCCGCACCTGGGACTTCAGCACAATGGGATAGGGAATTTGCAACTGTTTCAGTTCCCGGGGATCCGCAATAATCTGGGACGGCAACGTGGGTATCCCCACCTGTTCAAAAAGTTGTTTTGCTTGGTATTCGAGCAATTCCATTAGCGCAGAGGCAACCTCTATATTTCTCAACTCAAGCCTAACTTAAAACCTGAACCCTAGTCATCAAGGCCAGAGGTTCCAGTGCCGAGGCGCAATGATTGGGCTTTATCTTTTTTCATGTATTTAGGTAATTAGGCGAACGAGGGAAAAAAGTTAATTGCAGTTAAAGAAATGGTGTTTTTTAGATTAAGTTTTATCTGGGATCTCAACGGATTATTTAGGGTTGTTTGCACCCAATAAATTCTGAGCCATTCGCCCCCAGGACAAACAATAGATCGCGGCGGTCTAGCCGGGAAAATACGCATCTAGTTTTTGTTTTAGGCGGATTTGGGCTTCAAACAGATTTGGGTAAGCTTCTCCCCGGTGGGTACGGTGATCATAAAGGAGATTCTCGCCCGCAAAATGATCTGGATCGCAAACATAGCTGATTAGATTTAACCCCAAAGCTCGATTTTCAAAGATCAAGACCGGGAGCAAGGATGGGTCGGGCACGGCATAGCCAAACCGGGCGATCGCCTTTTCTGCCACCGTAACGCCAATAATCGTTTCATCGCCCCAGAGAATCTCACTATCGGGAATCGTCAAAGCATAAAACCAGAGGCGATCGAGGGCTTGCCAGTCCGTTGCCGTGGCCCGTTTGGTCAAATTTTCCCAGCGACTGGGGTCAGGTTTTAACAAGGTCACAAAGGCTGCCACCAAACCATGACTCGGTTGATAGCCAGCGGCGGTACGGTGTAGTAACACCTCAATGTAATACCCCCGACGCTGTTCTCGACAAATGACCTTGAGGCTCCCCTGGGCATCCGTAATTTCCCACCAAAGTAGTTGCAGAGGCTCGCCGTAGGCTTGGGTACAAACCCGTTGGAGCTGGACTTCAGGATCTTGGCCCGTGGCGTGGGTCGTTGGGGACATGGACAAAAATTGGGTGGTGACAGAGCAAAATCCAGCTTAACCTCTAGGCCGATGAAAGAGAAAAGTCACCCCAGAGTTGAACCGTTGGGGTGACCGATCTGTAACGCCAAATCCTAACTAAATCATCAAAGTGCTATGAGCCAACGATGCCGCCATCTTTACGGGTGATGACCACAGTGCTATCCCGGGGCACCATCCCACTCCCCTGGGGAGCCGGGAAATTGGTGGTGGCTGGGTTGCCATCGCCTGGGTGCTGCACGTTAATAAACATCGTGCGACGCTCTGGGGTCACCGTAATCCCCGTTACTTCGCAATCAGTCACCCCAGTAAAGAGACGCCGAATTTCCTTGGTATTGGTATCAGCCACAAGCAGTTGGTCATTCAAGCCGTCCTTCTGGGCACCATCGGTTTGGATAAAGAGGCGGCCATCGGGGTCAGCCCATAGTCCATCGGGGGAGGCAAAAGATTCTTCGGTGCCATGGGTATCTTGGGCGATCGCAAAAATATCCCAGGTAAAGGTTGTCCCCACGTGACGATCGCTATCCTGCCAGCGAATAATGTGACCATCGGGATTCGGTGCCAGGGGATTTGCCGCATCAGCTTCCGTGCGACGGCTATTGTTAGTCAGGGCACAATAAACGTTTTCCTCGGTGCCGACAGTGATCCATTCCGGACGATCCATCGGCGTTGCCCCAGCCGCATCTGCCGCTAAGCGAGCATACACAAGGATTTCAGCCTGGTCTTGGAATTTTCCTTGTAAGGCTGGGTTATCCATGCTGAGGGATAACCACTCTCCAGAGCCATCATCGTTGAACTTTGCGACGTACAACTGGCCTTCATCGAAGGGACTGATCCCCCGCGCCCGCATTGACTGCCAATTGTTTGCCGAAACGAACTTGTAAATGTAGTCAAAGCGTTCATCGTCACCCATGTAGCAGACCACACGACCGCCACGACCAACGACAATTTCTGCCCCTTCATGCTTAAAACGACCGAGGGCTGTCCGCTTCACAGGGGTCTGGTTGGGATCCATCGGGTCAATTTCGACGACCCAACCGAAGCGGTTTTCTTCATTTTTGTAGGCCGCCTTGGATAGGTCAAACCGCTCGTCATAGCTTGCCCAACCATAGCGAGAACTGCTGGCGAGTCCATAGCGGGCCTGGGCTTCAGTGGGCGTCCATTCTCCGGTGGCCCCGAAGTAGGTGTTGAAGTTTTCCTCACAGGTGAGGTAAGTGCCCCAGGGAGTGTGACCATTAGAACAGTTATTGATCGTCCCTTTCGGCGCATTGCCCGCTGCTGTTTTTAGGAGGGGATGATTTGCGGCAGGGCCACTGAAGGCCATGGGGGTATTGGCATGGATCCGGCGAGCATAGTTACTGCGAACCACTTCCCAAACGCCACGATTATTTTTCTTGATTTCAACGACGGAGGCACCATGGGCATGTTGAGACAATCGCACATCCTCAAGGCTGGCGGGATCTGCTTTACCTAGGACGTGTTCGTTGATGCCAAATTCATGGTTAATTGCCAACAAACCATGGTCATTGTTGTTGCCGAGGGGGAAAAACCACATCCCATCGTGGCCGATGCCGATCTGCTGGGCCTGTTCGTCGGCGGTGGGTCGGGTGTTGGGGTCGCCATTGTATTCGGGGCCGCCGGGTTGGAGGGGGGTGCCCCAGGGGATCAACACTTGGTATTGGTAGTCACTGGAAATACTGGGGACAGGGCCATTGCTTTGGGCTAGGGTTACAGCATTGAATCCCAACAGGGGACTGGTGCGCCGTTGGGCAACTTGGGTGGCGGCGGTGCTGGGTTTGAGGACGCTATTGCCGGCGATCGCCCCGATAAAACCAGCGGCGGAGAGCATCATGCTTTTTTGGAGCATACTCCGGCGGGAGAATCGCGCCTTGAAAATATCTTGGAAAGGACGATTATTTGAATAATTACTTCTGCCGTCGTCGTGAATCATGATTGTAGGGTGCTTAGTTTACAGCGTCTCAAAGATGTTTTAAGGAAGAAATATTTTAATTTGCCCCTGATTTTGGTTTTGAATATTGAGTGTTTAGCATAGAAAATTATGCCATTATTTTTTTATGGCGAATCAATTCCTGAAATACACTTTTATCCAAATGAATGTCCTTAAACAGGAAGTGGTTAGAGCCTTTTAAATATTGTTTTAAACAAAGGCTTTAGCCGTGGTTAGAAAACATCTAATCAGTTAAATGGGCAGACATAGAGGATGCCGATTACAATTATCTCCATGGGAATTAAGTAGAAATTAAGATTGACCAGTTAAAACTTTAAATTTTCTTTCAATCCGTTTAAGAAAGAAGCCGATCTATTGAATTTAAAATCGATAATTACGGTATATTTTTGGGCTGCTCGTTTTGCGAACAGGCACCCGTCACTACCCCAAGGCGATCGCCCCGCTGCGGATTTTCCCTATAATGAGAGTTAACTTATGTAACAACGCCTGCTCATTTTCACCATGACTCAGCGCCTCCTCTACGTCCGCCTCCCTTGCAATCCCATCTTTCCCATTGGCGTGGTGTACCTAGCAGATCATGTCCATAAGCTCTTCCCGAACCTCGAACAAAAGATTTTCGACCTGGGGGCCGTACCGCCCCTAGATTACAAAAAAGCCCTCGATGACTGTATCGCCGCTTTTAAGCCGACGCTGCTGGTCTTTTCCTGGCGCGATATCCAAATCTATGCCCCTGTGGGCGGCCGGGGCGGTAACCCTTTACAAAACTCCTTTGAGATTTTCTACGCGAAAAATCCCTTCATTAAACTGAGGGGAGCCTTCGGGGGCCTGAAGGTGATGGCGGCCTACTACGGCGAACTGTGGCGCAACCTGGGACTCATTAAACGCGGTCTTCAAAAAGCCCAACAGTATAATCCTGAAGCCCAGATGGTCGTTGGCGGTGGGGCAGTTAGCGTCTTTTATGAACAACTGAAAACCGCATTACCGAAAGGGGCGATCGTCTCCATCGGCGAAGGAGAAACCCTACTAGAACGCCTACTCCGGGGCCAAGATTTTAGCGATCAACGTTGCTATGTTGTGGGCCAAGCAGAGCTACGCCCCGGCATGATCCACGAGGAACCCACCCCCATCGAAAAAACTGCTTGCAATTACCAGTACATTGCTGAAATTTGGCCGGAGTTTGATTATTATCTCCAGGAAAATGATTTTTACATCGGTGTCCAAACGAAACGGGGCTGCCCCCACAACTGTTGCTATTGCGTCTACACCGTCGTCGAAGGCAAGCAAGTCCGGGTCAATCCAGCGGCGGAAGTGGTGGCAGAAATGCGCCAACTCTACAATCGGGGGATCCGCAATTTCTGGTTTACCGATGCCCAGTTTATCCCGGCGAAAAAGTACATGGATGACGTGGTGGAACTGCTCCAGGCGATCCGCGATTCGGGCATGGACGATATTCACTGGGCTTCCTATATCCGCGCCGATAATTTGACCCCAGAGATCTGCGATCTGATGGTAGAAACGGGGATGAATTATTTTGAAATTGGCATCACCAGCGGCTCCCAGGAACTCGTGCGGAAAATGCGCATGGGCTACAATCTGCGGCGGGTCTTGCAAAACTGCCGGGATCTCAAAGCGGCGGGCTTTAATGATGTGGTCTCGGTGAATTATTCCTTTAACGTCATTGATGAGACCTTTGATACGATCCGCCAAACCATTGCCTACCACCGGGAACTCGAAAAAATCTTCGGGGTCGATAAGGTAGAACCCGCCATTTTCTTCATTGGCCTCCAGCCCCACACCCACCTTGAACAATATGCCTTTGATCAAGAAGTGCTAAAGCCGGACTATAACCCGATGAGTTTGATGCCCTGGACGGCGAAAAAACTCCTGTGGAACCCGGAACCCCTCGGTTCTTTCTTTGGGGAAGTGTGTCTCCAGGCGTGGCGGCAAAACCCCAATGATTTTGGTCGGGAAGTGATGGCAATTCTAGAGGCTCGTTTGGGGCGATCGCCTTTGGAAGAAGCCCTAACGGCGAAAATTGTGTCCCAAAAGCCGACTCTGATCCCTGCTTAAATGTTTAATCTCGGTGGGTCATGGGTTCGGAATCTTCAGGACTGGGGGTCAGCATTTGCGTTTGGCCAAATCTTTAATAAGATTGTCAAAAAAGCCTTATTTACCCCGTCTGTTTACGGAGGAAAAGATCGGTGTTGAAGTCTTGCCCTAATCTTCTGTGTCCCCTATTGGCTGTTCTTGGGGGATTTGTGCTGCTTTCGCCTGGGACGATCGCCCAAGAAGTTTTCACCTTTGAGCCGTTACCCCCCGTCCCCCCAGTAATTCCCCTCTGGGAAGAAGCCCCCGCCTCGGAACCTGTGTTTTACGATGGCCCTGCAACGACGGTGGCCCCTGGTCAAGAATATATTTTTGAGGCTCCGGCTCCCACCGCGTCCCCTCCGGCATTTGTTCCTTCGACGCCGCGGTCAAGCGCCCGCTACCGGGTTGAAGTAGTCGGGTCTAGTCCCTTGATGTTGGCAACGGTGCGCCAGGTGGAACCAACTGCTTTTGTGAAAGGCGATCGCATCCAGGCTGGTTTGTTTTCTGAGCGCGAAAATGCAGAAACCCTCCGAGCCAACCTCCAAGCCAGTGGCATTGCTGCCCAAATTACAGACATGGGTTCCGGGGATTCATTCGCTGCCAATAGCACCACAGCAGCCAGTAGCCATGGTGGTTACTTTGTGGCGATTCCCAGCCGCGGCCAAGGCCAAGATATCCAAGACCAACTGCGGCGCATGGGCATTCAACAGGATTTGATTGAAGCGAAAAGTGCTCCCCGGGGGCCTCACATCGCCATCGGCCCTTTTGCCCAACGGGAAGAGGCAGAGTTGATGAATGTGCGGGTACGCCTCATGGATCTTGACGGTCGCCTGTATTTCCGCAACTAGCTTTCATTGA
This sequence comes from Picosynechococcus sp. PCC 7117, assembly GCF_001693275.1. Classification (GTDB taxonomy): domain Bacteria; phylum Cyanobacteriota; class Cyanobacteriia; order Cyanobacteriales; family MRBY01; genus MRBY01. Next base: position 949,596 of record NZ_CP016477.1, read on the forward strand.
CTTTCCCTTACAATCGAAACGCACTTGATTTGTCGTTTTTTTCAGAAAAACCATGGTCACAACAAACCAGCAAGCGATTCAGATTGAACGTCAACCCAGCCCGGAACGATTAGCGGCACTGGGGGTTAAAACTTGGGGCATTTGGACGAAGGAAGTCTCCACCTTTCCCTGGTCTTACAACGAAGCGGAAACCTGCTATTTCCTTGAGGGGGAAGTAACTGTAACCCCAGAGGGAGGCACCCCAGTCACCATGGGTAAAGGAGATTTAGTGACCTTTGCGGCGGGCCTGACCTGTACCTGGGAGATTACCCAACCTGTGAAAAAGCACTATTCCTTTGGGTAATCATTGAGGCGATCGCTCAGGGCAATCCATTGTAAAAGATCCACTTCTTCCCCCCTCGCCTGGGGACTAATGTCGAGATCTGCAAAAATGGGGTCAAGAATTTCCGGGTTATAAAGGCTTTTGAGGTTATTACGCAGCATCTTGCGTTTGCTGGCAAAGCCCACCTTAATCAGGGTTGCGAGTAGTTTGGGGTTCTGGGCTGGCTGGGCGAGGGGCCGGGGCCGTAGGCGCACCACCACGGATTCGACCTTTGGTTTCGGGTAAAAGGCCTTCGGCGGGACGACACAAACCGTTTCACAATCGGCGAGATATTGCACCCGCAGAGTCAATGCCCCAAAGGCTTTAGTACAAGGATGAGCCACCAGGCGATCGCCTACTTCCTTCTGAATCAGCAGCACAATCGACTCAAAGGGATTCGAGTTCGGTCGGTCAATGGTGCCCAGGAGCTTCTCTAAAATCGGCCCGGTGATGTTGTAGGGAATATTCGCCACCACCTTGCGGGGGTGCTGAAATTGAGGAAAATCCCCCAAAAATTCATTAATATCTGTCTGGAGATAGTCCGCTTCGAGGAGTAAAAAGTTCGGGCGATCGCCATAATTTTTGACCATGTACTTGCATAGATCCCGGTCAATTTCTACCGAGAGCAAGGCTTCTACTTGAGGCAATAAACGGCTGGTTAACGCCCCTTTCCCTGGGCCAATTTCCAAGACCCGGTCTGTCGGTTGCAGGTTTGCCGCCGCAACAATCTCATCTAAAATCTGTTGATCCGTCAGCCAATGTTGACCAAACCGTTTTCGGGGGCGCATCGTTTTGTCTCTCTCCATCCAGGGGCAGGGGTTTATTTTACAAGCATTTTCTACCCCTAAATTTTTTCCCCACTCAAGATAAACATCGGGTCTACCGCCGCAAACACCTGGCGCATTCCCTGGGTTTCTAAACGGTTAATTGCCGCCTGAACCACTTCCACATTCCGGGCCTGCAGTTCCGAAAAACCCTCCGAAAGCTGATAAAGCTGCTCCAAGTTAGTCGCCATCGCCACCGCTCGGCCCCCTTGCCGTAAGCATTGCCAAGCCTCACTCAACAGAACTTTGATCGGTTTGCCACCCCCAAGACAAATCCGATCCGGCTTCGTGGCAATCTGGGCAAAACATTCCGGTGCATTCCCCTCAATCACCGTAATATTGTCGGTTTGAAAATGTGCACAATTGCGACGCACTAAATCCGCCACCTCCTCATCCCGTTCAACGGCGATCACCTGGGCTTGGGGGCATAAAAGGGCGATCTCAACGGAAATTGTCCCCGTCCCGGCCCCAATATCCCAGAGTACAGAATCCGCCTCCATCCGTAGGGCCGAGATAATCAAAAGCCGCGCTTCTCGTTTCGTCAGGGGAATGCCCGGTAAACGTTTAAATAGGTGATCCGGAATGCCAGGGGTCTGGTAATGCCAAGCCATAAGTGCTGCTAAAAAATAAAAACTATAGGGTTGCAAACGCATCCGTTGCGTTCAATAATTCCGTTTGAATGCCCGGTTCAAAGGCCGAGTGACCTGCCTCCGGGACAAGGACAAACTTTGCCTCCGGCCAGGCTTGATGGAGTTCCCAGGCACTGGTCATCGGACAAACCACATCATAGCGACCCTGGACAATGACTGCCGGTAAATGACGGATGCGATCAATGTTTTCGAGGAGTTGATTTTCCGTGGCAAAAAAACCTTTATTCACGAAGTAATGGCATTCAATCCGGGCAAAGGCTTCGGCAAATTCTGGGCGTGCAAAACTCACTTTACTGGCCGCCGAAGGAATTAACCGACTGGTGCTACCTTCCCAAACAGACCAGGCTTGAGCTGCTTCTAGGCGAATGTGGGGATCGGGACTGGTTAAACGTTTGTAATAGGCACTGACGAGATCGTGACGTTCTTCGGGGGGAATTGGTTTGAGATAACTTTCCCAGGCATCGGGGAAAATTTCGCTGGCCCCGTACTGATAGAACCACTGAATTTCTTTTTGACGGAGCATAAAAATTCCCCGCAGGATCAGACCAAGGCAACGGTCTGGGTGGGTTTGGCTATAGGCGAGGGCGAGGGTACTGCCCCAACTGCCGCCAAAGATAAACCATTGGTCAATGGCGAGATGGTCGCGGATTTTTTCGATATCTGCAACGAGATCCCAGGTGGTATTTTCCCGTAATTCTGCCCTGGGGGTACTCTGGCCTGCGCCCCGCTGGTCAAACAGAATAATGCGCCATTGTTGCGGATCAAAAAATTGACGATAAATCGGGGGACAGCCACCCCCTGGGCCACCGTGGATAAAGATGACGGGTTTGCCATCTGGATTGCCGGATTCTTCGTAATAGAGGGTGTGGAGATCAGAAACGGGGAGTTTGTCGCTGTGGTAGGGCTGGAGAGGGGGATAGAGGTTGCGCATGGCCGAGGTGAAGGGGTGGGCGTAGTTGAATCGTGCCAGAAACAGCGGGCGATCGCCAATGGGTTGGCTGTCCTAGAGGGTGCTGGCGAGATAGTGACGGGTGACGTAATGGTTCACCATATCAATCAGTTTTTCACTGTGGATCGGCTTGGGGAGGTAATCTTGGAAACCATGTTTTTGAAGTTTTTGCCACTGGTCATCGCTGAGGCGATCGCCCGTCAAAAGCGTGGGAATTTGTTGGGTTTGGGGAGCCATTTTGAGGCTATCGATAATATCTTCAATTTGAATTTTATGTTGGTGGGCATCGAGAATCACTAAAATCGGCTGGAGAGCACTAATCTGACGGCTGGCAATTTCGCTATCGATCAGCCAAATCACTTGGTAGTTCGTCGCCGTTAACAACTCACAAATCAAGGTCGCCATTTCTTCATCTTGGGAAACCAGCACAATGGTGCCGCCCTGGTTACCGCCCACACTCCCCTTACCCACGGGGTGAAGATTGCGGGGCACTTGATTGGGGATGCGGACGGTGAAGATGGAGCCTTTTTTTGGCGTGGAGGTGACGTGGATTTGTCCCTGGTGAATTTCGACGAGCTGTTTGACGAGGGCTAAACCAAACCCTGCCCCATCGTAGCGACGACTCATGGAAGGTTCGAGTTGCTGGAACTGCTCAAACAGGAGGGGAATTTGCTGGGGAGGGATGCCAATGCCCGTGTCTTTGACCTGGAAGCTGACATCTTTTTGTTTTTCGCGCCAAATGCTGAAGGTGACTTCGCCACCGTGGGAGGTAAATTTAATCGCATTGGACAGGAGGTGACTGAGGATTTTTTCCAGGCGAATTGGGTCGGCGTAAAAGGAATCTTGTTCTGGTTCTAGTTGATTGATGAATTTAAGGTTGATCCCCTGGCGATCGCCTAATTCTTGGAACCCATTGAGGACGCGATAACACAATTGTTTGAGGGAAAATTTCTGTAAATCCAACACGGAACGGGCCGCTTCTGTTTGGGAAAAATCAAGAATATCCTGGAGCAAATTGCGCAGGCGAGTGCCGCTTTCATGGATGGTTTGGAGATAGACGCGCTGTTTTTCGGGGGAGAGCTTTTTCGGATTGTCATCGGCTGTCCAATAGCTGAGGGTATTCGAGAGGCCAATGATCGACGTGAGCGGAGTCAAAAGCTCGTGGCTCATGATGTGGATAAATTCTTTTTTTGATTGGCTGGCCACTTGGGCAGAGAGGAGGGCATCTTCTAGTTCCCGGGCGCGGCGTTGGGCGAGGGTCTCAAGGCTGGTTTTTTGTTCTTGCAATTGCTGGTAAGAACGGGCTTGGAGGATGGCGATCGCCAAATATTCCGCCACGTGGGTCAGAAAGGTAATTTCATTTTTGCGCCAACGGCGGGGGCCATGGCATTGGTGGGCGATGAGTAAACCCCAGAGGCGCTGCTCGACGATGAGGGGCACTACCAACTTCGCCTTGACCTGCATCCCTTGGAGTTGTTGTTTAAAACAGGGACTGAGGTTTGGTTGGGTCTCGATGTCATTTACCGCCAAGTGCTTCCCATTCAGATAGGCATCTTTGATCAGTTGATTATTCGTCAGGCATTCATCTTGGTCAAAATGCAGGAGGGAAGTAACTTTGTCTGAGGACACCACTTCAAAGGTGACCCGATTGACGAATTTCTCTGGATTCGCCGTCGGTAAATCGAGCTGATAAACCAGCAGCCGATCGACCCGTAAGAGGCGCTGGGCTTGTTCGAGGGCCATGCGTACCGTCACCATCAGGTCTTGGTTTTGGTAGATACGATGGGTAACATTATTGAGGATTTTTTCCTGTTCTAGGCGCTGGCTCAGCAACATATTCAGGGGTTGGTTGGGCACCACCGCCTCGTCTGGCGCAGTTTCTTGAATAGACGGCGATCGCACAATCTCCAAGAGGCCCACCATCAGATCCGGCGGAATCGCAGAGCGTTGGGGCAAAATCTTTTTTCGCAGGGCCTTCAATTGGGGAAAGTCCACATGACTACCGAGGAGGGTCGCAATCAGGGGGGCGATCGCCTGGGGATCAAACGCCATAGAAATTTCATACTGTTCCCCTGGGGCTGACGGCGTATCCGGAGCAACTGCGGCGGGATCAATAGCCTTCGCCCACAGCAGAGCCGTAAAATCCGTTTCGATGAGGAGGTGAAAAACGTCGTAGTCGAGGGCCAACCCTGCCTCTTGTAACTGGGCACCACTGATGTATAGGCGATCCTGGGGGTCGATGCCAATGCCAAACCGCCGCCAAAGATGACACAGCTGTTGCAGCACATTCCAGGGGGCAGTCCAAGCAATATCGGGGGTAATGGCGTTAAGAATCATGAATTACGTCAAGAGACCAATCAGACAGACCTCGTTGCTGTCTAGCATGGCCCTAATTTTTGGCGGGAGCTTTAGATCTAAGCTTTTCTAAAGAAAGTTTATGGCAAGCTGAGGGGTTGCCGAAAGAATCTTCTTGTCTTGAAACGAAACGTGTCAAGGGCAGAGGATGATCAAGCCTGACTTGGCGACAGGTATTTTTTCGGTAGGATGATATCATACAAGGCTTTTGCCTTCCTTTCGCGCTCCTATTGTAGGTTTCGCCGATGTTCTATAGTTTTCAAAACCGCATCTCTGTCCTAGGGATTTCCCCATTGGCCCTGGGTTTCGCCTCTAGATCTTGTTTGGGTCTGGTGGGCTTAGTTGGACTATTAAGCTTGACGCTCCCCCAGGCGATCGCCCAAGCACCGCCCCAACTGACCTGTGATTATGCCGAGCCTCCCCAAGACCCAGCGATCACCCCAGAAATGTCTTGTATGCTCCGTTTTGATGCCATCGAAATTAATGGTCTAGAACCCTTAAGTTCCGGTCAACCCCCCAGCCGCTATTCCTGGTTTATGCGCCAGGCCGAAGATCGCACCGAATTGCTAATTCCTTTGTTATTTAGGCAAAGTCCTACCCCCAGCACTTTGGATCTTTTGGTACTTGGTCAAAATGATGTGGCGGTAGCCCCTCTATTTAATCTGCGTATTTCCCAACAGGATTGGCAACGGAACCCCAATATCAAACAGTGGGCCAGTTATTATCCCGAAGTAGATGTCCTCCTGAACCTCAGTCAGCCCGTAGCGAGCAACGAAGCTGCAACATCGCCAGCATCGCCAACCCCAGAGACAATCACGCCACCCCCAAGCTTAGATACGACCCCAACCCCAAGCGAAGGGTTAGTACCCGATGCAGGGATTCCTGCTTTACCTAGCATTCCTACCCTACCAGACGTGGAAAATGTGAGCCCCCCAGAGACCACAGCACCATAAAAAAGTTCCCATGACCCTTGGAAAAGCCATAGGAAACTATTTCTTATTTCTAAGTTACTAATCAGGCAACGTTAAAGGTTTGGGGCCTAGGCTGAAGCTGAAACTTCTGGCTTAACGGCTTGGTTCAAAAGTTCCTGGAGTTCATCGCCTTCAATGACCTCTGTATCGAGGATTTTTTGGGAGATGGTTTCGAGTAAATCTCGGTTGGCCCGCAAAATGGCGATCGCCTGATCATGGGCAGTCTCGACAATTTCTTTCACCTCTGCATCGATGGCCTGGGCTGTCTCATCGCTGACCATGCGCCGGGGATTCATCATACTTTCACCGAGGAAATTATTTTGGGAACCCCGTTCATAGGCGAGGGGGCCAAGGACTTTGCTCATGCCGTAGGTGGTGACCATCCGTTCGGCGAGATCCGTGGCCCGTTGCAGATCGTTGGCGGCACCTGTGGTGATCGAACCAAAAACAATTTCTTCTGCGGAACGGCCTCCGAGTAGGGTGGCAATCTGGTCACGCATTTCCCGCTCATCCATCAAGAAACGGTCTTCCGTAGGCATTTGTAGTGTATAACCCAAGGCTGCCATTCCACGCGGCACAATGGAAATTTTCGCAACTCGGCCTCCTCCAGGCAACAAGGCACCAACAAGGGCATGACCGACTTCGTGATAGGCGACAATTTTCTTTTCTTTATCCGACAAAACCCGGCTTTTTTTCTCCAGGCCAGCGACAACCCGTTCAATTGCTTCCGAAAAATCCGCTTGGGTCACCTTATCGCGCTTATTACGAGCCGCTAGCAAAGCTGCTTCGTTAACAAGGTTTGCCAAGTCAGCCCCCGCAAATCCAGGGGTGCGAGTCGCAATCTCTTTTAAATTGACTTCGTTATCGAGTTGGACTTTGTTGGCGTAGATTTCGAGGATCTTCAGACGTCCGCCGAGATCCGGGCGATCCACTAAGACTTGACGGTCAAACCGTCCTGGGCGGAGCAGGGCAGGATCAAGGGTTTCGGGGCGGTTCGTTGCAGCTAGGACAATCACGGTGGCATCGCCCGCCGAAAAACCGTCCATTTCGGTTAAAAGCTGGTTGAGGGTTTGCTCCCGTTCGTCATTGCCCCCCATCATGCCGCCACTGGCCCGGGATTTGCCGATGGCATCTAATTCATCGATAAAGATAATACAAGGGGCTTTTTTCTTAGCTTGTTCAAAGAGATCCCGTACCCGGGCGGCACCGGCACCGACAAAGAGTTCAACAAATTCCGAACCAGAAATACTAAAGAAAGGCACGCCAGCTTCGCCAGCAACGGCCTTCGCCATGAGGGTTTTTCCGGTTCCCGGAGGGCCAACCAGTAATACCCCTTTGGGAATTTTGGCACCGATCGCCGTGTAGCGTTGGGGGGTTTTGAGAAATTCAACGATTTCTGTGAGTTCAGTTTTGGCTTCCTCGACACCAGCTACGTCATCAAAGGTGATTTTTGTGGCTTCTTCCTCAACGTAGACTTTTGCTTTGCTGCGGGTAAAGGAGAGTGCTCCCCCTGCCCCACCGGCACCGCCAGCACTGCGCCCAATGAAAAATTGCCAGATTAAGACAAAAATAATCGGCGGGATCACCCAACCCAAGATATTGCCAAAGAAATTATTTTTTGGGGGAGGTGCGGCAAATTCAACGCCACTGGCTTCGAGACGCTTGGGCAAATCTAGGTCAAAAATAGGGGTGGTGCGGAGGATTGTGCCCTGTTGTTCTTCGCCTTCGGCTTTGAGTTGGTAACGGATTTCGCGATCGCCAACGGAAGCACGGGCCACCTGACCATCTTCTACCTGATTGATGAAGAGACTGTAGGGCACCTGGGGGGTCGGATTACCAAACAAATTGGGGAAAAAGGCATTCACCAGGAAAAAAAGTCCCGTCAGCCACAACAAAATGGAGCCAATTTGCCTCGTCCGAGAGGGGGGTTTATCTTTGATGCTCATAGCAATGTTTTCCGCAGAAAGCTTTGTATTCCCCCATTGTAAAGATCGTTACATTTTTGATACAACGCGGTTAACCGAAATCAACGGTTCGGCTTCAGACGAGATCATTTGTGTTAGTGGGCCAGGGCTTGGCCAAAGTATTTAGCCGCTCTAGGGGCGATCGCCAAGGCATCTGTTACGCGCTACTTTCTTCATTTTTTATGCAAAAGAAAACGGTAGACCGGTTCGCCTTTATTGGCCGTGGCGACTTCCCGCTCCGTCGGCACTGGAAAAATATTCTCCTTTAGCCAAAACGAATCATGGGCGAGGATGAATTTTTCATGCTCCAGAAATTTTTCTCTCATTTCTAAAGCAACTTCTTCAACGTCCGACTGACAAAACAAAACCAGCTTTTGGGGTGTATGTTTCGCCAGAATGTCAACTAAATCTGGTTGCACAACCCGGCGTTTGTGGTGCTTTTTCTTAAACCAAGGATCAGGAAATTGAATCGTGATCCAAGTCAAAGTTTCCGTCGGCAAGGAGTCCAACAGCACCTGGAGAGAGGTATTAATATTCGCAAAAACGTAGTGAAGATTGTTTAGCCCCAGTTGATCCCGGATTTCGTTGGCATCGTCCACGAGGGGTTCGCGAATTTCTACCCCAACAAAATTACGCTCTGGAAACCGTTGGGCCATCTCTAAAATAAACCGCCCCCGCGCACAGCCAATATCAAGGTGCAAAGGGGCCGTTAGATCAGCAAAAAGCTCTGACCAATCTGGCATCTGAAACACCTGTTGATACTTATCGGTTAAGGGATTGACATGCTGTCGAACGCGCGATCGCCCCACGAACTCACTCCTTAGAAATGTCCAACGAAAAAATTTGCCATCCCATTGTGCCACGTCCCCCACGCTAAACTTGGATATGCTTAAATGAAAAAGAGCAAAAACCCTTTGCCCTTCGTGAACCCCTCAACTTTTCGGCAGACTATGGCAGAAACCACCGATCCCAAATCCAAAGCAGCCCCCGCCGCGAAAAAAAAGGAAAAGCCCCCCGCAGTAGAAGACAAACCCTTTGCGGAGTTTATTGAGAATCACTTCCTCCCGGATCTACAAACTGCCCTCAAGGAAAATGGCATTGGGGACATGGGTCTCAAATTTATCGAAACGAATATTCCCATTAAAGGTTTAGAATCCCAAGTCTGCTGGCAGGTTCAAGGCAGTTGGCTCAATAACAAACGGCAATTTATCCTTTATTTCATTGATGCAGACATCAAAGGCCAGAAGGCTTGGTCTTTTGCGACGGATGGCTCCCCCCACAGCACCCTAGAGTCTTTCATGATCGACGAACGCCGGGTGAATCTTCCCTTGATGGTCGGCTATGTGCTCCAGCGGCTCAATGGCCAAAAATGGTTAGTTCTCAACTAAGGCGCGGCGCGATCTGTACCGACAAGGTTATCCATGAGCGATCCTGAGGCCCTCAAACAGTTACTCGAAGCGGTGGCCCAGGGGGTAGTTAGTCCCCAAAATGCCCTGACAGAGCTGAAACATTTGGCCTTTGAAGCTGTGGGTGACTTTGCCAAAATTGACCACCACCGCCAACTGCGCACGGGCTTTCCGGAAGTGATCTGGGGGCCAGGGAAAACGCCGGATCACATTGCCCAAATTATGCAAACGATGGGCGATCGCCACCCGGTTGTCATGGCTACCCGCATTGATGTGGAGACCTACCACCAACTGCAGCCCAAGGTACATAACCTCACCTATTTCCCCGAAGCCCGCATTTGTGCCCTCATCCAGGCACCGCCCCAGGTACGCCATCGGGGGACGATTTCGATCTTGACCGCTGGCACCGCTGATCTCCCCGTAGCCGAAGAAGCGGCTGTCACTGCAGAGTTATCGGGTTTTGCGGTAAATCGCCTTTGGGATGTGGGGGTGGCCGGAATTCATCGTCTTTTAAGTCATCGCCATGTAATCGAGCAAGCAGACGTTCTGATTACGGTGGCGGGCATGGAGGGGGCTTTGCCTAGTGTGGTGGCAGGTCTGGCCGATTGCCCTGTGATTGCGGTGCCCACCAGTGTTGGCTATGGAGTGAGTTTTGGGGGCGTTTCTGCTCTCCTGACCATGCTTAATTCCTGTGCGGCGGGCATTGGTGTGATGAATATTGATAATGGCTTTGGGGCGGCGATCTTGGCGGGACAAATTTTGCGGACGGCGGCAAGGTTACGCTAGAGGGTCAAACGCAACAGTGAAAAATCGTCTTCGAGGTGATTTTGGTGCAGGCGATCGCCAATGCTTTTGACCAGAGGCTGGAGAGAAGTGCCTTGGAACCGCTGTAGAAAGTTCAAAAACAGATTCCATTGCTGTTTGTGGCTTATCGCCGCCGTATTTTCATAGACCCCATCACTAAACAGATACAAGCGGGAATTAAACGGCAGATAAAGGCTATGTTCTTCGTAGATGCTGAGGTCGGGTGGCAACATCCCGATGGGGAACCCCTGGGCCTTTAATAATTGCGGCGGTTCACCAGTATTGGGCTTCACCAGAACCGCCGGGGGATGGCCCGCACAGGCATAGGTAACGATCCGGTCATCCACGTCATAAATCCCATACCACATGGTGAAGTATTGGCCTTGCTGTTCGAGAAATTGGCAAGTGCGGTTGAGATGATTCAGAACAGCCTGGGGGCTGCGGTAGTCAAGACCTTTAGTTTTGTTGCGCGATCGCAGGAGGTTCAAAATACTAATGGAAGGAAGTGCGGCTTTGAGGCCATGGCCCGACACATCCAAAAGATAAAACACCAGTTCCTGGGGACTGAGCCAAAAATAATCAAAGCCATCGCCCCCCAATTGGGAAGACGGAATAAAGCAGCTATCGATCTGTAAATGATCTTGATAGAGGGGGTCTGGCAAAAGGGATTTAACGTATTGGGCCGCCTCGGTCAGTTCCGACTCTAAAGCGCGTTTCTGGGCAGTCAGATCCTGGGTGAGACGACAGATTCGCAGGCCAGATCTAACCCTGGCTTCTAGTTCGTGGCTGCTAATGGGTTTACAGAGAAAATCATCGGCTCCCGCATCTAAACCCATCACCTTATCTTCGACGGCATCTAGGGCACTCAACAAAATAAAAAAGGTAGTCGAGAGATCGGGGTGTTGTTTCACTGCTTGACAGACTTCAATGCCATTCATTTCCGGCATCATCCAATCGGAAATGATGAGATCGGGCCGGGTGGCGATCGCCAAGTCCAATCCCGTTTTGCCATCACTCGCGGTGGTGACTTGATAACCCTTACGTTTGAGGGTCCGTTCCAAGAGAACCCGCATGGCAAGGTCATCATCAATGACAAGAATCTGAGGCATTACTTAAGCTAAACTACCAAGGGAGACTATCCCTTTTTATGGCTGTACTTTGGCTATCTTAGACCAATTTCAATTCCAAATTCCCAGTGATACGGCTCAGTTAGACCAAGTCCTCCAGCACTGTGAGGCTTTTCAACTGCGTCATCACCTGGCCAGCCAAGATTGGCTCCAGTGCAAAATCGTGATCGCTGAGGGATTTACCAATGCCGTTCGCCATGCCCACGGCGAAGATCTCAAGCAGTACCAGATCACCGTTGAACTCTGCCTCAGCCACCACAGCCTCGAAATCCGCATTTGGGACCATAGCCCCACTGTCTTTGACCTAGAGCAATATTACGCCACCCAACAACACCAACAAACCACCCTAGAAGATGCGGGGGGGCGTGGCATGATGATTTTGCAGAAAGTGGCCAATCACCTCACCTACCGTCGTGATCCCCAGCGGCAACAGAATTATTTACATATCGTTAAACATCTGATGCCCCGTTTATCTTCCCATTTCATCACCGTTGATCAATTGGGCGATCGCCTAGCTGATCCCAACCTTGTCATTGTGGATTGTCGCTTTCGGCTCAATGATCCGACCTGGGGGGAAACGCAATACCAACAAGGCCATATTCCTGGGGCCTATTACCTGCATCTGGATCGGGACCTCTCCGGCCCTGTGCAACAACATGGGGGGCGTCATCCTTTGCCTGACCCAGAAGCTTTTGTTTCGTTACTTTCTCGCCTCGGCATTGAGCGCAATCGCACCGAAGTGATTATTTATGACGACTTTTACTGTGCTTTTGGGGCGCGGTTTTGGTGGTTGCTCAAATACTATGGCCACGACAAAGCCCGCCTGTTAGATGGCGGGTTTCCGGCCTGGCAGACTGCCCAATCGCCAATCGCCACTGATATTCCTGGGTTTAAACCCGGCCAATTTGAGCCAAATCCCCAACCTCAATTGGTGGTTAATCGCCAGGACTTGTTAATCGCGACGGACAATCAACGGCTGGTGATCGATGCCCGGGATGGCGATCGCTATTTGGGAAAAGTTGAACCCATTGATCCAATTGCTGGCCATATTCCTGGGGCACTTAGTGTCTCCTGGAAACAAGTTACCGATGCCCAAGGGTTCGCCCAACCGCCGGAAGCACAGCAAGCCCTTTGGGAAAACCTGTCCCCTGATCAGGAGATTGTGCTGTATTGTGGCTCCGGGGTCACGGCCTGCGTCAATTGGCTGTCTTTAGAGCTGACGGGCCATCATAATTTGAAACTGTACCCTGGGGGCTGGAGTGATTGGTGTTCCTATGTAGCCCCCTCGTTCGACGCAAAGTCTCCTTAGGAAATTTCAGGCAATATTTATTACCGGAGGCGAACCGCTTCCAACAAACGGGAATAGTAAAAACGGGTACTGGTCATTTCGGTGCGGGCGATCGCAAAACCGTTATCAATTAAGATTTGGCGGATATCCTGTTCCTTGTGTTGGTAGGCGCGGGTGGTCTTGCTGGGGCCAGGGAAGAATTCACCGATTTTCTTGAGGATCATCAGCCAAAACGTTTTCGGCGCAAAGCTCAAGATCAAGCGATCTTCACTGAGGGATGCCAAGTGGGCAATCATTTTTGCCGCATCCTCGGTGGGATAGTGGATCAGCACATCCAAGCAAATCACCGTATTGTATTTGCCGCTGATGCTTTCGAGATCTTTGGTTTCAAACTTTAGATTAGGGGTGTTGCCAAAGATTTTTGCGGCCCGTTCCTGGGCTTCTCCGACCATTTTTTCAGAAATATCGCTGGCATAGATTGAGCGAGCACCGGCCTCCATGAGGGGGATACTGAGGCTACCGACCCCACAGCCAGCATCACAAATGCTTCTGAGGTTGAGATTTTGATCGGCCTTGAGCCAAGCCACCACCTTATTAATGGTCTGTTGGTGCCCGACGCGGATATCAGCCTGGACTTTGTTGACATCCCCGTCACCATAAATGCGTCGCCAACGGTCAAAGCCCTTGGCATTGAAATAATCTTTGACGATGGTTTTGTCATTGAGGGAGGAGGTCATGGCGCTTTGGATTTAGAAAAAAATTAAAGGATTTTGTTATCGATCCAATAATGTAGCAGCTTTGGGAAACCCTAGGGTGATTGTTCTGTGGGGGACCATTGACAGTAGGGATAGCTAACGAGGTTGGCGTTGTAATAGCGGGGCTCGTGGCTCACTTCAGGGCCAACCCAATTGGGTTTTGGGAAGGGTTGATCAGCATCCGTCAGTTCAATTTCTGCCAGGATTAAGCCTTGGTTCTCGCCGAGAAATTCATCGACTTCCCAGAGGAAATTATCGAGGGGAATGCGGTAGCGGATTTTTTCGATCTGGGGGCGATCGCCTAAATGCTCTAGGATCTCTAGGGCTTCGATTAAGGGAATCGGGTATTCAAATTCCAAGCGCCCAATCCCCTCGGTTTTACCTTTAATAGTCAAAAAAGCCTGCTCCCCGGCAATGCGCACCCGCACTGTTTTTTCGGGTGTCCGTTGGAGATAGCCTTGACGATAGGGAATCCCTGGGGCCAGATCTCGCCAGCGATCGCCAATGACGAGAAATTTCCGTTCAATTTCCTGGGGCATAGCGTAAAAACCTCCACAACATCAGACCCCAAAGATTGTGGCCTAGAATGAAGATCAACTGTGCGATCGCCAACAAAAATCAATGATCGAAATTCATAATCTCTCCAAGATTTACGGCCAAGGGGACACCCAAATCTACGCCCTCAAACAGGTAGAACTCAGCATCCAAGCGGGGGAATATTGCGCCATTATGGGAGCGTCAGGTTCCGGCAAATCAACCCTGATGAACATCATTGGTTGCCTCGATCAGCCCACCAGTGGCGATTATTTCCTCGATGGCCAAAATGTCGCCACCCTCAGCGATCGCCAACTGGCCACCATTCGGAATCGCAATATTGGTTTTGTTTTCCAGCAATTTCATCTCTTGCCCCAGATGAGTGCCCTTGAAAATGTGATTTTGCCGATGGTTTATGGCAATGTTCCTCCCCACGAACGGCGAGACCGGGCCGTCGCCGCTCTAACCAAAGTCGGTTTGGGCAGTCGTCTCTATAATCGTCCGAACCAACTCTCTGGGGGACAACAACAACGGGTGGCGATCGCCAGGGCGATTGTGAACAAACCCTTGCTACTGCTAGCGGACGAACCCACCGGGGCTTTAGATTCCCGAACCACCCAAGAAATCTTAGCGTTATTTCAGACCCTCCACGACGACGGCATGAGCGTGGTGATGGTCACCCACGAAACGGAAGTGGCCCGGCAAACCAAGCGGATTATCTGGCTCCGGGATGGCAGTATTACCCACCCAAACCTCAGTCCTGCGGAAATGATCCAAGTGGCCCTGGCCCCAAGCCCCTAAGAATCCTACGGGAGTGGTATGCAATTTGGCGATCGCCATGGTTCAATTCAGATACACTTGGGACAAGACTTTGGGGAACCCTATCCCACCACCATGATTCCTTGGGGACAAGTCCATTAAAAAAACGATAAAATTCGCAAATTTTGTCAAAGTCGGCAAAATCCCTTGTTACACTGCAGAGCAAAACCCCATTGCCTCTCCTGTTTTCCTTTCGCGTCCCGTCTACATCAGCACAACTATGAGCAACCTTAACTTCCCCTCGCCAGAGCCCACGCCCCCCGAGACCGAAGCGAACCTCAATCAGTCTCCGCCCCAGGCCCCCGAGACCGAAGCGACCAGTGCCGTAGATCCGGGTCATTCTGAAAAACAACAACCAGAGTCTGCGAGTCCTAGCCCGACGATTCCGAAACCGAATCCCAACGCCGATGGCTATGTCATTGCCCACAAACTAAGGCAGCACAACCGCGAACTGGTTAAAACCGTTGTTCAACTCGAAGAAGCCTTGGCCGAATCCCAAGAAAAACTCCAGGCACACATTATCCGTTCCCGCAGCGCCGACAGTCTTATCACCCAGCAGAGTGACGAACTGAATACGAGCCAGCAACAGCTCAGTCAGTTGGGGCAAGAACTCGAACAAGCCAAACAAAATGCCCGCCAATACCAAGAGATGCTTGCAGAACTAGAATACAAATTCCAAACTAGCCAAACACAGTTGGCGAAAATCGAACGCGAATGTGCCCTCCTCCAGGAAGCCTATAACGAGCAGCAGCAAAAACTATTCGCCGCCGAACAGGAAATTAAGGATCTCCAGGTGCGACTCCAGCGGCAACAACGCTACACCTTACAGTACAAATCAGCCCTAGATGAATGTGCGGATATTCCCGTCGAAAACGATTTGGCGACCGGGGAAGCTTCCATGCCCAAGGCGTCGAATATTCAACCCTGGTCTGAGCCGGAAACAGCGGCAACCGAGCCAACAAGGCCGGCGATCGCCAAAGCAGATCCAAATACCGAAGCTGACCTGGATCGTCAGTTAGCGGCCCTCGAAGAAGAAATTGAAGAAATGGAAGAATCCGCCGGGGCCGCTTCAATCCTGAAGCCCACCATGAGCCTAAAAGCCGCCCTACGGATTACCCCCCCAGTGACAAAACGACGGGTTAGTGCGCCCATGAGCACCCCGGCCAAAGCAGAAACTAACCACAACTGGCCAGCGCCGACCCTCAACAGTCCCCGGAACCAGAAGCGGCCGATGTCTGCGGCAGTGGTGGATCTACCAGCCTTTTTACGGAACTAATTGCTGTCCTAAATATTGGGTCTCCCTGAGACCCCGTTGGTGATTGACCCAGTGGCGATCGCCAATCTTTTTTTGTCACAATATTTAACAATAGAAGTTGCAAATTTTATCAACGTTTATTTTTAAGTGATTATGCCTAGAACGTTACCTGCAAACCTCGAAAAGATCGTCAGTCGGTTTAAGCGAAAAACAGATCCCAAACAAAAATATCAACAGCTTTTGTGGTACGCCAACAAGCTCGAACCCATGGCAGACAGTGAGAAAAACGCCAACAATAAAGTCCATGGTTGCGTTTCCCAGGTCTTTATCACAGCAGACTACGAAGCGGGCAAAGTGACCTACCACGGGGATTCTGACGCCCAGCTCGTGAAAGGATTGGTGGGCCTACTGATTACAGGTTTAAATGGTTTATCGCCTGCCGAGATCCTGGCGGTCACCCCAGACTTCATCGAAGAAACGGGATTGAATGTGAGCCTAACGCCGTCTAGGGCCAACGGTTTTTACAACATTTTTAAAATGATGCAAAAAAAAGCAAGGGGCTTTGAAGTGGGGTTAGAAGCGAGTTCCAACTCATAAATGAGAAAATTTTGATATCATTTACAACAAGTAATGTTGTTTGTTAAAAAAAGAAAATTTAAATCCTATGGCACTTTTTGGCTTATTTGGCGGCAAGAAAAAGAACGAAGCTCCTAAGGGTGATTACTTCCTCGACTTTGAAGAAGCCCAGACCCTTGGTGATACTGAATTGATGAAGAAATCCGTAACCATTAAGCGGACTTTCCCGAAGGTTAAAGGTCAAGAGGGCGCGACAATCGTGACTCAAGTCTCCTCGGAGATCGCCCGTAAACTGAACAAAAATCAACAAGCTGTATCCCAGGCAACGGAAGCAACCAAGGCTTCTTCTGAAACCGCCAGCACTCCCATCACCCCGGCAGCACCTCGTCCTAACCTGAAGGTCGATAGCAGCATGGACATGTTCCGTAACATGGCGAAGAAAATGAATCGCTAAGGGTTAAGAACTATTGCGATTTTCGACGGTGATTTTCAGAATATTCACTAAAAAGCTGGGGGCGTTGGCCCCCTTTTTTGTGCCGATCAGTTGGATTTAAGGGTTCAATTTAAGCGAGGGCCGCCACAGAAACTTTCGCGGCGATCGCCTTAGCGATAGAGACCAGAGCCTTAGCCGAAGCAGATTTTGGTTGGGCGACCACAATCGGTGTACCAGTGTCGCCCCCTTCCCGGAGCGCAATTTCTAGGGGAATGCAGCCGAGGAGAGGCACATCCAATTCGTTCGCGGTTTTTTCACCGCCCCCAGAGCCAAACAGGTCATATTGGCGATCTGGCAGATCCGGCGGGATAAAGTAGCTCATATTTTCAACAATTCCCAGCACATTCACTCCCATTTGCTGGAACATCTTGAGGCCCCGGCGCGAGTCTAGGAGAGAAACGGTTTGGGGGGTGGTGACAATGACAGCACCGGCCATGGGAACCGCCTGGGCCATCGTTAGTTGGGCATCACCCGTACCAGGGGGCATATCAACGATGAGATAGTCCAGTTCGCCCCAGTTCACCTGGTAGAGAAACTGACGAATGATGCCGTTGAGCATCGGCCCTCGCCAAATCACTGGTTGGTCTGGGTCAATCAGGAACGCCATGGAAACGAGTTTGACCCCATGGTTAAATTCTGGCTGGAGAATATCTTGACCGCCTGTTTTATCGACCTTGATTTCGACTTCGCCAATGCCCATCATGTTCGGTACATTTGGCCCGTAGATATCTGCATCCAAGAGGCCGACTTTTGCGCCAGTTTGGGCCAGGGCGATCGCCACATTCACCGCAACGCTACTTTTACCAACGCCCCCTTTGCCGCTGGAGATGGCAATGATATTTTTGACGTTATCAATGCCCTGTTGATTAGGCAGTGCTTTCTGTTGAGGCGTTTCGGCGGTGACTTCCACATCCACAGCGTTTACCCCAGGTAAAGGCAGCACAGCATTTTTGCACTCCTCGACGATAAATTCCTTGAGGGGACAAGCGGGCGTTGTGAGCACCAGGGTGAATTTCACCGTACCATTCTCCACAGAAACATTGCGGATCATGTTGAGATCCACCAGGCTTTTTTGAAGCTCAGGATCTTGAACGGGACGGAGGGCAGCCAGAATTGCTTGGGTATCAGCCATAACTTCAGGAAAATTTAGGATTTGGGTTTGTGGTGCAGGCGAATGCCCACAAAAATATCGTAGAGGAAACTGAGAAAATCTTTTCCCTGGAGCAGCCCTAATGATTGGGGAGAACCTTTATGATCTAACAGGGGCTTGATGTAGTAATAGGCGGGTTGATACTTATACCAAGGAATCGAGGGCCACAGGTGATGAACCAGGTGGTAATTTTGCCCAAGGATCAAAAGATTGAGGAGCTTGCTTGGGTAAACCCTGGCATTTTTCCAGCGATCGCGTTCTTCAAAGGGACGATGGGGCAAATAATCAAAGAACAGACCCAGGGCAATACCAACCACCAGGGCCGGGACAAACCAAAAATTCATGATGTAGCCAATAAAACCATACTGGATGCCCAGGTAGACAATGACCCCTAAAAAAGCACGGCTAAGGAACCACTCCAGTAATTCGTAATTTTTCCACAGACGACGCTTAAAGAAAAAGATTTCGTGGTAGAAAAAACGGGCTGCAATCATCCAGAGGGGGCCGCCAGTCGAAACGAAATGATCCGGATCATTTTCAGGATCATTGACATGGGCGTGGTGCTGGAGATGGACCCGGGTAAAGACCGGAAAAGCAAATCCCAGCATTAGGGCACTGGCATGGCCCAAAATGGTATTGACCGCACGGTTGCTATGGGCGGCACGGTGGGACGCATCGTGAATCACCGTTCCCGCAAGGTGCAGCGCTAAAACATTTTCTAGGAAGCAAATCCAGTCATACCAACCCCAAAACCAATAGCCTCCCACGGAGGTGGCGATCAATCCTACTGCGATGATGACCATCCACACATTGGGGTTCATCCCACCAGGGGGACGCAAATACTCCCTTGACATTACCAATGATGACGCTGCCGCCGCCGTCATAAGCTCCTGTTCTCCTCGATGTCTGTGAAATTTGGTTAATCCTTGGGTAGTTTACAATACTTAAGGCTAATTCATAAACCTTGATGTGCCATAAACACTGTTTAGAAAAAAACAAAAAACGCTTGTAATTCAACGTTTCTAGGCTAATTTCAAGCTAGCCATTTGCTGCTTCGCTGCGTTTATAAAATACCAAGTCCACGGTTACTTTCTGAAGTTTATCGTCTTCTTTAACGGCGATCGCCTCGTGGAGTTTGACAATTAAGAGGATTAATGTTCCGTGACGTGATTGATAAACAATCGATTTTCCTGCATTGGGAAGAATTTAAGAGAGTGTCATGTCCTCGGTTCCTAGTCACTGGCTGGGGGATTTAGCTTTGGCAACAGGCGATCGCACACAAACAAAGTGCCAGAGGCAACGCAGAGGGGAATTGTCACGAGATTGAGAAAAGGCAAACTGATCAACCCCAGACAAACCAGCCCAAACCCTGCACTCCCCGGCAAGGCCCGGTAAACTTGCCGCAACTTTTGGCGAAACGTGAAGCGCCTTCTCTCAAGGGTGGCGTCGAAAAAATCAAGGCAAATGATCGTTAAAGTCACCGCCAAGCCTCCCAGGGAGGACAGCACGCTACCAATCCCCGGCAAAAAGTTGATCCCAAACAACAAAGGGGCGATCGCCAAGACCAAAGCGAATTTTTTCAGTTCAAAAAGAATGGCACGGCCAATGTCGCGAATAATGCCCACTTCAATGATTTCCAAACGACTGGTGCGGAGTTTTTCAATCTGTTCTGAGAGTTGGCCATACCAAGGGGCACCAAGAATAACGCCAAACTGCACTAGCAGCAGTCCCACAGCAATAAACACTGCTGCAATGAAAACAAGACCTAACAACCCTCCCAGAAAATTTGCACCGTAATCTAACCACTGCAACCAGGAAGGTAACCGATCAATCAAACCAATCAGACTGGTGCTAATCCAAGTGTAGCCAGCCCCCGCCGTCCGCCAAGCCCAGCGCAAAGAGAAGGTGTAGAGCACCCCCCCCAGCACAACATTAACGCCAAGGGGAATCGCTAAATATTGGAGAAGCTTCGGGTGACGGGAAAAAAATTTCGCAGCGCGGAATGGATAACTGGCCCCCCGAATGAAGTCAATGGGCATATTTTTCGGGTCAACTCTACCTTGGGTCGTAATGCTCTGTCTTTCAATCTAAACTTCAATGGTCGGATGGCGGAATGTAAACCCTAAATTTTTTAATTTTTGGTTAGATACACGCACATTTAAAGGGCGATCAGAGGCTTGACTCGCATCCCAACGTACTGGGGCCAGGGCATATTTTTCGGCCAAACGAGAGAGTAATTCCCGCCGGAGCAGTGGTTCATCACAAACCAGATTAAATAAACCGCTCAGATTATGGATCTGGGCAAACTCGATCGCTGCCACAATATCTGCTAAATGAATCCAGTTACCATATTCGCTGCCGTCACCAGGCCGCACCTGGCCCATGGCCCGTTGGAAAATTTTTTTAATTTCCCGCCCTTCACCATAGATTCCCCCCAAACGGAGAATGCAAACCTGACGTGCATCGGTGGCGATCGCCTTTAGGGTTTGTTCCGTTGCCAAAAGAATTTCTGCAAAAACATGAGGTGGTTTGTCGGGGGTCTTTTCATCAACCCAAGCACCGTGGTGATTGCCGACGATGGCGTAGCTGCTGGTATAAATCACCTGTTTAATGGTGTCGTTATGGGTGAGGGCCTGGGCGAGGTTTTGGGCCGTTTTGAGATAAGCCTGCCGATAATTTGCTTCGGTGCGCCCCTTTGAACCCACGGCCAAAAGAATGACATCTTGGCCTTCACAAAGCTCCTGGAGGGCTTCTGGTTGATCGCCGCTGAGGACTTTCACCTGGTGAGCAATCCCTTGTAACTGGGAGACTTTTTCGGGGGTCGTTGTTGTCACGGTCACTTGATGACCCGCCGTTGTCCACTGCTTGGCGATCGCCTGGCCCACATAGCCACAGCCAATAATTGCAATTTTCACCAAGGGAATTCCTCCTTAACAAACCGTGCCATAATTTTAAGCATTGTAAAGTCTTGTTTTGTCGCTATTATGCCCCTTTTTCCGCCATTTCCGCCCCTGGATCCGCCTTTGGATGGCTGGTCTCTTGAGGGGCGTGACCCAGAAACTATCCGGCGTTTGCTGCCCCTCTGGGAGTGGCTCTACAAATTTTATTTTCGGGTAGAAACCAGTGGCTGGGAAAATTTACCGACGGCTGAGCCGGTGTTAGGGGTTGGTTCCCACAATGGCGGCCTTGCGGCGCCGGATATGTGGATGATGATGTATGACTGGTTTCGGCGGTATGGAGTTGAAAGGCCCACCTATGGTCTGATGCATCGCAATATTTGGCTCGCTTTCCCAGAATTAGCGAAAATTGCGGTCAAAACAGGGGCAGTGCAGGCCCACCCGAAAATGGCGATCGCCGCTTTGAAATCCGGGGCCAATGTCCTTGTCTATCCCGGGGGTGGCCAAGATGTCTTCCGGCCCCATGCCCAAAGAAATCAGATTTATTTTGCCGAGCGACGGGGATTTATTAAACTGGCCCTGCGCCAGGGGGTGCCCATTGTGCCACTGATTTCCTGGGGCGCCCACGACAGTATTTTTGTCATTGAAGATATCTACGAACCCCTTAAAGAATTTTTAAAAGCGTTTAACCTGCCGTGGCTATTTAACATCGACCCAGAAGTCTTTCCTATTTATCTCGGTTTACCCTGGGGCGTCGCCTTTGGCCCCCTACCCAACTTTCCCTTACCCACAAAAATGTACACACGGGTCTGTCCACCAATTCGCTTTGAAAAATATGGCCGGGCCGCGGCGGGCGATCGCCCCTATGTTGAAGCCTGCTATCAGCGGGTTTTAGGGGAAATGCAACGGGAATTAGACCAATTAATCGCGGAGGTCGAATCTCGCCCTAAAAGTTGTCCCTAGCGGCGGTTCGCAGGATTTAGCCAGGTGTTTAAGCCTTCCCCCAGCAAAGATAAACCCATCACCATCAGGGTCATGGTCAGCCCCGGAAACAGCGCCGTCCACCAAATCCCCGTCGGCAAAGCATCGAGGGCGAGGCGCAAATCATGGCCCCATTCCGGCGTGCCATCGGGCAAACCTAAACCCAAAAAACCTAATCCCCCCAGAATTAAAATCGCATCGGCAGCATTGAGGGCAAACAGTACCGGTACACTCTGGATTACATTGAGAAACAAATATTTCGACAAAATTCGCCTCGGCGTTGCCCCCATAGCCTGGGCTGCTTCGATAAACAGTTCTGTTTTGGCGCTGGTGGTGCGGTTGCGGACAAGGCGAAAATATTGGGGCACATAGGAAATACTCAAGGCGATCGCCGCATTAATCACTCCTTTGCCCACCACAAAGGCGAGGGTAACGGACAACAGCAATCCCGGTAGGGTATAAATCGTATCCATTAAGAAGAGCAGCACCCGGTCTACCTTGCCACCAAAATACCCACTCACCATCCCCAGGGGGACGCCGATCATTAAACTGAGACTCGTGGCTAGCAGCACTACCTTGAGGGCTGCCTGGGTACCAAAGAGGGTGCGGGACAAAACATCGTAACCCTGGCGACTGGTGCCAAACCAATGGTTCCAACTAGGAGGACTATGGATCGGGAAACTGAGGGAATCGAGGGGGTCTTTCAGCCAGCCGACATTTTCTAATAAGGGTGCGCCGAGGGCGATCGCCACAAATAGCCCGGTAAGCGTCACCCCCACCAGGGCCAGGCGACGCGAAAGTTTTGCCTCAGGATTTTCCCCTGCCATAACAGCCCACATTAAAACAGAACGTCTGTCAGTATAGCGGTTGGGCGGTCTCTCCCCATGGCTTTTACCAAATATCTAAACCAATCAGAATACTTTCTCGATCGGATAAATCGCCGATAAACTTTCGCAAGGGGGGCGGCAATTTCTTGATCAGAGTCGGGGTCGCAACAATCCGTTCTGACTCAGCGAGATCGGGGTGCTCGTAAATATCAATGATCCGGATTTCGTGGCGTCCGGGCAGATATTCGCTGCAAATGCTTTCTAGTTCGTTGATCGCCCAGCGGGAATGGCTATTACTGCCAGCAACGTAGAGATAAAGCACATAGAATTCATTTTGTTTGTGGTGGATGGGAGGGCTTGGATCTAGCCGCGGGGAGGGATCCTTAGAGAAGTCAGAAGCCATGTATTTGGGTCAGGTTATGCCAGAAGCACGGTAGGTTGTCGCTGCAAAATTTGTTCGAGGGCGATCGCCGTCCATTCTATATCTTCCATTTGAGTTTGTGCACCTAGGGTTAAGCGAATCCCGGAGAGGGCCTCTTGATCGCTATAGCCCATCGCCTTCAGGGTTGTGCTGGGATTGAGCTTACCGCTATGGCAGGCAGACCCCGCACTAATACCGATGCCAGCGAGGTTCATTTGGCGCACGAGGGTTTTCCCGGTTAGGCCCAGGAGGGGCGAATCTTGGCGCAAGGCAAAACTGACATGGTGGGGTAAGCGGGCATGGCGATCGCCTGTAATTTGTAAATGTGGGCTACTGCTCCCTCGGTTTAACAAAAAATTGCGGAGGCGACTCAAGCGCTCAATTTCTTGAGCCATGGTTTCCTCGGCGAGTTCAGCGGCCATGCCCAAAGCAACGATGCCGGGTAAATTTTGGGTGCCGGAGCGTAAATTGTGTTCTTGGCCGCCGCCGTAGAGTCGGGGCTGAAGTTTAATACCGTCGCGCACATACAACGCACCAGCCCCCTGGAGGCCATAGATTTTGTGCCCAGACAGGGAAAGCAAATCCACGGGAAGCTGGCGGAGATCAATGGGAATGCGTCCCACGGCCTGAACTGCATCGGTGTGAAAGGTGATGTGATGTTTTTTGGCGATCGCCCCCAGTTCCGCAATGGGTTGAATGGTGCCCACTTCGCTCTGGCCATAGATCACCGAAATTAAAACCGTGTTGGCTTGAATCGCCTTTTCTAGATCCTGAGGATCTACTTGGCCACGACGATTAACTCCGAGGCGTGTCACTTGCCAGCCTTGGGTTGCGAGGAAATCTGCGGCCTTGGCGATCGCCGGATGTTCCACCTGGGAGATAATCAAATGTTGCGGCTCTCGGTACTGATCGGTAATGCCAAAAATCGCCAGGTTATCGGCTTCGGTGCCCCCTGCCGTAAAAATAATTTCATCGGGGTTCGCTGCACCAATGAGGCTCGCCACTTGCATCCGCGCCATTTCCAGGAGAGTGGCAGCCCGATTGCCCCAACCATGTAAGCTTGAGGGGTTGCCCCAGGTTTGGCCACAGACTTCTTGCACCCGCTGGATCACCAAGGGATGGGGGGGCGTTGTTGCGCTGTAATCAAGGTAAATTTGCATGGTGGGCGATCGCTCAATGGTTCCCTTAGCATACGCAAATTCGGGCCAACCCGTCAGCCCGTGCGACCAAGGGAGTATCCCAGGATAAGCCAAAGTCGCAACAAGAAAAAACTCCCCCAGTCCAAGACCAGAAGAGTTTCGCCATCACATCACTCTAGTACAAACCCTAAGCCAAACTTGCAAGCCCATCACTGTAGAGCTTCCGGGCGTAGTCTGTCCAAGTGCCCTGGCCCCAATAGCGGAAACAACTGGTTTCTACCAACAGCAAATACAACAGAGATCGTTGATAAGCTTCTGTTTTCGTTACGCTGGGATCTTCGGCCACGAGGCGGTCATATTTTTCGTGGAATTTAGCGCTCAGTTCGTTCATCGGCTCCAGGACATTTTCATAACCCTTGACCCAACTGAGATCATTTGTCCAGGAAGCGCCATCCACATGGAATTGGTGGTCATGTTCATTTAAATAGGCGATCGCCTGATTGACAGTTTCCGGCGTAACACCTTGATTTTCGGCCTCTAGTCTTGCCCAAATCTTCGCCTGGCCCACCGCCTGACACACTGGATAATCGGCTTCGGTAATACCCTTCACTTCTAGGAGTTCAAGATATTCCGTGCCGTTAAAACCGACAACACTACCGTCATTTTTAATGTCATGCCAAGCTGGGAGATAACCTCCAGGAAACTCATTCATCATCACGCCGCCATTTTCCCCATCGGCGATCTGGGAAACTAAACAGGGCACTGATTGACCTGCTAATTCTTGGCGATCGCGACTCTTGGCTTCGTAGTAGGGTTGCATCTGGGCCACCAGTTTCGTATCAGACCCCTGGGTTTTAATCAGTGCCGTAATGCTGATTTCTTCGCCCCGGGAATTTTTCACCACCAGGCGATTGGGGAGATATTTATCATCATGGTGTAAACCAGAACCGTCCAAACGCTCCACGGAATGTTCTTGCACTAACAACCAACGATAACCACATTCCTTGAGGGCTTTAATGTATTCAAATAGCGTATCCGGATGATTGGGGAGGTGCATTTCTGGGGGCGAAAATCCTTTAACCCGCTTCAGGGCTTCGACCCCAAAGATTTCCGCAAAATAATGCTGCCAGGCTTGAATTTGCAATTTTAAATCGGGGATGGGCGTCGAAGGGGCCACCGCATGGCTCCACATAGTCCCTAGCCATTCCACATAGGGCTGATAACAGGCATCTGTGGTGATTTTCTTGAGGTTATCGAGGACATCTTCCCGGCCCATTTGCCGTAGACCCCAGAGCAGGTTGCCAGAATAATCCAACATAATCCGGGGGCTGCAGCCTGCAGCTACTAGCTCAGGGATAAACTCTCCCATGCGGCTGTAGCACCAAGCAAACACTGTGGCATTGTGGTTATCACCATCATGGGGATTTTCCATCATGTGCTGCAAGTTGCAAATGAGTGCGCCATCGGTTCCGGCGGGAATGGTGGGTTGGTGCATATGAAGGGCACAGGCAAACCCAGCCTTGACTTGATCAAGATTGAGATCACTCCGATCGAGAAAGATTTTTTCGTGATGATTGACAATCTCTGAAATTTCCTGCTCCTGACCGCAAATATTGGGTAATTGGGTTGCTTGAGGAGAAAGTGTCGAAACCATGTATTTTTCCTTATATATCTTTATCGCAATCACGGGACGATGCTTGAAGATCGCTAC
This sequence comes from Picosynechococcus sp. PCC 7117, assembly GCF_001693275.1. GTDB lineage: Bacteria > Cyanobacteriota > Cyanobacteriia > Cyanobacteriales > MRBY01 > MRBY01. The sequence goes on from NZ_CP016477.1 coordinate 975,853, forward strand.
GGTCAATCCCACAAGGTCGTTTGTGCTGTCGTGGTCTTAATGTTATCTCAATCCTTTGGGAGTTAAGTTTAAGTTTTAGTTTATCTTGTTATTATTTGATAACCTTATGTTTTGTGAAGAAAAAAAGAGAGACCAGTGGACTGATCCCTCTCAAAAAGATGAAGTTTATTAACTTTGCTTGGTTTTTAAAGGGCTACCATTTCAGCAAATTAAACTGTTCCATATCGATGGTGTTGCGGTTGCGGTAAATGGCAAGGATGATCGCCAAACCCACGGCGGCTTCAGCAGCAGCAACAGTCAGAACAAAGACGGTAAAAACTTGTCCTTTGATTTCGCCGGGATCGAGGAAGTTAGAAAAGCCCATAAAGTTGAGATTGACGGAGTTTAGCAATAGCTCAATGGACATCAACACGCGGACGGCATTGCGACTGGTCACTAAACCGTAAATGCCGATGCAAAATAGGGCGGCAGCGAGAACCAGGATGTATTCGAGTTGAATTTGCATGGGTGTCAAGAAAAGCTTAGTTTTGTTTGGATTTGGGGCTATTTGCGCCAGCGAGCTCCCGGGGACGCTCTGGTAGTTGGAGGCCAGTACTCCCTTCTTCTGTGGTTGTAATCTCAGGAATAATATCGCGACGGGCCAGGATAATCGCGCCCACCATAGCAATGAGGAGGAGCACTGAAGCTAGTTCAAAAGGCAGGAGGAAATCGCTAAAGAAATGTTTGGCGATCGCCACCACAGAATTGCCCACTGCTGCCGGAGAAATTGCTGACAATTCCCAAGGAGTTACCAAAACCATCGTGCCAAGGAGAGCGAAAAGACCCAAGCAGACCAGAGCCGTTGCCCCCTGACGAAGGAGACGACCAGGCATCTGACTGAAGTCTTCTTTTTTATTCACCAACATGATGGCGAATAAGATCAAAACATTAATCGCCCCTACATAAATCAAGACCTGGGCTGCCGCGACGAAATCCGCATTTAACAGAATATAGAACCCAGAAATACTGATAAACACGCCCCCCAGCAGGAACGCTGAGTAGACAATATTTTCAAAGAGCACAACCCCAAGGGCTGACCCCAGCATCATCACCGTAAGGATGACGAACGAAACAATTTGAACACCTTCTGCTAAATTCACAATTTTTTTAAAACTCCTGCTAAATTCACACCTGCACTAAATCTTGCTTAGTCTATCGTGGCTTTATTGATCTGCTGTTTCTTGTTGCTTTTCGGCCTGTAAGCGTTCGAGAATATCCTCTGGATGCTCGCCAGCCCGCTGACTGCCTTGGGGGAGATCATGGGGGTCAATGACACCTTGGGGCAAGTAGGCCAACTCCCGGAGGGGGGTCACCATTGGATCTTGGGTGACTTTGTAGGGCAGACGACCCAGGGCCACATTATCGTAGTTCAATTCGTGGCGATCGTAGGTGGCCAGCTCATATTCTTCTGTCATCGATAGACAATTGGTGGGGCAGTATTCGACACAGTTACCGCAGAAGATACAAACCCCAAAGTCGATGCTGTAATGCTTGAGGGTTTTCTTTTTGATACTTTTATCAAATTCCCAATCCACGACGGGGAGATTGATCGGACAAACTCTTACACAGACTTCACAGGCAATACATTTATCGAATTCAAAGTGAATTCTGCCGCGGAACCGTTCTGAGGGAATCAGCTTCTCGTAGGGATATTGCACTGTCACGGGGCGTCGCCGCATGTGATCAAAAGTTACCGAGAGACCCTGGCCAATATACTTCGCTGCCTGGGCTGCATCCTTGGCATAGTCACCGACTTGTTTGAGGATTTTAAACATAGGACATAGGGTAAGAAGATCAACAAAGAAGGAGAAAGAAACGGCGAAGCCTTAGCCCCCAAAAGCAATGGGAAAAGCAAGTTTTAGGGCCGCCGTGAGCAATAGATTAACGAGGGCAACGGGGAGGAGAAACTTCCAGCCAAAGTTCAAGAGTTGGTCAATGCGTACCCGCGGTAAAGTCCAGCGTAGGAGGACAGCAATAAAGACCAGGGCATAGGTTTTCACGAGGGTCATAATAATCCCCAAGGAGGCGGTGATCACCTGGAGCCAAGGGGTGCTGGGGGCAACGTTTAACCAACCGGCAAGCTTATCGAGGGGAATGGGAAACTCCCAACCGCCTAGGTAGAGAATCGAAACAATCAGGGCCGAAAGCACGAGGTTGACATAGGAGCCAACGTAGAACAGACCAAATTTCATCCCGGCATATTCGGTTTGGTAACCAGCGACGAGTTCTTCTTCTGCTTCGGGTAGGTCAAAGGGGAGTCGTTCACATTCGGCAAGGGCGGCAATCCAGAAAATGAGGAAGCCAATGGGTTGTCGCCAAATATTCCAGCCTAAAATGCCGTAACCGGATTGTTGTTCAACAATGTCAATGGTGCTCAGGCTATTGGACATCATGGCGATCGCCAATACAGCCAGGGCCAGGGGAATTTCGTAGCTGATTGATTGGGCGGCAGCACGGAGTCCCCCTAGTAACGCATATTTGTTATTAGAAGAGTAGCCTGACATCAAAAGGCCAATGGGAGCGATGCTTGAGAGGGAAATCCACAGAAAAATCCCCACGTTCAAATCCGTAATCACCAGGTTTTGCCCGAAGGGAACGATGAGATAGGACAAAAAGACCGGAATGACCACGAGAGCAGGCCCGAGGGTAAAGAGCCAGGGATCTGTTTTAGCGGGGACCACATCTTCTTTAAAAACCAGCTTTAAACCATCGGCCACCGGCTGTAAAACCCCTAGGGGGCCTGCATATTCCGGGCCAACCCGTTGTTGGGCTGCCGCTGAAATTTTTCGCTCTAACCACACCACGACTAAAACACCCACTGTCGCGCCAATAATCATCAGTAACAACGGTAGGGGTAGCCAAATAGTCTTGGCAATTTCATGGGACAACCCAAAGGATTGGAGGGTTTCGATAAAACTACCTTGAAGATCGATTCCTGAGTTCATAGGGGTTCTTTAGCCTGCACGATGGATTGTTAAGGGAATGTATCGAGGCAGGGATTTCCAACAAAAGTGACATCACTGAATTAGTATATCGTTGTTCCGGGAAACTCCGTTATCAGAACCTCTTAGGGAATTTTAGGGGCTATTGATAAGTTTTTCTAAACCAAGGTACGTCAATAGCCACTGCAAAACGCCAGGATTGGAAAATCGCCCTTAACTGATTTGGAAAATAAACGTCACCTTATCGCCTTTGCCTAGACCAATGCGATCGCCGGCCCGGAGTCGATGTCGATTACCGACGGGGAGGGGCACATGGTTGATATAGGTGCCATTGGAACTACCGGTGTCTTCTATATAGTAGAGGCCCGCTTCTTGGCGCAGGTCAGCGTGTACCCGTGATACCACTTCAGAACTCGGAAAACCAGAAACATCAATATCTGGTGGGACGGTCTCATTCGGTTTGCCGATGTGAATCACATCGAGGTGTTCAGGAATTTCTAAGGCCACCTGGGTTTGCACATGGAGCAAGCTGGCGGTCTGCACTTGAATTTGGGTTGCCTGCATTGATCCCTGGACAGTGGTTGGGGCAGGGGCAGGAGCAGGGGTAGGCGTTGGCGGCACCTCTGGGGCAGGGCTTGGTTCTTCAAAATCAAATGTGAAAGGATCAGGCAATTCTGGAGATTCGGCAACGGCAGGGGCAGCGGCTTCTTCTTCCTCGAAAAAGTCAGGAAAATCAGGGAAATCTGCTTCGGGAATCTCTGGAAAATCCAGGGTGGGCTCAGGGGGAGCTGTGGGGGGGGCGCTGGCACTGGGGGCATTGGGAACCACAGTTTTGGGTAACTCCTCTGTTACTGCCATGGGAGCGGCCTGTTGCAGGTTAAAGCCACATTGACCACAGAAGGCGGCATTACTTTGGACGCTAGCACCACATTGGGGACAAGCCGATGCTTGGGGGAGAGGGGTATAACAGGCTTCGCATTGGACAGCGCCGTCAGGATTTTGGTGGTTACAGTTGGGACAACTAATCATGACAGTGGGTGGTCAAAGGGAAAAGAATGGTTTTATTTTAAGGCTCTGGGCGAGATTTCGTTTGATAGATTGCTTGATCGGGGGCGAGGCGATCGCCAGCGGCAGCATCCAGGAGCCACCAGAGGACACCGTGGTCTGGGTTGATCAGTTTACTGGGATAGGCAAACCCATCGGCATCGCTATGGAAAATTTTCTGGAGCGCCTCCTGTTTATTTTCCCCAGCGACCAAGAAAAGAATGTTCTGGGCAGCATTAATCAAGGGCACGGTAAAGGTCAGCCTGGGTTCTCCCTGTTTCTCGCCAACGGTGATGAGGCGATCGCCAACGGTTAGGGCCGCCGTTTGGGGAAAGAGCGAAGCAGTATGGCCATCATCCCCCATGCCCAACAGCACAATATCAAAACTAGGCCAGGGGCGATCGCAAAAAAAATTTCTCAACGTTGCGTCATAGGCCGCTGCATCTTGCTGGGGGTCTGCGGCTGCGGTCGGCATCGGGTGAATATTGCCCTCCGGAATCGGCACCTGATCCAGCCAGGCGAGCCGGGCCATCCGTTGATTACTATCGGGGTGATCGGCAGGTACATAGCGTTCATCTCCCCAGAAAATGTGGAGTTGCGCCCAGGGGAGGGATTGCTCTGCTAATTTTTCGTATAAAGGTTTGGGGGTACTGCCGCCGGCAAGGGCAATGGTACAGACACCACGACGGGCGATCGCCTCCTCAATCCGGCCCATGACAATACGCAGCGCCCGTTTAATGAGTTCCGGTTTATCATCCAGGATTTCCAGGTATTTTGTCATAAACTTTACAGAGGACGAACCATGCCCCCTAAAATAGCGTTACTCGTCATTCTAGTGGTGACACCCATAAACGCCCATTGACTGATACATAAAGTATGAATAATGTTCGCCTTGCTTCTTTTACGTCCCTGAGCCTCAAGATTTTGGGGGGCGTACTGTTAATTTCTTCTTTCGTTGATTACGTCATTGCCGCCTTCCCGTGGCTGCCCCTGGACAATGCTTGGCAAATTAATTTCACAAATCAGGTAGTCGGTAGAGGGATTAACCCTTTGATTGGGATTGTGGCTCTGCTTCTGGGCAGTTGGCTAGATGACAATGCCGGAAAATCAGCAAAACTGCGCGCCTCCATTACAGATGGTCGCTTTGTAAGTTTTCTTTTTTCTCTCGTCCTTGGGGTGATCTTCTTGATCCTCATCCCTATCCACCTCGATAATATGCAGGGCATTCGGGAACAGGCGATCGCCCAAATTGAACAAGAAACCCAACAACGGGAACAACAAGTCCAGCAGCAATACAGCCAACTCCAGGCCCTTGCCCAAAACCCCGAAGCCAAACAACAACTAGAGCAACAGATTCAAGAAATCGAAACAGCCCTCAACTCTGGTCAAGTTCCCCCCCAGCAGATCGCCGAAGTCGAAGCCCAAAGACAAGAATTCCTCAACTACCAAACATTCGTCAATGACCCCGAAGCCCTGAATGCGCGGCTAGAAGAATTACAACAAAGCGTTGTTGAACTCCAGACACAACAGCGCCAAGAAGCCAACCGCAGTGTCCTCCAGGAAATTATCCCAACCACTATCCGGAGTCTCTTGTTAGGAATTGCTTATCTGATTGTGGGTTGGCTTGGCGTTCGTAATACTTGGTTCAATAAAACAAGCCCATCCCAAGCCCCTCAACCTGAAGCACCTGCCGATTCCGAATAATATTTTTCCCGCTTGGGGTGACCTCGACTGGTACTTGTCACCCCATTTTTTCCAGCACAGTAGCACCCAGACACGTTGGCAACCCCAAAGAATTCAGTAAAATAGATTACGTCGTCTTTTTTCTTAACATTTCACTTATTTTTCTACCCTAGTCCCCAAAATTTCCCTGATTTCCTAAACCGACAAAAACGACTACCCACTGTATATATTCCCGCCATTTCGTCCACCATCTCCCTACCAGGAAACCTCGCCCTACCGTGTTAGAACGTCTGAAACAAGATTTAAAAAACGATCTGATTGCCGGGTTGCTCGTTGTTATCCCCCTAGCGACCACCATTTGGTTGACGATCACAATTGCGACTTGGGTGATTAATTTTTTGACGCAAATCCCTAAGCAGATTAATCCGTTCGATGGCCTGGACCCAATCTTGACCAATGCCTTAAATATTGGCGTTGGGATCACCGTTCCCCTGACATTTATTCTGGTGATCGGTCTGATGGCACGAAATTTTGTCGGACGTTGGCTGTTGGATGTGGGGGAACAAATTCTCCAAGGGATTCCCCTAGCAGGCGCAATTTATAAAACCCTCAAGCAACTATTAGAAACTCTCTTGCGGGATTCCCAGAGTCGCTTCCGACGGGTAGTGATGGTGGAATATCCGCGACCTGGTGTTTGGACGCTAGGTTTTGTCACAGGAACAGTCAGTCCCCAATTACAGGCCCAGGTGGCCGATCCTCTCTTGAGTGTGTTTATTCCGACGACTCCGAACCCCACCTCTGGCTGGTACGCAATGGTGCCAGAAGATGATGTGATCAACCTCTCAATGTCCATTGAGGATGCCTTTAAAGTCTTAATTTCTGGGGGCATTGTCAGCCCGGATGTAGAAACTGAACGAAAATCAGTGCGGGGCACAATTCCCCTCAATCTCACCCGCCGTAAAAAGTCCCGTGAATTGGAGCGTCCCCTTGAAGAATTGAATAGTCCCCAGGCGGATATGCTTTCTCTAGAGGAAGAAGTGTAGTTTAATGGTGCCTCTGAGTGACGTTGATTTTCCTTATTGTTTATCCCTAGTTAGACTATGCCCGCCCGTAAACAGCCCCGTAGTGTTGCCCGTGAAATTGCTCTATTGAGCTTGAGTCAGATCAAAGGCAAGCCCGATAAATTAGAAGCCGTAGAGCTTGATGAATTGATGTTGGCAGCGGTTCGGACCCTGAGTAGCGAAATCCATGACATTTTAGAGGATGCGGCGAGTGAAGTTTCCCGGGCGGAGGAGCAATTACTCAGAAGTGAAACGTTAGCGGTTAATGTCAAAAGTGCGCGCACAATGGCCGCAGATGCCCTGGAATTGACTCGTGCGGCAATTAATCGTTTGGGTCATGTGGTGGAATTGCCAGAATTTTTGCAGTTGACCCGCCAACATGAGGTGCGCAATTTTGCGTTAGAGATTCTCACAACCCTCCGCCGTCGCAATAATCAGATCAAAGAGGTCATTGACGGGTCTTTAGTGGATTGGCAATACCATCGTCTGCCCCGCTTAGACCGGGATATTCTGCGCATCGCTGTAGCTGAAATTTTGTTTTTAGAAACGCCCTATAAAGTGGCCATCAATGAGGCCGTAGAACTAGCAAAACGCTATTCTGACGAAGACGGCCATCGTTTTATTAACGGTGTTCTGCGCCGGGTTAGCGATCGCCTCCGGGCTGAGGACAGCCTCAAATAGATGCCCTCTAGGTCGTTATTATCATTATCTTAAGAAACTCGTCCCTAAGCCAAAAACAATACTGGTGAGCACTAATAGGAGATGTTCGGGGGCGATCGCCACAGTGACGCCAGCGCTACTGAGGATGGCATTCACACCACTACCGAGGGCAATGCCTGCGACCAGGGCGACAAACCCAATGGGGGCAGCCCGTTCAAAGCGCTGTTCTTTACGGTAAAGCAAATAAATATTCGCGATCAATGCCACAGTCAAAAGAGTTGAGGTGAGATCCGTTGCGAGGAATATTCCGGCAATGGCGATCGCCCCATTGACACCGAGGGCAGTATATAGAGTGTTGGTTTCTGGTGTATCCCGTAAATTGACCAACCACTGGGGCAGTTCGGGAGACTTCACCAACGGTTGAGACGCCTGCGTCTTCTTCTGAGAAGTTTCTGCAAAGCGAATTTTATCCGGAACATCTAGGGTGCCCTGTTGTCGTTGTCTAAGGCGATCCATAATAATCGCATCGTAGGCCGCTTCGAGTTTGTCCACTACGGCGCGATCGCCTTCGTATTGGGCGCTTAGTTTTTGTTTGGCTGCTTGGATCTCTTCAAATGAAGCCGTTTTTGCAAGCCCAAGGGTTTCGTAGGGATTTTGTTCGCTCATTCTCCTCCTCCTGTGAGCATGCCACTGGGTTATTGGAACATCCTTAGATTCTTAATGTAACCCAATCATCATACAGTTTATTATTATGAGCGTTTTCCGGTGCGCTTTCCATAGAGCAAAATTTTTTCTGGTGATGATAGCCGGGGCGATCGCCTCAAGACTTGCCCAGACCAGAGAGCATACATCCCCATACCTAACGCTAGCTGATCAACGGAGTAGGTACTCGAACCACTCAGGCTCCCTAACCCGCTGCAATGTACAAAATCTTAAAGACCATCCCAAAGACCCTCCACTAAGCGATCGTGTAGAGGCCAATGAACAGACAAGCACGAAAATACAATCCTCCCAGACTACGGTTTGTGCCCATTGATCGCACTCGGCATGAAAATAAGTCCATTTCGTCGATTGACCCTACCTTAAAAACTCAAGCTTGATCTTTTATGGATCGTCTTTCTTTCGATCTGGCTTTGTAAACATAAGTTTATGTTAATTAGTTAAAGATGCCCTGAATTTTGTCAGTTTCATGAAGCTTCTTTTAACCTCAGATTAATTAGGCACTAATTTTATAGAAAAAAGCTTCATTATATAGAATTTCTAAAAATCAAGCCTTAAAGGGTTGACCTTCCTTTTGAAAGGTAATAAAACTGAAGTACAAACAAATACGTAAGTAACAAAAAGGAGTAAATCACAATCTGCCTCAGTGGGAACACGTATTTTTATCCCAAAAGAAGTATTTTATTCATCTTTCTCCTTTGTGAGAAGGTTCATGGAGATCCTTCTGGGGCACTTGAAGCCTCTGCTTGCAAGAATTCAAGCAATATACGTACGTGTTTCTCCAAAAAATCCTAGAAGTAGGGAGTAGTTCCTCTACCGAGATTTTAAGGAAATTAAGTGTTCTGAGGCTTGGTTTATACGGGAAATTTAGACTTGATAGTTTGGGTCTTACCTTTGCCTAGCAGCAAGACTAAATTAATTAGTTACGCATTTGTTGAAATCAAACTGAATTCTATTGAGGATTCCTTACAATGGCTAAATTCAATTCTTCTACAATCGCATTCGCAACCATCATCGCTTTTGGTGCCATCGGTCAAGCCGCACAGGCTGGCGAAAGCTACGTCCGCAACACATTTGAACACAGCACCTCCAAAACGACTTCTAATCTTGATCTGGAAAGCAAAGATTGGTATCACGGCTCTCGTGAATGGTCTAACTATGCTTACAAAGAATACTACGATGGAACTGTAACAACCAGTGTAGATGGTGAACTCTCTAGTGAAATTGCATTAACTGGAACTTTTGAAGGTACTGTTGAAGGTACCATTCAAGACGGTGCTCTATGTAACCAGTGTGGCGGTCCCGTTGACTTTTTTGAAGATGATTTTTCTGGTACCACAGAAGGCACAATTTCCTTAGAAGGTACTGAAAATACGATCGCATCTGACTTTACTACAACAAGTGATTATGACGGCTTTACCTTCCATGTTGCCGGTGCCCATGAGACTGGTAATGAAACCTTTGGTGGCTATTCTAAAGTTACTGGCACCATTGAAGCTATCATGCGATCTACAACTGATAGCCATGAAACTGCTGCCGGCAACCGTTAATTTTGTCAGTGGTTTGTCTCGTAGCTAAGTTCTTTAATATTACGGACAGAATCATGAAAAAAATGCTAGGTTTGGCGATGACCTTGTTCGTCGCCAGCCCGGCATTTGCGGGTAATCTGCTCAAGGGCGAGCCTTATTATGATGGCTTATATGCAGGCGAACCCTTAACTATCGACATAGAGCCAGATCCTTTCGACTCTGAACCCACAATCCGGGCTAATTTTTTTCATTCCATTGAGCCATTCTACGGCGGCTCCACAGAAATTGATATTACAGAAGAATTTCGTGGGCAATCCAGCATTTTCGAAACGGAATTCTCTCAAAATGTAGTTTCCGGATCGATGACCCCCATCGATGGTGGTGTCGAATTTGAAAATTACACAGTCGAAAGTCAATATTCGTACGCATCAGAATTTACAACACGAGGTTCCTCTACAACGGTCAAAGGCTCAGCAGAGACCTATGGCACCACCTTTATTTTTGAAAGCAATCTCTCCGTTGAGTTCTAAAGGTTTTATTTATGCTTGGTCGAAAATTCTTCACACTTTTAACGGCTGTCTCCACAGTGTTCCTGACTCCTATTTACGGAGCGGCTCAAACGATGCAAGATCAAAGTAATACGATGAATAATGAAAATTCATTGGGGAATAGTGCGACTGGGGTAGTCAACCAAACCGCTGTGTACAACTTAGGTCAAAGTGCCACCTACGGTTTTAGAGGGATCGTTTGTCCCCGCCCTTCCTTTGTGCTCAGTGGCTCTGCAAATGGAAATAGCTTTGACGGCAACACTTCAAATTCCTATGCTCTTTCCGGTGCCATTATTGTGCCTCTCGGTGGTCAAGTGGGCAGCAACTGTAGAGATTTCAGCACTACCCTACTGGAAAGAGAACAAGCCGAATTAGCAAAGTTTCAAATCCAATCTTCAGCGGAAACAGTCAAACTTTGTGCTGACATGATTTCTTCAGGCATTCAAGTAGACCCAGAGGTTTATCCAGTACTGGCGCGGCAATGTTCTGCGGTTCGGTTGGTTTCACAAGGACGGACTTCTAGTACAAATGAAGCCCGACAAAATGAATCGAGTCACAATAAGCTAGATGATGATGTAGAATTGTCTGCTAATTACTTAAAGACTGATTAAATATAATATTTTGAATGGTGAGGAAAAATATCTCAAAGGCTCTACGAAAATAAAAAAAGAGCGGCTAAAAAATCTTCAGCTTACAGTGACGCCTGTCTTTGCATTCTAAAGCACTAAAACACGGTCGTTTTTTTACTGACCCCAAGTGTTTTTATTACTATACTTAGAAATCCGTCAAATAGACATGGAATTGTTGTATTGAAATATCCTACTGTATCTTTTAGTTCACAGTATTTTTCTTGAGTTGATTTTGTATCAGTAACTCAAGAAAATAAAGTCAAAGTGCTTCTATAATTTAAGATCTATTTTTAAACAGTACAGCTTTACAGAAAGAAAAACCAGAAGGGACGCCTATTTTATATCGCTTTCTTCCCAGAGCAGCAGGACATTTTTTTCTGTAAAAGCAGAGCAATTTGTACTGAAATCATTATCAATAATGACATTAGATTCTTCGATCAAGACATCTGTACCGTTGCTTATATCTGCTTCAGAGCCTAATACAATGGGGTATTGTGGTTGTTGACATGCCGCATTAACGAGTACTTTGACTGGGAATACAACCGAATCATCGCTATAGGTGTAGACATTGGCGTGGTAGTAATAGGTATAGTCATCATAGTCGTAATTATATTCATAACCATACCGATACTGGTAATCAAAATCAATGAATACAGGTTCACTTTTTGCCTGTTGAACAACGATAAATGATAGACCACTAAGGGCTGCTGTAAACAGTTTATTCATTTTGCTTTCTCCATCCCTTGACTTAATTGATCAATATTGGAGCGATCAGTTTGAGTAAATTTTTTTGTAAAAGAACTTTTGCTGAAAGCACATCTCTTGGGTTTGTTGGTGCTTAATGTTGTACTCAATGCTTTTGGTTATGAATTATTTATGTTTACGATGAGAAAAATTCGAGGTTGAGTGATTGAAATATTGATGCTCTCCCCCTAAATGATAACAATATTTGAGAAAGCATGACTACGTAGTTTAAATAAAAATTCAAGATATGTTTCAATACTCAAAAATAGTGAATAAGTATTGCATAAACAAAAGGGGTATTGACGACCTTCGTTTAGTAGTCTGAATCTAGTCTGCCTCTAACTTCTTGGGATAAATTGAAGTCTCAATTTTGAAAGCTTAGTGATGCATCTTTTTTCTAACACAATTAATTTGATAGGCAAAGGTTGTCTAAAATTATCAAAAAAAGAAGAAGGAAAAATTTTCTACTTCGGAAAGTCATCGTGGGGATTGGGGAAGCAGCAAAAGTTGCTTTTTATGTTCTGGCTCCCTTCAGGCCGTTTTTAGGGCTTGCCCACTGGTCAAATTGAATTTAAAAAAAACTCTGGGGCGGCTCAGGGCGATCGCCATAGACTTTTCGCAGAATTACACTAAAATAATGTGTTAGGGAGGAATATGATCGCACACTAATCAAACAAGCTTTAGTTTGAAGCCTTGATTTACTATTCGCCGAAAGTATCTTGAAGAGTCTATGGCCGGTGCCAAAATTTTAGTTGTTGATGATGATCCAGCAATTCGCACACTAATTGTTCGATTTCTCGGGCAGAAAGGCTATGCAGTAGCAGCAGCAACGGATGGACAATCCGCTAAAGAAACATTTCAATCCTTTAGTCCTGACCTGGTAATCCTCGACATTAATCTGCCAGATACCCTCGGCTATGCCCTCTGTGAGCAAATGCAGGAGTCGAAGGATACTTACGTGTTGATCCTGACCAGTCGCACCGATGCGACCGATAAAGTACGAGGCTTTACCCAAGGGGCAGATGATTACCTGACTAAACCCTTTGACATTATTGAGCTTGAACATCGTGTCCATGCGATCCTCCGCCGTCAGCGATCGCCCGTTGCCCCCCCAGCCCAAGACCAAAGCCTCGATTTTGCTGATTTAAACATTGACCCGATGCGCCATGTGGTCGCTGTCAAGGGAGAACCCGTCAACCTAACGGCCCTAGAATTCAACCTGCTCCACTTCCTCGCGAAAAATGCGAACAAAGTTTGGCGGCGCTCAGAACTGATTCAAGCAGTGTGGGGCTACGATTACCTAGGCGATCAACGGGTAGTGGATGTCCATATCGGACAAATTCGTCGCAAACTTGACAACCTCATGCAGCAAGAAAACCCAATCAAAACCGTGCGGGGTGTGGGCTATATGTTTGAAACAACATTAAACTCCTTTAGCGAAACCCGCTGATCAGTTCCCAGTCTGTAGCGTCATCTGACAGGAAAAGACCCCCAAAAGTGAGGGTCCGAAACCCTATCTTGGTCTTTTCTCTTCCCTCTGCTGCCTATAATTAAGGCTGATCTATTTTTTTGCTTTGCCCATGAGTGAAACCTCGCAAACCATTCAACTCCCCAGCCTAGAAAGTGCGATCGCCCTCTCTGGCGTCAAGGAAGAAAACCTCAAATTTCTATCCCAGCACACCGGCACAACTGTGGTCTTACGGGGACAAGAGCTACTGGTGCGAGGTCGCGAAAAGGCCGTTAATCGTTGCATTAAAGCGCTCTATTTCCTGCAACCTTTTTGGGAAACAGCCCAACACATCTCCCAACCAGATCTACTGACGGCCTTCCATGCCATCGATACCCACCAAGTCGAAGAATACCAAGACCTCCAAAAGCAGACCCTAGGAAAAACCAGGCGTGGCGAATATATCCGCGCCAAAACATTTCGACAGCGCCAATATATCCAACTCATTCAAAAACATGACATCACCTTTGGCATTGGGCCGGCGGGTACCGGGAAAACCTTTCTCGCTTCAGTCTTAGCCGTCCAAGCCCTGCTCCGGGATGAGGTTGAGCGTTTGATTCTAACCCGGCCAGCGGTGGAAGCTGGGGAAAAACTAGGCTTTTTGCCGGGGGACTTGCAACAAAAAGTTGATCCTTTCCTGCGTCCTTTATATGACGCCCTCTACCAATTTATCGATCCGCTGAAACTGCCTGAACTAATGGAGAAAGGGCGCATTGAAATCGCACCATTAGCCTATATGCGGGGACGCACCCTCAGCAATTCCTTTGTGATCGTCGATGAGGCCCAAAATACGACCCCAGCCCAGCTCAAAATGGTGCTGACACGGTTGGGTTTCGGTTCTAAGATGGTGATCACCGGGGACATCACCCAAACGGATTTGCCGAGTCATCAGTCTTCGGGATTGATTATGGCGAGTAAGATTCTCCAGTCTGTAGAAGGGATTGGCTTTTGTTATCTGACAGATGCTGATGTTGTGCGTCACCCCCTCGTCCAGAGAATCGTTAGCGCCTATGATCGATTTGAGAGCCATGGTACGACCAGCCAAAAACGGCGGCCTTTGGGACAAACGAAAGGAGGGTAGCAAGGGGGCCATACCCTAATCACCTATTTTGTTATGACGACAATTCTAGTCATTGAAGATGATGATATTGTGCGGAAGCTAATCCGCAAAATCCTAACGCAGCAGCAATATGCAGTCCTAGAAGCCGCCGGGGGACATCAGGGTGTGCAGTTAGCCTTGGCGCACCAACCGGATTTGATTGTTTGTGATGTGATGATGCCGGGAATAGATGGTTATGGGGTCTTGCAAAAGCTCCAGGCCGAAGCGGCAACGGCAATGATTCCCTTTGTGTTTTTAACGGCCCGGGCGGAAAAACAGGACATTCGCCAGGGAATGCGTTTGGGGGCGGATGATTATTTAACAAAACCATTTACAAAAGAAGAGTTACTGTCGGCGATCGCCATCCGGTTGAGTAAGTTATCTTCTTTGCAACAGCACTATAGCTCCCCAGATGCATCGTCAAAGGCAGTGCCCCAGACAACGCCCCCAGCACTGAGAAATGATTGCGGCGATCGCTTTAGTCTCCAGGAAACCTTCGAGGCGATCGCCCTGACTCTCCAGCAGGATGATGCTGCATTTTTACCGCTATTTGTCGTTGGCTTTGAACGGTTTGCCCAGATCTGTGCTGACCTCGAACCCCAGGAAATTGACACGCTCAACCAGGCGATCATCAATCGTCTAAATCAAGGGCTCCAAGGGCGAGGAAGAGTCATTTGTTTGGCGGCTGGGGAATTTTGCCTCGTTTTAAATCGCGCCTATGTCCAGGCCGATACCGGGGCGATCGCCCAGGAAATCCTTGCTGCTTTCGAGCAATTTTTAACCACTGCCACCGAGGAGTTTTTCCTGTCCGTGAGCCTAGGGATTGCTGAGTATCCCCAGGATGCCGACAATCTCAGGGACTTAGTCGCCCAGGCCCAGACCGCCCAGCGCCAAGCCCAAAATTTAGGGGAGCCGCGCTATCAATTTGCCAACGCAATGACGCCGCAAAGTTACCCCAAGGGCCTTGATCTAGCCGATGATCTGCGGGATGCCTATC
Source organism: Picosynechococcus sp. PCC 7117 (assembly GCF_001693275.1). GTDB lineage: Bacteria > Cyanobacteriota > Cyanobacteriia > Cyanobacteriales > MRBY01 > MRBY01. The sequence goes on from NZ_CP016477.1 coordinate 991,055, forward strand.
ACCAGCATCAGTTAACGGTTCATTATCAGCCCCAATGCCAACTGCCAGGAAAAGAGATGGTGGGAGCGGAGGCCCTGCTGCGGTGGGAACATCCCCTGAGGGGTTCTATTCTGACTGAGGAAATTTTGGCGATCGCCAACCCCATCGGTTTACTCGAACTTCTCGATCAATTTGTGCTGACCCAAGCCTGTCGTCAGCTCCGCCGCTGGGCAAACCAAGACCATCAAACGTTTCAAATGGCGGTCAACCTCTCGGCGACTCAATTTAATCAACCCCACTTCCACCAAGATCTCAGCCACTTACTGATTGAAAATGGCTTAAACCCAGCAAACCTCGTGTTAGAACTCACGGAGTCAACCCTCTTAGACAATGCCCCGTTAACCATTCGCCGCCTCAAGGCGATTAAAACCCTCGGTGTCAAAATTGTTTTGGATGATTTTGGTCTCGGTTATAGCTCTTTGACTTACCTCAAAAAATTTCCCTTTGATTTCCTCAAACTAGACCCCAGCTTAATCCGTAACATCCACCAAAAATCGGCACAGCGGACAGTGGTGCGATCGCTAATTAACACGGCCCACCAACAGAAACGCCTAGTGATTGCGGAGGGGGTTGAAAACGAGACAGAATTAGAGTGTTTGCAGCAACTCAACTGCGATCGCGCCCAGGGTTTTTTATTGGGCTATCCGATGAGCGCCCCAGAACTAGAGCAGTTACTCTTGTCCAAGACAATATTTCCCCATGATTCGGTAATCTTTGATGCCCCTGACCCCTAACACCACGGCCCCAGTGAATTCAGTGAATTTTGACCCAAGGCGATCGCCGCCAATCTCCCTGCCAGATAGCCCCTTAAAAATCGGTAACGTTGCCCTCCAGAGTCGTGTCCTCCAAGCGCCCCTATCGGGAGTCACAGATCTAGTATTTCGTCGCCTGGTACGTCGCTACGCCCCCAGTTCAATGATGTACACCGAAATGGTAGGCGCCCAGGAAGTCCACCACCTCCAGACCTTACCGAGGCTCATGGAGATTGACCCGGGGGAGCAGCCGATCAGCATTCAACTGTTTGACTGTCGCCCTGATTTTATGGGGGAAGCAGCGAAAAAAGCCGTGGCCGAGGGCGCCCAAACCATCGACATCAACATGGGTTGTCCGGTGAATAAAATTACCCGCAAAGGAGGTGGTAGCTCCCTCCTGCGGCAACCAGAGGTGGCGGTGGCGATCGTTAAAGCAGTGGTGGAAGCCGTCGATGTGCCTGTGACCGTTAAAACCCGCATTGGTTGGGCGGATGCTGAAATCGTGATTGTTGACTTTGCCCGCCGCTTAGAAGATGCCGGAGCGCAAATGCTGACGGTGCACGGTCGCACCCGGGCCCAGGGTTATACCGGGAAAGCCCAGTGGCAGTGGATTAAAAAAGTCAAAGAAGTCCTCTCGATTCCGGTGATTGCCAACGGCGATATTTTTTCAGTGGATGCGGCGATCGCCTGCCTGGAAGCAACGGGAGCTGATGGGGTAATGTGTTCCCGGGGCACCCTCGGTTATCCGTTTTTAGTCGGCGAAATTGATCATTTCCTCAAAACAGGACAGCGGCGACCCCAACCAACCGTGGTGGAATTGCTCCAGTGCGCCAAGGAACATTTAGACGGACTTTGGGCCTACAAAGGACAAAAGGGCATTTACCAATCCCGCAAGCACCTGACTTGGTATTGTCGCGATTTTCCGGGGGCCGCAGATTTTCGCGATCGCCTTAATAAAATCAACACCGTGGCCGAGGGTCAGGCCCTCCTCGATGAAGCCATTGAGCAGATACAAAACCAAGACAGCATTCCCGCCGTAAAAACGCCCCAACTGGCCGTGATTTAACCCTTCTTGAGCTTGCGGAATACCTCGTACATTTCCGGTAAACGCTTGTAGATGGCCGAAACTTTCCGGTAAACCGCATTGGGTACTGCTGGACTACCAGAGACAATTTCCCCAGGGGCGACCCGATTATTAATCCCGGTTTGGGCGGTGGCGATCGCCCCATCACCGATCACTGCTTGGTTCGCGACCCCCACCTGACCCCCAAGGAGCACATTATTCCCGACGGTGACGCCCCCTGCTAAACCCACCTGGGCAGCAAGAGCACAGTTCGAGCCGATGGTTCCCCCATGGGCTACATGGACGAGATTATCCAGTTTGGTTTGGGTTTTAATGCGCGTTTCCCCGACGGCGGGCCGATCTACCGCACTGTTACAGCCAATTTCAACGCCATCTTCGAGGACAACAATCCCCGACTGTTCCATCTTGAACCAGCCCTGGGCCGTGGGCACAAAGCCAAATCCTTCCGCCCCAATTACCGCGCCGCTGTGGATTACACAATGATTGCCAATCTTGACCCGCTCGTGGATCGTGCAATTGGCATGGAGTAAGGTATCAGCACCAATTTCCACATCGGGATAAATCACCGCATTGGCCATAATGCAAGTGCGATCGCCAATTTTCACCCCCGGATAAAGCACCACATGGGCACCCACCGAGACAGCCTCGCCCAGCTGCACCGACGGATCAATAACAGCGGTGGGATGAATCCCCGGTGCCGGACGAAACGGTTGATAAAAGACTTTGATCGCCGCTGCGAATAACAAACGCGGCTCCTTGGTACTGAGCCAAGCCAAACCCCGATCCGTCGCCCGCTGTTGCAAATCTTCATCCGCTGGCAAGATTAACGCCGAAGCTGCCGTTGTATCGACCCTTGCGGCAAATTTCCCCCCTTCGATGTAGCTGATTTCCTGGGATTTTGCGGCATCAATGGCGGCGACCCCCGTAATCTCCGGGTCACTTCCGAGGGAATGATCGATAATGAGATCAGACTTTAAAACTTGAATTAATTCAGAAACGTTCATCGAATTTTAGCTATAGAAAATGACGATTAATCTAAACAAGGGCCAAGGCATTTCCCTCAAGAAAGCTGCACCAAGCCTCACCGCCGCTTTTATTGGTTTAGGTTGGGATATAAAGCAACAGGGCACAGGGGCAGACTTTGACCTTGATGCTTCTATTTTTATGCTGGGGAATAATGGCAAGCTCATTTCAGACCAGCACTTCATTTTTTACAATAACTTGACGAGTCCCGATCCTGAACAAGCCGTCAAATTAATGGGGGACAATCGCACGGGGGCCGGTGAAGGTGACGATGAAGTGATGATCATTGATTTTCGGAAAGTACCGGAAAATGTCGCCACAATTGTGGTCGCGATTTCGATCTATGACGGGGAAGCGCGGCGGCAAAACTTTGGCCAGGTGCAAAATGCCTATGTCCGGTTGGTGAACGTGGAAACGAAAGCAGAGGTATTGCGCTATTCTCTCCAGGAACATTTCTCCAGTGAGACAGCCCTGATTATGGCAGAGGTCGTTAACGAAGGGGGCGAATGGCGTCTCAATGCAGTGGGTGATGGTTACCAAGGAGGCTTGCAAACGCTACTCGACCGCTATCAATAGTGTTTTGGCTTGCTGGTTGAGGCATTCGGGGAAGTTCCCAGCTAGTAGAACAGATGGCGATCGCATATTTTTTAAAACATCGCCTCAAAACCCTTCCCCAATTTTTGATTTTGATGCCTTGCGGAGGACGGGCAATGGGTAATTTTTCAAAATTTTGGCGCACGTTGGCGATCGCCACGGGGATTTTAACGGTTCCCCTGGTCGCCCAGGCAGAACTGGTACAGGTGGTAGCCAGTCGCAGCTACGACGAAGACTACGGCCAGTACATGGAAAAAGAGCTATACGTCAACCCCACAACCATCAGACGGCAGGGGCCGTTTGCTTGGTGGGAAGTAGAAGCGGTCAACCGAGATAGCACCTCGAAGGAATTGCGCTACCATGCCCGGGCCTATTATTCTGGGGACTGCTCCCGGCGGGTCACCCGTCTACGGGAAATTTCGGTGTTTATCCTCAACGGCGAAAACACTGATTTTTACAAAAACTACGGCGATCAAGGGGAAGTGAATACGGTTTCCCCCGGTTCGACGGGAGCTAGCCTCCTAGACTTTGTCTGTGGCAATGGTCGCACCGATACGGCGGCGGCCCCTCGCCTTGACGAATAGAAAACATTTCGACACGATATTCTAATGATTATTTAGCATTCATTTCGTTCTAGGAAGCTGCCCATCGATACTATTCACGGTAATCTCAAAGGTCTTAAAAGTAGTCAACTCAAGCAGTTGCAACGACTGTATCAACAGGCTGTGCCTGGCGATCGCCTCACGACTCCAGAATTAGCCCAACGGATCGCAGCCCTAAGCACAGAGCTAAACCAAGCAGTTTGTGTCTATCTCAATCGCCGGGGGAAGGTGATCCGGGTGGGGGTTGGTTCGCCCCGACAAACCCAAATTCCCCCCTTAGAATTGCCCCGTTATGGTGCCGAGCGTTTATCGGGTATCCGCTGCTTGACCGCCAGCCCGAAGGATGAACCGCCCAAGGAATCGAGTTTAACGGCGATGGTGCTGCAACGGTTAGACGCCCTCGTAAGCTTTACGTTAACGGGGACGGGGACGACGAAACGGGGCCGGGGGGCCGCTGGCTATGTGAAAAATGTCTATGTGGCCCACTTACTCCCCCAGACCCATCCGAGCCATGCCTATTGGCTTGTTTCTGAGTCCCAAGCCCTAGAAGAGGTTTCCCAACAGGATTTTCTGGATCTGGTTGAAGGTCTAGAGGCGGAATTTCGCCGGGAATTTACCGCCCAACAAGTGGATCAAAGCCATGACCGGGTGATTCTCGTCGGCTTACAAACATCAGATATTGGCGATCGCCCTTTCCAGGATCGACTGACGGAACTGGCCCGCTTGGTGGATACCGCCGGGGGGGAAGTGCTGCTCACCCTGGAGCAAAAACGCAGTACACCCCATCCCCAAACCGTGGTTGGTACCGGGAAAGTCGAAGAAATTGCCCTCCAGGTACAAACCCTCGGCGCGAATCTTGTGGTCTTTGACCGGGATCTGTCCCCTGCCCAGGGGCGCAACCTGGAACGACAACTGGGGGTAAAGGTTTGCGATCGCACGGAAGTGATTCTTGATATTTTTGCCCAGCGGGCCCAGTCTCGCGCCGGAAAACTCCAGGTGGAATTGGCGCAATTGGAATATTTGTTGCCGCGCTTGGTGGGTCGGGGTCAGGCTATGTCCCGTTTGGGGGGTGGTATCGGCACCCGTGGCCCTGGGGAAACGAAACTAGAAACGGAGCGGCGCACAATCCAAAGTCGCCTCAGCCGCTTGCAAAAGGAAGTGGATCAACTGCAAGCCCACCGTTCGCGGATGCGCAGTCAGCGGCAACGGCAGGATGTGCCCACCTTTGCGATTGTCGGTTATACCAATGCGGGCAAATCAACGCTAATTAACGCCCTCACCAATGCTGAAGTGTATGCGGCGGATCAACTGTTCGCGACCCTCGATCCTACGACTCGGCGCTTGACCCTCACCGATGAAGCCTTTCAAACCCAGACGATTCTACTAACGGATACCGTTGGTTTTATTCACGAATTGCCTCCGGCCCTGGTGGATGCGTTTCGGGCGACCCTCGAAGAAGTCACCGAAGCCGATGCGTTGATTCATGTGGTGGATCTGTCTCATCCTGCCTGGCAGCATCAGTTAGAATCCGTCGAAAAAATTCTAGGGGAAATGCCGATTATGCCAGCCCAAGCCCTATTGGTTTTTAATAAGCTGGATCAAGTTTCTAGTGAAGCACTCCAGGAGGCGAAGTTGCGCCATCCACACGCTGTTTATATTTCTGCGGGCGATCGCCTCGGTTTTGAAACCCTCCGACAACGGCTTGCCCAGATGCTAAAACAACTATAAAGAGACAAATTTTCGCGAGATTGTAAACCAATTGTCAAAAAACTGCGAATTTCTCCCTTAGCGTAGAACATGACTCGTTAAGCTTGAGATATGTCTACTAGATTCCGAGGAGGTTAAACGTGAATGCATCAGAACGGGCCTTAGGCGTTAAGCTGGCGACGAAAATTGCCTCGGTGGTAAATTTATTCCGGGCCGAATTCCCCGATGCAAGGGCCGACCTCAAACCCTGGCGCAATGACCCCGAAACCCGTGAATGGATGGATCCTGATTCTATTGATATTGGCTTTCACCTGCCGGGCTGGAGTCCCCGTTTCCAAAGTCGGAGTATGCTGGTGCAAATTCGCTTTTTTACAGACCCCCTAGATCAAGTGCAAACCTTTATCGGCATTGAAACGGCGGGTTTTAATCACCAGGGGGAAGCGTGGCGGCTCTCAACCATTGCCCAGTGGCAACTGGTCGGCGACTATCAACCCGCTCAAGATGTGTGCGATCGCCTCCAACGATTTTCCCAAAAAGCCTTTGAACTGTTTGCTTCAGGAAATTCTGATGCTGTCACCTAAGAAATCATTTATAAAATTAATAAATCCCTAGATCGGCCCCCTAAATCCCCCAAATTGGGGGACTTTGGCCCACTGATTTGCCTAAAAATCTCCCCCAAACTGGGGGCCGGGGGGCTTGATAAACGGTCACCTAGGAAGTCGAGGCACACTGTCTTGTTTCTAGCCACTGTTGCAGAATAATTTGGGCCGCCCGCTGATCGACGAGGCCCTTTTGTTGGCGGTCATATTGCTTTTCGGCTTTGAGTTGGTTTTCGGCTTCGACGGAAGTTAAGCGTTCGTCCACATACTCAATAGGGAGCCCAAAAGCTTCTGCCAATTTACGGGCAAATTTTTGGGTTTGTTTCGCCTGTTTCCCTAGGCTGCCGTCCATGGCATAGGGCAAACCCACCACCAAAACTTGAATATGGCGCTGTTCGATCCAATGGGCGATCGCCGCTAAATCTGCCTCTAAAGTGGTGCGTTGAATGGTGGTCAAAGCCATCGCCAACAGCCCTAAACCATCACAGCCAGCCACCCCAATACGTTTACGGCCAATATCCAGGCCCAATGCCGCCACTGGTTTCATCTGCTGTGCCTAATTTTCCGGAAAAAAATCCCGCTGCGGTGATTCCTTTGGCAATTTTAGGCTGGGATGATTTTTAAACCAATGGATGCGGCTGGGGATTGGCGATCGCATCGGCTGTAAACCCTGGAGTACCCCTGATAATTGCAACGCTTCGAGGGGCTGGGATTCCCGCACTTTGTGCCATACCGAGCGAGACATGAGGAGTGTATGTTCCCTGGGGGTTGCGCCCACCGTTTCAAAAAATTCTTCCCGTTCCGGCTGGTAATCCGTAGAGGTGGTCAAAAGCGGTTGTTCTGGTCGGATCTGGGCGATCTGGGCCATTTTGATCATCAGTTCCGGATAGAGCCAGGTGTAGGCCGGATGCACCGTGAGGCGGCCATGGTGGGGTTTGTGGTCTTGGTGGGCTAATTGCACGGCGAAATAACCGATGGCGGCTTTTCGTTGGGGCTCGAAAACGTAGCCTTCGACCACGTCCACGTGCTGCGTCCAATTTTTAACGCGGCAGATTAAATTGCTGAGGGGCGCACTCTTAAAGTCTTGAACGTGGCGATCAAAGACCTGTCTGAGCATTGGCGGCATGGAAGCGGTGTCTAGTTGGTAGAGCAAGCGGGCATCGGCATTGCCCACGGGCATCAAATTGGGTAGGGCGGGTTCCTGGAGGGCCAATTCACTGAGAATTTCCGGGGCGATCGCCCAGTAGGTCAGTTTCGCGAGGGGCTGGAACCCATTTTGACGGTAAAGGCTGAGGGTCTGTTGGGCGTTAACATTCACCTCTAAGACCCAGTTGCGGGCTTCCACGACATGGTCAAAGCAATAACGGAGCAGGGCTGAACCGGGGTCTCTGGCGGAGCCGTGGTATTGCAATTTGGGAAAATGGGGATCAATGATTACCTGTTCAACGCGCCAGGTACTTTGGGAGGAGTTGAAGGGGGAAATCTTCACAAAGCCCACAAGCTGGCCATCGACTTCAATCACATAGCCGTGGAAGCTGTACTGATTAGGATTTGGAAAGAAACTCAGTAACTTAACGAGGCCGTAAAAATTCTTGGTATTTTCGAGGTGATCTTCAAGGGGCATATCGAGGGGAGAAGGCCCATCTAGATCCACTTCGTTGGCAAAATTGGCGATCGCCGTGAGATCTCGATACTGTACTGGCCGGATGGATACTTTGCCTTGTTTGCTCATTCCCGCTGTCATGGTCAGTATTGTCCCCAATTCAGTCCGCTGTTGCCCCTATCTTAACGGGTTTATGGGCTGAATGCACCGACTCAGACTTAGCTTCAGCTTGCCCCTTGGAAATCTTGATAGCGCCGCACAATCACAAGGCGATCGCCCACGACCGGATTCCGCGCCACGAAATTTCCTGCTAAATCTTCCACAACCATCTTTTTAAAATCGAGCAACTGGGCTAGGTCTAAAACCTCCATACCGAGGCGATCCTGAAGTCCTTCTCGCAAGAGATACCAAGCATCACCCACCGTAATCCGCAGGGTATTGGTGTCAAAATCCGCCTGGATCGTGCGCACAATGTTGTCCCCATAGGGTTGGGTAACTTCATCTAACTGGGCCTGAATTGCTGCAATTAAACGTTGTTCCGGGGTCAGGGGTTTGGGGGGGTCTACGCTGGCGGCAGGGGCTGGCTCTGAAATTTTGGGCGCTTGGGTTGGCGTTTCCGGTTGGGGGGTCTCTGGGGCTACTTCCTCGGTGGGTTCAGTGGGGGGTGTTTGGGCAATATCTTCGCTGAGTTGGGGCGTTTGGGTCGTGAATTTCCAGAGAAAAATAAAGGCGATCGCCGCTGTGGCGGCACCCAGCCAAAGTTTCTGTTGTTGCCACCAGGGCTTACGTCGGGGACGTTGGGGAACTGGTTCAACACGCCGGGGCTTAACTTTTGGGACGGGGGTAGTCGGTACTTCAACCCCAGGAGTATTCACAGGCACTTCCACCACAGGATTAATCGCCGCTTCCGGTTGCTGCTGTAGTTGCCGAATCAAATTTTCTGTGTCGGTGCTCAGGGTATCGAGGGCTGCCGTTGGAATTTGGCTAGTCCCTGTTTCCAGGTCGGCGACCACCTGTTGCAGTTGGGCTAGGGTTTGTTTGAGACGGCTTAGGGAAGCTTGGGGATCAGCTTGGCTCATGGGTTACGCCAAAAAATTACAAAACATCACACAGCAGCAGAAAATCTGCGTCCCCATTTTAGGCGATCGCCTTCCCCCGTTGATTGTTTTGCCAAAAGCTGGTTCTTGCTCGTTTAACTGGTGAAGATTTCTTCAGATCCCCAAGAATCTTTCCTGGGGGGTTGCCATTTTTCTTTAGGGGGTTTATGCTAGTAAAAGCGCCGCGGGATAGAGCAGTCTGGTAGCTCGTCGGGCTCATAACCCGAAGGTCGGTGGTTCAAATCCGCCTCCCGCCACCAAATCGAATCAAAAAGCAATGCCTCACCTCCGGGTGGGGTTTTGTTGTTTTAGGTAGTATTGAGCATTCTAATTTTAAAGATTGTCTCTTGTTAGCGAACCATTGCCGTCAAACCGAGAACTCCACAATACAATGCCAAAGTAAGAGAGGCAGCGGGACAACCAGAGAACTTCTTTGATCGCGACATCGCCCAGGGAATTTTTTGGCTGAGTCCGCTGCGTATTTTGATATTGCGGTACAGCGGAGATTTTTTATGCGTGCAGTTTTAATGGCAGGTGGTGCTGGGACAAGGTTGCGTCCCCTGACTTGTGATTTACCGAAGCCGATGGTGCCAGTGCTCAATCGCCCCATTGCCGAGCATATTATTAATCTACTCAAACGCCACCGCATTACCGAAGTGATTGCCACGCTCCACTATGTGCCGGACATCATGCGGGACTATTTTCAAGATGGCCATGAGTTTGGTGTCAAAATGCATTATGCCGTGGAAGAAGAGCAACCTTTAGGGACAGCGGGCTGCGTCAAAAATGTCGAAGAACTGCTCACCGAAACCTTTGTGGTGATTAGTGGGGATAGCATTACGGATTTTGATCTCGCGGCGGCGATCGCCTTCCACCGTGAAAAAGGTTCCAAGGCGACCCTGGTTCTTACCCGTGTTCCCAATCCCGTTGAGTTTGGCGTTGTGATTACCGAAGAAAACGGACAAATTAGTCGCTTCCTCGAAAAACCCTCCACCAGTGAAATTTTTTCCGATACCGTCAACACAGGCACTTACATCCTCGAACCAGAGGTGCTGAAATATCTCCCGGAAAACGAAGAATGCGACTTCTCGAAGGATCTCTTTCCCCTGCTCCTCGACCGGGGAGAACCGATGTATGGCTACATTGCCGATGGCTACTGGTGTGATGTGGGACACCTTGATGCCTACCGTAAAGCCCAGTACGATGCCCTCGCCCGGAAAGTCCATGTGGAATATTCCTATGAAGAGCGATCACCAGGGATTTGGATTGGCCACAATACCTTTATTGACGACAGTGCGACGATTTCCCCCCCAGCGATGATTGGTGATAACTGCCGCATTGGGGCTAGAGTTCACATTGAACCCGGTACGGTCATTGGCGATAACGTGACCGTCGGTGCCGATTCTGACCTCAAACGTCCTATTCTCTGGAACGGCGTCGTTTTGGGTGATGAAGTGCAGTTGCGGGCCTGTACGGTGGTGCGGGGAAGCCGGGTCGATCGCCGCGCCCATATTTTAGAAGGGGCCGTGGTGGGGGCATTATCCACCGTGGAAGAAGAAGCCCACATTGGTACTGGCGTGCGGATCTGGCCCAATAAGCGGATTGAGGCGGGGGCGATTGTGAATATCAACCTCATCTGGGGCAGCACGGCCCAGCGGAATCTGTTTGGTCAGCGGGGGGTTTCTGGCCTCGCCAATATTGATATCACCCCCGAATTTGCCGTCAAGCTGGGGGCGGCCTACGGTTCGACTTTAAAAATTGGCTCGATGGTGCTAGTGTCGCGGGATCAGCGCAGTGTCTCGCGGATGGTAAGTCGTTCCTTGATTGCGGGGTTAATGTCGGCGGGCATTGGCGTGCAAAATCTCCAGGCTACAGCGATTCCCATCGCCCGGACCATGGCGAATATTCTAGATGTGGAAGGGGGAATTCATGTGCGGCTCCACCCGGAACGGTCGGATCATCTGCTAATTGAATTTCTCGACAGCCAAGGGATCAATATTTCTAAGGCAAAGGAAAAGAAAATCGAGGGGGTTTATTTTAAAGAAGATTTAAGACGGGTGGCGATCGCCGAAATTGGCGAAATGTCCTGTCCGGCGCAAATTATTGAGCAATATAGTCAGCGCTTTGAAGATCACCTCAATATTGGTGCCTTGATGAATAGCGGCTCGAAGGTGGTCATTGACTATGCTTATGCTGTGTCTGGTGCTGTTTTACCGACTATTTTGAATAAATTTAGCTGTGATGCCGTTGTCCTCAACGCTAGTCTCAAGCAAAATTCCCCCGTGGGCCAAGAGAAAGAATCCCTACTGTTGCAGTTGGGCCATGTGGTAGAAGCCCTACGCGCCAGCATGGGGGTACAGGTTGCCGCCAACGGGGAACAACTCACCCTCGTCGATGAATCGGGACTATCTATCTATGGGGAACGCCTCACGGCCTTGCTGACGAGCATTCTCTTCACGGCCAGTCCACGCAGTTCCGTCGTGGTGCCCATCTATGCGTCGAGTGCTGTAGAACAAATTGCCCGCCGCCATGATGGTCATGTGATCCGCACCAAGGCCAACCCCACGGCCCTCATGGAAGCCTGCCGGAATAATCCCCATGTGGTGTTAGGGGGAAGTGGAGACATGGGTTTTATTTTCCCGGAGCTGCACCCTGGCTTTGATGCGATGTTCACAATTGCCAAATTAATTGAGATGTTGACCATCCAAGAGCGATCGCTGGGTCAAATTCGGGCAGAATTACCGATCATTTTCCACAAGTCTTACACGATGCGCTGTCCCTGGCGAGTGAAGGGAGCTTTAATGCGGCACTTAGTCGAAATCCATGAGAGCGATCGCCTGGTGTTGATCGATGGCGTCAAAATTATTGATCCGGTTTCGGATAACTGGGTGCTGGTGCTGCCCGACGCGGGGGAACCATTAGTACATATTTACGTCAACAGTGAAAGCCGGGAATGGGTCGAAGAATCCTTGCGGGATTATCGCCACAAGGTGCAGAGCTTCATCGAACGGGAACAAAACGGCGATATGCCGGAATTTTAGGGCGCGGTTTTACGACCATGGTCGGGACAAGGGGGCGCGGAGATTGTCCGGTCTAACCATCCTTGGGCCTGTTCGAGATGTTGCAGGGCGGCGGCGGGATTGTCATTCAACAAAAAAACCAGAGCCGCAGATAAATGTTGTTGGGCTTGGACTTTACGGTTGCCTTTTAATCTGTGCCAATCATTGGGGGCGATCGCCAACTTTGCAGCGAGGGCTTGGGCCAGTTCTAGCGCATCAATGGCTGTTAAATCAGACGTTAAACTATGCATCACAACACTAATTTCTAGGATATTCAACAAAAAAAGAAGGCCTTTGGGCCTCCCTCTAGTCTACCGAGTGCGGCCCTAGACCGTCATAATGTCTTTTTCTTTGATCTTGAGTAAGTCATCGATTTTTGTCGTAAACTCGTCCGTCACCTTCTGGATATCGTCCTGTAAGCTACGGGATTCATCCTCGGAAATGTCGCTATTTTTCTCCTGTTTGCGCACATCATCAATGGCATCACGGCGAATATTGCGGAGGGCCACTTTTCCTTCTTCAGCTAATTTTCCAGCCGTTTTGACCAATTCTTGACGGCGCTCCTTCGTTAACGGCGGAATATTTAAGCGGATATTTGTCCCATCATTGTTGGGGGTCAGACCCAAATCGGACATGGAAATGGCCCGCTCCACATCACTCAAACTACCCCGATCAAAGGGTTGGATCATAATGGTGCTGGAGTCGGGTGTCGAAATACTCGCCAACGATTTTAGGGGAGTTTCTGCACCGTAATATTCCACTGTAATCCGGTCGAGGAGGGAGGCGCTAGCTCTCCCTGTCCGGAGGGTGTTAAAAGACCGCTGGGTTGCCTCAATGGTCTTTTGCATATTTTCTCTAAGTTCACTTAACTGCACAGGAACCTCCCACGATTGTTCCAACTGGTTCACCTTTAACGGCACGGACGATGTTGCCTTTCTCAAATAGATTAAACACCATAATCGGGATGTCGTTTTCTTTGCAAAGGGCGATCGCCGTCCCATCCATTACCCTTAAATCATTGGCGAGAACGTGGGCATAGGTCAAGCTTTCATAGCGTTTTGCTGCGGGATTTTTCGCTGGATCGCTGTCGTAAACCCCATCAACTTTGGTGGCTTTGAAGATCACTTCGGCGTCAATTTCAGCGGCCCTCAGGGCAGCGGTGGTATCGGTGGTAAAGAAGGGATTCCCGGAGCCTGCGCCAAAAATCACCACCCGGCCTTTTTCTAAATGCCGGATAGCCCGTCGCCGGATATAGGGTTCTGCGACCTCTTGCATGGCGATCGCCGTTTGGACTCGGGTCGGAATATCGATTTGTTCGAGGGCATCCTGGAGGGTCATCGCATTCATCACCGTCGCGATCATGCCAATATAATCCGCCGTGGCCCGATCCATCCCTTTAGCCGAAGCCTGTACCCCACGGAAAATATTGCCACCGCCAACCACGATCACAATTTGCACACCGCTGGAGACAACTTCTGCAATTTCTTTGGCGATGTCTGATACGATTTGCGGGTCAATCCCGTAACCGAGATCCCCCATCAGAGCCTCACCACTCAGCTTTAAAAGAACACGTTGGTACGCCATCGGTTGTCCCGTTCCTATCTAACTCGCGTTTTGCCTCCATTAAAATAGCAGCTTTTCGGAAATTGCGGCCCGACCCAAGAAAACTTTGCGCCCTGAAAAAGTATTTTATTTTTTATTACCATTTAGATTATTAAAGTGAATCTAAATCAAAAATTATCACTGGAGCAACGGCAATGGGCGCAGTCACCGCCGCAGATCAATGGCATTGGCAAGAATGGGAAGGGCGGCCCTATTTAACCTGTGCACTGCTAGAGCCTTGGCACCATGGATTTTTCACCCAAGCTTTTGCGCCGGAACTGCCAGAAAATCTTGTGAGAATTTTCCATCCGGAAATCTCGGCCTACCGTGTCAAACAGGTCCATGGGAATACCGTCCTCACGCCCCACGAAATTAATTGGGAAGGGGAGCATTTTTCGCCAGCGGATGGGATTGTTTCAACGGCTTCCCAACAGGCGGTTTTTGTTGCCACAGCAGATTGTACCCCGGCCCTCATTGGCGATCGCCGCACCGGACAAGTGGCAGCCATCCATGCGGGCTGGCGAGGTACAGCAAAACGGATTATCCCCGAAGCGATTCAAAAGTTTCTCGATGCGGGTTCTGAAATAAAAGATTTACTAGTTGCCCTTGGCCCGGCCATCAGTGGCGAAGTTTACCAAGTCTCCACCGATGTTGCCGTCGAGATGGGAGTCAGTTTAGGCTTGCAGGATCTTGCAGATGATCTCGATGGGATGCTCCTCGCCCTGGAAAATCTCCTGGATTCACCGATTCTGCCCGATGATGAACATGAAAAAGTGCGCCTTGATGTCCGTCGCGTCAATCAATTACAGCTTGAGCAGTTGGGTCTAGAGCTTGAGCAAATGGCGATCGCCCCCCACTGCACCTACCAACAGCCTGAACATTTCTTTTCCTATCGCCGCAGTAACCAAAAAAACGTGCAATGGTCAGGGATTGTTTCCCGCTAACCCCAGGCGAAAGTTTCGATAAAAAAAGAGAGGCCTTTGCAGTACCTCCCTTCATCATTAAAATTTGCAATTAAGTGTGCAGTTTATAGAAAAAGCTTGTGGAACCCAGAGGAAAATACTTGGTTTCCGCAACTATTCTGCTTACTCTGTTGCACTCATGTATTCATCATCAGTATCGAGATCTTCGCTCTCGTCCACTTGATCTTCAACGGTCAGACCAGCCGCTTCAGCCCGGAGCTTTTCGCGGTACTTCTCTGCCATCTCCTCGGCCTTTTCAAACACAAGGTCACGGTTCTTGAGCATATCGCCCGGTTCGGGTTCAAGCTGCTTCGTCGACAAGGAGATCCGACCCCGTTCCGCATCAAGATCAATGATCATCACCTTCAGTTCGTCGTTCACCTGGAAGACGCTGTGGGGGGTATCAATGTGGTCGTGGGAGATTTCAGAAATGTGGAGCAGGCCGCTGACACCACCGATATCAATAAACGCACCATAGGGCTTGATCCCACGGACAGAACCCACAACGACTTCGCCGACTTCCAGGCCATTCATCTTCCGCTCAACCAGTGCCCGACGGTGACTGAGGACGAGGCGATTGCGGTCTTCATCGACTTCGAGGAATTTGAGGGGCAGTTCCTGGCCGACGAGATCTTCTTTCGCTTGGCGAGTGCTGATGTGAGAACCGGGAATAAAGCCGCGCAACCCTTCAATACGAACCAAAGCACCACCACGGTTGGTGGCAAACACCAAAGAGCGAACCGTCGCATCTTCTGCTTGGAGTTGACGGACACGTTCCCACGCTCTCATGTATTCAATGCGGCGGATGGAGAGGGTAAGCTGACCATCTTCGTTCTCATCGGTGAGAATGAAAAACTCACGGGTTTCGTCAGATTGAAGAACCTCATCGGGAGTATCCACACGGTTAATGGACATCTCCTGGATGGGAATATATGCTGCGGTTTTCGCGCCGATGTCGATCAATGCACCTCTTGGCTCCATACTAAATACGGTGCCGGGAACGATATCTCCAGGGCTGAAATGATAATCGTATTTGTCTAAGAGAGCGGCAAAATCGTCATGGGTAAAACCAATATCTACTGTAGCTGTGTTCTGACTGACCATGTGTGTTTCTATTCCTAGTGTTTAATCTCCTGAACTTTTGTTGCTGACCTCCAACCTCGATACGCGACCGACCTTTGGGATTTAAGGCACAACCCAAAATGGCTTTTTCATAACATATGTTTGGTGGGAGAAATAGTCTAGGGATGGGAAAGCATCGCCTCGACTAGCTTTGGGTAAATTACGGGAGCCTTGGATGTCTTCAAATTTGAATGCTTGATGACATCTTGATAAGTAATTTACAGCAGCAAGAAAAACCGTACTACGATCAAGGCAGTATGGCAGGGTACATATCTTAAAATGTAAAAGTTAAATATATTAAGATACAGGATATCAATAGTATCTCAAAAAATGGCGCAGATCCATAAGTTCCCAGGCTTATTTTTTCGACTGTTACTACAGGGGAACGGGATCAACAAAATAAATCTCGTTTAATCTAGTTTGCAGAGGGCGTTAGGACTGAGGGAGAAGTCAGATCTTCTGATTCTTCGTCTTCATTGAGGGTTTGAATCCAGAGGTTGGCTTGCTCGGCGTTGTCCTGGAGATGACTGAGGGTTTCGATAAAGTCATCGACTCCTTGGAACTGACGGTACACGGAAGCAAAACGCACGTAGGCGACTTCACTTTCTTGGCGGAGCCGATGCAACACCAAATCCCCAATTTGGGCCGTGGTAATGCTGCGCTTGGGTTTCTGTTGGAGTTGGGCTTCGATTTCTTCGGCGATCGCCTCTAGGGTGGAGGGTAAAACAGTTGTTTTTTCGCAGGCCCGCACCATACCCCGCAAAATTTTAGAGCGATCAAAGGCTTCACTTTGACCATTGCGCTTGATCACAGAGATGGGCACAAATTCGATCCGCTCGTAGGTGGTGAAACGGTGTTTGCAACTGAGGCATTCCCGACGACGGCGGATACTCCGTCCAGCGCCGGTGGATCTTGACTCTAAAACGCGACTATCAGTATGTTGACAATAGGGGCATTGCATAACGATTGGAACAGAAAAAAGTTGGCCGATCTGAGCAAAATATGGCAGCCGCTGATCGGTGCATCCTAATGATTGGGGGAAAATGGAGAAAGCCTGAACCAAGAAAAAATCTGCCCTAAAAGACAAACTTTTCGCTTTAGTTCAGGGATGATCTTCAAAGGTTGGTATGAGAAAATCAAAGTTTATTTTTCGATACGGGGGGGTTCGCGGAAGGCGATCGCGAAAAAGAGAACCGATAACGCCATCGCTAGCACAATAATGTAAGCAACACTATCCATGTTTTTAAAAAATCCTTGGGTTTTGAACTTTTGCTTCACTTTAACATTTTTTTGTTCGGATCCTCAGTTGGGGTTTTGTTGATAATTGAGATTTTAAGTTTTTTAACGTTTTCTGCCCCATTTGGGAAAAATGTGAGGTCTTGGGGGCTTGGGGAAAAGATTTTTGCAGACTATTCGAGGCACAGCTAGGGGATGACGGAACAAATTTTAGAATTAAAAGTTGAAGGAGCAGGGGAACGCCTGGATCAATGGTTGGCCCAGCAGCTCCCAGAGTTGTCACGGTCTCGTTTGCAGCGATTGATTGAGCAGGGTCAAGTACAGCTCAATGAAGCCCCTTGCCAATCGAAAAAGACAAAATTAAAAGTGGGCGATCGCCTAATACTCAAGATTCCCGCCCCAGCAACTATGGCCCTCGCACCGGAGGCAATGGATCTGGATATTTTGTTTGAAGATGAGCATTTTTTAATCGTTAATAAACCCGCTGGGATGGTGGTACATCCGGCACCGGGAAACTATACCGGCACCCTTGTTCATGGGTTGTTGGCCCACTGCGGCGAGAATTTAGCAGGTATTGGTGGGGTACAGCGGCCTGGCATTGTGCACCGCTTGGATAAGGACACGACCGGGGCGATCGCCATTGCGAAAACAGACCAGGCCCACCAACATCTACAGGCGCAGATCAAGGCCAAAACTGCGAGACGGGAATACATGGGGATTGTCTACGGTTGCCCCCGGAATGATGCTGGGACAATTGAGGCGCCGATTGCGCGGCATAAAGGCGATCGCAAAAAAATGGCCGTCGATGAAACGGGGCGTCCGGCAGTGACCCACTGGGAGATCATGGAACGCCTGGGCAATTATTCTTTGCTCTATTACAAGCTCGAAACGGGCCGCACCCACCAAATCCGCGTTCACAGTGCCCACATGGGCAATCCGATCATCGGGGACCCCCTCTATACCAGCAATAAATTCGATAAGGTCAAACTCACGGGCCAAGCACTCCACGCCCGCAAGCTCATGGTCGAACATCCAGTGACCGGAGAAACGATCGAGGCGATCGCCCCTTTACCTACAGAATTTGAAAAGTTACTGCGATTTTTGCGCCAGCGGGCCTAGGGCAGTGCCCCCCGCCACTGGATTACCTGTTGAGTCTGATGTTCACCGAAACGCCTCTCCGCCGTAATTTCTAAATCCACCACCATTCCGCTCTGGAAATACTCTTGAGCCAAGGGCAGATCGCCTAAGCGTAGTTGATATTCTGAACCAATTTGCTGCACTGCTTCTGGGGAGAGGCGTCCGCTATAACGGGTTTCGTAGGTGTAGCCCTCTCGAAATTGGGGTGTGGGATTACGGGTGCGGTAGGTGACCATAAATTGCGTGTCTAACCAATCGCTCCGAGGCCCTAGATCGAGGATGCTAAAAGTTAGATCGCGGTCAGTTCCCCGCAAACCCTGGCGGATCAATTGGGTAGCTTCATCTGCCTGCATTGCCCGGTTAACTTGGATTTGGAAACCGTTACCCTGGGGTTGAACGGTGTAATCTAACCAAGCTTCCCCCGATTGTTGTACTGCTAACTGCCGACTGTCTCCCAGGCTGAGGCTAAATTGTGCTTGGTTAAAAGCAGTTTGGGGTTGATCAGCGGCCCAAGCCAGTTGAATCGGCGCAGTGAAAAGTTCGACATATTCGCGATAGGTATCGGGGACTTGGGAACCGCTGGCTAATTTGCTGCGTAATCCTGTAGGCGATCGCCAAATATTTTTGCTGAGGGTCGTCCCCGATCGTTCCAATGCGGCGAGAGAAATGGTGGTGTTGGGATTGTCGGTGGGGATAGCGGTTAAATTTTGAATGAGGGTCACAGTCCCAGGAGTTCCATTTCTGCCAGGGTTACCATCGGGAGCGTTACGACCATTGTGACCGGGGGTGCAGTAATAGCGTTGTTGAGTACATCGCTCTTCTTTTCTGGGTTTTTCTTCGGGATTATTGCTGGCCACTTCCTCCAGATGGCAAGTTTCGACGACCCAAGAGGAATAGGGACAACCACAGCCTTGACCCCCATAACCGCCTCGCCCCTCTAGTCCACCTTCACCACCACGATTGTCGATAAAAATGAGGCTGAGATCCTGGGGCTGTTGGTAGAAAATTGTCACATCCGCGCCATCGCCCCCATTACCACCGTTGCCACCTCGACCACCATCGCCCCCATCAGCGCCCCGAATATTGTGTTCTGGTCGTCGCCAATAGCTAGAACAGCGGGCTGCTTCGCCATATTCGCCGTCGGTGCCTGGTTCGCCGTCGCCACCTTTGAGGTCAAACGTGCGGGCGGTGCCATCAATAATGATTGTTTGCGCTTGGGCATTGCTGCCGGAGCGACCATCGCGACCAGGGCGACCATCGCGCCCCGTCTGTCCCCACGAGAAGGAGTTGTTGTAATAGGGATAATGCTGGGAAACCCCAGGGGCGATCGCCCCGAGCATAATTACCCCGACCACAACGCTGCCAATTCCCACCCAATGGTGCCACTTCATTGCGTTTGACCCCTGATTTATCCGCCCGGATATTACTCCGTGACGGGCTAGAAACCTCTCTAGTTTCTAGTGTACCCAGCAGTCCACCAGGCAAAAGGCGATCGCCTAATTTTGGACGGATTTTTCTGCGCAACACTCCACATTCAACTGTTTATACAGAAATTTTCCATGTAAAAGTAATAGAGAGGACGCTATACGGAAATCATCCGCATAATACATAGTTAAAGTAATCATGTACACCTTCACAGACGAGAGTGCCCAATTTGGGCAGGAGCTTTCTCATCAATTTGCGATTGAGTCAGCTGGTGCTCGCTATTCGGAGGTTCAGCAGTTTCGGGCCCTGATGTCAGCGTTTGGAAAAATTTCTCCCCGGTTTTTGGTAGAGGAATATCATGGGCAGAAACACCAGGTCTATTTCAATGGCAGTGGGTCTTGGGGACGGAGCCCTGCTCGGTGTGAATTATGCGATGTGGTTATTCTTGCATACTCGTACACATCAGGATTTCGCGCTCGGGTCACATTTCTTCAGGCTAAGCGCTCTACAGAATTTCATGCGGGAGTATGCAGGAGCTTCCCCAGTGAGGCTGACGAACTGTCGTTTAAAGCCAATCTAGAACAATGGGATTTGCTCTCTAGGAGGCCGGAAGTGCTTCCTGTTCCTCCTCTCATCGCCCAACCTCACATTCTTCAGGCAGCGATTCTTCCATCCGTTGGTTCATTCGGAGTGTTTCATCGAGGCAGCTGCAAGGATGTTGGTTTCTTTTATGCGTCAGCGGATCAGCTTCAGCCCGTGGCGCAAGGAAAAACTAAGTTTGGCCGTCTAAAGCTACCGGCCGCTTCACCATTAACACGGACAGTTGGTGGTTACAAAGAAAGGCTCTACTGCTGTTGCCTTCCATTGTTCGGTGCCGCTCTATACGAGTTGGAAATTGGCACTCCCATTGAACCTGCTTCTGATCACATCGCTAGAGGTCCAGGAAAATCCTCGTTGTGGGCTTGGGTTCGGGGGTTGCTACGATTTTATGTAGAACACAGCATACAGAGGTCCGATACATTACAGGAAATATTGAATGGGCTGGTCGACGATGAGCAAGAAGAAACCGAATTCTTTGAATCAGCGCCCTCGCTATTGGTGGTGAAATCGAATGTGGACGCTGGTGAAAATGGCTTCTGACAAATTGTCGCCTCAAACACCGCTGAACTCTGACGTTAAAATTTCATGTGGAGATCTACTTTTCTGAAAAGATCACATTATTTGACAAGAAAAATTAGGGCGTTGTCGCTGTCCACCAGGCGATAGGTGATCGTATCATCCTGCGTTGGTAAGTTTTGGCGATCGCCTAATTTTGGACAGATTTTTTTTGCATAACACCCCATATTTAGCGGAGGAAAAAGTTTCTATACAAAAGTAACAGAGGGGACATCATACAGAAATCATTCGCATAATACATAGTCTATGTGTGTGTCACCTAGAGGTCATAGAAAAAAGAAAGATGACTGATTACTTTGGTTCTTGTCTGTGTGGAACCGCGAAATTTCAAGTACAAGGGGAGTTCG
Source organism: Picosynechococcus sp. PCC 7117 (assembly GCF_001693275.1). Taxonomy (GTDB): domain Bacteria; phylum Cyanobacteriota; class Cyanobacteriia; order Cyanobacteriales; family MRBY01; genus MRBY01. Next base: position 1,012,221 of record NZ_CP016477.1, read on the forward strand.
ACAGCTTTTACCTGTGTCATTGTCAGCATTGCCAAAAAGATACAGGGTCGGCTCACTCGGCAAATTTATTTTCGCGGTCTGCTAAATTGATTTGGCTGGCTGGTGTGGATGCAGTGACTACATTTACGCTTCCAGGTACTCGCCACAACAAAAGCTTTTGTAAATTCTGTGGTTCAGCTTTGCCAAGCACTCAGATCGCTGATTTTCTTGTTATTCCCGCAGGGTGTTTGGACACAGAAGTTTCTATGTCGCCAACTGCCCACATCTTTACATCGAGCAAAGCTGCTTGGGACAGAGCGTTAGGGGAACTGCCAAAATTCAAAGGGTTGCCAAGTTGAGCGACCATCACATCACAAGTCAAAGCACGCTAACTTCACCATCCTGAAATACAGTATTTGACGAAAAAAATTAGGGCGTTGTCGCTGTCCACCAGGCGCTTATTGGAATTTTTGTTGCAAAACGCAACTTTATGGTGCACAATGCAATCATCTAGTTAGGAAAATAGTATGTCTGTTGCTGTTCGTATCTCTAACTCTTTGGCGACAAAGGCTAAAATTCGTTCAAAAGCCATGCATCGTTCAGTTGCTGGTCAAATCGAGTATTGGGCGAAAATGGGGGAAATTCTCGAAGATAACCCTGATTTGTCTTTCGCTTTTGTACAAGAAATCCTCATCGGTAAAGAAGAGGCTGAGAACTCTGAATTAACACCTTATGAGTTCCAATAAGAGGCCGTTTATAAAGTAAATCTTTAGGAAACTAGCCGACGTAGCATAAGACGACTCATGGAAGCGTAAATCCCTGCCTCCGATACCTCTGGTAATTGCTCATAGTCCTTACTAAGGCGACGATACCAATTCAACCAACCGAATGTACGCTCAACAATCCAACGTTTTGGTAACACCACAAATGCCTTACTGTTTCTGCTAATCACTTCCACCTTGGCTTGAACCATTAACCACAGACTTAAGGCAAAACGCCCTCCCCGATATCCGGCATCGACCCACATCAACCGAAATCGTCTCAATAGTTCCTGCTGCTGTTCCCTGAGTTCCATCACTGCCGCCAGGGTAAGGCTACGCTCTGAGCCATTCCCTTCAGAGACCAGGACTTTGTAGAGTAGCCCTAAACTGTCGACTAGCAGGTTTCTCCGTCTTCCTTTGACCTGCTTACCACCATCGAAGCCATAGACTTCGCCCTTTTTTCTGTCGTTTTAACCGATTGGCTATCAGCAATCAAGACGCTAGGTTCTGCGCTTTTCCCCACTGATTGGCGACAGCGGGTACGCAGAGCATGGTTGATTTCTTCCCAGACTCCTTGCCTCTGCCATTTGCGATAGTAGTAGTAGACTGTGGAAGAGGGAGGAAAGTCCTTGGGCAGATAGGCCCATTGACAACCCGTTTTGAGGAGATAGAAAATTCCATTGCAGACCTGTCGCATATCAGTGGTACGTGGATGACCGCCGGACTTTGGAGCAGGAATTAAGGGTTCTAGTAAAGCCCATTCTGCATCGCTTAAGTCACTGGGATAGGAAGCTTGAGACATTGGTGCTAGTTTCCTGTGTCGTTATGCTTATGTTTGACCTTAACGACTTCACGGGCAACAATCCTATTCTCTTTATCTTTACTTTATAAATACCCTCTAAAAAGAAAATCGAAGTATATCAAACTCCCTCCTTTACCAAGAGAAAAAAGAAGCTTCGTAAAAATGAAATTGCAGACCTAGATAATGCTGTTAAAGCGATTATTGAAAATCCAGAAATTGGTGTTCAAAAAAAAGGCGATTTAGCTGATGTGTGGGTCTACAAATTTAAAATGGCAAAACAGGAAAATCTGCTTGCTTATAAGTGGGATGCGGAAAAAAGAATTCTTATTGCACTTGGCGTCCACGAAAATTTTTATCGTGATCTGAAAAAATCAAACTTCTAACAACGAGTTCGAGCGCACAATCCCAAAGCTCCCTCTGCTCAACGTCGATGTTGAAAATTTGATTGGGCGATCGCCACATGAGAAAAAATTAAGGCGTTGTCGCTGTCCACCAGGCGATCGCATAATCCTGGGTTGCTTGATTGGCTTGCTCGGCATAGACAACCCGCACTTTATACTTTCCCGTTTGTGATACGGGGCAAAAAATATGTTCAACGCTATCAACGGAGCTGGTAGAGCGACATACCGCCTCGCCTAAATCATCAGCATCCGCTGGCAAGAGATAGAGATTGAGATCATTCAGGCCGCGATCCGTAAAACTTTCTCCCACATCATATAGACCATTATTGTTCTGGTCATTCAAGTCCACCCAACGATCCCAAGTGAGGGTCAGGGCCACAAAAGAATCCCGTTGTAGGGGCATGGCGAAATGATAGTCCTGAAACTCTTGGGCGCTAATTTTGTCGTAATTCCATCCCCGACTTGGCACAGGCGCTGTCGTTGACCGTTGTCCGGCGGCCAATTGTTGGTAAGCGCGCTGGGCGTTGAGTTGACCGGTACCCATTTCGATATCCAGGGGAATGTCAGGATTTTTGTAAGCGTCCCCTTCGAGCCAGGTGCGATTTTGTTTACTGAGAATCGTGCGGGTCATCTCCAGAGATTTCCCGTCCCCAGTATCAGCAATTTTATCGGCACTGTTGAGCAATACCGCTTTCATCACTTCATGGCGACGGGCAGCGAGGCTCCATTGGTCGGCCTGGGTTTTCAGTTGGCGATCGCCAAATTCCTGTAACAAGGCAACGGTGCCAGTGATGTGGGGGGCCGCGAAACTCGTACCGCTCACCCGGTCGATTTTATTAAAGGTGGTGATCAGATTGAGCTGGCTACCAGGGGCACTGAGGCTAATGGCCCGGCGAGAACCCGTATTAATTTCCTGACGAATCAAACGACTGCCACTGCCCACAGGTAGGGAACTGAGATTAGCAAAATCAATCTTATTAAACACCTCCCCTTGGAACTGCGTGGTGTAGGCGGTAGTAATGCCGTTGTAATGATCCGTCGGAATCGGGATGCCACCAGTGCCTTGGTTTCCGGCTACCACATGGAGGACATCATAAACCCGCGCTGTCCAGTCTAAACATTGGGTCAAAAGGGCATTGCCATCTAAGGCTGGATTCGGCCGGGGATCGCGACTGAGGGATTCTCCAAAACTGAAATTGATCGCCCGCACGTCGCCACCATTTTGTCGGGCAATGTGTTGGGTCGCGAGACATTCCTCCGGTTGGGCCGAATCGTCAGTGGAACCGATCGCCGAGGAAAACAGACGGGCTTCCGGGGCGACTCCCAGTTGGCGTTTATCTTGTCCGACCATAATTCCCGCCACCATACCTGCGTGGTCATCGACATGATCATCGGGGGTCGCCTTTTCGTTGAGGAAAAACAGTTGGGAAAGTCCCAGTTGGGGTTGCCAGACGGCCCGTTTATCGAGGCCAAATTTACCAGGACGGCCAATTTCTACTTGGCCAATGGCGATTTTGCGACCTAGTAGATCATAGGGTTCACTGTGGAGGGTGGTGGCTTGGATCCCGTTGTCGCCGATAGAGGTATTAAAGTCCTGGGCGATCGCCCCTTTTATGCCCCCGAAAACCGTCAAACTAAGGGTAAATATCCCCAAAATCGACCGTTTTTGCCTAAATCTTCCCATGATCTTCCGCTATTAACCCAAAACTGAATAGTGAAGTACCCGACGCTGACCTGACGGTACAGTGCGGGCTTCCTACCCAACAGACAGCGCCACAGTAGATTTCTTTCGTCCTCTACTATCACGTCTTACATCTGGGCGATAGGCGTTATCCCTGCTTCCCAAGGAAATAATTCGCAGTCCTTCATCGCGAATGTTCTTAGCCCCATTGACATCTCTGTCGTGTTTAGCGCCACAGTTAGAACATTGCCAATGTCTTACATCAAGCGGAAGGCTGCTTACTTGATATAGACAGTCATTACAGGTTTTAGAACTAGGAAAGAAGCGATCTACTTCTATGTAAACCTTCCCTTCCCACTCAGCCTTGTAATTAAGCATGGTACAAAAACTACCCCATCCTACTTGGCTGATCGCCTTGGATAGAGAGCGGTTCTTTACCATGCCACGTATATTAAGACTTTCTACGCAGATGACTTGGTTTTCGTCGACTATCCTGCGCGATAGCTTGTGGTGAAAGTCTTCCCTGCACCTTGAGATTTTGCTATGTATCTTGGCTATCTGTTTACGAGCTTTATTCCGATTATTGCTATCCTTAACCCGTCTTGACAAACGCCGTTGCTTACACTTGAGGTTTCTTTCGTGCCTTACCAGCCAGCGCGGGTTGTCAAACTTGGAGCCATCACTGGTAATCGCAAAATGTGTTAGTCCGAGATCAATGCCGACTGCTTTCCCCTTGACCGATTGTTCGGGGTTATCTTTTCCATCGTCAGTCAAGATAGAAGCATAGTATTGACCGTAGCAGTTCATTGATACCGTGACAGTTTTGATCTTTCCCTCAATTGGTCTGTGTAGCTTAGCTGCTACTTCCCCTAGCATTGGGAGCTTAATTGCGCTTCCTAGCATCTTAACATTTTGAGGAAAATGTATCGACTGTTGATGATGCTTTGACTTGAATCTTGGGTACTGAGCTCTTCCTTCAAAGAAGTTATTGAAAGCGACACCAAGATTAAGACAAACCTGCTGTAGACACTGAGAATAAGTCAGCTTAAGCCACTCATACTCTTTCTTTAGTTGCGGTATCTGCTTCTTAACGGCATAGCCCGATAAGCCTTTACCCGTCTCTTTATAGGTCTCGTTCATCAAGCTAAGACAATAGTTCCACAGCCAACGGCAATTACCAAACGCCTGTGATAGCCTCTGTTTTTGCTGCTCGTCTGGATAAAGTCTTACCTTAATAGCCCGTAACATTAGAGTAAAAAGCTTTTGTTATAAATTATTGTAGTCTATTAATTTAGTCTTATACGTGCTCCCTATCGGTCGCTGCTTCTCATCCCGACTCCGAATTAGGGATTACGGAGCGATGCTTCCCCGCGATTAGCTAAACAATGTGAATTGCTACATAAATTGGCACCGACCTCTAGTTAAACTTAACGTAAATCATCAAAAAACAGGTTGAGAAGTTTATATATGGATACCGCCGCACTCTGGCAACGTTACCAAGCTTGGCTCTACTACCATCCGGAACTCGAATTTTACGTCGATATCAGTCGGATGGGCTTTGATGAGGCGTTTGTACAAGGTTTACAACCGAAGTTTGCAAAGGCATTTCAAGATTTAAAAGCGATCGAAGCCGGGGCGATCGCCAACCCCGATGAAGGCAGAATGGTGGGTCACTATTGGTTGCGTAACCCTGATCTTGCCCCCAATGCGGAACTAAAAGCAGATATTGTTGACACCCTCGAAAAAGTCGAAAAATTTGCCAAGGCAGTTCATGCGGGAGAAATTAAGGCTCCCGGTGGTGTGCCGTTTACAGATATTCTCTCCATTGGCATTGGCGGGTCTGCCCTCGGCCCCCAATTTGTCGCCGAAGCCCTCGCCGATGTGGATGCGCCGTTAAAGATCCATTTCATCGATAACACCGATCCCGACGGCATTGACCGCACCCTCGCCCAGGTCAAAGATCGACTGAATACCACCTTGGCGATCGTCATTTCTAAATCTGGCGGTACCCCCGAAACCCGGAACGGCATGGTTGAGGTAAAAAATTTCTACAAAGCCCACAAAATTGATTTCTCTTCCCATGCAGTAGCGATTACCGGAATTGGCTCCAAACTCGAAAATGTGGCGAAATCCGAGCATTGGCTGACCACCTTCCCGATGCATGACTGGGTGGGCGGTCGGACTTCCGAATTGTCAGCCGTGGGTTTAGTTGCCGCCGCGTTACAAGGGATTAATATTCGGGCAATGCTTGACGGCGCAAAAACTATGGACGATGCCACCCGCATTCCTGAACTAAAACAAAATCCGGCGGCATTATTGGCTCTGGCTTGGTATTACTCCGGCAATGGCAGGGGCGAGAAGGATATGGTGATTTTGCCCTATAAAGACCGTTTATTGCTCTTTAGTCGCTATTTGCAGCAACTGATCATGGAATCCCTCGGCAAAGAAGAGGATCTCGATGGCAATAAGGTCTACCAAGGAATTGCTGTTTACGGGAATAAAGGTTCCACTGACCAGCACGCCTATGTGCAACAACTGCGAGAAGGGGTTCCCAATTTCTTCGCGACCTTTATCGAAGTGTTAGGCGATCGCCAAGGTGACTCTATCGATATCGAAAATGGCGCAACTAGCGGTGATTTTCTCTCCGGCTTTTTGCTCGGCACCCGCGAAGCCCTCTATGACAATGGCAGGGACTCGATCACCATTACCGTTCCCGATGTCAATGCCCGTACTGTCGGTGCCCTGATTGCCCTCTATGAACGGGCTGTCACGATCTATGCGTCTTTGGTGAATATCAACGCTTACCACCAACCTGGCGTCGAAGCTGGGAAAAAAGCAGCCGCATCAGTGCTCGATCTCCAGAAAAAAGTGGTGGATGCGGTAACGACGAGTGAGTCCCCTCTGACCCTCGATAGTCTAGCGATTAAAGTCGGGGCAGTTGAACAAATTGAGGTGATTTACAAAATTGTTCGTCATCTGGCTGCCAATAGTCGCGCTTTGAAATTAGAGGGCAATCCGGCTCAACCCAGTGCGCTAAAAATTAGTCGTCTCTAAGTTCAGAATGTCTCACATTCAAGCTATGGCTGACCTGTTATGCGCTCCAGGATAAAGAAAAATGGCTGGGTAGATTGCTTGAAATCCATCACACCAAACACCTGATTTTCGTTGATTTTCCTAAAGGAATCGTTGATGGGCAGGCAGTCATAGATCATGGTGGCGCTGACTTTGCCACGGTATTTCATCATTCGGAGTCTGGCTTGGCTTTTTTCGGTTTTAAATAGGCCATTGAGCAACCCCAGAAACGGTTTAAAGGCCGGGTTTTGGGGCATGGGCAATTTCAAGACCATCTCCATGGTTTTGAGATTGGGAGCTACCTTGAAAATTTCTCCCTGACGACCAGAAAAAAGTAGGGGATGTACGGTTTCCGGGTCGATAAATTCTTTGCCGTACCAGTTACCTAACTCCAGCAGACCATCCATTGGGTGCCCTGTATAAATTCCCCGGCCTCGCCACCGTCCCCACATAAAGTCCAGATCAACGGTTTCGAGGCTGTCAAAGAGTTCAAGGGCTTCCTGGGTCGTACCTTGGCCTGTTTGCAAAATGCTTGGTAACTCAGTTGTGGTCGTCATCGGCGATCGCTCTCCATCAATGTTTGGGGTCATTTCCATAGGCTAACAAGAAATTCAGGCAGTGATAGATCTTGAGAAAAGCGAGTTTTTTAGATGGGAGGCTGGCGACAATAAAAAATCAAAGCTAGATTAGAGTTCCTATGGCGCTACGTTTTCGATAAATATCAAATATTATTCTTTGATTAAGCATCGTGGTTTAAATAATGGTGAATGCACAATCTCAAATATCCATGCAAGTTTTATATGACCAAGATTTTAATCTTTGGCTTGCGGAAACAGTACGTTCTCTCAAGGAAGGAAAATTGTCGGAGATTGACTATGGAAATTTGATTGAGGAACTAGAAACCATGGGCCGGAGCGAGAAAAATGCCCTTAAAAGCAATTTAAAAATACTCCTGATGCATCTTCTCAAATATCAGTTTCAGCCCGAAAAAAGAACCAATAGTTGGCGTTACACGATTACGGAACACCGCCAAAGAATTTTAGACAGTTTAGAAATCAGTCCGAGTTTAAAAGGATTTTTTGAACAAGAATTTGAACGCTGTTATCAAAATGCCCGCCGTTTAGCTGCTGATGAAACAGGAATTTCTATTGGCAATTTTCCCAAGATTTCACCCTTTACAATCCCAGAAAGTCTTGATTTAGATTATTTGCCCTGATTTTTGAGTTGCCATATTCTCGGCGCTGAGCAGTGGGCGATCGCCCCAGAAGACATCGACTACACTAAAAATATCAATACTCCCAGAAAAACCATGGTTGCCAATGCAGTTCGCTGGACAGTACAGGATCTCGAAGCCATGCCCGACGATGGCGGCTGGAAACGCTATGAAATTATTGATGGAGAATTAATCGTGACCCGCGCGCCCCATATTTTTCATCAAAGTGCTGCCAGTCGGCTTCACATCGCCCTAGGTAATTGGTCAGACCAATCAGGTCTTGGTCGTGTTTTTGAGGCTCCAGGGGTGGTCTTCTCTCCGAATGATGGCGTGATTCCAGATGTGGTGTGGGTGAGCAATGCGCGTCTCGAAACGGGTGTGGATGAGTCGGGGCATTTTACCGTTGCGCCGGAACTAATGATCGAAATTCTCTCGGCGGGCAAATTGAATGAGCAGCGGGATAAAGAGGCAAAGCGTAAATTGTATTCGCTCTATGGGGTGCAGGAATATTGGGTGGTGGATTGGCGACTGAAAGCCATTGAGGTCTATCGGCGCAATCAGGCGCAGTTGGAGTTGGTCTGTACTTTACTGGGTGATGATGCTCTCACTTCACCTTTATTACCCGATTTTGCGATCGCCATTGATCAGGTCTTTCGTTAAGCTCGACTTTTCGGATGCTGACAGTAGGCGAACAAAATATCAATGCAGTGGGCGATCGCCCCAAGGTGAGCAATCTCGTAACCATGGGTATTTTCCGTGGGGAAACTGAGGCAAGCGCCCCGGCACACATGGCCAAATTTCATCGCAATGGAAGCATCACTACCGAATCCTTGGATAATCGCCTGTTGGAGCGGTCGGTGAATGCCAGCGGCGGCAGTGATAATTTCTTGATTCAAGCCTTCATCGTAGATCCCGTAACCATCCTGGGACAGTAACACGGGCCGATCCCCAGCGGCGATCGCATATTCCCGCGCCAGGGGACAAATTTCCAGGGCAACTAAGGCATCGAGTTGAGTATTTTGACTGAAGTAGAGCGCTCCCACAGCCCCCACTTCCTCCTTTGCTGAGGCGACCAGATAAACATCTTGGGGGGGATTTTTGAGTCGTTGGGCCAGTTCAATCAGAATGACGAGGGAGGCTTTGTTATCGAGGGTGTAGCTGGCGATGTAATTTTTCAGGCGGAACGGTTTTTTGCGGTGTTTCCCGACTACGACCCGACTCCCCGGCCGCACCCCAGCGGCAAGCAGTTCACTACTATGACACTTCGTTTCCAGCCAAGCCTGGTGCCACTGGACGGGTTTTTCCGTTTGCAGTAGTTTCTGGGGGGACTCATGGGAAACGTGGCGCGACCCAAAGCTCAAAATCCCGGAAATCGTTGTGTTATCACCGAGGATATCCATCACCCCTTCGCCGTAGATCCAGGGATAAGCCCCACCTAAAGCTCGAATTTCCACGCGACCCGTGCGTTCATCCACCTGTTTAACGATCGCCCCGATTTCATCTTTGTGGGCGGTGATGGCGATCGCCCCTGCTTCCGGATTCTGACCAGGAATTTTCACGATGATATTGCCAGCGCGGTCTTGCCAATGGTTCACCCCAAGTTTGGCGAATAGAGCGAGGAGATAATGGTCAATTTCTGTTTCTTGGCCACTGGGAGAATGGTGCATGACTAAGGTAGAAATTTGCTCAAAAAGCAGGTCAAAATCGTGGCTCATGGTCAAAAAAAGTTGTGGAGAATAGAGAAAAAATAAGGAAAATCGCCCCCACAATTCTCGCAACTTTATCTGAAGAAAAACAGAAGTGCGGGAAGGAGCGATCGCCAATGTCAAGTCCCCCTTCCGAAGGGGGATTTAGGGGGATGTATTAACCCAAAGCTTTTTCAATGGCCGCTTTCAGGTTTGCGTCATCAGGGGCCGTCTGGGGCTCAAAGCGTTCGATGACTTCACCGTCACGGCCGACGAGGAATTTGCCGAAGTTCCAGGCGATGTCGGGGCCATTTCCCACGAGGAACTGGTACAGAGGGCTGCGGTTTGCGCCGTTGACATCCTGCTTTTCAAGGAGCGTAAAATCTACGTCATATTTGGTCTTGGTGAAATCTTTGATTTCGTCAGGGGTGCCGGGTTCCTGGGCGCCGAACTGATTACAAGGAACGCCGACAATCACCAAACCGCGATCGCCATATTCTTGATCGAGGGCAACCAGGCCACTGTACTGGGGCGTCAAGCCGCATTTGCTCGCTACATTCACGAATAAAACGACTTTATTTTCGAGGGTTTCCGGGCTGAGGGGCGCGCCGTCTAGGGTTTTTAACACTGTGGGTAAAGCCATGGTGATGATTACGAATTATTACGACAGTTCCCATTATCGGGGATCGACGGGGAGCAGGGGTAGGCTCGGTCAAAATTTTTCGGGACAGGCCCCCACATACTAAACTAAGGGGCAACTTTCCATCGCGCATCCCGCCCACCCATGACGAAAAAGGTCTTTATCACTGGCGCTAGTGGCTGCATTGGCCATTACCTTGCTGAAACGTTTATTTACCACACCGATTACGAGCTTTATCTGTTGGTGCGATCGCCCGAAAAATTACGCTTCAACACCGAAGCCCGGGGCGGCATTCATGTGGTGCAGGGGGATTTATTAGATATTGAGCAGCAGGCAGACCTCCTGAAAACGATTAACGTGGCGATCTTGGCGGCCACAGCCTGGGGTGGTGCCCAGGAATCCTTTGAAACCAACGTGGTAAAAACCGCCCAGCTTATTGATCTGCTCGATCCAGAAATTTGCGAACAGGTAATTTATTTTTCTACGGCGAGTATTCTGGGGCGCAACAATGAAGTGCTCACGGAGGCCCGGGACTTTGGCACCGACTACATCCGCACGAAATACGAGTGTTACCAAAAGCTCGGCACCTTAAAATTAGCACCGAAAATTTCCGTGGTTTTCCCCACCCTGGTGGCAGGGGGCGGTGAAAATAAACCCTTTTCCCATCTGTCGGGGGGCCTGCGGGATCACATTAAATGGCTATCCATCGCCAAGTTCCTCAGTGCTGACGGCAGTTTCCACTTTATCCACGGTGAAGATATTGCGCGGGTCGTGCGCCATCTGGCAGAAAATCCACCAACCATCCACTTTGATTTGCCCCCCGGAGAATTAGACCCCGATCGCCAGTTTGTGTTGGGCAATGAACCGTTAACCGCCGACAGGGCGATCGCCGAATTGTGTGAGCACATGGGCCAAAAAATTTACTTTAAAATTCCTCTGTCCCTGTGGTTGGCGAATTTCATTATTAAAGTTTTTCGGATTCAGTTGGCGGCCTGGGATCGCTTTTGCATCGACTACCGCCATTTCACCTACGGCAAAACCTACAATCCCCGCAGCTTCGGTTTAGAATCCGCTTGCCCAAAACTGAGTGATGTCCTCACCAGCGCTGGCATTCCCCCCCGACGTCGTCCTTAATCCAGGAAGAAATTTTCCGGGATAATCTGCATCTTTGGTAAATTGGCGATCGCCCCGTAAAGTTGCTCAGCCATCACCTCATTTGCAGCAGCATTAATGTGGATCGGGTCGATAAAAGTCGGCGTGGGGAACTGATTATCGAGGCGATAAAAATCAATAAACTCCAGATTATTCGGAAAGTCCTGGGCCAGTTGTTGCAGTGTCTCAGCAAACTGGGGGTAATAGGTGGTCATTTTTTCTGTGTAGTTATCCCCAAGCTGCTGGCGAATCGCTGCTTCCGTCGGATCAAGTTGAGCTTCAGGGCGTCCAGTGATTTCTGGTTGGAGGGCCACTAACAACGGAATTTGGGCCGCACCACACAGCCCCACCATCTGCGCCAGATTGTCCTGGTAGCGCCCTAGGCGTTCCTGAAATTCTGCATCGGAGTTAGGGAGTTGTTGCGCCAAGCCCGTTGTGTTGCGTTCACGAATGCTAAACACTTCGCCCCCTTGGTTTGCTTTGCGGGGGGAAGTCAAGGCAAAAACGGCCCGCATTAAAGCACTTTGTTCGGCCTTGTTTCGGAAGGATTCCTTGAGGTATTGGTGGAAGTAGGCATCGGGATTTTTGGCAAATTCTGCTAATTTCGGAATCTCCGTCGCCGCTTGGTCACTGGGGAGGAGAAGATCTTCATAGCCGTTGAGAAGAACAATCAAATCCGGCTGGTAGGGCAAAATCTTCAGGGCAAGCTGGGCCAACTCATTGCCAGAGCTATAGCCAGGTACGGCCACATTCACCACACGGTAGTTTCCCTCTCGAATTTTGGCGGGCAGTTGGGCCAAGCGATTGCGGGTCGGCGGAAAGAAAGGGAAAACGTCCGGGCGATAGGTGCCGGGGGATTGTCGTTGGTCTTGGACACGGTTTTGGAGACGTTGTTCGAGGAAAGCGGCGATCGTCTCTTGGTTTGTCTGGGCACCCCGACCAAAGGCGGTGGAATTGCCAAGGATAAACACACGAATTTCATCTTGGGGTTTGGCGACAGGCAGCGGTTCTTCGTCCCGGAAACCTTGTTCGTTGAGGCTAAAAAATTCACTCTCTTGGCTGCCGACCAGTTCGTAGCCTGTGGCAATGGCTTTCTGGGCGAGAAGTTCGCCGCGATTGTCTAACCCTTGGTAGACGTTTTGATCGTCATCGACAAATTTTAGGCTGTAGGCGATCGCCTCCTGGGAGAGCTGATCATCCTGTCCTTCAAAATAGCCAGACCCAAGCCGAGCCACCACTTCGAGGCCGAGCAGTACCACCGGTACAGCCACCAGGATCGTCCAGGGAGAAACGGATTTTTTCTTTTTTCTTCGACCGAGGGACGAGTAACGACGGCGACCGCGACTAAACATGTACGCTTTCCTTTTACGAGAGAATTTCCAACTATTTTCAAGGGAGATGGCCCATTTGTCATGGGGAATTTGTGCTTTTCCGGGGAGGAATTTGGGGTACACTGCAAAATTGCGATCGCCCCTTAGCTGAAAAAAATTGACAATGGCCTATAAATTATTATTCGTTTGCCTCGGTAATATCTGCCGTTCCCCCTCCGCCGAAAATATTATGCGGCATCTCCTGAAACAAGAAGGTTTAAGCAATAAAATTCTCTGCGATTCGGCCGGGACTTCTAGCTATCACATAGGAGCAGCTCCAGACCGACGGATGCAGGCAGCGGCCCAAAAGCGCGATATTCGTCTGGTGGGTAGCGCCCGGCAATTTTCCCGCGCTGATTTTGAAGCATTTGACCTGATCCTGGCAATGGATCGCGCTAATTATCGTGACATTTTGTCCCTAGACCGGGCGGATATCTATGGCGAAAAAGTTAAAATGATGTGTGACTACGCCACGAATTTTCCCGACAGCGAAGTGCCAGATCCCTACTACGGCGGCCAATCGGGTTTTGACTATGTGATTGATTTGCTCCTCGATGCCTGCCAAGGACTCCTCCAGGAGATTAAACAGGAAATGTGATGGTGTAGGCAGTTTATTTTCTCGGTCACACCATGTTTATCCGCAATGTAACGGCGATCGCCTTGTTGGGCCTCTTTTGGTTCCAGGGAGCAGCTAGTCACAGTCATCCAGTTCCCCAGGGGCCAACCCCAATTCTCTTGGCCCAGGCAACGACCTTTGAGGTGGGTGATAAAGTTGACATCGAGCGGCAAGGGAGTTGGCGTCCCGGTGAAATCCTTGCTATCCAAAGTGCTCCCGAAGCAGCCGTGCGTTATCAAGTGCGGTATTTGGACGTGGGATTCGTGGAAGACAATGTCAGCCCAGAAAGATTACGGCCAACCGTCGCTACTCAACCTGTAGCGGGCCGCTTACCCCAAATCAATAGCGTCAGTGAACCCATTTATGTCGAACGGGATGGCGTTTGGGTCGAAGCCAGTATTCGTACTTACAGCTATAGCTCCCGCACGGGAAATCGCTTTACGGTGCAATATCGCGACAATGGCCGCCTTGAAACAGATGTTGTGGCCCAACGGGTGCGTTCAGTGGCAGAGGCAAAAGCCGCCGGGATTGAAGTGAGTGAATTTGATCTCTCCACCCAGGCTGGCATCGAACAGATGTTAGCGGCCCATAATGAGTGGCGATCGCCCCACAATTTGCCAGATTTAGTTTGGTCAGAAACCCTCGCCAACCATGCCCAAACTTGGGCCGAACGCTTAGCAGCCCAGGAGAGGGTAGAACACAACACCAGCGATGACTACGGTGAAAATATTGCGAAGTCTAGTAATTTAGTGCTCTCGCCGACGGCGGTGGTGAATCTTTGGGGAAACGAAATCCAGGACTATGACTACGGCACTAACCGCTGCCAACCAGGTAAAGTGTGTGGCCACTATACCCAAATCGTGTGGCGTGATACGGAGAAAGTCGGTTGTGGTATGGTGCGTAAGGATAATGGTTGGGAAGTTTGGGTCTGCAACTATGATCCCCCCGGTAATTACCGGGGTCAGCGACCTTACTAAGCCCTGGGGATTGGACAATATTTTTCAGGTAAAAAACAGCAAGCACCGCACTGTCCGCAAAGCATCAGCATCAAGCCAGAACTTTTAAAAAATACAGCACCCGTGCCCGCACACAGGATTAGGCAAATTGTTTCTGGCGCATCTGGCGAATTTTAATCCCCTGTTGGGCCGATTCCATAAACTGCGACACCCGCAACGGATCAATGGGTTCACTGAGCTTGCCATGACGTTTGAGGGAACTGGCGACAATGGCCCCGTCGGCCACCTGGAGGAGGTTGCCGATATTCTCCCAGGTGGCACCACTACCAATCAAAATCGGCGTATCCCCTGCATTGGCACGGGCATCTTTCAAGTCGTCCATTTTCGGCACTTGACCCGTCGCCCAACCAGAGAGAATTACTGCATCGGCTAAACCCCGCTCTACGGTGTCGTGGATGGCGGCGGTGAGGTTAGGCGTACTGATGGGGTGGGCGTGTTTCACTAAGACATCTGCCAAGATTGCTACGTCTGCATCGAGTTCGCGGCGGTATTTCAGCAGTTCGTAGGCATTGCCTTCAATTAAGCCTTGGTCGGTGGCCATTACCCCGGTGAGCACATTCACACGAATAAACTGGGCGCCAGTACAGGCGGCGATCGCCATCGCACTTTTGGCATCATTGCGGAGGACATTAAGCCCCAGGGGAACAGTCACCAACCCCGCAAGACGATCCATGATTAGGGTCATGGCACTAATGGTGGCGGGATCAACCCGGTCTTTTGTGAAGGGGGCATCAAAGAAGTTTTCGATAATAATGCCGTCAATCCCCCCCGCAGCGAGGGCCGTTGCTTCCTGTTCCGCGCGGTCCATCACCTGACGAAAGTCACCTCCCCAACGGGCAGAGGTGGGCAAAGGCAACAGGTGAACAACGCCAAGGATGGGATTTTCGGTCTGGAAAAGATGTTTGAGATCCACTGATTTTCTTTACGTTCGTTTGTACAGGGTCACTCCCACAGGAGCGATGCCTCGTCACCTTTGCAGGCTTGGGATAGGGCGTAAATTAGTATATCAGGGGCAGGCCTCCCCAAAATTTTGTTTCCCCGAAGAAAAGGCGATCGCCTCCATAATTCACCACAGGAATCGAACCAGCCCATGTCACAATAGGAGGATTGCGACCCACAGTGCAAAAGACAGAAGAAACAGAATCAACCTATGGATATCAAAGACGGTTTTGTTGGTGCAGTTGGCAACACCCCCCTCATTCGCCTAAACAGTTTTAGTGAAGCAACGGGCTGTGAAATTTTAGGCAAAGCAGAATTTCTCAATCCCGGTGGTTCCGTCAAAGACCGGGCCGCCCTCTACATCATCAAAGACGCCGAAGAACGGGGCCTGCTCAAACCTGGTGGCACCGTTGTCGAAGGCACCGCAGGAAACACAGGCATTGGTCTGGTTCATATCTGCAATGCCAAGGGTTACAAATGCATCATTGTGATCCCCGAAACCCAGTCCCAAGAAAAAATTGATCTGCTCCGCACTCTGGGGGCCGAAGTGATTACGGTTCCAGCCGTGCCCTATGCCGACCCTAACAATTACGTGAAATATTCCCAACGGCTCGCCGCAGAGACAGAAAATGCGATCTGGGCCAATCAGTTTGATAATCTGGCCAACCGCCGCGCCCACTACGAAACCACTGGCCCCGAAATTTGGGCTCAAACCGACGGCAAAATTGATGCTTGGACGGCTGCTACGGGTACTGGGGGCACCTATGCTGGCACCGCCCTCTACCTGAAGGAAAAAAATCCTGACGTTAAATGTGTCGTGGCCGATCCCATGGGCAGTGTGCTCTACAGCTATGTGAAAACGGGCAAACTCGACCGGGAAGGGGGGTCGATCACGGAAGGCATTGGTCAAGGACGCATTACCGCCAATATGGAAGGGGTGCCCATGGACGACGCCATTCGGGTTGATGACCAGGAAGCGGTACGGGTTGTGTATCAACTTCTCAAAAAAGATGGCCTGTTTATGGGAGGCTCCGTGGGGATTAATGTCGGTGCTGCCTATGCCCTCGCCAAGGAAATGGGGCCGGGTCATACGATTGTGACGGTGTTGTGTGACAGTGGCGCTCGTTATCAATCTCGCCTCTTTAACCCAGAATGGCTCGCCAGTAAAGGGCTATCTATTCCTAACTAATATTCAAACTATGTAAGGAGAGTAAAGGTGAGTAACCTTAGTCTGAAAGCTACCAAAGTTAGCCATATTTACAGTTAGGGGAATGATGAGGATATAGTCAAATAAAAAACTTGTCATTTAGATCCTATGAGTGAATTTTGGCTTTGGTTCTTTGCCATCATTGGGATTATCTCCTGTGTCCTGGCCTTGTTGCTGATTCTTGCCTCGTTGATGCCTCCTGAAACTGAATCTCCTTCAGATGAAAAAATTGCCCAAAAGCAAAAAGAGGCACTAGATACAATTGAAATCCTCGGACGGCAAGGTGATGAAAAATTTGCCGCAAGAGATTGGCAAGCAGCGATTTCAATTTATAAAAGAGTTATTGAACTTTGTCGCAACGTTGAACTGAAAGAAGTTGAGAAAACTTCGTATGATCTTTGCGGCATCAGCGCGATGCATTTAGGGAATTTTGAAGTTGCAATTTTCTATTTTTCTAAAGGTACTAAAGAAGATGCATATCTGTATAATCGTGCAATCGCTCATTACTCTTTTGACAATTATTTAGAGTGCATAGAAGATTGCATTCAAGTATCTCGTGAAAATGGAAGCTATGCCCCATCGTTTTGGTTAAGAGGACTAGCACGCCTAGAAATAGGAGACAGAACGATGGCAATCAATGATTTTAAAAAGCTGTTGAGCTAGACAAAAAACATGGAAATGATTATGGCGAAGATCATCACAGCTACTATTTTCGTGCTTTAGCTTACATATTTGTTAATCAGAAACAAAAAGCAAAGCTAGACATAGAACAAGCTCTAAAATGGGCAGGTGAAGTCAAAGATACTTTCTACGAAGCAAAAATCCATGAATTACAGAAAAAATTAAACTCTCAAGTACTATGAGGAGATAGTAAATGACTTTGTCAACTGAAATTTTGATTGTGCTAACTGACAATTGTGTGGATTGATTTTATGGAAACCCAAACTTTAGATATTGTGATGGGCATCTTGGCGTTTTTGATCGTTGCCAGCGGTTTATTCATGCTGATCAAAGGCACCACAGCGATGAACGATAAAGAATAAGTCCGTTAAATTGCTCAAACTCCAATTGCCTTAACGGGGTCTATTCTTTGCCATCGGCAGGCAGGGCAGCGACGATTGCATCCAGCACGCGAGCCACGGGAATAATATCGAGGTTCAAACCGTCTGGTAACTTTTGGCCTTTGGGCACAATGGCACGGGTAAAGCCTAATTTCATTGCTTCCTTGAGGCGAGTTTCGAGGTGAGAAACAGGCCGAATTTGTCCCCCCAAACCCACTTCCCCGATCAGCACAGTCTGGGGTGAAACAAGGCGATCGCGGAAACTAGCGACCAAAGCAATGGCAATCCCCAGATCAACGGCGGGTTCCGAAACTGTCAGACCGCCCGCCGAAGCCACATAGGCGTCTAACTTAGAAAGGGGAATGCCCACTCGCTTTTCTAACACCGCCAAAATTTGCTGGAGACGAGAATAATCAACGCCTGTGGTGGAACGCCGAGGGGAAGAATAACTGGTGGGACTGACTAGGGCTTGCAATTCTACTAAAAGGGGCCGGGTGCCTTCACAGGCAACAACGGTGGCGGTACCGGGGGTGGCCTCTTCGCGGTTACCGAGGAAAAGTTCTGAAGGATTGAGCACTTCCTCTAAACCCTGTTCTCCCATCTCGAAAATTCCCACCTCATGGGTCGCCCCAAAGCGATTTTTCACGGAACGCAACAGCCGATGGGAGGCATATCTATCTCCCTCGAAATACAGCACCGTATCAACGAGGTGTTCCAAAACCCGTGGCCCGGCGATCGCCCCTTCCTTGGTGACATGACCGACGATAAACAGCGTAATGTTTTCCCGCTTCGCCACTTGCATCAAAGCCGAGGTACATTCCCGCACCTGGGACACTGAACCGGGGGCGGAACCCAAGGCGGAATAATACAAGGTCTGAATACTATCGATCACTGCCACCTGGGGCTGGAGAGTTTCCAACTCAGCCAAAATCGTTTCGAGGCCCGTTTCCGTTAGTACATATAAATTTTCTTCTGGGGGGTGGGCTGCATCCCGGAGGCGATCGCCCCGGAGTTTGATTTGCTGGCCCGATTCCTCCGCCGACACATACAAAATTCTTGGTAAACTTGTGCTGAGTTGATAGGCCACCTGGAGTAATAATGTCGATTTCCCAATGCCCGGATCGCCCCCAATCAACACCAAAGAGCCAGGCACTAAGCCACCCCCAAGCACCCGGTCTAATTCCCCAAACCCAGACCCAAAGCGCATCCGTT
Organism: Picosynechococcus sp. PCC 7117; assembly: GCF_001693275.1. Classification (GTDB taxonomy): domain Bacteria; phylum Cyanobacteriota; class Cyanobacteriia; order Cyanobacteriales; family MRBY01; genus MRBY01. The sequence continues at coordinate 1,031,028 of NZ_CP016477.1, forward strand.
GGCGAGTATCAATATCTGTAAATTTCACCGCAGTGCGAGAGACTGGACTGGCTGTTTTTCTGGTTGTTTTCGGCTTATGGTGCCAGGTACGACTCACACCAGTACTGCTTTCCTTTTCGCGGATCTCTTCTTGCAGCGACCCATAGACCCCACAATCTGGGCATTTACCGAGCCATTGCCGCGCCTCTGCCCCACATTCACGACACACATAAACCGTTTTTGCCTTAGCCATGACTTGTCATCTCCCCATCACAATGAATTTCCCTCGGTGGCAGCATCACCCCGAAAAACCGCACACTTTCCAAAATAAATCTTAAAAAACTTCTCATTTTCCCGAAAACCCGACCTCAGACTCCCATCAGATTTCAGGAAAGCGATATTCTTATATCTAGATAACTCTACTTAATAAACTTCAACAACACTTACCGAAAGTCAACAGGAGCGTGAAGGAACTTGGAAAATCATAAAGAAAGAATTCTTGTCGTTGACGACGAAGCCAGCATCCGCCGCATCCTCGAAACCCGCCTTTCCATGATTGGTTACGAGGTTGTGACCGCCGCTGATGGTGAAGAAGCCCTCGCCACATTTGATGAAGCAGACCCCGATCTTGTGGTTCTCGATGTGATGATGCCCAAGCTCGATGGCTATGGCGTCTGCCAAGAACTCCGCAAAGAATCCGATGTGCCGATTATTATGCTCACAGCCCTTGGGGATGTGGCGGACCGCATCACAGGTTTGGAGCTTGGGGCCGATGATTACGTCGTAAAACCATTCTCCCCCAAAGAACTAGAAGCGCGCATCCGTTCTGTCCTGCGGCGTGTTGAAAAAAATGGTGGTACGGGCATTCCTAGCTCTGGGGTTATCCATGTGGGTTCGATCCGCATTGATACCAATAAGCGCCAGGTCTACAAAGGCGATGAACGTATTCGACTCACAGGGATGGAGTTTAGCCTGTTGGAATTACTGGTCAGCCGTTCTGGGGAACCTTTTTCTCGCTCAGAAATCCTCCAAGAAGTTTGGGGCTACACCCCAGAGCGCCATGTGGATACCCGCGTTGTGGATGTGCATATTTCCCGGTTGCGCGCCAAACTAGAAGATGACCCCAGCAATCCCGAACTTATTTTGACAGCCAGAGGTACAGGTTATCTGTTTCAGCGGATCCTCGAACCGGGTGATGAATAACCCCAAGAATTGTACGGATAAACTTTTAAGATCATGGTTGGGATGAATGTTTGACCGTGGTCTTAAATTTTGACTGGGGATGCTAGATCTGACGCAAGGTCTCTAAACGACGAACCGTCTTCTGTACCTACTAACTTTTTTGCTGCAAACTATCTCCTTTGCCATGAATTTTCGCCTCCCCCAACAGCGCTGGCACATTGCCGATCGCCAACCGGACATCACCCAATCATTGGTTGAGGCGATGGGCCTTAATCCGCTTGTGGCCCAGGTTTTAGTGAATCGCAATATTCGCACGCCAGAGCAGGCGAAGATCTACATCCAGCCGGAATCCCAGCGATTACCTGCGCCCTTGGTGGAATTTGAGGATCTGGCCCTCAGTGTGGAACTTCTCCAGGAGGCGATCGCCGAAGAAACTCTCATGGCCATTTGTGGCGATTATGATGCCGATGGCATGACCAGCACTGCTCTGTTGTTGCGGGCCTTGGGCCATGTGGGAGCCAAGGTAACCTACGCGATCCCCAGTCGCATGAAAGATGGCTACGGAATCAATGAGCGCATCGTCACCGAGCTCGCTGAGGAAGGGGTGGGCTTAATTCTCACGGTGGACAATGGCATTTCTGCTTACGAGCCGATCAATTTGGCACGGGATCTGGGTCTAGATGTGATCATCACTGACCACCATGACTTGCCGGATCAATTGCCGCCCGCCAATGCGATTCTGAATCCAAAGTTATTGCCGACCATGTCTCCTTATGCTGGTTTAGCCGGGGTTGGGGTAGCTTATGTGCTGGCGGTGTCCCTCGCCCAGGCGGTAGACAAGCTAGAAGGGCTCACCAGCCAAATTTTAGAATTATTTACCCTGGGGACCATCGCTGATCTGGCGCCCTTAACCGGGGTGAACCGTCGCTGGTTGAAGCGTGGCCTCAAGCTTTTACCCCAGTCGGAGTTGGCAGGGGTGCAGGCCCTCATGCAAATTGCCGGGGTCGATGACCAAAAGAAACAACTCAAGCCCGATGATATTGGCTTTCGCCTCGGCCCCCGGATTAATGCCGTTGGTCGCATTGATGATCCCCAAAAAGTAATTGAATTGCTAACTACCGACGAACCGGGTTTGGCCCTAGAGCGGGCGATGCAATGTGAGCAGATCAATAAGCAGCGCCAGGAGATGTGCACCCAGATCGAAGCGGAGGCGATCGCCCTAGTAGAAGAAACCCCCATCGATTACCAAGGACAGCGAGTGTTGGTGGTGTGCAAAGAAGAATGGCACCATGGCGTGATCGGCATTGTCGCTTCCCGGTTGGTCGAACGCTATGGCGTGCCCGTTTTTATCTGTACTGCTGAGGAAGATGGCAAAATTCGCGGTTCCGCCCGGGGCATCGAAGAATTTAATGTGTTTGAGGCGCTGAACTATTGCCAAGATCTCCTGGGTAAATTTGGGGGCCACAAAGCTGCCGGGGGATTTTCCCTTGCCAGAGATAACCTAGCTGCGTTTACCGAAAAGCTTAGTGAATTTGCCCACCAATTGCTCGAACCCGAACACCTAAAACCCCTGGTGAAAATTGACGGGGCGGTAAATTTCACGGATTTAACCCCAGAGTTTTACCAACAGATTGATCAACTCCATCCCTGGGGCATTGGCAATCCAGAACCGATTTTCTGGACAAAAAATGTACAAATTCTAGAGCAACGTACCATTGGCAAAAATCACCTAAAATTCAGCCTCGGCCAAACCATCGCCGGTCAAACATTCACCATTAAGGCGATCGCCTGGCAATGGGGAGACTATTTGCCACTTCCCCCAACCCTGGACATTGCTTACAAACTCAAAGAAAATCGCTGGAATGGTGAGGTGAACCTAGAGCTAGAATTGGTCGGGGCGCGTCCCAGTGAAGCCCCGCGTCCTGCGGTTCCAGACCGAGAAATGTCTCCCCAAGCTCAACCTCAGCACTCAGAAAAGACTTTTCTGTTTAATGACCGGACCTATTTCTGTACCCTCGCGGATCAGGGATTGACCCTCAGAATTCGCAATGATCAAGGCAAGTTATTGGCGATCAAAAAAGGTCAACGGCAGGGCAAACTCGGTGAGCAAACCGTTGATGTTACCCAACCCCCTTTTTTTCAGATGATCAAAACGGCGATCGCCACCCTCGAACAAGCCAACTAAATCAACACAAAAAAGGACAACTCTCCCGTCGGTTTGTTGCCCCTGCGCACAATTTGTTTTTGAGAAAAAATTACATATCGCCGCCACGAATGGCCAACAAAAAGATAACAACAGGCCCCGAAATGAGGATCAAAGAGACAAAAGTCAACTGAAAAATCACTTCAAAGTTGAGGCTACCAAAAAAACCTGTGATAAAATCCATATTTCTCCTATTCCTGAGTTAATGCAAAAAACAGGGTAAATTTTTTTTTCCTAAAAATCAATGTCTATCATACCCCGTCAGGCCTGCCTTGCTTTGCTGAGAATAGGCAAAAATCAATGAAGTTTTGTAACGCCCCGGAGACGGATCCCGATGCCCACTTGGCAATGTATTGAAAATTGTGGTGCCTGCTGCCACCTCGAACCCGGCGATCGCCCCGACCTTGAGGACTACCTCACCCCCGCTCAACTGGAGCAATATCTCGCTATGGTTGGCCCCGACGGCTGGTGCATCAACTATGACCAAGCCCATCGCAAATGCACGATCTACACCGAACGTCCCCGCTTTTGCCGTGTCCTCCCAGAAACGTTTACCGAAATGTTCGATGTGCCCACCGAAGAGTTACAACAATTTGCCATTGATTGCTGCCTCGAGCACATCGATAGCATCTATGGTGACGAAAGCCCAGAAATGGAGCGCTATGTTGCCAAGGTCGTCAACATCGGACTGTAAAAGGTTTTCCCGAAGAAGGATTTGATCCCAAGGATTAGGGGCCTTTTTTCCAAGGGCGAAACAAGACTTGCCCAAAAAGAAAGAGTACCAGCCCAAGGACTCTGGTACCCATCGATACTTGCAATACTGTTTAGTTGTTGATGCCCACAACCTAAAACCAAGTTGCCAACTAACTAATCTAAATCTGATGATCCATCATAGGGATCCCCATCAAAGGGTTGTACCCCTACCTCTGGCACAGGTTCTTCATTCGGTGAAAAAATCCGATTGATGCCCTGTAAAACATACTGAAAAAGCTTTTCTAACGTTTTCATGGTTGCTGTGCCTCGTCACGTCTAATCACTCGAAATACAATGGTTAGAACCACGAAACAAACCGGGTTTGCCACTGCACTTTAAGCTTGTCTATCGCTGAGATTTGTCATTCAGCTCTATATGACTATTATTAGGGGTCAGTCCCCTTGGGGGATCGCTTAGTTGTGATTCTTGAAATTGTGTTAGGGTTCTGAAAGTCGAAAAAAGTAAATACTCCTGTATATGTAAAAAAAGACAAAGCCAAATCAATCAAAAGCCCTAATCGCTTAACAATTAGGGCCTAATCATAAATACAATCTTTAATTCACTAACAACTTCAAAAAATACAGTTAGTTTCCTAAAGCTCTTTTACTTCAGAAGAAATTTTTTCCACCATGTCTTTGGCACTGCCAAACAGCATCATTGTTTTGTCTTTGAAGAACAGCTCATTTTGTACCCCAGAAAAGCCTGTACTCATACTTCGTTTGATCACAATGGTGGTTTTGGCTTTATCTACTTCCAAAATCGGCATCCCATAAATGGGGCTACCTTTGTCGTGGCGCGCCGCTGGATTAACCACATCGTTGGCACCAATCACTAGGGCCACATCCGTATTATCAAACTGGGGATTGATATCGTCCATGTCATAAAGCTGGGTGTAAGGGACATTGGCCTCCGCGAGAAGCACATTCATATGCCCCGGCATTCGACCAGCCACAGGATGAATCGCGTATTTGACTTCTACGCCTTTTTTCTCCAGCATATCGGCCAGCTCTTTGACGGAATGTTGCGCCTGGGCTACAGCCATCCCATAACCCGGAATAATGACAACACTGCGGGCATAGCCAAGCATCATGGCGCTTTCTTCAGGATCTACGCTTTTAATGGCGCCATCAATGACCGCACCACCGTCTCCTTCTGGGGCACCGCCATCACTCCCAAAGCCCGCAAACAAGACGTTAGTAATGGAGCGGTTCATGGCTTTACACATGATCTGGGTGAGGATAATCCCCGATGCGCCCACCAAAGCCCCGGCAATAATGAGCATATTGTTGCCCACCACGAACCCGGCGGCACTGGCAGCTAGACCAGAGTAGGAATTGAGGAGAGAGATCACCACAGGCATATCGCCGCCGCCGATGGGGATCACAAAGAGAACGCCCAGCACAAGGGAGATCCCCACTAAGCCGAGAAAAATATTCGGATCAGGATTCACGAACAGATAAATACTGCCGCTGAGGAATCCTGCCAGAATGGCGAAGTTAATGATCTGTTGGGCCGGGAAAATGACCGGGCGACCGGGCATGATCCCTTGTAATTTGCCAAAGGCAATGAGGCTTCCTGTTAGGGTGACGCCGCCAATGAGTACCCCCAAAATAATCGTGAGGCTAGTGGTGATGGAGAGGGTTTCTCCGAGGGATAGGAGTCGCCAAAATTCGGCGATCGCCACCAGGGCCGAAGCAGCCCCCCCCAGACCATTAAAGAGGCCGACCAATTGAGGCATATCGGTCATTTCGACTTTTTTCGCGGTGATCACACCGATGATACTGCCGATGACAATCCCCCCAGCGATCAGGCCATAGTTTAAAACCTGTTGATTGAGCAGGGTCGCCACCACTGCCAGTAACATGCCCACCGCTGCAATGGAATTGCCTTGACGGGCCGTTGCAGGGGAGCCTAATTTCTTTAAGCCCAGAATAAACAGACAGGCCGCCACGAGATAACTCAGTTCGATGCCATTGGTAAGTAAGCTATCCATCACTTAGGCCTCCTTCTTCTTAAACATTTGCAGCATCCGGTCTGTGACCAAAAAACCGCCGACAACATTGATCGTGGCGCAGACCACCGCGATGAGACCGAGGATGACCGTTAAATTCCAGTGTTCTTCGCCAGAAACTAAAAGGGCACCAATTAAGGCAATACCAGAAATGGCGTTGGCCCCGGACATGAGTGGTGTGTGTAGCGTGGGTGGGACTTTATTAATTACTTCAAAGCCCACAAAGGAAGCCAATACAAATACGAATAGGCTACTGAGCAGTGTTGCTGTTGTCATGAACAGTCAAAACTCCTTTAGATAAGATGAATAGATTTAGGTTCAAAACTGAGAAAATGTCTGTTTCTTAGGCAGTAACAGCCATTTGTTGCAGGGCGTCTTTGACCCGTTGATTGCGAATTTCCCCTTGATGGGTTACACAAACAGAATCCAGGATGTCGTCGGCAAAATCGAGATTAATTGCGCCTTCGGGAATGAGCAGTTGTAGCAAGGTCGCCATATTCTTGGCAAACATTTGGCTCGCATGGACAGGCACCGTGGAAGGAAGATTAATGGGAGCAATGATCGTGGCCCCGTGGACTTGGACTTCGCGGCCTGCCTCACAGCCTTCACAGTTACCCCCTTGTTCGCCGGCAAGATCGATCAAAACCGATCCGGTTTGCATCCGGGCAATCATGTCATCGGTTACAAGCACGGGCGCACGGCGACCAGGAACTTGGGCGGTGGTGATCACCACATCGGCGGTGGCCACATGGTCTGAAATGAGGGCTTGGCTTTTCTTTTTCGAGTCTTCGGAAACTTCCTTGGCGTAGCCCCCAGCCGTGGCGGTTTCTTCTTCTAGTTGCACTTCGACAAATTTAGCGCCGAGACTTTGGACTTCTTCTTTGACGGCGGGCCGGATGTCAAAGGCCTCAACCACTGCGCCGAGTCTTCTGGCGGTGGCGATCGCCTGGAGACCCGCTACCCCAGCCCCAATTACAAACACCTTAGCTGGACGAATGGTGCCAGCAGCTGTGGTTAACATTGGGAAAAACTTGGGTAGGGCAGCGGCGGCAAGTAAAACCGCTTTGTAGCCAGCCACCCCAGCCTGGGAAGACAACACATCCATACTTTGGGCGCGACTGGTGCGGGGGATCAACTCCATACCCAAGGCGGTGATCTTTTTATCTGCTAATTTTTGAATAATCTCTGGTTGTCCCAGGGGATTCAGCAAACTCGCCACCATTGACCCTTCCGGCAGGAGGGCAACCTCTTCTTCTGTGGGTACAGCCACCTTGACGAGGAGATCAGCCTCTTTCCAGAGGGATTGGCGATCGCCAACGACTTTTGCCCCAGCTTCCTCGTAGGCAGCATCGGGAAGGAGAGATGCCTCACCAGCCCCGGCCTCCACATGGATTTCCCAGCCTTTTTTAACAAGACGAGAAACCTGATCCGGTGTCAGGGCTACCCGACGTTCTCCGGCAACGGTTTCCCGAGCAACAGCAATTTTCATAGAAACTCCTTAACGAAACAATAGCAACAGACTGAACGGTAGATGTAGAGCAATTCAGTGGCAAAACCTTGAGAACCCAGGGCCGTCGGCCATCCCCATAAGGCTGTTACGGCGTCTTTTCGCAGTGTAGTGCTATCTTTTCCTTGGCGGACACCCTCTGTAATGTGTCTTATCAGTTTTTGTAAATCTCTGTTGCGTTGGCACTTCTTCGTCAGGATTTCGTCAGGAGAGTTGCTGAAAACGCAAACTTTAGTCACAATCGGTTACAGACTTTGAAGGCGCCTGTGAATATGCAACTCTTCCGTTCTCCCCTTTCCCGTTTGGCGATCGCCACCACCCTGTTAAGCAGTAGCCTGACTTTCATGCCCCAAATGGCTGAAGCCCGCCAACCCTGTGGGTCTTTTACGATCAACTGGGGGGGAACGATTCCCCAAGGGGACATTCTCAAGTGTGCCGTTGAATATAATTCCGGTGCCCGCCGCCGCGATCGCTACTACTTAGAAATCAAAAAAAGTAAAATCGTTGACCGCTTCCAGACCTTTGAACTGAGCTTCCCGGAAGACTTTGACGGTCGGGTTGATGATGCAAAAATTCGGGTCCGAGTCAATGGCCGAGAAGTTGCCCTCAACGAAGCCGCTACCGCCTGGGATCCCGATAGCTTACCCACCGATCCGGCCCAACAGAGCCAAACCATCCTCGGTAACATTGCCGCCAGTACAACCACACCGGATCGTGGGGGCGAATTAGTCCTGGTCAACGGCGAATTGGTGTTCCTCGATTCAGAAACCCTCGCCGCCCAACAGGCCAACCAAAGTAACAACACCAACAACAATAGTCCTGCTCCGGAACCAGAGATTGCCGAAGAGCCAGAAGATGAAGGCCCCCGCAGTCGTTCCCTGGTGATTACCCTTGCTGAACCCCTCAGCCCCGAAAGCGACGTCGAGATCATCCTCGATAGTGTCAACAATCCTTCCCGTGGGGGAATGTACTTGATAACGGCCTTTGCTCGTAGCCAAGGGGCGCCTCTCCCCAGCCGTTTGGGCTCTTGGTTATTGGATGTGGATTTTTAGGGATTGCCAGTTTCTTGACTTCCTGGGTACTGACCGGGGTAAATGCGATCAATTTCGCCGGAGCCCTTGGTTAACTTGACGGACACGGTATAATTAGAGACTGTCATTTTCTGATTTTCCCGGCAAGGCGGCGATCGCCTCCGGAGAGAGCACCTATTTTCAAAGGAATATAAGGAGGACTTCCATGACTAAACGGACCCTAGGCGGCACCGTCCGCAAGCAAAAACGTACTTCTGGTTTTCGGGCTCGTATGCGCAGCCACACTGGCCAGAATGTTATCCGCGCCCGCAGAAAAAAAGGCCGTCATCGCCTTACTGTCTAATCCAGCGCGCAAACCATTATTTTGGTGAGGGGACTTGCCGTCTACCTCACTCTCATTTTCTTTGTGGGACTGCCAAAAGAACACCGTCTAAAACACTGGCGCGATTTTAAAACGATCTACAGTCAAGGGAAACGCTTCCGGGGAGATGCCCTAGCAATCATTCTCTTACCCCAGCCAGCGGCCCCAACCAAAATTGGCATCAGCATCAGCCGCAAAGTCAGTAAAAAAGCAGTGGTTCGGAATTTAATCAAACGCCGTATTCGCCACGCCTGTCGCACGCTACTGCCCCAGATTCAACCCGGTTGGCACATCGTCATTGCTGTGCGGTACAACGCCAGAGAATGCGAATATGAGCATTTTTTGCAAGAATTAAAAAGATTACTCATACAAGCCGAGGTATTCCATGGGCATTAAAGAAGACGTGATTTATGAGGGCGGCCCCCACATTGGGGATCTGATCCTCAATATCTTGCTGGGGTTCACGGTGATCTGTCTGCCGCTGACCGTCGGGGCGATTGTCCGAGCATTGTGGCTCCGCTATCGCATTACCAGTCGGCGTATCTCGATTACTGGGGGCTGGCAGGGGCGCGATCGCACCGATATTATTTACAGCGAAGTTAGAAAAATCGTCAAGATTCCCCGGGGATTTGGCCTTTGGGGGGATCTAGTTGTGACTCTCCAGGATGGTAGCCGCCTAGAGTTGCGCTCCATGCCCAACTTCCGTGATATCTACAGTCACATTGCCGAAAAGGCAGCCGACCGCACCGGGGTTCCCCTAGAGGCGATCGCCGCCTAGGCGCCAATAAAAAATATTTATCGATTATTTTCTGGGTGAAATCCCAGTGGTTAGTCGGGAGAAACGCGACCCCTAATCCCATTTCTCCCATCGCTTTTTTAAAAGAAACCATTAAAAATAAGAACTAAACCCGATAAACTAACCCTTAAACAACTCATAGCTAGACGAACTTCAGACGCATGGATTTTGGGATCGGATTTTTATCAAACAACGTGATGTTGCCAATCCTAGATTTTTTCTATGGCATTGTGCCGAGCTACGGCTTTGCAATCATCGCCCTGACCCTTGTGATTCGATTTGCCGTTTATCCCCTAAGCGCCAAATCGATCCGCAGCATGAGACGCACAAAGATTACCCAACCCCTAATGCAAAAACGGGTCAAGGAAATCCAAGAGCGCTACAAAAATGACCCGGCAAAGCAACAAGCCGCGATGTCAGAGGTCTACAAAGAATTTGGGAATCCCCTCGCCGGTTGTTTACCGATTCTGTTGCAGATGCCCATCCTCTTTGCCCTCTTCGCCACCCTGCGGGGATCGCCATTTGCCAACATCAACTACACCGCTAATCTGCAAATTCTCCCCAGCGAGAAAATGGAGCAGGTACAGCCCCAGGCGGTCGATGTTAAAACCCAAAATGTTTATTTTGATAGCGGTATCCATTACCCAATCACCTTGTCTTTACCCGCTGGGAATAAAGTCGGTGTTGGAGAAACTACCCAATTTGTTCTCCAGAGTGACTCCGGGAAGGACTTTGCGGCCCTAGCTGCCGAATATCCAGACAGTAACATCAAGCCCAGCTTTGAAGTTACCAAAGGTCAAGAACGGGTAGAGATTCAACCCGATGGTTCCCTCGTGGCCCTTGCGCCTGGGGATGTCAGCATCCAGGTAACTGTGCCGGGGATCGCCGCTGATAAAGGATTTCTTTTCATTGAAGCCCTAGGCCGCATTGGGGTCAATGGTGACGATGGTATCCACTGGGATATTCTCGGCATGGTGCTGTTCTTTGGGGTGAGCCTTTACATTAACCAGACTATTTCTGGGGGCGCTCCCAGCAGCAATAACAACAGCGGCGGCGATCAACAGCAGCAGGCCCAACAAACGGTGAACAAAATTACGCCGTTGATTTTCTCAGGGATGTTCTTGTTTTTCCCGTTACCGGCTGGGGTGTTGATGTATATGACGATCGCCAACGCGTTCCAAACGGTACAGACGTTCATCCTTACGAAGGAACCTTTACCAGAAAATCTCCAGAAACTGGTGGATGAACAGGAGAAGTCGGAGAAAGGGCGCGACAAGCTTCCCTTTGAGCGCAAAGGTAGCAAGAAAAAAGAGAAAACTTCAGGTTAAGAGCAGATGAACGAGACCAAAATCCAACGGGGTGAAACCTGGCTGGCGACACTGCTTGAGTTGATGGCGCTTCCGGCTCCGGTCACTGCGGCGGTGAAACAAGGCCTTGATGGGGAAGATTCTCTCTGGTTGACCATTGATCACCAAGCACTATCTGAGGCCCAGCGGGAAAAATTAATTGGCGATCGCGGTCACTTAATCGATGCGATGCAATATTTAGCCAACATCACCCTGAACCATGATCTGCCGAAGGAGGAGCAATATCCCCTCACCGTTGATCTAGGGGGCTACCGCGAAAACCGCCTCAATGAACTCAAGGCGATCGCCACTGAAATTGCCCTCCGGGTACAAGCCACCGGGGAAGCAGAAGCGATTGGCGATTTATCCTCGGCGGAACGGCGGCAAATGCACGGCTTTTTTAAGGAATTTCCGCTCCTAAAAACCGAAAGCCAAGGTCAAGAACCCCACCGCCAACTCATTGTGCAATTGGCTCAATAACGGGGCTTCACCCTGAATATTTCCCAAGAGGCGGGCTTTGTCCCGTCTTTTTTGTGGGAGTTTTACGGTAGGATGGGGCTGATAAATGCCGCGTCATCGGAGGTTTGAGGTGATGGATCGGATTTTTATTCCCCGACTATTAAAGGCCCCCCAGCAACAGGAGCAATTTGCTTTTGCGGAAACCCTCGCGGATTTGGAGACCTTGACCCCAGTGCGCGGTGAAATGGCGATCGCCCACCGTCAAACTTATCTCGAAGTCACGGCCCAGGCCGAAACGATTGTGACCCTCACCTGCGATCGCTGCCTCCAGCATTACAATACCCGCCTCACCGTAGACCGCACCGAACTGATTTGGCTCCAGAGTAACCTTGGCGAAGATCTCCCCGCAGAACGGGAAGTCAGCCTAGAAGATTTGGATGAGTCTTTAGATCCCCATGGCTACTTTGAACCAGAAACCTGGCTCTATGAGCAATTTTGTTTAGAAATGCCCCTGCGAAAAGTTTGCGATCCCCAACGTTGTCCTGGAGCAGAAACGAACCCAGACGATGCGACGCCCCAAATCGATGCCCGTTGGGCCAAGCTGGCTGACCTCAAACAACAGCTCTCTTCCTAGCAAAAAAGGCAGTCGCACAAGGATGATGACCCTTGGTCTTGAAGAAATTTCCCCCTAAGCTTAAACATTAATTGAGTTGCCCTGTGCTGAAAGCGCTTTACCTATGACCTTCCGCGAAGAATTTAGCCTCCTTCTCCGTGCCTGCTATCCGCTGCTTTATATCCCCACCCTCGAAGAAGAGCGGGTTGAAGGGGCGATCGCCCAATGTGCCGCGACCCTAGGACAGCGAACGGTCTACACCTGGGATTTCGTCGATGGCTACCAGGACAACCCCAATAACACCGGCTTTGGTAAACGGAATCCACTCCAAGCCCTCGAATTTATCGAAAAACTCCCCCCCAATATCGGTGGCATTTTTATCCTGCGAGATTTTCAGCGATTCCTCGAAGACATTGCGATCGCCCGGAAATTGCGCAACCTTGCCCGTCGTCTCAAAGCAGAACCAAAAAACATTGTGATTGTGGCCCCAGAGGTAAAAATTCCGGCGGATCTGGCGGAAGTACTCACCATCGTGAAATTTCCCCTGCCCACCGCGAATGAAATCCGCACCGAAATTGAACGCCTCCTCCAGGGCGTCGGCCAAACCCCCGAAGCCCAACTCCTGAATGAATTAGTCCGGGCCGCCCAGGGACTTTCCCTCGAACGGATTCGCCGTGTGCTGACCCTCAGTCTGGCGAACCATGGCCAAATCCAAGCAGAAGACGTAGAACTTATCCTCGCTGAAAAGCGCCAGTCTATTCGCCAAACCCAAATTTTGGACTTCTATCCGGCCACGGAGCAAATTTCTGACATTGGCGGCCTCGATCGATTAAAAGAATGGCTCCTGCGTCGGGGGGGAGCTTTCAGTGAAAAAGCACGGGAATATGGTCTGCCCCACCCACGGGGACTGTTGCTCGTCGGCATTCAAGGCACAGGTAAATCCCTCACCGCTAAGGCGATCGCCCACCACTGGCATTTACCCCTGCTGCGCCTTGATGTAGGACGTCTCTTTGCGGGCTTAGTGGGTGAATCCGAATCCCGCACCCGGCAAATGATCCAGCTCGCAGAAGCCCTTGCCCCTTGCATCCTCTGGATTGATGAAATTGATAAGGCTTTTGCTGGGGCTGATGGGGGAGGCGATGGGGGGACAACCAGTCGCGTCTTTGGCACTTTTATCACCTGGTTAGCAGAAAAACAAAGCCCTGTTTTTGTGGTCGCTACGGCTAACAAAATCCACACCCTGCCCCCTGAAATGCTGCGGAAAGGCCGTTTTGATGAAATCTTTTTTGTAGGCTTACCCAGCCAGGCCGAACGGGAAGCGATTTTCAATGTCCATCTTTCCCGCCTGCGGCCTCATAACCTCAAAAACTACGATGTAAAGCGTTTGGCCTACGAGACGCCTGATTTTTCTGGAGCTGAAATTGAACAAACCTTGATCGAGGCCATGCACCTGGGCTTTAGCCAAAATCGAGACTTCACCACCGACGACATTTTAGAAGCCGCGAGCCAAATCATTCCCCTGGCGCGCACCGCGAAAGAGCAAATCGAGTTTTTGCAACATTGGGCGACCTCTGGAAAGGCCCGCCTCGCCTCGCGACAACAAAATTTTTTGAACCCCTAAGACCCAGGGAACGGTCAACTATAATGCTTTCTATGGGCCGTTCCTTTGATGTTGTTGGTGTCCCGGTCAGAGAGCAGATTTTATGAATATTTCTAATCTTTTTCAATTTATTCTTGGTTTTATCCTTGGGGTATTTCTGTTGGCGGTAGGCAGTGTTGGGGCTGCTTATTATTTCTTTAACCGCATGGCCGCTGCCCCGCCTAAACCGGTGTTTTCTGAGACCGTCGCTGATCCCCTAGAAACCACCCCGACATCGCCTCAATCCCAGGAGACCGAGCCTGAACCCACTGCCACCGCTGCCAATAATGATCCAGAGGCAACCGAGGCCGAAGCAGAGGAAGAGGAAGCCCCAGAACCAGAGGTGGCTGAAACATCGACGGATAGCTATAAAGCGACGGTCACTTGGTCGAATGGCTTAAGTTTACGGGCAGAGCCTTCCCAAGACTCCGCTCGCTTGGGGGGTGTTGATTATAACGCCGAGGTAACGGTGCTCGGCATGAGCGACGATCAAGTGTGGCAGCAAATTCGCCTAGCGAACGGTACAGAAGCCTGGGTAAAAGCGGGCAATCTTCAAAAGGTTAATTAATTAAGGCAAACAGGATATCTGACAAGCCCTCTTTGGTCGCCAGTTTAGGAGAAACGGCCTTTAAGGTAGATAGGGCGATCGCCGGACAAATTAGTCAAAAAGTAAAAAAGAATCCGGATGCCTTCGTTGTCTTAGTCAAGAATCATATCGTTTGATTGATATTAGATGGCAAGTGTTATTACGATTAATGAGTATAGAGTTTTTAACAAAATTTTCTGAGTGTGATGCTGTTTCAGTTCCAAAAAACACTCAATAAAGTTGTATCCAAGCTCCTTAATTTAAAGGTGGAGTACCCTTGGTTATTGTTAACTTTGATCGTCGTTAGCTACCTGGGTAATTACTTTAAATTAAGCTTATTTTTTGGTATTGACTTTTTATTTGGTTCTATTGCAGTTTGGATAATTTTATTTTTCTATGGGCCTTTTTGGGCGATCATCGCTGGGGCGATCGCCAGTGTGCATACATTTTTTATCTGGCATCATCCCTATGCCATGGTTATTTTTATTGGAGAAGTTCTTTTTGTGAGCTTCTTTTGGCAAAAAAAACGCCGCAATATCAATATTCCTTTTTATGACGCGATTTATTGGTTGACAGTTGGTGCTGTTCTGATTTTCGGCATTTATTTTTTGATTTTAAAAATGGATGCCCAAGCCGTAGTAACTATTGCTTTAAAACAATTTGTGAATGGGATCTTCAATGCCGAAATTGCTAGTTTAATTATTAATTATTTTCCTTTTCTACTGCGAGTCTTCCCCCGGCGTTATCGGCGAGAAAATTCACTCCAAAAGATTGCCTTCGACGTCCTGCTAGCCTTTGTGATTTTTCCTATTTTGACGTTGATGATTTTAACTGCCCAGGAAAGATTTGAAACAATTGAACGGGATATTCATGATGTTTTAGTCACATCTAACCAGTCTTTGACGACAGAATTAAAACTTTGGGAAGCTGCTTATTTAGAGGCAAGCCAATACGCTATTAACAGTATTGCCCAGGATGATTTTCCGTTGGGCAGGCTTGATAATGTTCTCAGAGGGCTGCAAAGAGTTTATCCAGAACTCGCTTATATAGAAGTATTTGATGCAACGGGAAATCCAATTATTGCCTTGGATAATCAAGCTGATTCTATCCAACATATAGCAACAGAAGAGACAAATCAAGCACTGCAAAATTATCGACAAAGTAAGCCGTTTTTACAAGATGGGATTGTTGCTGCCATAAATCAACAAAAAGATCACTTACATATCGATTATCTTTTAGAAATTCCGGATAATTTAGGTTCGTTTTATCTTGATGTAAACGTTGATTTTTTAGCGGATTTTTTGCAACGAAAACTACAAGCGGTACGACAATATCCGCTCCGGGCGATCGCCACAACCCAGACAAATGATTTCGTGATTGCAGATTCTGCCAAACAGATCGCTGCGGGGGAGCCCTGGACTTGGTATGACGCACGGGATAACCAACCCTTACTTAGTCAAACGTTTATTTCCTTACCGGAGACTGTCATCGGTAAATCGGCGATCGCCCGCTGGCAAGAAGCCTTTGGAGTTATTGTTCAACCCCTAGAAGGCACTGTATTTCCGGCTCAGTTATGGCTGACCATGGGACTGGCGGAGGATATGGATGCCCTGGAAAGTTACTACATTCGCAGTCTGATGATCGTCCTGATTTTGCTGTTGTTGGCAGTGGTGACGGCGGAAAAAATGAGTCGTTGGCTGACAGCACCGCTGAATCAACTGAGTGCGATGACCGCCGATATTCAAGAGGAGCTGCAGCAGCAGGAACCGATTCTTCCTCTCAAGAGCTATATCAGTGAATTTAATCGTCTGAGCCAAAACTTTGAGGTGATGCTCAATACCCTACGACAACAATTCCAGGCGATCCAGGCGACAACCCTCAACCTCGAAGAACAGGTAGAAACAAGAACCAAAGCCCTCTCAGAAGAAGTACGACAGCGAGAACTGATTGAACAGCAATTACGGCAGAGTGAAGAACGCTACGAGTTGGCGATCGCCGCTACCAATGACGGTATCTGGGATTGGGATCTCCGTTCAGATCAAGTTTACCGCTCCCGGTCTTGGTTTCGTCTTTTGGGCTACAAAGAATCCAACCTACGGCCTCGGATCACAGGTCGCCAAATGTGGGCCGATCTCGTTCATCCTGATGATCTAGCTCAAGCCCAGGCCGCCATGACAAACCACCTCCAGGGACTGACCGCAAGTTATCAAAACGTCCATCGTCTACGCCATTGTGATGGCCAATACCGGTGGATTTTGAGTAAAGCGAAGTGCCTCAAAGATGAACAGGACAACCCTTACCGCATCGTCGGCACAATCACCGACATTACAGACAAAGTGGAAGCCGAAATCCAACTGAAGCTTGCCAAGGAAGACGCAGAACAAGCCAACCGCGCCAAAAGCGAGTTTCTGGCGACCATGAGCCACGAGATCCGAACGCCGATGAATGCCGTGATTGGGATGGCGGAACTTCTCAGGGATACAGACCTCACGGCCCAACAACGGGAATTTATCGACATTATTCGTAATAGTGGCAGTAACCTCCTCGCGATCATTAACGATATTCTGGATTTTTCGAAAATTGAATCGGGAAAATTTGAGTTAGAGTTGCAGCCCTTTAACCTGCAAACCTGTTTAGAAAACTGTTTAGATTTGATGTCGACCCGGGCGATCGCCAAGCCCATTTACCTGAGCTATATCCTTGATCCCGATGTGCCCCACTACTTAATGGGAGACGTGACGCGCTTTCAACAGATTATGCTCAATCTCTTGGGCAATGCCGTCAAATTTACCAATCGCGGTGATGTTTCCCTCTGGGTACAAAAAGTCCCCACAGCGACGGGTGCCGGGGATCAAGTCTGCCTGCGATTTGCGATCCTAGATACGGGCATCGGCATTCCGGCGCAGCAGATGACCCGGTTGTTCCAACCCTTTAGCCAGGGGGATGCTTCCACTTCACGCCGCTATGGTGGGACGGGGTTGGGTCTCGTGATTAGCAAACGACTGGTGGAGTTGATGGGGGGGCAACTTTGGGTCGAAAGTGGTGGAATCATGGCTGGTCAATTTCCCCAGGAAATGTCCCCTGATCCGCCAAAAATCTTCCAATCCGTGGCGCGGCAAACGGTATTTTATGCGCAAATTCCCTTTACCATTGCCCCGATTTCCGCAAAAGAAATCACCCTCCATGAACTCCCGCCCCAACTCCAGGAGAAAAACTTCCTGATCCTGCATCCAAGTCCTTTATTTGCCCGAAGTATCTCCCATTTATTGACAGCAACTGGAGCAGCGGTCTCCCATACAACCATGGCCTCCGGTGCCTTGGATATCTTGCATCAACGTCCCATTGATCTGTTGATGATGGAGATGAAAACGGATCTTGTTTCCGCAGATTTTTTCCGACAAATTAAGCAATCTAGTCAAAATCCTGACCTGGCAATTGTGGCGATCGCCCCGCCCCTCAGTACTGCCGAATCGACTCATTATCCAGCCATCTCCCAGCAGCTCCAATTACGTCAGCCCATCAAGCAGGAAGCCCTTTACCATTGCCTATCCTTGGCGATCGCCGAGGCCCTACCCACAACGGCCATGGAGCCTGCCTCTCCCTTTGATGCAACCTTGGGGCAAGCCTACCCCCTCAAAATTCTGTTGGCGGAAGATAATATTGTGAACCAAAAAGTTGCCCTCAATATTTTGGCCCGCCTCGGCTATGGTGTAGAGGTGGCGACCAATGGCCTCGAAGTCTTGAGCCGTTTACAAAGCGATAACTATGATGTCATTTTGATGGATGTACAAATGCCTGCGATGGATGGCCTCGAAGCCACCAGACAAATTCGCCAGCGTGATGCCCGGTCGCCCCAGTCCCAGGGGAAGCGTCCCTGGATTATTGCCATGACCGCCAATGCGATGCAAGGCGATCGCCAAGTTTGTCTAGATGCGGGGATGGACGATTACCTGAGTAAACCGATTCAAGTAAAAAAGCTCCTCCATGCCCTGAAGGTCGCCTACCATTACCACCAGTCCCTCTCCACTACCCAGTCTTCTTCTGATTAAAGTCTATGGCCTCTTCATCTGCTGCCGACGAAGTCAATTTAGAGCAACTAGCTGAGATGGTCAGCTATGACTTAGCAACATTACAAGACCTCGTTGAAACTTTTCTAGAAGATACTCCTCTGCTGATTGCGGCGATGCAGACGGGTTACGAACAACACAATCAGGCGGAGCTTGTGCGCAATGCCCACACCCTCAAATCCAGTAGTCGGCTATTTCAGATGGAGCAATTTGCTTGCCAATGCCAGGCCCTAGAGGGGGCAGCTCATGCCCAAGATTGGCCTCTCGTGGCAACTCTCTTACAGCAGCTAGGGCAAGACTATCAGGCGATCGCCGCTGCCCTAACCCTTAAACTGACCCAATTAATGGCTTAGGTGGAGTCCTAGCACTAATTCAAAATAGTCTCGCAAGATAATCCAGCAGAATCGCTACAATTTCTGTTAGATCATCGTTTTGTGCAATGGAGAACTATGGCTTTTATTTTGACATTCCTTGGTAAAGGTGGGGTCGGTCGTTCCACTGTGGCGATCGCCGCCGCGAAAAAATATGCCCAAGCAGGTAAGCGGGTTTTACTCATTGGCCAAGATCCAAGTCCTGCCTGGGGGATCGCCCTGGGGATGTCACCGAGTTTTAGTCCCGTTAACCTTGAAAATAACCTCGATGCCGTGCAGATCATGGCCACTGCTGCCCTCGAATCCGGCTGGGAGCAGGTCAAAGCATTAGAAGCAAAATATCTGCGATCGCCCACCCTGAAAAACGTTTATGGCCAGGAATTAGGAATTTTGCCGGGGATGGATAGCGCTGTAATCCTCAAGGAAATTTGGGACTATGACAAAAGCGGCCAGTACGATGTGATCATCTTTGATGGCGATGGCGACCTCAATACCCTACGACTGTTAGGCACTCCCGAAATTTTAAGCTGGTACATCCGCCGCTTCCGGGAAGTGTTCCAAGCCTCTGACCTGGGTCGTGCCATTTCCCCCTTTATTCAGCCCGTGACCAGCGCCATTTTAAATGTGTCCTGGACGTTTGATAACTTTGCCGCTGAACCCACCCAAGAGGCAAACCAAGTCCTCGATGAAGGGAAAAAAGCGATGGCTGACCCCAACCGTTTCGCCGCATACCTCGTCACCGATGCCAGTGCTGGGGCGATCGCCAAAGCGAAATATCTCTGGGGCAGTGCCCAACAGGTGAATGTGACTGTCGGTGGTGTCATCGTCAATCGTAGCGATGCAGATGTTGGCCCTGAATTTGAACCCCTGACGAATACCGCCCTACCCACAGTAGAGGCTGATCATTGGGAAGACCTCATTTCCCATCTGCCTGACTTTAGCCAAGCGGCCCAGGCTCCTCAGCCCCTGATCATCGATACCGCTGCCCGTCAGGTGAAAGTATTCCTCCCCACCTTTGACAAAAAACAGGTTAAGCTCACCCAATATGGCCCCGAAATCACCATCGAAGCAGGGGATCAACGGCGTAATATTCTGCTGCCGCCTCCCCTCAAAGGTGCTCCTGTAAAGGGGGCAAAATTCCAAAATCAATATCTAATTATTTCTCTGTAACCGCTTGGGAGAGAGTCCCTTGCAAGAAATTGCTGATGGCTAAAACAACCGCCCTAGGAACCATACTGGAGCAATCTTTTGGGAAGCATAAAATGAAAAAATGCCTAATAAATCAAGAAAAAACTTAAGAAAAAGTAAAAAATGTCTAAAATAGGGGACTTTTTCCGAAAAGCACGGCCAAATCAAGCCCGGAACCTATGAAGTTAGTCTGCGTTTCGTTACCATACATAAAATAAGCTTGAGGTCTTGATTGTAAAATTCTGGAGTGGTAGCCCGCTACAGCCGAATGGTCACTGGGAAGACATCATTGCTGGCCTGAGTGACTGCACCATCGACTGATTGCACATCTTTGTTTTTCGTTGTCCATCGTCCTAGAGGGATCTGAATTGTGGGAAAAACGCTTTGGCGCGATCGCCTAGAGCCGGATCAAAGTCACGGTTCGGCATTGGGGGAGGGAATGGGAACTTCCTGCCAACGGCGTCAACTGTCCCCATCAACCTGGCAACAATGGCTCACCCAAAGAACCCCCGCACCATCTGGGGAGATTGTCAGCGAAATCACTAAAATTCCAGCGGTAGATAACCTGGTGGTGCTCCGGGCCATTGAACAAATTCTGCCCAGTCCCCTCAATCACTTCTATTGGGAAAATCGCCAACAGCAACGGGCGATCCTCAACTTTGGCACCCTAAGCGAATTAGTTCCCCAGGGAGAGGATCGTTTTCGCCAAGCCCAGCAATTTATCACCCATTGGCAACCGAGAATTCAGCGCAATATCAACATTCCGATTCCTTACTTTTCCTGTGGGTTCACGTTTTTTAGTGCCCAAACCCCCGAAGCGCCTTTTCCGCCTGGTTTAGTCACCATTCCTAGACTGCAACTGGTGCAACACCAACGGGATTATTTTTTAGTGCTCAATGGCGATCGCCAACAGCGTACTCTTTTACATCAAATCGCCCAACAATTGCGACAATTTCTCGCGACTCTGCCCCAGGAACTCGTCCCTTCCCTAGGGATTCGGGGCACTGTCTGCACCGCCTCAACGGGATTTACCCAGGCTGTCCGGCGAGCCCTCCGACTCATTGACCAAGGTAAACTCAGTAAAATTGTCCTGGCCCATGCCCTCGATGTCACGGCCAATCAAGCCTTTGATGTGGTGCATGCCCTGGATAATTTGCGCGATCACCACCCGGACTGTTGTGTTTTTTCCCTCCGTAATCAGCGGGGTGACACATTTATCGGCGCAAGTCCAGAACGGCTGTTAGCGGTACAGCAGGGACAATTGGTGACCGATGCCCTCGCCGGATCTGCCCCCCGGGGGGAATCTTTGCTCACAGATCAGCGTCTCGCCAAAAGCCTACTCCACAGTGAAAAGGAACAACGGGAACACCAGGCCGTGGCAGATTTCCTACTAGGACAACTCCAGAGCCTTGGTCTCGATCCCCAGGCGGCTCCCCGTAAGCTCCTTAAACTTTCTAATATTCAGCACCTCTGGACACCGATTCATGCAATCCTACCGCCGCAAATTCATCCCCTAGAGGTAGTGGCCCACTTACATCCAACACCAGCAGTGGCCGGCGTCCCCAGAGCGATCGCCTGTGCGGAAATTCGCCAAGCAGAAACCTTTGACCGTACCCTTTATGCCGCTCCTATCGGTTGGCTCGATAGTCAGGGCAATAGTGAATTTATCGTGGCGATTCGGTCGGCCTTGATTCGGGGTAACCATGCGCGACTCTACGGTGGGGCCGGAATTGTCGCCGGTTCCCAGCCGGAACGGGAATATGCCGAAGTCCAGTTAAAATTGACCTCCCTTTTGGAAGCCTTGACGTGATATGGCTCTTAAAACCTGTACTCTACCGATAAACTTAATGCCAGCTTATACTAGAGTACGATTTTAACTTTTAAGATCTAAAATTAATGCCACTAATTTATTTCCCAATCACGAATAATTTCTTTTTTATCAAGCATAGAAAAGACCCACTCACGTCCTTTCTTTTCTTTTCTAAATAATTTTAAATCAACTAATTTATTTAAAATATTTGCTGCGGTGTTGTAGGAGCAACTCAAATTATTTTTAACTTCATTCGTAGTAAAATAACTCACTACACCATTTTTGGCAACTTGTAATATGATACGCTGCCTATGATTTAGTTGTTCGTATAATCCAGACTCCCAAAGCCATTGATTAAAATCCTCCATATTTTTGAGGTTTTTTTCGTATGTTGTTCTGAATCTTTTAATGGCTCTAGTGATGATATCACACTGATAGTTCAAAAAATATGTCAAGTCCATATTATCAGTTTCAGTATATAGGTAACTTTTAGCATACTGGGCAGGAGCTTTTTTCAATAGTGAACTAATAGTGATATAGCGAAATGCTGCAAATCTATTTTTGAACATATACCAGTAAAAGAGAGATCTTGCGACTCTTCCATTGCCATCATAAAAAGGATGCTCATAACCAATGGCGAAATGCAGAGTAATTGCCTTGATTAAAGGATGTAAATAATTAGAACTGTCAACCTCATGATGTTGAATATTTGCCCAGTTTGATAACTTTTCTAGTCTTTCTTTTAATCCTTGTGATGATGGAGGAGTATATATGACATTTCCTATTTCATCAACTATTTCAACATCATCTGTATCACGAATTCTGCCAGGATAATATTTATTATCCTGAATTCCTTTGACTCCAGCAATATGAAGTTCTTTGATTAAATCTAATGAGAGAAGTTCATCTCGATGCTCCCATGCAAAATGCATCATATTAAAGTTACCAAGAATCATTTTCTCGTCAGGAGTTCTTGGTTTTCTTTGTCTTTTTAGAAGAGTTTTTGCAACCCGTGTTGTTGTCGCAGCGCCTTCTAACTGACTACTTCCAATAGCCTCATCTTCGATTAAGTCGTTAATTAAATATTCAAAGTTCTTCTGCTCTCCTATCTTGCTACACATTAATTCTAGGGCAGCATTTGTAGTGTGTCTATCCACTTCGGAACAGGCTTTTTGGATAATGTGTGTCAAGAAAAATTCGCACTCTATTGGAGGTGATCCGAGAGCTATGACTGGCTTGAGTTGATTTTGCCGTGCTCTTTTAACAAACTGCCAAGCTAATTTTGCATTAACTGATTTATCGACTCTGTACTGAAGCTCATCAAATGATAAGTATCTTCCCTTAGAATCAACTGGAGAATTTAATTCTAAGTATTGTTCAATTTTATGTGGTGATTTTTTTAAAAACTCGTGAAGTAGCTTTCTTTGCTCTTTTTCTGAAGGAGGAGTCGTAATTTTCATAAAATTATCCTACTTTTTATTTCATTTTGACTTATTTTTGAGATAAAGACCAGGAAATAGGCCCAGAAAAAGTTGCTAAGATCGCAGTGTAACGGAAAGTAAAGGCCGCTCCCATGAAGCGCATTGTGATCATCACCGGGTTTGAAGCGTTTAATGCCAGCTTGTATCGGGATGCTGCCCAAAAGGCGATCGCCCGTTGTCCCGACCTGGAAGTATTGACCTTTAATGATCGGGATTTGGTCAGTCAACCGGAGGCCGTGGCCCAAGCTTTACAGGGGGCCGATGTTTTTTTCGCCAGTCTGATTTTTGACTATGACCAGGTGATTTGGCTGCGGGAACGGGTCGAAAATATTCCGGTACGCTTAGTTTTTGAGTCGGCCCTGGAGCTGATGGCCTTGACTCGGTTGGGCAAGTTTGTCATTGGCGAGCAACCCAAGGGAATGCCGAAACCGATTAAATTTATCCTGAGCAAATTTACCAACAGCAAGGAAGAAGATAAGCTCGCTGGCTACCTAAGTTTCCTCAAGACCGGGCCGAAGCTGCTGAAATATATTCCCGCGAAAAAAGTTCAGGATCTGCGCAATTGGCTGATTATCTACGGTTACTGGAACGCCGGCGGGACGGATAATGTGGCGGCCATGTGTTGGGCGATCGCCGAAAATTACTTGGGTCTCAATATTGGAGAATTGCCCGCTGTGGTGGAAACGCCGAATCTGGGCCTGCTCCATCCCGACCATGATGGCTATTTTCTCAGTCCTCAGGCTTACCTCGATTGGCATCGCCACACCTTTCCAGAGCAAAAATTAAACCCCGTCATTGCCGTCCTCCTCTACCGCAAGCACGTTATCACTAAACAGCCTTACATTCCTCAACTGATTCGCAAATTTGAAGCTGATGGGTTGGTGCCCCTGCCGATTTTTATCAATGGTGTCGAAGCCCATGTGATCGTTCGGGATTGGCTCACCACCGACTACGAACAGCACCAAAGGCTCCATGGCCAAGTGGAGATTAAATCTCTCAAAGCCGATGCGGTAAAGGTTGAAGGCATTGTTTCGACGATTGGTTTTCCCCTGGTGGGTGGCCCGGCAGGTTCCATGGAAGCAGGGCGGCAGGTGGAGGTGGCGAAAAGTATCTTGAGCGCGAAAAATATTCCCTACCTCGTTGCGGCTCCTCTGTTAATCCAAGACCTCCATTCCTGGACGAGACAAGGGATTGGCGGCCTCCAAAGTGTGGTGCTCTATGCCCTGCCAGAACTGGATGGGGCGATTGATACGATTCCCCTCGGTGGCCTCGTCGGGGAAGATATTTACTTGATCCCCGAACGGATAAAACGACTCACAGGACGGCTAAAAAATTGGATTCGTCTGAAAAATACGGCCCCAGGCGATCGCCAACTGGCTATTTTGCTCTACGGCTTTCCACCAGGCTACGGAGCAACGGGAACAGCGGCATTATTAAACGTCCCCAAAAGTTTGGTCAATCTTCTCAAAACGCTCCAGGCTCAGGGTTACGACGTGGGGAATTTTCCGGCAGATGGGGAGGAAATCATTCGTTTAGTGAAAGCGGCTGATGAAGCCTACCGCCTTGATCCCGCCTTGGCGCCCCAGCAGACCCTGGAAAATATCGATCTCAAAATCATGGATCGTTGGTTGGGTTATCTTCTGACCCAGAAAATTGAAAAGCAGTGGCAAAGTTTAACGAATACGGGTCTGAAAACCTTTGGGGGCAAATGTCAGGTGGGAGGCGTCCAGTTCGGGAAGGTGTGGATCGGCGTGCAGCCGCCCCTAGGCATTTCTGGTGACCCGATGCGGTTGATGTTCGAGAAAGATTTAACGCCCCATCCCCAATACGCTGCTTTTTATAAATGGCTCCAAAATGAGTTCCGCGCCGATGCCCTGATTCACTTCGGCATGCATGGCACAGTGGAATGGCTGCCCGGTTCGCCCCTGGGGAATACCAGTTATTCTTGGCCGGATATTTTGTTGGGAAATCTGCCAAATTTATATATTTATGCGGCGAATAATCCTTCAGAATCAATTTTGGCGAAACGACGCGGCTACGGCACTCTGATTTCCCACAATGTGCCCCCCTATGGTCGGGCCGGTTTATACAAAGAACTGTTGGTGCTGCGGGATTTGATTGGGGAATATCGCGAAGATCCAGAGAAAAATGACGCTCTCCGCCCGGACATTATCCAAAAAATCATTGATCTGGGCCTGCCGGAAGATTGTCCGTTTACAGTAGGCCAGGAGCAGGGGATCGAATTTACTGTTACAAATGCCCCCTTATTCAGCAAAACCGCCCTCCAAAACTATTTCGTCCAAATTTATGAATACCTACAAACCCTAGAACAACGGCTGTTTTCCTCTGGTCTCCATGTCCTGGGGGAAAAACCTAGTCCCAAAATTATCCAAAGTTACCTCGCGGCCTATTTTGGCGATCGCCTTTCGGCAAATATTCTTACCAAGGTCGCCCAGGGAGAGCCTGAAATTACCTGCGACCAACCGGAACTCCTGGCAGAAGCGCGGGAAATTGGCGATCGCCTTTTGCAAACGGACGACGAAATTACGAACCTGCTCAAGGGTTTGAACGGCGAATATATTCCCCCGGCCCCTGGGGGCGATCTGCTGCGGGATGGCCTGGGAGTTTTACCCACCGGACGCAATATCCATGCCCTCGATCCCTACCGGATGCCTTCCCCGGCAGCCTATGCTCGCGGTCGGGAAATTGGCAAAAAAATCATCCAGCAACACCTTGAGGAAACGGGCAATTATCCAGAGACGGTGGCAGTGATGCTCTGGGGTTTGGATGCCATTAAAACGAAGGGAGAATCTTTGGGGATTCTGCTGGAATTGGTGGGGGCAGAACCGATTAAGGAAGGGACGGGGCGCATTGTCCGCTATGAATTATTGCCCCTGGCAGTCGTCGGCCATCCCCGCATCGATATTTTGGCGAATCTGTCGGGCATTTTCCGGGATAGTTTTGTCAACATCATTGAACTACTCGATGATTTGTTCCACCGGGCCGCCACCGTAGACGAAGATCCTGCCCGAAATTTTATCCGCAAGCACAGTCTCGAACTCCAGGCCGAGGGGGTTAAAAATACCACCGCCCGCCTCTTCTCCAATCCTGCTGGGGATTTTGGCTCCCTGGTGAATGATCAAATCGTCGAAGGCAACTGGGACAACAGCGATGAACTGGCGAAAACCTGGGAAGGCCGCAATCAATACAGTTATGGCCGCAACGATAAGGGTCAGGCACGCCCGGAGGTCTTGAAAAAATTACTCCAAACAGGCGATCGCCTGGTGCAGGAAATTGACTCGGTGGAATATGGCCTGACAGATATCCAGGAATACTACGCCAACACTGGGGGACTAAAAAAAGCGGCGGAAAATGCCAGCGGTAAAACCGTTACAGCTAGCTTTGTGGAAAGTTTCTCGAAGGACACAACGCCCCGAAAATTAGAATCGGTGCTGCGCATGGAATACCGCTCTAAACTGCTCAACCCCAAGTGGGCTGAGGCAATGGCCGATCAGGGGTCTGGGGGAGCCTATGAAATTTCCCAGCGAATGACAGCTTTAATCGGTTGGGGCGGTACAGTCGATTTCCAGGATCAATGGGTCTATGACCAAGCCGCAGAGACCTATGCCCTCGATGCAGCCATGGCGCAAAAATTGCGAGATGCAAACCCTGAAGCTTTTCGGAATATTGTTGGGCGGATGTTGGAAGCCCATGGGCGCGGTTTCTGGGAAGCTTCCGATGAAAAATTGCAAAAACTAAGTGATCTTTATGACCTTACGGACGATGTTTTGGAGGGAATTACAGTCTAAATTATTTCCCTTCACCAAATATTGGCAAGGCACTAATTTCAAAAAAAAACACACCCTTCGGCATTTTTAATTTGTTAAAAAATATATGGCCATACAGATAAGCATAGATATGCCATGATTGCACTTTTAGCTGAGTCTTTTATAAAAAAAACAAAAGATTTTCATCATAAGACAATTTTCGCTACTACCATTAATAATTAACATCTTCGGTGACTTGATGGCAGCTCATTATTGTATGGGTAAGATCTATGCATGAATATTTAATTTATATCCACGGCGTTTCACCAGAAAATAATCCAGATCAAACTGAAACTTACGATCAGCTCCATAAAGGTGTTGGGAAAGTCAGCACAAATTTCCCCAATCGTTCAGACTGGGAAAAAGCAAAACGTTGTGACATAAAATGGGGATCAGAGCAAAGTCCTGTTCTAGAAGGCGACTATTTGTTGGCAAAGGCGCAGGATGAATTAGCAAAGAAGTTACTCGGCCACATACAACAGACTTCGGACTGGACAATCAATCCTGCTCGGTTACTTCTCTCCACATTGAGAGAACTGATGATTCGGGGCTTTTCAGATATGTTTTATTATGTTTCCCAAGATGGGAAAAGAAGTATTCGGAGAAGTGTTTCATCTCAGATTATTCAATGTATTCAAGAGCCTTTAGAAAAAAATGAACCTATATCGTTAACTTTTTTAGGGCATAGTGCTGGTTCAGTGATTGCCTTTGATTTCCTTTTTTATCTTTTTGCGTCCCAGTCTATTCTGAGTAATAAAGACCATGATTTTATCGAGGTTGGCAATGAGGATAGTTCGGAAGTCAATCATATCCTGCAAGATTTTGAAAAGCTACGAAAATTAGCAGACAATAAAAGACTCCGAGTGCGTCGCTTATTTACTTTTGGTTCTCCTATTTCAATGCTGGCTTTTCGCAGTAATGCCGTTCTAGATATTCTTGCTCAAGGAAATGCGTTAAATTTCCATGATTATGGTTTGGCAGACAATCCGGAAGTATTTGGCCAATCTTTGAATGGAGCACGATGGATTAATTTTTGGGATAAGGATGATATTATTGCTTGGCCAGTCGAGGGTTTGATGCAAGAATCTAGTGCCATTAAAGATATATATGTAGATATAGGAGATCATATTTCTACTGTTCATAATCTCTATTGGAATAGTAAAAAAGTCCATGAAGAGATTGCAGCATTATGGTGAAAAATCATTAGTGTGTGCTTCTGGCAAGCCATCTAAATCAAGCCATGTAAATATTTCAGCGATAAAGTTAAAATAAATGACTCTTTCTATGGATAGTTTCGGATAGCGATCGCCCCATTTTGACCACCAAACCCAAAGCTGAAACAGAGAGCATTTTGGAGTGGAGTATTCTGGGCTTTTGTGACGAAATTTAAGTCAAATTCTGGCTGAGCTAAGCCCACACAGGGAAAAAGCCGTTGATCTCGCAACATTAACAGCGAGAACGCCACCCCCAAAGCTCCCGATGCGCCGAGGGTGTGGCCCGTTGCCCCTTTACTACCGCTGACAAAAGGACGGTGGGGAAATAGCGTTTCGATCATCGTTGCTTCGGCTTGATCATTTAAACGGGTACTGGTGCCATGGGGATGAATATGATCTATGTCTTCGGGTTCCAGGCCAGCCCGCTCTAAACATTGGGCGATCGCCTTCATTGCGACCTGATAATTACCTTGGGGCGCGCTCATGTGGTGGGCATCACAGGTAAAACTCCAGCCGAGGATTTCGCCGTAGATTTTGGCGTTTCGTTGCTGGGCTGATTCTAGGGTTTCGAGCAGAAAGATCGCCCCCCCTTCCCCTAAAACCAGTCCTTCCCGCCGTTGGTCAAAGGGAAAACAGCCCGTCGTCGCCAACGCCCCCATTTTCTGGAACCCCGTAAT
Source organism: Picosynechococcus sp. PCC 7117 (assembly GCF_001693275.1). GTDB lineage: Bacteria > Cyanobacteriota > Cyanobacteriia > Cyanobacteriales > MRBY01 > MRBY01. Next base: position 1,060,129 of record NZ_CP016477.1, read on the forward strand.
GCTTAAAGGTGTGACGGGAGATTCCACTGCTCCGGCTAACACCTGTGGGCGATCGCCCCGTTGCAAAAGTTCAAAGCCCTGGGAGATCGCCCATAATCCGGTGGTACAAGCCCCCATCGGTGCTAAAACTGGCCCTTGGGAGCCAACTTGCTGGGCCGTGGCGATCGCCAATTGGTTGGGTAAATAAGTTAACCAATTCTCTAATCCTCTCTGATGTCCTTGTTGGTCGTCATACCGCAGCTTTTCCCACTGCCCCTGAAAGCCCCGACTAGAGCCGATCACAATCCCACAATGTTCTAAAGGCGGTTCTAGGCCAGCATCTACGAGGGTTGCCTCAACGAGCGATCGCCGCAGAATTTCTAAATCCACAGGCGCTTTCCCCAACATCGCCACCGGAATAACGGGTAAATCCCGAAACGGTTGCCGCAATTGGATCGCGCTTTCTCCCCGTTGTAATTTTTGCCAAGCCTGGTGGCGATCGCCCAGGGCACAGCGTAAACCCAGGCCCGTTATCACTACCCGCACCATATCAATATCCCGTCACTAAGCATCAAAAATTTTGCGTCAGCCTGTCGATTTCTGGCGATCGCCGTTACCGTAGGATGTTGCAACCGATTATTCTCACCAAGGAAACTTACCACCGTGCCCAATCCTCCCCTGATCATTGTGCGCCACATCTTCCTGTTCGGACAAGCGGTTTCTTTGCCGGCCAATGCCTTTACCGGATTGGTGAATACTTTAATTCTGTTGCTGTTGGTGGCGACGGTCGTGGCACTGGTGACCCGCTGGCTGAGGATTCCCTACGTGATTGGTCTGGTGTTGGCAGGGTTGTTGATCCCCAAACAAATTCTCTCCGATGCCATTGGCTTGAATCCTGAGGTCATTCTCAATTTATTCTTGCCGATTTTGATCTTTGAGGCGGCGATCAATACCGATATTAGTCGTTTGCGGAGCACCATTAAACCAATCGCCCTTTTAGCGGGGCCTGGGGTGCTTTTGGCGGCGACGATCACCGCTTTTTTCCTGAAGGTCAGCTTAGATTTAGCTTGGCTAACGGCCTGTGCGGTGGGCGTTATTCTCACGATTACAGATACAGTGTCGGTGATTGCGGCGTTTCGGACGGTGCCAGTACCGGGGCGACTGGCGACCATTGTGGAAGGGGAAAGTTTGTTTAACGATGGGATCGCCCTTGTTCTACTGAATATTGTGACCACCATTCATCTGCAAGGTTCGTTTAGCGTTGGGGAAGGGGTTGAGCAAATTTTAATTGCCTTTGTGGGGGGTGGTTTGCTAGGCCTGGGTCTGGGTTATTTGTGCATTGGCCTGTTCCGGCAATTGGATGATCCCCTCAGTAATATTTTGTTGACGGTGGCGGTCTCCCTGGGTACGTTTCAAATTGGTCAAGCCTTGGGGGTTTCTAGTGCGATCGCCGTGTTGATCGCGGGTCTTTTGATCGGCAACGTGGCGCTGCGAGAATGCTCCGGTTCCGTAACGATTACGCTCCTGAATTTCTGGGAATATGCAGGTTTTGGGGTGAATACTTTTATTTTTCTGTTCGTGGGGATTGAGGTCGCCCCTTTATCGTTGTTACAGACAATTCCGGCGGCTTTACTGGCGGTGGTGGCCTATCAAGTGGGGCGAATTTGTTCGATTTATCCTCTGCTGTCGGTGCTGAAGTTTTTCGACCGCCCCTTGCCCCTCCGCTGGCAGCACGTACTCATTTTCGGTAATGTGAAAGGCTCTTTGTCCATGGCCCTCGCCCTCGGCTTGCCTTTAACCCTCCAGGGGCGATCGCAGGTGATTACCCTCGTGTTTAGTACCGTCTTAGTTTCCCTGATTGGTCAAGGTTTGAGCTTGCCTTGGTTTGTGAAAAAGCTCCAACTCGCCAAGCCTTCCCCCGTCCGCCAACACCTCGAAAATTTGCAACTTAATCTAATCGCCGCCAAATCTGCCCAGGAGGAACTGAAGGAACTGTTACAGAGTGGCAGTTTGCCAAAATTCCTCTACGAAGAACTCTTTGCCAGCTACCAGGCCCGCATTGCCAACGCCGAGGAAGAGTTACGGGGGCTTTATAATCAGCGCCTCACCCAAAAACTGAGCCAGTTTGAAAACCAAGCTTATTTAGAAGGCTTGCGCCATCGCCTCTTTCTCGCGGAAAAAAGTGCCATTAACGAAGCGATTCTCAAGGGCTTAATCAGTGATGAGACGGCTCGGCCCTATCTACAAGAGTTGAACCAAAAAATTCTGGCGCTCCGGGATCCCTAAACAACACACAACCCCATAAAGTCCACCAACTGGTGTACCAGTTCTGGTTTGGTGACAGCCAGGATCGTCGAACCGCTCTCTAGGAGGGTGCTGCCATTGGGGATTTGTAATTCTTCGTGGGGGTGCGCTTGGTAGCCGATTACTAATGTCCCGGCAGGAAACCGATGATCCTGGGCTAATTCCGCGACGCTCCGGCCAACAATGGCGCAATTTTCAGGAATCGAGAGCTTTAAAACTTCGATTTGCCCCTGTTCAAAATGCATCATTGCATCGACTTCAGGATATTCAATGGCATTAACCACGCGATTGAGGGCCAGTTCTGTGGTGCTGATAATGTGGGTTGCCCCCGCGAGTTTGTAGGGCTCGATAAAGTCGCGATCGCGCATCCGAACAATGATTTGCGGGACACCATAGTGTTTGCAGAGAGTCACCAAGGCGAGATTGAGGGCATCGTCCCGGAGCGTGGCAATCACGGCGTTGGCTTTGCGGATGCCAGCTTCGATGAGGACACTGGTTTTAACGGCACTTCCTTCAAAGGCCATGACACCAATTTTTTCGCGGGCATCCTGACAGGCGGCCGGATCGGTATCAATGATCGCGACGGTGTGGTTCATTCGTTGGAGGGTTTTGGCGAGATCTCGTCCCATCATCCCGGCACCACCGATTAAAACGTACATGGGGTTTCTCCTTGGTAACTGGAAAAAAGGCGATCGCCTTTCGCTTTGATCATGAAGAGTTCTGACAGCGATCGCAATGGCCACAGCGGAAGTCTTTGGCCTGGTCATGGAAACCAAAACTGTCGATTAAAAATTGCCAGCGGCAGGTTTTTTGTCGCCAAAAGGTTTGTAGCTGGCGAACAGCGTGGATTTGTTGCTGTTTCAGAAGCGTGAAGGCTTTCGGATCTAAGGTTGGCTGACGTTCGTAGGTAAACGGATCCCGCCAGCAGAGTTGCCCGGTGCTGTGTAAAATCCCTAGGCTTAATTCTGCTTGGTGATCGAGTTCTAAAATGCTGCCCTGGAGAGGAAGGGTCTGGGCCAATTTTGCGGCGTGGCGGATCTGCTTTTGGAGATTTTGTTGAAAAAAGCGCGTGCGGTTTTTATCCTCCGGGTTTAAAAGGCCCGTGGGTTCGCTGATCAAACTTAGGGCTGTGCTTTTTTTTCCATCACGACCGGCGCGACCAATTTCCTGGAGATATTCCGCCAGAAGACTAGGGGGATGGTAGTGAAGAATCCAGCGCACATCAGCTTTATCAATGCCCATCCCAAAGGCATTAGTACAAACGACAAATTGTAAGCGCCCCGTTTGCCAATCTTTTTCCTGTTGGCGGCGATCGCCTGGACTAAGACCCGCATGGTAGGCCGCTGTCTGATAATTTTGTTGCCCCAGGGTCATGGCTAGGGTTTCCGCCTCCCGCCGCGACCGGACGTAAATCAACCCCGACGCCTTGGCATTGGTTTGTAGCAATCGGTGCAACTGGTCTCGTTTGCCCTTGGGACTCCAAACGGTGCGGCTTGCTAAATGTAAATTCGGGCGATAGGGACTCTCGACAAATTTTTTGGGACTCTTGAGCTGGAGGGTTTGGCTGATACTTTTCTGGGCTTGGGGATCAGCGGTGGCCGTAAAGGCGGCGATCGCCATTTTTGTGCCCTTGGGTTTGTGGCGTAGTAAGGCGGGACGCACAGCCCCTAAGCGTCGGTAGGCCGGACGAAAGGTATCCCCCCACTGCACCAAACAATGGGCTTCATCGAGGATTAAACCATTCACCTTGAGCTGGGGTTGAATCAGTATTTCCCAAACCGGGGGACTTAAAAGGGTTTCTGGCGATAGATACAGCAAGCGCAACTGGTTTTTGGCTACTGCCTGCAGGGTTTGCCACCGCTCTAATTTTGACAACTGACTGTGGAGGAGTCGGGCCGGGAGGCGTTTTGCCTGGAGAGTTTGCACCTGATTTTCCATGAGAGCGACCAAGGGAGAAACCACCAGGGTCAGACCCGTTTGTAAAATAGCTGGCAGTTGAAAACAAATGGATTTACCGCCACCGGTGGGCATGATAATCAAAGCATCCTGTCCGGCGAGTAAACTGCGGATAATCTGATCCTGGGGTGGCCGAAAGTCATCGTAGCCCCAAATTTGTTGGAAGGTGTGCTGTACCTGCGCCCAAGTCTGTGTCATTTTTTCGTGAGTTTCTTGCTACACCGTTCATTTTCAAGGCGAAACCCGTACAATAATGGAGTTTTGCGAACCTTTAAGAATCTACAAAAGCAATGCCCACTGCTACTCTGCTAGTGTCCTGTCCGGATCAACAAGGTCTGGTTGCGAAAATTGCCAACTTTATCTATGCCAATGGCGGCAATATTATCCACGCCGATCAGCATACGGATCTTAGCGTTGGTTTATTTCTGACGCGCATCGAGTGGGAGCTAGACGGATTCAACCTGCCACGGGAGGTCATTGAACCTGCTTTCGGGGCGATCGCCAAACCGTTGGGGGCAACCTACAGCCTACATTTTTCTGACCAGGTTCCCCGGCTGGCCATTTGGGTCACAAAACAGGATCACTGTTTGCTGGATCTGCTCTGGCGACAACAAGCTAAAGAACTCAAGGCAGAAATTCCCCTCATTATTAGCAATCACCAGGAACTAGAGGCGATCGCCCAACAATTTAAGATTGATTTTCACCATATCCCGATCACCAAAGCCACCAAAGCAGAACAAGAAGCAAAACAATTGGCCCTGTTGCAGGAATACAACATCGATCTGGTGATCCTCGCCAAATATATGCAGGTGCTTAGTCCAGATTTTCTCGGCCAGTTTAACCAGGTGATCAATATCCACCATTCCTTTTTACCAGCTTTTGCAGGGGCGAAACCCTACCACCGCGCCTACGACCGAGGCGTAAAAATCATTGGTGCCACGGCCCACTACGTCACCCAGGATCTCGACGAAGGGCCGATTATCGAACAGGATGTGGTGCGGGTCAGCCACCGGGATGACGTGAAAGATCTAATTCGCAAAGGCAAAGATTTAGAACGTATCGTCTTATCCCGCGCCGTCCGCCTCCATCTACAAAATCGCGTTTTAGTTTACGGCAACCGCACCGCCGTCTTCGCCTAAAATCCTCCCTTGAGGGAGGTGGTCGATAGACCGGAGGGTGTATGTCCTTTAAGGGAGATGGTGCAGCTTAAGATTTCCCCTTAAGGGGAACTAGAGGGGTGTATAGAGTTTGCACTTGGGTAATCGGCAACCGGGAGGCCACAGGCAAATCTAGCCGGGAGCGATCGCCTTTCTGGAAATGTTCCGCCGCCGCACAGGCAATCATCGCCGCATTATCCGTACAGAACTTAAGGGGCGGGAAATAAACCTGAATTCCTGCTGCCGCTGCCGCTGCCGTCAAAATTTCTCGTAAACCACTGTTTGCTGCCACACCACCACCGACCACAATGGTTTGCAGTTGGCGATCGCCTGCACACCGTACCGCCCGTTTCGTTAAAGCCTGGGCAACGGTGTATTGAAAGCTGGCCGCAATATCTGCTACAGGCACGGCTTTCCCCTGGGTTTCAAATTGCTGCACCAAACGCAGCACCGCCGTTTTTAGACCACTAAAACTGCAATCGTAGGGATGGTAACCCCCGCCCGGTAAGGAAATTCTTCCCTCTGGCAACTTAAAGGCTTGGGGATCTCCTGCTTTAGCCAGACGATCAATCACTGGCCCCCCCGGATAACCCACCTTCAGCAACCGTGCCACCTTATCAAAGGCTTCTCCAGCCGCATCATCACGGGTTTCCCCCAACAGTTCATATTCCCCACAACCGCGCACCTCAATGAAGCTCGTGTGCCCCCCGGAAACCAAGAGACAGAGAAAAGGCGGCTCTAACTCCGGTTGACTGAGGTAGCTGGCATAAATGTGTCCCTCTAGGTGATGAACGCCAATAAAAGGCTTGTTATGCACCATCGCTAACGTTTTTCCGGCGGCCGCTCCCACCAACAAAGCCCCCACTAAGCCCGGCGCACAGGTCGTGGCGATCGCCTCAATTTCAGACCAGTCCAACCCCGACTGCTCAAAGGCCGTGTCAATACAAGCATTGATACTTTCTAAATGGTGCCGCGATGCTACCTCTGGCACAACGCCACCAAATTCCCGATGAATGTCGATTTGTGAAGCAACCACATTGCCAAGAACTTTACGATTATTAACAATTGCAACGGCAGTTTCATCACAACTTGTTTCGATTGCTAAAACAATGCTCATATATCGGTATAACTTAGATTTAAGTTAACAACTTTAACCTTTTTTGCCTTTACTCGATACGCTGGTCACAGTAATATTGCTTCCAAAGTACAAATGGATTGGCGTATCTTTTGTACAAAAAACTTAATTATTTTGTAACAAAAGGAAACAAACTTATGCAACGTTTCGTAGCTGTTGTTTGCGCCTTTGCTCTCTCTTTAACTTTGTGGCTGGGTTTTGCTTCCCCCGTGAAAGCAGATTCTTTGTCTCACTTAACCCCCTGTAGTGAGTCCGCCGCTTATAAACAAAGAGCAAAGAACTTCCGCAACACCACCGCAGACCCGAACTCCGGTCAAAACCGTGCCGCTGCTTACTCTGAAGCCCTCTGTGGCCCCGAAGGTTTGCCCCACCTCATCGTGGACGGCCGTCTTGATCATGCCGGTGAATTTTTAATTCCAAGTATTCTCTTTCTCTACATTGCTGGTTGGATCGGCTGGGCTGGTCGCGCTTATCTGATCGCAGTCCGTGATGAAAAAGATGCGGCAATGCAAGAAGTCATCATCAATGTCCCCCGGGCATTTAGTTTGATGTTGGCTGGTTTTGCTTGGCCTTTGGCTGCTCTGAAAGAATTTACTTCCGGTGAGCTAGTCGTGAAGGATGCGGATGTCCCCATCTCTCCTCGCTAGGTTTTCATTTTTAAGTATTTATCATTCTTTTTGGAGTAAATAAATGGATAAGTTCTTATCTTCTGCGCCGGTGTTGTTGACCGCAATGATGGTTTTTACGGCCGGACTACTAATTGAGTTCAACCGTTTCTTCCCTGATCTTTTATTCCACCCGTAGGTTTAAATAAAACATCACTGGGATTTTGGTTTTAATAATCTAATAAAACAACAGCACTGGGAATAGTCTCAGTGCTTTTTTAATTGGTTCGACTTGATTTTTTTTGACTTTGTAGCGGCAGAAAGGCAATCAAGGAAATTGACCCGAATCGAATTAGAAGAAAGCCGTCATTTTGACTCTTTTGTGAAAAGATCATGCCCATAAACAAAGACTACAAAACCTTGAAATCATCAAATATTTTGCCTTTTCAATAAAGCGGCACCTTCACAAATTAGACCGGAAAAGTTAATCAAAAATGCAGACAACCCTTTCCCGATCTCCGCAAACAGAGTTTGATTTTTTGGGCATTAATTTCAAAATTTAGTTTGTCGCTTTAGCCCCGATTTTAGGTTCGGTACCAGCGATGATTCTTTGGATATTACTGCGATGGCGCACAATGACATAAATACCAGCGATCGCCCCAAAGAGGATGTAGGGGAGGGGCTGCTGTAAAACAATCATCAAAAGCATCACGGCGATCGCCCCACTGATCGAACTCAGGGAAACGATTTGGGTTAAAGTAATTGCCGCTGCAAAGGTAACGATAGTGCCCAGAGCAACCCAAGGAGCCATGATCAAAAGGACACCGATGCTGGTAGCAACGGATTTGCCGCCGTTAAAGCCGATGAAAATAGATTTGCTGTGGCCCAAGACAGCGGCGATCGCCACGGCCATGGTGAGCCAATATTGGTCATAGTTGGCAGGAAAGGCAATCCATTCAGGGTGGGTATAAAGCAGCTTGAAAAATAAAATCGCCGCAACGCCCTTGAGCGCATCGAAGAGCAACACCGTGATCCCCGCTTTTTTACCGAGGGTTCTGAGGACGTTGGTCGCCCCTGTGGAACGGGAACCATAATCGCGGATATCAATTCCCTTGAGCCACTTGCCAGCTAGGTAGCCCGTGGGAATAGCGCCCAATAAATAGGCCACTCCGATGCAAAAGGGGGCGATCGCCAACGAAAGATTCATAACCCATTACTCCGATGCAGAAAACACGTGCGAAAACTTAGAAAAAGTAAGAAGAATCGGACTGGGGTTCCGGCGCAAATGCAAGCCACAACGGGTATTGCAGCAACGACAGATTAATATTGTCCTCAGCCTCATCAATAATGATTAGCGGTAGTCTATCATCTTCTACGAGTCGATCCGCCTTTTGGACGAGGGCATCGGGACTTTCAAATAAAATGACCCCAGAGTTTGGCCCGAAGTCACTGCGGGAGATGCCTAAACAGTCCTGTAAGCCCCGCCGCCATTCGCCGAGCCGTTCTGGCGTATTTGCCAAAATCAAGGCCCGGAGGCGATCGCCATAGAGACTGTAGAGCACCGATAAACTGGCCGAAGCCACAAGAATATTTTGCAGACGGCTACCCATACTCCGGATTGCGCCCCGTCCACCTTGGTCAAAGAACCATTTTTTCACCCGTTCGCTATGGATTGGCTCGAAGGTGCGGCGCAGTTGCCAAGGGGGGCCATAGTAGTCCGGCGACATTCGGTATTGATCCAGCATTTCCTGGATTCGACGCGCCTTAGCGGCAAAACTTTGCTCCGAAAACTGGGGCGGGGTTAATTTTTGAGGAGGAGGCTCCGGGGTCGGTACTGGTGACGGTGCCGCAGACCAATCTTGATCAAAGCTGGGTAAGTCTAACTGCTCGGCGGCGATCGCCAAATCCTGCAAGCTCCCGATGAGATAGTCCTTAAACCCTTGCACCCGCACGGCAATTTCTTGGGATGTACCCGCAAAGGTGGTGCGCATTTCCTCACGGATTTTGTCCCGACGTCGCTCCAATTGGGCAACAGATTTTTGCAGGCTTGCTTGTCTGTCTTCGAGGGTTTGGAGTCCTGTGGCCATCAACCGTTCTAGTTGAGCTTGGAGATCTCCCGTTTCCGTTTGTAAGAGGGCCGCTTTTTCTGCCTTAAGTTCGGCAATCTCTGCCAGAAGCGCTGCTTTCTCTGCCTGTAATTTTTCTAAGTCCGTGCTGTCTGTCGTGGTCTCTGGGGTCTGGTCAGGCGCAGGAGTTGAAGCACTGGCATCAGTCTCGATACCACTCGCTTCAGAGGGCAAATTTAATGGTTCTTTGGGAGTGGGTTGCAGATCTAATTTGGGTCGGTCTTGTTGGTCTTGTTGGGGGTCTGAACTCATAAAAGTTTGTCCTTAGGGGCAACGGGTGACAACGCAGGGGAAAGCGTCATTAATGAAGGGTTTTAGTCTTGGCGGGGGCAGCGCGCTTCGAGAACCTGCTGGAGGGTGCGGGGGTCAAAAATAATCGGTAAAAAATGAATGCTATTGATTTCTTTAAAGTAAAACAGGATGGGAACCCTTGTCCAAAAGATGCGCCAATTTTGCCATTCGCGATAGGGGAAACGCCGAATGCGATCACCGCTGCGATAAACATCTAAATCCGTGGCGGTGAATTCTAGTCGCAGGGTTACTGCTTGAAAAAGTAAAAATAGACCAAATAACGAGGCGATCGCCCCCACCCAAATTTGCCAGAGGGCTAGGGGAATCCCGCTAATAATCAGCACCAGGGGAATATTATAGCTAGGCCGTAATTCCACCGTTGGCGGCAGTTGATCGCTGAGCTGAGGGGACGGAGAAGCAGAAGTCATTGCTTGCTGTGCGGGTTTTAGGGTGAGCAGGGGTGAATTCCAATTTTAACGCCAAGCCTTTCCCCATTAAAGATTTTCTGATTTGAAGCACAAAAATAAAGAATTTGACGCGAAACCCAGAAAATTACCGGCCTTTCTGGAAAAAAACTCTTACGATAGGGAGATGCTTTTCTCAGATTCTCCCAATGTTTTCTAAGCTCTTCATCAAGAAGCCTATTTTTGCCCTGGTTTGTGGTGTGATCATTTTACTGGTCGGTCTCATTACGATTCCCAGCCTCCCGGTTGCCCAGTTTCCCCAAATTAGTCCCACCCAAATCAGCATCACCGCCAGCTACACCGGGGCCAGTGCTGAAGTAGTAGAGCAAACCGTTACCAATATCCTTGAAGCAGAACTCAACGGGATCGAAGGTCTCAGATATCTTTCCTCCACCAGTAGTAACGACGGTCTGAGCACCATTGTGGCCACCTTTGATGCGAGTCGTAATGAAGATCTTGCCGCCGTCGATATCCAAAACCGACTTGCCGCCGTCACCTCACAACTGCCCGCAGAAGTCCAGCGAAACGGAGTCCGGGTGGCGAAAAGCAGCAATAACATTGTCCTTGGGGTGGGTTTGTACTCCGAGGCGGGCGAATATGACGATGTCTTTCTCAGTAACTATGCCGATAATTATCTGCTCGATGCCCTCCGCAAACTAGAGGGGGTCGGTAATGTCCAAATTTTTGGGGAACGTCGCTATGCGATGCGGGTCTGGCTTGATCCCAATCGTCTGGCGGCCCGTCGCCTCATCCCCCAGGACGTAGTCGCCGCAATCCAAGAACAAAATCGCCTGGTGGGGGCTGGACAGTTGGGCCAATCCCCTGCCCCCGCCGGACAACAGTATCAGTTTGACTTAGAAATTCAAGGGGGACGCCTGGGAACAGTACCAGAGTTTGAAGAACTGGTTCTCAAGGTTGATGAGCAGGGTCAGATTATCAAACTGCGGGATGTGGGCCGCGTTGAGCTAGGGGCCGAGAGCTACAACACCACTGTCCGCTACCGAGGCAACCAGGCTGTCGGGATTGGGATCTTCCAGCGGCCGGGGAGTAATGCCCTGGATGTGGCAAATCGCGTCATTGCGGAGATGGAAGTCCTTTCGGAACAGTTTCCGCCTGGGTTGGATTATCGGATTGCTTTTAATACAACCGATTATGTGGCGGCATCGATGCGGGAAGTGGTGATCACCCTCATCACGGCGATTGCCTTAGTGATTTTTGTGATTTTCCTTTTTCTCCAAGATTGGCGTACAACCCTCGTGCCGACCTTGACGATTCCCATTGCCTTGATTGGGACGTTTATTTTCATTAAACTCTTCAATTTTTCGATTAACAGTCTGACCCTCTTTGGTTTGACCCTCGCGACGGGTCTAGTGGTCGATGATGCGATTGTGGTCGTCGAAGACATTGCCCGGCTCATCCACGAGAAAGGCATGGCCCCAAAACAGGCGGCGATCGCCGCGATGCAAGAGTTGACCGGAGCCGTCATTGCTACCTCCTTGGTGTTGATGGCTGTGTTTATTCCGGTGGCTTTTTTCCCAGGGACGACGGGGGCTTTGTATCAGCAGTTTGCCCTCACCATTGCCTTCTCTATCGCGATTTCGACCTTTATTGCCCTGAGCCTAACGCCTTCCCTCGCTGGGGTTTTGTTGCGCGATCGCCCCGAACCCACCAGTGCTTTGGGAAAAGTCTTTAACCAATTCAATCGCTTTCAAAATTGGCTCCGTCGCCGCTACCAAAAAATTCTTTTCCAACTGACCCGCATGAAATATGCCGTGGTGAGTCTTTTTACTGTCCTGCTGGTGATAACCGCCTGGCTTTACCAAATTGTCCCCGGCGCCTTTGTGCCCGAAGAAGACCAGGGCTACATCATCACCCTTGTCCAGGCCCCCCAGGGGGTTTCAATGCAGTTCACCGATGCTGTGATGGCGCAGGTCGAAGCAGAACTCCTCAAAATCCCCGAAATTGACGGCACCTTTGCCATTAGTGGCTTTAGTTTTGGGGGCGGTAGTCAAGCCAATTCTGGTGTTATTTTTTGTCCCCTGAAACCTTGGTCAGAGCGGACTCGACCTGAACAAACAGCCCAAGGGATCATCGGTCGCCTATTTCCGACCTTTGCGCAAATTACTGAAGCCCGTGTCTTTCCTGTGAATCCACCGCCGATTCAAGGTCTCAGTAACTTTGGTGGTTTCCAGTTCCAACTCCAAGACCGCAGTGGACGCGCTGCCATCCAGGATTTGGTGGGAGCCATGGGACAACTGCTAGGTGCTGCGAACCAAGATCCCGCCCTCCAAGGGGTGTTTAGTACCTATGCCGCCAATAATCCCAAATATGACCTTGAGATTAAACGGGATTTTGCAAAGGCAAAAAATATCAATATTGCCCAGGTCTATGGCACCTTACAAACGGCCTTTGGGTCTACCTATGTCAATGACTTTGATTTGGGTCAGGATAATTATCGGGTCTATGTTCAAATGGATGGCCTATTTCGGGATAATCCGGCGGATATTGGTCAGGTTTATACCCGTTCCGACACAGGCGAAATGGTTTCCCTGGGGCAGTTATTCACCGTCACACCCGGCTCTGGGGCACAAACCATTAACCACTACAATCTGTTGCGTTCCATTGAAATTAATGGTTCTGCGGCTCCGGGGGTCAGTTCTGGTGAAGCTTTACAAACGATGGAACGCATCGCCCAGCAAACGTTACCCCGCAGTTTTGGTTATGAGTGGGCGGGTACAGCCTTAGAGGAAATTGAGTCTGGCGGCCAAGCACCGATTATCTTTGGTTTGGGGCTGGTCTTTGTCTTTTTGGTTCTAGCCGCGCAATACGAAAATTTCTTGGATCCGGCGATTATTTTACTTTCGGTACCGTTAGCGATCTGTGGTGCTTTGACGGCATTGGTACTTAGGGGCTTCCCTAATGATGTGTATTGCCAGGTGGGTCTGGTGATGTTGATTGGTTTGGCGAGTAAAAATGCGATCTTGATTGTGGAATTTGCAAACCATTTGCGTGGCGAAGGGCTATCAATTACCAAAGCCGCCATTGAGGCCGCGCGGGAACGACTCCGACCAATTTTGATGACAGCGATCTCGACCTTATCGGGGATCTTTCCCTTAACATTGGCAACGGGGGCCGGGGCCGCCAGTCGTCAGTCTTTGGGGACGACGGTCTTTGGGGGAATGCTAGTGGCGACTTTGTTGAGTTTGTTTGTGGTGCCGATTTTGTATATTTTGGTGACTTACCTGAGTGAATCTTTATTGGGTCACCGACTGTCAAAGGATGAGGTATAGGATTTTGCTCTGTAAGTTTGCAATGGTAAAACAAATGATCTGGACACGACGCGTTTGGCAAGGGTTGGGTACAGTGGCTTTGGCGATCGCCTTCACGACCGCTTGCACCGAGGTTCCCAATGGAGATAATCAGCCCCCGGTGGTGAATGAACAGCCTCCCACTGAGAATAATCAGCCCCCAGACGGCGAAGATCCCACCGACAATAATCCAGATTCAAATCCTGGGGAAACGACGCCCCAGCCGACGGTTTATTGGCTTAAAGATGAAGGCGATCGCCTGGCTTTGGCTCCCGTCGAAGTGACCCCCACCGCAGAAACGCCCACAGGCCAACTCGAAAGCCTCTTTACCCAATTGCTCACAGAAACCCCAGGGGATGGCCTCAGTAGCACAATTCCCCCCGGTACCGAACTGTTAAGCCTGATTATCCAAGGGGATGGTATCGTGGTGAATCTGTCCGAAGAATTCCAGTTTGGCGGCGGCAGTGCCTCGATGATTGGTCGCGTTGCCCAGGTGCTCTATACGGCCACTAGCCTTGATCCCACCGCCGGAGTCTGGTTCCAAATCGAAGGGGAACCTTTGGAAGTGCTGGGGGGCGAGGGGCTAGAAATTGCCCAGCCCATGACCCGCGACATTTTCACAACGGACTTTGATCTTTAATTAGCCTCTCAATTAGCCCATTTCAAAGATGAGGCTGACCTTTTCGCCCCGGCCAAAATCGAGGCGATCGCCGTTTTGCAGCAGATGTTTTTCCTTGGGTTCCAACAAAGTGCCATTGAGGTAAGTGCCGTTGGAACTCCCCACATCCAGGATGTAATACTCAAAACCATTATCACTCCACAAATTTGCGTGGAGTCGGGAGACAACATCGCTATTGGGCAACGGCGATAAATCAACTTCCGGCGGATATTGGGGATTCGGTTTACCAATGTGGACAATGGAAACCTTCGGGATCGCCAGCACCGTATCCGTTTGCACATGGCGAAATTGGGGTTGGGGTAGCTGTAGGGTCGTCGCCCCGGCGTCGGTAGGGACTGGCTCTGGTGGTGCGACCGTCCCAGGGAGTAAACCCATTTCTGTTTGTACGTCCTGGTAAGCCCGTTTAATCAGGTGGGTCGCCACCGTTTGAATGCCGGTATGGGTAAAGTAATTGGTGGTTTGATCCAAAAAAGCAGCCACTAAATCGAGATTGTCGTCGGCAAATTCAATAAATCGCCCCAACTGACTAAATACAGAGCTACGGGACACACCGGTTTTCGCGATCCAGTTTTGCATCCAGCCCCGCACAGCCTCGAAATTTTCGCTTAAAAAGCCCAGCTTGGAAGCGGTATCTTCCCCTGGCAGAGCCGAACCAAGTACCGTATAACCGCTATTATTTTGCACTTCGGTTTGATCGACCTGGCCAATGATGCTGTGGACTTTTTCGAGGAAATCCGGCCCCAGGGGTAAAAGGCCATCAACACAAACAAGGGTTCCCATGCGCACCAGGGCGGCACCCCGATAGTTTTCTTGGAGGGCCTGGGCGAGAACCTGGGGGTTTGCCTGGGGGAGGCCGTTTAGTTTGCAGTAGGCGATCGCCTCGACGGAAATTTTCAGCACGAGATCGATGGTTTGGCTGGTGTCGGCCTTGGGGGTCAATTTACTGAGAAAGCCCAAAAGACCGATTTTTTCGCCAATTTTGTCGGCGAGGGCGGCAGTCCCCAGGGCCGTGTCAGCTCGATCGACGGTTTGGTACAGAAACACCGCACTCTGGTAACCGTTTTTTGGGTCATCGTAGAGGGCGATCGCCTTGTCCCGAATTCGTTGCAATACCTCTGGATTGGTCTCTTGGGTAATTTGGCGGATTGCATCGTCAAATCCCCGAAAATTTATCCATTCCCCTGGAAATAGGGTATCGAGAGCCGTCAAAACTTTTGTGGTGATGTTGTTTTCCGGCAGATTATCAACAAGGGTGACAATGGATTTGGCCATGACGCTCAGCTTCTCCAGGATGGCAGAGGGTTTTGTTGCCCATCGTAGCACCCTATTTGACGACGGTTCACAGTGGTGAATAAAAGATTATTAAGGCGATCGCCCGTCTCTCATTCCAGTAATAATTTTTCGGCGATCGCAATAAAATTCCTGCTTTACTCAATTAGTATTTGAGTATTTTCTGAACTGATTTGAATATCATCTAACTCAACTCTTTTAATGAAGCTTCAATTAATTCTTTACTGACGCCATGACGTTTAAGGCTTTCAATCAAAGCAGTAAGAGAATGATTTTCTAACTTCTCTAAATCAGCACGGAGTCCCTGCCCAATATAAGCGCGCACCAAAGGTTGATAACCAGAAAAACCCAGTAAAGGCGCGATACGCTTTAGGTCATCAATTACATCCTCTGGCATCCGCATCGTAATTGTTGTCATCGGACGATCTTTATCTAGCCGTTTTTTAAGGTCTTTAAACTTCATATAACTCACGCTCCTGTCGTGTTGCTTGACGGGCAGAAATAATCCGAATTATTTCGTCCTCTCTTTCGATATAGACTACAAAAAGCAATCTCCAATTTTGATCAAAGCCAATAACAGCATCACGATCTTCATCATTACGGCTCCCATCGACAAGCACTAGGAAAGGATCAAAAAATACCTCTGTCGCTTGCTGAAAGACAATGCCGTTCAGCGTATAAAAAATATTCCTACTTTATAAACCAATTATTATTACAGCCTGTTATGGCTTTTATTAGAATTTTCAGATAAGGTTAAGATGTCTGGAAAATATTTTTTGTTAGTTCTTTATGCCCAAATTTAAAGTAGTTTGTTTGCAGTTATAGGGAGAAGACTCTTCCAATGAATCTTGCATTGTCATTTTAATGAAGGATTCCTGTGACGCAAGAGCATTATCTAGTTCGTTTAGTTTCAAAAGAGAAACTAAGATCGCACAGCTCCGTGCTTGGCAATTTACAGATTTTTTTGGATTAAACTCTATATCCGTAAAGCCTTTGTACTGATATAAGTGACGAATCAAAAAATCCTGGTATGGCTGAAGCGCCGAAAGATAAAGCCAATCATAGAAAGATGTCTTAGGACTAAGAGGCCAATTACTCCCGAAAAAATTAAAACCTACTAACTTTCCAGAAGTTTTCAGTCGACTATCTTTTTTCGCAGTACGACTATCTTTAGTATATAAGTCTATGTATGGGCCACCATGCTCGAAGACTTTGCTGCCCTGGTAAGCTGACTCTATGCTGATATCTCCTTCTGGAGTAGCAATCTTAAGATTAAAAGCGCTAAGACGTTGACCCAGCTTCTCCTCTGACTTCGTAGAAACTTCGAGGATTGGAAATAAGCTCTTACGCTTTGCGGAAGCATGAAGAGCCATAACATTTTTTTTCTTTTGAGTAGGTGAAAAACCCGGGTTCCACTCAAAATCGCATTGCATCTCATCGACAAGATGGCTTTTGTTGCTAACGGGTAGATATACTGGTCGTTTAGCCATAATGTTAACAGTCTATGTTACGTAGTAGATGATGTAATCAAGAGGTACGGACTTTGGCACAAGAATTTCTGATTTTTTTGCTAAGTTTCGCCGCTCCCTTACCTTGGGATCGCCCCAGTCTAGCCGAGAATATAGAACCTCAAAGTCAATTTGCTCTGCTGCCTGATTGGCATCAAGTATCGGTACACCAGACTTATTTGATACGTCAGCACAATACCGTACTCCAGGAATTTTCAAAACATCAATTTTTATTTTTAGCCATGCCGATGATTTAATGCGTCCATCTTCAGTTGCACAATAGTGCATTGGATGTTCTTTTAAGAAACAAAGATGAACATATTGATTAAGACCTTTACTCAAATCTGCGTCATGACTCCATTGATTTCCGCCAGGTGCAGGTACTTGTATACCACGACTCTGTAGTTCAGCATGTGACAACAATCCACCGTTATCTTTGATAGATTGTATATTGGCTTTGTCTGTAAAGTGCCAAACACTGTCGATATTATATTTTCGTATGATTTCATCCATAATTTTCAAGGCTGACCAGAAAGCATCATTTATCATTACAACAACTGCTCTGACAAATAACTCAGAGTTTGACTATCACGATTCTCCAAATCTCAATTAATAATACCTATAAGATAACCAGTGCGTCTTTACATCGTCAATACAAAATTCGCCAAAAAAAAGGTGGGACGAACCCACCCAGTCTAGATTAAGTTTGAGTTGATGCTTTAGCCATCAATTCCTTCAATACGGTCTTCAACTTCCTGATAAAGCTGTTGTAAACGCTCAAGGTTTTCATCGCTGGTTTCCCAGTACCCACGTCCATTCACTTCCAGTAACGTGCTGACCATCCGGCGGAAGGAATTGGGGTTCAAATCCATCAGACGCTTACACATTTCTTCGTCTTTGATGAAGGTTTCGTTGGTATCTTCATAGACCCAGTTATCTACCGCATCTGCCGTTGCCGACCAACCCATCGTATTCACCAGGCGCTTAGACAGTTCTCGCACCCCTTCATAACCGTGGGAGAGCATGCCCTCGTACCACTTGGGATTAAGGAGTTTTGTCCGCGCATCAAGGCGTACCGTTTCAGAGAGAGTCCGTACCTGAGCGTTGGCAGTGGTGGTATCAGCAATATAAGCAGAAGGTTTCTTGCCATCATCCCGCAGAGAAGCAACGACCTTGGTCGGATCAGAGTCGAAGTAGTGGGAAACGTCCGTCAAACTGATTTCCGAAGAATCCAGGTTTTGAAAAGTAACATCCGCTTTCTTCAGGGAAGATTCAAACACCTTACGGTTTTCGTCCATTACCCCCGGATTATCGGAGTTGAAGGCGAAGGATTTCCGGTTCAGGTACATATCCTGGAGCTCTTTTTCCTCTTCCCAAGAGCTATTTTCAACGGCGAGGTTCACGTTAGAAGAATAAGAACCAGATGCGTTGGAGAAAATACGGGTTGCCGCTTGGCGAATGTTAATGCCCATTTCCTCGGCTTGTTCGAGGGCGTGTTTGCGCACATAGTTCATTTCGAGGGGTTCATTGGCTTCGGCGGCCATTTTCACGGCTTGATCCAAGAGGTTCATTTGGTTGATGAACAGGTCACGGAAGACGCCGGAACAGTTGACCACGACATCGATGCGGGGACGACCGAGTTCCTCGAGGGGAATTAATTCCAACTTGTTGACGCGACCAAGGGCATCGGGGACGGGTCTTGCACCGACCATCCACATGATTTGCGCCAAGGATTCACCGTAGGTTTTGATGTTGTCGGTTCCCCAGAGGACGCAAGCGATCGTTTCGGGATATTCGCCGCCGTTGTCGAGCTTTTGTCGCTCAATCAGGCGATCCACCACAACTTTTGCGGATTGGACTGCCGCAAGGGTCGGGATTGATTGGGGATCGAGGGCGTGAATATTTTTGCCTGTGGGGAGGACATTGGGGTTGCGGATCGGGTCGCCACCGGGGCCGGGAAGGACGTACTCACCTTCGAGGGCTTTGAGTAAACCGCCAAGTTCTTTGTCGGCACAAACCTGTTCGAGACAGAATTCAAGGTAATCGAAGAGGGGTTTGAGGAGTTCCTGATCGACGTTTTTGTAACCTGCTTCGTGGAGAGCTTCAACCCAAGGGGCTTTTTTGCCCATGTTGAAGAAGTTGAGCTTAGAAACCAGAGACACGCGACCTTCGGCGTTGACCTGTTCCATCACGAGGGCACGAACGGCGGCACGGGTCGCTTCAGTGATGTCCTGGAGTAAGTTCACATCTTCGAGGATGCCTTGATCACTGTTGCGATAAACGTCCTCCATGTTGCGCCCGATGCTCTTGGCGATGATCGTGGGGAGGCTCCAAATACCTTCTTCTTCGCGGTCTAGGCTGGCAATGTTCACCAGGGTGGCGATCGCCTCTTCGGCGGTGGGAGGCTTACCGATAACATGGAGACCACAGGGGAGCAGACGGGATTCAATCTCCATCAGCTTCCGGTAGACAATGCCCACCATGTTGTCTCGCTCATCCTGAGACATTTGGGCCGCATCTGTTTCAGGGATCTCAATATCCTTATCAAGGTTACAGATCCGCGCTTGATCCATGATCGTATTCACAATTTGCACGCCCCGCGCCCCATCCTTGAGGGTTTGGTAGGAGCCGATCAACTCGCTAAGTTCTTTTAAGCCCTTGTACAGACCCGCATTTTCTGCCGGGGGAGTCAGGTAGGAAATGGTATTCGCATAACTGCGGCGTTTGGCGATCGTTGCTTCCGAAGGGTTATTGGCGGCGTAGTAATAGATGTTGGGAATATTACCGATCAAATTGTCGGGATAGCAATCGCCAGACATCCCCATTTGCTTACCAGGCATAAATTCGAGGGAGCCATGGGTACCGAAGTGCAGCACCGCATCTGCGCCCCAAACCCGCTCAAGGTAAGTGTAGTAGGCAGCAAAGCCATGGTGAGGACTAGCGGAACGGGAGAACAAGAGGCGCATCGGGTCGCCTTCGTAGCCAAAGGTGGGCTGGACACCAATAAACAGATTGCCGAAATGCTTCCCATAGATCAGCAGGTTTTGACCGTCGCTGTTGAGTTCACCGGGAGGCGTACCCCAATTTTCTTCCAGGCGTTTGGAATAGGGGGTCAGTTCTTCATATTCCGGCACACCCATGCGATAGGCGATGTTTAACTCAGGGGAAGCGTATTGCGCCTGGGCATCATGAATGATCAGCTCTAACAGCTCTTTGGGGGTTTCAGGGATATCTTGAATATCGTAGCCGTTGTCCCGGAGACCCTTCATTACTTCATGGATCGAGCCAAAGACATCGAGGTAAGCGGCAGTACCGATATTGCCTTTGTCGGGGGGGAAGCTAAAAATTGTAATGGCGAGTTTTTTCTCTAGCTTGGGCTTCTTCCGGAGGTTTGTCCATTTCAAAGCACGGGTGGCGATCGCCTCGACGCGATCTTGTAGCGTAATCGCCCGACCTGTAGCCCCGTCACGACCAGAAAGAATAATTGGTTCAATTGCCCCATCCAGTTCAGGGATCGCAATTTGGAGCGCCACTTGGATCGGGTGCAGACCGAGATCACTCTCTTCCCACTCCTCTGTGGTTTGGAAGACCAAGGGCAGCGCCACCATATAGGGACGGTTCAACCGCTTGAGGGACTCAATGGCTTTGGGATGATCCTGACGTGCCGGGCCACCGACGAGGGCAAAACCAGTTAGGGAAACCACCGTATCCACCAGAGGTAATTTTTCGACTCCGGCGACCGTATTATCCCAGAAAAATTCATCGACTGGCTTTGAGAAATCGAGACCCCCGGCAAAGATGGGGATCACCTTTGCGCCGCGATATTCCAACTCCTGGAGCATGGCGACGTAGTGGGCATCATCTCCGGTGACGAGGTGTGTCCGTTGCAGCACGAGGCCAATGCAAGGGGCGAGGGGATCCTTCAGTTCGTCACTAATATCGTCGCGGCCGTTGTACCACTGGAGATATTCCTTGGTGTCTTCAAACATTTTCGGGGCGAGGGGATGCCAAATGCCCATATCGGGGTAGACTACCGGCTCGGCATAATCGGCCTTATCGAGCTTCTCAGCCCCCTTGAGGATGTACTTGTCGGTCATCATCAACAGGAAGTTTTCCAAGTTATCGGGGGAACCACCCAACCAGTATTGGAAAGACAACATGAAGTTGCGGGCATCCTGGGCTTTTTCAACAGGCAAATATTTTAAAACCTTCGGCAATGTCCGGAGCAGCTTGAGCATGGCATCTTGGAAGGAAGCACCGGATTTTTCCTTCCGCTTTTTCATAAATTCGCCAATAGCACTCTTGGATTGTCCCAACTGTGCCATGGAAAAAGTGCCCATTTTGTTGAGGCGCATCACTTCCGGCATGGAAGGGAAAACAATCGCCGCATCAAGGTTATCCCGGTGGGGCGTCACAGCTTCAACCACCTTTTGGGCGAGGTCTTCGATGAAGATCAAGGAGGCAATAAATAAATTGGCTTGGGCGACTTCCCGTTTGAACTCTTCGTAGTTATCGGGGTCACGCAGTTCTTCAATCAGATAACCACTAATTTCAACCGCAATCTTTGGGTGGTTCGCGTTAATCGCTTTTACCGCAGCAGAGAGGGCACTCTGGTACTGGGACTCCAACACGACATAGACCACCTTCACTAACGTGCGATTATTGATGTCATCTGGTTTGATGTGGCGAATGGCGGACTTGACGTTAGTGAACATAAATGGTGAGTCTCCTTTACTTGGACAAGTAGATGGATATTAAAAATTTATAACTATTCTCCTGCTCATCATCACATTATATGGAGCAGAAGCTGCTGTTCTGATAGTGAGCAAGCTGAAGGCACTTAAAGAGTTTTAGCAAAAAATGCTGGTTGGCCTAGGAAAGGCTGGCCATTCTGACACAATTTGATAAACCAAACTTAATTTTTTGTCATATTCCTTGACATTTGTAGTGCCCATTGGAGAAAAGCTGATTTGTCGTCCACCTGACGCATCGGGCCGCTTTACTTTCAGGGGGCACCGTGGGATATTCAGGGCATTGTGCTGTTGTTCGTTTAAGTCTTGGAGCGACGGAAAAATGTTGTTTGAGCCTTATTTTTGGTTGCATGTTGCGGGCTTGGCTTTGCTGCCTTTGATCTGGTCTTTGTTGGCGATCGCCTTGGCGATTGGCATCCCGTTTCCCGTGGCCAATATTGAATTGGGCTTAATTGTGCTCCTGGGGGGAGTCCCGGTGTGGCTCCTGCAAATCCTGCGGCCTTGGCAACCCTTCAGTCTCTTTGTGTTTCAAATTCCGCCAGAACGCCTTGATGAACGGCAACGGCAAATTTTACGGCTCGTGCAGGGAACCCGGCAGCCAATTTTAAATGTCCTGGGGGCGATCGCCATGGTGATTTTGCTGTGGCAGGTGGCCCATTATGCACCCCTTGCAGTGGGACTGACGGCGGGTCTCCCCCAATGGCATATTCTGGGCTTATTCGCCGCAATCCTGCTGTTCTTCTTGGGGAATATTCTGTTACAAATTCCCTTGACCCTTTTGCCGACACTCTTTATTTCTGAAACAACGGCCCAGGCCATTGATCCCCATCCCACCGTGAGTATCCGGCGCGATTTTGCCTGTTGGGGCTTACCGTTGGGGCAACTGTTTCCCCCGAAACGCGCCTAGGGCGATCGCTACATTCTTTTAAGAATATCCAACAATATTTAACGCTCTTCTGGGGCGAGGGTTCTCACGGTAATCACCTGGGGAGGCGTTGCGTCGGGGGGATAGAAAAAGTCAATTTCGGCGGTGCGACTTGTGCCAGGGGGAATTTCCAGGGTGGCAAGGGGTTCTGAGCGTTGGCCCCGATGTTGTACTAGGTGGACATAGCGGGTAATCTGGCGTCGATATTCATTGGGATAGTTGATGCGGACAGTGCCTCGATAGAAAACACGGTTGGGGGGCGATTCAAAAAAGGAAAGGCGATCGCTATGGAGATCATCTTTAATCGGCGTTTGAAACGTTAGCGACGTCCACTGATATTCATCGCTCGTATTTTCAAGGGGGAAAGTCAGTTTGTAATGCACTAAATAGTTACCATGGCCCTGGAGCGCGGTATCAGGGTAACGGGTGAGCATGGGGGCGCTTTGGACTTGGTCGGTGCCGAAGGTGCCGGTGCTGGTGGTGCTAATGGGGAAAGAAATCGCTTCGCCGGGGGCGGGGATTGCTAAACTCTCTGCGTCTGGATCGGTGACGGTGGCTTCCCACTGACTACCGACGGAAATACCTGCAACCCGACCATAAATAATGCGACCAGGATCTTTACTGGGAACTGGGGGCAGATCCCGGGGTTCTACAAGCTGACCTTGGGTGAGGAGCGATCGCCATTCATTGAGGCTGGGGGGACGGGAGCGGACAGCTTTTCCTTCGACAATACTGCCATTATTGCTAATACTGCTGGTGGCAATTTCTTCGCGGACTTCATATTTCGCTAAATTTGCCAAGTAAACGCTACCATCCGTTTCCACTTGTAAGTAGGTAGAGCGAGCACCGCTAACCGGGATCGGGAGATTCACCAAAACCACGGTGCTATAGGGGGGAATACGTAGAATCTCTGGGAATTGCGTTTGGCTTTTGCCCCGGAGGGTATCGCTCACCAGTCGGGAGCCAGGGCCGGAATAAACATGACCCTGGGGATCTTCAACGAAGGGCAATAGTTCGCGGAAGGGGGCATCTTTACTATTGAGGTAACTAATGCCTTGGAGAATTTTGAGGGTGCGGGGACTTCCAGTCGGATTGTTGACCAACAAGCCTTGGTACAGGGTGCGCTGCTCCGTGGCGGGACGGGAAATGTGGTGGGTAAAAATATCAAAGCGTCCTTCGAGGGGGGTTTCGAGGTGGGCGATCGCCTGGCTTTTTCCTGCCTTTGGGAAGGTCGATAATAAAATGCCTTCCTGGGCAATGACTTCAGGGCTGTTGCTGTTAAAGACCGGAATTTCATTGAGACTCCCCGGCAAAGGGCGCACCTCTTGGGGTTCCGTCACGATGGCCGCCGGCGATCGCCCCACAGAAGACCCCTGATCTTCCCCTGGTTGTGGTACTTGGTGGGGGAGTAACTCTTCCTTCGACCTGTTCTCTTGGGCCACCAATAAAGGGGCAGATTCCTGGGCAATGAGCAAAGAAGCAAACAGGTCAAACATGGACTCTATCAAAAAAAGTAAATTTAGAATAAACCAAAGTGCAGTGGCACTGAATCATTATCGCGGCTCTAAGTTCCCGATGCGCGGTGATCAATCAGTGGTCAAGGGGCACAATTTCAGACAAAACCGTAACTTCTTTGGCATGATGGGCTAGGGATTTTAATTGCTAAATAGTTGCTAAAACTCTCCACTTTAATCAGACTAGACCACAATGTTGAGAATTTTAAGGGTATTTTCACTATTAGATCGCTACATTATGGCGCAACTTGTGGGACCTTTCCTGTTTGGGTTAGGAATTTTCACGAGTTTGGGCCTCACCATCGGCGTTCTCTTTGAGGTAATGCGCAACGTGGTCGCCAATGAAATCACCTGGGCGATCGCCTTCCAAATTCTCGCTCTCCGTCTCCCAGAATTTCTCGTCCTCGGCCTCCCTATGGCAACCCTACTGGGTACCCTCACCGCCTACAGTAGTTTGTCTTCCTTTAGTGAAATTATCGCCTTACGGAGCGTTGGTTTGCCCCCTTTACGGCTGATATTGCCCGGTCTGCTTCTGGGGTTACTGATTACGGGCATCACCTTTGGCCTCAACGATTGGATTGTCCCCCAGACCACGAAACAAGCCAGCACCATTGCCAACATTGCTCAGGGTGAAGCAACCATTGACTACCAAGAAAAAAATATCATCTACCCCGAATATCAACGGGTAAAAACGGCCACTGGTAACCGTGAAATCCTCAAAACCCTCTTTTATGCCGAGACCTTCGATGGCACCCAAATGAACAATCTCACCATCCTCGATCGAGCTGCCGTCGATACCCAAAGAATTATCACGGCTGCCGCCGCCCAGTGGAATGCCAATGAACAGGGTTGGCTGGTGCAGGATGGCAGTATTTATCAAATTGGGGCCAATGGTTCCTTTAGTGATATTGAGCAGTTTGAAACTAACTTTTTAAATCTGTCTGATGCCCCTTTGATCCTTGCGACCCGCTGTCAACGTCCCAGTGAAATGACCCTCCAAGTCATTGATGTTTGTTTAGAAAGCCTCAAGTTAAGTCGTAATGAAAGGCGGATCCGGACGCTCCAGGTGAGAAAACAAGAAAAATTTTCCGTCCCCTTTGTCTGCATTGTCTTTGCGATGGTCGGCTCGGCCATTGGTCTGCGCCCGCAAAACTCAAGCCGAGCGACCAGTGTTGGCCTATCGGTGGCCATCGTTTTTGCCTACTATCTCATTTCTGTGATTTCCAGTTCCATGGGCGTCTGGGGAACGATTACGCCGTTTATGGGGACGTGGTTTCCCAATCTCCTGGGGTTAGTGGCCGCAGGGACAATTCTCTGGCGGACAGGCTAGGCAATATTGTCACAAACAAAAAAGAGGTAGGGGATAAACCTACCTCCAAAACGTTTTACTGAAAAGAATCAGTCTATGACCAGACCCAAGGTTTTAACCTAGTACTGTCTCAGCGGTTTTAACAACGTTGTCCACGGTGAAACCAAATTTCTCCATGACCACACCACCAGGAGCGGAAGCACCGTAGGTGTCAATGCCGATGACAGCGCCTTCAAAGCCAACGTACTTGTACCAGCTCATGGTGGCACCAGCCTCCACGGCAACCCGTTTGGTTACAGCTTTCGGCAGGACGGACTCTTGGTAGGCGGCATCTTGCTCTTCAAAGCGTTCCACACAGGGCATGGAAACAACACGGACATTTTTACCGTTTGCCCGGAGTGCTTTTGCTGCTTCGACACAAAGATGCACTTCACTCCCTGTACCAATCAAAATCAGATCAGGGGTGCCTTCGCTATCGGAAAGGATGTAGCCACCTTTTTCAGCATTTTCGATGGAACTGCCTTCGAGGTTGGGGAGACCTTGGCGGGTGAGGGCTAATAGGGTCGGCGTTGTCGCACTTTCCACAGCAACTTTATAGGCACCGGAGGTTTCGTTGGTATCTGCCGGACGATAAACATAGAGGTTCGGCATCGCCCGCAGAGAAGCAACATGCTCGATCGGTTGGTGGGTGGGGCCGTCTTCTCCAAGGGCAATGGAGTCGTGGGTCATTACCCAAATGACCCGTGCTTCGGACAGGGCCGATAAACGGATGGAATTCCGCATGTAGTCGGAGAACACAAGGAAAGTGGCTCCGTAGGGGATTAAACCTGTACCGTGGAGGGCGATGCCATTACAGATCGCGCCCATGGCGTGTTCCCGGACGCCGAAGTGGACATTGCGGTTTTCGTAGGCACCTTTTTGGAAATCGCCAGAAACGTGGATTTCTGTCAGGTTGGAGTGAGTCAAGTCCGCAGAACCACCGATCAATTCTGGCAATACCGGGGCGATCGCATTCAGGGTTACTTCGGAGTGCTTACGGGTCGCAAGACCTTTATCGGCGGGCGTTGCGGTGGGTAAAGCGTCAGCCCAGTTTGCGGGGGGCTTCCCAGAAAGAATCCGCTCTAATTCTGCAGCCTCCTCGGCATATTTTGTTTTGTAAGTGGCCCATACTTGGTTCCACTCTGCTTCGGCGCTGGCACCCCGTTCAACGGCTTTCCGGAAATGGTTGAGGGCATCTTCAGGCACTTCAAAAGGCCCATAGTTCCATTCGAGGGATTTACGGGTCAGTTCAATTTCGTCGGCACCGAGGGCTGCCCCGTGTACCCCAGCGGTATCTGCTTTGTTGGGGGAACCGTAACCAATGGTCGTTGTGATTTTGATCAAAGAGGGCTTGTCAGTCACTGCCTTAGCCGCTTCAATGGCTTTGGCGATCGCCTCAATGTCATTGTTGCCATCTTCTACATGGAGCACGTGCCAACCGTAGGACTCATAACGCTTACACACATCTTCGGTAAAAGCAATGTCCGTGGAGCCGTCGATGGAAATATGGTTGTCGTCGTAGAGGGCAATTAATTTGCCCAGACCCCAGTGACCCGCAATGGATGCCGCTTCCCCGGAGATTCCTTCCATGTTGCAACCATCACCCATGATCACATAGGTGTAATGGTCAAAAATTTTGGCATCGGGCTTGTTGTAGCGGGCTGCGAGGTGTGCTTCCGCGAGGGCGAGGCCGACGGCATTGGCGATCCCTTGGCCGAGGGGGCCAGTGGTTACTTCTACACCAGGGGTCTCGAAGTTCTCAGGGTGACCAGGGGTCTTCGATTTCCATTGACGAAATTGCTTGATGTCTTCGAGGGAAACACTGTCATAGCCAGCCAAGTACATCAAGGCATACTGCAGCATCGAACCGTGACCCGCTGACAAAACAAAGCGATCGCGGTTAACCCATTTCGGATTTTTGGGGTTGAACCGCATAAATTTGTCCCAGAGGGTGTAGGCCATGGGAGCGGCGCCCATCGGTAAACCGGGGTGACCAGATTTTGCCTTCTCGACGCCATCAATTGCTAAAAAGCGAATTGCATTAATACAAAGCTGATCTATAGATTGGGTTGCAACGGTCATAGTGAAAATTTCTGACAGTAAACGACAAATAAAGAAAAACTATAGGGAGTTGTTAGACCATCAAGAAGCGCAAATTGCCCTCCTCAAAATCCCCCCCATCATCCCACTGTTAGGATCACTGGGCAAGAATGATTCTGTCAAATCGCTAACATTTACTCGGACTAAATTTATTCCGGGCGATATTTCTTAAACGCAAGGGTAACGTTATGGCCGCCAAATCCAAAAGAGTTAGAAAGGGCAACTTCAACTGGGTGTTCGCGGCTTTCGTTGGGAACGTAATCTAAATCGCAACCTTCCTGGGGATTTTCGAGGTTGATCGTCGGCGGAACGCGATCATTGGCGATCGCCATCACTGTGGCCACCGCCTCAATGCCCCCAGAGCCACCCAAGAGGTGACCGGTCATAGATTTTGTCGAACTCACTAAAATTTTGTAAGCCTGGTCACCGAGGGCTTTTTTAATGGCTTTCGTTTCTGTGATGTCATTGGCTGGAGTGCTGGTGCCGTGGGCATTTACGTAGTTCACTTGGTTCGGAGCCAAGCCGCCATCCTTGAGCGCCAATTCAATCGCCCGGGTTGCCCCAGCGCCATCGGGGGTCGGTGCCGTCATGTGGTAAGCATCGCAGGTCATGCCATAACCAACGATTTCCCCGTAGATTTTTGCCCCCCGTGCCAGGGCATGCTCTAGCTCTTCCAGGATTAAAATGCCCGCCCCTTCACCCATCACAAAGCCATCGCGATCTTGATCAAAAGGACGACAAGCGTGTTTCGGATCATCATTACGGGTCGATAACGCCCGGGCCGAGGCAAATCCCGCAAAACTGAGGGGGGTTACAGCTGCCTCGGTGCCCCCAGAAATCATCGCTTTCGCGTAACCCTGTTGAACGAGTCGGAAAGCTTCCCCAACCGCATTGGAACCTGCGGCACAGGCCGTCACAGTACAGCTATTGGGGCCTTGGGCACCGGTATGGATCGCCGTCAATCCCGCCGCCATATTAGCAATCATCATCGGAATCATGAAGGGGCTACAGCGGCTGGGGCCTTTCTCCAGGTAAATTTCCTGCTGGTCTTCCATCACCTTAATCCCGCCGACGCCAGTGCCGATCATTACGCCGATATCAGGGGCATTGTCAGCATTGATCTCTAGGCCAGCATCGGCGAGGGCTTGTTTACTGGCAGCTACAGCGAACTGGGAGAACCGATCCATGCGTTTCGCTTCTTTTTTCGGGATGAATGCGAGGGGATCAAAGCCTTTTACTTCACCTGCAATGCGACAGGCATGTTGGGAAGCGTCAAATGCGGTCACGAGGTCAATGCCATTGCGACCGGTCATGAGTCCTTCCCAATACTCCTCTAGGGTATTACCAATCGGGGTGATCGCACCTAAACCGGTGATTACAACGCGATACGGAGATGAGTGTGCCATGGCTGATTTGAGTGGTTTTGCAGTGGGAAAAAAGGCTTGTGCATCCAAAGGAAGCGACAATCAATCATAAAAACTAGCGAGAAAGCCGCGATAACTTTTGGAAGTTCGCAGCTCTGGAAGTTGAGGTTAAACTGACTAGACTAAATGGCTTAGTTGACGCCAGTTTTTTCAGCGATGATGTTAACTGCTTCTCCCACCGTAGTGATTTTTTCAGCAACATCGTCGGGAATATCGATATCAAATTCCTCTTCGAAGGCCATGACCAGCTCGACTGTGTCAAGGGAGTCTGCATCAAGGTCACTGATGAAGTTTGATTCGGGGCTTACGGAGTCAGCATCGACATCCAGCTGATCAACGATAATATTTTTAATTTTGTCAAAAATTTCCTGGTTCATTGATGATTCCTAAAAATCTACCTGAGCGGTTCCCATACTTTGTTAAAGAATATGAGCGCTCATAAATTTAGCATTTTGTTGTGCTGACTAAAAATAGACTTATTAAATTAACATAAGCTGGAGTTTATTGTATCGGATGCTGGTTCCCTTCCGAGGCGATCGCCGCAAAAATAATTTTTTAGAGATGATTGTCAGGGAGGAAGGCAAGTGGATAAACTGATTGGGGTATTTCAGAGAATATATAAAGCATGTCAGCCATCCGCACGCTACACCAACAACTCATTTCAAAGGAACGTACTGCTGTCGAAATTTTGACGGAAACGTTTGCTCATATCGAAGCGGTGGAACCCAAGGTTAAAGCGTTTTTGACCCTGACTAAGGAGCAGGCCTTGGCCCAGGCGGCACAAGTGGATGCAAAAATTGCAGCGGGGGAAACCATTAGCCTCCTAGAAGGCATTCCCATTGCGATTAAGGATAATCTCTGTACGAAAGGCATTCAGACGACCTGTGCTTCGCGCATCCTCGAAGGCTTTGTGCCGACCTACGAATCGACAGTCACCCAGAAGTTGCAGGAAGCTGGGGCGATCATGGTGGGCAAAACCAATTTGGATGAGTTTGCCATGGGGAGTTCAACGGAAAATTCTGGCTATCAAGTGACGGGCAACCCTTGGGATGTGACGCGGGTACCGGGGGGATCCTCCGGGGGGTCAGCGGCGGCAGTGGCAGCGGGAGAAGCGCCGATCGCCCTGGGTTCAGATACTGGTGGCTCGATTCGACAACCGGCGTCTCTATGCGGGGTTGTGGGCCTTAAACCGACCTATGGTCTGGTGTCTCGTTTTGGCTTGGTGGCCTATGCGTCTTCTCTGGATCAAATTGGCCCCTTTGCGCGGACGGTGGAAGATACAGCAATTCTTTTAGAGGCGATCGCCGGCCATGATCCCAAAGATTCCACCAGTTTAGATGTAGATATTCCCCAGTATAGTCAGTTACTCCAGCCGGAACTCCCCAAGGATAAGCCCCTCAAAATTGGCATCATCCAGGAAACCTTCGGAGAAGGGCTCGATCCAGAAGTGGCTGAAGCGGTTCAAAAGGCGATCGCCCAATTCCAAGAGCTTGGTGCCGAAGTCGAAACCATTTCCTGTCCCCGCTTCCGTTACGGCTTACCCGCCTACTACATCATTGCCCCGTCCGAAGCCTCTGCAAATTTGGCCCGTTACGATGCCGTCAAATATGGCACCCGTAATGCTGCAGCCGATAACCTTGTTGATATGTACACCCAAACCCGGGCCGCTGGTTTTGGCCCCGAGGTAAAGCGCCGGATTATGCTCGGCACCTATACCCTCTCCGCTGGTTACTATGATGCCTACTACCTCAAAGCCCAGAAAGTACGCACTTTAATTAAAGAAGACTTCGATCAAGCCTTTGCCAAAGTGGACGTGCTCATTTGTCCCACTTCCCCCAGCACCGCTTTCAAAGCCGGCGAAAAAACCGACGATCCCCTCAGCATGTATCTCTCTGACTTGATGACTATTCCTGTCAATTTGGCAGGTCTGCCGGCCCTGAGTCTTCCCTGTGGCTTTGATGCCCAAGGACTCCCCATCGGGATGCAACTGATCGGCAATGTTCTCCGAGAGGATCTCTTACTCCAGGTGGCCCATGTCTATGAACAGGCAACGGCTTGGCACCAGAAAGAACCCCAGCTATAAAAAAAGCCCTTACACAAAACAAATTTAACAAATTCAACTTATCAGTCCCCCTCAATCACTGCAGGGGGATTTTTTTATGCCGTAAATGCCGCAGCAGAGCCCCAATCATCAAGATCAAAAAAAAGCGAACAGATAACCTGTCCGCTAATCAATCAACTAAATATTAATTGAATCTATACTTATCTAACAATAAGCAAGTTGATATAAATTACTTAACGCTTGCTTTTGCACCAGCATCTTCAAGTTGCTTCTTGATGGCTTCAGCATCTTCTTTGCCAGTGCCTTCTTTGATGGGCTTAGGCGCAGATTCAACCATTTCTTTGGCTTCCTTAAGACCGAGGCCAGTGATGCCACGAACAACCTTAAGAACGGCGATTTTCTTGTCAGCGGGAACTTCATCGAGAATAACGTCAAATTCAGTCTTCTCTTCAACTTCCTCAGCAGCAGCAGCACCGGGGGCAGCCATTACCATGCCACCAACGGGAGCAGCAGCGCTAACGCCAAAGGTTTCTTCGATTTGCTTAACTAATTCAGCTGCTTCGAGCAGGGTTAGAGATTGCAACTTCTCCAAAATTTCATCGGTAGTAGCAGACATTTAATCTATCTCCTTAGTGAATAAAAATTACGTTTAGAACAACGAGAAAGTTAGGCCGCAATGATAGAAATCACGCGACGTTGAGAGTTAGGCTGCTTCTTTTTCGGAAACAGCTTTGATGGCTCTGGCCAAAGAACCCGGTACTTCGTTGATGCCGATGGCGATTTTTGCAGTAACTGCATTGATCGCACCTGCAATCTGACCGTAAAGTTGGTCTTTGGTGGGCAGATCACCGAGGGCTTCGATTTGGTCGCTGGTTAAAGCTTGACCTTCCATAACGCCGCCACGAAGTTCGGTTTTCTTCGTTGCTTTGCGGAATTCTTTGTAAGCTTTAACGGCGGAAGCAACATCTTCTCCAGCAATTAAAAATGCGGAGGAATCTTTTAAGAGAGATTGCACAGGTTGCCACGTTTCGTCACCATCAACGGCAATATGCATCAGCGTATTTTTCGCAATTTTGCAATATGCCCCGGCAGGACGAAGGCGGTTACGCAAATCAGTGATTTCCGCAACGGTTAAACCCTTGTAATCAATCACAAAAGTAAGTTGTGCATCCTTGAGCAAATCCTTGATCTCAGCAACCAATTCTTGCTTATCTGCTAGCGATTTTCCCATTCTGTTCTCACCTCCTTTTTGGGGAAAGGTTATTAAAGTAGGGACAAAAAATAGACCCCAGCGACAATGCCAGGGTCACGCTCTTCTTCCAAGCAAACTTGGAAAAAACTTGTTTAGTCTTGTAGCGTTTTACCTCGGCAGGATATTAAGCGATCGCCCCTGCTGTCTCTGGCATGAATACAAATCTATTTAATTGTTTTGCCTAAGAAGACCTAGGCTTTTTCTTCAATGGAAAGATCCCGGAGGGCGTTGATATCCACCTGGATCGAAGGTCCCATGGAAGCAGACACATAAATGCTCCGCCAGTAACGACCTTTGGCCCCAGAAGGACGGTTCCGGTCGATGGTTTCCTGAAGAGCCTTTAAGTTTACCAGAAGATCTTCCGCAGCGAAAGAGGATTTACCAAAAAGCACGTGGACAATCCCTGCACGGTCAGCCCGGAACTCTTGTTTCCCTGCTTTAAAGGCGGCGATCGCCGTGGCAACATCCGTCGTCACAGTGCCACCCTTGGGCGAAGGCATCAAACCACGGGGGCCAAGCTGACGACCCAAACGAGCGACCTTCGGCATCATATCGGGCGTTGCGATCAAGACTTCAAAGTCCATCATGCCCTTCTGGATATCTTCAATGAGTTCCTCAGAACCAACGAGATCTGCTCCGGACTCTTCCGCAACCTTTACCTGTTCACCGCTAGTAATGACGGCGACCCGCACAGACTGACCTGTGCCTTTCGGAAAAGCAACGGTCGTTCTCAACTGCTGATCCGTGTATTTCGGATCAATCCCTAAACGGATGTGAGCCTCAGCCGTTTCATCAAACTTAGCTGTGGCAGTTTCTTTCAAAAGGGTCAAAGCTTCTAGAGGCTCATAGGCTCTATCTTCAACCTTTTCAAGCGCCTCACGAAGCCGACGAGATAATTTTTTTGCCATACTTACTCCTTGGGTACATAACGAGACACACGCCTCTCCCCAAACATAAAGATTAAAAACTTAACTGTTGTATCCAGTTTCCAAGCAGTTACTAATCCGTAACTGTAATGCCCATATTCCGCGCTGTACCGGCAACAATATTCATTGCTGCTTCGATATCGTTCGCATTCAAATCAGGCATTTTAGTTTGGGCGATTTCCTGCAATTGAGCCCGGGAGATAGAACCCGCCTTCTGCTTATTAGGCTGGGCAGAACCTTTCTCAACCCCAGCTGCCTTACGAATCAAGACAGAAGCGGGGGGCGTTTTCAGGATAAAGGTGAAACTCCGGTCTTCATATACCGAGATTTCTACAGGAATAATCATGCCTGCCTGGTCAGAAGTCTTCGCGTTGTACTCCTTACAGAAGGCCATGATGTTAACCCCATGCTGACCCAGGGCTGGCCCAACAGGAGGTGCAGGGTTGGCCTTACCCGCAGGCAAGGCTAATTTAATTACCGTAACAACTTTTTTTGCCATCGCTAGCTCTGTTTTTCCACTTGAGTAAATTCAAGTTCTACTGGCGTATCTCGACCAAAGATCGACAATAGAGCTTTCAGTTTGCTGCGCTCAGGGCTGACTTCAATGATCTCGCCTTCAAAATCCTTAAAAGGACCAGAAAGCACAAGAATTTTGTCGCCAATGGCCATATCGACTTTAACAGTCGGTTCAACAACCTGAGCTTGTTTAAAGATGCGCTCTACTTCAGACTTACTGAGAGGCACGGGTTTAACATGGCCCCGTCCCCGACCGTAGCTACGCTTCTGTTCGGCCCCAACAAAATTAATCACATGGGGCGTATTTTTGATAACCTGCCAAGCTTCATCATCTAGGGTCATCTGAATCAAGACATAACCAGGAAAAACTTTTTCTTCTCCATGTTGCCGACTGCCATCCTTACGGATTTTGACGGTTGGGGTTTGGGGAATCTGAACCTGAAAGATCCGATCCGCCACATCGAGAGTATGAATCCGTTGTTCAAGGTTTGCTTTGACTCTTTGTTCGCACCCAGATGCAACTTGGACGGCATACCAACGCGGTTTGGGTCCAGCTTGCGTTCCTGTGTATTCTTCTGAATGTTCCATAGAAAGTTAAAGAGTCTTTTAAAATACAGCACCTGAAACGAAAATGAAGAGATTGTCCACGACGTAGATAACAGTCGCAACAAGAATCACCATCAAAATGACAGCGGCAGATTCACTAATGAGCTGCTGGCGAGAGGGCCAAACAACCTTAGCTAGTTCTTCTTTTGTTTCATTGGCGTATTTCGTAACATCGAAACCTTCGGGCTTATTGGCTTCAGTCTCGACGGTCTTCTTTGTTTTGGCCACAATCAGAAACTCCTCCCAGAGCCACTGCAATACTTCAACTAAAGTTTAATGTAAATTGAAACGCGCCCTGGAGGACTCGAACCCCCGACATCAGGTTTTGGAGACCTGCGTTCTACCAACTGAACTAAGGACGCTTGGGTACTTGCTCTTAACAAGCCTTAGCAATCTTAGCACAGGTGGCAGGCTTTGTGCAAAACATTTTGAGCGAATCAAATGGATTACAAAAAGCCTAGATCGGGCGATCGAAACGTTGCTTGATCCGAGTTGCCTTACCAACGCGATCGCGCAAGTAATACAGTTTAGCCCGGCGGACTTTACCACGACGGATAACTTTGATGTTATCAACGAGGGGAGAGTGCAACAGGAAGACCCGTTCAACACCAATCCCTTGGAAAATTTTACGCACAGTGATGGTTTCGTTAATCCCACCATTGCGCATGGCAATAACGGTACCTTCGTAGGGCTGAACCCGTTCTTTGGTACCTTCTTTGATTTTGACTCCGACTCGAACGGTGTCGCCCACGTGGATGGTCGGGAGATCATCCTTGAGCTGTTCCGCTTCGATGGAGCGAATGATTGCTTCAGCGTTCATGGTTTTTCAAAAAACTCACAATTTATCAGTATATGTACAATACAACTTAAAGTCAAAATAAAACTCAGTTCCCTAAATTTAAAAGCTTAATAACTTCAAAAAAAAGTGAGCCGAAATCGACCCACTCTAAATACTCTTAGTTGTGAAGAACAACAATTCTCGGAAATCTCAATTTAAAAACTAAATCTAGTCCGAATTGCACCCACCACAATGGTGTCATTATTATCGTTATTGTTGGGGTTGAAAATGACATAAGCACCAGGAGTAATAGTGATATTGTCGTTCAACTTATAACGATACTGGAGCTCAGCAAGGTAAGAAGTGTCATCATTTTCACCAAGCGCATCAACGCCACTAGCGCTAGTTACCTTAGGCGGTTGACCGAAGATGAAGCCAAGAACGTTGCCATCGCCACCGACATCGAGGAGAGCCGCATTAACAGCCCAGTTCCAGATGTCTGCCTCGCCATCTCCTAATTCAAAGTCGGCTTTGGTGTAGCCAACCCAACCAGCAAGATTAAAACGAGAGCCGACCATCCAACTACCTTCGATACCAAAGTTGTTAGCAGTTGTGGCTTCATTCCCAAAGGGACGTCTTGGTAGACCATCAATGGTGCTAGCACTAAGGTTAACAGACCCAGATTTCTGATATGTGTTGGTGTAGGTGAGAGCCAGATCAATCTTGTCGGTGGGAGAGAATGCTAGCTGAGCCCCGGTAACATAGCTACCGTTGAAAAGGCCATTCTTTTCTTCAGGATTATTGACGTCGCCATCGTCGGCCAAATAAATACCGGAGAGAGTAAATCTATCACTGAGATTGTAGTTGAAACCGACACCAGCACCGTCAGAACCACGTAAAGTGAGCGGGTTACGGCGGCCAAAACGAGACAAAGCACCATCACCACTGCTTTCAAAATAAGGGTTAGTCGCGGTAAAGACATCATCGATACCCATGCCAATGGCACCTACGTAACCACGGGCTCTGGAACCGACAGGGAACCGATAATACAACTTAGAAATTTCGACATCATTCCCGTTATCACCGTCAAAACCAAGACGAGCAGTACGAGTTCCAGTCGCATCATTTAACTCAGCAACATTACCAGCTTCCAAACGAGTACGGAGGCGGTCTCTGCCAGTGAAGCTAGTGTCGAGATTTAGACGAACACGGTTGCTGAAAGTAATTTGATCATCAATGTCTTCGCCATCACTGTCAGCTTTCTCTTCACCGAAGGCACCAACAAGGTTAAAGAGCACTTCCCCACCGAGTTTGGTGGTAGTGGAGAATTGGTTGTCTTCGAGAAATTCAACGCGGCCTTCGAGGTCATCAACGCGAGCACCGAGGGTCGCAAGTTCGGCCTCAAATTCGTTTACGAGACGACGGAGTGCAGCGAGATCTTCGGGGGTTACTTCAGAAGTACCACTTTGAATCATCCGCTCGATTTGCTGTAAACAAGCGTTTAGGCCAGCAGCAAATTCATAACGGCTGAGGGGACGGCTACCACGGAAAGTGCCATCGGGATAACCAACGATACAGTTGTAGTTTTCGACTAGGTTGCGCAGTGCGTCAAAGGCCCAGTCAGAAGGAGAAACATCGCTGAGTTGGAAAACGCTATTAACCTGAGCGATGTCGTCTTGGCTATAGCTGTTGATTTGATCGAGAAGTTCAGTGTTGGCTTGGGCAGTGCCAGAAAAAGCTACGGTTGCACCTAGGGCAACGGAAGCGCCACTGAGAAAAGTTCTCACTGTTTTAGACATATTCGATTGAACCTCACACCTGAGATATTTTTTGACTTTGAGCTTGGGCATTTATGTTATTGATAAGCATGTTTTATTACTGCAAATCATTTTCAAAACGCCGCTTAGCAGTATAGCACCAGAAATTCACAACTTTCAATATCTGTAAAGTTGGATACGGGCTAGTTTATAGTTTGATGCACCTCTAGTGAACCAAAGGAGGATTAATATCGCCTTGATGTTGGATTAATGGCAGGTTAAAGATCCAAGAATAGACGGATAGTGGTGTGTTGGAAATGTGACAAAAAAGTTGACATAAACACAAAAGCGGTTAAGAAAATGCGTAAAGAGGCTTTCTAGGGGGGATTCTCTCGCTACAGTGAAATTATTGGCAGAGGCGACAGGCGATCGCCCCAGGCCATGTAATTTTAGACAATGGGAAATTCAACTATGCAAGGACTTAACGACTGTCTCCGCCATAAGGTTGCGTATGTGGCGATCGGTGAATTTAAACCTGGACGGTTTGCCCAGGCCCAAACCCTTTATGAAAAAATTGTGTCCAGCTATTCAGAGGGATTCCAAGGGGCTTTTTTGCTGCAAAAAATGGGGCCAAACAGTGATCAAGGCATTGCGATGATCCTTTGGGACAATATTGAAGATATGGATAAAAATCAGACGGAACTCAGCCAAAAAATTATGGCGGAAATGAATCCTCTCTTTGCAGAACCGCCAGAAACAGATTTTTATCAGGTTTGCAGTGAGGTTCAACCATAGGGAAGGAACCCCTTCCGGCCTGCGGCCACCTTCCCCAGGGAAGGATTTATTAGCTTTCGGCGGCGAGTTGTTCGAGTTGAGCCTGTTGGTCTTGGGAGATGCAAGCCTGGAGCATATCCTCAATATCTCCTTCTAGGGCCGGGGCTAAGGAAAAGTTTTGGCCTAGGCGGTGATCTGTGACGCGATTATCTTTGTAATTGTAGGTGCGAATTTTTTCAGAACGGGCGCCGGTACCCACCTGGGATTTACGCATGGAACTGACTTCCTCTTGCTGCCGCTGGAGTTCCATTTCATAGAGCTTTGCCCGGAGAATTTGCATTGCCCGCTCTCGGTTCTGTAATTGCGATCGCTCTTCTGTACAAAAGACGCGGATTCCCGTCGGTTTGTGGAACAGGTCAACGGCCGTTTCTACTTTGTTGACGTTCTGGCCCCCAGCACCGCCAGAACGGGCGGTGGTCATCTCAATGTCCTTAGGATCAATTTCGACTTCGACATCATCAACTTCTGGCATCACAGCAATGGTTGCTGTGGAGGTGTGAACCCGCCCCCCAGCTTCGGTAACAGGTACCCGCTGGACTCGGTGGACGCCAGCTTCATACTTTAATTTGCTGTAAACTTGTTCCCCTTGAATTTCTAGGATGACGGCCTTGAAGCCCCCCATGTCGGCGGCCGATTCACTCAGGAGTTTCACCCGCCAGTTTTGACCTTCGGCATAGCGAGAATACATGCGGAGCAGATCCCCAGCCCAAATGCTTGCCTCATCGCCCCCTGTTCCGGCGCGAATTTCTAACATGATGTTCTTTTCGTCGTTGGGATCTTTGGGTAACAGCAGAATCTTCAGACGATTTTCGAGGGTATCAATGGTATTTTCGAGTTCCTCGACTTCTAAATCCGCCATTTCCTTCATTTCGGGATCTCCGGCGGATTCTTTGAGAATTTCTTTGGCACCCCGGAGTTCTTCTTGTGCTTCTTTCCACTGATTGAAGGTATTTACTGTTTCTTCGAGGGAGGAGCGAATTTTTGCCACCCGTTGTAGCTCATCGGGGTTCGTCGCAATGTCGGGATCGGCCAGGCGTCGGGTCATTTCCTGGAAGGTTTGTTCGACGGACTTTAGTTTATCGAGTAAGTATGCTTCAGCCATAATGCACAGAACGTTTTTACGCTAGGGGAAGGAAAGAGATCCCTAAAAAACAAAGGAACCCAGCAGGGGGCTGCCGGGTTGGGAAAACTCAAGGAAATACCTATTTCTGGTCGTCGGAATTGTTGCTGAGCATACCGTACTTCCGGAGGAAACGGTCTACACGACCTTCGGTATCGATAATCTTTTGAGTTCCGGTGTAGAAGGGGTGGTTACCAGACCAAATTTCAACGTTGATTTCAGGTTGGGTAGAACCAATCGTCATCACAACTTCACCGTTACAGATGACTTTGGCGTCTGGGTACCATTCGGGATGAATATCAGCTTTGGGCATGGGAATTATTCTCTAATCAATTTAGTTTAATAAAATGCATAAAGGCGATCGCCACAGTAGCCATAACGAACGCCAGACCAAATAAATTAACGCTTGGAGAACTGAGGTGCTTTGCGGGCCTTGTGTAAACCGTACTTTTTCCGTTCCTTACAGCGGGGGTCACGGGTCAAATAGCCTTCAATTTTTAAAGGCTGGCGGTTGTCTGGATCCAATTCACACAGCGCACGAGCAACACCCAGCTTCACGGCATCTGCTTGACCAGTCAAGCCACCACCATGGGCATTCACAAGAATGTCATACTCGCTTTCTAGGCCCAGGGTTTCCAGGGGAGACTTTAGCACCGCAAGGTAACCAGGAATCCGGTTGAAATAATCTTCCCCGGAGCGGTTGTTAACAACAACTTTGCCAGAACCAGGTACAAGGCGTACCCGGGCAATGGATGCCTTACGACGACCTGTTCCCCAGTAAATAGGGCGATCTTGAGTAGCAGTTGCGTTCATTAGTTATCTCCTCCGGGAATAGTATTGATGGTCAGAACTTCGGGTTGTTGGGCGGCATGGGGATGTTCAGTCCCAGCATAGACCTTTAGCTTGGTGAACAGACGACGACCGAGGGCATTTTTCGGCAGCATTCCTTTCACTGCTTTTTCGATAATGCGCTCAGGAATCCGGTCTTGCAGCTGATTAAAGGTTTCAACTTTCATCCCACCAGGACGACCGGAGTGACGACGGTAAAGCTTTTGCTCAGGCTTGCGACCCGTCACAACCACTTTTTCGGCATTCACGACAATCACAAAATCCCCAGTATCCATGTGGGGAGTGTATTCTGCTTTGTTTTTGCCCCGGAGTACTTTGGCAACTTCGCTGGCTAAACGACCCAAGCGTTGGTCAGCAGCATCGACCACGTACCATTTCTGGTCGAGGGTTTCTTGTTTCGGTAAAGGTGTCTTAATCATAAAATTTTTGCGCTAGATGACGCATAAGGAATTCAACTAATGAGTTAGTAGAAAAGTTGGCTGGGTATCAAACCAAATATGGGGTGGAAACAAAGGCTCAGGATAACCAACCCTAAGTAAACATAAGCCTTTTGCTGGGGCTGAATATTTTACAAGGTGTCGCTTCTCATTTTTCCAAATATCTTGGAATTGCGCTAAAGAAAGTTTACCTTGTCCAATGTCCACTAGCATCCCGACCAGTAGGCGAACCATCCCATACAAAAACCCATTGGCTTGAATTTCTATATGAATAAAGGAGCCTCGACGGGAACATTCTGCTGCCTGTACATTGACCCATGCATGGGATCGCTTGGAACCAGTCCGTTGAAAAGCAGCGAGGTGATGTTCACCCAATAAGGGCGTCAGGGCTGCTTGGATGAGAGTCTCATCGAGGAGGGCTTGGTAATAATGCCAAGCATAGGGCTGAATGAACAGGTTTGGGGTTGGGTGGGTATAGATGGTGTATCGATACCGCCGCCATTGGGCAGAAAATTG
Source organism: Picosynechococcus sp. PCC 7117 (assembly GCF_001693275.1). Classification (GTDB taxonomy): domain Bacteria; phylum Cyanobacteriota; class Cyanobacteriia; order Cyanobacteriales; family MRBY01; genus MRBY01. The sequence goes on from NZ_CP016477.1 coordinate 1,100,646, forward strand.
TGCGTGCCAATCCTGGGGAACTTCGCAAGCACCACGGATATTGATATCGGGTGGCAGGCGATCGTTGAGGATTTTGGCCCATTTATAACCAGGGATTAGGCTTTCACATTCAAAGTGGGCGAATTGTCCGGCGGCATGGACACCACTATCGGTTCGGCCGGCACCATGAATTGTGATTTTTTGGCCGACAACGGTGGAGATTGTCTCTTCAATGACGGCTTGCACTGTTCTTTCTGCTGTTTGCCGTTGCCAACCACAAAAGTGAGTGCCGATATATTGGATGACCAACGCGATGCGTTTTCTGGGGTTGGCTTGGGACATGGGCATGGACAGTTGGCAGATTAGTCTGGGTTAGACTAATTCGATAATTGCCATTTCTGCGTTGTCACCGCGACGACGAACGGTGCGCACAACGCGGCTATAACCCCCTTGGCGATCGCCATAGCGATCTTTTGCTTGGGCGAACAGGGCATGGACAAGATCTTTGTCGTACATATAGCCCAAAGCCCGACGACGGGCAGCCAAGGAACCATCTTTTGCCAAGGTGATCATGCGATCCACTTCAGAACGAACCGCCTTAGCCCGCGCTTTGGTGGTTTTTACTTGGCCATGGCGAATCAGTTGAGTGGTGAGGGCACGTAAGAGGGCCTTCCGTTGATCCGCCGGTCTCCCCAATTCGGGAACGCGACAACCGTGACGCATTTTTTCTTCCTCCCTAGGATGTAAACAGTACAGTCAATGAAAAATCAAATAAATTTAAACTTACTTCGCCGTTTTTTCTTCCGGTAAAGTAATGCCTAAACGGGTTTTGAGGGCGTCGATCACTTCTTCAGCTGATTTTTGACCAAAGTTTTTGATTTCTAGCAAATCTTCTTGGCTATAGTCTAAAAGATCAGCGACAGAGTTGATTTGCGCCCGCTTGAGACAGTTGTAAGCCCGTACCGATAGCTGTAATTCTTCGATGGGAATTTGGCTAGTGGGGTCTTCGTCCTCTTGCAACTCATCTTGGATGGCTTCGAGGGTGAGATCCTTGAGGGGATTAAACAGTTCAACGGCGATCGCCGCTGCCTGGGATAATGCTTCCTCTGGCTTAATACTGCCGTTTGTCCAGATTTCGAGAGTTAGGCGATCGCGAACCGCGTCTCCCTCACTATGGATACTATCGACGCTATAGTTCACCTTAGTGACTGGCATGAACACCGCATCAATCTGTAGAAAATCTAAAGCAGTGGCTTCGTCCCGATTCCGCTGAACGGCGCGATAGCTTTTCCCCTTCTCGATCCGAAACTCCATTTCCAGCTTTGCACCATCAGCGAGGGTCGCAATATACTGGGTCGGGTCTACGACCTCCACCTCAGAAGGCAGATCAAACTGAGCCGCAGTCACCTGACCAGGGCCAGTGGCTGTTAAGCGGCCAATCTGGGGCTGATGGGTGTAGCTCTTGAGAATGATTTCCTTCATATTGAGGATAATCTCAAGGGCATCTTCCCGCACACCAGGGATCGTCGCGAACTCATGGTTCACGCCACCAATCCGCAGCGCTGTTACGGCGGTTCCTTCTAAGTTAGACAGTAGAATTCGTCTGAGGGAATTGCCGAGGGTTGTTCCTTGACCCCGCTCTAGGGGTTCAAAGACAAACTTGCTATATTGACTTTGATTTTTGTGTGTTTTGCTTTCTACACACTCGATTTGAAACTGTGTCACGCTTTTTCTGATCTCCCGTTTTTCGCGATCTGAGCCAGGCACCAAGCCTTCAGACAAGATGGATATTTACTTGGACTGATTTTCTTGTTGTCAAGAATTCAGTCGCAGAGGATTTATACCCGTCTACGCTTGGGCGGACGACAACCATTGTGGGGAATGGGGGTAACATCGCGAATCAAGGTAATCTCCAAACCAGCGGCTTGTAGAGCACGAATCGCAGTTTCACGACCCGCACCGGGGCCACTCACCATCACTTCAATTTGGCGCATTCCTTGTTCCATTGCGCGGCGAGCTGCGTTATCAGCGGCAGTTTGGGCAGCAAAGGGAGTCCCTTTTTTGGCCCCTTTAAAACCACTTGCACCGGCAGAAGACCAGGACACGGCATCGCCTTTGGTATCGGAGATGGTAACGATTGTGTTGTTAAAGGTGGATTGAATGTGGGCAACACCGTTGGGGATATTCTTTTTAACCTTCTTAGGGCTGCCTTTCTTTTGTCGTGCCATAATTTTAATCTGTAGAAGATAGGATAAATGCGTAGCTTTGTGAGGTAAAACTCAAGGGATTAACGCGGTGCTTTCTTCTTACCGGCAACAGTGACGCGACGACCACGGCGGGTGCGGGCATTGGTCCGGGTTCTTTGACCACGTACGGGCAAACCTTGGCGATGACGACGGCCCCGGTAGGTGCCGATGTCCACCAGACGCTTGATGTTCATGGACTCTAGACGTCTGAGATCCCCTTCAACTTGGTAGTTATCGGTAACGTAAGACCGGAGCTTAAGAGCATCTTCGTCAGATAGATCCCTTACTCTGGTGTCGGGGTTTACCCCGGTGTTTGCGATGATCTCCTGGGCTCTTGATAAACCAATGCCATACACATAGGTCAGGGCAATTTCAATGCGTTTATCGCGGGGAAGATCAACACCTGCAATTCGTGCCACGATTTTTTCTCCCTAAATGAACAATTTCAATAATTTATAAGTTACGGAATAAATGCCTCAGCGACTTCTACGATTTACCCTTGACGTTGCTTGTGCTTGGGATTGGCGCAGATCACCATGACACGACCGCGACGGCGTATCACGCGACATTTATCACACATTTTTTTGACGGATGCTCGAACTTTCATAGGTTTTCAGGTTAGATTTAGCAATTTTCTATATATTGATTCTGCTATGAACCGATTGGCGATTAGCACAAAACTCCGCAAGCTTATCATCATAGCAAGTTTTTTTGCTATTGAATATAAGAAACGGATGGGATTGGCTTATTTTTTTCGGAGTCGGTAGGTGATCCGCCCTTTGGTTAAGTCGTAGGGGGTCAGTTCTACTTTGACGCGATCGCCCGGTAAAATTTTGATGTAATTCCGGCGAATTTTGCCCGAGATGTGGGCAAGCACATTAAAGCCATTGTCCAAGTCAACCCGGAACATAGCGTTGGGAAGGGACTCGGTGACGGTACCTTCCATTTCAATTAGATCTTGTTTAGACAAAACAAATAGATCTCCTAATAAATTTCATCAATCGGCATCGAATTCTAACCAGGAGTTATGAAGCGATCGCCTGCTCTAGGGCGGCGGTAACTTCTTCGAGGGAGCGATCGCCATCGACGGATTTCAGAGAACCCTGTTTTTGGTAGAAGTCAATAACTGGGGCTGTTTGCTCCCGGTAAACTTCTAAACGACGCCGAATGGTCTCCTGGTTGTCATCTTTTCTGCCACGACTTAGTAAGCGTTCTACCAATGTGGCATCGGGAACTTCCAAGTTAAGGGCAACGTCACATTGCTGCTTCAGCTCGGTGAGTAAGGTGTTGAGGAACTCGGCTTGGCTCACATTGCGCGGGAAACCATCCAAAATCCAGCCTTGCTGGGCATCCTGCTCCTGTAGTCTTTCGCGAATTAAATTCAGAATCAGACTATCGGGCACTAATTCACCACGATCCACAAATCCCTGGGCCTGTTGGCCAAGTTCTGTTTGATTGGCGATCGCCGCCCGGAGAATTTCGCCAGTAGAAATGTGGGGGATTCCACAAGACTCTGCCAAAACCTGAGCTTGAGTGCCCTTTCCAGCCCCTGGGGGCCCCAAAAAAATCAACCTTACTCCCTGAGCCATAACGCCTCTATTCCCATCCAAATTGCTTACTAAATCAACAAAGAGTTTAGATATTCCAGCTAATATCTAAACCCTGCTAAAAACACTATTGTTTAACCATGCCTTCATAACGCTGGGAAATAACATAGGTTTGAATTTGCTTGGCTGTGTCAATCGCAACCCCCACCAAGATGAGTAGGGAAGTGGCCCCAAAACCCCGTAGAGTTGTGACCCCCGTTGCCCCTTCCACAAAAGTAGGAACCGTTGCGACTAAGCCAAGGAAAATTGCCCCCAATAGGGTCAAACGATTGATCACTTTTTCGAGGTATTCACTCGTGGCCCGACCAGGACGAATGCCAGGAATACTAGACCCCATCTTTTTCAAGTTCTGGGCCATATCTACCGGATTCACGATCAAAGACGCGTAGAAATAGCTGAAAAAGAGAATCAAAGCGAGATAGACCAACACATAAGGAATTCTGCCCGGTTGTAGCAGTGTCGAAATTGTGGCGATCGCTTGACCAAAGAACCCTTCCCCTGAGCCAGCCAGACCCGCCAAAGAAGAAGGCAGCACCAGAACAGCAGAAGCGAAAATAATCGGCATTACCCCACCCTGATTGAGTCGTAGGGGCAAGTAGCTTGTGCGTTCCCGATAGAGCTTACGACCCACCTGACGACGGGCAGAAACAATCGGAATCCGGCGTGTCCCTTCCTGCACAAACACAATCCCGACAATCATGATCAGAAAAACGACCAGCAGCAAAATGACTTTAGCAATCACTGCTCGACCACCAGTCTGGGCAAATTCAATAGTATTGCCTAAAGTTCTTGGTAATACGGCCACAATGTTGACGAAAATCAACAGAGAAGCCCCATTGCCTAAACCTTTTTCGGTAATCAACTCAGAAATCCACATCACAAAGACAGAACCTGCCGTCAGTGCTAATGTGGTTTCCAACACGAAAGTAAAACCAGGATCTAAAGCATAGGGGCGCAGAATTTGCAGCGTAATCCCAAAACTTTGTAAAGCCGCCCAGCCCACCGTCACATAACGGATAATCTGGGAAATTTTACGACGCCCAGCCTCACCATCATTCTTTTGCATGTCTTCAAGGGCAGGAATTGCTGCCGTCATGAGCTGCATAATAATTGAGGCATTGATGTAGGGAAGGATCCCTAGGGCAAAAATGCCGACAGCGGAAAGACCACCACCGGCAAATACATCTAGAAAGCCCAAGAGAGGAGAATTTTGGATCCCCTCACTTAGGGCCACCCGGTCAATGCCGGGGATTGGAATAAAAACGCCAAACCGAACAAGAACCAAAAGACCAAGGGTGACAAGCAGACGACCCCGAAGGCCAGCGGCTTGTGCCATTTGCATAAAGGTTTCCTGGGCGGTTGGTGTTTTTTCGCGACTGACAACCATAGTGATGTTCTCTTCGGGAGTTTACGTAATGAACAGTTCTAAGAAGTATTAAGCAACCTTGATAAATTCTAACTTAGTGCTTTGTTCCCGAATTTTTCTAGGCTTCACAACTGCCGCCAGCCGCCTCGATTTTTGCTTTAGCGCCGTTAGAAAACGCCGCTGCAGTTACTTTGAGAGCAACGGACAATTCACCATCACCAAGAACCTTGAGGGGGCCATCGTTGGTGGTGACAATGCCTGCTGCCATTAAGCTTTCAAGGGTAACTTCTGTGTTGGCTGGCAGGTCAGCTAATTGGCCAACATTCACAATGGTGAAGTTTTTCGGATTCACGATGGTGAAGTGCTTTAGCTTCGGTACACGGCGGTAAAGGGGCATTTGTCCCCCTTCAAATCCAGCTTTTGTACCAGTACCAGAACGGGATTTTTGACCCCGCATGCCGAAGCCACAGCTTGCGCCTTGGCCAGCAGCAATGCCACGGCCGACACGGCGACGACGCTTCTTTGACCCCGCTTTGGGGGATAGATTGGATAACTTCATGGTTTTTTTGAGTAAACGTTTTACTAATGTCCTTAGCCCGCCAAATTAGGGTTAGGCATAGATCCGTTCGATAGAAACGCCACGCTCTTGGGCAACGGAGGAGAAACTCCGGAGGTTACCCAATGCATCAACGGTCGCCCGAGCATTGTTCAGGGGGCTACTAGAACCCAATTGTTTGGCGAGAATATTTTTCACACCAGCGAGTTCGAGTACAGTCCGCACAGCACCACCAGCAATTACACCGGTACCGGGAGCAGCGGGACGCATCATGACTTTTGCGCCACCCGCAACGCCATTGATCCGGTGGGTAATGGTGTTGGTTTTTGTTAAAGGAACATCGACAACGTGTTTTTTCGCATCGGAGACACCTTTGCGAACAGCACCAATGACATCTCCTGCTTTACCGACGCCAACGCCGACCTTTCCGGTCTCATTGCCAATGACAACAATGGCGCGAAAACTGAGTTTCTTACCACCCTTGACAACTTTGCTGACGCGACGGATTTGGATCACACGCTCTTGCCAGTTTGTTTCTTTTTCTTTGTTCTTTGATGATTTACGACGCTTTGCCATAATTATTTTCCTAATGATTTCATCAACAGCTTAAAAGTCCAGACCGGCTTCTCTAGCGGCATCTGCTAAGGCTTTGACACGACCATGATAAAGGTTACCGCCGCGATCAAAGACGACTTTGGTAATGCCTTTTTCGAGGGCGCGCTTGGCAATGAGATTACCGACTGCAGTGGAAGCTGAGATGTTACCACCGGATGCGAGTTCGCCCTTGAGATCTTTGTCTAGGGTAGAAGCAGCCACTAGGGTATGTTGCTTCTCATCGTCAATCACCTGGGCATAGATATGCTTGTGGGAGCGGAATACTGCTAAACGGGGGCGATCGCCAGTCCCTTCGACACGACGGCGAATACGGAAATGACGACGCTGCGTGAGTTGTTTGCGAGTTGCTTTCATCTCTACTTCTTACCTGCCTTACCAGCTTTACGTCTGATGTATTCACCTTGGTAACGGATCCCTTTACCTTTGTAGGGTTCAGGAGGTCTGACAGCACGAACTTTAGCAGCCGTGTTACCCACAACCTCTTTATCAATACCAGAGATGATCACTTGAGTATTTTTTTCACCCATAGCCGCAGTCACGCCTTCAGGCATTTGCATTTCTACAGGCTTACTGTAGCCCACATTAAGGGTGAGCTTATTTCCCTGTACCTGGGCCCGATAACCAACACCGATAATTTCGAGTTGTTTAGAGTAACCCTGGGAAACGCCTGCAATCATGTTAGCCACAAGGGTGCGGCACAAGCCATGACGTTCGCGGGCCGTCCGAGAGTTATCCACGGGGGAAACAACAACGGTGTTGTCTTCTTGGGTGACAGTTACTTTTTCGGGTAATGTCCGCTCAAGGGAACCTTTCGGGCCCTTAACCGCAACATTGGCACCATTGAGGGTAACGGTCACTTTGTCGGGGATGGGAATTGGTTTTTTACCAATACGAGACATTCGTTTTTCTCCTGATATCAACTTCAGCCACGATTACCAGACGTAGCAAAGAATTTCACCACCAATACCTTCTTTACGGGCTTGGCGATCTGTCATCACGCCTTTGGAAGTTGAAATAATCGCAATTCCAATCCCACCGAGCACGCGAGGCAAGTCTTTGTGGTTACTGTATACCCGAAGCCCCGGCTTACTTACCCGTTGAAGTTTTTGGATAATCGGTTGACGATTACGACCTTTGTACTTCAGGGAAATAACAAGGTGTTTTTCAATCCCTTCACCTGCTTCGGTGTAGTTGTCAATGAAACCTTCGTCCTTCAGCACTTCAGCAATGCTCCGGGTCATGCGAGTCATCGGGACTTTTGTGTTGTCATGCTGCACCATGCACGCATTACGGATGCGGGTGAGCATATCGGAAATGGTATCGTTAGCCGCCATTATTACCTTTAATCTCTCCTAAGATTTAGCTTTCACGGAAGGGCATACCCATTTCTCTCAGCAGCGCACGACCTTCTTCATCGGTTCTCGCGGTGGTGATGATGGAAATGTCCATTCCTCGGATTTGATCAATGGAATCGTAGTCAATTTCAGGGAAAATCAGTTGCTCACGAATCCCTAAGCTGTAGTTGCCACGTCCATCGAAACTTTTAGGGCTGATGCCACGGAAGTCGCGGATGCGGGGCAGGGCTAAGCTGATGAGACGATCCAAAAAGGAATACATTTTTTCGGAGCGCAGCGTCACCATCACGCCGACGGGCATCCCTTCACGAATCTTGAAGCCGGCGATCGCCTTTTTCGCACGGGTGATTACGGGGCGTTGACCAGTGATGGTTGAAAGTTCCTTAATGGAAGACTCCATTGCCTTGGCATTAGAAGAAGCTTCTCCGAGACCCCGGTTCACTGAAATTTTGACAAGCTTGGGCACTTCATGGACATTGCTGTACCCAAACTGCTCCGTTAATTTAGGAACAATATTGTCTTGATAAAGGGTTTTGAGTCTTTGAGACATAGATTTTACGTTTAACCTCCCTGGGCTTGGTCAGGGAAAAACTAAATGTAGATAAAAATTTCAAGAAAAGCCGATTAGTCGATCACTTCACCGGTTTTCTTTAATACACGCACTTTACGGCCATCTTCAGTCAGCTGGTAGCCAATGCGACTAGCGACTTTTTCCTTTTCGGAATAGTGCATCACATTGGAGCTGTGGATCGGTGCTTCAAAGGTTTGAATCTGACCCGACTCACCTTCCTGTTGAGGCTTGACATGCTTGGTGCGGATATTGACATCCTTGACTACGACTTTGCTGGATTTGGGCAGAGTTTTAATGACTTCGCCTACTTTGCCTTTGTCGCGACCAGAAATGACTTGAACCGTATCACCCGTTTTCACATGCATTTTGTGACGTGTGGGGGTGGAACTTTTGCGTCCTGCCATGGTTAGATGACCTCCGGTGCAAGGGAAACAATTTTGGTGAAGTTTTTATCCCGTAACTCACGGGCGACGGGACCAAAAACACGAGTGCCTTTCGGATTGCCTTCTGCATTGATAATGACAGCGGCATTGTCATCGAAACGAATACTCATACCGCTAGCACGGCGGAGTGGTTGACGCGTCCGCACGATAACGGCTCGAACGACATCAGATTTTTTGACACCCATGTTGGGAATTGCTTCTTTAACAACAGCGATGATTTGATCGCCGATGCCACCATAACGACAATTCCCTGTACTCAGAACCCGTAAGCACATCAGTTTACGAGCACCGCTATTATCGGCAACATTAAGATAGGTTTGTTGTTGAATCACGGCTTTACGGTAAGGGTAAAGAAAATAGATTAGGGTCAACAGTTAGTAAAAACTATTGGTTGAGGATTTCGGCAATAGTCCAGCGCTTGGTTTTGCTGGTGGGAGGAGTTTCGCGAATACGAACGCGATCACCAACTTTGCACTTATTTTCCTCGTCGTGGGCTTTAAAACGCTTGGTCTTAACCACGATTTTTTTGTATTTCGGGTGGGGAGAGCGGTTTTCCACAGCCACAATCACGGTTTTATCCATCTTGTCGCTGACGACCATTCCCACTCTTTCTTTCGTAGCCATACGAGATTCTGTCTCCTACTTTTACTGAGCTTGGAGTTGTCTTTGGCGCTCGACTGTCATCAACTGGGCGAGACGGTGACGAGCATGCTTGATCTCATGGGTTTTCTCCAGGCGACCAGTACCTTGTTGGAGACGGAGGTCAAACAATTGTTTCTTGACGGCAACGATTTCGTCAGCAAGCTCTTGGTCATTGAGTTTGCGAGCATCTTCAATCTTGGGTAAAGGCATGATTTAGATATACTCCTCGTTGCGGGTGATGAACTTGGTTTTAATCGGCAGCTTTTGGGCCGCAAGGCGCATGGCTTCACGGGCGATCGGCTCAGCGACACCATTCATCTCAAACATGATCCGACCGGGTTTAACCACAGCAACCCAGAATTCAGGGTTACCTTTACCAGAACCCATACGGGTTTCTGCCGGACGCATGGTGATGGGCTTATCGGGGAAAATTCGGATCCAAATCTTACCACCTCGCTTGATGTAACGGGTCATCGCACGACGGGCGGCTTCAATTTGACGGGCGGTAATCCAACTGGGTTCAACGGCTTGGAGCGCGTAGTCACCAAATTGAATGTTGTTGCCGCGATACGCCATTCCCCGCATGCGACCGCGATGCTGCTTCCGGAATTTTGTACGTTTTGGACTTAGCATTGTTTCCTAAAGGGTAAACAGTGAGGGTAGAAAATTAAATTGCCAGTAGTTGGGCAATTTATTGTTCGCTACGGTCTTCAAACTGCTGACGTCGGGATTTACGACGGGGCAGAGGGGCAGCATTAGCGGCAGAAGTTTCTTCTTGACCCGGAATAATTTCGCCTTTGAAGATCCAAACTTTAATCCCAAGAATTCCGTAAATGGTTTGGGCAGTTTTGTAAGAGTAGTCGATGTCAGCGCGGAGTGTGTGTAGGGGAACACGTCCTTCACGTACCCACTCTGTCCGGGCAATTTCTGCACCGTTTAAGCGACCACTTACTTGGATTTTGATCCCTTGAACTTCCGCTCTTTGGGCCCGTTGAACGGCTTGGCGAACAACCCGACGGAAGGATACCCGTCGCTCAAGTTGCTGAACGATATATTCAGCGATGAGGGCGGCGTCGGCGTCAACGCGGTTAACTTCGACAACGTTGATGCGGATTTGGCGCTGATCGCCAAGGACATCCTGGAGACCCGTTCTGAGGGCTTCGATGCCAGAACCACCACGGCCAACGACAACACCGGGCCGGGCAGTGTGAATCTCTAGGTCAACTTGATCGGCTTTACGCTCGATCAAAACTTTGGAGATACCAGCATTATTGAGGTTTGCATCAATGTGCTGGCGGATTTTGTAGTCTTCCTGCACGAGGGCAGGGTATTGTTTGGGGTCGGCGTACCAACGGGAGAGGTGCTCTTTTGTAATCCCCAAACGGAAACCAACTGGATGAATTTTCTGTCCCACGGTTTGTTCCTTTTGATGTTTACGATCTACGACAGGTTAGGAGTACTATTCGGCAGCACCAGGGGCCACAGCAACGGTGATGTGACAGGTGGGCTTACGAATTTGATAAGCACGTCCTTGGGCCCGGGGGCGGAACCGCTTCAACACGGGGCCAGCATCAGCAAAGGCTGCACTAACAACGAGATCGGCGGGGTCTAACCCTTCGTTATGTTCCGCATTAGCAACGGCAGATCGTAAAACCTTCAGTACAGGTTCACAAGCGCGATAGGGCATAAATTCGAGAATGATCAAGGCTTCGCGGTAGCTACGGCCACGAATCTGATCGAGGACTCGTCTGACCTTGATCGGAGACATCCGAATATAGCGGGCGATCGCCTTGACTTCAGTTTGAGTATCGATAGTCATTGTTTTCTTTAACCCTTATCGACGTGCTTTCTTATCACTCTTGGCATGGCCCTTGAAGGTCCGTGTGGGGGCAAATTCTCCCAGCTTGTGACCTACCATTTGCTCAGACACAAAAACAGGCACATGTTGGCGACCGTTGTGAACGGCGATCGTGTGACCCACCATCTGAGGCAAAATTGTCGATGCCCGTGACCAAGTTTTAATCACTTGTTTATCACCGGAAGCATTAAGCTTCTCGATTTTTTTTAGGAGGCTGTCCGCAATGAACGGACCCTTTTTCAGTGAACGACCCATAGTTTCTTACAGCGTGTAATGAACAAAAATAGATAATTAACGGCGACGGCGCACAATCAAAGAGCTACTTTGCTTCTTCTTCTTGCGAGTCTTCTTACCGAGGGCAGGTTTACCCCAAGGCGTCACAGGACCACTGCGACCAATGGGTGCTCTACCCTCACCACCACCATGGGGGTGATCTACCGGGTTCATAACACTACCGCGGACTTGGGGCCGACGTCCCAGGTGACGGGTTCTCCCCGCTTTCCCAAGCTTCAGGTTCCGAGCTTCGGCGTTGCCCACTTTGCCAATGGTGGCGTAGCACTCTTTGCGAACCATCCGGACTTCCTTGGAAGGCAGCTTGATGGTGACATAATCACCTTCTTTAGCGACCAATTGGGCAAAAGCACCCGCAGAACGAACCATCTGGCCACCACGACCAGCGTAAAGCTCGATATTGTGGATTTCAGTACCAAGGGGGATTTTGTAGAGCGGTAAAGCATTGCCGATTTCGTAGGGCGCTTCTTCCCCAGCGATAATCGTGTCACCGACGCCAAGGCCAGCTGGTTGCAGGATATAGCGTTTTTCGCCATCTTCGTACTGCACCAGGGCGATGCGAGCATTCCGGTTTGGATCGTACTCAATCGCAATCACCTGGGCGGTCATATCCCGCTTGTCGCGGCGAAAATCGATCAGACGATAAAGGCGCTTGTGGCCACCACCCCGGTGACGACAAGTGATCACACCACGGTTGTTACGGCCTTTTTTGCGGTGTTTGTATTTGGTAAGAGATTTTTCCGGTTTGGATTTGGTAATCTCCGAAAAGTCAGAGACCGTAGCCTGACGAGTTCCCGGAGTATATGGTCTAAATGAACGAATACCCATGATTTATTCAAGTGAATGACGACTATACTTCTGGGAACAATGTGATTGTATCCCCTTCTGCCAAGGTGATGACTGCCCGCTTGTACTGGGGTTTGAAGCCCATAAAGCGACCGACGCGCTTTTTCTTGCGGGGTGGCCGACTGGTGTTGACCTTAACAACTTTGACTTCAAACAGAGTTTCAATGGCTGCTTTGATGTCGGTTTTTGTTGCTTTGAGGGCAACATCAAACACATATTTGTTGTCTTCAAGCAGAATTGTCGCCTTTTCACTAACAATGGGCTTGAGAATTAGATCAGCGAGGTCACGGGTTGGCACCCGGCTCGCGGTAGGCATTCTACTAGTCATTGTAAACCTCCTGGATTTTAGCCAGTGCTTCGGAGGTGACTACGATTTTGCCAGCGTTAAGAATATCAAAAATATTCAAACCATCGGCAGGAACCATTTTCACAGAAGCAATGTTGCGGGCAGAGAGATATACGTTGTCAGTCATCTCAGCAAGTACAAGGAGTACTTTTTCTCCGGATGCGACGCCCCAGCGGGTCATGGCATTGACCAACTCTTTGGTTTTGGGAGCGGCAAATTGCTCGGCAAAGTTTTCAACGACGATGAGATCTCCGTTCCGGCTGTGGAAAGCGGTACGAAGTGCTAAACGACGCTCTTTGCGGTTCATTTTAAGGTTGTACTCTTTGGGTTTGGGGCCAAAGATGACACCGCCACCTTTCCATAATGGGGAACGGATTGAACCAGCTCTTGCCCGGCCAGTTCCTTTTTGACGCCAAGGTTTGCGTCCACCCCCACGGACTTCTGCACGGGTTTTCGTGGAAGAAGTTCCCTGACGTGCGTTATTTAGCTGACGTACAAGGGCGCGGTGGACAATATGTGCGGCATTTTCTTCTTTGGCAACTTTGAAGTCGAGGTTGGCCTGGCCAACTTCTTCTCCTTGCCAATTTTTTACTGCGCAGTTAACCATAGTGATGAAGTATCGGATTATCGGTTATCAGCTAATGAAATAAATAAAGCTGTGGTTTTTCGTAAAGGGGTTGCAAATGGCGATCGCCACGCAAGCCCAATTACTTTTGGCCCACAATATTGCTCGGAGCAATACTTAATAAATTGCCGGCTTTGCCAGGAATTGCACCTTTGATCAGCAATAAATTCTTTTCTTCGTCAACGCGAACAACTTCGAGTTTACGGACGGTGATCTTGGTTCCACCATAACGACCCGCCATGCGCTTACCGGGATAAACGCGACCGGGAGTCGTCCCTGCGCCGGTAGAACCGGGGAGACGGTGGTTCTTAGAACCATGGGTCATGTTGCCTCGCTTAAAGTTATGGCGTTTTTGATAACCAGCGAAACCACGACCAATGGTATTTCCAGAAACATCGACAACTTGGCCGGCCTCAAAAATATTTGCGGTGATCGCTTGGCCAAGTTCATAGCCAGAAACGTCATCGAGGCGATATTCCTTGAGGTGGCGGAGGGGGGCAGCATCTGCTTTTTTGAGATGCCCCAGTTGAGGCTTCGTTAAGTTCTTTTCCTTAACGTCTCCGTAGCCGATTTGCACGGAGGTGTAGCCATCTGTTTCGGAGGTTTTGATTTGGGTGACGGTACAGGGCCCTGCTTGGACAACGGTAACAGGAATCGCAGTTCCAGTTTCGTTATCAAAGATTTGGGTCATACCGAGTTTAGTACCGAGGATACCGAGTGACACGGAACAGAGACCTCTATCTACTAATAGACAACATTAAAAGGTGAGTAGAAATAATATGAACCGCTCCCGAAGGAGTTGTGGTTCTTGTCTTCTACTCTTGGATATTCAGAGTGTTTTATGGCTCTGAAAGGTTTTTGCCTACAGGTAGGTGTACTACGTTTTACCCAAGACTTAAAGCGCTTGCTTCAGTATCTTGCTGTAACTGCAGGAGGGGGGCTGTCGCTTGGGGCGATCGCCTAAAAATTGTGACCGGAAAATGCAGCCTGAGGGAAGCCTGTTTCTGGGTTGAACCGATGCGACGAACAAGGGGGCAGGGGTTCTATGCTTCGTCAGGAAACTTCGTATAACTGGTTACATTTAGCCACAAGCGAGCATTATAAGCGGAGAAAGTGAGCCTTGGCAAGGGGCGTATCAGAAAAACATGACAGTTCTTAATTCTTGAGACAGAGATTGACGCTTTGAAGGAGATTTTTGGGAGTTCAAGGAACCAGGGGCGATCGCCAATGCTGTCTAGGATCGGGGCCAGCATAAAGTGTTACGATTGCCACAGAACGAAGAAAAGTGATCATAAACAAAAGGACAACACGCAATAATGCAAGAACATATTCAGTCGATTTCTTTCGATGGGCGAGAAATTCGACTAAAAACAGGTTTGTTTGCGCCTCAGGCCGGCGGGTCAGTTTTAATTGAATCAGGAGATACAGCGGTTTTAGTCAGTGCAACGACAGCCCCTGGCAGACAAGGAATTGACTTTCTACCTTTGCTGGTAGATTACGAAGAACGGTTATACGCAGCAGGACGAATTCCCGGTGGTTATCTAAGAAGAGAAGGCCGACCCCCAGAACGGGCAACGCTCATTTCGCGCCTCATTGACCGACCGATGCGCCCGCTATTTCCCCAGTGGTTGCGGGACGATATTCAGATTGTCGCCACAACGCTCTCCCTCGATGAAGAGGTGCCGCCGGATGTTCTCGCTGTGACGGGGGCTTCTGTGGCCACATTGCTCGCGGGTTTACCTTTCTACGGGCCGATGGCTGCCGTCCGGGTTGGTCTGGTGGGGGATGATTTTATCCTCAATCCCACCTACCGAGAAATGATGAATGGGGATTTAGACCTCGTGGTTGCTGGCACCCCCGACGGTGTGATCATGGTTGAGGCCGGAGCCAATCAGTTGCCAGAAGCGGACATGATCGAGGCGATTGATTTCGCCTACGAGGCGATCCAAGAGTTGATCGAAGCCCAACGCGCGCTGATGAAGGAACTTGGCGTTGAAATGGTTAGCGCTGAGCCACCTGCTAAGGATGAGGAACTCGAAAAATTCATTGGCGATCGCGCCACGGACAAGATCAAAAAAGTCTTGAGTCAATTTGATCTCGATAAAAATGGTCGCGATGCCGCCCTCGATGAAATCAAAGCAACAGAAATCATTGAGGCCATTGAAGCTCTGCCGGAAGATGCACCACTGCGGCTGAAAACCACAGAAGAACCCAAGCTCATTGATAACACTTTCAAGGCGCTGACGAAAAAGCTGATGCGGAGCCAAATCGTCGAAGATGGGGTTCGGGTTGATGGTCGTAAATTGGATCAAGTGCGCCCCATTTCCTGTCGCACTGCTGTGTTACCGAGAGCCGTCCATGGTAGCGGTTTATTTAACCGAGGTCTGACCCAGGTTTTATCCATTGCCACCCTCGGAACGCCCGGTGATGCCCAAGAGATGGACGATTTACATCCCTCCGACGAAAAGCGCTACTTGCACCATTACAATTTCCCCCCCTACTCCGTGGGTGAAACTCGCCCAATGCGATCGCCTGGCCGTCGGGAGATTGGTCACGGGGCCTTAGCCGAACGCGCCCTTTTACCCGTATTGCCGCCGAAGGATGAATTTCCCTATGTCATTCGGGTCGTTTCTGAAGTCTTATCTTCCAACGGCTCTACCTCTATGGGCTCTGTCTGTGGCTCTACCCTGGCCTTGATGGACGCTGGGGTACCCATTGCAAAGCCCGTGAGTGGTGCCGCGATGGGGCTGATCAAAGAAGGAAAAGAAGTCCGTATCCTCACCGATATCCAAGGGATTGAAGACTTCCTCGGCGACATGGACTTTAAGGTTGCCGGGACAGCTGACGGAATTACCGCCCTCCAGATGGATATGAAGATCACTGGCCTGGCCGTTGAGGTGGTCGCAGAAGCGATTAAGCAAGCTTTGCCCGCTCGCCTCCATATCCTTGAAAAGATGACCGATGTCATTGCCGAGCCGAAGGAATTGTCCCCAGCCGCTCCCCGTCTGCTCACCATTAAGATTGATCCTGATTTAATTGGGATGGTCATTGGCCCTGGTGGCAAAACCATTAAAGGGATTACCGAGCAAACCCGTGCCAAGGTGGATATTGCCGATGACGGTACCGTAACGATTGCCTCCTCTGAGTCGGAAAATGCCGAGAAAGCCAAGCGCCTAATCGTAAACATGACTCGCAAGCTCAACGAAGGGGATGTGTATTTCGGTAAAGTCACCCGTATTATTCAAATTGGTGCCTTTGTGGAAATTATGCCGGGGAAAGAGGGCATGATTCACATTTCGCAACTGGCAGAAGGTCGCGTAGGCAAAGTCGAAGATGAAGTTGCTGTCGGTGATGAAGTAGTGGTTAAAGTGCGCGAAATTGATAATAAAGGACGCATTAATCTCACCCGCCTAGGGATCCATCCTGATGAAGCAGCCGCCGCTCGGGTTGCTGCTCAATAAAAATATAAAACATCACGATTTTTCGGTGTTGTAATTTAATGTAATTTCCCCCAAGTCACTTGGGGGATTTTTTTGTTTGGCACCAGAATTTATCGTCGTCAAACGGTCGAAGGAATAGCCTAACTGATCAAATTGTTTCAAGGTAAGAAATTTTCAACAAAAGATTAAGATTAGACTTTAAGAAACTGTGATTTTCAGGGAAGCTAAATTAGATACAAGCTGGTTTGCTAGAAACTGCCACACTCGAGGGTAACCATCGCGATCGCTTTAAAGTTATTCAGGGTGTGGATCGTCCCCACGCTGCACCTCAATTTTCTCAAACCCCTTTTCAACGGGTGACAACTGGGTCGATCTTTTTTTCAATCACCATTGTGATTGCGATCTGCGGCTACATGCTGTTCGGTTGGACGGCCCTAGAATCGTTTTATATGGTCGTGATCACGGTGTTTGGGGTGGGATATGGAGAAGTCAAACCCCTGGAGACGCTGCCGGAAAAACTGTTTACGATTTTTGTCATCTTAGCGGGGACATCAGCGGCCATCATTGACTTCAAAAAAAGATCTGGATATGATTTAAGGCGTTATCATTGTGTAGATTAATCAATTAGCTGTTGCCATGAATGTAAAAAAACTAAGCCTATATCTTTTCTCTATCAATTTAGTGACTAGTTTTTTTGCTGTGGCTGCAGCAGATGAAGTCAACGAATCTCTGATAGGAACTTCTACAGATACAAATGCTTTCGACTTAGAAAATAGTGCTCAGATACTGATTTCAGATATTGTTGAGCAGGAAGATGCCGATACTCAAGAAGAAACAGTCACAGGAAATCGAGTCATTGAATATTCGACCAGTCCTTTCGAGGCTAATTTTTTAGAGCCTGCAACTATAGAATCAGCAACTACATTGCCTTCAGGCGTTCTTGATCTTAGTTCTGGATTTATTGTCTATCCTACTAATTCAGAATCCACTGGTGTGGGGTTACAAGTATATTATGGTTCTATTGAGTATGGTGTTACGGACAGGTTACAAATAGGTGCGGATGTCTCATTTTTTGATGATGTTTTAGGTGATAGATTTAATGGAGAAAGAACTAATCTAACTTTTTCATCTGTAGCACCAAATGTTAAATACAAGCTGATCGAAGAGCCTTCCTATAGTCTTGGGATTGTTGGTTCACTTGAATGGATACAAGTCCGTTCCGAAAATGGTTTATTCAGTGAACAAGGTACTTCTGCCCGCCAAAAAGATAATGTTCTGGCTGGTACCATTCAATTACCAGTGACATATAACATCTCCGAAAATGCTCAGTGGCATGCAGTGGCTGGAGCGACGATTTTCCCTGAGACCGTTAATGGGGGAGATTTCTACGGTACTTTCTTTAATGTTGGTACAGGGATAACTCTTCAATTAAGCGAAAGATTTGGTTTGCTAGCGGACATTAATTTTCCGATTGGCTCTTCTGGCGGCAATAGCGTCAATACAGACGGTAGTATTAGCGAAAAAGTGGTTTGGAATGCTGGTTTTAGTTATTTGCATAGTCCGAATCTCGCCTTGGATTTTTCAGTGACCAACCGGCTAGGCACCACACCAGCAACTAAGTTACTAACCTTTCTACCCAATGGTGATGAAGTAGGAGCTCTATTTAAGCTTAGATATACACCTGATCTTGCTCAAACCTATCGGGGGAACTTTGGAGATAATCCTTTTCCCCCTATGACGTATCGAGAGAAGCAATTACTATTTGATGGCATTCTTCTTAGTAGTCCTACCACTGTTCGTAAAGGCATGATTCTTTTGGATGGTGGAATTACTACTGATGGGGACAGTGGTGGCGCACAGCTTAGTTTTGGTCTCAGTGATACCGCTCAAATAGAATTTCTAGCTTCGCAATTAGCAGATAATGATCAGCCGTTACAAAATAATTTTAAATCTGGTGTTGCGACTAAACTTAATTTTTTGAATCAGGCCCAAGGTGATCCCTTTTCCTTAGGTTCGAGAATTGCACTTGTATTTCAAGATGGTACCGATTCCTTTTTAGGAGATTTATCTTTTGCTTATTCTCCCAATGATACGATTAGTTTTACGTTAAATCCGAAAGTAGCGTTATTTTCTGACGAGAGCATTGTTGGTGCAGGTTTAGGTGTTAATTTACAGCTGTCTCCCGGACTACAGCTAATTGGTGAAGTAACTCCTATGCTTAGTGATGATCCCTTTGTTTGGGCAGCTGGTGCGCGTTATTTATTTCCCAAATCCAATTTTGGTTTAGGAGTTTATGGTACCAACACCTCAGGCAAAGGAAATATTGGTAGCCTAATTCGTCAATCTGATGATGATGTGAGCGTTGGTTTTAATTTAATGTGGTTATTAGGTGGTGGTAGAAGTGATTAAACATATCTTATGAAATCGTCTCCATACCTCTAAAAAAATGACTGATGTCATTCATTTTAAGTTGCAGGAATTGTTTCTGGCAGCCTCGTCTACCCACCATCAAGATTAATACTAATTTTCTACATCTTATCCCCTCAATTTAGCTGCAGAATTTGGGATAAATACCGTCGTTTTTCAGGGTTTTTACTTAACATAAAATCCTCAAGCGGCTTGGGAATTTTTCTTATTTAATGCCATTATCTATCTCTGTAAAATCACCAGAAGAACAAATCAATCAATTTTCTCCGGAGTAAGAAATTTCAAGCAAAAGGTTAAGGCTAAATTCCAGAAAACTGCGATTTTCAGGGAAGCTAAATTAGATACAAGCTAGATTGAAAGAAACTGCCATACTCTAGGGTAACCATCGTGATCGCTTTAAAGTTATTCAGGGTATGGATCGTCCCCACGCTGCACCTCAATTTTCCCAAACCCCTTTTCAACGGGTAACAACTGGGTCGATCTTTTTTTTAATCACCATTGTGATTGCGATCTGCGGCTACATGCTGTTTGGTTGGACGGCCCTAGAATCGTTTTATATGGTCGTGATCACGGTGTTTGGGGTGGGATATGGAGAAGTCAAGCCCCTGGAGACGACGCCGGAAAAACTATTTACGATTTTTGTCATCTTAGCGGGGACATCAGCGGCCATCTATGGGGTGGGAGGATTTGTGCAAATGGTGACGGAGGGAGAGATTAATCGGGCGTTTGAGGCAGAAAGACAGCGCAAAAGCATTTCCAATTTAGAAAATCACATTATTATTTGTGGCTTTGGCTATATTGGCCAAATTTTAGCCCAAAAACTTGAAGATTCGGGACACGCTTTTGTGGTGCTCAGTATTGATCCAGAACAATTGGCGATCGCCGAACAGCGGGGTTATCTGACTAAGGAGGGAGATCCGGCAGATGAGCTGATTTTGCAGGGGTTAGGCATTCGGCGGGCCAAGGCTTTAGCGACGGTGCTTGATAGCGATGCCAGCAATGTATTTATTACTTTGACTGCCCGGGAATTGAACCCAGACTTAATGATTTTGGCGCGGGGGGAAGTGCCCAGTACCGAAAAAAAGCTCCGGTTAGCAGGGGCAAACCACGTCATTTTACCGGCCAGTGTTAGTGGGGCGCGGATGGCTAATTTGATTACGACACCTCCCGCAACGGATTTTTTTAGTCAGTCTTCTCAACAAGAACAACTGAATGATCTTTTGCAACAAATTAATGTGCAGATGATCGAGTTGGCGATCGCCCCCCAATCATCCCTCGTGGGGAAAACAGTCCGGGAGCTAGAAATTCGCGGCAAAGGGGCTTTTATTGTGGTGGCTTTACGGCGATTTCAAGGCGATTTTATCACCCATCCAAGTCCAACTTTAATGTTGACTTCTGGGGATATTTTAGTGGTTTTGGGTCACGAAGAAGACATTCCTAAATTTGCCCGGTTTTATCAATTATTTCAACCTAAATAAGCTTTTTTCCTCAGCAAAATTAATTTAATCCCGATGAATTATCCGTTTCTAAGGAAACCCATTACTTTATGATTGATCAACTGTGGTTGCTAATTTGTGCTGGTTTGGTACTGTTGATGCAAGCTGGCTTTATGTGCCTCGAATCTGGCCTGACCCGCACAAAAAATAACATTAATGTGGCCGTTAAAAACCTCTCCGATTTTGGTCTGTCGGTGATGCTGTTCTGGGGGATTGGCTATGGTTTGATGTTTGGGCTATCCCAATGGGGAGGGATCGGTGGAAGCAATTTCTTTTTGGGCACGACTGGCAACCCCGAAGAGGCCGCTTTTTTCCTATTTCAGGCGATGTTTTGCGGTACGGCCACAACGATTATTTCGGGGGCGATCGCCGAACGCCTCAAGTTTGAAGCCTATATCATCATTGTGATCCTGGTGTCGGGGTTTATCTATCCGGTTTTTGGACATTGGGCCTGGAACGAAGCGGGCTGGTTGCGACAACTGGGGTTTCTGGATTTTGCGGGCAGTACGGTGGTGCATAGCATGGGGGCTTGGGTGAGCCTGGGCACCTTGCTTTTAGTCGGAGCCAGAGAAGGGCGATTTACCCTCACGGGAACCCAAAAAATCCAAGGATCGAACTTGCCCTTTGCCGTTTTGGGGGCGTTGCTGTTGTGGGTGGGCTGGCTGGGATTTAACGGGGGAAGTACCTTCGTTTTTAATGACCAGGTGCCCCAAATTATTACGAATACAGTGCTGGCAGGAACTGCGGGGATGGTGACGGCGATGCTCCTCAGCCAATGGTATCTCAAGCGCTCAGAGGTCGAGGAAATTATTAACGGTTCCCTGGCAGGGCTGGTGGCGATTACGGCCTGTTGTGATCTGGTGTCGAGCCCTTTGGCGGTGGTGGTGGGGATAACGGCGGCTGGAGTAGCCCGGTGGGTGTCGAGTCTTTTAAAGCGCTACAAAATTGATGATGCGGTGGATGCGATCGCCGTTCATGGGGGCGCGGGACTGTGGGGAACCCTCTGTGTCGGTTTATTTGGCAATGTTGAAGCCCGCCATAGTCAACTGTTGGTACAACTCTTGGGGGTGGCGATCGCCCTTGTCTGGGGGACGGGGCTGACTTGGCTAATTTTGCAACTGTTGCAGCGGTGGTATCCCTTGCGGGTTTCCCCGGAAGCCGAAGCCCTGGGTTTGAATATTTCTGAACATGGAGCGAAGACCGATGCCTACGAACTGTTTCAGGTGATGGATCACCAGGCCGCGACCCAAGACTTGACCCTGCGGGTACCCGTAGAACCCTTTACGGAAATTGGCCACATTGCCACCCGTTACAACCAAGTGATCGACGCCCTCGAACAAAATCACCGGGAAAATGCCGAATCCCTAGAGGAACTTTATACAATCACCGCAATGGCCGTGGCCGCCATTGAGCACCAAAATTTTGACCCCGATTTGCTTGCCAGTTTTGGCGATCGCCCCGATGAATTGGGCATTTTAGGCCGCTCCCTCCAACAATTGCTCCAGACTATTAACCAGCAAACAGCGGCCCTCGAACAACTACAGCAGCAACAACAAACGACCCTGAAGGCCGTGCTCGGAGAAATTTTCCAGCAGCGGTTTGGGGAGCCGAGTCTCACCTATCAAGGACAATTACCCGATTTGCCCCCGGCGCTGACCATGGCCGAAATCATCCACATGGCGATCGCCGCCACCAGCTTTGGGCAATTTTTAACACAAGTGCAGGCTACCAACGTTGCCTCTGGAGAAAATCAGCCAGTTGCCGCAGATTGGAGCGATTGAAAATATAAATTCACCAAGTCCTGAAACACTGACAAAGCCTCTACCCTTGGGCCTGCCTTTTTCCGGGAAAATTAAACCATAGGTCTTTTCGGAGAATTGTTAGCTGTGGTCATCGATGCTCAGGATCGTTACGAAGCGCGTACCCAACAAATTGCCAGGGAGTTAATCGCTGCCACCAGGGAAAAACGGTCATTTTTCTCGAAAATCCAAGACCAGATGCGCCTAGATGATAAATTGCTAGGCTGGGCCATGGAAAATCCCCATTTGCGGGTGCAACTGTTTCGCTTCATTGATGTGTTGCCAGCCCTCAAGGACAATACGGCGATCGCCCAGCATCTCCAACAGTATCTAGGGGATGAGTCGGTGGAGTTACCCGGAGCCTTAAAAAAAATCCTCAATTTTACTGAACCCCATTCTCCTCCGGCACAGATCGCGGCCGCAACCATTAGTAAATCCGTGGAAACCCTCGCGTTTAAATATATTTCGGGGGAAAACGTCAAGCAAGTGCTAAAAACCGTTGAACGTCTGCGTCGAGACAAAATGGCGTTCACCATTGATCTCTTAGGCGAGGCAGTGATCACCGAATCAGAAGCCCAGAAATATCAGCAAACTTACCTCGATTTAATGGCGGATTTGGCGACAGCGGCAAAACATTGGTCTAAGGTCGATGCCATTGATGCGGCGGACGGGGAGGATCTCGCCAAGGTGCAAGTATCCGTAAAATTGACAGCGTTTTATTCCCAGTTTGATCCCCTCGATCCAGTGGGCAGCAAGGAGAATGTGGCGGAACGGGTGCGGCTATTGTTACGCCATGCCCAGGAATTGGGGGTTGCGGTGCACTTTGATATGGAGCATTACGAATATAAAACCCTCACCCTCCAGATTTTGAAAGATGTATTGCTAGAAGCGGAATTTCGGCACCGCAGTGACATTGGCGTGACTTTACAGGGCTACTTGCGGGATTCTTACGCCGATTTAGAAAGTTTAATTGAGTGGGCTAAGGAACGGGGTACCCCTGTCACTGTCCGTTTAGTGAAAGGGGCTTACTGGGATCAAGAAACGATTACGGCGCTGCAAAACCATTGGGAACAGCCGGTTTTTAACGAAAAGGGCGCGACGGATATTAATTACGAACGCATGACCCGGCTGCTGTTGGAAAATCATCAATTTCTCTACGGGGCGATCGCCAGCCATAATGTGCGTTCCCAGGCGGTGGCCTGTGCGATTGCAAAAGAACTGAATATTCCCCGGCGTAATTTTGAATGTCAAGTGCTGTACGGCATGGGCGACCAAATTGCGAAGGCGTTGGTAAAAGAAGGTTATCGGGTGCGGGTGTATTGTCCCTACGGCAGAATTTTGCCGGGCATGGCCTACCTAATCCGGCGTTTGTTGGAAAATACCGCTAATAGTTCTTTCCTCCGCCAGAACCTAGAAGAGCGTCCCGTTGAAGAATTAATCGCGCCCCCCACTGGTGATCTCAAGGCAACGATTCACGACCTTGATAGTAGTCATCTGCAATTTGCCGGGGCTGCCAACGTTGATTATGCCGAGCCAGAACTGCGGGATAAGTCCCAATTTGCAATCGCCGAGGTGAAAAAACAGCTTGGCAAACGTTATCTGCCCTACATCAACGGTGAATATGTACAAACCGAAAATTTTGTGGACTCGGTGAATCCCTCCCGTTCCACAGAACTCATTGGTAAAGTTGGTCAAATTTCCCTAGAGCAAGCAACGGAGGCGATCGCCGCCGCCAAAGCCGCTTTTCCCGCCTGGAAGAAAACCCCAGTTTCGGAGCGGGCCAACATTCTCCGCAAAGCTGCCGACATCATGGAAGCCCGTCGCCACGAGTTGAATGCGTGGATTTGTCTAGAAACGGGCAAAATCCTCAAGGAAGCGGATCCAGAAGTCTCCGAAGCCATTGATTTTTGTCGCTACTACGCCGATGAAATGGAGCGTTTGCACCAGGGTTATACCGTTAAACCCGATGATTTATCCCAGGTACAGGGCTTCAAAAAATATGATGTTTGTGGCGAAACCAACCGCTACCATTACCAACCGCGCGGCCTTGCGGTGGTGATTTCTCCGTGGAATTTCCCCTTTGCGATCGCCACAGGGATGACCGTTGCAGCCTTGGTGACAGGCAACTGTACCCTCCTAAAACCCGCTGAAACCTCCAGCGTGATCGGTGCAAAAATCGCGGAAATCCTCATTGAAGCGGGGATCCCCAAGGGTGTCTTTCAGTTTGTGCCAGGACGTGGCTCCACCGTAGGCGCAGCGATGGTTAAACATCCCGATGTGCATCTGATTGCGTTTACGGGTTCCCGTGAAGTGGGTTGTAATATCTATGCCAATGCGGCGATCGTCCAACCGGGCCAAAAGCACTTGAAGCGGGTCATTGCCGAGATGGGCGGCAAGAATGCGATTATCGTCGATGACAGTGCCGACCTCGACCAAGCGGTGACGGGTGTGCTCCATTCGGCCTTTGGCTATAGCGGTCAGAAATGTTCGGCTTGTTCCCGTGCCATTGTGATGGAAGCAATCCACGATATTTTTGTGGAACGTTTGGTGGAGGCGGTGAAATCAATCCAGGTCGGTGAAACGGATAATCCGAGCGTCAAGATGGGGCCGGTGATTGACGGGGCAGCCCAAGCGAAAATTAAGGACTATATCTTGAAGAGCAAGGAACAATCAAAAGTCGCCTTTGAAACGGCAGTTCCCAACAATGGTTATTATGTGTCCCCAACTATTTTCACTGATGTGCAAGCGGATCAGGCGATCGCCCAGGAGGAGATTTTTGGGCCAGTATTAGCGGTGATTAAAGTCAGTTCTTTTGATGAAGCCTTAGCGGTTGCCAATGGCACAGACTACGCATTGACCGGGGGCATTTATTCTCGGACACCGCAACACATCGAGCGAGCAACGGAGGAATTTGAAGTGGGCAATCTCTATATCAACCGGGGGATTACGGGGGCGATCGTGGCCCGTCAACCGTTTGGGGGCTTTAAGATGTCCGGTGTAGGTTCTAAGGCGGGTGGCCCTGACTATCTCCTGCAATTCCTAGAGCCACGCCATGTGACTGAGAACGTCCAGCGTCAAGGCTTTGCGCCCATTGAAGGAGTTGATTAATTTCTAAAAAATGGCGATCGCCTTTCTGTAGAAATATGGGATGGCGATCGTCTCAATTACTTTAATCGGGTGGGTGCCATCCTGCCGAAATCCAAGCCTGTCGCACCATGACTGCATAGGGATTATTCAGTTGAAGAGCAAGCACTGTTGCGCGACCACAAGCAGTTAAACCACGAATCAAAGCACCTTCTCTTTCCCAGATGAAATGTTCTGACCATTTCTGAGTGCGGGGGTTAAATAAAGCAACAGTTGTATTTGTCTCTATGTCCATGCCGTGGGTTTTTGTGCCTTTGTAGGAATTGCAGAGACGGCAAGCTAGCCACAAGTTATCTTCTTCGTCTGAGCCGCCTGCTGCTTTTGGGATAATGTGATCGATTTCTAAGATGCCTAAAACATATTTCTGAAGGCTTTTGCAGTAACCACATTGATTATTGGCGGTTTCTCTCACCCGTTGGCGCAGCTCTTTTGGGATGTAGCTCATTCGCTGAGGGGCTGAATTAATCCACGTTTTACGGCTTCGTTTAATGCTGTCGCTTTACGCAGAAGTCCCTCTTGATAAATTTGCATCAAGGTCTGAAGTTCGGAGGAGTCGGGATTGGACAGTTGCCCTGCTTGTTGTAAATCCAGTAGCTGGCTAAGGCGAGCATCTTGTTCTGGCTCCATCTGTAGCTCGGTTAGACCTAAGATCTCTTCATCGTCTAAGGCTGTAATCGCAGGAGATGCTGTATTGTTGGGAGCAGGAATGAGAAGCTGAATACTCTCCGCCACGACACTAGACAAGTCACGATTGGCGAGATGGGCAAATTGCTCAACTCTCTGGTAAACGTCATCTGGTAACTCAATCGTAATGCGAGTGCTCATAAATTCTGACTACTTAATGAGTTGAACTCTGGCTAAAATTATATCGTGAGGTTTTAGCGTTCAAGATGTCTGGTGTGGGTTCTAAGGCGGGCGGCCCTGACTATCTGCTGCAATTCCTAGAGCGGCGTCATGTGACTGAGAAGGTTCAGCGTCAAGGCTTTGCACCCATCGAAGGCGTTGATTAATCGATGAAGTAGTGGCGATCACCTTTCTGTAGGAATACTGGGGGGCGATCATTTTATTAGTTAGCCAAAATAAACAAGCTCTTATTCTTTAAATTGCAAGCTAAAATAGTCGGAATATCACTCAACTTGAAATACTCGTTTTTTTAAAAAAATTCGCTGAATTTACTTTCAGGCTAGCAAAATGTTCGTTCTTACTCGTGAAGACGCTCTAAAAAGATTGGAGCAAATACAAAAAAAATACGATAGAGACACATTAATTCGCAAAGCTATTAATGAAGCAGAGACAAGGTTACTTATTATTGACGAAATTCTATCTTTATTGGGCTGGGCTAAAGATGATTTTTGTCCTGAACATACGGTAAAAAATGTTGGATTTATTGATTATTTAATCACAGCAGATAATATTCCCCGCTTTATTGTTGAAGCAAAAAGAGTCGGACAAACATTTATTTACCCCACTAAAAAATTACAAAAGAGTCAATATTCATTAGGTTACATGCGCACTGCATTTGGTCAATCATTGACTGAAGTCATAACGCAAGCTGAAGGATATTCTCAAGAAAAGGGTGTACCGTTTTCTGTGCTCACAAATGGTGCAGAATGGATATTGATACAAACCCATAGAACAGAGCAAAAAAAACTAAATGATTTGAATTGCTTTTATTTTGGCAATCTATTAGCCGATTCATCACGCTTTAATTTACTATGGGAGCTGCTATCAAAGCCATCAGTATTAGACGGCAGTTTAGAAGAAAATTTTTCACAAATTAATATCTCATCTGCCGAATTTGTATTAAGTCCTGATTCAAAGCTACCTGAGATTCAATGGAAGATTGATAGAGATATAAACCATAAATACATAAGAGATTTTTATGATTATTTCTTCGGCGAAATCATTGACTCTGGCAGAAAAAAGATGCTGAAAAAATGTTTCATCAGCAATTCGAAACTTGATCAGTATCAAAAAGAAATGAAACAAGTATTGCAAGATGCTAGGCCAACATATATTCCCGATATCGAAGATATAGAACCAGATCATGAAAATGTTCCCTTTCTAAACTCTTATACAGGAGATCAGAAAGGCAAAGTTATTTTAGTCGTTGGTTCTGTCGGTTGTGGTAAATCAACATTTGTCAATAAGATTCTTGATGAAGAACAAGAGAAAGAACGAGGTTCTAACCAAGAATCAGAAAATATTTCTATAATTTTAGATCTGATCAATGAATTTGATGGAACTTCAGATACTATCAATAGATATTTATGGGATTTAATTGATAAGGAATGGAAAGAGAGAGAACCTGAATCTTACAAGTATAAGACTCTGAGAAAAATCTTTGGTAGAGAACTCAAGCTTCTACATGATGGACCATATGCGACTCTCTTTGAGAAGGATCCTGAGTTACTAATGCGAAAAGAAGCAGAAAGATTAGATGACTTATCTTCTTTGCCAGAGACTTTTTTATCCAATAGTTGGAAGTATTATAGACAAACAAAAAAGAAGGGAATTATTCTTTTTTTGGATAATATTGACAGAACATCAGATAATTATCAAAGATTTGTTTACACGTTCTCTCATAAGATTGCTAGTCGGACTGGTGCTACTGTTATTGTAACGATGCGTGAAGGCACTTATTTTAGAGGAAAGAAATTTGGATTTTTGGATGTTCGATCTGATGATATAGTTTATCATTTACAAACTCCTAATCGAGTAAAAATTATATCTAAGAGAATTGAGTACGTTAAAAATCTAGAAAGTTACTCAGACTCTGGAGAAAAAGATTATAGGTTATCTAAATGGAAACAAAGAAAAGATTGGAGCGAGTTCCGAGCAGCTTGTTTGATTTTTGCAGAGACACTCAAAGCGACGTTCTTAACTTCCTGTCACTCATCTCAAGCATTAGGGCTTTTAAATGCCGTATCTTGGCATAATCTTCGCAGTTTTTTAACTCTTTTGAAAGATTTGCATACTGTATTAGGAAATGATCGAGATGGATGGTCTATCAGTTATATCATTTCTGCCTTAACAACAGCCAATATTGATGAAGAGAGTAAATCGATATTACCTAATATATATTTTCCTATATTTAGAGAGTACCCTTGTTATTTTTTGAAAGTCAGAATTGTCTTGATGTTGATGTATGGCAAACATCCATCAGAATTGAGAAAAGGAATTTCTCTCAATGAATTACTGACATTTACCAAAGTATATGGCTATCAAGAAAGGTGGAGTAATTTAGCAATTCAAGAAATGGTCAAAGAAAGATTGATTGAATGCATGGAAATTCCTACAGAGAAAGATTTCACCAAAGACTATCAACTTTCTGACAATCATACGTTTAGAGCTGCTCCTCTTGCAGTTGCAATGGCTGAGAAGATATTTTGCGACAAAATATATCTTCTAGCTGTAGGTAGAGAAATACCTTTTCATAGTGAAAGATTATTTAATCAATATATTGATTTAGTCAAAGATTTTTTTGAAATAGTTCATGATATTCCTTTTACGAAAGAAGGAATAAGCCTATTTCTAGAAACAAAAGCATACAAGGTTGTTGCAAGATTTTTGATTGAGCAACTAGAGAAAGAAACACCACCTCATTCAAAACAATTTCCAACAATCTCTAATGTCGAGAGTCAGCTAGAAGTAATGATTCGAAAACTTCGAAAGATTGCAGAAATGCTAACTACTCGTTTAAATATTCCACAAAGCCATCCCGTTAATCAACAAGAATATTTGTTTGATACTGCTGAGTATGAAAATCAGTGTTCTCCCAAATTAATAACAGAAGTTCCACAAGAGTTCACATATTATAATTCGAATATTTCAAGATTGCCTCCTAAGATTTTTTGGGCTCTTGTTGAGCTAAAAGCAAGGGAGCAAGAATGGGTTACAGGAGCAGAAATTACTAGAATAATTAATCAGTATTTAGTTGATGACTTAAATCAAGTCGAGTCCACAAATATTTCCAAAGCTTTGCGAGGGAAAGAACTGCGTGCTATGAAGTGGTTGATTCATAAAAAAGTTGCCGATAAAAAAACCCTTTATAAAGTTTCTGATGATTGGGTTGAGTATTGGTCTAGCTTTTTTCAAGATTCTCCACCTCCAACACTACTATGAACAATCATCAGGAAAATCAGAACACCTTCTGTTAATGACGAGATAAGAGATCCGGCAATCGCCTGTTTTTGCGGGTCACGAGGATCGTTAACGTAAATAAGAATGTTCGTATCAACCGCGTTCATGCAACATCTCCCGCGTAAACCGAGGAGCATCAGAAGGGATAGGAGTTTGTTGCATCCGTTCTACAAGTTGCATTAGAAAGTTTTGTCGAGCGGCAAGGTCACTGATTTTAGGAGGAATAACTTGAGAGGATTGCACCAAAAGCTCCACTTCGACGCCTTCAGGCAAGTCACAATCTGTCTGAAGGATAAACATACCACTTCGATAAACGGCTTTTATGGCTTGGGACATGGGGAAACTCCTTCTGTAAGGCAGGCAACCTTGCGAATAACGACTCAAACTACTGACATAGCTTCATTTTAATCCAGATACTAATATAGATTTACTGAGACTGCTCATGATAAAATACATGCCTCACAATTCGGAAATCAATGACGATTTGCGTCCAGAATATGACTTTACGCAGATACCTATTGTGGCAAGTGGACAACGGCGACAAAAACAAACTGAGACAGTCAAGCCGATACCGAAAGTGGCGACTTCAGAGCAAGAAAAAGAGTTCAGTGCCCTCGAACTTGCTGGAGATCTTGTTGGATGTGTTGATGCTCCAGAAGACTTGGCAACGAACAAAGATTACTTTGAAGGCTTTGGTCAATGAACAAAAATTCAGTTGTGTGGAGAGATAGGGGGATGATCGTGGCCCGTCAACCGTTTGGGGGTTTCAAGATGTCTGGTGTAGGTTCTAAGGCGGGAGGCCCTGACTATCTCCTGCAATTCCTAGAGCCGCGTCATGTGACGGAAAATGTTCAGCGTCAAGGCTTTGCTCTTATTGAAGGCGTTGATTAATGACCGGAAGAATGGAGCTAAAGCCCCGTCCTAACTTCAGCAAGTTCAGTCACCTTCTAGGACAGCTTTCTGGTAAAGAGCATTGGGAGACCCTAAACGAACATGGAGAGATGGTAAGGCCAATTGTGTCGCAACCCAGCTAAGTATCAAGAAATCTTCGACCGTTTACGGCGGGAAAGTATGTCAACTTTTTACTGGAGTGTTCAATGGACGGTCATCCATATCGGCAACATTTAAACGTTGTTTTTCCTTGTGAATATGACCATTTTTGACCATGTGAGAAAATGCGCAGTTAAGACCGACAGGTATGGGGTTTGGCGACCAAAAAACTCCACTTTTCCACCATTACATCTTGAGCACGACTGAGCCGCGTCCTAGGGGTGGGGCATAATATTGGGGATATGTTGCCCATCACGGGGTTGCCACAAGGGAGTTGCAAAATCTGTAACCCAACGCTGGTCTCTATTTTTCTCACCTAAGCTGTAACTATGCGCCCTAGTCTCCAAGCCGTTCCTACCCCTGCGTCTTTTGCGGATTTGCCCCTGGCCCAGCCCCCCGATGGTCAGCAGCTAGAGAATATTAAAAGTCATCTGGACTTGATCTTATTGGCGTTGGAGTCCTTAGCGGGCCTGAGTTCAGAAGCGATGTTACAGGCGGCCAAAGAGCTAAATTTAGAGGCAGTCATCGGCGATCGCGTTACCTTATGGCGACTGCGACAGTCCAACCCCCTCCGGAAAAGTAGTGGGGGCCGCAAAAAATTAGACGTCGAAGAAGCCCGCTCTTTGGTGTTGATCATCTGCCATTTAGCCCGCCAGCAGCAGGATGACATTCGCCGCGCCTGCGCTCTCCTGGAACAGATGACCGAACAAGGCCAGGAACCCCACCGAGCCGCCCTTTTAGGGGATTACCTCGATAACTTTAGCAATACCTACCAAGAACGCATGGAGGAAGGGGAGGCGATCGCCTCGGCCTCCTTAGTGGGACTCGCCCTGAAATTACTGATTGATTTGCTGTTCTATGGGGCCAAAAATGGACATCGACGCCTCTGGTTAGCATTAATCGATCAAGGCAAAACCTAGAGACTTGACCTAAACTCCACCCTTGATTTTTTCTCTTTTTTACTCAATTCCCCCGTAGTTTGTTTTCGTTCTTAGATGGTTCCTATGCTCTCTCCCACCCTCACCCGTCGCTATACTCCCCCCACTTGTAGCCTGGAAGTGGCAGCGAAAACCTCGGCCCTCTCCCAGTGGACAGGGAAGCCGCTGATTAAAGAATTGAATTTTGAGTTGAGTTTTGATGATCCGCGCCTTGGCCCCGACCAGCGCATCGTCATCAAAGGCGATCGCCCCCAATTGGATGCCCTCGCCACCGCCGTCAATGACTATGTCCAAGGGTTTCTCCAAGACCTCAGTCCAGACTTAGAATGGCTGCCCCAAGCCGCCTCTGTCTATGGCTACCACAACACCCCTGGTCAGACCGTCGCCACCCTGCCCCAACCCCAGCTTGTCACCCAGGGACTTTTGTCCCATACCCTCCACCTGGGTCGCCTAGCAACCAAGGAATCTGGCCCGACCCTCCAACTCAACGCTACCCAACTCCATGACCTGGCGGAGGCCCTCGAAACCTACCAGACAGACATGGTGGCCTTACCCAGCCTCACTGCTAGCCAACAACGCCGGACTGTCACTCGCTGGGGGGCGATCGCCGCGTCTTTTCTCCTCGTGGTGGGGATTAGTAACGCCGTTTGGCAACAGCAACAAATCCCGGAAACCAGTAGTGCCCTAAACCTCGAAGCTACGGATGAAGCGGGCAACCAAGTAGAGCTTATCCCTCCGGATCCCCACGCTTCCTATACCTTCTCGCCAGTGCCATCCGCAGCCGATGCGCCCCTAGATGACCCACGGGTTGCCCCCCAAACCGTTGATCTGACTCAACCGACGCCAGGGGAAACTACGACTGCGAATCCGGCTCCCCCAGCCGCATCCCCCCCCAGTCCCCCTAGTAATGATCCGGCCCCGATCACGGCTACTGCCCCCAGGGAGAACACCAGTCTGAGCGTCGCCCCCAGCTTTGGGGGACAAATGGCCAGAACCACCGCTGCCGATCAAGCAGAACAATTTGCTGATGCGCCCCAGCAAGAGGCGATCGCCCTGTCTCCCGCCAATGCCCCAAGGCTAAACCCCGAACAGCGAGTTGAACGTCATTTTCAAACCCAGTGGCAGAGTCCCGCTGACCTCGGTGAAGTATTGGAATATCGTTTAAAGCTCAGTGAACAAGGGGCCATTGAAACGGTCTTTCCCATTGGTAAAGCCGCCGAACTGTATCAACCCCAACTTTCTTTTCTCTCTGTGGGTCGCAATGTTGGCGCTTCTTTTCCTGCTGAAAGTCGGACATTTCGCCTGGTGTTAAATCCCGATGGTCGTGTCCAGGCTTTTACCGAAGCGCCCCGCTAAAAACAGCCTTAGTAAAGGGGAAGTTAAATTCGCGATAAGCCCAAAGAAATACGCAAAAAAGCGGCCTTAGCTCCACTATGATCGTGAATAGGCGGGCATTGGCTCGTTTTGAGAAATTTATTTCGAGAGTTCAGAAGGAACTAAATCATGATGGCGCATTTTGACTTATTTAGACATGACCACGACACCCAGGATTTCGCGGCGGGCACTGTAATTTTTAGCGCAGGCACCCCGGGCGATCTGCTCTACATTATCCAAACCGGGGAAGTGGAAATTCAGTTTCAAGGGCAACCCTTGAGTATCCTCGGTGAAGGGGAAGCTCTAGGAGAAATGGCTGTCATTGAGCCGGGTTCCCCCCGCAGTGCGACGGCGATCGCCAAAACGGATTGTCGCCTCGTGGTGATTGACCAAAAGCGATTTACCTTCCTCATCCAGCAAAATCCCTACTTTGCCATCGAAATCATGAAAACCTTAGCCGAGCGTTTAAGTCGCACGAACCAAAAGCTAGAGGCCCAGGGTTAGGGACGGTCGTTAACAACAGTGCCTTGCGGTTGGATCTCGCTGAGAAGATTCATTGGGAAAAGCCGCTTAAATTCATCCCCTGGGAAATGGCAGATCAGGGGTACATTGGTAAACATCGCTGTAGTAGCCAGAAACCCAAACTTGTTCAGAAGCGCGGCAGTTTGACAGGGGAATCGGTTCAAAGAGGTTAATCGACCACAATTCAAAGGGCGTTTGGGGAAATTGAGCGCTGATTCTGTCTAGATCGTCAGTGTAAGCTGCTGGCGCATCTTGTTTTGGTATAAAAGCAAAAAATACAGGGCGTTCTAGGGCACGTCGTTGCTGTTCCCAGGCGATCCCCATCATTTCGCCAATTTGCACGGTGCTTTCCCGGGGGAGCACCATCAGTACAGGTTGGGTTGCTGTTGCGAGTCGGTCAACGATTTTGTCGGGGTGGTAGTACTTTTGGTAGCCCCAATCATGGACGACAGTTAAGGCACTACAAAAACTAATCAACACCATAAAGGCGATCGCCTTTGTCCCAGATTTCACCTGGGGAAACCGAGTCCCCATCGTTTCAACCCCTAGACAGCGAATATTCTCCCGCTGCCAAAAATAGCTCAGGCCAACGGCTCCCAAGAGAATTACCGCCGGAAAATATACAAAACTGTAGCGAGCACCACGGGTAATATCGATGCCGAGGCCAAAACTGAGCACCCCAAAGAGTCCCCAGGCAGCCCCCACAAAACGACAGAGAAAAAATAACTCATCCTGAAACTGAGGCACTGTGCTTTGGGCCTTGATGCCTTGTCGCCACAGGGTCAAAAAACGAATACCCACCACGATCATCACCGCACCACAGACAATTACCGTCGGCAAAAAATCCACCTCGATGGGCAAAAGCATCACCATCGTGACAACGGTGGCCAACAACTGAAAGACCGGACTGAGCCATGCCAGCCAATCACTGCGATCAAGGCGAATCCAGCTAGTCATACTCGTGCCATAGCTGTCGGGGAGTACCTGGGTTTTCCAGATCAGCCCCAAAAGCCCCACTGTCAGAATAATTGTGCCTAAACGCCACCATTGCTTCGGAATCAGATATTTGCGGTGGGCCACCATCCACCACCCCATGGCGATCGCCTCGGCCAGAAGCGTCAGAACAAAAAAGTAATGCACTAACAGCCCCGCCCCACAGAGGACAATCCCCACAAAAACTTGCCCCCAGGACAACGCCTGCCGGGTCTTAATTTGGCGCAGCACTAGGAAACTAAATCCCAAGGAAGCGATCACAAACAAACCAATCAATGTATAGTGACGAGCCTCCTGGGCCAGGTAAATATCAAAGGGCGAAAAAGCCATCAAAGCCGCCGTAAGTTGGGCAATTTTTTCTGACTGAAAGAGCCACTTTGCCAAACCATAAAGCGCTCCAATGCCTAACAAACTAAGCAGCACCGAGAGGAGACGCACCCCATCAATGGAAATGTAGCTCCCCATCTCTAGGGGAAATAGGCGCTGCCAGAGGTTAACCACCATGAAATACAACGGCGGGTGGTTATCGTAATGGATCAAAAAATGGGCCGCCGCAGTGACACCTTGGTCTGGGTAGCCGAGCAGTGGCGCTAAAAGCTCTTTCCCCGTGAGAATTTCGTCGTAGGGCAGTTGATTATAATTTTCGGCGCGACTGTAGAGGAGGGTCGCAAATTCATCGGTCCAAGGGGGTTTTGCACCAAGGTTTGTCAGGCGAATAATCCCGCCTAAAATCACCCAAAACCATAATAAAAAAACGGGCAAAGTTTTGCTTGAAATAATATTTTTTGGGGCGGTATTTAAAAAGAATTGCAACTTAAAAATGAAGCCTTAACTAAAATGGACGGCAAGGGGATGCAACCCCAGGGAAGTCTTTGTCTTCTCGCAATGGTGAACGATATTAGCAGACCGCAGCGATAATTTCGACGATGGCAGAAGCGTGACAAAACTTGTTAGGATGTGGTTTTTATCCATTAAAATCCTTTTGTTTTTTTCACCATGGAGGTTACGAGTGAGTCATGAAGTCCCAATCCCCCGAAGCGCTACTATTAGTGGATGGTTATAACGTCATTGGTGCTTGGCAGGAGCTTAAGGCAACTCGCGATCGCCACGGCCTTGAGATGGCACGGGACGAATTGATCGAAGTTTTAATTAACTACGCCTCCCACAACTGCTACCGGACAAAAGTCGTTTTTGACGCCCATTACCAGCAGACCCCTAGCCAAGAAGAAGAACATACGCAATTTGTTTCCGCTTACTACACCGCTTTCTCGGAAACTGCCGATACTTACATCGAAAAAGCCTGCGCCGCTTTTCGGCACGACTATAATACGCCCCGACGGGTAATTGTGGTGACCTCCGACCAGGCCCAACGGCATACGGTGGTGGGTTATGGGGCGGAATGGATGTCTTCTTTAAAGTTGCAATCGGATGTGGCCGCCGCCAATCGACGTTCCCGGGATCATCGCAAACGTCAACGCCAGCAGCGACGGGGGCAACTCTTGAATAGTCTTGATCCGAAAACCCAACAGATTTTACGTCAGTTACGCCACGGCCTCTAGGGTTTCAAGGTTTCAAAAAAAGGCGATCGCCAAGCCGACGATAAACGCGATAGACCGTGCGTACATGGTCTAAAAAAGCATAGGGTATTTTTAATTTGAGACCAGCAATCAGGGGTCGATACAGGCAATAATAGGCCCGTTTAAGATCTTTCCAGGCATAACAGGGCTCTGGTTTGAGGAAGTCGGAAATATCTACCACAAGTCCCCGACCATCGACCCCCAACATCACATTTTTCCCGTGGACATCATGGGGATTAAGGCCCTGGGCATAGACATAATCCAAGGCTTGATCAATATCTTCAATAACTTTTCTCGGAATTGGAATCCCCCGGTGGGCACAGTCGTAGAGGGTCGTGCCATGCAAACGCCGCAGCACTAAAATGCCATCCTTGGCGTAATAACATTCCGAAAACGCAGCATGGGTCCCTAGGCGACGATAAACTTCCACTTCTGCGGCAAATCCTTCCCGGTGGGGGGCATAGACCTTTACTACCCACGCCGGAAAGTCAGGATGGGCGACAACCGCAGCATAGTTCCCGGTGCCCACGCAATACCAAGGGCTGGGACAATGGCGCACGATCACAGGATGGTGGGGATGCTCGCTGGTGAGATCGAGGTGGGGTCGGAGTTCCTGTTCGAGGCGATCGCAAAAAACTTGGAGTCGAGATTGAGCCATAGATCCTTTAGGGGAGGATTTTTCGCATCAAGATTGCATGGGGCTGGTAGGTGAGGGTCTGGTAAAAGCTCTGGGCCGTCTGATTATTCGTGAAAACCTGGAGGGTAATTTGGCGATCGCCTTTGGTTTTCGCGTACCGTTCCGCTGTGGCCATAAGCGCCGAACCCAGCCCCCGACGGCGATACTCCGGCATCACATACAACAGAAAAATATGACTGTGGCGATCGCCGCTAATTTGATCAACACTATTGCCCAGCCAGAGACAACCCACCACTTGCTCTGTTTCTGTCCGTACCCACCAGAGGGGCGTATCCACTGTGAAGTAATGGTTCAAGGTTGTACGGAGGTGATCGAAGCCCGTTTCCGGATAAAGTTCCTGGTAACTGCGGTGCAAAAACTTTAATAATAACGGTCGGTCGATCATCGCACCCCGTCTCAGAGAAAAGCCCGCTGGTAGCATGACCTAGCCCAAAAAACCAATGGGTGCTGGGGCGAGCATATCGGTGGGGAGAAAAATCCGGGCGCTGACAATCCCTAAAGCCAAGAGGAAGACCAGCAAAATTAAGAACGGCAGAATCTGTTGACGAAATAAGTCCATAGGTGGCGATCCCAAACAACACATAGAAAATATCTCTGTCAGTGTAACCTCTCCCCTTGGCATAATGGAATCTGTGCCAAATTGAGTATCCATGACCATTGCCATGACCCCCCTTTTGCAATACCACCAGCACCAAGGCTTTCCTTTAACAGCTTCCGGTGAGGCCGTTGTAACCTTTGGGAACGACGCCGACATTTCCC
The DNA here is from genome assembly GCF_001693275.1 of Picosynechococcus sp. PCC 7117. Lineage (GTDB taxonomy): Bacteria > Cyanobacteriota > Cyanobacteriia > Cyanobacteriales > MRBY01 > MRBY01. Next base: position 1,138,351 of record NZ_CP016477.1, read on the forward strand.
AAGATTTCAGCAATGGCTGTCTGCTCTATGACCAAAGCCATTGGGGTCTCCTCAACTTTACGGGCGCTGACCGTCAACGCTACCTCCACAACCAAAGCACTAATCAAATCCAGCAGCTTCAACCGGGCCAAAGCTGTGACACTGTCCTCGTTAATTCCACGGCCCGCACCATCGATCTCGCCACGGTGCATATTCTAAATGATGCCCTCTGGGTGCAGGTCTCACCCCAGAAAAAGACCTTTCTCCTGGAATGGTTTGATCGGTTTCTCTTTCCAATGGACAAAGTAGAAATTAGTGATCTTTCTGGGCAGTTCAATATCCTGTCTTTGATGGGTGTTCAGGCCAAAGAAATTCTCGAAAAACTCACTGGCGTAACCTTAGCTGACTTTCCGGCTGGTGGTCATCAATTTCTAGAAATCCAGGGACAAAACATTCTCTGTGCGACGGGGAACAGTTTGAAATTACCGGGCTATACCCTGTATATTCCCGCCGAGGCTGGTGTCGAAATTTGGCAAGCTCTGATGAATTTAGGAATGATCCCCTGTGGCGAAGCAGCCTGGGAGAAACTGCGCATTCACCAAGGCAGACCCGCCCCCGACCAAGAACTCACCGAAGATTATAATCCCCTGGAAGCAGGGCTTTGGGATTGCATTTCCTTTGATAAAGGTTGCTATATCGGCCAGGAAACCATTGCCCGCCTCAATACCTACAAAGGCGTTAAACAGCACCTCTTTGGGATTCAACTTTCTGCCCCCGTAGCAGTCCCTTGCAAAATTTTTGTGGGTAAAGAACGGGCTGGCGTCATCACCAGTATTGACCCGGATAACACCTTTGCCCTTGGTTATATCCGTACGAAAGTGGGTGGAGAAGAGTTAGAAGTGACAGTAGGAGAAGTGACTGGAAAAGTCGTCGCGGTTCCCTATGTGACCCATGCTTACCCCGAACCCTAGGGAACCGTCTTTGGTTGCTTTATTCGTCTAAAAAGATGAAGCTGCCGCCCCAGGAGCCATAGTCGGCAGTAACTACGCCATTGCGATCGCCGCCCGTGTAGCTGTCCTGACCGGGGGCAATTTCGATGGTGATCGGGCCGCCCGTAGCTAGGTCAATTTCTCCGGCATGCACTGCCGCCACACAGATTGCGGAATCGTTGGTGTAAATATCTGTCCCCCAGACCGAGGCCCCTAGTTCACCGTTGGGTGGGCAATTGAAACTGTAGCGATCGCCAACATTTTCGGCAATCCCGAAGGAGCCTGGGGTCGAATCCCACTGGATATTCGGCGTTGTTGCAGCGTTACCACTGGCCTCCGGAAAACGGAAGCTCCCATCCCAAGCGCCGTAGTCACGACTGGTCACTGCATTTTGTTGACTACCGGTGTAGAGGTCTTGGCCCGCGAGGATTTCTAAAGCTAAATTCCCCCCGGTCTCTGCGGCAAATAGACCTGCATGGACGGCGGCGGCACAAATAGACGAATCGCTGGTGTAAACACCCGTACCCCAAATTCTTTGGTTGGGATCCCCCGGCGGACAGGAAAACTCGAAGATTTGTCCCACCTGGTCTTGGATTTCAAGGCTAACGGGGCTGGCTTCCCATTCCAGGGTAGTGAATTGGAGGGTTGGGGGCGACGCTGGGGTTTCCGGTGCTGATTCTGGGGTCGCAACAGTTCCGCCCCCAGTGGCGTTAGATTCTGGGGTGGTGTTGTTTTGGGTACAGGCGCCCAGGGAAAAAGTCAGGGCGATCGCCCCGAAAAAATAAGTCGTAGATTGCATCATGAAGCTTAGAAATAAGAAGAAATTCGTTTAGGGATGAAAGTCAGGATCTGGGTCTAGGCCAGTTGGCTATTGGCGAAAAAGGCGATCGCAATGCCCAAGGAAAGCCCCACAAATACCTGTACTGGTGTATGACCGAGTAATTCCTTGAGCCGTTCTTCGCTAAATTCTTTTTCCTGGAACATATCGTCAATGATCTGGTTGAGAATACGCGCTTGCTTACCCGCAGCTTGGCGTACTCCAGCGGCATCGTACATCACAATCACCGCAAACAAACAGGCGATCGCAAACTCAGAACTATCCCATCCTTTCGCCTGACCAACCCCCGTCGCTAAAGCTCCCACCAGAGCAGAGTGGGCACTGGGCATCCCCCCAGCACTGAAGAGGGAACGGAGGCTGGTTTTTTGATAACGAATCAAATCAATGGGAATTTTGAGCAACTGTGCCGTAATGCAGGCCACTAATGCCACAATCAGGATGTGATTTTGGAAAACTGCGCTGAAATTATCCATGGTGCTTGGCCGTGACGCGGGTTAGTTTTTACGGTTAACGATGTATTCCGCCAGGGCTTTAAGGGGATTGGCCTTTTCACCATAGGGTTCGAGGGAGGCGATCGCCTCTGCCACCAGCTTGCGGGCCTCAGCCTGGGATTTTTCAATACCCCATAGGCTCGGATAAGTCACTTTCTGGGCTTCGAGGTCTTTGCCCGCCGTTTTACCTAGTTCCTCCGCTGTGGCGGTGATATCGAGAATATCATCGACAATCTGGAAGGCCAGACCAATATTTTGGGCATAACGGGAGAGTAATTGCACTTCTTCCGGTTTCGCCCCGGCTAAAATTGCCCCCGCCGTGACGCAAACTTCCAGCAATGCCCCTGTTTTATGGGTATGGATAAAGTTCAAAGTTTCTACGGAAACATCGGTTTTCCCTTCCGATTCGAGATCCACCACTTGGCCACCGACGAGGCCTTCAGCCCCCACTGCCTGGCCGAGGCGTACGATCACCTGCAACAGACGTTCTGCCGGAACATCCGGGGTGCGGGCCACATATTCAAAGGCGTAGGAGAGCAGGGCATCCCCCGCCAAAATGGCAATATCTTCCCCATAAACTTTATGGTTCGTGGGTTTGCCCCGACGGAGATCGTCATTGTCCATGGCGGGCAGATCATCATGGATTAAAGACATGGTGTGGATCATCTCCAGGGCGCAGGCCGTATTCATCGCCATGGCGGTGGTGCCCCCCAACATTTCACAGGCAGCAAGACAAAGAATCGGGCGTAGCCGTTTCCCCCCAGCCAGGAGGGAATAGCGCATGGCTTCGTAGATGGTGACAGGCTCAGTGATAACTAAGGATTGGTCAAGGGCGGTTTCGACGATGGTCTTTTGTTCTTGGAGATATTGCGCGAGGGAAAAGCCCTGGGTGTGAGCGTCTGCAACTACCATAGCTACGTTTGGAAAACTGTTGATTTTTTCAAGAATATTCTACAGGGCTTTGGGGGCAAGTCTGGGGGAATCATCCTGGGTTGCTTGCAGAGGGGTGCTAATTCTGGGCTCTAAATGTGAAGTTGTTTTGCTCTGTGTGGTTCATTACACTCGCCGGGAACGTTTGGGTTTAAAACAGGAAGGGTAATTGATCTGTTGAGATAAGTCCTGATCAACCCAGGCCCAGTTTCCATGCAACCAAAAATTATTGTCTGTGGTTTAGGACGAACGGGATATAAGATTTTTCGTCTACTGCAAAATCAAGGGGCTGAGGTGATCGGCATTAGCGATCGCCCGACCCATCAGCGAGCATCCGGAATTATTGTGGGCGACCCCAGGCAGGGACAACTCCTCGTGCGGGCGGGCATTCATGCGGCCCAAACCCTCGTCCTCGCCAGTAATGATGATGCTCTCAATCTTGCGGTGCTGACCCAAGCGCGGGTGCTAAATCCAAATATTCGCATTGTCAATCGTATCTATAACCAAGCCCTTGGCGATCGCCTCGATCAAACCCTGCCAGATCATGTGACCATGAGTGTTTCGGCCCTGGCCGCCCCCATTTTTGCCTTTGCCGCCCTGGGCAACAAAGCCATCGGCCAACTGCGTCTCTACGAAAAAACCTGGCCGATCTATGAAGAAGTGATCACTACGGATCATCCCTGGTTAGGCCAACCCCTCAGTGAGCTTTGGGAAAATCCGGAGCGGATGTTTATCCACTACCTACCAGCCCAGGGGGAAATGGATTTGGTGTCGGCGGTGGTGGCCGACCAAACCCTCCAGGTGGGGGATCACTTAATCTTAGGGACGCCGCCCCAGGTTAAAAGTCAGCGTTATTCCCTCTGGCAAAAATTTCGGAAGGCGATCGCCAATCTACGGCAGTACCAACATCACGTGCGGCCGATGACCCTGGTGACGGTGGCGTTGTTGGTGACCATCTGCATTGCCACCTTTACCTATGTTTGTGTGAATTTTAATTTGTCCCTGGTGGATGCCCTCTATTTTTCAGTGGGGATGATCACTGGGGCCGGGGGAAAAGAAGAAGTCGCGGAACTCGCCCCCGATTGGGTCAAGGTTTTCACGGCGGTGATGATGGTGGTCGGCGCAGGGGTCGTGGGGATCTGCTATGCGTTGATCAATGATTTCATTTTGGGAAGTCGAATTCGTCAGTTTTGGGATGCGACAAAAATTCCTCACCAAAATCATTACGTAATTTGTGGCTTGGGAGGGATGGGCATGGCGATCGCCCGCCAACTGCACCACCAGGGCTATGACGTTGTTGTTCTCGAAACCGACCACAACAACCGCTTTTTACGCACCGCCAGAACCTTGGGGATTCCGGTCATTCTTGCCGATGCCAGCGTGACCAGCAGTTTACGGGATGCACGGATTGCCAAAGCAACGGCCCTCATTGCCGCCACCAGCCAGGACATGACCAACGTCGAAATTGCCCTGAGTGCCAAGGCGATCGCCCCCAAGGTTAATGTGATTGTCCGCATCCAAGATACGAATTTTGCCCAGTCGGCCCAGGAAGTCTTTTCCTTTGATCTGGTGCTTTCCCCGACGGAGCTGGCGACCCATTCTTTTGCTGCCGCCGCCCTAGGGGGACGCATTCTTGGCAACGGCATGACTGACGATCTGCTGTGGATTGCCCTGGCAACCTTGATTACCCCAAACCATCCTTTCTGTGGACAGCGGGTTCAAGATGCGGCGATCGCCCAAAATTTTGTCCCCCTCTACCTCGAATCCCAGGGGGAAGCGGTGCACGGTTGGCCCCTCCTGCAACGGCAACTGCAACCCCAGGATGTCCTGTATATCACCATCGCCGCTAATGGTCTCCAAAAGCTATGGCGTAAGGAACCCAGCAATTCAGAAGTAACCTTTAACCCCTTTCCGTCAGTCCAAGGAAGCGAAGCCTTTGTGCCCTAGCAATCAATAAAGTTACATCTCAATCCAGGCGATCGCCCAACTAAAAGCCCTAAAATCAGAGATGTTGAGTACAAAATGACCCACAGCTTTGAATTTTTGGACGTTACTATTACCCCCTGTTGCTGGCACTGTGATTGGGTATTTCACCAATGACATTGCGATCAATATGCTGTTTCGTCCCTACAAGGCCATCTACCTTGGCGATCGCCGTTTACCCTTCACCCCAGGCCTGATCCCCGCCAACCAAGACCGCCTCGCCCGCAATATTTCCCGGATTATTATGGGGTCGCTGCTCACCCCCGAAGAAATCCAAAAGCTCGCCCAAAAACTGCTCCAAACCGAACGCATCGAAGCCGCGATCCGGTGGCTGCTGCAATTGGCTTTTGCACAAATCCAGGGCGAACAAGAACAAAAAACCGCTGGGATTCTGGCGGCAATTCTACGAGACTTAGCCAGCGAATCTTTGCCCCGCCTCATTAAAGTTTGGTCTCGGGAAGATACCTTTTTAGAAGCCCAGGTTTACCAACTGTTTGATCAACTGCTGCTGGATTTTAAACTTACGGAGGCCCAAGCCCGCCAGCTTACCGATTGGCTGTTGCGTACTGTTCTAACCCCCGATATTCTCCGTCAGGCGACCATTGATTTTCTTACCGACAAAAATATTGAAATTATCGACACCAGCCTCCGGGAAAAAACCAGCGGTACCTATTGGGTCGTTGCGAACCTATTTGGCGTTAAAAATAGCCTGACCCGCCTCCGGGCCTTCTGTTTAGAAGAACGAGAAATTGCCAATGCCCGTCTCCAGGAGTTAATCCTCACCCTCGAAATTCGCCTTAAATTGCGCCTCTGGCTCCAGGGTTTGTCCCTCCAAAATTTGCCTGTGTCTACGGTGCGGCAACTCCGTAAAAGTTTTCACCAAACAATCCGCCAATATTTCCAGGATAAAGGGGCGGGCTTGATGGAATATATTGGTGAGTCGGTGGATTGGGATAATTTATCGGTGGTGATTTTACGGCGGCTCCAAGCGTCTCAAGTCTTAGATAGTTCCCTGGGTGTTGTTAGCCAAGAATTATCTTTGCTTTTGGATCGCTATTTAGAAAAAGACCTCGAAAAAATTATCAGTCAGGTGATCCCGATCCTCGCCATTGATCAAGTAATCATTGAGCGAGTGAACAATACCAGCCCCAGGGAACTAGAACGCGCCATCCAGGGCATTGTCAAAAATGAACTCCAAGCCATCGTTAATTTGGGGGGAGTACTGGGCTTCCTCGTTGGTGTAGCCCAATCGGTTATTTTATTGCTCAATTGATGTCAAGGTATTTTCTGGGGTTGCTTGGGCAGACGATGTTTCGAGGGTGTTAATAATTTCCAGGAGTTCCCGCTCAAAGGCCACCTGGGCGCGATTGGTTTTCCCTCCCAGATAAAAGCGATCGCCAGCGGCCAGGGCCCACACTTGGGAATAGGAAACGTAGCTCATCACCACCCCAACCATCACCAACAAAAAGCCTGTATATACCACAGGAACACCGGGATCAGCCTTGATCTGGAGGCCAGTGCTACCAACGAGATCAACCAGTTTCAAGCTAATGTCACCCACATCTAGGCGATCGCCAACCCGTACCGCCCCGACCAATTCTCCCTGCTCGTTATAGACAATGGCACTGCCCTGGAGATCCTGCATCAAAATCGAGACCCCAGCACTCATATCTGGCTTAATGGGGACCCAACTGCCCCAGAGTTTCGCTCCATTCTCCGTGGGGATTTGGGCGGCGGGTAATTGAAAAATCGGGCTATTATTCAGTTGAACTTGGACACCACCAATAGACCAACTGGTTTGATAAAAGGTGATGCCATCGTAGCGGAGGGGGTGGTTTACCGAAATCGTTTTGCGCTCAAGCTCCTGGCCCTGTTCATCGACCACCGATAGATCTGAATAGAATTGATCAATGTCACCCGTGGGGGTGTAGTCGATCCAAAAACGATTCACATTCACCGACCAAGGGCGATCGCTCTCGGAAAAAATCCCCGCCTTAAACACATTATTGACCTTAAAATTCACGCCGCTGGGAATCATCTCCTGGGCCATGAATCCCCCAAAGGCTCCCCAAATAGAACCTACCAAGGTAACGATCATGCCGATGTGGACAATAATCGGCCCAATGCGCCCCACAATTCCTTTCCGGGCATAGAGCTTTTCGCCGTCCTGAAAAATTTTGTAGCGCTTTTTTTCGAGTTGGGGTTTTAGGCTCTGGAGCGAACCATGATCCAATTCCGTACTCAGGGCTAATTTATTAAATTGCCGGGCTTGGCTGTAGTAAGTCCAATTTTGGGCTGTTTTCAGGGCAGGCAGTTGCCGCCGAAAGGTACAGGCGATCAAACTCACCCCAAAGGCCAGGAGCAAAACCAAGTACCACCAAGTTGTATAAACATGATCCAGTCCCAACCCTAATAGAACTTTCCAAGACAAAAACCCCAACAACGCCGGATCTTCAGGGTAGTTCTCTTGGTAAAACTGGATGGTACTGCCCTGTTCGATGACGGTTCCTAAAATGCTAAATACCGCAATGAGCAACAGCATGGCGATCGCCACCCGGAGATCCGCAATCCACTTTAAACCCGTGCGCCAGACCTTGCGGGGAAAACTGTGCCACGGAGAATTAGGAGAAGAATCAGAAACTGTCATGGTTTAGGGGATGAGAAAAGACAAATTAACAAGAAAAAAGCCCGTTCAGGGTTAGGGAAAATCTAGGCGAGGCCAATGGGCAGACGAATGAGGAGCGAAAACAGACCAAATCCCAGGAGCAAAGCACCACTCACGGGGTTAATCCAGCCCGACCACTGCCGCAGGGACAGCAAGCGCTTCAGGGAAGCGGTAAAAATTCCGGCAATCAAAACAGGCACCACATAACCAAGGGTATAAGAAAGTAGCAATGCCGCCCCCAACGCGAGGTTTTGGGTGGTACTAACCCAGGCTAAAAGGGTCGCCAGCACCGGGGTACTACAGGGGGAAGCCACCAAACCAAAGGTTAAGCCCACGAGATAGGCCCGCACGGCTTTTGGGAAATCCGGTTTAATCCAGTCGGTCGCTCCTAGGGAAGGAAAACGCAGGGGGACAATTTCGAGCAAGTTTAAACCCATCAAAATGGCGATCGCACTGACAATGATCGGTAAGCCAACGCCAATTTGACCGTAGATCTGGCCAAAGCCCGCCGCCACGATTCCCAGGCCCGCCAGGGTCGTCGCGAGCCCAAAACAAAACCACAGGGATTGGAAAAAGGCTTGGAGGCGATCGTTATCCTGGGTGCCGCCGATGTAGCCAATGGTGATGGGCAACATGGAGAGGGTGCAGGGGGTCAAGCTGGTGAGGAGGCCCGCCCCAAACACCAAAAAGATACTCAACAAACTCCAATGGCTCAGCTGCTCATTGACTAGGCTGTCACTAAATTGCTGGAGGTGATACAGTTGCAGACTGAAATTTTCCCACATGGTGCCGTGCCCAAAGACTGTTTGCTATTGTATCGGGTTTCCTGGGGGCAACGGCAAAGGTATCTTCCGCCTAAACCAAGGATAATTCACCCACCACATCTAAACGCTTATAGGGACTAAGGGATAAAAATTGTTCCGCCAAAGTATCGGAGACCGCCGGGGTGATCCAACCCAAACGGGTCAAAAGATAGAGGGCGACGGCATATTTAGCCCGTTTCGCGCCGTCTTTGACCTTGATTGCCAAGCCTAACCCTTCACCGACGCGACCAATGCATTGAATTCCCTCGGCACCCGATTTACTGACGATTTCTCCCTCGGAGAGGCGCATTAATTCTGTGTCGAAGCCGCCCCGGCCAGACACCATAGTGGGGTGGTAGGTCATCGCCCGCACAACCCTCTCAACATCTAGGCGATCGCCAGACGCGAGGTGGGCATAAAGGGTAGCCATTTGGCTGAGTTGCATTAAATAGGTGGGGACACCGCAATCATCCCGCGCGCCAATAAATTCCTGGGCGGGCATCTGGAGTAATTCAGCAATTTTATTGAGGATCAGAGCCTGGACGGGGTGGGACTTTTCCATATAGCTACCGAGGCCCCAGTTGCAATGCTTACAGGTCAACAGCATCCCTGCGTGTTTTCCGGAACAATTGTGTTCGAGGGCGCTGTCTTTGCCGTGGGGAATCGGACATTGCAAAACGTCAGATTCTAGATCCGCCTGCCAGAGGATGCGAAACACCTGACGGGCGTGTTCCTTGGTGCCTTGGTGGGAACTACAAATGACGGCTAAATCTTTATCGGAAAGTTTGTAATGATCTAAGGCCCCGGTACCAATCACGGCAAGGGCTTGGAAGGGTTTAAGGGCTGACCGGATAAAGGCAGAGCTTTCGGCATCCCCAGCCATGGACAGGACACGGCCTTTGGTGTCACACACTACGGCTTCGGCAATGTGAGTGGATTCTTTGAGACCTTCCCGGAGGAGGTTAATTTCAAGGGGGGGAGCTTGGACGCGTTTGCCTCTGGACATAACGATTGGGGGTAAAAGTTCAGCAGTAAAAGGATAGGGGAAAAGTACGGGGGTGGCGGGAATGATTGTGAAGATTTAAGGGTTTATAGCAGCCACAGACCGCTGATCAAACCGATGGCGATCGCCACGACAATCAAGCTGGTTTGTTGGATACGGGCGAGGATCGGCGCAATTTGGTAGGACACAATCAGGCGATCGCGTTGGAGGACGGCTTCGGGTTTGCGCCAAATTTGGCCATCGTACCAGCCGGATTCTTCGTAGGTGAGTTTCTCAGTTTGGAGGCGATCGCGGATGTAGCGCCACCCCAAGTAAAGGCGCAGTAAAACCAAACTCAATAAAAACATCCCGCCGAGATTGGCACTCAAGACCAATTTAATCGGATAGCGGTCGAAGGGAAAACTCGCCCAAGCAATGGGGGTAAAGATGAGGGTCGCCCAAAACCACACCCAGGCTACCTTGCGGATGTAGCAGACCATTTCCATGTTGCCCCAACTAAAAAACCAGGATTCCTTAAGTTGGTCATATTCGTTGAGGGGCTGTTGCTCTTCCGGGACGGGACAAAAGGTAGTGGGAGAATTGTTCATGGATGGCGACGGGACAGAGAAAACCTATGCCCAACAGTGTATCGTTTTTTTCTGGGGGGGCGCAGGGGGCGATCGCCTTTGTATTTGCCAACAAAAAAGTGACCCAGATAGATTTGGATCACTGGCAATATTTTGAACTGTTGCGGGACGTGGTAATGCTCAAACGCGACTCAGTCCCATTACTTCACGAGGAGATCTTCTCCTTCAATCACCCGCGCCGATTGAATGCGATCGCCCATTTCAATTTTGTCGATCACCGCGAGACCTTCGGTAATTTGGCCAAATACTGCATAGTTCCCATTGAGGAAATCATTCGGCCCCAAGGAAAAATAAAACTGAGACGAGGCAGAGTTCGGCAGTTGGGAACGGGCCATGGCGATCGCCCCTTTGTCATGCTTAAGCACCACCTGATTCGGATCAAGTTCTGCCTTGCCATACACGGGCTGCTCTTCACCCTGGAGCTTAATTTCTAGGGGGACATCCCGACGAATCCCGGTCTCTGGATCGACAAATCCCCCCCGACCGAGGGCATTGAGGGGCACTTGGCTGTCCTTACTGAGGGGATCTCCCCCCTGGACAACAAAGGGTTCCGGCGTCCGAATTACCCGGTGGAAAGCGGTGCCATCATAGACGCCACGGCTGACTAAATCCACAAAATTCCCCGCCGTCACTGGCGCATCTGCACCATTGAGTTCAATGCGGATCGTTTGGCCGTCCACTGCTTCAGATTGGCTCTGGAGTACCATTTCGACCACCGCTGTACAGCTATCTTCTGGGGTGGCCTCGGCAGAAGCTGGATTCGGGCAATTTAAACGGGGCTTATAATTTTCGGCACTGGGTGGGGTGGCCGTTGGATTATTGGAAGATGTTTCCGTTGTCGGCGCACAGCCACTCAAGCTGAGGCTGCCCACCAAGAGTGCGAGACATAGTAGCTGCCAAGGTCGTTCCATAGAAATTTAGTCGTACTTTTGTTTTAGATAAAACCTGGAAAAATTATAGGAAGCAGCGAAGGCGATCGCCCACTGTCTTTTTTTCGTCTCAGGTGCTTAGAAAGATCTAGAGACCTTCCAGGGGAATGGTTAAAAAGCGGGCCAACTCAGCCCCTTGATTCTCCAGTTCCGCGAGGGGAATCGGCTCTCCGACTCGGTTGAGGGGAATATCACCCCGATTTTTTACCCGGAGATAAAGCACTCGCCGGGGGTTTAGACCCTCTTTGATTTCTGCTCGAATCGACAAAATATCCTTGAGGGGATACTGAAAATTAATAATCCGGTTTTTGCCCACAAAGCCATTCCGGAAAATAGTCACCTTGCCCGTTTCTTTATTAAATTCGTTGTAACCACCGCCCACATCAAGGAAAAATACAAACCAGAGATAGGCAGACAATAGCGTTCCGGCAACGCCATAGAACGTTAAGGCAGCCCCTTGGGGAATGAATTGGATATTACTGGGGTCACTCACCCCCAGCAGATTTTTGTGAAAATAACTCGAAAGACCAGCTAACAGAAAACCAATGCCACCAATGGCAGAAACACTGGCCCAAAGCATATTACTAAAACGACGGGAGCCGAGGATCGGCTGCCGCAAAACTTTATCCGTTGAAGTTGTCACCTGTGCTGCCATAAACGTTTTTTGTAGAAAATTTATTTAATTTAAGCCCCCTCATTTTACTGGATAATCTTGACTTCCCTGCTTGGAAGCCATTACCTGGGCCATCAGATCTGCCACGGCGCTGGTGCCTTCTGAAGCTTCGAAGGTCACGGGAAATTTGCCATGCCACAACATCCGCCAACCCAACGGAAAAATCTCACCAACGCTTTGGAGGCCAATCACCATTAAGGCAAAACGCCGTTCATCGATCCATCCCCCAGCTTGCACCAGGTGAAGGAGGGTTTTTCGGTGGCGTACCGCACGACTTTCAGCGGGATCTTTTTGCTGGAGGAGGGTACTTTTGATTTGGGTAATGTGGTCGAGGGGGTCAACTTCCTGCGGACAGACATAGTTGCATTGATAACAGCGGGTGCAGGCCCAGACGCCGACTGCTGGTTGGTGGTAGTGATCTAGCCTGGCGGAAGTCGTATCATCCCGGGAATCCTTGAGCAGCCGTTCTCCCTTGGCGAGGGCGTGGGGGCCTAAAAATTCGGGGTTGACAGTGACGGCATTACATTCGCCATAGCAAGCGCCACACAGGATGCAGTTACCGGCTTTGTTTAGGGCTTCCCGCTCCTGGGGAGACTGACGAAATTCTGTTTCGGGAACCTGGGGCGATCGCCTTTGGACATAGGGAACTACCGCTTCTAGCTGTTGCCAAAAGGCGGTCATATCTACCACCAAATCCTTAATCACCGGAAAATTGTTCAGGGGAGTAATCGTAATTTTGGGAATGGCTCCAGGATCAGAATCGGTGCCTTGTAGACGGGTAATTTCTTGGCGCACATTTTCTTTACAGGCCAAGGCCGCCCGGCCATTAATCCCCATGGCACAACTCCCACAGATGGTATTGCGACAATTTTTGCGAAAAGCTAAACTGCCATCCTGCTGCCATTTGATCTGATTTAGACAATCTAAAATTGTTGTACTTTCTGGCACAGAAAGCTGATAAGTGAAAAATTCTGGTGCGACGTTTCGTTGCCGTTGGCGCAAAATATTGAAGGCGATGTCCATGGCCAACCTCTTTTTGCCACAAATTTCTTCCCTTCCTAGTCTATCGGGATGAATTCGGCAGTTAAAATCATTGTCGATAAAGTTAACAAATAATCAGCGCCACTCCGAAAACTTTAAAAAATCCCAGGGCCTCTTTTAAAAAACTTTTTAAAAAAACTGCGCAAAACAGAATTTTTGCAGTTATATTTACAAATGTGGTAAGTTTATTGCCGACAAAAATTTAGACTCAAAAAACAAGCGTTTTAGAAATATGAGTGACATCCCGACAACTCCTTTGAAAGGAAAGGCTCTGCTGAGTAAAGTAAAGGAATTATCCCATTTGCCCCGGCGAGAAACAGCAAAGCTTTGTGGATATAGCAGTACGAAAAATGGCTCGACTCGTGTCAATTTGACGGGTTTTTATGATGCTGTCCTTGAAGCAAAAGGACTCCCCCTAGACCCCGGTGGCAGTCAAGATGGCCGTGGGAGAGAGCCGACCTATCGGGTAAGTGTTCACAAAAATGGCCAAATTGTCATTGGTTCAACTTACACGAATCAAATGAACCTGAAACCAGGGGATGAATTTGAAATTAAAATTGGCTACAAGCACATTCACCTAAAACAGATCAACGAAGGCTAAAAAGGCAACAATAGTCAAGCCTTTTGGCGATTTTTTAGCGTCCCTCCTTGACACGCCTGATTTCATTCCTGGGGTTTACTAAATCTACGGGTTGATATTTAGAAGAAATCAACTGCCTTAATGGATTCTCTCCGACAAAATTCTACGGTTGATGCACAAATCACAGGTAGAGATTCCGGGTAATCTGTTGCTTGATTTTTAAAGCTATTTTTGGCTAATTTTGATGGGAGCTGTGGTCACCATGGCTCTTTTTTATTGTTTAGAGGTTTCAGGGAAAGGATTTGGAATCATGTTAGGGCGAGTGATTTTGGCGATCGCCATTGCCTTATGGTGGGGCTCATGGGTTGTTTGGGCGGCGCCTCAATCGCAGTTTTTGACAATCGCAAAAACCACCGCAACCCCTTGGAATTACGCAGATCTTGGCCCCCAGCGGTGGGGCGAGTTGCAACCAGAGTTCCAGACCTGTGCCGTTGGTAAAACCCAATCACCCTTGGCGCTTTTTCCTGAATCGTCTACTCCAGTTTCGGGGGCGTCGCTGCCTTGGCAGTATCAACCAAGTCTCGGGCTTATCCAGGCGACCAGTACCACTTTACAAATCCAAGTGACGGGGAATAATACCCTACAGCTCGGCGCTGACCGCTACAAGCTTGAGCAAATTCATTTTCATTATCCCAGTGAGCACCATGTCCAGGGAAAACAATATGCCATGGAAGTTCACTTTGTCCATCGGCGCGCTCCCCAAGAAGTCGCGGTTTTGGCGGTGCTGGTTGAGTCCGGAACAATGAATCCGACGTTTGCCCACATTTTGCAACGGTGGCCAACCCAGACCCATCCTAGTCAGGTGATTCATTTCGACCCGGCAGCGTTACTCCCCCAAGGCGATCGCCCTTATTTTCGCTATGTTGGCTCCTTGACGACTCCCCCTTGCACGGAAGGGATTTCTTGGTTGGTTGTGGCACAACCTATTTTCCTGGGGGCAGCGCAAATCAAACATTACCAAGCTCTGTATGCACCGAACGCCCGCCCCCTCCAAACAATGACAACCCATCAAGTGCAGTATTATGTGCCGGGTCAGAAAATGGAAATTTAGGCCACTTTCACGAAAATATTCTCGCCTTCTTCGCGGACTTCGTAGCGGGGTAATCCGGCGGTGGCTGGCCCCTGGAGCAGTTCTCCATCTAAGGCAAACCGTGAGCCATGGCAATCACAAACCAGATCAGCATCGGCGAGTTTTACGGGACAGCCCCGATGGTTACAGGTGGGGTCAACGGCCACAAGGCTCTGGTCACTGGGATTACGGAAAACATAGACTTTCTGCCCATTGACCTCTGTGGAAAGTTCACCATTGGCATCGAGACTCCCCACGGCGGTGAAATCAGCCACAAGATTCGCGGCATCTTCTGCTTCGGCGATCGCCCCATCATTGGCTGCGGCATCTTCTACTTCACTGACTGCTGTTGACTCCGAGCCACCAGAACAGGCGGCTAAAATTGTCGGAAAAGAACTCGCAAGTAAACCTAAACCGAATAAACCTACAAATTGACGGCGTTCCATAATTGTTTCTCAAGGGATGTCGAAAATGATGTCTTGACTGTTATAACGAATTTGAAAGGCGTTTTTCGGATTAATGGAGATTTCGTGAAAATGGCGGAGATTGGGATTGCGATAGGCGATCGCCCCGGAAAAACCCCTTAGCAATTGAGGGCTTGGCGTTGGGCTTTCGCTTTCTGTAACGACTCGGCCCATTCTTGCTCTGGATCACTGTCCGCAACAATACCGGCCCCCACCTGCCCGTAAACGGTGGCTGACCCCTGGGTATTCGGCACATAAAGTAAGGTGCGAATCAAAATATTGAGATCTAAATTTCCCCGTTGATCTAGGTAACCACAGGAACCATAAAATAAACTGCGCCGCACCGGTTCTAGGGCTTCGATAATTTCCATACAACGCACCTTCGGACAACCGGTGATCGTGCCTCCCGGAAACATTCCCCGAATTAGATTCACTGCATCCTTATCGGCGGCCAGTTCCCCCACCACATTACTAACGAGGTGAATGACATGGCTATAGCGTTCTAGGACGAATTGCTCATCCACCACGACGCTGCCCCAGATACAGGCCCGGCCAAGATCATTCCGCTCTAAGTCCACCAACATGGTGTGTTCGGCCCGTTCCTTGGTGTTCCGCAACAGTTCTTCGCCGAGGACTTGGTCTTCGCTGGGGGTTTGTCCCCTGGGTCTGGTGCCGCCGATGGGACGGGTCTGGGCAAAGCGTCCCTGTTTTTGGATCAGACGTTCTGGGGAGCAACTGATCATCTCCCCCCAGGGCGATCGCCAATAGCTGGCAAAGGGGGACGGATTGATCTGCTGGAGGTGCTGATAAATGGCCCAACTGCTATGGGCGGTTTGGGTACGGAAGCGCAGGGAAAGATTGGTCTGGAAAATGTCTCCTGCTTGGATGTACTGTTTCGCCTGGCGTACAGCATCGGTGTAGGCTTGGCGATCGCTGAGGAATTCAAGGGAAGGAGCTTCAGAGCCGACTTGGGATTGATCAAGGTCGGAGGATGCACTCGGTTGACTGAGTTGAGTTGTTAAACGATCGAGATCCGCAACGGTGGCCGCCGCCAGCCAAAGCACCTGTTGGTGGTGGTCAAGCACCGCAAAGGAATCGGGCTGGTACCAATAGGCCACGGGAAAAGGCAGGGGATCTGGATTTTCGTAGGGGAGCGTTTCAATCTCCCAGGCAAAGTCATAGCCGAGCCAGCCTAGGTATCCCCCCGTAAAAGGCAAATGGGCGATCACCGCCGGGGGATCTATTTTTGTGGCGAGGAGCTGCTTTAAACAAGCAGTAATTTCCCCTAGGGCGGGCGTAAATAGCTGTTTGGCCCTCGGTGCCCCGGCACAAATGGAGTAGCGGGAAAGCTGGGGATAATCCTTGGGGGTTGGGTAGGGGCTTTCGAGGAGGGTGGCAATCTTGGCTTGGCCGTATAGTCGCGTGAAAATTTCTGCACCAGTGCGTTGTGCTAACGGTTGCGATCGCCAATGCCACATACATTCAACCCCAAGGAAAACTCCCTAGGATTTTGACATACTTTTTTGGCGCGATGGTATTGTCGTCAACACCGCAAAAGCGGATTAATTTTTTGAGCCAGCTATCCTTGGGTGGCCTTACCCCAATCCAGACTACGCAGAAAATCTTGCACCAGTTTGCGACCAGCCACATTGTCGCCATAGTCCCCGGAGTCATCATAGAGCACTGACCAGCAATCGAGAATTTCAGTATCCAAGGCGGCACGAATTTTTGGGGCGGCAATAATGATATCGGCGCTGCGGTGGAGGGGGGTCGGGGCCTCGGCGGTTGCACTCAACAAACACAGCGGCCGTAGCCAATAGCTAGCCTGGGCTTCAATAAATTGAATAACAGCACCATATAAGCGGCGATCGCCAGCGGCTAAGCAAACAATCTGCTGGGGTTTAAAGGGTTCTGTCGTGGTTTGGGACATTGGCAGTTCCAGGGGCAAGTTCAATGATTGAATAATCAGGGTGGAAAAAATTGACAATCTAGTTCCCCAGTTTAAGGCGATCGCCTCATTTTTTTCGCAAATCCCAGCGCTAGAACAAGACATCTCTACCCGTATTTCTTTACAATGGCTGAATGTCTTTAACGCCTGCTACATTAGCTTAAAAATTTTCAACTGAATCCCCTGAACATCCCCCATTGTTGCTCCCAGGGAGAGCCATCGCCCCCCAAACCATGTCCAAACCGAACGCTGCCACTGAAATCCAAGGAATTTTTAATCGCATTGCGCCCCAGTATGACGCGCTCAATGAATGGATTAGCCTCGGTCAGCATCGCATTTGGAAAAAAATGGCGGTGAAATGGAGTGGCGTTACCGGAGGCGATCTTGCCCTGGATGTGTGTTGCGGCAGTGGTGACTTAACTTTACTGCTGGCGAAAACCGTCGGCGTTTACGGTAAAACCGTTGGCATTGATTTTGCGAGCCAACAATTGGCGATCGCCGCCCAAAAACAAAACCGTCTTTGTCCTCACCTCGATATCCAGTGGCAGGAAGGAGATGCTCTGGCTTTACCCTACCCTGACAATCATTTTGATGGGGCGACTATGGGCTATGGGCTGCGGAATGTTACCGATATTCCCCAGGCACTCCGGGAATTACAGCGGGTGTTAAAACCAGGTAAAAAAGTGGCTATTTTAGATTTTCACCGTCCGGATAATCCTGGGAAACAAGTGTTTCAACAATGGTATCTGGATCGCTTTGTGGTGCCCCTCGCAGAACGATTTCAGCTCACCCCCGAATACGCCTACATTCAACCCAGTATCAAACGGTTTCCCACCGGAAAAACCCAAGAAAAACTGGCTAAAGAAGCGGGCTTTCGGAACGCAATTCACTACGGCATCGTCGGCGATATGATGGGTGTACTAGTGGCTACCAAGTGACGGGGATAGGGGACACATGGGTCAGCGACGAATCTGTATAGGAGATGTGCATGGTCATTACGATACGTTGATGGCCCTGCTGGAGCTGGTTGCGCCCAGAACAGAAGATGCGGTTTACTTCCTCGGTGATTTGATTGACCGAGGCCCCAAAAGTGCAGACATTATTGAGTTTGTGCGCCGTAGTTCCTATCAGTCTCTCCTCGGCAACCATGAAATGATGATGCTAGAGGCGATCGCCAACGATGGCAGCGTCCAGCAAGAAACCTTTATCGCCTGGTACCATAGCGGCGGTGCGAATACCCTCCAAAGTTATAACCACCGCATCCCGGCCGAACATTTGCAATGGTTGCGCCAGCGGCCCACCCACCTCGATCTAGGGGATGTTTGGTTAGTCCATGCGGGCCTTTCCCCCCACCTACCCATCGAGCAACAGGGGGCGGAACAATTCTGTTGGGTGCGCAGTGAGTTCCATTCCATGACCCAGCCCTACTTTGCCAATAAGCTGATTATTGTCGGCCATACGATCACCTTCACTTTTCCGGGGGTACAACCGGGACAGGTGGTGCAGGGGCCGGGCTGGTTGGACATTGACACCGGGGTCTACCACACCAAAAGCGGCTGGTTAACGGCCTTTGATATTGACCAGCGCCAAATTTATCAAGTCAATAGCCACACCGCCGAAAAACGCCAACTCCCCCTAGATGCGATCGCCGTTACACCCTTTTTATCGTTCTAGTCGCCAGCCTTGGCCGCACAGGTTTTCTTAGAATTTTTCCGATCAGCAGTCGAGATTCACGCTATGATATTTCTGCTCATCACTTTTGGAGAGGTGGCAGAGCGGTTGAATGCGCCTGACTTGAAATCAGGTTTCGGGGCAACTCGGACGGGGGTTCGAATCCCCCCCTCTCCGTACAGATTTTTTAACTCATTTTTTCAAATAGCGGACTGTCGTCGCCCCAATTTTCAGTTCCCCCATTTGTGAATAAATAAAATTTTTGGGATATTTTCCTGCGCCGGGGCGATGGATTTAGGCAAAATAATGGGAAGCGCTTGCCTGAAAATAATTCTGTCTCCATGTCTAAACCTGATTTTTTCCCGACCCAAACTGAGCCGATGCTCGTACGTTTAGTGCAAAGTATTGCCTATTGGGTAGGGCGTTTTAAATATCAACTGAAATTGCGGGTGAGCGAGGCAGATCTCGGTAAGATTCGGGATTTGGGAGATGCGCGCGTGATCTTTATGCCCAATCACCCCACCTTTGACGATGGTTTGGTGCTATTTTTGCTCTCGGCCCAGTTGGGAGAAATCTTCCATTACCTGGTGGCCTACGAAAATTTTACGGCGCAACTCGCCGGGTTTTTGCAAAAGATGGGCTGTTATTCCATTCGTCGGGGCCTTGGCGATCGCCGCAGTATTGCCCACACGTTAGATCTGTTGAAACAGGAACGCTCCCGGATGGTAATTTTTCCGGAGGGGGGCTGCTCCTTTCAAAATGATGCGATCATGCCCTTTCGCACCGGGGCGATCCAGTTGCCCATGCAAGCGATGTTGGCGATCGCCAAACAAGAGGGTCAGTTTCCTCCCTGTTATCTGGTGCCCATTAGCATCAAATATCGCTACCTCAAGGCCCCTGAACTGATTATTCAGCAGAGCCTCAAAACCCTAGAGCAGAAACTAGAAATTCCCCCCAGTGACCCCGAACCCTATGGCCGTCTGCGGGGGGTCGCCCAGGTGGTGATGCAGCAACTAGAAGCAGAATATAACCTCACTCCGGCGGCCGATGATGATTGGAATGACCGGATTGAGGGCATTCGGAACCGAGCCCTCAGTCTCTGTGAAACGGAATTGGGCCTAAATTTTCCAGAGGATTTCCCGCTCCGGGAACGGGTTTATAAAATGCAGGCGCTCCTCATCGAAAAAGCCGATGGGGAGATGGCCCTCGACCTCGACACCTATGAAGCCCTCTACCAAACAACGGTGCGTTTGCTGAACTTCGATGCGATCTACGATGGCTATGTGGGGGATCATCCAAGCCCTGAACGGTTTATCGATACCCTCACTCGCCTAGAACGGGAGGTGTTTCGGGTGGAAATCCCCGCGCCCAAGGGACTCCACGAGAGCTGGCTCCGGGTGGGCACACCGATTAATCTCCAGGATTATGTGGCCCAATATAAAGGCGATCGCCAGGGCACCCTGCAGCAACTCACAGACGCAATGCAGTACGAAGTGCAGAACAACCTCCTCGATATGATTTATCATCCTTAGAATATTGGCAAAAATAAAAATTCCCCCAAACCAACCATCGATCTAAGCTGAAATCACCGTTCCTTGATAACGTTAAAACAGGGTGATTAAGACGCCTCTCAATCCCTTCTACCCCAGCCCTAAAGTGTGAGGAGAATCTACTGTGGATGCCGCCAGTCAACAAAAAATTCTCGGCTATTTCATTGAAGAAGCCAAAGAACACCTTGAAACCTTAGAACAGGGCATCCTGGAGCTGTCGGAGGTGGTGGATGATACCGAACGGGTCAATGAACTTTTCCGGGCCGCCCACTCAGTAAAAGGGGGGGCAGCGATGTTGGGCTACACGAGCATCCAAAAAACGGCCCACCGCCTCGAAGATGCGTTCAAGGTCTTTAAGGACAATACGATTACCGTCGATGAAACCCTAAAGTCTCTTTTTCTGAATGCCTACGATGTGCTCCAAGAGCTCCTCGAAAAGCTACAAAGTCCCTTTGGCCTCCAGGAAGAAGAAATTGAGAAAATCATGGCGGAGGCTGACCCTCAATTCAGCGAATTACAAAAGTATTTGGATCGTCTCGCCGTCAGCGACAACCGTAATCCTGTCGTTGCTCCAGAGGTTGCGCCGCCGCCGCTAACGCCTGCCCCCACTGGATCAGCAACTGCTATGGGGTTTTCCTTTGGGCCGCAAGTTCGTGGCTTGTTGCAGCAAATGTTGGGACTATTTCGCCAGGATGCCACCCCAGAATGCCGCCAGCAACTCCAAAAGCTCTGTATTGAACTGGCTAAACTGAATAAAAAAGCGAAACCTTGGCAAAAATTACTCAAAGCAAGTCATAAGGCGATCGCCAATCCCGCCCATCGTTTTTCGACCCTCGCCCCCATTGTGCTTAAAAGCATCAAAGAAGCTGCTGACCACTTAGAACGCAACGAACCAGAGCGTATTAGCCTGCCAACGGATTTAAAAAATTTGGCGATCGCCCAACTCCCCTACATTCTGATTCCCACAGAACCCAAGGAGGCCGCCCAAATCTTGAACAGTGCCTTTAGCGAAGCCCAACTGGCCCAATTGGTGCAGGCCCTGAAACATCGCGCTTAGTATTCTGCAAAGTTTCCGAACTGCACCCGAATCACGAAAATCACTATGGCGATCGCCCCCTGGGTAGTGAATGGCCAGTCTCTTAATGCTTGAAATACCTGTATCAATGTTTGAGATAATCACAACAAAAGAGGCCCAACCCTGGGGCTGAACCTCCTTGCTTTTTCTAAACTGAGTAGAAATTGACAGATTGGTTAGAGGGTCGTGGTCAGACGCTCAATCCTTGCCCCTAGAGCCTTAAACTTCCCTTCAAGGTCATCATAGCCCCGATCCATGTGGTGTACCTCGCGCATGATCGTTGTGCCCTCAGCCGCTAAACCAACCAGAACCAAGGCTGCTGAAGCCCGGAGATCGGTCGCCATTACGGGAGCCCCAGACAAAAAAGGTACCCCTTTAATAATGGCGTTATTGCCCTTGACTTTGACATCCGCCCCCATGCGCTTAAATTCTGCGACGTGGTGCATCCGGTTTTCAAAAACCGTTTCCGTGACGACACTGCTCCCTTCACAGAGGGTGAGCAACGCCATGAACTGGGCTTGCATATCCGTGGGGAAACCAGGATAGGGCAGGGTTTCGATATCCGTCGCCCGGAGAATCCCTTGGGGTTTGATCCGCAGACGGTTCGGCCCTTCGGCAATCACCTTTGTCCCCGTTGCTTCGAGCTTGGCAATCACCGGTAAAAGATGGTCTGGGACGACGGGAAAGACGCTAAATTCTGACTGGGTAATGGCCCCGGCCACGAGAAAAGTCCCAGCTTCAATGCGGTCGGGAATAATCGGGTAGTCGGTAGCGTGGAGGCGATCGCACCCTTGAATCACAATTTTGTTGCTGCCATCTCCGCTAATGTATGCCCCCATAGACCGACAGAAGTTTGCCAGATCAACGATTTCTGGTTCCTGGGCGGCATTTTCAATAATTGTTTCCCCTTCAGCGAGGGTTGCCGCCATCATCAGGGTTTCGGTCGCCCCAACGCTCGGATAATCTAAGTAGATTTTGGCCCCCTGGAGCCGTCGTCGATTTCCCTTGACTGTCGCTTGGACAACCCCATGTTCAATAATTACCTCGGCCCCCATCGCCTGGAGACCTCGTACATGGAGATCTACGGGCCTAGCACCAATGGCACAGCCCCCCGGCATCGGCACTTTTGCTTCCCCAAGGCGGGCCAGGAGTGGGCCAATGACAAAAAAGCTCGCCCGCAGCTTGGAAACCAATTCGTAGGGCGCTTCTGCTGTCCTAAGGTGGCGAGCATCAAAATCAAGGCTGCCAGGGGTAGCAACGATTTGTACCCCAAGGGCGGCAATGACTTCGGCCATCCGTTTAATATCCGCTAAATCCGGGATATTTGTCAGACGGCATTGATCGCTACAGAGTAGGGTTCCCGCCATGATCGCCAGGGCAGAATTTTTCGCGCCACTGATTTTAACCTCGCCACTGAGGGGATGTCGCCCTTCAATTTTGAGGATGGTTTCAGCGGTCGCACGGGTGGGGGTGAGGGGGGCAGAAGTTTTAATGGGTCGATCCTCCACAAATGGAAAGAAGATGGGGGAAATTTTGTCAAATTTTCGTCTTGATTCTACCGGAAAGTCTTGGCCTATGTTGCTCAGAATTACACTTTTTTGTTCACGGTTTAGAATAGGTTTCTTGGTAATAGATAATCTTTTGGCAATTGGCTTGACGCTTTTCGTTCTTCAAGTAATAATTGTTGATTGTGTAATTACATATTTACCTGCGGAACTGGCGGAATTGGTAGACGCGCTAGATTCAGGTTCTAGTGGGAGTTTTATCCCTTGCGAGTTCAAGTCTCGCGTTCCGCATCTAACCGACAAAAGTTGTTTGCCTTGCCTGAAGCCTTTTGACGAGAACGGTAAGGTCGATGGGGGCAAAGATGCTCACAAGTTTACAAAATCCACTGGTCAAGGAGATTCGTAAGCTGCACCAAGGGCGGGAGCGGCAGAAACAGGGTCGTTTGTTACTGGAGGGAACCAATCTAATCGAGGCGGCGATCGCCAAGGGATTTTCTTTCCAGACGGTACTGTTTACGGCAGCTTGGCAGACAAAATATCCGGCACTGGCTAGTCAACTCAAAGGCGATCGCCAAACCTTAGTTTCAGAAGAGGTGCTGCAAAAGGTGGCAACCACGGTGAATCCTGATGGCATTGTGGCCACCCTCGACCAGGCGCTCATTTCCCAGACGCCGCCCCAAACCCTCCAATTGGGGGTAGCCGTGGAGCGACTCCAGGATCCGGGTAACCTGGGAACCATTATTCGCACGGCAACGGCGACAGGGGTCGATGGTCTGTTGTTGAGTCATGACAGCGTCAATCCCAGTAACCCGAAGGTGCTGCGGGCTTCGGTGGGGGCTTGGTTCCAGACGACGCCTGTGGTTATCCCCACCTTTGCTGAACAACTACAACGGTATCGTGCCCAGGGAGTACAGATTGTGGCAACGCTCCCCCAGGCAACTAAAACCTACTGGGATGTGGATTGGCGGCAACCGAGTTTGATTTTATTAGGCAATGAAGGGGCTGGTTTGTCCCCGGCGATCGCCAGCCTCGCCAACGAAACGGTACAGATTCCCATGGGGCCGGGAGTAGAATCGCTCAATGTGGCGATCGCCTGTGCCTTGATGCTTTACGAAGCCCGTCGCCAGCGGGATCATCAAACTCTTCCCTAATTTCCTGACAGTTGGGTTTGGAGCGTCTCCAGTACCATTTGAGCATGGCCTTTAACCTTGACCTTTGACCAAATTGCCGCCACTTGACCCTGGGGATTGATTAAAAACGTACTGCGAACAATCCCCATATATTCTTTGCCCATAAATTTTTTCAGTTGCCAGACCCCATAGGCCTCGGCGGTTTGATGGTCGGGATCGCTCAACAGTTCGATGGCTAACTCTTTTTTTTCAATGAAGCGGCCATGGGATTTTTCCGAATCGGGACTCACGCCCACGATCACGGCATCTAAGGCGGTAAATTCGGGGACAAGGGCCGTAAAGTCTAGGGCTTCGGTGGTGCAACCGGGGGTATTGTCCTTAGGGTAAAAATAAAAAACGAGCCATTTGCCACTGTAGGCCGCCAGGGTACGGGCTTCACCTTGGGCATTGGTGAGGGCAAAATCAGGGGCTGCTTGGCCAATCGTCAGGGTCGTCATGGAATTAGGCATTCACTTGAAAATTCATAACTGTATTATTCCTTAGGCCAAAGCAGATCTCTAGAGTGAGCTTTGAGCGAAGCCCTACATTGCCCCAAGATTTTTCCAGACGACCCAATCCTTGGGAAAAGTCTAGCGATTTTCGTACCAGTAGCCGATGAGTTTATACACCAGCTTGGCGGCGGTGTACTCAGAAACCACAGAGTCATCTAAGGGGGCCAGTTCCATGATGTCGCAGCCGATCACTTGTTTTTCCCGAAACAGGCGACGCAAAAAGCGCAGGGTGCTGTACCAATCCATGCCACCGGGTTCAGGGGTGCCGACGCCAGCGATGAGGGTCGGGTCAATGCCATCTAGATCAATGGTGAGGAAAACTTTTTCCGTTTTAATATTGGCGATCGCCGTTTCGATCCAGTTGGGATCATGTTGCATATCCCATGCCCAAATCACCGGAATTTCCTTCGCCGCCAATAAATCCGCTTCTTCTCGACAGAGACTCCGGATCGCCACAGGCAAACTCGGCAACCCCAAATCCATTACCCGTCGCATAATGCAAGCATGGTTATGTTCAGAACCTTCGTAGCTCTGGCGCAGATCCGCATGGGCATCAATTTGTACCACCGTAAAAGGTTCTTGGTAGAACTCCAGATGACCTTTCACGACCCCTGTAGTAATGGCGTGTTCTCCCCCCAGGGCAATTACAAATTTGCCATCTTGCAAGAGATTTTGGGTGGTTTCGCTGGTGACCGCTAACATTTCCTCGGCGGACATTCCAGGATTCTGGCGCGTATCGGCGATCGCCCCATGGGTAAAAATCCCCACATCAAAACAAGTTTCCCGGCGCAACTCATCGTCATAACATTCCAGCTGGTGGGACGCTTCTAAAAGTGCATCTGGCCCCCATTCACAACCTTTGCGATAGGTGGTTGTCGCTTCGTAGGGAATGGGCAAAATCACCACCGGAGATTCTGTATAGCTCCGTTCCACTTCAGAACCAATGAAATCTTGTAAGACAAATTGAGACATAGATATTCCCTAACCGCGATAACCGAAAAATAGACCTAAAACTATACGTCAAAACGGTCTCAAGGGATCTCTTGCGGGGGAAAATGGGGTAAAGTTACCAAATTTAACCAAAAAGCAATGATTTGCTGCACCACGGTAAAAAAATCATCCACATTACTAGGTTTGGTGATAAAGCAATTGGCCTGGGCTTGGTAGCAACGGAGGATATCTTGTTCGGCCTGGGAGGTGCTAAAAATAATCACCGGGATCGCCTGGAGATAAGGATCTTGTTTGATGCGATGGAGGAGATCCACGCCGGATATTTTGGGTAAATTTAAGTCTGAAATGATTAGGGAGGGATAAATCCAATGGCTCTGGTTCTCGGCTGCCGACGGCGCGAGGGCTTGTCCTTGATTGAGAAACTGCCAGGCTTGTTCACCATTGGGGGCTGTTTGGAGGTGCAATTCTGGAAAGTATTCTTCGACGACTTCTGCCATCAACTCCAGATAGCCAGGTTGATCATCCACCATCAGAATGGAGCGTTGGATGGCGGTCAAGGAACAAGCAGAATAAATGGGGGCGTTGGGCGTTTGGGTCAAGGGCGTTGGGGTTAGAAGCCAAAGAAAGGGTCTAGGCTACGATGACTCTAAATTTTTCAAAATATACTACCGATCTCAATGGTATCGAACCTACCTAGGGGCATGACCCTGCGGATGCCTTAAATTTTTCTGTTATTTTGCGGCTAAAGGCGATCGCCCCTCAACTTGCCGTTAATTAATCACTCAATGGTGATAAATGGGCAGCGTGAAGTAAAAAGTTGCCCCTGCCTGGGGTTGGGAGGTGACCCAAATATCGCCCCCATGGATTTTGACAATGCGGTGACAAATGGCGAGACCAATTCCAGTGCCGGGATATTCTTCCTGGGTGTGGAGCCGCTGAAAAATTTGAAAAATGCGCTGCTGATGTTTGGGATCGATCCCAATGCCGTTATCTGCGACCATAAACTGCCAGTGGTGTTCGGTCTCGGTGACGTTGATCGTGATTTTGGGTTGGCGATCGCCCCGGTATTTAATTGCATTGCTGAGGAGATTTTGCCAGAGGCTTTGGAGTTGACTCCCATCACCCAGGACTTCTGGGAGGGTTTTGGGACAGTGGAGTTGGGTGTGAGTCCGCTTGAGTTTGAGCTTGAGGTTGGCGATCGCCCGTTGGAGACAATCCTCCATAGACACCAGTTCCGGTTTACTTTGACGGGTATTCAGGCGAGAATAACGCAGCAAGTCTTGAATTTGCGTTTGCATCGTGCGGGTGCCCGTGGTGATGTGCTGGAGATATCGTTGGGAACGCTCATCCAGGCGATCGCCATTGCGACGGGCTAGCAGTTGGGCATAATTAGCCACCAGTTGCAGCGGTTCCTGGAGGTCATGGGACGCCACATAGGCAAACTGTTCGAGTTCTTGGTTAGAACGGGCCAGTTCATTGGTGTAATGGCGTTGGCGTTGCAGTAGTTCCGCCTGGTTGAGGGCAATGCAAATTTGATTGATGAGCTGGCGCAGGAGATGCAATTCATCGGCATTCCAAATTTGAGGAAAATGGCACTGCTGGACACAAATCAAACCCTTTAGCCGCGGTTCTCCTTCGGGATCATCCATGGCGCTCACGAGGACAGGTAAAACAGCGTAGGCGACAACGCCATATTCCCGAAGCATAGCATCGTGGGCCGGGGGAAACTTTGCGGCTTCTACGTCGATGCAGGTCTGGAGTTCTCCCTGGCGAAATAGATCAAAATCGCCCCGGTTAAAGGCCGCCAGGGGAAACCGATGGTGGAGCATCGAGCGGACATTGGGGTGAGTCGCCTCCGCCGTCACTTTACCTTCAGTTTCATTTAAGATCTCCCAAAAAATCACCCGGTCAGCTTGGAGGGTTTTGCGGAGTTCCTGCACCGTCGTGGTTAACATTTTGTCCATATCCCAGGAGCGCAAAATTTTAACCGTCAAGGAAGCCAACATATGTTGATGGCGGCTGTAGCGCATTTTGGTCAGTTCCAGTTGACGCTCTTCGGTGACGTCCCGGGCGCTGCCTTGGATCTGTTGGATGGTACCCTGGCGATCGCGGATCGGGATCAGACAAGTCCGCCAAATTTGGGTGCTGTCGGGAAGTTCGATCACTTCTTCAAACAACAGCGTTTCACCAATTTCGAGGCAACCCTGGAAAGAATCACACAGTTGTTGCGCCAGCTTTTCAGGAAAGACGGTTTGGGGCGATTTCCCAATGATTTGCCGGGGATAAACCCCCATTTTTTCGCAGTAGGTGGGGTTGACCATTTCAAAGGTAAACTCAGTCACCAATTCGGTCAGGTCAACGGGAGCCGCAGCAGTAATGGCGATCGCCCGGTGGACACGGATCAAAAAAATAGCCTCCGCAGAATGGGTCACAATCCCGGCGTAGAGTGCTTCGGAGGCTTCTAGTTCCCGTTGGGTAGCAGTGCGGATCAAATTGTGGTGGAGCAGTTCCGCCGCCATCTTTAGGGCTTGAATCTCTAGGGCTGACCAGGGATGGGCGCGGGCTACTTCGCTGGTAAAGATTAAATGACCCCAGTGGTGGCCTTGGTGGTCAAAAATCGGTAGTCCTAAAAATGCCTTGACATCTAAAAATTCCAACAGGGGAACTAATTTTGGGTCTTGGTGCTGGTGGGCGATCGCCACGACATCACCAAGCTCTAGGAGTTGTTGCCACCAGTGGAGGGGAAATTCTGCGACCTTTTTTTGGCAAGGAGGAGAACCGTCATATGACCATTGTTCAACAATGTTGGGGGGCGAATTAATCTGACCTGCCCCATCCCAATGCCATTGAAAAATAGTGATCCGCTCCATCTGGAGGTGGCGTCCCAGAATTCCCAAGGCCTTATCTAGGGTGGCTTCAGGACGGAAAAGGGCCTGGGAAAATTTGACCAGAATGGTGGTGAGCTGGAGATGGGTTTCTAGGGGACGGGGGGCTGGCTGACGCACCAAGTCGGGGGATTTTTCCTGGAGCACAGCCCGAAAACCGAGTTCTAGGGTCAACGGCGATAGCTCTCCAGGGGGAATTGCGATCAAGCCAGGTTGCTTGGGGAGCGGAGCTGCGGTAATCACCACCACCGGGAGTGCCAGGGCCAAGCTTTGATCAAGCCATATTTCGGTTAGTGCCTCAGGGCAAAAGAGAATGATCAAATCGGCGGGTTCTAGGGGGGTCACAAAGGGTTGCGATCGCCAACTCAGATCCCACCGAGAAATTTGCTCTAGGCAATCCTCCAGGGGCGATCGCCCTAAATCTTCCCCTACAATCAAAATATGGAGTAATGACTTTGTCAGGGTTGATGCTTGTGCCAGCGGAAGATAGGTCATTGGCCCGGTTGCGATAGATCAGTGCTCATCCCCATTGTCGCGCCTAATTTAAAAATTGCCCGCTGCCCCCTGCTGTGTCCTGTTTCGTCATGTCCCAAACAAGTTTGACCATTATTCCACCCGGTCAGCCCGGCGATCACCATCTTTTGGTTTGTCAGCACCGGAGTTGTCTTGAGCGGGGAAGTGCGTTAATTCTTCAGGCTTTTCAGCGGGCATCCCTACCGCCACGGGTCTTGGCGATCGCCAGTCCCTGCCAAGGCCAATGCCACTTGGGTGTGACTGTGCGCCTGGTACCCACAGAGGTGTGGTATTGCCAGGTAACTCCTGCCGATGTGCCCCATATTTGTGCCGCGCTCCACCAAGGCGATCCCCTAGGGCATCGAGACATCGCTAACCCCGTGCGAGCAAAACTTAACCCCAGAATTCATCCCCCAGGGTCGTTGATTTAGGAGGTAACGGCTTCCTGGGCGTTTTTTTGACGATGTTGTGCCTCCAAATAAACCAGCAACGCATTAATATCTGCCGGGTTGACGCCACCGATGCGTGTGGCCTGACCAATGGTGAGGGGGCGCACCTTATTTAATTTTTCCCGGGCTTCCATCGACAGGGTTTCCACCGTCAAGTAATCTAAACCTTCCGGCAACTTCCGATTCGCATGGCGGCTAATTTGGTCAATTTGGTTTTGTTGCCGCTTGATATAACCAGAATATTTAATATCAATTTCTGCCCCTGCTTGCTCTGCCTGGGTGAGCGCCTCATTCCCCAAGCCATAACTGGCGAGATCGGCATAGTGGAACTTGGGTCGCCGCAATAAATCCGCTAAGGTCACAGAACTTTTGATTTTCTGGCCCGTATCCGCCGCAATTTTCTGACCCAAGGGATCCAATTCTTTGACCCGCTCCGTGTGGAGTCGTTCTTTTTCGGCCGCAATATTTTCCTGCTTCGTTTGGTACAAAGCCCAACGGCGATCGCCAATTAAACCAATCTCCCGGCCCAGGGGCGTTAACCGCTGATCGGCATTATCGGAACGGAGAATCAAGCGATATTCCGAACGGGAAGTCAGCATCCGGTAGGGTTCCCGTAAATCCTTTGTACACAGATCATCAATTAAAGTGCCTAGATAGCTTTGTTCCCGGGGAAAAACAACCATGTCCTGACCCTGGGCAAATTTCGCCGCGTTGATGCCTGCCACGATCCCTTGGGCTGCTGCTTCTTCGTAGCCCGTGGTGCCATTAATTTGTCCCGCTGAAAATAAACCTTCGACGCGCTTGGTCATCAGGGTGGGGTAACACTGGGTTGCAGGTAAGTAGTCATATTCCACCGCATAGGCTGGGCGGAGCATCACACAATCTTCCATCCCCGGCAGACTTTGGAGCATCTGTAACTGGAGACTTTCGGGCAGTCCCGTCGAAAAACCTTGGATATAAAGCTCTGGAATCGTGCGCCCTTCCGGTTCAATAAAAATTTGGTGGGAATCCTTATCAGCAAACCGGACAATCTTGTCTTCAATGCTCGGACAATAACGGGGGCCTTTGGAATCAATAAAGCCACCATAGATGGGAGACAGGTGCAGATTATCTTTAATCAATTGATGGGTCTTTGGGGTTGTTCGAGTCAGGTAACAGGGCATTTGTTCACGCTCTACCCAGGCTTCAGGATCAAAGCTGAACCACCGTACCTCTTCGTCCGCCGGTTGAATTTCCATTTTGCTGTAATCGACCGAACGGCGATCCACCCGGGCGGGGGTGCCTGTTTTTAAGCGCCCCGTCTCAAACCCTAACTCGTTCAAGGTTTCCGTCATGCCCACTGCGGCAAATTCCCCGGCCCGGCCCGCAGGCATCGATTTGTTCCCAATCCAGATCGTGCCCCCAAGGAAAGTCCCCGTTGTTAGGACAACAGCCTTGGCCCCAAAACAAGTCCCAAAATAGGTTTGAATCCCACAAATTTCATCGTTGTCGCCTAACACAAGATCCGTCGCCATCCCCTCGCGAATCACAAGATTATCTTGGTTTTCAACGATATTTTTCATTACCGCGGCATATTCGCGTTTATCGGTTTGGGCGCGCAAGGCCCAGACGGCTGGCCCCCGGGACGCATTGAGCACCCGCTTTTGGAGATAGGTGCGGTCTGCCATCTTACCGATTTCCCCTCCCAAGGCATCCACTTCGTGGGTTAACTGGGATTTTGCGGGGCCACCGACAGCCGGGTTACAAGGTTGCCAGGCAATTTTGTCGAGGTTGAGGGTCAACATCAGCGTGCGGCAACCTAAACGAGCCGAGGCCAAGGCCGCTTCACAACCGGAATGGCCAGCACCAATAACGATGACATCAAACTCATCTTGAAAATCAACGGGGGTTCGCAGCATTGTTTTGTTTTGGGGAATGATTGGGTTAGGACTAGGGATTCAATATTCTATCAAGGCGAGGCAGATTGTTCGTTGGGCAAAATATTGAGTTTAGCCCCTGAAATTTTGAGGATATTTTTGGGTTTGATCGGGTTTATTTTCTACATTTCGTAGCCAAATTTGTTGGGATCAACGGCGGTTAAATCGATATCAGCGAGGCCATATTCTGCCCAACGGCGATCGCATCTTTCGGCAATCTTAGGATCGGACTCAAGGACTTCACCCCACTCGTGGTCAGTTTCAGGAGGAATTTTTGTCGTCGCGTCAATGCCCATGCGGCCGCCCATGCCAATTTTTTCGCTGGCAAAATCGAGGGTATCAAAGGGGGTATCCGGCAAAATAAACACATCCCGTACGGGGTCTACCTTGGAACTAATCGCCCAGACAACTTGACGGGGATCGCGGATATTTACATCTTTATCCACCACAATCACAAATTTCGTATAGGTAAATTGGGGTAGGGCACTCCAGAAAGCGAGGGCAGCGCGACGGGCTTGGCCAGGATAGGCTTTGTCGATGGAAATAATCGCGGCCTTGTAACTGAGGGCCTCCATCGGCAGGAAAAAATCGACAATCTCGGAAACCTGTTGCCGCAGGATCGGTGTATAAATCCGGTTCAAGGCGATCGCCATCATCGCTTCTTCCTTGGGAGGGCGACCGCTAAAGGTAGCCAGATAAATCGGATCCTTGCGGTGGGTCAGGCAATGGAAGCGCACCAGGGGAGAATCCTCGACGCCGCCGTAATAGCCCATGTGATCGCCAAACGGCCCATCAGGGAGCATTTCGCCGGGGGTGATCGTCCCTTCGAGGATAAATTCGGCATCGGCAGGGACTTCGAGATCAACGGTTTTACATTTGGTCAATGCCACCCCAGAACCGCCATATAGCCCTGCAAACAGCCACTCTGACAAGTCCACCGGAATCGGTGTTGCTGCCGCCATGATTAAGATTGGATCGATACCGATGGCGATCGCCACCTCTAATTTTTTGCCATTTTCTGCCGCCTTCCGCAGGTGACGCGCCCCACCCCGCACCGAGAGCCAATGCACCGTCATCGTATTTTTCGATTGCAATTGCAGGCGATAAACCCCCACATTGGGCACCCCCGTTTCACAATCTTTTGTAATTACCAAGCCGAGGGTAATATTTTTTCCTGCGTCCTTGGGGTAGGGACGCAACATCGGGATCAAACCCAGATCTAGTTCTTCCTGCTCAATCACTACCTGTTGACAAGGAGGGAAAAAACTCCCACCGGGTTTCGCCTTCAGCACATCAAACAGCACCTTGCCAAAATCGATCGCCTGGGAAATCTTTTTCGGGGGCTTCGGCTGCTGGAGCATTGCCAATTTTCGGCCTAAATCTTCCAATTCTTCGGGCTTTTCCATTTTCATCGCCCAGCAAATCCGCTCCACTGTACCCAGCAGGTTTACCACTACCGGAACGGAAGTCCCCCGCACATTCTCAAATAACAACGCCGGGCCACCGACCTGGAGCATCCGGTTTGCAATCTCGGCAATTTCTAGATCCGAATCCACCAGAGCCTTAATGCGGCGCAATTGCCCCCGTTCTTCTACCAATTTGATAAATGCGCGTAAATCCCGTGCCATGTTTGCCGTCTGAGTTGTATAACTAAAGATATGTATGTTCTATAGCTTAACGGTTTTAGCACTTAAGAAGAGAAAAACAAGCGATTTCTCTTTAATTCTGTATTCTCGAATCAATAACAATAAAACTATCTATTCCAATTATGTCTAACTCAATTGATGAAAACTCTTATGCTGGCAAACCTGGATTTAATTGGATTGCAGGCTATCAAAAAGCCAATGGTCAACAGGTAGCAGGTCATTGGAGGACAAATCCCAATGAAACAGAAGCAGACAATTTAGGTACAGATGTTGATCATGATGGTATTTCTGGAGCTTATGATATGGATGCCGATGGTGATGGCATTTTGGACTCTACACCTTTGAACAGCGATATTTATGTTATCGATAGTTCCGATAGTATTTTAAATGAACAGGCTCTAGATGAGGGGATTATTGAGACTATTTCAGAATTTCTATCCAATATCTTTTAAGATTTTTTTTAAAATCATTAAGCAATATATCAAATGAGTAGATTTGAAACAACTATCTGCGCATTTCCGACTGGAAAGACAAAACATACAAGGGTTGTGATGTCACCCAAAAGCTTTTGTGAGGCAGCTAAAAGCTATTTTTTCATCAAAACATTTATTCTTGATAATTTTCCATGTAGACCTTTTGAATTTACAGATGGAAAACTTAATCTTTGTCTCATTAATTTGAATGTCAATAGTTCACAAGAATTCATTGAAGGCTTTAAGTTGACATGTAACGTATCGTCCCAAGAACAGGTTTCCGCATTAAAATTGGAGAAAGTCGCTAACGACATTGTATCAATACTTCCTACAAAACTTGAAATAATTCCAATTAAAACAACATTTCAAGAAATTTATCTCATCCCTTCTGATAATATCACCCACTTCCAAAATTATTCGCGATCTATCTTTAAAAACGTCGAAGATCTTTATACATATACACTAGGCTTATCTAAGGATTCCTCATCAGATATTGTGTTAGACCGTGAATTGACAATTAATGTATCCTTTAATTTTATTGAAGCCATTGAGAAAATATTTTTAAAAAACTTTGTGTATGAGGGATTGAATTATACAGTTATTTCAATCAGTGACGAACAATCATCAGTCAAAATCATTAATCTAAATACCTTCAGCAATGAATTCATAGAAGGATTTGAATTGAAGGGAAAACAGATTGATGCGTTTAAACAAGTATTTTTAAAGACTTTTAATTATCGAAAAATTGGGGGAGATTTTTCACCTTGTGTTTATGAGTTTATTCATCAAGGGGAAACATTGTATATAGCAAGAGTGGATGAAATAAAACGATTAAAAGCACTATCTCAACGACAAATTGAAATAAACAGTTCTCAAGATTTTTCTCAGTCTAATTCTCAAAATAATGTTTCGAGTCTCAAAGAAGAAATGCAGAAACATAAAAATGAGACTTATTCAAAACAAGAGATTGATGAAGGGAAGAAAATTTTCTGGAATATTCTTAGTGAAACACTTGGTGTCATAGGTCTTGCCTCTCTAGGGCTAACAATAGGGTCCGCTATGTTTACAGGACCGGCTATTCCAGCTTGGTTAACGGCAATGCTTACTGCCAGATTTACAGGTCGTCTTCTAAGAATATATTTTAATTTGTCAGAGGAAGATAGAAAAAAATGTAGAGCATTTCTTCGATTTATGGGGCTTTTTATTTAATTTGATAATTGATTGCCGATCTGTAGGGATGTTCATGAAATGTAACGCGCTTTTTTTGTGTTTCATTTGTACGTTATGCTGCGCTAACACACGCTACTAATAGGTTTCTTGAAATCATATTTGGGCGATAGGGATTAGCCAGAAATAGATGATGGGCGATGGAAGTCATGTTTTGGCGATGCTGATTTGTACCTATGCTAAACTCTAGATAAACATTGAGATGAAGCGATATGATTGCTTTAGCCCAAGAAATCCTCCATAATTTTGATCAATTACTCAATTCTGAACAATTGGCGATCGCCTCTAAAAAGAGCATATTAATTTAGATCATCTTTAACCAGCTAAAAATTTGATTTACTGTCAGTTTTAAATCTAAATCAGGGAGAACAGGAATAACTTGATCGCCAAGGTATAATGCGGGTTGCTGTTGCGATCGCAAAAATAAAACACTCAAATCATCAGGATCGATAAACCAACCTAAATGGCTACCATGTTCCAAACAATAGAGAATGTTACCAAGAACCCTATTGGCTCTTTGGTCTGGGGAAAGAATTTCGATCGTCCAATCTGGTGCGAGATCAAAATTATCGGGAACGCTGCCAGTTGCGGTAAAGGGAATTCGATCCCACCGAAAAACTGCAATATCAGGCACGATGGAGCGTGTACCAAAGCTACATCTTAATTCAGGAAAAGCATAGGCAATTTTTTGGTCTTCTGCAACCTGATTAATCACAGCACAAAGCTTTCCTTGTAAACGGCTATGCCTTCCTTTTGGCATCGGCTTCTGAATGACTTCTCCATCAATATATTCGCTGGCAGGTGTTGTTTCTGGTTGCTGTAAAAAAGCTTGGAGGGTTAGTCTTTGGGCGAGGGTGTCTACCATACCAAGCACCTTGATTCGTTGATGATGTTTCTTTAATCCTACTCAATTCTGCAGATGTTGCTTTTGACTTCAAGCATTTGAATTGACTAAGACCACAAAGCACGCCAAACAAATTGCGGTAACGCTAACATCCGTCGCCAGCGCCAAGGTTCCTGATAAAGACGATAAAGCCACTCTAAATGGAGTTTTTGCCAAAGTTTTGGTGCCCGCTGTTTTACCCCAGCCCACACATCAAAACTTCCCCCTAGACCAATCCAAGTGCTGTGGGGGCAAAGATGGCGATGTTCCTCGATCCAAAATTCCTGTTTCGGGACACCAAGGCAAGTGAAAATGAGTTGGGGTTGTAACTGTTTAAGTTGACCTTGCCAGTCCGCTGCCATTTCTGGGGTGAGATAGCCGTGCTGGGTCGTGATATCTAAATCAGGATAACGTTTGAGCCAATTTTCTTTTGCTTGGTCAGCAATCCCAGGGGAGCCGCCGAAAAAGACCACCCGCCAATCATGGGCCGCGGCCTGGGCCAACAGTTGTTCTGCGAGTTCGATGCCGGGTACCCGGTGCTGTTTTTTGCCTTTGAGCTTGAGGTAGAGGACAATCCCTGCGCCGTCGGGAATAATCAAATCTGCCTGCTTGATCACCTTGGCGATCGCCTTACTTTTTTCCGTCATCATCGCAATTTCGGCGTTGAGGGTGACCACGTGCGTTCCCTGATGGTGCTGGATCCGCTCAGTCAGCCATTGGCAATAGTTGGGGTGTAGATGTACCAACACCTGAAATACAGGGACACTCGGCAGAAAAGATTCAGCAGTCAACATAGACGAACGTCAACACCTTAGTGAAATAGACAAAAAATTAGGCGTCAAGATATAGCATCCACTCTAGCAGGCTATTGATCGCGCTTGTCTAAAGTTCTCAGGAAGATTTGGCGATCGCCACCGATAAAACACTTTGCCTGGGCAGTTAGACGCTAAAATTCTAACTCAACCTCTGTTTTGTCCCCCGTCCGGCGCTGATGGTACACATCAAGCAAATCGAGCTTTCCCACTTCAAATCCTTCGGTGGTACCGTCGCCGTGCCCCTACGTCCTGGTTTTACGGTGGTTTCTGGGCCAAATGGTTCGGGAAAATCGAATATCCTCGACGGCATTTTGTTTTGCTTGGGCCTCGCCAGTTCTAAGGGAATGCGAGCCGAACGGTTGCCAGATTTGATCAATCACAAACACAGCCAAGGGAAAGGTGCTGCCGAAACGGTAGTGTCGGTCACCTTTGACCTCAGTGATCTCGCCCAGCAATATCAAACGGAAGCCACAGAAGCCTCGGAATTAAAGGAATTTTTAGCGCAATTCCAGAGCCACGATTGGACGGTGACACGCAAACTCCGGGTTACCAAAAGCGGCAGTTATGCCTCGACCTATTACATTAATGACCAGCCCTGCACTGCTACGGAACTCCACGAACAACTGAATCGCCTGCGTATTTACCCCGAAGGCTATAACGTCGTGCTCCAAGGGGACGTGACGCGGATTATTACGATGAACGGGCGGGAGCGGCGGGAAATCATCGATGAACTGGCGGGCGTGGCAGAATTTGACCGCAAAATTACCCAGACCAGAGAAACCCTCAATGCAGTCAAAGAACGGGAAGAAAAGTGCCACATCATTCGCCAGGAGCTAGAACGCAATTTAGAAAAGCTGGCCGACGATCGCCTCAAGGCCGAACAATACCAACGGCTTAAAATTGACCTGGCCCGCCAGCAGCAGGAAGAAGTTCTTTTAACCTGGCGATCGCTCCAACTCCAGGAAGAAAAACTGCAACGGGATCTCGCCAGCAGCGCCCAGGAACGCACCCAGTTAACCCAAAATTTGAACGCTTTGGATGGGGAAATTTTTCAGACTGGCCAAACCCTAGAAAGTTTAAACGCGAAAGTAAAAGCCCTGGGGGAAGATGAACAGCTTTCGGTTGCGTCCAAACTCGCCACCCAAAAGGCAAAACGGCACCAATGGGGCCAACGACAAACGGAATTAGAGGAAGACCAACGGCGATCGCTCCAGCTCCACCGCCAACTTTTAGCAACGGTGCAAGTCAACCAACAACAACTGCTGCGCCTCGAAGAAGAAAAACTCACCCTCCAGGAAGAAACCCTCCCTCAACACCAGGCCGCCCAAGCCGCCTCCGCAAAAATCCTCCAGGACAGTCGCCAACGGGCCGATGAGTTAGCCAGTTCTTCGGAAGCTTGGGTACAGGAACAGGCGGCGATCGCCAAGGAAATTCAAGGCATCCAAGATCAACTCAATCCCCAACGCACCGAACAGGCCCTCCTGCAAGAACGCCTTAGCCAGCTTCAGCAAACAATTACCAGCCAAACTGAGCAAATTACCCAACTCAGCGCCGATATTACTCAACAGGAAACGGAATTAGCCACGGCCCAAACGGAAATTACCCGTCAGCAGGAAACCATCCAAACCCTTGCGACACAATTCGCCCAACTAGAAGAAAGCCGCAAACTCGACCAGGAAACCGGCGATCGCCTCCAACGGGAACAGCGGGACAAACAACGGCAACTCGATCAACTCGAAGCCCGTTCCCAGGCCCAACAGGAAGCCCAGGGCACCTACGCGACGAAGGTGATTTTGAACGCCAATTTACCCGGTGTCCATGGTTTAGTGGCTCAATTGGGCCAAGTGGAAAAAAATTATCAACGGGCTTTGGAAATTGCCGCTGGGGGTCGCCTAGGGCATCTGGTGGTTGAAGATGACGAAACGGCAGCGACGGGGATCAAACTTCTGAAAAATCAGCGGGCAGGCCGGGCGACTTTCTTGCCCTTGAATAAAATCCGCGCCCCGAAATTGCCCACGAACACCATTCCCCGCTACGCCCAGGGCTTTGTTGATTTTGCCGTTAACCTGATCCAATGCGATCGCCGTTATCTGGATATTTTTCGCTACGTCTTTGGTAGCACTGCTGTCTTTGAAAGCCTCGATCTCGCCCGGAATTTTATGGGGCAAACCCGCATCGTCACCCTTGATGGAGAACTTCTGGAAACCACGGGGGCGATGACTGGGGGCAGCCTCTCCCAAAAATCGACCCTCCATTTTGGCAGCATGGCCACGGGGGATTCGGCGGAAATCGTCGCCCTGCGGGAACGACTCGAAGAAATTGAGCACCTACTGCGCTACACCGAAAATGCCCTCCTCGACAAAGGCGATCGCCTCCAGGATCTCAGCCAACAACTGACCCAAGCCCGCCAACGGGAACGGGAAGCCCAACTGCACCAGGCGCAACTCACGAAATCCCTCGAAAAATTGCGCCCCCAACTTGCCCAAACCCAACAACAGCAACAGCAGTCTCAAAACGAATTGGCGATCGCCGAAACCCACCTCGAAGATCTCACCCAGACAATTCCGCAACTCGAACAACAATTAGCGGCTCAACAACAACATCTAGCCCGGCTCGAAGCCCAGCAAACCCACCGGGAGTGGCAAGAAATCCAACAGGAAATCAAAGCCCAGGAAGTCACCCTCCAAGCGGCTGCCCAGACCCTCAACAGCACCCAACAAACGATCCAAGACCGCAACGCCCAGCTAATTCGTCTCAGTGAAAAATTAACCAACGACGAACAACGACTCCAGGAAACCCAAACCCAACTAGAAGATCTCCAAGGGCAAATCGCTGTTATCCAAACCCAACTCGATCAAATCGATACCGAAATCCAGACTACTGAAACCCTGCTGGCGGAACTCTCTGCCCAGATGGGCGATGTAAAAAAACAACGGGATCAGGCGGAAATTCAGCTCAAAAATCTCCAAAAACAGCACCAAGAAGGCCAATGGCGTTTGGAAAAACTCCAAACCCAGCAACAGGAACGGGCTGAACAGCTCGAAAAACTGCAACAGCACCTCCAAGCCCAAGAGGCCGAACTGCCGCCGGATCTTGATCCAGCCCATCTGATCCTGGAGGTGATCCCCGAAAAACTCGACCAAGCTCTCCAGGAGATCACAGAACAGATTGAGAAATTGCAGCGGGCCAATCGTCGCACCCAAAAGAAAATCGAAGATCTCGAACCCGTGAATATGCTCGCCCTCAAGGAGTATGAACAAACCCAAATTCGTCTGGGGGAGCTATCTGAAAAATTATCCACCCTCGAACAGGAACGCCTCGAAGTCTTGGCCCGCATTGAACGCTTTACCACGCGCCGCTTCCAGGAATTTAAAAAAGCCTTTGACGCCGTTAACGAAAATTTCCAAAAAATCTTTGCCACCCTTTCCGACGGTGATGGCTACTTACAACTTGATGACCCAACGGATCCCTTTGCGGGGGGATTGAATTTGGTGGCTCACCCCAAAGGCAAACCAGTACAACGGCTCAGTTCCATGTCCGGGGGGGAAAAATCCCTCACGGCCCTATCGTTTATTTTTTCGCTTCAACGTTATCGTCCCTCTCCCTTCTATGCCTTCGATGAGGTGGATATGTTTTTGGATGGGGCGAATGTGGAGCGTCTTTCCAAGATGATTAAGCAGCAGGCGGCCCAGGCGCAATTTTTGGTGGTCAGTCTACGGCGGCCGATGATCGAAGCTTCCCAGCGCACCATTGGTGTCACCCAGGCCCGGGGTGCCTATACCCAGGTTTTAGGGATTCAATTATGATGCTTTTTGGGAACTTTGTCAGGGCTATTTTTAGTGCCCATTTAATAGACAATCACCCATCACTAGAAGGTAAAAATTAAGAAATCTGGATTGCGGAATAGGTATTTAAACTTAGTTGGTGAAATAAGTCTATCTTTAGCTAGTTGCGCTTTTTGGAATATTGATAAATGTTTTCTTTGATTTCGGTCTGTAACGATTTTCGCGGAAAACCAGAAGAAACGCTGTTATTTTACCCAAAACAGACAAAAAATCGATCCCCTGAGGAATCGACCCGAACGAAACAAGTTGAAAAAAATTTTAGTAGTTTATTATGTTGGGATCTATATATATCAGGTGATCCCTTGTTATATTTTCTGTAAAAAATTATGCCTGATTATTGCCAATCTCAACAGATTCGTAACATTTTTTTTATATTTATCGAGGTTTACTTTTATGGCCTTTTGTAAAGGTTTGTTTCATGTCATCAAAGGAGGCCCCAAGGAATTTTGAAATCCAGACTTCGATATTCCGCACTGGGTTTTGGCGTGTCGCCACGAGGGGATCAATCATCGGCTCCACCAAAATCGTAAATAAACCCAAGCGATTGCCAGCGAGGACATCTGTAAACAGGCGATCGCCAACCATCGCCACTTCTTGGGGGCGCAGATCCATGGCATCCATCGCTTTACGGAGCTTTTTCCGAGATGGTTTTTTTGCCCCGAACAAATAAGGTAACTCTAGGGACTCAGCAATTCGCCCAATCCGTTTTTGGCTGAGGTTATTGCTCACGAGCCAAATATCCGCCACCCGTCTGACTTGGGTCACCCACTCCAGCACATCATCTGAGGCATAGCTCTGGCGCATCGAGACCAACGTGTCATCCACATCGAGGATCAAACCCTTTAAACGGTGATGACGGATAATCTCTGGACTGAGATGCAAGATGGTTTTCCCTAAAATTAAGTTTGGCTCCAGTAAATTGGAATTAAATAGCGCCATAACACCTCAGTTGCTGTTGATTTCCAAGCTTTTATTTTAGCGGCTCACTTCCCGGTTTTCGGCTCTGGATCATCTGCAAACTTCCGCCTGCATACTGTTCCTGTTTATGGATTTCAAAGCCTGTGGTGGTGAGTTTTTCGGCTAAATCAGTTTTGATCAGCTGCCAGGCGGTCTCGGTCTCAAAGAGAAACATGAACGTATAGAGACTGGGAACGAAAAAAGGGTTGGTCGGCTGGTGCAAATCGATAAAGGTAAAGATACCGCCAGGCTTAAGGACACGGTACACTTCCTGGAAAATTTGGCTCAGTTGCGCCGGGGTCATTTCATGGAGGGCAGCACTGGTATGAACCAGGTCAAAGTGTTGATCCGGCAGGGGCATTTTTTCGGCGGGGGCAACGACATAATTCGCTTGGGGGACATTTTTTTTTGCCCGTTCAATGGCGAGGGGGGAAATATCAAGCCCGGTGACGTCGTCGCTATATTGGGTGAGAAATTGGGTGGTTTGGCCAGCACCGCAACATAAATCGAGAATTTTTAGGGTTTTGTCTCCGGTTAAGCCCTGGAGAGCAAGGTTCCGAAAACGGGTCTCACCACCGACGGTTAGGGCCGCGAGGCGGGAAATGGTGTCGTAAAGCCATTGATAACGGTAGCTGAGGGTCCGGAGAAAGGTAGCCATGGCGATCGCCTCGGAAAAATATCGTCAAAAAATGCATAGAGTCCAGAACATAAGCTAACAAAGAATCCCCACCGCTGCCGCGCTATTGCTGGATGCCTCCCTGATGATAGAGGGCTGTGATTTCTCGCAAAAAATTAAGGCTCTGGGGGCCGGTCATCGAAACGGGCGAAAAGGTCTCTGAATGGGAATATTTCAGGATAATCTGCCGCACTTCGTCCTGATTATTCAGTTGCAACACCTTCATCGACCAGATCCCAAAGTCGCGCTGGTCAATTTCTGAAAACTCGATTAATTCGGCGTTGGTATGGCGCGAATCTAGCAAAATGCGATTGTAAGTTTCACTAATGGCCCGCCGACTCCCTTCCAAAATTTGTAAAAACATCAAATCGCCAAAGGCTAACATCCCCGTAATTCCAGCTCGACGATTGTTAAACTCCGATTTTTGCAAAATTTCGATGAGATCGCGGTACTCTAGCTCGGCGATCGCCTGGCTAACGTAAATAAGTCGATAAAGCGCCATGGTTTTGTGTTTCCACCCCGAAATAACGTGTATAAGACTACCAAAAAAAATTCATCTCCGGCGGTGATCAAGAAGGCGATCGCCTGGTTACTCCCCAGCTCAAGGACGGCTCTTGGGGAAATTGCAACCCCTGGAATTGAATAAAGCAAGGTCAATGGGGCAAAATCAGTAATGGTTTAGTTGTGTAGTTGAGATTTACCGTGACTATTTGGGAACTTGATTTTTATTCGCGCCCGCTTTTGGATGACAACGACAAAAAACTGTGGGAAATCCTCATCTGCGAAACCCCCACCCGCATCCAGCAGGATCCGACGACCCTTTTCCGTTACAGTGAATTTTGCAGCAACACCGATGTAAATTCGATCACCCTCAAGACGGCCATCGAAAAGGCGATCGCCACCTCCGGCCAAAGCCCCACCAAGATCCGCTTCTTTCGCCGCCAGATGAATAACATGATCACCAAAGGTTGCGAAGATGCAGGCATTCCCGCCGCCCCCTCCCGTCGCACCTATACCCTCATGACCTGGATCACCCAGCGGGAACAGGAAGTCTATCCCCAGGAAGCCAACTACGACGAGAAATCCGCCAAATCTAGCTCCGTCCAATATCCCGCCCTTAATGCGATCGCCCTCCCCGATGCCGTTCGGGGGGATAAAGGAGACAAATGGGCGATCGTTTCCCTCGAAGCTAGTGCCTTCAGTGATTTTGACGAATGGGACATTGCCTTTGGCGAACCCTTTCCCCTGACCCACCTCGACCCCACGACAAAGATCCCCGGTCTTTTGATTTTTTCTCCTAGGGCTGTCCCCCTCGCTGGTTGGATGTCTGGCCTCGAACTCGGATTTCTCCATCTCCAAAAAAAATCCCCGCAGTAGCCTCGTCCTCGAAACAGGGGTGAGCGACAGTTGGATCGTCGCCGACCTACCCAACGCCCAAACCCTCAAAGAAGCAGAATCATTTGAAGCCGCCAAAAAAGCCGCAGCAGGAATTCATTTCCTTGCTATCCAAAAAAACCCCGACGAAGAACAATTTGCCGGGTTTTGGATGCTCCAGGCATAATCCTTAAAATTCTTCCTTAGAAAAACAAACTTTCCCTAGAAAGCCTTCTCTAATGGGCATCAGCCTTTAATTCCTCAACCAAGCGACTCAGGTGATCCACATCCGCATGGTACACCTCGTTGCAGAAATTGCAGGTGGCCTCTGCCCCGCCATCTTTTTCGATCATATCCAGCAACTCATCCTGGCCCAACATCTTCAGGGCACCCATCATCCGCTCAAAGGTACAGCCGCAGTCAAAGCGCACCATTTGTGTCTCTGGGAAAATGTTGAGATCTTCATCGCCGAGGAGATCCTGGAAAATATCATGGAGAGACTTGCCCTGCTGCAATAGCGGCGTAAAGCCCGATAATTGTCCCAGCCGACTTTCTAGTTTGGCCACTAAGCTCTCGTCACGGGCCGCTTTCGGTAAGATCTGTAGCAAAATTCCCCCAGCGGCGGTTACCCCCTCTGCACCGACAAAGACTCCCACTAACAACGCCGAAGGGGTTTGTTCCGAGGTTGCTAAATAATGGGTAACATCATCGCCAATCTCCCCAGAAACCAACTCTACCGTACTGGAGTAAGGGTAGCCCCGACCAAAATCTTTCACCGCATAAAGAAATCCTTTGCCCACAGCGCCGCCCACGTCTAACTTTCCCTTCGCGTTCGGAGGCAACTCCACGCCTGGATTTTGTACATAGCCCCGCACGGTGCCATCTGGGCCAGCATCCACCAATAATCCCCCCAGGGGGCCATCGCCTTTGATGCGCAGATTG
Source organism: Picosynechococcus sp. PCC 7117 (assembly GCF_001693275.1). Taxonomy (GTDB): domain Bacteria; phylum Cyanobacteriota; class Cyanobacteriia; order Cyanobacteriales; family MRBY01; genus MRBY01. The sequence goes on from NZ_CP016477.1 coordinate 1,182,456, forward strand.
AGGCGGGCTTCCTGTTTTTTCATACTTGAAGAAATCAACAGGGCCGAAGCCATGGTGCGACCTAGGGCAGCCGTCGCCACATAGGATAATTTATGGCGTTGTCGGGCTTCCTCAGTGAGATTTGTGGAAATAACGCCCACTACCCGAATGCCATTGTCTGCTGCGGTACCGCGAATGAGTTGATCTGCCATAGGTCTAGGAAAAGTGAATTTTTGTAAATTCTATTATGGCAACTTCTCCGTCACAAAATCGTGGTGGGTACCGGAGATTCTCGTTTTAGATTTAGGCCAGATTATTTCGCAATGCGGGTGGCAAAATTCTCTGCGCGGGTCGGAGAAAGGGCACGGGCCTTGAGGATTGCCGCAGCAAGAAAAGCATAGGAGAAAACCCCCACCACCGCCAACAGGATACTACTGAAAGAGCCGACAGTATTCCAAAGGGCATGGAGTAACGAGGAGGTAAGGCAACCAATAATCAGGATCTGCACAGACTTTGAAGGTTTGAGGACACTGAGACCGATGAAATAACCAAAATAACCGCTGTAGGCCATGTGCCCAGCAACGGAACCGAGGATTCTGGGAATGAGCAGTTGTAAACCGAGTAATTCCCCTGTGCCGGGATCGACTTGAAGGGAAACTTCGTTAATGATGTTGGGGACGTACTGACCGAGGGTTTCAATCAGGGTAAAACCGACGGCGGAGGCTGCTCCAAGCAAAATACCATCGAGGGGTTCGGTGACACCAATTTTTTCGCGACGTTTCGGGCCAAACAGGTTGCCGATGCCCATGGCGACGAAAATAGGAATTGCCTTCAAAATTTCTTCCATCAGGCCAGCACCAAAAAACATGCCGACGAAGAGTCGACCCACGCCATCAGCGTCACTGATATTGCCCGGCAGAATGACTCGAAATACAAAAATGAATAAGTCAACAACCGGGGTAACTAACATGAGGGCTGTAAGGAAGCCGGAACCAAGTATAACGATCCAAGCTTTACGCTTACCACAGAGTTGATAAATGTAGTAAAAAGCGGCCCCAGCAATATAGGTTCCCAGTAAAAAATTAAAGAGGCCAGGTGCGCCAATGGTGGCGAACATGAGGACGACAAAAATAACGGTGAGGATCCCCGGCACGAGATAGGCTTTGCTGGAGAGGTCTTTCCCGGTGGCGGCGATGGGAAAAAGTTGGGTCAGGGTGAGGTTGGAGTTGGGACTGACAATGGGGCCGGGGACAGGGATATGGGAACCGGGATCGAGGGGAGCCTGGGGATTGTGGCCTTGGCTCTGGAACTCGAAACTAAAGCTGGGGCCATTGTCTCCGAGGGTGAGGCGATCGCCTGCTTGCAGGATTCGTGAACCTTGTAACCGTTGACCATTGATAAAGGTGCCATTCGCACTGCCGAGATCAACGGCTTCCCAACCTTGACCCTGGGGGCGAATCAGAACGTGGCGACGGGAGACAACGGTGTAAAGATTGGGGTTGAGGGCAATCTGGCAACTGGGTTCGCGGCCAATGAGAATTTCTTGACGATGATCAAGGGAAAAATCGGGCAGCAGTGGGGCTTGAACACCGCCAGTAGAAATTTGGCGCAAAATACCAGAAGCTTGCATCGTAATAATTTTTTCTAAAACGCAAAAGACGGAGGAGCGCCCCGCCTCAACTTTAGTTATAACGATAGATTGCCGGATCTTAAAGATATTTTTGTAAATTGATACGGGCTGTTGAATGCCTAGTCTTGGTTGGCACGGGTATCTTGGACGGCCCACAAAAAAGAGGCAATGGTCAGGGGAATACTGAGGGCCAGGATAATGGTGGTATTGGTCGCACCGAGATCGGGTTCGCCGGAACTGAGTTCAAACACGCAACCCACAGCGGCGATCGCAAAGACGCAGCATAGTAATAATAAAACACCACTTTTGGGGGTCATCGAAACCATGGTTTTATGCCTCAAAGATTTGGTTTAGGGGATTATAAAAAAGAGTGAGATAAGGGTAAAACAGAGGTTTTCCTTGAATCTATTCAGCGAACAACCCCTGTTTTGATGCCAAATTCTAACGTAATTTACGCGGTGACTTTCGCTCGCTTGTAGGCTTCGTCGAGAACTTCCGAGAGGGTCGGGTGGGCGTGGACGTTAAACGCCAATTCTTGGACGGGTTTTTTCTCGGCGATCGCATTGGCGGCCTCTTGGATCAGATCCGAAGCATGGATCCCCATAATATGGACGCCCAATAATTCCCCGGTATCTTTACGGTAGATAATTTTGGCGATGCCGTCGGTTTCTTTTTCAGCGAGGGCTTTAGAATTGCCTTTGAAATAGGTTTTAGCCGTGGCAATTTCAAAACCACCCGCAGCGGCGGCTTCCTTCGCTTGGGGTTCGCTCATCCCCACATAGCTAATTTCTGGGTGGGTAAAGGCTGCTGCCGGAATCGCGGCATAGTCAACGGTCATGGCATTGCCGATCATATTTTCGACGGCCACAACCCCCTGACCAGAGGCAGCATGGGCCAACATCATTTTTCCGGTGGCATCGCCCACAGCCCAGAGATGGGGTACAGGTTGACCGTCTTTGATCACCTGCATTTTGTCATTTACCTCAATGAAGCCCCGGCGGTCTGTTTCCACGCCAACGGCATCTAAGCCGAGGTTTTTTGTGGCGGGGACGCGCCCGGTGGCGACCAGACAAGCATCTACTTCGAGATTTTCGACGACTTCTTTAGTTTTTGCGTCGGTGAGTTCGATCTTGACCGGAGAGCCAGGCATAACTTTCGTGGCAAAAACGCCAGTATAGGTTTCGATGTCACGGCTATCAATTAAGGCGCGCTTTGCTAGTTTCGCAATCTCTGGGTCAAAGCCAGGCATCAGATCATCGAGGGCTTCGATCATCGTAATTTCGCAACCGAGGGCGGTGTAAACATCAGAAAATTCGAGGCCGATGTAACCGCTCCCAATAATTGCGACCCACTGGGGCAGGGTTTCTAAACGGACTGCATCGTCGCTAGTGAAAACGGTTTTGCCATCGACTTGGATGCCGGGGGGGACAAAGGGTTTCGAGCCAGTGCAAATCATAATTTCTTTGGCGGTGATGTTTTTCACACCGTCTTCGCCAATGACACAGACTTTCTGGACGCCGTCAATTTTTCCCCAACCGCGAATAATATCGACATTCAAACGCTTGAGGCTATTGGTGAGATCGCTTTGGATTTTGTTTACCAAATCGGTAGCATGGGCGGCGATCGCCTCACGACTAAAATCAACCGCACCAACATTAATACCCATCTCGCTGAGGTGCTTCTGGTCGCGCATTTCCCGGACTTTTCCGGAGGCAGCCAACAGCGCTTTAGACGGAATGCAACCACGATTGACGCAAGTACCACCCATGTCTGCGGCTTCAACGATGGCCGTTTTTAGGCCACATTTCACGGCATGGAGCGCGGCACCGTGGCCACCGACCCCCGCGCCGATAATCACCAAATCATAATCAAACTGTGTTTCACTCATGAAGTTTTAATGCTCTTACTCAGCCAATTTCCTTTTGTTAGCTTATCGTGACGTTTTCCCGATGCTGAATCAAGATTACAGCACGGGCTTCTCGCCTCATGGGTGAACTCTTGCGCACCCTGGCTACTGAGAAGTTCCTGCTTCGTTGCCATCCCTACGGGTTCGGCTCCACAGGCTTAATCGATGCGTCCCACCGATTTGCTTGGAGGTATTCAATTGCTTAATACGTTTCACGTAGGTCGCACTGTTCACCAATCAAGCATTTTGTCTTGAGAGTACGTTTGTGTCGATACGCAAGGTCGCCACCAGTTTTGGCTCGATAACGGGATTTACCCCATTGCCACTATGATCGTATCATTAACGATTCCACGTTGTTCCATCGTTGTGTGCCCCATCCCGACCTCACCTCAGCCATTTCCCCCTAAAGCCCTACAAGGTGATCGCCCCCCTCGAATTCCGGTAGTTGTACGATCACAGCTTTCTCATTTCCCATTCCTTGAAATAATGTTGCTTTCTCCCTCGAAAAAATTTCTAATCCTTGTTCTGGCCTCGTTATTGATTCTCCCTATGCCAGCGGCGATCGCCACGCCCCTTGATCCCTGCCTGCTGCGGGAAGAAAGTTTTGGCTTCACCATCGATGACTATGCCATTGAGCACCAAGATTGGGCAATTCTCAATATTGCTGTCGATTTTCGCTACGTTGACCAACCCACGGCCCAGCGGTCAAACTACATTAATTTTGTGCCCCTCGCCGCTGAAATCGAACGTTTTCTACGGGAATACCCCAACGAAACAGATTACTGGGAAATTATGAACCGGAATTTAGCCGAATCTATTTTTGCAGACCATCCCCAGATGAGTGCCCTAAAAGTCAAGTTAGACATTGCCAAAAGTTCTGGGGAAGAACCCTATTCTCGCCATAGTGTTGTTTCCCTCACCCGTGACCAGGGCTGTCCTTTGACGCAATAAATCCAAAAGTTATGTTTTTAACTTGTGGAACCCATTACCTCTAGTGTGATGTCAATATTGAATACTTAAACAGCACTACCCACAATTCTTGATCGCTATATTCTTCCGCAGTTGTAGCCGCCATTATTTCAGGTCTAGGAGCCCCTGTTCCTTGAGCTTGGGCTGAAAGCGGAGGTCAATTTTGAGGCCCCGCCCGATTAGGTATTCTTTGATGGTTGCTTCCCGCTGGCGAGCATAGTTTTTCAGGTGTTTGACCATTTCTAATTCGGTGCTTTGTTGAAGGGCTTCCCGTTCTGCTGGGGGCAAATCTTCTTTAATGTCGATGGGTTGCGTCCAGAGGGATTCTGCCTCGCCGTTGCCAGTGGGCACGGTGCCATTTTCTGCCAGCCAAGCAGCCCGCATTTCTTCTAGGAGAGTCCGGCTGGGGCGATCGCACTGGAAAATTTTCACCCAATGGCATTGTTCCGGACAACGAATAAGGTGCTGCTGCAAGCTTTTGGACACATCACGGGAATAACCGACATAGCAGAGGGTCTGACTCCCATCGAAGATCCCATAGAGGCCAATCTTGCCCCCCAGGGTCGGGGCGATCGCCCCGTCAGCATCGATATAGGGCAAAAAGTCTAACTCAGTGAGTTTGGGCAAAGACATAGACAATTGGGAACAATGGAAAGGGGCATTACTATTGATCCTAGGTAAGGCCGTCCCCCGGCGAGGGGCGATCGTAAACATCCTTAATGGTTTTCTCTTCAACCTATGGCACAACCGCAGCATAATTTTTACCTCAGCCTCGAACGACGTTGGGTCGCTCCCGCCTATGGGGGTGGCATTTTATTTGTCATTGCCCTCTGTTTTTTTGGGGCCGCCACAAATACGATGGCGGGCTGGCTATATGTCCTCAGCGGTACGATCCTCGCCATTTTATGTTTAGGGGCAATCCTGCCAGTGCGAGCCTTGAGGCAACTTGAAATTCGGCGATCGCCCACGGCCCCGGTTAGCGTTGGGGAAGTTTTAAGCCTCCATCTAACCCTGACCAATGACAGTAAAAACGCCAAAACCCTCATTGCTGTCACAGATCAAATTTCGTCTGGCTTGGGGGCACCCCGGCGGACAGTCCTAGAAACCCTCGCACCCCAGGAAAGTTTAGATTGGGTCTACGAGCTTGACGCCCAAAAACGTGGTGTATTTCAGTGGGAGGGAGTCGAGTTGCGCACCGCAAACCCCTTGGGCTTGTTTTGGTGTCGGCGGCGGCGTTCAGTACCGGGCCGCGTTGTGGTTTATCCGCAAATTTTCCCCCTGAGTAGTTGCCCGATCATTGACCACATCGGCAGCGAAGATAGCACCAAATTTCAGAGTGAAAATCTCTATCAAAACGCCACCGAAGGGATGACGAAGGCAATTCGGAACTACCGGATGGGCGACCCAATGCGGTTGATCCACTGGCGCAGCAGTGCCCGTTTTGGGGAATTCAAGGTACGAGAACTAGAAATCACCACGGGCGGCGAAGAACTGATTATTTGTTTGGATCATCATTTTACTTGGGAGGCCGATAGCTTTGAACAGGCGGCCAGTGCAGCGGCGTCTCTCTATTTTTATGCCCGGCGATCGCAATTGAATGTGAAATTTTGGACAGCCCAGAGTGGTCTGCTCAACAGCCGCGCGACGATCCTCGAAGCCCTCGCCCGGATTAATCCTGAGCCATTGGGAGAAAATACGTCTCTATCCCGCCCGGAAGGTTCATTATTGTGGTTAACCCAAAACCCCCAAACGCTCCTGGAGTTAAACCCCGGCAACCGCTGGCTCTTTTTCCAAGGAGCGCCTGAACAGACGGTGAATGGGGGCCATTGTCCAGGTCTCATCATTAATCCCATCGATCCCCTACCCCAACAGTTGCAACGGCAAAGCGATCGCCTTTTGTCCTAGGGTAATCCCAAGCAAACCAGGGCAGCGTGAGCAATTCTCCACAATTGCCGCGAAAAATCCCGGAGGCCCCCTGTATAATGGCTTGCAACCCATCTAGCGTTGACGAAAACCATGGCAAATTGGCACAAAATTTCTGGCAGTGTGACGGCTCCCAAGGGCTTCCGGGCCGCAGGGATCACCGCCGGACTCAAACCTTCGGGGGCACCAGACCTGGCGCTGATTGTTTCTGACACCGAAGCGATTACCGCCGGGGTGTTTACCCAGTCAGAAGTGCGCGCCGCCTGTGTCGATTATTGCCGTCAACGCCTCCAGGAAAAACCCAGCAGTCGGGCGATTTTGTGTAACTCCGGGCAAGCCAATGCCGCCACGGGTGAAGCCGGTTGGCAAGATGCGATCCAGTCGGCCCAGTGGTTAGGCAAAGCCCTCAATGTCCCCCCAGGAAGTATTTTGCTGGCCTCCACAGGGGTGATCGGTCAACGGATCAAGATGGCTGCCCTAGAAACGGGAATCCCCCAGGTGGTATTTGCCCTTTCCCCAGAGGGAGGCGATGCAGCAGCCCAGGCGATTATGACCACGGATCTTGTGCCAAAGGCGATCGCCCTAGAAACAGAAATTGAAGGGCGGCCTGTGCGGATCGGCGGCATTTGTAAAGGCTCCGGGATGATCCACCCCGACATGGCAACAATGCTGGGCTTTATCACCTGTGATGCGGCGGTTTCGACACCACTGTGGCAAGGGATGTTGAGCCGGGCCGTGGCCAAAAGTTTTAATCAAATCACCGTCGATGGCGACACCAGCACCAACGATTGCGTTATTGCCCTGGCCAATGGTCAGTCCCGCACCACGGCGATCACCGATCCCCAGTCCAAAAGTGCCCAACAACTAGAAGCCATGCTCACGGAAGTATGCCAGTATCTCGCCAAGTGCATCGCCAGAGATGGGGAAGGGGCCACCTGTTTAATGGAAATTCAAGTGTCTGGCACCGTAGATGATCAAGCGGCCCGGAAAATTGCTCGCACCATTGCCGGATCATCCTTGGTGAAATCAGCGATTTTTGGGCGAGATCCCAACTGGGGCCGCATTGCCGCCGCCGCTGGTCGGGCCGGGGTGACCTTTAACCAGGAAGATCTGCAAATTTCCCTGGGGGATTTTCAGCTCATGGACCAGGGGCAACCTCTTTCTTTTGATCGGGCAGCAGCCAGTCAATACCTCGTGGATCGTGCTGCCGGGGCCTATCTCACAGACGATACGGTGTTGATTGCTGTTTGCGTGGGCAATGGTTCTGGTAAAGGTACGGCCTGGGGCTGTGACCTCAGCTATGACTATGTGCGCATTAACGCCGAATATACGACCTAATCGATCTGGGGTTGCCAGGGCATGAGGGCATAGACCTGCTTGGGATCATTAAGCGATCGCCACAGTTTGATGCTGGCCTGGAGCCGGAGCCATTCTTGGGAAAGGGGATCGCTCGCTTCGATCTGAGCCCCAAATAGATTACTAAAAATTTCTTCTTCCCAGGTTTGGGGTCGGGGATATTCCTTAACGGTAAAATCTTCCCCTAATTCTGCGGTATCCACGGCATAGGCGATCGCCGCCGATAGCCCCCCCAATTCATCCACGAGCCGAATCACCTGGGCATCTTCCCCAGACCAGACCCGTCCCTGGGCAATTTGGCGCACCTCAGCTTCCGTAAGACCCCGCGCCGCACTGACCCGGTCTAAAAATTTGCCGTAAATATCATTGACAAAATTTTGAAAAATCGCCATTTCCGCTTCGGTTTTCGGGCGAGACGCCGTGCCTAAATTCGCCAGTTCCCCCGTTTGGACGCTATCCCAGGTGAGGCCATTATTATTACCAATGGTTTGGATATTGGGCAAAATGCCAAACACCCCAATCGAACCGGTAATGGTATTGGGCTGGGCAAAAATGCGATCGCTTTCGGTGGCAATCCAATAGCCCCCAGAAGCCGCCAGATCCCCCATGGAGACAATCACGGGCTTGTCCGCTTCACGGATCAGTTTTAGTTCCCGCAGGATAATTTCTGAGGCGATCGCACTCCCCCCAGGACTATTAATCCGCAGCACAACGGCTTTGACCTCAGGATCCTGACGCAACTCCCGCAGTTGTCGCGAGAGGGAATCCCCGCCAATGGTGTCCGGCGTCCCTTCCCCACCGACGATATTACCCTCGGCATAGACCACCGCCACGGTATTTTCTGAGGTGACTCCGATCTGGGCTAAATCCTGTTCCAGGCTGTAATCAGCTAGATCTATCTGGGGTAAATCTTCATCCAGTTCTGTGCCCGTAAAGGTTTTGAGTTCCGCCAGAATTTCATCAAAATAAGCCAGACGCGTCACCAATTGCTCCTGTTGGGCCACCTCTGGCAAAAGAATCCCCTGGGTGTCGGCCAGGCTCTGGGGCAGGGTTGTGGCAAAGGGGCGATCGCCAGCCACCGTATCTTTAAAATCTGTCCAGAGATCACTGAGCAGGGCCTCGGTTTGTTGGCGATTTTCTGGACTGAATTCTTCTTGGGTAAAGGGTTCTACCGCACTTTTATAATCACCAACCCGCACCACCTGCACCCCAATCCCATATTGATCCAAGGCTCCCTTAAAGAAAAGCTGCTCACTACCTAAACCGTTCATTTCCACAACCCCCAGAGGATTGAGCCAAATTTCATCAGCCAAGGAACTCAGGTAATATTCCCGCTCCGTCATTTCCACATCGTAGGCGTAGATTTTCTTCCCTGCGGCTTTAAAGTCCTGGAGAGCTTGGCGCACTTCCCGCAGTGTGGCATAACCATTCAAGCTATTTTGGCGACCATCGAGGAATAGACCCGTAATTTTGTCATCCTCGGCGGCGGCGCGGATACTTTCAGTGACATCCCGCAAACTAAGGGTTTCGGGAAAATCCCCGGCAATGACATTCCCAATGGAACTAGAGGGATCTCGGTCTTGGATGATCGTGCCCATATTGAAGATCAAAATACTGTTTTCCTTGGGCCTGCCGCCGCCTTCTTGGGCAGAGAAGAGGGCAATCAGGGCAATAAACGCCGATAAAGAGAGGGTCGATAAAAGGCTGAGGGCAATCAGGGTACCGAGGCAACTGCTAAAAACCTGTTTAAAAAAATCTTTCATGGTTGAGGCATTCGGGAGAGAGGTCTTAGTTTTTACCTTAGAACTTGTGCAGGCAATTCGCCCGTTGCAGTTGCTGAAAATTAGCATTGCCCGTACAAAACAATACTGTCCGCAATTCCAGTAGCAGCAGTTCGACCCACTCGGCCAAAGCCTCTGGGGATTCACTCGCCGCCTTGAGAAAGGGTTGGGCATAGCCCACGAGGTCAGCTCCCAGGGCGATCGCCTTGGCCCCATCTAAACCGTTCCGCAGGCCCCCAGAAGCAATGAGGGGAATTTCAGGATCGTAATGGGCGATCGCCGCGAGACAGTCCGCCGTGGGAATCCCCCAATCACCAAAAGTTTGCCCTAGATTGCGCAAGAGTTGGTTTGGCGATCGCGCCGCTTCTACCTTGGCCCAGGAAGTGCCGCCCGCCCCAGCCACATCAATCACCTGCACCCCCACGTCCCGGAGGCGTTGCACCATTTTGACGGAGATCCCATTGCCTACTTCTTTGGCGATCACAGGTACGGGCAGTTGGTGACAGACCTGTTCAATTTTGTCCAATAGCCCCTTAAAATTCGTGTCCCCCTGGGGTTGGATACATTCCTGGAGGGGGTTGAGATGGAGAATTAGCGCATCAGCTTCGAGCAAATCAACAATTCTGCGGCATTCCTCTACGCCATACCCATAATTGAGCTGCACTGCCCCGATATTTGCAAACAGGAGAGCATCTGGGGCTTTTTGACGAACTGCAAAAGTAGCCGCCACCTCTGGTTTTTCGAGGGCGACCCGTTGGGAACCGACTCCCATGGCGAGGCGATGGGTTTGGGCAACTTCTGCCAAGCGAAAGTTAATCTGTTGGGCCTGGGCTGTGCCGCCGGTCATCGAAGAAATCAGAATCGGTGCACCGAGGCTTTTCCCTAAAAAGGAGGTACTCAAGTCAATGTCGGCGCAGTCCAATTCAGGCAGACAGCAGTGCTCAAAACGGTACCGTTCAAAACCGGCGCGATTGTGGCGAAATTGGACATCTTCTTCGAGACAGATGCGGATATGGTCGGCTTTGCGAACTTGGGTGCTGTCAGTCATGGGTTAGGCAAGGTTTAAGCTCCCAAAATTGTACAGAATCCCCTCTGGGTTCTCGGCATTCGTCAATGGATTGCAATATTTCAAGCCTCCAGGGCGGTTGTGTCCGGCTCATTTATATCCAAAAACAAAGGTAAAATCAGCCTAAACTTTCGCGTATTTCTTCGCCAGAGACCAACGATTATTCCTGATGAATGCCAATTTTCTGACTGCGGTGCTACTTCCCCTGGCTCTTTTCGTGATTATGCTGGGCATGGGTCTGGGCTTGACCCCTACGGATTTTAAACGGGTCTTGGTTGAACCTAGGGGGGTGATTGTCGGGGCGATCGCCCAATTGTTACTGCTGCCCTTGGTGGGCTTTGGCCTCGCAAATTTGTTTCCCCTCACCCCGGAATTGGCTGTGGGGGTAATGGTACTAGCGGCCTGTCCTGGGGGATCAACGTCTAATCTAATTACCTATCTCGTGCGGGGGAATGTGGCCCTTTCGATTACCCTCACGGCGGTCAGCAGCTTGATCACAGTTTTTACCATTCCCCTGGTGATTAATGGGGCAATGCAATATTTTCTGGGGGCCAGCGCCACCCTCCAATTGCCATTCCTCAAAACGGTGATCCAAATTGCGGTGATTACCCTGATTCCCATTGGGATTGGCATGACGCTCCATCGTTACGCCCCGAAATTTGCGGCCACGGTCGAGGGCTATGTGAAATGGTTATCGCTCTTTTTCTTGGGTTTGGTCATTGCGGGTTTGCTGTTGGCAGAGCGGGCCAATGTGGTGAGTTTCTTCCTCCAGGTGGGCTGGGTAATGTTGGCGCTCAATGTGATTATGATGTTTCTGGGTTATGCGATCGCCCTCGGCACGAAGCTGGATGGCCCCAGTGCGAAGTCCATTAGTGTAGAAGTGGGGATTCAAAACGGCACCTTGGCGATCGCCATTGCCAGTACACCGACCCTTTTAAATGCGCCAACAATGGCGATCCCGGCCGCGATTTATTCTTTGCTAATGTTTATTACCAGTGCGGCCTTTGGTTGGTTTATTCATTCCCAAACCCGGTCGCCAAGGCCAACGGAGAAGGATTCTCGTCCCTAAAAAATATTTTGTTACAAGAACATAGAGCCAAGGCAACCAATCAATACAATGGTTCAAGTCTGCTTGGCTCCTTCGTCATGGGGCTGACTAACGAATTGTGAGGTGTAACAACAATGGGTGTAATTGACTGGGCGATTGTGGCGATCTATGGCTTGATTGTCATTGCCATCGGCGTCATCGCCAGCCGCAAACAAACCAACACGGACGAGTATTTTCGGGGCGCCCGGCAAATCCCCTGGTGGGCGATCGCCTTTTCGATCATCGCCACCTCCTTTTCTGCTGCCTCACTCTTGGGGGGGCCAGGGGAAGGCTATACCAATGGCTTTCTATACCTCCAACTCCAACTGGGCGATCTCCTTGGTTATGGCCTCGTGATCGCCCTGCTCCTCCCCTTTTTTGTACGGCTGAACCTCACTACCGCCTACGAGTACCTCGAAAAACGCTTCGATGCCAAAACCCGTTCCCTCGGCTCCCTCTGCTTCTTGCTGTTTGTCATTGCCCGGCTAGGGGGATTGCTCTATGCTGCTTCCCTCGTGGTTGCCACGGTGACAGGGATGCCCACAGGCATCGCCATTCTCTTGGTGGGACTCGTCTCAATTGCCTACACCGTCGCTGGGGGCATTACCGCCGTCGTTTGGACAGATGTGTTGCAGTTTGCAATGATTTTTGTCGGGATTGGTGCAGGGATCTGGACTGCCGTGAATGGGGTTCCTGGCGGCTTTGGGGAGCTATGGCAAGTGGCAGCGGCCAATGATAAGCTTGCAGTTTTTAATTTTTCCTGGGATCCAGGCTCCATCCGGTCTTTACCGACAGCTCTCTTTGCCTACGGGATTCTTGCCTTTGCCGTAGCTGGCACCAATCAGCAATCTGTACAGCGTTATGTTTCCTGCGCCGACGAAACTTCAGCCCGCAAAGCGATTTTACTCGGTTGGTTTTCCGGTCTTGTGGGAGTAGCGGCGACGCTTTTACTAGGGGTGCTGCTATTTGGGTTTTACAGCATTAATGGGGGTTTACCCGCCGAAGTGCCCGCCGACGGTATTTTGTCCCACTTCATTATCAATCAAGTACCCCCAGGGGCTTCTGGCTTTTTGGTAGCGGCCATTTTTGCAGCAGCGATGTCTTCCATTGACTCGGCCCTCCATTCCCTCGCGACTTGCATTACTGTCGATTTCTATGACCGCTACCGTCAACCTAAAGCCAGCGAAAAACAATCTCTACGCATTGCACAGATCCTGATCGTGATTTGGGGCCTAGTGGGCATTGGGGCGGCATTTTATGTGGCCTCAACGGGGAAAGATTTACTGGAATTTCTGGTGAGCTATACCACCATGTTCCTGGGGCCATTGCTCGGTATTTTCTTGATGGGGGTTTTGTGTCCTCGGGTCAACGGTACGGGCGCTTTTTATGGGACGGTGGCCGCAGTCATTTTGGTGATTATTGGCTCGAATGCGGGGTGGCTGACCTTCCCTGGTATTTGGCGATCGGCGATCACGGCTCCCCTGGGGATTTTGCTGGGCTATGGGATCTCCCTGCTGGGTCAAATTCCGCCCCGGCGATCGCTACAGGGGCTCACCCTCTGGAGCCAAACCCAAGGGACTAAACCCCTAGGAAGACCGGGCCTAGAGGAAGATGTTTCTCGCTATGAGGATTATTAGGCATTTGTATCGATAGGCCGAGAGTAGGTTCAAATGGCACGTTGCAACACGGATCCGCCCAAAAGTTTAACGACAGGTGCCAGGGGAATCCGATATAATTTTTTGGCAAGTTCAATCCATCTCAAGATCGTAAAACCATGGCACTTCTGACCACCGGCAAAAGCTTCATTCGCACCGTAGAAAAGTCTGGCGCAGTTGCAGTCTATGCTCCCCTTGAGGGTGGTTTTGAAGGCCGCTATGTGCGCCGTTTACGTTGCTCTGGTTATTCAGTGGTCAATTTGACGGCGCGGGGTTTGGGAGATGTGGCGGCCTATTTAACGCAATACCACGGGATTCGCCCCCCCCACCTGGGTAAAAAAGATATTGCTGGCAGTGGCGCGGCGGTGGGTCTCCGGTATTATGTGCCGGGAATTGCGAGCTACCAATTGGAAAATCTCCCCCAAAAGAGCAAAGGGATTATTCTCTGGATCATTGAAGGGTTTGTGCTTTCTCGCCAGGAACAGGAATACCTTGTGAGCCTGGCTCAGGAAAATCCTCAGATTAAAGTGGTTGTGGAAATGGGTGGCGATCGCCAATTTTCCTTTAAGCCCCTGGCTGACCTCTTGGTTTAGTTATAAAGCTGGGCGTAATTTTAAGTAACCGTACAAAGCAGTTACGCCCACCACGATGCCGACGACCATTAAGCTGCCGTTAAGCCCCCACAGCCACGTTGCGCCATTGGCGATCGCCGCCAGCCCGATAAACAGCAACCGAAACGCAAAGCTATTCAGGGAAATCAGGGTCGCCCGTAGGTTCGAGGGAATTCGTTCATTGAGATAGCTCAAGACCAACGGTGTGTTGCAGCCCCGCACAAGATAAATAACGACAATTAATAGAATCCCCCAGAGGTTTTCAATCAGGCCCATCGCAATGTAGGCGATCGCCATACATCCCGGCAACAGCGCAAATAAGCGTCGATAGGAAAACCAACGGACGAGGGTGTGAATACGCCAAGAAATAAGGGCCATTGCCCCGTGAAACAATAGCCAAGCCCAGCCCAGTTGGGTCACATCCAGACCCCGTTCTACGAGATATTCTTGGGAAACCCACACCACCAAAAAAGAACCACAACTCAAGGACGCCGAAAAGAGCAGGAGCCACCGGAGCGATGGCCTTTCCTGAAAAATTGCCCGAATCTGCGGCAACAAAGTACGCCAGCCCGGTGTTTTCTCAGAGTGCTGTTGGGGCGGTTCCCGGAGTGTCAATGCCAAGGCTAGATAAGCGCCAATGCAGAGGGTTTGTAAATAAAATGGATAGCGTAGATCCCACTGGGCGACCCAAGCACCACCGAGACCACAGATCGCTTCTGTGATGCCCATGATTGCTACCCCTTTTCCTTCCCAGGCGGCATATTTTTCGGTGCGACCGAGGGAAAGCAAACTATCGTAGGCGATCGCACTATCGGCCCCAGAGATTAAACTGCCACCAAGCCCTGCTAAAATTTCGGCCCAGGCAAACCAACTAAAACTGACCTGGGTACAATAAATCAGCCAACCCACCAACCACAAACTCGCCCCCAGTACCAAACTATTTTTGCGGCCAAATTGATCGGCAAAATAACCCGAAGGAATTTCCCCCACAAAGATCGCCGCCGACAAAATAGCCTTGAGGGCGATCGCCTGGGCAATGGACAATCCCTGGGATTCGTAAAACAGCACAATTACCGGAATGGGAAACCAGGCAGATTCAAGGCCCTTAAGCAGCCAGAGGGTTGTTAAATTTTTAGCGGTTAGTTCTGCTGGTATTAAATACGCCATGTTTTGTCAAATACACCACTGGTTTTACCGGGTGTTGCGAAACGCTGATTTTCATTGCTCGCCTGAATCGCCCAGCCCTTGTATCCACTGGCGATTAAGAAACAATAAGCAACGACTGTCAAGCATAAATCGTCACTACAATGACAAATATTTCAAGGTGCTGCAAAAGACCTCAAAAAATTCAAATCTTACCCTAAGCAAACGTTTTTCGATCGGTTGAGACCGCCCCAAAAAAGGCAGTTTATTTGAGGTTGCTTTAAGATTCGCCCTTCTTTATTGTCGATTTTTTAACTGATTGATCATGGTTCGTTTCACAAATTCTTTTTTACAACCGATGCTACGGGCCGTTGCTCCCCTCACGGTGCTGACCCTCGCTGGCTGTTCTTTTTCCGTCGAAGGCTTATCCTTTGGTTTCGGGAACAGAACCCTCGATGCTGAAAAACTCGAAACAGAAATCTCCCAGGGACTTACCACCCAAACGGGATTGGCGACGACAGCAGTGACTTGCCCTGAAGATCAAGCCATCGAAGCGGGAAATGTGTTTAGCTGTGAGGCCGCTTTGGAAGGAGGCCAAACCCTCGCCATTCAAGTCACCCAAAATGATGACGAGGGCAATGTTAACTGGAGTGCCGATGAGGGCCTCGCAAATCTTCGGGGATTAATCTCCAGTGAAACTTTAGAAACACAAATCGCCCAGGGCATTGCTGAACAGTTAAACATCGAGGCAACCATCGATTGTGGTGCTCCCTATCGGATCTTGCTCACCGGTGAAAGTTTTAACTGCACGGCCACAGATAATTCTGGTAATTCGGCTTCTGTGGCAGTAACCGCTGAGGATGATGCGGGCAATGTGGTGTGGCGACTGCAATAAATTAGGCTTCGGGATTCCCAGAGTGCCCCAAAAGGCGATCGCCACCTTGTAAAATATCCACTTAACCATTGAGTTTTTTAACAGCAAGCACCTCAAAGCATTATGGACGCAACAACGCGGGTAGAACTGGGAGAAAATAGCTACGATATTGCGATCGCCAAAGGAAGCCTCCAACAAATCGGGACTTTTCTCCGTCCCCTCGACTTGGGTCAGAAGGTCTTAATCATCTCCAACCCGGAAATTTACGGTCACTATGGCGAAACGGTGGTGAATTCTCTCCAGGCCGCTGGCTTTAGCGTTGATACCCACCTAATCCCTGCTGGAGAACAGTCTAAAAATCTGGCCTCCATCGAAAAAATTTACGACACAGCCTTTAAAAATCGCCTTGAACGCTCCTCGACGCTGCTCGCCCTTGGGGGTGGTGTGATTGGTGATATGACTGGGTTTGCGGCGGCCACCTGGCTCCGGGGCATTAACTTTGTGCAGGTGCCCACGACTCTGCTTGCAATGGTCGATGCGTCCGTCGGCGGTAAAACAGGGGTGAATCATCCCCAAGGCAAGAATTTAATCGGGGCATTCTACCAGCCGAAATTTGTCCTCATCGACCCGATGGTACTTAAGACTTTGCCGGTGCGAGAATTCCGGGCGGGCATGGCGGAAGTGATTAAATACGGTGTGATTTGGGACGCCGATCTCTTTACGAAACTCGAAGCCGCTGAGCAGATTGATAGCTACGAAACCATTGACCCCGATTTGCTGGATCTGATTCTGGAGCGTTCTTGCCGGGCGAAGGCGGAAGTCGTCAGCCAAGATGAGCGGGAATCGGGCTTGCGGGCGATCTTGAACTACGGCCACACCCTCGGTCATGCCGTCGAAAGTTTGACCCACTACGAAACCTTTGTCCACGGGGAAGGGGTTGCCATTGGGATGGCTCTGGCAGGGGCGATCGCCACCCGGATGAACCTCTGGACGACGGCTGAGACCCAACGCCAAGATGCCTTGATTAAAAAAGCAGGTCTTCCCACCGAATGCCCCAATCATTTAGCAATTGAAGCGATTCTGGAGACCCTCCAGAGCGATAAAAAGGTGAAGTCGGGGAAAGTCCGGTTTGTCCTCCCGACCAAAATTGGGGAGGTCTTAATCACCGATCAAGTCAGCGCCGACCTGATCACCGACGTTTTAGCACCCGCCCTCTGCTAGAAATTTAGGGGGATGTCTGCTCTGCCACCCATTCGATCACCTGTTTACCGATGGAGACCCCATCGAGGCGATCGGCTTCCCGGACACCTGTGGGACTGGTGACATTCACCTCCGTCACATAGCCACCAATAATATCGAGGCCGACAAAATATAACCCATCGGCCCTGAGTTGGGGGGCTAAGGTTGCGGCAATTTCTCGGTCGCGCTCCGTAATATCCACCTGGGCGATGCGACCACCAACGGCCATATTCCCCCGGAAATCGTCCCCCGTCGGAATCCGGTTTACGGCCCCAATCGGGTCTCCATCTAGGACGATCAGACGCTTATCGCCTGCCTGGGCAGCGGGCAAAAATTCCTGCACCATCACCGGCTCTTTACCCTGTTTGGTGCTGATTTCCACGAGGGAATTGAAATTGCGATCGCCTTTTTCGATTAACAAAATCCCTTCCCCTGCTTTCCCACCGAGGGGCTTTAAAACAGCTTTTCCTTTGGCTTCGATAAATTGTCGTGCCACTGCCTTTTCTGTAGTGATAATGCTGGCGGGAATTACCGTGGGAAACCGGAGGGCATAGAGTTTTTCGTTGGCGGCGCGGATCCCCTGGGGATTATTCAACACCAGGGTTTTGGTGGGGATGAGCAAATCCAAAATGTAGGTGGCATAGAGATAGGCCGAAGTCACAGGCGGATCGGTGCGCATAAAGACCGCATTCATCTCCGTGAGGGGCAACAATTTCCGTTCTCCGAGGCGAAACCAATGTTCCTCAGCAACCCAGAGACCATTTTCCAAACGCACTGGCTCTAATTGCACTGCCTGCAGCGTTGCCCAGGCCTGGTGGTCAACCACACTCAACTGCTCCATGGTCGTAATCCAAACCTCATGGCCGAGGAGTTGGGCTGCTTCCATAAAAGCCACCGTCGTATCATGGCAGGGGTCAAGGTTGGCAATGGGATCGAGGATAAAAGCCAGTTTCACAGGGGGTTGCTTCCTAAACACAATGGAACCCACTGATCATAATCAATCGCCAATTGAAAAGGCAAAAGATTAGTTTTACCCAAGGGAGGCGATCGCCGTGGCAATATCCAAAACTAAAAACCGATCCAGGGCTTGGTACATCCAGTGGATAGAGCCTAAATCCCCTTGTTGAGTCGGCTGAAAACCCAGGGTTGTGGCTAATTGAGCATAGCTCGGATGGATGATTAGAGTATGCAGATCACACAGATTGGGAAAATCCCCTTGCATTTTCCGTAAGGTTTGCTGGGCATCCACCAGAAAGGTCAGTCGATAAGCCGTTAAATATGTTGGATCAATCACCCAACTGCGAATGAATACCGATACACAGGTTTCGTCACCCACAGTGGCCAGGGTAAATGGATCGACGGCGGCCATCGTACTGAGGTGCAATGCCTTTTTTGCAGGCCGAAAAAAATTCACATCGGAGCGGGGGGCGGTCGGATAGAGCAGATAAAAGCCCACCGGATTTTGATTATCCACACGCCTTAACACCCGCATTCCCCTGGGATATTGTTGTCCCCACTGGCGCAACAGTCTGGCAATCCGGTGGGGCACGGCATCGTTATTTTTGTTCATCCAGTTGTAATTTACCGCGAGCAAATTCGCTACGGGAATCGCATCACAACGGGGATTAAACTCCCCCAAGGTTAGGGAAACAACCTCGTCGGTTTCAGCACTCAAAACCTGTTGCGGTAACGGCAAAATTTCAATGCAGGTGGTGTTGCCGTCGAAATATTTGCGAATCAACCCCAAGGCCGCCAGCTTATCTAGCATCATACCTGCGGCGCGATCGCCGCCTTTTTCCTGATCGCCATAAAACAATTCTGCTGCCTCCCGGTGGGTACAAATAATCGCCCCAAATTGGGTTTGCAGTTCCGTTAAGGGGGGCTGTAGCTGAGGCTCGTGCGTTAGTTTCGCCTTCACCAGGAGATAGATCCAAAGACGCAAAAAATATTCAGCCCGCACCCGCGTGAGGCCCACCACCTGCTTTAGCTGGGTCAGCAAGGCCTGTTTTTGGGTAGTAGGGAACCAGTGCTCAAGCTCCTGGAGGGTAATCATGGCTTTCTCTGGAAGTCTAATTACTTCATCCTACTTCACCTTACTTCTACGGGCTTGGGTTTGCTCATTGCGGCTACAGAAAATCTTTCCCGACAATAAAAGTAACCAAATACAAATCACCATTGAGGTTCCAGATCATGGCCACTCCTAAATTTGATGCCCCAGCCACCCACACCAACGCTTGGATTTTTCAAACCTGGTTAGCGTTTATTCTGTCCCTCAGTGCCATGGGGATCGGCATTTATCTGTTGCCCCTCAACGGTTGGATGAAAAGCTACCTGGGCATGGGGTTTGTGTTTTCGATTAGCTCTACCATTAGCCTGGCGAAGACGACTAGGGACTTAGAAGAATCAAAACGAATCTTCAATCGGGTTGACGAGGCTAAACTCGAAAAACTATTGGCAGAATATGATCCGTTTAATAAATAGGTCTTGGTTCCCAAAAAGGTAGTACTAAAGGGGTAATGAGGAATTGTAGTGATGGATGAAATTCCACAATAGTCCAATGTGATTAAATACACACTTGGAGAAGGCTAGACTGCGTCTCACAAACCGTGACATCCTTTGCCTCACAGTACAATTAAAGCGCTCAATATAACTGGTTTTACCACTCTGTTTGCTAACCACCCGATGACGCTTTGAAGGGAATACGCCACGGTAGGCTTCCCACTCATCCGTGTAGAAGACTCCACATTGCCGATATACCCCAGGCAATGACGCCCACAGTGCTTTTGCACTCTCTCGACCACGGCAACCAACGTGCAGACCAATAATTTCCCGGGTTTGAACGTCAAGGGCCAGCCAGACCCACTGTTTATTGCCTTTGTGGTCAACAAAAGACCAGAGTTCGTCACACTGCACCTTTAAAGACCCCTTTTTTTGGGGACAACCTTGGCCCTTCTTGGTACTTGTGCTGCTTTCATATTGACGTAATTTTGCAGCCATTGTTCAGAAACTTGAACAGCTCTGGCGATGCCGGCCATCGAAATACGTTCGAAAAGCAGACGGTCAATCAGAGCGCGGGTTTCAGCATCAATGAGTTTATTGGTGGGATGTTCCACGAATTGACGACCGCATTGCTTGCAGAGAAAGCGCTGTTTACCGTTGTGGATGTGCCCATTTTTGACTGTATGTTGGGATTGACAGCTGGGACATTGAGGCATGGGTCGGAGTCAATGACTTCCGTTCTACCTTAACAAAACCGTCATTACCCTTTTAGTACCACCCCCAAAAAATTGGGGAGAGCAATAATGTTCTCCCCGGACTGGAGATATGGGGCGATCGCCTTTATTTTTTCCTTTATTCCACCGTGACAGATTTGGCGAGGTTACGCGGTTGATCCACATCTAAGCCCCGTCGTGCGGCGATGTGATAGGAAAGGAGCTGGAGAGGAATCACCGCCAATAGGGGTGACAAAATTTCGTCCACCGCCGCTACTGGTAACACTTCATCAAAGGTTTGGGTCGCTTCCGTATCATCCAGGGCTGTCACGCCGATCAAAAGGGCATCCCGTGCCTTTGCTTCCTGGGCATTGGAAATCACCTTTTCGTAAATGTCCCCTGGCATGGCGATCGCCACCACGGGCACCTTCGCATCCAGGAGGGCAATGGGGCCATGTTTCATTTCCCCGGCAGGATAACCCTCGGCGTGGATGTAGCTGATTTCCTTGAGTTTGAGGGCACCTTCTAGGGCAATGGGAAAGTTAATCCCCCGACCAATAAAGATGAAGTCCTGGGTATCAGTGAAATTGTGGGCCAATTCTTCGATGCTCTTTTCTTGATCCGCCAGGATTGACTCAATTTGGGTCGGAATCTGCTGTAATCCGGTGACAATGTGCTGGAGTTTTTCAGGGGCGAGGGTTTGACGCCGGGCCGCCAACTCCAGGGCCAGGCAATAAAAGCTCATCAGTTGCGCCGTAAAGGTTTTGGTGGCCGCAACACCGATTTCAATGCCGGCATGGGTATAGAGCACTTGGTCAACGATGTGGGTGATCGTGCTTTCCGAACGATTGGTAATGCCTAAAAGTCGAGCCTTGAGGTGATCGTTGTGGTGGAGGCGACGCTCTTTTTCCATTTCTAGGGCGGCGATCGTATCGGCGGTTTCACCGGACTGGGTCACGCCAATGGTCAGGGTATTGGGCATGATCGGTGAAGGAGAATAGCGAAACTCCGAGGCATAGTGCACAAAGGTGGGAATGCCGGCGAGTTGTTCGAGTAAATATTTCCCCACGAGGCTGGCGTGCCAACTGGTACCGCAGGCCACGATTTGGATATGGTCGATGTTGTCGAGAAATGTGGGGTCATTAATACCGAGGTTGATCGGCTGGGCTGCTTCTGGATTGAGATAGACTTCGAGGTTGGTGCGCACCACCGCCGGCTGCTCATAGATTTCCTTGAGCATATAGTGCCGGAAGCCTTGTTTTTCCACTTGACCGGGGTTCCAGTCGAGGGTGCGGGGGGCTTTTTTGAGGCGATCGCCCGCAAAATTATAAATTTCCATGCCCAGGGGCGTCATCCGGGCCATTTCACCGTTTTCGAGGGTTAGAACTGCCCGGGTGTGGGGAATTAATGCCGTAATATCCGAGGCACAGAAAAATTCTCCCTGGCCAAACCCCAGGGTCAAGGGCGCTTGCTGCCGGGCAACGATCAATTCATCGGGATAGTCCACACAAATAACGGCGATCGCAAAGGCTCCTTCCAACCGTTGCACAGCCTTTTGTACCGCAGCGAGGAGGGGTTCCGGTTCAGATTTCGTCGTTTGGAGCACATCCGCAATCAGATGGGGGATGACTTCCGTATCTGTTTCCGACAGGAAAGTATAGCCTTTGCCCTGGAGTTCTTCCCGCAACTCCCGGTAATTTTCCACGATGCCATTTTGAACCACGGCCACCCGTTGCGCCATGTCCAAATGGGGATGGGCATTGTGTTCCTCTGGTTTCCCATGGGTTGCCCAGCGGGTGTGACCAATGCCAATGGTGGCGGGAGTACTGGTCCCTTCTAATTTTTCCCGGAGACGATATAGTTTGCCCTTGGCCCGTACCGAGTGGAGTTTTTCTTGCCAGATCGTCGCAATGCCCGCCGAATCATAGCCCCGGTACTCTAGCCGTTCTAAGCCTGAGACCAGAATATCTGTTGCCGCTTGCGTGCCTAAATATCCCACAATGCCACACATAAAATCAGGTCTCCCTACACGAAAAATGAGCCGTTACTATCCTATAGTCTTTAACCTTGAATTTTTGTTTTTGTTCCCTAGAAACGATCGGATTCTGGGACTGAGGTCGTTCCGGGTTGATTAAGGAAAAGATTCCCTGCCGCATCATTTTGATAGATACAGTTAATACTCGGTGATCCTTGCAGACTACCGGTATAGCCAAAGGTATTCATGCGCCGTTTGCAATCATTGACCTGTTCTGATGTGACCAGGTTCTGCCGTTCCAGAATGGCCCAGTTATTTTGCCGAATCACACAGCCTGGTTCCATCTGCGGCTGAGTGACAAAGACATTGAAGGGGTTGAGGGTCACAAAGATTTTCATGTCCGTCACAATGGCACTCGCACCAAATTGTTGGCAAAGTTCAGCATCCGGAGCTTGACGGTCAATTTCCAGGCGAGAATCAATGCTTGTCGGGTTAAGATTGGTACTGGAGCTAAAGCCGATGCCCACCGTCACCCCTAGGACAAAAATTCCCCCAAACAGTGCCAGAGTTGCATAGTTGAAGTTAAAGAGGGACTTTTTTGGTTCCCGTTCGGGATACCTCGGACGGTCGTAGGGAGGGCGATCGTAACGTGAACGAGTTTGACGTTTCATCAGCGGATATCTATGGGGAACAGCGGCTCCATCAAGTCGATACGATACTTTGTTAAGTGATCATTCTATCCACTATAGCGATTTACTACTCCACCCGGAGCTTATCTCGAGGTTTTCCATGGCGGATCGGCACACATTAGTTTTATTGGATATTCTCATTTCGGCGCGGCTCGCGATTAATTATTTAGCGGATCTGAGTTGGACGGAGTTCCTCGGCAATATTGTGGTTCAGGATGCGGTGATTCGGCGGATCGAAATTATGGGTCTGGCGGCGCGAAATATTCCCAAGGTGATGCACCCAGAACTCCCCCAAGTGCCTTGGTTTGAACTAGAGGCGATCGCCAAAACCATGAGTGAAGATTACGAGGCGGTCAATATTGCCTTTGTCTGGGATCTGGTGCGTAATGATCTCCCGGTTTGGGCAGAGGCTTTAGAAGTAATCTTGCCGGAAAATCTCCACGTCTAGGGATGCTGTTTAAGCCTGTTTCCCATAGCGCCTGGGGCCGAAAGTTGTGGTTTGTGCGCCACGGAAATCGCTTAGATTTCGTGCAACCGGCTTGGTTTACCACGGCCCTCTATCCCTACGATCCGCCCCTTTGTCCCGCTGGCCACCACCAAGCCCAGGAGTTAGGCGATCGCCTCGCCCCAGAAACGATCCACCATATTTTCACTTCTCCTTTCCTGCGCACGATCCAAACAGGTCACTATTGCGCCCAACGTTTAAACCTCCCTCTGAGGCTAGAACCGGGCCTGGGGGAATGGCAAAATCCCCATTGGATGACTCGCCCGCCGCTGACCCACCCCAAAGCTTTTTTACGCCAAAACTTTATCCATATCGACTGGCGCTACCAGGAAAAGTATTTACCCGACTACCCCGAAAATGCCGCCCAGGTGCAGCGACGGACGATTCAGACCCTCAAGCAGTTACTAAAATCTTATTCCGGCAACTTGCTTTTGATTGGCCACAAAATTCCCCTGGGCATTTGTCTGAATTATCTACTGGGAACAGACCAAACCATTAGCCCCGATGTGTGTGCCCTCAATCAACTGGTTAACCTTGGCGATCGCTGGCTCTGGCAACGGCAAAATGAGACCCATTTCCTGACAGATCCAGGCGTCAAGGTGGCCCCCTAAACTATCAATCCGCCCAGTCGCCATCGAGGAAATTCCCGGAAATATTGTAAGATTGCTCCCATTACCGGGCAAAAATCACCATGAAAAACGAAGCGAACGGCCAACCTTCCCCTTGCTTTCCTGTCAGCCTCAGCGAACAGACCATGAGCTATGACATTGTGCAAGAAGCCGTGTTATCCCTCTGGCAAGTGGTCAATGGCCTGAGTAGTATTCAGCCGCCCCGCCGCGATCGCTATCGCGTGACAATTTTTGGTTCGGCCCGGATTACCCGTGACTCGCCCCTCTACCAAGACGTGCGCCGCTTAGCCAGTGAGTTGACGACCCTCGGCTGTGACATTGTGACGGGGGGTGGCCCTGGTTTGATGGAAGCAGCGAACGAAGGCAGTGTTTTAGCAGATCCCCATGACCGGACAAAATCCATTGGTATTCGCGTGGATTTGGGGTTTGAACAGGAGGTTAATCCCTTTGTCGAGGAGGTATTTCAGCACCAGACTTTTTTCTCACGCCTGCACCATTTCGTTTTGGTCTCCGATGCGTTTGTGGTGATGCCGGGGGGGATCGGGACAACCCTCGAAGCGTTGATGATTTGGCAATTGCTCCAGGTGCGCTCGATCCATAATATGCCGTTTATTTTGGTGGGCGACATGTGGACAGAATTAGTCCAGTGGGCCGAACAAACCATGGTGCCCCAGATGGCCGATGCGGTGGATTTTGAAATTCCTGTGTGTGTTGGGTCGGTGGATGAGGCGATCGCCCGTTTGAAACTCTCCCATCAGGCCTGGGCGCAATGCTCCCCCTAGCTTTTTTCTGCTCGGTAGGTGTAGAACTGCCGAAAAATCCCCACCGTCTCAAAGGAGTACCGTGGAAAGGGCTCCGGCAAAACAATATCCGTTTGGTAGATGCTAAAGAAAAAATAATTATTGACGCTGGTTTGCCGACTGACGATTTCGCCCAATTGGGCCTGGCTCGCGTCCACCAGGGTTTTGCAGTAGTTGCGCAGCAAATCGCTTTGGAGATTGCCTAAACCGAGGGGCAGATCCTCGCCCGAATTTTGGCAGACATTATCCTTAAGATAGATGGCAATCTGTTCGCCCGCATAATTGCGATATTGGCTCAGGGGAGGATTGGTTAAGTAGGCGATCGCCCCAAGGACAACAACGCCGAAGCCGCTGACCACACCGCTAATTTGAGAAAATTTCATAAAAAACCTGGACAAAATAAAATCAATTCGATAACATTATTAATCGTGATTATGGCGAGCGTAGCCAAGTGGTTAAGGCAGCGGATTGTGGTTCCGCCATTCGGGGGTTCGAGTCCCCTCGTTCGCCCTCTCAAATCTAACCAATTTTATAACCGAAGTCAGGGTTCCCTCACAGCCTGTCCCAGGGGATATTTTTTCAGTCAGTACCGGATTTTTATCCTCTCGTAGACCAAGCACAGGGTAACTCAGATAGTGGCTTAAGCTTGCAAAAAGTAGACCTTCGTTGAGAGCCTTGGCGTAAAAAACCTTAGCAACAGCTTGCACCTGCATTAAATCCAGGGAAAACGACCAGAAAATTGATTCCCTAGAGTCGATATTGTCTTACTGCGGACGATTCCCCACCCGACTGTACCGGACGTTGCTGGAGTTGTTGGTTGAACCAAAGGGCGATCGCCAAACTCGAAAAGAACAGCAGAATCGGTAACCAACGGGGCGCTTGGGTTGAACGCTGGGTTTGGCGTTGGGGCGCTTGGCCACGAACCCGTCTAATTTTTTCGGGCCATTCGGCAAATTCCCGCTCGGTGGTCATGGTGAAATTCTCTAAAACTTGAATGCAGCAATAATTTGTACTTGTGTTTTTTATTATACAAAGTGGCAATCCGGCCTTGGGGTTTGGGTCGTTGCTGGGATAGGGGAACTCTTCTATGCTTTAGGGGCAACCATTTTGACCGAAACAATGCAGGACATTCGCCTACTGGTGTTGGATATTGACGGCACGATTTCCGGGAAAATAAACCAAGTGAGTCCCCAGGTTTTAGAGGCGATCCAAGCGGCCCAACGGAAAGGGATCAAAGTGGCGATCGCCACCGGGCGTATGTTTTGTTCGGCCAAGCGATTTTACGAAGCCATTGCCTCCGATGTTCCTTTAATTGCCTATAACGGCGCTTGGATTCAAGACCCGCTACAAACTCTCCCCCATCAGCAGCTTTCAGTGCCAGCCGATATTGCCCTTGATATTCTCGATTTTCTTAGCACTAAGAATTGGCGATCGCAGCTC
Source organism: Picosynechococcus sp. PCC 7117 (assembly GCF_001693275.1). Taxonomy (GTDB): domain Bacteria; phylum Cyanobacteriota; class Cyanobacteriia; order Cyanobacteriales; family MRBY01; genus MRBY01. Next base: position 1,208,925 of record NZ_CP016477.1, read on the forward strand.
CATTTGCATGTCTATCACAACGACGAATTATATGTCGATGACTTCAATGAGCGGACTGCGGCCTACCAAGAGAGAACGGGTTGCAAGGCAAATTTGCTCACCGATTTGCGGGATATTGTGGCCCAGGCTCCCACAAAAATTCTTGCGGTTTGCCACACAGAAACGGTACCGAAAACCCTCTTGCCCCTCGTGCAAAAACGCTACACCCAGCAGCAAATTTACTGTACCCAGTCCACGGCTGTGTATGTAGAATTCACCTCACCGACGGCGACGAAAGGCCAAGCGGTAAAATTTCTCACTGAAGAAATTCTGGGGTTGCAGGCTGCTAACGTGATGGCCATTGGCGACAATTTTAACGACCGAGAAATGCTCGAATATGCAGGGCTTGGCGTAGCCATGGGGGATGCTCCTACTGCCCTCAAAGCCGTTGCGGATGCGGTGACAACCTCCGTCGAAGAGGATGGAGTCGCCGAGGCGATCGCCAAATTTTTGCTTTAAGTTAATCAATCACACGAATCGTTTTTAAGCTGGGATCACTAGCCCCGGTGATCACCCCTCCCAGTTGTAATGTCTGGCGCAAGCTGGCGAGGGTGGCTGCCGTAATTTTTTCGCCGGGCATGATCGCCGGAATCCCAGGGGGATAAGGACAAATCAACTCCGCGCAAATTTGATTGAGACTGGCTTCAAGGGAAACGGCTCTACTGGTAGCAAAAAAAGCTTGGCGCGGCGAGAGTTGTGGCAGCCCATAGCAGGTTTCAGGCTGATCGGTTGAAATGTTTGGCTTGTTTAAAGGCTGTTGTGCTTGATTGTTTTCGCTGAGGGTTTGAAACGCATCGATTAGCCGCTGAATATCCTGGTTTGTATTGCCAAAGGTAAGGATAAAAGTGAGCGATCGCCCCAGGGGGAGTTCTGCAATCACCCCCAGAGTTTCCGTTAAGATTTCATCCGCGGCATAACCCGTCAACCCTAAACCCGAAACATCAACGGTGAGGCGGGTGGGATCAAAATATTCGATGCCCGCCTGGGGCTGGGGATCAAAAATTTTTAAGCCTGGAATCGGGGTCAAAGCTTGCCGTGCTCGTTGCGCCAAAGCGAGTGTTTCTGACCAAAGGGTTTCGCCCTGTGTTGCCATTTGAGCGCGGGCCGCATCCAGGGAAGCCAGAAGTAAATAGCTGGGACTGGTGGATTCGACGAGTTGTAAAGCACGGTTGATTTTCTGGGGATCAACCCTGGCTCCTTGTCGATGGAGCATCGAGGCTTGAGTCATCGCTCCCAGGGTTTTGTGGGTCGATTGGATTACCAGATCAGCACCGAGTTCGAGGGCCGGGGGCGGGAAATTAGGATGAAATTTAAAGTGGCTACCGTGGGCTTCATCAACGATGAGCAGAATATTGTGGCGCTGGGTGATAGCGGCGATCTCCTTTAAATCTGGACAAACCCCTTGATAGCTGGGAGAAAGAACAAAAACCGCTTTAATATCAGGATGAATTTGCAAGGCTTGCTCAACAGATTCTGGCGTTAAACCATAACTCAAATCCCATTGGGGATCGTAGGGCGGATTCACAAAAACTGGCATCGCCCCAGACAAAATCAAGCCGAAAATGGCCGATTGATGGACATTGCGGGGTAAGAGAATTTTTTCCCCTTCCCCCACCGTCGCTAAAATGGCAGCGATAATCCCACAGGTGGAACCATTGATCAAAAACCAGGTTTGATCGGCCCCAAAGGTTTCGGCGGCGAGGGTTTGGGCTTCTAAAATCACCCCTTCTGGCGCAAATAGATTATCGAGACCGGGGAGCTCCGGTAAATCTGCCCGAAAAATTTCCTTACCCCAGGCTTGTGCCAACCCAGAAAAAATCCCCTGACCACCTTTGTGACCGGGGGCATAGAAGGCTGCATGGTTATCGTGGGCGAGGGCAAGCAGGCGCGAAAACAAGGGCGTCATTAATTTAAGTCAGGGAAGCTAAGGTTGTGGTCACCAGGGCAGTAACATCATGCACCGCAGGTAAACTATCCACCACCATCGCCGTACAAAGCAACATCATATAAAGAATCGAATATTTAAACATTGACTTCGCTAGGGGCTGATCAAAGGGATTTTGCTTCAATTCCCAGGCTTTTTGGATAAAAATGGCTCCCAGCACTAAGGCGGCGATCGCATAAAACAGCCCAGATGCGTGGAACGGAAAAACCAGCAACAGACTAAAGGGCACAACGATTAATGTATAAATCCAAATTTGATCGACGGTTATTTTTTCGCCCTTGACCACGGGCAGCATCGGCACCTCAACTTCTGCATAATCTTCTTTGATCATCAAGGCCAAGGCCCAGAAATGGGGCGGCGTCCAGAGGAAAATCAGCGCAAACAAAATCCAGGCCGACCAATCCAACTGACCCGTAACCGCTGCCCAACCCACCAGGGGCGGAATCGAACCTGCGGCCCCACCGATCACAATATTTTGTACGTGGTGCCGTTTCAGCCAGTGGGTATAAACCAGCATATAAAATACAATGCCCGATAACGCTAAACAGGCGCTAAGCAAGTTCACAAATACCGTTAACAGGGAAAAGGACAAACTCCCCAAAATCAGCGCAAAAATTAAGGCATGGCGTGGCTGGACGCGACCAGAAGGAATGGGCCGCTTACGGGTGCGCTGCATCGAAAAATCGATGTCCTGGTCATAGATGCAGTTGAGGGTTTGGGCAGAGGCTGCAGCGAGGGTCCCCCCCAATAACGTAATCAGCAACTTTACCGGGTCAATGTGACCATGGGAGGCAATCCACATCGAAGCAGCGGTGGTAATCAGCAGCAGAGGAATAATGCGGGGTTTGGTGAGTTGGTAATAGCTTTTGATAACCGCCCAAAAGTTTTCATGGTGCGGAGAAAGGCTGGTGCCGAGCATAAAAATACCTGAATTTAATAAAGACGCAGAGGAATGGAGAGATAGGGTTTGATTTAACTGGTGTGGGGTTGGCGATCGCGGAACGCAAAGACAGAAAACATCGCCAAAGTCCCAAGGAGGCTCGCCCCAACGGCCTGGTGGGTCACGGTGAGGGGTTCCACTTGCAGATGTAATTTAAAGGTGGCCACCCCAATCAAAATTTGTAAGCACACCAGTAACATGGCGACATTGGCGAGGCTGCGGAGAGCAGGGTGGAGCGCTGGCGTCCGCCAAGCCATGACCACAGTGACAACCGTTGCAAGGGTAGCAGGGACAACACCGACGATGTGACTGTCCATCACCACACACATATCCCCTTGGAAAAAGCACTGGTGCAAGGCCCACTGGGAGGCGACTAAACCTCCGGACAGGCTTTGGAGATAAATAAAAATGGCTGCCGTCAAACCAAACCAAGGTAATTTTCCGGCGGTGCCGTTGCCGCGATAGTCACTCAAACAACTGCCAATGGTGAGCAGAGTAACAAAGAAAAAGAGAGCCGTCCCCAGGTGGGCTGTGACGATATCAAAGCGTAGCAGTTCGGTGACGGTTAATCCTCCTAGGATCCCTTGGAACACAATCAAAAACAGGGCAAAGCTCGCAGCCCATGGCAGCCAACGGGGTAGTGCCGTCCGGAACCAGAGGGTGAGTCCCACCAAGGCGATCGCCGAGAGACCGATCAACATCGCGTCTAAACGGTGGAACCACTCCAAGAAAACCTGTAAATTCATCTGTTGGGTCGGCACCAGTTGCCCGTAGCACAGGGGCCAATCCGGACAAGCCAGTCCCGCATTCATCACCCGTGTTGCACTGCCAATCGCCATTAACAACAAGGTGGCGATCGCCATTTTCCAAACCAAACGGCGAACCCATGTTTTCACCTGATCACTCGCTGGTGAAAAAGAATTTGGAGATGAAATGGAATGAGCCATGAAGCCTCCTCACAAAACGCTTAACAATCTACGGAGTCAGAACTGCCACAGATGTAAATAGCTACACAAATTAGATTTTAGGCTAGGAAAAATAGCTAAATCTCGTTAATTAACACTGTAGTGAACCCATTTAGACGCTGCTGTTCAGCGACCTATCCTGTACAAATTCTTTACATTTAAGCAACGAATAACCGAGGAAATCTAAATATAATCTTAAGTTTTTGGCCAGATAGATTACATAATTGAGTTTTAAATAACCTTGATACAAAATCATCAAGATTTGTCATCAGTCAACCATGAAGATTGTGACAAACCAAAGGCATTTCCAAACAGTTTGTTTTAACGTGGTAACCAGCAGTTATTCCAAAAAAGCTCCAACATTTCCCGTGAATATTCCCAATAGCATCACGACCTTGATCGCTGGAATTGCCATTACCCTCATCAGTCTCTGGTACGGTCAAAACCATGGTTTACTACCCGTTGCCGCCTCCGCCGACGCCAATGATGTCGATGAATTGTTTAATCTGATGATGACCATTGCCACTGGTCTTTTTATCTTGATTGAAGGGGTTTTGGTGATTTGTCTAATTCGATTTCGCCGCAAACAGGGGGATTTGACCGACGGCCCGGCGATCGAAGGCAATGTTCCCTTAGAGATTGTCTGGACAGCGATCCCCACCGTCATCGTCTTTATCTTGGCGATCTATAGCTTTGAAATCTATAACAAAATGGGCGGCCTCGACCCGATGGTTTCTGGGGGCGGTATGACCATGGCCCACCATCATCAACATAACCCCAATACCATGGACAACATGGTGGCAATGGAACCAGATTCTAAAATTGCCATTGGCATTGGTAAATCCATGTCGGCCAATGATGAAGATCCTTTAGTGGTTGACGTGAATGGCCTGCAATATGCCTGGATTTTCACCTACCCCGATACGGGGATTGTCTCCGGGGATCTCCATGTGCCTGTGGATCGTCCAATTCAACTCAACATGAAAGCAGCAGACGTGATCCATGCTTTCTGGCTCCCAGAATTTCGCATTAAACAAGATGTGATGCCCGGCCAGGTTTCACAACTGAGCTTTGTGGCCAACCGAGAAGGCACCTACCCGGTGATTTGTGCAGAATTGTGCGGCTCTTACCACGGCGGCATGAAAACCACGATGACCGTTGAAACGGCAGAGGGTTATGACCAATGGGTGCAATCGCGCACAGTGGCGCTGAAAGACGGCGAGGGTCAACCGCTACCCGTCGATTCTACGGCCTTAACCGATGCAGCATTTCTCCAGGCCTACGCCGAGGAGATGGGGATTATTGAAAATACCCTAGAGCAGATTCCCCATAATCCTTTGGGAATGATGTCGATGGCCCAGTAAGGTCAGGCTTTTTCAAACAATTAAACCAACTAAACCTGTAACTAATTTTTTAGTAAACGCACGATAACTAATCAACGATCAACCATGAGTGACGCGACAATACACCATGCGGGCGATCGCAAATGGACGGACTACTTCACCTTTTGTACTGACCACAAAGTAATCGGGATTCAATATCTTGTTACGGCCTTCTTGTTTTACTTCATTGGTGGTGCATTAGCAGAGATTGTCCGCACAGAACTTGCGACCCCAGACCCAGACTTTGTTTCCCCCGAAGTCTATAACCAAATGTTTACGATGCACGGCACGATCATGATCTTCTTGTGGATTGTGCCCGCCGGAGCCGCCTTTGCCAATTACTTAATCCCACTGATGATCGGTGCGGATGATATGGCTTTCCCCCGGTTAAATGCCGTGGCCTTTTGGATGCAGCCCGTCGGCGGTATTCTTCTGATTCTGAGTTTCTTTGTAGGCGCACCCCAGGCGGGTTGGACGTCCTATCCGCCCTTGAGTTTGATCTCTGGGAAGTGGGGCGAAGAACTCTGGATTTTATGTCTGCTGATTTTGGGGACGGCTTCGATTTTGGGGGCGATTAATTTTGTCACCACGATTTTTAAGATGCGCGCCCCGGATATGGACATCCACAGTATGCCGCTGTTTTGTTGGGCGATGTTGGCGACTTCGGCGTTAATTTTGCTCTCGACTCCGGTCTTGGCCGCAGCTTTGATCTTGCTGTCCTTTGACCTAATGGCAGGCACAGCTTTTTTTAACCCCACAGGCGGTGGCGATCCGATTGTGTACCAGCACCTCTTTTGGTTCTATTCCCACCCGGCGGTGTACATTATGGTGCTCCCCTTCTTTGGGGTGATTTCAGAAATTCTCCCCGTCCACTCCCGCAAACCAATCTTTGGCTATCGGGCGATCGCCTACTCCGGTTTAGCAATTAGCTTTCTCGGTTTAATCGTCTGGGCGCACCACATGTTTACCAGTGGCACCCCTGGTTGGTTGCGGATGTTCTTTATGGCAACCACCATGCTCGTAGCCGTACCGACGGGGATCAAGATCTTTAGCTGGTGTGCGACCCTCTGGGGTGGCAAATTACAACTCAACTCCGCGTTACTCTTCGCCATTGGCTTTCTTTCGTCCTTCCTCATTGGCGGTTTAACAGGGGTGATGTTGGCAGCAGCTCCCTTTGATATCCATGTCCATGACACCTATTTCGTGGTGGGTCACTTCCACTATGTCCTCTTCGGTGGCTCTGTCTTTGCCCTCTTTGGGGCGGTATACCATTGGTTCCCGAAAATGACGGGCAAAATGTACAACGAAACCTGGGGCAAAATTCACTTTGCGATGACCTTTATCGGCTTCAATATGACTTTTTTGCCGATGCACTATCTGGGTCTCCAGGGGATGAACCGCCGCATTGCCCTTTATGATCCCCAGTTCCAGCCCCTAAACCAAGTTTGTACCCTAGGGTCTTACATTTTGGCCTTATCAACGTTGCCGTTTTTGGTCTCAATCGTCTTGGGGTTAGTCAATGGGAAAGCAGCCGGACGGAATCCGTGGCGTGCTCTCACCCTGGAATGGCAAACCACCTCTCCGCCGAGTATCGAAAACTTTGATGAGCCACCCGTCCTTTGGGCTGGCCCCTATGAGTATGGCATTGATGGAGAACCCAGAGATGAGGATTCCATTGAAGAGATGCTCGCTGAAGTGGCAGAAATGAGTTAGAGGAGTCGCAAAAATGCAAAGTTCAACCACCAATACGGCGATCGCCAGCGATTATCAAGCGCCCCCGATGGAACACCATGGTCATCCTGACTACCGGATGTTTGGCCTCGTGATGTTTCTAGTTGCAGAAAGTATGATTTTCCTGGGGCTGTTCGCCGCTTTTTTGATTTATAAGGCGACGATGCCTGGTTTCACAAAGGAATTAGAATTGCTCGTGCCCACGGTGAATACGATCATCCTGGTTAGCAGTAGTTTTGTGATGCACAAGGGCCAAAGCGCGATCAAAAACGACGACGTCAAAGGTCTCCAGCTATGGTTCGGGATTACGGCACTAATGGGGGCGGTCTTCCTCGGCGGCCAGGTCTATGAATATGCCCACATGGAGTTTGGCCTCACGGAGCATCTGTTTGGCAGTTGTTTCTATGTGCTGACGGGGTTCCACGGTCTCCACGTGACGGCAGGGCTGTTATTTACTTTGGCAGTGTTGTGGCGATCGCGCGAAGCCGGTCATTACAGTGGCCAAGCCCATTTTGGTGTCGAAGCAGCGGAACTCTACTGGCACTTTGTGGATGTAGTCTGGATTATCCTGTTCGGCCTTGTCTATCTGCTGTAATAGCTTTATTTCTTAAATCAATCCTTAAAGGGGAGGCCAATAATGTCTCCTCTTTTTTGTTGCTGCATTTATTTTTCACGCTGCAATTTCAACATAGGCAGAAGAAACAGAAGGCTGTGGAATTTCTAAGCCTTCTAATTGCAATCCTTCAAGGTGAAAGGCGATCGCCTCTTGCATATTTTTTTTAACCTCAGCTTTTGTTGTTCCTGTTGCGATACAACCAGATAAATCTGGAGCATAAGCGGAGTAACCCGTATTGGTTTTTTCGATGACGATTAGATAGCGCATCATTTCTACTTTGTTACTTTAAGCCAGCTTGTTTGAGAATACTATTTTGGGTTCCAGGAGCTAGTTCATCGCTGAATTTTCCTGCAACTGTTACTAATCCTAGTTTAGTTGGATGCTTGTACTGACGGTGACTTCCGCGAGTTCTAGTGAGGCTCCAACCATCGGTGGTACTAAAAGGGTAATGACGGTTTTGTTAAGGTAGAACGGAAGTCATTGACTCCGACCCATGCCTCAATGTCCCAGCTGTCAATCCCAACATACAGTCAAAAATGGGCACATCCACAACGGTAAACAGCGCTTTCTCTGCAAGCAATGCGGTCGTCAATTCGTGGAACATCCCACCAATAAACTCATTGATGCTGAAACCCGCGCTCTGATTGACCGTCTGCTTTTCGAACGTATTTCGATGGCCGGCATCGCCAGAGCTGTTCAAGTTTCTGAACAATGGCTGCAAAATTACGTCAATATGAAAGCAGCACAAGTACCAAGAAGGGCCAAGGTTGTCCCCAAAAAAAGGGGTCTTTAAAGGTGCAGTGTGACGAACTCTGGTCTTTTGTTGACCACAAAGGCAATAAACAGTGGGTCTGGCTGGCCCTTGACGTTCAAACCCGGGAAATTATTGGTCTGCACGTTGGTTGCCGTGGTCGAGAGAGTGCAAAAGCACTGTGGGCGTCATTGCCTGGGGTATATCGGCAATGTGGAGTCTTCTACACGGATGAGTGGGAAGCCTACCGTGGCGTATTCCCTTCAAAGCGTCATCGGGTGGTTAGCAAACAGAGTGGTAAAACCAGTTATATTGAGCGCTTTAATTGTACTGTGAGGCAAAGGATGTCACGGTTTGTGAGACGCAGTCTAGCCTTCTCCAAGTGTGTATTTAATCACATTGGACTATTGTGGAATTTCATCCATCACTACAATTCCTCATTACCCCTTTAGTACTACCCAACCATCTTGTTCTATAAGTTTGATAATTTCTTTAACTTTCATTATCCATGACTCATACTTGCACTAACAGGGCGACAGCATGGACACAAATTCCCTTTTCCTCACCCATGGCATCTAGTTTTTCATTGGTTGTGGCCTTAACACCCACCTGATCCGGATCAACTCCCAGGGCTTCAGCAAGACATTGAGTCATGGCTTGGATGTGCGGTTTCAGTTTCGGGCGTTCAGCGACAATCACCGAGTCAATATTGCCAATTTGCCAGCCCCGTTCTTGGATGAGTTGATGTACCTGCTTGAGCAATTCAATGCTGTCAGCCCCTTTCCACTGGGGATCCGTAGGCGGAAAATAATGGCCAATATCCCCCAAACTGAGGGCACCCAACATCGCATCCATAATCGCATGGGTCAAAACATCTGCGTCGCTATGGCCATCTAAGCCGAGGTGGTGTTCTAGCTGAATGCCTCCCAAAATGAGGGGACGACCAGGCACGAGACGGTGGACATCGTAACCGTTACCAATGCGGATTTTCATAGGAGTTAGGGGCGGGCATAAAGTCACTGGTTAGGGTAGCATATCTCTTTTTATTTTCTGGGTGTGACGGCGATGAATTTCTGGGGGAAAGCTGCCTTAGAATCACCTTAAGTAAGTTCACACATTCTGAGCACAATTTTTTTTGTTCAAGAATCCTATCGCAGGAAAAGAGTATGGCAATGAGGCAAGGCTGGCACAGTTTAATCCTGGGGAGTTTACTGCTGGGCACAGGCGGATCGGCACTGCTCTCACCTGTCCTAATACCTCCAACCTTTGCCCAAGAAGCCACCTCCACTACCCAAGGGCGTTCATTCCTTGCGGAGTTGTGGTTATTGAACCAGGGTTTTGTTGGTCTCCGGCCTGACCTAGAAGAATTCCCTGAAAATTTGGCAGCGCTCAACACGGGGACAGCGGCCTTCGATGCAGAAATTTTTCGGAATGATCGGGCTGGCCTGCAACAACTCCAGGAACAGATCCGGTTGCTGGAAGGGCAACTGGCAACGATTCAAGACCCAGCCCAACGGGAAGCTTTAGCAACGGTGATCGCCAACCTTGATCAGCAGCTCAATAATCTCACCAACCTGATTGAACCCTTTACGGATGGCTTTAATCCAGAAACGATCCGGCGGCTCCAGGAATTTTTAGACTTTTTTGAACGGCGCAACCTCAGTGAAGCAGACTATGGTTTCTACGGTAGCGTCACCCAAACAGAGCTCGAAGAATATCTTGCACAACAGTTAAGTGACCTCAGCGAAACCCTCAAAACCCTGAATGAAACCGCAGCCCAAGGGGCGATCGCCCCGGATCTAGCCACCTCGATTGATTATCTCTACACGAGCCTAAGTCTGGAAAATACCGTTGTGGATGATGGCACGACTTTTTCGGCAATGATCCAAACCCTCCAGCGGGATAATCAGCGCCTGCGACAACGCCTGCGTACCACCAATTTTCTCCTGGGGCTGCTCCTTCTGTTAGGCACCGCGACCCTTGCCCTGTTTTATCTACGGAAACCGACCCCAGCAGCTTCGCCTGTAAATCGCTATTTCCCGGATGCGGAACCGGATTCCTTTGATCTCGATCGGCTAGAAGCAAAGCTTATCAAGCGACTCCAAAACACCTACGATCTTTCGCCCAAGGAAAATTTTGCGGCGATCGCCCCGTCGCCAGTAACAACCCAACCCACCACTATTCCCTTCAGCGAAACACCGCATTCACAACCGCTGGCCACGAATATCCCAGGCGACCTAGAGGCATTCAATCCAGCTTCACAAACGCTCGATTACCTAGAGCCGAATCCTGTGGAAACAGAAATCGATACAGACACAGACGCTGATTTTCCGGTGCAATTTCTCAATGTCTACGATGCCCTAGTGGAAACCTATAACGCCGATGCCATGGGCCTGGCCCCAGAGGCGATCGCCTTGGCTGTCCAACCGCCTGTGACCCAAGACCCCGAAACTGACGGAGAAACTGAAAATTTCCTGAGCGGGTTATTATTCCAAACCGATGACCAAGGGGACTATTGGGCTATCGAAGTGCAAAATCAGTATTACCTTGTGCCTCGCGCCCAGCTTAAAATCACCCCCGATAATTATGCTTTTTTTCAGCAAACTTTTATCTGCTACGGTAACCAAAAGCCAGATTTACAGACAATTAAATTACTCAAACCTGCTCGCATTGCCACCACAGATCAAGATAATCTTTGGGAATTAGTTCAACCGGGCATTGTTGTTTTAGAAAACGTTGAATCTTTAGCCTAAGTTTTGGACGAAATCATTTGGACAAATAATATTTACTCAACCTAGTAATGGCCCCTAATAAGTCCTTTGCGCCCCCGAAACTCTGTGGTAGAAAGCTAAAATTTACCTTAAAATAGCAGCAATTCTGGACAATTTCCGTCCCCTGGTTTTGAGGAGTATAAACATGAGCTTTGCTTGCATCGGCCGACAGCATTTAAGTCACCTGGCGATCGCCACGACTTTACTAACAGGACTCACTGGCGCGATTTACCAATCCACAGCTCAGGCCCAGGCCGCCTATGGTAGCTATGTGGGTGCTGGGGCGAGCGTTGGCGTTTCCTCCGACTGGAACGGCGAAGGTCAACAACTCAGTGCTGTTTTGGCGGCCCGCTATAAGTTTCTGAAATTACCTATTTCCCTGCGGACCCAAGCCTTTATCGGTTCTGGTAGTACCGCCATTGTGCCGACCATTTCCTATGATGTGCCCCTAACCTGGCAACTCGATGCCTATGTGGGTGCTGGTTATTCCTTCGCAACCGGAAACAACCCTTCCCCCGTCGGCGATCGAAACACCTTGGTGATTCAACCGGGGCTTGATTATGCACTGCCCAACGGCAATACGGTGCTCTTTACCAATGCGGTATTTGCCTTTGATGCCTATGAAGGTAAAAATGAAAAGGCCGTTGCGCTCCAAGGAGGGTTAGGTCTCCGCTTCTAAACGGCAACCCGTGGCTTTAAAAGTACAATTGAACCGTATGTTAGGCGATCGCCAACCGAGACGAAATGAATAGTTGTGTATTAATGGCGCGCATCCTAGGGGAACCAGAACTGCGCTATACCCCCGACAATACCCCCCTGGCTCAGATCACCATCGAATTTCCGGCGCTCCGGGAGGGAGACCCCGCTTGCCGACTCAAGGCTGTAGGTTGGGGCGATAACCTCAGCCAAGACATCCAGCAAAATTACCACGACGGTGATCAAGTGATCTTGACGGGACGACTGACGATGAACACCATCGAACGACCCGAAGGCTTTAAGGAAAAGAAGGCAGAGTTAGTGATTTCGCAAATCCAAGCTATTGGTGCTGGTCTAGGCCCCACCTCCCCTGGAACGACCATGGCCCCTTCTGCTTCGACCTCACCCGTTACCCCCAGTAATGTGGTGCCTATTAACCCCATGGCTCCTGCTCCTAGTCCTGCCCCGGCTCCCAGTGAACCGGAACCGAACCTTGATGACATCCCGTTTTAGACTGTGAACCTAGGCGATACCATTGTGGCGATCGCCAGTGCCGTCGTCCCAAACCAAGGCAGCATTGGCATTGTCCGTCTATCTGGCGCAGCGGCTCTCCCCATTGCCCGTCAACTCTTTCAAGCCCCTGGTCAGCAGACCTGGGAGAGTCACCGCATTCTGTACGGCTATATCCGTCATCCCCAAACCCAAACGATTGTCGATGAAGTGCTGCTCCTGCTGATGCTGGCCCCCCGTTCCTTCACCGCTGAAGATGTGGTGGAGTTCCACTGCCATGGGGGCATTATTCCCGTGCAGCAGGTGCTACAGCTTTGTTTGGGGGCTGGGGCGCGGTTGGCGACGCCAGGAGAATTTACCCTGCGCGCCTTTTTGAATGGTCGCATTGATCTCACCCAGGCCGAAAGTGTGGCGGAACTGGTGGGGGCAAAATCACCCCAATCGGCCCAGGTGGCCCTAGCAGGCATCCAAGGGAAACTGGCCCAACCGATCCAACAACTCCGGGGTCAATGTTTAGATATTTTGGCGGAAGTGGAAGCCCGCATTGATTTTGAAGACGATTTACCTCCCCTGGATGAGCCGCAAATTCAGCGGGATCTGACCCAGGTGCTCGCAACAGTTGAACAAATTCTCCAGACCTCTGACCGGGGCGAACTATTGCGCACGGGGTTAAAAGTAGCGATTGTGGGCCGTCCCAATGTGGGGAAATCGAGCCTGTTAAATGCCTGGAGTCGCAGCGATCGCGCCATCGTCACGGATTTACCAGGGACAACGCGGGATGTGGTAGAGTCCCAGCTTGTGGTGCAGGGTATCCCGGTACAGGTATTGGATACGGCGGGCATCCGGGATACAGAGGATGCCGTGGAAAAAATTGGTGTTGCCCGTTCTCTCGCCGCTTCCCAACAGGCGGATTTGATTTTGTTTACCATCGATGCGGCGGTGGGATGGACAGCGGCAGATCAAGAAATTTTTCAGCGAATTGTGGCCACAAAAGCCAATCAACCCTTAATTCTGATCCTTAATAAAATTGACATCGGCCAACCGGAGGCCATTGAAATTCCGCCCCAAGTGCAAGGGGTCGTCAAAACAGCGGCAGCCCAGCACCAGGGTGTGGATGAATTGGAAACGGCGATCGCCAATTTGGTGCAAGCGGGAAAAGTGGGAGCCACCGATCTCGATTTTGCGATTAATCAACGGCAAGCCGCGGCTTTGACCCAGGCCCAACAAGCTCTCCTTCAAGTGCAAAGCACCATTGCCGAAGGGTTGCCCCTGGACTTTTGGACAATCGATCTGCGTAGTGCGATCCAGGCCCTAGGGGAAATTACCGGCGAAGGGGTGACTGAATCGGTTTTGGATCGGATCTTTAGCCGTTTTTGTATCGGGAAATAGGGTCAGGTGCGGATTTTAAACTGGTTAAGATAACTGGCCACTTGGTTCGGTAAAAAAGCCCGTTGGTCAATGAAGTGAATCTCTGACTTAAAAGACTCAGGCGGTAAACGCAACCCAAATCCCTGGGCGATCGCCCCGTAGGGTTCTGTAGGATAGGCTACTGCTACCAGTTCACGGGCATTTTGGGGATATTGCCGCAGCTCAAAATGTCGCCAGCGGACCATCTGGGTGAGGAGCCACAGGCCATGGGATTGCCAGCAATAATTAGCCTGGTCGGGGGCCGTAATCCGTCGCCCTTGGTCGAACCAAATGGGACTATCCCGCCGGGCAATGGGGCGATCGCCGTCTCCCCCGTAGAAATATTGGCCACTGAAGAGGGCGGTGAGGGCGGCGGGATCAAGGTCGAGGTTACTGGCTAGGAGAGGGCCAATGGTAGCCGCGTTGGTGGGATCTTGGCAATATTGGCAACCCTGGAGGGTGGCGGCAATGAGAGCCTTAGCTGTATTTGGGTTTTCTTCTCGCCAGCCTGCACTGGTGGTAATCACCGGCCCCGGGTGGCCCTGCCAAATATCCCCTGAAAGGTATTGGATAAAACCAGAATCGTTGGCGATCGCCTCTTGTCCCCAAGGTTCTTGGCTGCAGTAACCTTGGATCAACCCTGCCTGCAATTTATGACGCAACTCCGTGGGCGCAAAGGTGACTAATTCTAAATCTCGATCTGGATGGAAACCCAGGGCCGCCCACCAATAGCGATAAAGATAAGCCGTTGTGCTGTAGTCGTGGTCTACCCCAAAGGTTTTTTCCGGTAAAGCCCGCACATAGTCCCGGTAGGCCGCCGCAAATTCTGCAAAATTCGCATAGTCGATGCCAGAACGAATATTATCGGCCCAGGTCTGTTGGCGGCCACAAAAAACACCGCCGTGGCGATGGATCTGCATCAACGCGACCAGATCAACCCTAGGACTTTTGAGCTGATAAATCAGTGGTGTCGAAAAAGAGGTAATCGCCGCATCAAAACGCGATTCTAGTAGCCCCTGTTCCACGGCCTGTTGATCCACCTGGGGATACAGCTCAACTTCCAGGCCATACTGCTCAAAAAAGCCTTGGGTGAGGGCCATCAGCCAGGGGGCGATCGCCAAGTCCGGCACATAACCCAGGGTGAGGGCTTGCTTTTCCGGGGCACTCAGATCTAATACCGGCGGAGTTGATTCTAAGTTGGCTTGCTTCGCAGATCTTCCTGGCAGACGAACGGTATCAGGGAGTCGATTGCAAGCAGTGAGACCATAACCCCAGGCAGCAAAGGTTCCGTATTTGAGCAGGTGGCGGCGTTTCATAGGCAAAAATACAGGGAGGCTCCCAAATTTTACGGGTTCGGTTTGGCGATCGCAATTTTCTGTGACGGTTCCACCATCAAAAAATCCCCAGGGCAGCGAGGAGCACTGGGGATCAAAATCCAAGCACAGTCAATTTTGCTTAAACGGTGGTGGTTGTCTTGGCGGCGTCTTTCTGGAAAAATGCCGCCCGAATGGATTCGGCCATCTGGGCTGGGGTCAACCCGTGGGCCGCTTTTGATTCCGCTGGAGTTGCATGATCCACAAGCACATCTCCAATGCCAAAGCGTTTTACGGGAACAAGCACATCATGATCCTGGAGCGTTTCACAGACCGCAGACCCAAAACCACCCATTAAGCAACCCTCTTCAAAGGTGGCCACTTTACCAATTTGCTTGGCGAGGGGCGCAATGAGTTCAGAGTCCAGGGGTTTCACAAAACGGGCGTTGATCACCGTGGCGCTAATGCCGTGTTCACTGAGAATTTCGGCCACCTGGAGGGTCGAGTGCACCATGGCACCATAGCCGATCAGGAGAATGTCGTCACCATTGCGCAGGATTTCTCCTTTACCGATGGGCAGGGGTTCCCAGCCGTCTTCCATTAACGGTGCACCAATGCCACTCCCCCTGGGATAACGCATGGCGATCGCCCCGTCCGTGTATTCAATCCCCGTGACGAGCATCCGTTGCAGTTCAGCTTCATCCTTGGGAGCCATCACCACAATATTGGGAATCAGGCGGAGATAGGCAATGTCATACATCCCCTGGTGGGTCGGCCCGTCAGCACCGACGATGCCCGCCCGGTCAAGGCAGAAAAAGACTGGTAATTTTTGAATACAAACATCATGGATGATTTGGTCGTAGGCCCGCTGCAGGAAAGTCGAATAAATCGCCACCACTGGCCGCATTCCTTCACAGGCGAGGCCCGCTGCTAGGGTAACGGCATGTTGTTCGGCGATACCAACGTCGATGTACTGTTTTGGTAATTTCTGTTGGAGCTTATCTAACCCGGTGCCAGTGGCCATTGCCGCTGTAATCCCGACAATTTTGGGGTTGTTTTCCGCGAGGGTGGTCAGGGCATGGGCAAAGACCTTGGAATAGCTCGGTGGGGTTGGTTTCTTCGAGGGGAATGCTTTGCCTGTGGCCAAGTCAAAGGGTTTCTGGGCATGGTAGCCCACTTGATCTTTTTCGGCGATCGCATAACCTTTGCCTTTAACTGTGGCGACATGGACGAGGGTCGGGCCTTTAGCCTTGTGGGCCTGTTTAAAGGTGCGGATCAACTCTTCGAGGTTGTGGCCATCCACGGGGCCAAAATATTTAAAGCCTAATTCTTCGATGACGGCGCCAACTTTTGAGACAGCCAAGCGTTTCATGCTGTCCTTGAGCCGTTCCATCTCTGGGGTGAGGGAGTCCCCAAGGAACGGGAGATGCTTAACCTGTTCTTCGAGGTTATCGGTCAAAAACTGAACGGGATCACTGAGGCGAACTTTATTGAGGTATCGTGAGATGGCTCCCACATTCGGGGAAATAGACATTTCATTGTCATTGAGAACCACCATTAAATTCGTATCGGGTAAATGACCCGCATGGTTGATGGCTTCGAGGGCCATGCCGCCGGTCAAGGCACCATCACCAATGACTGCCACACATTTAAAATCTTCTTCCTTGGCATCCCGTGCCAATGCCATCCCTAGCGCTGCGGAAATACTGGTCGAGGCATGGCCAGCACCAAAATGATCAAACACATTTTCACTGCGCTTAAGGTAGCCAGCTACCCCATCCTTTTGCCGGAGGGTGTGGAATTCGTTGTAGCGTCCGGTGATCAACTTATGGGGATAAGCCTGATGACCGACATCCCACACCACCTTGTCGCGATCGAGATCAAGGTTTTGGTAGAGGGCGAGGGTTAGTTCAACCACCCCTAAACCAGGGCCGAGGTGGCCACCACTTGCGGCAATCGTCTGGAGGTGTTTTTCGCGAATTTGCCGGGCAATCTCTTCCAACTGACGGACGGTCAAGCCGTGGAGTTGGTTCGGATGGGTAATTTCACTCAGGTGCATGGGTGTTTCTAGAGAGCGATCTTATAAAGGGGTCTAGTTCTCAGGATATCAGGTCTAACAATTTTAATCAGAAGATCCCGGTTAGTCCGGATGATCCCGTGGGGTTGTGTGGGAATCTTGGTCAAGGTTCCACAGATGTTTAGGATCTAATATTTACGGGTTTTCGGACTGCACTTTGCAATATTTTTTATTGTGTTTTGGGTACAGGAGTCTGGAGTTGTTGATAAACAATTTGGGCGATCGCCTGGGGATTTTCAAAGTGGAGATTATGGCCGCCGGCAACCGTCAAACGTTGGGCTTGGGGGAGAGCCGCTTGGATCGCCTGGAGATCAGCGGGACGGTTAAATTCACTCTGGTCGCCATAGATGAGGGTGATCGGCGCTTGGATATCTTTGAGTAGGGCGAGATAACGTCGCCGGCTAATGCCATTGAATTCAATGCCTGCCCGGGTACGGAGGAAAGCATCCCAACGCCACTGCACACCTTTTTCGACGGGTTTGGTGCTGCGCTGGGTGAGGAACGCCGAGAGGTCTTTGGGCAGTTGGGGCGTGGCTTGGCGGAGGCGGCGGGCGGCCACTTCTAAGCTGGGGAAGGTCGGGTGCTGGGGGGGCGCGGCGAGGTAATCGAGATGGGTCGTCAGGTGATTACCTGTTTCAGCGTCGTCGATGTCGTTGGGAACAATGGTTTCGACAAGGATCAACTTTTCTACCTGGGTTTGGCGAATGCCTGCATACATGGCACCGATGATGGAACCCATGGAGTGGCCCACCAAGGTAAAGGGGCGATCGCCTAATTGTTTAGCAAGGGCATCTACGTCAGCCAAAAAATCAAGCATGCTGTAGGACTGGGCATGGGCGGATTTGCCGTGACCACGCAGGTCTGGGGCCACAACCCAATAGCCCTGGGCCGCCAACTGGGGCGCGATGAGTTGCCAGGATGCCCCCTGTTCGAGGATGCCGTGGAGAAGTAGCACCAATGGTTGGTGGCGATCGCCCCACTCACAGAGACAGGTTTCTAAACCGCGCACTGTCACGAACCGCTCCACCATGGGGGGCAAGGATTGGGTCTGGGGTGTTAGCTGGGGTTCCTGGGGGAGATCGTAAGCAAACGTTTCGGCCAACTGGATCGTATCCGGCTGGAGAGCAGCGGGTAGGGTAATCGAGCGCCATTTGTCGGCAAGGGCCGGATCAATGGTTTTGTGCTGGAGGAAATTGGGATCCCCGACGCCCATGGATTGTTGGTGGAGGCCATCGGTGAGGCGATCGCCGCTGTAGGGATTAAGGAGGGCTTCGTCAAAGTCCACCCCCAGGAAATCACAAATATCTGTCAAAACTTTGCGGGGGTCACGAACGAGATCCTCGTAAATCACCTGGAGATATCGATCCGCAGCGACCATGTGACCTAGGTCTAGAATATTGCGGTTGCTGGTGCGCCAAATGGACTCCGCGAGGGCGTAGGGATTTTGCTGCTCGGCCCCCAGCAGTTTATCCATCCGCAATCGGGTAAAGGATTCAATCACCGCGTAGGGATGGCGTACCAGATGGATATATTTGGCCTGGTCAAAGAGGATTTCGCTGTGGTCTAGGATGTGGCGATCGCTGCCGTAGCTGGGAGATTTGTCAATGAGTAAACGTTGTCCCGCTCGCCGTTGGAGATAGGCATAGATTTCGGCAATGGGTGTATTCGCTTCGACCCACTGGTTGACCTTCGCCTGGCTTGCCTCTGGGGTGAGATTTTCTAGATCCATTAAGGCCCGTTGTAACCCTTCGCCGAGGTGGGATAGACCCAATTCCTGGTGGCGATCGCCCATGGTTTCAAAGGGGAGCAAATGCAGCTCTGGGGGCGAATATAGCCCCGGATGTCCAGCTAACATCACCCGCAGCAACGTCGAACCCGACCGGGGGCTAGAGAGGATAAAGGCAATGGGATTCGGGTTTTTGTGGTCAGGTTTTTGCCACGGTTTTTTCGTTTTGACCGAAAGGCTTTGGGAGGGAATCGCTGCTGTCGCCGTTGCTGCTTCGGAATCATGGGCCTTGGTGAATTCCGCCGCTAGATAGGCCGTCAACACATCCAGTCTGGGCCGCTCGTAGATTTCCCTGGGGTACAACATCAATTGTAAATCCTGCTTGAGGCTGGCGATCGCCTCCATGATCATCAGCGAATCCATGCCCAGATCCAACAAACTATCGTGGCTGTGAATTTGCTCAATTTCTAACTTGAGGATTTGCGCCACAGACCGCCGCAGATAATCCAGCAGATAGTCAGCCCGTTGGGAAGCTTCTAGGTTAATTAATTTGTCAAAAATCGAAGCCGTTGGGGGCACAGCCTCAGCAGAGGGAATAACAGCGGCAAAGTAATGGGTTTTGGCAAATTCGGGGAACTGTTTGGCCAGGTTTTGCCAGTCCGGTTTAAAGACCCCCATTTCCCCCTGGGCGCCTAAGACCTTTTCGAGAATTGTTAGTCCCTGGGGCGGCGGCAGCCACGCTAAATTTTGGTTGCTGAGGGAGTTGGCCATTCCCCCTTCGGCCCAAGGCCCCCAATGGATCGCCAGGGCGGGTAAACCTTGGGCTTGTCGATATTGGGCGATCGCCGTCATGCCCCGGTTTGCGGCGGCATAATTCCCTTGTCCCGGTGAGCCGAGCACCCCTGCCACGGAGGAAAACAACACAAAAAAATCCAGATCGAGCTTTTGACTATGGCGGTGCAGATGCCATGTCCCTTTCATTTTGGCGGCGGCGACGGTCTGGAACTTTTGCCAAGTTTGTTGTTGCAGCAAACCATCGGCTAAGGTGCCCGCCGCATGGAAAATTCCTTTGACGTGGGGGTAAGTTTGAAACAGCTTTGCCACCTGGGCTGCGTCGGCTAAATCGCAGGGATAAACCACCGCATTGGTCGGTAACGTGTGCTGATCCGCCGCCGGAGCGCGCCGGCTGACGAGAATTATTTTTTCTGCTCCTGCTGCGGCTAACCATTGGGTAATTTTGCGGCCAATGGCCCCCAGTCCCCCTGTCACTAGATAGGTCTGTTGGGGTTGAATCTGGAGATTTTTCTGGGGCAGTGGCGGTTGCTTTTTAAGTTGTGCCCCGTAGAGTTTTTGCTGCCGCACGGCCAACTGCTGCACCTGTCTTTGTTGGCAAATCTGGGCAAAATTTGGCAGGCTGTCATCGACATCAATAATTCCCCCCCATAATTCTGGATGTTCGAGGGCGATCGCCTGGGCGAGGCCCCATAATCCCCCTTGGGCAAATCCGGCGACCGCATCGGTTTCAAGCACCCGTTGGCTCTGGTGGGTCACGAACCAGCAGGGAACCGCGATCTTTTGTTGATACAGGGTTTGGATCAGTTGGAGGGCGAAGCCACTGGTTTGCTTTTGAATTTCATCTAGGTCTTCTGGGTCTTCCTCTGGGGGACACAGGTAAAGGATACCCGCTAGATTTTGGGAGCCGACGTGAGTAAATAAATTATCCAACGCATCGGCAGATACTTCCCAGGGGGCAGCCGTCGGAAAATGATTGCTTTGGCCGAGATACACCCGCTGGGCGTTTTTAAATTGGGCTTCAATGGGCTGGTGAGAATGATGGTGATCGCCCAAGATTAACCACAACTTAGCCGACGGTTCAGGGGCCGATACCAAAGTGTCCAGGGGCATCCATGCCACCTGATACAACCAATCATTGAGATCGTCAGGGGCTGGGTTCACAGGTTCGGTCTCAACTGTTTGCCAAGAGCCTTGATTAAACCAATATCGCTGCCGTTGGAAGGGATAGGTGGGCAGGATCAGTTTCCGGCGGCGATCGCCAGCTTCCACGGTCTGCCAGTCAATGTTTAGCCCTTGCTCATACAGTTTGCCGAGACTGGTTAAGATTTCCGGCCAAGGCTCACTATGGGGGCGTAAACTGGGCAACCAAACCGCTTCTTGTTCAGCTAAGCAATGGCGTCCCATACTCAGGAGCACTGGTTTTACGCCGATTTCGAGATAAACATTTGCCCCTGACTGGGCCAGGGTTTGGATGCTCTGGACAAATTTGACAGGTTGCGAAACGTGCTTAACCCAATAGTCGGCCTGGGCAATTTCCGCTTCAATCTGGCCGCCCGTGACATTGGAAATGAGCGGGATACGCGGCGGGTGGAAGGTAATTTGTTCAGCAATTTCCCGAAACTCTGCCAGCATGGGGGCCATCAAAGGGGAGTGGAAAGCATGGGACACCTTAAGGGGTTTGGTTTTGATTCCTTGGCTTTGGAGTTTGTGAATACTGGCTTCGAGGCAGGGGGTCTTTCCTGATAGCACCAAATGGGAACCGTTTTCGGCTCCGACGGTTAAATGCTCCGATAGGTAGGGTTTAATGACGGTTTTATCGGCAAAGACCGCCGCCATACTGCCATTGCTGGGGAGGGCGTGCATCAGTTTGCCCCGGGCCGTAATTAATTTCATGCCGTCTGCCAGGGAAAATACCCCCGCCAGACAGGCCGCGACATATTCGCCGACGCTATGGCCCATGCAAAAGTCTGGCGTCACGCCCCAGCTTAACCATAGTTGGGCGATCGCATATTCAACGGCAAAGAGTAGGGGCTGGGTATAGACGGTTTCGTGGACGAGGTCAGGGTTATGGTCGCCGTATAACAGGTCGGTGAGGGCAGGGGCTTCGGGGGAATAGGTCTGCCAGAGGCGATCGCACTCATCCAGCACCTGCCGAAACAGTGAGCTGGTTTGGTACAGTTGTTGCCCCATGCCGTAGTATTGGGAACCTTGGCCCGTGAACAAAAAGGCAATTTTTGCGGGGGAACTGAGGCGGGGTTGGGCCAGAAAATCTTGATTGAGAGTTTGTTGTAAATCGGCGACTTGTTTAAAGACAAAAAAACGACGTTCCTTGAAAGGCGATCGCCCGGTATTGGCAGACAAACAGAGATCGCGTGGGTCAACGCTGGGATGTTGGGCCAGATAGTCTCCATAGCTTTTTTGCAGGGCATTTAAGGCCTGGGAATTTTTTGCAGACAGGGTCAGCAGATGCCAAGGGCGGTCTTGGGTAGCCGGAGGAGCAAGGGGAGATTTTTGTTGAGGATAGTCCCCCACAATCACGTGGGCATTGGTGCCACCAAACCCAAAGGAACTTACCCCAGCAAACCGTTTTTGTGACCCGCCTGACCAAGGCTGATCTTTGCTTGCAATGGTCACTAAACCGTCTAGATCAATGCGGGGATTAAGCTGCTTAAAATGCAAATGTTGGGGAATCATCCCATGCTCTAGGGACAAAATCACCTTGATTAAGCCCGCGATGCCCGCCGCTGCCTCGAGGTGACCAATGTTTGTTTTCACGGAACCCACCACACAGGGCTGTTCCCGCTGCGCCGTTTGTAAAACTGCTTTCAGGGAATTAATTTCAATGGGATCACCCAGGGGCGTGCCGGTGCCGTGGGCCTCTAGGTAAGCTAAATCGGCGGCGGTAATACCGGCTTGGGCCAGGGCTTGGCGAATAACGGCCTGTTGCGATCGCCCGTTGGGAGCCGTCAAACCGTTACTGCGTCCATCTTGATTCACCGCCGAACCGTGGATCACCGCGAGAATATTATCCCCGTCCCGTTCTGCCTGGGCCAGGGGTTTGAGGAGGACGACCCCACAACCTTCGCCCCGCACATAACCATCAGCCCCGGCATCAAAGGTCTGGCAGCGGCCCGTCTTACTCATCATGCCCGCCTGGGTAAAGGTCTGGGTCACATCGGGAGTCAAAATCAAATTTACCCCAGCGGCGATCGCCAACTCCGATTCGCCGTTGATTAAACTTTGACAGGCCAAATGAACCGCCACCAGAGAAGAGGAACAGGCTGTATCGATGCTCAGAGAAACGCCCCGGAGATCGAGGAAATAAGACAGACGATTCGCAGCAATACTGTGGGCGTTGCCCGTCCCCATGTAGGGATTGATCGGATTGTTTTCCCGCACCTGCAACTGGGCATAATCACTATTACTAATACCGACAAAAACCCCCGTTTGGGAATGGCGTAAACTTTCTGCCGGAATATTTGCCCGTTCCAAGGCTTCCCAGGTTACTTCTAACAGTAAGCGTTGCTGGGGATCCATTTGTTCCGCTTCCCGGGGGGAAATGCCAAAAAATTGCGGCTCAAACTGGTCAATATTTTCTAAAAAACCACCCCATTCTCCCGTGGCCCAGCGAGTTTTAAGGGGGCGAACTCCATCTTTACCTTGACGTAATAATTCCCAAAAAGCTTCGGGGTTGTCGGCTTGGGGAAAACGACAACTGAGACCCACCACGGCAATTTCTTTGCCCTGAATTTTCGGCACCTGTGGTATTTTCTCTAGCGCTTGATTACCCTGAACCAAAAACTGAGCCAGGGTGCGAATGGTCGGATAATCATAGGCCAGGGTGGGGTCTAATTTTCGACCTAGCCAATCCTCTAAGTCGGCTGTGACCTGTACTGCTTGTACCGAATCCAGCCCATAACTGGCAAAGGGTTCCGTTTCGTCTAATTGTTGGGGCGTAATGCCGAGGCGATGGGCAATATTATCCTTAAGCCAGGCTTCAATTTGCTGTTGGTGCTGGTCAGGCTGGGGAAAATTCGTTGATGTTGTCGTAGAAGGGGTAACGGCTTGTGTCCCAATTCCTTTTCCTTCTTTTTGGTGGCTGGGTTGCCACTCCCCAACCACAGCCAAGCTTCCGTCTAGAAAACCAGCTTTGCAGGCATGGCGACGAATCTTCCCGCTGGATGTTTTGGGAATGCTACCGGGTTTAATAAAACAAATGGCCTGGGGTTGCAGTTGATGTTCGGCGGCGATCGCCCCACGAATAGCTTGGGCTACTGCCGCGACATTTAATTTGCGGGCATATTTGCGCTCCACTTCCTGGACAATGACTAGCTGTTCTTCCCCGTCAACGTCTATTGATACAGCGGCTCCGGCTCCCTGTCGTAAAGCGGGATGGGCCACTTCGACGGTTAATTCAATGTCCTGGGGATAGTGGTTGCGCCCCCGGATAATCAGTAGATCCTTTAAACGGCCCGTAATATACAGTTCGCCACCTTGCAAAAAACCCAGATCGCCCGTGCGTAAAAAGCCCATTTCTGCACCAACGTTTCCCTGGAATTGTTGCTGGGTGAGGTCTGGTTTTTGCCAATAGCCCTGGGCAACACTTTCGCCCTTGACCCATACTTCGCCAATTTCACCGACGGCACATTCTGTTAAGGCCTGGGGGTCAACAATTTTGACAATTTGGTCACCAATCACCTCACCACTGCCGACCAAAGTTACCGTTGTTTCTGTCCCCTGGGCAGGGCGGACTTGGTTGGCTTCGATACCTTGTTTGCTGACAGTAATTTCCTGGGGAAGCTGGGCATGGCCATTACCACCGGAGACAATCAGGGTGGTTTCAGCCATACCATAGCAGGGATAAAATGCTGATTTTTGAAAGCCTGCTGTAGCGAAGGTTTTCGCAAAATTTTCGAGAGTCACAGCGCGGATCGGTTCGGCCCCGGAAAAAGCTAGTCGCCAACAACTCAAATCGAGTTCTCTGATTTGTTCCGGGGTAATTTGGCTGGCACAGAGATCATAGGCAAAATTCGGCGCACCGCTGGTGGAAACCCGATAATCATTGATCGCCTTTAGCCACCGAAAAGGTCGCTGCAAAAAGGCCACGGGAGGCATTAAAATTTGCGTTGCTCCCACATAGATGGGCTGTAAAATCCCACCGATCAAGCCCATATCATGGTAGGGCGGCAACCAGGAAACGCCCATGCTGGCCTCTGTATCCTGGAATCCTTGGTTAATCAAGCCGGAGTTGTGGATCAAATTGTGGTGGGAAACCATCACTCCTTTAGGATCGCCCGTGGAGCCACTGGTGTATTGCAAAAAAGCGAGATCTGTGCCGGAAATGTTCGGTTTTTGCCAGTTTTTTCCTGAACTTAATTCAATTTGATCTGTAGCCAAACAATGAAAGTCTGTGCCTTCTAAAGCTTCGAGGCGATCGGCAATTTTATCTTTAAGTTCTGTTGTGGTAAGGGCAAATTTTGCCTGGGCATCTTGGATAATGCTATGGAGGCGGTCAAAGGATTTATTCGGCCGTGGTGGGTAAGCTGGCACCGCAACAACACCAGCATACAAACATCCCAAAAAGGCACCGATAAACTCTAGACCCGGTGGATAAAGTAATAATGCCCGTTGCCCTTGGGCCTGGTTAGCTTGCAAAAAAGCGGCGATCGCCTGGGCTTTTTGGTCTAATGCTTCGTAGGTCAGGGCCGCAGATTCCGTTTCGCCATCAGCCAGAAAACTAAACACGGTTTTCCGCGCCTGAAGTTTAGCTCTGTACTGGAGCAGATCGACGAAATTTGCAAATTGACCAACCATGTATGCCTTAGCAACTCCTGTGAATGGAAATTCTGGACTCCGTATCCTAGCAATTTTTACGAATACCCACGGGCCATAGCCTAGTTAACCATATTAAACCGTGAGTTCCCTCCCCACGGTAAATCCTCCCAAAATCCGCCGTTCCTTCGATTATGGCGGGCCTGGTTTCAACTGATTTGAGTGTAAAAGCCCTAGGCTACGCTGACTGTTGTCGCCCTAACCAATCGAGTAAATAGCCGTTGACTAATGCCGGAGCTTCATCCTGGGGACAATGGCCGACATTATCGAGGGGAATAAACTCAATCTGAGGATATTGGGCGACAAGGGCACGGCCCAGATCAACTGGTTCCCACGGATCCGCTGTTCCCCACAAAACTGCCGTGGGGCAATGCAACTGGGGCAGCAGGTCGTCCGGGAGTGGCCCCTGGGAATAGCTCGTAAAGGCCAGGAAAACCGCTGCCGCCCCTGGGTCCTGGGCGGGGGTCAGGATCAGCTCCACCAACTCATCGGTAATCGCTGTTTTGTCTCGGTAGGCCTGGGCTAAAATTTTGCGGATTGTTTTCGGCTGGGCCAATTGCTTAAAGAACAAGGAACCGAGGGGGGTTTGGGTCAAGAGTTTTTGGAAGAGGGGAACGCCCCAGCGTTGATAAAAAGGTGCTTTTAAAAGATTGCGCTCATGGAACAGCCGCAGGGAAAAATTGAGTGCCACAACCCCCCGCACCCAGTGGGGATAGGACACAGCCGCCTGCATGACAACGACACAACCAATGGAATTACCAACTAGAAAAGCCGGTTCACCAATGATTTCAGCACAGAACGCCTTAATCTGGGTGGCCCAAGTTTCAAAAGTGTAGTCCGCTTCAACCTCCGGTTGGGGTTTTGCCGATTTCCCAAAGCCCAGTAAGTCGATGGCATAGCAGCGGTAATGTTCCCCTAAAACCGGAAGATTTTTGCGCCAATGACCGGCCGAGGCCCCAAAGCCATGGACGAAAAGAACGGGCAGCCCCTGGGTGCCCCACTGACGATAGTTAATATTGAAGCCGTGCCATTGCCAGCTGTAATCGGTATGGGGATGAGCGGGGGAAGTAATGGTCATGGTGAGCGATGGATAAAACCGAAATGAGGAACAAATGTCCTAGGGTGCGTTGTCTAAATCGTGATGGCAAAGATGGGGTACCGGATCATAACCCCCAGGGTGAAACGGGTGACAGCGGCCAAGGCGCTTTAGGGCGAGCCAACTGCCCCGGAGTACACCAAAGCGTTCCACGGCTTCGAGGGCATATTGGGAACAGGTGGGCTGAAAGCGACAACTGGGGGGGAATAGAGGGGAAATCCAGCGACGGTAGCCTTTGATGCTCCAGAGGATTAAGCTTTTCATGGCATTTAGGCAACGGAAGCGGTTTTTTGGAGGTCGATGGTTTGACCAAGGGCTTCGTTAACGAGACGACTAAAGTCTTCGCCTTCGATGGTTTCTTCTTCGATGAGACGATCCACCAGGCGATCGACAAGTTGACGATTGTCCCGAATAATTTGCTTGGCAGTTTCGTAGCACTCGTTGATAATTTCGCGCACCTTGAGGTCAATGCGCTGGGCGATCGCCTCGGAATATTCAGGCCGCTCCCCAAACCAATCATTTCTGAGGAAAACTTCACCCCGATTAGTTTCTAGGGCAAAGTGACCCAGTTCTGACATCCCAAACTTTGTCACCATTTGACGGGCAATGTTCGTGAGCATTTGGATATCCTGGGAGGCTCCAGAGGTGATTTCATCGTAGCCAAAGACAATATCCTCGGCGGCGCGTCCCCCCAGGGCCACGGCGATTTGGGCGCGGAATTGGGCTTTGGTGGTCAGACCCTGTTCTTCGTTGGGGGTAAACCAGGTTAAACCTTGGGCGCGGCCCCGGGGAATAATGGTGACTTTCTGGAGGGGATCGTGGTCTTTGAGGATGGTGCCAACAATGGCATGGCCCACTTCGTGGTAGGCAATGAGACGTTTACTTTTGCCATCGGTGAGGGCTGTTCCCTCCATCCCTGCTACGACCCGATCAATGGCGTCATTGATTTCGCTAGTGGTAATTGCTTCTTTGCGGCGGCGGGCGGTGAAAATGGCGGCTTCGTTGAGTAAGTTTGCTAGATCTGCCCCCGAAAAACCAGGGGTACGCCGGGCGATCGCCTCTAGATCAACATCCTCAGCGACTTTTTTATCTTGGGCATGGACTTCGAGGATTGCTAAACGCCCCAAACGGTCTGGATAATCCACAGTCACCTGGCGATCAAAGCGGCCGGGGCGCAGGAGAGCTTGATCTAAGACATCAGGGCGGTTAGTTGCGGCGATGACAATAATTCCGGAATTTCCTTCAAAACCATCCATTTCTGTGAGCAATTGGTTTAGGGTCTGCTCCCGCTCATCGTTTCCTCCACCAATGCCTGCACCCCGTTGGCGACCGACCGCATCAATTTCATCGATAAACACAAGACAGGGAGCATTTTCCTGGGCCTTGCGGAAGAGATCCCGTACCCGTGACGCGCCGACCCCCACAAACATTTCCACAAATTCCGAGCCGGAAATACTAAAAAAAGGTACACCCGCTTCTCCGGCGATCGCCTTTGCTAGGAGCGTTTTACCCGTCCCCGGTGGGCCAATGAGGAGCATTCCTCTGGGGATCTTCGCACCAATCGCCGTAAATTTATTCGGTTCTTTTAAGAAAGTGACTACTTCAGCGAGTTCTTCCTTAGCTTCCTCGACCCCAGCCACATCCTTAAACATGATCCCCGTTTCCGCTTCCATCTGAAAGCGCGCTTTAGAACGACCAAAGTTCATGGCGTTATTCTGCATACTGGCCGAGCGGCGGATAATCAGCACTAGCCCCCCGATCAGAATCCCAAAAAGCAGGAGATTGGTAAAAATGGCGATCGCCACCGAATGATCCTGGGAAGGCACCACCTCAAAGTCAACGTTATTTTCCCGGAGAGCGGCGAGGAGTTCTTGGTTATTGTTGAGGAGCTGGATAGTCTGGGCTTCTTCCTCAGTTTGCCCCCGGAGTGTGACCTGGGCCGTATTGGTTTCTGGGTCAAGGACGAAGCGATCCACATGGTTTTGCCGGATATCCTGGAGCAGCTCTCCGTAGTTCAAGGTCTCCGTCGATTCCGTTGATTCTGTCTGGGCGATCGCCGCCGCTCCCCCCCCCCACAGTAAGGCTTGGCTCAAAAGAAAATTAGCCATCCCAGCCCGCCACTTAAAACGAGGTTTGGCCTGATGCTTCTGCTTGCTCGGAAGGAGGTGACGATAGTGCTTCATATTTCGGAGGGACAACGACAGAGAAACTGTTCTTATTCTAGAGTTTTCCTTTCCTAATCGGGGTGCTTCCCTTGGTTTTACGCCAAAATCTCCCTCTGTTTCCCGCAAATTTCCTCGCCCAAAAGCCGTTACCAATAGCCGCTTAATCACCATGGCAAGGAATAAATTGAATCTTGATCACAGAAAAAACTCCGACTCTATCCACAGTGATTTTTTGGCTGAACTTTCACCACCCCAAAAAAGTTTAGATCGTGACTCGCATTGTAATCCCAGACGATGGTTTAGCTTGATCTTTGGAGCGTTAAGGAAAAAAACGATGGTTGCTGTCCGTTGATAAATACAGTAGGTTAATTTTTTTTGTAATTTATTTTTGGGCTGCGGTATGGGATGGTGTTTTTGCTAAGTTGAAGCCGAGATTGTTAAAAAAAAGAACTAACCGCAATCTCGAATTTCAGTCAAAAACGGCGCAAAGACAGAAAACATGAATGGGATATTCCTCGATCTTGGTGTGGTGATCGCCGAGATTATTCTCTTTTTAATCGCGATCACAGTGGGGCAATTTTTAATTATTTTGACCCTGAAACGTCTAGCCCAATGGGTGCCAGAAAAACAAGGACAAAATCCCCTAAATTTAACCCAAAAAATCCTTAATAAATCCCTCTTCGTTATTAAGATCACCGGGGCCATAATCATTGCTGCCTTAAATAGTTATTTATTCTTTCAACAAAAATCCCCTTACCTTTATCTCCTTGATTTAATTAACGGCATCTCTCCAGAACAGTGGCAAAGGCTCGCCCTCGGTTTATTAAAAAGTGTTTTACTTCTGTTGCTCGTGAGTTTAATGATCGCTTCTCTGCGCCCACGCCTGAAACGGGCTGGCGATCGCCTCAAGGCTTGGAAAAATATCGAAGGCAATAACCACAGCTTAGATACCCTCTTTAAGGCCATTGATTTGGCGATCGCCAATGGTCTTTGGATTTTGGCCCTGGTGGTGTGCCTCAATTTTTTGTTTGTCCCTCCGAGCATTACC
Source organism: Picosynechococcus sp. PCC 7117 (assembly GCF_001693275.1). GTDB lineage: Bacteria > Cyanobacteriota > Cyanobacteriia > Cyanobacteriales > MRBY01 > MRBY01. The sequence continues at coordinate 1,238,730 of NZ_CP016477.1, forward strand.
CAATATTTTTATCTCGCGATCAAAGTTTATTTTTTGCTTTGTTTTGGGATCATTGCTGTGCGGGCATCGTTTTCTTTGCTGGATACTTTAGATGGTTTATCAACGGAATTTATTGCCAAACATCCCCGGTCTCCCCTGCGTTTTTATCCTCGGTTTCGTTATTTATTGGGCCTCACAAAACGCTGTTTAGAAACGGGTATTTATCTGGCGATCGCCGGGGTGATTTGTGCCCAATTACCCCTCCTCGATCACATTGCCCCCTATGCGATCCCGGCGAATCAAATTATCCTGATTATTTTTATTGCGGCCCTGGTGATCGAACTAAGCAATATCATTGTCGAAAAATTATTGTTGCGATCGCCAAACCTCAGTCCTGTCCAACAACGCCGTCGTTTAACCTTTATTCCCCTGGTGCAAAACACCGTACGCTACTGCATTTACTTTGTGAGTGGCGTTTCAATTCTCTATGTCTTTGACATTGACCCGACGCCGATTCTCGCCGGGGCTGGGATCTTGGGTTTAGCAGTGGGGCTTGGGGCGCAAAATTTAATCAATGACCTCGTCAATGGCTTTTCCATTTTGTTGCAAAATTACTACCTTGTCGGTGATTTTGTCGAAACGGATAATGCCACAGGCCTTGTCGAAGAAATGGATCTGCGGGTCACACGCATCCGCGATACAGGGGGACGGCTACATATCATCCGCAATGGCGACATCAAGACCATTGTGAATTACTCCAAAGATTATGTGTATGCGGTAGTTTATGTTGGGGTCGCTTACGATTCAGATTTAGACCATGTGTATCAGGTTCTAGGGGATGTAGGCCACCAAATTCAAGGCTTACACCCTGATGTACTCGAACCGACCCGCATTGATGGCCTCGATAACTTTGCCGAATCTGAACTCACCATCCGCACGGTTACCAAGGTGAAACCAGGAAAACATCTACCGGTGCAGCGCCTCCTGCGGAAGTTAATTAAAGAAGCCTTCGACCGCGAACAGATCGAAATTCCCTTTGCCCGCCGTGTACTCATCTTCAAAAATGAAGCCCCTGACCTCGATTCACTTCGAGATTTGGAAAATATGTAAGACTTTTGTAATAGCTGGGCTCAAAATAGGCGAAATTCAGTCTAATGGGAGCAGTAGTTGTCTAAAATCCAAGATTATTTGTCATGTCTAAAGCTGCCTTATCCGGAAAAATGTTGGCGATCGCCCTTGCAACCCTTAGTAGTGTTGTACCCTTGGGACGCGCCCAAGCCCAAACTGTTTTTGGAGAAGCAGAGATCAACCCCGAATCCATGGCGGCGATCGCCGTCCCCCTCAGTAACGGTGGCTATAACCTCCTCGTGGTCGAACAGCTCGAACGGGAAGACCGCAAAGAATGTTGGGCTGAAAGTGGCGCAAATCCGACCAGCATTGATCCCCTGCTGCTGAACTTTGACTTTACTGGCTATTGTCGCCGCAGCACCGATAGTAATGGCTACTCCATGCGGATCAATGGGCAAGATTTTGGCCAGAGCCACCTATTGCGCATCACTCGCTTCGAAAATGAAATTTTGTTGGTCGCCACTCCCAAAGATAACGATCAAGAAGAAATTGTCATTGGCCGCAGTAATGGTCTCACCGAAGGCTTCCTTAAGTTCAACCTCCTCCCCGGTTGGGAATTTACCCGCCGTACCTTTGAAGAGCGACCCCTGGGCCACTTTTACTTTTCTAACGAGGGCCGCCAGTTCGCCATCCTTAAAAAACCCACCATTGATGACTTAGTTGCGGGCATCACGCAGAGTTCAATTGTGACGGTCGATAGTCTCCCCGGTCTGGCAATCTCCCCACCAGAAATTACAAATCCCTCTGAAACGCCTGATCCCGGCAGTACGGTGGCCCAATTTACTGATATTAGTGGTGATATTTACCGTAACGAAATTGCCCAAGCGGTGAATGTCGGTTTTATCGCTGGTTTTAACGACAATACCTTCCGCCCCACCGATGTCCTGACCCGCGAACAGTTGGTTTCCATGGCCATTGAAGGTCTCCAAGCTCTTCCTAATGCTTCCCTAGCTGTGCCCACCCAAGTTGCGAATGCCCCCTATCCTGATGTGGCTGCCGACCGTTGGAGTGCGGCGAAAATTACCTGGGCCCAGGCGAACAATATTGTCAGTGGCTATCCCGATGGGACTTTCCAGCCTACTCAACCTGTCACCCGGGCCGAACTATTAGCTGTTCTCCGTCGCACCGCAGAATATGCCAAGGCCGCCCAAGGTCAACCGATGACCCTCGTGGCCACCAATGGCCCCATTGCTTTTAGTGATACGGCGGGTCACTGGGCCAATGATTTGGCTGCCCAGATGTCTACTTACTGTCGCGTCGCTTCTCCTTTGAATGAAAGTGGCGATCGCTTTTTCCCTGATACTGCCTCCCAACGGAACTACGCCGCCGCTGCCACCCTCCGGACACTCCAATGTAGCGTGTGATAAATTTTCCCTTTAAATCTTGGCCATAAAAAGGCCATAAAAAAATAGCCCTGGTGTTTATCCATCGGGGCTATTGCTATATCAGGCTTTTTACCAACCGAAAAGTTTAGATAGGCGTAATATTGACAGAATCAAAAAATGCGTTGGCTTCTGGACTGTCCACGCGATCGCCTTCCGTCACCATCAAAATCTGGTGGAGGGTGGGGCCGTTGGGATCGATGTAAATTTCAGCGCGGGTGGTATAAACTTCGCCATTATCCTGGGCGGCGTTCATCACCAGTTTTTTCCCCGGAATCCCAAACTTATCACTTGGCTCATCGGAAACAATCGTTGAACCTGAGTTGCTGGCCGCCCCTTCCTTGGCCGCTTCAAGTCCCTGGGCCGCATCATATTGATCAGGAGAAACCGGATACGTAACACTACTCACCATAAAAAATTGTGTGTTGGCGTCGTCCGCATAGGAAGTCATTGTGAACTGTAGTTCACCCAGATCAGAGGGGGTCGTTTGACTTTCCGTTTGAGGCGTGCCTGGAAATTTAACTGCGAGTTTGCCATTTTCCGTTTGAAAATCAACCCAATCCGCCGTGACGTTGGTGGACTCATTCGTCGCGGTTGATTCACTGGTTGTTTCTTCTGTACCTGAAGTATTTTGCTCACCGGACGTATTATTGCCAACGAGTCCGCAGCCGAATAGAGCAGCCTGAAGCGTTGCGACACTCAAAAAAAGTAAAAATTTAGATTTCATAAAATTTTAGACCAACATTTTAAATTGAGCCCGTGACCTCCTCCATGCCAAAAATAACGAGGCACAAAACGATGGGCCGCTTTCTGCAATCCTAAACATTTAGACTAAGGAGATGCACTTCTTTTAATGTTACTTAATTGAGTCTCGCTGCTGAAATATTGATCTACCCTCAGACCCTAGCACAAGACCCAATGAAAAAGGGCTGATCTCTGCGATGAGACCAACCCTAGCTCTTCGTGGGAACGCATTTAGTCGTTACTTTTGCAATACCAGTTTGACGTTCGCATTGTTGAGACCACGTTGCTTAACTTCAGCGAGGGTCTTGTTGATGGCGTACTTCTGGTTGATGGAATTGATCAGTTCAGTTTGGTTGTGCTTCTTCGCGACACCCCATAGGTCAGCGATGAGGTCAAAGCTGCCGTCGGCATTGCGAGTCCAGCCGAGGTCATAATCGCCTTCGAGAGTAGCCACGATGTCTGCTTGAATCTGTTGGCCGTTGTAGCCACGAACTGCAGCATCGGTATTCACAGAAATTCCGAGGTCTTGCAGGGAAGTCTTGAGAACTGCGGCATCGGTGATTTTAGTGCGGAGAGTGCTAAAGTGGGACATTGGAATAATTCTCCAAAAACAACAACATTTGAGTTTTTTTGTGTAAAGACCACTAATAAAGTGGTTTTTTAAATGCCAACAAGCTGGGAATCTTGTTGACCTTAATCCGGGACAGATTAAGCCTGTTAGAACTCCAATCGCTGGTATTCGGCGACGGAGGCTGAAGCAGGTCGGGCGCGCTGTCTGGCCCAATCGCGGAGACTATTGACCTGTTCAGTCATGGTGCGGGAAAGGGGCAAGGTTGCCTTGATCGCGGCGATAATGTCGAGTTGGGTGAACTCGCGAGCTTGGGCAAAGGCCTCGTACATGGCGGCAATGATCGCCTGTTCGATTTCCGCACCGGAAAAACCTTCTGAAATCTTTGCCAGTTGTTCTGTGTCGAAGCGATCGCCGACTGGCCGACGTTTGTGGAGATGGATATTAAAGATCGCTTCTCGTTCGCTGGGGTTGGGGAGATCCACGAAAAAGATTTCGTCGAATCGTCCTTTTCGGAGAAATTCCCCTGGTAGCCGATCCACTCGGTTCGCGGTGGCCATCACAAAAACGGGGGATTCTTTTTCTTGCATCCAAGTGAGGAACGAACCAAAGATGCGGCTGGAGGTGCCTCCATCGGAATCCGCAGATCCAGAGGAGCCCGCAAAAGCCTTATCCAATTCGTCGATAAAAAGGATTGCCGGAGAAATGGACTCGGCGGTTTTAAGGGCACTGCGGAGGTTCGCTTCGGATTTGCCCACGGTGGAGCCATCATATACTCGGCCCATATCAAGGCGGAGGAGTGGTAGACCCCACAACCGAGAAGTGGTTTTGGCAAGGAGTGATTTACCACAACCCGGTACACCAAGAATCAACATCCCCTTGGGTTGGGGTAGGCCATATTCCCGCGCAGCTTCGGTAAAGGCATTGGAGCGTTGTTTAAGCCAGCGCTTAAGTTCCTCCAAACCGCCGATGGCGTCAATGGTTTCGTCTTCTTCGATAAATTCGAGAATACCGTTACGGCGAATCAGTTGTTTTTTCTCGGAGAGGACAATTTCTACTTCCGAAGCGGTCAGTTTTTTCGCCTTAACCTGGGCCTTGCGATAGACTTTCTCGGCTTCGTCCTTGGTCAACCCCAGGGCTGCCTTGAGGAGTTTTTCTCGCACGACAGGGGAGATGGGGTGCCGGGGATTAAGGTACTGGGTGAGCACTTGATCGAGTTCGTCAAGGGTCGGGAAAGGAAAATCGAGGACAACAATGTCTTTTTCGAGTTCGAGGGGCACCTTTTGGTAGGGGGACATTAAAATAATGTGCTTCTGCTGGCCCTTAAAGCTGGCGATCGCATCCCGTAACCAGCGGACGGTGCTGGGATCGTCTAAAAATGGATGCAGATCCTTAAAGATAAAAATGCCAGAGTCGTTGTGGTGAATGACTTCACGAATGGCCGCTTCTGCTGAGAGGGTGCGAGTTTGGGGCTTGCGGTCGGAACCGTATTCCACCAAGCCATGGGTCATCGTCCAGACGAAAACATTCTGATACTCACACAGTTGCGCAATGTGGGCGATCGCCGCCTCGGCCCGTTCCTCCTCGGGGGTGATGAGGTAGATCAGGGGGTATTGAGCTTGAATGAGGGTATTGAGCTCTTCTTTCATGGGTTTAGTTCTGACGTTCTAAAAGGGGGAATTAGGCGGCACCACATCGACCAGAGTGGAGGTAAATCGGGAGAAAAATAAACGGCGATCGCCAATCGGACAGCTAGCAAGTGACTAGTTCTGCCCCATCCGCAGCACCCTTTGCACTTTGCAGATCCTGTGCAATCTCTTCATCAAGGAGTACCGTTGGCTGCCTCTTGAGGGAAACCAGTTGTCCATCCCGGAGTACCACCGCCCCTTCGCAATCGGGACAAATGTGGACACGGTGGGTCTGGCCATAGGTTTCTTGTACTTCTTCTACCACTTCAGGGTGTTGTAGATAGAAGGCCACGGCTTTTTCCACTAAAGCAGACATGGAATCTGCATCGAGGGCTGCCTTGATTTTGAGCTGACGATGGATCGCCGCAGGCAGATAGAGGGTGACTTTTTGCTTATCTTGCATACAACTAATGGAAGCTTTACCCGATGGGGTATACCGCCCTACTGTACCCAGCCCACCGGAGACCGTCAAGCTGCTATAGCGTTATGCCGTCTTTTTTGTAATATTCTGTTACAAAATCCAGGCGATCGCCACTGTGAGGAAATTGCCATCTGTCTGGGGGGAGACCCTGGTTTTCTCTGGCCTTTTCCCTGTAAGCTAAAGACTTTGGGAGAATCTCAAAAACCGCAACCGATTCAAGATGTGTCAGTATGCTCAAGGCATTGTGGAAAAAATTAGGAATCACTGGGGCACAACCCGCAGTCGATACCCATCCTTTTCAATGGCTAAATGCCCTCTCGACCCAAGCGTCCCTAGAAGGAGCCATTGATGAAGCCGTTGCCCAAATCCAAGAAAATCTCTCTGGTAGTGCAGATCTGGCCATTCTCTTCATTTCAGCCGCGTTTGCCAGCGAATATGCCCGGATCTTGCCGCTATTGACTGAAAAATTAGCCTGCAAAGTGGTGATTGGTTGCGGTGGCGTGAGTATTATTGGCACCGACGCAACCGGAGAAACCCAAGAATGTGAAGGACAACCCGCCCTTAGTTTAACGGTGGCTCATTTGCCAGATGTGGAAGTCGTGCCTTTCCATGTCACCGAGAAAGATTTACCCGATTTAGATAGCGCCCCAGACCCTTGGATCGACATTTTTGGGGTTAGTCCCGAGGCGGAACCGAATTTTATTTTGCTGGCGGATCCCTTTTCGTCGAGTATTACGGATCTGTTGGCGGGCCTTGATTTTGCCTATCCGAATGCGGCAAAAGTGGGGGGACTAACAAGCTCCGGTGGCAGAACAGCCAGCGGTTTGTTTTACTACGAAGCAGACCAAGAACCAACCCTGTTGCGGTCTGGCACAGTGGGGGTGGCTTTGGCTGGAAATATCCAGATGGAGACTGTTGTCGCCCAGGGATGTCGGCCCATCGGTGAGGTGTATCAAATTACCCAATGCGATCGCAATATCATTACGGAATTGTCGGTGGCCGAGGGTGAACAGCTCCGCCATGGCTCTCCCCTACGATTTTTGCAGGAGTTGATCGCCGAGTTGGATGAAGAAGATCAAGCCCTCGCCCAGGATTCTCTTTTTATCGGCATTGCGATGGATGCCTTTAAACAAAAGCTTATCCACGGGGACTTTCTCATTCGCAATTTGCTTGGGGTGGATCCCAGGGCTGGGGCGATCGCCGTAGGTGATCGCATTCGGGCGGGCCAAAGGGTACAGTTTCACCTGCGGGATGCAGAGACTTCAGCGGAAGATCTTTCGGTGCTGTTACAACAGTTCCAAGCAAATGATCCACTGGAACCTCCTTTTGGAGCCTTGATGTTTGCCTGTCTCGGTCGCGGGAAGGGACTCTATGGGGAGCCAAATTTTGATTCGACCCTCTTTTCTACGGCCTTGCCAACACCCAATTTAGGGGGATTTTTCTGCAATGGGGAAATTGGCCCCGTCGGCGATCGCACCTTTTTGCATGGCTACACTTCCGTGTTTGGGATTTTGCACCCGAAGGCATAAATTGAATCATCGCTAAATAATCGGGCTGACCTTCGCAACAACAAATTTTAAATAGCGTCCCTCTGGAAAAGCGGCTGGCACCGGATGATCGCAGGGTTGTCCGGCCTCGTGAATAATTTGCAGGTAATAATTGGCGGCGGCAGCGGCACTGGCAAGCATCTCTCGGAAGGCTTCGGGGCTGACTTGGCTGGTGCAACTGGCAGAAACCAATAATCCATTAGGGGCGACGCATTGGAGGGCGAGGGCATTGAGTTTGGTGTAGGCACGGATAGCGGCAAACCGATTTTTCTTGCTTTTAGCGAAACTGGGTGGATCGAGGATTACAAGATCGAAGGTTTGTTTTGCTTGGGCGTAGCGGTTGAGAACATCAAAGCAGTCGGCGGTGACAAAGGTGTGTTTGCCTGGATCAAACTGATTGAGGCGTACATTGGTGTTGGCGACTTCCGCTAATTGCTTGCCCACATCGACATTGGTCACTTGGCTGGCACCACCGCGCAGGGCATAGAGAGAAAAGGCTCCGGTGTAAGAAAAACAGTTGAGAACGGTTTTATCGCGGCTAATTTCGCCAATAAATTTGCGATTTTCCCGATGGTCGAGAAACAAGCCTGTTTTTTGGCCCGTTTGCAAATTCACCTGGAAAACCAGACCATGTTCGGTCACGGTAATATCGCCCTTGGGTTCCTTGCCCCAGAGCACTTGGGTTTTGCTGTCTGTATCGCGATCTTCTAAATTTTCTAAATGTTTGGTGCGCCATAAAATTCCCTGTAGTGGGGCGACTTCCCGCAGCGATCGCACGAGCCAATCGAGCAGTACATTGGCCGCTTCCATATAAGTTTGCACGACGGCGTATTCCCCATACAGATCCACCGTAATTCCTGGCAGGCGATCGCCTTCCCCAAAGAGCCAGCGGTAGGCGGTGCAATTGCTTTGGCGCAGGGGTTCCCGTAAATCCCAGGCTGTTTGTACCTGCTGTTGTAACCAGCGACGGTCAGGCAGATGCCGTTGGGAAAAAATCCGGACAGCAATGGGACTTTTGTTATCCCAAAGGCCGAATCCCGTCCAGTTGCCACATTTAACTCGCAACCATTCCCCCGTTTCAAAGCGGAGACTCTTCGGCAATTTATCGCGATAGATCCAGGGATGACCTTGCACGAGATGCTTTTTCAGTTGGGGGGAAACGGTGATTTCGCGGAGTTTTGCCATGGGAATCGTAGAATGGGCAGCCTTCTATTATTGATCGTTCCCGTCGGCGATCGCCCACCATCAAGATGTAGATAAAAGTCGCTTGTCAAAGGTTTGGCATAATTGTGGGTATATCTTTGTAGAGCTATCTTTTATGAATCAACGCACGATTGAAGGAACTTGGGAAGAGATCTTACAGCATGCATCTGAGTTGACTGGACAGCAAGTAAGGTTAACGGTTTTATCTCCTAAAGCATTACAGCCTCAGCAGCCAATGACCTTAGAACAGACACTACAAGATAGAATTGGCCGAGTTCAGTTTCAGCCCTCTGATCTATCTGCACGGACAAAGGACGCTTTTGCGGATATGTTGGCAGATAAAAATCAGTCATGGGGTCATCGTTCATGACTCTATGCGATGCTTCGGCTTTGATTGCCCTGATTAACCGGAACGATAACAATCAAAGTCGTTGTGCGGCTGTACTTTCAAGACTTCAAGCTCCATTGGTCACAACTTGGTCTTGTTTTACTGAGGCGATGCATTTGCTAGGTCGGTATGGTGGATGGCTCGCGCAGCAGGAGTTATGGAGTTATATTGCCGACGAGCTTCTTGTATTGCACGTATCTAACGGGGCAGAACAGAGACGAATGCAACAGCTAATGGAACAGTATCGGGATGTGCCGATGGATTTGGCGGATGCTTCCTTAGTCACTGCGGCTGAAGTTTTGAATCAAAAGACAATTTTTACCCTTGACCGAGATTTTTACATTTATCGCCTTCCCGGAAATCAACCTTTTGATGTTGTTCCTTGAAATTTCCTTGAATTCTTTACTCCGGCGGGCAATTGGGTCAGGGCGATCGCCTTCTGAAACAGGCGAAATTGTGCCGCCATCTGATCGCAACTCCCTACGACTCAGAGCCAGACCGAGGGAGTTGTTCCTCGCCAGTAATGGCAATGTATAAAACACTGCACATCAGATAAGCGGTTCTGTAGAGTTCTGTAACTCTAATCACTCCGTAATTCCAAACTTTCTCTATGATGCAAGTCAGTCCTATTCAGGTCAGTGAAACAGTAAGTTAGCGCACAACTCATCCATGGAATCAAGGAAAAACAGGATGAATTTTGTTGTACTCATGCCTGTTGCACAGTCTATTACTTTCCTGTCCAGGATATTTATTTAGTGGACGAAACGGGGTCATGTTTACTCTCAGAGATGTTTTTTTTGCCTTTATCCTAATTGCGTTACTGGTTTTAGCGGGGCGGTATGTTAAGCAAAAAGTGCGCTGGATCCAGAGGCTTTATTTACCTGAATCCATTGTGGCTGGTGTATTAGCACTGCTGCTGGGGCCTCAAGTTTTGGGGGCGATCGCCACTGCTATTTCTGGGGGAACCTCGATCCTATCAGATGGGCTTTTTTCAGAACCGATTCGCGCCGTTTGGTCACAATCGCCAGGGATCTTTATCAATATTGTCTTTGCGGCCCTATTCCTTGGGGAAGCTATTCCACGACCAAAAGATATTTGGACAAAAACGGCTCCTCAAGTCGTCTTTGGTCAAACATTGGCCTGGGGTCAATATGTGGTGGGAATCCTGGTAACCCTGCTGATTTTGATGCCGCTATTTGGCGTAAATCCCATTGCTGCTTGCTTGATCGAAATTGGCTTTGAAGGAGGGCATGGCACCGCTGGCGGGATGGCTGAGACGTTTACTGAACTGGGCTTTGAGGCGGGTGCGGATCTAGCCTTGGGCATTGCCACGGTGGGCATTGTTGGCGGAATTATTGCGGGTACAGCGCTAGCGGATTGGGGCCGGCGTAAGGGCCATGTCACATCTTTTCAGAAAGCTGTAGAAGATTTAGACGGTGTGCCAGAACTGACGGAAACGGAATCCCCTGAGGTGCGCCGTCGTCGCGCCCAACTCATGCGTAATCTACTGATTGATCCTCTGTCGATTAATTTTGGCATTGTCGGCGCAGCGATTGTGATTGGTTGGCTTATTTTAGAAGCACTGGTTTGGGTGGAGTCGGTTGCCTGGGGCCAAACGGGATTTGAAGTCATCTCCTATGTGCCGTTATTCCCGATGGCTCTGATTGGCGGCATCATTGTGCAGTTGGTAATGGAACGTCTGGGGTTAGCGCCTTTGATTATTCGCTCGCTGATGAGTAACATTGCGGGTTTAGCTCTGGATGTGGTGGTGGTGACAGCATTGGCATCCATTTCCCTGAGTGTAATTGGTTCCAACTTGGGTGTATTTACCATTTTGAGTGTCGTAGGCATCACCTGGAATGTGGTGATGTTTCTTTATTTCGCCCCACGCATTTTTCCGAGTCATTGGTTTGAAAAAGGAATCGGCGATATGGGTCAGTCGATGGGGGTGACGGCTACGGGAATTTTATTATTGAGAATGGTCGATCCGGAGAACCGCACCGGTGCGTTTGAGAGTTTTGCTTACAAACAACTATTCTTTGAGCCGATTGTCGGGGGTGGATTATTCACAGCGGCAGCTCCGGCGCTTGTTGTTCGGTTTGGCCTGGTACCAGTGCTATTACTCACGGGCGGGCTGTTGATCTTTTGGTTGGCGATGGGATTCTTGATTATCCGCCAAAACAAGCAGCAAAGACGGCGATCGCCTTCCCTTTGAGATTGTATTTATTGAGGCGATCGCCCTTTCCACCATTTCACTAAGGCTTCATAAAGAGCACGATCGGCGCGGTCATCGGTATGTCCATGGTTGGAATACCCCAGATCTACGATGCGACCTTCTAGGGTGAGCCAGTGCTTTTTCCCTTTGGCGGAAACATAGCAGATGCGCGTTCGATTCACCCAGTAGGATCGTTTCGCTCCTTCTTCGCGCATTCGGTGCCAAGCAATATCGGCGATCGCCTGGCGCGGTAACCACAGACAATTATGTCGCCCTAGATTATCAATCAAGCGGCCCACCAGCCCATGGGACAACAACACAATCCCGTAGCCTTCTTCTTTCCGTTTGCGCAGTCGAGAGCAATGCCAGGTGCGGTAGAACGATTGAGCCAGATCCCAGGCCATATAGGTGCAATAGCCGATCAAAACCGCCAAGATTAGGAAGAATAGAAGCGTAAACCCCAGTTCCGGTAAGCTCTGTTGGGTCAGGGTTTGCCAAAGTCGCCCATAGCTGGCGGGTTTACGAATGGCCTGGGAAATTAAAGCTGGCACCAGTCCCAGAATGGGCAATGCATACATAACCATAAAGGGCAGTAAGCAAATTTGGATAAACCAATCTGTTTGTGCGGGTAAAAACTGACCTGGCAGATGGTGAGCGCTCCCCAAGCGAAAAGCGGTTTGATAGGGTTCTGGCAGTGCGATCAGGGGATATAGCCCTGCCGGGGGAAATGAATTGGATGAAGACCTTAGTTGCTGCACAAGTCAGGCTCTGTCGCTATGGTTAGAGGAGCAGATAGCATTGAGTGTACTGTACCGGAATAGCTTACCTACCGTTATCCCATCTGCAATATCCATAAAAGGCGATCGCCTACCCTTCGAGAGACTTGATCCACTCAAGGTAGTATTGTCCTGATCCCTAAGAGATAATCTTTAGGTGAGCTGTACAATAACACAAAATTCATAATGGAAAAAAAACTGATAAGCCTATTTGCCGGAGCTGGTGGCATGGACATCGGCTTTCACGCTGCTGGCTTCAGTACGGCGGTAGCTGTGGAACAAGATCCGTCTTGCTGCAATACTCTAAGGCTTAATATGCCGGACACTCCAGTCATTGAAGGCGACATCACCTCAATTACAACACAGGCTATCTTAGAAGCGGCAAAGGTCAATCCTCTTGAAATTGACCTAGTTATTGGTGGCCCCCCTTGCCAAAGTTTCAGCCTAGCAGGTAGACGTATGGGAATGGATGATCCGAGAGGAATGCTGGTACTTGAGTTTCTACGTGTAGTCAGGGAGGCATTGCCAAAGTGTTTTGTTATGGAGAATGTCAAAGGAATGATCAATTGGTCAAAGGGAAAGGCTCTTGAGGCTATCATGACAGAAGCATCGCAGCCTATAAAATACGCTGGAAAAGAATATAAATACGCTGTTTCGTATCATGTCCTAAATGCTGCTGATTTTGGTGTTCCGCAATTTAGAGAAAGAGTATTCATCGTAGGTAATCGTTTGGGCAAAACATTCCAATTTCCTGAACCAACTCATGGGCCTAGCAACCAAGCGAGACAGATAGATCTTTTTGGCAAGCAGCTAAAACCTTACAAAACTGTTCAAGATGCAATTAGCACTCTCCCCCCTGCAACCCCTCCTTCAGCGATGGCACTAAGAGTTTCGCAGACTATAAAAGATAGGATAAAGAATCATGGATATTAAAAACGTTCATATCAAAAATCACGAACAAACAGCTCATGCACCTTCCACTCTAGAAAAAATTCGTAAAGTCAAACAAGGGGGTAAACTCTCAGAACAGACAAAGACATTTGGTTCAACCTACCGCAGGTTAGATCCGAACCAGCCATCTCCTACAGTGACCCGTAGTGGTTATCGAGATTTTATTCATCCTTTTGAAGATCGAATGCTCACAGTTCGTGAACTGGCTTGTTTGCAAACCTTTCCCCTTGATTGGGAGTTTACCGGAACTCGACTTGATTCTTATAGTAGTAAACGTAAAGTGGCGATGACTCAGTTTGGACAAGTGGGTAATGCAGTACCACCGTTACTTGCTGAAGCTGTTGCTAAAGCGGTTAGCGAACAGCTTCTGGATGTCATTGATGAAAAATAATCAGTTTGTAAACAATTTCAGTGACCTTGTGACGACAAAAGATGCTCGCAGAAGTGGTTTTCTTGAATATGCTCTTCGTCGCAATAAAGAGTCTATTCCATTTATCGATAAGGCGAAAGCTCTACAAGTATCTCTTCAGAAGAATACAAAGTGTGCAGAGGATATTCTCAAACTCTATGACATCCGAGAAACACTCATTGAGGCAGCGGGTGTATCTGTCAAGGCGAAGGCTCACCTCGATGACATGGACAAAAATGAAATTCTTGCAGGCTTTGTTAAGGAGGTTCTTGCACCTTGTGGCAAAAAGTATATCGATGAGATTGTCTATCGTTACTTGCTCACACTTGGAGATGCTCTTGGTGGTAAAATGCGCAACATTGTTGGTTCTATCGCAGAAGAGAAATTCGTCAGATTTATCGTTGCCCAGTTACAGGTGCATGATATTGAATTTGAACTATTTCCAAAACGTTCGCAATGGATTTCAAACAAAAACTATAGAGCTGAGATGGCTGCACGAACGAAAGCCTTAAGATGGAAAAATAAAACAACTTATCGATCTCTAATTTTCAACATTAATGTTCCACAGGTCAAAAAGAATATTGATATCGTGCTGCTAAATGACAAGATTGAAGGAGTAACCTCGTCTATTTTGGCTAATATCCTTAACGATAAGAATAAGTATCTTGCCATCGGTGAGTTAAAGGGCGGAATTGATCCAGCCGGGGCAGATGAACATTGGAAAACGGCAAATACAGCTCTTAGTAGAGTAAGAGATTCTTTCAAGAACAAAATCCACTTATTTTTCATTGGGGCTGCGATAGAAACCAGTATGTCGGCAGAGATTTACGAACAATGCCAGACAGGTGAACTTAGTAACGCAGCAAATCTCACTGTTGATAATCAATTATCTGCATTGTGTGAGTGGCTAATAACGCAATAACTTTACAAAATCAAACCCGATCGCCTCTCTATTTTGATAAATCTATGTCTACTCCCTCTGTTACCCCTGTAGAATCTAGCACCCTAATCAAAACCCCTGAACTGCTGGCTCCAGCGGGAAATTGGGACTGTGCGATCGCCGCCGTAGAAAATGGAGCCGATGCGATTTATTTTGGGCTGGATAAATTTAATGCCCGGATGCGATCGCAAAACTTTGTCGAGTCAGATTTGCCGGAGTTAATGGCATACTTACATCGGCGCGGCGTGAAGGGTTATGTGACGTTAAATACGCTGATTTTCACCTCGGAATTGGCGGCAGTCGAACAATATTTGCGGTCGATTATTGCGGCAGGAGTCGATGCGGCGATTGTCCAGGATGTGGGGCTGTGCCAATTAATTCGGCAATTGTCTCCCGATTTTCCGATCCATGGTTCCACGCAAATGACCGTCACCAGTGCTGCCGGGGTCGAATTTGCGCAAAATTTGGGTTGTGATTTGGTGGTATTGGCGCGGGAATGTTCGATCAAGGAAATCGAAAAAATTCAACAGGAATTAGGGCAACAAAAGATCTCGATGCCGCTGGAGGTGTTTGTCCATGGGGCGTTATGCGTCGCCTATTCCGGGCAATGTCTAACCAGTGAATCCCTCGGCGGACGGTCGGCCAATCGCGGAGAATGCGCCCAAGCTTGCCGGATGCCCTACGAAATGATTGTCGATGGTAAGCCATTTGATCTGGGTGACAGACGTTACCTACTAAGCCCCCAAGATTTGGCGGGATTGCCTGTTTTGCCGGACTTAATTAAAGCGGGCGTCGTGTCGCTAAAAATCGAAGGACGCTTAAAACAGCCGGAATATGTGGCCAGTGTCACCCAAGTGTATCGCCAGGCCATCGATCGGGCAGTGCAGGGGATTGAGCAAGAGGTTTCAGACCAGGAAAAATATCAATTGGAAATGGCCTTTTCGCGTGGGTTGTACACAGGTTGGCTCGACGGCATCGATAATCAAAGCCTTGTTCATGGTCGCTTTGGCAAGAAAAGAGGCGTATTTCTTGGTGAAATCAAGCAAATTCGTGATGGTCGCGATAAACAAGTGATTTTGCACTTAGAAGCGCCCCTAAAGGCTGGGGATGGGGTGGTCTTTGATCAGGGGAAACCCGCAGATCGTGAACAAGGGGGGCGAGTTTACGCCGTTGAAACCCAGGGAAAAGATACGATTGTTACTTTTGGGCGGCGGGATGTGGACTTGCGCAGGGTGCGGGTCGGCGATCGCCTCTGGAAAACCAGCGATCCAGAACTGGATAAAAAATTACGTCAAACCTTTACCAGTGAAAAAATTCAGTTCCAGCGGCCGATTACAATAGAAATTCACGGAGAAATTGGTGAAAAATTGACGGCGATCGCCCGTGATGGGCAGGGCAATATTGTCCAAGTCACATCAGAAATTCTTCTCGACACCGCAATCAAGAAACCCCTAACAACGGAACGTTTAACGGAACAATTTGGCCGCTTAGGAAATACCCCTTTTTATCTCCAGCATTTAGAGAATAATCTGCTTGGTGAGGCCATTCTCCCTGTGAGTGAACTAAATCGAATGCGGCGGGAAATAGTAGCGCAATTGGAAGCTTTACGCGGTCAGCCAAAACGTTGGCAGCTAAATGGTAACGCATCCCATCAAAATCTTTTACCTCATTTAGAAAAAGCAGCGAACCAATCAACGCAAATCATTGTTTTAGTGCGCAATTTATCACAACTCAAAGCTGTTTTAGGGACAAATATCCAGACCATTTATTGTGAGTTTGAAAATCCGATTAACTACCGTGAAGCAGTGAAACTGACGAAACAAACTGAGCAGCAACCAGAAATTTGGGTGGCACCGCCCCGAATCACCAAACCCAAGGAACAATACATTCTCAAGCAAGTGCTGTCTAGTCAAGCAGATGGCTATTTGATTCGGAACTATGACCAGCTAAACTTTTTTAAAAATGAACGGATTACCGCTGATTTTTCTTTAAATATTTCCAACCCAATCAGTGCCAATTATTTTAAACAAACTTTTCCCCTAGAACGTCTCACGGCCTCCTATGACCTCAATATTCACCAGTTAGAATCGCTCCTTAAAAAAGCTCCCCCCAATTGGTTTGAAATCACGATCCACCAACATATGCCGATGTTTCACATGGAACATTGTGTTTTCTGCGCGTTTCTCTCCGATGGAACCGATTTCACTAATTGTGGTCGCCCCTGCGAAAGTCATGAAGTGAAATTAGGCGATCGCACGGGTATTGAGCATGTTTTAGTTGCTGATGCGGGCTGTCGGAATACGGTGTTTAATGGCACCGCCCAGACTGGCGCAGAATATATGCAGCATTTTATGGATTTGGGAGTGCAGCACTTCCGCGTTGAATTTGTGGATGAATCTCCCGCAGAGATTACCAAAACCATTGATCTTTACCAAAAATTACTCACAGGAAAAATTTCTGGGGCACAGCTTTGGCAAACCCTCAAGCTCCAAAATCAATTAGGGGTGACCCGTGGTTCGCTAGAATAAAAAGGCGATCGCCCTGCTTCCTCCAAATCCAAGCAAAACTGTCACAGATCATCGTCAGCAATGGGCCGCACCACAATTATGGGTCGTTAAACAGACTGACCATAGTCATCTCCCCCAAGACGCCACAATCAATCACATCAACGTTCCAGATAAAATTTTATGACTCTACCCTTTAATGCGGCCCCTACCGAAGCACGGGTCAAGCAATTTTGGCAACTCGCCGCCAGTTTCGGGATGGAGCGTAATGCCTACCATAATTACCTGAACGAAATCGTCAGCGATCGCTATGCCCTGATCAGCGGCCTCCAGATTTTGCGGGATGAATTGCAATTTGTTGCCTCCGATTCAACGGATATTAAAGCTTGTGGGGCCGATATGAGTTTGCCCAGTGTGGTGACTACCCTCGCCTACACCAACTGCGGCGATCGCATTCACCAGGGGGAAGCCACAAAACGTTATCGAGATGTCGTTGCTTCCCGTTTTGCCACCCTCTCGGAAATTGGCGAATTAAAATTAGAGGCGTTTTTCCCGGCGGGTGGGGGCACCGATGACGGCGAAACCTTAGCCCATGTCACCGTGGCCCACGAGCTAGATGAATCTTTAAAGCGGCGTGTGTACGCAGGCAATCCCCAATCCATTTCCCTTGTGGCCATTGATCTCAAAACCCATGTGGGACGGTTGCGTCAGGATGGCAAGCAGGTCTATGGCAAAACCCGTGAATCGCCATGGCGTGAACCCCGCAACGCCTGTGGTGCAATTGTCGGTACCTTGAAAAATTACAACGCCCACAATCCAATCCATCGCCGCATTCGCAATGATTTAGGGGAAGAAAATTTTCATTTTTTAGCCCACAATGCCGTCCTGACGGATACCAAAAAAATTGACATTACGATGGCGGTGGCGGCCAATATTGTGGCGATTCGCGGCATTCGCAATACAGCGGTGGCGATCGCCCAAGAATTAGACGAACGGGGTTTAGCCCACCTCACTGCCAGTACCACGGTCAATCGCCCTTCCCGCGACGATTTGGTGATTTATCTCGCCCGGGCCACGGTCTTTAACGGCAGCATCAAAATCCAAAGCCTCGGCACCGATGCCCGTTTATATGGCGGCAAAATCGTTGAATATGCTGGCGAAAAACGCCTCCAATTACATTACGCCGACTGGAATTTAGACAATCTCCCCATCGAAGAAATCCCCTATCAAGTCCGCTCTTCGGGATTGTAAACGGCAAAGGCGATCACCGCTAAAACTGCTGATGATGGTGAATTACACGCAATTAGTCAGAATGGCATCCCGTAAGCCTTCTAGGGTGTAGACCTCGGCTTCGAGATCAACTCGCTGGAAAAGGTCTAAACAAGTCTGGGAAGTTTGGGGGCCAATGGAGGCAATTTTCAGCGGTTTTAATAACGCTAAATCCCCCCCCTGCTGCTGAATTAGCTGCCAAAAGTTGCGCACTGTTTTAGAACTCGCAAAGGTTACTAGATCAATGGTTTGTGCTTCGAGAGCTTGCCAGACCGCCGTCGGAATTTGCCGTGGACAACCCGATTCATAGGCGGGCACTTCAACCACCTGGGCACCCTGTTGGGCGAGTTCTTGCACCAGGATTTTTCGCCCCCCTGTTTCGACCCGGGGAAAAAGGATTTTTTGATTTTGCAGCGGATCGGGAAAGTTTTCCACCAAAGAATCCGCAATGAAATCAGGGGGAATATAGTCTGCTTTTAGGCCGTGTTGGCGCAAGAATTTTTCTGTTTTTTTACCGACGACGGCAATTTTGAGCTTGCCTAGGGCCCGCACATCTTTGCCCAGGGTTGCGAGTCGCTGGAAAAAATATTCAACGCCGTTGGCCGAGGTGAGAATCAGCCAGTCAAAGGTTTCTAGGGTGGCGATCACCTGGTCGAGGGGTTCCCAGGTGGAGGGCTCACGAATCTCTAAAGCGGGCATTTCCAAGACCTTTGCGCCAGTTTCCGCCAAAAGTTTGGTAAATTCGCTCGATTGCGACGCAGCGCGGGTAATCAGAATTGTTTTGCCACCCAATGGAGCCCGATCCATGTAATCCTCCCGGAGACTAACCACCTGACCCACAATGATCACACAGGGCGAAAGTTTTTGAACCGTCGCCGTTTGTTTCGTAATGGTCTGTAATGTTCCCGTCCAGACCTGCTGCTCTGGCAATCCCGCCGCCCGCACAATGGCCACTGGTAAATGAGGCGATCGCCCCGCTGCCATCAAGCGCCGACAAATGTCTTCTAAATTGCGTCCCCCCATCAAAAAAACCAAAGTTTCCAAGCGGGCTAGGGCTGTCCAATCAAAGGCCTCCAAATCATGGGCTGTCCCCACAAAAAAGCCGCGCCCCAAATCCTTATGAGTCAAGGGAATGCCTGCTAGCAAAGGTGCTGCTAAGGCCGATGAAATGCCAGGGATCACCTCAAAATCACAGCCCGCCCCTTGGAGTGCCAAAATCTCTGGGTGCGATCGCCCAAAAATATACGGATCTCCCCCCTTCAGGCGCACCACCCGTTTTGGCGATTGTCCATGCTCAACCAAAAGACGATTAATTTCTTCTTGGGGTGTACTCTTTTGGCCGCCTCGCTTGCCGACGAATAACCGCAAACAGTCCTGGGGCAGCAGATCCAACAGTTCTTGGGAACCCAGGGCATCGTAAATCACCACTTCTGCCCGTTGGAGGATCTCCCAACCCCGCACCATTAAATAGTCCTTTGTCCCTAAACCCGCTCCCAGCAAAAATACTTTTCCCATGTGCGATCGCCCTAAACCACCGTCAAACCTTGCGTTAAAATTAGATGCTAAGACAAAATCAGACAAAAACACCCCGCAACCGTAACGCCAACACGTTACCCAACGCATTATAAAGATCTATGAACTCACCGATTCAGGCTGTACAAGCACCCTACAGAGGTGGCGGCTCCACCTACAGGACACCACCGCCAGATCTCCCTTCCCTACTGCTAAAAGAACGCATCGTTTATCTCGGCCTTCCCCTGGTCTCTCCCGACGAGTATAAAGATCAAATTGGCGTCGATGTGACCGAACTGATCATCGCCCAACTGTTATTTTTACAGTTTGATGATCCCGATAAACCGATTTATATGTACATCAACTCCACCGGGACTTCTTGGTACGGTGGTGATTCCATTGGGTTTGAAACAGAAGCCTTTGCCATCTGCGATACCCTCAACTACATCACGCCGCCAGTGCACACCATTTGCCTCGGTCAAGCGATGGGAACAGCGGCCATGATCCTTGCTGCTGGCACGAAGGGCTGCCGCGCGAGCCTACCCCACTCGACGATTATTCTTCACCAAGCGCGCCAAGGAGCCCAGGGCCAAGCTTCCGATATTCAAATTCGGGCGAAGGAAGTGATCGAAAACAAACGGACAATCCTGCAAATGATGTCTAAATATACTGGTCAACCCCTCGAAAAACTCGAAAAGGACACTGACCGGATGTTTTACATGACACCCCAGCAGGCCCTCGAATACGGCATTATCGATAAAGTGCTCGAAAGTTCGAAGGATTTGCCGTCCCCCGTACCGGCTATGTAGCCTTCGTGATTGCTTAAAATCACCCCATTTTTTCCCGTTGTTCAGATCAAGGTAAACAAAATCCATGCCCATCGGTGTACCCAAAGTTCCCTATCAAATGCCCGGTCAGCCCTATTCTGACTGGATCAATATCTATGACCGTTTGTACCGTGAACGGATTATTTTCCTCGGTCGGGGTGTCAATGATGCTTTGGCAAACCAGATTATTGCCATCATGCTTTACCTCGATTCTGAAGATCCCAGCAAGCCGATCTATCTCTACATCAACTCCCCCGGTGGCTCGGTGACGGCGGGTCTGGCGATTTACGACACGATGAAACACATCAAGTCGGAAGTAGTCACCATTTGTGTGGGCTTAGCGGCTTCTATGGGGGCGTTTTTGTTGTCTGCGGGCACGAAAGGGAAGCGTCTGGCCCTGCCCCACTCCCGGATTATGATCCACCAGCCCCTCGGTGGGATTCAAGGCCGTCGTCAAGCGACAGATATTGACATTGAAGCCAAGGAAATTATCCGCATTAAGCATCAACTTAATGAATTGATGGCGGCCCACACGGGTCAATCCATCGAAAAAATTGAGAAGGATACGGATCGGGATTACTTTATGTCAGCCCAGGAAGCGTTGGAATATGGCCTGATCGATAAGGTAATTGAAGAACGTCCTTAATGTTTGTCTGATTTTTCAACCTTAAATTCGTTGAAGCATTCTTTCTCGCGAAAGGGTGCTTTTTTATGTGGAAAATCTTTCAAATCTCTATTGTTGAGTAATGAGATTGAGGGCTTGCTCAAGGAGATCTGGGGCAGTGTTATCGAGCCAGTGAATATCTGGGTTGGCGCGGAACCAGGTGCGTTGGCGTTTGGCAAATTGGCGGGTGTGGAGCACGGTATTGGCGATCGCCTCCTCTAATGTCCCTTGACCGCGTACATAATCCCGAAATTCAGCATAACCCAGGGTATTCAGGAGCGGTAAATCCCAGCCATATTTTTTACCGAGATGTTCAACCTCAGCAACAAAGCCTTGGTCAACCATCTGCTGGGTGCGTTGACGGATCCGTTGATCGAGGTGGTCGGGAGCGCAATCGAGGCCAATTTCGAGGATCGGATAAGTCGGCGGATTTTCTCCCTGTTGGCGGCTAATCGGTTCCCCGGTGACATAAAACACCTCTAAGGCACGAAGGGTACGCACTTGGTCATTGGGGTGAATTTTCCGACAAGCTTCTGGGTCAACCTGCTGGAGCAGTTGGTAGCTATAGGCTTGGCCCAGGTCGGTGAATTGTTGGCGCAGCTCCGGTTGAGGCGCAACCCGGGGAATTTTTAAGCCTTTGGTAATTGCTTTAATGTAAAGGCCAGTGCCGCCGACGAGTAAAACGGGCTTCTGTTCGGCGTGAAATTGCGCGATTAGTGCTTGGGCCTGGGCTTGGTATTCCGCCAAGGTGAGCGTTTCTGTCGGTTCACAAATATCGATCAGGTAATGGGGAATTTTCTGCTGCTCTTCAGGGGTTGGTTTCGCTGTACCGATGTCGAATTCTTTGTAAATTTGGCGCGAATCGGCGCTAAGAATTACCGTGTCCAGTTTTTCGGCAAGTTTTAGGGCTAAACCGGATTTACCCGTCGCGGTGGCACCACAGATGACGATGAGGGGGGCAGTCATAGAAAATTTAGGGGATCACCACGCCCTGGAGGAGTTGTTCGAGCTGGGCATTAAGGCGATCGCGGTTTTGGAACTTATCGATGCGCTCAACGATCGTGCCATCGTTGAACAAAATTAAAGTCGGGAGGGTTTTGAGGCGATAGGTATTGGCGAGCTTTAGGTTATCGTCGGCATTAACATCGACCAAAAGAAATTGTCCTTCCCATTCCTTTTGCAACTTCACCAAAAAGGGATGGAGCAAATGACACAAACCACACCAGGGTGCCCAAAAGTTCACCAAAACAGGTTGATTGGCTTCTAAAACAGTCTGGGTAAAATCCGCTTCGGTGATTGATAGAACCATAATTGCCTGTTCTTTTCGCTCACATACTCAATATTATCTGTGGTCTCTTATCTTACCTGTATCGGTCCTGGGGATCATCTTTTTTTCCGTTACCAGGGCACTTTAGCCGTCATCATCATCAACCAGGGGTGTCCCCACCAGAGCAGGGCAATGAAGGCTGTAACACCGACATAGGCAGGCTTGAGGAATTCTTCTAGTTTAAGCTGTTGACGTCCCTGGAGAATCGCCAGAAAGGGAATGATCGAGGTGCGTTCTTTCACCGCCAGAAACGTCTGCCCATAACGGGATCTCAGACGGCGATCGCCATGCCAAACCGCAAAAATATGGTGGGCCATCAAACCAATGGAAGTGAGCAACGTAAAAGAACTGCCGATCCAGAGGGTGTGAGCCACGCACCAAATCAACTGACCGACCATCTGGGGGTGACGGGTGATGCGAATAATCCCTTTTTCGTAGAGATGCACCTGGGGCTGCTTGACCGCCGCAATTTCGAGCAAATTAAATGTCGAAGGATACAAAAAGAAAAACGAAATCGCCGACAACCACCACACCGTCGGTTTCACCCAAGCGTCCCCCTGGATTTGCCACAACACTAGGCCATCGTAGCGGTGGTTAAAGAAGTAAATAATCAAACCAGTGGCGAAGGGAATACTCACCAAGGCAAAGAGCACCCGGTATAGGCGAGAACCGATTCTTTGTTCGCCCCAGGGACGCAACGCCGCCAAACCACTATGGGCGATCGCAAAACCAAGCAAAAGACCCGCCATAATCCAGTGACTTGTCGAAAACCAGCTCAAATCCGTCATAATTCCGTCGATCGAAGTATTTTGCTTAAAATTAGTACAGGCTATATTATCCATGAAAAGAGATACGATCCCCTTATTATGGTACTGTCAATCATAAAACCAGCCGTGATCCCTCTTTGTCGTCCCTTTTTGCCGAGGCTATATGTCTGACATTCCATTTACCCTGGATCAACTCCGTATCCTCAAAGCCATCTCCACCGAAGGAAGCTTTAAACGGGCAGCAGATAGTCTCTACGTCTCCCAACCTGCCGTCAGCCTCCAGGTACAAAACCTCGAAAAACAGCTCAATGTCCCCCTCTTCGACCGGGGTGGACGGCGCGCCCAACTCACCGAAGCCGGCTATCTTCTCCTCGATTACGGCGAAAAAATTATTACCCTCTGCCAAGAAACTTGTCGGGCCATCGAAGATTTACAAAATCTCCAAGGAGGCACCCTGATTGTTGGCGCCTCCCAAACCACGGGTACCTACCTCATTCCCCGGATGATTGGCTGCTTTCGGCAGAAATACCCCGATGTGGCAGTCCAGTTACAAGTACATTCGACGCGACGCACTTCCTGGGGAGTGGCTAACGGTCAAGTGGATCTCGCAATCATTGGCGGCGAAGTTCCTTCGGAGTTGCAAGATACGTTGAAAATTGTTCCCTATGCCGAGGATGAACTGTCCCTGATTTTGCCCGTGAGTCACCCCCTCGCCAAGGCAGAAACCATTTATCGAGATGATTTGTACAAACTAAAATTCATTGCCCTCGATTCTCAATCGACGATCCGCAAGGTCATTGATCAAGTCTTAACTCGCTGCGACATCGATACCAAACGGCTCAAGATTGAAATGGAACTTAATTCCATCGAGGCAATTAAAAATGCTGTGCAGTCGGGTCTAGGGGCTTCCTTTGTCTCAGTGACGGCCATTGAGAAAGAACTACGGATGGGGGTGCTGCACCGGGCGCGCATTGAAGATGTGGAAGTGCGGCGTATTTTAAGCGTGATCGTTAATCCAAACCGTTACCGTTCCAAGGCGGCAGAGGCTTTTTGTCTCGAAATTTTGCCCCAATTTGCCAATCAGTTGAAAAAGTTTGATTTGAGTGAGCTGATGCCCCAGGGTCTAGAATCCGGTCAAAAATAAGGGTTTGATGGGGATTATTCTCGGCTCAGGTAATGGTAGGGATAACGCCGGGGGGAGCCGGGTTCGGTTTCAAGCTCGAAGTTGACAATCTGCCAGCGGTCTTGGCGATCGCCAGCATCATGAAAAAATACAGGCAGGCCGTATAGGTGGGGCACTGAAGGGGTGGTCGCATAATCCGTTGTGGTTATGTCTCCCCGTCCAGGGGCCGATTTAAAATCGAGGGTGCGCCGCATTAAGGTTTGATAGCGTTGGGCGATGGTAATTTTTGTGGCCCGTAGCCCTTGGGTATAAAGACGATCAAGGGCTTCGTGGATCTCAAAGCGAATGCCGTCAGGATGGGTATGTTGACGGTACCATTTTTCCTCCCAGCGTTTCCATTGGCGACTGGACTGGAGATGGACTAAGGTTTCCGTTTCTGGATCTGCTTCAAAAGCACCATGGCGATCGCAGAGATAACTATCCGTCAAAGTTAAAGCTGGAATCATTTGACGACAATGGGGACAGGGAATTTCAGCACCAAAAATAGGGTAATGTAAGCTAGATTCAACCATTGCACTTGTGTCGGTATAGTTGGAATAAAAAAATTTTGCTGTGCCGTCCTCAAAGTTGTGTTCATTATATCGGAGATTTTTATTCGCTTCAGTGAGCTATGAACCCAGACCAAAGCCTCTCAAGTTATGACTACAACCTGCCGCCGGAACGCATTGCCCAAACCCCTGTCACTCCCCGTGATCGTTCCCGTCTGTTAGTGCTTGATTCTGCCGATAGCATCCAGCATCAGCATTTTTACCACCTGGTTGATTGGCTACAGCCCAATGATTTGTTGGTGATGAACAATACGAAAGTGATCCCGGCACGGCTCCATGGCCGTAAGACAACGGGCGCTCCGGTAGAAGTCCTCCTCTTGGAAGAACGTTTAGCGGATACTTGGCTGGCTTTAGTGAAACCGGGAAAACGTTTTACCCTAGGGTCAGAAATTTTATTCACTGCGCCCCATGATTTGAGCCAAACCCTGAAAGCAACGGTGGTTGATCGAGACCCAGAGACAGGGGGGCGCTTACTCGAATTTCAGTTGCGGCCAAACCAAACCCTTTGGTCTGTGTTAGACGATTTTGGGGAGATCCCTTTCCCTCCCTATGTGACAGATTCTGAAGCAAAGCCCGACCAGTACCAAACGATCTATGCTGATACCCCTGGAGCTGTGGCGGCACCGACAGCAGGGCTACATTTTACGCCGGAGGTATTTGCAGCACTAGAAGCAAAAGGCATTGAAAAAACCTTTGTGACCCTCCATGTGGGGGTTGGCACATTCCGCCCGGTGGAAGTAGAAGATATCACCGCCCATGATATGCACTATGAGTGGATTGACGTGCCGGAGGAAACAGTGAAAAAAATCCGGGAAACGAAAGCAAAGGGCGGTCGGGTCATTGCGGTCGGGACAACGGTTGTGCGATCGCTAGAGGGAATGGCCGCCGCTTCTCCTAGGGAATTACAGTCTTTCCAGGGACAAACCAATTTATTTATCTATCCGGGTTACGAATGGCAGGTGGTGGATGGGCTGATCACAAATTTCCATTTACCCAAGTCGAGCTTACTGATGCTAGTTAGTGCGTTGATTGGGCGCGAAAGATTGCTCGACGTTTACCAGGCGGCGATCGCCCAGGAATATCGTTTCTATTCCTTTGGGGATGCGATGCTCATTTTGCCTGAGGCGAAAGTCTTTTAGGGACATTAGGATTGAATCGAAAGTTTCCGCTAAGTGGCGTTATTTACAGTTTGTAGGGTATCGGTAGGAAAATTTTATGAGCGATTTTGCCCAGCAGCTCCTGGATCTAGCACATCAGGGGGGAGCCGAGTTTGCGGAAGTTTACCAGGGAAGTTCCGTTTCCCACCCCGTCACCTTTGAGGCGAATCGTCTCAAACAATTAGAAACGGCTGAATCCATCGGTACGGCACTGCGGCTTTGGTACCAAGGGCGGCCTGGGCTCGCGGTGGCCTATGGCCATGTCGCACCACAACTATTAGTAGAAAAGGCGATCGCCTTGAGCCAACTCCAGGAACCGACGCCCCTAGATGTCTGTGAGCCGCGCCGTGATATTAATCCTCCCATTGGCACTGCCATGGCCGTGGAAACTTTAGTTGAGAAAGGCAAAGCAGCGATCGCCCAACTGCGTGATCACTATCCCGATATTCTCTGTAGCGGTGTGTTCGACTGCGAATCGAGCCATACACTCCTGGTCAATTCCGAAGGTCTCTATTGCACTGCCGCCGATATTTCCCTCAGCTATGGCCTAGAGGTGGAGTGGGTGCGGGGGGATGACTTTTTGGGCATTTATGATGGGGATATTACCCAGGATTCCCTCGATCCAGAGGCAACGGTACACAGGATTCTGGAGCGTCTCCACTGGGCGAAGCAAAATAGTCCGGCCACCACGGGCAAAATACCAGTAATTTTCACCAGTAATGCTGCGCCCCTGCTGTGGTCAACGGTTGCCGCCGCCCTCAATGGGAAAAATATCCTCGAAAAGTCTTCTCCTTGGAGCCAAGCCCTTGGCCAACGGGTCGCCTCATCCCAGATCAGCCTCTACCAAGACCCCACCGCCAAACCTTACATTTGCCACTTTGATGACGAAGGTACCCTGACTCGCTCTTTGTCCCTGGTGCGGGAAGGTTCTACCCAAGACATCTACGGCGATCGCCAAACAAGTCGAAGCCTTGGGATGCGACCGACGGGCAACGGATTTCGGGCCAGCCTCGGGCGCTATCCAACCCCAGAGCTTGTTAATTTGATTGTTGCCCCTGGCGTAGGCAGTCTTAACACAATTATTTCGCAATTAGATACAGCAATTGTCGTCGATCAAATTCTGGGAGGAGACGCAGACCTTTCGGGAGACTTTTCCGTCAATATTGACCTGGGCTACCAGGTACGACAAGGGCAGATCACCGGACGGATTAAGGATACGATGGTCACTGGCAACGTTTATGAGGCCCTCAAACAAGTTATTCAAGTGGGAGGCGATCGCCGCTGGCAGGGTTCTTGTTATACCCCCTGCATTGCCCTCGAATCTTTGTCTATTGTTGCCTAGGAAATCATTCATTGCCTTTGCAAGCGTACCTGTCAGTGCTGTGT
This sequence comes from Picosynechococcus sp. PCC 7117, assembly GCF_001693275.1. GTDB lineage: Bacteria > Cyanobacteriota > Cyanobacteriia > Cyanobacteriales > MRBY01 > MRBY01. The sequence continues at coordinate 1,266,213 of NZ_CP016477.1, forward strand.
GCTGGCATTTTTGGCAATAAAAAAGGTGGGACCACCCACCCTGTACATCCTTGAGAGAAAAACACCATCTTTAGAATACCCTTAGTTGATAAATTAAGTCAACAATATTAAAAATCTTTTTTATTAGCCGTCCAGATGGACAAAAAAAAGATGGGGAGAATGCCCCATCTCAGAATGCCTAAGTCATGGTGAAAAGTTAAAAAATTTAGCTGGCAACCAGATATTCACGAATTTGCGATCGCCGACGCCGCAGATGATTCAAAGCCTGGCGTTCTAGCTGGCGTACCCGTTCCCGGCTGAGGTTCATGCGTTTGCCAATTTTTGCCAGGGATAGTTCTTTGCCATCGTTCAGGCCAAAGCGCAGAATAATCACTTCCTGTTGCTGGGGGGTCAAATCCGCGATCAGGTCACGCAAATCCTGTTTGAGCAACTCATAGGTGACGTTGTTGTCGGGGGATTCGCCGCTGTCTTCGAGTAAATCCATTAACTCGGTATCTTGGTTGTCACCAACCCGGACATCGAGGGAGATTGGGTGCCGGGAAACGCGGAAATATTCACGGATTTGGGCTGGTTCTAATTCGAGGGCTTCGGCGATTTCAGCGATGGTGGCCGCCCGGCCTAGGTCTTGGGCCAGTTGCCGCTGGGTTTTCTTAATTTTGTTGAGCTTTTCGGTAATGTGGATCGGTAGTCGAATCGTGCGACCCTGTTGGGCGATCGCCCGGGTGATCGCCTGGCGAATCCACCAGTAGGCATAGGTAGAGAACTTATAGCCTTTTGTGGGGTCAAACTTCTCGACACCCCGTTCTAAACCAAGGCTGCCTTCTTGGATCAAATCTAAGAATTCTAGGTTGCGCTTTTGATATTTCTTGGCGATCGCCACCACAAGCCGGAGATTTGCCTCAATCATCTTGCGCTTTGCCCGTTCCCCGATTTGGAGATCCCGTTGGAGTTGCTTCGGTGTCAGTTGAGCGGCCTCGGCCCATTCTTCACGGGTTGCTTCGCGATCAAGGGATTCTTCTAGGGTTTGGCGTTTTTCCTGGAGGGCCATCAGGCGCTGAACCTGTTTCCCATAGACAATTTCTTCTTCGTGGGTTAACAAGGGCACCCGGCCGATTTCCCGGAGATAGGTACGCACCATATCCGCAGAACTTTTGCCGTTATTGGGGGCTTGTTGAAGATTTACTTTAGGCATTTACGCTTTAACTCCTTAAATCTAAAGAACGAAGAACTATATGGTGCGGCCCAGGGGGGCAGATACTTTACAAAACAATCATCATGTAGGTCACAATCTAGAACACAAAGAATTTTTCTAAAAAATAAACGACATACCCTTTAACTTTCTTACGCTTTATAACTTTTAATTGAGCGCTCACTACTTTAGACGGGCAACAATCGAAAAAGGTTCAACGATTCATTAAAATCTCAGGGATGGTGAATTCATCGGCGTTCTATACTTAATTCTCCTTGATTGACCAAGAGATTGAAAAGGGGAAAAGATGCGGGATTACCGAACTTGGAATATCGACAGACTCAATTGGAAATATAGTGTCGTTGCAATATGTTATTCAATGCGATAAGGGTGGCCCTTTCGGGGAAAACATCTCTCAAAAATAAGACCTCTATTGCAGTAGAGGTACAGGGAGACGCCCATAAATTAAGACTTTTCACTTCTTATAGTGTATCTTTTCGCGCGAATAAGATCAAGTTCGGTGGGGTTAACTCCACCCAGGGATAGACTTTTTTGCCCATGGCGGCAGTATCCCTTGTGATGATCACTACCGTTTAAAAGATTGAAAAAGAATATTTTTTTGACCAATAAGTCTAGTTTATTCAAAAAAAGGCGCTTTGTATACCTTTAGGAAAAAGATAATCTCAACAAAATTAAGGGCATTTAGGCCAGAAATGAAGAACATAGAAGTATTTTGGCAAGTCAGGGGTTTCACCTAAAAATCAACGGTTGATAATCCTTCTCAAAAATAAAAGAATGTCCTTGTTAGTCCAGGAAACCGAGGTAGCGATCGCCTTTGGCTCAAGATCCATTCCTAGGGTTGCAGAATTTGTGCCGTGATGGGATGGCGTTTCGGTTTTTGTAACCCGGTGCGATGGATTAGCCAGGTGAGTAGCGATGGATAATTTTTCTAGCCTCTTCACCCCAAAAAGATCTAGCGGCTTCCCTGGGGCATGGGATGATAGGTTAAGCTGTCTTACGGTCTTTTGCCCCTGATTTTTCTATGGTTAGAATTAACGAAAATTACCTCAAACTTAAAGCAGGTTATCTCTTTCCCGAAATTGCCCGGCGAGTGAATGGGTTTCTAGCAGAAAACCCCAATGCGCCCATTATCAAATTAGGGATTGGTGATGTCACCGAACCATTACCCGCTGCCTGTCGAGAAGCAATGGCAAAGGCCATTGACGACATGGGCGATCGCGCCAACTTTAAAGGGTATGGCCCAGAACAAGGCTATGCTTGGCTACGGGAAAAAATCGCTGCCCACGACTTCCAGACCCGTGGTTGTGACATTGACGCCTCTGAAATTTTTGTGTCTGATGGTGCCAAATGCGATACCGGGAACATCCTCGATATCTTTGGCAAAGACAACACTATTGCCGTCACTGACCCCGTTTATCCCGTTTACGTTGATACCAACGTGATGGCAGGACATACCGGGGAAGCCGACGAGTCTGGTAAATATGGTGGCCTGACCTACATCCCCATCACCGCTGACAATGACTTTGTCGCCCAAATCCCCACAGAAAAAGTCGATCTGATCTATCTCTGTTTTCCGAATAATCCCACCGGGGCAACGGCGACGAAAGAACAGCTCCAAGCTTGGGTGGATTATGCCAAAGCCAATGGTTCGATTATTTTCTTTGACGCTGCCTATGAAGCGTTCATTACCGACGAAAGCCTACCCCACTCGATCTACGAACTAGAAGGAGCGAAGGATTGCGCCATCGAATTCCGTTCTTTCTCTAAAAATGCAGGCTTTACGGGGACTCGGTGTGCCTTTACCGTTGTGCCGAAAAATCTGACTGTTACTGCGAGCAATGGCCAAGCCGTGCAACTCTGGAGCCTTTGGAACCGCCGTCAGTCCACCAAATTTAACGGCGTTTCTTACATCGTCCAGCGGGGGGCAGAGGCCGTTTATTCCGAAGCGGGTCAAGCCCAAATCAAGACACTGATCGATTTTTACTTGGAAAATGCGGCCATTATTCGTCGGGAACTCCAAGCGGTTGGTTTTGATGTCTATGGCGGCGTGAATGCGCCCTATGTCTGGGTTAAAACCCCTGCTGGTTTATCGAGTTGGGACTTTTTTGACAAGCTCTTGATCAACTGCAATGTGGTCGGCACCCCAGGCTCTGGTTTTGGGGCCGCTGGGGAAGGCTATTTCCGAATCTCTGCTTTCAATAGTCGCGAAAATGTGCTCGAAGCGATGAAACGGATCACGACAGCATTCCAATAATGATTCAGTCATTTCTAAACATTGGGTTTAAAAATTGACTGTTAATCTTCTGAGGCGCACCGGAGTGCGTCTTTTTTTGTGACCTTTACCAGGACATGGGAGAGTGTGGGCGCAAAATATCGCGGACAGTCCGCTGGAGAGGCAGGTGATTCATCATAAAAGTGTGCAGTACTGGTAATTGGATCACAGGATCTGCTGGAGAAAGGCGTGTTTCTTCTAGGGCAACAATGCCATCATTAAATTCTTCGCCAAAGGGACTTAAGCTCCCCCTGGGACCACCGACGCCAGCAATTACCGTGTAGGGTGCATCTAAATTGGGGAGAGCCTTGTAAAAAGCCGGATCTGTTAAATTAAACCCACATTGGCCTGTCCACCAGCGAAAAGGAGGCAATTGCCAAGCCCAAGCCGCTAAACGAGGTGGTTGGTTCGGGGTGCCCAACATCACTACATGTTCTGGGTCTGGGGTTTTCGGGCAAGTGAGGGCAGCCCGCGTCAGGACTCCTCCCAAGGAATGGGCCACGATACTGTATTTTCCGGTTTTGGCGATCGCCTGAATTTTTTGGCGGAGCCGCACGACAATCTGCTCAAAACTTTCCGTAGCCGCAAAATAGCTAAACTGCTCCGTTGCCCAACCATGGCGCTCCAAATATTGAGCTAACCCCAGGAGAGAAAAGGGCGTCCGGCTGAGGCCGTGAATACATAAAATTTTCATTGATTACACTGCACAATCGCCGCTCATAATACAAAAATCCTAGGCGGCAGGAATTGTTTTTCTGATCCGATGGTAACGTTTTTGGAGCCACTGGTACGACACCAAATTCAATAAAAGACCAATCCCCAGGAGTAACGTCATCAACACAAGCTGATACCAGGGAGCTTGCACCACAATGTCTGCGATCAAATGGCCCATATTTAGCACTGAATATAATACAGTCACCAAAAAATGTAGTCGCCGAAACCCTTTACTGTTGGTGAAAGTCATCAAAATGATCAACACCATGGGGATGGTGAAGAAAAAAAGCATAAACCCGAAAACGAGATCTAGGTTGCCTCCAGCATGGGAATGCTCCACCGCCTGGTCATGGAACAGAGGCATCAATCCCAAGTCCGTATGAAACAAGGTTCCCAAAAGAAAAGCTATCCAAAGGGCGTTGATCTGTGTCGGGTAGCGATTCGCCATTATCCTAAGCTCCACCATGGCCACTTGCCTCAGTCATAGCACTGCCGCACCAACCTAGCCAAGGGAGCATTTACCAAACATTACGCAGGGGCCAATTCCCAAAGTCCCCACCAGATTGAGTGAGGACTTTGATTAGATTCAATGTCTGGGACTAAGCATTTAAAGCGCGGTAGACGGCTTGTACTTCGGTGATCGTAAACAAGCTAGAAAATTTGAGATTTTGGCTAGCGTAAAATTCGGCCCCTCCCTGCTGACGGTCAACAAGGGCAATAATTTCTTCTACTTGGTAACCGGCATCCCGGAGACGCTCAACGGCTTGGGCGGCGGACTGTCCCGTGGTCACAACATCTTCAAGGACAACCACTTTCGCGCCTGGGGTAAGGGATGGCCCTTCGATATAGGCTTGGGTGCCGTGGCCCTTTGCTTTTTTGCGAATAATCAGAGCCGGAATGGGACAATTTTCGTAGGCTGACACAACACTGACGGCGCTAACAATCGGGTCAGCCCCTAGGGTTAAACCAGCGACAGCAGCAACGTCTTGATCGAGCTGAGCAAGGATGAGACGACCGATGAGGAGCGCTCCCATTGGGGTGAGGGTGACCAATTTACCGTTGATATAGTAGGTGCTTTTTTGTCCGGAAGAGAGGGTGAAGTCGCCTTCTTTATACGCATCTGTGGCGATTTGATTGAGGAGTGTTTGTCTGAGGGTGGCTTGATCAGCGGTCAGGAGGTCAGAAAGGGCAGGCATGGTTGTATATGAAGTTCAGTACAGAGAAAACTTGACCAATTGGGTTTTGTGAGCAAAGATGCTGGTAAAGATTTGACTTTATGGATGTAATGCCATGAAAAAATGGTTTCATCATTTAACCACAGTTTTTGTGGTAGGTGCGGCGGTACAGGGAATTGGCCAAGGGGCGATCGCCCAAACGTATCTAGAGGGAAGATACCCCACTTACCCAGAACATACAAATGATGTATTTACCCGCGCCCTCTACTACGAGTTGCAGGATACCTTTGCGAGCTTTAGCACGGGCCAAGTACTCAATGATTATTTTGGTGTTTCTCCCTTTGGCTTGAATGGGGCAGGCTATCCCGAACAACGGGCGAAACGAGATATCAAGAAAATCGATATTCTTTACCGGGATATTTTGTTGCAACAGGTAGACAGTGACCCGGTGCTGCGTACCCAAGATTTGCCGAATCCGTTTAACTCTTCCCTGCAAACGGAAGCTGCTTTCGACTACAACATGGGTTATTAGGGCGCAATAACATTCACCCAAGCGGCAATGCTCCCAAACGAAAGGCGATCGCCTTTGGGGCGTTTTTTTCGCAACCTTTAAATTGGTAAATTTGAAGCTCGAAAACTTACCTGAAAGTCCAGGGTGCAGGAGTTGAACCTGCCTGGGACGAATTATGAGTTCGTTGCCTAAACCGCTCGGCCAACCCTGGCAAATTTGTTGGGGCGATTTTGCCCACAGGCTATCATAGTACAATTTCTTCTCTTCCTTAACTGTTCCCTCGGCGATCGCCCATGAAGTTTCAAACGACCCTGGCTTTTACTTTCCTGCTCCTACTGGCGATGTTTGGTGCTGGAACCGTGAGTGCCCTCTATGGCTTTACCGTCGGTTACGAAGCCCTAAAAGGTGTCAAGCAACCCGAAGGAAATCCGAGTCAGCAACTGATTCGTAGCCGTCAGCCAGACAATAGCGAAGCAGATCCCGCCGAAAATTTAGAATTTGTGTCCGAGCGATCAATTATTGTGTCTGTTTACGATCAGATCCAGGCCCAAGAAAAGGAACTCCAAAAGGCCACCCCGACAGCAACACCGCAAAAGGACGCCTTTATTGAGGAACAACCTGCGGAAACCGCCAACCAAAAAACCTTTCCCCTCAGCACCAGCGCAGACGATGTCACTTTAGAAATTGTAAGCGGCCAACTTTCTGGCAACGATTGGCTCATGGAAGTAAACCTGCAAAATAATGGCCAGGAAGCGGTGAATTTTTTGTATAACTTCCTTGAAATTAAAACCGAAACGGGACGGTTGCTAAGTACCCAAATGGATGGCCTCCCCAACGAAATCCCTGCAAATCGGCAAAAGTATGCTGGCACCATTCGGATTCCGGCGGTGATCCTGGATGAGACGCAAACCCTGTCGCTCCAACTTCAGGACTATCCAGATCGGGAAATTTCCCTAGAACTTTCTCAGATTCCAGTGATACGTTAGGTAGAAACAGTACGCCTGCAAGGGTTATAGCGCAATTCCATGTTATCGAGCGGTGAAATTTTAGTCCGATTATTGTCTGTGTTGTTGCTGATCGCAATTAATGCTTTTTTTGTGACCGCAGAATTTTCGATTGTCTCGGTGCGACGATCGCGCATTAGTCAACTAATTGCGGAGGGGGATCTCCAGGCCAAGATGGTACAAGCTCTCCAGTCCCGCTTAGAACGCCTCCTCTCGACGACCCAATTGGGGATTACCCTCTCTAGTTTGGCCCTGGGCTGGATTGGGGAAGATACCATGGCGACGGTTATTGCTCAATTTTTGGTGGGATTGCCTCTCCCCGACGACTGGATTCAACCCTTTGCTGTTTCCATTTCGATCCCTTTTGCTTTTTTCTTAATTGCTTATTTGCAGATCGTCTTGGGGGAACTCTGTCCTAAATCCTTGGCCCTCTCCCATGCCGAAGAAATGGCCCGCTGGTTGGCCCCTCCCAGTTTGGCGATCGCCCGAATTTTTAAACCATTTATTTGGATCTTGAATCAATCTAACCGTCTCCTGTTGCGCCTTGGGGGCATTGCGCCGATTCAGCAGGGGCTTTGGTATGACCGACTGACACCAGAGGAACTCCAACTAATTATCACCACCGAACAAGAATCCATGGGCCTAGAGGCGGAGGAACGAGAGCTTTTAAGTAATGTCATTGAATTTGGTGATGTGGTTGCCGAAGAAATTATGACGCCCCGCACAAAAATCCATGCGATCGCCAACGGCGCGACCCTCGGCAAACTGTTGCAAAAAGTCAGCCAGACCAATCACTCCGCCTATCCTGTTTATGGAGAATCCATCGATGACATTGTCGGTTTTGTGCGCTTCCGGGATTTTGCCAAACCCCTAGCTGCCGGGGGGATGAATCTCAATACAGCCATTAATCGCTGGGTAAAGCCTATTCCCTTCGTCGCAGAGGGTACCCCGATCGCCGACCTCTTACCGAAAATGCAGCGCACCAAACAACCGATGGTCATGGTAGTAGACGAATTTGGTGGTACCGCTGGGCTTGTCACCCTCAAAGATATTATTAATGAAATTATTGGCGATGAACTCGACAGTCATACCAATGCGCCACTCCATTTCAAAGCTTTAGATCGACAGACTTTCCTGGTCGATGCCCAAATTGATCTCGAAGAACTCAATGATTTGCTAAATGTTGAATTGCCCTACACCGACGATTATCAAACCCTCAGTGGCTTTTTGCTCTACCAATGGCAAAAAATCCCAGAAACGGGTGAAGTCTTTCACTTTGAAGACCTAAAATTTCAAGTGATGGGTATTGACGGCCCCCGCCTCCAACAGGTCAAGATCACCCGTGACCCCTCTGATATTGAGGCGATCGCCGAATTTGATTTTCCTCCAGAGCCAGAGGATCATCCAGACATGGAAGAAATCCTTGGCCCCGACTTTAAACCCAGCGGCGGAACCGACTAAGACTGATCCTGGGACTCTTTTTTCTGCAAATCTGGAATCAGATCCGGGCGTTTGGCATCTTCCCAACCCGAAGGCCGCTTGGAATTAAAAAAGGCGATCAGACCAATAGATACCGCCGCCACGAAGCCCACCACGTAAACGAGGGTGAAGTATAAAGGAAAGGGTTGGCCAGCAACCGCCAAAAAGAGGAAATGAGAATCGGACATAACTTCTTGATCGTTACAATTCGTTACAAGCTTACCAAGAAACGGGTCTCCGCCTAGATCCGTCCCCGGAGCATCATCGCCATTTCGTTGGGCGTCGGCGATTTTTCTAGGGCGATTTCCTCTGTAATCCGGCCTTCTTGGTAGAGGTTAAACAACGACTGATTCATGGTGACCATGCCATCAAATTCGCCATTTTGCATCAATTCGAGCATTTTGTCGTACTGACCGCTGACGATGTAATCTTTCATGGTTTCGGTATTCACCAAAATGTCATGGTAAGCCGCCCGCTTTCCATCGGTGGTACGGCATAGCCCTTGGGCGATAACAGAAACCAAGGATTCGGCGATCGCCACCTTCATCGCATTCTGCTCATCTGCACTGTAGAGATTAAGAATCCGTTCAATGGTTTTAATCGCACTGTTGGTATGGAGCGTTCCCATGACAAGGTGCCCCGTTTGTGCTGCTTTGAGGGCCGTATTAACCGTTTCTTTGTCCCGCATTTCCCCAACCAGGATGATGTCTGGATCTTCCCGGAGGGCCGCTTTGAGCGCATTATCAAACTTTAGGGTGTGCATCCCCACTTCCCGGTGCTTGATTAGAGATTTCCGACTTTGGTGAACAAATTCAATCGGATCTTCAATGGTGATGATGTTCTTTGGGTGGGTTTTGTTGATGTAGTCCACCATTGCCGCCATGGTTGTGGATTTACCCGAACCCGTTGGCCCTGTAACCAGAACGAGGCCTTTTTCTGCATCAGAAATATTCTTAAAGATGGGTGGTAGGCGCAACTGTTCCATGGTCAAGATTTTGAGCGGAATCAAACGCAAGACCAAAGAGGGGCCATTTAGAGAGTCAAAAATATTGATCCGCACCCGCGCGAATTCGTATTGGGTGGCACCGTCAAAATCAAGGGTGTCCTTAAAGCGTTGGATTTCCTGTGGCTTAAGCACTTCATGCAGCCAAGCATAAAACGTATCTTGGTCAGTCACCGGATATTCAGTGATCACCATTTCCCCCCGATCACGATACCGAGGCACTTCCCCGACCCCAAGGTGCACATCGGAAAATCCTTCTTTGTGAGCCCTGGTGACCAGTTCTTTTAAACTCGGTTGCCCTGGCCCCCGTTGGGGAATTCGTTCGGCATTGGCCCCTAAATATTGTCGAGGTGGCGTAGGTAAAGGCGGTGGCGGCGGCATCCGTTGCATCGGCGGAGGCGGCGGTGGGGAGGCTGGGCGACGTTGTTGGGGTTGGGTCGTGGGCTGGGGACGCCGCTGTTGGGGCATCACAATTTGTGTTTCATCCGCCGAAACAGCAGGTTGGGGCCGTGCAGAGATAATTTGGGTTGCCTCGCTGGCAGGGGGAACGGGAGGACGGGAGCCCGCAGAACGGTTCGGAGGCATGGAATCACTCATAGGTATCTTTCCGCAATGGAGGGGACTGAAAATGAGGGGACACCCTGGTGTTGTGTGGGTTTAACCGGGGAATTTTGCCTAAATTTATTGGCTGACTTTCCCTATGGTAACTTGAAATCTTCGCTCTGCTAAAGGGGAAATGCTGTAGGCGATCGCCTTTATCTTGACCCAAAAATCAAAGATCGCGCCCTTCATCTTTAACGATTTGCCACTAACACAATCTCCAGCTCTATCTAGGGATCTTTTGCCACAACATTTCTAATGTTTTCTGGGGTCGTCCCCAAGGGACAAACAATCTCTTTTAAACCGAGCATAAATACCCATGATTTGATGTGAATTAATGTAACAGAATCTCAGGTGCCAGGGCAAAGTTTTAACGACAAAAAAGCGTTCAATAGCAGTCCAGAAACGGCTTTTTATTACCTGAGTATAAATAACTATTTCTAATGACCTAGAGGGAGCAAAAGACTTGAATAATCAGTGGTTTCGATATTTTTCCTTGAATTTCTACCATAAAAAAAAGCTTTAGAAATTAATTTATGTAAAGGGATTCTCATTTTTACCCAATTCCTGTTTATACTATTTACTATCGAAGGGCATCAACACCCAGAAATATTGATGCTTCCATTTAAGTTTTTTGACAACTAAACATATCCCTGGGAGGGGACAGATTATGGACTACTCATCGACGCGCAGTTGGGATTCAGCTTACCTATCTGTACTATTAAAAAGCTTTTTGATCTGGAGTTTTACGCTACTGGTTTGCCTTTTGGTTGTCGGTTTTCCAATTGTTGTTTTAATGATGACCATTGGTTCACTCATGGCCATTGTGCTCCAGTCTATTTTGCCAGTTAGTGCAGTGCTCGTTGTTGCCGGAACGATTATTGGCGGCACCTTGATGGGCATTTTGGTCGCAGCGGCAATGCTAACAGCCAAGGGAGTTCACCCCCAAGAGGTGACTTGGTTAACTTGGCTCCATGGAAATGCAGAGGTCGCATCGGATTCTATTTTTGCAGCCTGCCCTTTAACCTGTGAAGTTAGTTAGAGGCACACCTGTACACTGCCTCGTTGATTAGAGTTTTCCAAAGTTCATAGTGATCTAAAAAAAGATGCTTGTATCTGCCCGGTAATTTGCCGGGTTTTTTCGTGACCGGCAAGGGAATCTGTAGAATGGATAAGATCTTTTGGTGAGTGTTTTATGCCCTCAGTTTGTATCACTCTTGGTACCCGCCCGGAAGCGATTAAGCTCGCGCCTGTGATCCGGCAATTTTGCCAGCAGTCTGATTTTAAAACCCATGTGATTTTGACGGGGCAGCACCGGGAAATGGTTGATCAGGTGATGCAGTGGTTTGATCTACGGGCCGATGATGATCTCGAAATTATGCAACCGGGACAAACCTTATCGGACATTACCTGCCGGAGCTTGGCGGGTTTACAGGCAATTTACCAAAAGTTATCCCCGGATATGGTGCTGGTGCAAGGGGACACAACGACGGCGTTTGCGGCAGCTTTAGCGGCGTTTTATCAGCAGATTCCGGTGGGCCATGTGGAAGCGGGCTTACGAACGGATAATTTAATGAATCCTTTCCCAGAGGAAGCCAACCGACGCCTAATTTCTCAGATTGCCCAGTTACATTTTGCACCGACTCCCCAGGCGATCGCCAACCTGAAAAAAGCGGACATTTTAGGGGGCACCTATTGCACGGGGAATACGGTAATTGACGCTCTTTTAGCCGTCGCGGCGGCAAATCCCCCCTGTGAGATTCCTGGTTTAGATTGGGGGCGGCAACGGGTGATTCTTTCGACGGTGCACCGTCGGGAAAATTGGGGCGAACCGCTCCAGGACATTTTGCAGGGGTTACATAAGATTGTTACGGCGTTTCCAGATGTGGCGATTTTATTACCGATGCACCGCAACCCCACCGTCCGGGAACCAATTCAGCAAATCCTAGGCCAACATCCGCAAATTTTTCTCACAGAACCCCTAGATTACCCGCAGTTAGTCGGGGCGATGCAACGGAGTTATCTGGTACTCACGGATTCTGGGGGGCTCCAGGAGGAAGCACCGAGCTTGGGTAAGCCGGTGTTGGTTTTGCGGGAAAATACCGAACGGCCAGAGGCGATCGCCGCCGGTACCGCCCAATTAATTGGCACTGCCCAGGACAATATTTTCCAAGCGACCCAACTCTTGCTCACAAACCGGGAAAAGTATGAGCAAATGGCCAATGCGGTAAATCCCTTTGGAGATGGCACTAGTTCCGCGCAAATCTTGCAAATTGTGCGTGATTTTCTGCAAGCTAGGGCAGTGTAAGATCCCGGGCCGGAGCGGAGTTCACAAAATCCCGGAGATTGACAGAGCTTGGGGCTTGGATCGTGTCTTGGCCCTGGAAATTAGGATTCTCCTGGGCGGATGTTGCCGGGTCAGGCTGAAAAGAGTCTGGGGGGGTTTGCGAATCGAGGGTCGGTACGCTGGCGACATTGTTAAGAGGGCGATCGCCTGCTGTTTGTCCACTGGGTTGACCCGCACTGGGATTGGGGTTTAGGGGCGGACTGGCGAAGTTTGGAATTCTGATATTCGCCCAATAGTTGGGATAGGGCGGCACAGAAGGCTGGTTGGTGGCGTACTGGGGAATCGCCGTCGGAATGTTGCGGAGTGCTTCGGGGGAGACCGTTTCGTAATCTTTGAGGATCTGTTCGCGACTGTCGTTTTCGGCAAAGGTGGCCGTGGTTGGTTCGTCGGTCATAAAACTTGGCTCGGAGTCGCCATTGCCAAAGGTTTCATTAGCGGCTGTTTCCGTTGTTTCAGCGGGGCGATCGCCTTGACCGAATAAACCAACTGCCGCTGGCGTCAAAATCGCCCCAGCCAAGAACAAACCACCGTATAAAAAATATTCTTTCTTTGCCATCTTGTTCAGATATAGTGCGAACTCATCTTCCTTCTAGCACATTGTTCCGTGTTTCGGTGTCGCGCCAAATTTGCCGATTAACATCCTAGGCGATCGCCGTCCCCAAACAAATTTGAGGAGAACTAACCCAGCATGGCACAATCTAGGGCGAAGATCGATTTACAATGAAGCAGCTCTCAAGTTTTTTTATTTCTCCAAGACGGCCCAATGACTACCGATATCCCCAATCTTCCCAGTCAGTACGATCCCCACAACACCGAGAATAAGTGGCAACAGACTTGGTTTGAACGGTCAGTGTTTCGGGCCGACCCCCAGAAAAAAGGCGATCCCTTTTGCATCGTGATTCCGCCCCCCAACGTCACGGGCAAGTTGCACATGGGCCACGCTTTCAATACCTCCCTGATCGATACTGTCGTTCGTTATCACCGCATGAAGGGGGAAAATGTTCTCTGTCTCCCCGGCACAGACCACGCCAGCATCGCTGTTCAAACCCTCGTCGAAAAACAAATTAAAGCCGAAGGCAAAACCCGTTACGATCTCGGTCGCGAAAAATTCCTTGAAAAAGCCTGGGAATGGAAAGCCGAATCCGGTGGGGCGATCGTCAACCAACTTAAACGCCTGGGACTCTCCGCCGACTGGACGCGGGAACGTTTTACCCTTGACGAAAATCTCTGCGAAGCCGTTAAAAAAGCCTTTATTACCCTCTACGAAGAAGGTTTAATTTATCGCGGTAATTATTTAGTCAACTGGTGCCCCGAATCCCAATCCGCCGTCTCCGATCTCGAAGTGGAGAACAAAGAAGTAGACGGACATCTGTGGCATTTTCGTTATCCATTGAGCGATGGTAGTGGCTATGTGGAAGTAGCAACGACTCGCCCAGAAACGATGCTCGGTGATACGGGCGTTGCCGTTAATCCCAACGATGAACGCTACAAAGATCTAATTGGGAAGACGTTAACCTTGCCGATTGTCGGGCGGGAAATTCCGGTGTTTGCCGATGAGCACGTAGACCCTGAATTTGGGACAGGTTGTGTGAAGGTTACGCCCGCCCATGATCCGAATGATTTTGACATGGGGAAACGCCATAACCTCGAATTTATTAACATCATGAACCGCGATGGCACGTTAAATGAAAATGCGGGGATGTTTGCAGGACAGGATCGCTTTGAGGCGCGGAAAAATCTCGTTGCCAAATTAAAAGAGGATGGCGTACTGGTCAAAACGGAAGACTATCGCCACAGTGTTCCCCACAGCGATCGCGGGAAGGTTCCCGTAGAGCCACTCCTTTCCACCCAGTGGTTTGTCAAAATTGACCCCCTAGCAGAGAAAACCCTCGCCTTTTTAGACGAAGAAAATCAGCCGAACTATGTGCCGGAACGGTGGCGCAAGGTGTATCGGGATTGGTTAGTGAAGCTGAATGATTGGTGTATTTCGCGGCAGTTGTGGTGGGGCCACCAAATTCCGGCGTGGTATGTGGTTAGTGAAACCAATGGCGAAATTCAGGATCACACGCCCTTTATCGTTGCCCATAATGAAACCGAAGCGAAACAAAAGGCGATCGCCCAGTACGGTGCAGATTGTCAGTTAGAGCAAGACCCCGATGTATTGGATACGTGGTTTTCCTCTGGCTTGTGGCCCTTCTCGACCTTGGGTTGGCCCGACAATAGCGAAGATTTTCAAAAATATTTCCCCAATAGCGTGCTGGTGACGGGGTTTGACATTATCTTTTTCTGGGTGGCGCGGATGACGATGATGTCCAGCCATTTCACGGGCAAAATTCCCTTTAAGGATGTCTACATTCACGGGCTGGTGCGGGATGAAAACGGCAAAAAAATGTCGAAATCTGCCAATAACGGCATTGATCCCCTGCTGATGTGCGATCGCTATGGGACGGATGCGTTGCGTTATACCCTGATCCGTGAAGTCGCTGGAGCCGGACAGGACATCAGTTTGCAATACGACCGCAAAACCGACGAATCCCAGTCTGTAGAAGCGTCTCGAAATTTCGCCAATAAGCTTTGGAATGCGGCGCGGTTTGTGATGATGAACCTCGATGGGAAAACCCCGACCGATTTGGGTCGTCCTGCGATGGCGGATCTAGAGTTAGGCGATCGCTGGATTCTCTCCCGTCTGCACCAAGTGATTGCCGATACCCACAAAAACCTCGAAGGGTATGGCTTAGGGGAAGCCGCCAAAGCCCTCTATGAATTTATCTGGGGCGATTTCTGCGACTGGTATATCGAACTGGTCAAACCCCGTCTCTATGCCAAGGAAGCGCAAGATCAAGCTTCTCGCACCGTTGCCCAACAGATTTTGGCGTGGGTCTTAGAAGACATTTTGAAATTACTCCATCCCTTTATGCCCCACATCACCGAGGAAATTTGGCAGACCCTCACCCAAGCGGACGGCCAAACATTCCTCGCGACGCAGCTTTTCCCCGCCGAAAATGACCAGTTAGTTGATCCCTCCCTAGAGGATGAATTTGCCCTGCTCATCGAAGCCATCCGCACGATCCGCAATCTCCGTGCAGAAGCGGGCATTAAACCGGGGGCAACGGTCACCGTGATCCTCCAAAGTGAAACGGAAACGGAACTCAACACCTTGGCGAAAGGGGAAGCCTATATTCTCAAATTAGCCAAGGTGGAAACTTTAAAATTGACCAATACCGTCGATAATTCTCTCAAACAGGCGATCGCCGGGGTAGTGGGGACGATTCAGGTCTTAATTCCCCTCGAAGGCCTTGTCGATATTCCTGCACTGCGGTCAAAATTAGAGAAGAATCTCGCAAAAGTGAATAAGGAAATTCAATCCCTCAGTGGACGTTTGAATAACCCTGGCTTTGTCAATAAAGCTCCAGCAGAGGTGATCGAAGGTGCCCGGTCTGCCCTTACCGAAGCTGAAGCACAACAATCTATTTTGACGGAACGTTTACAACGACTTCAGTAATGCGTTTCCTTTACCTGTGATGCGTCACCTTGCTCAAATTCAACGTCATCCCCAATCGACTCAGCTTCAACTTGTGTTTGTGGCGCAAGAGCAGCCTGACGGGAGTTGGCTCATCCATGACCAAGGCGATCGCCCCTCCATGGTTTATTCCCAAACGGAATTTGCTGTGGGGGCACTGGTTTTAATTCAACTTGATAAACAGCGACAATTGGCCAGCATCCAAGACGCAACGGACTGGCTTTTGAATGTGGTGCACCATTATTTTGTCCCGGGAAAAATCACCCCGGAGTTTGTCCAGCAAGAACAAAAAAAAATAGAAACTTGGCGGCAAGAAATGACGGCCCAAAGCCAAGACTTTACCCGTCGTCAACTCGAACTAGAGGTACGCCGAGAGCAGCTAGAAGCCCTGGAACAGAAACTGTCTGACCCCTAATTGGTTCGTTCAATGTTGAGCGTTTATGTTGGATTTTCTTGTCGCTGCTGCCGTCGTTCTGCGAGGGAAATGACTGTTGCTTCGCCGTTTTCCCTGGCGATCCGTACCAAAAGTCCCGCCAGCATCAAACTAGAAATAATTGAACTGCCACCATAGCTAAAGAGGGGCAAGGGTAAACCCGTTGTTGGTAAAGCCCCCGTTGCTACGCCAATGTTGAGCAAAGATTGACCAATGAGAATAAAGGTGGCCCCAATGGCAATCAGTCGGTGACGGAGCACAGGCGATCGCCAAGCCACATAACTCCCCAAAGAGGCATAGGCGAAGAGTAACCCCAATAGCCCCAAGGAGCCAATTAAACCAAATTCCTCTGCAAAAATCGCGAAAATAAAATCCGTGTGTTGAATAGGCAGAAAGAATAACTTTTGCTGGGATTCGCCAAAGCCTAAGCCCCAACCACCACCGGAGGAAACCGCCAGCAAACTTTGCACCAACTGATAACCTTCATCCCGTGCAGCGCGGAAAGGATCAAGGAAAAATGTCAATCGCTCCCGTTGATAACTATTAACACTAATACTCGCTAAGGCCGCCAATCCCCCGACACCAGCGGCTCCCCCCAGCAATAGCCAAGGAATACCTGCGGCCAAGGCAATAAACCAGATCGTCATACCACAAAGGGCGGTGGTACTTAGGTTGGGTTGCTTCAAAATTGCCAATAAAATCCCAGCAAATAAGCTCAACCAAACAGCTCGGTGCCAAATTTTTAACTGACGCCAACGACTAAAGACATTGGCGGCTTCTAAGACCAAAAAAGGCTTTGCAAACTCCGAGGGTTGTAGGGCAAATCCGGCAATCCCAATCCAACGGGAAGCGCCCCATTCTTCACTGCCCCGACCAAAACCGACAATCGTCAGCAGGATCAATCCAAAGGAAATGATCAGGCCGCCAAACGAAATCAGGCGAATTTTTTTCAGGGGGACGCGGGCGATCGCCCCAGCACAGATCAAACCGGCGATCGCCCAAACGATTTGCCGCTTGACATAGTACCAACCATCACCATAATCAACGGCTGCCACCGGATAAGACGCAGAAAAGAGCGTGACTAATCCAAGCCCAAGCCACAACAAAGTCAACCATCGCAACAACCTTGCCTCCAAGGCCCAATGCTTGACCTCAGTAAAATACGTCAAAAAATGGTGGAGGAGATCTTTGTTAGCCAACACGTTTTAAGGGTAAAAAATGCTTCCCTATTATCGCAAAGGATGCTCGATCCTAGGGTTGCTTCTCCTGGACTTTTTTGCAAACTTATTGATGAATTTTTGATATTGCTTACCGTAGGCTATTGGGTGACAAATACCGATTCAAGAGAAATGACTCTTTTTCCTCCTAAGCCATTGCCGGAATTTCAACCTCCAAACGTGCCGCTGTGACAGCACTAAAGGCAAAGGCCATCACCAACGGTAAAGGGCAATGCCAATAATAAGTAAAAATGCCTGAAACTAAGGTCACCCCGGCGGCCAAAGCCAGCCAACGTTTTTCATCTTGGGTAAAACCTTTTTCCGATTTAATGAGGCGGAGAATTTCTCCAGGAATGGGTTCGGGCATCACGCCATTTGGCGGAAAAGCCCAATAAAAATTGGTACTGACTAACGTTGGATCTGTCCAGCCATTGCCATCACACCACTCTTGAATCCACTCGTCGCAATAATGCCTCATACTTATTTGTTCCTGCTGATTAATTCTGTAATGTCTATTGATCTGGCAAACAATAAACAATTATTTAAGATTTGATGTTGTTTTATCTGTTCATTCCCAAAGACAATTCCAAACACAGAACGCCTTGAAGAATGGAATTTTATCCTATCAACTGAAAAACCAAAGGCGATCGCCAAAGAAAGAAAAGTTTAGATAAAATAGCTGGGTATAATTACTTATTCTTCAGGGCTTAAATATCTGTTCTCACATCAAAAATACAACCACTCATCTTTAAGAGAATCGATTTTTCCGTGATTAATCTTGCTGGCGATCGCCAAATCTGAAATCAAGGCCTGGACAAAAAATTACGCCATCTGTAAAGAAATGTTGCGAAGTTCGACGGTGCTTGTTACAATTTTTAACAAAGCTCACTCCAAGATTTTACAGGTTTCCATTCCAGTGGATCTGTCGGCAAAGTACCATGCGCCGTCTTGACATTGAGTTTCTCCTCTCATACAGCAAGCTCAAACTGACCAGCCCTGAAGCTTAGGCTGGTTTTTTTATGTGTTGGCGTAATTGGTTGTTAGCCTAGCGGTGTTCAGAGCCATCGGGCATCATCGCCCCAGTCAGAATGACCCCAGCAAGATTTGTACTGCTAATTTCAGCACGGATCAAGTTCGCCCGGGTTAAATCTGCTCCCATCAGATTGGCGCGGGCAAGGTAAGTATCAATCATTTCAGCATCGATTAATTTGGCCTGGGAGAGGTTGGTGCGACTGAGATCCGCCCGGTTGAGACGGGCATTGGTCAAATTGGCTTTATTGAGTTTGGCGCGATTGAGGCGGGCACCAGGAAGATTAGCCCAGGTAAGATTGGCTAGGCGAAGATCAGCATCCTCCATTAACGCCCGCTCAAATTTCGCATTTTTGAGATTAGCTTTAACGAGGTTGGCCCCAATCAAATTCGCTTCGGTCAAAATCGCGTTTTCTAAGTTGGCCCCACTGAGATCGGCTTCATGGAGATCGGCCCGTCGGAAATTCACACCCTTGAGGTTGGCACCACTTAATTCGCCCCGGGCGAGGTCGGCACCTTGGAGGTTCGCCCCCTGTAGATCGGCTTTCCGGAGGATGGTGCCCCGCAGACTGGAATTATAAACTCGCTTTTCTTCCCGAAGATTGGCTTCCCGCAAACAGACCCCAGAAAGATTCGCTCCGCTTAGGTCTGCCCCCCGGAGATCTGCTCCCATCAGGTTGGCATCGAGTAAATTTGCCAGGGTCAGGTCGGCGTTGGTTAAGTTAGCACCAATTAAAACAGCACCATGGAGATCAGCGTTATGAAGTTCTGCCAAGGTTAAATTGGCTTGGTTGAGGTTAGCGCCGCTGAGGTTGGCATTAATGAAATTGGCTTGTTTTAGATTGGCCCGGCTGAGATAGGCAAAAATCAAAATTGCGTTGTGGAGGTCAGCATCCTGGAGATTAATGCCGATGAGATCTGCCCCCCAAAAGTTCGCGCCATCGAGTTGGGCTTCTGGGAAATGGGTTTCTCCAAGCGCATATTTAGCAATGAGTTCTTGGGGGGTCATAGGTCATGGACGGGGGGGGGGATTGGTGAAAGTCGTCACGGCTTGAACAATGGCTCCGGCGGCCTGGAGATGTTCGTTGGCGTCAAAGAGTGACCGGGCGATCGCCGAAAGTTTGATTTCCAGAGCCTTGAGACTAGAGGCATCCCGCAGCACTTCGGATAATAACTCATCAAAATCACAGGTACGCAACATTGACCAGTCTTTGCCGCTGAGGTCAAAGGGATGATGGACGACGGAAAACAGCAAAATTTTTGTGCGGAGGGGATTCGCGTATTTCATCACCTCCAGCTTAAGTTCGTAGATGTTGAGAGCCGCCGCAAAATGCTTTTTTTTCGGTACTGGAGCAGGCGTAGGGGCCGGCATTGGTCGAGGGGAGCCGGTGTTGAGCAACATCGTCTGGGTCATCTGGGTCTCTGGAGCTAGCGCCAGGGTTTGATTTTCACTGAAATCAAGATCCATCGACTTGGCAGGCTTGGGAATGGGGAGCTCGTCAATATTAAAAGCCATGGTCTGCTTATAGTTCACAGACTCTGGTGCTGGACTTGGGGCAGGGGGAGGGGGCGGCACCACTGGGGTGGGAACTGGCGCTGGGGGGTCAGCGGTGGGTTGGGTTAAACCCGTGGCAGAATCACCAGATTTGTATAGGGGGGCGATCGCCCCAAGGATCACATCAGCCAATTGGCCATAGATTTGTTGGCGATTAAGCAGAGAAACTAATTTGCGCAGGATCGTCTCAAATTGGTTACGGGTGGGGTAGTTAACGACGACTTGGCGTAACAGGTTAGCCAAACTGTATTCTTCTAAAACCTGAAAACTATTTTCCCAACGCTTAAAACAAAGGGCATAGAGCAATTTTTTGATGCGAATATTCTCGCGGTGTTCTTCGAGGGTTTGCACCGCAACTTCTAGGTGAATCTCTGTAATGCTTTGGTGGCTATTCTGGCCAGCAGCAACAATACCCGTCGAAGGATCTTGATCTTCGCTTTCGTAGAGGGGGCTTAACTGGGTCAAGATGTCGTTGGCAAGGCGACCATAGGTAGCAGGCCGGCTGAGGGTACTGACAGAGGTACTAAAGGCCCGCTGGAGTTCTTTAAAGCTTAAAAACTGGTCAAGATTTTTTTTGACAATGCGCTCCAGGGAGAGACGTTGGAGTAACTGGGGATTACTTTCCCACCGATTGACAGCAGTATAAATTAACAACTTTTTGATGCGTTGGGCATCTGGGTGTTGTTCTAACTCTCGAATGATGGCTTGGAGAGAGACAGGGGGAGTCATAGGTTGAGAAACAATTCCCACGGGAAACCAGCGTTTAAGGGGACAGGATTAAGGCAGCCAAAGTATTTATGCTTTCGATCTTACTTGTTTATGCTAAATATCTAACCGGATACCCCGAAATTCTTTGCCACGGGTGGCCAGTTGTTGGTTACTGTGACGCTGCACAGGTAATAATTTGGTTAACGGCTTGGCGATCGCCAATGACATTGATCACAGTTTGCAAATTTTCTGCGGTAAAACCCTGGGGACAATGGATTAGACAATAGGGGAGCCCTGTTTCCTGGAGCGCTTCCTGGGGGGCGGTGGTTTGACTCAGGGCAATAATTTGGGGGAAAGGTTCACCGCCATAAACGGCGATCGCCTCGATGGCCAGTTGGAATAACCCCGGCTGAAAACTGGGATTGAGTTGCCCATCATATTCAAACTTACTGAGCATCAACTGCAACGCATAGACCCGGTCAGCTTGAAATTGCCCCATTTGCGGTACGGATTTGGCCCGAAAAACAGGCACAAGCTCGCTAAACGGAATATCCACGCTCAGCCACTGGTCTGCGGTGGTCTCAAAGGAATAACTATAGCCAATGCCATCCCAACGGTTTTCGCAGCGGGCAATAAATTTGTAGCGTTGGCCATCGCCCTTTACCCGGAGCCGGAACCCCGCATATTTGGATAGATCCCAGGGATTCGCCAAACTTTTGGTGCGTACCGACGCAAAACCGCCATTGTTATCGGTGGAGACATTACCTGTAAATAGCGCCCCAGCCGGGGTTAACCGCAATTGACTTTGGCTAACACCTCCCATCACCACGTCGTCCACGGCTCCCCACAGTTGAGCGAGGGCAGGGGTTGCTTGGCGAAAATTAAACAGTTCCCACTGGGGCGATCGCCATTGGGGATCTTGACTCACCTGGGCGAGGAGGGAGTCTCTGGTTGTGGCGGCGAGATCAGCACAAAGAATAAGCATGGCCGCGCCATCTAAAGATTCAACAGAATCTTTCGCCCAATGGGTTTGATAGCCGCGAGCCGAAAGGGCCTGCACAAGGGTTTGATTTTCTGGGCGATCGCCACCCACCACTAAAATTTTCCCCATCTGGGCGCTGCCTCCAAATGTTTCATTATCTGCATCTGCTGCCACGTTTTCTTGACCCAACCAAGGCTTAATCAGTTGACTCCCCGGCATAACATCGAACTGAATGAGGGTCTGCATAAAACGACCGAAATCCCAAATTGCCATTGTGTTTCCCTCGGTTGCTGATCCGTTAGCCAAAGTGTAACGGGTTTCCCTGGGCGATCGCCAAAACGAGGCGATGATTTCCTTTCATTAATGTCATTAATGGCTCGGATGAATATAAGCTTTGAGCTGCGGCCAATGCTCCGGATACAGTTCTTGGAGCACTGACCCCTGGGCAACTTCCAAATCTTGGTAATCAAATCCTGGGGCCACCGCTTCCCCCAAAAGACCAAATTCGCCCGCTTCTAAAATGGCCGTTTTCCAGTAGCCCCCTGGTACCAGGAGTTGGGGCACTTCTCCCGCTGCTAAGTCAAAGCCGAGCTTTGTGGTCTGCCACTGGCCTTCCGGAGAAAGGGTATGGTAGGTGATCGCCGCACCGCCGTGGAAATAGTGCATGATTGGCGATTGGTTGCAGTGTAGATAGTCCATGGGCCGCGATTGACTGAGCAGGTAGTAAATCGAGGTTAGCAATTGGCGATCGCCTCCCGGTCTTTCGGTGGCCATAGAGAGTGTTGAGCGGTAAGTTTCCCGAAAATAGCCCCCTTCCAGATGGGGTTCTAGGCCCAAATATTCAATTACGGCTGCCGCTGTCAAAATCATAAATTAAAAATCCTCTAATGAAAACGAACTCAAAAAATTAGCTCGAATTTTGTTTGACTTCAAGATAGCGCCCGATCACAGAGATCAAACAAGCTAAAAATATTTTTAATTGATCATTTTAGGCAGTAAGACAAAATACCTAAAAATAAACTCTGATTTCGATGCAACTCTCAGCAAATCGCAATATTTTTTTAGAAAATCAGTTACAAAACAACAGGCAAGTTAAAAAAAGCAAAATTCATTAAGTTTGCTTCTGGGAAACCTTAAATGTTCATTAGGGTTTATTTTTTTTAGGCAAGGTCACCTCTATGATCAGTAGCGTAAGCAAGTTAGGTCAACGCTGCAAAATCACTTTTTCTGCCGTAGCTGTTTCTGCCAAATTTTTCTTGAGCAATCGTATTTTTACTCAGCCAGACCGACCTATTACAACTTTTATTGACTATTGAGATCCGTCGTATTTTTCCCTGATTTAGGCTCACTAAAGAGTCTTGAATTTTCTCCTCAAAAATCATTGTTTCCCTTGGTGACACATCATGATTCCGAAAATTTTAGTGATCGAAGATGAATCTGATCTGCGAGGTAGCTTAGTGATTTCTTTAATCGTTGAAGGCTATGCAGTGACGGGCGTAGGAAATGGTGCCCTGGGGGTTAGTTTAGCGCGGCGACTAACACCAGACGTGATTATTTGTGATTTTCGCTTGCCCTGTCTCGATGGCCAAGAAATTTTTGGTCAATTGCGCCACGATCAATCCACCGAAAAAATTCCGTTTATTTTGATCAGTGCCGATGCCTTACCAGAATATTCTGTGCCACAACCCGATTCTTTTCTCCGTAAACCCTTTGGTCGCCCCGAATTAATGGCTGCTGTACTGCAGGCGATCGCCAAGCCCCTAGCGTCCTGAAAGTTTCACAATGCCAATGCCGCCAAAATATAAGCCCAGGACGGCCCCAGCTAAGAGCGATTGGGTCATCGGATCTGTCGAGGGCGTAATCACCGCGCCGAGCACCACTGCCCCCAGAACGACAAAGCGCCACCCCTTCAGCATCAAGCTCGAAGAAACAATCCCTAGCCAAGACAAGATCATTTGCACCACAGGCACCTGAAACGCTAGCCCCGTAAAAAACATCAGACCCAGCACCAACTCAAAATATCGCTCAATAGACCAGGCCGCCTCTACGACATCAGCACCATAGGTAATGAAAAAATTCAAAGCCGCTGGAATCAGCGCCACGTAGGCAAAGGCCAAGCCCGCAAAAAATAGCACACCAGACCCCAAGACAACGGGAGCGAGGAGACGCCGTTCTCCCCTGGTTAGCCCCGGCAAAACAAACTGAATAATTTGGTACAGGATAAAAGGGCTTGCCAGTAAAGCGCCGGTGTAACCCGCCACCTTAAACGAGAGAAAGAAAAATTCGCCGGGGGCCACCTGGATGAATTTCACCCCAGCAGCCGGCGCTTCTAAGATCTGGACGATGGGTTTGACAAAAAAGAAACAACCGACCCAACCGACAACAACGGCAATCAGCGAATAAAAAATTCGCCAGCGGAGTTCTTCGAGGTGATCGAAAAAGGACATTTCTGCTTCATCGGGAATCTCCCGCATGGGATCTGGGGACTCGGTTGGGGGCATTTTACTTTGGGTCGAGGTCATGGTGAAGAAAGGTGCACAGCAGAGTTTTATTTTAACGGAGGTTTTTGGGGAAGTTAGGGGAAATCAGCCCTTCAGTTGATGCACCCGCAGCCATTGTTCGGGGGTGATTTTGAAATTGGTACTGCTGGGCGTGTGGATAACATCGAGATCCCGTAGGATGCCATCAAATCGCAATTCTATCTTGCGTAGGGGTTGACCGAGGAGTTTGCGAATAAAGCGGATTTGGCTGCGGGGTTTATCGGCCCGGAGTCGCTTGGGATCCGTCCAATAGTCGCGGTCTTGAATGTCTTTGGGGGAAATAACTGTGGGGAGACTAATGATTTCGGCGATCGCATAAATGCCGGCAGCTTCACCGGCCATCCAAATTAAAACGCCATCACCGACTTGAATTTTATTTTTGTAGCGGGTCACAAGCCAGGGCATTTCCGTTTGTTCACGGATGGCATCAAGTACACGATGATAGCGGGGGTTCCCTTGAAAAAGCCAATATGCCATCTGATCCAGATTGAGAAAATGTAAAGGATGCTGAGGAATACAATACCGCCATTTCCCCAATGCGGTAAATTCTTAGCAGAATAGTATCGCACCAGTAATACGGTTCATCTGGATTTTTTCAGCCCATTACATCGGCAGATATTTTTATGGTTGCTCCCGCTTCAAACACAATTTCCACCAGGCTACTTTATCCGCAAATTGCATCTTTACTGATTTTTCAGGGGGTGTTTGCGGATCCAGTTGGTCAGACCTTTTTGGCGTTGTTAGAAAGCTTATATTCAGATCAAGCAGCCCAATCCTCTGGGTCAACGGCCAGTATTCAGTGCTTGCGACGCTATGGGCGCTGGTTTCAAGCTTTGGCGATCGCCGATGTGAGTTGGCAAGATTGGCTTGTGGGGCGCATTCTCCAGGATGATAATCCCTTTAGTCGCCAGGCCCAGGTGAAATCCCTAGGGGAAATGAGCCGTTCCCTCCAGGAAGCGGTACGCCATGACCTGACGATTTTGCACCAAGTGTATTCGTGCGAACCTGAAACCGTCCGCTATTGGGTCACCGTTGCCACCCAGGTCGCCACAACCCTCACCCCTTGGCGGCGATCGCCCATCAAAGATTCTGCTTTTCTCCATTCCCACGACGCTTGGCCCGACTCCCTGGAGCAGTTGGCTGGTTATTACCATCGCCATGGCGCAGGCCAGTTTAGCCAATATGGTGCGTTCCGCTGGGCTGAAGGAAGTTTGCAACCCGTCCTTGATCCCGAATGGCTCCCCCTCGCCGATATTGTGGGCTACCCTGAGCCAAAAACTGCCTTGATCCGTAATACCGAAGCTTTACTTCAAGGTTTACCGGCGTTGAATGTGCTTTTGTACGGGAGTCGCGGCTCTGGTAAATCTTCCCTGGTAAAAGCCTTGTTAGGAGCCTACTATGACCAGGGCCTCAGACTAATTGAAGTGGACAAAACAGGTCTAGGAGATTTACCGCAAATTGTGGAAATCCTCCGGCAACAACCCCAAAAATTCATTATCTTCGTTGATGATTTGTCCTTTGAAGAGGATGATGAAGTGTTTAAGTCCCTCAAGGTGGTGCTCGAAGGCAGTATCCGGGCTAAGGCAAGTAATGTGGTCGTCTATGCCACTTCCAATCGCCGTCATCTGGTGCGGGAATTCTTTGAGGATCGGCCCCGACCCAGCCAAGCAGAAGAAATTCACCACTGGGATACAGTTCAAGAGAAATTATCCTTTAGCGATCGCTTTGGGTTGACCCTGACCTTTGCCCCGGCTAATCAGGCCACCTATCTAGAAATTGTCCACCATTTAGCCCAAAGAGCTAGTTTAAATTTGGCTCCGGCTGAGTTGGATTTTCAAGCGAAGCAATGGGCCACCCGCCATAATGGTCGTTCCGGCCGGACAGCTCGCCAATTTGTTGATTTTTTGGTGGCAGAACAAGCCTTGAATTCGTCCCAATAGCCTGTGATGAAAAGACCCCAACGATTAAAGAAATCTTAAGGGTAGCGAAAATCGTCAAACCCAACACAGTTCTGGGCCAATTCTTAGTTAGAATAACAGCACCTTCTTTAACCACTTAATTTTTTAGTTTTTTAAAAACATTGGCTTCCTAACAATTGTGTTAGCAGGCCCTGACACCTATGGACTCCAGTGGCTCTCCCGGCAAACCTGCCGACCCTTCCCCCCGATGGTCTGATCTGCTTGGTACAGCGATCGCCCTTTTGACCTTGACCATTCCCCTACTGATTATTGGGTATTACTCCGACCGACCTGTCCAGAACCTCGCACCGGATCTCACCTCCTCTGTGTTATTGGAATAATCCTGCGGGCAAAGGAACCGCTTCTGTGTAGAATGCTTGAGGGCGATCGCCTCGCACTTTTTTTAGAGTGTTTTAGGGCCGCCTCAACCCTTTGTTCTGGATATATTTGGAGAAATTACCCGTGGATTTATCTCGGATTCCTGCCCAACCGAAAGCTGGTTTGATTAATGTTTTGATCGAAATCCCCGGCGGCAGCAAAAACAAGTATGAGTTCGATAAGGATATGAATGCCTTTGCCCTCGACCGGGTGCTCTTTTCTTCGGTGAAATATCCCTACGACTATGGCTTTGTGCCCAATACCCTCGCCGATGATGGCGACCCCCTCGATGGGATGGTAATTATGGACGAACCGACCTTCCCCGGTTGTGTCATCGCTGCCCGCCCCATTGGGATGTTGGAAATGATCGACGGTGGCGATCGTGACGAAAAAATTCTCTGTGTTCCCGCCGAAGATCCCCGTTACAACGACATTAAATCCATCAAACAGATCTCTCAGCACCGCCTAGATGAAATTGCCGAATTCTTTGCCTCCTACAAGAACCTGGAGAAAAAAGAAGTGGAAATTTTAGGCTGGAAAGACATCGATGCCGTTGCGCCCCTCGTGGAAGAGTGCGTCAAAGCTTACAAATAGAGTGCTGTAAATTGACAATGTTTAAGGGTGGGCGTGTTCTTATTGGGATGCGCCCCTTGCTTTGGGTTCTAGGCCAAAACACCATGGAGAAAGATGTCAGCGATGCCTTCTGCCATTTCCCGGAGTGATTCTGGGGTGGCGTGGGGGTCAGCGATGGTCACATCAGAAAAGCCGGCGATCGCAAACATCCCCAAAAAGACCTGGGCGACAATGTGGGGGTTCATTTTTCGGTAAATGCCCTTTTCCATGGCCGACTCGAAAAACGCCTCTGCAATACCCGTCATTTTATCGATCACTTCTGCCTGGATTTTTTCCTGGAGTTCTGGGTGGGCTTGGGTTTCAATGAAACAAACCTTGAGCAGATTTTTATTTTTGTGCATATTCAGCATCCGGTGGCGCATCACCTGGGCGATCGCCTTGTAGCTGCCCATCTCACTCATTTCCGTTAAAAAATCCGTGAGGAGATCCATCCAGCCGAGGGTCGCCACTTCCACGAGGATGGTTTTTTTGTTGCTAAAGTGACGAAACAAAGTCCCCTCTGCCACCTGGGCCTTGGCGGCTAATTCCTTCGTTGTGGTTTTTTCGTATCCCTTTTGGGCGAATAACTGTAGTGCCGCCTTTAAAATTCGGTCCCGGGGCTGGTCTGCCGCGCAGTTCTCTGCTAATCCTGTCTTTGGCGATCGCTGCTGAAACATGACCATCTTTCCTACGTCCCATATACAGTATCTAACTACTTTTATTGTGTCTTAGGAGACGAAATCTCCTCCCTTAGCCTTCATAAAACTTGAGGTGCTCCCCCAGAAAATATTGAGAAACATTTAGTGACAGAAAAACAAACTAAGCGGGCAATTCATTATGGAAAATACAGCGAACTATTTTTGTGCCTATTGCGGCGAAGAAAGCATTACTTTTGTGGATCTCAGTGGTGGTTTTTCCCAAAGTTATATCGAAGATTGTCAAGTCTGTTGTCAGCCGAACCGCCTGTTTATTACGGTCGATGAAGAGACCCTAGAAGTGACCATTGAAACTGACATCACCTATTGATCCCCCATATTTCCAAGCAAATGGACGGCCAATTAAACATTAAATTTCCAGTCCCCAGCGATTAATACTGTTTAATTGAAATTTGTCTCCTTTGACCACAAAAAATATTTCAACAACAGCAAAAATACCGCTAACTATTACTATCGTTATTTTCCGAGTTTTGGCGGATTGTAGTGGCGAATTATTTCACTATACTGAAGTGGTGTGCCCGTCTTATTGCCACTATGGATGTCCCAACCAAAAACCAAAGTTCGATACCATCATCTGTCAAGATCTGCCTTAGCAGTGCCTTATTTTTGAGCCTTCCCCTCGCCATTTCCGTGAAAGCCGAAGTTTACCAAGGGATTGATTTTCCCCAGGGGGCCAGCTCCTTTGCAGATCGAGTCGTGAGCTTGGAATACAACGGGGCCACCAATGTTAGTGGTGAATATCGTGACGGCTCCCGCGCCCTGGGCATTCCAGATGGTAACCACGTCTCCCTCGGTAATGCCTCAGATGAAATGAATTCTTCTGCGTTGATTGTGGAGTTTGTAGATAATCGCCTGGTGGACGTGCCAGGGCCAGATCTTTACATTTTTGAAGTGGGGCCAGCGGTGGAGGCCACCAACGTGGCGATTTCTACAGATGGACAGCAATGGTACGAGTTGGGGCGTATTCAAGGCGCTACCCGTTCTGTGGATTTAGCAAGGTTTAATGATTTGCCCCCTGGTGCCCAATATCGCTTCGTGCGCTTACGTGATTATCCCGACTGGCGAACGAGTGGTAGTCCCTACGGTGGCCCAGATATTGATGCCATTGGTGCTATTGGGTCTGTGGCGGCATCGCCGGAACCGGTGCGGGTGCCCCCTGGCAATCGTCCCGATTTGTTTCAGCCTGGGCCTGGGGATACGCTTCAACTGGGTAACAATGCCCAAGCTTGTCGCAACGGCAATGTGACCTTTCAAGCCATTGGCAATCCCCAAGTGTCATTGCGCTTTGAGCCAGCCCAAGGCTTTGTGACTGTCCCCTACATTGGCGTTATTAACCATCAGCAGCGGGGAGAGGTGGCCCGATTTGAATATTCAATTTCGGTGGGCTATCCCAGAGCTAATCTCATTTTGCAAAACAGTACAACGCCGACAGATCCCCCTAGCTTTCCCATTTACTTTTTTGATGCTCGTTTAATGCCGACCTATGGGGACGTGAAATCAGAGTATGCGGTAATCTCAGGGTTTGGCTCCTATGATCATTACTTCAATGTGGAGGGGGGTTCCCGCACAGGAGGCGGAGAAATTGGCGATGTGATGTGGCGTCAACAATGTTCGGGTTAAGACAAGCCGCTAAAGTCGAGGCAGGGGGAGGCGATCGCCTTGGGGATTATCTAATAACAAAATGTGGCGATCGCCATCAATTTTTAGCCAGCCTTGCTGTTGAAATTCCTTAAAAAGTCGGGTGACAGTGACGCGGGTCGTCCCAATGGTATCGGCGAGGTGCTGGTGCGTGAAACGGTAACGGAGCCGGGTGATGGTTGCCTCTGATTTGCCCATTTCGTCCTTGAGGAGCAGCAGCAAAGAAATTAAGCGGTCTTCAATGCGTTTGAGACCGGCGATCGCCAAGAGATATTCGGCTTGACGGAGGCGCTGGAGGGTTTGTTGGAGTAATTCCTGCTGGAGGCTGGGAGACTGTTTCACGGCTTTGGCGGAATGGCGCACCAGACGACTGTCCACAAGGGCGATCGCCTCGATCCCTTCCAGTTTGGTCATAAATGATCCCCAAAAACTGCCCTTTTGCAGCCAACCCAATACCGTCACCGTTCCTTCGGGGGTATGGCTCCGGAGCTGCAACACGCCCCGTTCCACCTGCCAAATATCCTGGGAATAGCGGGGAATCACCTGACCCCGGAGGAAAGAATGGCAAATTTTTTCCGCAGCGTCCATGGGCTTACACAAGTCAAAGGTTGGGCCAATAATAATTGCTGAAAAAGATAATTTTGGTTAAGAAATTATTGAAACTTCGCCCAGGATAAAGGAGGTAGTTAAATAAAATGTAATCGTGAGTTTAAGGTTAATCTTCTGCAAAGCACCAAACCACGAAGAGAACCCCGATCCAAAATATTACTTGTTGACTAAGTTGAACGAGGGAGTTGAACCCCCAGTAGCCATAAATCACAGCAAATTGAGTTGTGACATAGGTTGTAACCAAAAAGAAAGCACTTAGTCCCAATAATAATCCAATCATTTTTCTCGAATTTTTATTTTAAGAAAGCCATGGTCATTATTTAGAATGTAGCATTACCTTGGTGAAAATAGGCGCATTGGAACACCAATCATTCCCCCTAAATTCACAATTAAAATATTGGTAATATCAGAGACAATTTGAGAGACTCGCATCATTTTTGCCCAGAGCCATTAATATTTTTTGCAAAACCCTAAACAGCACTGGCTCTTGATCTTAATTTCTGGGCTTCGGGGCTGGTGAGAATAAGTAGTTTTACTTATCAATAATTGTTGTTGAGAATTAATAGCAAAAGAATTGGATTCGATTTACCAAAACGCTTGTTAAAGCTTTAGCTTAGGTTAGCTCAAAAGATCATGATCCTTTAGGCGGAAAAAACCAGAAAAGCAATAGTGTTTTGATTAGCCTTTCTGATGATCAGCTTTATTTTTGTTCAAACCTTTATGGTTCTTGACTTGACGGCTACTCAAGGACAATTTTCCGTCGCTATAATTAGTAGCTGTTTTAACTTGGTCTTAATTTAGATTAAGGAGTATTTATATTATGTACATCAAACGTTTTCTCTTGGTGGCGATCGCCTCTGTTATGAGCCTTGGCTTCTTAGGTGCTTGCGGCCCTGAGACCACTGCACCCACCGATGAAACCACCACGGAAGAAGTTCCCGCTGAAGGTGAAGTTACCGAAGAAGCTCCCGTTGACGGTGAAGTAACTGAAGAAGAAGTTCCCGCTGAAGGTGAAGCGACTGAAGAAGCACCTGCTGAAGGCGAAGAAACCGCTAACTAATCATTTGGCGATCGCCTAGCACTTGGCTCCTCAATCCCTAGCTGGTTGGGGGGCTTTTTAATGGGTTCGCAAAAGTCAGGGGCGAAAAATCCTAACGGCGCTTAATTGCGGGGAGCATACATCATGACCAAAACCCCGGCGATCGCCAAACCACAGCCCAGCCAATCGTAGTTATCGGGACGAACTTGGTCGATACGCCAGCCCCACAGCAACGACAAGACAATAAAAATACCGCTGTAAGCCGCATAGACCCGACCAAAGTGAGCCGGTTGCAGGGTCGGAATCACGCCGTAAACCATCAGCAGTAGCCAGCCCAAAAGGGCGACGGGTAAACTTTTTCCTTCCCTAAGCCAGAGCCAGACGAGATAACCGCCACCAATTTCAAACAGCCCTGCCAGCACAAAATACAGCAAAGATTTGAGGATGACGCTGGTCATTGGGAAAGCTCCTGGGCAATTTTAATCAGTCGTTTTTCTGTACAAACATAGTCTAAGGGCACGTCCCAGGGATCGTTGGGCAGGGTTGGCACAAAGCAACATTCAAACACAATGCCCACTGTGATGACGGGTTGGGGTAGGGTGGCAAAAAATCGATCATAAAATCCAGCGCCGTAGCCGAGGCGATCGCCCGTTTGACTACAAGCAAGGGCTGGTACTAGCACTAGATCAATGGTTGTCAGATCAATTAAAGGAGCCGTGGCTTCCGGTTCGCGGATGCCAAATTTGCCCGGTATCAGGCGATCGCCCATTTGGTAATGGTGCCAAGCGAGATCGACCCCGACACAACGGGGTAATCCCCAGGTTTTAGGAGCACTCAGTAAGGCTTGTAAACAGGGCTCGCGGTGGTGGGATAGGTAGCCCAAAACTGTTGTGGAATTTTGCCAGAGCAGGCTGTCCTGGAGCTGTTGACAGATGGCGGCATTGGCCTGTTGCCAAGTTGATTCAAGCAGCGATCGCCGCCGTTGTTTAAAGGTTTGTCGTAAGTGGGTTTTTTGATCCATATCCATGGATATACCAGACCCATCACTACCGCTGCAATAGGGTTCTGATAGGCTAGAAAGCGTTTTTGCGGGGGGATCAATTCTTGCTTAGGAAATTCTGGGTCGTTGTGTTAATGGGAAAAGTGACGCCATGATGGAAGCACAGGTACACCAAATCCTGGTGGCGATCGCCCGTGAGCAAAATATTAGCCCCTGGCCCCACCATTTAACCCTGGCCCGGTTAGTGGCGCGGGGATTACGCTTAGGTCGCTCTGCTCTGATTCAAACCAGAACGGGTATCGAAGACTATGCCCTCAGCTATCTGACCCCTGCTCTCTTGAGTTCGGAGCCTGTCACCATCGTTGTTCCCCAGCTATTGTTAACTTGGCTCCAGGCAGAGGAAATCCCTCGCCTACAGCGTTTACTGGGAACCGAGCGCCCCATTTCCATCCTTGAAACCGGAGACCAAACCCAGCCCAGCGCCATTACGCTTTTAACCCCTTCCCAATGGTTTGGAAGAATGACTGGCGATCGCCCCCCGGCCCCCGTGACAACGATTCTTAATCCCGTCGATGAGCTATGGCAGTGGGCCCAAGATTTTTACCGTTGCCAACTGCAACTTGCCGATTGGGAAATGCTCAAGCAACAAAACCCCGGCCAGCAGGATTTTATTCAGGGCCAATATGACCAATTAAAGGCACAACTACTGCGGCGATCGCCGAATCCCTACCATTGCTATCCCCTCGACCCAGACAATCAACGCCGTTTGGCCACCTGTTTTCAACTCCCCCACCTCCCCGCAGCTTGGCGTACCTTTGCGGCTACCTGGCAACACCGTCACCAGTCCCCCCTTTGTTGGGCGCACCTCCACCAACGGGACGGCCGATTTTCTCTCCAAGTAGCTCCCCAGACCCTTAACCAAAGCCTTGCACCCCTCTGGCAACGGCAGCCGACTTTATTGATTGGAAGCTTTCTCGAACCCCAACGAGAAGCCCCCAGCTTTTGTACACAAATTGGCCTCAACCCAGACCAGCTTACTTGCGTAGACTTTGCGCCCCCCCGTCAACAGGATCAAGTGCGCGTTTATCTGCCAGAACAGCGCCTTCCCTTACCCAATACCCCAGAATTCCAAGGGGAACTGTTGCACCAACTGCGTCATCTAATTCGCCGCCACCCTCACCAGAAGCGTCCCATTGTTTTATTGATTAACGACGTGCCCCTCCAGGCACAGATGGGGGCGGCCCTCGCCGCTGAGTTTGGGTCGCGGGTTAAGGTCGAAACAGCAAATCCCCAGGCCGATAGCATTTTGATCTGTGGTTGGGCTTTTTGGCGACGGCTTACGGATCCCTTGTTCTATGGTCAATCCGTGGGCTTCCCGTTACCTCAACTAATGGCGATCGCCACCCTCCCTCTCCCGTCCCTAGAAAATCCTCTAGTGGCAGCCCGCGTCGCCCAATACAAACAAAAACGCCAAGATTGGTTTCGCCTGTACCTACTCCCCACGGCCCTCCAGGAAATGCAACGGGCTACCTATCCCCTCCACCAAGAGCAAAGTGTGATCGCCATTCTCGACAACCGCATCAACCACCGTGCCTACGGTCAACAAATCCTCGATGCCCTCCAGCCCTGTTCTGTGTGTAATTACCTTGAACCCAACTGGTTGGGAAATTAATTTTTGAAGGCTCAAACAAAAGTCAATGCTTTTGTAACGATTTGCAATATTTCGTAAACTTATGTTAAGATTATTAATGTAGACAAACAAAACAGGCAATTTTATGGTTACCAACTTTAATTACAAACCTGAAAATCTCTTCACCCCCGTTATTTTCCGTAAGGACTTTAGCAACGCCACCATTTCCGCGACCCAAGCTTGGTCTCTCTTCTTCTCGGCGGGTCAAGAAGAAAACCTCTTTGGCCAAGAAAAAGAAATTGGTTGGTTCTATAACAATGTGTTGTTAGCCGGTGGTGTCGCCTTTGCCCTCGCCGCAATCTTCTTTAGCGCGCCCCTATCTCCTCTGTTCTAGACCTCCCTAGACTTGTGCTAAAACCTAAACCCCCAAGGCAGCCCCGTGGCTGTCTTTTTGTTATGGTGAAGGCTTGATTCACAACGTAAAGTTAGGTGGCGATGGCTTCTCCGATTCACAGCACGACAAATCCTTGGGATCAGAATTTTCAACCCTACACAGACATTATTGATGTGCGATCGCCAGCGGAATTTGCCGAAGATCATATTCCCGGTGCTGTCAACTTTCCGGTGTTAAATAACGAAGAGCGGGCCTTGGTGGGCACCATCTACACCCAGCGATCGCCCTTTGAAGCCCGTAAAATTGGGGCCGCCCTCGTGTCTAAAAATATTGGCCGTCACTTAGAAACGCATTTTTTAGAAAAACCCAAGGAATTTCACCCCCTCATTTACTGTTGGCGCGGTGGCCAGCGTTCCCACAGTTTCGCGACGGTACTCAGCCAAATCGGTTGGCAAACAACTCTCTTGACCGGGGGCTACAAAACCTATCGCCAGTATGTGCGCCAAGCCCTTGCCCATCTCGGAACGACCCTGTCTTTGCGGGTACTCTGCGGCTATACGGGCAGCGCCAAAACAAAATTACTCCAGGCATTACAGGCAGCACAGTTTCAGGTTTTAGATTTAGAAGCCCTCGCCGCCCACCGGGGATCTCTGTTAGGACAAATGTGGCAAGAAACGCCCCAGCAACAGCCTGCGCAAAAGTGGTTTGAGTCACAACTGGTGGCCCAGCTCCAAGCCTTTGATCCCAGGCGACCGATTTGGGTTGAGTCAGAAAGTAAGACCATTGGCAAAATCCATGTGCCGAAACCCCTCTGGGAAAATATGCGGCGATCGCCTGTGGTGGAAGTGGTTTTACCGATGGCCGAACGGGTTAAGTTACTCATCGCGGAATATCCCCACCTCATCGAACATCCAGCGACCTTGAAACAATTGCTCAGTCACCTCGTACCCAAATATGGCAAGGGCAAAATCCAAGCCTGGTACAACTTAATCGATGCTCAACAATGGCCAGAGTTTGTGGAGGCAATCCTCGAAGCGCATTATGACCCCACCTATCGGCGATCGCTGCCCCACCATTTTCGCCAACCCCAACAAACCATTCACCTCAATGGGTTAAACGCCGCTGACATTCAAAGCTTTATCAAGACTCTTGGCTCAAGGTAATAGAGATTTAATACAGCTAATAAAAATCCCCTGCTGCGGGGATTTGTCACATTTCAAAACGATCTAGATCAAGTCCCAAAAATTAGGGAGTACGCTGTAACGTGGCATTTTCTTCTGGGATAATTGCCCCTTCGACGGGACAAACCTGAATACAAATGCCGCAATCGATGCACACATCAAAATCAATCCAGTACCAATCGGTACCTTTGGCATTTTTACCGGGGCCATCGTGGATACAAGCCACAGGGCAAGCTTCGACACAATCCGCGATGCCTTCGCAAACGTCAGTCACAATGGAATGGGGCAAGGGTTTTTCCTCAAAGATGTACTGCTTGTTGTTACTGTTTGTAACCGATTCCTTGCAAGAAGATCAACGTTTCGCTATTTCTCCCCAAAGGATGCTCCGGAATATTGCTCTTCGCTATGGGGACAGGCGATCGCCCCCAGCCCAAGCCTCAAATTTATCGACTATGCTTAAAACAGCACGCTTGATGACACAGGACTTTAGACTATGGCAGGCTTCAGTGATTTAGTACAAAAGGCCTTTTACCTTGGGGTCGGGGCCGCTTCCCTCGCTGCCGAAAAAGCAGGGGCAACGATCCATGATCTGCGCGAACAGGCCCAGGTCATCGCCGATGAGATGGTGCAAAAAGGGGAGATGAACGCCGAGGAGGCCAAAAAATTTGTCAATGAAATGGTCAAGCAGGCCCAACAGCGAGTGCCCCAAAGCCCAGAAACGACAACAAGCTCCAACAGCGAGACCAAAGAGCCGCGCCGCATTGAAATCCTTGACGATGACGAACCTGAAAACACCGACGCCATGGACGAAGCTGAACGGCTCCGGCGGGAAGTAGAATCTCTCCAAGCAGAGCTGAATAATTTGAAACGGTAACTCACAGGAGGCAGTTCTGGGGTCATGGGAACGGCACGGGGGCCAAAGATGGGATGACTTTAAGGGTTTCGAGGCGGGCGATCGCCAATTCTAATCGCTGTTTTTCTAGCAGAAGGTGATCGCGTTCCTGGGGACGATCGGCAATGACCGGATTAATTTTCACGGTGTCTCCCTCTTTTACCTTGAGGTCATCGAGTTCAGTGAATTTAACTTTGAACGTATAGTGGCTGGGGCTATTGCTGACTTCTTCTACGAGGTCAATTTCCCTCTCCTCCTGTTGGGCGATGGAACCGAGGGTCAACAAAAAGGCACCGAAACTCATAAAAATCACTATCACTGAGAACAGATAGCGGACAGGTTCACTGGGCTTGAGTTTTTGTGCGGCAAAATTCAGCATCATTTTCTGGTGTAAGACAAAAAATACCCTCTCCGGCTTTCAGCCACCTCCCCCAAGGGAGGATAATTGGTCGCAGAGTGTATCAAAAAAGATGCAATAGTCGATGTGGGTAATCTGGAGGCAATAAAATGACGAACAATCAGCATATTGGTTCTTCCTTGGATGACCTGTTAGAGGAAGATGGCATTTTGGCTGAAGTCAATGCTTTAGCTCTCAAGCGGGTATTGGCTTGGCAACTGAGCCAGGAAATGGAACGACAAGGTTTGAGTCGTTCTCAGATGGCAGCTTCGATGAAGACGAGCCGTTCTTCCCTGCAAAGATTACTAGATCCTGAAAATACCTCGGTGACGTTGAAAACCATGGAAAAAGCAGCGGCGATCGTTGGGAAGCGACTACGGATTGAGTTAGATGATATTCAGGAGCCTGCAAATAGTTGATCTGTTACTTGAAGATCAACAAAAAATAAGCAGAAAGTTTAGAATTTGATTAATATATTTTTCCCGGTAGTACTAAAGGGGTAATGAGGAATTGTAGTGATGGATGAAATTCCACAATAGTCCAATGTGATTAAATACACACTTGGAGAAGGCTAGACTGCGTCTCACAAACCGTGACATCCTTTGCCTCACAGTACAATTAAAGCGCTCAATATAACTGGTTTTACCACTCTGTTTGCTAACCACCCGATGACGCTTTGAAGGGAATACGCCACGGTAGGCTTCCCACTCATCCGTGTAGAAGACTCCACATTGCCGATATACCCCAGGCAATGACGCCCACAGTGCTTTTGCACTCTCTCGACCACGGCAACCAACGTGCAGACCAATAATTTCCCGGGTTTGAACGTCAAGGGCCAGCCAGACCCACTGTTTATTGCCTTTGTGGTCAACAAAAGACCAGAGTTCGTCACACTGCACCTTTAAAGACCCCTTTTTTTGGGGACAACCTTGGCCCTTCTTGGTACTTGTGCTGCTTTCATATTGACGTAATTTTGCAGCCATTGTTCAGAAACTTGAACAGCTCTGGCGATGCCGGCCATCGAAATACGTTCGAAAAGCAGACGGTCAATCAGAGCGCGGGTTTC
This sequence comes from Picosynechococcus sp. PCC 7117, assembly GCF_001693275.1. Classification (GTDB taxonomy): domain Bacteria; phylum Cyanobacteriota; class Cyanobacteriia; order Cyanobacteriales; family MRBY01; genus MRBY01. The sequence continues at coordinate 1,304,022 of NZ_CP016477.1, forward strand.
AGCATCAATGAGTTTATTGGTGGGATGTTCCACGAATTGACGACCGCATTGCTTGCAGAGAAAGCGCTGTTTACCGTTGTGGATGTGCCCATTTTTGACTGTATGTTGGGATTGACAGCTGGGACATTGAGGCATGGGTCGGAGTCAATGACTTCCGTTCTACCTTAACAAAACCGTCATTACCCTTTTAGTACCACCTTTTTCCCTAATTGTTTATTTTAAGCCAGTAGTAATTTATAAAAATATTTAATACTTAAGTCAATAAGTGTATGAATAAAAATAATAGCCTTTTAGGAAGTTTTTATGTATTTGTTTTTGTATTAATTATATTATCTATTCCGATTTTTATGATTACGTTTGCCGATTCTAAAATACGCTCAGAGATAAGGGATTGGCTGAAAGTAATAGGGAGCTGCCTCATTCCATTAGCCCTCTTCTATCTAAACAAAGAATTTGATAAAAGAACAAAAATGGAAGAAGAGTTAAAATCTAATGAGTCCAGGGAAAGAACAGAAAGTAAAAATGTGCAAAATTTCATGAAAAATATCAATGATATCATTGATGAAATTAGGAAAATCGAACCGACCAGCAGCGAAGAAGAAAAAGATTCTTTAAAATTTGCTCGTGCTCTTACCGTTGAGATTTTAAGCACTGTAACTAGCTCAGCGAGAAGAAATTCAATAATCTATTTTTTAAGATCTCTTGGAATAACTACGGAAAAATATAAGCTTTTTAATCATCTTCTACTTGAAAACTGTGATTTAAAGGAAATCATCATAGTAATGGACAACTTTTCTTATTCTTTATTTAGTAATAGTAATTTATCTGGGAGCAAAATCCAATGTGTGGAATTTTATCAAGCAGATTTTCAAAATGTGGATTTTAGCTCTTCCAAAATTTTTAATTCTCGCTTTAATAATATTGATGGGGAAGAGCTTATTTTCAGAAATGTAAAAGGAGTTTCTAATGATTTTAGAGGGGCCAATTTGAAAAACGCTGACTTCTCAAAGGCATGTTTAATGAATTCTAATTTTTCTCCAGGTCTAGCTGGAGAGACACATCTAAGAATAGATACGGATCTAACAAATGCTAAATTTATCGAAGCAGAATTAACTGCTTCAGTTTTAGATTGTACTATCTTACATAATACAAATTTTAGCGGTGCTCAATTGGAAAATGCTTCTTTACGCAATGTACAAAACATTGAGACAGCAATTTTTAATAATGCCCAACTAAAAGATACACGTCTTTCTAAAGCTCTTTCTCCAGAACAAATAAAACAATGTAAGGTTTATGAACCGATTATAGAATAGCTCAAAGCAGAATTTAAGAAGGTGGGGACGAGTATAAAAACTTTAAAATCAAGCTGCCCGATCGCCCACTGGTCTTGAAGAATTGAAATCGCCTGGTTCAGGTCAGCATAGACTAGAGTGACCCTGGTGCCATAGACCTGAACTTCTGGGGGTAAGGAACTGGGCAGTTCATCAGGAAAATCAATGGTGATACTGCCGGAAACCAGGACAAGACTGTTGGAATAACGCTGGGCGATCGCCTCCAAACTTTCCCCTAGCGGTTCATCATTAAAACCCTGGGTAAATGTTTGATTGACTAGTTTACGATAAACGTAGATGTTTTGGAAATGGATAACTGGAAAGAGTAATGTCTGATGCTTCTTTATCACCCCAAACCCCAGAAGTGTATGCCGGTTACTACGGCAAATTTACGATCACCGCTGCCGATCGCCAGGAGGTTTTTCTTTATCGTCTGGGGTTGGCGATCGCCGCTGGTGCCTTTAGCTTTGGTACTGCTTTAGCTATTGCTTTAGGCGATCAGGGTTGGACGCAGGGATTAATTTCTGGACTATTCGTCGCCTTTTGTGGTGGTCTGGGTCTCAGTTTGGCCAAGATTCATATTTATCTCATTCCTCTACACCGACTGCTCCAGGGCTTTTGGCTTGTGGGCTGTGGTGCGGCGATCGCCTTCGGTCTCATTTTTCCAGAACCGCTATTCGTCACCGTTTTAGAAAAACCCCACACCCTCTGGGGCATTGGCTTTCTTTTTGCCGCCTTGACGGGAATTTTCTTTAAAGAGGGCTTTTGTTTTCGACGTTTGGAAACAATGCTTTTGACGCCCCTGGTGCCCCTGCTGCTTTTGGGTCACTTGACTCAGCTTTTACCGTTAGCAGTTGCCCAAATTGGGTTCAGTCTGTGGAGCGTTTTATTCATCATTTTTGCGGCTCGGAAATTTACACAAAAGCCCGCCGATGATATTGGTGATAAAAGTGTATTTGACCATCTCAAACAAACCCAATAATTAATGCCCCTCGTTACTGCTGCTGCCCTAGTTGACCAGGCAAACAATGGCCAAGTGGTGAGCTTCCCCACGGATACCGTGCCTGCCCTCGCGGCCAAACCCGACGCCGCCCCCCTGATCTATCAATTGAAACGGCGATCGCCCGATAAACCGCTGATCCTGATGACGGCTTCCCTGCCGGAGATTTGGGACTATGTGGTGGGTAGTGAGACAGAAAAAGCGCAATGGCAGGCGATCGCCCAAGAATATTGGCCAGGGGCATTGACCCTTGTCCTACCTGCTTCTGAAAAGGTTTCGGCGGCGATGAATCCAACCAATTCCGGTACCATTGGCGTCCGTGTCCCCGATTTGGCCTTGGCCCAAGGGATTTTACGCAAAACAGGCCCCCTCGCCACCACCAGCGCCAACCGTTCTGGTAGCGACCCCCTCGAATGGATGACGGCGATCGCCAAAGAATTTCCCGAAATCCCGGTGCTCGATTGCACAACCCAGGAACAAACGGGCAAAATTGGCAGTGGACAGCCCTCGACGGTGGCCCAGTGGACAGGCTCCGGCTGGCGCATTCTCCGTCAAGGGGCAGTGAGCCTTAATTTGTAAATTTGTAAAAAATAATTTGTGTTTAAGCGCGGTCTTGGTTTTGGCGCATCCCAAAGACAAGGCCCAAGCCGACGATCCCCGCTAGGAACGAATAGGCAAAGTAATCATGGCTGTGTTCTGGTTGGGGCAGTTCGCTAATGGCGTTGGCGTCGATCCCCTCTGCTTGGACGGGCACAATCAGGCGATCCCAGTGGCTATCGTCGGCGGAACCAATTTCTACGGCCCAGTCCCCGGCCTTGGTGGTGTCGGCTTTGAAGCTAAATTTCCCGTTTTCATCGGTGCGACCAATCATGATCGGTTGGTCAGGATTTTCTGGAGAGTAAACCGTAACGGGGGCATTGGGGAAAACTTCGCCATCGCCAAAGGTGCTTTGGAGCTCGAAATTGTCGAAGCGCACTTGGAAGTTCGTTTCAATGGCGTGGGCAAGGGCTGCTTTGGGGGCGAGACAGCCGACTGACAAGCAAGTGATGGTGGTGAGGAGAGACTTAATATTCATAGGTACTTTACTGAAATAGGGCGTAACCTGAAACCTAGGGTATTTTAAAAAATCTGAGGCACCAGCGCGAACGGGCCAGGGCCTTAAAATTGGCTTCAATTATAGCCAACCTTTCTGGGAAAATTTGTGAGGCAAGTTTTTCGCCCAAAACCTAGGATTTGACCTGGGCGCCGTGGCTACGGGGATCACTCTGGCGGGGTTTTTGATTGGGGCGATCGAGTTTAGAAACCTGGCCCTGGTCGTAGGTGTAGGGTAAGTCGTTGTGGGCGAGGAGGGCATTGAGGTCGGCTTCTAAAATACTGCGGGGTTGTTCGCCAATGGTTTCGGCGATCGCCTCACCAGTTTCATCAAGGAAAACAAAGTGGGGAATGCCATCAACGCGGTATTTCAGCACTTCCGGGAGCCATTTGCCGTTATCGACATTGAGCATCACAAAATTGAGGCGATCGCCGTAGGTTTGTTTGATTTGCCGAAGATCCGGGGCCATGGCCTGACAACTGGTACACCAATCCGCATAAAATTCCATCAAAGTCGGGCGACCATTGTCGAGGGCGACGGTGAGGGGCACAGCTTCGGCGGCCTGGGCTTCGAGGGTAGCGGCAGGGGGCTGGAATTTGATCCCCAGGGCGAGGGATACCGCCAAGGCGATCGCCACCAAACCAATTACGAGACCTTTGAGTTTATTTTGTCCAGAATTTGTGTCAGTCATAGCTAAGGGCCAGATTCCAAGTAAAACTTATAAGTATTGTAAAGGGCGCGTTCCGTCAGAAAAATCCGATAAAGTAAGAAGCCTGAGTTTTTAACCCACATTTTTCACATCGCTCTAAAAAAAGGCATCGAGGCGCAACATGGCAGAACAGGATTGGATCATCATTGGCCAGGTGGTGGCCGCCCAGGGTCTTAAAGGGGAAGTGCGAATTAATCCCAGCACTGATTTTCCTGAACGCTTCGAAGTGCCCGGTCAACGGTGGTTACAACTACCCAACCAAGACCCCCAGTCGGTAGAACTCGAACGGGGCCGACAAATCCCTGGCAAAAATTTATTTGTGGTGAAATTTGAACATATCCAAGACCGCACCCAAGCAGAAAATATCCGGGGTGCCAAAGTCCTGGTGCGGGCAGGCGATCGCCCCGAACTCGAAGCCGACGAATACCATGTCAGCGACCTGATTGGCCTTGAGGTATTTGATTACAACACCCAAGCAAAACTAGGGATTGTCAGCGATCTCTACACGGCGGCCCAGGACGTCCTCGAAGTCACCGATGCCAACCAGAAAAAGCACCTTGTCCCCTTCGTGAAAGCCATTGTCCCCGTCGTTGATCTGGTAGAAAATCGCCTGGAAGTGGATGCCCCTCCCGGACTTTTTGAGATTTAAGTACCAAAACTCCGCCTGTAAATCTAGAAAAAAGGCGATCGCCCCCAGGGAAAAATCCGTCCAGGGTGAGCAGTCAGGATAGAATAATCCTTTGTTCTATACAAAAACTTAAGGATCTGTAGCCCTCGTGCCCACGGGAACTTCCCCCAAACCCCGCCCCCGGCGACACGACCCGCAGTATCCGACCCAAACGAAACATTTATATTTAATCGAATTGTTATGGCTAAAGTTCTTGTTTCCGACTCTATCGACCAAGCCGGAATCGATATCCTCTCCCAGGTCGCCCAAGTAGACGTTAAAGTCGGATTACCCCTCGAAGAACTCATCAGCATTATTCCCGAATACGATGCCCTGATGATTCGCTCCGGGACCAAAGTCACCAAAGAAGTGATCGAAGCCGGTAAAAACCTCAAAATCATTGGCCGTGCTGGGGTTGGTGTTGACAATGTCGATATTCCCGCCGCCACCCGCCAAGGGATCATCGTCGTCAACTCCCCCGAAGGAAACACCATTGCCGCCGCCGAACATGCCCTCGCGATGATGTTGTCCCTCTCTCGCCACATCCCCGATGCCAACCAGTCCGTCAAAGCCAAAGAATGGAACCGGAAAAAATTCATCGGCGCAGAAGTTTACAAAAAGACCCTCGGCGTTGTCGGTCTCGGCAAAATTGGTGCCCACGTAGCTAGCGTCGGTAAAGCCCTAGGCATGAAGCTCCTCGCCTACGATCCATTTATCTCCGAAGAACGGGCCGGACAATTGGGTTGTCGCCTCGTCGATCTCGATTACCTGTTCCGGGAAGCTGACTACATTACCCTCCACGTCCCCAAAACCCCCGAAACTACCCATTTAATTGGCGAAGAGTCCATCGCCAAAATGAAACCCACCACCCGCATTGTTAACTGTGCTCGCGGTGGCGTTGTTGACGAAGCCGCCGTTGCTAAAGCGATCCAAGAAGGTCGCCTTGGTGGGGCCGCTTTGGATGTTTTTGAAGAAGAGCCCCTGGGTGAATCCGAACTCCGGGCCTTGGATAATGTCGTCCTTACGCCCCACTTGGGTGCTTCTACTGCTGAAGCCCAGGTAAATGTTGCCGTTGATGTTGCCGAGCAAATTCGGGATGTCATTTTAGGGTTGCCAGCACGCTCTGCGGTGAATATTCCTGGCCTCAATGCCAACGTCATGGAAAAACTGCGTCCCTATCTCCAGTTGGCGGAGACCCTAGGGAACATGGTCGGTCAGTTGGCCGGGGGCCGCATCGAAAAATTAAATGTGACCCTCCAAGGGGATTTAGCCGAAAAAGAAGCCAAACCCTTGGTTGTGGCTGCTCTCAAAGGCTTACTTTCTCCGGCATTGCGGGAACGGGTCAACTATGTAAACGCAGAAATTGAAGCGAAGGAACGGGGCATCCGGATCATTGAAACCCGTGATGAATCGGTACGTGATTACACCGGGGCTATTCACCTAGAAGCCACTGGGGCCGATGGGGAACACTCCGTCAATGGGGCGCTGTTGAGTGATGGGGATATCCGCATTACCAGTATCAATGGTTTCCCAATCAATGTGCCGCCGACGGGCTATATGCTCTTTACGCTCCACCGGGATGTGCCGGGGATTATCGGGAAGATTGGTTCTCTGCTGGGCAGCTTTAATGTGAACATTGCCAGTATGCAGGTGGGCCGCAAGATTGTCCGGGGTGATGCCGTGATGGTACTGAGCTTGGATGATCCGCTGCCAGAAGGCGTTCTGAGTGAGATTACGAAGGTAACCGGCATCCGGGATGCCTATACGGTTAAGCTGTAAGGTTAAGCTACGGGGGAAAGGTCTCTGGATACTTTCCCCTGGCCAACGACAAGGGGAAAAAGATGACAACAACTTGGTGGGAATTACAGATCCTCTGCGACCCGAGTTTAGAAGAGACGATTTTCTGGCGCTTAGATGATTTTGGCTGTCGGGGAATGGCGGGGGAGCAGAAGGGGCAGTCCTACCTGATTCGTGCCTATAGTCCTCAGGCGGAGTTTGATCATTTAGATCTTGCGGCCTTAGCGCTGCTACTGAAACAGGATGCTTTACTTGCCCGTTTGCCTAAACCCGCGGTTAAGTGGCATCTCATTGATGAGGAAGATTGGTCAAGTAGCTGGAAGAGCCATTGGCAACCCCAAGAAATTGGCGATCGCCTGTTGATTTACCCAGCCTGGTTAGAAGTGCCCACCCATTCAGAACGCCTCCTATTGCGCCTCGATCCGGGTTCTGCCTTTGGGACTGGCGCTCACCAGACCACCCAACTGTGCCTCGAAGCCCTAGAAATGCGTTTAGGGCAGCAACCAGAAACCCAGGTAATCGCGGATATTGGCTGTGGTTCGGGGATTCTTTCCATCGGGTCTCTCCTTTTGGGGGCGAAGCAAACCTTTGGGGTGGATACGGATATTTTGGCGGTGACTGCCTCCAACAGTAATCGGGCGCTCAATAACATCGAACCAGAGCGCATGGTCGTCGCCCAGGGTAGCATCGATACCCTTCCCCAAATGTACCCGGAGCCCTTTGACGGGATTGTTTGTAATATCCTGGCGGAAATTATTATTGAGCTGATCCCCAAGATGTCGGCGATCGCCAAACCGGACACCTGGGGCATCCTCAGCGGCATTCTGATCGAACAAATTCAACCCATCGCCGATACCCTCGAGCAAAATGGCTGGGCGATCGCCGCCCTCTGGAAGAAAGACGAATGGTGTTGCTTCAATATCCGCCGAAACTAAGTCTTTTTGCGCAAATGTGACAAAGTGCCGAAAAAAACAACCCACCCCCAGCAAATCAGTTCATAATAATTGACACTAGATGTGCAATTAAACTGAATGGCATGAGTGACAACACTTCCCTTCCCCCCATTTCCCGCCGTAGCGCCCTCAAACTCCTTGGGGTGGGAGCCGCCGGATCGATGGTCGGGTACACCCGCTTCGCCAAACCCCACCCGACGATCCACCAGCAAGAATCCTTGGATTTACCCCACTATCACACCCAGGGGAAAAAAGTCGTTGTCATTGGGGGCGGTTTAGCAGGGCTGGCCGCTGCCTACGAATTAAGCCAACGGGGTTTTCAGGTCACGCTGTTAGAAAAAGCTCCCCAACTCGGTGGCAAGGTCGCCAGTTGGAAAATTAATGTCGGTGAAGACGAGTTCATGATGGAACATGGCTTCCACGGCTTTTTCCCCCAGTATTACAACCTCAAGAGCTTGGTCAGTGAACTGAGCATCAACGACAATTTTCAATCCTTAGATTTTTATTCCCTCGTTTTCAAAGATCCAGACCGCTATCGCCCGGAGGTGTTTCGTCCCAGTAATACCGCCTTTCCTTGGAATATCGTGGATCTCGCCATTTCTTCGCCGAACCGACTCCGTTGGGGCATTAACCTCACAAAAATTAAGCATTTAGAGGTTTTCCACGCGATCACGGGCTTTAAAATCCCCCGCACCTACGACACCTACGACACTATTACCGTGGCGGATTGGGTCCGGGGTGAATTTCCCCAGGGCCTTTATGACCTCTACTTTTTGCCCTTTGCTAAATCTAGCCTCAATGCTCCTGATACCTTGAGCACAGGGGAATTGCTGCAATTTTTCCACTTCTACTTTTTTGGGAACCCAGAGGGCCTGGCGTTTAACGGCACCGTAGATGACATGGGCACGAGCCTCGTTCAACCCATTGCCAATGCCATCCGCGCGAAAGGGGGCCAAATTTTGACCGATGTGTCCGTCAGCGAAATTCAATGTCAGGACAACAAAATCCAGGCGATCGCCTACCAACAGGGAGACGAGCAAACGGATGTGCCTTTTTGGACGAAGCAGAATGAATTGATTACCGATGACAGTCTGGAATACTACGGCGCTGGAGATGCAATGTATGCGGTCAATCCGGCAACGGAGGAGGGCTTGTCCTTAACCTGTACCCACCAGGGTTGTACCGTCGGTCGGCAACCGGATGGATCTTTCCTCTGTCCCTGCCATGGCGCTCGCTATGATGCCAATGGTAAACGCCTGAGTGGCCCCGCCCAACGGGATTTAGCTCCCTTTAAAGTCCAGGCCCGTGAAGCTGATCAGGTACAGTTAGTAGCCGAAAATCCCAGTGATGAACTCCAGCGGGGCACCCTTGCCGCCGATTATGTGGTGCTGGCGACGGACGTACCTGGAACTCGCCATTTATTTACCCGCTTAGTGGGAGACCGGGATCCAGAGGCAGAACGTAAAGTTGATCAATTGGTGGTTTCTGATCCCTTTGCGGTGGGACGGTTCTGGTTGGATCGAGATTTCCCCTGGGAGCACAGTAAGTTTGCATCATTGTCGGGCTATGCCTTGACCGATAGCATTACCCTGTATCACCAAATCCAGACCCAGTTTAAGGATTGGGCCGCCCGCACCGGGGGCAGTGTGGTGGAGCTCCATGCTTACTGTTACAAGGAAAAAGAATTTCCCACCCAAGAGGCACTGTTGGCCACCTTTGAGCAGGAACTATACGAAATTGTACCGGAACTCAAGGGAGCGACGGTGCTTCATCGGCAACTGGTGAACCAAAAGAATTTCTCTGGCTATCCCCCCAATAGCTATGGCGATCGCCCCACCACCGAAAGCGAAATTAGCAACCTCATGTATGCAGGAGATTGGGTAAAAATGCCGTTCCCCTGTGGCTTAATGGAACGGGCGATCAGTAGCGGCTTGCTCGCTGCCAATAGCGTTCTCCAACGGGAAGGGATACAGCGGCGGCCGATTCTCTCGGTGAATCCAGAGGGAGTTTTTAAAATCTAAATTTATTCAGATTTGGTCTGTTTGAGTTTGGCGATCGCCCCGACAAAACCCAAGACCACCAGCACGTTGGAGAGGGTCAAAAAAGATTCAGCGCTGCCATGGAGCCAGTCCACATTTGCCAACTCTTCGCCATATTGCACCTGGGCGTAAATGCCGGCGGGAATGGAGATCGCCACAAAAACGAGGAGGACGTAAAAGCCGATCAGGGCCAGTTTTGGCGTTTTCCCGGATTTGGTCAGGAACCATAAAAAACCGAGATAGGGAAACAGGGACAGGGCAAAAAAAGTTTCTTTGGAGAACATTATGGAATAATCAGCAACCAAGGGGCGTTTGTCTCCGTATTTTAAAGGATTCTGTCTATTTGCTTTGATGTCGTCGCTCCAAATCATTGATCAAAAAAATCCAACCTTCTTTGCTGAAGCGTTTCAAAAAGCGATCGCCCGTCACGAATCCGTGTTGCTGGTCAATTCTACTTGGCAAACTTCAGAACGGACACAAATTAAATCACTCTTAGGGCAAGATCAAAGGCCAGAACTTCTAACAAAAAAATCCCACATTTTAATTCCCACTGGCGGCACATCAGGACAGCTAAAGTTAGCAATTCATACCCCTGAAACCTTGTCTGCTTCGGCCCAGGCTTTCCAACGTTTCTTCGCTTTAGAACGGGTAAATTGTTTTTGTATTTTGCCCCTCTACCATGTCAGCGGCTTGATGCAATGGTGGCGATCGCATTTGAGTGGGGGGGACTTTAAATTCGGCGACTATCAAGCTCTAAAACGCGGCATTTTGCCGGATTGGGATGTCAGTAATTTTTGTCTATCCCTAGTACCAACTCAATTACAAGTATTACTTCAAATTTGCCCCCAATGGTTGGCCCAGTTCCGCTTAATATTACTCGGTGGTGCTCCGCCTTGGCGATCGCTCCTTGAGCAAGCCCGGCAATTGCAGCTCCGGATTGCTCTGACCTATGGCATGACGGAAACCGCTTCCCAGGTGGTAGCCCTAAAACCAGCAGACTTTTTAGCTGGCAAAGATTGTGCGGGCCAAGTTTTGCCCCATGCCAATTTATCTTTATCAAAAACGGGTTTAATTTCCATTGCGGCCCAATCGTTATTTCTCGGTTATTATCCCAAGTTTGATCATCCTAAAATTCTAAAAACCGATGATGTAGGTCACTTCGATCAAGCAGGCTATTTACATTTATTGGGACGCCAAAGCCAGAAGATTATTAGTGGCGGTGAAAATATTTATCCAGCAGAAATTGAAGCGGCAATTCTAGGAACGAAATTCGTTAAAGATGCGGCAGTTTTGGGTTTGCCAGATCCTTACTGGGGAGAAGTTGTCATTGCTGTGCTGAGTTTGAAAAATCCAAGTGATTTAGACAGGGTAAAAATGGCGATCGCCAAGCAATTAAGCCCTTATAAACAGCCAAAACATTGGTTGCTGGTTGAACAATTGCCGCGCAATGCCCAGGGAAAGTTAAACCGAATCAAACTCCGCCAAATGATTGAAAATCGCTATCAGTAAAGGTTGAAACGACATTTTTGATGTAGATTTATGAAGCAAGCTTAATTTTGCCAATACATCTGCCATGACTGCCCTTAGTCCTACCCACATCAACCCCAGCTACGCCCAACGTCATCCGCTGCGGGTCGTCGCCTTCGGGGATAGTTTGGTGTATGGGTTTGGCGATCCAGTCCGGGGTGGTTGGGTCGAGCAATTACGGCTCCACTGGATGGGCAATCCCCAAGGCCATGTGCTCTATAACCTCGGTGTGCGCGGTGATACGGTGAAATTGGTGGGCGATCGCCTTGGAGCCGAGTACCAACAACGGGGTGAATTGCGTAATAAACAGCCGGATTTAATTTTATTGTCCGTCGGGGTCAATGATTCGCCGCGCCTGGGGCGTCCCGATGGGAAAAGTTTTACGGATTTTGACCTTTTCCAAAGCCAGTTAGACAATTTATTAGCACAGGCGCAACAATTTTGTCCGGTAATTTTTATCGGTCAAGTGCCCGTTAATGAAGCTAAAATGCCCTTTCTCGACTGCCTATATTACAGTCACAGCGAACAATATTGTTACAAAGAATTGACGAAAAAGCTGTGCGGCGATCGCCAAATTCCGTACCTAGATATTTTTGATTTGTGGCTCAGTCGTGGCACCCACTGGGTCAATGAGCACCTCAGCGCCGATGGTCTCCACCCCAACAGCGGAGGCTATGCGATGCTCTTTCAAGATGTGATCAACTGGCAGGCGATCGCCCAACTCGATTTTGGTAACACTTGCTCAATTTCATCGAAAACACCAGTATCCCTTGGGGTTTAAGATAAAAGTCAGTTCTCTGGCTGAAAATCTCCCATGGCATCCCCTGTTATCCAAGCGACCATCGAGCGCCTAAAAAGTTTTGTTGCATTGCCGACCCAAACGACATGGCAATTTTACCAAACGGAGACCGCTGTTCCGAAAACATTTCGGCCAGATTTAGCAACCTTTCAACCCACTCAGCTCGCAGCAATTCAACCAAATAATAATGGTTATCTCGTTTTTGAAAAGGGGTTAAAGCTCGCTTGGTTTTACCAAAAAATTACGCTCCCCGAAAGTATTAATAATTATAATATTTCCGGATTCAATGCCCGCTTAAATCTTACTTGGTGGGCCGAAATTGCCGCAATTTTTGTCAACGGTAAATTAGTTTGTGAAGGTGATTTATTTGATTCTTCAACGCGGTTACTATTAACGGATCAGGCCCAAGCAAATCAAACTTTTGAGGTGGCGATCGCCCTCGTTAGTCCGGGCCATGACATTGGCGCATTAATGAAGTCGAGTTTGATCTTTGAATCCCCGACCTTAGAGATTTCAGAAGCGGGGAGTTTTGCCACAGAATTACAAATTTTGACCGACTATTTAGCGCGTTATGATCCGGAAAAAATAACTTTTGTAGAAGCGCACTTAAATCATATCCCTTGGGCACAAGTCACAGATACACAAACATTTAATCAAACGTTAGCAGAAATTCGGACAGAACTAATACCAGTTGCCAGTTGCCTTAAAACACGAAAATTTCATGTTTTGGGTCACGCCCACTTAGATATGGCTTGGCTCTGGACAACTTCTGAAACCTGGGAAGTAGGACAACGCACATTTCAATCGGTTTTAAATCTCCAACGGGAATTTCCTGAATTGATTTTTGGCCATAGCACCCCAGCCCTCTATGATTGGATTGAAAAAAATTGTCCTGATCTTTGGGAAGAAATTCAACAAGCAGTTAATAATAATTGTTGGGAATTATTAGGCGGAACGTGGGTCGAGCCCGATGTAAATTTGGTTTCTGGAGAATCTATTATCCGCCAATTTCTTTATGGCCAACAATACTTTTTTGAAAAATTTGGCCGACGTTCAACCATTGCTTGGTTACCGGATTCCTTTGGGTTTCCCAATCAATTTCCTCAACTGGCCCAGCATTGCGATATTAAAGCGTTTGGCACTGGAAAACTCCACTGGAATGATACGGCTCCTTTTCCCCATGGTTTATTTTGGTGGCGATCGCCCGATGGCACGGAACTATTAACCTTCATGACGCCTCCCAATGTCACCGGAATTATGGATACCAATCCGCTGACGATGGCCACTTATGCCCAAAAATGGGAAGCACAAACCCATTTAAAAGATATTTTTTGGTTGCCGGGCGTGGGTGATCATGGCGGTGGCCCCACAAAGGATATGTTACAGGTGGCCCGCAAGTGGCAACAGTCGCCATTTTTTCCTAAATTAGAATTTTCCACCGCAGAAAGTTACCTCAATCATGTTAAAGAAACCCCCAATTTACCAGTTTGGCAGGATGAACTTTATTTAGAATTGCATCGTGGTTACTATAGCGTGCACCGGGATCAAAAAATTTTTAATAATCACTGTGAAACTCTACTACGCCAGGTCGAAATTTGGTCGGCGATCGCCAACAATTTACCTCACACAGATCCCTTTAGATCAGAAATATCTCACAACCAATTAAAAGACCTCTGGAAAAAAGTTTTATTTAACCAATTTCACGATATTTTGCCTGGTACTTCGATTCCTGAAGTCTTTACAGAAGCCAACCAACAATGGCAGGAAGTGATTAATACTGGGGAAGCGATGTTGTCCCAAAGTTTTAAGGCGATCGCCTCGCAAATCACCTATGATTGCCCCTTAGAAAAAGCGGCTAAACCACTACTTTTATTTAATGACTTCAACTGGGAGCGTACAGAGGTTGTTAGTTTAAGTATTCCAGATTTAGTGACGGTTTACGACTGGAACGGCCACAAAGTCGAGCCACAAATTATTGTTGAAGATTTACAGGCAGATCACAACGACAAAAAATATTTATCTTTTCTCGCAACAGTGCCATCCGTCGGTTATTCCCTCTACTGGTTGTGTCCCGATTCGCAAGCACCAACCCAAAGAGAAAACGATTTACAGAATGAACCAGACTTTATTTTAGAGAATGATTTTCTTCGTATTGAAATCGACTCAGAAACGGGAAATATAGCTCAATGTTTTGACAAAATAAATGAAAAAAATATCTTTTTTGATGCGGGCAATCAACTGCAAGTCTTTGAAGATAAAGGCCAATACTGGGACGCCTGGGATATTGCCCCTGATTATGAAAGCAAACCTCTCCATTCCCCTGAAGTAGTTTCAATTCGCTGGCGAGAAAAAAATGCTGTGCGTTCAATTATCCGCGTAAAAAAGCAATTAAATCAATCCACTTTTAGCCAGGACTATCAACTCGATTGCCAGGGAAAAATGCTTAAAATTCATAGCACTGTGGATTGGCAAGAAGAACAAGTGGTTTTAAAAGTTGCGTTCCCCTTTGCCATTAACGGGGCTACTTGCACCTATGAAACTCCCTGTGGTGCCATTGAACGAAAACCAGAAATTGATCCCGCAAAATGGGAAGTGCCAGCCTTACGCTGGGCTGATTTTCATAATGAGAAGTATGGCGTCAGTATTCTCACCAAAAATCACCATGGCTACGATGCAAAATCCAGTCAATTGCGCCTAACGTTACTCAAAAGTCCCCTTTGGCCTGACCCTCAAGCCGATCGAGGTAGGCATTATTTAGCCTACGCCCTATATCCCCATAGTGGCCCATGGCAAAGGGCGAGAACCGTTAATTTAGCACGGAATTTCAATTCACCTTTACGGGCAGTGGTTCCTGACATTATTGCCAACCAGAACTGTTTACAACCCCACCATTCTTTTTTGACATTAGGCTCAGATAATTTGATTTTATTGGCATTGAAACAGGCGGAATCAAATCAAGATTATATTCTCCGTTTCTATGAAGCTTGTGGCCAAACAACCAAATTAAATTATAGTAATACTTTGGGGTTAACCATCACAGAGCAAGTAAATGGTTTAGAAGATACGATTTCACAAACAATTGACATCCCGATTCAACCTTGGAGAGTCCAAAGTTATCGCTTAGAAAAACATCAAAACGCGAAAGACACCTAGTTCAAAGCTCGATTGTTTCATACATTTTGCTATTTTCTTCGACGCCACGGTATTGCCAGGCGACAGATTCGGGATCTTTGGCCTTCGACCACTGGGCAAAATGTTGGCCCCCTTTTTGATTGTGGCGACTCAGGGTCGAGGGATTGGAGCGGAGGCGGCGGGCTAGATCAGCTTGTTTCAGGACAAGAGGACTTTTTTTTTCGGGGCTGGGTTGGATTTCGGTGGTTTGGGCCGGGCTGTTTAATTCGGACTTGAGCAGGGCGATCGCCTGTTGAATTTCCGTTTGTACCCATTCCTGGGTTGGTACATTACTGGGGAGGGTTTTAGAGACAATGGCCTGGAGTTCATCTTTGTCTAAAACAGGGGTAGGGGTGTTGCCATTGAGGTCAGCACTAAAAAAGATCCGCAGCACTTCGATAATGCCTGTGCCCAGGGCGGGCTTCTCTTTGCCGCTTTTTTTGCCTTGGCGGGACAGACCATTTTCCAAACAAAAAGCGGTCAGACGTGCTTCAATTTCTTCGGGGAGATAGGCGGTGACGGCTTTATTTTTGGTACCCATGTTGTCATAGTCCATTACTCTTTCCTCGATTTTACAGAACAAGTAATGGATTTAGTCAATTACTATACTTTTTCGAGGTGTAAACGGTTCATGATGAAGGGCTTGGCTAAAGAACCATGGCAGAAATGAAATGTCTCAAGGATTTTGGGGAAGCAGAGATTCTCCAGCGGTTGCAGCGGTTTTGTCCGGCAGAAATTATCGGCGATGATGGAGCGGTTTTAGGGTTTCCCCCTGGTCAGAATTTGGTCGTGACGACGGATGTGCTGGTGGATGGGGTGCACTTTGGCGATCGCACGATGCCTCCAGAGAAAGTGGGCTGGCGCGCAGTGGCGGCGAATTTATCGGATCTAGCGGCAATGGGGGCCACGCCAATCGGCATTACTGTGGGTTTATCTCTGCCGCCGGAAACACTAATCTTTTGGCTTGATCAGCTCTATCAAGGACTGGCCGCCTGTTTGGGTCGTTATGGTACGCCTCTGGTCGGTGGAGATTTGACGCGATCGCCCATCAAAACCATTGGCATTACGGCCTTTGGGGTCGTGTCGCCGCACCGCGCAATTCAACGTAGTACCGCAAAAGTGGGCGATGTGATTCTTGTCACGGGTTACCACGGGGATTCCCGTGCGGGTCTGGAATTGCTGCTCCATAATGATTCTCGCGCCCAAACTTTATCGACAGGCGATCGCCAAGCTTTGATCCGCGCTCACCAAACGCCCAAACCCCGCCTGGATGTGCTGGCGTATTTAAACCCCTCAGATTCGCCCCCAGCGGGGATGGATAGTAGCGATGGCTTAGCCGATGCCGTGCTGCAAATTTGTCAATGCAGTGGTGTCGGTGCCGTAGTGGAAGCAGAGAAAATTCCCCTGTCCCCGGCCCTCCGGCGTTATCAAAATCCAGAAACGGCTTTGCGGTGGGCTTTGTATGGTGGCGAGGATTTTGAACTGGTGCTTTGTCTCCCCCCGACGGCGGCGGAACAGCTCCTGGCCAAGCTTTCAGGTCAAGGGGCGATTATCGGCCAGATTACCGCCGAGCAAACGGTGGCGATCGCCAATGGTGCAGGCCAAACCATGCCATTAAGCCAAACCCAAACCTTTCAGCACTTTGCCTAACGTTTTCCTTGCCGAGATCCCCAGCCGAATGTGACAAAATAAGGCTGCAATCTTCTCCATGTCGGCCCTCCATGAATCGCCTGAAAACCGCTGCCACTTATCTCCTTCTGGGGGCGATCGCCCTAGTGATGCTTTTTCCCCTGCTCTGGTTGTTGAGCACTGCCCTCAAATCCCCCACCGAAAACGTCTTTAGCTTTCCACCCCAACTCATTCCCCAAGCGCCGACCCTGAATAATTTCATCACAGTCTGGCAACAACATCCCTTTGGCCGCTACCTCTTCAATAGCACCCTCGTTGCAGTCCTCACCGTGGGCTTCAATCTTCTGTTTTGCGCCTTGGCAGCCTATCCCCTAGCACGTCTGGACTTCCGGGGCCGGGATGCTATTTTTGCCACCATCGTCTCGACGATCATGATCCCCTTTCAGATCGTGATGATTCCCCTGTATGTCCTGACCGTGCAGCTTGGTCTGCGTAATACTTACTTGGGGATTATTTTTCCCAGTCTGGCCTCTGCCTTTGGGATTTTTTTGCTGCGACAGGCGTTTCAAGGGGTGCCCAAAGAATTAGAAGAAGCGGGCCGCATTGATGGCTGTTCGGAACTGGGCATTTGGTGGCACATTATGGTGCCTGCCGTGCGTCCGGCTTTGATTACCCTGGCAATTTTTGTCTTTATCGGTGCCTGGAGCGATTTCCTCTGGCCGCTGATCGTCATTGACCGTCCGGAATTTTATACTTTGCCCCTGGGGGTGGCGACCTTGGCGGGCCAGTTTTCCCTCGATTGGCGCTTGATCGCGGCGGGTTCGATTATCTCTATCCTGCCGGTGATGATCCTGTTTGTTTTCCTCCAGCGTTACATCATCCCCAGTGACAGCAGCAGTGGTGTTAAGGGTTAGCTTGGCAAAATTCTAAGAAAAAAGTTTCCCACACGAGACGGGGCTGAACATAATTACGGAGGTATTTTCGGGTGGTTTCGAGGCGCTGGATCAGTTGATCATTGTGAAACCGTTGCCAGTACTGATATTGGAGGTAGTCAATGAGTTGCAATTGCACTTCTATGTCAAGGGCATTGTGAATTTCCTTCGCGAGGCTAAAAGCGCCAAGGGGGTTTTGGGGGAGTTGCTGGAGGCTTTGTAATAAATCTTGGGGGACATTACTCAGTAGCTCGTAAATTTGAATTGCGGCACCGGGACTCCCCTGGGCGATCGCCAAAATCGTTTCATCGGCCAAAATGTGTCGATAACCTTGGGCCGTTAAAATTTGCGCCACATCGTCCTGGGAAAGGCGATAAAAGGGGATCTTTTGGCAGCGGGAAACGAGGGTCGGCAACAAACTATCGCCGCTGGGGGCTAACAAAATTAACGTCGCGTTGCCGGGTTCCTCTAGGGTTTTTAAAAGAGCATTAGCCGGAGCCTCTGCCATGGTCTGGGCCGCCTCGATCACCACCACACAACGAGGAGCTTCCAGGGCAGGACGACTGAGAAATTCCCCCAATTGGCGGATCTGTTCAATGCGAATCTGGGGCGGTGCCTTCCGTTTTAAGCCAGCTTCCTGGGCCTGGGCTGGGGTGTAGAGTTTGCCTTGGTGCTGGTAGGTGGGTTCTACCCACAGCAAATCGGGGTGATTATTTTTTAGGAGCTTATAACGAATCAGACGTTGGGCTGCTTCTGGTACTTCCTGGGTCATAAGGGCCGTCGTAAAACCCCTGGCTGTCAAACTGCGACCAATGCCCTCTGGCCCCGCAAATAGGTAGGCAGGAGCCAGACGATCCTGGGCGATCGCCTGACGCAAGAGTGAGACGGCTTGGGGTTGACCAAGAACCTGATCGAGAGAAATCATTCGGTTAGGGGCCTCCCGTTCGGTAATATAAAAAAGAATGCTTCAGCATGGTTGAAAGATATTTTTTATGGCGCGTTATACTTGCTCCTACTTCGTTGGACTCTCCGAACCAGAGATGCTCGCTTCCCTCAGGGATATCATCCAGGAATGCGACCTCAACCTCACCTATGAGACGGGAGGTTACATCATGGCCAAAGAAAAACCCGGCAACGTCTCTTTCACCAAACTTGTGGAGCTTGAAGTCTTATTTGACCGCAACAAAGTTCAAGATGGCAAACTGCAAGTGGATTTTGTGGCGAAAAACCAAGAACTCCCCCTCCATACCGATAACCATTGTCGGTCGATCTTTGAACAGATTTTGAAAACCGTGAACGCCCAACAGCCCTGGGAATTAGAAACAAATAACCTCGATTAATCCCTGATTTTCCCCCAGGCTTTTGTCAAAAAAGTCCCGCTTTTCCCGACCCAGGCCATCAACAAACCGATGGGAGTATGAGAAGATAGGGGCACAAATATATGAAGAAAAATTAAATTATTATGGCCGTTATTCAGTTTTCCCAAGGCGTTAATGAACCCGAAGTTCCCGGTATCCGCTTAACCCGTTCCCCCGATGGTAGTACCGGCACCGCTGTATTTTCCTTTGAAGATCCCGCCGCCCTCGCCCAAGAAAGTACCGATGAAATTACGGGTATGTACCTCATCGACGAAGAAGGCGAAATTGTCACCCGCGAAGTCAAAGCAAAATTTTATGATGGGAAACCACGCATTATTGAAGCGCGCTTGGTGATGCGCTCGACCGCTGAATGGGATCGTTTTATGCGGTTTATGGAACGTTATGCGGCGGAAAACGGCCTCGAATTCACTAAAGCTTAGGCCCGGCCAAACGTCTCTCCGTCCTTGGTATTCGGTTGCCTGCTCCAGGAATATTGCCTGTCACGGTTGCGCAAATTATGATGCGTCAGATTGTGGCTTGCTTTGGTATTCACGAGCCAAATGCCAGGGGCGATCGCCTTTTGATCGCCGATAGAATTCTATGGCCTGGCGTATTTTCCCCACTCTCTCACCGAAAACGGGAGTGATAACATAATTAAAAAAAGTTATTAAATTAATATTTGCGATCGCCCAACGCCAAAACCCAAAATTGGGAAAATAGCGTTCAGTTAGTGCCAGCGCAATGCATATTTTTCTCCCCTAATCCTCCGTTTGTAATCAAAATCCTATGTTTAAAAAGCTATTTGGTGACCCCAACGCCCGCAAACTCAAAAGGTTTCAGCCCCTCGTCGCTGAGATCAACCTGCTCGCAGAGGATTTTGCCAACCTTACAGACGAAGCCTTAGCCCAGAAAACCGTAGAATTTCGCGCCAAGCTCGACAAAGCCAATAGCGACGAAGAAACCGAAGAAATTTTAGACGAAATCCTCCCCGAAGCCTTTGCCGTTGTTCGCGAAGCCGCTTGGCGAGTACTCCAGATGCGCCACTACGATGTCCAGCTTTTGGGGGGGATCGTGCTCCACAAAGGGCAAATCGCCGAGATGAGGACTGGGGAAGGAAAAACCCTCGTTGCCACCCTGCCCGCCTATCTCAACGGTCTCACGGGGAAAGGGGTTCATGTGGTCACCGTGAACGATTACCTCGCCCGCCGGGACGCCGAATGGATGGGGCAGGTACACCGTTTCTTGGGCCTTACTGTGGGGCTAATCCAGTCCAGCATGGGGCCAGCCGAAAAGATTGAAAACTACCGCTGCGATATTACCTACACCACCAACTCTGAATTAGGGTTTGATTATTTGCGGGACAATATGGCCACCACAATCCAAGAGGTCGTGCAGCGTCCCTTTAACTACTGCATCATTGACGAAGTCGATTCGATCCTCGTTGATGAGGCCAGAACGCCTCTGATTATTTCTGGTCAAATCGAACGCCCCACTGAAAAATACCTCCAAGCGGCGGAAATTGCGAAACAGTTGGTGCCCCAAGTCGAAGAAGACGGCCCCGGTGACTACGAAGTCGATGAAAAAGCGCGCAACGTTTTGATGACCGACGAAGGGTTTGCCAAAGCAGAACAATTGCTAGGAGTGACGGATTTATACGACGAGCAAAATCCTTGGGCCCACTATATTTTCAATGCCGTTAAAGCCAAGGAACTATTTAAGAAAGATGTGAACTACATCGTACGCGGCGATGAGGTAGTAATCGTCGATGAATTTACGGGCCGGATTATGCCAGGACGACGCTGGAGCGACGGCCTCCACCAGGCGATCGAAGCCCAAGAAGGGGTCACGATCCAAAAAGAAACCCAGACCCTCGCCAATATTACCTACCAAAACTTTTTCTTGCTCTATCCCAAACTTTCTGGGATGACGGGGACAGCCAAAACCGAAGAAACAGAATTTGAAAAGGTCTATAACCTTGAGGTGACGATCATCCCCACTAATCGTCCCACCAAGCGGCAAGATCTGGCGGATGTGGTTTACAAAAATGAGAAAGCGAAGTGGCGGGCCGTTGCCGAAGAATGTGCCCAGATGCACGAAACAGGTCGGCCGGTGCTAGTCGGGACCACCAGTGTAGAAAAGTCAGAGATTATTTCAGCCTATCTCCATGAGTTGGGTATTCCCCATAATCTCTTGAATGCGCGACCTGAAAATGTCGAGAAGGAATCGGAAATTGTCGCCCAGGCGGGTCGTAAAGGGGCTGTGACGATCGCCACAAATATGGCGGGTCGTGGTACAGATATCATCCTCGGCGGGAACTCGGAATATATGGCTCGCCTGAAGATGCGCGAATATTTTATGCCCCAGATCGTTAAACCAGAGGATGAGGGCAATTTTGCGATCGCCGGTAGTGGTAAAAACAGCGGCGGCCAGGGTTTTGATACCAACAATAAACAGAAGAAAAAAACCTGGAAAACCACCCTCGACATTTATCCAACGGAACTGCCCACAGACCTAGAACAGCAGCTTAAGGAAGCGGTAAAATTCGCGGTTGATCAATATGGCAACCAAAGTTTGACGGAACTAGAGGCCGAAGAAAAGTTGGCGATCGCCTCGGAAAATGCCCCCACCGCCGATCCTGTGGTGCAAAAATTGCGGACGGTATACCATGCCATCGAAAAAACCTACCATGACCTCACCAGCGTGGAGCATGACGAGGTGATTCAAAATGGCGGTCTTCACGTCATTGGGACGGAACGCCACGAATCCCGCCGGATCGATAACCAACTGCGGGGCCGGGCCGGTCGTCAAGGGGACCCCGGTTCAACGCGATTTTTCCTCAGTCTCGAAGATAACCTCCTGCGAATTTTCGGGGGCGATCGCGTCGCTGGTTTGATGAATGCCTTCCGGGTTGAAGAAGACATGCCCATCGAATCAAAAATGCTTACCAACTCCCTCGAAGGTGCCCAGAAGAAAGTCGAAACCTTCTACTACGACGCCCGGAAACAGGTATTTGAATACGACGAAGTAATGAACAATCAACGGCGGGCCATTTATGCTGAACGCCGTCGGGTCTTAGAGGGGCAAGATCTCAAAGAGCAGGTCATCCAATACGCCGAAAAGACCATGAGCGAAATTGTCGAGGCCTACGTTAACCCCGAACTGCCCCCCGAAGAGTGGAAACTCGATAAGCTCCTCGATAAAGCGAAGGAATTTATCTACCTCCTCGAAGATCTAGAACCCAAGGATATTGAGGATATGACCGTTCCAGAAATTAAAACCTTCCTCCATGAAGAAGTGCGTAAAGCCTACGACCTCAAGGAAGCCCAGGTGGAGAAAAGTCAACCCGGTTTGATGCGCCAGGCAGAACGGTTCTTTATCCTCCAGCAGATCGATACCCTCTGGCGGGAACACCTCCAGGCCATTGATGCCCTACGGGAATCTGTCGGTTTACGGGGCTATGGTCAAAAAGATCCTTTGATTGAATACAAACAAGAGGGTTACGAAATGTTCCTGGAAATGATGATCGACATCCGCCGGAATGTGGTTTACTCCCTGTTCCAATTCCAGCCCCAACGGCAACCCCAACAACCCCAAGCGGTATAAATATCTCTTTAAATACCGAATGGCTCCCCCTCCTTGGGGGATTTTTTGTTTTATGTTTTTCTTTGGATCAATTTAAGTATGGGCAGCAATGTTGGAGTTTTCACAATTTGAGGCGGGCTATATTATTTCCCAAAAAGACCTGGAGCAGGCAGTGGGCTATCGGCAACGGGATCAGCCAGAGGC
Organism: Picosynechococcus sp. PCC 7117; assembly: GCF_001693275.1. Taxonomy (GTDB): domain Bacteria; phylum Cyanobacteriota; class Cyanobacteriia; order Cyanobacteriales; family MRBY01; genus MRBY01. The sequence goes on from NZ_CP016477.1 coordinate 1,326,813, forward strand.
CTTTGATTATTTTTTAGCGGATGTCTATGGCCTTGTGTTGCAAGCTCTGGAGGAATGTTTACCCCATTTAAAGGTTTATCCGGCGTTAAATTTCCATGGGTTGATTATCCTGGATCCGACCCAGATGACCCCAGAGGAAACGAAGCTCTACCATAGCCGCCGCGATCGCCTTTTGAGAAAGCAAGCCGAGCAAGATATTCGCCGCTCAGAACTCTGAGATCAAGGGTTGTTCGGCCATCAGTCGGGGGATTCGAGGTAGGTCTGGATAAACTGGTGGGCCGCCTGGAAATGGGTTTCGATCTGCTGGGAAAGCGTCTGGATCGTGGCGTAGTTTTCGGTGGCGAGGGCGAATTCGATGGCAATGCACCAGTCTGGAATTTTACGAACACTCACGCTACTGGCGGCTCCCTTGAGGCGATGGGCTTCGTAGGAAATTTTTTTGGCATCCCGATTGGCGATCGCCCCTTGGAGTGCTTCGATGTAGCTGGCGGCAAAGTCTAAAAATTGCTTGAATACTTCCCGGTGAAAATTGGGATTATCGCCATAAAAATGCACCAACTGTGTTAGATCTACAGGCGCGTCAGGATCTGCGACCATTTCTGGGTTTTCCTGGATCGTTGGCGCGGCGATCGCCCCTATGGATCGACTTTTTTCGGACTTTTGTAAACACTTATCAATGACCTGACGGAGAGTCTTAATACTGGTAGGTTTGGCAATGTAGCCATCCATCCCCGCCGCTAGACATTTTTCGCGATCGCCTTTCATCGCATTGGCTGTCATCGCGATAATCAATTGGTGGGTATCCTCCTGTTCTTGTTGACGGATCATTTCCGTGGTCGTATAGCCATCTAGTTCCGGCATCAGACAATCCATCAAAATCAGGTCATAGGTCCGCTGTTGGAGCTGGGCGAGGGCTTCGCGGCCATTACTCACACAATCGATGCTGCGAAAACCAATAATTTCAAGCTGATTGAGAATAACCGTTTGGTTAATGGGCGTATCTTCGACCACGAGGATTTGAATATCTGGCGATCGCTCCCCCTGATCACCCAAAATTTCTGCTAAAGTCCAATCCAAATCTGGGTCATCTGCCATTGTCTGATCCAGCCTTTTTTCCGCTTGGAGGCAACGTAAAAGCGCTTCCTGTTGGAGGGGGCGGAGAAGATAACGGAGTCCTTGGGGCTGCAGCCAATTTTTTAAGCGAGGATAATCCACCGCCGATAGCAGCAGCACTAAATTTTCCCGGGGGAGGAGCGTTTTTACTTTATCTAAAACCGTTTCGATGCCTGCCTGATTACCAACAATGGGTAAAGCCAAGAGCATCAGATCAAAACTATCCTGCTGTTCGAGGGCGAGGATTCCCCCCATAAAATCCCCATAGGCCGTGACACTGACCCCGTAGTGACTGAGCTGCCGACGCGTCGCTTCTAAAGACAAGGGCTGGGAGTCAATGAGCAGAACGCGGTAGGGAGCCAGTTGGGGCAGGGGAGAGGGCGTTTCTAACCGTTGGAAACGGGCCGTAAACCAAAAGGTTGAACCTTGGCCAGGACTACTTTCTAAACCAATATCTCCGGCCATGAGACTGACCAAATGTTTGGCGATCGCCAAGCCGAGACCTGTTCCCCCATATTCCCTTGTCGTAGACGGATCAACCTGGGAAAAAGACCGGAATAATTTTGCTTGATCTGCTTTATCAATGCCAATCCCAGTATCAATGACCTCAAACTTCACCAAAACAGAAGCCTCATCTTCGGCCATGGGTAGAGCGCGGATCACCACAGAACCCCGATGGGTAAATTTAATCGCATTACCAACTAAATTCGTCAATATCTGCCGCAACCGCATTGAATCTCCCGTGACTGTCCCTCCCAGTTGTGGATCAATGGTGGTGATCAATTCCACCTGTTTCGTTTGGGCCTGAATAGCCAGTAGCTCTGCCACCGACTCCACACAGTCAATAATCTGTAGAGGCACGGATTCGAGGCGCATTTCCCCGGCTTCTAACTTAGAAAAGTCCAGGATATCGTTGATCACATAAAGTAAATGGTTCGCGCTTTGGCTGAGGGTTTTTATAAAATCCTGTTGCTGGGGATTCAGTTGAGTCGTTTGTAAAAGCTCCGCAATGCCAAGAATGCCGTTCATGGGAGTGCGAATTTCGTGGCTCATATTCGCCAAAAAGCTCGATTTAAGGCGGGATGCAGCGAGGGCAGCCTCACGACCTTCGACAAGATCATTGATATTTTGGGTGACAATCACTACCCCACCCACTTGATTTTCCCGGTGATACCAGGGTTGGACTGTCCATTTGAGATACTGTTTTTTGCCATCATGCTGGACGTAGCAATCTTCTTCGCAGGTAATTACTTGACCGCCTAGGGCTGTTTGGAGGTGCTGTTGGTAGTCTTCCTGGAGATTGCCAAAAACTTCACGGTGCGATCGCCCCACGAGGGTTTCTTCCCCAAGTTGATAGTCAACAAGCCACTGATGACTATGGGCCACGTAACATAGCTTTTTGTCTAACATCGCCATCGCCACGGGCATATTTTGGATCAGTTGCCGCAGTTGCCGCCGCTCTTGATCAAGGGCTTGGCTAGCCAGTTTGCGGTCAGTGACTTCGATCATCACCCCTTCTAGGCGAATTAAATGACCGGTTTCATCAAAAATTCCCCGTCCCTGTTCAAAGACCCAACAAATGTTTTGGTCAACGCGCACAAGACGGTATTCATCGGTATAGGTGGGATTATCGGGGGTGAGTGTGCCCAAAGAGGCAAGAACCCGTGGGTAATCTTCGGGGTGGATAATGTCTCCGAAGGCACGAATTTGATTATGTAAAAAATCCGTTGCCGGGTAGCCAGTAATTGGTTCAATACCATTGGAAAGAAACTGCATTGTCCATTGTGCGTCGGGGAGACAACGGTACACAGCACCGGGGATATTGAGCACTAAACTACGGTAACGGGCTTCACTGCTCCGGAGCGTTTCGTTCACTGTTTTGAGCGCTTGGGTGCGGGCGGCGACCTTTTCTTCGAGTTGGTTATTAATGGTTTCGAGTTGATTATTGGCCCAGGCAAGTTCGTCTAGGGCGCGTTTCCGCTCAATTTCTGCGGCGGCCCGGGCGGCAAAAATACGGGTTAATTTTGTGGCTAGCTCTTGGTCAATGGTGGGTTGATAGTGCTGCACATGGAGGGTACCGATGGTGCGAGAATTGCGGTCTTTGATCGGGAACTGGAGCGTTTGACTGGTGTCGGATTCCGTAGCAGGGGAGGCGATCGCCACTGCTGGGATCGAGGGAAATTTAGGATTTTTCCAGGTGGCAAGGGTTTGTGGCGAATGAGTGTCATTGTCGAGGATTTCACGAATGGCGACATAACAAACATCAAGGGCGATCGCCAAATTTTCCGCTAGGGCCGAGAAAAAATCACGTCCTGTAACCGCAGCCGTGCCCGCCACAATACGACTCAAAATGCTTTCTGCTTTTTGGCGTTCCTGCACTTCGAGTTGTAATTTTTGGTTGATAATTGCCAACTCTTCCGGGCTTTTGAGCGCTAAAAATTTTGGTAAAAGAGTATACAGTTCTATGGCGGTATAGCAGGAAATCAAAGCCGTAAAACTGCCTTCGATCCCATCAATCCAATAAATGGGAAACCAGAGGGTCAACATATCTAAAAAGTGACCAATTCCACAGGCAGTAATGAAAGTACTAAATAGGATAAACACTCGTGAAAAAGGCATATCCTGCCGCTTTTTGACAAAATAAACCAGCATAATCGGGATCGAAAAATAGGCGATCGCCGTAAGCAAATTCGCCATCAGATGTAGCCCAACTAGAGGGGTTTGCCATAGATAGCAGCTTCCGTGGGGCATATACATCCGCCCCGTCAAAAAGCCCCGCAGACTTTCCCAGGTCAAAGCACCAGAAAAACTCACCATACACAACACCCCGAATTATTTTTGTAGCATTGTTGTCAGTTATTTTGGAGGGGAGAATTGCCTTAATTATTTCCCCTAAATTGGCTTGAGTATTTAAGCAAATTTTAACAGCCCTTTTACTGACCTAAAGTGAAATTCAGCATAAAGCGATCATTTTTTAACCTTGATTTTTAAGCATGAAAGTTATGTTTTCTCGCAAAAAGGCGATCGCCAAATTACTAAATCAATTTAGATTCTCCCCAAAGCTCAAAAATTTATCCTGATTGAAAAATAGGATACAAATTTAATTTAAATCGCCTTGTCCAAGACGCAACACCACGAGCTGTTCCTGCTTTTGGCTCAATGGCGTTACAGAGGCTGGCCATGATTCTCTAAATTTTCCCTTGGGCTGCAGCGAGCTGACAAAATTTTGAGAAAGGGGAAGCGATCGCCAAAGTCTTCAGGCATAATGAAAAAAATCTATTTCAGTTACCCAAAAGTCAAGGTAGGAGTCGTCAGTGGTTGGTAAGTCCCGTCGTTCTAAACGCAGAAAATCCCCAGCGCCACGATCATTGAATGCTGCGACCAATACTAAGGTGATCGCCTTTGAAGCCCGTCATCGGCAAGGAAATTCCCCCCAGGCGATCGCGCTCCAGGCCCCCCCCAACTCCCCAAGGACAAATCGCCGTTCTCGCCGCCCAGTCCGCCAAGCACGCCTCAAATTACCCCGGCCCTTCCTGTATCCTCTCCGTTTACTCATCGTGGGTGTGGGCGTTAGTGCTTGTATTGGCACCATTCTCAGCGCGGCGAACCTACGCTCCGTCCCCACGGTTACTCCCCCCGACAACGTAACGAGCCAACAGCTCCTCTCTGAACAGGTTTCTCCTCCCCCGGCCCCGGCGCCACTCCCCCTAAAAAAGCCCCTCACCCAACTGGCAGAAACCACCCAAGCGGCGATCGCCGCTGACTCTACCCTCGATGCGTCTTTGCTCTTTGTGGATTTAGACACCGGGGAATATTTAGATGTGGCTGGCGATCGCCCCCTCTCCGCCGCCAGTACGATCAAAATTCCCATTCTTGTGGCCTTCTTTGAAGCCGTTGACAGTGGCAAAGTCAACCTCGATGATTCCCTCACCCTCACTCAAGAGGTCATCGGGGGTGGATCTGGCGGCATGCAGTACAAAACCCCAGGCAGCACCTACACCGCCCTCTACACCGCCACGGAAATGAGCGTCAACAGTGACAACACCGCCACCAACATGATCACCGAGTTGTTGGGGGGGGATGCCGTCCTCAACGCCAAATTTCAGCAGTGGGGCATGACCCAAACCCAATTAAACAACCCCCTGCCGGATCTCGAAGGCACAAACCTCACCAGCGCTAAGGATCTTGCCCATCTCCTGGCCCGCGTTAACCAAGGCGAAATCTTGTCTGTCCGCTCCCGCGATCGCCTGTTTCGGATCATGGGAGCCACGAGTAATGATCGCCTTTTACCCCAGAGTTTGGGCCAGGGAGCCGACATCGTCCATAAAACCGGAGACATCGGCAGTATCATCGGCGATGCGGGAATTGTTGATCTGCCCAATGGCAAGCGTTACGTTGCCGCAATTTTTGTCGAGCGTCCCTACAACGACCCTAAAGGAAAAGAGCTACTCCACAAAATCAGCCGTCAATTCTATGACCACATGGCTAAAAAAGAGATTATCCAAGCGCCTAGCCAACCAGTCGCCCCAGAGACAGCCCCAGCCCCAACGCCTTAACTGCGGATCTGCACGGGCATAATCAAATAAGTCATTTGCACTGCACCCAGGGGCGTAAAAATGACTGGCTGGTTATTCTCATTCAACTGCATCTTGATCTCATTACTCGGTAAAGCCTTCAAACCATCGATGAGATACCTCACGTTAAAGGCGATCTCTAGGTCTGTCCCTGAAACCTGGGCGGGCAACGCTTCTTCACCACTGCCCACATCCTGGGCTTCCACAGCGAGGTGAAGTTTTTGTTCGGCGCTGTTGAGGCGGAATTTGACAATATTATTTTTTTGATCGGCCAGAACCGCCACCCGTTCAATGCTGCTAATCAAAGCCCGCCGCTCTAGGGTGACATCGCGGCTAAACTGGCGGGGAATTAACTGATGGTAAGCGGGGTAGGCACCGTCTAGTTTGCGGCTGGTGAGGCGCTGGTGGTTGACTTCAAAAATGACTTGGCTATCGTCTAAATGCAGGGCAATCAAATCCGCTTCATTGGCGGTGGTCAACATTCGTTCTAGTTCCCGGAGCGCCCGTGCAGGAATGGTTAAAGCAAAATCTTCCAGGGTTGAGGTGGGAAGTTTACCGGTTTCGCTGGATTCTGGCTCTGGACTGACCTGATCACTGGTTTCAACGAGGGCAAGGCGGTGGCCATCGGTCGCGGCAAACTCAAGGCAATCCTGGTGATGGGTGAGATGGACGCCCGTGAGAACTTGCTTGGTTTCATCGGGGCTTGCGGCGAATAGTACACCTCCTAGGCCTTCACTCAAGGCGATCGCCGGCAACATTAATTTTTTACCGTCCTGGATCGTTGGTAATTCTGGGAATTCCTCGGCCCCCATCCCTCGAATCTGAAACCGTCCCGTAGCAGCAGTTAGGGTCGCCTGGGCATCGCCTTTCATCAAAGTATCCGACGGACAACTCAAGGTCACTTCCCCCTCAGGCAGACGCGACACAATATCATTGAGCAACTTCGCTGGCAGGGTTAGGGTGCCCCCTTCGATGACTTGGGCCGGAAAACTCGTGCGAATGCCGAGGCTGAGATCAAAAGCGGTGAGTTGAATCTGGTGGCGGTTCGCATCCGCAGTCAACAGCACATTTCCCAAAATAGGGTGGGTAGGCCGCGAGGGCACCGCCCGACCGACGAGGGACAGTTGGCTATTTAGATCACTTTGACTGCAAACAAACTTCATGGCTTTTTCTGGAGATCTCCAAGCAGAGCAGATAGATTCTACTACAACATCCCCTAGCCGGCGGGATTTTTTCTGGGGCGGCGATGGCGCAATACCCGATCTAAAATAAACCGACCCACCAGGTTTCCTACGGTACAATGGGGAGCAGTAGGGACTTTTTATTTTTCGAATTTAATCCTGCGCTAATCTCCATCGGTGAATGCCAATCACTGCCAAGAAAAGCAAAGAGTTTCGTTCCTACGCCAGTGGCTGTTGTCTTTTCTTTTTGCTGAGCTTAAGCAAACATTGCAACATTCGTCACTGGAGCCCTTAATTAAAAAAGATAGCAAGATAAAACGAGGATTCATGACAAATATTCATCAAAAAATTGAACAAGAACGTGATGCGGCTCGGGAAGCTTGTAGTACTGACTCCACTTCCGCTGAATGTGCAGCTGCTTGGGACGCCGTTGAAGAACTCCAGGCGGAAGCCGCCCACCAACGGGAAAAAGAGCCGGAAAAAAGTCCCCTAGAAAAGTTTTGTGATGATAACCCCGACGCGGATGAATGCCGTCTTTATGAAGACTAATTTTGTCGGCGATCGCCTTTATTTCTGTTAAAAAAATTAATTGATGCGCTTTTGGTCATTGATCTTGGCTTCGGTAAGGTCAAAAAACGTGCTAAAGGCTAACCCCCAAAGCAGTGGTTTCTCTCCGTAGTGCCACTGCTTTGACTTGTGTATACTGTGAAAAATCAATCTTAATTTGTCTCAAACCCCACATAAACCATGGATGAAACGTTACTACAGCAATTGGCCTGGATGGACTACCGTTTGGCGGTCATTTTTACGGTGATGGTGCCGATTGCACTGTTGATCTGGAGTTTCGTCGCGAAGGTGGAATCGATGCAGCGGCTCCTGGGCATTTACTGGAAAGTGGCCAGCTTGTTAATGGTGACGGTGTATCTGTTGATTCCCAGTTGGTCAGTGGGCTATCTGACAGGGCTGTTGTCACGGATTTTGATCCCCATTGGGTTATGGTTTTGGATTGATCTCAATGAAGAAATTCGCGATCAGCCGGGTAGTCGTCTAAAACTCGCGTTTACGGCTTGGCGTTGGGCGGTGACAGTTTACTGTGCGCTCGGGGCGATCGCCAATCTACCATTTTTGGGCTGTGCCTTTTCGACGGCGATGCGCCAAGGAACCTATTGCCAAGTGTGGCTAGAAGCACCCAGCCGTTACCAACAAATTTTGCACGCCAACTCGACACCCGGTTTTCTCGGCTTCTTAGGAATTGTCGGCTTGGTGATTTATGTCGTGTATTTACTGACGTTTTTGGTGTTCCGTTTGGGACGTCAGGGCCGCATTGCCATCGAAGAATAATGGAAAAAACCCCGTAAAAAACTTTTTTTGAGAAAAATCTAGGCTTAGGGGTTGCCAATTTAAAATTGCTTTGCTAAATTAGAACTTGTGCGCAAAACGCCAGGATAGCTCAGTTGGTAGAGCAGAGGACTGAAAATCCTCGTGTCGGCGGTTCAATTCCGCCTCCCGGCACTGCATAAAGAGAGTTCACCTCGGTGGGCTCTTTTTTTGTTTGAAAAATATTTTTAGAATCAAGTTGTTTCCGCTACAAAGAAACCCAACCGGGCTAGGCTGGGTTTGAACGCAGATTGTATTTTTAGGGAATTTGTATGGGCGTACTCATGATCCTGGGGCTTTTGCTCCTAATTCTCCTCGGCGGGCTAATCCTGGGTTTGGGCAATGATTAGGCGGGGACTTCCACCTTTGCTTCACCACCGAGGGCAAAGGCTTCATGGACGAGTTTCAGGGCGGCCTGGCCTTGGGTTTCTGGGACGACGCAACTAATTTTAATCTCAGAAGTGGTGATCATCTGAATGTTAATTTTTGCCGTGGCGAGGGCTTGGAAGAAACGAGCCGCAACCCCTGGTGCGCCAATCATCCCAGAACCGACAATACTGACTTTGGCGATCGCCGGATCTACTTCGATTTCCCCAAAGTTTAGCTGTTCCGCCATGCTAGAGAGGGCGAGGCGAGCCGCTTCAGCATCCCCCTGGGCGACGGTAAAGGCAATGTCACGGGTTTTGATCCCATTGAGCACACGGCACCGTTGGGATTGAATAATCATATCGACGCTGATGTTTTGGTGGGCCAACAGCGAAAAAATTTGGGCAGCCATACCAGGACTATCCGGCACGTGACGAATGGCCAGTTGCGCTTGTTTGAGGTCAAGGGCGACACCCCGGACGGGGGGGTGATCTTCGGGATTGAGAGCCGCCGGGGTCGCATTCATCGGGGAAGAGGCAATGTCAAAAACATCGCAGAGGGTGGCGATCGCCCGGTCACAATCCGTCTGCTGGATAACGCAACTCACCTTCACTTCCGAGGTAGAAATCATCTCGATATTAATCCCTGCATCAGCTAGGCTTTGGAACATGGTGGCGGCAATTCCGGGACGGCCAATCATCCCAGCCCCAGAGATGGTGATTTTGGCAATGTCATTGGCGCTCATCACTGCAACGTCGCTTAAATCTTGGTCTGTACCAGCGCAGAGGGTAGGGGCAATGGCTTCGGCGATCGCCTGGGCCTGGGTGGCGGCATTTTCGGTCACGGTAAAGGCAATATCATTACTGTTGCCATCGTGGATCGACTGGATAATTAAATCCACATCGACATTGTGGGTGGCGATTTCCCCAAATAATTTGGCGGCGACGCCGGGGCGATCAGGGATGTGCAGCATCGCAATACGGGCCTGGTTGGTATCAAACTCCACCGCATCGACGGCCTTGGCAATTTCGAGGTTAATCAAGGGGCGATCGCTCACCGGGGCAGAGGTCACCCAAGTCCCCGGATCCTCCGTCCAACTGGAACGCACCACCAAAGGCACCCCATAATTTTTCGCAATTTCGACAGCACGGGGATGGAGCACCTTCGCCCCTAAACTGGCAAGCTCTAGCATTTCATCGGATGTGACTTCGGCCATCAGTTGCGCTTCAGGGACGATACGCGGGTCGGTGGTTAAAATTCCTGGCACATCGGTATAAATTTCACAGCAGGAGGCCTTGAGGGCGGCGGCGATCGCCACCGCAGAAGTATCCGATCCGCCCCGACCCAGGGTAGTAATTTCTAGATCTTCGGTTTTGGAAATGCCCTGGAAACCCGCCACGACGATTACCTCTCCCTTTTGCAGGTGCCGCTGGAGACGGTCGGTTTTAATTTCGAGGATGCGGGCACGGCTATGTTCAGCTTCGGTGACGATCCCGACTTGGGCACCAGTAAGGGAAATTGCCGGTTGTCCCAGTTCCTGGAGGGCCATACTGAGTAAAGAAATCGAGACCTGTTCCCCCGTAGAGAGAAGCATATCCATTTCCCGCCGGTTGGGATTACCACTAATTTCGTGGGCTAATTTCACCAAACCATCAGTGGTTTTTCCCATGGCAGAGACCACCACGACAATTTGATTGCCCGCTTGGGCCCGTTGCTGTACCCGCTTGGCCACCGCTTGGATTCTTTCCACCGAGCCGACGGAGGTACCGCCATATTTTTGAACGATCATTGCCATGGAACCTGCCTCACTCTCCCGAACTTAAAACACAATTCGCTTTCCATAGATGTTTTGGAAAATCGGTGATCCACTCTAGCAAATCCTACCGACTTTTCTGATCGATCTTTCACATTCTGTTGTGTGGTGCCGTCATCTCTGTTACGTTCAGGGGCAATTTTTTCACCCAAGGTTTACGATGGATTATCGTTCACCAAAGCCACGGCATCGAGAAAATTTCAGGCGATCGCCATAGCATAAATTCCCTGGGGAAAACGGAAAAAAACGTTAAGTGACTTGTCTTTCCGCACCATTTACCCCATAATGGGTCACTCGATGGTGCTATACATTCTGTAACGTTCACGGTAAAGTAAAAATTCCAGAGCAACCGCACGATGTGAAGTATGCCACCACTGCTCCTGTGACAGACAAACCGATCAGTTTTCACCGAAGGCCCTAGGGCACAACAACACTGGATGATCAGTCTTTTTACAGTTAAATTTTTTTGTATGCAAGGTCAAAGGCGATCGCCACATTATCAGCACTTGATCCCTGGACGAGTTTGTCCCCAAACCAGTTTTTCATCTAACCCAACCAACATCTAGGAGGTTCCCTATGTCCGTACGTTTGTATGTCGGCAATCTGCCCAAAGACGTCGTCGAAAAACAAGCCCTGGTTGATTTCTTTGCTGAAGCAGGCGAAAACGCAACCACCAAAGTGATCAAAGACCGGAAAACAGGCAAATGCCGTGGTTTCGCCTTCGTTACCGTCCCCACCGACGAAGAAGCCGATGCTTTCATCGAAAAGTACAATGGCCAATCCTTCATGGACAGTCCCCTCAAAATTGAGAAGGCTCTCCCCCGTAGCAAAGGCGATGACAAACCCGCCGAAGCCAGTAACGCCAAAGGCGGCAAGCGCAAGCGCAGTGGTGGCAGCAGCAAAAAGCAATCCAGCTACGGCGATGCAACTTCCGCTCAACCCGACCCCCGCTGGGCCAGTGAACTGGAGAAGCTCAAAGATATGCTCCAACAGCAAACCGCTAACGTTTAGGCCTTGGGTCATTGATTTTCCTGCTGCAGATCGTGTGGCAGGATTTGTTTTGTTTACGCCAAAAAATTTTTCAGCATTAATTTTTTTATTCAACTTTTTTCTCGGAGGGATACACAATGGATGCCGTCACGGTCATGAAACAGGAAGTGGGCAAAGCCGCCGCCGCCCTAGTCCAGTCCAACTCAGTGGTTGGTTTAGGCACTGGGTCAACAACGGCCTATGCAATTCAATACATTGGTGAGCGTTTAGCCGCAGGTGAACTGGAGAATATTGTCGGGATTCCCACCTCCTTCCAGGCAGAAGTTCTCGCAAAACAGTACAACATTCCCCTAAGCAGTTTGGATGCCGTCGATCACATTGATGTGGCCATTGATGGGGCCGATGAGGTCGATCCCCAGAAAAATTTAATTAAAGGGGGCGGTGCGGCCCACACCCGGGAAAAAGTTGTGGATGCCCTCGCCAACAAATTTATCGTCGTGGTAGATAGCGGCAAGCTGGTTGATCGTTTGGGTTCAACCTTTTTATTACCCGTGGAAGTTATTCCCATGGCCATTACGCCAGTGATGCGTCAACTAGAAGCATTGGGTGGTAAACCAGAACTCCGGATGGGGGTAAAAAAGGCTGGCCCCGTGGTGACCGATGAAGGAAATTTAGTCGTGGATCTTAAATTTGCTGGCATCGACGACCCGGCAACCCTAGAGCAAAAGATTAATAATATCCCTGGCGTCCTGGAAAACGGTCTGTTTGTTGGGGTGGCTGATGTGATTTTGGTCGGCGAAATTATTGACGGACAACCCCGCGTCCGGGAAATTCAATAGCGTTTTTTTGTTGAACAGGTGAGTCTAGGCCTCCTCATTGCAGGGGGTTTTTGTCTTGTTATGTCTGGCTTAGGAGAGTGATGGCCTGCCGGATCCATTCGTCGGCATTGTCATTTTGCAACAGAATCGAGTCTTGACTGAGGGTGGCGATCGCCCCACGGATCTCAGTTTCCTGGTATCCCAAGGCCAACAAGGTTAACTCCAAATCTTCGTGGACGGCAGCATTGGGTTGAGCGGCTGTGTCGGGAAGCGAAAACTGATCCCGCCATTGGCTGAGTTTGCTGCGCAGTTCGAGGGCAAGCCGTTCGGCGGTTTTTTTGCCAATGCCCGGCGCTTTGGCTAGCTGGCGATGATCGGCGGTGACAATGGCCTGTACCAATTCCGGCAAGGTTAGGGTATCGAGGAGGGCGATCGCCCCTTGGGCACCAATGCCACTGACACTGATGAGCTGACGGAACAAATCCCGCGTGGCACCATTGGCAAAGCCGTAGAGATAGGTGCCGTCCTCCCGTTGCTGGCTGTGGACAAAAATGTGTTGGGGCTGGCCGATTGCGGCTGCCAACTCCTGGGCGAGGCGTCCTGGCACTTGGATCTCGTAGCCAATGTCCCTTACTTCGAGAATTAGAAAAAAACGCCCCTGCAAATTCCGGTGGATGGCGATCGCCTCTCCCTTAAGATAACTAAACATGAAATCCCCTCTGCCTAATGCCTGCGATCTTCCCATTGCCTCTGACATTCCAGCAAGTCCCGGTGGCGATCGCTATTTTCATTTTCAATCAGTACGTTTAGACTATTAAGAAAGCGTTTCCTTACGCCCCACATCCTCCCCAACCATGGCCGATTCAACTCCCGCTTTTCCCGGTAACGCCCTTCCGCCCCAAAATATCGAAGCCGAAGAATTTATTCTGGGGGGGATTTTAATGGACCCAGAGGCTATGGGGCGGGTAGTGGATGTCCTGGTGATCAATGCTTTTTATGTCCAGGCCCACCGGGATATTTATCAAGGTTTGTTGGTGCTCCATAACCAAGGCAAACCGACGGATTTATTGGCCCTGAGTACCTGGCTCCAGGACAACGAACGTCTCGAAAAAGTCGGCGGTATTCCCAAGCTTTCCCAATTGGTGGATCGCACCGTCTCCGCTGTGAATATTGACCACTATGCGGAACTGGTCATGGATAAATACGTGCGGCGACAACTCATTGCTGGGGGTCATGAAATTATTGATCTAGGCTATGACACCGTTAAAACTCTGCCCGATGTCCTAGATGAATCCGAGCAAAAAATCTTTCGGCTCACCCAGACCCGTCCCCAGGATGGCCTAACCGCCATTGCCGAAACCATTGCCGAAGCCTTTAGCAATATCGAAGAACGCCAGACCAAACAGCAGGAAAAAGAAATGCTGTCGGGGCTTTCGAGTGGGTTTTATGATCTCGATGCGATGACCAATGGCTTCCAACGCTCTGATCTGGTGATTATTGCCGGACGTCCCGCCATGGGGAAAACCAGTTTTTCGCTAAATGTGGCCACTAATATCGCTAAAAAGGAACGGCTTCCCGTGGCAATTTTTAGTTTAGAAATGTCTAAGGAGCAATTGGTGCAGCGCCTTTTGGCTGGGGAGGCTCAGATTGAAAGTAATCGTCTCCGGGCCGGACGCCTTGATGAGGTTGATATGCGCCCTCTCCTCAAGGCGGTGGAATTTTTGTCGGATGTGCCTTTATTTATCGATGATACGGCAAATATCACAGTGGGTCAGATGCGATCGCAAGCTCGGAAACTCCAGGCAGAACAGGGGGGAAAGTTAGGATTAATCCTCATTGACTATCTGCAACTCATGGAAGGTGGTGGCGATAATCGTGTCCAAGAACTCTCAAAAATCACGCGATCGCTCAAAGGGCTCGCCCGGGAATTAGACGTGCCCATTTTTGCCTTATCCCAGTTAAGTCGAGGGGTTGAGGCCCGCAACAGCAAACGCCCGATGATGTCCGACCTGCGCGAATCAGGTTCCATCGAGCAGGATGCCGACCTGGTTTTGATGCTCTACCGCGACAGTTATTACAATCCAGATACCCCGGAGCGAGATATTGCCGAGGTGATTATTGCGAAACACCGTAATGGCCCCACCGGGACGGTTAAGCTGATTTTCCAGCCGGAGCTAACAAAGTTTTTGAATCTGGCCCAGAGTCCCAGCCCCTATGCAGAAACCTATTAGAATTCAACAAAATCTGCGTGGCTATGATTTGTTTTATTTATCAAGAGCGGTCATATTTGCCTGAATTTTGGGGATCAGAGCTTCTTTTTGAAGAGATTCTAATTTTTTAAAACGCAAATGCTAAGATGCTGCTAGCATCAAGGCCAAAGCTTGATCAAAATTCTCCAAAAAATTGTGGTGAATTTCGGTCTTGAAATTTTTTACATCTTAATGATTTGGGCGATCGCCTCGATCCATTCTCAGCGCATCTACTGTCATTTAAACATCGGCAAAATTATCGATCATTTTTTCTAAAAAGGCTTGTTATAAGCATTATCAATCAAAGAAAAATGCTTCGATAACTTCAGGTTACGCGATTTCTTGTTTTTTTAGTGTTGGATCCTGTGTTCATGTACGGCTTCTCCCCTCCACAATCACCCCGGCAACAGACCCCCATTTCTCTCCAGAAACGTCGCCATAAGCAAGATCAAAAAAGCGCTGGCCCATCAACAGCAGCAAATAAGCAGCATCGGTTCGCTTGCTGGGAATTGGCAGCGCAGATTTCTGTAAATTGTCTCCTCGGTGGGGTGGCGATCGCCTCCATTGCCCAATTGTTACCAGCCCAACTATCCCAACAGCAGCAGTTATCTGTTCTCAAGGGCGAAGTCACCGAAGCAGAACAACGGGTCGCCAAACTACGCCAAGAATTTAACCGTCACTTCGATGCCTACGGGAGCCATCGACTAATGCAGGAGTACACCATAAAAGTCGATCCCAAACAACAGCGCATTATCTGGGTAGATCCGGCCCAGGCTCAAAATAGCGAAAATTAATTTTTCTAAGAGCTTGGCTATCAGCTAAGCATTTTCTCGAATTTTTTTAAGGCTCTAAATCCGTAAACACGAAAGGGAGTCATTATGGCTCCCTTTCGTGTATTTCTCTGAATTCAAATGCTTACAAGAGACTTAGAGCAAATCCCAAATCCTTTTCCTTTATTAGGAAGCAAGGGATGCTGTGGGACGACGACGACGGCGCTGGGTTCTAACGGCAGTCTGTTCGCTGACCTGCATCAAAAAGACCACGAGGGGTTCCCCTTGTAATTCTCGACGGGCAAGGCGTTGCAGGGATGCTTCGATCTCTAGGCGAATGTCAGTCCAGTCAATGTCTTCGTTGCTGCGCTTGCCATGTTCTTTGTACTCTGCGAGGCGATCCTCCAACACATTTTCGACATTCCGCTGGATTAACTGGTGGAGTAACTTATTGTTCGCTGCGGTAACCACACCCCGGAGATGAATTTCTGGCGGCGCAATTAGATTACCGTCCTGGGCGATCGCCACGGCCACCGTAATCACCCCTTCCTCGGCCAACTGTTGCCGTTCCTGGAGTACCGAATCATGGACAATACCAGAACGGTCTACTAATTCAATTCCCGAAGGCACTTTCCCGGTAACACCAATGGAATTTTCTGTGAGTTCTACAATGTCACCGTTATCGATAATCACAATATTTTCTTCCGGTACCCCCATCGATTGGGCCGTTTGGGCGTGCTTCACCAACATCCGGTGTTCCCCGTGGAACGGAATGAAAAACTTCGGCTTCGTCAAGGCCAACATCAACTTGTGATCATCTTGGGCGCCGTGACCAGAAACGTGGATTCCTTCCCCTTTACCGTAGATGACTTTCGCGCCGCGCATCATCAAACGATCAATGGTATTGACCACGGCGATCGTATTGCCAGGGATTGGATTGGCCGAAAAGACCACCGTATCCCCTTCCTTAATTTTGATGTGGCGGTGGGCATCGTGGGAGATCCGGGTCATGGCCGATAGGGTTTCACCTTGGGAACCCGTTGTCAGGATCAAAACATCCTCATCCTTCATACTTTTGAGTTGTCGCAGAGGAATGAACAGCTCATCCAAACATTTCATGTAGCCTAAATTGCGGGCATGGGAAATGACGTTTAGCATGGAACGGCCCACCACAGCCACCTTACGATTGTGTTTTTGCGCCAGTTCTAAAATAATGCTGACCCGGTGGACAGAAGAGGCAAAGGTCGTCACAAAGAGTCGTCCTTGGGCCTGACCAAAGATTCTGTCTAAATTCGGCTTCACTGAGGCTTCTGAAGGGGTGCGACCGGGAACTTCGGCGTTCGTCGAATCACTTAAAAGACAGAGAACGCCTTTTTCGCCATGCTCAGCGAGCCGTTGGAAATCAAACTGTTCACCGTCAACGGGGGTAAAGTCTACTTTGAAGTCCCCTGTGTGAATAATCACGCCGATGGGGGTATGGATCGCCACGGTAAAGCTATCGGCAATGGAGTGGGTATTGCGAATGTATTCTACGAGGAAATTTTTACCAATGCGCACCATGTCCCGTGGCATGACGCTGTGGAGTTTGGTGCGATCGCTTACGCCTGCTTCATCTAGTTTGTCGGACAGCAGAGACATGGCTAGGCGGGGGCCATAGATGACGGGAATATCAAACTGCTTGAGGTGATGGGAAATACCACCAATGTGATCTTCGTGGCCGTGGGTGACAATCATCCCCTTAATTTTGTGGCGGTTTTCCCGGAGATAGGTTGTATCTGGCAGAACAATGTTGACCCCGTGCATCCCATCCGTCGGAAAGGCTAGTCCCGCATCAAGCAGCACGATTTCATCGTCATATTCAAAAACACAGGTGTTTTTACCAATTTCGTGGAGACCACCCAGGGGAATAATTTTAATACTGTCCTGGGGGTTGAGATTTTCTGGCTTGGTCGTTTGTTTTTGGCTGGTGCGGGTTCTTCTACGGGTTGTGGGTTGGGGTTTGCTCTTGTTCATAAAACTCCTTAGATTTGCTTGTGGTTAAAACTAGAGAAAAGGTTGAAATAGAAAACTTTTAGGCTGGTATTTAAAGACCAACGGCTAGATATGACCAGCGATCAATCGGGTGCTGGTAATTGGCGCAATACTGTTCAGTTGTCAAAAGCCATGGCAGTGGACTGTTCGTCCCATGCTCTGTTTTAGAGGAGGGACAGATCCTTCAATACCTGGGTGAGTTGTTTTGTGCGATCAGGGCTGAGGGGACAGAGGGGCGGACGAAAGCTACCTAAACGCCATCCCTGAAGAATGAGAGCGGTTTTCACGGGGAGGGGGTTGGTATCACAGAATAGGACACGGAATAGGGGGAAAAGCTTTAGGTGGAGGGCGATCGCCTCCTGGGTACGGCCAGCAAGAAAGGCTTGGATCATCGCCTGCATCTGCGGCCCGACAAGGTGACTGGCCACGCTCACAACGCCCTGGGCTCCTACACTCATCAAAGGTAGAGTTAGACTATCATCCCCTGAGTAAATTTCAAAGGTAGAATCTACACCACAACGAATTTGGGCGGCCTGGTCGAGGTTCCCGCTGGCTTCTTTGATGGCCACGATGTTGTCCACTGTGGCGAGGCGAATCACGGTTTCGGGCAACAGATTACAACTAGTGCGCCCCGGCACGTTGTAAAGCATCAATGGGATATCAGGGCAGGCCTCGGCGATCGCCTTGAAATGCTGATAAAGTCCTTCTTGGGGAGGCTTATTGTAATAAGGAACAACTTGCAGCGAACCGTCTAAGTTCAGTTTAGCGGCTTTTTGGGTGGCGGCGATCGCCTCACTGGTGGAATTAGAACCCGTACCCGCGATTACCTTAGCCCGTCCAGTGGCAGCATTTTGCACAGCCCGGAATAGCTCATACTCCTCATCCCAAGTCAGGGTGGGTGATTCTCCGGTGGTGCCGCAGACAACAAGGGCGTCACTCCCCTGGTCAATGAGATGGGCCGCTAATTTTTCCGCCATCGCGTAATCCACCTGCCCCTCTTCCGTAAAGGGGGTCACCATTGCGGTGATCACTCGACCAAATCTTGTACTTGTCATAAACGAATCGACACAACACACATAAATCTTACTGGACTAGACCGCCGTTGCGATCGCCGCTGGTTGGAGCCAATCTTTTTCCCAAAGCAGTTCCGCAATCTGGACGGCATTAAGGGCTGCTCCTTTCCGAATCTGATCGCCACAGAGCCACAATTCCAGGCCATTATCTTGGGAAATATCCCGACGAATACGACCCACCAGCACCGGATCTTTCCCCGTTGCATCCATGGGCATCGGGAAATAATTGTTTTCCCAATCCTCTACTACGGTAACACCAGGGGCCGTGGTGAGGATGTCTTTGGCTTGGGCTGGCTCGAAGGGCTGCGCAAACTCTAGGTTAACCGCTTCAGAATGGGCCCGCAGCACCGGCACCCGGACACAGGTGGCACTAATCCGCAGGTCAGGCGTCCCAAAGATCTTCCGGGTTTCGTTCACCATTTTCATCTCCTCTTGGCAATAGCCCGCGTCATCGATGGGGGTATTGTGGGGAAAAAGATTAAAGGCGAGGGGATAGGGGAAAGATTCTGTGGGGGGTTCTTCGCCCGCCAAGATCGCCTGGGTTTGCTGCTTGACTTCTTCCATGGCCCTAGCCCCAGCACCACTGGCAGATTGATAGGTAGAAACCACAATCCGCTGGATGGGTTGCACTTGATGGAGGGGATAAATTGCCACCCCCATGAGAATGGTTGTGCAGTTGGGGTTCGCGATAATACCCTGGTGTTGTTGGGCTGCCGCTGGGTTAATTTCTGGCACCACGAGGGGCACATCAGGATCCATGCGGAAGGCGCTGGAGTTGTCGATCATCACAGCACCGGCTTCGACGATCGCCTTGGCCCATTTTTTCGAAGTGCTTCCCCCGGCGGAGGCGAGGACAATATCGATCCCTTCAAAGGCTTCTGGGCTGACGGCTTCGACGGTAATGGGTTGGCCTTTAAAGGTGAGGGTTTTCCCGGCAGAACGGGGCGAGGCCAAAAGTTTTAGGTTGTTGAGGGGAAAATCCCGCTCTTCTAACAACTGTAAGAGTTCTGCGCCAACGGCTCCGGTAGCACCAAGAATGGCGACATTGACTAATTTTGACAAAGAATAAACCTCCTAATGACTTTGGGTTAAGGGTAATGAAATTAAAAAGTAAAAATCTGGTTGGGGCGATCGCCTAGGGGGAATTTTTCACTGTGGCGGGGCTGACTTGATCACCCCAGAGGCGAGGATTTGGCGAGGATAAGCAGGGCCGCTTTTGTCGTTCTGTGCTGGGGCATCCCTTTCGCAAGACTTTGTATATCGAAGCTCTAATTATACTATTATCAGATAGGTTAACCCCTCGTAAAAACGCAATAGACCGACCCAAACATATTCTGGGTAATCCTGCGTTTGGGTTACTGACCTTAGGATATCATGGAGCGCTCAATTCAGACCCCTAAAGGGGCGATCGCCAACGAACAGAACTATCCTAAGACCCTTAGTTGTAACTTATATATTAGAACCTTTAAACATCGATGAAAGTTATCCAGGAAAAGCTTCCTGCCAGCCAAGTTGGGCTAGAAATCGAAGTCCCCGCTGACGTCACCCAAAAAGCCTATGATGACACAGTGCGGAAACTCGCCCGTACCGTGAACCTCCCTGGTTTCCGGAAAGGGAAAGTTCCCAAGCAGATTTTGATCCAACGGTTAGGCCCCAATCGCATTAAGGCGTCTGTCCTTGAGGATTTGATCGACGATAGCTTAAAAGCGGCGATCGCCCAAGAAAACATTGAGGCCCTAGGAAATTTCCAACTCAAATCTTCCTTCGATGACCTGATCAGCGCCTACAAACCCGGTGAAGCCTTCACTTTCAAGGCCGCCGTGGATGTCCCCGCCACCGTCACCCTCAACAGCTACAAAGGCCTCAACTTCAAGGCCGAAAAGAGTGAATATGACCCGGCGGATCTCGATGAATTTCTCACCCAAAAACAACGCGAGCTTGCTACCCTTGTCCCCGTCGAAGACCGGGCCGCCCAAATGGGAGATGTGGCGATCGCCGATTACGAAGGTCGCTATGTAAACGACGCTGGTGAAGAAGAAGCAGACATTATCCCCGGCACCCAAGCCGAAGACTTTTCCCTCGACCTCGAAGAAGGCAAATTTATCCCAGGCTTTGTGGATGGTTTTGTCGGCATGAAACCCGAAGAAACCAAGAAATTCACCGTTACCTTCCCCGAAGACTACGGCAACGAAGAAATGGCGGGGAAACAAGTCTCCTTCACCGTCACCCTCAAGGAACTCAAGAGCCGCGAACTACCAGAACTCGATGATGAGTTTGCCAGCGAAGCCACCAACGAAGAATTTGAAACCCTCGCGGCTTGGCAAGAAAGTCTAGAAGCCCAGCTAAAAGAAAACGCTGAAATCAGCACCAAAAACAGCGTGCGTCGTTATCTGCTAGAACAACTCGCTGCCAATAACAGCGCCGAACTGCCAGAAGTGAGCGTCAACGAAGAAATTACCGCAGTCCTCACCCAGCAGATGATGGAATTCAGCCGCATGGGCATCGATGTGAATCGGATCTTTACTAAAGATATGATTCCTAAACTGCGAGAAACGGCTCGCCCAGAAGCAGAACAACGGCTCAGCAACTCCTTGATTCTCACGGAAATTGCCAAGGTCGAGAAGATCGAAATTGATACCGACAAATTTAACGAGCGCCTAGAGGAAGCCAAGGCAGAACTTCAGGAAGGCTTTGATGAAGAGCGTCTCCAGGAAGCCATCAAAGAAGAGTTGACCATTGATGCAACCCTCGATTGGCTCGAAGAGCAGTCTGAGATCGAATTTGTCCCTGCCGGAACTCTCGAAGCAGAAGAGGCTGAAGCAGCAGACGGAGAAGAATAGAGCTTTAGACGCTTACGTTTAAACTCTAAAACTAATTGTGAAAAGACCCCAAGTGGGGTCTTTTTTGTTGGTATCTCAGGTTTTCAAGCTATCCCATCACACCCTTTATGCCGACAGGGTTAAAATTTCTGGCCCTTCTGGGGTGATCGCAATCGTATGTTCAAACTGGGCCGAAAGCTTACCGTCCTTAGTTACCGCTGTCCAACCATCACCGAGTAGCTGGCTCTCATAGGTGCCTTCATTGATCATTGGTTCGATGGTAAAAACCATCCCCGGACGAATTTTGGTGCCCTTGCCGCGTTTGCCATAGTGGGGAACCTGGGGCTCTGTGTGGAAGACATTACTAATGCCATGGCCGACAAAATCACGCACGACTGAATAGCCTTGGGATTCGGCATATTCTTGGATCGCCGCCCCAATATCACCAATGCGACCGTTGGGTTGAGCCGCTTCAATGCCGATGTACAGACATTTTTCCGTTACTTCGACTAATTTTTTAACCCTGGGTGCTGGGGTGCCCACAAAAAAAGTCCGGGACGTATCACCATGGTAGCCATCGAGAATGGGGGTCACATCGATATTGATGATGTCGCCGTCTTTGAGCACTTTTTTCTTACTGGGAATGCCGTGACAAATTACTTCATTGACACTGGTGCAGATAGACTTTGGGTAAGGATTACTCTTGCCATAACCGAGGGGGGCACTTTTTGCACCGTGTTTTTGGGTCCATTCCTCCGCCGCATCGTTCAATTCGAGGGTCGTCACTCCCGGCTTAACTAGAGGCCCTAGATAATCAAGGAGTTGCGCCGCTAGCCGTCCCGCATTGCGCATTTTTTCAATTTCTCGTTTTGATAGCAGAACGATGCCTTTACCCATGGGAGTTTATTGCTTGTAAGACCAACAGAATTATCAGAGGTTTATTGTAACAGCCCCAAAAGCCTTCGGCGAATCATTGTTGCGCCTGTCAAGTCCCCAGGGAGGGCGACTGAGATCCTCGGCGATCGCCAAAATTTCGACACAATGATCAGCAGAGTTTGCCGAAATCAAAGATGTCGGTTGGCTGTTTTTCCTATAAGTTATTAAAAATTTCTGAGGAGCCTGCCCAGCAAAAGTTCAGTTGACAACAATCTCCTATAATACGAAGTCTGCAGTATGCATTAACACATATTCTTAACTTTGTAATTTCCGTCGGAGAATTGTCCTATGGCTCGCATGTATTATGATGCGGACGCAAACTTAGATCTGTTAAACGGCAAAACCGTTGCCATCATCGGCTATGGTTCCCAGGGCCATGCCCATGCCCTCAACCTCAAAGACAGTGGGATTAACGTCGTTATCGGCCTGTATGCCGGAAGTAAGTCCACAGCCAAAGCCGAAGCAGAAGGTCTAAAGGTTTTACCTGTTGCGGAAGCAGCAAAAGTGGCGGACTGGATCATGATTTTGTTACCCGACGATGTCCAAAAATCTGTCTACACCAAAGATATTCTCCCCAACCTCCAAGCGGGCAATGTACTTTCCTTTGCCCACGGCTTTAATATCAACTTCGGCCAAATCGTTCCTCCCGCTGATGTAGACGTTGTAATGGTTGCCCCTAAAGGCCCTGGTCACCTCGTGCGCCGTACCTATGAACAAGGTCAAGGGGTGCCAGCATTATTCGCAGTTTACCAAGACGCCACAGGTCAAGCCCGTGATTTGGCGATGGCCTACGCAAAAGGCATCGGCGGTACTCGCGGTGGCATCCTTGAAACCACATTCCGAGAAGAAACTGAAACGGATCTATTCGGTGAACAGGCGGTTCTCTGCGGTGGTCTGAGCGCTCTGATTAAAGCTGGTTTTGAAACCCTCGTCGAAGCGGGTTACCAGCCGGAGTTGGCTTACTTTGAGTGTCTCCATGAAGTGAAGCTCATTGTTGACCTCGTTGTGGAAGGTGGTCTGGCGAAAATGCGGGATAGCATTTCTACCACCGCTGAGTATGGTGATTATGTCAGCGGGCCACGGGTGATCACTGCTGAAACGAAAGCAGCGATGAAGGAAATTCTGACGGAAATTCAAACGGGTGAGTTTGCACGGAATTTCATCCTCGAAAATCAGTCGGGTCAAGCGCAATTTACGGCAATTCGTCGCCGTGAAGCAGAACATCCCATTGAAGTTGTGGGTAAGGATCTGCGGGCAATGTTTAGCTGGTTGAAGGAAAGCTAATCGAGAAATTAGATTGATTTAATATCTAACAACAATATTAAGTTAAACCGATTAGGTGAGAGTCAGTGATTCTCACCTTTTTTCTTAATTGGGCGGTTTCACTTGGGCAATGTGGGCAGCGCAAATATATTGGGTGGGAATCGTCTGAATTTTTCGAGCTTGAAAAACAGCCTTTAGTTCATCGAAGAGTTGCCTGCGAACAGTGGAATCTAGGGCAATGTAGGGAGAAAGAGTTGTGAGTAATTTGAGGTAATCGTTGGGGGAATAATCTTTGGTTTCAATGACCTGGGTTAGTTCTAGGTTTTGAAAACAATTTGAATCAAGCAAACCCTGGCTGATGTTCTTGAGATTTTGTTCTTGGACAGCGATATTTTCAAAGCTGGCAAAGCTGGGCATATATTTTTCATAGAGAGGCAAGAGATCCTGAAAAATGCTGGGATCCGGTTGGGGCACGGTATTCCAAAGCAGAACTATGTTCCCCTGGGGCTTGAGTAAACTGGCGATCGCCTGGCATCTGGTGTCTGGTTGTAGCCAGTGAAAAGAAGTACTGGCAAGGATAGTATCGAATTTTTCTGGGGTCGGTTGCCATTCCTCAAAGGTGGTATTAATAATTTGAATTGGGTAATTTTGAAAACGTTGGGCGGCAAATTCACAGGCTCGTGGGTTCGGCTCTAGACAGATTAATGAAAAACCCCGTTGGGCAAAATGTTGCGTTGCATTGCCTGGGCCGCTGCCAATTTCTAGAATGACACTTTCCGGCTTGATTTTTTCGCAGATTAAATCAATAATTTTCGGCACATAGGGGGCACGATATTGGTCATAGGCTTGGGTTGCCTCTGCGTACCAATGTTGACGAGCTTCGATGGGTTGAGCATAAATTTTTTGAAAAAAGGCGTCAAAATTTTTCATGTTTTAGAAGTTTAAAAGGGCAATATTTTTGAATCATTCAAGATCAGTTATTTTTTTGATGATTAAAATTGAGCAAGCAAAAAAGAATCTCCTTTTTACAATAAAACAAATCCCTGGGGTGATGAAATGGCGGGATTATGGGAAGATCATCATAGTCGATTGCTCCTTGAATTGTTCCGTAAGTATTAATGACAACGCCGCTGCTGCTCCTAATTGATGGTCACTCCCTCGCCTTTCGCTGCTACTACGCCTTTGCCAAGTCTAGACAAGGGGCGCTGCGGACTTCAACGGGAATTCCGACGAGTATTTGCTTTGGCTTTCTCAATGCCCTTGTGCAGGTGATCGAACGCCAAAAACCCGATGCGGTGGCGATCGCCTTTGACCGACCTGAACCCACCTTTCGCCACACCGCCGACGAGAACTACAAGGCCCAACGTAAGCCCGCCCCAGACGATTTCCGGCCCGATTTTGAAAATCTCCTCGACCTGCTCGATAGCTTAAATGTGTCCCGGGTGACTGCCGTGGGTTACGAAGCCGATGATGTGCTTGCGACCCTCGCCCGACAAGCCAGTGAAGCGGGCCAACAGGTAAAAATTTTGACCGGCGATCGCGATCTTTTTCAGTTGGTAGACCCTGACAAAAAAATCAGCATTCTTTACCTCGATACCAAGGGCGTCAAAAGCGGTAGCTATGAAGAATTCACCCCAGAGCTTGTCGAAGCAAAATTAGGTGTGAAACCAGAGCAAGTCGTAGACTTCAAAGCCCTTGCGGGTGATTCCTCCGATAATTACAAAGGTGTCCAGGGCATTGGTGAGAAAACTGCCATTAAGCTCATCCATGAATTTGGCAGTTTAGATAATATTTATGCCAACCTCGATAATATTAAAGGCGCCACTAAAAAACGCCTAGAAGCCGACAAAGACGCCGCCTATCATTGTCAAAAATTAGCAAAAATTGCCCAGGATGCGCCCCTTGATATTCTCTTAAATGAGCTTCATTTAACTGGCTTTAATCTAGAGCAAGCAATCGGGATTTTAACGAAATTAGAACTCAAAAAATTTATTCAAGATATTGGTAGAATCCAGCAAATTTTTGGCGCAGAAACGATTGAAATTCCCACCCTAGAATCTGTCCAGTCCAATAATACAATCGTTGACGAAGCAGGGAACGCACAATTATCTATTTTTGCCCCCTCAGATCCCGACCAAAATCAAGCCCAGACGCCTCCAACTGCGACTATCTCGCCGATCCAGCCCCTGATTATTGACACGACAGAAAAGCTCACCCAGTTGGTTGATCAACTCAAAACCCAAACCGATGTCAATCACCCCGTGGCCTGGGATACAGAAACCACTGGTTTAGATCCCCGGGAAGTTGATCTCGTCGGTATTGGGTGCTGTTGGGGGAGAGACCCAGGCAATATTGCCTACATTCCCATTGCTCACCATAACGGAAACCAACTAGAAAAAACGCAAATTTTTCAGGCCCTAAAACCGATTTTGGAAGCAAAAAAATATCCAAAAGTTTTTCAAAATGCGAAGTTTGACCGTGCCATTTTTGCCCACCAGGGAATCAGCCTAGCTGGGGTAGTGTTCGATACGATGTTAGCAAGTTATGTTTTACATCCAGAGATGAAACACAATTTAACGGATCTAAGCCTACGTTATCTGGGAAATATCATTGCTAAAAGCTATAAAGATTTAGGGTTAACCAAAAAACAAACCATTGCAGATTTAGAGATCTCCGTTGCGACAGAATACTGTGGCTTAGATGTTTATACAACTTATTTAGTCTGCCAAAAATTAAAAGTCGAGCTTAAAGATTACCCCGATTTAGAAAAACTTCTAGAAGAAGTTGAAACGCCCCTAGAACCAGTACTCTGTGCCATGGAGAATACAGGTATTCGCATTGATCAAGACTATCTTCAGCAATTAGCCGAAGAATTGGGGGCTGATTTAACAGACCTAGAAACCAAAGCTTACAACGCAGCAGATGAACGATTTAATCTTAATTCCCCCAAGCAATTAGGAGAAATCCTTTTTGAAAAGTTGGGGTTAAACACAAAGAAAACACGAAAAACCAAAACAGGCTATTCAACAAACCACGCTGTCCTCGAAAAATTACAAGGGGATCACCCAATCATTGATTACATTCTTGAATATCGTACCCTTGCAAAATTAAAATCCACCTATATTGATGCTTTGCCGACCCTCGTTAGCCCAAAAACGAACAGAATCCATACAGATTTCAATCAAACTTTAACCAGTACAGGGCGACTTTCTTCATCGAACCCCAATTTGCAAAATATTCCGGTACGCACTGAATTTTCCCAACGGATTCGGCGGGCATTTATCCCTAAAGAAAACTGGGTACTTGTCGCGGCAGATTATTCACAAATTGAACTCAGAATCCTGACCCACTTAAGTCAAGAACCGATTTTATTACAGGCCTACCAAGCCGGAGAAGATGTCCACCGGGTCACGGCACAGATGATTTTTGATCGGGACTCGCCCCAGGCCGTCACTGCTGCAGAACGACGGATTGGTAAGATTATCAATTTTGGGGTGATCTATGGGATGGGTGCCCAGCGGTTTGCCCGGGAAGCGGGCGTTTCTAAGGAAGAAGGACGGGCTTTTATTGACCGCTACCATGAACGCTATGCTAAGGTTTTTGAGTATTTAGAACTGGTTAAAAAGCAGGCGATCGCCCAGGGTTATGTGAGTACGATTTTGCAGCGACGGCGCAACTTTGACTTTATCAGTAACTGTTTAATTGAACTAAAAGGCAGCGACCCCAAAGCAATTGATTTAGATAGCCTCGATTATGCCTACAACGATGCCCAATTATTACGGGCAGCGGCTAATGCACCAATCCAAGGATCCAGTGCTGATATTATCAAAGTGGCGATGATCCAAATTCACGAATTATTAAAGGATTATCAGGCTCGTTTGTTACTCCAAGTTCACGATGAATTGGTTTTTGAAATGCCCCCAGAAGAATGGGAAGAATTAGGCCCTAAAATTAAAACCACAATGGAGCAAGCGATACCTTTATCTATTCCTTTAGTGGTTGATATTCACTGCGGTAAAAATTGGCTCGACGCGAAGTAATCATGGCGAATTCTGATCCTATTTATGGCTGGCTAGAGACCGCTTTGGCCACTATCAAAAAAGCAAATTGGTATCGACAACCGAAAACAATCACCAGTCAATCGGGGGCGACGGTCACCTTAAATGGTCAATCGGTGGTTAATTTTGCCAGCAATGACTATCTGGGTTTAGCGGGCGATCGCCGCTTAATTGATGCTGCCATAGCGGCCACCAAGACGCTGGGGACGGGGAGTACAGGCTCTCGGCTCACCAGTGGCCACCGACAACTCCACCGGGATTTGGAGCAGGCGATCGCCGATCTCAAACAAACCGAAGATGCCCTAGTATTTAGCTCTGGTTACCTAGCCAACCTCGGCACCATTAGCGCCATTACCAACAAAAAAGACCTGATTTTAGGGGATCAGTACAACCATTCGAGTTTAAAAAATGGGGCAAAATTAAGCGGCGCGACGGTGCTGGAATATGACCACAATGATTTAGACGCATTACGTCAGCTCCTCGAAACCCATCAACAAAACTACCGCCGTTGCCTGATCACCACCGATAGCGTTTTTAGTATGGATGGCGATCTCTGTTTACTGCCCGAATTGTTGGCGATCGCCAAGGAATTTTCCGCCATGCTACTTGTGGATGAGGCCCACGGGACTGGGGTTTTGGGCCAAAAAGGTGCCGGAGTCGTAGAACATTTTCACTGTACCCAGCAACCGCTTATCCAAGTGGGCACCCTCAGCAAAGCCCTGGGCAGTCTCGGCGGCTATGTAGCGGGCAGCAAAGCTCTGATTGATTTTCTCCGTAACCGTGCTTCGACTTGGATTTACACCACCGGACTCTCCCCAGCGGATACGGCGGCCGCCCTCGCCGCGATTCATATTTTGCAGGCAGAACCCCAACGACGCCAGCAACTCTGGGACAATATTTGTCAGTTAAAAAGCGCCCTTGGGAACCATGAATTGGTGCCTTCTGAGTCGGCGGTGCTTTGTTTTGGTCTCGCTAATCCCCAGCAAGCACTAGCCATGGGCGATCGCCTTTTAGCCGCAGGTTTTTTTGCTCCCGCCATTCGCCCGCCAACAGTCCCTACCAGCCGCATTCGCGTGTCGGTGATGGCGACCCACAGCCCCCAACAGATCCAAGGATTTATCGAAATATTCCAGCGGTGCTTTGCGGAATTTTCTGGGTCATCGAATCTTTAATTTTCCTCAATTTGGAAAGCCTCTTTTTCCGCCTCTAGGATCTCCGGCGGCACCTGAAAGCGGGGTCTGCCATTTTCATCAATGCGAACAATGACCCCCATCGCCTCTAGCTCGGCGATCGCCCGTCTCTGGGTTTCCACATCCCGCGCCTGCCCCAAAATCGACGACCAAGCCGTTACCCGCGCCATAATACTGCGGGGATCCCGTTCCAAAAAGGCAACACTGGCTTCAGAGCGTTGTTGGGCATTTTGACTTTCGGGGTCATCATAGTAGGCCGCCCAGGCCGCCGCCGTTTTGTAGGATTGAATGGCGGCGGGGATATCACCGAGGAAAAGATGCTCGTCAATGGCTTTCATGCGCCAGAGATAAAAACTTTGATCCGGGACAGTAGGGGTCATCTCGGCCAGGCCACGATTTAACAACTCGACGGTGCGGTCTGGGGTACCAGCGTAGAGGGAACTGCTCCCCGATAGATAGTAATAGCCTTCCTTAAACCAAGGGTCTAAATCAACGATGACCTCAAAATAATCCGCACTGAGGCGATAATCCCCCAATTTTCGCGCCTCATCATCCCCAAAGTATTGTAAAAATCGCAGAAAAATCCAATCAGAAATTAAATTGTCGTAACCGTAGGTGGGCAGTTGTTGCCACAGGTCTAAACTAGCCGCTTCCGTTTGTGCCTGACGCTCGACAATTTCTGGGGTTAAGTCGGTGGCTTGCTTCAAATTATTGAGACGGAACTGTTGCAGGGTAATAATTGCGGCTCCAGAAGCCAATGCTAACGCGCCTAGCCCTAGACTTTTTAGTCCTTTACCCACAAGTGCGATCGCCACCATAATCCGAGAGTGCTAAGGTTTTTGAAAACACTCCAATTTTAGCTTGCTGGGCTACCGATCCTGATGACATTTACTTGTCGCAGCGCTATTGACTGGTTTTGTTTATTTCCTAAGCTGATTTAGTTTTTTAAAGAGTTGACTGGCCGTATGTTCAACCCAAGCCAAAAGGTGATCCACCGCCTTTAAAAGCCGCTCCAAAAAATGTTGCTCGTAACCAACGCTGAGGGCCTCCGCTTCTATCCACTCCGGTTTCGCCTCGATCTCCGTCGCATTGGGGGGGGCATCCGGCTGGGTGAGGCTCTGGGTCTGGGATTCAACTGTGGCGATCGCCCCCGATTCAGGGCGAGAAATTGGTTGGTCTAAAGTTGTGATCAATGGCGGCAGTGGACTCAGTTGAGCCTGAGGCGAATTAAGATTAGCTTGATCAATGGCCTCGGCAGATTTTGTTTTGGCTTGGAAGAGGTCGGCCCAGGTCAGCCAAGGCTTGGGGGTAACAACGGGGTCAGGGGTCGTAATGGCACTGGTGGCGGGTTGAATCTTAAACCAGTTGCGAAAAAAACGTTGCAGGGGTGGTAAGGCTTCGACGGGAACCGTGGGCGCCAGAACCCGCTGTTCTAACTGGGCTAGCCGTTGATCTAAGGGCTTAAGCACTGGGGCGAGGGGCAATGGGGGTAAAAGCTGGGGCGAATAAATTTCGGGGGGAACCACCGCCGTGTGCCAATGGGATTCACCGAAGAGATCAATGGCGATCGCCACCGGACTTTGTTCAAGCCAACTTAAACCCTGCATCAACCAACGTACCGGAGCGAGAAGCCGGGGATTGTGGTGATGCACGGGCGGGAGAATCCGAGGATTTGGGGTTTGGCTCGCGAGATCCTGCTGTCTTTTTTGATAGTTAACGCTGCCGAGGTGAAAACTGATTTGTCGCTGTAGCTCCGTTTGGGATTGCTGGGGTTCAACGGTGTGATTGTCTTGATCGACAAATAAAATGTCCTGGGTTTTGAGGTCGCAGGCAATGCCTTGGAGGGGGGGCTGAGTTGTACCGTCACCTCCAGAAATGCTGATGGGAAAATCCGATGTTTGGGTCGCTGCCTCCGCGAGGGCAAGGCGTTTGCGTTCTGTTTGGGCGGCGGCAATTTGACGCACCGCAACGCGGCTGGTTTGCACCAGTAGATACAGCGGATACAGAGCGATTTGGCTACCCCACTCCACCGTAATTTTGAGGCGGCGGGCGGCCTGGGTCAGTCGGCTTCCCCACTGGATCGATTGACGATTGAGAAAGTTAAAGAGTTTACTTTGGTAGGGGCCTGGAGCAGACATCGTCATTTTTGCGGCACAACGCTTTTATTGTCCCATAGAGATTTCGGAATCGAAGTTTATGGCTTACGCTTATCGACGAACCATCCATTTGGCGGATACCGATGCCGCCGGGGTGGTCTATTTTGCCCAGCTTCTCCATATTTGCCACGAGGCTTATGAAATATGTCTCACAGAAAACGGTATGGATTGGTCTGGGTTACTCCGGGAGGGAACCGTTGCCCTGCCCATTGTCCATAGTGCCATCGATTTTTTGCGGCCAATTACCTGGGGCGATCGCCTAGACATTCAGCTTTACCCAGAACTTGAAAATTTTCGCCAATTTAAGATTTCTTACCGGATTTTTAAGGAAAATCAAGACTCCCCCCCAGAATCGCCCCTGGCCACAGCCCTTACCCGCCACGTGGCGATCAATCCTAGAACTCGTCAGCGTTGTAGCCTACCTCCGGTAGTCGAAACATGGTTAAGGAATGCACCGAAAATCGAGGACAGCAAAATTTAGCCTGTACAATTGTCTTGAATCTAACGATATCTTTTTACCTGTGATGCTAAAACAAGGTAGCTCACGCACTTAATTCATTATTTTTCATTATTTTCAGACTATTTAAGAGGAGTCATCACTTCAATGAAAAAAGTAGAAGCCATTATTCGCCCCTTCAAACTCGATGAAGTCAAAATCGCCCTCGTCAATGCAGGCATCGTCGGCATGACCGTTTCTGAAGTTCGCGGTTTCGGTCGCCAAAAAGGACAAACAGAAAGATATCGCGGTTCTGAGTACACCGTTGAATTCCTCCAAAAGCTCAAGATTGAGATTGTCATCGATGATGATCAAGTAGATGCAGTCGTTGACAAAATTGTTGCGGCGGCCCGGACTGGGGAAAT
Organism: Picosynechococcus sp. PCC 7117; assembly: GCF_001693275.1. GTDB lineage: Bacteria > Cyanobacteriota > Cyanobacteriia > Cyanobacteriales > MRBY01 > MRBY01. Next base: position 1,358,451 of record NZ_CP016477.1, read on the forward strand.
CGGCGACGGGAAAATCTTTATTTCTCCTGTGGATCAAATTGTGCGGATCCGGACTGGCGAAAAAGACCTCGAAGCTGTCTAAAATCGCCCCTGGTGCTCAGTTAAGTTTTTTTAAAATTGTCCACAACTATCCCCCACAGCTCCCTCTTGATTTGAGGGAGTTTTTTTACGAATCAGCAATGACTTGAATGGTGCCAACCATCCCTGCTGCGGCATGGCCAGGGACAGAACAATGCAGTTCAAATTTGCCTGTCTTTTGGGGAATCAGGATCCATTCGGCGATCGCCCCTGGTTTGAGTTCGAGTTCGTGAATCGCTCCTTTTACTTCCACCTTGCCCGCTTCGACTTTTTGAGTCCAACTGGTATCGGCAAAATCCTTGGCCGTGAAGTAGTGTTTTTGATTGCTGGGATTGTCGAGGAGTAATTTGTAGCGTTGGCCAGCGACAAATTCTAACTGATCAGGGACAAATCGTAGGGCGCCACTGGTTGTACCCAGATGGATCTGCATTTCCTGGAGGGGCTGTTGGGCAGGAACGGGTAAGGCGATCGCCGCTGGGGTCAGACAAAACCAGATTAATCCGAGTAAAACCAGCGCTCTACAGCCATGGACGAAGCATGTATGAAATACCATTGATTTTCTCCATTGCGCTTGAAAATTTAGCTTTCTTCGATGGTTCTGTTATACCCTGGCTTCCTCTAACACCCCCTGCATTCTGCCGAGCCACTCGATAAGATTATCCAACTGTTGCTGAGGTTTCATCGCCCCTAAACCCCGCACCGTCACTTTTTTAGAGGTGTACACAAAGCGGGACTGGAGATGGGACGGTAACTTTTCGGCGAAGCGCTGCCAGGCGGGTTCCTCCATGGGCGTTTCTAGGACGATATTTTGTTTGCCTTCGGGTTTGATGCGCGCAAAACCAAGGGATTTGGCAATCATTTTTAACTCAATGACCTGGAGCAGTTGCTCGACCGAGGGGGGTAATTTACCGTAGCGATCGCCCCAATCAGCAGCAATTTGCATCAGTTCCGGTTTGGAGTTGGCCTGGGTAATCAGACGATAGGCATCAAGTTTTTGGTCGGCATCGGTGATGTAGTTGCTCGGAATAAAGGCCGTGAGCCGTAGATCCACCTGGCAATCATCCACCTGGGGAATTTCCTGGCTGCGAATTTCACTGATGCAATCCTGGAGCATCTCCATGTACAGATCGAAACCAATGGCCTCCATTTGCCCGGACTGCTCTGCCCCAAGGAGATTCCCCACGCCGCGAATTTCCATATCCCGCATCGCCAATTGATAACCAGACCCCAGTTGACTAAATTCCTGCAAGGCGCGCAATCGTTTCCGGGCTTTTTCGGTCAGTTCCCCTTTGCTCGGATAAAGGAGCCACGCGTGGGCCTGGATCCCGGAGCGTCCCACCCGACCCCGCAGTTGATAGAGCTGGGAGAGGCCAAATTTTTGGGCATCTTCGACGATAATCGTGTTCACCCTGGGAATATCTAAGCCAGACTCCACAATGGTCGTACAGAGAAGAATATCCGCCTCGCCATTATTAAAGGTCAACATTGTCGTTTCGAGGTCGGCTTCGTTCATCTGACCGTGGGCGATCGCCACCCGCGCCGAGGGAATCATTTCTTGTAATTGGGTGGCAATGGTTTCGATTCCTTCAACGCGAGGCACCACATAGAAAATTTGTCCGCCCCGATCTAATTCATTGCGAATGGCAGTGCGAATAATTTCAGGGTTATGGCGGGACACATGGGTTTGGATCGGGCGACGGGAAGGCGGTGGCGTGGTGATCAGGCTCATTTCCCGAATGCCGGACAGGGACATATACAGGGTGCGCGGAATCGGGGTGGCGGACAACGTCAAAACATCAACCTTCGTTTTGAGGGCCTTAATTTTTTCCTTTTGATTCACCCCAAAGCGTTGTTCTTCATCGACCACGAGTAAACCCAAATCCTTAAATTGCACGTCTTTGCCAAGGAGTTGTTGGGTGCCGACCACAATGTCTAATTCGCCCTTGTGGAGCCGCTCCAAAATGTCCTTGCGTTCGGAGGCGGTGCGGAAGCGGTTTAAAAGGCCAATATTGATCGGATAGGGAGAAAAGCGTTCTTTTAAAGTGTGGTAATGCTGTTGGGTCAAAATTGTGGTCGGTGCCAAGAGAGCCACCTGTTTATGGCCGCCAGTCACCACCTTAAAAATGGCCCGGATCGCCACCTCTGTTTTCCCAAATCCCACATCGCCACAGACGAGCCGATCCATTGGGCGATCGCTTTCGAGATCCCGCTTAATATCCTGGACGGCCTTCAGTTGGTCTGGGGTTGCTTGGTACGGGAAAGAATCCTCCATTTCCTGTTGCCAGGGGGTATCGCTTGGGTAGGTTGTGCCCTTCATTTCCGCCCGCTGGGCATAGATTTTCAACAGATCAACGGCCAGCTTTTTAACGGACTTTCTGACCTTGGCCTTGGTTTTTTCCCAGGTTTTGCCGCCCATGCGGTGGAGTTCCGGGCGTCCCTTGGCGGTGTGGCGATAGCGGGACAGGGTATCTAAAGAATCTGCGGGAATTCTCAAAATTCCATCGGCATATTTGAGAACTAAATATTCTCGACTTTGGAGGGTTTCAATTTTAATAAAGCGACCAATACCGTGGCTTTTGTGGACAATATAATCACCGGGATTGAGCTTATTAACGTCAACGGTTTTTGAGGCGGCCCGCCGACGTTTTCTGATGTAACCAAAGGTGGTGAGGGCGTGTTGGCCATAGAATTCTCGGTCGGTAACAACGGCAATTCTAAAGGTGGGTAGAATAAAACCTTCGAGTTCTGCTTGGCCTTTATACTTAAGGGCGATCGCCGTGCCTTGGCGTTGGTGCTTTTCGATGGCGGGATAATCCCTGGGGTTGGGGATGAACTGGGCGGCGCAGTCATGTTCCTGGAGTAGGGACACAGAGCGTGAGGGTTGGGCCGAGACCAGCCAAGCATTGTATTTATCGAGGGTAATGGTGCTGTAGATTTCCCGTTTACCCCGCAAAATTTCTGCTAATTTACCAAACTGGTGCGGTGTAATGGGCACCGGGCGACTGGACAGGTTGACACTGGCTTCACTGACATCATCAAGTTCTGTCAGAGTGATTTTTTGATACCGTTGGCTGACTTGGTCGAAATTTTCTTGCACCCTGCGGTGAATTTTCGGCAAGGGAAAGTCGCCATTGAGTAACTGCCACTGGGCCTCGCTGGTTTCGTAGGTGCGATCGCCATGGGCCAGACATTGGGAGAGTTCATCGATGGCCACCAAGGTATTTTCGGGTAAATATGCCAGAATCGAGGCCACCTGATCCGCAAAGGCGATCCCTAAAAAGCGTTGCATTCCCTCCGGGTAAACACCATCCGCCCATTGTTCTTTTTCCTCTGGGGTTAAAGGGAGATCCGCCGGATCAAGGATCTGTTGACCAATTAAAGGAGCCCAGGCCGTGGGGGTCAAAACCAGTTGGTCTACTTTATCGAGGGAACGCTGGCTGTTGGGGTCAAACTCCCGGATGCTTTCGAGCTGATCACCGAAAAAATCTAAGCGGATCGGTAACTCCCCCGACACCGGAAAAATATCAACAATATCCCCCCGACGAGTCCATTGGCCTTCGGTTTCGACGATGTTCACCCGCTCATAACCCAGGCGCGTTAACTGAGTGGCGATCGCCCCGGCGTGATCGAGTTCTTCTCCCGGCGTTAAGGTCAAACAATAATCTTGGAAAACCGTTTGGGGTGGCAGATGGGGCTGGAGAGCGCGCTCCGTTGTCACCACGACCATGCCCTTACCAGCATTAGACGACTGACCCTGGGCGATCGCCCCTAGGGTTTGCATCTGCCCCCAGATCATTTCTGACTCTGGATCAAAGGCCTCGTAGGGGGACGCTTCCGAGGTGGGATAAAACAAGACCTGCCCCCAGCCCATGGCCTCTAATTGGGCCGCCCAACGTCCGGCTTCCTCTAGGGTGGCACAAACTACTAATAAATTTTTCTCCTGCAACTGCGCCAAACTTGAGGCCAGCAGCCCTTTGGGGAGTCTTGGCAGGCCACTTAATGCGAGTTCCCCTTGGGTCTGGAGCTTTTGGTTTAATTCTGCGGTGAGGGCAGCGCGGCTCAAAAAACGGACAACCGAGGAAAAAGTCATAGGTAATGGCGACGGTGACAGGAAGCATTTAGGGGTTCATTCAATGTATTACAGTTCTTTACAGGGCCGCAAAATCAATAAAAAAATCAATAAAAGATTACGGCGATCACTTCGGCTTTTTGAGGCTTGTTTAGGATTGCGCTGCCTGCTGTTCAAAGAAGTCTGCTTGGGTCGCAAAAATTTCAAACACACGGTTCATATTGGTCAACTCAAACAGCATTTGTACCTGTTCATTGACGTTGCATAAAATCATTTTCGCCCCGTGGGAGCGCACCGTTTTTAATAATAAAACCAATGATCCGAGGCCGGCACTGTCCATAAATGTGATTCCAGCAAAATCAAGGACAACAACTTCTTTTTTTTCCTCGGTAATACTTTTGAGTAAATCATCTTTAAACTCAAGGGATTTAATATTATCAAAAATGCCCGTGGGGTGAAAGACTGCAATTTTGTTATCCATAATGAACGCAGAATCGTTAAAAAAGAATCAAAAACTAGGTAAAAATTTTAAATCAATCTTGATGGTCAAGAAGGTGAGGCGTTGTCCTCAAGCGCAGTGACCCAGGGAGACTGTTTTAGCTTAGTCTACATTGTCGTCCTTTGAACCAGACCTATTCTTTTCAATCCATGGGCTTGGCAACAAATGGCGTTTCTACCTTAAATATTATCCGAGCCTAGGGGCAACCTGGCGGGGAAAATTGGATTTTTTAGGCTCAGGCTTGCGGTGGCGTGGTGGGTCGTTGTCTACTGTCTCAGGGAGCAGCCTGATAAAATGCCCAGGGTGTGGCAGCCAGAGTACAGGATAGCGCCGATGGTAAGGAAGATTTTGATTTTGGGGGGCACGGGCCGCATCGGTCAACGGGTGGCAGCGGCGATCGCCCCCCTGGGTTCAGTGACAGTTACAGGGCGTTCTGGGCGGACAGCAAAGGCGCTCCAGGGAACATTTCTGCGCCTTGATTTAGAAGATTTAGCAGCTTTAGAAAAGGCGATCGCCAACCATGATCTGGTGATTCACTGTGCGGGGCCATTTCACCGCCGGGATGGGCGAGTGCTACAAACCTGCATCCACCAAGGCAAAAATTACATTGACGTTAGTGATCACCGTTGCCTGTACCAAAAGCTCAAACCCCTGACCCAAGCCGCTACGGAAGCCGGAATTATTGCGGTGTGTAATGCAGGGGTCTTTCCGGGGATTTCTAACAGTATGGTGCGCCTCGGTGTAGAGCAGCTCGACGAACCTCACAAAATTGAGCTTTATTATGGTGTCGCAGGTTCCGGAGGCGCTGGAGAAACGGTGCTGACCACGACTTTTCTGGGGTTAGGAGAACCTTTTCTGGTGTTCCAAGGGGGCACTTGGCAAGCCAAACAACCCTATTCCAAGCCGACGATTATCGATTTTCCGGCACCCATTGGCAAAACAACGGTGTATTGGTTTGATGTGGCGGAAACTTTTACCTTTGCTGAGTCTTTTCCGGTAGAAACGGTGGTCACAAAATTTGGTTCTCTGCCCAATTTTTATAATCAGCTGACGCGGGCCATGACCCTATTGCCGGAATCATTACGCCAACATCCCCGCATCATTCAAGGTCTCAGCAAAATTGGCTACGGTATGACCAAGCTCACGGATTCCTTTACGGGGGTTGGGGTGGCGATGCGAGCGATTGTTAGCGGCATAAAAGATGCTACGCCCCAGCAGGTTACGGTGGATTTTGTTCATGAACACACGGCGATCGCCGCTGGCTTAGGGGTTGTTCTGGTGGCGGAGTTAGTTTTGAGTGAGCAAATTAACCAGCCTGGTCTCTATCCCGTCGAGCAGATTATTCCCAGTGATTTGTTTTTGGCCTGGGCACGCCAGCATCAACTCCAACTTTCTTGGAACATTCAACCTTCTGAAAAGAATTAGGCGATCGCCAATTGAACATTCACTAGAAATCTGGTCACTATTTTTAAACTGTCGCTGTTAGGGCCGATTGCTTGAGTTGCAGGAAAGTCGAAATTTTATGGGCCACTTTTTCAGGATAAAAATAATGGAAAAAGTATCGACCTTGGGGGCATTGCCACAGGGTATCCTCCGGCTTGAGCCAAGGCTGCCAATCTGTTTGAAGTTTCTGATCAATCACCACATCATCACTGCTCCCACAAACCAACAAAGGCATTGAGACCGAGCGGGGCGGCAAAGATTGATTCCGACAAAGGGTGTGGAGAGGCAGGGCCGTTTTGAGGTCGCTTTCGAGCACGTCCCGCAGTTGATAAACGGTGGCTGGCGGTTGAATCCCAAATAGGTTGTAAACGGTCTGCTTTAGGAGAATACTTCTCGGACAAGGTAACAGGCGCAACTGGGCATAATAATGGGCCTGCCAATCCACCGCCGGATAAGCCCCTACCGACAGCAAGGTCAGGGATTTCACCCGTTCTGGGTGGCGATCGCCGTAGAGCAATGCCACTAATCCGCCAGTGCCATGGCCCAGCAAATGGACGGGGCGATCGCACTGCTTGAGGTAATCATGAAGCAAGACTAAAACATCATCAAGGGAACGGGCTTCGTCCATCGATTGCTGATATTCCCAATAGTGAACTGAGTGTTTTTTTGCTAATACCTTCAGGAGAGGTATATCAAAGGATTTAAAAGCGGGATTAACGTTTAACCACAGCACATCATTGGTTTGGTACATTTTTATTTTTAGAATAATTTTTTATTGTTGTTATTGATTAAAAAAATTTATTTGGAAAAATCCCTTTACCGAATTCCTTTTGATTCCACCAGAGGAAGAGTACAACAAGCTCCTCCCCTGAATGACATTAATCAAGCGTTCTACAGACCAAAGGCTGGTTTAAGTTGGGCAACCCAAGCTTGAATACGTTCTGCCGTCAATTCCGGTTGATTATCTTCATCGATCGCCAAACCGATAAATTTACCGTCCCGTTCCGCTTTGGATTCGCTGTGGTCATAACCAGCGGTGGGCCATTGGCCTACGGTTTTCCCGCCAAGGCTGGTAATTTTTTCTTCTAAAATGCCCATGGCATCCTGAAAATTGTCGGCATAGCCCACTTGATCCCCAGCCCCAAAATAGGCAATGGTTTTTCCTGAAAAGTCTACGTCATCGAGATCATCATAGAGGGCTTCCCAGTCTGACTGTAGTTCTCCCACATTCCAGGTTGGACAACCAATGATCAGCTGATCAAAATCCCGTAGTGCTTCGATATCAACCTCAGCCACATCAAAAAGTTCGACAATGTCTGAACCACCAAAGGCCGCTTGGATCGCTTGGGCAAGTTCTTCTGTGTTGCCTGTTTGTGTGCCGAAAAATAAACCAATTTTTGACATGATTAAAACCGTAATCTTGCTTTAGAAAGTTGTTTGAATTGAAAAATCAATTACTCTAAAAAGAGTCGCGTTAGGAGAAAGAAAAAAGGTTCCAAATCACTGCATGGAACCCGATTGTCTATGAGAGGAAAACTTTTACTAAGTTGATGTGTAGCGGTTAAAAAAACCTAGGCATCCAGTGGATCGCTAAGGACTTTTTCGACTCGACGGAAATCAAAGCCCATGGCGCGGAGGGCGTGCCAGAGGTGCCCCTGGAGGAAGAAAAAGGCAAAGAAAAAATGGGCATTGGCTAACCAGGCACGGGAAGTGTGTTCGTTCATGGGGAGCTCGATGGTGTCGGCAAAGTAAGGCACAATGCTGAGTTTGACATCGAGAACAGGCCCATAAAATTCAACGGGATAGGCCGTGGTATTCACTGCGCAGAAGTAGGCGGCCACAAATCCCGCCAAGGCGATCGCCCCCAGGGAATAGGACAAAATCGCTTCCCCAGAGAACAGGAGCACCTTTTTTGCCCACTGGAGTGGCGGCACGAGAATGTGCCAAATTCCCCCAGCCACAAGCAGCACACCCACATAAATATGGCCACCAACGATATCTTCGAGATTATCAACGGTGGCGAAGTGGGTTTGATACCCGTAGATCACCGCCGGATCGAGGGTCGGCTCTGTAACCAAGCGCACGGTTTGGGTCGCTGTGTCGTACAAACCGCCAAAGTACATCGCTTTCACTACGAGCAAGAAAGCACCCAGTCCCAGCAACAGTAAGTGATGGCCCAAAATTAAACCCAATTGCTTCGGGTCTTCCCAATCAAAATGGAAACGACGGGCTGGGCCGGTGGCTGTTTTGAGATCTTGGGGGCCACGCAACACATGGAACAATCCCCCTGCCGCCAGTACCGCTGAAGAAATTAGGTGAATTGCACCAATGACAAAATAAGGCTCTGTATTGATCGCACCGTTTCCTTCGATGCCCAGGCCAAGGGTGGCTAAATGGGGCAAGAGGATTAAATTTTGCTCGCCCATGGGTAGGGTCGGGTCAAAGTAAGAAATTTCGAACAACGTGAAGGCCCCTGCCCAGAAAACAATTAAGGCAGCATGGGCCACGTGGGCACCAATAAACTGACCGGAAAGGTCAGCAAACCGGGCATTGCCTGCCCACCATTCGTATTTAACGTCTGGATTATCGTAGGTTTGCATCGTGATTTTAAAAAGAGTGGTCGTTAAAACTAATCAGGCTAATCACTTATCGCATATATTTAGCAATAAAGGATTGGCTTTATCCTACAATTATTCTCAGTAAAGTCAAGTTAACTTTTGTAAAAAGTTGCCCTGGCCAATCACTCCATGAGACCAAAAATCTTATCCCTGCAAAGAAAATAGGAGTTTTTACGAATTTCTCGCTCCACTTCTCGCCGCAACGATCACGTCTTTTTTGCTAATTAGTTTTGATATGAAGAAACCCAATAATTATTTCAGACAAGTTTTATCACTATTAATTATCAGTTGGTGTTCATGCAATAAAAGGCGATCGCCTAGGTATCAGTCGGATTCCTGGCCGCAAACTACGCTAAATTAACTAAGTCCAATTCTCGAAGCCCATGGAAATCGCAACCTGGAACGTGAACTCGGTGCGTTCTCGCCAAACCCACATCTGCCAATGGTTAGAACAAACGGGGGTTGATCTGCTCTGTCTCCAAGAAACAAAGGTGGTAGATCCGGACTTTCCCCGGCAGCCCTTTGAAGCCCTGGGGTATCACACCTCGATCTCTGGCCAAAAATCCTACAATGGCGTTGCTCTCCTCAGTCGGGAACCGCTCCAGGACGTGATTATTGGTTTTACGCCTGTGGTCGGGGCGGCGATCGCCCAGGATTTTGACGCGCAGAAACGGGTGATTTCTGGGGTGATTGGCGATGTGCGGGTGGTGAATCTCTATGTGCCTAATGGTTCCGCCGTCGGTAGCGAAAAATATGACTACAAGCTGGGCTGGTTTGAGGTTCTCAAGGCCTATTTAAAAGAATTGTGCAAAGACGATCGAGAGATTTTAATGTGCGGTGATTTTAATATTGCCCTCGAAGACCGCGATATTTATATGCCGAAAAAACCCGATCACATTATGGCTTCCCCCGCAGAACGGAAAACTTTAACAGACGTTTTGAACCTTGGTTTTCAGGATGTCTTCCGCAAATTCAACCAAGAGGCAGATCAATTTAGCTGGTGGGATTATCGGACGCGGGGTTTTAGTCGGAATCGTGGCTGGCGCATTGACCACATTTACCTCACAGAACAACTTTACGGCCAGGCGAAACGCTGTTGGATCGACCGGGAGCCGCGCGGTTGGGAAAAACCCAGTGACCATACCCCCGTGATTGTGGAGCTTTAAACCGATGGAACCGCTTACCCTCCGGAATCAAACTTTTACCTGGGGCGATCGCACCTATGTGATGGGAATTCTCAACGTTACCCCCGACAGTTTTAGTGATGGCGGCCAGTTCAATTCCGTTGCTTCGGCCTTGGCCCAAGCGGACAAAATGGTGGCCGCAGGCATTGATATCCTTGACATTGGTGGTCAATCGACCCGACCTGGTGCGGCACAAATTTCCCTCGCGGAAGAGTTAGACCGGACAATTCCTGTGATTCGAGCGCTTCGAGAAAAATTTCAAACGGTGATTTCCATCGACACCACCCGTGCAACCGTGGCAAAAGAGGCGATCGCCGCTGGGGCCGATATTGTTAATGATATTTCTGGGGCGACCTTTGACGCGCAAATGCTGACGGTGGTGCGGGATTTAAACGTGCCAATTATTTTGATGCACATCCGGGGCACACCCGAAACCATGCAAAGTCTAACGGACTACCAAGATCTGATTGCCGATCTGAAAACTTTTTTCCAAGGGCGCATCGCTGCTGCCCTAGAATTGGGCATCCCGAAAAATCACCTGATCCTCGATCCGGGCATTGGTTTTGCGAAAACAGCCCTGCAAAATTACGATCTCATTCGCCAGCTCCAGGACTTTCGCGATCTGGGTTATCCGCTCCTGGTGGGGCCTTCCCGTAAAAGCTTTATTGGCCATATCCTCAACGAACCAGATCCCACGCAACGGGTGTGGGGGACAGCGGCGGCCTGTACTGGGGCGATCGCCTTTGGGGCCGATATCCTCCGGGTGCATGATGGCCCAGAAATGATCGATGTGGCGAAAATTGCCGATGCGATTTGGCGGCCTACAAAGAGCGCAGAAACTTAAAGAATTCAGTCAAGAAATTTTGAAGTTTTTCGTTATCGGCGTATTTTTTCTTGGAGAGTAACAGCGCCGTTTTACTATTAATTTCGCTCAGGGTCGGGTAAACATGAATCCCCGTTAAGGCCGAAACCGGTAAACGATAGGTCATCGCCAGAACAATTTCATGGATCAGCTCCCCTGCCATTGGCCCTACTAGATGTGCCCCCAGGATTTCGCCGTTATGACGCACAATCAATTTATTAAAGCCCACGGTAGAATCCTCCGCCTGGGCCCGATCCACTGACGCAAAGGGCACTTTCAAAATCAACACATCACCGTAGCGTTTTCGGGCTTGTTCCTCGGTCATGCCAACCCGTGCCACTTCCGGATCAGTAAAAGTCGCCCAGGGAATCACCCGATAATTGACGCTTTTGAGAAATAGCTGCAGCGGATTCAGGGCATTTTGGAGCACAACAACGGCTTCGTAACCCGCCACATGGGTAAACTGATAGCCCCCAATCACATCGCCGCAAGCATAGATCCGACCATTGGTCGTTTGGAGTTTCTCATTCACATGGATGCCTTGACTGTCGTAGTCCACTCCAGCGGCTTCTAGGTTGAGGGATTTGATATTGGGAGTGCGGCCCGTAGCCAAGAGAATTTCATCGGCGATCGCCGCCACCTGGGAATCATCCTCGGTGTAGAGGTGTTTTTTGCCCTTGACCACTGCTACCCGTTTTAACCGGGCATTTTTCAGAATGGTGATTCCTTCTTGGTTAAATTGTTGCTCCAGGACGGCGGCGGCGTCGGGGTCTTCTTTGGGCAAAAGGCGATCGCGGCTCGCAAACAGAGTCACTTCTGTCCCCAAACGGTGGAAGGCTTGCCCCAACTCACAACCAATCGGCCCCGACCCAATCACCGCAAGGGATGCTGGCTGCTCCGTGAGGGAAAACACCTGTTCATTGGTAATAAAGCCCGCTTCCTGGAGCCCTTCGACGGGGGGGACAGCAGGCCGTGACCCGGTGGCAATCACAAAGGCGCGGGCCGTTAGCTTGCGACCATTGACGAGAAAAGTTTTGCCGTCGAGAAACTGGCCATCGCCAAAAATCACCTCGACCCCAAGCCCCTCAAATCGTTCTGGAGAATCATGGGGTTCAATGGTGGCGATCGCCTTTTGTACATGGCCCATTGCTTCTGAAAAATTAATTTCTGGCGCTTTCGTATGAACGCCGACCCGTCCTGCGTGGCGCACTTGGTGGGCAACTTTTGCCGCATGGAGAAAAGATTTACTGGGAACGCAACCATACCAGAGGCAATCTCCCCCAAGGCGATTCTTTTCCACCAGAGCCACCTTTGCCTTTAACTGGGCCGCTGCACTGGCCACCACGAGGCCTCCAGAACCACCGCCGATGATGACAATATCGTAATCCACAGCCACAGTTAAGTTTCTCCATTGGTGCAGTCAAGTGATTTTATTTTGCGCGAAAATTTCCCCTTTGTATCGCTAACGTTGGGATTTTCAGGAAATTTTTAACTCTTTTTCTGCTTAGCTTCAGTTTTGTCGCCCGCTTTCCCCAGGCCAAGGGGTGATTGTCTGAAACCACTACAATACGAGTTAATTAGTTGATTTACTCGATGGGAACTCCTTTGAAAATGTTACGAAAACTCTTGTTTGGCCTAACGCTCATGGTGGGTGCTGGCTTCAGTATGCCGGCCCAGGCGGATGTTGTTGCCTATCCTTTGGTTTATAACATCGATGACCAACCCTTTGAGGGGTATGTTGCCCGCAACGAAGGCTTTGGGGATGATCAGCCGATTGTTTTACTCGTGCACGACTGGGATGGCCTCAATCGCTACGAGAAAATGCGCGCGAATATGCTCTCGACCCAAGGTTATACGGTACTTGCCCTTGATCTGTATGGTCAGGGGGTACGACCCGAAAATGTCGCTGAATCCCAAGCAGAAAGTGGCAAACTCTATGGCGATCGCCAACTGATGCGCGAAAGATTACAAGCAGGCTTAGAAGTCGCCAAGCAACTCGAAGGGGTTGACCCAGAAAAAGTTGCCATCATGGGCTACTGCTTTGGCGGTTCGGCAGTGCTAGAAATGGCCCGGTCAGGGGCAGATCTCGACGGCTTCATTTCCTTCCACGGCGGCTTAGCCCTACCAGAAGGCCAAGATTACAGTGAAACCACAGGTTCCGTTTTAGTGCTCCATGGATCGGCTGATCCAGTCTCTCCCATCGCTGAAGTGGCCGCCCTCGCCACAGATTTAAACGAAGCGGGCGTGACCTACGACATGGAAATCTATGGGGGCGGCTTACACTCTTTTACCAAGTGGGATTCTAGCGATTATGACCCCCAAGCGGATCTCAAATCCTGGGATGAACTACTCGAATTTTTAAAAACAGTTTTTTAAACCAGATCAATTTTTCATTTCAGAAAAATTACAGTTCATTATCGGCAAGTTTTGGAAAAATATCATTCCAGGCTTGCTTTTTTGATGTTTTTCGCCACGGTAAAACAGCAATTAGTACAAATTTTTACATCATTAATTTCACGCCCATTGGGAAACTTTTCCGTGGCTTAACCTGTCATGGATTTTTACACAAGGATTGAGTTAAGCAGGATATTTAGCACCATGAAACCCTTCACACGCCAATGGGTACTGCTGGGCCTTATTCCCCTCCTGACTTTGGGGTCACTACTGCCCATATTGCCCGCCGCCGCTGACCCCAGAAGAAACAACACCCCCGAAAATTCCTACGAATACTATAGATATCGTTGGGATTATGATGACGATGATGACTGGGATGATTATGACGATGACGACGATGATCGCTATCGATATCAATACCGTCGATACGACTGGCGAGATGAAATTTCTTCCTGGGATAGAATTTTTAATGACATTGATCGCAATTACAACAATCGTATTCCCCGCGAGCTTTTTTACTTTCTAAGACGCGACCAAAATCTGCGGCGGAGCCTGTTTCAAACCTTCGGTCTGCCTAGGGGAAATGACAATTTGATCCGTGACATTATTCTGGGTGTTCTTTTCGATCGTAACTACAACAATTACAATAACTACCGTTATCAGCGCGGGTTTGACTACGGCATCGATGCTAGTTGCTTACCAGCCCGGTGGCGACAGGAATATTATCGCGGCAACCCAGTGCCTCCCTATTTGTTACGGCAATGTGGTCGCGTGCGTTCGTATGATTACGATGATTAGCTAAAACGATTTCCCTAGGGTTGTTTCACTGAGGGGACATCGGGTCTACGGAACAAACCGAGGCTATAAAGATAGAGCGTCCCGACGGAACTGAGAAAGAGCACATAGGCGATCGCCTGGGCCAGGTAAATTTTTTGGCGATAACCCAACAAAGATTTCAGCAGAATCCCCGGAAACTGCTTGTCGGGTAAAGTTTCTGACAAATCCCAAAGCTGAATCCCTAGAACGCAGGCTGGGGCAGGGGAAATGCAGAGGGCTTGATATTGGGTTTGGATCTGGGCAAAAAGGGCGATCGCCGCATCGATGTGCTTTAAAACACCGACCACCAGCCCCGCAATAATCAGCAGCAGAAAGATTCCCATCACCTGAAAAAATAACTTGATATTCAGCCGTACCCCCAGGGCAAAGAGGAGAAACCCTAGCACCGTTGCCACAGTCAAGCCAGCCATCGCCCCAAGACTCGGCGGCAGCCATCCCCCTTGGAATTGGGCCACAATAAAAATCACCGTTTCAAATCCCTCCCGGAGTACCGCAATAAAAATCAGGGAAAATACCGCCCAGGCCGCCGTTTCTCTGTCCTGGAGTGCCGCTTGCAATGCCCCTTCGACATCGGACTTTAAAGATTTGGCCTGGCGGGTCATCCAAATGAGCATCCAACTCAACATGGCGATCGCCACAACCCCAAAACTCCCTTCGAGGATTTGTTTAAAAACTGGCGCATAGGCTCCATCCGTCGTCGCCACCTGTAACAGCAGCCCCCACAGACCCCAGCCCACCAGGACACTCGCCCCCAACCCGGCACCAATGCCACCATAGACCCACTTTTGTAGGGACATCTGCTGCGCTTTCGCCAGACAAGCCAAGACAATGCCCACCACCAGGGCCGCTTCAAAGCCCTCCCGCAACGTAATCACAAAGGCGGGTAATGCTGCACTAATTTCCATAACTGATCCCATCAATTTCGGTGACGTTTTTCGCTTGCGCAATGCTTTTTTGATCCTAAAGGATTTTCCTTAAGACCTAGGTGATCGCCAAAAGTCCCTTACTCTCACCATCGCTGCGATGAATATTTTGCATCCAAATTTTGCATAAAAGCGACAGCCAATCACGATTAATACTTAACGGCTCTGACAAGGCATTTTTTATCTTGACTGAACGGTCAAAAATAAAGCAACCCAAAAATGCTCACAATGCATTTTCTGCAACATTTTGCTCTCTATTGGTAACCACAGAAAGTCATTTTATTCACAAAGTCATATTATTCACAACTTTTGGTCAAGGACACCAGGAAGGAAAGGAATACAGATAAACTCTTAGATAGTTGCCTTAGTGTGTGGCAGAGCATTGTCCATTGCAGCCGTCACCTAACATTTCATCGAATAACGCCACATGACCAACCTTACGCTTCTTCAGCTTTGTATTTGGCTTAGTCACAAACACGGGGACCCCCTGGATGGACTGCGTCAAGAGCTATTATTGCGGGCGTTAGAAGGGTACAAATTAAAAGATATTCAGATCGATGGCTATTCCCACAGCTATGTAAAACGGGTTATTGCTCCGGATCTTTGGAAACGCCTCGGACGTTATTGTAACCAACGGGTGGGGATTCGTTCACTCCAGTTGGCTTTGACTACTAAATATGAGCAGCTCTCGGAACAAGAAAAGGCAGCGGTCGATAAAATTGTACCCAACGGTATGGCCGCAACGACGGAGTCCCAAGTGCCAGCCCCAACACCACCCCAGTACCAAGGGATTCCGAGAAACAAGAATCATTTTTATAACCAAGAGTCAACCCTGCGCACCCTAGGGCAACGGCTCCAACAAAGGGATATTTCATTAATCTTCGTGCTAGGGGGTGGCGGCCTGGGAAAGACCACCCTTGTCAGCGAAGTGCTCCGGCACCACCCACCACTCCAGGAAAACACGCTCTGGTGTAACCTCAGCGATCGCCTCATGTTTGATCACAATTGGGCTTTGATTCAGCAGGAATGGGCTTTAGAAGAACACCCTGACGGGGCGATCGCCCAACTCCAGAATCATTTGCAACAGCAGCCGAAGATTTTAGTCTTTGACCACTGGGAACTGCTCTTTGCCACCGCTTGTCTGTCGGGGAACTATCAACCGCAACACGTAATGTATGTGGAATTTTTAGAGGCGATCGCCCACCAGAGTCTAGCTGGCACCGTTGTCGTGATTTCCCGGGAACATTCCCCCGCCATCGAAGCCTTAGCCACGGATAACCCCAGGGTCACATTGATCACCGTCGAAGGCCTCAGTAATTTAGTCGCCCAGCAAATCCTCCAGGAATATAACCTCCAAGACCCAGAGCTTTGGGCTGATTTGGTCGAGACCTATCGCGGCAACCCCCTCAAGCTCCGGCTAATTGCCACGGGGATTCAAGAATGGTACGGCGGTTCTGTGGCGCAATTTCAAAACCAAGAAACAATTATCGGTGGCAATACCCTACGGGATATCCTCTACAATCTCACCTGCCGCATTAGCAACTCCGAACAGGAAGTGCTCTACTGGCTGATGTTGTGGGGCAAATCCATTACCCTCGAACAACTGCAGGCTAACTTTCATGTAGAAATGCCCTTTGCCAGTGAAGTTTGGGATGCGGTGCGCTCCCTTGACCGACGTTTCCTCCTGGAGAAAAAAGAAAATCATCGCCCCTACTTTGGCCTGCAACCGTCTATCCAGCGTTACCTCGCCCAGGAATTTACCCGGGAATGTTGCCAAGAAATTATCCAGGCGATCGCCACTCTCCCCCAAACCCACTTTAATCACCTCAAACATTTCCCCCTCATGCCCCAGGGAGCCGATCCAAATATCCTGACTTCCCCCGTTATTTGCCCGATCCTGAAGGGACTGCAAAACCGTTATCGGGATTTTTCACAAATCCAAGCAAATTTGCGGCGACTTGCCCAAAACACGCCCCCTGCAAACTCCCTCCAGCACGACTATCGCCAAACCAATCTCACCCTTCTATATGAAACCTTAACGACCTATTTTCTCTAGCCCATCCGGAGATATTTAAAGGAAAAACTTTTCTGGGAATCTTCTGAGGCGATCGCCCTTCTCTGATAGACTTTGGGGTGTTTACAAAAAAACTAAATGACTGGTGGTTTTGATCAACAGTCGCAGTCTGGAGGATAAAAAGCGTGGAAAGCACCCTCGGTTTAGAAATTATTGAAGTTGTCGAACAAGCGGCGATCGCCTCTGCCAAATGGATGGGGATGGGCGAAAAAGATACCGCCGACCAAGTGGCCGTTGAAGCCATGCGGGAACGGATGAATCAAATTCATATGCGCGGTCGCATCGTTATCGGTGAAGGGGAGCGGGATGATGCCCCCATGCTTTACATCGGTGAAGAAGTCGGTATTTGTACCCGTGAAGATGCAAAAACCTATTGCAACCCCGATGAACTGATCGAAATTGACATCGCCGTTGACCCCTGCGAAGGCACCAACCTCGTCGCCAATGGTCAACCCGGTTCCATGGCAGTCCTCGCCATTTCCGAAAAAGGCGGTCTGTTCCATGCCCCCGACTACTACATGAAAAAATTGGCCGCGCCCCCAGCCGCCAAAGGGAAAGTTGACATTCGCAAGTCAGCCACCGAAAACATCAAAATTTTGTCTGAGTGCTTAAATCGTAGCCCAGAAGAATTAGTCATTATCGTGATGGATCGCCCCCGTCACAAAGATCTGATCAAAGAAATTCGGGCCACTGGCGCCCGGGTTCGTTTGATTAGCGATGGGGACGTTTCTGCGGCAATTTGTGCTGCCTTTGCTGGGACGAACATCCATGCGCTGATGGGAATTGGGGCCGCTCCTGAAGGGGTGATCAGTGCCGCCGCGATGCGTTGTTTGGGTGGTCACTTCCAAGGACAACTGATTTACGATCCCGCCGATGTGAATACCCCCGAAAGTGCGGACTGGAATCGCGAAGAAAATATCAAACGCCTCAAGTCCATGGGTGTTGAAGATCCGGACAAGGTTTACGAAGCAGAAGAATTGGCTTCCGGTGAAACAGTTCTGTTCGCGGCCTGTGGGATTACCCCCGGCACCCTCATGGAAGGAGTTCGTCTGTTCCATGGTGGCGCACGCACCCAGTCTCTGGTTATTTCTAGCCAGTCCATGACGGCTCGCTTCGTCGATACCATTCACATGTGGGACAACCCCCAAAATATTCAACTCTAGGATCGGGCTTGACGGCGATCATTGGAGTTTAATCTGTCTGCAACAAAAGGGCGATCGCCAACGAGGGGTCGCCTTTTTTTCGTGCGCTGTCAGCGATTAGGATGCCGTAAAGTTACATAAATTTTCTTTACAAAACCTTTTGTCCCTAAATGTTCGGAGACTACATTGCATAGGAAGTTAAAAAAATCCTTTAATAGAACTCTGCGCTTCCCTTGGATGTTGGAGCCCTAGAGAGATAAAACCTTTAGAGAAAACCCCATGAATATCGTTGTTGTTGGCCTGAGTCATAAAACAGCCCCCGTCGAAATCCGCGAAAAACTCAGTATTCAAGAAGCGAAAATGGACGAGGCGATCGCCCACCTCAAATCCTACCCCCACGTAGAGGAAGTCGCCGTTATCAGTACCTGTAACCGCCTTGAAATCTATGCCGTCGTGCAGGAAACAGAACAGGGCGTGCGGGAAATTTGCCAATTTCTCGCGGAAACCGGACAACTCCAACTCAACCGCCTGCGCCGTTACCTCTTCACCCTGCTGCACCAAGATGCCATTCGTCATTTATTGCGAGTCGCTGCGGGCCTAGAAAGTCTCGTTCTCGGCGAAGGCCAAATCCTCGCCCAGGTCAAAGCCGCCCACAAACTCGGTCAACAGCACAAAGGCCTAGGGCGCTTACTGGATCGGATGTTCAAACGGGCGATCACCGCCGGGAAGCGCGTCCGCAGCGAAACCAACATTGGCACCGGGGCCGTTTCCATTAGCTCCGCCGCCGTGGAATTGGCCCAGATGAAGGTCAAGGATCTTTCCGATCAAAAAATTGCGATTATCGGGGCCGGGAAAATGTCGCGTCTGTTGGTGCAACACCTCGTTTCTAAAGGGGCCGAAGACATCACTATCGTCAACCGTTCCGAACGGGGAGCGCGGGATCTTGCGAAAAAATTCCCCGATGTGGATCTGCAATTAGAACTGTTGCCAGAGATGCTCAATGTCGTTGAACAGGCGGACATTGTCTTTACCAGTACCGGGGCGACAGAACCGATTCTTGACCGAGCGAAACTGGAAAATCTCGATCTTCACACCTTAATCTTGATCGATATTTCTGTGCCCCTTAACGTTGCTGCCGATGTGGAAGAAATCGCCGGCGTTCGTTTATATAATGTAGACGCCCTCAAGGAAGTAGTGGCCCAAAACCAAGCATCCCGCCGCAAAATGGCCGAAGAAGCCGAAGCCCTTTTAGAAGAGGAAGTAGAAAACTATATCCAATGGTGGCAGTCCCTCGAAACCGTTCCGACCATTAGTTCCCTACGCAGCAAAGTCGAAAGCATTCGGGAGCAGGAGCTGGAAAAAGCCCTCTCTCGCCTCGGTGCAGAATTTGAAGAGAAGCACCAGGAAGTCATTGAAACATTGACGCGGGGGATCGTTAATAAAATTCTCCATGATCCGATGGTGCAACTGCGGGCCCAACAGGACATCGAAGCCCGTCGAGTTTGTCTACAATCGCTGCAAATGCTGTTTAACCTCGAAACGGAAGAGGCGATTTAGTAAGAGTCTAAGGCATTATTAAACCCAATAAATTTCGGTTTGAGCCGGTGTTTTCGCTAGGATGATGAACGCGGAGACTCCGGCTCTGTAAGTTTATTTTTTAATTTCTTTTAAATTTCTGAGGTAAATAAATGCGCCAAAATCGATGGAAAAAGGCGATCGCCAGTTTGTTGATCGTGATCAGTTGTACGTTGGCTGCTTGTGGTGGCGTCGGTAGCCTCCAGGGCTATAGCAATGGCACCTATGGCTATCAGTTTCTCTATCCCAATGGTTGGATTCCCGTTGACGTCAGCAAGAGTGATACTGGCGTAGATGTGGTGTTTCGGGATTTGGTGGAATATTCCGAAAATTTGAGCGTCATTATCAGTGATGTTCCCGCCGACAAAGCCTTAGGTGACCTGGGAACTCCCACCGATGTTGGCTATCGGTTTATGAAAGAAGCAAGCCAAAATAGCGATCGCCAACCTGAATTGATCCGGGCCGAAAGCCGCACCGACAAGGGCCAAACCTACTACACCCTCGAATATCGCGTCACCCTCCCTGAAGGTCAAATGCGCCATGACCTCGCCACCGTTGCCGTCAAGCTAGGCAAACTCTATACCTTTAATCTCTCGACCCGCGAAAGCCGTTGGCCCCAAGTGGAGAAACTCTTTAACGCGATGGTCAATTCCTTTAAGGTCTAATTGATGAGCCATATTGAAGCAATATTTTTGACACCTTGATCCGCCAGTGTATCCACCTGGGTATGCTGTAATTGCCTTTGTTTGCGCCGCCTTACCTTAAAACACCATGGAATTTGTCCTTGCGTCCGCTTCCCCAGCCCGTCGTCGTTTACTCCAAGGCATTGGGATCAACCCCATTGTCCACGTGAGTCACTTTGATGAATCCCAAATTCACCATGATGATCCGGCCCAGTTGGTCGAAGCCCTCGCTGCGGCCAAAGCAAAAACCGTGGCCCAACATCGTCAAGATGCTTTAATCCTCGGCTGCGATTCGGTGCTCCATGTCCGGGGCGAAATCCTGGGGAAACCGGCCTCCCCTATTGAGGCGATCGCCCGGTGGCAAACCATGCGGGGCCATTACGGTTTGCTCTACACAGGCCATGCCCTCGTGGATCAAACCCAAAACCAACTGCTCGTGCGCCACGGAGTTACAAAAGTCTATTTCGCGGCCATTGACGATGACACCATTGCGGCCTATGTGCGCAGCGGTGAACCCCTACAATGTGCGGGATGTTTTGCCCTTGAAGGAAAAGGGGGACTTTTTATCGAAAAAATTGAAGGCTGCCATAGTAATGTTATTGGCTTGAGCCTGCCGCTATTGCGGGAAATGTTGACCCACCTCGGCTATACCGTTCAGCACCTGTGGCCCTAGGATCAGCGGCAATGTTCAACAAATAGGGCAATGTTACATTTACTGGCATTTTACCAACGACATTTTAGGGATGGGATATTCTGAGAAGAAATAACATCCGCCCAGCCACCATCCCCAGGCTTTTATCCATACCGCGCCCCCATTTTTGCGCCAACCCAGTGACCAAGGAGATTCCACCATGTCCTTAAGCGATGAATTTAAGCAAGCTCTCCGCAGCGGCGACCTTTCCAAAGCCTTTACGATGGTGGCGAGTAAGGCAGCAACCCTAAATATTACGACTCGCATTGTCCGTCATCCTGACCAGGGTGAGCCCTACCCTCCCGATACGAGTCTCCATACCCAAGTCGATCTCATTAATGGCACCGTCGAAAATGATGTCGGCGAGGCCGTACTCAATACTGCTCAGTACCAAAATCTCCAGCATTTTCACCAACAGCAAGTTGCCCTAGGTCACCGTAAAATTCAAGAAAACTTCCAGGGTTTGCAACAGCTATTTCAGTTGCTCGTGACTCTGCAGCAATATGACCGCTTGATGAATGCCGAGGAACCCCTAGATTTGAAGTTTCTTGAAATTCCTAACCAAACGCTCATGGCCGCCACGGTTAAGGTTGTTGAGCCTTTTTCGGAAACGCCGCCGGATAGTGACAAAATTCCCCCTCTGCCCCATAATCCCCTGCCAACGGTAGCCCCAGAGGCCCCGACCGAATCAGCTGCGGAACCTCAGCCCAGCCTTGTCGCAGAAAAGAACGAGGCGAAGGATCTAGCGGATGCTGATTCTCTCAACTTTTTAGATAATTTTGCGGAAATTGCCCTGGATGAAACGCCAGAGGCATCTCTGACGATCCATGAGGCCCCAGAAATTGAAGATTGGGAAACCCCCGTTGATACCACGGCGGCAGAACGGGCTAACGGCGATCGCCCCGATGCCTATGTTCCCAATTTGGCAGATTTTGAAGTAGACAGCGATCCCTTCGGAGATGAGGCAGTAGACGATTTAGAATTAGAAGATTTACTCGAAGACCCCGAAACTCCCGTAGCAGAGACAGCGACATCGTTAGAAACCACGGATCTAGATGCGGTCGATGATGAGACTTTATTTACATTTTTGAATCAGGATTGGCACAATCACCCAGGCGTCACAGAGATCAAGTCCCTCGATGGGCCGGAGACAGACCGATTGCCTTTACCTCCTCTTCCGGAAAATTGGTTGGAGCAGGAACTGGCCGCAGAAGCAGAGGCTTTACCCGATCTGGCAGAGTCCGAAGCTAATGATGGTGATAGTGAAGCAGATTTAGAGGACTTCAATGAAACCATCGCTGACTTTGGGGAGGATATTTTCATCGAGGATCTGGCCCTCGGCGGACTCCCGGAAGATGAACTTGGCGATCGCCTAAGCCAAGCCTTCCCGGATGTCACCACCGCCGATTTTGACAGTGACCCGGAAGCCTCATCAGGGTTGACGACAGATGAGGCCTTGCCCAGCGAGGAATTCAGCGAAGAAGAAGAATTAGACTTAACGGACTCTGATTTAGAACGTTTAGAGACTTTGGCCGCCGCTGACTTGGACGATCTTCTGGGGAGTAATGAAGAAACGCTCATTGAAACCACCGAAGCAGATGCGGCGATCGCCCCCGAAGAAACCATTGCAGATCACCAAGACCTACCCACGGATCTAGAGGATTTGGACGCCTTTGATTTCAACCTCTTCCCCACAGATTTAGACGAAAATACCCTCGGCCCCTTAAATGCCCCAGACCTTGGCAGTTCAGACTTAGCCCTGGATCTAGAATTAGATGACGACGAAGATCTAGACCTCGATCCCGATGCTTTTGATGCCGATTTTGAGCTTGGGGCGGATCCCTTGGCAACGGCAGATCCCCTAGCCGAGGAAGACTTCGATCTGCCCAGTGATTTTGAGCTTGATCTCGAATCCATTGATCATTCCAACAATATCAGTGATGATTCTGGGTCAGATACCGATTCCCTAGAAGCTCCAGAAGCTCTATCTGAAGAAGATTTCGAGCAATTTGACGATTTTGAGTTTGACCTCGATCAGATGGATCTCTCTGGGGAAATGGCCCTTGATCCCCTCGATGCATCCTTTGATTTAGATCTAGAACAACAAGACTTCACCGAGGATATTCACGTCGCCCCGGCTGATCCTGATGCCCCACCGGAATCCACGACGGATCCCGACGCTTGGCTGTCAGAGGGAGCCGACCCAGAGGAAGAAGACGCTGATATCTTTAACCTAGGGGAACTCGATGAGGCAGCACTGCTTGACTTTGATCTCGATCAAGACCATCTCTCCGAACTTGAAATCGAAGCCCTTGATCACCAGGAAAATTCCCACGACTTTGAGGCCAGTGAGTTCAGCAAAGAGACTGTGATTCAGGCAGATTTTCAACAGCCAGATGACCTTAGTCCGCAAGATGCTACAGCCCTGGGTTTTGACGACTTAGACCTTGACCTTGACCCCCAGACTTTGCCACCGGAGGCCATGGCCCTTTGGGATGATGATCTTGACCTTACAGCCGATCTCCCTTCCCTAGGAGATGAAAGCAACGGCACCAGCGAGGCCAATCATCACCATGACGCAACAGCCGCCCCGACCAATGATTTCAGCGATGATAGTTGGTTAGAGGAACTTGATCTATCGGGTGAACTAGATCCTGATTTCGATCTTGCCCTTGATGACGAAAATTCAGCGATAGATATCACCAGCCTCGATAATCTGGATCAAGACAGTGCCATTGATCTATCCGCCAGCGATGAGGCGATCGCCCCCGATGGGGATCTAGATTTAGAAGAAGCGTTAGCAGATTTAGAAGAGCTGAGTGCCTTTGATAGCAAGGACTTTGATGATTTTGATTTTGGAGACGAGGCGCCTCTTTTTCTAGAAGAAGAGTCCTAGGTGTTACTGCTAACGACGCTCCCAATTGTTTCATCCCACTTTTTTGGTCTCCCATGAATCGTTCTGCTCCCGAAGCCAAATCCCCTCAGCTCCAGCCTGCTGCCATGGACCCATTTATCCAGGCTCTAAATCAGGTTTTTCTGGATGCAACCACCCTAGAGGTCAGTACGATGGTGGTCGATGCCATTGATGGTCAGCGATTCATTCCCCAGGAGGTTTACCAAGATTTGTATTATCTCAGGGAGGATACGCTCAGCCAGCAGCATTACTCCCCCGATTTACAGGCGGCCTACGGCAATTTGCGATCGCAACTGGCGCGACAATACCACGCCCTCCTCAGGGAACCGACACACCCTTTGTATCATGGTGAAAACTCCGGCCCTCTACCCCCACTCCCCAATCCCACGGGCGATGCCCAAGATCAGCGGCAAATTCAAAATCTGCTTGGCGATCGCCAATTTCTCTGTTGCCTACGCAAACTAGGAGAACTCAAAATTGCCCTTGACCAACGCAAACGACAGCACCAACAAGCGAAACAGCCCCTCCCAGAAGGCATTATTTACGCGAAAACAATCCTGCAACTGGATGGCACCATTGCGAATACCTACACCGAAGCCCTGATGAGCCATCCCCACTGCACGACAGTCCTCCAGGCCCACCAGCACAATATCCAAACCAGCGAACAGCAATGGCAGGGACTCTTAAGATTTTTTATCAGTCTCATTCAAGGCACGTTCAAACGACAACCCAAACCGAGTTCACAAACGTCCAAAGCCCGACCAAGCCTCCCCAGAGCGCCCCTTGCCAAGCCCCAATAGTTTCCTCTGTCATTTAAGCTTTTTGCCCTTTCTCCCGTGACTGTTTCCGCCCACCCCTACATCCAACTGGATCAAGAACAGCTAACGCCGCCACCGCAGTCCACACTCTGCCACGGGGTTTTATTTGTGTTGGATCACGATGACCTTTTGCAGCTCCTAGCGCTCAAAAACCAAGGGCAAACCCTAACGTTTACCGATGAGTTCAACCTCGCTTGGCGAAAATATGTGCTTTTTCGGAAAGGTGATTGGCCCCAGGCGTCCCTCTCTTTTCTGTTGCGTTACGAAGGGATCAACGTTTTAAAGACCCAAATTGGACTTGATGGCGGTGTGTTGCACCAAGTGGTAGCGGATCTACTGCCGTCGCCTTCCCTCTATCAACAGCTAGCCGAAATTCAAGGGTGGTTTATTGGGCAATTATTGACGCAATTACCCTGGCGACAACGAAAGTATGGCTTCAGTTATCTTGCCTGGCCCTTGGCGATCGCCTTTGTATTCATCTCTGTGATCTTGGGTTGGTCAACGCTGATGACGCAACCCTTACTGTGGATCCTCGTTCCCATCGTCTTGGGTCTGCTCGGCTGGGGATTGCAGACCTTATTACGACAATGGCGATATCCCCTAAAACGCTGGTTGCTCTCCCAGGTACTTTATGGCCGCTTTGCCCAGCGCGATCGCCTTAGAAACTGGGGACTCCGCTGGCTCCATTTCCTTTGATCGTTGATCAATTAACGTTAAAGCAAACTTTGGCCTAGGAGTTCATTGGCTCCGAAACCTGAGTTGTCTCCCCGTGGTTTACCCGCGACGGCAACTCCAGGCAGTAACCCGCCCCATAAACCGTTTTGATGTACTGGGGACGACGGGGCTCCGGCTCTAACTTCGTGCGCAGGTGGCGAACGTGCACCCGGATGGTCTCAATATCATCGGAAGGATCATAACCCCACACTTCCTTGAGGATTTCGCTGGGAGAAATGGTCTGACCGTGACGTTGCAGGAGACAGTGGAGCAATTCAAATTCAAGGTGAGTCAACTTGATGGTCTGATCAAACCAAATCGCCTCGAATCGCTCTGGGATTAACGTTAACGGGCCGTAGTTTAAAATTTCTGTGTGTTTGGCGGCCTGGGGAATGCGATCGCTCCGTCGCAATAAAGCCCGCACCCGCACCAACATTTCTTCGACTTCAAAGGGCTTCGTGAGGTAATCATCGGCCCCCGCATTAAAGCCATCCACCTTATCTTGGGTTTGCCCCAGGGCGGTTAACATCAAAATGGGGATATCTGCTGTGCGTTCTTCCCGCCGAATTCGTTGACAAACGGTAAACCCGTCTACTTTCGGCAACATCAGATCCAGCATGACCAAATCGGGTTGTAGCTGCACCGCCAATGCCTGACCTTTAATACCGTCTTCGGCACGACTGACGTCATAACCCGCCATTTCAAGGTTTATCGCAACCAATTCGGCGATCGCCGGATCATCATCAATAATTAAAATTCGAGGCATCACAACCAAGCTAAAGCAACTGCTTCTATCTTAAAAGGAAAATTCAAAAGGATTAAGGAATTTTCACAAAATTTCCCGGTCATGACAATCAAAATTTATGGATAATCGGCCTTATTCTTTGATTTTCAAAGGTTTCACCCACTCGATCTATTTAGAAAGAACATTACAGATTACCAAGCAATGTTAACTTTTGCGTAAATTTATCGGCACTCAGTCTCAAAAATCTAAAGAAAATCTTAAGGCGACAAGCGTGCTTTTTGGGCGCGATTCTTATGGTACCAAGCTGCAATTTCTGGACACCAAGTTTCAAAGTGAACAAATAATAATTCACAAAGTTGTTGGGCTTCTAGTTGGGCGTCTTTTTTCCAACGCAAATCTAACAAATGCATCAGCGATCGCACATTGCAACTCATAACAAAGTGTTGCCGCGCATCAAAAGGAATCAAACTCCGAGCGTGCTCCTCGGCCAAGCCTTCTTCAATCCGTTGCCGATAGCGATCGCAGGCAGCCAGACACCATTCCTTATCCGCCTGGCGTTGTTCTTCTGAGTAAAAATATTTTTTCCCTTGACGATTGTCATACTTACCCACAGGCCGTAGGTAAAAGACCTCTTCTACGTCCCGCTTGCCTTCCGCAACATCAATAATCCGCTGTCCTGTATAGCGGAAAGAATTGTGCACAACAACACCATTTGCCACAAAATTATGCCAAGGCCCTTGTACTTCCAGATCGTAGGTGGGCTGGATCCCAAGATATTCCACGGCAACCACCTTCACCGGATGTGCTTTTAAACGACGACCCTTAGATTTAGGTTTTGCCGCCCACATTTCAGGTTTTCGGATGGGGTGAAATCGTCTGGCAAAATCCTCTTCCAAGTGATTTTGATGTAGAGATTGATGGCAAGTCTGACAAAGAGAAACTAAATTCTCAAATTCGTAGGCAAGGGATTTATCCGCAAAAACGGGTACGAGATGATGGGCATGTAATTGTTTACCTTGTTTGCCACAAGACTGACAAATATAGTCGAATTTTGCATGGACTTGTGGAGCAATTTGTCGTGTCCAGGCCCCAATCTGTTGCCGCTCTGTGGCAGTGCCGCCTCTCCAAAAATGAGAATCTGCACCACGTTTGGTGAAACGTTGCGCATTCCATCGCCGTGTTTCCATAGCTGTCTCAGACAATGTAAGACGATAACCCGTTAAACCTTTATTCCAAGGTTGTTTGGTTCCAGGGGAGCGTTTATTGAGTTGGAGGCCATGATGGTAGCTCCACTTTTTCACAGATTCGATAGAGCAATTCGCTAAAGCAGCAATTTCATCGACATGTAACCCTCGTTCATGTTGCTGTTGTAGCCAAGCACGACTGCGATAACAGCCATTACCGACAACTGTTTTTAGCCCTCGCCGATGACCCGCAGGAAGTTTTAATTGAAATTTCTTGGCCCAATGGCGAATCACGTCTGGGGAACAGTCACAAATAATAGCAATTTGCTGAGCTGTTAACCCTTGTTTTACCTGTGCGGCTAACCAAGATTGCTGACTGTAGAGAGCATCGGGACGGACAACGCCGTTGGTCATGACTTCACAGGTTTTTGTCACTGCTAGGACTTGATGATCTTCATCGGTCATTAAACCCAGGGCTTCTCCCATGCGTTGCCAGCCTTGGGTCGTGTAGAGACGATGATTAACGGTGCAGTCCAGGGTTTTTCCATCGGCTAAGGTCAGGCGATAAACGGGCTGCTCACCGCTACTCATTACATCTTGGAGATGGCCAATTTCAAAATTACCAGTGTCCTCGTTCAGCACCCTTAGTGACATTTTTCGCAAGCGAGTTTTACAGTCGCGGCGGTAAAAGCCTGGTTGTTCACCTTTGCGACCACGAATTTTGCGTTCCCGTATGGCTTTTTCTCCGTTGTGCCAGAGGTCATGGAGATCGCTAATTTTAATTTTGCGGAGAGATCCAGAGGCTTGGACAAAGGTGATTTCTGTATCTCCGGCGAGACACTGTACATCAAAGGAGACGCCCACGCGATGAGTCCGGATTTGCTGCATCATCGAGTGGGGAAAATAGCCCACATTAAAAACAATCTGGGGATGTTCCAGGGGGCCATAGTGACCGCGACCACCCGCCAAAAGATGTTTGACAATTAACTCCCCTGCTTTTTGTTCATCTGGAAAATTACTCTGTTGTTCCCACACAAATTCCTCGCAGTAGTCCTGGTGCATGGCACTCCAGATGGTTTGTTGGGGGTTGGGGGTAGAGCGGAGCACTTCAACGCGAAATTTATCCATGACAATTCAAACTCAGGAGCAAATGGAGATGTAGGGAAAGAAAAGATTTGATTTCACCATAGACAAAAATAAGCGATGTCCATGGGGGTTGTAATAAAAATTGGGGCGATCGCCAAACACATTCAGAATCTATCTAGACCCTGGGCAAAGTGACTTTCCCGGCTTGGTTTTGGTATTTGCCCCCCCGATCAGAATAGGTGGTATTGCAAGGATCACCTTCAAAGAAAAGTAGTTGCACAACCCCTTCATTGGCATAAATACGGCAGTCGGTACTAGAGGCATTGCTAAATTCAAGGGTGATTGCACCGCACCAGGAAGCCTCTAGGGGAGTTGTGTTCGCAATCAGACCGACACGGGCATAGGTGGACTTACCAAGACAGATCGCGGTGACGTTGGGGGGCATCTGAATTTTTTCGAGGGACACGCCCAAACCATAGGAATTAGCCGGAATAATAAAGTAGTCACCGTATTCATCGCGCTTGAGGTCAACCCGTTCAAGGTTTTCCGGGCTGAAGGCTTTGGGGTTTACAACGGTGCCAGGGATGTGGCGGAAAATGAGAAATTCTTCGGGGCTGAGGCGAATATCGTAGCCATAGCTAGACAGGCCGTAGCTGAGGGCCGGTACAGTTTGCTGGGGGGACAGTTGGATCTTGCGGATCAGTGAGGCTTCAAAGGGAGAAATCATCCCCTGTTGGGCTTGTTCGAGGATCCAAATATCGTTTTTCAGCATGTTCCCTACGGCAAAAATCAGACATTATATATTCCCACAACTGCTTACAAATTTATAGGCCTACGGCCAGGCGATCGCCCCTGAAATATCCCAACCGCGCCCCCGGAATTCCCCAACCGCCAAAAAACACTCCCTGCTTTAAAATACCGTTTGTAGCCAAATCGCTTTAAAATCAAGCCATTATAACCAGACAAAGGAGTATTTCCATGAGCGCAGAAAGTATGATGTTCAACGGCTTTATCATTGCCATCACCGCAGTTCTCTTTGGTGTAGCTTGGGGATTTTTGATCCTCAAAATCCAAAATAAAGCAGGCAAAGCCGAATAGGTTCAGCACACGATTGTTAGGATAGGGGTATAGCCTTATATCCCTCCCTCACTGGCGATCGCCCTCTAAAATCATGTTTAACTTCTTCAAAAATAAACAAACCGAACCAGCCGCCCCACCCCAACCAAAAGACCCAACACCACGGATTGAATTTTTCAACGGCATCAGCGAAGAACTCAGCAACGTTAGCCTGCAGCGCAACCCCAAAACAGGGGTCAAATCCGTCTCCATGACCTTTGCCCAACTCAATGCCCTCGACCGTTTTCAGAGCTTTACCGCTGGTTCTAATGGCATTGTCCGACTGATCGACGAAGAAGGAGACATCGCCGTTACCCCCTCCAGTTGCCGCATCGTCTTTGGTGGTGAAGAAGGAGACGAACTGCGGGGCGTCATTTGTCGCTTTGAAATTGATAATGCCGACCACTGGGAAAGATTCATGCGTTTCATGCACCGCTACGCCGATGAACATGGCTTTGCCTATGGTGAAAGTGCTGAAACGTCCGATGAACCATCTCCATTAGCATCAGAAACAGATTCAGAAGCTTAGGATGCAGGATTAAGCCCCTTGTCATCCCAAAAGCGCATCGATCCCCATAAAGAGTATCAGCGGTTACGAATTTAGCGAAGAAAGAATGTGATTCTTTATCACAACTTCTTGCGGTGGCGAGAGATTTTTAGGCCATTCGAACTATCAGCAGGAAAATAAACAATTGTCGGAATCAAATAATATTGGTCTCCTCACAATGGGAAAGAATAATCCCCTCGTTTATTTTCTTGATATTCATAATTAATTGATTAGTTCGAACTCCCATAAGGTCGAAAATTGACAGTCTGACCTGCAGCTTGAGAATACTCTTTTTAGGATGGTAAACAATGCTTGGAGAAATGTGGTCATTTAATGGCAGGTATAAGATCCTGCACATGACCTGGTTTGCTTTTTTCCTGTCGTTCGTGGTGTGGTTTAATTTTCCACCTTTCGCAACCACCATCGCCCAGGACTTTGGCTTAGACAATGCTCAACTAGGCACAATCGGGTTGTGTAATGTTGCTTTGACGGTGCCCGCACGGATCATTATTGGGATGCTGTTAGATAAATACGGCCCCCGGTTAACCTACTCATTATTGTTGATCTACGCTGCGGTTCCTTGTTTGATTTTCGCGACGGCCCAGAGCTTTAATCAACTGGTATTAGGACGCCTCTTGATGGGGATTGTTGGGGCTGGTTTTGTGATCGGGATTCGGATGGTCGCAGAATGGTTTCCCCCCAAAGATGTGGGTACAGCAGAAGGCATTTACGGGGGCTGGGGCAACTTTGGCTCGGCATTTTCGGCCTTTACCATGGTGATTTTTGGGATCATTTTGGCTTTCCTCCCCGGTGCGTTTAATTTCGGCCAGCCGGAAAGTTTTAAGATTCTCTTTTTCCCGGAATTTAATACGGCTATTTTGAATTGGCGGGCGGCGATCGCCGGTACAGGGATTATCGCGGCTTTGTATGGGATGTTGTATTACTTCAGCGTAAGTGATACCCCCCCTGGGAAAACGTACCACCGCCCGAAGAGTGCCCGGGGCATGGAAGTCACCACCAAAAAGGATTTCTGGTTCCTGTTGGCCATGAATTTGCCTTTGACCCTGATTTTGATGGTGCTGGCGTGGCGTTTGCAAAAGGTGAATTTTTTAAATGGCACTGGCTTGGCGATCGCCATCCTGGCGCTAGTGGGCCTCTACCTGTTCCAGACCTACAACTGCTGGACTGTGAATAAGGACTTAATGACCGGGAAAAAACGCTATGCCCCGGAAGATCGCTATGACTTTAGCCAAGTGGCCATTTTAGAACTGACCTATATTGTGAATTTCGGTTCTGAGCTTGCGGTGGTGACCATGTTGCCGGCTTTCTTTGAAGGCACCTTTAGTTTAGACAAGGCAACGGCGGGAATTATTGCTTCTAGCTATGCGTTTATGAACTTGATGTCCCGCCCAGGGGGAGGCTTGATCTCCGATAAGATGGGCAGCCGGAAATGGACAATGGTTGTCCTCACGGTGGGCATGGGGATTGGTTATCTCCTGATGAGTTCGGTAGCAGGTACTTGGCCCTTGGCGATCGCCGTTTTGTTAACGATGGCCTGTTCTTTCTTTGTGCAAGCCGCAGAGGGGTCAACCTTTGCGATTGTTCCCCTCGTCAAACGACGCATTACCGGGCAAATTGCTGGAAACGTTGGCGCCTACGGCAATGTGGGAGCAGTAGCCTATTTGACAGTGCTATTGTTGCTCACCGAAGCTTCGGCAGGGGCCAATGGGGGCGAACCCGTGATGGCAGCGGTGAATGCCGGTTTCTTCCAAGTGTTGGGGATTACAGGTTTAATTGTTGCTTTCCTCTGTGCCTTTTTCCTCAAAGAACCCAAGGGTTCCTTTGCTGAGTTCCATGAAGGCGAAACAGAAATGACAGCGACTCCTCCCGTTGAGGAAGAAGCAACCTATTAGGTTTTTGAGATTAGTTTAGGCACAACCTGTAAAACAAAAGTCATGGCAAGTAATGGCGTTTTACAGGTTTTTTCTATATACGTGCTTTGGGGCCATGGTAAGTCTCTCTTGATCATCGCCCCAGGGGATTTTTTCCTTAATGAATGCCATTTAATTTTCTGGCATTTTTTAACTCTATTATTGAAGTCTTAAAGTTAGCGGTTTAGCAATGGATCAACGCAAAACGAAAACCCTTTGTCCCTATTGTGGTGTTGGTTGTGGCCTCGAAGTTTCTGAGGTGATCAAAAATGAACAACCCACCCTCAAAGTCATGGGCGATCGCCAACATCCATCCAGCCTCGGTAAAGTCTGTGTTAAGGGCGCGACCATTGCCGAATCCCTCGATCAAGACCGCTTACTTTACCCTATGTATCGGCGATCGCTACAGGATCAATTCCAGCGCATCAGTTGGGATGACGCCTTTGAGCTAATTGTAGAACAGATCAAAACGGTACAGGCAACCCTCGGTGTTGAAGGCATTGCCATGTATGGCTCCGGACAACTCCAAACCGAAGACTATTACACCGCCCAAAAACTCCTCAAGGGCTGCCTCGGTACCAACAATTTCGATGCCAACTCCCGCCTTTGTATGTCCTCCGCCGTGGCGGGCTATATCCAGAGCTTTGGGGCCGATGGGCCGCCCCCCTGCTACGAAGACCTAGAATTAACCGACTGCGCCTTTATCATCGGCAGCAATACCGCCGAGTGTCACCCGATTGTGTTTAATCGCCTACGCGAACACCACAAACGCTCTAAAGCAAAATTAATTGTCGTTGATCCCCGCCGCACCAAAACTGCTGAAGTGGCCGATCTTCACCTGGCGATCAAACCCGGCACCGATATTGATTTACTCAACGGCATTGCGCATCTATTACTGAAATGGGGCAAAATCGATACCCTCTTCATCGATGAATGTACCAAGGGCTTTTCTAAATATGCGATGCTCATCCAGAGCTATACTCCCGAAACGGTGGCCCGACGCTGTGGGATTCGCATTGATCACCTCGAACAAGCGGCCAAATATTGGGCCAATGCGGACAATGTTCTGTCCCTGTGGTCGATGGGGATGAACCAATCCGCAGAGGGCACAGCCAAGGTACGCACCCTGATTAATTTGCACCTAATGACCGGGGAAATTGGCAAGCCGGGGGCCGGGCCTTTTTCCCTCACGGGTCAACCCAATGCCATGGGGGGCAGAGAAGCGGGGGGACTGGCCCATTTACTGCCGGGATATCGCCTCGTCAAAAATCCAGAGCACCGCGCCACCTTAGAAAAAGCCTGGCAATTACCCCCAGGAACTATTTCACCACTACCCGGAAAAGATGCCTGGGCGATGATCGAGGGGCTAGATATGGGGACAGTGGGTTTGCTGTGGGTGGTGGCGACGAATCCAGCGGTGAGTATGCCCGACTTGGAACGCACCAAGGCCGCACTGTTAAAATCTCCTTTCACCATTTGCCAGGATGCCTATTACCCCACGGAAACGTCTAACTACGCCCATCTCCTCTTGCCAGCGTTGCAGTGGGGCGAGAAAACAGGCGCAATGACCAATTCGGAGCGAGCTGTGACCTATTGTCCCCAGTTCCGCGATCGCCCCGGTGAAGCCTGGGCTGATTGGGAGATTTTCGCCGAGGTGGGACGCCGCCTTGGATTTCAGCAACAGTTCCGGGCGGTATCTTCAGCAGAGGTTTACGCAGAATTTGTGCAGCTCACGGGCGATCGCCCCTGTGATATGACGGGGCTAAGTCACCAACGTTTGGCCACCGAAGGGCCGATCCAATGGCCCTGTCCCGCTGGTGAGACCAAGAGTGAACCAGAAACAACAGCCGACAACCGGGGTTTATTGCAAAAATTATTCCACCAGGACGAACCCCTCAAGGGCAAACGGCTTTACACCGACCGACGGTTCCATACCCCCGATGGCCGGGCCAGATTTGCGGCGTACCACTCCCGGGGTCTGGCAGAGCCGCCAAACACCGACTATCCTTTTGTGCTGACCATTGGACGACTTTATGGCCATTGGCATACGATGACCCGCACGGGACGAATCAAAAAAATCCAAAAAATGCACCCAAATCCTTTCCTGGAAATTCACCCCCGCGATGCAGACCGTCTCAGCATTACCGACGGGGAAATGGTGGAAGTGCGATCGCCGCGCGGTATGGCCCGATTTCCAGCGCTGATCACGAAAAATATTACCCCTGGCACCGTTTTTGCGCCGATGCACTGGGGCGCTTTGTGGGGAGAAGATACCGAAGCCAATGCCCTGAGCCACGCTGAAGCCTGTCCCGATTCATTGCAGCCGGAATTAAAAGCCTGTGCCGTGAATGTGCAAAAAATCACCGGCCCTGTTCCCCAGGAAAAAGCGACAGCCGAGCCTGTATTGCAGCAGCTTTAGGACGATCCGAAACCTGGGTTATGATATCCCTTTTGAACGTGAGCAATTGGGGTTGGTATGGCAGTGGACTACGACTTGGTGGTGATTGGGGCAACGGGGGCCGGCATTGCGACGGCAAAACGGACGATCGCCTCTGGCAAAAAAGTTGCTTTAGTGCAGCAAACAGGGGAGCCACTCCAGGATCAACAGGTACTCGCCCTCGAAAAAACCTTGCTACACCTGGCCGAACAGCTCCAACCAATGGATATTGCCGCCTGGGTTAAGGGAGCGATCGCCCCGAATGATTTCTATGAACCCTTGGCACGCCTGGCAGAAGCGGGCGTTGATGTAATTCCAGAAATGGGTAGTTTTGTCTGGAAACCCAGCACCTGTTTTGTCACCGCAACCCGTCGCCTCCAAAGCAAACATTATGCGATCGCCACAGGTACCACTTGGGCTACGCCTCCCCAGGATGTTTTTTTAAGCCCCACTGACCTCTTAAATCCAGAAATTTGGCGCACCCTGCCAGAAAAAATTGTCCTTGTCGGTCACGATCCCCATTGTCTTACCCTTGCCTACTGCCTCGCAAAATTGGGAAAAACAGTCACGTTAATTAGCGCAAAAAGCCTATTGCCCACGGAAGATCCTGACTGCGTCCAACGGTTACAGACTTGCCTCGAAGTGGCGGGGGTAACGCTCCAGTTTGGGATCATCCCAGACCTTTTTAACCAGGAAAATAAAGCCGTCATTTGGGCCAAAGAGCGCCGGGGTTTAACGACGCAACTGAATTTGCCCCCCGATTTTTGTCAGCCGCCCCAGATGTGGTTACGGGTTGACCCTGAGCTTAGAACTCCCCGCAGCAATATTTATGGGGGCGGGCCAGTGCTTGGTGGTTATGCTTTGCCGGAATTGGCGATCGCCGAAGCGACAACCCTCGTGAACAATATGGCCCAGCGCCGGAAAATGCCCTGTGTCTACGGCGAAATTCCCTATCGTTTGTTTGAACCGCTACCTTTTGATCATGTGGGTGCCCAAGGTCAAAATCTGCCCCCCGACGCAAAAATCCTGAGTAAGACTCTAATGATCGATCGCGTTGATCAACTGCAATTTCCCCAAGACTTAACGCTCAAATTGTGGCTCGATGGCCAGGATCAACTGTTGGGGGCCACCATCCTCGGCGATCGCTCCGGCAAACTGATTTACCATTGCCGTGATTTGATTCAAACTAAAAAACCTTTCCAGACATGGGACAATCTCCTAGAAAATGCGGGCCTTTTGGCGGAGATGGTGTGGTGATGCAGCGTAAAACCCAGGCAAAATTTATCGTTTTTGAAGGGATTGACGGTTCCGGTAGTTCAACCCAAGCCGAGCTTTTGTACCAACATTTTCAGCGACAAAAGATCCCCGCCGTCCTCAGTCCCGAACCCTCCAATGGCATTATCGGCAACCTCGTTCGAGAAACTCTGCGGCAACGGCTGCGCTTTACCACCGATCCAACCCAACTAAATCGGCAACTGGCCTATCTCTTCGCTGGCGATCGCCATGATCACCTTTACAACGAAATTGACGGCGTCTTCAAACAACTTGCCGCTGGGATCCAGGTGATTACGACCCGCTATTATTTTTCTTCCCTCGCCTACAACGCCAGCAATGCCGCCGAATACGAATTTATTTACCGTCTCAATCAAGATTTTCCCAATCCCGATCTGGTGTTTTACTTCGATCTTCCCGTGGAGGTGGCCCTAGAGCGCGTCCAAAGGCGATCGCACCAAGAAATCTACGAAACCAAAACCAAACTTACCCAAGTGCGCCAAAACTACCAACAAATTTTTCAAACCTATCCAGGGAATTGGCAACAACTCGACGCCACCCAACCCCCTGAAACCATCCACCAGCAAATTCTCCAAACTATTGCTGATTATTTTGTAACTGCTCCTGAATCTGGGTCGGACTAGGCGGTGTCCCAAATTCCTCCAGGGGCTGCAACTCCAAATCAAACCCATTCCCATTGGGCGGTGGTAGCGGCGTGCCACTATCGAGGGGCTCAAGCTGAAAATCATTATTCGGATTGACTCCCGGCACCTGGGGAATCGTCGGCGTGCTGGGATTCAGGCCCGGAGTTTGTTGACCCTCAAAGAAAGAATCGAGGGCTTGCTCTCCCTGGGTTCCTGCCCCTGTTCCCAAGGCTACCCGCTCCCCACCAATGGATTTGAGCCAATCTAAAACCTGAATGACTTCCTGATAAGGACGCTTTTCCGACGCATTGAGAACGACAACACCATTAGGATTGCGCCCTAAATAATCCTCAACAATTTGTGAAAATTGAGCCTGGGTCTCAATCAGTTGTTTTTCCACATAGATTTGCCCAAAGTCCGTCAAACTCACAATGACCATATCGGGCATTTGGGTCGTTGCGCTCTCCGCCACAGGTAAATTTAAGTTAATCGCTTGCTGTCGCGATAAATTCACTGCCGCCAGGATAAAAAAGGTCAGCACACAAAAAATCACATCGATCAGCGGAATAATTTCGATGCGCAGATCCGGCGCAGAATTTTCTTGCCAGAGTTGGAACGGCCTTAAACCCAAAGTTTCTGGCTTAATTGGCTCACGCTTCATTTTGGTCTCCTTCAATGAGCATTGCATCTACATTGTCAACAGAAGCAGGTAATCCTTCGAGATAATTTTGGCGATAGAGCATTTCCAGTTCACTGCCTGCTTGACGGAAAAGGCGCACCTGATTGCTCGAAAGCGCTTGGAATAAACGGTAAAAAGCTAGGGCCACAATCGCGACGATCAAACCCATCGCCGTCGAAAAGAGCGACTCACTGATCCCCAAGGTCACCCCCGTGGTCGAATCTGTACCTAAATCACTCAATTGGATTGATCCTAAGGAGTTGATTAAGCCCAAAACAGTTCCCAGGAGTCCCAACAAAGGTGAGAGGGCAATGACCGCTTCTAGGACTTTTTCACCGCGACGCATATTCGCCAATTCTTCATCAGCGGCCGCTTCGAGAGCCAAGTGAAAAATTTCTGGGTCGGTGGCCTGTTGCTTCAAAGGAGCATAGAGAAAGCGACCAAGGGGATGTTTTTGGCAGGTGCGGGCTATTTCACTCACCGCTTGCCATTGGTAATGGGCCGCATCCAAAATTTTGTCCTGGACCCGCTGGCTTTGTTGGATCACTTTCCACCAAAACCACAGCCGCTCAATAATCGTACTCAGAGCCATAATCGACAAGAGTACTAAGGGCCACATCGCTGGCCCCCCACGGTTTAGGATATCTAGAACATTCACCGAGGCACCTCACTCCGGTCACACCAAAAAAAAGACTGCTCCAATTCTAAGGTTTTTAATGGTGTTTTATTCGTCTGTTGGAGGGCAGAAATTTTTAGGGAAGTTTCTGGATTTTTTGATTATTGGATCGGATTGTGGATCGTTACCAGTTTCGTCCCGTCGGGAAAAGTCGCTTCTACCTGTACTTCATCCACCATTTCGGCGACCCCGACCATGACATCATCACGGGTTAGCCAAGTCTGTCCTTCGCTCATCAGTTCGGCGACCAGTTTACCTTCCCGTGCTCCTTCCAGGATTAAGCCTGAAATGTAGGCCACCGCTTCAGGATAGTTGAGCTTGAGTCCTTTATTTTTCCGGCGTTCCGCCACTAGAAAGGCCGTGAAAATGAGCAGCTTGTCTTTTTCCTGGGGCGAGAGTTGCATGGTTTGGACTGATACGCAGATGAATGTGATTTTAGTCTACCTTGACTCCCCTAAATTCAAACCCACTACCCCAGTAATCAGGTCGAGAACTTTTTATTTTTTCTGAGCTAATCAGTAAAGTAATATGGATAAAAATGTGTAAAGCTATATGTACTCATCGTTTGAGTGGCATCATCAACGGAATATTAGTAACAAAGCAAAACATGGAGTTGATTTTGAAACGGCCCAATATGCTTTCTTCGATCCCCATCGTTTAATTGTCCATGATGCTCAGCATAGCGAGGTGGAAGAACGATGGTTCTGCATTGGTAAAGTAGAAGAGCGTATTCTGACGGTGCGGTTTACCTATCGCCATCAGGTTATTCGTATTTTTGGTGCTGCTGAATGGCGTAAATGGAGAAAATTTTATGAGCAATATCACGCCGGATCCCGCTAAACCGATTGGTGAAGTTACTGTGGTGAGAGATTTTTTACCGGCACCGGAGGAATTGATTCCCAAGAAAAACCATGTGCGGGTGACGATGGAATTTACCCAGGAAAGCATTGAATTTTTTAAACAAGAAGCAAAACGCCACAACGCTTCCTACCAAGCGATGATTCGTAATCTTGTGGATGCCTATGCGAGACAACACCAGTAAGGTTTTGAAACTATTGCGCCACGACAAAGGGGGCCAGTAACCCGATCGCCATTCCACCCAAGACCAGCCAGAGAGAATTGATTTTGTATTTGATCAAGAGAGATAATGCGGCGATCGCCACTCCAATGGTCAGAGGATCAACTAAAGAAGATTGCGCCAGAAACACGGTGACAACGGTCATAAGACTCAGCGCACCAATATTCACCCCATCGAGAAAGGCCCGGAATGATTTGGCCTGGAGCAGTTTCGGCAAAATTGGATTGAGAATCACCACAAACAAAAACGAAGGCAAGAACATCCCCAAGGTGGCAACCCCGGCCCCTGGTACTCCACCGAGCAAATAGCCGATAAACGTCGCCGTCGAAGATAAAGGCCCTGGGGTGATTTGACCAATGGCGATCGCATCGAGGAGTTGCTGATCCGTTAGCCAACCGAGGCGCTCCACAAAATCTGCCCGCAAAAAAGCCACGAGGACGTAGCCACTGCCATAGAGCACCGCCCCCACCTTAAGAAACATTAAAAAAAGCCAGCCCAAACTGAAATTTGCAGGGGTGCCATTCAATAACAACAGCAACGGAGCGGGAACAATGCTACGGGTTTGTTTTGTTTTTAGCCATTGGCCCCCTAGTTTTTTCCCTAGGCCAATGAAGCCACTCAGAAACAACAACCACAGTTCATGGAGGCCGACCAGGGATAGCACCACATTAAATACCGCTAAACCGATCCCAAATCTATCTTTAATTGCCTTTTTCCCAAGCTTCCATAGGGCCTGGGCAATAATGGCGATCGCCACTGGTTTGACCCCATAGAGCAGCCATGTCCCCTGGGGTGTTGTGCCAAACTGCTGATAGGCGATCGCACAGAGCAGCATTAAACCCACCGCCGGAGCCGTAAAACTAAGGCCCCCCATGAGCAAGCCCCACCAACCGGCGCGCTTAAAACTGAGGTGGATTGCCATTTCCGTGGAATTGGGGCCAGGAATTAAATTTGTTGCGCCGAGAATGTCGAGAAATTCCTGTTCCGTAAGCCAGTGGCGTTTTTTTACCACCTCGTCGTGCATCATCGCAATGTGAGCCACAGGGCCGCCAAACGCCGTAAAACCTAATCGCAAAAATAATCGAGAAATCTCCTGCAGTTCAGACCATTGCGCCATGATGAATGTTATCGAAATGTTTAATCATTTCCCCCTCTGCCTAGGCCACAACCCCTAATAAATTCGTGCCACAATAAGTGAAAGATGACTATTGCATCACAGTGTAGGAGGGTTACCTATGGTTGCTACGCCAATTAAAACCGAAAAGCGGTTAACGATCCAGACAGAAAAGGTTAACGACAACACCACAACGATTCGTTCACTGGACTGGGACCGCGATCGCTTTGACATTGAATTCGGTTTGCAAAATGGCACCACCTACAATTCCTACATTATCCGGGGCGAAAAGATTGCCCTTGTGGATACCTCCCACGCGAAGTTTCGGCAGCTATACCTCGATGCGCTTACCGGCGAGATTGACCCAAAAACCATTGACTACATCATCATCAGCCACACAGAACCGGATCACAGTGGTCTAGTGAAAGATGTTTTAAAAATTGCCCCCCAAGCAGTGGTGGTCGGCGCAAAAATTGCGATTAAGTTCCTCAAGGATTTGGTACACGATCCGTTTGAATTTATCGAAGTGAAAAGTGGCGATCGCCTCGATTTAGGCAATGGTCACAACCTTGAATTTGTCAGTGCACCGAACCTCCACTGGCCCGACACGATTTTTACCTACGATCCGGCAAGCGAAATTCTGTTTACCTGTGATGCCTTCGGGATGCACTATTGTTCTGATGCCACCTACGACGAGGATCTCCAGGCGATCACACCGGATTACCGTTTTTACTACGAATGTTTGATGGCTCCCAACGCCCGCTCGGTACTGAGTGCAATGAAACGGGTGGACAAGCTCGACGGGGAAATCTCCTTAGTTGCCAATGGCCATGGCCCCCTGCTGAAGCACAACACTAAGGAAATGATGGAATGGTACCGCCAGTGGAGTGAGGCCCAAACCAAGGGCGATAAAATGGCGGCGGTATTCTATGTCTCCGATTATGGCTACAGTGACCGTATTTCCCAGGCGATCGCCAAAGGGATTACCAAAGCTGGAGTTGCCGTAGAAATGGTCGATCT
Source organism: Picosynechococcus sp. PCC 7117 (assembly GCF_001693275.1). GTDB lineage: Bacteria > Cyanobacteriota > Cyanobacteriia > Cyanobacteriales > MRBY01 > MRBY01. The sequence continues at coordinate 1,399,498 of NZ_CP016477.1, forward strand.
CAAAGTCGCAGATCCCCAGGATGTCCACGAAATCGTTGGTCGCGCCGCAGGGCTAGTGATTGGCATGCCCCCCATCGACAGCGCCTACAACGCCGAATTAAGCAAAGCCGTGGGCACCATTCTCGCCGCATCAAAGGATAAACAAGTTGTGGGACTATTTGAATCCTACGGCGGCAACGACGAACCCATTGATCCGTTGCTGATGCGCTTCCGGGATGCTGGCCTGATCAAAGCTTTTGATTCGATCCGCGTCAAGGATGAACCCAGCGAAGGTCTTTATCAGCTCTGTGAAGAATCTGGTACTGACCTCGGCCAATTGCTTACCCAAAAAGAAAAGCTCAAACAACGGAAAAATATCGATACTGAACTCGATAAAGCGATGGGACGCATCAGTGGCGGTCTGTATATTATCACCGCCCAGAAAGGCGACATGAAAGGGGCAATGGTCGCCTCCTGGGTGACCCAAGCCAGTTTTGAACCCCCCGGTTTTACGGTAGCCGTAGCAAAAGACCGAGCGATTGAATCCCTGATGCAAGTGGGCGATCGCTTTGTGTTGAATATCCTCGAGGAAGGGAAATACCAACCTTTGATGAAACATTTCCTCAAGCGTTTTCCCCCCGGCGCAGACCGATTTGAAGGGGTAAAAGTGCAAACCGCGAAAAATGGTTCCCCGATTTTGAATGATGCCCTGGCCTACCTCGAATGCGAAGTGGTCAGTCGGATGGAATGTAGCGATCACTGGATTGTGTATAGCAAAGTCGCTGCGGGTCGCGTCTCCAACCCCGATGGTTTAACTGCTGTTCACCACCGCAAAGTGGGTAATTACTACTAACTAAATAACTTGAATTTTTAGCTTTCACAGGGGAGTATTCATTATTGAGTACTTCTTTTTTTCTTGGATTAAAATAAAACAGTAAACATTGCAGGCGATCGCCATGGTTCATCCCGCTCTTAGTGCTATTCTTGAACGACTGCGAGACTCTCTCAAAAGAATCTATGGGCCAGAACTCAAAGACTTAATCCTATTCGGGTCACAGGCGAAAAATACGGCAAAAGAAGACTCAGACATTGACATTGCCATTGTTTTAAAACACAATTTTGATTTGGATCAAGAATTAGAAAAAACCAGCGCCATAATTGCTGATATCTGCTTGGAATATGACATTTTAATCAACCGCATTTTTATGGACAATGAATATTTTGAAAAACACCGGAGTGCTCTAATTCGAAATATTCAGCGAGAAGGTATTTATTTGTGAATTGCCAGCAGCAAAACTTAATGAGTAAGGCAACTGAAAGTTTAGAAGCAGCCAAATTATTACGAGATAATCAATACTTTGATTATTCGGTTTCGCGAGCTTACTACACAATGTTTTACTTAGCCGAAGCTTTTTTAGAAGGAGAAGCAAAAACTTTTTCGAGTCATGCTGCTGTAATTTCTGCTTTTGGTCGAGATTTTGCTAAATTAGGTAAAGTGCCGCGGGAATTCCATCGTTTCCTTATTGATGCCCAGTCTCTTCGACAGACAGGTGACTATGGAAAGTTCCAGGCAATTTCTGAATATCAAGCGAATCAACAGATTGAAAATGCTACAAAATTTCTTACTTTTGCTAGGGATTATTTCAAAGAATTTTAAGAATTATGTTGCCTAGAAAGCGATCGCCAAAGGGACTTTTACACTGCAACTATCGTCTTTTAATAAAAGTGAGTTCCGTTCGCTGTGAAACCCCATTATTTTCTTTCTTCATTCCTGCTCTGTAGCTGTTTTTCTGTCTCCCCAGCGGCCCTAGCTGAATCAGAATCCAAAAATCAATATACCCAAACCGTCACTCGCACTGTTCTAGCTGAAGGGTTGCCGGAAGCGGCCCCCAATCAAATTTTGGAGTTGGTGCGTTATGAAATTCCCCCCTTTGCGACCCTGCCACCCCACATCCATCCTGGCTTGCAAATCGCCCGGGTGGAATTTGGCTTGTTGACCTATGCAGTGATCGAAGGCACGGCACTCATCACCCGCACAGATGGCACAAAAGAAACCTTAACTGCGGGACAAAAAACCCTCCTCAAACCTGGGGATGCGGTAACAGAATCCGAGGGAATGGTACATTTTGGCCAAAATGAAACCCCTGACCCAGTTATTTTGCTCGCCACTTCTCTGTTGACCGTCGGGGAACCAAAAGCAATCCTCATGGAAGAATAGTTAATTGAGAGGATAGTGGGTTTCTAAATAAGTTAAAGCAGAGGGGCGATCGCCAATGTTTTGGTCGAGGGTTTGTTTGAGAAGATCTGATAAAATATCGCGAAATTGTGGCCCCGGTTTATAGCCTAATTCTTTTAAATCAAAACCATTAATGGGTGCTTGGATAAATTGCCAGCGGCGGAGATAATGCCATAAATCGTGACGCATTTTTTTCGGGATGATGGCAGCTAGCAAGATAATTTCTGGCAAGGATAAATGCTTAAGGGCAAAGACTTTTTCACTCAGTTTTGTGGCCTGGAAAAGTTTGGGCAAAATTTGCGCTTCATGCTGGGAAATTGTCTCTAACCGTTGCAAACTATCCTTTGGTAATTGCAGGCGATCGCCCACTTTTAAGCGTTCTGCTGTGGTCAAATTTAACAACAAAGCTTCCAGGCGAAGACGCCAATGTTCCAATTCATAATCGGGGTCATGATAGCGTAACCAACGATCCACACAGCGAATTTGCCACCAAACCGCATCTGTTAAAGCCAGATTTTTATGGATGCATTTCAACGCGCCCAGATCGTCTAACAATTGTAATGCGGGCTTCCAATATTTTGCTGTTAAAAGATATTTTAATTCCGCCCTTAATCGCGTCGTGAGTGCTGGGGCCTGGGGTTTTTCGTGGTGCAATTTGTCGTAAATGCCAGAGGCGATCGCATAGCGAATATATTCCTCCGTCTGCACTTCTAGCTGAAAATTTAACCGCACCGCAAACCGCACCGCCCGATAGATGCGCGTCGGGTCTTCGATGAAACTGTTGGCATGGAGCACCCGAATTTGCCGTTTTTTGAGATCCCAAAGCCCCCCGAAAAAATCGAGCAATTCCCCCGATCGGGGTTCCGTCAGGCGCAAACAGAGGGCATTGATCGAAAAATCGCGCCGATACAAATCCTGTCGAATCGAACTCGCTTCCACTTCTGGATTCGCCGCTGGATAGGGATAAAACTCCGTTCGGGCCGTGGCAATGTCCAGCCACAGGGAACCCAACACCGGATCTTTGTGCCACAAAATCGCCGCCGTTTGGAATTCCCCATGCACCGATAACCGCGCGTTGGGTTGGCGCTCGCAAATGTAATTCGCCAAAGTCACCCCTGCTCCCACATCCGCCGCCGTATGGAAACCATCTACCACCAGATCAATATCCTGGAGCAGTAATTCTTCGTCGGAATCTGAAAGCAATACGTCCCGCACCGCCCCACCGACGAGGTACAAATGCCAGCCCCGTTTTTCGGCTTCCGTTGCCACCCCTTGCAATAACTGCCACAGGGAAGGGGCCAGCCGTTCCGCAAAAATTTCCCGCAAAGGATAGCGATTTTTGTCATCCTTGGGAGTGGGTAACAGATCAAGAGGCTGCTCGTCCTGGTGATGTTGTCGCAAAACATCCGTCCGCGTCACAATGCCCAAAAGTTGATCACCCTCGATCACTGGTAATCGCCCCACATCGTCCGTCACCATAATCGTTTCAATGTCGCGCATGGTCGTGTCCGGCTGGATCGTGCGCACTTCTCGACTCATATAACCCTTAACGGGGGCATGGTGAAAGCCATGGTGAATCGCCAAATCTAGATCCCGCCGCGAAATGACCCCAACCAGTTGTTGCCGATCATCCACCACCACTAACCCGGAATGGCCGTAGCGAAACAACACCCGCTGGGCTTCCTCGATGGAAGTTTGGGGCAAAATCGTACGCACGGGGGCCGTCATTAAATCCCGCGCCGTCAGGGCAGGGGGCACCTGGGCAATGAATTCGGCATAAATTTTGTGTAACATTGCCTCTGGTTTGTTGAGGCGCAAGCTTAGGGATGCGGCTTGATCGTGACCACCGCCACCATAGGGCGTAAACAGTCGATTGAGACTTGTTCCCACAATTCGCGATCGCCCGATGATCACCATTTTCCCTTCCGCATCGGTCTGATGATAAAAATGCCCCAGTAACAGCGCATCGAGGTCGGTCATTTGCATCATCTGCTCGACGAGATTCGACAGTCCCGGCACAAAACTCGCTGTTTTTAGCAAGACTCGCGCTACCCGATGGCCATCAACATTTTCCCGCTCCAGGTTGGCGATCGCCTCCGAAAATAAATGTTGCACCAAAGGCGAAAAACCGGGTTCAGCATACTCCGCAATAATTTTCACCATGGCACCCTGACCCATTAGCCACGTCAAAGCCTGGGCATCCCGTACCGTTGTTTGGTCAAAGGTGAGTGACCCGGTATCCACATGAATCCCCAAGGCCATCACCGTCGCCGTATAGGGATCGAGTTCTACCCCCCGCGCCTGCAATTTTTCTGCAATGATCGTCGTTGTCGCCCCCACATCTTCAATTTCCACGTAGGTCGCCGGAATGTCTCGCTCCTGATCAAGGTGATGATCATAAACTTCGATCTGCTTCACCTGGGGTCGATCTAGCCATTCCTGGGCCTTACCCAGCCGTTGTCGCTGCTGATTGTCCACCACCATAATCGTCCGCAACTGCTCCGGGTGCACCGAGCGCATCTCAATAAACGGAAACTCCCCCCGATAGAGTGCGAGAAACCGCTTTACCCCTGGATGTGCGCCGCCAGTCAGCACGACCCGCGCCCCAACCCGCAAATATGCCAAGCCAATCGCTGCTCCCAGGGCATCAAAATCAACGGTTTGGTGACAGAGAATTACATCCATAAAAAAGACAATCGACAAAAATTCAATACTTAATATTTATTTAATCCAAAAGAGTTTTGGTAGTCACCAATTAGAAAATCTATCATTGCAATTAATAAAGATGATTCAAAAGAAGCTCAATAAAAAAGAGGGAAATACTAGTCATAATTAGAGCTGGTCAACTAAAATTATGCGTACTTAATTTTTGGTATTTCTTAGGCAACCAGATAACTCAATCCCCAGAAATAGCACACTTGTTCTCAAAACAAGATTCATTTAAGACTTCCAAATAACTAAAATCACACCAGCAGTAATTAGCCCCGAACCAACTATCCTGCTTATAGGAATGTTTTCACCGAATAAAAAATAACCAATAAATATCGAAAAAATGTAAGTAACAGATAATGCTGGTGCGGCAATGCTTAAATTCACTCTAGCCAATAAGAAGATATACGCCCAAGTTCCCAGACTGTAAAAGAGCAATCCGCCAACTAACTCTGGAATCAATAAAATTTCAATTATACGATAGACAATATTTTCAGAGACAATTTCATTTATTTTTAAAGCTCCTGTTTTCAAAAAAAATTGGCCGCCAATACTTGTTATGATATAAATAGAAAGTAAAATCAACTCATACAATCCCAAAACACTCAAGCCTCTAATTTTCAAGTTATATGTAAGCTTGTATAATAAAAAACATCGACAACAAAACCCAGTACAAATACATTATTTATTTTTGATAACTTAACCTATTCTTAGGATAAATTTGCTGGGCAAATGGTATGTATTCATTATCTGGAATTTTAGAACCCGCACCAATACTGGAACGAGCTCCTAAAAAGACATTGTTGCCAATTTCAATAGTTTTAACATAAAGCAACAAATTATTACGCCTAGGTTTAATTATATGTGAACATATAGTAACTTGGCCGCCAAAGATAACATTGTCACCAACAATTAAAAGACTACGATCAACTACCTGAATACCAGAAGTCCAATATATATTTTTGCCAATTTTCGCTCCCCATAATCTTAACCACAAAGAAAATGCCCCTGGGAAAAACAACAGTAGCTGTTCAAACATAGGGAAAGTACTATAGAAAACTTGTAACTGATGGCTTCCCCACCAAGGACTATACTCGGAACCAACTAAATAACTGATACCTTCTTCAATAGGATAAAAGTATTGATGTATGCGATGAATAATTGGCGGAAATATGTATATTATAAAAAATAATAACAAAAGAATACTTATGCTAGGTTTGTAAGACAGCATAATCAAGCATAACAATATGCACGTAATTAATAGAGCTGGAAAAAAAGCAATGCTTCTACCTAAAAAACTCATGTTTTCACTATTTTAGCTAAATTAAATTATCAAATTCAAATACCTTCAATTTCAATTTTAAACTATACACATTGCTGAGCAGAAAAAGGCTTAAAAGAATCTTGCTCATCTAACCTTTGAAGTACACTAGGAGGAAGACTATCAGTCATCATAAAACGCAGCAAATCTAATCTTTGTTGACTATAGATTTCTGTTTGTAACTCCTCAAGAATCTGAACTTTATTAGTTCGCGAAAGATAGCCTTTACCTTGCTCTATGGCATTGAGTAGACGCTGAGGACCATACTGAACCATTTGCAAAAATTCTGTGAGTGCATAGTAAATACTTTCTAGGCTTTCAGGAGTATAGTCCCATTCCTGAAGTGTCACCACTCCTGCTGCATGATGGCGCGATTCAGCTTCGAGAAATCCTCTTAAAGTAGTTGCCATATTCTGTTGTAAACATCCTTTCGCCAAAGAACGATAGTGACTAAAGCCCCAACCTTCAAGAACAAGCTGTACTAAAGTCATCAAAAGTGCCTTATCAAAAGATTCAACAATTTCCCCCATAAATGCCAAGAAAGTGTCTCCGTTAAAGATGGGGGGTTTGTCTAAAAAAGTTTGAATTTGACTGAGATGAGTTGCTTCATCTGCGGCAAACAGACTATAAAGCATACGCTCTTCTCTGGAATCAGCCAACAATAACATTTTAGACATATATCCTACCCCTGCATGCTCAACCCAATAAATTTCTTCTAACAAATCTCGATTTGCCTTTTGAAGAATAATAAATTGTTCAGACTGGTTTGCTTCCTGAAAAATACTTACTTGATCTAGTCCTAAAAAGGAAGCATCCCAATATAAAACTTCATTTAATGGGCTAGTGTTATGGTTGGAATCTTTTAATGCTCCTTTTAGAATTTTTTTTAAAGGAGTAAAATTGGAAGAAAATGGTAAATTATATGAACTAAAATTCAATGAATTCATGATTGTCAATTGTCATTATATAATCTTGATGTCGAAACGAAGTAATTGGCTTTCGTCAATTTATCATCCTGCTAGTTTAGACACAGGTTCCGGCAATTCTCCTGTAGCTACCATACGCAAGCCTGCTTTCGTCATATTAGTTTCTGATAAATCAGTGAGGCAAACCAATTCATCACCATCGGAATGACCTGGATTTGATTTTTCAAAAAATGATATATGCGGGTTTTTACGTCTATTTTCGGGTATTATTTTTAGCTCTGGACTAAGAATTTGAGGATTAGGAAATCTAACAACACCATGATCGGAATCATACAAATCTCCGAACTGATGATCCGCTAATTCCTTCATAAAGATTTCAAAATGCTCTGGAGTCTTAATATCATAACGTGGATAAAAGTCTCGAAAAAAGGTACAGAGCAAGCGATAAGTTCGATAACCTGAAGAAATAAGTAGCCAGTATAATTTTTGGGAGGAAAGGCCATGAATACTTTTGACAGCTTTAATCCAAGCCTGAGAAAGGATAGGAGATGACCACATTGAAGGGTCAGTGATTGTGTCACCAGAATAAACAATTTTTACTAATTCATTTTGAAACTTAGTTTCGTAAAATAAGATTGTGGAAAAGCCTTTCAATTCTTTCGTCTCAATTGAATATAATAAAATCGCCCAGTCCTTTTGTGATAAATCTTCTATAAAATCATCCCAGCGCCTACCGGGAAAGTGTGTCTCATGCAAAGCAAACATTTGCTTTCTTTGAGCGACAGATAATTCTTTAATGGCTATTAGATATGAGTGTATCATTTTATACTTTTTTAACAAAAAAACCTAGTTAATGATCATCTTAGTAGTGAATCATAAAATAGTTCTAAAAATATAATAATAGATCAAGAAACTTTAGATAGGCAATGCTTATAAAGGTATGTTTATACTAACATCTTAGCTGTTATGATTGCGTTGTGATAAGTCCCTAATAATCTTCTGTTTTGGTTTGTTAGGATTAAATAGGATTAAAGCGGATCCACAGTTTGTTGTGTTGTGTAGGTAAAAAATGAAAACTAATGCAAGTCTACTGTTCGGGTGTTTGATAGGAATCTCTCTTTTGGGATATCTGAGTTTTCGTTACAAATCTTCAGATACACAATCAGAGTTAATGGCCCAAGAAATCGTTCCGGAGCAGTCACATATTTTTGCGGTAGGTCGCCTAGAACCAAAAGGCGAAATTTTAACTATTTCTGGACTACTTGGGAGTAGAGTGGCAGAAATAACTGTACAAGAAGGAAATTGGGTCGAAAAAGGGCAAATTCTTGCTTTTCTTAGTGATTACCAAGTACAGTTATCTCGGCGTAATTTTGCTGCCAGTCGAGTAAGAGAGCTCTTTGCACAGTTTCAAGCCGAAACAAATGCAGCCAAGATCCAAGTTCAAGAATCGCAAGCCCAATTAAGATTAATAGATCAACCCCAAGCATCAGAAATAGAAGCTCAACAAGCTGTCCTAGAAGGGGCAAAGGTAGAATTGGAAAACTCTACGATAAGATATGAGCGTTATCGACAATTACGAGATAATGGTGCGATTTCTGATCAAGCCTTAGAAGATCAACGATTACTAGTAGAACAAGCTCAAACAAAAGTTGAACAAGCTCAAGCAACCTTTGATCGATTAACATATTCTCGTTTGAGTAGCCTTCAAAAAGCCAATATAACCGTAAATTATTCTCAAGCAAACCTCGAACAAATCAAGAATCGGATCCCCTTGGAATCAGCTCAGCGAGAACTGGAGCTTGCTGAGGCGCAACTTGAGCAGACAATTATTCGTGCACCTGAATCAGGGAGAATTCTTAAAGTTTTCACTCATCCTGGTGAAGCTTTAGATTCACGAGGGCTTCTAGAACTCGGTGACACCCGTAATATGTATGCAATAGCAGAAGTATATGAAACAGACATCACAAGGGTTAAAGTTGGTCAAGTTGCAAAAATTCATAGCCCTGTTTTCGATAAACCTATTCTGGGGTATGTAGAAAAAATTGGACAATCTGTTTATAAAAATCGCTTAATTAGTGACGATCCTGGAGCGCGTGTAGATTCAAGGATTATTGAAGTTGCTATCAGACTAAAATCAAGTGATGAGGCCGCAAGCCTGAGTCGCTTGCAAGTAGATGTAGAAATTGATTTATAACTCTGATTTTTTATGTTGAATAAAAAAGTATGGAGTAGTCTTCTACTAGCCTGGTCTAATCTTACCTATTCTCCAGGGGGCTCTTTCTTGGCAATTATAGGCAGTGGCTTTGCTGTTTTACTAGCCTTTGTTCAAATAGGGATCTTGGGATCTGTCCTAAGTAGTGCTGTATTGATTTATGAACAGCTTGATTTTGATCTTATTTTAATTTCTAATAAATCGTTAGAATTCAGTTTTACGCAGCCTTTTTCGCAGCAACAACTGTATCGCATTCAAGGTTTAGAAGAAGTAGATAGTACTGCCTCTATCTATCTGTCGTTTGCAGACTGGAAAAATCCTGATACAAGGGAACCCAATACAATTTTTGTATTAGGTTATGAGCCAGAAAAGTACCCTTTTCAAGCACCTGACATTAATCACAAGACAGAAATAGTAAAACAGCAAAAAACAGTACTTTTTAACGAAAAGAGTGATTTCGATGATTTTGGTGCAAGTTCATTTGAAGTTGGAACGATGACAGAAATAAAAGAAAGAGAAGTCAAAGTTGGTGGCTTTTTTTCTATGAGTAATAGTTTTAGATTTAATGGCTCTATTTTGATGAGTGCAGATAATTTTACTCAATATTTCCCACAGCGTTCTTTAGATGATGTGAGCTTGGGCTTGATAAAGTTAAAATCCAGTGTAAATCATAAACTTATCGCCCAAAAAATTCAAGAAATAATACCGGATAATATCAGCGTTTTTAGCCGCCAAGAAATCAAGAAAAAGGATCAGTATTATTGGCTGACATCCACAGCAATAGGAACAGTAATACTATTTGGAACTATTAGTTCTTTTCTGATTGGAGCTATTATTATTTATCAAATTTTAAGTGTTGACGTAACTGAGCGTATACCTGAATATGGCGCCCTAAAAGCAATAGGATATAGTAATCGCGAAATTATTAATGCTATCATTAATCAATCTAGTATATTAGGATTTTCAGGATTCCTTGTTGGCTGGGTATTATCTTGGCCAATGTATAGTTTCATGCGCTCAGAGACAGCACTTAGTATTTACATAGATCCAGTAACAGTAGTTTTCGTTTTATTTCTTACAATATGTACATGTAATATTTCAGCAATTCTAGCATCTCAAAACATCATGAAATTTGACCCCGCTGATATTTTTTAAAAAAAACTAGAATTATATGATTCACCAGATCAAAATTCATATTTTATTATTTGAATTTTCTCTTGCTTGGCGTAATCTAACTTATAACTTTAAGCAGTTCATAGTTAGTATTATTGCCGTAAGCTTTGCTGTGGTTTTAATGCTAACTCAAATTGCTTTTCGTGAGGGTATGATTGAGAGTAATGTTGCATTTTTAAAAAAACTAGATGCCGATATCATATTAGTCGACTCAGAGCGTAACTTTACTTCATTAGAGCGGACATTTGATAAATATAGACTGTATCAAGCTAAATCACTAACAGAAATTATTTCTGCTGAACCACTATATTTAACACTAGCCACATGGAAAAATTTTTCAAATAATACTGAACGTATTATTCGTGTTTTTGCATTTGATATTGAAGAACCTGTCTTTTTATTTCAGAATATTCAAAACTATCTTCCTAATTTAAGCCATGAAAATACTGTTCTTGCGGATACAGCTTCCCGAAATGTATATGGACCACTCACAATTGGTACACAGACAGAATTGTCTGGACAAAGAATCAAGGTGGTTGGAAATTTTCAATTAGGATCGGACTTTGTAGCAGATGGAAACATTCTTATGAGTGATGAAAACTTTTTAAGAATTTTTGGAAGCAGACCTTCCGGATTTTCAGGTGACTTCAGAAAAACTCTTAATAATGTTGACCTAGGTCTTATAAAAGTCCAAGATCAATCGTCGATTGAGCAGGTAATTTCAAACTTAAAAAGAATTCTACCCAAAGATGTCGCTATTTTTACTAAACTAAATTATGTTGAACGAGAAAAAAACTTTTATAGCGAAGTTACTCTTGGGTTTATTTTTAAGTTTGGTGCAATTACAGGCTTTTTTATTGGTATATTCATAACATATAATATTGTTAGTGCAGACATCAGGAAAAATATGCCTCAATACGCAACATTAAAGGCAATAGGTCACTCCCAAAAATTCCTCTTGAATGTGGTTTTATTTCAGGTGATTCTAATAGCCATTTTAGGTTTTATACCAGGATTGTGCCTAAGTCAGATGTTATGTGATTTTATCAGCCAAATAACAGGTCTTTTGATTCCAATAACCTATCAATCAATGCGATTAATTTTCTTTGCAAATATCTCAATGTGTCTGACAGCAGGAGTATTTTCTGCCCAAAAATTGAATTCAATCGATCCTGTAGATATTTATAGTAGAAAATTTTAGTTTGAGTTAAACTTTTCTCGCAAAAATATTTCAGAATATGATTCAAATCAAAAACATCAACCATTACTATGGAAAAGGACACTTTAAAAAGCAAGTCTTATTCAATATATCCCTCGATATTCAGCCTGGTGAAATTGTGCTTATGACAGGGCCTTCTGGTTCAGGGAAAACAACTCTTTTGACTTTAATTGGAGGGTTAAGATCTGTACAAGAAGGAAGCTTAAAAGTTTTTAAAACAGAATTATTTAAACAGAGAAAAAAATCTCTAGAAAATATACGAAAAAAAATTGGGTTTATTTTTCAAAGCCATAATCTTTTGAGTTCATTGACTGCCTTGCAAAATGTGCAAATTGCAAATATATTGAGCGATGTTTCTTCTGTACAAGAGTCTAAAAATCAAGCAGAAAAAATACTCAAAGCAGTGGGATTAGAAACGCATTTAGATGCTTATCCCTCTCAGCTTTCTGGTGGCCAAAAACAACGTGTAGCTATAGCTAGAGCTCTCGTAAATAAACCAAAGCTTATATTGGCAGATGAACCAACTGCTTCACTCGATAAACTCAATAGAGAAGATGTTTTAAGATTGCTTCATCAATTGGCTAAGGAGCAAAATTGTACAGTTCTATTTGTGACCCATGATACACGAGTATTGGGAATCGCTGATCGAATAATCAACCTAGAAGACGGAAAAATAACTAATTCATTAGAGTGCTGAGATTGTCATTCCATTAGATATGAATTAAAGTTTGAGAATCAATAAATCAATTGGACATTAATATTAATTAGTCTCATATTACGTAACTTACAATATTAATATTCTCTACAAGAAATGTTGCATTTATTCAGGAAATGGAAACAAAGCAGCTATAATGACTCACCATAAATTCAAGGCCAGTGAGCAAAAAAAATCTATTGTGGTATCCCAGCGGATTTTAGCAGTTGTGAATGGTAAAGGAGGCGTTGGTAAAACAACAACCGCCGTTAACCTTGCGGCCATTTTTGCCGAAAAACAGCAGGTTCTCTTGGTGGATAGCGATCCCCAGGGATCGGCCTCTTGGTGGGTAGACCGTAACCCCGATGAATGGCAACTGGATGTCAGTAGAGAACATCAACCAGATTTACTTCAAAATCTCCGACAGATTAAAGGCTATGACTTGATCGTGGTGGATACCCCTCCGGCCTTGCGATCGCAGGCCCTCAAGACCGTCCTCCGGATTGCGGATTATGTGATCTTGCCGACACCACCAGCGCCGATGGACTTAAGCGCCTTAATTGAAACGGTGCAAACGGCCATTAATCCCGTTGAAATTAGTCACCGAGTGCTCCTGACAAAAGTCGATAGTCGCAGCCTCCGGGAGAGCATTGATGCCCAAAATACCTTGATTGAGTTGGGGATTCCGGTGTGCCATGCCTTTGTGCGCAGTTATAAAGCCCACGAGCAAGCTGTCCTCGCAGGCGTTCCCATGACCCAAATGCGTGGTAAAAAGGCTAAGGATGCGGAAACGGATTATCGTCGTGTCGCGGATGAACTGCAACGAGATTGGACTTAACGGTTATGGCTAGCAGCAAACAAAATTTATCGGATTTATTACGGCAGGAGGCAAAGCAGGACAAAACCAAGGCTGCTGCCCCCGAAACGGCGGTTAATGATACACCGGAGAAACCTTCACCAACGGCCCTTTCCCGGATGACGAAGGCGCAATTACTGGCCCACATTGAAACCCTCTACGCCCAACAGGAAACGGTCGCGACAGATTCTGTTGATCAAACATTGCTCACGGAGAAGGAAACCTTGGCGAGGGAAGTAAAAGCCCTGGAAGAAAAAATTGCCGCCCAACAAAAGGCGATCGCCAACGCGGAGAAAACCATTAAGACCCTCGAAGCGGATTCTTCTGAAAAGACAAAGCTCGAACAAGAGTTAGACGCACAACGGGGCCTCGTCGAAAAGTTATACGGTCAAATCCAAAGCCTCGAAGCGCAACAGACGGAAAAAGAAGCCGCCATAGAACGCACCGTTGAGGAAGACCGCGCCCTTGTACTGGCCCGCATTGCCAGTTACCAAGCAAATTTGCAATTTCCCGATCAGCCCCCCTCCAGTATCCCCGATGAGGAAATCGGTTGGTTTGATTAGGGGAAAAACCGCCAATGCTCGGAATTCTGGGGCTTGATAGAATAGATCTCAGGATTTTTACGCAGCACATTTAACAACTCAATCATGATTAAACGGTTTTTTTATGGGGCGATCGCCATTGTCTTGGCTTTTACCCTGATCTTTACCCCAGCGGATAATGCTTGGGCGGCCCGCAGTGGAGGACGTATTGGTGGCGGTTCCTTCCGCAGTGCCCCTAGCCGCAGTTTTTCCCCTGGCCCAGCACGACGGGCTCCCGTTGGGGGTGGCTATGGCTACGGATTTGGGGGTGGATTTGGGTTCCCCTTCCTGCTGCCTTTCTTCGGATTCGGTGGTTTTAGCGGCATTTTTGGTCTTTTCATTATGTTGGCGATCGCCGGCTTCCTTGTCCGCACCTTCCAGAATGTGATGGGGGGTGGCATGAATGAGGGCGACAGTCTCGGTTACTCTGCCCCCAGTAGCAAAATTTCCGTCGCCAAAGTACAGGTGGGGCTGTTGGCCCAAGCGCGGGATCTCCAGCAGGATCTAAATCGCCTGGCGAGCACCGCTGATACTGGCACCCCAGCCGGACGCGCCAAGGTTCTACAGGAATCGACTCTGGCCCTGTTGCGCCACCCAGAATATTGGGTCTATGGTGCGAGCGAATCCCTCGAAGCTGGGGTTGATGCTGCCGAAGCCAAGTTTAATCAATTGGCCCTGAACGAACGGAGTAAATTTACCGCCGAGACCCTCAGCAACGTTGACAACGAACGGGATGTGGCTGGGAAGCGTGCAAGTGCTGATTTGGTCAAAAGTGACGGCACACCAAACGAATACATCATGGTAACAATCATCGCTGGGGCCATGGGAAAAGTGGATTTACCGAAAGTGACAGATTCCCAATCTCTCGAACAAGCGATCCGGCAAATTGGTGCCCTCGGTGGCGATCGCCTTTTGGCCCTCGAAGTTTTATGGACGCCCCAAGCGATTGGTGACACCCTCAGCACCGACGATATTTTGACTTACTACCCCGACATCAATCTCGTTTAATTAGGTTCAACGCTAAAGCAATTCAACGCAAATCATGACGATTTAAAGAATCCCCTCAATATAGGGGATTTTTTTTGATTTCTATAGAAATTTGCCCTAGCAATCTCCTCCTGATTGAATTGTTGTTAAGCTTTACAGGCTTCAATGACGCAAATTTCCTCGGCGGTTCTAACAATGCGCGTCAGTTTTAAGTCTGCCGCCGCCAACAGGGTTTCAAACTCAGCGGCGGTGCGTTCTTTGCCACCGGGACACATCACCAGCATATTGATATCGAGCATTTTTGCGCCACTAGGTTGATTTCCCTCTGGAACCACCGCTTCACAGATCAAGATTTTGCCGTCATCCGGCAGTACAGCGCGACAATTTTGCAAAATGGCGATCGCCTGGTCATCGCCCCAATCGTGAATAATGTGTTTGAGCAAATAGGCATCGCCCCCCGCCGGAATTGTTCTAAAGAAACTGCCGCCAATCCGTTGACAGCGATCGCCGACCCCATGGCGGTTTAACGTTGGTGCCGCATTATCCACTACATAATCTTCATCGAACAAAATACCTTGTAATTGGGGATATTTCGCCAAAATGCTGCCGAGCAATTCCCCGTAGCCCCCACCCACATCAACGATGGTTGAGAAAGCCGAAAAATCATAATGGGCCAAAATTTCCGGCTCTTCATTCCTGGAGAAACTGTTCATCGCCTCTTCAAAAATGGCAGCCGCTTCTGGATGATTGCCGAAATATTCAAACACCCCCTGGCCATAGCGATGGTCAAAGGCAGGTTCACCGGTTTTAACGCTGTGGAGAATATTACTCCAGGCTTCGTAATGCTCTGGTTCGCCCAACATCACCACAGAACCTCGCATGGATCGGGGATGATCACTGCGGAGAAAATCGGCAAGGGGCGTCAGGGCAAAGGTTTGGGGGGCCGTTTCTTGGAAAATGCCCACACTGGCCAAGGCCCGGAGAATGCGATACAAAGCTGTTTCGTCTGTTTCGGTGAGATGGGCTAACGCACGGCAAGGTTGTTCTCCGGCTTTGAGGTGATCGGCGATCGCCAATTTTGCCGCCACATAAATGCACTGGGAAAGCCAATAACCGGAGGCCATTTGGAGCAATTGGGTATGGAGAGGGAGGGTTGGCGGTTCCATAGCGTGAAAAATCCTGATTTAAGTAAGGAAATCACTGCAATTTTAGAAATTCTGCCCCTGTCCCTAGCCACCCTGTAGGATTTATTCACGAAACGGGATCTTGCCAAAAAATTCGCCCCCAGCACTACAGACCAGAGACGAAAATTTCAGTGTGAAGTTTAGAAAGTTAATCGTTCTAGGCGTTTTGGAACACCGCAGCGGCCGCTTTCACCCCAGCCCCAGACTCAAAATCACCGTGACCCAACCCTTGGAGAGTTGCTTCGAGGGCGGCGATCGCCGTAATCACATCCCGGTCATGGACAAAGCCCAGGTGACCAATCCGGAAGATTTTTCCTTTGTAATCATCCTGGCCGCCAGCGAGGGCAATATCAAAGTTTGTCCGCATCGCCTTGCGGATATCTTCTGCGCCAATGGGGGCAGGATCAACGGCAGTAACCGCTGTGCTGGCATTACCATCGGGGGCAAAGGTCTTTAGGCCCAAAGCCTTGACTGCGGCCCGGGTAGCATCGGTTAAGCGTTGGTGGCGAGCAAAAATATTCTCTAAGCCTTCCCGTTGCATCATTCCCAGGGCTGCCTGGAGCGCAAAGATCAGATTCACCGGAGGTGTAAAGGGGGTGGTGTTTTTCGCTAAATTCTTTTTCGCAGCCTTGAGATCAAAGTAGAAACGGGGAATTTTTGCATTTTCGTAGGCCGCCCAAGCCTTTTCGCTGACGGAAACAAAGCCCAAGCCCGGCGGAATCATAAAGCCTTTCTGGGAACCGGAGGCGACCACATCAAGGCCCCATTCATCGGTGGGAACATTGCAGGCCCCTAGGCTAGTCACCGCATCGACGATCATCAAGGCCCCGTGGGCTTTGACGTAACGGCTGATGGTTTCGAGGTCGTTAAGGACGCCAGTAGAAGTTTCTGAGTGGGTGACGACAACGGCTTTGATTTCTTTGGCGGTATCGGCTTCGAGTTTGGCGCGGAAAACTTCGGGATCCAGTGCTTCACCCCAGGGGGCTTTGACCCGTTCTACGTCCATGCCGTAGGTTTCACAGACGATCGCCCAACGTTCACCAAATTTACCGTTATCGCCGACGAGGACTTTATCGCCCGCATTAATAAAGTTGATCAAACCCGCTTCCATCGCGCCGGTACCGCTAGCGGCGAGGCAATACACATCGTTCTGAGTTTGGAAGAGCCATTTGAGTTGCGCAGTGACCTCGGCCATGATTTCGCTAAACTGGGCGCTCCGGTGACCGATGGGGTGTTTGGCCATTGCTAGCAAAACCTGCTCCGGCACAGGGGTCGGGCCGGGAATCATCAGCATATGTTTGTCTTCCATGGTGTGTTTGTCCTTCGCTTAGACCGTGATTGAAAATGCCGTTAATCCCCAAAAGTCTAGGGACGTTCCGCAAAAGCTAAATCCTATCCTATGCGATCGCCCAGATCAAGCCACTGAGATGCTGTCTATTTGTTCACGAAAAGCAAAAGTTTCGCAGAGCAGCAACGGAAAACGTTAAGGATGATTGAGAAGCGTCACAAAGTCCAAAAAAACGAGGCTCAAGTTATATCCTGAAAGCACCTTAATTCACCGATTAACCGAAAGCTTTCCCTCGGCTGAGGTGGATAGAAAGGCAATGTTTTGTACTGTTCCAAAGCCAATGAGTGACCAATTTGTTGAACAAAAAACAACGGGGTATTTTCAGCGCCTCGGCAATTCGCTTGTGGGAATTTTCCTAGGGGTTGTTCTCTTTTTAGCGTCCTTTGGGGTGCTCTACTGGAATGAAGGCCGGGTAGACCTCTCGAAAATTGCGGCCACAGCCACCGAAATTCCCGCCACCGGCACCACCACGATAAAAGCCAATAGTTTTGTATCAATTACGGGTAACCTAAGCAGCCCAGAAACCCTCGGCGATCGCCCCTATTTAGAACCCGGTGAATACATCGCCCTCCGGCGCAAAACAGAAATGTATGCCTGGGAAGAAAATAGCCGCACCACCACCCAGAAAAATGCCGGGGGTTCAGAAACGAAAACGACAACTTATACCTACGCCAAGGAGTGGGCCGAAAATCCGGATGATTCTTCTCGTTTTAAGAATCCAACGGGCCATAATAATCCAGCCAAAAGCATCGAAAGTCAGGAACTACGGGTTTCCCAGGCCCAGGTGGGTGATTATCAACTGGATGTAAATCAATTGCAGTTTCCCATCAACCAACCCGTTAATTTAACGGCGGCCCAGATCCCGGCAGAATCAAAAAACAAACTCAACGGCAGTTATTTATTTTTTGGGACAGGTAGCCTCAGCAGTCCAGAAATTGGCGATCTGCGCCTCAGTTATCAAGCCCTAAACAAAAATATTCAAGCGACGGTCTTCGGTGATTTGGGCAATGGTAACCAACTCACGCCCCACCAAGGCCGGAAAAATGTGACTTTTTATCGACTCTTTCCCGGTACCCGTGACCAGGCGATCGCCAACCTAGCAAACCGACATAAGTTGATCACCTGGGGCCTACGGTTTGGGGGCTTTTTGCTAATGTGGATTGGCTTAAATTTAGTGGTAGAACCTCTCGGTGTTGTTCTAGATATCATTCCCTTTTTAGGAGATTTAACCCGCACCGCCACAGGTTTTGCCACGTTTATTGTGGCAGCGATTTTGTCTGGGTTAACGATCATTGTGTCGATTATTCTTCACAGCCCGGTCATGATTTTCCTCGCCCTCGGTCTCTGTGGCTTCATTGTCTACCGCTGGACAAAACGTAAAAAAACCAAGGATCAACTGGCTTAGGTTCTCCCTGGTCAAGCAAGAATTTAAAAAGATTTGGGAACGGCGGTCGTTCCTTTTTTTGTAGCAATTAGCCCAAACGACGCTTGAGGAGCGGTTGAATGGTCGCCAAGGCAATCGCCCCAAACCCCGTCAAAATTCCGAGCACAGCCCCAAAGTTTAAATTTCCCCAGGGAGCGCTGAAGACCACACTCTGGAATGTCCAATCACTGTGCATATACAAATAGCGAATCGGCTCAATGGCATAGGTCAAAGGGTTTAAGCTCGCGACAAGCTGTAACCAGTTCGCCATGAAATCCAAGGGCGCTAGAGCGGTACTGGCAAACAGTAGGGGTAAATTCACCACAAAAATCACCGCAATCAGTTCAATATGTCC
This sequence comes from Picosynechococcus sp. PCC 7117, assembly GCF_001693275.1. Taxonomy (GTDB): domain Bacteria; phylum Cyanobacteriota; class Cyanobacteriia; order Cyanobacteriales; family MRBY01; genus MRBY01. The sequence goes on from NZ_CP016477.1 coordinate 1,418,701, forward strand.
CGGCAGCGCAAAGGCTAAACCCAAGCTCAAAGCTGTTACCGCCAAGACGATTAAAAACACCACTAAGGCGATCGCCCCCAGACCCAAGGCACTGGGTAAACCGGCCCCCAATAAAGCACTGGCCCCAACGATCACCGCCGTTTGAATCAAGGTCAGGCCCATGATGTAAATCGTTGAAGCCGCCACGATGGAATAGCGCGTCGCTAAAGGAGCCACCAAAAGCCGGTTTAAAAAGCCAAATTCCCGGTCAAACATCACGGGTAAACCTGCATTCAATGCCCCGGAAAAGGCCGTAAACACGATAATCCCTGGGGCGAGAAATTGGGCATAGTTGATGTCGTTGCCAAACAGTCCCTGGGGCGCTTTATAAAACAAGGCCCCAAACAAAATCAGCCACATAAACGGTTGAATAATCCCTGCCACCAAGGTCGTCGGTCGCCGTTGCAGTTGAATCACCAGCCGTTGGGTGAGGGCTACCGTTTCCTGAAAAAAATCCTGCCAGCCATTGCTCTCAGAGACATTGACCTTAGCGGTGGGGGACAGAATCGAGTTGGGCGTAAAGATAGATTGACTCATAACGGTTGTTTCGCGTCACCAAATAGGCGCAGATTTTGGCTCTTTTCTCAGGACTAGATTAACGTATTTCACCCCAAATCATGGCCTTCATCGCCGTTAGGACGCGCCTTGTCGGGTGGGAAAATTCCCTCTAAAATCAGTGGGGCTTAACGAAAGCTAAACCTTTACTCCCTGTCGTTTTTAAACGCGATCGCCTTTATGACCAGCTTGACCGACATTTCAACGGCAGACCTTGCCGCCGCCTTGACCACTGACGTTGACTTTAACTTGGAGCTGCCCGATCCAGAGGATGATCAACTCCACGACGCGGAATTTGATACCCAGATCGAGCGGGTCTGGCAAATTTGCGATCGCTTTGATTTGCAAACAGACATTTGGCGGGGCCGGATTATGCGGGCCGTGCGAGATCGGGAGAAACGTGGCGGTGATGGGCGCGGGACAGGCTTTTTAAACTGGCTCAAACAGCGGGAAATTAGCAAGAGTCAAGCCTACGGCCTCATCGAACTGGCCAACAGTGCTGATACTCTCCTCGCCGAGGGGCAACTAGACCCCAACAGTATTAATAATTTCAGTAAAAATGCTTTCGTCGAAACGGCGAAATCGGCCCCCGAAATTCAAAAACTCGTCGCCGATGCCGCCCAAAAAGGCGATCGCATTACTCGACGGGAAGTAAAACAACTGGCCGACGAATGGACGAGCATGAGTTCGGAGCTGCTCCCCGATGAAGTAAAAGAACAGGCCGCCAGCGGTGCCCTCCCCAGTCGGTTTCTCTCGCCTTTGGTAAAAGAATTAGAAAAGCTGCCAGAAACCCACGTCACAGCGATCCAAGAAGAAATCCGCGAAGCCCCCAACACCGACACCGTCAAAGCGATGACCCGTGAAGCGAAGAGTTTGGCGAAATATATCGATGCCGCCGCCCAGGTGCAGACCCTCCGTAAGGCGAATATTGACCTGGAAATGGCCCTCGAAGAAGCGCTGCGTTTGGATTGTCTGGGTACTGCCGCCGATCTGGTGAAACAGGCCACCCAGATGGAGCAATGTGTGGTGAAGCTCTTTACCACCTGGAAGCGCCTAGGAAAATTAGCCGATCGCCTTTATGTGGATACGGGGGCGAGCAATCCCTATTTACGGTCGATGTTGGGCACCCTAGAAGCCCTGAGTAGCGAGGTTTTGGAAGTTGATTTAGATGATTCCGGCGAGAGTAGTGTGCGGATTCGGATTTTGGGAGAAGAGTAAAATAGCGGGTAACAGTTTCAGTTAGGAGTAAAGGATCCGATGGGTAGATGGTTCGGGGCGATCGCCTTGGTACTGGCTTTAGTTTTCGGTTTGGGACAAGGGCCGAGTTTTGCTGAAGGTACAACAGATGAGCCTGTGGTGGAATGGCTGACCTTTGACGTGCCCCAGGCCGACCAAGCAAAATTTATCGAAAAAGAACTAGAAATCTGGAATCCTATCGATCGGCGATCGCCTGCCTTTGTGCGCAAAGAAATCTGGCAAGATGCCGACCACCCGGATCAGCTCACCGTTGTTGTTTCCTGGTCAAGCCAAGCCCTACGGAAAGTCGTTTCCCCAGAGGCCGTTAATGCCGCTGAGAAAGCCTTTGATGAAGCCATGGGCAAAAGTTACCCGATCCTTGAAAAGAAAGAATTCCGCAATCTTTCTACGACTAATTGACATTGAAAGAAACAGAGGCGATCGCCTCACTAAATTTTTGTCACATTAATATTCATAAAAAACATGATTCTAAGCACCACCAACACCATCGAAGGAGCAACCATCACCAGTTATCAGGGGGTCGTCACCGCTGAAGTGGTCTATGGCACCAACGCCCTCCGGGATTTTTTTGCGGGCATCCGAGACATGATCGGCGGTCGCACCGCTAGTTACGAGCGCATCTTTGAAAAAGGCCACCAGGAAGCGCTGCGGGAACTAGAAAGCAATGCTAAAAAGTGTGGAGCTGATGCCGTAATTGGCATTAGCATGGACACAGGCACGATCAATATCGACGATAAAGGCGTTCTGCTGCTGATCACAGCCACTGGAACCGCCGTAAAACTGGGGTAGGAGTTCTGCCCCCAATTCCCGAACAAAACTCTCTAAAACAAAACGGGCTAGTAACGTTGGAAGCCCGAAAGTCTTGGGGTTATTCAAAACCGATAATTTTAACTGGGGTGCCAGGATTCGAACCTGGGAATGTCGGAACCAAAATCCGATGCCTTACCGCTTGGCGACACCCCATTGCGTTTAAGCCTTTAGAAATATAACACCAATTTTTCGGAAGCGTCAACAGTCTCATCAAATCTTTTTTGGGTGGCCCTGGATAATTGTCAAAAACCCAAAAATCCAGTAAACCTTAACCGTTGCCCTTAAACCTCATTATTTTTTGATGTCAGATTTGATTAAACAACTCCAGTCCAGTTTTGGCGACAGTGAGTGGCATGACCTCGCGCCCCATGCGGCCCGTGATGCGCTGATTGTGGTACACCCTTCCCTGGATTTATTGCAGGTGGGAGAGGCGATCGCCACGGATAATGCGGCCCTAGTGGGCAAATGGATGAGCGGTGGCCTAGTGCGTAAGCCCACAAAAGAAGAACTAGAACGCTGGAACCAAGCAACCCAGACCCTCGTATTTGCGACATTAATTGTGCAGCCCTTTGTGTTGATCAGTGGCGACCGCCCAGAAATTTAAGGGGCGATCGCCCGGAATTTTTTCGCTGGGACGACGGGTCTTGTGGGGTAAACTGATTGAGAACAATCCATTGCCCTGGTGTGAGGCCCCTAATCATCGCGTATGATCGGGTTTGAGCCTCATTGATGGTCTGGCGATAGATAGCAATCATCTCCCGTCGTGGGTTTGCAGCGAACCAAGCTTGTTTTTCTGAGAGTATGAATGATTCTGTGAGCGTAATGCCCAATCCTAGTTCCCCATCGGTATCCCCAGGACAACCCTACCTGTTGCAAAATCTGCCGGATCTGTTGCCGGAGGGAAAAGTGTTCCCGCGCCGGGCACAACAGCAAATTGACCTGCTCCTCTTGGCCCTAGAAGCGCTGGAGTTGGGCGGCTCAGAGCTAATGCTGCGCTCTGCCCAAAAACTAGAATTGACAGAAATTATCCCGAATCGGGTCGTCCTCTGGCGATTGCGGCGCACCAACCCCTGGCGACGTTCCCACACCCACGGCCACCTGACCCCCACAGAAGCAAAGGCGTTGGTATTGATCATTGGCGATCGCGCCAAGAATTTACTGGCTTTATTGCGACAACTTTTACCCGCCGCCCAGCACCTCCGGGAACGCAATCTCCCCCTGGACAGTCATTTCCGCCTTTCGGAATACCTAGAGCGGTTTCGGGCCCACTTCCGGAGTCGGATGAATCCCCGGCGCGTCCGTGTCACCCTCTACAACCAGTCAAAACAAGATTTAAACGAACTGGCGATCGCCCTCCTCGAAAAACTGCTGTTTTGCACAGGCACCGTTGGCACCCAACGGCTATGGGTCAGCCTCTTTGATGGAGAAGTGAGCTAAACAATTACCATGAATATTCGTCGCCAATATAACCTCCCCAACTGCACCCTCACCCTTGAAGGATTCGATGATGGGAGCGGCAAACTCCTCGACACCCTGACCATCCTTTCCAATGTGGAATGTCGTTTTACTACCTCCCAGAAAGTGCTCAGCGGTGGGAAAATTTTCTTTGATCACCTCGTCCAAGCCGTGAGTGAATATGCCCAGGGTATTTTAAGCGGTCTCCAACGCCCCCCCGAAATCCTCGATGCAAAAGGCCAAGTTCGCTTAGAAACAGCCACGGCAACCTATACCCATCATCTCCATTGGCAACAACCCGATGGCAGCGCCGCCGAAACCCTCGAATTAACCACGGCGGAGTTGTTTGATTTAACCGAAGCCATTGATCAATTCCTGGCCGATGGTTTGACCCTCCCGGATTTTGTTTTGCCCCTAACGCCCCTGAGTCGTCGCCATTGCGTACCAGAAGAATCCTTTGCGGATCGAGCAGTGCCGCCCCTGGTTGGCGTCAGTGGGTTAGCCTTAACAGCTTTTGCACTGTTCTTTGTCCCAGCGCCGGAAACAACACGTACCGACAGTGAACAAGTTAGCTCTGGGGAAGAAACGGAACAACTCGCCAGCGCAACTTTACCGGATACGGCCCTCTGGACGGAAGCTGATTTTGATCGCCTTGGTGAAACCTTACCCACCATTGCCACAGACCGCGATCTTCAGTTAATGCAAGCTTATCTCTATGGCACTTTGGATTCGGCCTGGACGGAGCGCGATACCACAGAGAATGCTTCCTATCGCTTGGCCCTGGGAACCGATGGTCGTCTTTTGGGGGTGCAACCCTTAGCTGATGCTGCGGTAACAGCGGGAACAACGGCCTTGGGTGAGTTGGGTCATACTCCAGAAGTGGCGGCGATCGCCAACGAACAAGCCATGGCTCAATTTCGGGTGAATTTTGCAGAAAATGTCCTGGAAGTAAGCCCCTGGGATGGCTTTCAAAGTTCTAGCGAATTGGATTTTGACTCCCGCGAAGTAGAAGGAGAAACGCTCCGACAATTGATCCAACAGGTCAAAGACACCATCGCCGCTGAGTTTGACCGAGAAAATGCCACCATCCCCCAAACCCTGGCCTATACCCTAGGGGTGACCAACGAGGGGGCGATCGCCATTGTCGTCGCCGATAATAACGCTGCGAAAACAGCCCTTGATCAGACCCCCCTCCCGGCCTTGGTCGAACCAGCAGCAGCGGGCATTGTCCCTGGCGAAACCATCTTGCCCACGGAACCGCTGACCCAGGTGAATGTGGTTTTTCAACCCAACGGTGTGATCGAAGTGAGTCCCTGGGCAGGTTATCGTTAAAAGAAAGCGACCACCTGAAAGCCATGGTCTACAGCACCCAAGATTTAATTGAAATCCTCAACCAAGAATTAAAGGCAACCCTCCGGGGCGATCGCCTTTTGCTCTCCCCCGATGCGCGGGTGGGGGTACCAATCGTGACCATGGCCCTCGATCAAGACCAACTGGGAAAAGTGTTTGCCTGTCAGGACTTTACCCAACAGATTCATCAATACCAACGGGAAAATCATGTTTCCGGCATCGTTTGGCGGGAAATCAGCGTCGGCGATCGCCAACTGCGCCTGCCGGAAATTCACCAACAACTCATTGCCATCGACAGCGACAAAGCAATTCTCCGGGCAGCGAAACAAAATGTCCTCGACTTTTGGCACCACATCACCACTGGCTTAAACCTCTGGCAGTTAGTCGATCATCAACTTTCTCCCTTGACTTTTACGGAGCTAGAGCGGGCCAGTCGACTCGCTGAATGGGCGGAATTAGACGTGGGCCACGGTGAATTTTACCTCGCCCTCTGCTGGGGCAACCCGAAGGAATGTCACTATCGCTGGGCCGCCCCCAAATCTGGGTGCGATCGCCTCATTGCCGCCGCCGAACAACCCCAACATCTCAACATCTTCTAGCTCCTAAACATTTTTTCTGATCCCTCGCCCCTGCGCTAAAATTGTGAAATAGACGTACTAATTTCTTCCCGCTTCATTGAGTCTTTATTATGGCGATCGCCCCGAGTTTATTTTTTGCTTAATTTCCATATATTTTTTTGGGCCGCAAAATCTCCGCTCCACCCCCTTGGTAAATCTTGCCGCAGATTCAGCCCACTCCTCCCAGAAGCCTTTTATGGTATAATTTTTGCCTGATTTAACCCAAAAACAGGCTACAGAGTTTCTACGCCCAAAATTCGGAGTTCGTCCATGACCAGTAATTACAGTGCCCAGCAGATCCAGGTTCTCGAAGGATTAGAACCGGTTCGCAAACGTCCCGGAATGTACATCGGCACCACTGGTCCCCGTGGCTTACATCACCTCGTTTATGAAGTGGTTGATAACTCCGTCGATGAAGCCCTTGCCGGATACTGCACAGAAATTAACGTTGAAATTAATGTTGATGGCTCCGTTACTGTTACCGACAATGGGCGTGGCATTCCCGTTGATGTGCACCCCAGTACCGGAAAATCAGCCCTCGAAACCGTGATGACCGTGCTCCATGCGGGCGGAAAGTTTGGCGCAGGTGGCTATAAAGTCTCCGGTGGTCTGCACGGGGTCGGCGTTTCTGTGGTTAATGCCCTCTCCGAATGGGTCGAAGTTACCGTATGGCGCGACGAAACCACCTACAAACAACGGTACGAACGGGGCGTCCCCCAAGGCGAACTCGCCGAAGCCCCGGCCCCGCAGCATTTATCGGGAACATCCGTTTGTTTTTTGCCCGATGCGAAAATTTTCACTGAAACTACTGTTTTTGATTACAACACCCTCGCCGGACGCCTGCGAGAATTAGCATACCTAAATGCTGGCGTCAGAATCGTCTTTACGGATCATCGCTCCGAAAAACAGGCCAGCAATACTTATTTTTATGAAGGGGGCATCAAAGAGTATGTCGCCTACATGAACCGCGAAAAATCACCCCTCCACGAAGAAATCATTTACGTGACGGGCGAAAAGAACGGTGTCCAGCTAGAAGTAGCCTTGCAATGGTGTACCGATGCCTACAGTGATAACCTGCTGGGCTTTGCCAACAATATTCGCACCGTTGATGGCGGGACACACCTTGAAGGCTTAAAAAGTGTCCTCACCCGCACGATGAATACCGTTGCCCGCAAACGCAATAAGCTTAAGGATAATGATTCAAATTTAGCGGGTGAAAATATTCGCGAAGGGTTAACCGCGGTAATTTCGGTTAAAGTGCCCGATCCAGAATTTGAAGGGCAAACGAAAACGAAGCTCGGCAACTCCGAAGTGCGGGGGATTGTTGATTCCTTTGTGGGCGAGGTGTTAACGGAATATTTTGAATTTAATTTAAATGTTGTTGATGCGATTTTAGAAAAGGCAATCCAAGCCTTTAAAGCGGCAGAGGCCGCCCGACGGGCGCGGGAATTGGTGCGCCGTAAATCCGTTTTAGAGTCTTCTTTGCTCCCCGGTAAATTAGCCGATTGTAGTGAGCGGGATCCGGCGAAGACAGAAATTTATTTAGTGGAAGGAGATTCTGCGGGCGGTAGTGCGAAACAGGGCCGCGATCGCGCTTTCCAAGCGATTCTGCCATTGCGGGGAAAAATCCTCAATATTGAGAAAACCGACGACGCAAAAATCTATAAAAATAACGAAATTCAGTCCCTGATCACGGCCTTAGGGATGGGCATTAAAGGGGAGGAATTTAACCCGGAAAAACTCCGTTACCATCGGGTGGTGATCATGACCGACGCGGACGTGGATGGAGCGCACATTCGGACACTCCTATTAACCTTCTTCTATCGGTATCAGCGGGAATTGGTTGATCAGGGTTACATTTATATTGCCTGCCCGCCCCTCTATAAGCTGGAACGGGGTAAAAATCACGCCTACTGTTACAGCGATCGCGAACTGCAAGATCAAATTAGCCAGCTTCCTGATAACGCGAAATATAATATCCAACGTTTTAAGGGTCTGGGGGAAATGATGCCCCAACAGCTCTGGGACACCACGATGAACCCAGAAAGTCGTACCCTCAAACGCGTTGAAATTGAGGATGCGGCGGAAGCGGATCGAATCTTTACGGTATTGATGGGTGATCGCGTTGCCCCCCGACGAGAATTTATCGAGATGAATGCCCCCAAACTCAACATGGACGATCTCGATATTTAATTGACATTTTCAAAACCAGACAAAAAGCCTCCTAATCGCAACGAAAAGGAGGTTTTGTTTTTTCTTAAAAAATTAGCAATTCAGCAATTAATCATGCATTGCTTTCGCGAGTTCAGCCGCAACGAGGGGACGGGAAAACTGTGGCGGTGGTAATTCTCCACGACGGAGCATTTCCCGAACCTTCGTGCCAGAGAGGTGAATCCGATCTTCAGGGCCACTGGGACTGGTTTTCGAGGTCGCCATCTGTTCTGTTTTCTTACAGAAGAAGGCGTGTTCAAATTTCATCGGGGTGATGCCAAGGGCTTGGGGATCAAACTCATCAAAAATCTTCTGGGCATCGTAGGTGCCGTAGTAATCGCCAACACCGGCATGGTCACGACCAACGATGAAGTGGGTACAACCGTAGTTTTTCCGGATTAGGGCGTGGAAAATCGCTTCACGGGGGCCAGCGTAACGCATCGCTGAAGGATTAATCGCTAAAATCACGCGCTCTTGGGGGAAATAGTTTTCCAGCATAATTTCATAGCAACGCATCCGCACATCAGCCGGGATATCATCGCTCTTGGTTGCGCCAACGAGGGGATGGAGGAATAGACCATCGACGGTTTCGAGGGCACATTTAATGATGTATTCGTGGGCACGGTGGATCGGGTTCCGGGTTTGGAAGCCAACCACGGTTTTCCAGCCGCGCGCTTGGAAAGCGGCCCGGGAGGCGGCGGGATCAATTTGATATTTGGGGAAAAGGGGGTGATCATCCCGTTCGAGTAACCAGACGGGGCCAGCGAGATTTACAGCACCCTGTTCGTAGACGACCTTGACGCCAGGATGTTTTTCTTCGTCGGTGCGATAGACGTTGATCGCTTCGTGGGCTTTATTGTAGTGGTATTTTTCGGTCAGTTCGAGGACACCAATAAAGCGACCGTTGGGACCATCAAGGCGTACCCAATTGCCTTCTTTGAGGGGATCAGCAATTTCTTCGGAAACGGAGAGGGTGACAGGCACAGACCAGGGCAGGCCATTGCTGAGGTGCATTTCTTCAACTACGAGTTCGTAGTCTTTTTGCTCCATAAAACCCTTGAGGGGACTGAAGCCACCGATGGCAATCATTTCGAGGTCGGACTGGGCGCGGGCATCGAGGGTGATGCGGGGGAGGCGATCGCCTTGGGCGAGGAATTCTTGCTTCTCAGCGTCGGAGGCGATGCGGTTAATTAATTGGCCACCGTGGGGCGCAATTAGACCGGATGGGGTACTCATAAAATTTAGGATATAAAAGCATGGCTATCTGCAAGCTCTCATGGTATCAGTTTCTGTTCTTTCCATTGTGGGAATGGGGCGAGTTATGTTTCGTAGTGGAGGATCTCCAGGTGGGAAAATTGCCGTTCTTGGGCGATCGCCTTCAGTTTGCGGTCAGCCTGTTCAAATTCCCGTAGGTAATAGGCAAAATCCGGGTGCTGGGGATCAAGGCCTTGCCATTTCTCTTGACAATAACGGCGATGCTGAGTCCAGTTGACGTGTTCGAGGGTGGCGATCGCCGCATGGATATTCAAAGTTGCCCGACGCACATCGATTTCGGTGGTTTCGGTGAGGTAGAGCAAAGAACCAAGGCTATGCATCCGTTCGGGGTGGTGGGTCAAAATATCGAGCATCCGGCCCAACAATTGATTATGGACATGGTTTTGTTTAATTTCTAAGGGCGTTTCAAGGATTTGTTGCCAGAGCCAACGGTGGTGGGACAGGCTAAACATCACTTCCTTTTCGGCGAGGCGCGCTTCGATGGGGTGACGCTGGGCCGGACTGTGGAGATAGATCCTTAGCAGCAATTCTTCGGCCTGGGCGAGGGCAATGGTTTGGGACGAAAGGGCGATCGCCTCTGGTTGCACCTCCGGGGTCGCCGTCGGATTCCGGGCTTGGGCTTTGCGGAAACGGTTTACCTGGGTTAGGAGGGTCGCTTCCAATTGTTTTTTGTAGTGGGAATCTTCGTGATTAATGAGTTCACTGGCTTTAGCGATGTAGTGGCTCCGAAAACTCGGATGATCAATTTTGGCGATCAGGCGAATCATTTGTTTAATCACCCCTTGGAATTGGTCGGCTTGGGTGACATCTTGGCCCAGCAAAATTTGCTCCAGTTGCCAATCGAGCCAGAGGGGCGCCGTTGTAAGGGCCGTTTGATACTGCGCCGGGCCTTGGTCTGTTTGCAAAAACTCGTCCGCATCCTTGCCCCCAGGGAGATTGAGGATTCGCACCTGGGCCTGGCCACTGTAAATTAGGGGTTCGATTTCGGTGAGGGTACGTTGGGTGGCTTTGATCCCCGCCTTATCTGCGTCAAAGTTAAAAATAATTTGCTTAGAATCGGTGTACCGCAGCAGTTGTTTAATCTGCCCCTGGGTAAAGGCAGTGCCGAGGGAAGCCACCGCATTGTCAAAGCCCGCTGCGTGGAGGGCGATCGCATCGAAATAGCCTTCGACGACCACGGCAGCATCCTGTTTGGCGATCGCCCCCTTTGCTTGGTCGAGGGCAAATAAAGTCCGGCTCTTGTCAAATAAGGGCGTTTCTGGGGAGTTGAGGTATTTTGGTTCTTCGTTCGTGAGGGTACGGCTGCCAAAGGCGATCGCTCGGCCCTGGACATCGTAGATCGGGATCATCAGGCGATCGCGGAACTGATCATAATGGCCGTTCCCAGACTGGCGTGGTTTAATTAAGCCTGCTTTTTCGACCAAATCGATGGGATAGCGCTTTTGTTCCACAAGGTAATGGTAGAGAGTATCCCAGCCTCCCGGTGCATAGCCCAGGCCGAAGTTTTGAATCGTTGCTTCCGTTAATCGCCGTTGCTCGCGGACATAAGCTAAGGCCGTTTGCCCTTCCGGTTGCCGTAGGGAATATTGATAAAAATCATTGGCGATCGCCACAATTTCGTAGAGCTGCTCCTTGAGGGACAGTTCCCGCTGGATCTCTTGGTGCTGTTCTGGTTCGAGGGTTTTGACCTGGACTTGATACCGTTGGGCCAAGTCCAGCACCACCTGGGCAAAGGGAGACTTATTGATCTCCATCAAAAACTTGATCGCATTGCCCCCTGCCCCACAGCCAAAACAGTGATAGAACTGCTTCGTCGGACTCACCGTAAAACTGGGGGTCTTCTCATCATGGAATGGACAAAGCCCCAGTAAATCCTTGCCCCGCTTTTTGAGCACCACATAATCAGATACCACCTCCGCAATATCAACCTTGGCGCGAATTTCTTCGATGGTGTCAGGATGAATCGAGGGGTAGGCCATGGATTACGTCGCAAAAATCTAAACAGAATGCATCCTTAAAGATAAAAGAAAATCTCCGGGGACGCCGCTACAACCAATAAATTGATCTGTCCTTGGCTTTCTCCCCACAAAAAAAGCCCACAAACTGTGAGCTTAGAGAATGTGCAGTTGATAAACGAATGTGTAACAGAGAGTTCATGACAAAAACAAGAATCCAGTCCGAATACTCAAGCTTGCTTTTCCGAATCTATTTCAGAAAATCTTGGAGCTGCCAAAGAACTAGCCTTGATCAAACTCCCCTGTTCAGCACTCTGGAAAATAGCGAATGTTCGTGAGGATTATTGCTTTTGGATATGGATGGACAGACGTAGTTTGGAACAGCGTTTTCACCTCTTTTTTCTATTGTTTAGATTAAGCTGTTTAATCTGCCAGGAGAAGCGCTTTGCTTCTTGTCTCTAACGATATCACCCAATTTGGGAGATCTGGGGGAACGTGATTTTTCTTTGGGCCACTAAAAGTAGGCACTTACAAAAGATTAAAAAACATAAAAATTCAGCCATAGATCCAGGGCCAGGAGGGTCAACCCCAAAAGCAGACTGAGATAAAAATAGGTCCGCCAGCGGACAACATTCATCAACAAAATCAGGGTGATGCCATTGAAGAAAGTCCCAGTCAGGAGAAAGCCAAGGGCAACACCAGGGCTATTATTCCCTAAGATCAGATCGGCGATCGCCGCCATTTGTGTCGGTTGAACGGCGTACAAGATCCCCGCGCCAAATAGACCCGTCATACCGTGGCTGAGTAATGTTTCTAGGGGGAAAAGGACTTGGCCACAAGCCATCACACCACAGGCGATCAGGAGCCAGACCGACCATTCCAGCAGTTCTTGCATAAGGTTTTGGCTCGCCATAAGGGATCGAAATCGGCGAGAAGTGGGCAGAATGGTTAATTTACTCGGTGGCGAAAGGGTGTCTGGTTGGGTATTGGGAATGCGGTGGGAACTGGGGCGGGCGATCGCCGGATACAAAAAAGTGTCTAGATCTCCCTGTTGATAACTGCGCTGTTGACGCGCCCCCACAAAAATACTGGCAATTAAAAGCAAAATCCCTAGGCTCAGGCTGCCATAGAACAACAGGAGTCCCCCCCGTCCAGGTAGCTGCTGCCAAAATTTAGTCAGCACAAAGGGACTCAGGGAAACAGTCCCCAGCCAAAAGGCGATCGCCCCCACCGAGGAGCCGGATTGCCACAGGAGCCGTCGCAGGAGGGGCAGCCCGCCCACTTGACCCACAGGTAAGATAAAGCCGAGGCCAAGACCAGCCAGTAATTGTAACCAGGCGCTTTGGGGAAGAACTTTTTCCCACCAGGGACGGGGCGTAAAAATTAAAGCCACCGTCGAGAGACATACCCCCACAAAAAGCCAGGGCCAAAGGATCAGCCATTGGGCGATCATCAGGGTAAACCACTGTTGCAAAGCGACCATTACCACACCTAAATTCCAGAAAAATTGCTCCATTTACCCTAACCGATCCCTGGTCTTTTGCTCGATTTTGAGCGGCGATCGCCCTGGTCAGACACCCCCCTGGAGATCTTCTTGCAACCCTTGGAAAAAGGAGCTTAATGGGTTATTAGTATAGAATTGAAAAACTTTGTTTATCATCATTTTTTAACTGAGAGGAATCAAACCATGGATTGGCGAGTTGTTGTTGTTTTAGCTCCCGTAATCATCGCTGGCTCTTGGGCAATCTTTAACATTGCTGCGGCTGCCCTGAACCAACTCCGCAATATGCAAACGAAGAAATAAGTCTTTATCTCTACTGCTTTTCGCGTAAATTACCCTTTGTTTTTGACAGGAGCAGCCCCTAGGGGTTGCTTTTTCATCCCCAGCAAATCTATGACTGTGCAAATCCGTCGTCTCCACCCCAGCCGTCCCGTTAACGTCAGCATTTTGCAGTACCAAGTGGCGGTGCCCGATGCCAAACCCCAGCATATCCTGGAAGAAATTGTTTGGCATAAAGAAAAAGAGGTGGAGCAACTACGCGATAAGGTTTCTCTGCTAGAGCTACGCCAGCGGGTCACAACGGTGCCGCCCGCAAAAGATTTTCTGGGGGCCTTAGTCCACGGCAAGACCCAGCCAGCCCTCATCGCCGAAGTAAAAAAAGCCTCGCCTAGTAAAGGGGTAATTCGGGAAGATTTTGACCCTGTGGCGATCGCCAAAAGTTATGCCGCCGGGGGAGCCAGTTGCCTCTCAGTCCTCACCGATAACAAGTTTTTCCAGGGCAGCTTCGAAAACCTGAGCCTCGTGCGCGATGCGGTAGATCTCCCCTTGCTCTGCAAAGAATTTATTATTTATCCCTACCAAATCTTTAAGGCCCGCAGCCATGGTGCCGACGCGGTTCTCTTGATCGCCGCGATCCTCAGTGACCAAGACCTCGCCTATTTCGTCAAAATTATTCGCAGCTTAGGGATGACCGCCCTAGTGGAAGTCCATACCCTCGCGGAACTTGATCGCGTCCTCGCCATCGAGGGGGTGAGTCTCGTGGGGATTAATAATCGCAATCTAGAAGATTTTTCTGTTGATTTGGAAACAACCACCATGTTGCTGGAAAGTCGTCGCGCTGAACTCCAGGCTAAGGGTGTCCGCGTTGTCAGTGAATCGGGCTTACATACGCCCCTTGATCTCCAGTTTGTCAAAGAAGCTGGAGCCAAGGCGGTATTAATCGGCGAATCCCTTGTGAAACAGCCGGATCCTGGGAAGGCGATCGCCGACTTATTTCAGTTTTAGTTAGATCGGGCTAAACCTGGAGGGGCACTCCCGCCGTTGCCAGGTGTTTTTTGATGGTGACCTTGGGGATCGCCGTATTCAAATGCTGCCAGGGTAAGACCTGAGTTGTCGCCCAATCCTGATGCACATAGAAATCTAGGGGGGGAATTTTGCCTTTCAGTTCCTTAAAGGCCCGCTTGTAGCTGCCGAGGGTATCACCGTAATCCCTGGTTAATTCTAAAAGGCTAGAGAGACGGCGATCGCCCCTGGAAAGCAACCCCTGAATCACAGACCAGTTATAGCTTTCGGGCCGGAACTCTATCCCCTGGGAGCGGAGATGCTTTTGGAGGAATTGCAGCCGTTTTTTGGCCGCTGGGTTTACTCCAAACCACTGGAAAGGCGTATGGGCTTTAGGGACAAAAGTGCTGCAACCGAGGGTTAAACGCAAGCCTAGGGCCGCTTTTTTCACAGCCTGCATCATCGCAATGGTTGCTTCTACGTCTTCCATCTCTTCCCCTGGAATGCCCACCATGCCATAGAATTTAATCCCCTTGAGGCCCCCGGCTTTTGCGTTCACTGCTGCGGTAATAATTTCGTCGTTGGTGAGCTTTTTATTGACAATCTCCCGGAGCCGTTCCGAACCACTTTCTACGGCGATTGTGATCGAACGGGTATCCCGTGCCGCAAGAGTTTGGGCCAGTTTTTCTGTGACGGTATTCGTCCGTACCGAGGCAATACTCAAACGCACATCGGCATACTGGGGTTGGGAAAGGTAGTCTAATAGTTGTTCAAATTCCGGGTGTTGGGTCACGGAAGCACCGAGCAAACCAAGGCGATCCGTAACTTTAAGGCCCCGCTCAATGGCCGGGATCAAGGACTGCTCTAAATTGGCCGTCCGGAAGGGCAAGGTGACATAGCTAGCGAGGCAAAAGCGGCACATCTCTGGGCAACTACGTACCACTTCTACCATGTAGATATTTTCCCAGGCGGCTTTTTCCGTCACCACCGTCGAGGCCGAGAGAGTGTTACCCCGGTAAGTTTGTTTTTCAACACTTTCAGGAATATCAGGATATTTGGGACGAATGGTTTCGATTTCCCCCGTCTGCTCCCGGTAAGTCACTTCGTACAGACTAGGCACATAGATCCCCGGCGTTTGGGCGAGGTGACGTAATTTAGTTTGGCGATCGCCTTGGCGCATTCTTTGATACTGATCGATAAATTCATCCAGGAGATTTTCCCCGTCTCCCAGGAGGATCACATCAAAAAAGTCCGCAAAGGGTTCTGGGTTAGCACTCAACACCGACCCCCCCCCAAACACAAGGGGATGCTGTTCGTCACGCTCGGCTGCCCGTAGTGGAATTTTTAGTTTTTCTAACAAGCTAAAGAGATTTGTGTAATCCAGTTCCCAAGAAAAAGAAAAGCCGACAATTTCTGGCTGAGACGGCAGTTTTTCCTCTAAATCTGTGAATAAACGACGCACATCCACATCGGGCCGTTGGCTAAATTTTGCCCATACCAATTGGTAGCCCAAGCTCGTAATCCCCACGGTGTAGGTATTCGGAAAGGCAAAAATCAAGGGGATCGCGTTGGCCGTCGGTGTTACAGGATCAAAGAGGAGGCGTTCTTGGTCAAACAAAGTCGTCAGGGTCAGAAAAAGTTTTGTACCCTTGCCATTGTAAGGGAGTCCCCTCAGCGATTGGCGATCGCCGCAAAGAGGACAGAAAATGGCGGATCTTCTCCTAACGTTTCCTAGCGCAGATACCCTAAATTGACTGAAAATTTCTGTAAAAAAATTATTTGTTTCCTAAGCTTATCTAGTGTTAGTATATGCAGGCTTCCTGTTTTTCACCATAAATATGGTGCTATCTCTGAACAGGATTTTTTTGTCACTTCACCCCATTAATCCCGTCTGCCCTATGGATCTCCGTCAAGATACTGCCCTCTCCAGAAGCACCCCCAGCGCTACGGCTACCTACTCTGCTTCCAGGGCGGTAACACCGACGAAACCCCAGACCTATGTGATCAAACGGAGTGGCAAACGGGCTCCCCTCGATGTCACCAGAATTCGCAACGTGGTGCAGTGGGCCTGTCAAGATTTAGAAGCCAACACCATCGAACTGGAAGCCGGGCTAAAAACGCGCCTCAAAGATGGGGTTACCACCCGCGAAATTCAAGAAAATTTAATTCAATGTGCCCTGGAGATGTGCAGTCCCGAAGAACCGGACTGGCGTTATGTGGCTGGGCGTCTCCACATCTGGAGCCTCTGGAAAGATACCCTCGTGGCGCGTGGTTATCAGTATGGTCAATATCCCCAGCTCGTGGCGGATAAAGTAGCCGCAAAAGCCTACGATGAGCGGCTATTGCAATACAGTGCGGCGGAGCTAGAAATTGCCAATGGCTGGATCAATCCCGATTGGGATATGGACTATGACTATGCCGGAGCGGTGCTGCTCACCAAGCGTTATCTGCTGGATGATGAATTGCCCCAGGAAGCCTTTTTAACTTGCGCCCTTCTCCTTGCTCTCCCGGAAAAACCAGAAAATCGGCTCAAGTGGGCGAAAAAATTCTACGAGGCGATCGCCCAGCGGCAGATTTCCTTAGCAACGCCGATCCTCGCCAACCTGCGGATTCCCAATGGCTCCCTTTCTTCCTGCTTCATCATTGGCATGGAAGACAACCTCGAAAGTATTTTCCGCGAAATCACCAATGCGGCCCGGATCTCGAAAAATGGCGGCGGGGTCGGCTGTAATGTTAGTCGGATCCGCGCCACGGGTAGCCGCGTGATGGGCAAGGCCAATGCCTCCGGGGGCGTTATTCCTTGGATTAAACTCCTCAACGATACGGCGATCGCCGTTAATCAGGGGGGGCGTCGCGCCGGGGCGATTACCGTTTCCCTCGATGTGTGGCATTTAGATGTGCCAGAATTTCTCGAAATGCAGACCGAGAACGGCGATCAGCGGCGCAAAGCCTACGACGTCTTTCCCCAACTGGTAGTCACCGATGAATTCATGCGGCGGGTACAACACAAAGAAGCGTGGACTTTGGTGGATCCCTACGAAGTTAAAGAAAATCTCGGCATTGATCTCGCGGCCCTCTGGGGCGAAAAATTCGACGCAGCCTACCGTCAAATCGAAGCAAGCCTAGACCAAGACATTAAGCTCTACAAAAAAGTCGATGCCCGGCACCTGTTTAAGGAAATTATGCGATCGCAGATCGAAACTGGGATGCCCTACATCGCCTTTAAAGACACCATCAACCGCGCTAACCCGAACCAACACGAGGGCTACATTCCTGGGGTCAATTTGTGCGTCGAATCTTTTTCCAATGTGGTGCCGGGTCAGCTCGCCCACACCTGCAATCTCGACTCTTTAAACTTGGCGAATATTGAAGCTGATGAATTAGCCGATGCCTGCGAAGTGGCGGTGCGCATCCTTGATAACACCATCGAAATTACCAACACTCCCTTTGAAGACAGCAGCATCCACAACCAGCGTTACCGCACCATTGGCGTGGGGGCGATGGGTTTGGCAGATTGGCTCGCGAAAAATAAGCTTTCCTATAAAAATATCGAGGCCATTGATCGCCTCTTTGAAGACATTGGCTACTACTGCACCTGCACCTCTGTAAACCTCGCCCAAGAACGGGGCGCTTACCCTGGGTTTCCGGGTAGTGAGTGGAGTAAGGGACATCTGATTGGCGCGAAACCGATTACTTGGTATCGAGAAAATGCCCACGCAGTAGACCGCTGGGAACGCCTCAGTGAAGATGTACAAAAGTACGGGATCCGCAATAGCCACATTACGGCGATCGCCCCCAATACTTCCTCTTCCCTCGTCCAGGGTTGCAGCGCCAGTATTTTGCCGACCTACAGCAAATTTTTCTATGACAAATGGGCAAAAGGCACCGTTCCCATTGCGCCACCGTTTATCGGTAAATCTTTCTGGTTCTACCAAGAAAACAAAAGCATGGATCAGCGTCTTGTGGTCAAAGCCGTTGCGACGATGCAAAAGTGGATCGATACGGGCATCTCGATGGAATTGATTTTCAATCTCAACCAAGGCATTTATTTCCCGAACGAACCAGAACGGGCCTTAAAAGCAAAGGATATTTTTGAAATCTTGATGCTGGCTTGGGCTGAAGGTTGCAAGGCAATTTACTATATCCGCACCGTACAAAAAGATGATTTTAAAGAGGGATCAGAAGGGTGTGTTGCCTGCGCGAATTAAAAAACCTGTATCGACAACGATGGGCTGATCGGGCACTTTTGCTGACCATTGCGGTTCATTAAGCGCCTAACGGGAAAGGGATCAGGGGTTTCGGGGAATTTGTTAGGATTAGAGATTACATATTTCTTGTTCCGCAGTTGTTCAAAACCCTATGGCAGACACCAAAAAACCGATCAAAATCATTAGTGATAATCGTAAAGCCCGTTTCCAGTATGAAATCCTCGAAACCTTAGAGGCCGGGATTCAGCTCCAGGGAACGGAAGTTAAATCGGTGCGGGCGGGCAAGGTGAACCTAGGGGACGGTTATGTGTTGATTCGCAACAACGAGGCTTGGCTGCTCAATGTGCATATTTCGCCATATACTGCCAGTGGCCAGTACTTTAACCATGAACCCAAGCGTGATCGCAAATTGCTGTTGCACCGTAAAGAAATTCGCCGTTTGATTGGTCAACTAGAACAAAAGGGATTGACGCTGATTCCTTTAAAAATGTATCTCAAGGGCAGCTTAGTAAAAGTCAGTCTGGGGCTTGGCCGTGGGAAAAAGCTCCACGATAAACGCGAAACGATTAAACGTCGCCAGGATAGCCGGGAAATGGCGCGGGCCTTGAAACGTTATTAAGCCAAATTGAAGAACCATTGAAAGTTTTCCCAAAGAAAACTCTATGTTGCATCAAATGGGACAGTGAATTGTCGGGCGATCGCCCTGGGAAATACCAATATTTTTCGGTCATCCTTTTGCATAATTAGTGGGGTTAAACCCAGTGATAAGGAATCCCAAACAATAAAGGCGATCGCCAAAACTCAACAAAAGCATTCGTCAAAAGGGTGAATGTATCTTAAGATTGTCAGATAAGAGAATTAATTTTCTTGACAAAATCACGAATAAAATAAGCAAGTAAGATAGGAGGACATCTATGGCTCTCGTCCCAATGCGTTTGCTCTTAGATCACGCTGCAGAAAATAGTTATGGCATTCCTGCGTTTAACGTCAACAACATGGAACAGATTCTGTCCATCATGCAGGCTGCTGATGAGACCGATAGCCCCGTAATTCTCCAAGCGTCCCGTGGTGCCCGTAGTTATGCCGGGGAAAACTTCCTCCGTCACCTCGTGCTTGCCGCCGTGGAAACCTACCCCCATATCCCCGTTGCGATGCACCAGGATCACGGCAACAGCCCTGCCACCTGTTATTCTGCGATCCGTAACGGTTTCACCTCTGTGATGATGGACGGTTCCCTCGAAGCCGATGCCAAAACCCCCGCGAGCTTTGACTACAACGTCAGTGTGACTGCTGAAGTTGTGAAAGTGGCCCACTCCGTTGGTGCTTCCGTCGAAGGGGAACTCGGTTGCCTTGGCTCCCTCGAAACAGGGATGGGTGAAGCAGAAGACGGCCACGGTTTTGAAGGCGCTCTCAGCAAAGAACAACTTCTAACCGATCCCGACGAAGCTGTCGAATTCGTTGAGCGTACCCAAGTAGATGCCCTTGCTGTAGCGATCGGGACCAGCCACGGTGCTTACAAATTTACCCGGAAGCCCACTGGTGAAATCCTCGCCATTAGCCGGATCGCTGAAATCCACGCGAAACTCCCCAACACCCACTTGGTAATGCACGGTTCTTCCTCTGTACCCCAAGAGTGGCTCGACATGATCAATGAGTACGGTGGTGCTATTCCTGAAACCTATGGTGTACCCGTAGAAGAAATTCAAAAGGGTATTAAGAGCGGTGTGCGTAAAGTCAACATCGACACCGACAACCGTCTGGCGATCACTGCGGCAATTCGTGAAGCAGCGATGAAGGATCCGAAGAACTTCGATCCCCGTCACTTCCTCAAGCCCTCGATCAAGTACATGAAGCAGGTTTGTAGCGATCGCTATCAGCAATTCTGGTGTGCTGGTAACGCTAGCAAGATCAAGCAAATCCCCTTAGATGAGTTTGCGAAGAAATATGCCAGCGGTGAACTCGCAGCAAAAACGGCAGTTAACGCCTAAGTTGAAACTCCCGCCAGTCTTAGGGTTTATTCCCTAAGCTAGCTTGAATTTGAGTCCTGTTCCAGTGGAGATAGGGCTCACTTTTTTTGCTTAATTCAGGGAGAGAGCTAGAGAGTTATTACTGAATCTAAATACCACAGTTACTCAATAACCCTCCCCTAGTCCCTCTAGTGGAAGAGCGTTAAAAGATTTGCCCTTGAGGGAGGTGCTGAAGGCGGAGGGTATTATCTTCGGTGAAAGAGTAACCTTGGGGGAAGAAATAATTTAGTTAAGGGTGCGCACATCGGTGACTTGACCCGTCACAGCGGCAGCAACAACCATCGCCGGACTCATGAGTAGGGTGCGCCCCGTCGCAGAACCCTGCCGTCCTTTAAAGTTGCGGTTCGAAGAAGAGGCGCTGATCTGGTTGCCTTCGAGCTTATCGGGGTTCATGGCGAGACACATGGAGCAGCCGGGTTCCCGCCATTCAAAGCCTGCTTCGGTAAAAATTTGGTCAAGTCCCTCTGCCTCAGCCTGTTGTTTCACTTGCTCAGAACCAGGTACCACAAAGGCTTTTACTCCCGGAGCAACATGATGGCCTTTGGCATATTTAGCGGCTTCCTGGAGATCGCTCAAGCGACCATTGGTGCAACTGCCGATAAAACAGACATCAATTTTGGTGCCTTGGATCGCTTGGCCTGGTTGAAGCTGCATATATTTGTAAGCCTCAGCGGCGATCGCCTGTTCATCTTCGGCCATCATTTCTGGGGTTGGCACCGATTCATCAACGCCAATGCCCTGACCCGGCGTAATCCCCCAGGTGACGGTGGGGGCAATGTCTGCCGCGTCAAAGGTGACCACATCGTCGTATTCGGCGTCGGCTTCACTGCGGAGACTATCCCACCAGGCGATCGCCTTTTCCCAAGCTTCTCCCTTGGGCGCAAAGGGACGGTCTTTCAAATAGCCATAGGTTACTGAATCGGGGTTGACATAGCCGCAGCGGGCGCCCCCTTCGATGGACATATTACAAACCGTCATCCGCTCTTCCATGGACATTTTTTCAAAGGTTGTCCCGGCATATTCATAGGCGTAGCCGACGCCCCCTTTAACGCCCAGCTTGCGGATAATGTGTAGGATTACATCTTTGGCATAAACTCCGGGCTGGAGATCACCATTTACTTCGATTTTGCGGACTTTTAACTTCGCCAGAGCTAGGGTTTGGGAAGCGAGCACATCCCGCACTTGGGACGTCCCAATGCCAAAGGCGATCGCCCCAAAAGCGCCGTGGGTAGAAGTGTGGGAATCACCACAGGCAACGGTCATCCCCGGCTGTGTTAATCCCTGTTCTGGGGCAATCACATGGACAATCCCCTGGCCCCCGGAGCCGACATTATAAAAACGAATTTTGTTAGTAGCCGTATTTTTTTCCAGTTCCTGCATCATCGCTTCGGCGAGGGGATCCGCAAAGGGTCGCGCTTGATTTTCCGTCGGGACAATGTGATCCACCGTAGCAACCGTGCGTTCTGGATACATGACCTGGAGATTGCGGTCTCTGAGCATGGCAAAGGCCTGGGGACTGGTCACTTCATGGATCAGGTGCAGTCCGATAAATAGTTGCGTTTGGCCGGAGGGTAAAACTTTAACGGTGTGTAAGTCCCAAACCTTATCAAAAAGAGTGCCTTTGCTCATAGAACTGAATTGCTCAAGTACGCCAATAATATTCTGTGCAGAGCTTCAATCATACAACTTTTTTTTCCTCGCTTTGGGCAGGGGTTTGGGAGAGGGGCAAGGTGATTGTAAAGGTACTACCTTCCTGGAGACGGGAGGTGAGACTAATCTGACCTTGGTGGGCTTCGAGGATCAGTTTTGAAAGGTGTAGCCCCAGACCGCTGCCCCCGTTGTAATGCTTGCCTTGGCGGAATCGCTCAAAGATTTCTAATTGATCTTCCGGGCTAATGCCGCTCCCCGTGTCGATTACTTGAATTTGCACTTGCTCTTGATCGACTGGGGTCAATTTAACGGTGACGTGGCCTTGATCGGTAAATTTAATGGCGTTGCTCACCAGGTTCACTAAAACACGATGCACGGCCAGGCGATCGCCTTCGAGCCACACGGGGACTTCGGGGAGTTCCCCCTGGAGTTGCAGTTGTTTTTCCTGGGCGAGGGGACGTAATTCCTCAAGCACATTGGTAATCACGGTCTTGAGATCCACCCGACTAAAATAGAATGTTTTCCGCTCGGATTCGTAGCGATAAACCTCCAAAATATTGTTCACCATCTCCAACAGGTTGGCATTACTGCGGGACATGGTGCGTAAAACCTCTTGCATTGCTTCCGACAGTTCCCCCAAAGCCCCCTGCAAAAGGAGATTGAGCATCCGATCCGCCGCAATCAAGGGGGTACGCATATCGTGGGTCAACCGAGAGGCAAAGTCTTCCCGCTGCCGGACAATCATATTTTTCTCATCAACGGTATGTTTAAACCGCAGCAGCGATCGCACCCGGGCAATCAGTTCATCAATCTCTACGGGTTTGCGGATAAAATCATCGGCACCAATATCCAAACCTAGGGCAACACTCGGTTGAGCATGGGCGGTGATCAACAGGATGGGAATGTAAGGGATGTCGGGGTCGTTACGAATGTGCCGTGTAATCTCGAAGCCATCCATGTGGGGCATCATCACATCGAGCAAGATCAGGTGAAAAGGCTGCTGTGCCACAAGCTCCAGGGCTTTTTGGCCGTTATTAACCGTCACCAGGTCTAAATCTTCATCTTCTAAAATGCTCTGGATCAACAATAAATTATCCGGCGAATCATCCACGACCAGAACGCGATCACGGTTGCTCAGCGAAAACATGGCACATCACCCCAGGTTAATTTCGACTCAACTGCTGGTTGAACAGCGGAATCCCCTATTTTAAACGTTGAACCCGATGGCGGTTACGGCGTTGCTTCTTTAGCTTCATTATACCCAGGTCATTGCAGGGAAATGGGGCAATTAATAAGTTTAAATACTCAATTTCTTTGATAGGGCGATCGCCCCTTTTGGCTCAAGCCCACCAATTATTTAGAAATGATTTTATCTAGTTGATATTGGCGCTCCTCAGTAGTTTAAATTATCTCAGTCTGCATTATCCCTTCAAAAAAGAGTCCCCTAGAAAAGCCGTAATCTTAGGCCGATCAATCCTTGATTCTTCCGAGAAAACAAAGGAAATTTGGTAGGATAGAAAGACTGCTTCTATCTCAGGTTAAGGGTCTACCTCTAGAAAACGGCGATGGGATCAAATTTCTCCCCTAGGCAATTGCTAACAGCCAGTACGGAGAAGTCCTCTTTTTGTTGCTTCATTTTTAGCTCTTCTCGCACGTGCCCCCCATAGACAACATCAGAGCAGATTGTGTAACAAAAACAGAAGGAACGTTGGATTAGGAATAGAGACTTTATGGTTAATGAATCGTCAAATCAAGGGGGGCAACCACCGAGGGGAATCGGCAGTTTTGCGTGGTTAATTGAGGCCTATGGTCAGGCGATCGCCCTGTTAGAAAATCAAGCGGCCCAGATCGAAACTTTAGAACGTGAAAAAGATCATCTCGCCAACCAATATCGAGAGGCACTCCAGCAATACCATCAGCTCAAAGAGCAATACGATCACCAATACAGTCAACAGTACCAAGAATATTTTTCGTTGCCCCTTCCCTGCTACCGTTGGCAAGCCATTGAGGGAGAGCTTTATTTATCGGACTTTAATCCGGCGGCGGCACGGTTCAATAGCCAAGCACTCCAGCAGCCTTCTTTGAATCTTGGGCAACGCCCCCAGAAAATTTTTGCTGCGTTACCTACTCTCTACCACCACTTAGAAAATTGCCTCAAACGGGAGGTCTCAAACAGTCAGCGATTGCAATTTATTCGCTTAAATCTGTACCTCCGGGTGGAGTATGTGTTTATTGCTCCGGATCAAATCTTAATGTGTATTCTCGACGAGAGCGAACAACTCCTCACGGAACAACAACTCCGCCAACAGGTGCGCCAACAGTCGGCGATCGCCAAATTAGGGAGCATCAGCCTCAACACATCAGATCTAGCGAAATTATTTCGTCAAGCGGTGATTTTTGTGGCCCGCACCCTGGATGTTCCCTATAGCTGCCTCTATCTGAAACAAAAAAAGACCTCTATTTGTACCCTAGAAGCAGGTTATGGTTGGCCTATCGATCTCATCGGTGCGGTCACAGTAAGTACGACTCCAGATAGCCACGTTGGCTATACCCTGACCCAACAACAGGCGATCAGCATCGAGGATTTGCGCGTTGAAAGTCGTTTTCGGGGCGAAACGTTACTGCACAATTATCAAGTAATCAGTGGAATTAGTATGCCCATTGGCCCAGTGGATAACCCCTGGGGAGTACTGGCGGTTTATAGTACCGAAGAACGTCATTTCAGTGGGGATGAGACTTATTTTCTCCAGGCGATCGCCCATGTTCTGTCTAGTAGTATCGAACGCGATCGCCAGGCAGCGGACATGAACCTTTTACACCGCTCGATCAATGTGATCCGCCAGGGAGTGGTAATCACCGATGCCCGGGAAGAAAATAATCCAATTATTTATGTCAACCAAGGTTTTGAAAAAATTACTGGCTACACCGCAGATGAAATCCTCGGTCGTAACTGCAATTTTCTCCAGGGCCGCGATCGCCGACAGCCTCCCCTCACAGAATTGCGGGCTGCGATCCTCAAGGGCCAAGAATGTAACGTCACCCTCCGCAACTACCGCAAAAATGGTGAACCCTTTTGGAATGCCCTCCACATTTTTCCGGTACGAGATCCTGCCGGTTATTTGACCCACTTTATTGGGATCCAAACGGATATTAGCCACGAAAAAGCCGCCGCCGCTAACCTCCAAAAAACTGAAGCGCAATTTCACCAAACCTTCCAACTCGCCCCCATTGGCATGGCGATCACTACCTTGGGGGGCCACTATGAACGGGTCAACCAAGCCTGGTGTCGGATCACTGGCTACGATCAAGAGACCCTCTTAGAAAAAACTTATCTAGAGTTAACCCATCCCGATGATCAAGCCGAAGATGAACGCCTCAATGAGCTCCTGCAGCAAGGCGATCGCCAGGAATTTCAGCGGGAAAAACGCTACATCGCCCAAGATGGCCAAAAAATTCACATCCTAGAACAAGTCGCCCTCGTGCGCGATGCCGAAGGCAAACCCCTCCATGTAATTCGGCAAATGGTAGACATTGGCGATCGCAAACAAATTGAACAGCGCCTTGTCCAAGAGGCCTTCTACGATCACCTCACCGGCCTCCCCAATCGCTCCCTCCTAGAAGAGCGCCTCGAGCAAGTCATTAAACAACAACAACGCTATCCCCAACACCACAACGCCCTCTTATTCCTTGACTTAGATTATTTCAAAGCGATTAATGACCGCCTCGGCCACCTCGTTGGTGACCAGCTCCTACAAGACTTTGCCAAACGCATTTGTCATTGTCTCCGGGATGTGGATACCCTAGCCCGTTTGGGGGGAGACGAATTTGTCGTGCTCCTTACAGAAATAACCGAGCCCCAGACCGCCTTTGAGATTAGTCAACGGATCCATAAAGCTCTACAAACCCCCTTTGAACTCGCAGGCCAGTCCCTATTTGTAAAGGTGAGCATTGGTGTCTTACCTAAACTTGATCGCTATCTGACGGCGACGGGCATTTTACGCGACGCAGACCTAGCGATGTACCATGCCAAAGCCAAGGGACGCGCCCGTTCAGAAGTCTTTGAATTACCTTGAATTTAGCCCACTTCAGCTAGCCTGAGAGATCACAACTAAAAAAATCTCCCCCAGACTGGGGGCAGGGGGGCTGTGTCAATAAGCTCTGAGGCGCAGTTTAAATCCCACGCATAAAATAAAGAGACTTTTCCCCAATTAATTAGAGAAAAAGTCCCCTTGAAAAAGAGCAGGGAAAAAGCACGCGGGTTAGCTGTCGCAGCAACTACAGAGAAGCCTTCGCTGGATTAGCCGACACATCTTCCTGAAGAGCTGCATATAAACGATTCAAGGCGCTGATATACGCCCGGGCCGACGCCACCACAATATCTGTATTTGCAGCATGGCCAGAATAAATTCGTCCCTCGTGCCGCAAACGAATCGTGACTTCACCAATGGCATCAATGCCCGCCGTTACCGACTGCACGGAATATTCAATTAATTCATTGGGCACCTGAACGACCCGGTTAATCGCCTTATAGATGGCATCTACAGGCCCGGTACCAATGGCTGCATCGGTTAATTCTTTCCCTCCGGGAGTGCGAATCGTAATGGTGGCTGTGGGTTGGGCATGGTCACCACAGGAAACCTGCACCAGCTCCAGACGGAATAATTCCGGCGGTTGCTGGGTTTCATC
This sequence comes from Picosynechococcus sp. PCC 7117, assembly GCF_001693275.1. Classification (GTDB taxonomy): domain Bacteria; phylum Cyanobacteriota; class Cyanobacteriia; order Cyanobacteriales; family MRBY01; genus MRBY01. Next base: position 1,445,578 of record NZ_CP016477.1, read on the forward strand.
CTTAACGATCGCCTCAAGATCCCAGTCGGTAATTTCTTTTTTCTTATCAGCCAGATCTTTAAAGCGCAGAAAAGCTTTGTTGAGATCATTGTCAGACAAATCGAACCCTAATTCTGCTAAGCGGGTACGGAAAGCATTACGACCAGAATGTTTACCCAAGATAATTTGATTATCGGTTAAACCAATGGACTGAGCATCCATGATCTCGTAGGTGAGCTTATTTTTCAGGACGCCATCCTGGTGAATGCCTGACTCGTGGGCAAAGGCATTCAAACCCACAATCGCTTTATTGGCCTGGACAGAAAGCCCCGTCAAGTTAGATACCAAGCGGGATGTTTTGTAGATCTCTTTGGTATTGATGTTGGTCAAAGGTGCTTCTGAGTCAGCAGGCCGACCAAGGAAAGGATTGTAATACTGGCGGCGCACATGGAGAGCCATCACCAATTCTTCGAGGGCGGCATTCCCGGCCCGTTCGCCAATGCCGTTAATGGTGCATTCCAACTGCCGAGCGCCATTTTTTACGGCTTCGAGGAAATTGGCCACCGCTAGGCCCAAATCGTTGTGGCCATGGACAGAGATAATTGCGCGGTCAATATTGGGGACGTTTTCTTTGATGCCTTTGATCAGAGTGCCAAATTCAGCAGGAGTTGTGTAGCCGACGGTGTCGGGGATATTGACGGTGGTTGCCCCGGCATCAATGACGGCTTCGAGGATTTGATAAAGGAATTCAGGATCCGAGCGGCCTGCGTCTTCGGGGGAAAATTCCACATCGTTGGTAAAGGTTTTGGCGTAGGCAACCATTTCCGGGGCGATCGCCAACACATCCTTGCGGCTTTTGCGGAGTTTGTACTCGAGGTGAATATCGGAGGTGGCGATAAAGGTGTGGATTCGATTTTTGAAAGCTGGCTTCAGGGCATTGCCTGCCGCTTCAATATCGCCCTTGGTGGCCCGGGCTAGACCACAGATCGTTGGCCCATTTTCTGTGCCGACTTCGGCGGCGATACGTTGCACAGCATCAAAATCACCCCGACTCGCCCTGGGGAAACCCGCTTCAATGACATCTACACCAAGTCGCGCCAGGGCACGGGCGATCGCCAGCTTTTCGTCTCCATTTAGGGTTGCCCCCGGAGATTGTTCACCATCCCGTAATGTTGTGTCGAAAATAATAATGCGATCGTCTTGGTTGTTCATCATTTCCCGCTCCCTTAGCGTGAAAATAGTCTAAATAAAAACTCTATGTTGATTGGAATAAAAGTACTGGCTATGCTCCACTTTAAAAGAGTCCATAGCTATCTCCCTAGGATAAACCAATTCCTTAGGAATTAGATATTCTGCCGTAAAAAAGGATGGGTGGCGTTTATCCAAGCACGACCCATGGTCAGAGGTAATGGCTTACTGCTCCTGTAGGTAGTTAAAAAAGTCGGAATATCGGGCGAGAGTTACGGTTGCCAGTCATCCAGAACATTTGCGATTGAGGGTACCCACGTTATTGGAACACAACACTAAATCTTTGGCCTTAATTCAGTCAAAAATATTGGCGTCATTCAAGGCATTTTTAAAGCATTTATGACTGCCATGATCAATTAAGGTTCTGTTTTTTCAATTTCGGCCCGCAGATTATTTAGATCAATATAACAATCCGTGGCATTTCTCAGTTCCCGGGCGATCATTCCTTCCGTCGAAACAACGGTAATGTGGGTATTTTTTGAGCGCAAAAGTTCGATCGCCCGTTCAAAATCACCATCGCCACTAAACAAAATAACTTGATCATATTGATCGACTGTATTAAACATATCGACCACAATTTCAATGTCTAAATTTGCTTTTTGGGAGTAGCGACCGGAAACATCATCATAGTATTCTTTGAGGATTTTTGTGCGTACTGTATAACCCAGACTGATCAAGGCATCGCGGAAACCCCGTTGATCTTGGGAATCCTTTAGGCCTGTGTACCAAAAGGCATTAATCAGGCGCACGGTGGGATCGCAAGTGAAATAATCTAAAACACGACGGGGGTCAAAAAACCAATTATTTTTCTGTTGTGCATAAAACATATTATTCCCATCTACAAAAATAGACAGGCGACGCTGATAAAAGTTCATAGCAAAATTGGCCCTAAAATAATAGGGTGATTTTTTTAAATATAGGGTTTTAGTTTGGGTTTAAATAAAGGGAAGGAAGTTGTTCCCTCGCAATAAAAATAAAAGAGAAATATAGTGTAGGTTAGCAGATGGACTAGGCCAGGCATTCCTACGGAATAAAGCATAAAAATAAGTCTATCGGCCTATTGTAAAGGCTAAGGGATCTTTTCGGCAATGCTAAAAAATAGAGGCGATCGCCTGTAGAGTAAACAAGATTGAGGCCCGCAAAAGACCATGAATTTTCTCCGGAAAAAGCAATTACAGCAACGTCTACGCCAGGATCCTTACTACCGCCTTCGTTCCCTCGAAGAAGTCGCCCTCGCTGCGGCCATGGGAATCAAGATCGATGTCAACCAAGCCACCGTCGATGATTGGCTCCGTCTACCAGGCATTTCCATTCACCAGGGGCGATCGCTCGTGCAGCTCACCAGCCAGGGGGTGCAATTCTATAGCCTCGACGATGTGGCAGCGGCCCTAGGGGTTCCCCGTCAACGTCTCCAGCCCTTAGCCGCGATCCTCAGTTTTGCCTACTATGCACCAGAGCTAGCCCCAGTACAAATTGATCTAAACCGCGCTGACCTTGGGGCGCTAGTCGATTTTGGCGTCGAGACTCCCCTGGCCCAACGGATCATTGCAGAGCGGCAACGGGGCCAGTATCGTGATTTTGCAGATTTACAGAGTCGGTTGCAGCTTTCTGGGGCACAGATCATGCAGTGGTTGCACTTGTTTCGCTTTTCGTGAATACAGTCGTCCCATTGATCGCGAAACTTGTTAACGTGGGAAGGAATATTACAACTAACTTTTCGCCGAATCCATGACCCACCAGCGCGATCCCGAAGCCCAGGCTGTTGCCCAGGAACTAAAGCAGCAAATCATGATTTTGGGTTTGTTTCTTGCGAGTTTTTGGGGCCTAGAAATTAGTGATCAGTTTGTTTTTCAAAATCTTTGGCGGGGTGGCCTAGATGTATTCGGCATTCTGCCCCGACAGCTGCTGGGACTCAGGGGAATCTTCTTTGCACCCTTTCTCCATGGTGGTTTTCAGCACCTCGTCACCAACTCAATCCCCTTTGCGCTGTTGGGCTGGCTCGTGATGCTAGACCGCATCCGTGACTTTTTTACGGTCACCTTAATCACAATGCTTGTCGGTGGTCTGGGGGTATGGCTCATTGGTGCCCAAAATTCTGTGCATATTGGGGCCAGTATTTTAATTTTTGGGTATTTGGGATTTCTATTGTTTCGGGGCTACTTTCGGCGGGATATCCCGTCCATTGCCGTTTCACTCTTGGTATTTTTTCTCTATGGTGGGGTGCTTTGGAGTGTTCTGCCGACGACCCCAGGGGTGTCTTGGGAGGGGCATTTATTCGGACTTATCGGCGGGGCGATCGCCGCAAAATATCTCAACCCCCGTTCCCTTCGCCGCTAATGGATTGCACCAGTTTGTGTTTGCCCTAGTACCGTTATTCTGGGTTATTTTCTCCAAGCACCTGTTCCGTAACGGTTGCTGATTCTGTCATGTCTAAGGGCGCGTTGGTGTTTTGCCACAGGGCAAAGGCAGAGACGGCCATCAAAACCACCGAGGCGATCGCCAAACTGCCCGCCGCCAAATGGTGCTCCCAAGACCACGCTTGCCAAAATTTCCGGGGGAGGGGAGCCATTTGTACGCCCGGTTGCTCTTCTGGGGCGATCGCCAATGTTCCGCCATCGTTGAGATAAATCAGGCGCAATTGCATCAACCGCAGCAGAGCTTGATCAATATCCTCGCCACTGGCCTTTTCCGTAAGAAATTCTGCGGTCCAGACTTGAAAATACTGTAAATTCAGCTCCTCTGGCTTCGTTTGGTTTTGGTGAAAATGGAGCCAACGGTAGAGGAGGGTTTCGCAGGTAGTAAGGCGTTCTTTGATCATAGGTTTGGACTGATGCACAAATCGAAATTTATTCGGTAACATTCGCTACAAATATTCTAGAAAAAAAAGTCCCCTTTGGGGAACCTGATTCACGTTTATTGACGTTTTGTGCCGCGAAATGTAATGAATCCTAGACAATACCGCCCTTTAGCCGCCAATTTGCGACATGGTGCGGCCATATTGACCCGTGGTGGTTCCCATATCGCGCATTTTGAAATTAATCTCCGGTTTTTGGTCGAGGAGTGCTTTGACCTCCGCCCGAATTTCCCTAGGGGTAACCCCAGTCCGGAGTAATGTTTTGAGATCCATTTGTGCTGCTTCATTCAATAGACAAGGCCGGAGCCAACCATCTGCTGAGAGGCGCATCCGGTTACAGCGATCGCAAAAACATTCAGACATCTGGGAAATAAACCCAAGCGTCCCCTTTGCCCCGGGAATCTTAAAAATATCTGCGGGGCCATTGCCCTGAACGAATGCCGTTTCTAAGCCCCATTTTGCCCGGATCCGTTGGCGTAATTCTTCCGAAGGAATCCAGGCTCGTTCATTAAATAATTTGTCGTTGCCAATGGGCATAAACTCAATAAAGCGCACGTGCCAATGGCGATCGCCTGTCAACGCGGCTAAATCTAATACCTCTCGATCATTGACCCCAGGGATCACCACGACATTGAGCTTGAGGGGGTCAAAACCAACCCGATGGGCCACTTGAATGCCCTCCCAAGTTTGCTGCCAGCGACTCTTTCCCCGATTGCCAATGATTTGATCAAAGGTCTCAGGATTCAAAGAGTCTAGGCTGATATTGAGACGATTCAGACCCGCATCATACAAATCCTGAGCCAGATCCGCTAGTAAATAAGCATTTGTGGTCATCGATAAATCTTCTACCCCCGGCAAATGGGCGATCGCCCGGACGAGGGGGACTAACTGGGGGCGTAGGAGAGGCTCTCCCCCCGTGAGGCGAAATTTACGGAATCCCAAGGGAATAAACACCTGTTCGAGGAGCGTGAGAATTTCCCCATTGCTCAACTGCTCTGAGGTCAGCAAATATTGGAGGCTCGCTTCATCTGGGACGCAGTAATGGCAACGAAAATTACATCGATCAATCAAGCTAATGCGGAGATAATCTACCGGATTCATGCTTACTGCTACCACGACAAATAAAGGACAAGCTCCCTTTGAGGATACAGAAGATGACGATCCTCTGTCTGGTTCAGATCAGACTTTAAAAAAATATCGATCTGTGTTATTTTGTTCGGAATATTTATTTGCTCTATAAAATACCGTTTTTAATCTCTCTTCAGCATTCACAATTTTCCCCAATCTCCACAGCAACCCGGCGATCGCTGGTGCTGGGAAATACGAGGCCTTGGATTTTTCCCTGGCTTGTTTTATCTGTTAACTTCCACTAGGGATTTTTTGCTGAACGTGACTACGACTCCACTCCAAAAACCGATTGACGCCACCAATACAGGCAATAGTCTTCAACGCCAAATCATCGTTATCTTAGATTTTGGCTCCCAATACTCTGAACTAATTGCCAGAAGAATTCGCGAAACGGAAGTTTACTCTGAGGTCATTTCCTATCGCACCAGCGCCGAACAATTGCGGCAACTTAATCCCAGCGGCATCATCCTCTCCGGTGGCCCCAGTTCTGTCTATGACGACTATGCCCCGGCCTGTGACCCTGAAATTTGGAATCTTGGGATTCCTGTCCTTGGGGTCTGCTACGGGATGCAGCTAATGGTGAAACAACTCGGCGGTACCGTCGAGCGCGCCAAGCACGCAGAGTATGGCAAAGCATCAATCTTTATCGATGATCCCACCGATCTGCTGACCAATGTGGAGGAAGGCTCCACCATGTGGATGAGCCACGGGGACTCCTGTGTGCACCTGCCCGAAGGGTTTGAAATTTTAGCCCATACGGACAATACTCCTTGTGCGGCGATCGCCCACCATGGCCGCCAACTTTACGGGGTGCAGTTCCACCCAGAAGTGGTTCATTCCCAGGACGGTATGGCCCTGATCCGCAACTTTGTTTATCACATTTGTAAATGTGAACCCACCTGGACCACAGAAGCCTTCGTTGAAGAAGCAATTCGTGAGATCCGGGCCCGGGTCGGCGATCAACGGGTACTCCTCGCCCTTTCTGGAGGCGTTGATTCTTCTACCTTGGCCTTTTTGCTCCACCAAGCGATCGGCGATCAACTGACCTGTATGTTCATCGACCAAGGCTTTATGCGGAAAGGGGAACCGGAACGCCTTGTGGAAATCTTTGATGAGCAATTCCACATTCCCGTCGCCTATATCAACGCCCGCGATCGCTTTATCGACAAGCTCAAAGGGGTTACCGATCCCGAAGAAAAGCGACGCCTTATTGGCCACGAATTTATCGCCGTCTTCGAGGAAGAATCAAAACGCCTTGGCCCCTTTGATTACCTCGCCCAGGGGACTCTATATCCCGATGTAATCGAATCGGCGGATACCAACGTTGACCCCAAAACGGGAGAACGGGTCGCGGTCAAAATTAAAAGTCACCACAACGTCGGCGGTTTACCAGAAGATCTGCGCTTTAAATTGGTTGAACCCCTCCGCAAACTCTTCAAAGATGAAGTGCGTAAGGTAGCAGCCAGCATTGGTTTGCCCGAAGAAATTATTCGCCGTCACCCCTTCCCTGGCCCTGGCCTCGCGATTCGGATCATTGGCGAAGTCACCGCAGAACGGTTAAATATTCTCCGGGATGCAGACTGGGTTGTGCGGGATGAAATCAAAAAGCAAGGGGTTTACAGTGATTTTTGGCAAGCCTTTGCGGTCTTACTACCGATTCGTAGTGTGGGTGTGATGGGCGATAAGCGCACCTATGCTCACCCCGTCGTACTGCGGATGATTACCAGTGAAGATGGGATGACAGCGGATTGGGCTCGTCCCCCCTATGAGCTTTTGGAAACCATTTCTAATCGCATGGTGAATGAGGTGAAAGGGGTTAACCGCGTTGTCTATGACATCACTTCTAAGCCTCCTGGCACCATCGAGTGGGAGTAACTACACCTCCTTAGCTCCCCTTCAGGAACACCCCTCTAGCTCCCCTCAAGGGGAAATTGAGAGTCCCGCAGGTTAAAACTGTTGGGGCTTTTTTCTTTGGGAGCAACTGATCTTGCTTAGGCGGCTCGTGGTAAAGAGACGGAAAATGTTGTGCCTTGATCTTTGCTTGCAACGGCGATTTTGCCTTTATGGTTTTTGGCGATCGCCGCCGCAATGGCGAGACCCAGACCTGAACCAGTGCTACTTTCCCCAGGGTTTGTCCGGGCGGGATCAAGACGATAAAAACGGTCGAAAATATTGGTCAAATTTTCGGCAGGAATACCGATGCCATTATCTTTAACCGTCACTTGGAGGGTTTCTCCGGTTGTCCGCCCTGTTTTCTCCTTGAGGGCCATGGTGACGGTAATTTGCTTGGGTTTGTCGCCCCAGTCCCCTGGAAAAGCATAGGCGATCGCATTGCCGATCAGATTTGTAAAGAGGCGCGCCATTTGATCCCAGTCTCCCAAGATGAGATAGGCTTCTTCGGTGGCATCCCCTTGAATATCCAACTGCAACTCAATTTTTTCCTGACGGCAGATGGCCCGTTGTTCTTCAATGACCTCCAGCAATAGAGCATCCAGGGGTAATTGTTCAAATTCCGCTTGAAGTACCCCACTATCACTGCGGGCGAGAAATAAGAGGTCATTCACTAAACGGCCCAACCGTTGGGTGAGTCGCTCGATCACCTTGAGATTTTGTTGGCGTTGGTCGGGATCTGGGTAGGCGATCGCCATTTGGACATTGGTTTGGATCATCGCAATGGGATTACGCAACTCGTGGGACGCATCCGCCGTAAATTGCCGCAATTGTTGATAGGAATCCTTGACCGGTTCGATGGCAATGCCAGACAGTAACCAGCCAATCACCGCCCCACAGGTAATCATGATTGCGATCCCCAGGCTGAGATCAAGGACTAATTTGCGAATCGGTCGCGTCACCTCAAACCAAGGATGGCTCACCCGTAGATAACCCAAAACATAGCGATCCACTTCGAGGCGATCGGTAATTTGTCGCAGGAGATAATCATCACCCAGACGTACCGTTTCCCCCCGGGGGTGCCACTCTAGGGGCAAGACTAATGGTTCAGAAAAAGTAGACCAGAGCAATTCTCCGGCTGGGTTGAAAAATTCAAGGTCAATGCGGTCATCTTCGACGGTGGGGGACTGTTGCCGAAAACTGGCTTCTAAATTGATGTGATAGCCCACAGGATCATCTGGCTCAATGATCAGCGATCGCTCTACCACTTCCACCACATGCTTTAGGGTGTCATCGATTCGTTCAATCAGGGTATAGCGCACGTAAAAATAAACCCCCGTCGCGAAAACCAAAAGCAACACTGCGGTGATCGCCGTGTACCAGAGGGCCAGACGATTACGGGTGGTTTGAAACATTACTGCTGCGCCGCTTGGATCAACTCTGCTCCCACAGGAGTCCCAACGAAACCAAGGAAAGCCTCCACCTGGGGGGAAGCAGGTTCTTGGTAGGCGTAATAAAGGGTGCGGGTGTAGGGATAGAGGTCTGATTCTGGGGTTACCCCATCAATGGGCACTGTTCTAACGGTTTGCTGATTGGCGATCTGGCTGTAGGTGGCATAACTGATCCCGTCTGCGCCCAGGGTCTGCAAAATCGGCGTGGTAGCGTCCTGTTCCAGATTGGTGAAATTAGGGCCATTCCCGAAGTTTGAGCCGTTGAGTACCGTTTCTTGGAAAGTTTGGTAAGTACCACTCACTGGAGGGCGATTAATAACCCGAATTGTTCCCGTCGCTTTATCGGTAATCGCTGACCAATCGGTGAGATTCCCTTGGAAAATGCCCTGTACCTGTTCCCCAGTCAGCCCTGTACTAAAGGGATTTTCCTTGGCGACTACAATGGCGACGGCATCGATGGTAACGGCGATCGCCTTGAGACCCTGTTGCATTTCTTCCGGCTGGAGGGGGCGGGAGATCGCCGCGAGGTCAATATTTCCCGCCAGCAGATCTTCAAGTCCTTTACTCGACCCATTAGCAGTTGTTTCAACACGGGTCTGGGGATATTGCAACTCGAACCGATTTTTTAGGGCGGTATTAATCTGCACCATACTGGTAGAGCCAGAAATTTTTACCACCGTCCCTGGGGCCACTGTTGCCGGTGGACTGAAGGGATTATCTGTAGCTTGGGAACCTGGGGCGATCGCCCCATCATTAGTTCCCGTTTCTGCGCCATTTGGGGCCAAACCCTGAAAGCCAGAACGATTTAAAAACCACCAACCACCGCCCCCCAGAATGCCTAGGGTAACGATGAGGGCCATCATTAGAGGCAACGTATCATTTTTTTGGGCCATGGTTGCTCTTGTTGCGTGCATGGAATTTGCCTTCAGGATACCGTAATCACCCCGAAGGCGCACCGCACAGCAGCTAATCAATTTTCCTAGAAACGCAGTTAATTATTATTCGGCACGGGGCGGAACGGATAAAGGAAATTCAACAGGGGGAAAAGATTCCGCGATTGTACCCAGAGCTTACCCTTGCCACTGAAACGACAAACTAAGCCTTCTCCGCCGAGAATCCCTGTGCGCAGGCTCCGGAAAGATAAACCCCCAATCATTTCCACGTTGTATTGCAGCGTATCCTCAAAGGCGACAATGTAGCCCGTATCCACCACATAATCCCCCTCTACAGGAATTTCAATGATCGCCCCGTAGGAACTAAACCAAAAATCCCCTTGGCCCGATGCCCGCAGGAAAAAGATCGATTCCCCCGTAAAGAAACCCTTCAGCCCCTGGAATTTGGTGTCAAGATCCACCGAGGGACTAGAAGCCACAAAGCCCGAAGACTGCACCATTAAACTTTTAGAACCATCCAAATGGTAGTAGGTCACATCCCCCGGCACCCCTGGCGAGATATAGAGTTCCCCGGCAGTATTTCTAGCAGTAAATTCACTGATAAATAGGGATTCTCCACTGAACATCCGCCCGATGCCCTTCATCAAGCCCCCCCGCATCTTCGACTTCATCTCAATGTTGGCATCCATTGCCGCCATCGCCCCCGCCTCCACAAGCAGGGTTTGGTTGGGCGGTAAGGTCACAATGAGCGAGGCATAGGAGGGATTATTTTCAACGCGAAATTCAAACTGAGACATAATTTTTAAGCACTTTCAGCACTGGCTTCAAAGGACAACTTAACGGGGTGGTAATTGGGAACCAACCAGGGAACCAAAGGCTCCGGGATTGTGGGTTTGGCAGTACAGTTTGCCCTTACCTCGGAAGCGACAGACTAACCCTTCTCCGCCGAGGAATGCCCCAATCCAAGAGGGATTTGCTTTACCCACGGTGAAGCTCAGGCTCTTTTCAAAGGCAACGATATGGCCTGTATCCACGACATATTCGCCATCCACATCCACTTCGTAAATGGCCCCAAAGGACGTCACCAGCAAAGGCCCTTGGCCACTGATGCTGAGCCAAAAAATAGATTCACCTGAAAAGAAGGATTTAAAGCCTTGCCAACCGAGATCAATGTCCACATTGGGGCCAGAGGCAAGGTAGGAAGAGGCTTGGACAACAAATTCATCGCCCCACATTTCGTACAGGAGAAGATCCCCCATCAGCTTGGGGGCAAACCAAATTTCACTATTGGGTAAAGGCGCCCGAAAAACGCTCAGAAAGAGGGATTCTCCGGCAAGCATCCGTTTTAGCCCTCCCATGATGCCGCCCCCTTTGCCTTTGCGGAGGGTCGTGCTGGCATTGATATTGCCGCTCATGGCAACCATGGCACCGGCTTGGGCAATGATTTCTTCCCCAGCGTCGAGGGTGACATGGGCGATCGCATTATCTGGTTGATGTAAGAGTTTAATTTCCATAGCTACCCCCTAACGACATTTTGGACGTAAAAAGCCCACAAGACCTGACACACTCCGCGATTGGAGGTAGATTCGGCCACGGCCTTTGAGTTTATTCACCAGACCTTCGCCAGAGGTGAGGGAACCAAATAAGCCCCCAGACATCCGGATATTCATGGTGATGCCCGGATCGTAGGCAACGAGGTGGCTGTTATCGACGATAAATTCCCCCGCGATTTGTCTTTCGATGATGCCGCCATAGCACCCGTAAAAGACCCGGCCACTACCTGTGAATTGCAGTTTAAAGAGACCTTCCCCCGCGAACCAACTGGCAAAACCAGCCCAACGGATTCCCATTTTTGCGCCGGGGGTATGGGCAATGTAAGCACCGGGCTGAAAACAGATCGGCCCTTGGGACAAATCAATGCGGTGGATATCACCCACCATTGACTGGGTTAAAATGACGGTCTGGGGCCGCTGACTTGTGTTGCGATAAACATTCACAAACAGGGATTCTCCCCCAAATAACCGACGGAGAATCGCCGGGAAAAATCCCCCCGAAAATTCAGTTTTCATTGAGATTCCAGCATCCATGCTGACCATTGCACCGGATTCGGCTGTGACCTGTTCGCCGGGTTCGAGGGTGACAAATAGACAAGCAAAGGCGGGTTTATAGCGGATTTCGTATTTCACCGTGACTCTACCTGATAAGAGTTTGAATAAACTAGCCCAATACAAGCTAATTCCCCTTATTTTTAGCAGGGCAATGGAAGTGAAGAAATGTTTGTTAAGGTTGCTTAATATTCAAGGAAATCATCCTCGACAGCGGCGATCGTCTCAAAATGTTAAGATATGTAAAGAAAGTCTCATTTTCAAAAATATCTATGTTTTCTCCAGAACCCGCCGATGAAAAGCAACTTTTAAAGGCTGTACTGGCCCCGCTTTTGGATGATTTTCTTTATTGGTTTGACCTATCTTTAACGGCCCTCGAAAAAAAATCCTTAAGTTTTATGGCCCCCGCCGAGCAGGAAGACCTAATCGCCCGCATTCGCCAGGCCCAGGGGGAGGTGATGGCAACCAAGTCTCTTTTCCAGGCCACCGATGGCAATGCTGGGGTCGATGTTCAGGTGCTGATGCCCTGGCACCAATTGGTTTCTGAATGTTGGCAAGTGGCCCAAAAGCGACGTCAGTTAGAAGGAGAGGCCTAATTATTCGATACTGGATTATGCTTGGCCCTACCGTAAACAATCATGCCTGTGACGTTTGAATTGGCTCCTTGGCGATCGCCCCTAGCCCGGGCCTTACACCGGAATAAAAGTCAGCCCCACCACCGCTTTTTTCAGTTGGCCACCGTAACGCCGACGGGAAAACCCAGGAGTCGCACGGTGGTTTTTCGGGGGTTCCTCGAAGGAAGCAATGACCTCAAAATTATTACGGATCAGCGCAGTGAAAAAATCAACCACCTCGCTACTTGCCCCGATGCCGAAATTGCTTGGTATTTCACCAAAACCCGGGAACAATTCCGCTTTAGTGGTCAGATTAAGCTGGTTACAGCAGCAGCAAGTCCGCCATCACCACTTAATCGCGCTAGACAGCAGACCTGGCAAGCCCTTTCGGATACGGCCCGGGCTCAATTTCTCTGGCCCCAGCCTGGCGATCGCCGCAGCGAAAATTCAGCTGATTTCCAGCCAACCGCAGTGAATGATCAAGAGCCTGTTTCTAATTTCGTGCTTCTCCTGTTTCAGGTGACAAAGGTCGATCACCTCGAACTGCGGGGCAATCCCCAAAATCGCTTTTTGTATGACCTCACAGCCGACGGTACTTGGCAGCAAAAAACAGTTAATCCCTAGGGGGCAGAAAGCCATATTTTTGTAAAATGGCCTGACCTTTTTGACCCAGAATAAAATCGATAAAAAGTTGCCCTTGGGTTTGCTTGGGTGAGACTTTAATTGGGGCGATCGCATATAAAATTGACCCTGTTAATTCCGGCGCAAAAGATTCAATCACTCGCAAATTAGGTTGCTGGAAAATATCTGTTTGGTAGACAAACCCCGCCGTTGCCGATTGATTTTGGACATAGGTTAAAACTTGCCGCACGTTCTCCCCAAAAACTAATTTTTGGGACTGATCTAGGGTTTGGTAAAGCTGGGGATATTTTTCTAAAAGATTGGCGGCATATCGTCCCGCTGGTACTGTTTTTGGATTACCCAGGGCAATTTTTTTAACATCCTCACCCGCTAAATCTTCCAAACGATTCAGTTGCGGTTGGCTTTGGTAATTTTGAATCAGAACGAGTTGATTTTCCGCAAAAATTTGGACTGCCTCTGCTGCGACAAACCCTTTTTGGGCCAAGGATTCAACGGGTTCCAAGGCCGCACTAGCAAAAATGTCAATGGGAGCTTGTTGCTCGATTTGCCTTTGCAACGTCCCGGAAGCAGCGGTATTAAATTGAATTGAAATGTCTGGATACTGTGTTTGAAACTCGGTACGAATCTCTGCCATGACATCGGTCAAGGAAGCGGCGATCGCCACCACTAAAGTTTGCCCAGAATTACCAAAAGTACAACCATGTAGACTGATAACAAGGGCAATGCTTAGACCCCAAACAAAATGTGGCAGTTTGAATTTCATCCCACTAAGGCACTACCTAAACCTTGGAACATCAACCAAGATAGGAAAAAGTTAGCAATAAAAATCGCTAATAGGGATGTAACAACAGCCGTTGTTGTCGATTGTCCTACGCCCTTGGCTCCCCCAGTTGTTGTCAAGCCCCAACTGCAGCCAATGACGGCAATTAAGCCCCCAAAAACAACAGATTTAATCATTGCACTGATAATGTCCCAATATTCTAAAAAACTCTGGGCCGAGTTGATAAAAATTGACTGGGGAATTTGATATAAATTTATGGCGATGATTAACCCGCCAGCCATCCCCGTGAGGAGCGATAAAACAGTCAATAAAGGCAACATCAAACAGCAGGCCAAGAAGCGGGGGACGACCAAATAATCAATGGGATCTGTGCGTAAAATATGCAACGCATCGATTTGTTCAGTGACGCGCATGGTGCCAATCTCCGCTGCAAAGGCCGAGCCGACACGCCCCGCCAAGACCACCGCCGTTAATACAGGGGCTAATTCCCGGGACAAGGAAAGACCCAAAACGCCCCCCACCGCCGTGCCTGCGCCGAAGTAAATAAATTCCCGCGCCACCTGGATGGTAAATACCATGCCGACAAACCCAGCCGTGACTAGGGCAATGAGGAGGGAATCAGGCCCCACCGCCGCCATCTGTTCAATGGTAATGCGTCGGTTGAAACGCCCCCGCAGGAGATGTACGATGACTTGCCCCCCTAGAAGGGTTGCGGCAACTAACCGCTCAAACCATTTCCCAAGGGAACTTTTTGATCTGCGTTGGCTGGTCATAGGTGATCGGATGGGACAACTGAAAATTAAAAAAAAGGCAAAGGGAAAAGGCGATCGCCAAACTTTATGGGCACTAACACCATTGCCAAACCATATTACGCCTCATCCGTGGATTCTATGCGGAATCGCTCCACAGAAGCCAGGAGATCCCGGGCGATGCCCACCAACTTTTGTAACGATCCGGCCACCCGTTGAGATTCTCTTGAGGTTTCTTGGGCCGTTAATTCCACCGATTGCATGACCTGGGCCACAGCACGGGAATTTTCCCGCTGTTCAACGGTATCCGCCGTAATCGAACGCACCAGAGCATCAATACGGTTTGATACCTGAATAATGTCCTCTAGGGATTGCTTCGCTTGTTCAGCCCGTTTTGTACCGTCAATAACCTGCTGGGTACCCTCCTCCATTGCAATCATTACCGAGCTTGTTTCACTTTGGATTTGTAAAACAATTTGCTCAATTTCCTTCAGGGCTTTGGCAGAACGGTCTGCCAACTGACGGACTTCATCGGCCACAATCGCAAATCCTTTACCAGACTCCCCTGCCCGGGCCGCCTCAATGGACGCATTCAATGCCAGGAGGTTTGTCCGGGACGCAATCTGGGAAACCACCGCGACAATTTTAGAAATTTCCTGGGAAGATTCGGCTAGACGTTTTACCTTGCGGGCTGTTTCGGCCACCGTTTCTCGAATCTGTAAAATCCCCGCCACGGTGTGCTCTACGGATTCTCCCCCCTTGAGGGCCGTACTCGAAGCAGTTCGGGCCACCTCCTCCGCTTCCCGGGCATTTTCTGCAACCCGCTGGATCGAATCCGTCATCATCTGTACGGAGTTGAGGGTAACGGCCAATTCTTCAGCTTGGCGGAGGGCATCGCTGGATAGGCCCCGGGCAAAGGATTCACTATCGGCGGCGTTTTTATTCACCTGGCGCGCCGCTTGTTTAACCTGTTGAACAATTTCCCGGAGATTTTGAATGGTGAGGTTAAAGGCGTCGGCGACGGCCCCTAAAACATCGGCTGTGACCTCTGCTTGGACGGTAAAGTCTCCCCGGGCGGCCCCTTCCACATCATCAAGGAGGCGGATCACCTGGCGCTGGAGGTCTTCTTTGGACTGTTCCGTTTCTTCGGCCCGCCGCTGGGCCTCACTGGTGGTATTTAAAATAACCCGGGCCATTTTATTAAAGCCCGTGGCTAAGGCACCAAACTCATCCTCCGCAAAAACCGTTGCTTTGACGTTGAGATTCCCCTGGGAAACCGCGTCGAACTGGTTTTGTAGGTTGTCAGTGCTACGTTTGATCTGTCGGGTTGTTAACTTCCCAAAAAAGAGGGTCGTACCAAAGCTGGCTGCCCCAGCCAATAAGCTGGTGAGTAAACCTGTTTTGGCCACGGGCCAGAGGGTTTGGGGCCGTTGTTCGGCTGGGGTGGTTTGAAATACGCCCACTGTCACAATCAAAGTGGCGATCGCCGATGCGGCAGCAGCACCAGTCGCAGTGAACAATTGTTTTTTCTGGAGAGGCACATTTTCAAACCAGGCCAAATAACCCTTGGGGTTTTCCGCGACAATTTCCTGGGGTTTATCAGAAACAGTAAAATCTGTCCCTAGACCGCCAGAGAGACTATCCTCCCCTAGGGTGATAAATAGGCTGTCGTCTTCGGTGAGGCCCAATTCTTCGGGAAAATCATCAAAATTAAACTCCCCTGAGGTCGTCGGTGTTTCTAGGGGCGCTTCAAACAGACCTGTATCCGGCATTTTTTGGTCATCATCGAGAATATCCGAACCGAGATCACCAAAATCATCTAGATCCTGTTCGTTGAGAATGCCAAATTCCTCTAAAAAGCCCCCTTCATCCTGTTTTGGTAGCGCTTCTGGTTCTTCATCAAATAGTTCTGCCCCAAGGCTACCCAAGCTAATTTCATCGTCAAAATCTGCCGCCTCATCAGGGGAGAGGGAGTCAGGTGCAAAACTTGGGTGCGCTGGCTCATCAAATGTCAATGCGTCTGCATCGGCTAAAGGAGGATTTTCGAGCCAAGTGGGGGACTCACTTTCAAAGCCGAGTGGTGCAGTATCCACTGCATCGAAATGGTCTTGATCTGCTGAAATTCTGCCATTTTCCTGGGTCGGTGACCAATCTAAATCGAAAGGAGACGTATCTTCGCTCCCTAAGAAATCTCCGTCTTCTTCTAGGCCAGCCGCACTATCGAATTCAACCAATTCGTCTTCGTTAAATTCAATGAATTCGCCAGCCTCTGCCTCGAAAAAAGGATCATTAAGGGACTGATTTAAACCTGGTTCAGGAGAGCGATCGCCGGGGTGGGGCACTAAAAAAGTTTCTTCATCTTCCGGGAAATTTCTCAAGGGCAACTCTGGTTCTGCCCATTGTTCTGAATAATCATCCGCCGAAATTGGTTGTTCCCCCGCTGCTGTGACAAAGTTTTCTGGGGAGTTGTATTCTGCTGCAACCGGATAATCTTCTGGCTGGGTGAAGGTCGGCTGTCCACCGCTGGTTTCCCGGTGACCATTGACTTGATCGCTGTAGGCATTGACCTGGGTCAAACCTTGGCGAGCGTATTCATGGTAGTCCCGCTGGTTAGTGACATCCAAAACCCGATGGTAGAACGCGGAAGCCCGCCCTAAATCTTGTAAACCAAGGGAAATATGGCCACTTAAGAGGAGCAAATGGGGATCGTCCGGGTAATCTTTGAGTAACCGATTGGCGATCGCCTCTGCTTCAGGCAAATTATTCTGATAATAGGCCTTCTGGGCCTCAGCATACTCCTTTGAATAATCAGTGGTGCTGGGCGGCATCGGGTTCCCTCCTGGACTGGCACATTTTTAGGATTATCTTACTGAGCGCTGCACAAACTTTTTAACGGATGCAAAACGTATTTTTAATGTAATCTACTTTCTCGCAGATCACAGCACCACCGCAGTAAGTATTAACACCCTTATGTTGCCCAACGGGCCGATTTTAAAATCGCCACATGGTCTAATAAATGCCAAGATTTACTGGCATCATCACCATCCGTCCAAATCCCCCGGACAAATGGGGCCATAACATCCGACAGATCACTAAGCTGAATCTGCAACGTTTCCGCAGCAAGCCACTGCATCCCTTGCATTTCTTCGACGGCTAAACCCAGGAGCATATCTTGGTCCTCTATGGCAATCACCGGAATTTCGGCACGGTCTGTCCGTAAGGGGGCACTATCGCCCAAAAATTGCCCCAAATCTGCCACCCAAATAACCTGACCCCGGAGATTAATCATCCCTAGCAGCAGTGGCGAAACATTGGGAATCGGAGTGATCCGATCCGGTGATTGTTGCATCACTTCACGGATGCCAAACGCCGGCAGCACAAACCCAGTCCCTGAAGGAAGCTGAAACTTGAGGTGTAACTCCCCTTCCGGGCTTTCTAAACCCTGTAACTGGGTTTCTAAGGACGTCAGGTTTTGTTGTAAGGAACTGTCATCAGGTGTAGACATAGATCGAAAAAAACAGACAATTCAGGTTTCGCTAAAAACGGCTATTCCCCAGGGCTTAACTTACTTTTTATTGCTGCGTAGGAGTTGCTTGATGGTGCCAATTAACTCCGCTGGCTGAAAGGGTTTCGCGATATAAGCGTCGGCTCCCTGCTTCATGCCCCAATATCGGTCAAATTCTTCCCCCTTTGAAGAGCACATCACAATGGGGATATTTTGAATTTTCGGGTCGGATTTGAGACGACGACAGAGTTCGTAGCCGTTCATCCGTGGCATAACAATGTCGAGCACAATTAAGTTGGGCAGGGTTTCAGCCGCATTTTTAGCCATTTGACTGAGGGTTTCTAACGCCTCAAGACCATCACCAGCAACATCCACTGTCAAGCCGTTGCCTTTCAGTAATTCTGAAATCATTTCCCGTTGAGAGAGGCTATCCTCAACAACCAAAATTCTACTCATTACAAATGTCCTAGCAATAAAATCACCGGCGTAATAATCACCGTAGCATCAACATTGTCAAAAACATGCCCTGGGACGGACAGACTTTAATTTATCAGGGAGAGGGATTACAAAATGTTTATTTCTTGAGAAATTTCTGGGGAATTGCGGTGAATCTTGGTATTTAGCAAGGGTGCGATGGGAACTAAGGGTTAGGCCATCGCCATCATAGCTTGTTTTTTCACTCCGGGGGCGATCGCCTGGGGAGATCTACGCTGGCTAATGGTTTGGGAGATATTTTTCTAGCAGGGTTAACAACTCCTGCTGGCCGAAGGGTTTTGTTAAATAATCCGTTGCTCCAGCAAAATCTGCCTGAATTCGGTTAATAAACTGCTCTTGTCCCGTCAGCATAATGATAGGAACGTTTTGAAATCGCTTACTGTGACGCAGCATCATACAAATTTCATGGCCATCTAGGTGAGGCATGGCGATATCACAGAGAATTAAGTGGGGCACCTCAGCAAAGGTCGCTTGAATTGCCTCTAGGGGATTTTGGACGAGGTGTACTTGATATCCCTGGGTGCTAAGGATTTGCTCTACGGCCTTCCCGATGGTGAAGTCATCATCAATGCAAAGAATTCGCCAGGTCTGGTGAGACGACATTTCACTGGGACGTGACAAACTTTGGGGAGGGAGAGGATCTAGAACTTGGAGCCAACCCTTCTGGATATAGGGAAGCAAAGCCCTCGCAAGGGCAACGAGGTCACGATTGAGGTAACGGGCCAGTTGGCGGAGGGTTGTTTCTCCGGTAGTCCACTGGGCTAATTTTTGGTAGGCGATCGCCGGTAGCGCGGCGGCAAGTTTTTCGGGTTGGGCCAGCAGTAAACGTTGTTGGGGAAATTGAATCTGGGGATAGAGTTGCTTCCATTTTTGGACTTTTTTAACCGTCTCGAACAGCAATGAAGTCACTGCATAGGTGCTTAGCTGTGGCCCAAAGGGAGTCCCCAACTGAAAATTAAAGTGACCCTGGTGGAGACTCAGGAGAGCAAATAAGGTTTCTTGCACCATTGCCTGGAGGATATGCCGCGCTTGATCAACGGTAATTGTTTGGGTTTCTAAAAGTCGCCACAGGGCTGCATATTCAGGGATTGTAGTTTCGGCGATCGCCCCTCGATCAAGATCTTCTAGCTTGTGGGTGAGATGGTAATGGACAAGGTAATCCTGCAAACGGTGCATCTGGGGGGAATAGTCATCAGTCCCGTAGACAATTTGACCATTCACAAAAAAGACCAACCAGGTGGACAAAGGCAGCGATTGTTGGGAACGCGGCGCTTGTGGGAACTGCCAACTCAAATCATCAACGGCCCCCGATGGTCGAGCTTCGATCCACAATTGCCCAGTCCGTTGTCCCAGCTCAAGGAGCTGCAAAATACTACGGAGATCAATTTCATTGAGAGTCCCTTGCATACTTTTTTGGGGATCATTGGGATCATAGAAATAGGGCGATCGCCCTTGGATTTAAAGCTTAACTAATCCCAGGCGCAATTCACTGTCGCGGACAAGTATCAAGACTAACTGGCCTATCATTTTCCCTTTAGGGTAAGACAAGTCGTTCGTTGCTATGTCAGAAAATCACGAAAAATTACACTCCTAGCCAAGAAGATTAAGCCAGTACAATGATCTTCTAAAATCATTGAAGGTGAGTCAACTCCAGTCGTAAGTGCCCCTTGACCATGGGTAATCCTAAAAATGTTTCGTGATGGCAGTCCTCCGGTCAGTCCCAACCAATGGCGATCGCCTAAAGCTTTAAAGTTAGGTCACCTACGCACTACACTCTATCCATGACTCATCACCACTTCGCTCAGGCACTAGCAGTTTCAGGGGGAATACATTCACGTGCTATACCTTGCAGAGGTCAAAAAAACGAAAGGATTCATGGGAAGCAAGACCGAAATCAAATTGCTTGCCTGTGAACGTAATGATCGCAGTTGGAGCACGGTGCCTGGGGAAGAATTAGTCCCTGCCGATGAATTGAGTAATTTCAATGACGGAACCCTCGTGGTCGTCAATCTTGGCAATAATCGGACGATTCAAGGCTCCCCCGAAATTGCCACAAACCGCCTGTTGACGGTGCTCCAGAACTTTTCTCGCCTCATGGACAAATCCAAATCCCAAGAGGAAGAAATTGAACAATGGCGGCAGTCCTTGACCTACCAAGCCGATGAACTCAATCGTCGCCAGGAGGAAATGAATAGTCGCCTTGACCAAATTGAAGAAACCGAAGCCGAACTGCAAAAGCTCCAAGACGAAAAACTAGCCTTTGAAAAACTCAAGGCCGAGGCCGACGAAATTAAAGCAGAATTTGCCCGTAAGCAAACTGAATTAGAGGGTGCCTGGCAGCAGCTCCGGGGAGAACAAGAACGGCTAGCCAATCTCCAGGAAGAAACCGATGGGCAGGGATTAAGCTCGGCGATCGCCACAAAAATTCAGCAAATTCTCGTCCAGTGCCAAAGTAATAATGCTCCCACAGACGAAGTACGCACCCAACTAGGTGAGTTGCTCGACGAACTTACGCAACAGGAAGAACTTTTTCAAACCTTCGCGCAATATCCCCAACAGCTTCAGGAACTAGAGACCCAACTCGCGGCGATCGCCACCCAAGTCCAGACCGAAACCACCAACGTTGAAGAGAGGCGCCAAGCCCTAGAAAACGCCAAAACTCAACTCCAGATCCAACGGCAACTTCTACAGGCTAAACAAAGCCACCTCAACCAATTAGCTACGTCACGTCAGCGCCAAGAAGATATGCAGGATTTGCTCAATAATCTCGCTGCCGGAATGGGGGGCATCGAGCACTATGGAGTGGATTTAGCGGCGATCGAGGCCATGCCCCTCGGAGAACTCGAAACCACCGTCGAGAAACTGCGGGACGATTTAGATAAGCTAGTTCGCTTTGTCAATGACCAGGAAGAAGAACTCACCCTCCAACATGAGGCGGTAGGAGAAATTAAAGCGTCTTTGGCGACAGTTGAACCAGACAATGTGATGGAACTCCAAGAGCTCGAAGAAGAACTCAGGGACGAAGAAGAAAAATTAGGGATGCTCAACCAGACTTTAGTGGGTCAGCGACGCACCCTCCGGGAACGCCAAGGGGCATTACAACAGCATTTACGCATTCTCAAGCGTCGCCAAGGAATTATTGAAGTAGAAGCCGAGCAAAATATTGACCTAAGTCCGGCGATCGCCTACCTCGAAGATTATCAGGAGGAAGACGAAACCCAAAAGCAGAAGCTTGAAGCAGAAATTGAGGCGATGCACCATACAATTCAGCAGCTTGAAAATATCCTCATGCCCCAGGAACGGGAGTTAGCGCAACAACAAAAGGATCTAGAGCAAAAACAAGCCGAATACGAAGCCAAACAGCGGGAACAGGCGCAATTACAGGGAAAAATCCAGCTTTATCAAGGGGAGTTACTTCCACTCAAGGACACCTTAGAACAAATTATCCAGTCCCTCCGCACCCTAGAAAATTCAATCCATCAGTTCCTCAAGGTCAACGAACAACAGCAACAGCTCGCCCAGGAACTCGAACAAACCATGGCCGAGGCGACTCACTCTCCGTAGGATTAATTAAATTTACACAGATAAAAGCGCATCACCAGTGGCCAAACCAGCGGCGATCGCCCCTTCGATACCATTTCCCAAACACCAATCTCCACAGGCGATCAGGGGAGAGTCCGTGGCAAAACGATAATAGGCTTGGCCATAGTTCGTTGCAGGGAGAGCATAGCGCCAACGCTGGATCTGCCACCATTGGGGTGTCGGTAAGGTAAAAAGATTTTGTAATTCATCCAATAGCGTGGTGGCGACGGGGGTTAAATCCGCTGTCTCTAAATAATTTTGGGCAAAATTTCCCGTCGTTTGACAGACTAGGGTGAAATTCCCAGGCGATCGCTTTTGGCCTTCGTAGCTGATCGTGCGCCATCGGGGATGTTGGCTGAGGCGGAGCGCTTGCCAGGGAAATCTCCAATCAAACTGGTCATAACCAACCATGAGAGAGAGGGCTGGCGCATAGAAAATTTCCGCAAGGCGATCGCGCACGGTAATAAAAGAATAAGTGAGTGTGATCACTTGGGGCAGGGGCAGCGCTAAAACCACCTGCCTCGCGTAGACGGTTTCCCCTTGTTCAAAGGTCAGTCGCCAATGACCTGGACGTTCTTCGAGGTGGATTAGGCGTTGACTTCGATGAATCGTTAAATCTTGGGCTAAATATTTGGCGATCGCCGTCATTCCCGCTGGCGCCATCCACCGTTGTTCCCCCGCAAGGGTTTGCCAAATCTCTGGATCAAGGCGATCGCTCGTTGCCACCGACCAGGGTTTTAAAAGATCAGCTGCAACCAAAGTTTCCGTTAAAGCCGCTGTATGGGCTCCTAAAACCTCCCAGTAGGGTAGACCATGGTCAAGGGGCTGCGCTGCAATCCGTCTGGTTGCGAGGCGACCACCCACACCACGGGATTTATCGAAAAGTGCGACCTGTTGGCCTGCCTGTTGAATTTTTCGGCCACAATGAATCCCCGCTAAGCCTGCCCCAATAATCGCCACATCCAACATTTGATCACATTTCCTGACGTTCTCTGTCCGCGCCCCATTGTAAAAAGTTGACCAGCGAAAAGCTAGATTACAATAGGCAGCATCTAAGCGTGGAGATGATGTTTGCTGTGGATGAACTACGGACAGCCCTGGAATTAGCAACGGATGAGGAACTGCACCACCTCACTCAACTGCTCTTTAGCCGTAAATTTAATCCCCTCGACTATTGGCAAACACCTCAACCCAGCGCCATTCGTAGTCAAGACCGCGATCGCCAAATTCAGCATATCGAAACCCGCTTCCGTTTTTTAGCCGCCGATGGAGTCACGGTGCTCCGTCGCCAAACCAAAACCCTCACCTACCGCCAAATCCTGTTTCAGGTGGGGGAATTTCTCGATATTCCCTGTGGGACTGCCCTGGATACCATTGAGCTTGAAGCAGAAATTTTCCTCGCCTTGACCAGCCGCGCTTGGGATAAACTCCCCCAAAAAGAACAACGGGCCTTGATTGATCGAGTGAGGCGATCGCTGGCCCAAACGGATTTACCCGAAGCTTTGCCCGTCCAACTCCAACATAATCCCCTGAGAATTTTCCTTAAAGGGAGTAGCACCTTGGTGATTAGTAGTGTGCTGAAATCATTTTTAATGAAGCAGGTTGCCCGGCAGTTGGCGCTACATTTTGCGACGGGCCAAGCTCTAAAAACAACCACAACAAGGCTTGGTTCTTTGATGTTGACCCAAACTGCCCTGCGTTATGGCCTCACCCGTAGTGTGTTGGGGGCTGTTGTCCCGGCTTTGTGGAGTTGGTTTCTTGTCGATCTCGGTTGGCGGGCGATCGCCACTAATTACGGGCGTATTATCCCGATGATTGTCACCTTGGCCCAAATTCGCCTCACTAGAGAACCCCTGGTTGTTGCTTAAAACCCCTGGTTTAACTCTGTATACATTGGCCCGTTTTCACAGAAGTTTGAGCTAGGCTGGGGCAATAGATTTGGCAAAACTTCCCCATGCGTAAATTTTTGATTTTGCTGCTGTTCTGTATTGGTCTTGGATTTGGCCTTTGGCGATCGCCGAGCTTGGCGACCCAAGGGGAATACGATTCTTTAATCTTAGATTTTCGCGAAACCGTAGAAACCAGTGTCGTTGAGCAACAGTTAAAGGCGATCGCCCAACAATTCAACGTCATCCCCCGGCTTAATAGTGAATTTTCCGCCGCTGACCAGATCTACGTTATCGAGGGTAAGCGAGAAATGCTCCAGTGGTTGCGCCAATCCGACCCAATCAAAAAAGCAACGGAATACATCGAGCCCAACTACATTTACCGGGCCTATGGGGTGCCAAACGACCCAGATTACCCAAAGCAATGGAATTTACGCAACATTAATGTCGAAGCCGCCTGGTCAGAAACCCAAGGGGAAGGGATCACCGTGGCGGTTATCGATACTGGGGTTAGCCCTGTGCCAGATTTAGAACAAACCGCCTTTGTTGGGGGCTACGATTTCGTAGGCGATCGCCCGGAAGCTTTAGATGATGTGGGCCATGGCACCCACGTTGCCGGGACAATTGCCCAGTCGACAAACAATAACTACGGTGTTGCGGGCATTGCCTATAAAGCGAAGATTATGCCCATTAAAGTCCTCGCCGCTAATGGTGGGGGAACCGTCGCTGACATCGCCGAGGGAATCCGTTTTGCCACCGATCAAGGGGCCGATGTGATTAACCTCAGCCTTGGGGGTGCTGGTGCGAGCCAGTTGATGCAAGAAGCAATTGACTATGCCTATCGCAAAGACGTGGTGATCATTGCCGCTGCGGGGAATGCCAACAAAAATGCTGCTGCCTATCCAGCCCGTTATCCTAAGGTGATCGGCATTGCGGCCACCGATGCGGTTGGCAAAAAAGCGCCCTATTCCAATTACGGGGCGGGAATTGATCTTGCGGCTCCTGGGGGCAGTGAAGCGGGAGGCATTCTCCAGGAAATCCTTAACCCAAAAACAGGGCAACCAGAATTTATCGACTACAAAGGCACCAGTATGGCCGCGCCCCATGTGGCTGGCGTGGCGGCCATGGTGAAAGCGACTGGTGTGACTAAACCAGCCGAAGTTTTACAGGTCTTGACCCAATCGGCTCAAAAGGTAACCGAAGATCCTTTAAACCACTACGGTGCCGGGTATCTCAATGCGGGTCAGGCGGTAACAGAAGCCCTTAAAGGCAAAATCACCGTCAAAGATTTCTTCCGCTGGCTCCGGGATAATGGATATCTGAATCCTCGTTTCTGGATCGATGGGGGCACAGTAGCCCTTTTGCCGAAGTTAGCGATGGTTTTAGGTTCCTATCTCCTCGCTTTTCTGCTGCGGAACTATTTGCCCTTTGGCTGGGGTTGGCCCCTCAGTAGTGGCTTAGTGTTCGGCAGTTCGGGGTTATTTTTCCTCAAGGGCATTTATATTTTTGATTTGCCCCAGGCCCCCTTTCGGCTTCTGGGCAGTTCTCTCCCGGAATTGGGCAATGCCATCAACGGAAATCCTGCTTTAAATCCACTATTCGCGAGTGTTTTGATTCCCTTTGGGGTGTTGCTCTTGTTTGCTGGCACCGAGGGGGGGAAACGCTTTGGGGTTGGTCTTTGTTTGGGGGTGGCGAGTTGCCTCTGGGTCAGTGCGATCGCCGCATCGACAGTTTGGGGTTTGGGATCGGGTATTTTAGCCCAGGCATTTTTAGGGATTAATGGACTCCTGTGTGTGGCCCTAGCGAAATTGATGCTGACGGAACCGTTAAAAACCAGTAACTAGGAAATCTGTCAAAATTTACCACTTTAAAATAGCCGCTTCTGGGCCTTTTTCCTGGCGTGTTTTGGCGTCCTTTTCAAACCACTGGATAATTTCTTTGTGGCTCAGGTTTTCGATGGGGCAATCGAGATCTTGGGCAATGATCCCCAGTAATCGTTGGGAAGAAATGGTCAGACGAGCGAGAAATTTCTCTGGACTACTTAAGAGGGCGGCATCGACATCGAGGGATTCTTCTGGGGTGAGGAAGTTGGGTTGATTCATAACTAATGGCTTGGGGTTTGCTGTGGGCAATAGCGATTAATGTTGCCTATTTTATCGTCCTGACGGGGTAACCTTTGGTGCAAATGAGTTGCATTAGTTTTCCCCTTCACTCCACAATGGGATTTTAGTACCTCTCCTGATTGTGAATCCCTTGAAACGTTTACAGCTTAATTTTTGGACTCCGATGACTCTGGCGATCGCCGCTTTGATTGCCCTACCGATTTTTTCTGTATTGGGGAGTGTTTTCACGGATTCTGGCGAAATTTGGCGTCACCTGGTCGACACGGTGCTGGGGCGTTATGTGTTCAATTCCCTGTGGTTGATGCTTGGGGTCGGCGTGGGGGTCACAGTTGTCGGGGTGGCCACGGCTTGGTTGGTGACGATGTGTCGCTTTCGGGGCCAAGGTTTTTGGGAGGTATTGTTACTCTTGCCCCTCGCCGCTCCAGCTTACCTGTTGGCCTATATTTACACGGATATTTTGGACTACTTCGGCTGGGTGCAGCGGTTTTTGCGACTAATATTCGGTTGGCAATCGGCCCAGGATTATTGGTTTCCGGAGGTTCGGTCTCTGGGGGGGGCAATCATTATGTTGATCTTGGTGCTCTACCCCTATGTTTACCTGCTGGCACGGGTGGCTTTTTTAGAGCAGTCCGTCACAACCCTAGAGGCGAGTCGCGCGTTGGGCTGCGGCCCCTGGAAAAGTTTTTGGGCGATCGCCTTACCCTTAGCTCGGCCAGCGATTACGGCGGGTCTGGCCCTGGCTCTGATGGAAACCTTAAATGATTTTGGCACCGTGCAATATTTTGGCGTCGAAACCTTCACCACGGGGATCTATCGCACTTGGTTTGGGTTGGGGGCACCCCAGGCAGCAGCGCAACTGGCGGCGGTATTGATGCTGTTTATTGCGGGGCTGTTGGTTCTCGAAAAATGGTCGCGGCACCAAGCCCAGTATTACCAAACCAGTAATAACTATGACAAACCCCAGGCCTATGAGTTGCAAGGATGGCGGGCTGGTATCGCCACGCTGACCTGTGGGATTCCGGTTTTTTTTGGGTTTGTTGTGCCCGTCGGTACTCTTTTGGAAATGGCCTTTAATCGTCCCCAGGCGCGGTTTCGGACACAGTTCTGGGAGTTTGCCCAGCATAGTTTCGTCTTAGCGAGTGTGACGGCAATTTTAGCGGTGGCGATCGCCTTGATTTTGGCCTACGGTCAACGATTAAATCACAGCCTCTGGATGGCCTTGGGTGTGCGGATTGCGTCCCTGGGTTATGCCATTCCCGGCTCGGTAATTGCGGTGGGGATTCTGATTCCCATGGGGAAACTCGACAATGCGATCGCCAATTTTTTCCAAGCCCAGTTCAATATCTCCACGGGCTTACTCCTGAGTGGCACGATTACCGCCCTGGTTTTTGCCTATTTAGTGCGCTTTCTGGCAGTGTCCTTTGGGGCCGTCGAAACGAGCCTCGGCAAAATTAAGCCCACCCTAGATGATGCTTCCCGCAGCCTCGGTTATACCCCGATTCGTACCCTGGTGAGTGTGCATACTCCCCTGATGTGGAGTGGTTTGTTAACCGCTGCGATGTTGGTGTTTGTGGATGTGATGAAGGAACTCCCGGCGACCCTGGTGATTCGTCCCTTTAACTTCGATACCCTGGCCGTGAAGGTTTATCAATACGCTTCCGATGAACGGTTAGTTGAAGCCTCTGTGCCCGCCCTGGCGATTTTGGCGGTGGGCTTGATTCCGGTGATTTTTCTCAGTTGGCGCATTGCCCACGTCCGCAACGAGTGAATGGATAACAAATGTAAGAAATTCGCTACAAATCTTTAATCGCTGGGTGAGAATGGGTAAAGTGACTTCTAGAAGATTGATTTTATTCATTACAAAAATCATCGTTATCCTAGTCGGCTTTCCAGACAAATGTTCCAGGATTCCCCCAAGCTGCCGAATTCCCAGTCACATCAAAGTCCGTACAAAGCGCGCTTCAATGTCCGGTATTTATCTTGGGGGTTGGCGATCGCCGTTGTTGGTGTCGTTGCTGGTGGTATTGTTAGCTTTCGTTGGTTCAGTGAAAAACTGTTACTCGATCTACAGGACAATCTCTTGGGAGTGGCTGAACTCCAGGCGACCCAAATTGATCAATGGTTATTAGAACGCAAAGGTGATGCCCGGGTGCTTGCCTCAAGGCCCACGACTATTGATGCCCTCAAAGCCTTTGCGACGAATGATCCAAATTCTGCCATTGTGCAGCAGCAACAGGCGAATTTAACCCAATTGGCCCTCGATGTGCAAACCAGTTACGATTACCGCCGCATCGTTTTTTTTAACCGCCAGGGACAAACTGTTTGGCAAACGGGGGTGCAAAATCCCTTACCCCAGGAAATTAATACAGTTTTTAAGGAGGCAGATCACCAAACCAGTCTTGGGGGAGAAGTGCGCTTGATCGACTTAAATCTCTTAAAAGTCAATAACCAAGACTTCCCTGTTTTTGGTGTTTTAGCCTACATCTATGATGAGCAAAATAATTTTATTGGGGCGGCATATTTAGAAAAAGATCCCCAGAATTTTTTATATAGTCTATTAGACCGAGCGGCCAATGCTAGTACCACCGCTGAAACTTTGTTGGTGCGTCGTGAAGGCAATAATATTCGTTACCTCAATCCCCTACGGTTTGCCAATGAGCCGCCGCTACAGTTGGGACGTTCCCTGGATCAAGATTCTCTCCTCGCAACCCAAGCAATTCTGCAGTCTCGGCGTTTGGTGCGGGGTACTGATTACCGGGATATCCTCGTTGTGGGGGCTTCCTTTGAAACGACCCAAGCCCCTTGGATTGTGATTTATAAGGTTAACCTTCGGGAAGCCAACGCTCCCATTCGTCAGTTGGCGATCGCCATTAGTGGTCTATCGGGCTTACTCATTGGGGTTGTCTTTTGGGTGGGCTACCAAATGCTGCGGTTACATCGCTTTAAGCTAGAGGCGATCGCCAGGGAAGCAGAAATCGAAAAAGCACAGATCCGTGCCGCCAGTGCCTCCCGTTATTTAACGGCCATTGAAACTGCCATTGATGGTTATGCCGTTTTAGATGATCGGGGCTATTTTCTCGAAGTTAACGTGGCCCTGGGTGAAATGACAGGCTATGACTGCGATGAATTGCTGCAACGCTCAATTTTTGATCTGCTCATTACCGACGACCTCGATCCCGCACAACTGCTCACAGAATGGGGCGATCGCCGCAGACTTAAACTCTATCAACAGTGGCGACACAAAAAAGGTCAGATCCGAGAAATGCAACTGAGTTTGACCACTGACCTCAGCGAAGATCAAAGCCGATTTTTTATCTTTGTCCAAGACATCACCCAGCAAAGACAAGCCAATGCCGCCCTCGGCGAAAGTGAACAACGTCTCTACCGGGCGATTCAAGACGCACCCTTTCCCATTCTGCTCTACGCCAGTGATGGTGAAATTTTGCAGCTCAATCGTACTTGGACGGCATTAACCGGCTATGACATCACGGAAATTCCTACGATCGCAGCCTGGGCAGCAAAAGCCTACGGTGAAGCATATCTGACGGCCCTACAGGGGATCGAGAAAGTTTATGAGATCCAAAATTCCACCCATGACGGTGAATACGCCATCCTGATCAAAGACGGTGACCAACGCATTTGGGATTTTAGTAGTGCTCCCCTTGGTACCTTGCCCGATGGGCGTAAATTGCAAATCACCATGGCGATGGATGTTACGGACCGCAAGGCCAATGAAGTCGCCCTCCAAGCCGCCAAAAAACAAGCCGAAGAAGCAAACCGGGCAAAAAGTCTGTTTCTTGCCAATATGAGCCACGAGCTACGCACACCTTTAAATGGCATTTTGGGTTACACGCAAATTTTGATGTTTGATGAATCCTTGAGTACAGAGCAAAAAAGCAGCCTCAAAATCATTGAACAATGCGGCCATCATCTCTTGAGTTTGATTGCTGATGTGCTTGACTTTTCTAAAATTGAAGCCCAACGCCTAGAGCTAATTCCAACGGCGGTGCAATTCCATTACTTTATTCTGGATATTATCCAAACCTGTCAGATCAAGGCCACAGAAAAACAACTCCTCCTCAATTACGATATTGATCCAGATATTCCCGATTATTTACTGGTCGATGATCAACGTCTCCGGCAAGTGTTACTGAATCTATTGGGCAATGCGATTAAATTTACCCACCAGGGAAGCGTTGTTTTAGACGTTCAATTAAGCCAGCCCCCGCAGACTCCCCCCAAATCTCCTAAGCATCATTGGCACAGAGTACACTTCGCGGTTCGGGATACAGGCTGCGGCATTGACCCCGAAAACCATCAGAAAATTTTCTTACCCTTCGAGCAGATAGGCGATCGCCGCAGTCGGCCCCACGGTACAGGTTTAGGATTAGCGATCAGCCAAAAATTAGTGGCGATGATGGGGGGCGAACTCCAGTTAACGAGTTCTCCGAACAAAGGGAGTTGTTTTTCCTTTGACCTGGAGCTATCGGAGGTGCTTGTTAGTCCTCCCCTCGTTGCTGATGATCAAGTGACCCGTGATCACCTACAAATTATTGGTTATGTGGGCCGCAGGCAGACCATTCTGATTGTGGATAGCCGTTGGGTTAATCGTTCTGTGATTAAACACTTCTTGATGCCTTTGGGTTTTAAGATTCTCGAAGCCGAAAACGGAAAAGATGGTTTGATAGTGGCAGAAGCCCATCCAGTAGATCTCATCATTTCAGAGATGGTGATGCCCCGGATGGACGGTCAAGCCATGGCCCACCAGATTCGTCAACTCGAAAAATTTAGGACAATCCCTATCTTCGCCATGTCCGGGGATGTTTTGGATCATGGTTGGCATAATATAAATTCGGATTTTGATGCTTTTTTAGAAAAACCACTGGATTTTTCAAATTTATTGGAGATGCTTCAGACCCATCTTCATCTCACTTGGGTTTATGAAGGCGATCGCTAAATTGATTTTGATGGTTTGCGTCAGTCCCAGCAACTTACACACAATTATTGAGGTAATTTTTTATGGCTCGCACTGAATCCACCATGCTTCCCCTGGGTGCTCCGGCCCCTGATTTTGCCCTACCGGATGTCACCACCGGAAAAACCGTTAGCCTTGGAGATTTCCGGGGGAAAGCGGGTTTGCTCGTGATTTTTATGTGTCGCCACTGTCCGTTTGTGATCCATGTCCAGGATGAGTTGGCCCGGTTGGGAGTAGATTTCGTCCCCCAGGAGCTAGGCATTGTCGCCATTAGTGCCAATGATGCAGAGAATTATCCGGATGATGGCCCAGAAAAGCTCAAGGAAATGGCGGCAGCACTCCAATTAAATTTTCCGATTCTCTATGATGAGTCCCAGGCGATCGCCAAAAGTTATCAAGCGGCCTGTACCCCTGATTTTTTCCTTTTCGATCAGGACTTAAAGCTGGTTTATCGGGGCCAATTGGACGACGCCCGCCCCGGTAATGACAAGCCCGTAACGGGAGCCGATCTTCGCCAGGCGATCGCCGCCGTTTTGGCAAAAGAAACCCCTGATCCGAACCAAAAGCCCAGCCTTGGTTGCAATATCAAATGGAAACCAGGCAATGCCCCCAGTTATTTTGGCTAAACCACAGGGGACGACTTGACCGTCAGCCATAGCAAAATGACGAGGGCCAGGACAAGCAGTTTTACTAAAATGTACAGGGTGCCATCTGGAAATAAATAGGTGCTTAACATAAAGCCTCCTTGGGACTTCACTCAGGGATCTCTCGCTCAAATAGGGAGTCTGTGGATTCTGTGGTGTCCCTCTATCTTTATTGTCCTGCGCCCTTAGTCCTCTGTAGGCCCATGCTGATATTTAGTTGGGAATATTCACAAAGCTTAAGGTGAATTGCTCAGTTTTGTGAGCGTTTGTTAGCGACGCCGGGAACGCTTCGTTTTCGTTTTTGTTTTGCTGGTCTGGTTCGTTTTCGGTGGGCTGGGTTCTTCAAAGACCGGCACCGTAAAGGAAAATTGACTCCCCTGATTTTTACCCTCGGATTCTGCCCAGATCGCTCCCCCCCAGGCGGTGACAATCTGGCGACAAATCGCTAATCCTAAGCCAGTGCCGCCAGCGCTCCGTCGCAATGCCCCTTCTTCTTGGTAAAAACGATCAAAGACTGTTTCGAGGCGTTTGGGTTCGATGCCCCGACCATTGTCGATAATGCTCACGGTGAGTTTATGGGGATCTTCGGCGGTGATGGCGATCGCCACTTGACCCTGCTTGGCATCGCTAAATTTACAGGCATTGTCCAGCAACTTGGCGATCACTTCTACGAGCCATTCCCCGTCAGCTTGGACGAGGGGCAAATCTGGCGAAACCTGATTGATCAGTTGGGGTAGGGGTTGGCCGCCACTTTGATAACGTTTGGCCCGCACGTGGCTCATGGCCAGTTCCACACATTCATAGAGCATCAGGGGTTCAATATTCCACTCCACCCGACCACTTTCGAGTTGGGATAGGGTCAGAAAATCCTGGACGAGGGTGCGCAGACGTTCTGCATCCTGGAGGGCGGTATCTAGCATCACCTGGCGCAATTCCTCCGGCATATCCGGCTCATTGGCAAGGCTTTCTAGGCAGACTTGAATCGTTGATAAAGGTGTCCGGAGTTCGTGGCCTGTGATCGCCACAAGGTTAGAACGGGTACGGTCGAGGGCTGCTAATTGTTCGTTGAGTTCTTCGAGGTTGTTGTAGGCTTCGGCCTGAATTAGGGCCACACCGACTTGGATGGCGATCGCCCCCACGAGGGCAATATCTTCCTGTCGCCAATGGATCGCCTCTGGGTGGCAGTGATGGAGCTCGATCATGCCGATTAGTCGCCCTTGGTAGAGTACCGGCACCAGTAGCCAGGAGACAATGGAACAGGTTTGGGTGAGGGTTTCTAGCTGGTCTTTGATAAAGTCTGGATCTTGCTCGGTATTATCAATGCCGAGGGCTTCCCCCAGGGAGACCACTTTTTGAAAGAGGGGATTATCCTTCAGGGGCCAATTGCGACCTTTTACAGAAATTTGATCCCCGTGGAGAAATTCATGCTGGATCTGGGCTTGTTCGTCCGACTCTTTGCAACGGTAAATAATGCAGCGACAGACGCCGAGACCTTCTCCTAATTTTTCGACGGCCAATTGCAAGATGTCTTCGGTGTCGAGCGATCGCCGAATGGCCGCTGTGACCGTATTAATTAAACGCTCCTTTTGTTCTTTGTTTGCCAGGGAGCGGTTGGCCTTAAGGATTTTGTATTGACCCGCCTGGAGATAGTTCACCAAGCGCTGCACAAAGGGATCGGCGGTGGAATTAGGCTGATGTTCCGTTAGATCTTGGTGACCATTCTGGAGGTAGGTTTCCTTGGCCGTTTGAATTTTTTCCTGGAGCTCCGGGCGATATTGGGCAATGCGATCGAGGAGGATTTCCGCTGCTTTTTCGGTAATGTTGCGGTCTTCGGTCCAAATGCCTTCAAAACGACGGGCATTATCGGCGAAGTGATCTCCCTTTTCAGAATTGTTGTGTTTTTCTCGGCAAAGGAGACAACTGGCAAAATTTTCTCCAATCACCACGAGGTGCCACTCTTCGCTTAGGGCATCATCTGGCGTAAAGGCAATGCGCTCGTAGGTATCAGAAGCGTTTTCAAATTCTGTTTCTGGGGCCGCGAGGACGTAAACCTGTTGGGATTTATCGGCAATGCGACGATAACGGGTTGCTTCCTGGCGGTAGTATCTTTCTTGCTGGAAGCTGGCGATCACCAAGGGGGAATCTTGACCTGCAAGGATTTGATCTTCCATCGCGTGGGAGAGTGCCGTTAGGGAAGATTTGAAATAGAGTTGCGATCGCCCATGGGGAACGGCTTCAAATAATTGTTTGACAACCGAGGTTTGAATACTCATTAAGAAATGCTTTTTCCCGAAAGGAATAGTCGCCTTCTACGAACGATGGACCAGAGGAATTCCCTAGATTATCCTTGATCACCCAATATTGATCAATTTTTCTAGGGGATTTGGCAACTGAATGAATGGTGACGAGGCGATCGCCATTACGCAGAGCCCAAGGCACGAATCAGGTCAGGGATCGGCTGAGGCTCACGGTCACTGTCCGTAATCGCTTCAATAATTTGTCGGTTTGCCTGGGGATGATCAAGGGCGGCCACACATAATTCTGCCACCTGCTGCCGGGGAATTCGTCCTTCAAACAGGGTATCGGCTTGGGCGAGTACCAGGGGCGCTGCGGCTTCGGCATTCAAGCCACCGGGACGGACAATCGTGTAATTGAGGGAACTGTTGATGAGGTAAGCCTCGGTTTGTTTTTTCCAGAACAGCACCAGACCAAATAGATTCAACGGATGGAAAAATTTAGATACACAAAGGGACGTGACGAGGACAAATTGCTTAACTCCCTGGGCTACGGCAGCATCGATCAGCGATTTGGTGCCGACATAATCCACTTGAAAAAATGCGGCAGGGTTCAAACTGGGTCGAGCCGCAGCGGCACAAATGATGTGGTCACAGTCGGCGATCGCCCCTGGGAGGGATTTTTTATCGAGGAGATCACCAACGACTAATTCTGCGTCCGAGGGCAAAATTTCTTTGCCTTTGTTGAGATCTCGCACCATGGCCCGCACCGGGATATTTTGAGCAATTAGGGTTTCGACAACGCGCCGTCCCGTTTCCCCCGTCGCCCCGACCACTAAAACTTTCATCCTCATTAACCTCCTAAAATCGCTGGCGGAAATTTGCCTTCGATTTATAATTATTACCCTGAATTCCTCGGTCTTGGGGTGCAACTTTACAGAAAAGCGGGCATGATTTTAGGTACAACAAGTTTATTTCTTGTCTTTTGCTGCTATGAACCCTGCGGAATCGTCTCGTCTATTCACGGCCTTTGGTGACGGTAACCCCGAAACGCCACCGATGCATTTTGAGACCCACTATCGAGGGATCATGCAAATGTACGCGCCCCTGGAGGAAGTCGCGGCGTACCTAGATCGCCATGGCGGTTGGTTCCACCGTTGTGCAAAACCGATGCAGGTAGAACCCCTCACCGAGAATGGCTATATTCTGACGGTGGGCAAGTTTGGCAATTTTGGCTATGAAGTAGAACCAAAACTAGCGGTGGTTTTTGATCCCCCCGTTGAAAATGCCTACAGAATGTACAATGTGCCCCTCCCTGAGGCCCAATCCCAGGGCTATGCCAT
This sequence comes from Picosynechococcus sp. PCC 7117, assembly GCF_001693275.1. Lineage (GTDB taxonomy): Bacteria > Cyanobacteriota > Cyanobacteriia > Cyanobacteriales > MRBY01 > MRBY01. Next base: position 1,480,699 of record NZ_CP016477.1, read on the forward strand.
TGATTATGATGCGCTGATGTGCCTCGATCATCTCCCCTGGGAACAGGTACTTGCCAACGATGCCCAGGCACGAAAACTACTCGGCGATCGCCCGATGCCGCCGGTGATTACCCAGGTGAATTGGGAGCTGCATTTACAGGTGCTGGTTCAGTTTCCCCGGTTTATCTACAAGTTGCCCCAGGGTCTATTGAAAACCACAGGTGATCGCCTCCTCGCGACCATTGTTTCCCAGGTTTCACCGCGCCTCACCACAAAAGTTCAGCAAGACTTCCACGACTGTTTTAATCTCCCCTTACCCCTCAAGAGTGGCCGGGGTTGTACCGTCATTTGTCCCCCCGAAGACAATCCAGAAACCCACAAAAAAGAGGACAGTACCCCTGTCCCCCCCGAAAATTTTGCCTGGACGCTACCTACAGACGGCCAATAATTTTCGTCACAATATCCATACCACTCACTGCCTGCCAACCAAACAGAGCCACCAGCAACGTATTCAAGCCAATGTGGGTTACCCGCGCCAAGTCGTTGCCCCGTTGCATAAAAGGCACTAAAGAGGCTGAGATGGCAATTAAACCGGTCATCCCTAAACCGACAAGGAGGTGGGGGCCAACGAATAATTTCCCGTTGTTGATGTAGGTGACGGCCATCCCACCAATGGTGCCCAAAACCATAAATGCCAGCAGGGCCGAACCCACCTGGTGGTGCTTGAAGTTAAATTGTTTTTTTACCAATTCTTTGCGGACTTCTTTATCGGCACTCCGGATGCGGCGGATCTGAATACCGAGGTACATCGCATAAATACAAAGCCCAAACAAGACCCACATCATAATGGGGTGACCAAACTGGGACCAGACTTTGACGGACTCTGGAATTTCAAAACTCATGGGTGTTTTCTCCTTCGTTCAGGATGCTGAAATCTTTATAAAACTTAACCGATTCCCCTGGTAAATGGAAATTATCAACTAGAATCTGGGACGGCTTGGGACAGGATCGATCCGGGATACTTCTACAATAGAAATTAACCTTTATTGTATGTTTCGCGATGACAGCCCCCGTGGACCGCGCCCAGTTATTTCAGGCAATTCGCGCCCAAAATGTGGATCGAGTGGCCGTCTTGCTCACCCAGGGGGTACCAGTCAATATCTTGGATGGCGATCGCACGAGTCCTTTGATGTATGCCTGCCAAGTTGGGGCTTTGGATCTCGTTAAACTCTGCCTCACCCACGGCGCAGATTTAGAATTACGAGGAAAATATGGCCTCACGGCGCTGATGGTGGCGGCGGCGGCAGGACAAACGGCAGTCCTACATTTTTTGATTGGGGCCGGCGCTAATCCCAATGCCACCAATGAAGATGGCAGTACCGCGCTGATGGTGGCGGCCTATCGGGGGGCGATCGCCACCGTAGAAATTTTGTTGAAGGCCGGGGCAAAGATTAACCACGAAGATTTTGATGGGGATACGGCGCTGAATTTAGCGATTCAAGGGCAACACCCGGTGGTGGTGCAGATACTCCTGACCCAGCGGGCTAACCCTTACCAAGGCTTAGGGGCGATGACAGTGGCCGTGTCGGAGCGGGCGATCGCCTGTTTAGAAGTCCTACTCAAGGCCGGGTTAAATGTGAATCTCCCCAGTAGTGACGGGAAGACCCCCCTCATGCACGCAGTTATTGCGGGTTACGATGAGGTCGTTGACATGCTGTTGGCTGCTGGGGCGGTGGTCAATGCCACAGATCTCGATGGGGATACGGCCGTTATTTTTGCCGTCGAACAGGGGAATTTGCCCCTCACACAACGTTTGGTTCAGGCCGGGGCAACCCTGACTCAGCCGGATATTTTGCCTCTCGCGGGGGCTGCTGGCAATCTCGCCTTGGTGCAATATTTGCTTAAGCATCAATTAAATCCCAATAGCACCGATGCAGCAGGCGACACAGCCCTCCATTTAGCAACCCTCGAAGGCCACTACGATATTGTCGAATATTTACTCCGCCAAAATGCTGCGGTGAACCTAGCCAACCATCAAGGTGATACCCCCCTCCTGGTTGCTGCCTACCAGGGGCAAAGGGCGATCGCCCAACTTCTCCTCGACCAAGGTGCAGACCTCCACTACCAAAATGAAGGAGAAAACGCGCTCCTGATCGCTTTTAATCAAGGCAAGCTGGAACTCCTCGAACTTTTCCTCGCTAGAGGGGCAAATCCTGACGAACGTCTCCCCAGCGGCAAAACCCTCCTCATGGAAGCGGGCGATCGCGGTTATCAAGCAGTGATTGAAGTGCTGTTAAAGGGGGGGGCCGATGCCAATGCCACAGATCAACATCAAGCCACAGCCTTAATGTGGGCTGCCCACCGGGATCACCATGCCATTGTTCAGTTGCTCCTCGAACGGTGTCCAGATTTAGATCTCAATGCCCAAAATAAACGGGGCGACACAGCCCTTAAAATTGCCCAGTTTAACCAATGTAAGACCGTTGTGAAGCTCTTAAAGGCTGCTGGGGCGGGATGATGGCGATGGGGGAGAGTCTGCCGCCAAGCTAGAGCTATTTAAAAACTTTTCAATTTCTAAGGATTCGACCACGTGGGGATTTTTCACCGGTGCCGTGGGGGGGTGGGCGTGGCGTACATCTGTAATCCACCAGTCCAGGGCTGCCTTTTGCAGATCAATGGTTGCCCCCGTTTTATCAACACAGTAGCGCCCAAAGACCAATTTATCCTTGAGGCGTACCCCTGAGCCCAAGCGAGAATATTCAAAAATTACACTACTTTCGACGGTCGCGCCTGCACAAATCCAACAACTGGGGCCAATCATGGTCGGGCCAATAATTTTTGCCCCATCTTCAATGCGGGTCATGCCGCCAATGTAGACAGGGCCTTGGATATCGACTTTATCCCAGTTGACGGCCACATTCAGGCCTGTATAAACCCCTGGTTTGACTTCGATGCCGGGAATGGGCACATTTTTGATCTTGCCCTGGAGCACGCTTTGAATCGCTTGCCAATAGTCAGGGACTTTACCAATATCCACCCACTCAAAGTCCATATCTAGGGCGTAAAAAGGTGCATTGGCCGCCACAAGCTTCGGAAACAGTTGACCACCAATGTCGAATTCGCAGTTGGGGGGAATAAAATCGATTACCTCTGGCTCAAAAATATAGATCCCGGTATTGATTTTCGTGCTGAGAGCTTCGGTAACGCTGGGCTTTTCTTGAAAACTGAGAATCCGGTCTTCGTCATCTGTGACCACCACGCCATAGCTAGAGACCGCTTCTTTGGGGACAGATTTCGTGATTACGGTGGCGATCGCCCCCTTTTCGCGATGCCATCGCACCGCTGCTGTGAGGTCTAGATCAATCAGAGCATCACCACAAAGCACCACAAACGTATCGTCAAAAAACGGATGAAAATCTTGGATCTTCCGCAACCCCCCGGCGGAACCGAGGGCTGCCCCTTGTAATTCTCCATCTTGGATACTGCCTTCAAAGGAATAGGCCAGATGTACCCCGTAGCGTTGACCATCCTTAAAGTAGCCTTCAATTTCGTGGGCGAGGTGGCTCACATTCACCATAATCTGATCAAAGCCATGTTGGGCGAGCAGATCCAGCAAAAATTCCATCACGGGTTTTTGCAGAATTGGGATGAGGGGCTTGGGGATGGTGTAGGTAATCGGACGAACCCTGGTTCCTTTACCCGCTGCCAGAATCATGGCTTTCATGAATGGTATTGTCCTCGAACAATGACTGTTTTCAGGCTAAATGGCGCAAAGCCTCGGAAGATTGGTCTTTATTTTACCGAAAGGTGTTCCTTTCCCTAAATGCCCGCATTTCCCAAAAGATTCAGTTTAGGATGGAGTGACAGTTGTTTCCTGTCTACAGCAATGGCGATTAAACGCAACCAAGGCCATGGTCTCCCGCCTAAACGTGATCCGGCTTTGGGTAGAGATGCCCTCACCACGAGTCAAGCCCTGCCCGAAGACCAGGAACAATCGGCCAATGAGGATCGCATTCGTCCCCAACGTCTGGGAGATTACCTAGGTCAAAGGGATCTGAAGGAAGTGCTAGGTATTGCGATCGCCGCTGCCAAAGCCCGCCGCGAACCCCTCGATCACATGTTGCTGTATGGCCCCCCTGGGTTAGGGAAGACAACCATGTCCTTGATTTTAGCCGCAGAAATGGGGGTGAATTGTAAAATTACCGCTGCCCCGGCCCTGGAACGCCCCCGTGATATCAGTGGCCTCTTGGTGGGCCTAGAGGCTGGCGATATTTTATTTATCGATGAAATTCACCGTCTCAATCGCATGGCCGAAGAATTGCTCTATCCAGCGATGGAAGATGGCCGCTTAGATGTCACCATTGGCAAAGGAGTCAGTGCCAGAACCCGTAGTATTCCCCTGAAGCCTTTTACTTTGATTGGCGCAACGACGAAAGTGGGGGCATTAACGTCTCCCCTGCGCGATCGCTTTGGCTTGATTCAACGGTTACGTTTTTATGAGGTCGATGAATTGATTGCCATCGTCCATCGCAGTGCCTTGATCCTTGAGCAACCCATTACCCCAGAGGGCGCTTTAGAGATTGCCCGTCGAGCACGGGGGACGCCCCGTATTGCCAACCGTCTGTTACGGCGAATCCGGGATTATGCCCAAGTCAAAGGCTATGGAGAAATTTCCCAAACGGTGGCAGCAACGGCTTTGGATCTGTACAACGTTGATGCTTTGGGATTGGACTGGACAGATCGTCTAATCCTAGAAACAATGCTCAATCATTTTGGGGGTGGCCCGGTGGGTTTAGAGGCGATCGCCGCGGCTACTGGCGAGGACAGTAAGACCATTGAAGAAGTTTACGAGCCTTATTTACTCCAAATTGGTTTTTTAAACCGCACGCCCCGGGGACGGGTAGTGAGCGCAAAAGCGAGACAGCATCTCGGTTTAATCCCGGTGGAACAAAGCACCCAACTCGACCTTTTACCCTAGTTTTAACGAGTCTTGCGGGTGGCGGCCTCAAAATTTCTTTCTGGAGAAATCCTTCTAAAATAGGGAAAACACTTGAAATTTGGACGATCAACGCAACTTTATTATGGATTTTTCCCCGGCAACCTCAGCATTAATACTGCTTATTTTCGCGGCTTTGGGTACGGTTTTGTGGGGCTATCGGCGATCGCAAAAAGCGGGACGCTTAGGGTTATTGGCCTGGGGACAATCCCTCGCGATTACGGTTCCCTGGTTGGTGCTATTGAGTTGCATTCTTTTAGGGGTGAGCCTGGATCTCATTGGTGTGGTGCTGATTTTGGTGGCTTCGGCGGGAGCCTATATTTATCTGGGTAATCTACGCCGAGAAGCAGGCCAGGGGGAGATGATTCGCAAACAGGCCCTAGAACGCCTCCAAACTGAGACTCAAGCCACGGAATCCTCGACACAAGCCCCAGCAGATCCGGCGACCGAACCCGAAATTCAACCCATTAATCCAGAGGATCTCCAAACTATTAAAGGTATTTTTGGCATTGACACATTTTTTGCCACAGAAGCAATTCCCTACCAAGAAGGGGCCATTTTCAAGGGAAATTTGCGAGGGGAACCCGAAGAAGCCCACCAAAAGCTGACGGAAAAATTAGGCGATCGCCTGGGGGATAAATACCGCCTTTTCTTGGTCGAAGATCCAGAAGGAAAACCGGTGATCGTGATCTTACCGAGCAGTAATGATCCAAAAACCACGAGTCTCGCCCAGAAAAATGTCGCTTTAGTCTTATTTGTTGCCACCCTGGCGACGACCCTAGAAGCGATTGGCGTCCTCAAAGGCTTTGATTTCTTCAGTGATTGGCAGTGTTATACCGACGTCCTGCCCCTCAGCCTGGGGATGTGGCTCATCTTGGGGGTTCACGAACTAGGCCACTGGGTCACGAGCCGAAAATATAATGTCAAACTCAGCATTCCCTTTTTCCTCCCCAACTGGCAGATTGCTTCTTTCGGGGCGATTACCCGCTTTGAATCCCTGCTCCCGAACCGGACAGCACTCTTTGACATCGCCTTTGCTGGCCCAGCGGCGGGCGGGCTGATTTCCCTGCTTCTCCTCCTGGGTGGTTTTGGGCTTTCTAACCCGGACAGTCTATTTAAAGTTCCGAGTCAATTTTTCCAGGGTTCAGTGTTGGTGGGTACCCTGGCGCGCATTTTCCTGGGCGATGGGTTGCAACAAGCGATTGTGGCGATTCATCCCTTGACGATTTTGGGCTGGTTGGGCCTTGTGATCACGGCGTTAAACTTACTCCCCGCAGGTTGTTTAGACGGAGGCCGCATTGTCCAGGCTATTTATGGTCGCAAAACAGCTCGTCGTACCACTATCGCTACCCTCGTGGTATTGGGGCTAGTGGCTTTGTTTAACCCAGCGAATCCCATTCCCCTCTACTGGGCCTTAATTATTATTTTTTTACAACGGGAAGCAGAACGCCCCAGCCTCAATGAACTATTAGAACCTAATGATACCCGGGCGATCCTGGGATTGGTCGCTTTATTTTTGATGCTGGTGACTTTAATTCCCTTGAGTCCCAGCTTGGCGGGACAATTGGGGATCGGCGCCTAATCTCTTGGGGAAAATTCAAGCTTAAATGGACAACATTTTTTCAGCAAAGGATAGCAACAGCAATGACAGCGCGTAATTTTTCCTGGGATGGTGACTGGTTTTCACCGCAGGCCAGTCAAGATCAAACTTTAATCGAGCAATTGGGTTTCGTGCCTGGTCTGAGAGAGCTGCTATTTATTCGCCAAGCCCACGCCCTGGAACATGGAACGGTCTGGGTGCTTACGGAATTGGCAGAACGCTATCCAACAGCTTGGCGTCACCACTATGCGGAATTAAGTGGGATGTCCACGGGGCAAGGTTTTTATTTATTTGGTGGCGTGGATAAAACTGATCTCTACCGGGCAGTCAGTACAGCAGGCGATCGCCTCCGGTCTGGGGAATGGAATTTAGCCGTCCATCCCCGCTGCGGCACCAATATTTCTGTCACCCTATTGCTGACTGCTGGCTTAGCAGGTGGAGCCGCTTGGTTGCTCCCCAAAGATCCCTTCTCTCAACTTCTAGGTATGGGAACTGCTGCCGCTACAGCTTGGGCGATCGCCCCCGATCTCGGTAAATATGCCCAACAGCACATCACCACCGCGATTCCCTTCAATCTCACCCTCGAAGAAATCCAAGAAAACACGGACGAGAGTGGAAATCCAAGCCATTTTGTCCGATTACGGTGGCAGGACGCGCAATAAAACTTAAACACTTCAAGTGCCTGAAAACCCCTATCCGATAGTAGGCTGTTATCTAAGTCTAACTACACTCTTTAGTAATCGCTTTAAAGGAACATAAGCATGGCTATCGAACGCGGATCCAAAGTTAAAATCCTCCGGAAAGAATCCTACTGGTACGGCGATGTCGGTACAGTAGCAAGCATTGATAAAAGCGGTATTATCTATCCCGTCATTGTTCGCTTTAACAAAGTCAACTACAACGGCTTTAGCGGTAGTGCTGGTGGTCTAAACACCAACAACTTCGCTGAGCATGAACTCGAAGTCGTCGGCTAAGTCTCTCTGTCCCTCTTTTTAAAAACCCATTTTTGATATTAAACACACAACCAACATCGTCTCTTTGCGAGGCGATGTTTTTATATGCCCCTTCAAATTCCTAGAGGACAATGGGAAAATAGCCACCACAAAGATTAAATTAAACCACTACAACAAAGGATTAACCCCGTGACTGTTCGCGTTCGTATTGCCCCAAGTCCCACCGGAAATCTCCACATCGGGACAGCTAGAACTGCTGTCTTTAATTGGCTTTTTGCCCATCACCATGGCGGTACCTTTGTCCTCCGGGTTGAAGATACCGATTTGGAACGGTCTAAGTCCGAATACACCGAAAACATTAAAACGGGTCTCCAATGGCTCGGTTTGCACTGGGATGAAGGCCCTTTTTTCCAAACCCAACGGCTGGATCAATACAAAGCAGCAATCCAAACCCTTTTAGATCAAGGTCTTGCCTATCGTTGTTACTGTACCCCCGCAGAACTTGAGGCGATGCGGGAACAACAAAAAGCGAATAATCAAGCGCCCCGCTATGACAATCGTCACCGCAACTTAACGGAGGCGCAGCGAGCTGAATTTGAAGCCCAAGGTCGTAAACCCGTGATTCGCTTCAAAATTGACGATGCCCAGCAAATCGTTTGGCAAGATCTGATTCGAGGCACCATGACTTGGAAAGGTAGTGATCTCGGTGGTGACATGGTGATTGCCCGCACCCCTGAAGGGAATGAGTCTTTTGGTCAGCCTCTCTATAATCTTGCGGTGGTGGTTGATGATATTGATATGCAAATCTCCCACGTGATTCGGGGGGAAGACCACATCGCTAATACCGCTAAACAAATTCTTTTATATGAAGCCCTCGGCGCGGCAGTACCTCAGTTTGCCCACACGCCCTTAATTCTCAATCAAGAGGGACGTAAATTGTCGAAACGGGATGGGGTGACATCTATTGATGATTTTCGCCAAATGGGATTCCTCCCCCAGGCGATCGCCAACTATATGAGTCTTTTGGGCTGGACGCCGACCGACTCAACCCAAGAAATTTTTACCCTCGAAGAAGCCGCAAAGGAATTTTCCCTAGAGCGGGTCAATAAAGCTGGCGCAAAATTTGACTGGGATAAGCTTGATTGGATTAACGCCCAGTACCTCCACCAAATGCCGATCCCTGCCCTGACTGATCTGCTTATCCCTTATTTACAAGCAGCAGGTTACGGAGATTATCTAGGCGATCGCCCCTGGTTAGAGTCCCTCGTCACCCTCGTTGCGCCCAGCCTCACCCGCTTGGCCGATGTTACCCAAGAAACCCGACTCCTTTTTGGTGACAGCATCACCTTAGACGAAAAAGCCACGGCCCAACTCCAAACCGAAGGCGTTAAAGCGATTCTCCAGGAAGTCCTCCAAAACATCCAAGCCAGTACTAATTTCACCTCCGATGAAGCAAAAGCACTCATTAACCAAGTCACCAAAGCCCATGGCGTCAAAAAAGGCGTCGTCATGAAATCCATGCGTGCCGGACTGATGGGCGAACTCCAAGGCCCCGATCTCATGCAATCCTGGGTACTCCTCCACCAAAAAGGTTGGGATATCGAAAGACTCAATCAGGCGATCGCCTCGATCTAACCCGCCATTGTGGGGATTTGGTTTTCAAATCCAAGAAGACCTCTGGTACTCATCAGTGAAATGAGGAAGGAGGTTTTTTAATATCCTCACCTAATCGAGAGTGATAGAAGAACGTAGGGATGTGGTTGTCAAATCCAGATTGATGGACTTAAGAACTTAAAATTCTAAATTTTTCCAGCCGTCAAAACCCTTGCTCTGAGGGCATTCCAGGGATTTTTCATTCGAATACCGAAAAAAGATTAGAAAAAGGTGTTGACATCTCCGGGTTGTGTGGTTAATATAGTTAAGCGCGGTTGAGAGAGACGCACTGGACCGCCGCCCCGAACCGAGACAAAAGAATAGAATTTGAAAGTGACTATCCGCCCCCTTGTTTTAAACAAGATTATAACAAGTGAGCTGGTTGAGATTGAAACAATCGATACCAAGGAACTTAGTTAAGGATAAAGAGAGCCTTAAAAAACATCTCTTGCTAAAGACGAATGAAAATTCTAACGAATGAGTAAGGAATCTAATATGGAGAGTTTGATCCTGGCTCAGGATGAACGCTGGCGGTATGCCTAACACATGCAAGTCGAACGAAGCCTTCGGGCTTAGTGGCGGACGGGTGAGTAACGCGTGAGAATCTGCCTTCAGGACGGGGACAACAGTTGGAAACGACTGCTAATACCCGATATGCCGAGAGGTGAAATCTTTTTTGGCCTGAAGATGAGCTCGCGTCTGATTAGCTAGTTGGTGGTGTAAGGGACCACCAAGGCGACGATCAGTAGCTGGTCTGAGAGGATGAGCAGCCACACTGGGACTGAGACACGGCCCAGACTCCTACGGGAGGCAGCAGTGGGGAATTTTCCGCAATGGGCGAAAGCCTGACGGAGCAATACCGCGTGAGGGAGGAAGGTCTTTGGATTGTAAACCTCTTTTCTCAGGGAAGAATATTGACGGTACCTGAGGAATAAGCACCGGCTAACTCCGTGCCAGCAGCCGCGGTAATACGGAGGGTGCAAGCGTTATCCGGAATTATTGGGCGTAAAGAGTCCGTAGGTGGTCATGCAAGTCTGCTGTCAAAGCCCACAGCTTAACTGTGGATCGGCGGTGGAAACTGTGTGACTTGAGTACGGTAGGGGTAGAGGGAATTCCCAGTGTAGCGGTGAAATGCGTAGATATTGGGAAGAACACCGGTGGCGAAAGCGCTCTACTGGACCGTAACTGACACTGAGGGACGAAAGCTAAGGTAGCGAAAGGGATTAGATACCCCTGTAGTCTTAGCCGTAAACGATGGATACTAGGCGTTGTCTGTATCGACCCGGACAGTGCCGAAGCTAACGCGTTAAGTATCCCGCCTGGGGAGTACGCACGCAAGTGTGAAACTCAAAGGAATTGACGGGGGCCCGCACAAGCGGTGGAGTATGTGGTTTAATTCGATGCAACGCGAAGAACCTTACCAAGATTTGACATCCCGTGAATCTTGCAGAGATGCGAGAGTGCCTTCGGGAGCACGGAGACAGGTGGTGCATGGCTGTCGTCAGCTCGTGTCGTGAGATGTTGGGTTAAGTCCCGCAACGAGCGCAACCCTCGTCCTTAGTTGCCAGCATTAAGTTGGGCACTCTAGGGAGACTGCCGGGGACAACTCGGAGGAAGGTGGGGATGACGTCAAGTCATCATGCCCCTTACATTTTGGGCTACACACGTACTACAATGGTCGGGACAAAGGGCAGCAACCCCGCGAGGGCAAGCGAATCTCATCAAACCCGGCCTCAGTTCAGATTGCAGGCTGCAACTCGCCTGCATGAAGGAGGAATCGCTAGTAATCGCAGGTCAGCATACTGCGGTGAATCCGTTCCCGGGCCTTGTACACACCGCCCGTCACACCATGGAAGCTGGCAACGCCCGAAGTCGTTACTCTAACCGTTCGCGGAGGAGGGCGCCGAAGGCAGTGCTAGTGACTGGGGTGAAGTCGTAACAAGGTAGCCGTACCGGAAGGTGTGGCTGGATCACCTCCTTTTAGGGAGACCTAACCTACTGAAGTTTGAAAGCAATCAGCAAATAGAACGCAGTAAGGTCATCTCGAAGGTCGTGCGAGGGGGAGGAACGGGAGTCACTTTCAAATTTAGGTTCGTGGACATGGGCTATTAGCTCAGGTGGTTAGAGCGCACCCCTGATAAGGGTGAGGTCCCTGGTTCAAGTCCAGGATGGCCCACTTATCAACCGTTGATAATCATCAATTGTTGATACCAATGGGGGTATAGCTCAGTTGGTAGAGCGCCTGCTTTGCAAGCAGGATGTCAGCGGTTCGAGTCCGCTTACCTCCACCAAAACCACGAAATAATGAAACAATCTCAGCATCAACACCACAGTCTAAGAAAAAAGACGAAAGATGTTGTTGAATGCTGAAAGAGATTTCAGCAAAGCACCTTGAAAACTGCACAAAAAAATATTAGATAGTCGAAATAATAGCTAGGTAGGAAAGTACGAAAGTACAAACAATCCAAAAATAGCCAAGAGTCTGACCTCGAAAAAAAGGTCAAGCTACAAAGGGCTAACGGTGGATACCTAGGCACACAGAGGCGATGAAGGACGTGGTTACCGACGATATACTCCGGGGAGCTGGAAGCAAGCATTGAGCCGGAGGTTTCCGAATGGGGCAACCCTAAATACAGCCATCTGAATATATAGGATGGTATGAGCCAACTCAGCGAATTGAAACATCTTAGTAGCTGAAGGAAGAGAAAGAAAAATCGATTCCCTTAGTAGCGGCGAGCGAAGCGGGAAGAGCCTAAACCAACTGCTTAGGCGGTTGGGGTTGTGGGACAGTGATGTGGACTATAGAGGTTAGACGAAGTAGTTGAAAGCTACACCAAAGAAGGTGAAAGTCCTGTAGTCAAAAATCAAAGTAGCCTAACTGTATCCCGAGTAGGCCGGAGCACGTGAAATTCCGGTTGAATCAGCGAGGACCACCTCGTAAGGCTAAATACTACTGTGTGACCGATAGTGTAAAAGTACCGCGAGGGAAAGGTGAAAAGAACCCCGGGAGGGGAGTGAAATAGAACATGAAACCGTTAGCCTACAAGCAATGGGAGGACGATTTAACGTCTGACCGTGTGCCTGTTGAAGAATGAGCCGGCGACTTACAGGCTGTGGCAGGTTAAGGTGAAAAGCCGAAGCCAAAGTGAAAACGAGTCTGAAAAGGGCGTTAGTCACAGTTTGTAGACCCGAACCCGGGTGATCTAACCATGGCCAGGATGAAGCTTGGGTAATACCAAGTGGAGGTCCGAACCGACTTCTGTTGAAAAAGGAGCGGATGAGCTGTGGTTAGGGGTGAAATGCCAATCGAACCCGGAGCTAGCTGGTTCTCCCCGAAATGTGTTTAGGCGCAGCGGTTGGTTTCCTTGCATGGGGGTAAAGCACTGTTTCGCTGCGGGCTGCGAGAGCGGTACCAAAGTGAGACAAACTAAGAATACCATGTAAAATTCAGCCAGTAAGACGGTGGGGGATAAGCTTCATCGTCGAGAGGGAAACAGCCCAGACCGCCAGCTAAGGTCCCAAAATACTTGCTAAGTGATAAAGGAGGTGGGAGTGCATAGACAACCAGGAGGTTTGCCTAGAAGCAGCAATCCTTGAAAGAGTGCGTAATAGCTCACTGGTCAAGCGCTCCTGCGCCGAAAATGAACGGGGCTAAGCAAGTTACCGAAGCTGCGGACTCGAAAGAGTGGTAGGGGAGCGTTCTATATGGTGTGAAGCATTAGCGGTGAGCAGATGTGGACTGTATAGAAGTGAGAATGTCGGCTTAAGTAGCGAAAATATGTGTGAGAATCACATACCCCGAAACCCTAAGGGTTCCTCCGGAAGGCTCGTCCGCGGAGGGTTAGTCGGGACCTAAGGCGAGGCCGAAAGGCGTAGTCGATGGACATGAGGTTAATATTCCTCAACTCCTATGTGGGAGCATAACTATGACGCATGAAAGATAGCTACACCCTGAATGGATTGGGAGGAGACTACGGTCTCCGCGTAGTAAAGGATAGTGCCTAGAAAAGCTAGTTATGTGTTGAAAGCATAAGACCCGTACCCGAAACCGACACAGGTAGGGTGGTAGAGTATACCGAGGGGCGCGAGGTAACTCTCTCTAAGGAACTCGGCAAAATTGCTCCGTAACTTTGGGAGAAGGAGTGCCAGCGAGAGCTGGTCGCAGTGAAGAGGCCCAGGCGACTGTTTACCAAAAACACAGGTCTCTGCAAACTCGTAAGAGGACGTATAGGGGCTGACGCCTGCCCAGTGCCGGAAGGTTAAGGAAGTTGGTTAGCTTAGGCGAAGCTGACGACCGAAGCCCCGGTGAACGGCGGCCGTAACTATAACGGTCCTAAGGTAGCGAAATTCCTTGTCGGGTAAGTTCCGACCCGCACGAAAGGCGTAACGATCTGGGCACTGTCTCGGAGAGAGGCTCGGCGAAATAGGATTGTCTGTGAAGATACGGACTACCTGCACCTGGACAGAAAGACCCTATGAAGCTTTACTGTAGCTTGGTATTGGGTTCGGGCTTTGTTTGCGCAGGATAGGTGGGAGACGTTGAGATTACTCTTGTGGGAGTAATGGAGTCACTGGTGAGATACCACTCTAACAAGGCTAGAATTCTAACTTTAAACCGTGAAGCCGGTGAAAGGACAGTATCAGGTGGGCAGTTTGACTGGGGCGGTCGCCTCCTAAATGATAACGGAGGCGCACAAAGGTTCCCTCAGGCTGGTTGGAAATCAGCCATCGAGTGCAAAAGCAGAAGGGAGCTTGACTGCGAGACCTACAAGTCAAGCAGGGACGAAAGTCGGTTTTAGTGATCCGACGGCGCTGCGTGGAAGGGCCGTCGCTCAACGGATAAAAGTTACTCTAGGGATAACAGGCTGATCTCCCCCAAGAGTTCACATCGACGGGGAGGTTTGGCACCTCGATGTCGGCTCATCGCAACCTGGGGCTGAAGTAGGTCCCAAGGGTTGGGCTGTTCGCCCATTAAAGCGGTACGTGAGCTGGGTTCAGAACGTCGTGAGACAGTTCGGTCCATATCCGGTGCAGGCGTAAGAGCATTGAGAGGAGTCTTCCTTAGTACGAGAGGACCGGGAAGGACGCACCGCTGGTGTACCTGTTATCGTGCCAACGGTAAACGCAGGGTAGCCAAGTGCGGAGCGGATAACCGCTGAAAGCATCTAAGTGGGAAGCCCACCTCAAGATGAGTGCTCTCATGGAGTTAATCCAGTAAGGTCACGGGAAGAACACCCGTTAATAGGCATTAGGTGGAAGTGTGGCAACATATGGAGCCGAGATGTCCTAACAGACCGAGGGCTTGTCCTTAAACAGATGGTTAGACTAAGTATTTCGATGAACTAATAAGTATTTTGTGCAGTCTTGAGGGTGTGAGACCACACCACTGCTTGGTGTTTCTAGCATAGTGGAACCACACTGATTCCATCCCGAACTCAGATGTGAAACGCTATAGCGGCGACGATACCTGTGGGGTAGCCTACCGGGAAAATAGCTCAATGCCAAGCTTCTCTCTTTTATGAAAAACTGAATATCTTATTCTTCAACTTTATATTCTAATCAAAGCTCTCAATCTGAAAATTGAGGGCTTTATTTGTCGCGTAGAACTAGAGTGAAGCTGTCATGGTGGAAAGACAGCTTGTGATATTTTCTGAGTAACTGCGAGGTCTAAAAAATAAAGCTACTAATCATTCCACTGAGGAGAATAAAGCCAATCGTAACGTTCTCTTCGAAGAGTCGATTGTAGGCTTTGCGGGGAAGATTGGGTTTCCGAATTTTTAAGTATTGTTTAAACCAAAGACCGACAGCGATCGCCCAGGCGATACCGTAAATCAAAAGATTAATATTCAATGTTTTGCCTAGAATAGCAAGACAAGTCGCTGTTAAGACAAAGAAAATACCGACGGCTTCGGGGGCAAATTTACCAAAAAAAATAGCGCTAGAATTAATGCCAATTTTCAAATCATCATCCCGGTCGGAGAGAGCGTAGATGGTGTCAAAACCTAAAGTCCAGAAAACTGTTGCACCCCATAACAGCCAGGTTGCAGCAGTTAAATTTTGGGTCACAGCACTCCAACTAATGAGAACGGCAAAGCCCCAGGCGATCGCCAAAACAAGTTGCGGTACCGGGAAAAAACGTTTTGCTAGAGGATAAGCAATAATCACGGGCACTGCGGCGACGCATAACCA
The DNA here is from genome assembly GCF_001693275.1 of Picosynechococcus sp. PCC 7117. Classification (GTDB taxonomy): domain Bacteria; phylum Cyanobacteriota; class Cyanobacteriia; order Cyanobacteriales; family MRBY01; genus MRBY01. The sequence continues at coordinate 1,496,069 of NZ_CP016477.1, forward strand.
AAAACTAAGGGGATTCGTCCAGGGATTGAAATAAAACGCTAACCCAGCGGCACAGAGAAAAAAGGCGATCGCCGTAATAATTCCTACTTTGACCGTGAGAGCTTTAGAAGCGAGGGGGCGAACTTTTGTTCGTTCCACTTGGGGATCAATATCCCGGTCCCATAAATCATTCACAACGCAGCCCGCAGCACTGGTGGTAATTGCCCCAAGGATAATCACCAAGACCAGTTTCCAGTCAGGTCTGGCCTCAGCCGCTAAGAAGACGGCCCATAGGGCAGGAATGATTAGAATTAAGCGACCTGCCGGTTTATCCCAGCGTAATAAATAGATAATTTTTTTCCAGGTAGGCTCAGAAACCATAGATGTTCAACGAAGAGATGTCATAAAAAATCAGTAAATCGGAGGTAATCCTTAATAATAGAGAAGTCAGCAAAGATGACAGACATAAATCTATGGCTACTTCCGTCTATCAGCTTAAAACGAAATCCACTCAATTTGCGAATGTCACCCAAGGGGAAGACTGTACCCTAGCAGCGATTGATATCGGCACCAACTCAATTCATATGGTGATCGTCAAAATTCAACCCAGCCTGCCCGCATTTACAATTGTGGCCCGAGAAAAAGATACGGTGCGCCTCGGTCATCGCGATCGCCTCACGGGGAACCTGACGGAAGCCGCCATGGATCGTTCTTTAAATGCCCTCCGCCGTTGTCAGGATCTAGCGACGAGTTTTCAGGTAGATTCTTTAGTAGCGGTGGCAACCAGCGCCGTGCGAGAAGCCCCCAACGGTCGAGAATTTTTACAACGGATTGAAGCAGAACTAGGCCTAGAAGTTGATCTAATCTCCGGCCAAGAAGAAGCGCGCCGTATCTACCTCGGTGTTTTATCAGCCGTTGACTTTAACCAACAACCCCATGTCTTAATTGATATTGGGGGCGGTTCGACAGAAATTAGCCTGGTAGAAAGCCATGAAGCACGGTTTCTTAGCAGTACGAAAGTAGGAGCGGTGCGGTTAACCCAAGATTTTGTGAATACTGATCCGATTAGTAACCGAGAATTTGCGGCCCTACAAGCTTATATTCGGGGGATGTTAGAGCGTCCCATTGAAGAACTACAAGAACATCTTCTCCCGGAAGAACAGGTACAAATGATCGGTACCTCTGGCACCATTGAAACCTTGGCAGCAATGCACGCGATGGCTGATTTGGGAAGCGTGCCGAGTCCTCTTCATGGCTACACGTTCTCGCGTCAAGACTTGGGCAAATTGATCCAACAGATGCGGGAGCTTAATTGTCGGGAGCGCTCAAATTTACCAGGGATGTCCGATAAGCGCGCAGAAATTATCCTGGCAGGGGCAATCATCCTCCAAGAAGCGATGGATTTGTTGCAGCTGAAGAAAATTACCCTCTGTGAACGGGCGTTGCGGGAAGGGGTGATCGTCGACTGGATGCTTTCTCATGGTTTGATTGAAAGTCGCCTGCAATACCAAAGTTCGATTCGGGAACGGAGTGTGATGGCGATCGCCAAAAAATATCGCGTTGATTTGGTCGCCAGTAAACGCACTGCCGTATTTTCCCTGAGTCTCTTTGATCAGCTCCAGGGGGGGCTGCACCAATGGGACACCGAAGCGAGGGAAATGCTCTGGGCGGCGGCGATTCTCCATAACTGTGGCCTTTACATTAGCCATGCGGCCCACCATAAACATTCCTACTATCTGATTCGTAATGCAGAGCTCCTCGGTTTCAATGAGACCCAATTAGAAATCGTCGCGAACCTCGCCCGCTACCACCGCAAAAGCAAGCCGAAGAAAAAACACGAAAATTATCAAAATCTCATCCACAAAGAACACCGACAGATGGTGAGTGAGTTAAGTGCGATCATGCGGCTCGCAGTAGCCCTTGACCGACGCCAGGTGGGGGCGATCGCCGAAATTCAGTGTGACTTCGATGCGAAACAGCGTTTACTCACCCTCAAGCTGACCCCAACCCATAGGGATGATGCCTGCGAACTAGAGCTCTGGAGTTTAAACTATAACAAGGAGATCTTTGAAGAAGAATTTGCAGTGACCGTGGCCGCCCATCTATGCCCCTAAACTCTTAAAATAGTTAATCCACGTTAATCTTTTCTTAAAATCCCTGTACCAATGCGGCGGCGATCGCCCCTGTGACTAGCCCAGATAGCCCCTTACTGCTACCCTTTAGAGAAGATTTCGTTTGTTTGACTACACTTTCTAAACTTTAAGAGAACAATTGTGGTTCTGAGTACTCCTAAAGCCGATCCGACCTCTGCTCCCTTTCCGACCCACCATGCTGCTAAGTGGCCGGGTCTGATTAATGCGTATCGCCAATATCTCCCCGTAACCGATAGCACCCCCGTGGTGACCCTCTACGAAGGCAATACTCCCCTGATTCCCATTCCCAGTATTGCCGCAGAAATCGGTCGTGGGGTGCAAGTCTATGCTAAATATGACGGCCTAAATCCCACGGGGAGCTTTAAAGACCGGGGCATGACCATGGCAATTACCAAAGCCAAGGAAGCAGGGGCCGAAGCCGTAATTTGTGCGAGTACTGGGAACACATCTGCCGCTGCTGCTGCCTATGCTAGACGGGCAGGTCTACGGGCATTTGTCCTAATTCCCGATGGTTATGTGGCCCTAGGAAAATTAGCCCAGGCTTTGTTATACGGGGCTGAAGTGATCGCCATTGAAGGCAACTTTGATAACGCCCTCAGCATCGTGCGACAAATGTCGGAAAATTACCCTGTAACACTGGTCAATTCTGTGAATCCCTACCGGCTCCAGGGTCAAAAAACCGCAGCATTTGAAGTGGTCGATGCCCTCGGTGAAGCGCCAGATTGGCTTTGTATCCCCGTAGGCAATGCAGGGAATATCACGGCCTATTGGATGGGATTTTGTGAATACCATGAACTAAATAAAGCGACGAAGCTCCCCCGGATGATGGGCTTTCAAGCGTCTGGTGCGGCACCGTTTATCCAGGGAGGGCCTGTCCATAACCCGGAAACCCTGGCAACGGCAATTCGCATTGGTAACCCGGTAAACTGGGACAAAGCCCATGGGGTGCAAGCGGCTAGCCAAGGGTCTTTTAATGCAGTGACCGACGAAGAAATTATCGAGGCTTATCGCAAGCTTGGGGCTAACGAAGGCATTTTCTGTGAACCTGCCAGTGCCGCCTCGGTGGCCGGACTTTTGAAAGTCAAAGATCAAGTGCCAACAGGAGCAACTGTGGTCTGTGTCTTGACGGGTAATGGTTTGAAGGATCCCGATGCGGCGATCGCCCACAGTTTATCAAAAGGGCAAACCGGAATTCCTGCAAATATGGCAGCGGTGGCTAAGGCAATGGGATTCTAGGCTGTAATTCAATCACTTCAACAAAACTGCGCCTGAATCTGCTGAGGATTTGGGCGTTTTTTTCGGCAACGAAGTAACAAGGCCATCATGTTAAGCTTGACTCCTTCTCAAATCGAACAACTCATCACCCACGCCCAGACCTGCTATCCGGAGGAGTGTTGTGGTCTGTTACTGGGGCAAAATAAAATAGTCCGGGAAATCTGGCCGACAGAAAATACTTGGACGCTGGCGTTTAGCCAAGCAATGCCGGAATTGCTCCCCCAAAATCCCCAGTCCCAGTCGCGCCATGACCGCTTTGCGATCGCCCCTGCCACGATTTTGAAGGCACAGAAATACGCCCGCGCCCAAGACCTAGCGATCATCGGCATCTACCATTCTCACCCTGACCATGCCGCAATTCCCTCTGAATATGACCGGGCGATCGCCTGGGATATTTATTCTTACCTCATTCTCTCTGTCCACCAGCGGCGCGTCGCCGACTATCGCAGTTGGCAACTCGATGGCGATCGCCAATTTCAAGAAGAGCCGATCCAGATTCAGCATTTAGATTCTGAATTCTTACAATAGAGCTAACTTTCCCCAGAGGCTTTCCCATGAGACACCAGCGTTGGTCACGTTTTGTGGTTCCCATCTTGTTTTATTTCGGTGCCCGTTTCGTCTTTCAGCAGACAGAACGACCAACCATTTCCTCGACAGCGAATCAGCCGGTCGCCCAACAGGAACGACCCCTCACCCCCCAACCCGTCAAAAATCCCAATACTGAAACCATCGAACAGCAGATTCATACCCAAATCAACGCCTATCGAGTCAGTCTGGGCCTAGAACCTTTAACGTTGGACTACCGGATTACGAATGAGTCCCGCAAATACAGTGCCAAAATGGCCTCCGGCGAAGCTAGCTTTTCCCATGATGGTTTTGACGAACGGGCCGCTAGCCTTGAAAAACAAGCTTTAAAATATGCCACCGTTGCCGAAAATCTCGCGCTTCTCCAAGGCTATGATGACCTTGCCACCGTTGCCGTAGAAGGTTGGATCGACAGCCCTGGCCATCACAAAAATATTATTGGCGACTTCGATCTCACAGGCATTGGTGTCGTTAAAAATGAAGAAGGTGTCTACTATTTCACGCAGCTTTTCCTCAAGCGCCGCTGAACAATCCCGTTGGAGTGGCTAATTACTGCTGACTTCTATCGATTGATCCTGGACATGGTGCGGGTTGTCGAGCAACTGTAATTCCGGCGTCCCTTGGGCAACGTTCAGCTCAAACCAAAACGTGGTACCAATGCCCACTTCACTGATGAGGTGAATCCGACTATTGTGTTTATCAATAATATTTTTCACGATTGATAACCCAAGCCCCGTGCCTTCGAGGGTATGCACACGATTTTCCACCCGGAAGAAACGGTCAAAAATTGCCTCTTGATCCTCTGGGTCAATGCCAATCCCTGTATCTGAAATTTCAATGCGCACCCGCTCTGGATCGTGGGGAACAGGATAGGCTCTCACGCTGACACAACCCCCTGCTTGGGTGAATTTGAGTGCATTCCCCACGAGATTTGTCAGCACCTGTAACAACAAATCATAATGACCCAAAATCATCGGTAGATCAGTTGCTAACTCATGGGTCAGGGTGATTTCTTTATCCCGGGCGTTAAGTTGGTGGGTTCTCAGGGTTTGCTCAATGGGTTGGGAAATATCCACTTCATCAAGGCGATAAACACGGGAAGATTCAAGGCGCGATAAATCTAAAACATCATTCACTAGACGAGTGAGGCGATCTGTTTCATTATTGGCGGTTTCGAGGAAATCTTGCCGCTGCTGTTCTGTCAAATCATCCCCATATTCATGGAGGGTCTCAATAAAAGACTTGATGTTAAAGAGTGGGGTGCGCAATTCATGGGAAACGTTACTGATAAATTGGCTTTTGGCCTTATTGAGCTCCGCTTCTTTGGTGATGTCTTGGACGGTAATCGCAATGCCCCGCACATTGATTTTGCTCTTATCCAGCACTTCAGTCAGCAAAATCCGAATCGTTGTGGCTTCTGCCACATTGTCCACCATATCTTCGAGGGTAATTTTGAATTCATTCCCCCGAATAATTTCTTCGGCATTGCCTTGGACAGCATGGTGCTCAATCAGGAAGTCTGAATCTAGGTTTTCGCCAGCGGCAATCTGATGGAGCGGCCGGGTAATTTGGGTGGTGACAGAGGCGGGTAAGTGGTGCAGGACAGTGGTGCCAATGATTGATTTTTCGTCCCAGTGAAAAATCTTGCGGGCCGTTGGGTTGGCCAAAATAATTTTTAAGTCTGTGTCGAGGAGGATGGCGCCATCGGCAATGGTGGTGACGAGGGTTTCGAGCTTGGCTTTTTCAGAGGTGAGTTCTTCGATATTTTGCTCTTCGTAGCTAGCAAGCCGTTCGGCCATTTCGTTGAAGTTTACGATCAGTTCACCGAGTTCCCCGCCAAAGGGAAGATCGATCCGTTGCTCGAAATTTCCGGCGGCAATATTTTTCACGCCATCGAGGAGTTCTTTGATGGGGCGGGTAATGGTCAAGGCGTTAAAGACACCACCGAGGATGACCATGACCCAAATAAAGACAAACACGGCGAGGGTAACATCCCGCGTCAGATTAGAAGAAGCAACAACGGTGGCATTGGGATTGATGCCCACCACAAGAATGCCTAGGTATTCGTCATTTTGGTGGAGGGGTACGAAGACATCTGTAATTTCGCCGTTGGGGGTTAAATGTTGCTTGGCAACGGGGAAAAATCCGGCGGGATTGTAATCGTCTGGTGGGGTAATGCGCCGTTCGATGGTGAGGCTGTTTTGGACTTCGGCTTCGGAGTAGGGAATACCGTAGACAATTTTGCCGTTGGGGTCGGCATAGATGAGGTAGCGGACGTTTTCGGTGCTGTTGTAAAAGCGATTGGTGAAGAGGGCGAGGTCAGAAAGATTGTGGTCGGCGACAAGGGGCGCGACGTTTGCTGCCAGTAAAAGGCCCAGATCGCTGCCGAAACGGGTGTCATTCAGGCGGGCATCTTGCTGGATTGAGTTCACCGCCCAAAAGGTAAAACCACTCATCAGCAGGGACACGGCGAGGGTGGCTGCAGCCATCAGTTTGGTCTGCAATGTGAATTCTGACCACCAGCGGGAAAGGATATTGCGGAGTTTGGTGATGAGGGTTAGCAAGGTGTTTTCGGGGGTGAACTTACCAGATCAAGTTTGCTTTATTAAATACAATGTAACGTTTTGTTGCAAGTTACGCTTTTTTGAGGCGGTGTCCAATGTCGCGACGATAGTACATTCCTGGGAACTGAACCTTGGGAACGGCCTGGTAGACATTGGCGATCGCCTGCTCAAAACTGTGACCACGGCAAACAATGCCAAGGACACGACCCCCATTGGTGACGAGGGTATCTCCTTCTAATTTAGTCCCTGCATGGAAAACTGTCGCACCTAGAGCTTCAGCTGCTTGGATACCTGTGATAATCTTGCCCTTTTCATAGGCACCGGGATAGCCTGCCGCCGCCGCCACGACGCAAACTGCACTACCGTCATACCACTGCAAAGGAGGCAGTTCAGCCAGGGTTTGATTAATGCAGGCGAGCATAATCTCATCGAGGGGTGTTTCGAGGAGGGGTAAAACCGCCTGGGTTTCTGGATCGCCAAAGCGACAGTTAAATTCCAGCACCTTAACCTCGCCATCTGGTGCAACCATGAGACCTGCGTAGAGAATCCCCCGGTAATCAATGCCGCGATTTTGTAAAGTTTTGAGAGTGGCCTCCAGAACATCGGTTTGGACTTGGGCCATGATTTCGGTGGTGGCGATGGGCGTTGGGGCGTAAACCCCCATGCCCCCGGTATTTTCCCCGGTATCTCCTTCGCCAATTTGTTTGTGGTCTTGGGAGGGCAGCAAGGGGCGGATCGTCTTCCCATCGGTGAGGGCGAGGACAGAGACTTCCTGACCCACGAGAAATTCTTCGACGACCAAGGTTTTGTACCCTTCGGCCCAGAGGCGATCAACGGCGTTTAAGGCTTCTTCTAAGGTTTCCGCGACGATCACCCCTTTTCCAGCAGCGAGACTATCGGCTTTGACAACGATGGGGGCGCCTTGGGTTTTGATGTAGTCCTTTGCGGCTTGGGGATTGTTAAAAGTGCCAGCGGCGGCGGTGGGAACCCCTGCTTCGTTCATTAAGTCCTTGGCCCAAGCTTTACTGGCTTCAATGATTGCGCCATCTTTTTTCGGGCCGAATACGGGAATCTTGCGTTCTGAGAGAAAGTCAGCGAGGCCGAGGGAAAGGGGGACTTCTGGGCCGACGGCAACAAAGACAATGTCGTGGTCAGAGCAGGCTTGGGCAATCCCCGCAAAGTCATCCACAGCAATAGGTAGATTTTGGCAATTTTTTAACAGAGCGGTGCCGCCATTACCGGGAGTACAAACGACTTTCTGGACGTTGGGAGATTGGAGCAGTTTCCAGGCGATCGCATGCTCTCTGCCGCCGTTACCCACCACGAGTACATTCATTGTTACTAATTCAACCTTTGTTAATTGATCAATCTTTTATTCTATCGGAAGAGATTCCCCCATTGGAGGCTATGGTAAAGTTCTGGCAATGGTGAGGGCAGACAAAATGAACTTTGGCAAAATATTTTTGGGTTAGCCCAGTGATAGATCATAAAAGTGACCGTCAAAGATTTTTTAAAAAGCATTTTTTATCGGGCATAAGTCTCGTCATTTGTGCGGTGGCAGTGGGGGTGATTTGGCAGGAATTTCGACGTATTGATTGGCCCCTTGTCTGGGAAAATTTGAATCACCTTTCTGGAGCTCAGTTAGGACTAGCAAGCTTTTTTGTGGTGTGTAGTTATGGGGCGATCGCCAATTATGATCTTTTGGCATTTCGATATCTCCAAAAAACTTTAGATACCTATAAAATCGCCTTTACAGGGTTGATCACCTATGCCATTAGTCCAAACGTGGGTTTTGCGTTTCTGTCGGGGAGTATGTTGCGCTATCGCCTCTATCGTCAGTGGCAAGTGTCCCATTTAGAAATTGCTCAGGTTATTGCCTTTACCAATTTAAGTTTGTGGGTCGGGTTATTGCTCATTAGTGGCATTATTTTTACGATTTTTAAGTTTCCCCTACCAACGGGGATTCAATTGCCTTTTTTTGCAAAATCATTACAGGGATTTGGGATTCTTTGTTTAGGAATTAGTGCTTTATATGTGCTGGGTTCTTGGGTATTTAAAAAGCCATTGCAGTGGCGTAATTATCAGTTTAAATTTCCTTCATTAAAACTTTCTCTTCAGCAGGTTCTTGTATTTAGTTTGGATTGGGGATTTGCCGCTCTAGCACTGCATTCTCTGTTAGCGCCACCCTTCAATTATCCTGTTTTTTTCGGAGTTTATGTACTAGCGATGGTCGCCGGCTTAGTGAGTACAATTCCCGGTGGTTTGGGGATTTTCGAGACGGTGATTCTCTTTTTCTTGCAAGACACCCAGCCAGAGGAGGTCATTTTAGCCACCTTAATTGTTTTTCGGGGTCTGTACTATTTATTGCCCTTTGCGATCGCCGTTGCTGCTTTACTATTGTTTGAATATCGCCAAACCCGTAAACCTAAGCAGTTCTAGGTAGGGAATCTGGTACTGCCCAGGCAGCTAGGTCTAAATTTTGGGTAAAAATCTCGTCAATGGGTAGTAGTTCTCCCGTGGTGGTAAGGAATTTATGGTCTGGGGTCGCCCGAATCATTTGGCCATTTTCCAGTTCATATTCATACAAAAGGCGATCGCCTCTGTTGTGCCACTGTTCAATGGGTTGCGTGTAAATTAATCCTTGAGCGTCCACACTATAAACCTGGCAGAGCAATTCCTGTTCCACAATGGTCTGGATCGGCAGCACCCCATATTCCACCGTAACAACAGGTGTGTCCCCGGCGAGGCAATATTCCGCAAATTTCACCATCTGGTCGAACAAATCCCTGGCGATCGCCTCCGAAACCCCATTGGTCGCCGCCCCCTCCACGAACTTAGCTTCATGTTTTTTCATTTCGTCAATTTTCTTTTTCCCCATCGCCCGCCGCAGCAGATCCGCTTCCCCGAGGGAATAGCCCGCTAAATCCTGGGCCATTTTCATAATCTGTTCCTGGTAAACCAACACCCCATAGGTTTCATTCAAAATCGACTGCAAAAGCTCGTGTTGATATTCGATCTTTTCGACGCCGTGTTTGCGGTTAATAAAAATCGGAATTAAGCCCGCATCCAAGGGGCCAGGTCGATAAAGGGCAAGAACAGAGGAAATGTCCTCAATGCCAGAAGGGCGCAGATCCTGCACAATTTTTTTCATGCCGTCGGATTCCAGTTGGAAGATCCCCTCTAGATCCCCCCGACCAAACAGATCATGGGTTTTATCAATATCACCCGGTAACTTTTTCGCATGGCCTTTACTGATGATTTCTAGGGCCTTGCGTTCATCGAGGGGTAACTGATCGAGATCCAGTTCCACGTGGCGATATTCCTTGATCAAATCCGCCGCTTTTTTGATGGTAGTGAGATTTTTTAGGCCGAGAAAATCCATTTTCAGCAGCCCCATCGCCTCCACATCTTCCATGTAATATTGGGTGATCACCGCCCCTTCATTGTTACGCTGGAGCGGTACCGCTTCATCTAAAGGTGTTGAAGAAATCACCACCCCGGCGGCATGAACCCCAAAGGTTTTGTTCGTGCCCTCGATGCGGATCGCCATATCGACCCAGCGGCGTACTTGGGGATCAGTTTCGTAGCGACGCTTGAATTCTGGTTCTGGCGTATCGTCGGAGATCATCACCTTCAGCTTTGCCGGTTTGCCCCGGGCCACAGGGATCATTTTTGCCATCATGTCCGCTTCTCCGTAGGGAATATCCAGCACCCGCGCCACATCTTTGAGCACGGCCTTGGAGGTCATGCGGTTAAAAGTAATAATTTGTGCGACCCGGTCTTCACCATATTTTTCGGTGACATATTTGATCATTTCGTCCCGCCGCTCGATACAAAAATCCGTATCAACGTCCGGCATGGATTTTCGTTCGGGGTTGAGGAACCGCTCAAACAGCAGACTGTGGTGAATTGGGTCAATATTCGTAATGCCGAGGGAGTAGGCCACGAGGGAACCAGCCGCAGAACCCCGCCCTGGCCCGACGGGAATATCATTGTCCCTGGCATATTTCACGTAATCCCATACCACGAGGAAGTACGTGGAAAATCCCATCTGCTGCATCATTTGCAGTTCGTATTCGAGGCGTTCTTTGTAGGTGGGATCGACTTCGGCCTGGGTTTTGCATTTGAGTCGTTTGAGGAGTCCGTCCCAGGTGACTGCCTCGAGGTAACTGTCAGCGGTGTGTCCCTCGGGGACGGGGTAATCGGGAATGCGGGGTTCCCCTAGGATTTTGTAAGGTTCGACCTTGGCGGCAACTTCGAGGGTATTGGCGATCGCCTGGTCAATAATCCCTGGGTCGAGGTGATCCCGAAAGAGTTTACGCATCTCATCGGCGGATTTGAGATATTCGGTGCCGCTGTAGCGGAGGCGCTTATCTTCGGTGATTAATTTTGCGGTCTGGATACATAGGAGGGCATCGTGGGCTTCCACGTCGTAGCAAGAAATGAAGTGGGAGTCGTTGGTGGCGATGATTTTAATGTCGAGTTCCTGGGCAATTTTGACGATCTCCACATTGACGATGCGGTCTTCCTGGGAGCCATGGTCTTGGATTTCGAGGTAATAGTCATCGCCAAAAATATTTTTGTACCACTTCGCCACTTCCCGCGCCCGTTGATATTCGCCCTTGAGGATACATTGGGGCACTTCCCCACCGAGACAGGCACTGGTCATAATCAGCCCTTCGTGGTGTTGCTCAATGAGTTCTTTGTTAATGCAGGGGCGGGCGAAAATCCCTTTGCCTTGAAAGCCCTTGAGGTGCGAAATGGTGGTCAGTTTCACCAGATTTTTGTAGCCCTGGGTATTTTTCGCCAGAACGACCTGATGGTACTTCTTAAACCGTTGGGTTTTGTCTTCGATGTCGCCGTTGATCACGTACATTTCGTTGCCAATGATCGGCTTGATCCGCTTATTGCGACAGGTTTTGAGCAGTTCAATCGCCCCGTACATCACCCCATGATCCGTTAAGGCGATCGCCGGCATTTTCAGTTCTTCGGCCCGTTTAATGAGGGGTTTAATCTGGGAAGCGCCATCGAGCAAACTGTAATCACTGTGGATGTGGAGACCGACAAAAGACATGGCGAGGGGGCACTCTAGTAGGGGAAGTAGACCCTCATTTTAGGCGATCGCCTTTCACTATGACGGGGGAAATGCCGGGATTATTCTAGGGGAACATCACCATAGATTTCCTGGAGGGGAGCATTCAGATTTAGGGCTTCGATGTGGGCGATCGCCTCTAGACCTTTATAGGTTTGTAGAAGCCAGATATCAGCTTTTTGGCGACGAAAACATTCCACCAGGTATTGATCCACATTGATGAGGAGATACTCTTGCAGACTGGGAATTTCCCGGTAAAACTCGAACTTGCGCCCCCGATCAAAGGATTCTGTTGAGGGGGAAAGCACTTCTACAATCACCGTGGGGAATTGAATATAGCTGAGTTGTGGCTCGTCTCGCTGGTCACAGGTGACAACTAGATCTGGATAGAAAAAACGACGGCGATCGCCCACATTAACTTTCATATCCGAGATGTAAGTCCGACAGCCCGCAGCCCGGAGTCCATTTTTCAAGAGAATTAAGAGATTACTACTGATCAGATTATGATTGCCCGTGCCCCCAGCCATGGCGTAAATTTCACCATCGATATATTCATGCTTAATTTCGCTCGTTTGCTCAAGGGCTAAATATTCTTCTGGAGTGAGGGGTTGGTAGTCAGAAAGGGCAATCATGGCAAATCTCAGTCAGCGCACCATTCCATTGTGGCAAAAGAGTTGAGGGATGGTTATGAACCTTCACTCTGGGGCGCGAGGCGTAACAGTTGACCCGAATTTGCATCTGTCAAAACGTAGAGGTAACCGTCGGGGCCTTGGCGCACATCCCGCACCCGTTGGCCAATGGGAATCCGCGACTCGGCGATCACATTTCCCCGTTCATCAACTTCTAAGCGGCGAATATCCCGGGAAACCAGCCCCCCTGCAAATAAATCCCCTTGCCAATCTAAAAGGCGATCGCCTGTATAAATCGCTAACCCAGAGGGGGCGATCGAAGGTGTCCAAACCCGCTGGGGATCCGTAATTCCTGGGGCTGTCGTTGCGGGGGCCACGGGTCGTCCCGTCGCATATTCCGCACTAAAAGAAACCTTGGGCCAACCGTAATTGGCTTCTGCCTGGATCAGATTCACTTCATCACCGCCCCTAGAGCCATGTTCCGTCGCCCAAACCCGTTGAGTCATTGGGTCAAAGGCCAGTCCCTGAATATTGCGGTGGCCGTAGCTCCAAATTTCCGGTAAAGCGCCCGGCTCATCTACAAAGGGATTGTCATCAGGAATTGAGCCATCATCGTTAATGCGGACTACCTTCCCCAAATGGCTATCGAGGTTTTGGGCCTGGTTCCGGATAAACTCGCCATCCTGCTCTAGGGGCGGATTTCCACCATCACCAATGGAAATGAGTAAGGTTTGATCCGGGAGCCAAGTCAGCCGAGAACCGAAATGCTGTCCCCCTTGTTTGGTACGCGCCACCTGAAAAATCACTTCCCAATCCGTCAATTTTTCTCCGTCAAATTTAGCCCGGGCGACCCTTGTGCGGTTTGCATCCTGGGTGCCAAAGGCATAGGTGAAATAAACCCAATTGTTTTGTTCAAAGTCTGGGTGGAGAGCAACGTCCAATAAGCCCCCCTGCCTGGAAGCAAACAGTTGTTGGGCTTCAGCGGCGGAGACTTCTGCAACTCCGGCGATCGCCTCTGGTTCTAACACCCCATCCCGCACCAGGCGCAACCGTCCCGGCCGCTCTGTGATCAACATATCCCCATTGGGCAACCACGCAACCCCCCAGGGACGTTCCAAACCTTCAACAATTGGCGTCACTGTCACGGCATCCACCGCTAAATCCTCCGCCTGGGGACTCATGAGCATCGGCGTTGCTTCGGCTAGAGGTGAAGTTTCATCGGGCATCGAAGCAGATTGGGACGAACAACCCACCAGAGGCAAGGCACTCCACCATAGGGCCGTCAGTAGCAGCTTAAGTCGAGTGTTCATGGGTAATAGATACTCCGCGAGAAATATCCCTAGGGTAGATCATCACTCTGATTTTTGGCTGGCGGCCTCTTCCTTCCAACGCTTGAGGGGAACACAGTCAATCTCAAACTGATCCAAGGCCCTAGCAACAACAAAATCCACCAGATCATGAATCGTTTGCGGTTGGTGATACCAAGCCGGGATTGCTGGGACAATTTTTACGCCCACCTCAGCCAGTTGAGTCAAATTCCGCAAGTGAATCAAACTAAAAGGTGTTTCCCTGGGGACAACCACAACTTTACGACCTTCTTTAATAGAGACATCTGCCGCCCGTTCAAGGAGATCAGAGCTGAGGCCATTGGCAATTTTTGCAACGGTGCTCATACTACAAGGGATGACCAGCATTCCTTTTGTTCGGTAGGAACCACTGGCAATGCCTGCTCCTACATCACCCCAACGATGACAACGCAAAATGCCTTTTTCTGGAACCCCTGCCTGGTCACGCCAAAACTTAGCTTGGTGATCGGGATCAGCGGGCATAGTAATGCCATTTTCGGCTTGCCACACCATAAAGGATGCTTTTGAGGCGACGACATCCACTGTCAAGTTGGCTTCAAGCAAATATTTGAGCGTCCGCACCGCATAGATAAGCCCCGATGCACCACTGATACCTACCGTGAGGGGTCGATCCATAGAAAATTTTGACCGTAAGGTTTGTAAAGTTTTTTAAATCAAACCTTCAAATTCTAACGCTTCGATCATTTGCAGGCCATTGGGATCACCAATACGCAGCAGGGCAGCCCGGGCATCTTCTTTCACGCCGACATCTTCATCTTCAACGAGAGCTTCAATGAGGGCATCAACGGCGGTGGCATAGATCACATTGGAGGGCATTTCGCGACAAAGTTGCCCCAACGACCAAGCGCAGTTACTGCGGACGGCGGCCATTTTATCGCGGCGCAACCCCCGGATCAGGGGCGGAATTGCCCGGGAAATGTCTTCGTACTGGAGTTTAGCCACCTGGGCGAGGCTGCTGGCAGCCCATAAACGGACAGCCGAAATATCATTTTGGAGGGCATGGACTAATGGATCAACGGAGCGGCGATCGCCACAGTTCCCCAAGGCCCAAACAACCCCTTTGCGTACATAGCCATTCCAGTCTTGTGCAAGCACATCGATGAGAGCCGGTACCGCTGTTTCTGAGGCGTTACGACCAAGGGCATAGGCGGCACTGACACGGGTGAGGGGACAAACATCTCCCTGGAGCAGTCCAATGAGGGGATTTACCGCGCGCGCATCCCGGTGATCACAAAAATAGCGGGCAGCGATCATGCGTTGGTTTTTATCGGCAGCAGTAAGCATCTGGAGCATCGATTCTGCCGCCATTGCTCCGTCTGGGGTGCCTTCCTGAAGCGGCTGTTCACCCAAGGTTTCGTCAATTAGGTTAAGGTCGTTTGGACTTGGCATAATTAATTACCCTACTACCGTTGTTGTTCTAGGGGCAACTGTTGGGTGGGTAGCGGATCTCTCCGAGATCGCCAACATTATCGCCTCAAAGTCTACTGGAGAGCATTTTCTTTGCAAAGGAATAAAACGGAAACTTTATAATAGAAGGCGATCCCTTCGTTCACCAAAAAAAATTATGGCATTAGCACTCACGACCGAAAACGTCGAAGCAACCCTTGATGAATTGCGTCCTTACCTCAAAGCCGACGGCGGCAACGTTGAGTTGGTAGAGATTGATGGCCCCGTGGTTAAACTGCGTCTCCAGGGCGCTTGTGGGTCTTGCCCCAGTTCAACCATGACCCTACGAATGGGCATCGAACGGCGCTTACGGGAAAATATTCCGGAAATTGCAGAAGTAGAACAGGTTTTCTAAATCACTTTTCACTTTCTTTAGGGTTGTAGGGGTTTGCCATAGTGAACCCCTACTTTACGTTTACAGAGCTATTTGAGATCAACCCGTATTCCGCATTCCGGCGGCGATGCCATTGATGGTTAAAAGGGCACCCCGCAGGAGTTCTTCTTTGCTGTAGCGGAAGTGGACGATGCTGGCCTGGGTTTCTCTGGTGTATTGACGTAGCCGTTTGAGCAATGAGACTTGCAGGAAACCGAGGGGGACAATGGTGCCATTTCTCAGTTGGACAGAACGCTGGAGGGGGCGATCGCCATCGAGGAGGGCTTCATTTTCCGTAATTTCGAGGATTAGCCGCTTCGTGAGGTTGTATTCCTGGGAAATCTGCTCTAGAAGCTTTTCAAACCGGGGAATATCTTCTTTTTCTGCCAGTTCGTGGACATAGTGGCTCGCCATTTGTAAGTCCACCTTGGAAAGAGTCATCTCTACCTTCGAGATCACCATCCGGAAAAAGGGCCATTTACTGTAGAAATAGCGCATTAACTTCAGGTTCTCGACGGGGTCCTCCTCAAAAAAGCCCTGGAGCGCCGTACCCACACCATACCAAGCGGGCACGAGGAAACGGCTTTGGGTCCAGCTAAAGACCCAGGGAATCGCCCGGAGACTGCTCAAATCTTTATTGCCTTTTTTGCGGCGGGCCGGACGGGAACTGATTTGCAGTTGACTAATTTCCGGAATCGGCGTCACGGACATGAAAAAGTCGAGGAAGTCGGGTTCTTCGTAAATTAACGCCCGGTAAGCCGCCCGCGATCGCTGGGAGAGGTCTTCCATAATCCGGTTCCAGGGCTGAATATCATCAAAGCCACTGGCCAACAAACTCGATTGAATCACTGCCGTAGAAACGCTTTCGAGGTGATACAGAGCCAAGTCTGGGAGGGAATACTTTGAGGCTAGCACTTCCCCCTGCTCGGTGATTTTAATCCGGCCATTAATGGTATTCGGCGGTTGGGCTAAAATTGCGGCGTAGGCAGGGCCGCCGCCCCGACCAACGGAACCACCGCGACCATGGAAAATACGGAGGTCAATGCCGTAGGGATCGGCCACTTGCTGAAGATTTTTCTGGGCTTTGTGGATTTCCCAATTACTACTCAGGAAGCCGGAATCTTTGTTGCTGTCGGAATAGCCGAGCATAATTTCCTGGAGATTCGGCACCAGGCGATCGCCAAAGGTTTCATCACAGCGGCCATCGGCAGGGGGTTCATAGCCACCAGCCAAACAAGCGCGATAGAGGGGAATTTCAAATAACGCCTGCATAATTTCCGGGGCGTTACGCAGGTCGTCCACCGTCTCAAAGAGGGGGGCAATGCGGATGGTTGTCATCCCTGTGAGGGGGTCATATAAACCCGCTTCCTGGGCCAAGAGCAGCACCTCTAAGACATCACTGACTTCGTTGGTCATACTGATGATGTAGGTCTGACAAATGCCGATGCCAAATTCCTGCTGGAGACGGCGCAGCACCTGGAGCGTTTGGATCGTCTCGACGGTTCTTTCCGAAAAGTGCATTTCCTTCGGAATCAAGGGACGGCGGGTTTTAAGTTCCTGCACTAGCCAAGCGGTTTTTTCTGCGTCGCTTAGGTCATTGTAGGATTTGGGCAACACCCCTAGGTAGTCAACAATTTCGGCGATCGCATCGGAGTGGCGCGTTGATTCTTGGCGAAAATCAAGGCGAGTGAGCACAAAGCTAAAAATTTCTACCTGACAAATGAGTTTATCCAGGGCCGCACAGTTGATTTCTGTCTGTACCAGGCTTTCGCGGATCAGTTTTAGGTCAGCGAGAAACTCCTGGCCACAAATATAAACCTTGTCATCGGCCGCTTCTACTTTATTTTCCCAGGCGGGCATATTCGCTAGACGGCGGTTGCGTTCCAAGGTGTTTTCCAAGCGCCGCTTGATGTAGGCCAACTTGAGGCGGTAGGGTTCTTGGCGGTAACGAATAGCTAGGGTTTCGTAGATGTCGGGGAAAATATTTTGATCCTGCTCCAACGAATCCAGCAGATCCGGCAGCACATTACTCCAGTGCAGCGATAAGCTCAACACATCCGAGAGGGATTCCACCGAGGCGATGTAGCGTTCCAGCACCAAACCCCGTTGATAGCAGGCTGTCTTCCACGTAACGTCAGGAGTGACAGAAGGGTTGCCATCGCGATCGCCCCCAACCCAAGAGCCAAAATTGCAAAAATTGGTGGTCGGTACTTTAAGCGTCGGGAAAGAAGCTTTTAGGGCCTGTTGGAGCCGTACCGACAATTCGGGCAGGGTATCAAACAGAACTTCCTCAAAATAATGCAACGCATAATCCACCTCGTCCAACACCTGGGGTTTAAATTGGTGCAGCTCATCGGTGCGCCACCAGAGCCGAATTTCTTCGGTAAGTTGCTGCTGAATATTTTCAATTTCCCAAGAATCGCTTGTCCCCAAGCTTTTCAGCCCTTCTTCGGTTTGATCCAGTTGCCGTAGGATCCCCGCAATCCGCCGCTGCTTATTGCGAATCGTGTGGCGGACAATCTCCGTGGGGTGGGCCGTAAATACCAGTCGAATATCCAACTGATTGAGAAGACGCTGGATCGTCTGGGGCGGCATATTTTGGTGCTTGAGGTGGGGAAACAACCAATCAAAGGTGCCGGCTTGGGTGGGGGCAATTTCTGTGTGGACGCTGTTACCGTTGGCTTCGTTGGCATTGGCAGAAGCTAGATTACGACGAAATTGTTGTTGTTCGCGCTGTTCGTAATGTTGCTCGACGCTATTGATCAGCTGGAAATAGAGGGCAAAGGCCCGTGCTGCCCGGATCGCATCTTCTAGATCTAGGGTTTCGATCAGCTCCGAAATACTACTGGGGGAAAAATTGAGGCTTTGGCCATCGGCGGTTCGGGTTGCCCGGAGATGATTGAGCCGTTCGACGAGTTTTTGACCACATTCTTTCTGCAACACCGCCTGCCAAATGTCTTCAACCAGCGTGAGGCGTTGCCGGAGGAGAGATTGGGAAGTGGACAAAAGTTCAGCTTCGGCACTGGGGGGATGCATGACTTGGTTCATGGTACTTAGACGTTTGGGGCTAGGAAAATGGGCTGTCTGCTGTGAAAGAAGATCTTGATGATTGTAAGGGTTAAGGTTCGATCGGGGTAGTGCAGTGGAACACGGAACGGGCGATCGCCTTTGGGGGGTGGCGGTGGCGGTGCGGGCTAATCGGACGTCTCAACATCGGGAAAGGGTAAAGATGGTAGGCGATCGCCCCGAAAAATTTCTTCACTCCAAACCCCTGCCTGCGTTAGGGTCTGGGCGAAATCTTCACCCCAACGGTGGGTCAATAAATAGGCTGGGGCTAATAACCCAACCAGGAGATTAGAGGGCACAGGTAACTGAACTTTCATCGGGCTACAGACACGACAGGGCATCCTTATCCTACTAGTCTATTTATGGGAGAACAATTCTGGGGACTTTCGTTTATCTTAGGGGTGAATTGTCCCCACCCGGCCACCCTAAAAACGCTCCATTGTTACTGTGACAACTGCAACCTCCACGGATCTTCACTTTCATTTAGCGCCCTGGCTCCAGGATGCCATTCGCCTGGCGGTGCCCCTGGGGGGGTATCTGCGGTTGCGGGTGCGACTGCGGGGGAATACGCTCCACATCCTCTGCGAAACCAGTTGTCCCACGGAAAAAGAAGAGATTACCCAAGCCATTTTACGGAGAATGCGCCGTCAACCGCCCCCTGTGCAACTCCTAGCGCCGACCCCTGGAATCGCAATTCACCGTCTCATTGTCTATGGTCGCCTCCGCCAAGAGAAAAAAAGCCTCTGGTTAAGCCTAATTCCCCTGGGCCAGTCGTCCCCATCATCGAACCCGGAGACGTTCCAGCTCAATCGAAAAAATCAGGCCCGCCTCGGTTATCCCCAGGCGATCGCCCAATATTTAAGTCAAAATCTCAGTCAGTTGGGCATTAGTATTCGGGTTGAAACCCAGACCCTAGCGAATACAGCCCCCCACCAAGGGCAACAGCGTCTCTGGATTACCTGTGAATGTGACTACAGCCCGGACTATGGCTTACTGACAGAATCTCTGGTGCAGCGACTCCGGGAACTGGAAATCAAAGGTTTTCGCGATGGGGCAATCCGCTGTCAAATTCGTGGGGAAGAAAAGCCCGAATGGTTGCTATGGGTTGATCTGACGCCCCCCGATGTCATGTTGCGGCAGTGGGGCCAATGGGGAGATCCTGAGGCGATCGCCCAGATTTTGACCCAGGCATTCCAAGCTCACCCCCTCACCATTCGGGCGGCTGTAACCGATGCTGTGTTGTCCCTGGAGTGCATCCTGGCCCCCAATATTTCCCTAGCCCAGGCTCACATTCTCAAGACCATCCAAGACATTCTCGACGTCCTCGCACCCCAGGGGTTACAGCGCGCGCTAATCCGGGCGAAATCAGCTCCCCACAATGAAGAACTCTGGCGCAGTGAATGGTCGTTGCCGGGGGATCAGCCAGGGGCACACCATGATTCTCCCGGACAGTTGGCCCAACAGGGGGATTTGGAGGCGTGGCGGTTTTTGCTCCAACGTTGCCTGAATCCTGATCTGACGAGACGTTTAGCCACTGGCGGCATCCACATCACCCTCCGCCAAAAGGATGACACCCTCTACATCATGACGGAGGCGATCTCCTGTCCACCCCAAATGGCAACGCTCAAGGCGATCGCCACTCTTTTTCGGCATTTAGAACCCCATCCCTTTAGTCGTCTAAAGGTCTATGGCCGCCGTTCGGGCCAAAGCAAAGCCCTCTGGCAACAATCATTAAAATTCAACACCATTACCCCAGCCAGGACATCACCACAGACGCCAACGGAAACCGCCCTTCCCCCCGTCGAAACTGACCCCAGTCTTTCTCCCCTAGAACGCTTCAACCAAGGTGCCCGTAATCTCCTCCAGCGTAGTCGCCTCTGGCAGCCAATACCGGATAATTGTGGTCTGGTTTTACACCAGGGTGAATCCGAGCGAAGCATCTTTTCCCCGCAGCGGCGGTGGCGAGTGGCTTGCCTGTGGTTGCTGGGCGGCATTTTAGTCACGGCCCAAACCGATTGGTTGGCTGGCCAATGGCTCCGGCGGGATCTGGTTCAACCTCAATCTGTGTCCATGTCCCAAACCGATCCGGCAACCCGCTCAGAAGTCTTAGATGCCCAGCTTCCAGTCACCAATTGGCAAACCACGGCCCCAAAGGCGATCGCCCCTCCCCTCACTAGCCCCTATCCTTCTTTTGATAATACGCTCTTAGACGAAAAACTCGCCCTCTACCAGGAGCGCATCGCTAAAAATGGTGTACCTGACGTTCTCATTATTGGTAGTTCCCGTGCGCTGCGTGGCCTCGATCCCCTGGCCCTGCAAATGGCTCTCACCGAAAAAGGCCATCCGCCCCTTGATATTTTTAATTTCGGGATTAATGGTGCCACTGTCCAGATCTTTGATCTACTGCTGCGGCAAATTCTCCCTCCGGAGCAACTGCCCCAGTTAATTATCCTTGCCGACGGAGCCCGTGCTTTTAATAGCGGTCGGCAGGATTTGACTTACGAACTGATGACCCGTTCCCCAGGTTTCCAAGCCCTTGAAGCAGGTACATTTTCCCAACTGTTGTCTCAAGATCTCCCCAAACATCAGACAATCACTTCTGTTGTTCCTGATCTAGAACAAATCACCACCCAATGGCTGAGAACAATCTCCCAGGTCTATGATCAGCGACAATTTTTCAAAGAACGCTTTTTTGACGAAACCCTAGCGCCATTCCACACCTGGGTGTCTACAGCAGAGGCAGCATCCCCAATGACTTCTACTGAGTCAGGGCAGCAGTTTAATTTAGATGGTTTTTTGCCCCTCGACCGTCGCTTCATTCCAGAAACTTACTACCAAAATCACACCCAGGTCACGGGAAATTATGACGGGGATTATGCGGCGTTTAATCTCCGGGGAACGCAACATGAAACCTTCCTGGAGTTGTTAGACCATTTCGAGTCTCACCAAATTCACTTGGTCTTCTTGAATCAGCCCCTGACGGATTACTACCTCGATCCGGTACGTCTGGATTATGAACGGCAGTTTCGCCAGTATTTTCGCCAATTGGCTAACCGAGAGAACCTTGATTTTGTTGATTTTGTCCACCAACAAGCCTGGCAAAGCCGTTATGAATGGTTTTCGGATCCGAGCCATCTCAATCAGTTTGGTGCGGCGCAAGTGGCCCAAGGACTAGCTAAAGTTTCGACGATTCCCTGGCCACAACGTACTTCAGACTAATTTTCTTCTGATTTTTTCAGGACAAGGCTTCGGTCTCTGTTAATGCTCGACGATGGCGCTCAACGACCTGTTTCACCTGGGAAGCTAGCCATCCATCATAGGCCGGATAAACGGCGAGCCGGGGTTGTAATTGCCAGCCTTGATTCGCGAGCAGGAGTTGCAATTGATCGAGGTGGAGATGGGAATAGTCGGGGTTGACTTCATCTTTGGGGACAATACCGCCGAGATCCCTCGCCCCAGCCTGGAGACAACCTAAAAGCCATTGGGGATCGGCCACAAGATTAGGGGGAATTTGAATCGTGATCTCCGGTGGCAAAATGTCACGGGCCAATTGAATGACTTCTGGGAGTTGCTCAGGCAAAAAGGCTTCACCTAAATAGTCCTGGGTTTGCCCGGGGCGGTGGGGCTGCAAAATCACCTCTTGGATATGGCCATATTGTTCGTGAACAAAGGCGATCGCCTCTAATGTATCCCGCCAATCCTGGGGCGTTTCACCGATTCCCAACAGCAGCCCTGTTGTAAATGGGATTTTCAATTCTCCGGCTAGAACCAATTGTTGTAGGCGCACCTGGGGATCTTTACTGGGGGCGCGACGATGGACGGGGAGATCCGGACGCATTTGTTCTAACATCAGCCCCATGGAACCATTTACATCCCTTAACAATTCCATTTCAGTACGACTCAGGGGGCCAGCATTGGTGTGGGGAATAAAATCATAATCTAAGGCCAACTGACACAAATCATAGATGAGCTGGATCAAAGGCGATCGCCGCCCTGAAGCCGGATGCACCTCTCCACTCAAAATCAAAATTTCTCGGACACCTTGCCCCCGGAGATTTTCTAGATGAGCTTGGGCCGCCACTAGGGTCAACCAATGATCCTGACCTGGGTCAACGCGAAAATTGCAATATGAACAGCGATTGAAACATTCGTAAGTTGGCACCAAGGTGAAAGCTGGACTGTAGGTAACAACAGCGTTTGCCTGGTTACTGCCGCCGCCTACCGGGCGATCAACCCTTGACAGATCCAGCATGGCCCCTCCGCAAATCAAAACATTTCCTTAAAACACTTTACAAAAAGCAATAGTTTCATTAATATAGCTACTAAGGTTAAGCACCTTGATAATTTCATAGCAATCATAACGATATGACTACTACACTACAACAGCGCGGAAGCGCTTCCTTGTGGGAGAAGTTCTGTCAGTGGATCACCAGCACCGAGAACCGCATCTATGTCGGTTGGTTCGGCGTCCTGATGATTCCTACCCTTCTCACTGCTACTACCTGCTTCATCATTGCGTTCATCGCAGCTCCCCCCGTTGACATCGACGGTATCCGTGAGCCCGTCGCAGGTTCTCTTCTCTACGGTAACAACATCGTCTCTGGCGCAGTTGTACCTTCTTCTAACGCAATTGGTCTCCACTTCTACCCCATCTGGGAAGCTGCTTCTCTAGATGAGTGGTTGTACAACGGTGGCCCTTACCAGTTGGTAATTTTCCACTTCCTCATTGGTGTTTTCTGCTACATGGGCCGTGAGTGGGAACTTTCTTACCGCCTTGGTATGCGTCCCTGGATCTGTGTTGCATTCTCTGCTCCCGTAGCAGCAGCAACTGCAGTATTCCTCATCTACCCCATCGGTCAAGGTTCCTTCTCTGATGGTATGCCTTTGGGTATTTCTGGTACGTTCAACTTCATGATCGTATTCCAGGCAGAGCACAACATCCTGATGCACCCCTTCCACATGCTTGGTGTGGCTGGTGTATTTGGTGGTTCTTTGTTCTCCGCAATGCACGGTTCTCTCGTAACCTCTTCTTTGGTACGTGAGACCACTGAAACCGAATCTCAGAACTACGGTTACAAGTTCGGTCAAGAGGAAGAAACTTACAACATCGTTGCAGCCCACGGCTACTTCGGTCGTTTGATCTTCCAATATGCATCTTTCAACAACAGCCGTTCCTTGCACTTCTTCTTGGGTGCATGGCCTGTAGTCGGTATCTGGTTCACTGCTCTTGGTGTATCTACCATGGCATTCAACCTGAACGGTTTCAACTTCAACCAGTCCATCCTTGACTCTCAAGGTCGTGTGATTAACACCTGGGCGGACATTCTGAACCGTGCGAACCTCGGTTTTGAAGTAATGCACGAGCGTAACGCTCACAACTTCCCCTTAGACTTAGCAGCTGGCGAGCAAGCACCTGTGGCTCTGCAAGCACCTGCAATCAACGGTTAATAACTGTTTGAGTCTTCGGGCTTAGTTGAAAAAAAGATGATTGCTTTGACAGTAAAACTGAATAAGTAATGATTGGCGAAGGCCCCTACCAGAGATGGTAGGGGTTTTTGCTTGCTTGCTTTTTTTTGGGAAAATTACTTTCTGTCGATATCTTCAGCTAAGGAAAATTGGGATTTTAGCTAGATGCTGCTGAGCAAATATTCTCATCATTCACGTTTGTAATGGCTGAGGCATCAAACTCGCCACCACTGAATTCTCCCTCTAGCGTTAGCTCGTCGCCGACTGAGATGTTCTGTCTGGTATTGTCGCCACATACGCTCCAAGAATCGACTCGGATGCTGCGATTGCCTGTGTTGAGACTAAACCCATCTTCCCAGACCCGTTCCACAGTTCCTGTTAGAACACCATTGTCCATCTGAGTAGCGCCCGTACAAGCAACCAAACCCATTAAAACCAGGGGAGTCTTAACCGATAGTTTCATGAAAATTCTTCCACTCGGTAATATAAATGCTTCTATTTTAGGTTTTATAAAATCGAAATTTCGCTATAACTATGGGGGTATGCATGAAAAAACCTAATAATAATGAGCAATATTTATGATCTTTCAGTTTTTTTAGAACCCCAAGAAAAAATTCTCTGGCAAGGCATGCCCCAGGCGGCCGGATCATCGCCCTGGAGTCTGAAAATCATTCAAGCTTTTGGCTATTTTGGTTTATTTGCGTTTGGCTTCTTTTTATTAATTGGGCTGGCAAATTGGGATGAACTAGGGGAAGCACTCGGCATTTGGCTTACTTTTTTGGGATTAAGCTTGGCGATCGCCTTTGCTTTTCTCATTGTCATGCCAAAAGTTGTTCGTTCTTCCCTCAAGGCGACGAATTACATTGTGACCCCAACTCACGCCGTCATTGTGCAGCATCTATGGCAAACCCAAATTAGTCGGATTCCGGTACCAGAAAACGAAGAAATCGTGATTTATCGCGACCAAAATTTCCATACGGTGCGGTTTTATCATTACGATAATCGGGCTGCAAATCCGGAGAATCGCGTTTACCGTGTTTATCAATTTGAGCGACTCACCCCGACCGATGCTGCCACTGCCGCAAAGGTACTAGAAACAATTCGCGGTCAAGCGGGGCCTGATGCTCAACCCGTATTTTCGAGCCGTCCCAAGCCTACCTAAAAACTGCCAGAATAAACTTGTTTTGTTGAGTTAAAAGCCAACTAGGATTGTTCGATTTAGGCGATCGCCCAGATATTTTCTGGGTAAGTTACACCGATTTTCACGAAAGAAAATACAATACAACTCAACATGGGTTCAGCCTTTGCCAGTAAATTTCCTCTGTCTATCGAAAGGAGTATGGCAAAATGAACAGGTTAAAAACATTGTGAACGGAACGGGTATCGGTTAATGGCTAAATTTATCTTTGTCACCGGTGGTGTGGTCTCCAGCATCGGGAAAGGCATTGTGGCGGCAAGTTTGGGGCGTTTACTCAAGTCCCGTGACTATTCGGTGTCGATCCTGAAGCTCGATCCCTACATTAACGTCGATCCTGGTACCATGAGCCCGTTCCAACATGGGGAAGTTTTTGTCACCGAGGATGGTGCAGAAACAGACCTCGACCTCGGCCATTACGAACGATTTACCGATACCTCCATGTCTCGCCTTAATAGCGTGACCACTGGTTCCATTTACCAAGCGGTGATTAATAAAGAGCGACGGGGCGATTATCAAGGGGGGACGGTTCAAGTCATTCCCCACATTACCAACGAGATTAAAGAACGAATTTTTCGCGTGGCGGAGAATACGAATCCTGATTTTGTAATCACAGAAATTGGCGGTACCGTCGGCGATATTGAATCTTTACCGTTCCTAGAAGCGATTCGTCAGTTCCGCAAAGAGGCTGGCCGGGACAATGTTTTGTACATGCACGTAACCTTGATCCCCTGGATTCCGTCGGCGGGGGAAATGAAAACCAAGCCCACCCAACATTCTGTGAAAGAATTGCGCTCTATCGGGATTCAGCCGGATGTGCTGGTGTGCCGTTGCGATCGCCCTTTACCCCAGGGACAACGGGAAAAAATTTCGGAGTTCTGTAATGTCCCCGAAGAACAGGTGATCACCTCCCAGGATGCCAGCAGTATTTACGAGGTACCGTTGATGTTAGAACGGGAAGGCTTGGCAGAACAAACCCTGAAACTGCTACGGATGGAACCCAGGCAACCGAATTTGGCGCAGTGGCAAAATCTCATTGAACGGATGAAGCGCCCCAGCCGCCACATGGATATCGCCATTGTCGGTAAATATGTCCAGCTCAATGATGCTTATTTATCCGTGGTAGAATCCCTCGGCCATGCGGCGATCGCCAATGACATGGACATCAAACTCCATTGGGTTAACGCTGAGGATATCGAAAAACACGGCGCGTCCATGTATCTTGCGGAAATGGCGGGGATCGTCGTTCCCGGAGGATTTGGTTTACGGGGCGTTGATGGAAAAGTAGCGGCCATTGAATACGCCCGGCTCAATCAAATCCCGTTCCTGGGCCTTTGTCTTGGGATGCAATCTTCAGTGATTGAATGGGCCCGTAACGTTGCCAAATTAGAGGATGCCCACAGCGCCGAATTTAACCCCGAAGCGAAAAACCCCGTGATTAATCTTTTGCCAGAACAGCGGGATGTGGTGGATCTTGGTGGCACTATGCGCCTGGGTTTATATCCCTGTCGGCTCACCCCTGACACCCTAACCTATCAACTCTATGGCCAAGAGGTGATCTACGAGCGTCATCGTCACCGCTACGAATTCAACAATGCCTACCGGAGTTTGTTCTTAGAAACGGGCTATCAGGTGAGTGGCACTTCCCCCGATGGTCGCTTGGTAGAAATTATTGAATATGCTGACCATCCGTTCTTTATTGCGACCCAGTTCCACCCCGAATTTCAATCTCGTCCGAACCATCCCCACCCCCTCTTTTTCGGGTTTATTCAAGCGGCGGGAAACCACAAGTCCCAACCGATTTCTGATGAGCTAGATAACCAGAGTACGGAGATGTCCGTTTCTCTGTCCTAGGGTGAAGCACCTGTAATAAATTGACTTGATCACAACGACAAAAACCATGGCAAATTCCGTACATCATATTGTTCTGTTTGAATTGGCAGCAGCAACTGGGACTGCTGAAACCCAAACGATTATTGAAGATGGCCTGACTCTCTTGGGGGCAATCCCTGGGGTTTTGAAAGTTGATCTGGGGTTAAAGGCCAGGGCAGATCGGGATGTCCACATTAAGGATTATCAATTGGCTTTGTATGTGCAGTTAGAAAGCAATGCAGCCCTTGATACCTATGGGCCTCACCCCAACCACCAAGAATTTCTCAAGCGACATAAGAGCAAATGGACGAAAGTTCAGGTGGTTGATTTCTTCGGACAGTAGATGGTTAACTTTGTTTATTTATCATGCGTTAGTGCGAGGGCAATTCCTTGAATTCCTATGAGAGTCGCGGCCATTTACTTACCGAACAGGTCAACCCCCAGAGTCAAAATTTAGATCAAATGTCGGCTTTGGAATTGGTCGATCTCTTTAACCAAGAGGATCAAAAAACCCTGGAGGCGATCGCCAATGCCCGCGAAGCCCTTGCCCAGGCCATCGAGATCACCAGCGACGCTTTGATGCACGGTGGCCGATTATTTTATGTGGGGGCCGGCACCAGTGGTCGCCTTGGTGTTTTAGATGCTGCGGAATGTCCGCCGACCTTTTGTACACCCCCCGAACTCGTCCAAGGCATTATTGCCGGAGGGGCCGGAGCTCTCGTGCGCAGTTCAGAAGACCTCGAAGACCGGGCCGAAGATGGTAAAAAGGCGATCGCCCAACGACAGATCACCGAATTAGATGTCGTTGTCGGTATTACTGCGGGGGGAACCACTCCCTATGTCCAAGGTGCCCTGATTGCCGCCCAACAGCGGGGCGCCAAAACTATTTTCATCAGTTGCGTTCCGGCCGAGCAAGTGCCCTTTGCTGCTGATGTTGATATTCGTCTACTGACTGGCCCCGAAATTCTGGCAGGCTCGACCCGTCTTAAGGCTGGAACTGTCACCAAAATGGCCTTAAATATTCTCTCGACTAGCGTCATGGTTAAGCTCGGTAAAGTTTACGGTAACCGCATGATTGATGTTGCCGTCACGAACCATAAACTCCATGACCGAGCGCTCCGCATCCTTCAAGACCTAACAGATTTAAGCCGTGAGGAAGCGGCCATCCTTCTAGAAAAATCCCAGCGTCGCGTCAAAATAGCATTATTAATGCATTGGAAAAATGTAGATGCCTCAGAAGCAGAGCATTTATTAAAAGTCCATCAAGGCAGTCTCCGAACAGCGTTAAAGTCATAAACTTATTTTATAAGCGCTTATCTAACATATCTGCCAGTAAAGAAAAAACCGCAAGTTGAGTTGCTGCAACAAAGAGAATCAAAGTAGATTCTGTCAAGTCTTTTCTAAGTATATCCTGAGCAAGGGAGATTAAAAAACCCAGAAAAAAAAGACTAGCAATCGGTACAAATATTCTAATTGGCGCAAAATAAATTCCTGTTCTTAGAATTAATTTAAAAAAACGCAGCGTGTCTTGAACGGGCTTTATTTTGCTTTTTCCAACTCGATGAAAGTAGTTTATTGGTTCATAGTGAACAATATAATTATTGGTCAGCATTGCTAATGTAATAGTTGTTGTAAAACTAAAAGTATCAGGTAAAATATGGATGAATTCCTGAGCAATTTCTTTACGAAAGACTCGCATGCCACTATTAAGATCTGGAATCTTTTGTTTGGCGATCCACTCAGCAAAACCAACTAAAAAGAATTTTGGAATCTTGCGGATGTTAGAGTAATTAACATTTTTCCCCGTGCGAGAGCCAACCACCATATCAAACCTATCGCTCATTCCTAAACTGATCAGATCTAGCAATCGCTCATTCGGATAAGTCCCATCAGCATCAGTAATTGCAATCAAATCATATTGAGCATGGATAATGCCTGTTTTAAGGGCTGCACCATAGCCTCGATTTGTCGGATGTTTTAAAAGACGAATTCCCGGTTGCTCTTCTAAAATTTTTGCAGTATTGTCAATGGAACCATCATCAACCACAATAATTTCGTAGACTTGTTCTACTTGGGAAAAAATTGTCTTTAATTGCTCCAATGTTTCGGCGATCGCCCCTTCTTCATTATAGACAGGGATAATAATCGAAACCCCTGGAGACGGAGATTGTGGCATGGGCTCAGGTACTACTGCCATCACAGAATAAGTCTAAAGTTAATTGTTTATTTTGCTAATTATAAATGAGTTTAAACCTGTTAGATCGAGTCAGTCAATTTTTATTGACTTGCTCAAAAAAAGTATGTGATCGTACTACTCTATTCTGGCTTCTATTCGCACTATTTCTTGGCCTTCTATATCCAATTTTAGCCCTGACTAAAATTTCCGGAGAGCTTTACTGGATACAAGATGATGCTCGACAACATATTTTTTGGATGGCGAGATTTTCAGATCCAGAATTATTTTCCGATGATTTAATTGCGGATTATTACAACTCAATTTCTCCAGCCGGCGTATCCTTTTTTTATTATTGTCTTGCTAAATTGGGTGTTGACCCTGATTTCTTATCTAAAATAGTACCTTCATTACTCAGTCCTCTGACAGTATTTTTAAGTTTTATTCTTTGCTTAGAAATATTACCAATTCCCTTTGCTGCTTTTCTGTCTAGTACAGTTCTGATACAAAATCTCTGGCTTCAAGACGGACTAACTTCCGGAACTGCGAAAGCTTTTTTGATTCCTATTTTTTTATTATTTCTTTGGGCAGTAATACGTAAGTCTTTTTTCTGGACAATAGGATCAATAGTTTTTCTAGGATTGTTTTATGGATCTTTTGTGTTAGTTGCAGCAGGAGTCTTAGTCTGTCAATACTTTACTCTAAATCAAGGAAAACTTCGGCTTAACTACAATCGTCGTGATAAAAATTTAGCAATTTCTGGATTGCTAGTTGCCTTTGTCGTGTTATTGCCCCACATCTTTAGTAATTCTGACTTCGAACCTGTGATCTCCCTTACTCAAGCAAAACAATTGCCAGAATTTGAACCAGGAGGAAGAGCAAGTTTTTTTCAAACTAACTGGTGGGATTACCTTTTCAATGGTGGTCGTACAGGGATTCGTCTTACTGCGGCATTACGACCTGATTTAGTCTATATTTCTTTATTATTGCCGATTATTTTTTTATATAAAAAACATTTTCCTTTAACTCAAGACATTCGCCGATTGTTTGTGTTGAACCAACTACTAATTAGCGGATTTGTCCTATACACATTGGCTCATTTATTCCTATTTAAACTTTATTTGCCTAGTCGTTATAGTTTGCATAGTTTGCGTTTTAGTTTAACCATTCTTTGTGGTCTGACTTTGGTGATTTTATTGGATAAGCTAGTTCGTTTATGTCGAGAAAGATCTTTAAGAACTGTGCGGCTAGTCTTTCTGGTATTTGCTTTGTTTTCTATTGCTTTTTCTTTACTTGTTGATCCATTAACTGATAAAGACTTTCCTAGTACTGGATATATCACTGGAAAATATCATAATTTATATCAATTTTTACAACAAACTCCAAAAGATACCCTGGTTGCTTCTTTTGCCGATGAGGCCAGCAACATACCATCTTTCTCGCAACGGAGTGTATTCGTAGCGGCAGAATATGGCATCCCTTACCATGTAGGATATTATGACCAGTTTCGTCAACGTACTCAGGATTTAATTACAGCCCATTACAATATTGATCCCACAGTACTGCAGAGATTTATTCATGATTCAAAAATTGATTTATGGTTGATTGATTCTGATGTTTTTAGCGTCAAATTCTTAGAAGCAAATCGATGGTTTAACCATTTCCAACCTCAAGCCAGCAATGCCATTCATCAAGTTAAGTTAAATAAAGAGGCGATCGCTCTGTGGCAAGTCCAAAAACAATGCACCATCTTTACTGATCAAGATATAAATGTAGTAAGCTCGGACTGCATCCTAGACTGGATTTCTAAAGAGCTAAACTAGCCTTACCTGCATTATTTGATCAGTGTTAGACTTAGAATGAACTTAATAAAAGTTAATAAAACCTGTTCTAGGGTATGACTTCCATCTTTCCAAACAAAACGAAATCTTACAATCAAGCCGCGTGGCAAAAAGGCTATGAATCCCAGCGACAGGAACTTGCCTATGAAGTCACAGATATTGACGGCGAGATCCCTGTCGAATTGATGGGAACCTTGTTTCGTAACGGGCCTGGGCTCTTAGACATTGGTGGCATGCCGATTAAGCATCCTTTCGATGGCGATGGAATGGTCTGCTCAGTCAGCTTTCAGGAAGGGCGGGCCTATTTCCAGAATCGTTTTGTACAGACAGCAGGGTTTGTGGCGGAACAAGAAGCTGGTCGGCCCGTTTATCGAGGCGTATTTGGGACGCAAAAACCGGGGGGCATTTTCAATAATATATTTGACTTGCGGTTGAAAAATATCGCAAACACAAATGTGATCTATTGGGGAAAAAAACTGTTAGCCCTCTGGGAAGCGGCGGAACCCCACAGTTTAAATCCTGAAAATTTGGAAACGCGCGGCCTGGATTATTTAGGGGAAACGCTCAAGCCTGGGGATAGTTTCTCGGCCCATCCACGTATTGATCCGGCGAGTATTTGGGATGGGGGCGAACCTTGCTTAGTCAATTTTGCCGTAAAACCAGGTCTCCCGACGCGCTTGGTGATCTATGAAATTAGTCCGGTAGGCAAATTACTGCGCTATCGAGAACATGAAGCTAAAGGCTTTGCATTTATCCATGATTTCGTGATTACGCCCAATTACGTCATTTTTTTCCAAGCGTCGGTGAAGTTTAATCCTTTGCCCTATGTTTTGGGGTTTAAGGG
Source organism: Picosynechococcus sp. PCC 7117 (assembly GCF_001693275.1). GTDB lineage: Bacteria > Cyanobacteriota > Cyanobacteriia > Cyanobacteriales > MRBY01 > MRBY01. The sequence goes on from NZ_CP016477.1 coordinate 1,527,989, forward strand.
AGCTGGTGAATGCGTGAAATTCGAGGCGAATAAACCGACACAGATGATTGTGATTCCGAGGGATCCAGCGCGGAATGATGTGCAAACCCTAGAGGCAGAAGCCGGGTTTGTCTTCCACCATGCCAATGCCTTTGAGCGGGACAAGCAAATTATCGTCGATTCGGTTTGTTATCAGTCAATTCCCCAGGTGCAGGCGGATGTGAACTATAAAAATGTTGATTTTGATGCGCTAGATCCAGGGCAGTTATGGCGCTTTACTCTGGATTTAGAGACAAAAAAAGTGACGCGAGAACTATTGGCTACCCGCTGTTGTGAATTCCCGGTGGTGCATCCAGAGCATGTGGGACGGGACTATCGTTATGCCTACATCGGGGCGACCCATGCCAAAACAGGCAATGCACCATTGCAGGCGGTGTGGAAGGTGGATCACCAAGGGGAGGATTCTCAAGTTTATTCCTTTGCACCAGACGAATTTACGGGGGAGCCGATTTTTGTACCCCGTCCAGGAGCTACGGCAGAAGACGAAGGCTGGGTTCTCTTGATGGTCTATGATTCGGCTCAGCATCGCTCGGATGTGGTGATTTTTGATGCGCAAAATTTTGCTCAACCTTTGGCAACCCTACATTTAAAGCAGCATATTCCCTATGGCCTGCATGGCAGTTGGACGCCGGAAGTGTTTGTGAATTTCTAGTCAGCGGATTCTTTGGGGTCAGGCGATCGCCAAATCCACCAGGCCCCTAAACACAGGGTGCAGTTACCCACGAGAGTGAGGGCGGCTTGGATCGTGACGAGCCATTCGAGGCTGGGCGCATTGTCGAAAAAGTGCCAAGTGCAGGCACACATCGCGCTAACGAGGGACGGCAACATTCCCCAGGCGAGGGCTGACCAGCTTTTGTCTTGGGTTAGGTTGCCGTAGGTTTGGATCAGCCAAATAGCCAAAATCCACTCTAAAACGCTAGAGATGTGGACAATCCAAGTGGAAAAGGAAAGGGCATTCATCGCAGGGGCAGAAATTTTTGTTTAAAGTTGCTTGATAAAGTCTAGTAGATGATGGGCGATCGCCCCCTTGCTGGCCTGGGGAATTGTCGCCTTGCGACCCTCTTTATCGAGGAAAATCAGTTGATTGGTTTCACTGGCAAAACCAGAATTGGCTTGATCAATGGCATTGGCGGCGATCGCATCGAGATTTTTCCGTTGCAGTTTAGCGAGGGCTGGGGCAGTAATTTCTCCCGTTTGGGCCGCAAAACCGATCAGTTTTTGGTTGGGGCGCTTGCTTTGACCCAGTTGAGCGGCAATGTCAGGAATTTCTTCGAGGGCAAGGCTTTGGGGCAGTTCGGCTTTAGCGAGCTTGTAGTCGTAATTGACTGTAGGCCGCATATCGCCGACCGCTGCACACAGAATGAGCCAATCGAATTGCTCTGCCTGGGACAACATTGCCCTTTCCATTTCGGCGGCGCTAGTAACGGAAAAACGATTGATGTTTGGTAAATTTTCCAGCAAACGGCTTTCGATTGGCCCGTGGACGAGGGTGACAGTCGCCCCCCGGTAGGCCGCTGCCTCGGCGATCGCCAAACCCATTTTTCCCGTCGAAGGATTACCAATAAAGCGCACGGGGTCAAAATGCTCTCTGGTTCCTCCGGCGCTGACGAGAATTTTTTTGCCTGCGAGATCCGCTCGGCCTCGACTGTGGATCAGTGCTTGAACCACTCTAATAATCTGTACGGGTTCTGCCATGCGTCCTTTGCCTTGGCGATCGCAGGCCAACAACCCACTATTTGGGTCGAGGATGTGATAGCGCTGATCCTGTTGGAGTCGACGCCAATTGGACTGCACCGAGAGCTGTTGCCACATGTCCGTATTCATCGCCGGGGCAACTAAAACTGGGCAAGTGGAGGCCAAAATAATATTCGTCAGCAGCGTATCGGCCAACCCTAAACTCACTTTCGCGAGGGTATTCGCCGTTAGGGGGGCTAGCAAAATTAAATCTGCCCATTCTCCCAGGTCAATATGCACCGGTCGGGGGCGGTGGCTATCCCAAAAATCTTCGTCTGTATAGGCTGGGTGACGGCTGAGGGTGGCGACCGTGAGGGGCGTAATAAAACGTTGGGCCGAATCTGTCAGAACAACTCGCACCTCTGCCCCTGCCTGAAACAGTTGGGAAATGACTTCACAAACTTTGTAAGCCGCAATGCCCCCACTAATGCCGACGACAATCTTTTTTTCGTTGAGCATTTACGATTCGTCGTAGGCTTCGATGTCCAAGAGGTGCCAGTAGGGTTCGACTAATTCTTGTCGTTGAAAGGCGATCGCCCGCAACAAATGCCAATCCTGGAGGGCTTCAAAGGGAGTCCCATAATCGTCCTGTTCTAATCGTGCGGCGAGTTGAGCCACATCCGTTTCGTCCATGTGGGCGATTTCCTGGGGGGTTTTTGTTAAGACTGTCATAATAAGACCTCCCTGACGCTGCACGTTCTTTTAGGTTTTGTTCATTCTTTATTCTACTCTTAGAAATCCCCAAAACAATGGCCTGTCACCGTTCTTATTGTCGGCTTGATTTGTCGAGTAAACTAGACGTATCTTAAGGGGAGATTCTGTTCCCCAAGGAGTCAGCCTCCCATGTTAATTGAACCCAGCGTGTTGCGAGCTGCCCAGCAGATCTATAACCAATATGTTGCTGTTCATCCCGTGCGCTCCCAATATGTCACTGGGGTTTCGGTAAATCCCAAAACACTCCAGGGATTTGTCAGCTTTCGTGAACGGTCTATTCTCTTGCCCAGGGAAGTTTTCGTACCTGTCGAACAGCTGATGAGCTACGATGTCTGACGCTAAAAATTAGGCATTTACTTAGGGAACTGCCTTTAGAGAAAGAGTTTTAAGTGTCCGTTACTGACGTTTCGAGACGACAGCGATCGCCAGCACCACAGGCTTGTCGTTCTTCTCGGTTTTGGATCAAAGTGATTAAATCGGGACGGCCCGTCAGTTGGAGACGATATTTCGCCCAGATGCCATAAACCCAATCGGCCAGTTGTCCAATGCCAGGAAGTTTAGTGATGCCATAGACCCAGCCCATCCCCAGAACTTCGTAAACATACCGAAAAACCGCCACATTTTGAAGCACTGTCCCGTCGGGTAACACCCCATGGATCCGCTCCATCGCTGCCCGGAAAGTCACACCACCATGGCGACTAGGGTCGTAATCGTCGGCTGCCACATCCACGAAGCAAATTAACCCACGGCCATTATCCTTGCGCCGCAGAAAGTTAACCTCCCGCAGACAAAGGGGACATTGACCGTCATAGAGCAATTTAATTTTCCAGGATGGAGCGGAGGACATGGTGCAATTTTCGGGTAAAAGATTCAATCTATATTGTAAAGATTTTTTGCGGGTGCCTGGGGAATCACCAAAAGGGCGTTTTTAAGGCTGTGTTCTGTTGGCGATCGCCCCAGTCTTTCACTCTCCAATTACCAAATAGAATCCCACCAAGCCTCGTCCGTCGGCGTTGGGCCATTGGTTTCGATAAAGTCAACCTTGCGGCGAATGTCTGCTGGCTCCCAACCTGTCAACTTTGCCAGGGTTTGTACCGCCGCTTCCTGGCGTTGGTAGGTTTGACGTCGGTAATCCTGGGCGGCACTACAAGTCATTTCCCCGCGATAGGGATGACGAATCACATAGCGTCCTTGGAAAAATTGACGATTGGCCGTTTCTTGGAAGCGCAGATCTTCTGGGAACTCGTCGCGGCCATAGCGCACATGGAGTCTAGTGATAAATACCCTGGGTAAATATTGATCTTCATCCCAAAAAACTCCGGCCTGTTTAAGCTCTGCCTTCGTTAAATTAGGCGCAGAACAGGGATCACAACTGCTCATATCCCAGGCATATTCCAAGAAAATATCATCCCGGCCCTGACGCTGGTAATCTTGCTCAAACATGGTGGTATAAAAATCCCCAAACTCTGCTTCGACAAATTCAGGAATTTCCACATTCGAGGGAATTTTTACGGTGCGATAGTTGGTCACTTCCGCCTGGCCTTTAGGAGAAAGGATATAGACAATGAGATCCTGGGCTTGTTGGGCGTTCATCATCCCTAGGCGAATCGGCAACATATACTTCGGAGACTCAAAAGCCATCATCAGGGGACGCAATTGATTCACGCCGCTCCGGTCAAATTCTTCGAGGTTCACCTTGGCCACAAAAAACTTCAGCTTGTTGCGGATATAGGGCCGCAGTAACTCACTGGCCCCCTGGGGCAATTGGTAATCGTTTTGGCGTAACCAGGTTTCCAATCCATCGGATTCTTTGGCGCTGAGAATGAGGATGTCGTATTCGCCGACGCTAAATTGTTCCTCAATGGTGACCCCTAGATCGGCTGCTGTTTCGCGCATGGATTCTGCGGCCATGGGCATCGGTGGCGCCGCATTTTGTAGGAACCCAATGCCATCATCAAACATCCGCACAGCACAGGGATTTTCATCGAAATATTCCACCAGCCGGGGGGCGCTAAAGTCATCGAGGCGTTTGATAATACTTGCTTCGCCCACATGAACCTGTTCTTCTTTAAGAACGACGGGGACGGGCACCACCAGGGCAAAATCTGAGACTTCCCCTTCATAGTCGTTGGCCATGGTGAGTACGGTGCGATCGCCATCCCGGGCAATGATCACCTGGGATGCTTGGTTATAGAGATCGGTATCGGCCTTGGCGACATAGAAACCACAGAAGGCCCAGGCGGGTTGGGTCAGTAGTAGTAAACCAATGCAGGCAATGGCGAGGCCGCGCAAATATTGCAGGATCGTTTTAAACATGATTTTCCTTAGATAACGGGGCGAGTTTGTAGGGTCAAAGAAGAATCGTCAATAGGGGCTTTCACCTGAGCTTTTTCTTGCCACTGGAACCGGGGCGATCGCCAAATTTTATCGATCACAATGGTGCTGGGAGCCAGACAGAATAATGCCCAGAAAATTGCCGTCGAAGTATAGAGGCCATGTTGCAAAACAAAGGTGAGCAGGGCGATACTAATGGCCCAAAAAATTCGTCCTTGTTTCCCATTGGGGATCGAGCGCGGATCGGTCAGCATAAAAAATGCAAAGAGCAGCAACGAACCGCTGGTGAGCTGATGGGCAACCACATCCCAACTCCAGCCCAACCAGAAGTTACGGAGAATCTCCAAACCGCCATAACTCCCTAGAAAAGCAATCGACGTATCCCAGCGACCAACTCGGTTGAGCACAAGGCCAGCCGCACTAAAAAATAGCAATAGATACCACCAATCAGTGCCCCATTGACCGGGAGAAACCCAAGCCCCATCTGTCCACAGGAGGGCCATGATAATGCCAAAATTGGCGGGATTGAAAAAATGTTTTTCTTGATAACGGAATAAAAATTTACTGGCGATCGCCCCGACCGCTGCCCCCACTAAAACAAGGGGATGATTTACCCGCAGGAGCAGGGAAAGGCCCAATCCGGTAATCGCCGCACTCCGCGCCCCGGAAATAAGTAGCGGTGGCCATTGTAGAGGAGTTTCTTGTCGGCAACGGTAGGCTTGCCAAGCACTGAGGCTCCATTGGGTCAAAATACAGGTGGCGATCGCCAGCAAAACCCAGGTTAAATTTAACGTCCAGTCTCGCGTGTAAACTCCTAGCAGGAGAAACGTCGTCAGAATTGCAATTTGATAATCACGGGCATCACTGAAGGGCATTGAAAATCCTCCCTGACTAAGCAAGAAATAAGTTGCCTAAAGTATGAAAGACAAGTCCAGGGATGACGAAAAGGTTTCTTTTTTTGTAACAGAAAACCTTGAGACTTGTAGCAGTCGTAAACTAGAGTCAAGGCAGGATTCCAGGGGCTGTTTAATATTAAAAAATGTGAATTTAATTGACTAATAAATTTCTAGAGCGTCAAACACAATTGTCCCTGTGATCTTGCACCTGTGTGTAGGAGTATGAAAAAAAATGCAACTGAAAAAACTGTTTGTGCCACTGTTGGCGGGAATGTTGTTCTTGGGGGGAACCTCCGGGGCGATCGCCGAAGAACTATTGCGCACGATCACTGTCACGGGGCGCGGCGAAGAAGCCATTGCCACGAGTCTTTCTGAAGTACGCCTTGGGGTCGAGGTGCGGGGGGCAACGGCAACCCAAGTCCAGGCAGATATCGCCAAGCGCAGTAACCAAGTGGTGGATTTTCTCAAGTCCAAAAATGTCGCCAAGCTCACCACCACGGGCATTAATCTCCAGCCGGAATATGATTACAACAATGGAGATCGCCGCCTCATCGGTTACTTGGCCACCAATACAGTGAGCTTTGAGGTGCCCACCGCCCAAGCCGGGAGCCTAATGGATGAAGCTGTCAAAGCCGGAGCAACCCGCATTGATGGAATTTCCTTCCGAGCCACCGAAGCCGCCCTCGCTGAAGCAGAAAAAACCGCCCTCGCTGAAGCCGCCCAGGATGCGCGCACCCAGGCCCAAACTGTCCTCAGTGCCTTGGGTTTGAGTCCCCAAGAAATTGTCCAAATCCAGGTCAATGGGGCGACGCCGCCAACCCCCATTTTTAAAACCATGGATACGGCACGAATCGCCTTCGAAAGTGCAGCGCCTTCTCCGGTAGAAGGGGGTGAACAGACGGTGAATGCTTCCGTAACCCTGACGATCCGTTACTAACACCCTACTTTTTGGGCTAAATTACGCTTAAATCTAGGGGCGATCGCCTTGTGGAATAGGGGCGAAACTTGAGGGAATGTTAGATCTAATCAAACTTGCGGGACAACTGCCAGACATGGGGGCGCACCTCCAGGAACAGGCTGCCACGGGACGAGAACGAATCGAGCGGGGAATTTCTCTGCTCCGAGAAGCCCAGGCGGATTTCCAGACCCTCCAGGCCCACCAAAGTACCTGGGGCGATCGCCTCATTTTTAACCATGGCATTCCCCTCGAACCTCTGGAGACTCGCGTTCCCATTTCGCCCCCTTCCCAAGCCCACACGGTTTTTGCCACGGATGGCTCCCAGATTGCCCCGTCCCACCATGAAATTGCCTATTGTTATTTGATTAATATTGGTCGGGTGATGCTCCACTACGGCCAAAGCTTGCACCCATTGCTCGATCATCTGCCGGAGATTTTCTATCGTAGTGAAGATCTGTACACCTCCCGCAAGTGGGGCATCCGCACCGATGAATGGCTCGGTTATCGCCGCACCGCCTCCGAAGCTGAAGTGCTCGCCGAGATGGCCTGTAGGTGGGTATTGCCCCCTGGTGCCCACGGCCATATTCCCAATGTGGCGATGGTGGACGGCTCTCTGGTCTATTGGTTTTTAGAAAATTTGCCCGCCGAAGCCCGCCAACAAATTCTCGAACCCCTCCTGGGAGCCTGGCAACAACTCCGGGAAACCCGCATTCCGCTGATTGGTTACATTAGTTCCACCCGCAGTGTAGAGGCGGTTCATTTCCTGCGACTCCAGGCTTGCCCCCACGACAAACCCGATTGTCAAAGCCATTGCCTCGACGGCGAAACCAAGGAACGTAAAGCAGAATTTCGCGAAACTCTTCCCTGCCAAACCATTGAACCGTTGCGGGATAGCACTCTTTTTGAGCAACTGTTGCAACCGGGCGATCGCAGTGGTCTTTGGCTCAGTCAGGCGCGCATCTTAAATCATTATCCAGAAACCGATCAGGTTTGTTTTTGTTATCTCCATGTGGGAACAGAGGTGGCGCGGATCGAGATGCCCCGCTGGGTCGCGGCAGATCCTCAACTCCTCGATCAAACCCTAGGCATTGTCCTCGGCCAAGTGCAAAAGGGGTTTGGGTATCCCGTGGCGATCGCCGAAGCCCACAATCAAGCTGTGATCCGGGGTGGCGATCGCGCCCGATTTTTTGCGCTCCTCGAACAACAACTCCTCAAAGCAGGGTTAACCAACGTAGGTGTCTCTTACAAAGAAACTCGCAAGCGGGGTTCCGTGGCTTAAAGAGCATGCTCTCCCCCCACAAAGACTTTTCAGGAGAATTCTGAAACTCCCCTAAGCCAGTCCCAATCCCCCATCGGAGAGCATACAATAAACAAGCATCAGCACTTTTTCCGAGGCAGGCACAATTGTCGTCACCATCACGTCGTGCATTCTGCCGCACTATTTTTCTTTTAGTCACTTCTGCGCGAACCGATAATGCCCGAAATGCCCAAAAACTCTCAATTTCCCGTTGAACCGACCCAGAAACCCAGTGGCACGGAGCAACAGCACGAAGAAAACCCCTGGGTAGAGACCATCAAGACCCTTGTGACCGCTGGTATTTTGGCCATTGGGATCCGCACTTTCGTCGCCGAGGCCCGCTACATTCCCTCCGAGTCGATGCTGCCGACCCTAGAAGTGAACGATCGCCTAATCATCGAAAAAATTAGCTATCACTTCAAAAATCCCCAACGGGGCGATGTGGTGGTCTTTAACCCGACAGAAATTCTCCAGCAGCAAAACTATCGAGATGCTTTTATTAAACGGGTGATCGGGATTCCCGGGGATACCGTACAAGTCAGCGGCGGCACCGTTTTTATCAATGGGGAAGCCCTCGAAGAAGACTACATCAACGAAGCCCCAGAATATGACTACGGCCCCGTGACGATTCCAGAAGATCACTACCTCGTCCTTGGCGATAACCGCAACAATAGCTATGACTCCCACTATTGGGGTTTTGTCCCCCGTGAAAAGCTTGTGGGGAAAGCCTTTATTCGTTTTTGGCCCTTTAATCGCGTGGGCATCCTCAACGAAGAGCCGCAATTTGCCGACGAAGAACCGATTACACCCTAGCGTCCCATCCCAGAGACCGCTAGGATATAGGGCGACTCCCTATCCCGGCAACCATGAGTGAACCATCCCCTCTGCTGCAAGCATCAGGTCTCCATAAAAGTTTCGGTGGCATCCGTGCGGTGCAAAATGCTTCGATTACGGTGCCCCGTGGACAGATTACGGGTTTGATTGGCCCCAATGGGGCGGGCAAAACGACGTTGTTTAATTTGCTCTCGAATTTTATTACGCCGGATCGGGGGACAGTTATTTTTAACGGCCAGGAAGTGCAGCATTTACCGTCCCATCAGATTGCGGCACGGGGTTTTGTGCGTACCTTCCAAGTGGCGCGGGTGTTATCACGCTTATCGGTACTAGACAATATGTTGCTGGCAGCCCAACAGCAAGCGGGGGAAAACTTCCTGTGGGTGTGGCAACAGGGGAAAATTCGTCGCCAAGAAAAGGCAAATCGGGAAAAGGCGATCGCCATCTTAGAATCCGTCGGTCTAGGGGAAAAAGCCCAGGATTACGCTGGTGCCCTGTCGGGGGGGCAACGCAAACTCCTGGAAATGGCCAGGGCATTGATGAGCGATCCCCAGTTAATTTTGTTGGATGAGCCTGCGGCGGGCGTGAATCCCACTTTGATCAACCAAATTTGTGAACACATTGTCCGCTGGAACCAACAGGGAATTTCCTTTTTGATCATTGAGCACAATATGGATGTGATCATGTCCTTGTGTAACCACATCTGGGTATTGGCAGAGGGGAGCAATTTGGCGGACGGAACCCCCGAAGATATCCAGTGTAATGAACAAGTTTTAGAGGCTTATTTGGGATCGTAATGCGCGTTTTATTAACGAATGACGACGGGATTGATGCCCCTGGGATTGCAACCTTACAAAAGGCGATCGCTCCCCATGCGAGAGAAGTAGTGACGGTGGCCCCCCAAACACAGATGTCGGAATGTGGCCATCGGTTTACGGTTTATGCGCCGATTCCGGTGGAGCAACGGACGAAAAATGCCTATGCGGTGGCAGGTACGCCAGCGGATTGTACGCGCTTGGGGCTAACGCAGTTTGCGGCAGATGTTGATTGGGTGCTGTCGGGGGTAAATGCAGGGGGAAACCTCGGCGTGGATATTTACACTTCAGGGACGGTGGCGGCAGTGCGGGAAGCGACGATCCTCGGCAAGCGGGCGATCGCTTTTTCCCATTTCATCCAGCGGCCTTTAGAAATCGATTGGGATCTTGTCACCCACTGGACGGGAAAACTTTTAGCGCAATTATTGACCCAGGAACTGCCGGAAAAGCATTTTTGGAATGTGAATTTTCCCCATTTAACGGCAGACTCTGACCCGGAAATTATTTTCTGTGAGCGCAGCACTGACCCGATGCAAGTGCGCTATGAAGCGCGGGATCAACAGTTCCATTATGTCGGCTCCTACCCTGAGCGCCCCCGGGCCGCTGGTACCGATGTGGATGTTTGTTTTTCAGGAAATATTGCCGTAACCCAAATTTCGATCTAGAAAAGGGCATTAAACACGAGCTTCAGCAGCCATAGGGTCAACAAACCGCCCAAAAGGATCACCAAGGCGATCGCCCCTAAAATTAAAATCAGGGGACGCCAATCAATGGAGACATTGTCGAGGTCAGTCTGGTCGGGCAAATCCTGTTCTAAAAGCTTTAAATTCGCCTCGTTGGCTTTCCAGGCCACATCAAAGAGATCGCCGGCCACGGGCACCGTCCCAACAACGCTATCCACAAGAAGATTGAGGGCCATTTTGACGAGGGTATCCTGTTTTGCTCCCAGTTTGGCCGCCTCGAAAATCACATAGCCAGAGAGAATTAAACTCAGGTAATCCCCCACCGCTGGCACCAAGCCGATAATTGGATCGAGGCCGATTTTGTACTTTGTCCCCGGAATGGCGATCGCACTGTCGAGCAGCTTACTCAGGGTGCGGATGCGTTTTAACGTCTTCGGGTTCGGGGTTTTGGTGGCAGTCATGGGTCAATGGGGAAAGCCAGAACATTGTGCAGCAGCCAGTGGAGCATGGTTTCAACGTCCCGCAGGATTAAGGGTCGATTGGCCGCCGTGAGCAGAGGCACATGGAGAAATAAGGCCCGTGCTTGAGATTGCTGCCACTGGAGATGCTTTAACACTTGAAAATATAGCCCTTCGCAGACAAATTTACCGGCATCGTCGCTAATCTCCGTAAATTCTAGGGGAGTCGTGAGAGCCTGCAGATCCAAGCGCGTTTGTAACTGCTGCCCCTGATAAAAAGCTTGGGATTCTATCGTGAGGCGATCGCGTTTTTCGGCCATGCCACAGCAGAGCACCAGATCCGGCTGATAAGCGGCAATGGCTTGAATCGTTTTTGCAGAGGCGATCGCCGTTTCCACAGGCAGATGGTGCAGAAATAAAAAATCCGCAAAGGCCAGTCGCCTCGCCTTAAGCTGACAGAGCAGATCATCCGAGGCATTGGAAGTGTGATGTTCTAGCCAGGGTTGAAAGGAGGTGAGTAAAATTTTGCCGCGCACGCGTTACGAATTACTAAGTCTGTCGAGGCTATATTGGGCTGCTTCTCGCACCTGGGGATGATCATCTTTGGCGAGGAACTTAACCGCCGCAAGACTCTTTTCACAAGGAAGTGCGCCTAGGGCTTCTGCGAGCCGTTGTCGTACTAGCCAATTGTCTGAGGAAACAAAGGTGACGAGGCGATCCACGGTTTCTACGGCACCAATTTCTCCCAGGGCGGCGATCGCCGCTTGTTCTAAAATGGCTTCCCCACTATCGAGGGCTTGAACTAGGGCATCCTTCGCTTCCGGACGACCAAGATTCCCTAACGAAACCGCCGCACTAAAACGTACTAACCAAGAGGTATCTTCATAAAAAGCCCGCAGCAGTGGTTTTAAAGCCCGCTCATCCTGGAGATACCCTAAAGCACCCGCTGCATCAGCCCGAATACCATAATCGCCGTCAGTTTCTAGGAGTTTAATCAAAATTGGATAGGACTCTTCTGTCTGCTTAATCCCCAGGGCAAAAACCGCCATCGAGCGAATTTGCAGCACCTCATCATCTAATACTTTTTTAATGAGGGGCATCGCTTCTAGGGGGGCTACATCCCGCAATTGGGCCAGGGCAATCATGCGATCCTTGGAGTTTTCACTTTCGAGTTGTTGGGAAAGTGTCGCTAAGCTGGGGTGAGACATAACCAAATTTTGTAAAAGTTCTTAATAAAATTGTAATCAAGATTCTCAGAATTTTTCAATAAACCATGACCCACCCCCTTAATCCGGTGTTGTTGATCCACGGCTTTTTAGACCGCCATACAGTGTTTACAACCTTGACTCGGTACCTTGGTCAGCAAGGTTGGGAAATTCATGCCCTTGATTTACAACCCAATGATGGCCGCCAGGCACTGCCCGTTTTAGCCAGCCAAATTGAAACCTATGTCCACCAACATTTTGGCGCGACCCAGCGGTTTGATCTCGTGGGATTTAGTATGGGGGGAATTGTGACCCGCTACTATTTACAACGGCTCGGCGGCAATCAACGGGTAGAACGTTATGTGAGTATTTCGGCCCCCAATAATGGCACGTTATCAGCCTATGGTTTGCCCTTTCCGGGGATTCGTCAGATGCGCCCGGATAGTGACTTGCTTCAGGATTTGAACCGTGATGTGGCCACTGCCCTAGAACCTGTAAAAGTCACTTGGCTATGGACTCCCTTTGATCTCATGATTCTCCCCGCCGAGAGTACGAAGCTCCCCATTGGCACAGGCGTGCAGTTGCCCGTACCTTTACATCCTTGGATGTTATCTGACCCCCGTGCCCTCAAGGCGATCGCCAAGGCATTGCAGCGATAGCAAACCTCAAAGCGTATGTCGTTCTGGTTGGTAGGATTGAATCGCCCGCATATACTGCGCCCGTTCAAAGGCACTTTCATCGGGACAATTAATCTGGCTCATGCTACCCCGCAATTGCTCAAGGGATAGATATTCATGTTCTTCGAGCCATTGCACCATTTCTGTTTCAATGGTTTCAATGTGATGAATACCATGGCGTAATAAAGTCGCCACTAAAGCCGTCACCTTTGCCCCCGCCATTAACATTTTGATCGCATCGGTGCCCCGTTGAATGCCACTGGTCGCCGCAAAATCCACATCCAAGCGGCCATAGAGCATCGCAATCCAGCGCATCGGCAGACGCATATCCAAGGGGCTACTCAGAATTAAATTCGGGGTGACTTCGAGGTTTTCGATATCAATATCCGGCTGATAAAAACGGTTAAATAAAACTAAGCCACTCGCCCCATTATCAACTAGCCGTTTCGCTATATTTGCCATGTTGCTAAAGAACGGACTCAGCTTTACGGCAACGGGAATATTTAAATTTTCTCGCACTGTCCGCACAATTTGAATATATTCATACTCCACTTCTGAACCGTTTTTATTCATATCCGTCGGGACATAATAAATGTTCAATTCAATGGCATCGGCGCCGGCTTGTTCCATCAGTTTGGCGGTGTGTTCCCATTCCCCTTGGTGGGAACCGTTGAGGCTGGCAATGATCGGCATTCTAACCATTGATTTAGCTGTCTGAATGTGTTCTAAATAGGCTTCTACACCCACATGAAAAACATCAGAAGCATTCTCTGGGAAATAATTTAAGGCTTCGGCAAAGGAGTCTGTGCCGTAGGTGAAGTGATGGTGCAATTCGAGTTTTTCTTTACGAATTTGTTCTTCAAAAAGGGAATGTAAAACGACGGCTCCGGCTCCGGCATCCTCCATCAGTCGAATGTTGTCGATATCCTCGGTCAGGGGGGCAGCAGCTCCGACAATTAATGGCGATCGCAGGGTCAGACCTAAATACTGTGTTGTTAAATCCATGATATTTCTCTGGTGTTTTTGATGATCTTGATCCCCCTAAATCCCCCTTACATAAGGGGGGCTTTAATTCAATTCCTTTTGCTTGCCTCCCTTAGGAAGGGAGGTGCCGAAGGCGGAGGGATCTCTTTGCAGGGGATCAAGTTTCGTCGCGTTTGGCAAGGTATTCGTACATCCGCCAACGGGTATCGACATCGCTCTGGGCTTGTTTGAGCAGTTCCTTCGCCGCTTGGGGTTTGGTCATGGTGAGCATTTTGAAGCGATTTTCTTTGTACATGGAGCTTTCGACGCTGCCTTTGGGGGTACGGCTATCGAGTTGGAGGGGGTTTTTGCCCTCTGTTTTGAGGTCGGGGTTATAGCGGTACAACAACCAACGCCCGCTTTCGACGAGTTCTTTTTGGTGACTCATGGCGGTTTGCATATTAATGCCGTGGGCGATGCAGTGGCTGTAGGCGATGATCAGGGAGGGGCCTTCGTAGGCTTCGGCTTCAAGGAAGGCTTTCAGGGTGTGTTCGTCTCTGGCGCCCATTGCCACCGATGCGACGTACACATTGCCGTAGGTCATGGCGATTAAGCCGAGGTCTTTTTTCGGGGCGGGTTTCCCACCGGCTGCAAATTTGGCAACGGCGGCGCGGGGGGTCGCTTTGGAGGATTGTCCGCCAGTATTGGAATAAACCTCGGTGTCCATCACGAGAATATTGATATTTTTCCCGCTGGCGATCGCATGATCGAGACCACCGAAACCAATGTCATAGGCCCAACCGTCCCCACCGACGATCCAGACGGATTTTTTCACGAGGTAATCGGCGAGGGACGCTAACTGTTTCGCGTCGGGGGAATTGAGGGTTGCGAGTTTATTTTTCAGTTCCCGCACCCGTTGCCGTTGTTCCCAAATGTCGGCTTCATCAGCTTGGCGGGCATTTAACAATTCACCGACAAAACTATCACCGAGTTCACCGCTTAAGCGTTGTAATAATTCCGCCGCAAATTGGGCTTGTTTATCGATAGAAAGGCGGAAGCCTAAACCGAATTCGGCGTTATCTTCAAAGAGGGAATTTGACCAAGCGATGCCCTGTCCTTCGGCATTGGTGGTGTAGGGGGTTGTCGGTAAGTTGCCGCCATAGATGGAGGAGCAACCCGTCGCATTGGCAATCACTGTGCGATCGCCAAACAGTTGGGAAACCAATTTAATGTAGGGGGTTTCACCACAGCCGGCGCAAGCACCAGAAAATTCAAAGAGCGGCTCCTGCAATTGTTGTTCGCGGATTTGATTGAGTTTTAATTCGCGCCGTTCCGGTAAAGGCAAACTGAGGAAGTAATCCCAATTCGTTCTTTCCTGTTCCCGTAGGGGCAATTGTTCCACCATATTGATCGCTTTCTTGGCGGGTTGCGCCTTGTTTTTCGCGGGACAAACATCCACACAAACGCCACAGCCGGTACAGTCTTCCGGAGCCACCTGAATCGTGAATTTCTGCCCTGAAAAATTCTTGTCTTTCGCATCAATGGATTTAAAACTTTCCGGCGCATTTCCTAACAGATTGGGTTCATAAACTTTGGCGCGGATCGTCGCGTGGGGACAGACCATCACACATTTACCGCACTGAATACAAACCTCTGGATCCCACTCTGGAATGAATTGGGCGACGTTGCGTTTTTCCCATTTCGAGGTTCCAGTCGGATAGGTTCCATCGCAGGGCAGACAACTCACCGGTAGGCGATCGCCTTCTTTGATCAGCATCGGCGCTTGGACATTGCGCATAAAGTCGGGCGCATTGGGAGACACCGCTGGCGGTTTACGAATGGGACTATTTGCCTCGCCCACGTTCACCTCAAACAAATTCGCCAAGGTGTTATCCACCGCCTGAATATTCATGGTGACCACATCCGCGCCTTTCTTGCCGTAGGTCTTCTGGATATATTCCTTAATTTTGGCGATCGCCTCCTCTTTTGGCAGGACACCAGAGAGAGCAAAGAAACAGGTTTGCATCACCGTATTAATTCTTCCGCCCATGCCACTTTCCCGGGCCACCTTATTCGCATTAATCACATAGAATTTTAAATTTTTGCGAACAATTTGTTCCTGCACCTCAAGGGGCAATTGATCCCACACTTGATCCGGAGCATAGGGACTATTTAAAAGAAAAATTGAACCATCCTTTGCACCACTCAGCACATCTAATTTTTCGAGGAATAACCATTGGTGACAGCCCACAAAATTCGCCTGATTAATTAAATAGGTGGAGCGAATTAAATTGGGGCCAAAGCGCAGATGGGAAACCGTCACTGCCCCTGATTTTTTCGAGTCATAGACGAAATAACCTTGGGCGTAATTACCCGTTTCTTCGCCAATAATTTTGATCGAATTTTTATTCGCGCCCACTGTTCCATCGGAACCTAAGCCATAAAACATCGCCCGTACCACGCTATCCGGCTCACTAGAGAAACTCGGATCATAGGCAAGGGAAGTGTGGCTAACATCATCATTAATGCCAACGGTGAAGTGATTCTTTGGTTTGACTTGATTTAATTCATCAAAAATCCCCTTTACCATCGCCGGGTTAAACTCTTTAGAAGACAAACCATAACGTCCCCCGACAACTTTTGGTATTGTGCCTTCCCAAGCTTCCATCAACGCCGACACCACATCTAAATAGAGCGGTTCACCATTTGCACCGGGTTCCTTCGTGCGGTCTAAAACCGCAATTTTTTCAACAGATTTTGGTAGCACAGCAATTAACACAGCAGAATCAAAAGGACGATATAAACGCACTTTTAAAACGCCAACTTTTTCCCCTTGGGCATTGAGGTAATCCACCGTTTCATGGACGGTTTCACAACCGGAACCCATCAGCATAATCACCCGTGTCGCATCCGGCGCGCCCACATATTCAAATAATTTGTAAGCGCGTCCCGTCAGTGCCCCAAAGCGATCCATCATTTCCTGCACAATGGCGCTGCATTTGTCATAGAACGGATTCACCGATTCCCGCGCTTGGAAAAAGACATCGGGGTTTTGGGCTGTGCCGCGCACCACTGGATGCTCGGGGGTTAAGGCTCTGGCGCGGTGGGCAAAGACATCTTCATCGTCGATCAAATCCCGTAAAACCGATTCATCGAGTAATTCAATTTTTTGAGTTTCGTGGGAGGTGCGGAACCCATCAAAAAAGTGGATGAAGGGCACACGGGCTTTCATCGTCGCCGCTTGGGCAATCAACGCCATATCGTGGGCTTCCTGCACCGAGGCGGAGGATAGCAAAGCAAATCCCGTCCCCCGCACAGCCATCACATCGGAGTGATCGCCAAAAATGGAGAGGGCTTGGGCAGCAACAGAACGGGCGGCAACATGGATCACCGCTGAGGTGAGTTCCCCCGCAATTTTGTAGAGGTTGGGGATCATTAATAGTAGCCCTTGGGAAGCGGTGAAGGTTGTCGTTAAAGAACCCGTTTGCAGTGCGCCGTGGACGGCTCCGGCGGCTCCTCCTTCACTCTGCATTTCGATGATGCTGGGCACGGTTCCCCAGAGATTTGGCTGTCCTTGGGAGGCCCAGGCATCGGCCCATTCACCCATCGGTGAAGCGGGGGTGATGGGATAAATGGCAATGACTTCGTTTAGTTTGTAGGCAACTTTGGCGACGGCTTCATTCGCATCGAGGGTGGCAATTGTGTTAGTAGCCATAATCTCAAAATTCTAATATTTTGCTGGTGACTGGGTGGAAATCGTGGGTGATGATCTGTTTTGTGAGTCGAGGCAGTGGAAAAAGTGATTGATGTTGGCTATTTTTTGAGCCTGATACTTTGTTGACTTTAACAACAAAATACTTGCTAAAAGTTATAAGAAAAAATAGAATTTGATTGGTCTGATCCGGAAAATCAAGGAAATATTTACACTTCTAATTTTAGAGACATTTCTTGCTGTCTTGGGTTGTTCTGCTGTAGAAAATGATAAAAATCAGTGAAGGTTTAAATTTCGTTGAAATCCTAGGGGAAGCTAAATAAGAAAAGTTATTTTTTACTTTTTTTTGTAACGATCTTGGGCATGGTTTAGGTGCCAACTTTTTTAGTAGAGATTGATTATGACACCTTCGGCAATAGAAGAAAAACTGTCGGTGGTTGGCCAAGAAGCTGGGCCTATTGCCAGCATAAAAATCTCGTCGGTTTAGCGATCGCCCACGAGAATTCAAAAAATTAAAGAATTACCTAGGAAAATTGGCCTTTGACTGAAGTTTTCGCGCGTAAACCCCAACCTTTCGCCTATACCTAGTCAGTCTAGAAGATTGTAGAGATTTCAATCTCAACGTCCATTTGGTTGGTTAAAGCAAAGGACTAAAACACAAGTAATAATCAAACCAAGAAGGAGAACTATTACAGAAATATCTGTGGAAGTATCCCAATTAGAGTCTTTTTCGATGTTGGGAGGACGTACAGGATAGACTGGATAAGCAGCAAAAACACTAATCAATCCAGAATCTTTTGGAATTTCCCAAAATGCTAGATTATTGCCAGCAGGAAAGATATAAGAGTGATTAGTAACCATAAAGCTGTACTTTGAGACGAAGAAATGGTTATTGCCGAGGATAAAGAGGTCTTGGCAAGGAGTAAGTAGATCGCCACTAAGGAAAACGGTTTAGTTCATGCTCATCGCTGTGGCGATCGCCCTCTTGATCTTTAGCAGGTAGAAACGGAGATATCTCCCGATGAGAAATAGGCGCAGTCACCATCGGAGACATAGGAACCGTAGCCCCCAGCCCCACCAGTGCTGTAGTAGGAATCATAGCCGCTAGAATTATTCCCATAGCTGCTGTCGTAATTATTACTGCCAGCGCCGAGGTAACCTTGCACCGTGTAATCGCCTGCATAGCCCCACGCACCAGTGTAGTAATCCAGCCAGTAACTCCCCGCAGGAATCGAGCCGCCAGCCAGATACTCAAGGATCATCAAATCTTCGCCCTGGATATATTCGCCATTGACATAGACCTGGGCTTTTACGGGTATCGAGGCACCCGCGAGCAGGAGGAGAGAAGACAAGACCGTCAGAGAAACTTTTTTCAGAAACATGGAACAAACCTCCCGTGAGGGAAAACTAGAAAAGTTAGAGACTGAAGCATTCTGGAACGATTAGGTCAGGTTGCTGGGGATAAGTAGTGGCCACAAAATTTTACTGATGCAGTTTGTCTAAATTTTTGACGCTCACCCTGGATTTATTATCTACTGATGTTTGAATTTTTCAGTGGTCTTTAACCTTACATTTCCCCCAAGCTGCCGTAATCCTCAGTGTAAATAAGCCATAGAGAAACTTTATTATCTAGGCTTTTTCCATGAAGGTTTTCTCATGGAATCTTCACTAGGGGTTTAGGGAAGCGGGTCAAGATATCCATAATCGTCAAGAATCTGGCGAGCAGTGTCGAGGTCAGATCCCAAAGGAGAGGTCTTTGCCCATGGAACCCGCCCAACGACAACGGAATGTTCAATGGCGATCGCCCCAGGGGATCTCTAGCCCAACCTCTGTTTCTGGGAAACGAGCCCCCCGATCTAGGCCGCCAGCCCCCCGTCACCGCATCGTGCTATATTCCCACGACACCATGGGCTTGGGTCACAAACGGCGTAATGTGTTGATTGCGCAGACCCTACAACGATCAGCTTTGCCCCTAGATATTTTGCTCATTAGTGGCATGGGCGATGGCAATGAAGGGCTTGCTACTGCGGGGATCGATTGTTTAAGTTTGCCAGCCTTGAAAAAAGGCCGGGATGGTTCCTATCGGGCACGTCATTTAGCTTTGCCTTTACGGGACATCATTGGGTTGCGATCGCAGCTAATTTTAAAAGCTGTTCAACAATTTCAACCGGATGTTTTCATCGTCGATAATGTCCCCAGGGGGGCAGAACGGGAACTAGACCCCAGCCTGGAATACATCCATAAGCAGCCCAAGATGCGCTGTGTTTTGGGGCTAAGGGATGTGTTGGACGACCCGGCAGCGGTGCGGCGGGATTGGCAACGGGCAGATAACGAAACGGCCATTCGTCGCTACTATGATGCGGTGTGGATTTACGGCGATCCCCAGGTTTACGATCTGCGGCGGGAATATGATTTTTCCCCAGAGGTGGTCGCAAAAATGCTGCCCCTCGGTTATTTCAATCAATGTGATCGCCTCCAGTATTTAGGGCAACCCTGGCAAGAAACCTTAAAAGCATGGGATTTACCAGCCCGGTTCGTCCTCGGTGCGGTGGGTGGCGGCCAAGATGGGGAGACCCTGGCGATCGCCTTTGCCCAAATTCCCTTCACCGCCGAGAATCCGGGGGTGCTACTCACGGGGCCTTTTATGCCGGAGTCCGTGCGCCAAACCCTAGGGGCGATCGCCCAACATAATCCCCACCTGACGATCCTTCCCTACTGTCCCGAACCGACGATTCTCATGGCCGCCGCCGAACGGGTGATTGCCATGGGCGGCTACAATACCGCCTGTGAAATTCTTTCCTTCCAGAAACCCGCTTTGATTATTCCCCGTATAAAACCCCGCCAGGAACAATGGCTGCGGGCGACCCGTTTAAAACAATTGGGTCTGGTGGACGTGCTCCATCCCCACCAGGTTAATCCTCAGAATCTAGTGGCTTGGCTCCGTTGTGATCCAAAATCCCCCAAGTGCAGTGCTGGTCTTAATCTCCAGGCCACCGAACAATTGCCCCTCCTTTTAGCTCAGATGCTCAAGACTTCTAGCGGTTTTACTGCCCAAGCTTCCTAGTCCATCACCTTATTTCCATTATTTGTTCAATGTGCCATGGCCATTGCCTACGTTGTTAAACGCTATCCCCGCTATTCAGAAACCTTTATCGTCAATGAAATTCTCGCCCACGAAGCAGCGGGTTTAGACATCAAAATTTTTGCCCTGCGGCCCCCGGTGGATAGTCATTTCCAAGACAAAATTGCCAGGGTCAAAGCCCCCGTCACCTACATTCAAAAACCTAGCCAAGGGCGATCGCACCCCGATTTATTGGGGCAAAATCCCACCGCAGCCAGTTACCTCTGGGCAGAAATCCAAGCTACCGCCACCCTGATCCCTGACCTCTGGAAAAAATTAGCCTACGCCGCCGGAGAACGTTCCAGTGTTCTGTATCAAGCCCTCTGGCTCGCCCAAGCCGTCCGCCACCAGGGGATCACCCATCTCCATGCCCATTTTGCTAGCGTCGCCACCAGTGTTACCCGGTTAGCCGCCCACTTTGCGGAAGTACCCTACAGTTTTACGGCCCACGCAAAAGATATTTTCCACGAGAGCGTTGATCCAGCCGATTTCGACCGCAAACTCCAAGATGCCTGCGCTGTGGTGACTGTCAGCGACTATAACCGTGCCTATTTACAACAGCAGTATGGGGAAGTTGCAACTAAGGTCAAACGCATTTACAACGGCATGGATTTAACGGAACTTCCCTACCAACCTCCTTTAGAAAATCCACAGCCACCGTTAATTGTGTCAGTGTCGCGCCTCGTGGAAAAGAAGGGCTTGACCTATCTGATCGCCGCCTGTGATCTGCTGCGCCGTTGGGGTTGCGAGTTTCACTGTCACATCGTGGGGAGTGGCCCCCTAGAAACGACATTGCGATCGCAAATTGCCCAACACCAGCTAGAGCCTTGGGTGGAGGTCATTGGCCCCAAACCCCAGGGAGAAGTGTTTCAGCTTCTAAAACAGGCGACAGTTTTTGCGGCTCCCTATGTCATCGGGAAAGACGGTAATCGAGACGGTTTACCTACAGTTTTGTTAGAGGCGATCGCCTTGGGGACTCCCTGCGTGGCGACGGATGTCACAGGAATTCCTGAAATTATTGCTCACCAGAAAACGGGGTTGCTGGTGGCCCAAAATGATCCAGAACAACTCGCCAAAGCCCTCCAAATTCTTTTAAACCAAGCAGATTTACTGCACCACTTCACCCAGGCAGCCCGCCAGCGTTTAGAACAAGCCTTTAATCTCCAGCGCAATGCGGCCCAACTCCGCCAACTGTTCCACCAAGGGGAGGCCCAACGATGAAAATTGCCTATGTCTGCGCCGATCCAGGCATTCCGGTCTTTGGCTGTAAAGGGGCCTCGATCCATGTGCAAGAGATGATCCGTGCCTTTCAGAACCAGGGGGCAACGGTAACGCTATTTGCCGCGAGGCTTGGAGGTGAACCGCCTGCAGACTTGGCCGATTTACCCGTTTACTGCTTGCCCAAAG
Source organism: Picosynechococcus sp. PCC 7117 (assembly GCF_001693275.1). GTDB lineage: Bacteria > Cyanobacteriota > Cyanobacteriia > Cyanobacteriales > MRBY01 > MRBY01. The sequence goes on from NZ_CP016477.1 coordinate 1,549,836, forward strand.
TTCCCAAAGGAGATCTGGCAAGCCGTGAGCAGGGACTCTTTCAACAAAATCAGACGTTGCAAAATTTATTAACCCAGGCGGCCCCCTACAATCTCGTCTATGAACGTTATTCCCTCTGGAGCCAGGCGGGGATGACCTCTGCGCGAAACTGGCAGATTCCCGGCATTTTAGAAGTGAATGCGCCCCTAATTGAAGAACAGGCCACCCACCGGGGTTTAATTGACCGGGATTTAGCGTTGCAGGTCGCAGCGACAGCCTTTGGGAAAGCAACAGCTTTAATCGCCGTGTCCGAGGGGGTGAAGGCCTATTTACAGCAATGGGTGCCGGGCGATCGCCTTTTTGTGCTGCCCAATGGCGTGAATCCAGACCGATTTTCGGAGGTTTTCAAGCCGTCCGCCGCAAAGCCGTTTACGGTGGGTTTTGTGGGTTCCCTCAAGCCTTGGCATGGCCTAGATTGCCTCATTGAAGCCTTTGCTCAACTGCGACAAACTGTCCCGGAAGCGCGTTTGTTGATCGTCGGCGATGGCCCCCAACGGCAAGCCCTTGAACAGGCGATCGCCCAGCGCAAGTTAACGGCCCAGGTGCAATGGACAGGGGCTGTGGCTCCAGAGGCAGTTCCGCACTGGTTAAGCCAGATGAGCGTGGCTGTGGCCCCCTATCCCGCCAGTGAAAATTTTTATTTTTCCCCCCTCAAGGTGGTGGAATACATGGCAGCAGGCTTGCCTGTGGTGGCGAGTCACATCGGTCAACTGCTGGACATTATTGACGATGGGGTGACGGGGATTTTGTATCCACCAGGGGAAGTAACAGCCCTGGCCCAGGCCCTCGAATATCTCTGGCGATCGCCCCAGTACCGGGAACAGTTAGGTCTGGCTGCCCGTGGTTTCGTGCTTAAACACCATACCTGGGATCACATTGCCACCCAAATTTTGGCGATCGCCAAAGCCTCATTTTTTAACGTTGAGGTTAAAAGTTAGAAAAATATGCACCGTGCCTCCCCCATGACCCAAGCTGTCCCTGGCCTCTGGGCTGTAATCACCACCTTTTGGCCCCAAATTCGTGTCCAGTGGCGACTCTTGCTAGTGGCGATGGTGACTTTACTGGCGGATGTGGGGTTACGGCTATTGGAACCCTGGCCCCTCAAGCTGCTCATTGATGGGGTGCTGATTCCCGCTCAAACCCAACCGACCCTGGCTTTTTTCGGTTTTACAAATCTCGATCCCGCCTGGCTATTAGTTTTAATTGCGGCTGGAGTCATTGTGGTTGCTGTGAGTCGGGCGATCGCCACCTATTGGAATACCGTTAGTTTGGCGATCGTCGGTAGTCGCGTCATGGCCCAGGTGCGGGATCAACTGTACAGTCATCTGCAACGGCTTTCCCTGCGCTACCACTACCAAGCCCGCAGCGGCGATCTAATTATCCGCGTCAGTAGCGATGCAAATCGTCTCCAGGAAATTTTGCTCACGGCGGCGTTGCCCCTGGTGGTTAGCCTGTTAACCCTGGGGGGAATGCTTGGGATCATGGCCTGGCTTGACTTAAAACTCACCCTCTTATCCCTCGTGACTTTTCCGCTGTTTTGGTTTGCTGCCAGCCGTTTAAGTGCCAAAATTCGCCGTGCTTCCCTCACCCAACGCCACCGGGAAGGGGCCGTCGCCGCCACCGCCGCCGAATCCCTCGCCGCGATTAAACTGGTGCAAGCCCTTTCCCTAGAGCAAGCCTTTGCGGATCTTTTTAGTCGCCAGAACCAACAGAGCCTCCAGGAAAGCATTGAAACCAAACGATTGGCCGCAAACCTGGAGCGGGTGGTGGATGTGTTGATTGCCCTGGGAACAGCCTTGGTGATGGGCTACGGGGCACATCTGGTGATCGAAGATGCCCTCACGCCAGGAACAGTTTTGGTGTTTTTAACCTATCTGCGCAACGCCTACAAACCCGTGCAGAATTTTGCGAAATACACAGGCCGTCTAGCAAAGGCGGCGGCATCAGGGGAACGGATTTTAAATATTTTGGCGGAAACCCCCGATATTCAAGACAAACCAGGGGCGATCGTCGCGCCGTCTCTCCGGGGGGTGATTGAATTTAAAAATGTCTCCTTTGGCTATCATCCCGACCAAGGAATTCTTAAGGGGCTAAATTTAACGGTGCAACCCGGCGAAAAAATTGCCCTCGTTGGTGCTTCCGGCAGTGGAAAATCGACCTTTCTCAGTTTGTTGTTGCGCCTCTATGACCCAACAGCGGGGAAAATTCTGATTGATGATCAGGATCTGCGGGATTATCAACTGACGAGCCTCCGGAACCAAATGGCGGTGGTGCTGCAGGAGAGTTTACTGTTTGCGGCAACGATCCGGGAAAATATCGCCTATGGCATCGAGAACGCAACGATGGCCAAGATCGAAGCGGCGGCCCGTTTAGCCAATGCCCATGACTTTATCTTGCAACTGCCCCAGGGCTACGACACGGTGGTGGGGGAACGGGGCACAACCCTTTCTGGTGGGCAACGGCAACGGTTGGCGATCGCCAGGGCCGCGATGCGACAAACCCCCATTTTGATCCTGGATGAACCCACCAGCGGCTTGGATAAAGTCAATGAACAGTTGGTTTTTGAAGCCCTAGAACGGTTAGCGGAAAATCGCACCACCTTTCTCGTCACCCATAATCTCCAGTTGGCGATCGCCGCCGACCAAATCCTTTACCTCGATCAGGGGCAAATCCGAGAACAGGGCACCCACGCCGAATTACTGGCTCGTCAGGGCGTCTATGCCGACCTTTTCCAACGGCAAACCCTCGCAACCGTCACCAAATCCTTGGGGCGTTAACCATGGCAGAAATTTCCTCTGATCCAAAAATGCCCTGGCTACCGTTTGTCCTCGATCCCCAGTTAGCCCAGCCGCATTTCACTACCATTTTTCCCACTGTGCGGAGGGTGATCAAGGCCGAACTGCTACGCCATAAAATCGGACGCCGGGCCTTGATTGCCTACCACCTGGAAACCGACGCAGGGGAACAGATTATTCTTGGCAAAATTCGCGCCAAGGGCACAGATCACAAAAGTTATGGCTACCAGCGAACGTTATGGGAAAACGGCTTCCACGGGGATAGTGAAGATGGCTTATCGGTGCCAGAACCCCTCGGTATTGTTGAACCCTGGCGGATGTGGCTGCAGCGGTGGGTGCCTGGTCAACCCGCAACCCATTTATTGATCACCCAGCCAGATTTACCCGAAAAAATTGCTGCCCTTGCCCACAAAATTCATACCTATTCCGTACCCACCCCAAAGACCCATACCATTGCTGACGAATTACAGATCTTAGGCGATCGCCTCCGGGATTTTGCCCACCAACAACCCCAATGGCAAACACAAATTCAGCACTTTATTGCCCAGAGTGAACGGCTAGGACAAAGCTTAGAACAGCATCCCCGCCCCTCAACAACAATTCACCGGGATTTTTACCCTGACCAAATTTTGGTAGATGGCGATCGCCTCTGGTTGGTGGATCTCGACCTCTATTGTCAGGGAGATCCCGCCGTTGATCTGGGGAATTTCATCGCCCACATGACCGAGCAGAGCCTCCGCACCTGGGGTGATCCCAATGCCATGGTCAGTCAGGAACACGCTTTAAAGGCCGCTTTTTTAGCAAAACAACCCCCAGAAAGCTCCCATCTCAGTCAGGCTATTGATGTCTACGCTAATCTTACTCTCCTGCGGCATATTGCCATTAGTTGGCGTATTCCAGAGCGTCGCCCGAATATTCCCACCCTGATCGAACTCTGTGGCGATCGCCTTGCCGAACAACTGCAACAGGTTAGATGAGAAACTTCTCATGGAATTTTCAATGTTGTTTCATTGCTCTAGGTCATCCTTAGAATTGAAGCAATCTGCCCGACAATCCCTATCCTTTAAAAGTTAGCTATTTTCCCATGGGTCAGTATCAGCATTATTTACAATCCCCATTTTGCCGACTGGGACTGGGCGTGGCCTTTGCCATGGGGGTTTTCGGACTCTTCCCCGTGCTCGCCCAAGCGACCCAATGTAAAGGAAGTTTAGGGGCGATCGCCATTGGGGATCTCGAAGTCCCTTCCGGAGCCACCTGCATTCTCCGGCAAACTACCGTACGGGGTGATGTCGTCGTCCAACCTAGGGGAACCCTCATTGCCAATGGCGCAGTGATTCAAGGTAATATTTGGGCAAAACAAGCCCTGAGTCTTAATCTCAATGCCGCGACCCAAGTGGCCGGTATTATTGAACGCCCCCTACCCCAACGCTCCCTATTCCAGCGTTAATGGTCGTCTTTTCCCCCAAACAATGGCTTAAACTGCTGCGAATCCATTTTCTCTCGGTTCGGGGTCGCGTTTTTTTCTGGTATTTGCTGTTGTTATCGGGGTTCCTGGCCATTTCCTTTCCCCTGATGTTGCACTTGGTATTTAGCAACATTAACCAGCGGGTGAGAAATGATCTCAAGGAAGATGTGTATTTGTTTGAGGGGTTACTTAACAATGACCCCCAAGTGAAACAACGGCTTGCCCTCCGAGAAACCGAGATTTTGCCCCTCTCTACCCCGGCGGATTTGATTTCTTTGTTTAATCTGTATCTGGCCCGTCGGGTACCGGAGGACGACACTTTTATCGTTGGCGTGATTGCCGAGGAATTTTATCGCTCTAGCCCCGAAGCACTACCGCCGACCCTCCAGGCAGATTCTTCTCTTCTGCAACGCTTGGCCCAGGTAAACCGCTGGGAAGAGGGAGTTGATCCGCGTCCCAATTCGGAAACGGGGGACATTTTGTATGTGGCGCTCCCCATCGAAAATGGGGCAGGGGATATTCTGGGGCGCTTTATTGCTGTCCATGCTGTGGCGGGGGAACACAATGAAACTCTCACGTCTTTAAAAATTGTTTTTGCGACGTTGATCGGGGTTTTTTGTTTGTCCATTGCGGTGAGTGCCGTGATTGCAGGGCGGGTTTTAGCGCCCCTAACTTTAATTTTGAAAACGGCAACAAGCATTAATGAATCCAACCTGACGCGGCGGATTCCCATTACCACCCAGGGGGAATTGGCCAATTTAGCCCAGGCTTTTAACTCGATGCTAGACCGACTGGAAACGGCCTTTGAAAATCAGCGGCAGTTTCTCAATGATGTGGGCCATGAACTGCGTACGCCGATCACGATTATTCGGGGTCATTTGGAACTGATGGCGATCGCCAATCTTCCCTTCGAAGAACAAAAAACGGTGGAATTGGTTGTAGATGAACTAGATCGCATGGGCCGACTGGTGCAGGAGTTGATCCTGTTGGCGAAGTTGGAGCGGCCTAATTTTTTGCATTATGAACCGATTGACTTAGAGTCGTTTTTAGAAGAGCTCTACACGAAAATTACGGCTTTAACGCCTAGTCCTCGCCAATGGCAACGGCAGGGAATGGTGACGGGTATTCTCTGGGGCGATCGCCAACGTCTCACCCAAGCACTGATTAACCTCGCCCAAAACGCTGTTCAACACACCCAACCCCATGACGAAATTTGCCTAGGGGTCACTCGCACCGGGAAAAATTTACAATTTTGGTTACAAGATAGTGGGCAGGGAATTGCCGCCGCTGACCAAACACGGATTTTTGAACGGTTTGCCCGGGGCCGCCAAGTACGGGGCACAGAAGGCTCAGGCCTGGGGTTAGCCATCGTTAAACAGGTGGCGATCGCCCATGGCGGCAGCATTACCGTCGAAAGCGAACTCAACAAAGGCAGTACATTTACCCTGACGATTCCCTATGACCCAGATTCTGATTATCGAAGACGAACCTAGAATCGCTGCCTTCCTCGAAAAGGGGTTTAAGAGCGAAGGCTTTACGGTGACCATCGCCAGCACCGCCAAAGAAGCCCTAGACTGGGCCTTGCAATATCCCTTTGCCCTGTTGATCTTAGATTTAGGCTTGCCCGATGCCGATGGTTTAGAGGTGCTCCATGATCTTCGCGGTCAGGGGGTTACGGCCCCAATTATTATCCTCACGGCCCGCGACGACCTCGACGACAAAGTAACTGGCTTAAACCTTGGTGCCGACGATTACTTGGGTAAACCGTTTAGTTTTAAAGAACTCCTGGCCCGTGTCCAAGCGCGGTTACGCACCTTTACCCCAAGGGCGACCCCGGAACCGATGTGTCTGAAAACCCAGACGTTGGAGCTAGATCTCAAGGCGCGGCGGGTCAGGCAAGGGGATGTTTGGTTAGAGTTGCCCACCCGTGAATTTATCCTATTAGAAACGTTGCTCCGCCATCCCGACCAAGTCCTCAGTCGTCAGCAGCTCTTGGATCAGGTGTGGGGCTATGATTACGATCCAGGCTCGAATATCGTCGATGTGTACATTGGCTATCTCCGTAAAAAGTTGGGCAGTGATCTCATCGAGACGGTGCGGGGCATTGGTTATCGCCTCAAGACCTAAATGTCAGGGCGATCGCCTGGTACAGTTGAAAAATTCCGTCGTGGGCAATGTATGATCAGCCGTTTTAATCTGCCAGCAATTTTAGAAGGATATTCCCAGGGCTATTTTCTGATGGCGGATGAGCAACAGCATTTGGGTTGGTATTCGAGTCGGCAACGGACTTTGATTCCCCTAGATGGTCGGTTTCGTTATCCCAAATCCCTGAGGCGATCGCTCAATCAACAGATTTTTACCCCCAAAATTAACCAAGCCTTTGAGGCGGTGTGTGCCGGCTGTGCCAACCGGGATGTGACCTGGATTTCGCCGGAATTGCTAGACATTTATCGGGCGTTGCACCGGGCGGGGTGGGCCCACAGTTTTGAAACCTGGCGGGGGGATCAATTAGCTGGGGGGATTTTAGGCATCGCCATTGGTGGGGCCTTTATCGGGGAGTCGATGTTTTTTCAAATTCCCAATGGTTCAAAGGTGGCAATGGTTCTTTTGGTCGAACATCTGCGGCGGCAAGGCTTTATTCTGTTTGATGCCCAGTTGCAAAATCCGCACCTAGAGCGATTTGGTTCCTACGTTATTGATAATCAGGATTATCGACGGTTGTTGGCCCAGGCAGTGCGTTTGCGGTGTCAGTTTGCACCGGATTAAAGAAGGGGAAAGATCTTTTTATAATTAAGGTGAGATTTCTTCGGCAATGGATTGAACGATGGCTTCCCTTGATGATTTGCTACGGGATTTAGAAAATCAACATCGCGCGGCAGCACCACAGCCACCGGACAATGGCCTGGATCAAACCCTAGCGGCCCTCCAGCAGGAATACCAAGCCCGCCCGCAGCCGACTGGGGAAAAGTCATCCCAGGGCGATCGCCTTTCGTCCATGTTGCAGGCCCTCGAACAGGAAACGACCGCCAACAAACTCAAAGATTGTGAAAAAAATCACCGTCTGTACCAAGACATTAACCAACTAATCGCCGAACAGCAAAAGCAAGCCCAGCAGCCCCTCCCGGAAACAGACCTCAAGGCGATCGCCGCCGCTGAAAAGCAAAAACAGGCCCAGGCTAAATATTGGCGTACCAAAGCCGAAACTTGGCTTAAGCAACTAGATCCCCTCTCCAATGAAGGGCTCTGGTTTATGGACTTTGCCGAGGGCTATGACTCCCAGTTTGCCGCCGCGATCGAGTATCTGCAGGCATTAGAATGAGGGGACACAATTATTTTTGGCAACCCTGGCAGTAACTATGGATTGGTGGCGCAAACTTCGAAATAATACCCTGGCGCGTTTGGGCGCAATTATCCTGATCACCTTTTATGTCCTCGTCATTGGTGCTGACTTTTTTGCCCCCTATGACCCCTATGTGTCCCAGGCCGATGGCTCTTTGATGCCGCCCACAGCGATCCACTGGCGCAATGGCACCCCCCATGTTTATCCCACCAGCCAGGGGCCGACGGATCTCGACACGGGCGATCGCCAACTGATTGTTGATACCGATAACCCCCAACCGCTGCGCCTCTTTGTGAAAGGCGATCCTTACCAACTGTTCCAGATCAAATTGCCCGTGCCCCCGACCTTCGAGGAAAAAATTATCTTTCCGGGCATCCGGGGCGATCGCCATTTATTTGGGGTGGTCGGCGAGGCCCGCTTTAATCTCCTCGGCACCGACGAACAGGGGCGCGATCAATTTAGCCGCTTACTCCATGGGGGCCGCATTAGCCTGTTCATTGGCCTGGTGGGGATTGTTATTTCCTTTCCCTTGGGGATGCTCATCGGTGGCATTTCTGGCTATTTTGGCGGCTGGATCGATGCGGTCTTGATGCGCTTTGTGGAAGTGTTGATGACCATTCCGGGGATTTATCTCCTCGTTTCCCTGGCGGCAATTCTGCCCGCGAGTTTAACCAGTGCCCAGCGATTCCTCTTGATCGTATTGATTACCTCGTTCATTAGCTGGTCTGGCCTGGCGCGGGTGATCCGGGGTCAAGTGCTCTCGATTAAAAACCAAGAATTTGTTCAGGCGGCCCAAGCAACGGGGGGGCGATCACTCTACATCATCACCAAACATATCCTGCCCCAAACGGCGAGCTATGCGATTATCTCCGCAACCCTCGCCGTACCAGGATTTATCATTGCCGAATCGGTATTGAGCTTGATTGGCCTCGGCATTCAACAGCCCGACCCCAGTTGGGGCAATCTACTCTCTTTGAGTACCAATGCGTCTATTTTGGTCTTGCAACCCTGGCTAGTGTGGTCACCCGCAATTTTGATTATCGTGACGGTGCTGGCCTTTAACCTGCTCGGTGACGGGCTACGGGATGCCCTCGATCCGAAGAGCCTTCAAAACCGCCAAGACTGAACCCTGTTGCGACTAGCCGCTAGGGTGTGTTGATTTAAGAAAACTAAAGACTATTGTGAATCCTGGGGTGATTGTTCGTGGCGATGTAACCCTGGGATATTTTTGTGTTGGGCACAGAAAAAAGACCGGCGACTTTCCGTGTTTCGTCTCGGTCTTCTTTCTGGTTCGCTCCTCACACACCTGTAAGTGTAGACCATCTTTTCTCAAACTGCCATGTTTTTTTCAAGTTTTGTGTCGAAAATTTTAAATAGACCAATCAAAAAAAGCGTGAAAGCTAACGTCACACTGCCTTTGAGTCTTGTGAATTAATTTTCTAATTGTGGGAGATAATGGGCTAAAAATTGGGCGAGATAGGCAAACCACTGCCAATAATGATGGCCTTGGGTGGGATTTTCACGGAGAAAATAAAATAGAGGGCAACGGCGCTGTACTTCCCAGAGAGTTTGTTCGAGGGCGGCAAAAAAGTGAGGTTTGGGTGAGCGATGGAAACTCCCTAGGGCGCAACGGGCGATCGCCTCTAGGAGAGCTTGCTCCCAGGCGGGCAAAAGAGTTTTTTCAAAATTCCATTGGGGCGTATCAGTGGTGTAGTCAGTGGCGAGGCAACTGAGGTCTTGGAAGCGTTGCTGTAGGTAATGACAAGAGAATAAAAGATCTGAGGGCAACTGAGGGAAAATCAGATTTTCTCGCTGTAATATTTGATCTAGCCAGCGGCCGATCTCCGTCGGCATCAAAAAAAATTCTAACCAACCCTGGGGGGTGGCGATCGCCTCATAGGTGAATACCGCCGTTGCAGTTCGGTGTTTTGAATCTGATTGCGGCGTTGGGGCAGTGAGCCGAGCGAGATATGCCTGGGCAATGGTCTGGGGAGGCTGGTGGCTGTGGGCGGCCAATTTTAAGGCGATCGCCGACCGAAAACCGATGCTTTGCCGTTGGAAACAGAGCTGGAGCGGAATTTCACTGGCGTTGGCAAGATCTTCCGCCTGGGCGAGGTGTACGCGAAGATCGTTGGTTAAATTGCCATCCTGGGTTATGACTGAAATGGACGCCATTGCAGCTTGCCTGGACTAGGAGGATCTTTTAGGATGATAGAGCTTTCCGCAGCTTTTGCCCGTATTAATGGCCCCTAAAACTGACCCAAGATCAGCTCACTCATATTCACTCTTTTTTTGCGTATTTTTGTGTATCTATTAAGTAATGTCTCAGTTCTTTGCCCTTGACGAAATTAAGCCCCACTCGCCTTTAATCACAGAGTTTTTGCAAGAATGGGCGATCGCCCACTGTCGGAGTCGGACGTTTTTCCAGGAAGAAACCATTCCCACCCGACCCGGTTTGCTCTACTTTGTCACGAAAGGATTTGTGCGCCTTGAAAGTCGTCTCCGGCATTTCCAACCTTCCCTTTCCCTAGATGGGCAGCCGGTAATTTTGGCGTTTATTGGGGCCGATCAACCCATTGATATCTACCGCAGTTCGATGATCTCGTTCCAGGCGATCGCCCAGGTGGATCAAACAGAAGTCTTTTGGCTCTACTGGGAAGATCTCGACCAGTGGCCCACCCTAAAAAACAACGTATTACAAGCGCTCCGGCACCAGCAGCAACACCAGCGCCTAGAGCAGACCCTCCTGTGCCAACGTAAAACTATTGATCGGCTGTGGCTATACCTAGAAATGTTGGGGCGGACCCACGGCAACCCTTCCCCGGAAGGAATGATGATTCCATTTCCCCTCACCAGCAAGCAATTGTCTGAGGTTCTGGGGGCCACTCAGGTAACGGTCAATCGCCTCCTCAAACAACTCATGCAAGCGGATAAAATTCAACTCACCCAGGCGGATCGGTTTCAGGTTCGCCTCAGCCACTGACCATAAAATTGGAAGGGTTAAAGGGCGAGGATTTGACGCACCTGTTCCATGGTTTCGGTGTAGAGAACATCTTTGCCCCAGCGTTGGAGCTGTTGCCCCAGGAGATGCTCGGTTGCTTGATCGGCCAAGGGGGTGACCTGTTCAATGCGGCAGGATTGCGCACCACCACCCGATTCCATGTGCATACAGCCAGAGGTTTCTGAACAAATCACGGTGCAACAATCGGCATCAAGGTTATTGGAGGTGAGTTTGAGGCTCACGAGATCGCCGACGATATCCCCCACATCGGCCATGGGTAGACCTACTAGTTCAGCCGTAATTGCTTTTTTGTGGCGATCGCCAAAACGAATGCGGTGAATCTCATAATCCCCTGATTCCCGTTCGATGTCTGTCGGATTCCAGCCGAGGCGACTGGCGAGCCAGCCTAAAAACAAAATCGCTTGGGTGGCATTCCCTTTTTCGTAGTTGAGGGTCACATGGTCTACATCCCAGATGGCTTCCCGTCGTTCTGGGGGGTCAAAGGCAGCGGCGGTTAACTCTTGCCAAGCTGCTAAACGACTCCAATTGAGATCGGCGGTGTTGGTGCCCTGCTGCAACAGTTCGCACACAACCTTGAGATCCGCTTCGGCATCCCGGAAGCCACTGGAATCGAGGATGAGGGTATCTGCTTCGGCCATCAACCGTTGAAAAAGGCCATAGTTGCTATCTGGCACTGCCTTCCACCAGATGAATTTTGGCAAATCCCGCACCATCAAAGCTGTAATTAGGCCCCCAATGCGCTCTAGGGCTGCCGCTGTGCCACTCAGGGTAATGTACTCGCAACAAACAAGGGTGCTACCGCCCCGTTTATTAATCGGACAATAGGCCGAGACCTGGGCGGAAACGCCTTCATCTTCACCGGTGGTGGGACAAAGGGTAATGATTCGACAGGGATTCGCAGCGGCGATCGCATCAGCAACCCCAGAACTACTCAGATCGGCTGAATAGGTCAACGGTTGACAGCCTTGGTCCTGACTCTGGCACTCCCACATTTCCCGGAGCTTCGCAAGTAATTCCGGTGAAATCTTACCGGTTTCCTCAAAACCATAGGCTTTTTGGGCAGCGCGAATCGCCGCCACCGTGCGCGAACCAGCGATCCCATCAATTGGCCCCGAATAAAATCCTAAACTTGCCAACAATGCTTGGGAATCGTCCGGCTCATAGACCAAAAAACTAAAGGTGGTGGCCCGGGTGGCACTCATGCCCTCATCGGAGCGGTAATTTTGCCAGAGTTGTGCCAGTTCCGCTTCAATCTCCTCAATCGAGACATCCTTCGGAGCTTGCAAAGAAACAAGGGGTGCTGAAATAGTCATAATTTTTCCAGAGATTGCTTAGAGAGTTTTTTGCAAAATTTGCGTGCGAAAAGAATTAAGAAATCAAAAATAAACAAACACTGAGAGCCGATATTTGTTCCCTAAAATTGGAAATTCGCCTCTACAACCGACGCCAACGGCGACCATCCCGATTAATCAAAAATTCCGCTTCTGTCGGTTCCCAAGTCCCCGCCTCATATTGGGGCACATTGCTAGGATCCGCTGGCCCATCCCACGCCGCTAGAGCTGGTGTCACCACGCGCCAAGCCTCCTCCACCTCATCGGCCCGGGTAAAGAGAGTTTGATCACCGACCATACAATCCAAAAGCAGTCGGGTGTAAGCATCCTGGGTAGCCATGGCAAAGGATGTTCCATAGCTAAAATCCATATCCACGCTGCGGGTTCTAATATCTGCGCCGGGCATCTTGGCCTCAAAGCGTAGGGAAATGCCCTCATTGGGTTGAATCCGCAGGGCCAGGGTATTGGGATTCGCCTGTTTTGCTGCCGATGGGAAGATCGCCAGGGGCACCTGCTTAAATTGAATCGCAATTTCTGAAACTTTCTTGGGCAAACGCTTACCGGTACGCAGATAGAAAGGTACCCCTTGCCAGCGCCAATTATCTACCATAAATTTCATCGCCACATAGGTGGGCGTCGTTGATTCGGGATTGACGCCGGATTCTTCCCGGTAACCGGGAATGGGTTTGCCTTTCATCCAACCTGCTTTGTATTGTCCTCGAATCGCTGATTTATCAAGATTATGGATATCGGCGAGGTGGGTAGCCTGTAATACCTTGGTTTTTTCGCTGCGAATACTGTCGGCATTTAGAGCATTGGGCGCTTCCATCGCCGTTAAACAAAACAGTTGCATCAGGTGATTTTGCAACATATCCCGCAGGGCGCCGGAGGTTTCGTAATAACCTGCACGATCTTCGACACCCACCGTCTCGGCGACGGTAATTTGCACGTGATCGACGTAATGGCGATTCCAGAGGGGTTCAAAGATGGCGTTGGCAAAGCGAAAGACCAACAGGTTTTGGACAGTTTCTTTACCGAGGTAGTGGTCGATGCGATAAACCTGTTCTTCGCGGCAGACATTTTTAACGACATTATTTAAAACTTGGGCGGAACTGAGATCTTTGCCAAAAGGTTTCTCAATGACGAGGCGGTGCTTGAGGGGATCATTGAGCATCCCAGCCGCCCCCAGATTTTTGATGCCAGGCGGGAAAAATTTCGGAGAGACCGCAAGGTAAAAGACACGATTACCCCTGGTACCTCGTTTTTGATCGAGTTCGTCTAAAAAGGTTTTAAGTTTCTGGTAACTGTCGGGGTCGTCCATATTGCCGGAACAATAAAAAAGCCCTTCGGCAAAGTTGTTCCAGAGGTCTTCGCTGCCGATGCCGTCGGAAAATTCCTCAATGCCCTGGCGCATTTGTTCGCGGAAGTAATCGTGGCTCCAGTCCCGCCGAGCGACACCGACGATGGTGATCTCCGGTGGCAATAAATTATCTTTTTTGAGGGCGTAGAGGGAGGGAACGAGTTTACGCTGGGTGAGATCGCCGGAAGCACCAAAGATAACGATGATCAGGGGGTCTGGGGTGCGTTCTTGGCGGAGTCCGACTCTGAGGGGATTTTCTTGTAAGGCAACCATAGGGCTGGGTTTGAAGGAGCAATGGGGTAATCAGAAAGGGATTTTTGACATCTCCCTAAAATCCCCTATGGAGGAGACTTTAGGGGGGGGTTGGTTAGACAGTGGCCAATTGTTTGACTTTGGTTTCGAGGGAGTCCATGAGGGATTCGAAGGGCTTGATGAATTTTTCGATCCCTTCTTCGAGGAGTTCGGCCATTACAGCGTCAAGATCGATCGCCACATCTGCGTCACCGAGGGCGGCAATGATTTGTTTGGCTTGGGCGACGTTGGCAGTAATGCGGTTGGCGGGGTCGCAGTGGTCGGCACAGGCTTCGATGGTGTCGGGGGGCAGGGTATTGACGGTGTCAGCGCCGACGAGTTCATCGACATACATCACGTCACTGTAGTCAGGATTTTTCGTGCCGGTGCTGGCCCAGAGGAGTCGTTGGGGTTTCGCGCCTTTTGCGGCGAGGGCTTGCCAACGGTCGCTACTGAAAATCTCAAGGTAATGTTGGTAGGCAATTTTCGCGTTGGCGATCGCCACTTTTCCTTTAAGACCGATCAGCTTGCTGGCGACATCTTCGTTGACCCCGGATTTAATTTTGGCATCGAGTTGATTGTCGATGTTGACGTCAATGCGGCTGAGGAAAAAGCTGGCAACGGAGGCAATGTTGCTGATATCTTCCCCGGCAGCGGCGCGTTTTTCGAGTCCTTCGATGTAGGCCCAAGCGGTGTCGATGTAGGCTTGTACAGAAAATAGCAGGGTGACGTTGACGTTAATCCCTTCGGCGATCGCCTTGGTGACGGCGGGCAAGCCTTCGGGGGTACCGGGGATTTTGATCATTACGTTGGGACGACCAATTTCCTTGAAATAGCGGCGGGCTTCTTTGATCGTGCTTTCGGTGTCTTTGGCAATGTTGGGGGGAACTTCGATGCTCACATAGCCATCGAGGGCGTCGGTTTTTTCGTAGACCCCCGCAAAAATATCGCAGGCGTTACCGATATCCTCAAACACAATGGATTCGTAGATTTCGAGGGTGGATTTTCCGGCCGCAATGCCCTGCTTGATCGCCTCGTCGTAAATTTCGTTGCCGGCGATCGCCTTTTCAAAAATTGCTGGATTAGAGGTAATCCCATGGATCCCCCGACTGTCGATCAATTGTGCCAATTCCCCAGAGGTGATTAAATCCCGACTGAGGTTATCCATCCAGATACTTTGACCATAGTCTTCAATATCAATAATCGGGTTTGCGGTAGCCATAGGTCATTACTCCTTTTGTGTGCGGCGATCGCCCCCAAGCAGTGGGTATTAATGTTTTGACACAGTGCGTGGGGGCACTACTCTCAACTTACAAGATCTTTTTAAAAGTGGCCGGGGATTGTTGAGGAAGTTTTCACTTTTTGAAAAAAATCTTGACCTGATTTGTGAGGATTACCTCACCTCAAGGGCCGGGGTCTGGATTACCGGGACGAAAGAATTATTTTAAAGGCTGTTTTTAAACAGGTTAAATTTTCCCTAAAGCGCTGCTTTGCTCAGTGTTGTGACCATAGAAAAGCTCTTTTTGGCGGCTAATCTCTCCCAACCCTTGGCATTTCTTAAACAAATATAAAATTACGTCTCCAGTGAAAATTTTTCTTTAGAAAAAAACATTAAAACTTAAGATTTCACCACCTTGATTTTCGCTAGCTAAAAAATGCCTATTGGAAGGGTTGGATCTCGATGGCGTCCCCGTCTTTAAGATAGGGGGCTCCTTTTACCACCAGGCGATCGCCCGCTTGCAACCCCCCTAACACTTCGATCTGGTCATTGTCTAAAAGCTCCCCAAGTTGGACAGTTACGGCGGTAACAGTGTCGTCCGCATTCACCCGGAAAACCGTTGCTTGCTCGCCATCCTGGGGAATCACAGCCTCCGTGGGCACCCCTAAACCCTGGGCCTGGGCCAGAATGATATTGCCCCGCAAAAACATCCCTGGCTTGAGGTCTGTCCCTGGGGGCAAACTAATTTTTAGGGTCGCCTGGCGGGATTGTCGGTCAACGGTGGGGACAATCTCTTGGATCTGCCCCGTGAGCTGAAGATTGGGATCGCGATCGCTGGTAATTTCAACGGTTTGACCAATTTCGACCTGATTCAGTTGGGTTTCGGGAATGTTTGCTTCGAGTTCTAATTGCCCTGCTTCTAAAAGATTAAATAACGGCTCATTGGCGGTACTGAGATCACCGAGTTGGGCGAATTTTTCGAGGATTTTACCGGAGCGCGGTGCCCGGACTTGGGTCTCCCGCAACCGGGTGGTCACTAGGCTAACCTGGGCCTGGGCCTGTTGTAGTTGGGCTTCTGCCTGGGCCAGGGTTTCGAGGCGGGGGCCACGGCGCAATTCTTGCAAGCGTTGTTCGGCTTCCCGTAATGTGGCCTGATTTTGACTGACACTGGCGGCGGCACCATCGCGACGGGTGCGGGTCTCATCGAGGGTATCGGCGGCGATCGCCCCAGCTTCAAATAATTCTTGGTTCCGTTGTAGGCGTTGTTCGCTCAGTTGGAGATCTGCTTGGCTCCGACCCAGGGCAGCCCTGGCTTGGTTCACTTGTTCCTGGGCACGGGCAAGTTCTTCGGAGCGGGCTCCGGCTCTGAGTTCGGCGAGGCGGGCTTGGGCTTGGGCGACCTGGGCTTGGGCTTGACGGAGTTCTGCCTGGAGGGTGGCATTATCCAATTGGGCCAGCAGTTGACCGGCTTGGACATTGTCCCCTTCATCCACCAGGAGATTAGTAATCTGGAGACCCGAACGGGCTGCCGTAACCGCCACAATCTCAGCAGGGGTAACGGTGCCCACAATTGCCATGGTTTTGGCGATCGCCTGGGGTTCGAGGGTCAAGGTCGTGACAGCTCGCCCAGGGGCTTGATTGGGATTTGTCGTTGGGGCGGATGAGGTTTCTTCCGGTTGGGAGCTGGAAAATTGCCCCCCCACATAGGTGGCGATCGCCCCGATCAAAATTCCGACCACCAAACCAAGCCAGGGTAGCCGCTTCGATTGAGAGGCGATCGCTGGATTATCAGTCGGATCCGGTTTCGGGGCGAGTTGGGTCACGATGGGATATTTGTAATATTGCTTAATAATTATCTTAAAAAATTTTGGGCTGATTTGGTGGCTTTCGCCAGAAGTCCCTGGCAACTTGGGTGACAACCTACCCCGAAAGTTACAGCTACGGCCCCCGTCCGCCGAAAAGGAGTGTCAAAATATAAACATTGTCTTAAATTTTCTCCATGACCCTTGAGTTGATTTCCCTAGAAACCCTGCAAACCCTCGTCACAGAATATGGCTATTGGTCTGTTTTTATCGGCATCGGCCTGGAAAATATGGGCATCCCCCTCCCCGGAGAAGCGTTAACCCTGCTGGGGGGCTTTTTTGCCGGGAGTGGCGAGCTGCAATACCGCTGGGTTTTGTGTGGGGCGATCGCCGGATCATTCATCGGCAATAATATCGGCTACCTAGCAGGGAAGTGGGGTGGGTTGCCGTTGCTCCAGAAAGTGGCCCATTTTTTTAAAATTAGTGACGAAAAGCTCGCCGAAACTAAACAAAAGTTTTTAGAAAATGCCCCTAAAGCTGTTTTTATTGGTCGGTTTATCACCTTTTTTCGGATTTTTGCCGCTCCCTTCGCCGGCATTGTGGGGATGGCCTGGCCGATCTTTCTGCTGTGCAATTTAGCGGGGGCGATCGCCTGGGGAACAGTGACGGTGACACTCCCCTATTTTCTCGGACGCATTATGCCCCTGGCGGATGTGTTGCGGTTCATGGCGAAATTCGGTCTCCTTGTTTTTGCCCTCGTCGCGGCCTGGATTATTGTTCCCCTGTGGTTGGAGTATCACCCCCGCAACCAACCAGAAAAATAAGCCGCGATAAGCAAGTTTTCGCGTTTACCCCAGCAAGCCGCAATCTGACCGGATTAATTAGCAGAAAAATTGCGCGCTAGTCACCCCTAATGATTCAGTGGATAGTCTCTTAGCTCAACGCACCACCACAACTCGAGCCACTTCCCGCTGTGCAACCATAGCAATAGGGTTTCGTCGCCACCGTTTCAATGATATCTAAAGATTCTGCCTCTAGGAGGTGCCGCACCGTTACCGGTTGGCCGTCGGGAGTGCGGGCTGGTAGAGCTTCCATCTGGTTAAAATCACAATCGAAAATATTGCCTTCATAATCCACAGAAAGCTGACTACGACACATGAGATTAGGCACTGTCGTCCCGTTGTGATGTGCCGCCAAAAAGCTGAGATAGGGTTTATAGAGCGCATGGGCCTGGAGATAATTTTTTACGCGGCCAATGGGTAAATTTGTGATCGTAAACAGGTGATTAAACTGAATTTGAAAATGGCGTGCTAAATAAGCTTTGTAATCCTGCTCTAGGTTCGCTTGATTGGGCGTGAGGGAAAAGTCTTGGTTCCGGGGCACGGGCGGATTGTAAACCAAATCCAAGACTAGGGCGGGATCTCGGCCATAACCCAAGGCATTTAATCGTTGTAGGGCCGCAATACAATCTTGGTACACTCCCGCACCCCGTTGGCGATCGACGTTATCTTCTAAATAACAGGGCAGGGACGCGACTACCCGGACCTGATTTTCCGCAAAATAGGCGGGTAAATCTTCGTACCCAGGCACGAAAAAAATGGTTAGGTTTGAGCGCACAATCACATCTTTCTCTGTTTCCCGTGCTGCAGCCACCAGTTGCCTAAACCCATCGTGCATTTCCGGCGCTCCCCCCGTGAGATCCACCGTTTGAATTTGGGGGAAGGTGCGAATTAGTTGGATCAATTGGGCACAAATCTCTGGGCTGAGTGCCTCGGTACGCTTCGGGCCGGCCTCAACGTGGCAATGGGTGCAGGCGAGGTTACATTTTTTGCCGAGGTTAATTTGGAGAGTGCTGATGGGGGTTTTGCTTAGGGGTTGACCCAAGGTTTTCTGAAAAGCTGGGATTGCAGTTTGGGTTGGGGTTTGAACCATGGTGATTGGGATAACAGAACAGGGATGAGTTTTGAGCAATTTAGCAACAACTTTCAGTGCGACAACAGGCGTCGTCTTCGGTCAGTTGGGTGAGCTGGTAATCTGCGCCCTTGGTCTCCTGGGGATCACGGCGGGCCTCTGGGTGACAGTTAAATGGGGCAGCTGTTTCCAGAGGAATTGCTTGGTAGGGGGCAACGGGGATAAATTGCCCAGCATAGGGGCCATCGGGATTCGTCAGGCGCTGAAAGGTTTGATCACAAACGGCCATTCTTTCACCTCGAAAATAGGTGCGACCCGCATCATCTTGGATCTGCTTCCAGGGGCCTTTGTAAATGACGGCTTGGTGCCGTTCGCGACCAATTGCTTTTTTGCCTTTATAGGCCCGGACGGTCATAGAGCGAAATTCGATGCCATCAATGGTCTGCCAGGGTTCAGCCCCGTAATTAAGGATTTCAACGCTAGAAAAACCCGCCGCCTCAAACATTTGCAAAAATTCGGCTTCCAGAAAAGCGCCAGCAATGCAACCACTCCATAACTCTGGATCATTGAGGATTTTTTCGGTGGGTGGCTCATCACAGATGATATCCGAGATGACGGCGCGGCCCCCTTTTTTCAGAACCCGGTGGATTTCTTGGAATAGTTGTTGTTTATCACTGGGTTTGACGAGGTTTAAAACACAGTTGGAGATCACGAGGTCAATGCTCTCGTCGGCAATTAGGGGGGACTCTGCCCGGAGGCGATCGCCTTCTGTTTCATAGCGGGCAATATCTTCTAGGGTGGTAATAGGATGTGCCTGGAGCCAAGCCTGGAGCAGATCAAGGGGAAGTCTGAGGTCTTGGATTTTCCCTTTGACAAATTTGGTATTCTGGAAGCTAATTTTCGTGGCGATCGCCCCTTGATATTTGCGGGCGAGATTTAACATCACATCATTAAAATCAACGCCAATCACCTTCCCTGTCGGCCCCACTTTTTGGACCACCATGTAGCAATTTTTGCCAGCTCCACACCCCAGATCAAGGACGGTATCCCCTGGGATTGCATAGCGAGTCGGATCACCACAACCGTAATCCTTCGTCAAAATTTCATCGGGAATCACATCCAGATAATGGACATCCTGGTATTCCGTCGGGCAACAGAGACTGGGTTCGTGGGTCTGGGCTCCCGCTTGGTAGCGACTGAGAACCGCATTCTCCACATCGTAAGTCGGTGTAATACTTTGTTCGGGCATTGGTGAGTTTCGACCCCAGATCAGCGCGTATGTGTTGATCATCATATCGATGATTTATGAAAATCACCTGAGTCAATGGCGCAAATACAGCTAAATCACCTGAATTTCTCCACCATCGGTTAACCTTTGACCCTATGTTTGCCCCTCGGTTCTTGCCTACAATGGGAAAGAATTTTTAAGTTTAAATGTTGCCTTCCCCCATGACCTCAAACGCTGCCCCCGTTGGAACTGACTTTGATCGTGCCATGATGCAACGCTGTATTACGTTAGCAAAGCAGGCAGCCGGAAAAACCGCCCCAAACCCAATGGTGGGCGCTGTGGTCGTTCAAGATCAAAACATTATTGGTGAAGGATTTCATCCAGGGGCAGGTCAACCTCATGCAGAGGTGTTTGCACTCCGGGAGGCAGGGGCAGCCGCCCAAGGAGCAACGCTCTATGTCAGCCTAGAACCCTGTAATCACCACGGTAGAACGCCCCCCTGTAGTCAAGCTGTGGTCAAAGCGGGCATCTCTAAGGTCGTAGTCGGCATGGTCGATCCAAATCCTTTAGTGGCGGGGGGCGGTTTAAAAACCCTCACGGATGCGGGCATCGAAGTCGTCACGGGTGTCGAAGAGGCTGCTTGTCGAGAGTTAAATGCAGGTTTTATTTGGCGGATGTTGCATCAGCGTCCCCTTGGTATTTTGAAATATGCCATGACCCTCGATGGAAAAATTGCCACGACCACGGGCCACAGTGCTTGGATTACTCACCAGGAAACCCGCAACCAGGTCTATGACCTCCGTTCCCAGTGTGATGCGGTGGTTGTCGGGGGCAATACAGTACGCCTTGATAATCCCTATTTAACGACCCACGGTACCGCTGACCATAATCCTTTGCGCATTGTTGTGAGCCAAACTTTAACCCTGCCCCGCGATCGCCATTTGTGGGATGTGACCGCTGCCCCGACGGTGGTTTTGACCCAGGCCACAGCGAATCCAGAAATGCAGGCTTTCCTCCAGCAACGGCGCGTGGAAGTGGTACACCTCGATCCGGTTTCCCCTGAAGGCGTGATGCAATATCTCTATGATCGGGGTTGTTTGCAGGTGTTGTGGGAATGCGGCGGCACCCTCGCGGCGGCGGCGATCGCCTCTGGCAGTATCCAAAAGGTGATGGCTTTTATCGCCCCGAAAATTATTGGTGGCCAAGGGGCACCGACGCCCGTGGGGAATTTGGGTTTGACGCTCATGGACGAGGCGATCGCCCTCGAAAATGTCCAGCTTCAATCCATCGGCCACGATTTTCTGTTAACTGGTGATCTCCCCAATTTGAAGGAATAATTTGTCGCACTAGGCTTCAGATGAGGCGTAACCAGGAAAATAGCTCTGTGGCGGTGAGTTGCCAAGGGGCGATCGCTGGCAAAACGGGAAGCGGATCATCCTGTTCTTTAAATTCAGCAAGTTTATCGGGGTAAAAAATGGTAACTGAGTAGTCCTCTGGGGCAATGAGCCAACCGAGTTTTGTCCCCTGTTGCAAAGAGAAAAGAATTTTTTCGATGACTCTGGGGGGATTTTGTTCTGGAGAGAGAATTTCAATCACCCAATCTGGGGCAACAGAAAACCGATTTTGGATTTCGCCATTTTCGTCTACAGGAATATTGGCCCACTCGAACACCGCAATATCAGGTACAAGGGAGCGATCGCCGAAGGTACAACGTAATTCAGGAAAAGCATAGGCTAATTTTTCAGGCTGTCCAACGCGATTAATTTCCGCCACTAAACGACCTTGCAATGTACTGTGCTTTCCTTGGGGCATCGGTTTTTGATGAATTTTCCCGTTGATATATTCGCTTGCTGGTTTGGTTTCAGGTAACTCCAAAAATTCAGCTAGGGAAGATTCCTGGGAAACTGCTGTGACCATCGCCATTACAA
This sequence comes from Picosynechococcus sp. PCC 7117, assembly GCF_001693275.1. Classification (GTDB taxonomy): domain Bacteria; phylum Cyanobacteriota; class Cyanobacteriia; order Cyanobacteriales; family MRBY01; genus MRBY01. The sequence goes on from NZ_CP016477.1 coordinate 1,571,567, forward strand.
CTGCTCCTGTTCACTATGAAACCATTTTAGACTTCATTCTCAGTGCGTTAGTGTCAATGGTATCGACAAAAAAGGCGATCGCCGTTTATTATTTCTTCGTTAATAGCGGTTTGAGGAATTTACCTGTGTAGGATTCTTTGACTTTAATTAAATCCTCTGGTGTACCCGTCGCAATAATCTCGCCGCCGCGATCGCCACCCTCTGGCCCCAGATCAATCAACCAATCACTACAGCGAATCACATCCAAATTATGCTCAATCACCAGCACCGAATTTCCTTTATCCACCAGCCGTTGCAACACATTTAACAGGTGATGCACATCGTAAAACGATAAACCCGTCGTCGGTTCATCAATTAGATAAAGGGTTTTACCCGTTGCCCGCCGCGACAATTCTGAAGCCAGTTTCACCCGTTGTGCTTCTCCACCGGAGAGGGTCGGTGCTGGTTGTCCCAAACGAATATAACCCAAACCCACATCCACCAAAGTTTGCAAGCGATTTGCCGCCGTCGTAATGTTTTCAAAAACTTCCAAGGCTTCCTCCACCGTCATATTCAACACATCCGAAATGGAATAGCCCTTAAATTTCACCTGAAGCGTTTCACGGTTATAGCGTGCCCCCTTGCACACCTCACATTGCACATAGACATCCGGCAAGAAATTCATCTCAATCACATTCACCCCTTGACCACCACAAGCCTCACACCGTCCCCCTTTCACGTTGAACGAAAACCGACCTTTTTTATACCCTCTCGTTTTCGCCTCTACCGTCTCCGCAAATAAATTCCGAATCGGGTCGAAAATACCCGTGTAGGTCGCTGGATTGGAACGGGGGGTTCTGCCGATGGGAGATTGGTCAATGACGATCACCTTATCGATGGATTTTAAGCCTTTGACATCGCCCAACTCCTTCGGAAAAGGTACATTTCGATTCAAGCTATGTTGTAACGCTGGATAGAGCAGTTCATTCATCAGGGTCGATTTACCGGAACCGGAAACCCCCGTCACTGACACCAATTTGCCGAGGGGAATTTCTACGGTGATATTTTTGAGATTATTTTTCGTGCAATTTTCGAGGCGTAATCTGCCGCCGTTGCCTTCCCGTCGCTCTGGGGGCGTGGCGATTGCCCGTCTGCCGGACAGATAAGCGCTGGTGAGGGATTTTTTGTTCTTCAGAAACTTGTCAAAGCTGCCCTGAAAGATGATTTCGCCGCCATGGACACCCGCTTTTGGCCCAATATCAACGATGTGATCGGCGGTGCGGATCGTGTCCTCGTCATGTTCGACCACAATTAAAGTATTGCCGAGATCCCGCAATTTTTTGAGGGTTTGTAACAGTCGCTCATTGTCCCGCTGGTGCAGGCCGATACTGGGTTCGTCGAGTACATACAACACCCCCGTTAGCCCTGCGCCGATCTGGGTGGCAAGGCGGATGCGCTGGGCTTCACCACCGGAGAGGGTCATCGCCGCCCGATCAAGGGTGAGGTAATCTAAACCAACATCCAGCAGGAATTGTAACCGTGCCCGAATTTCCTTTAGGGCTAATTCCCCGATCAATTTTTGGCGATCGCTTAACTGTAAATTTTCGACCCGTTCGAGACAGTCCCGAATGGCAACGCTGGTCAATTCGTCGATATTGTATTGTCCTAAACGGACAGATAATGCTTCTGGTTTAAGGCGTTTTCCGTGGCAAACTTCACAGGGTTGATTAATTAAATATTTTTCCAATTTATCTTTGATCGCATCGGAATTTGTATCTTCATAATTGCGTTCTAATAGTTTTAAAATTCCCGAATAATGACGATAGTAACCTTTGCCGCCCCCATAGCGGGATTCCTCCTCAAACCAAATCGGTTCTTCGGTGCCATGTAGCAAAATTTCTTGGTGTTCTTTTTTTAGTTTTTCCCAAGGCGTTTGGATCTCAAAACCGAAGTTTTGCCCAAGGTTATACAGCAACGATAAATAATAGGTATTTTCCTTTTCCGACCAAGGGGCGATCGCCGCATAGAGGGGTTGTTTTGGGTCAGGAATGACGAGATCAGGAGAAAAACGGCGATGACTGCCTAACCCATGGCAAGCGGGACAAGCGCCATAGGGGGAGTTGAAAGAAAACAAACGGGGGGATAACTCTTCCATTACTGCGCCATGTTCAGGGCAAGCAAAATTTTCGGAAAAAATAATCTGTTCACCTGTCTCGATTAAATCAACAATTGCTGTTCCTTCGGAGTGTTTTAAACAGGTACTCAAAGAGTCCACTAAACGCTCCTGAATCCCCTCTTTTTTCACCAGACGATCCACCACAATTTCAATGGTATGGTAGTGATTTTTATTGAGAGAAATATTGTCACTGAGTTCGCGGGTTTCGCCATTAATTCTCACCCTTGCAAACCCTTCGGCGGCAATACTAGAAAGGGTCTTTTTATGGGTTCCCTTTTGGTGGCGCACAATCGGTGCAAGCAATTGAAATTTCGTTCGATCCGGCAATGTCAACACCCGATCACACATCTCATCGATGGTCTGAGGCGCAATCGGGCGATCGCAGTGGGGACAGTGGGGTTCACCCGCCCGCCCGAAGAGTAACCGCAGATAATCGGCAATTTCCGTGACCGTGCCGACGGTGGAGCGGGGGTTATGGGAGGTGGATTTTTGGTCAATGGAGATCGCCGGACTTAAACCTTCAATCGCGTCCACATCGGGCTTGTCCAACTGCCCCAAAAACTGCCGGGCGTAAGCACTAAGGGATTCCACATAACGGCGCTGTCCCTCCGCAAAAATCGTGTCAAACGCCAAGGATGATTTTCCCGAACCCGACACCCCCGTAAACACAATCAACTGGTTACGCGGCAAATCGAGATCCACATTTTTTAGGTTGTGCTGTCTTGCGCCACGGATGCGGATTTGGTCGGATTTGCTCATGGGGGGCGATCGCCAATTTCGAGAAAAGTGCCTAAACATTATAAATAGACCTGTCGAGAATTTCAGAACCCTTTCCAGGCCAGATCCTCAGCGGCAAAACCACAGTTGGGTTTTAAATGAGTCAAAAAGAAAACCACAGCCCGATGCCGTGGTTTCACAGATAACCTAAATAGTTGTGGCGTTAAATCCCTTTGCTGAGATCAACCTAGAGATTCTCGCTAGTTTCACTAGATGTTTCCAATTCTGCCATTAATGCAGGGGGCACAATCACGGTATCGATCACATGGACAACGCCATTGCTAGCTTCGATATCTGCCATAACAACATTTGCATTGTTGACTTTCACGCCATCATCGAGGGAGATCACCACATCACTACCTTCAACGGTGGTGACAGCCCCAGCACTGAGATCAGTGGACATGACATTACCGCTGACCACGTGGTAGGTCAAAATTTGAGTGAGGATTTCCTTATTTTCAGGGAGTAAAAGGCTTTCGAGCACGCCATCGGGCAGGGCTGCAAAAGCATCATTGGTGGGAGCAAAAACAGTAAAAGGGCCTTCGCCAGCAAGGGTCTCGGCGAGGTCAGCCGCAGAAACTGCCGCCACAAGGGTCGAAAAAGCATCGTTGCTAGCAGCAATGTCCACAATGGTCGGTGCTGTCATTGCCGCTGCGGGTGCAGGCGCTTCGGCTTCGGTCATGGGCTTGGTTTTGTCTCCGTAGCTGCCATAGTCCCCTGCTTGGGCAACGGTACTAAAGCCAAGGGTGCTACCAAGGGCTAGACTGAGGGCGAGGGTTTTTGTAAAACGCATAGATACTTCCTGTCTGTGAGCGAACAATAAAGTTGTTTCTTTTCGTAGTGTTTTGTAAAGCAAACTTTACAATCCTCCTCACTGTAGCAAGTATTTTTCGTTTTGGCAGGAATTGTCTGGAAAGGTCTATTTATCGGGAAATGGCGGAACTTTCTGGGGGAAACGACAGTCTAAGAACAGCTATTTTTGAAATTTGTTGGCGATACCACAGGCCACAAAGCTTAGAGCAGACTTGACTTTTTAAGAAAGAACACGCAGGGGATAAATCGTCCACATTTGTCCCGTAACCGTGGGGAGATGAATTTTAAAATTACGGCCAGCGGTTGCCAGTTTGGTCACAACTGCAAACAAATCGTTCACAAAGGGAGAGACATGGCGGAGGCGATCGCAACCACTTTGTACCAACTTTAAACACCAGTGGCGCAGCATATCATACAAAACTTCGAGGCCAATGTAGATGGCGACTTGCTGGAGTTGACTAAGGTTGAGGGTCAGGGGCGAAAGGCAATAAAGCCAGCATAAGAAACCAAAGATTGCGAAGGTAAGGGCGAGTTTGAGGGAGTGGTGACGGAGAAAAGTAGTGATAATCATCGGACTGGCCTGCTCTGTTGTGGTACTGCTTGATAGTTGCCACGTCCCAGAACAGATGCAGTATTTTATTTATCTACTCACCGCAAAAGCCCCCTAACAGATTAGCCATGTTAGGGAGAAGATTGTGCTGGCAGGTTTTGACCAAGGCAATGATGTGCTTTGTTCCATCACACCACCACCTTGGCGATCGCCTTTTTTAAAAAGAGAAGAGAGAGCTCTGGTTTTGGAAACTGTTCTGGAAGCTGCTGTTGCTAACGTTGTTGCCGAAACCAATTCCCGCACCTGTTTGGCTTGCACCCACCTGGGCAACACTGGCATTATTGCCAAACCCAAAGGCATCGGATTGGAGCTGGGTGCTGGATTGACCGAGGTTGTTATTGACATTGTTGAAAAAGCCATCAGCCACGGCAGTCTGGGAACCGACAATCGTTGACTGGGAACCGTTGTTACCACCACTAAAGAAACCGCTTTGGTTTTGGAAATTCGATTGGCCCATGGTGTTAGAAGTAGAGTTGCCGACGCCAACAGCGGCACTGGTCTGTTCAGAAATCATTGTGCTGCTAGAAACATTATCGGCTTTAGCGGGTTGAGCGATACTTAGGACACCGAGGGCAAGGAAAGCACCAGCGGCAGCAAGTTTGAGGGACTGGGGGCGGGAGAAAGCGAAAGTAGTCATGGGTCAGTTACCTGTTGATTGATTGTTGTGTGTTGCCAGGTGATAGTGACCGAAAATTTTGCTTATGCAGTTTTTGAGCGCAACTTTTTTGAAAATTCTTCACCATCAAGGGTTACAGCGTTCTTGGTAAAAGCTGGCCATCTGCTTGAATCGTTAAAGGCGTCTCCGGAAAATCCCGCTGGGTCAACTGTTGCATTCGCTTAATCGCTGTCCCCGTGGCATCGTAAAACGGAAATCCCTGACCGTTGAGGCGCACAGGATGAAGTTTCCCCTTTAGAAAACGCCCCTCACTACTCATCGAAACCTCTAAAATGACGCTTTCGGCGAGGGTACTGGCCACTGACAGAGCACCATCGGCGACAAAATTACCGAGGGAATAGGCGATCAAACGACCCTGGTAAAGTTCTACTGCCCGGAGCACATGGGGGCCATGGCCAACAATTAAATCTGCTCCGGCATCAATCAGAGTCCTGGAAAATTTGTGGAGGTCGCCACGGTTTTCCCCAAACAACCATTCCGTACCAGGCCGGACGCGATTTGCCCCCGTACCTTCGGCACCAGCATGGACAGAGATAACGATAATATCGGCTTTGGCATCGGCTTCCTTGACTAGAGCGACAGCAGCATCTAGGCCTTGAACCGTATTGTGATATTGGTAAGTGCTAAAACCGATGAGGGCGACGGTGAGGTCTTTGTGTTGGTGGTAATGGATTTGGTTTTTAACGCCAATGGGGGCAATGCCAGTGTCTGTAAGAGTCGTTTGGGTATCTTGAAAGCCTGTTTGTCCGTAGTCGAAGGTGTGGTTATTTGCAATACTGAGGGCTTGGAACCCTGCATCCTTGAGGAGATTGGCGTAGCTAGGGGCCGTCCGAAAAGCAAAGACATTGGGGCGACTGATATCTTTTGCGGCGTAGGGATGATTGGTAAGGGTGGTTTCTAGGTTGCCGATAAGGAGGTCGCTCCAACCGAGCTGGCCTTCGACCCCGGCAAACATTTGCATTTTCTGTTCGACTTGGGGCGTTTTCGAGTAGCGAGTCCCTGGGGCCATATCCCCAACGGCCTTGAGGGTGACGACGGTCGTTTTTGTTTGGGGGACGGGGGCGATCGCCTTGGCCGCATCAGTGGCAATTGTGGCGAGGGTGCTGTTGCTAATGGCGACGGAAGTGCTGATAAAAGAGACTTGTTGGCGTTGATAATGCCTAAATCCGAGGATGCCAAGGGAAGTGATAATTGTTAGGCTACCTAAACCCCAGGGCAACCAACGGCGCAGGGAAACAGTAGACAAAGGAAACTGTGCCATAGCAACGGACGCAAAAGTACCGCTTTATCGTACTGGATTTTTGGTGCTTCGATGTTTAGGAGACACAGAAAATAAATCACCGGTGGCGATCGCCTTTTTTTTGCCCTGATTCTTAACTCTTATTATTGGCGAACTTTTAGGGCCGTTAAAAGTTTATTTACCAGCGGGTGTCGAGGTAGATATTTTGGTCGTTGTGGTAGGTGGGCCGTTGCCAGGGGTTGCGCTGCCAATAGGTGCTGAATTGGGGTGATGAACTAGGCTCTTTTTTCCAAGGCTGTTGCCAATAGGGTTCATATTGCCAAGGGCGACTTTTCTTGCTTTTGAAAGTATTACTAAAAGAATAAGTATGGTGGCTAGTCGGCCGTCGGTAGTGGGCTGGTTTCCAGGGGCGATCGCCTGGTCGTCGATAGGCGCTAGACCCAGGGTAGCTATGGTAATAGGGCGAGCGGGAGTAGTAGGAATTGCCGTTGATAAAGGTATTGGGGCCAAAGGTCTGGATACTGTATTGATTGCCTCGACCATCTTGGCAGGTGGTATAAAAATCGCTAATCCGAAGACAGGTTCCCTGGGCCGCGACGGGGATCGCCAGACAGGAAATCCCCAGGGCCAAAATTAAAGCTTTCATTGGGTTGATGCAGAGCGCTGAAACTTGCCTTCAGTATAGCCAACGGAATTTGAATTTCTTGGTGCTTACCAGTTCCATAGGAGCGGATTTTCGTCTAAAGGATCAGTCACGGTTTGCCCGATATGGTCAATGGCTTCGAGATCTTTAGCCGTTAACTCGACATCGATGGCCTGGGCATTGGCGATCGCCTGTTGGGCATTGCGCGCGCCGACGATGGCATTGGTTTGGGGCTGCCGAATCAGCCAGGCGATCGCCAGTTGAGCTAAGGTGCAATTTTTTGTCGTGGCGATCGGTTTCAGGAGTCCGAGGGCCGTTTGTACCCGTTGATAATTTTCTGGGTCAGCATAGAGACGGTTGTGGGAGCGGTGATCCCCCGCCGCAAACTGGTGATCGGGGCCAAATTTCCCCGTGAGCAGACCCTGGGCCAAGGAAGAGTAGGCGAGGATCGAAATCTGCTGGGCCGCACAAAAAGGTTGAATCTCCCGTTCAATGGCTCGCCAGAATAAAGAATAGGGCGGTTGAATGCTATCGATTTGGCCGTGTTCCATGGCTTCCTGGAGTTGCGCCAAGGAAAAATTAGACACACCAATGGCGCGAATTTTGCCCTGTTCTTTCAATTGGTTCAGGGCGGCCATGGTTTCACCGATGGGCACCAGGTCAGAATTCCACGTTCCCGCTGGCCAGTGGATTTGATACAGATCGATGTAGTCTGTCTGGAGTCTGTTGAGGGAATTTTCGCAGGCGGTGATCACCTGGTCGTGGTGGAGGTGATTGGCAAAGACTTTCGTTAATAGGGTCACTTGATCCCGTTGGGGGGCGATCGCCTCGGCGACCCGATGTTCAGAATCCCCATCGCCATAAATTTCAGCGGTATCGATGGTCGTAATGCCTGCATCTACGGCGGCACGGATCCCGGCCACAATTTCTTGGTCGTCAATATCCGCCCAATTGCGCTTGCCCGCTTGCCAAGTACCGAGAATAATCGGGGTGATTTGAACGGCACTTTGGCCTAGTTGTCTTGTTTTCATAAGCTCGTTTTTCTGGCGGGTCATTGGTTCCACTGTAGCTTGTTCCGCTGGGGAATTAATCTACTCCGTCAGATTCGATAAGCTGGGGGAGCAAGGGTTGGAGGAAAATAAACATGACCATCCAGGAACGTTTGATTTGGTTGCAGGAACGCACCAGTCTCGGTTGTCTGTCGCTGGAAACCCTAGGGGCGATCGCCACGGCACTCCAAAGACAGACCCTCCCTCCCCAACAGGCCCTCAGCGAGATCGACCAACATCCCCAAGGTTTGTATATCCTGATTTCCGGGGAGGTGATCAGCCACAAAAGCGTGGCTGCACCAGAGACCAACCCCCTAACCAGAGGCAGTACGATCAATCTGCGGCCTTTACTCCTTAATGAAGCTTCCCAAGAGGCGATCGCCACCGTCACCGACACAGAAGTGTGGTTTATGCCGCGCCAACAGTGGCAAGACCTAATCCAAAACTATCCTGAAATTACCCAGGCCTTTTCCCAGGATCTCGCCCAGGAGCTGGCAGAAGTCGCCCAAGCTCTCCAACAGGAACAGCAACAGCAGGAAATTTTGCGCCCCTACCTCGTCACCAAAGCGAAACGGGGGGTTGTGGGGAAAAGTCGCTACGCTAAACGCCTGCGGCAACAAATTCGTGAGGCGGGTACTCATGATCGATCCATTTACATTTTTGGGGAACCGGGTTTAGAAAAAGATAATTTAGCCGCCCTGATCCACTACGGTTCGCCCCGACGCCGACAGCCGATTATTAAAATCGATTGCAGCATTCTCCAAAAAAGTGGCGCTGAACTCTTTGGCCGCACCGATGGCAAAAAAGGTCTCTTGGCATGGCTGGGAAAAGGTACCCTAATCCTCAACAAAATTGAAGAATTGCCCCCGGAACTGATCGATAAAGTCGCCACGTTAATCGAAACCCAGACCTATACCCCCATCAGTCGCCCCGGTGATCCAGAACCTGTCCCCCAACAAACGGCGGCAAAATTGGTGGCGATCGCCGAACGACAACTCCCCGCCGTGGCCCGCCATTTTTCCGAAACGATCAAGGTGCCGCCGCTGCGGGTGCGCAAAGCAGATCTCGCGGCCCAGGTAGAATATTACACCAGCTTATTTTGCCGGGCGAAGGGCCTCGATAAACCGACCCTCACCCCCGAAGCCCTCCGTCGCCTCCAGTCCTACGACTTCCCGAACAATATCCGCGAACTGCAAAACCTGGTAGAACGAGCCATTGTTCAATCAGATCAAGGGTCAATACTCACCGAAGAAATTTTTTGGTCAGCCCAGGGGAAACAAAAACGCTTTCGCCTCAATTTACTCAATGCCTACCCTGCCTTCCGCCGCTTTCTCCGGAGTGCTTGGTGGCCCGACCGCATTAACTATGGTTTTACGGCGATCGCCTTTCCATTAATTATTGCTGTTCTATTTCTCGCCCCCCAAACCCGCGACCAAAATTTTGCGCTGAATTTCTTTTGGGCTTGGTGGTGGCCCCTGGTGCTCCTCGCCTTTCCCTTTGTCGGTCGTCTTTGGTGTGCCGTTTGTCCGTTTATGATCTACGGGGAAATTACCCAGAAAATCACCACCGAACTCCTAAAGCGCGACCTCAAACCCTGGCCCCGTCAGCAGGCAGAAAAATGGGGCGGTTGGTTTCTCTTTGGCTTATTTGCCCTGATTTTCCTCTGGGAAGAACTGTGGGATTTACAAAATACGGCTTATCTCTCGGCTTGGTTGCTGATTATTATTACTGCCGGGGCGATGATCTGCTCGGCGATCTTTGAGCGGCGGTTTTGGTGTCGCTATCTTTGTCCCATCGGCGGCATGAATGGCCTCTTTGCAAAACTGTCGATGACAGAACTACGGGCGCAACAGGGCACTTGTTCGGCGGAATGTAGCACCTATCAATGTTATAAAGGCGGCCCCCAAAAGGGTGAAGGCTTAGAAACGGCGGGCTGTCCCCTCTATTCCCACCCGGCCCAACTAGAGGACAACCGCGATTGTGTACTGTGCATGACCTGTCTTAAGGCTTGCCCCCATCGATCGGTAGCGGTAAATCTACGCCCCCCAGCCATTGAACTGTGGACAACCCACCGCCCCCGCACCTATGAAGTTGCCCTTTTACTGTTGCTGCTGGGGGGAATCTTTCTCCATCGGCTGCCAGAAATTAATCAAGTCCTGGGTTTAAATTTAGACCTCAGTCAATTTTGGCCCCACCTGGGATTGGCGATCGCCGCCTTGGGAGTACCCGCTGGAGTAGTCCTATTAACAGGGGCTGTGGTGCAATTTTTAAACTCTCCCCCCAAGGCAAAACCCTTTTTACAATTGGCCTATGGTTATCTGCCCTTGGTTTTGGGGGGGAGCCTCGCCCATTATCTCCGTCTCGGTTTAGGGGAAGCTGGTCAAATTTTACCCGTAACCATGGCCACCTTCGGTCTCCAGGGCAGCACCTTGCCGATTGTTGTCGCCCATCCTGCCGTGATTGCCTTTCTCCAGGGTTCAACTCTAATCTTTGCAACGCTCTGTACTTTTGTGCTCACGAAAAAAATGAGTAAACAATCCTGGCGATCGCTGTTGCCCCAGTACCTAACAAGTCTTGGTCTCGCCTGGGCGATGGCTCAGATCATTGTCGGTTTGTAACAGAGTTTTGTTACAAAACCCCAGGGCTTAACATCGTTTTTTCAACCGTTATTGCTCTACCCCGATCCCCTGAAAGGATTGGGGTTACTGCTGTTTGGGGTGAATAAGGGGACAGAAAATTGCATTGCAGAAAAATATTTTTCAGTCAATAGCTTGCAATATTTGTTTACATTCTGTTATATTTATTCATGTAAGCAAGCACGAGGTTCCCCCAATGGCTACTGGTTATACTTCCAACGAATTCGGTCAACTCAACAGCTTTGCAATCGAGCCTGAAGTCTACGTTGATACAGAACATACCGCCGGCTGGACAGCCTACGCCGAAAAGTTAAATGGCCGCCTGGCAATGATTGGTTTTGTGGCGCTCATCGCAACGGAATTGATTGGTGGCGATACCCTGATCAATCTCTTGTTCCAACTCTAATTTTTTAGTTTTTTCCCAGTTATTTGTCGTTTTACGAGGCTAGTTGCAATGTTTGGTTCCCTGGTTATCTTGATTCGCAAAGTCATGGGTACAGCCCGTTTTAACAAAACCCGTGGTAAGGTCATTGGTCTTCATTGCAAGACAATCACCAACTTTTGCAACACCGTCGGCCTCGACGCAAAAACGCGACAAAATCTAATTCGCCTCGCGAAATCCAATGGCCACCGCCTAGGTTTCATGGCCTAACCTCCGTTGCATTCTTAGGTACTCACTATGTCCCGTCAACCGATCACCAAAAAACAAACCCCAGCTTCTCAAAATGCGGGTATTGTTGCGATTCTCTTTTTCCTAGCTGGTGCGCCTCACATCTACAGTTTTCTCAAACGACGTTCCCAGCAGGGGGCAAGTCTTGGGGCCTTAGGGATGAAGATCTTAGGGTTGCTCGGGACGGGTACCATCGGGGCGATCGCCGTGAATGCCCTCTAGGGTTATCTATAGTTTTCTACAAGTTTGTCCAAGTTTTATTCTCCTCTACACGAGCAATCGTGATCATCAACTCTAAAACTCCGGTGGGATGGGGTTTTAGGGTTTTTTTATGGGAGAGATTAAAAGGCGTTCTCAATGAATATGGAGAGTTATGCCTTGAACTGGGCGATCGCCTTTTGCACCGCACTTTGAAACTCATGCCATGACTTCTGACATCCTTCTGCGAGTTCTTGCCAAGCATTATCTGTACTGTGTTTCAGGTGATTGACCTGTTCTTGCAACTTAACTTTCTGGGATTCGAGGGCGGCAATGTTCGCCTCAAAAGCAGATCTCGCTTCCGCCTTCGCAAGATTAGCTTGGAGCTTTAATTCATCGATATTGCGAGAGGCTTCGTCAATTTGCTGGTGCAGTTGGGTGACTAGCTCGTCTTTATTGCTGGGTAAATTCATCGTTTTCTCCTCTTGTTCGACTGCGCTTCAATTGTTGATCAAGGCCGGGTAAACAAAGTCCGCTTATTTGCTGAAATTTGTTACGTCGTGGTCAGATAGCATTGTGCAGATCGCTCCACACTAAATCAAGTATAGAAAAAATATTGAAGTTTTTGGTTGTTCTGAGCCAAATTTTCATGTCAGGCTGATTCGTTTTAAATATGACTCCAGGAAGTGCGCCAGGTCTGCATTTTTTCTAGGGGTTAATTGTGTAGTTGCAGGGGAGAAATTCATAAAAAATCGATAAATTTAGGTTAACAACTTGTCATCGAAGTCTTCAATGCGCCAGAAAATGGTCTTAAAAAATCTTAATCTTGTCTTTTGGATTTTTGTAGGCAATTGCCTTGCGGCTTTCGAATTTATGTCACAAAAAATGTAACCATCGTTGAGGCCAGAAAAATCCTGTTTAAGCTGGGGGCATTAGTAAACGAGAAAAACTTTTTTGGCTTGGGATCGTCGGTGTAGATAAATCTCCGAATTTTAAATCTGTTGAAGTCAGAAGGTTATCGGCAAAGGTGTGATGATGAACAAAAAATTAGTTGGCAATTGTTTAATGATCGCTGGGGCGATCGCCCTTGGGGGAATTGGCATTTCACGACAGCTACCACCGGCCACCAGCCAAGGGGTTTGTCGGAATACGAATGATTTAAGCGCCGTTGATGCAACCCGTATTGTTAAGTTCGAGCAATTTGGTATCCAACTGGAAATTCCCCGAAATTTTCGGACGATGCTCCGCAATGATGGCAGCATTTCAATCCTCAGGCCAGGAGATTTTAACTTGATTCGTTGCCTTACCCAAGGAACCCCTGTGCTAGGGACAGATGCGATTTATCCCCAGACCCTCCGGCGGCAACCCAACCCCCAAAATTTAACCCTCCAAGAATTTGCCCAGGGGCGCACCGTGGGGCCAAATCCGAAGCTCAGTCGGGCATCAATTAATGGCATTGATGTGGTTTTTGCAGAGATTCAAAGCCAGTTTGATGTGGCCTATGGTTGGTACGAAGCGCCGGATGTGCCGGGGATCGTTGAGGTGCAAAGCGTGAACAAGGCGTCTTTGGTGAATTTATTTGATCAGGCGACGTTATTGGCCCAGGTGAGCGAGCCACTTTTACTGGCGAATAACCAGGGGGCAGCCCAGGATCCGCTCATGGTGGCTTTGGCAACGGCAAAAGGCCTTGGTTACACTCCAGAGAGTTTTCGGGTCAGCATCGACCGACAAAACGATACGGTGGAAAACCCCCAACGCTCTACGGTGACGATCACCCAAGAAGGTCTGTTGGATGATTCGGTGCGGGGGCAACGGTTTACGATTTCCCTCAATAAAAATGCCAATGGCACCTGGACGGTCAGCGATCGCCAAGTGACCTGGCGCTGTCAACCGGGTCGGGGTTCCCAGACCTATTCAGCGCAACTCTGTCTCTAGCGTTTTTTTTGGCTGGAATGTTTGACTGAAATTTAAAGTGATTACCCAGGAGCCCTGCCCACCATGCAAAAATTTTACTATTACACCCTCCCCGCCACGGCCTTTGTTTTTAGTACGATCGCCGCCTATCAGTTTTTTGGGAACCGCACCACCGCCAGTATTCAGCCCTCGCCGTCCCAACCGGGTTTTGGTGCTGTTTTAAAACAGACCCCAACTGAACCTGAGCCGAGTCTTCCTACCCCAGAGCCGGGGATCACCCCACCAATCCCCGTGGCGATCGCCCGCACGGTGACCGGATCAGAAAAAGCCAGTATTTTTCAGCGGGTGGTGGATCAGCAAGCCAGCCTTGGTCTCTGCCTGGACAACGATAATTTGGCTGCGAATCTCGATGATGCGGCGGTGTATCAACAGGGCGAAGATCAATATTTGGTGAGTGTGCTGTGCTTTATGGCGGCCTACCAAGGGGCCTATGAATTTGTTTACGTTGACGGTGAAACCATCACCCATTCCCGCTTGGCCCTCGCTGGTTTTCCCACCTTTGACCCAGAAACCAGCGTTCTCAGCAATGGCTATAAATTTAACGGCGCAGGGACTTGCCTAGAGGACTCGGAATATTATTGGGATGGCTATAGCCTGCGACTTATCTCTGCTAGTTTGATCGATGGCGTCCCCAATGGCTGTGCAGATCTCGGTGTGCGATCGCCCAGTGCAGATTATCTAATTACCGCCGAGGGGGTTGGGCCTGCCCGTCTAGGAATGACTTTTAGGGAGTTCAAAGCTCAACTTCCCGAAGCGGCCACCTTGGAAGCCGTGCCTTTGGGGGTTGATCTGCCCACCGGCTGGCAAGTAAATCTCTACGGTGCAGCCCAGTTTGTGGTGGCCTTTGATGGGGACAGTGGTGACAATCTTCCCAGCGACCAGGACAAAATTATTCGGATTATGGTGGACAATCCCAGTTACCGTACCGCTGCAGGGGTTGGCCCTGGCACTCCCCTATCCGAGGCGATCGCCGCCTATGGCCCTGCAACCCTCAGCTACAGCACAGAAAATGAAAGTCGAGAATTGATTCAATTTGCCGATTCCCCTTTCAGCACTGACCAAACATCCTGGCTCTTCTTCCGCTCGAATCAATGGACCCTAAGCGATTACGCAGGTATTTATCCTGATCGCCAAGACAGCTATCAAACGACCACCCAATACGAAGACCATGCCGCCATCGGCTCCATTTGGCTGACCCAATATTGATCAAAAGATTACTCTTGAATTTTTAAGACGGTCACTAAATTCAGGGCCTGAAGCTGGGAATAAATGAGCAGATTGGAGATGAGAGACGTGACAATGACGATCAAAGCCGTCAGCCCATAGATACCGGAATTTAGGGTTAACGGTAGACGATAAAGCTCCGTATTGTAAGCTTGCACCAGTAGCCAGAGCAGCAGCACCCCCAGCCCCAAACCCAAGGGAACGGCGATGAATGTGAGCAGAGTTTGTTCCCCCAGGAGGATAAAAGCAATTTCGGTTTGGGTAAATCCCATCACCCTCAGAGTGGCTAACTCGTGGTTTCTTTCGGACAGGGCAAGGCGCGCTGAATTGTAAACCACACTGAAAGTGATAATGCAGGCAAACAGGACAATAATGCCAGTCATAATCTGGAGGCTTTCGCCGCTAATGGCTTGGAAACTTTCTAACAGAGCTTCCCGAAACGCAATTCCTTCAATGGCTGGTAGTTGTTTTAAGGCTTGGTAAAGTTGTTCTTTCACGTGGGAGTCAATGAGAACATAGGCCCCGGAAATAACTTGCCCTTCACCCAGCATTTGATTCAGCGCTGCTAAATTCATGTAGGCCGATAGGCCAATCGGTTCATCCACTAAGCCCATCACCCAGGTTTGTGTTTGTTGGCGTTTCCCCTCAAGGACTTCGACTCCGAGGCGATCGCCGGGTTGAATATGGAGGATTTCCCCCAACTTTGTGCCCAAGACGAGGCCCCCTGGCGGTAAAGATACAGGTTGCAGTTGACGGTTAACGAGTTGTCGTAATTCCCCTTGGGGTTCGAGGCCGGTAATCGCCAGGCGATATTGATAGTGGCCGTGGCGTAACCGCACTGGCACCGACCGAAAAACCTCTGTCTTGAGAATGCCTGGTAAATGACGTAGGTGATAGCGGCTGCGGTAGGGCAACAGTTGATTAAACGTTAAGGTCATGTCTTCGCGCTGCACGATTTGGAATTGGATATCCATCAGAGCCGTCATGGATCCTTGCAGGCCAAACCCCGTTAGTAAAATAGCCACAGCCACAGCAATGCCGAGGATTGATAAGCTAGCGCGGAGGGGACGACGTTCGAGATTGCGGAGAATAATCCGTCCGGCTGGCGAAAAAAACCGTTGTAAGCCCAATCTTTCGACTATGGTGGCGCGAAATGTCACGGGTTGTTTGGGTCGCATGCCCTCGGCTGGGGGCAAGAGAATCGCTTCCCGTACCGCCATCAATCCGCCAATACAGGCCGCACCACCACTAATAAGCAAAGCGGTGATGATAAGCAGGGCACTGGCCTCGTAACGCAGGAAGGGAAAATGGAAAAAGTCTGCGTATAGTTGGGTTAAACCTTGTCCGAGCCAAAGTCCGCAGGATAATCCCAAAACAGCACCACCACTAAAAACCAGCAACATGAATTTGAGGTAATGCCAGCCCACTTGGACATTGGTATAGCCAAAGGCCTTGAGCACGGCAATTTGTCCCCTTTGGATGGCAATCAGGCGGGAGATTAAAATATGCAGCAAAAAAGCGGCGATCGCCAAAAAGATTGTCGGTAGGATCGTGGCAGAGACTTCTAAACTCTGAATCTCATCGCTCACAATCCGGTGGGAGAACTGATCCCGGCGACCATAGGCCCCCAAGCCACCATAGCCTTCGAGGAGGTGATCTAACTGGGTAATCACGGCCCGTTCATTGGCCCCAGGAGTCAACGTGAGCACCACGCTATTAAAAGCACCATCAAGGCCAAAAGCATGACTTAAGGCGGTTTCGTTGGCCCAGAGAATGCCAAAACGTTTGTCGTCTGGGTAAATATTTCCCCCGGAAACCGCATAGATATATTCAGGGCTGAGGGCAATGCCCGTGACCCGGAGGTTTTGCCAGCGACCATTGAGAATTGCCCCCAGGCGATCGCCCACTTGGATCTGATTGGCTTTGGCAAAGGCCTCACTGATGAGCACTTCCTCTGGTTGTTGAGGATCGGGAAAAGTGCCTGGACTGCGCAAAAACAAACCATTGAGCATCCCCTCGCGTTTAGGAGGCAGGGAAATTAACCGCGCTGTGGCCGGTTCTAAGAGTCCTGGTACATTGAGGGTGATATCAGCGACAATTCGGGTTTGTACTTCCTGAACTGCGTTGATGGCGGCAATTTGCGATTGTAGGTTTTGGGGCGCACGCTTCAGTTCCGCAAACACTTCCCCAAACCGATAGCGTTCATAGTAGGCCATCTGGGTCAGCACCAGGGAATGGTAAGCACTGAGCATCATCACAAAACAAGCAATGCCACAGGCCACCACGAGGGCGATCGCCAAAAGTTGACCCCACTGGGCCTGTAGGTCTCGCCATAACTTTCGATCCAGCGGTGCAACCATCCCTACCACTCCAAAAGCAATGGTGATTGTTTAATCGCGTTCGTTTCGATGGCGACAATTTCCCCACTACGCATCCGCAAGACCCGGTCGGCCATGGCCGCAATCCCGGCATTATGGGTAATTACGGCGACGGTGGTGCCCAGGTCTCGATTAATCTGTTCGAGCACTTGCAGCACCCGTTTCCCGGTTTGAAAATCTAAGGCTCCCGTCGGTTCATCGCAGAGCAAAACCTCCGGTTGTTTGGCGATCGCCCGGGCGATCGCGACCCGTTGTTGCTCGCCCCCCGATAGTTGAGCCGGGAAATGATCGAGGCGATTCTCTAAACCCACTAAGGTCAAAGCCTCCGTTGGTGCCATGGCATGGGCCACCAGATCCGTTACGAGGGCCACGTTTTCGGCGGCGGTCAGACTTGGGATCAAATTATAAAATTGGAACACAAAGCCCACATGGTTGCGGCGGTAACGGGTGAGTTGCGCTTCATTAGCGGTGGTGAGACTTTGGCCCCGAAAAAAAATTTCGCCCGTACTCGGAATATCTAAACCCCCCAAAATATTTAGCAAGGTTGATTTGCCGCTCCCCGAAGCGCCCAACAGCACGACAAATTCCCCCTCGTATAATTCTAAATCGATATTTTTTAGGGCTTGTACGGCCACATCGCCGATGTAATAGGTCTTGGAAAGGTGTTGAATCCAAAAAAGAACAATGGGTGAGTCGGTCATAATTATTGCCCCCCTAGTTTGTCGGCGCTGCACGGTCTGCTTGGGGCTGTACTCGACGCCCAGTTTGAATATCTCCAGAGGGATAAAGGATCACTTGATCATTGGCAGCTAAACCGCTTTTGACTTGGGCATTTTGTTCCGTTTTGTGGCCAATCTCCACCGCCACCGCTTGGGCCTGTCCCGCTTCCATGAGAAACACACACCATTGCTCATCGCAGCGAAATAGGGCGCTAAGGGGCACCTGCAATACATCTTCGGCTTGCCAAACCACGATCTGAGTTTCGACCCGATATTGATCGCCCAGGTTGGCGGGAATGTCATCGAGGCTAACCACCACATTCACCCGTTGTTCTTCGACGCCGAGGGCCGACACTTTTGTAAAAGCCGCTGGTTCAAGGCGTTTCACTTGGCCCGTCAAAGGGCGATCGCCACCCCATTGGTCGATGATGACGGGATTTCCGGGTTGAATCTGGGTCGCTTCACTAGAGAGTACATCCACCATCACCGCTAAATTTTGTAGATCTCCAAGCTCTAGCAGGGGCTGTCCCGCCTCCAGATATTGGTAATTTTTTTGGTAGAGACGCAGCACTTGACCACTGATGGGCGCTTTGATCGCGGTGCGTTGGACTTGGTCGGTGCGGTTGGCAAGCTCTGCCTCTAAACTGCGAATTTGGGCATCATAAACTTCGAGCAAATAATCTGGATCCTGTTGGGCGGCCCGCAGTTCATCCCGTGCGGCGATCGCCTCTTGCAGATTCGCCTGGGCTTGGTTCAGTCTTTGTTGCGCCACTTCTGAATTTTGGGCGATCGCCTTGGTATTCAGTGCCAATGTTTCCAGCGCTTGTTTCGAGATGGCCCCATTGCGGTAGAGAAATTCCCCCCGTTGTTGTTCCTGTTGCGCTTGGATGAAACGAATTCTCAATTCCGTGGCGATCGCCTGATCTGCTCCAATTTCCGCTTCAACCGCCTTGATCTTGGCTTCTGCTTGGGTCAAACTTTCTGTCTTCGGTCGGAGGGTGGCAACGCCTGTTTTTTCGGCTTGGAGGGCATTGATTTGGGCCAAGATTGCCGACACATCATTATCAAATTCGAGGGGATCAATCTGGACGATTATTTGATCCTGACTCACCGGATCACCGACCTCAAGATCCAGCCGGGGCACATAACCTGCAACGGAGGTAGACACCAGGTAGCGCTCCTCAAGGTAGGTCTGTCCTTCCTCAATGACCATCACTTGCAAAGGCCCCGGTTTAATGGTCACCACTTCTACCAGAATCGGTTTTGGGCGGAAGAGGACAACACAAATTCCAGCAACGGCGATAATCCCCAAACCATACAGCCATGGTTTGAGCTGAAGGTCTAAAACTTTTGAGGATGTGACAGCGTTTGTGGCCACGACGCAATGAAACCGATGGAGTCAGGTTATAAGTCTGGGAGCCTACTTCCATGGTAGCCATTGCCACTTACATCAGCCCGGGATAGTAATGTTTCGCTAAATCATACTGCGATCAATTATTTGGCGATCGCCTGATTCTGAGCCGGATTCTCTTTGCAAAACCTGAGGACGACAATCATTGCTGCTCCCTAGTAAAACCCTATTGGCTTTAATTTAAAATTATCAACACAAGTTAATATTTATTGACCAAAAAATTAAACTCTAAAGTAAAGTCTAAAACATTACCTATGGCCCTGAAATTCCTTTGATACAATGAAAATAAGGAGAGATCTAGAAAAAAAGCAACAATTCAATTGTTAAAGTCGCAACGAATTTAGCCAGTGATCAAATAGATTGACTATTCCTAAAAAAAGCCTTTTTCTAAATCTCAAAGCAATGTCCCCATTCTCAGCACAGGGGGAAGGCAAATGAAGATTCAACAGGTTGCTAATTTTAGTAGTCGGACTGTTTTTCTCGGAGTCCTACTGATGTTCCAAGGGGCGACCCTCACCGCAGCCAACCCCTTCGATAATCTCGAAAATCGCTGTTTTGATGAAGTTTGTGACCAGTACAACTGTCGCCTTGTGGAAGTTCCCTGTAGTCAGTCCGGCTCCCAAAATACGTCCCAGGAAGATGGCGGTGATGTGGCCCTTTCCTGTGGGAACTATGGTTTACCGTTTCAGGGGCCTTTAGAATGGACGCCATACCAAGAAGCTCTCAATGATGGCCCCCAAAACCCTGGGCCTGTGTACGTCATTTTTTCAATGATCACCTCAGAAATGCGGCCTAACTGGACTCAAAATAATGGGATCTGGGAAGTTACTGGCCCCTTTGATCTCAGGGCGGGCAAGGGTTATCTGCTAGAATTTGGCCCCCAAACGCGCCAAATGCGGATGATCGAAGGCCCGCTGCCCTACTATGTCGAAGGAACTGCCAGTTGGGTACAGGTGCGAAACACCGACACGTTCCGCAACAGCTACGCCTATTGCATCGTTTCAGCAAATAAATATAACAGCGCCACCCAGTCATCTACACCGAGCCAGACCCAAACAGGTGCAAATTCAAGGCAATGGCGAGGCACCTTAACGAGGAATAGTCGGGTTTTTGATGATGGGACATTTTACAATGCGCATCTATTTACGGGGCAAGCCGGAGATACGATTCAAATTACCCTTGAAACCCAAGCTTTTGATGGATTGTTGATTTTGGTTGATCCCCAAGGAGAAGCAATCGCACAAATTGATGACAACTGGAAAGGCGAAAAGGAAACATTAGTCATTAAACTACCCGATACGGGGGAATATACCATCGTTGTTAATAGCTATGAAGCCGGCGAAACAGGGGACTATCTTCTCAGTCTCAATCAAAATAATTCCGCTGCCCAAGCACCAACAGCCTCCCCAGAAGTGGCCCTTCAAGAAGTAACTCTTTTTGATAACAATAATATTTATGGTGTTCGTAATAGCCCAAGCGGTGCCACACAGTTTTCTTTACCGAATGCGGCACTGTTGACCTATTTCATGAACTACCATTGGAACGATGCCCGGGGTCAAGCTCCTGGAACAATGTGGCTGACCCATCAGGACGGCACCACCTATGGCCCCTGGCAAGCAACGACACAACCGGGTCAAGGGGGCGTGCCCAATGCCTATTGGATTGTGCGCCCGAATGTCACCTTAAAAGCAGGCAACTATACCATTGGCGACAGTCATCCGAGCAGTTGGGCGAATAATCAACAATCGGGATTTAAGGGTATGTCTCTGCTCAAAGGCGTTTCGCTCGGTAGTGCCAATGGTTCTACTGGGAATGCTGGGAACGGCACAATCGATTGCAGTCAACTGGAAGGACTAGACCGCATTTTATGCGAGCATGACCCACGGAACTGATCATCGTCGTTAGTCTGGGATCGTCAATGGACAGTTGATCAGCGTTTCAGAAGTCTCCCATAATTGCTTGGCGATCGCCTCGTCTTTGGCTTGGTCTGATTTCTCAACGCGTCCTGGTTTGCCGGACATCTCCCCAAAGCCCTGGGGGCCAAAATAGTCGCCTCCGGTTGCCGTGGGTTCGAGGGCGGCCATCAGGGTGGGTAATGCGCCTTGTTCGACGGAATTTGCGAAGAAAGGCACAAAAATCAAACGGATTAGGCCCGCTAAAAATGCCGGAATGTAGCGGCCAAGTTCCGTGGGGGCGATGCCTGGGTGAGCCGCCACCGAGAGAATGTTTTTATTTTTTGCTGCTAGCCGCCGTTGCAACTCCACCGCAAACAGTAAGCAAGCCAACTTGCTCTGGCCATAGGCCGCTGTTGCCGAATAGTCTTGCTCGGACTGTAGATCTTGAAAATTAATTTTGCCGAATTTATGGGCGTTGCTACTGAGCGAAACAACCCGTGATTCTGCGGTGTCGGGCATCAGATCAATTAAGAGCGCCGTTAAGAGGAAATGGCCTAAATAATTCACACAAAACTGACTTTCAAAACCATCTACCGTTTGGCTATAGGGAGGGAACATAATGCCCGCATTGTTGATGAGGAGATTTAAAGTTTGATGCCGTTGACGGTAGGCTGTCGCAAATTCTTTAACAGAGGCTAATTGACTCAGATCTAACGCCATTGTCTCCACGTTAGCGTCGGGGATCTGCTGACGGATCTCAGTTGCGGCCGCTGCTGCTTTGTCCATGTCCCGACAGGCCAAAATCACATGACAGCCTGTTTTTGCCAAACCGATGGCTGTTTCAAAGCCAAGCCCTGTATTTGCGCCGGTAACGATGGCTTTTTTGCCTTGTTGTGAAGGCAGGCTATCGAGCTTAAAGGTCATTCAAAAATATCTCCATTAAATTTTGCTGGAACGGCACTGGTTCAAAGTCGATTGTAACGGGTTGAATTGCTGGGGGGTGGGCATCGAAACGGGTGTGGGGTGAAAAATTCACCAGGCGATCGCAGCTCATAATCCCCTGGTCGGCTGCCCTTAACACCGGGTCTGGGTGATAAGTCTGCAAAAAATCCATCAAGGTCGTTTCTAGCTCAGTCTGTAAAACCTCTTGGTGCCAGAGGGCGTGGTTCAAAAAAGGCACTAATAATGCCAGCAAATCCCGCGTGACCACCACGGCCATCTTGGTCTCATCCTTTAGGCAAGCAAAACTTTTGATCAATTGACCGTCTGTTCCTATTTCACAGCCCGTTTGACCCCGGTCCCACACCTGATCATCGATTAATAACGACCCACCACCAAAATCTTCCTCAAAGGGAAAATGGGTGTGGACACAGCCCACCGAATAGCCAGAAGGTTCATGGCGGCCAAAGTAGGCAAAGCGATAACTACAAATATCTTCGATGAGCCATGTGTCCGGGTGTCTTTGGGTATGGGCCTTAGAAAAAGAGTCTTGCAGAGTATGGAGGGCGGCCCCGATAAATTTGAGACCCGTCATTTTTCGGTGTCGCTGCTCGAAACTTTCGGAGTCTGGCGGCGGAGACAATGGCCCGGCCATGGAAGCAACGCCATGGATAATGGTGTCTTTGATGAAATTATGGGATAACCCACAGGATTCATGGGCGCTGACGGATTCTTCTTGGGCGTTCCCCAGATAATTTCGCGTGAAGTTTGTAATTTGGGAGCGATTGTCATCGTGGCGAATCATGCCCGCTAATAATTCATCCCGTTCCGCTTCAGATAGAACTTCCCAATCTTCTGGCCCGACTAAAATTTGCATCAACTGCTCGGCAAAGGGACGATCTAGCCCCGGAAAATCCACCAGGGTATTGCCATTAAATAAAGGATGGGCTTGACGATCAATGGAGCCGACGGGCGTGCCATAGAAGTTGCGCGTTAGGGGATCGGGGCTTGTTTGTAATTGTTCAAGGGCAAAAAGGGTGAGGTATTCGTGGCCGGGAATTAAGTGGGTCATAAAGGCTGCGGCTTTGGTCCCCTGGGCAAGCCAGACTAGCACCAGACCCCCAATGAATCGATTCAATAATTTCATTATCTCAAGCTATTTTTGCCCCTGGATGGAGAACTTATTCTTCACTTTCTACTAGGATACGCTCTGGCTCTCCTTTTACATGCACCCGAAAGACAATAGCTCGCCCACCTTCTGGGCCTCCTTGGGGAGCGTGCTGGGCATAGGGCGGGATCACATAGGTATCGCCTGCTACAAGAATTTGGTTGGGTTTTCCGGTTTCGATATGAATCACAGAGCCTTCGAGCAGATAGATAAATTCTTCACCGGGATGGTAATGGAGGGGCAAGCTTCCCCCCGGCGGAATAATCACGTCTGAGATAATCACTTCGAGGTTTTCTGCCATGCTCACCGGTGCCCGTAACATTGTATTTGGCCCCGGTGGTAAATCTACACCAGTGCTTTGTTGGGCAATCTCAGATGGATGGGAGAAATGTTCAGGGGGATGGGCTTTGACTAGAGCTTGCTGGGTGAGCACACTGGCGATCGCCAAGGCAAAACCGGCACAAACTTTTCCACGAATTGTCGCCATCGAATTTTTCTCCCAAGCATTAGGACTTATGGCCAAAGGATAGAAGAAAAAACTTTTCCCAGTAGCAAACTGCAACAACAATTTAACGTTGAGTTGCAAAGCGCCCAGAAACAGACGCCCCATTAGTGCTTTTCCTGTCGGTTATGATCGAAACAGACCCACACCAGATATCATCAAGCAGTTCTTTTCACTTGACGGCTCCCTTGAAGCCACTTGTCGCTGGGTCATACTGCATCGGGATTAATACGCCGCAACTAATCCCCAGTATCGACTGTTTTACAACTGAATAAAAAGAGGTAGCCTCTGATGAAAACACTCACTTTCCTAATGATTCCGGCAATGGCCTTGTCCTTAATGCCGCAGTCTGCTTTAGCCTGGAACGCTTATCATCTCTATAACAAAGATGGGAGAGATATCTGGGCCATTGAATGCGCAGACGGCACACTCCACAGCTATGCAGGCAGCTCCAGTGGCCTCGGCACCGTGGGGCCAGCCCTTTGTGAGGATCATGGCGGCATTGCCAATCCTGGTGGTGACCCACAACCAGTCCCCGCAACAGTTCACGAAGTAGATTCTTCCTTGGGTGATCCAAAACCAGAACCGACTACCCCCAATTCCCGACTCCAAACCTTTGAAAACTGGCACTTTACACCATAATCAATAGGACATTTCTGAAGTTTTTTTAACTCAACTATCCACCTTCTCATCATGCGTGGATAGTCTGTTTTTTAGAGGGCAATTCACCATTTCAAAGATATATCAACCATAAAAAACCGCCCTCAAGGGACGGCGCTTTTTTATTACCTAGATGACCGAACTCTATCTAAGCCGAGGCGGAATATTTTGTCGGGTATCTGCACTCTGAACAGGATTAGCACACTCAGGATTTGGATTATTCAAACAAAGATGGTTTTCAGACAAATGACGATGCTTGCCTGGCCCATGTTGTTCTGCGGCTTGTTCCCTGTCTAAGGCATGCATTTGCCCTCCCATACCCATTGTCAGAGCTTCCATGGTGAAAGCACATTGTGGACTGGGATTGTTTACACAAACATAACCAGCAGGCTGCATATACAGGAGTTTCCCCTTTGCCTCTTTTGTCCGTGACATCTCGTTAGCTTGTGCCATATTTCCCAAAAGAACAAAAATACTAGCGCCGACAAATAAGAACATTTTATTCATGTCAATTCTCCTTTATTTGTACTCGAACCAATAAGCTGCATCTAAAAAAAATGCATTGCATAAAGAGTAATCAAGTCAATTAATTTTGGAGACGCAGCAAAGTATGGACGTAACAAGCTACCTTCGTTTTTTCTTTCACTTAACTTCAGAATACAGATTAGTTCAAAGATTAAGTGAGATCCCCAAAAACGAAATATTAATTTTTTAACTGTACCAAGGGACTGGCCTTTGCATACATTCATTTTACAGGCTAAATTTCAAAAAAAAGAGAATCCAATATTAAAAAAAAAAGTAATTTTTTGTTGAATTAATAAGTCTTGAATAAAGTTTTGGTTAGATATCTGAGCCATAGCATCTTTAGGTATATAAATAAAATACTTTATAGCTATGTAAAATAAGCGGTTTTTTAACTTTAAGTAATGATGATCTAACCTCTTGTGGAGATGATCGTCGTCATTGAGATGAGAAACGTGGCGATCGCCTTAGAAAGGGTCCTAGGTAGAACAGGTCGCATAGAAATCGCGGAGCCAAAGTTTAACGGCTTGGCCCACGGAACCTCGGGACGCATCACGGGGAGGGTTAGCTGGTTGGCTAGGATCAGGATTGGCAAGGCTAGAAACGACATTGGCGATCGCCCAACCATTGTTCGTAGGGGTTAGAAACAACCAATAGTAGTTTTCAAAGCTGATTTTTTGACTGTTGTTGTATTGGGTTTCTAAGGTGGTGAAAAAAATCTGCTCCGTAGTATCAGGCACCGTAGGCGTATATTGACGATTTTTGAGGGGTAGAGGAGTTAAATTTCCTGGACTGGCGATGACAATATAACTAAAACTATCTTCAGTACGGTCTAAATTACGCGCCCGTTGAATGACCCGATTACCATAGCTGGGTAAATCTCCCAGGAGTTGGGGCACAATTTCTGTTAAGGGGGCGTTGCACTGGGGTTGGGCGATCGCCTTCGTGGAGCAGATCCCGAAACTGCCGCAAATTAATGTGAAATAAATGGCGAAGGAGCGATTGAACATCATATTTTCAGTAGTGCGAAGGCGTTAGCTCGGCAGTGAACCCAGACAGAGCAGGGAGAAATATTTCATCTTCCCTGTCTGTTTAGTCTAACCTTCGGCTTGGTCGGCAGCCTCAGCCCAGGTTTTCGCCCAGGTCAGGATTTCTTGTACGGCTTCAGGATTGGCCGCTTCACTATATAACCGCAGTACAGGCTCGGTACCACTGAAGCGAATCAGCAACCAACTTTGATCAGCAAGGCGGAATTTATAGCCATCTTTGGGGTCGCTGTGAATTACGTCATGGTTGGCGATCGCCTTGGGGGGATTTGTCGCGAGGATTTTTAATAGGCGATCGCGACTGGAAAAGTCCCGCAAATGTAAATCAATGCGGTCATAGGCGCCATAAAAATTAGCTTTGGTTTGCAGAGAATGGTAAATCTCGCCGAGGTCTTGATCAAAAATGGCGATCGCCTCTAGGAGATACAATGCCGCCAGCAGCGCATCCCGTTCGGGAATGTGGTGGCCGTAGCCAATGCCGCCGGATTCTTCGCCACCAAGAAGCACCTGGGTCTGTTGCATTCGTTCGGCAATGTATTTGTAGCCGATGGGTGTTTCAAAGACTGGCAAACCGTAGTATTCGCTCAAACGGGGGATTAAATCAGAGCCGCTGACGGTTTTTACCACTTCCCCTTGATATTGGCGATTTTGGGACAAATGGGCCAGCAAAATTGGGATTAGCTTTTGGGAACTGAAAAACTCACCATCCCCAGCCACAGCAGCAATGCGATCGCCATCACCATCAAAGACAAATCCCACCTGAATTGCCTCTGAATCTTGATTATGGGCGGCGCGAATGGTGCGTTGCAGTTGAGACAAATGTTTTTCTAAAGGCTCTGGTGGGCGGCCGCCAAACAAAGGATCTGGTTCACAATGGATTTCTTGGATCGCCGCATTGAGCAGTTGGGTCAAACCGCCCGCCGCTGCGCCATACATTACATCGGCAAAGACCTGGAGACGACCAGCGGCGATCGCCTGGCGAATTTTTTCTAAATCAACCAGTTGCTGTAGTCCGGCGCAATAGTCCTGCCACGGATCGAAATAATCTAAACTGCCCGTCGTTGAATGTTGAGGATCAATCCCGGCTTCCAGTCGCGCTTCAATCTGAGCCGTAATTTCTTCGGAAACCGAGCCGCCAAAAGCCCCTTTCACTTTTAATCCTAAATAACCCGCTGGATTATGGCTGGCCGTTAAGGCGATCGCCCCTAGAGCCTTGTGGTGGTGGGCGGCATAGCTCAGGGCCGGGGTTGGCGCAAAACTATTGGCTAGAAGTACGTGAAATCCTTCCCCCTGGATCGCTTCGGCGGCGGCGAGGGCAAATTCGTCTGCGAGAAACCGCCGATCATAGCCGACGATTATCGTGTTATCAATGGCTTGTTCTGCGAAATTTTCTTTTAAAACATGGGCTGTGGCGATCGCCACCCGTTGTACCCGTTCAAAGGTGAAATTCGCCGCAATAATGCCACGCCAACCGTCTGTGCCGAACCGAATCGGCTGTTGATTCCCAAACGCCAACACAATCTCTGCCTCAAAAACTTAAAAACGTCCTTTAGCAGTTTAATTGCTGGGGAAGTCTTGACCAACATAAACAGTGCGCGTCTGACCAGCCCGCTCCAGGATGACTTGGTTACTCTGGGCACCAATCAGCTTCCAACTGCCACTGCCCAACTCTTCACCGAGACGGAACCGTTGGGTGGTGCCATTGATTTTGAATAAAGCTTCGGAGCGATCGCCCGCTTCTAAAACCCCCACGAGGCTATACATCGTCTTTGGCGCTGTGGGGGGCGCAGGTACATCGTTGACGGTTGGGGTCACCGCACGGGGTGCAGGGGGCGGCACGATGGCTAAGGGATCTGAATTTTGTTTTGGTGGCGGTGGGGGGGCGATCGCCACGGGGGGTTCCACACTGGGCGGTGGTGGTAAGAGGGCTAAACCCTGGGATAAGTTTGCACTGCCATTGGTGCCCGCATTCGGTGGATAGACCGGAATATAAATGCGTTCAATGACCTGTGGCCCGGAATTTGCTTCTGATGCTGGTGCTTCTGTATCTGCTTGGCGGTCAATATTGTCGAGCGCTCGCTGAATATAGTTCGCAAATTCTGTCCCCGGCTCTGGGCTTTCTGGGGGGACTGTCTCCGTCGCCGGAGGGGTAGAACGACTGAGGAATTGCGGCATTTTTAACTGATCATTCGCCGCTAACCACAGAATACCGCCCACCAAAGAAGCACAGGAGCAGATAAATAGAAGTCGCTCTGTGTAATAGCCCCAGCCTCGTTTGACCACCAATTCTGCGTCGATCTCTTCTGGTGGAAAGGGGGGTTCCTCTGGCGGAGGCCCCATGAGGTCTCCCTGGGTGACTAATACCGATTGCATTGGTCTGATTTCTGGCTCTGGCGATCGCCTAAAAGATTGGGGCGGCTGGCGATCGCCTAAGAGCTGATCGATATCCGCAAACACATCATCCATGAGACGGTTAGCCTCTGCTTCAGCAGACCAAGAATCAGATTCTAGGGAATCCAAGGAAGTTGTGCGCAGTTCGTTCATATCACCAAGAGGGGGGCAGAAAAATTGCTTTTAATTGTAATCAGGATCTCGCCACCTAACCGTGCCGAAATTAGCGATCAGCCCATGGTGCAGCGTCGAGATTGATGCCACATGCTCAAGATGTGGAAATATCTCTACAATCCTAATGCCCTTTGGCCAGGACGCAACCCCAAGCTTGCTTTTTTTCACAATTAACAGACGCGGGACTTTAACAGCAACAAAAGACAATCCTGAAAAAAGCGGCTGATCTGGTTCAGAACGCGCCACAGTGGGGAGATAAATTTCAAAAAAACCCTTCTCCCATTAAACTGTTTATGTTTTGTTTCTGAGGGAAAAAAGTCACATGGAGCATCGTGGCGTCACAGTTTGGTTCACCGGTCTAAGTGGTGCAGGGAAAACCACCATTAGCCATGCCCTAGCGGAACGTTTAAAAGCGGCTGGCTGTAAGTTAGAAATTCTGGATGGCGACATTGTCCGGACAAATCTCACCAAGGGCCTAGGCTTTAGCAAAAAAGACCGCGATGAAAATATTCGTCGGATTGGCTTTGTTTCCCATCTGCTCACCCGTAATGGTGTGATTGTCTTTGTTTCTGCCATTTCTCCTTACCGGGAAATTCGCGAAGAAGTGCGGCAACGAATTGGTGATTTCGTCGAGATTTTCGTCAATGCCCCCCTCGAAGAATGTGAACGACGAGACGTTAAAGGTCTTTATCAACGGGCAAGAGCGGGTGAAATTAAAGGTTTTACCGGGATTGACGATCCCTATGAAGCCCCCACCAATCCTGAAGTGGAGTGCCGCACTGACCTTGAAGAACTCGAAGAAAGTATCGAAAAAGTGATGGCGAAGCTCACTGAACTGGGCTACATCACCCCTTAATTTTGATTGCCGTCCCACAATTTCATAATCTAAAGGTGCAGTCCAGAATGATGCTTGGCTGCATTTTTTTGTGTTTCGTGGCTAGTGCAGTTGCGATCGCCCCCACTCGATCGCTTCGGCTTTGGTGTGAATTTTTCCTTCGACATGGGCCACTTGAATTTCGGTGAGTAGATGACCGATTTGGGGACTGGGGGAAAGGTGCAATTCACGGATGAGATCCTTCCCTGATAAAAGCGAAACCGGATGGGCGACGGGATCGTGGGCGGTGAAATACCGTTGCAGTAATGGCGCTAACGAGGCACTGCTGAGGCCAAAACTCCGGGCAACCAGGGCAAGGATCGGAAAAGTACCCTTAACCGTTTGGAAGAAAAAGTATTGTTCCCGCAGGCTCAGGGGTTGTGCTTGGCTGGCCAACAGTTGGGGGAGCATCTCGATGACGGTGCTGACGGTGCGTAGTTCGTACCGGGGATATTTCAAGCGGGCGATCGCCTGTTGGGCTTTTTCGGGATCGCTGCCCACCAAACAGGCCAATTTCCCCAGGGCGAGCCAAGCTGTCTCCGTGGCAAATTCGGGGTAGACTGCGGCGAATTCCTGACCAATGGCCGTTAACCGTTGCATGCGGTCTAAGCTCGTCTGATCCGCTGCGGGCAACCAATGGGCCAACAAGCCATCCTGGAAGGCCAACTCTAGCCAGCGATCGCCTTGTGGGTGGTGCAACAAATAGTTCAACTCATGCTGAATTCGTTCCGCTGCAATATTTTTAATTAAAGGGGCCAATTCCCGGATTTGTGCCCTGGTGGCCGCATCTAAGGTAAAGCCCAACTGCGCCGCCTGGCGATAGGCCCGCAATAACCGCAGGGGGTCGTCGGCCAAATTTTCCGGCGTCACCATCCGCAACACCTTATTTTCCAAATCAGCGAGGCCATTGAGGGGATCGACTAAGCAATCAGAACGGATATGGTAGGCGATCGCATTTACGCAATAATCCCGCCGCCGCAAATCCCGCTCTAGGCTGTCCCCTTCCTGTTGGGCAAAATCCAACGTTCCCTGCCGGAAGACCACCCGGGCAATTTGGCGCATCTCATCGAGTACCACAAAACCCGCTTGATATTTTTTTGCAATGGCACGGGCCGTTTCCACTGCCTTTTTGGGAACGACGAAATCAAAATCAATATAATCACTTTGGCGCTGCAAGAGGGCATCCCGCACGGCACCGCCCACCAAGCAAGCCTCCGCTGGCAATTCCGCCACAGAAAATGGCAAAAGGCGTAAAAATTCAGCTAAACGCTCCTTGGGAGAGTCCAAAACCATCAATGACGAAACCCGATTAGAATAAGCACGATTAATGAGAATATCATTCCCCCTCCGATTATGGGTGGGGAAAATGAACTACTCCAGTCTAAGAGGCATGGAGTTTCCGTCGTTTCATCGTCCCAAGTTGCCTCATGCTTCCACAATCAGTAGTTCTTGGCGGCTCCGCGACTAAAGAGGCCAGTTCCTGACCCCTTGCCCAGGCTAAATTGACCTGAGCAGCATTGATATCTCTATCTTCTACATGGCCACATTTCGGGTTTGAGCAAATATGTACCCTATTCGCCAATGTCTTTGGCGTTAACTCCCAACATTTAGCGCAACGCTGTGAGGGCTTTAGTTTCCGGGTAGGAGACTCTACATAGAATCCACCCGCCTCTGCCAGCTTGTATTCCAGCATTGAACCAATCATGCCGAAGCCAACCGAGAGAATGGAGCGGTTAAGCCCTGTTTTTTGAGCTTTCCGTTTGCTGCCTTTTTTGGCTTTGCGGGTCATGTTTTTGACGTTTAACTGCTCACCTGCAACTAGGCTATTACCGCTGACTATGTTGCTTGTGATTTGATGCAACCAATCTTCGCGCTGACGGGTAATTTTGCGTTGCCGCATTGACACTTGTCGTCTCGCTTTCCGCCACCGCCGCGATGCTTTAACTCGCTTATTTCGGTTTGGTGCACGCTTCCGTCTGAGTTGCTTGGATGCTTGCTTTACGGCAATCTCACCGACTTTGATAAAGTCAGGCTTTGATATTTGCTCCCCTGTAGAAAGGGTAATCGCTTCCTTGCAACCCAAATCAATGCCAACAGACCCACCCTCGGTTTCCCGCTTGGGTTCACATTTGACGGTGATTGAGGCATACCATTTCCCCTGACGGCAAAATATCGTACAGGTTGTTGGTTTCCCCCAGGTACGCGCTTTTCCTCTCATCGGCATTCTGCCTAAGTTGCTTAACTTGAGGAAGCCATGCTCACCGTCTGTTTCTACCTGCCAACCTGCTCCACAAGGATATGTCCACCCCGAATATCTCCGAGATGCCTTGAACTTTGGATATCCCCCCAATCCCTTGAAAAATCGGTTGAACGCAAAGTCCACTCGCTTTAACGTTGCCTGCAACGCATGGGAACCTAGTTCCTTAAACTCTGGCCACACTTTCTTGAACTCCGGCAGACTATTTTGCTGCTCAAAGTAATCGACTGCATGGTGGAACTTTTGGTACTGGGTTTTTCGATTGGCAATTGCTGCGTTGTACAAACTGCAATGTAAACGCCGCCAATAATGCAGCTTCTTTTCCTGCTGGCGATTTGGGTAGATTTTGTAAGTGACGCGGCGTGTTAGCATGCTCATACTGTAATGCAAACGTCATTATATGACTACCAAAAACCTAAATGTCCGAATTAGTGATCGCGAATGGCAACTGTTGGAGCAATACTGCAAAAAACATCAAAGAAGCAAGACTGACGTAATCAGGGAATTTATTCGTTCTCTAAGTTCGCATTGATAGACTGTTTCCGCTACACTTCAACAGTCGCGCTATCCTTCCCCACCCTAAGAAGATAGAGACTGCCGCACTTTAGTTCAAAAGCGCAAAAACACAGGCTAAAATAGGGTCTGCTGTTTGAGGGCACCGACCAAATGAAAGACTTTGTTGTCATCACCTTTTATAAATTTTTCGACTTTCCTGACTACAAAGAACGGCAACAACCTATTTTTAACTTTGCCGACGAACAAAACATCATTGGCACTATTCTGTTGGCCCACGAAGGCATCAATGCCACCATTGCAGGGACCCAAACAGCCCTCGATGCCATGGTGAACTTTCTGCATCAAGATCCTCGCCTCGCAGATCTCACCTACAAAGTTTCGACGGCCCCCAAGCAGCCCTTTAAACGTCTCAAGGTCAAACTCAAACAAGAAATTGTCACCCTAGGCCAGCCGAACGTTGATCCAAACAATACCGTCGGCACCTACATTGACCCCAAGGATTGGAATGACTTGATCCAAAATCCCGATGTGACCCTCGTGGATACCCGCAATGATTATGAAGTGGGCATCGGTACGTTTAAAGGGGCCATTAACCCCAATACCAAATCCTTCCGCGAATTTCCCGATTATGTCGCCGAAAATCTAGACCCCCAGAAAAATGCGAAGGTGGCGATGTTTTGCACAGGGGGGATTCGTTGTGAAAAGGCAACTTCCTACCTTTTAAACCAAGGGTTTCAGGAGGTTTACCATCTCAAGGGCGGTATTTTAAAATATCTCGAAGAAATCCCCGTCGAAGAAAGCCTCTGGGAAGGGGAATGCTTTGTGTTTGATGAGCGGGTCACGGTCAAACATGGTCTAGAAACGGGTCACTATGAACTGTGCTATGCCTGTGGCCATCCCATTGATGCTGAGGATAAAACGTCGGTGGATTATGAGATTGGCGTGTCTTGTCCCTACTGTATTGAAGCTCTGACCCCGGAACGGCGATCGCGCTTTGAGGCAAAATGGCAACAACGGCAACAGATGAAAGCCTGCCAAGCCAGTTAGATCGTCAGGGAATCCACAGCAGAATTGGGGAACTTCTCGACTACAATGGGGCTAATTCTTTGCCAGCATTCATGACGTAACGACATTACCGCGTTGATTTTTGGTAATTCCCAAAGGATCGAATCTTTGGCGATCGCCCCTAATCAACCGCACCATTTACTAAATCACCCTTACTTACCCGTAAAAGTATGCCACAACTGCATCTTTCCCACCTCGACCCCCGCGCGCAAACCGCCAACCCCCAAGCACAATCAATGCCAATGGGAGATGTTCAAATGGGTGGGATGATGCCAGATCTTGATTTAGCGACCGTTAACGAAAAACTCAGCGAAGCTAATGCCGTTGAAGTCGTCCAGTGGGCGTCCCAGACCTTTCCCGAAGGGCTGATCATGAGCACCAGTTTCGGGATTCAGTCGGCGGTAATGCTCCACCTCGTCACCCAGGTCATCCCTGATATTCCCGTCGTTTGGATTGACACTGGCTATCTCCCAGAGGCCACCTATCGCTTTGCTGAAGAATTAGGCGATCGCCTCAACCTCAACCTCAAAGTCTATCAGTCCCCCCTCAGTCCCGCGCGCATGGAAGCCCTCTACGGCAAACTGTGGGAACAGGACAATATTGAAGCCTTTAACCGCTACGATTACATCCGCAAAGTCGAACCCATGCAACGAGCCCTCAAGGAGTTAAACGCTAAAGCCTGGCTCGCCGGACTCCGCAAAGGCCAAACTGACCACCGCAAGACCCTCGGTTACGTCGCCAAACAAGGCAAGCAGTACAAAATTCACCCAATTTTGACCTGGACTTCTAAGGACGTTTATGAGTATCTAATAGCCCACGATCTCCCCTACCATCCCTATTTTGATAAAGGCTATGTCACCGTTGGGGATTGGCACTCTAGTCGGCCCTTGATGGCAGGCGATGAAAGCGAACGGGATACCCGTTTCCGGGGCCTAAAACAAGAATGTGGCTTACACCTTCCCAGCACCTCTGAAGAAGCCCAGAGTTTAGACTCCAGCGGCCTCTAGACGGTAGTCGAGTTTGCCATGGCAAGCCCTAGACAACAGAGCAATTGTCCATCCCAAAGACTAAAAAAAAGGCGAATCACTATTGATTCGCCCCTGGGGTTAACAATTTGATTGAATGACAAAAAATAAATGCCGCAATCCTTTGGTTTAAAGCTATCTAGAGGGGGATTACGTCGAATTGAACCGTTGCGGTCACTTCGGGGTGCAATTTAACCTGGGCTTCGTAGCTACCAGTTTTGCCAATTTCAGGGAGCGTAATGCCACGACGATCCACATCTTGGCCTGCTCTTTCTTTGATGGCGTCGGCCACATCCTGGGTGGTTACGGTACCGAAAATTTGATTTTCTTCACCAACTTGCTTGCGGATAATGAGTTTACCCACGGTTTTGAGGGCAACTTTACGCGCTTCGGCGTCCTGGAGTTCTGCAAGCAGACGTTGACGTTCTTTTTCGCGGCGCTGTTCAACTTGGCGAAGAATGCCGGGGGTGGCGAGGGAGGCAATGCCTTGGGGGAGGAGGTAGTTACGGGCATAGCCGGGGGCAACTTCAACGAGGTCACCATTGTTGCCTAGCTTGCGCACGTCCTGATTTAGGACTACCTGTAAACGCTTACTCATAATATTGACAGAATAATTTTTTCTATAGAAATCTGTTAGCTTCCAGAACTTTAAATTCTACAAGTTAAGGGATTGTTTAGGCAAATAGTCCGGATCTGTGTTCTGTTTTGTGGTATTGGGGCGGGGGTTGTCGTCACAGGCAGATTGTCGCCCTTGTTTCCGCTGCCGCTTATTCCGATACATTTTCTCGTCAGCCTGTTTCAACAGGGTGCGTAGGGAAGCATTGGCTGGAAATTCGGTATAACTGGTGTAACCAGTACTAATAGAAAGTTGGTAGGGGCGCTGTTGTTGTTGGTTGAAGTTGGCGATCGCCGTTTGGAGACGTTGGCAAATCAGATCCGCTTCTGCCTGGTTTACCGGCGCAAAACAGGTAAATTCATCGCCCCCCAGCCGGGCCAGAATATCTGCCCTCCGGAAGCTGTCCCGCAGAATCTGGGCTGCATCGACAATGACGCGATCGCCTACCCCATGGCCCAGGTGATCATTAATCATCTTTAGATTATCCACATCGAAGAAAAAGAGCGAAAAAGGCAACTTTTGGCGCTCCAGCAAGGATAATTCCTGTTCGACGAGCATAAAGAAACCCCGACGATTGTAAACGCCTGTCAATTCATCCGTAAGAGACAGTTGACGAATGCGATTTTCAGCTTTTTTCCGTTCCTGCACCTCTTGACGAAGTTTTTGATTGAGGCGGTCTAGTTCCTGGGTACGCTCTTTGATCTGCTGTTCTAAAAAACTCACAAGCCCGTACATCTCATTTTGGTTCATCGCCTCCAGCAAATTCGATTGGGTCACCAACCCCAGGAGCTCGTGGTGCTCCCCAACCACAATCAAGCGGTGGGTTTGGTGCCGTTCCATCAGTTGTTTAGCCTCGATCAAAGAACGGTGCACCGCAATTTTGGTCGGCCGGGTCATGGTCTGTTCCGCTGTGATTTTTTTCAAATCCACATCCAGGGAACGTAAATGTAAAATATCCTGTTCCGTGACAATTCCCAGGGGAAACCAAGCCTGTTCGAGGGTCGGATGGGGTTTAACAATGACAATTGAACCCACACGACATTCCATCATCACCTTAGCCAAGTGCCACATGGATTGTTGGGGGGCACCATAAACCACGCGACTCACCATCACTTCTGTGACAAATCGCAGGCGCAGCAAATGCACCGGTTCAATGACACCGCGCAGTAAGCGGTGGGTGATTAAACCAAATAGCTTACCTTCTGTGTCTAGAACTGGTAAGTGACGAATCCGATGTTTTTGCAACAGTTGAGAAATATGCAGAGGCGTTAAAGACTGATCCCAAGTTAGGGAGATGACAGAGGTCGTCATAATTTGCTTTAGGGTGATCTGCTGCCAATTTTGATCTAGGATGACCCATTTCAAGAGGTCGCGTTCGGTCACAATCCCCTGTAATTGTTGGCCTGCCATCACGAGAATACAACTGGCGCGGCTACTATTGACCTCTAGGGCATCGCTTGTTTTGTCTTGTAACTCACAGGTGCGCTTTAAACTCGCCATGGTGTTTGCCGCTTCAAGCAAGGTGGTCTCCGCCGCGAGCATAATTGGGTCTTTAATGAGGCATTTTTCAACGGATTTGTAGGAAGTGAGATCAAGCATAGGTAAAACGCGACAAAAGTTTGCCCTGAAGAAAAAATGACCTGTTGCAATGGGCCACAACGACTAAAGCAACTGGAATGAAGATGCCTAGAAGTATTTATGACTCTTTTGTCCATCATAGGCGGGCCATGGATCAGTTGGGGGTTTTCAGCAACGAATCTTGAGCGCTGTTGAGTAGTACCCTGTTTTGTGAATTGCTCTGCTTGGGTGTTGCTCAAGTGTAAGTGTAGAACTTTCCTCGGTCCAAACTGTTCCCTAGAAAAAAGCTGGAAATATAAATTTCCCTCCTGGTGCGAGAGGGTTAATGCAGAAATCAAACGATCAGTGGGCGATCGCCTACTAACCATTTAATAATTAACTGTTTTTGGACTTGTAGCCGTAGTAGGAGTAGGAATTACCGGACGTCCCTTTGGTTTGACTATTGGCAACGAGTCCTAAAATTGGAATATTGGCTTGCTTAAAGGTGGCGATCGCCTGGGAAACGGCTGAACGCGTAGTTTTATTCAAAGTGACCACTAAAATCACACCATCAGTATGTGAGGCCAACAGACTGGCATCCGCAAGTCCAAGCACTGGCGGCGTATCGTAGACAACGAGGTCGAAGGTGCGCTCAAAGTCCTTAACCAAATGCTGCATCTTTTGAGAGGCGAGTAATTTTGCCGGATCAGGAGGCAGATCTCCCGCTGGCAGCACCGAAAAATCCACCAAAGGCATCGGTTTCTGTAAATAGTTATCAATTTCAGTCTCGTTGCTATTGTTTGTAATTACAGTGCTGAGACCCCGCTTTTGATTTAAATTGAGACGTTGAGCAACCTGGGGACGCCGCATATCAGAATCAACGAGCAATACTTTCTGACCGAGAATCGCCGCCGTTGGTGCCAAGTTCAGGGCAATTGTTGATTTGCCATCCCCCGGCAAAGCCGAAGCAATAATCACCGAACGTAAAGGGCGATCGGCACTCAGTAATTTTAGATTGGTATGTAGCACCCGTAGGGATTCAGAAAAGGCAGACGCACCATAATAGCCATAGCCATAGGGCTGATCTCCACCGGTCATTTTTTGCCATGTCCGAGTCGTTGAAGCCGGAATCAAAGAAGCTAGCCAACGTTGGACACGCAGCATTGGTTGCAAAGATGATGCCGCTGTCCCGGCCATTCCATGTTGTTCTTCGTAGGGAATATTGGCTAAGAGTGGTAGCTTTGTTCGATTCTTCAGATCATCTGGAGAGTAATAAACATCAGTGAGCTTGTCGAGCAGCAAAGCAGCGCCAACACCCAAGACCGAACTAGCAATAAAGCCCAGCATCAAGCTCCGTTGAATATTGGGGGAGATCGGCAAGTTAGGACGGGTGGCATCTTCAATGACTTCCCATGGAATCTCCGTTTGTGCCGCTTGTACTTGTAGAGCTTGGCGTCTTGCTAGGAGCTCTGTCAGTGCTTCCGTTGAAATTCCGAGTCGCCGCTGGAGATCGGTATATAGCCGATTTAGGACAGCGAGATTCTGAAAAGATTGCTCGACTTCGGCTTGGGCTTGATTAAGGGATGGAATCCGAGCTTGTAAGATGCGGAGTTGATTGGCGGCATTTGTCACTTGGGTTGCCCCCACCCGTTCCGCCTCCTGTTGCAGAATCGGCAGTAAATTCTGGCGTTCTTCCCTCAACACTTGAATATTTAAGCTCCCCTCTTGGAAACGTGTCGATTCTTTGGCAATGTTCGCCTCGATCGACCGCAGTTGACCAAGAACCTGCTGATAGGCTGGTGAATCTTCTAGGGCCGCTAAAGCTCCACTGTCCCCTTGGAGGGATTGGAGGCGGGTTTGGGCCTGGGCCATCTCTTGTTGCAACTGGAAGCGCTGCTGCTCTAAGGTTGCTGCTTTCTGGGCAAGCTGATTGAAATGAATTTCCGGCTCGGTGAAATTGTAGTTTTGACGAAACTGTTGAAGCTCTGCCTGCAGAGTATCCACTTCCTGTTGGAGGTCGGGTAATTGTTCATCGATGAACTGCAGACCTTGTCTAACGTTGGTTTGGCGATCGGCCAAGCTGTACTCCAGGTACACCGAGCTAAGCTGTTCTAACACTGCTTCAATTTGATCAGGGTCTGGATTTTGATAGCTGACTTCGAGAATTTTTGTCTCTCCCGGTCGGGTAATACTGAGATTACTGAGTAGAGTATTGTAGTTAAGGTTAGGATATTGTTGCTGCAGTGGTTGAATCACTTTTTGCAGTAATTCGGGACTGCGTAAAACCTGAATTTGAGTGGCGTAGTCTAATTCACCGGATCCGCTACCAAAGTTTCCGGGCAGGCTCCGGGCTAGGTCAGAAACACTATTGTCGGAATTGACGGGTTCAACTAACAAACGAAACTTCGATAAGTAGATTTTTTCTTGGGAAAATGTGTTGAAGGTAACTGCCCCCATGC
Organism: Picosynechococcus sp. PCC 7117; assembly: GCF_001693275.1. Classification (GTDB taxonomy): domain Bacteria; phylum Cyanobacteriota; class Cyanobacteriia; order Cyanobacteriales; family MRBY01; genus MRBY01. Next base: position 1,610,406 of record NZ_CP016477.1, read on the forward strand.
CAACGGTTATCACCCCCAGAATTAACCAAGCTCGCCGCCGCATCACGGATAAAAATTGGCGGAAATCGAAGTCATCGCCGTAGTCTACTGGTTGCAATAGAGGAGAGACAGGATACGGTATTGGGGCGACTGCGCCATTTTTTTTATGGCCGTTATTTTGATATTCGAGAACAGCGTTATTGGTATCTTGTTTATCCATGGTAGTTTCGCGCTTAATTTATAAATTTAATTCTTAAAAATTCATCCTTAAAATAAGAAACCGAAAGGCAGAAGATTACGCAGTGGACTTAAAATGCGTGAGAGTCCATCTGTAAAGCTAGCCGTTGCATTACGATCCACGATGATGACATCGTTGTTCCAAAGAATTGGGTTGGATTCGGCATTGACGTTTTGAGAAAAATCAATTTCAAACTGCTGCTGGACAATGGTGCCATTGGGATTGAGACGGATTAATTCCACATCGTTGCGGGCGCGATCTGTCAGTCCTCCAGCGGCCAGCACGGCTTGGTTTAATGTTGTATTTGCAGGAACGCGAACAGCACCAGGACTCTCGATTTCACCGACCACATTAACGAGAATTTGATCGGGGGACAAGTTAGTGGCCACAATTTGGGCCGCCTCGGCATCGGATGGGGCCGCAGCGGTGGCGATAGAAATGGTATCCCCCTGTTGGAGGGCTAAGTCTTGGGTCAAATCCCCCGATTGAAACAGTTCCCAAAAATCAATGTCAATGGTTTGGGATGTGCCACTGCGGGTCAGACGTCGCACTTGAATTTGACGAATATCAGCGGAGGGCTTGATCCCACCCGCTTCCCGAATGGCTTGGGAGACGGTGGGGTTGGTTTGGGATGCGCCGCCCGTTAATCGATAGATACCTGGACGAAATACTTCGCCAACAACACCAATGTCTAAGGTTTCAGGGGTACCAATTAGATTTGAGGCTGCTAGTTGAGCCGACTCGGTTAAGTTCACCGTTTCTACTGCGGGTACAAAAACTGCATCCCCATCTCGCAGGGCGATGTTTTGGCTTGCATCGCCGTTTTGTAACAGTTCCCAGAGGTCAACGGCGACGGTCTGCCTTGCGCCAGATGGGTTGAGGCGACGAATTTGCACTTGTCGTAAATTGGCGGCATAGGTGAGCCCTCCCGAAGCCTGAATGGCTTGCACCAGGGTGGGAAACTGGCCTCCGTCTAGGGTATAGGCACCGGGACTATTGACTTCTCCGGAGAGGGTCACTTGGAAAGAACGGGGTTGCTGCAGGACAAGGGTAATTCTGGGATAGCGTAATTCTGACTGGTAGCGGGTGGCGATCGCCGTTTCTGCTGCTTCGATGGTTAAACCCGCAACCGGCACCTTACCAATGGCCGGGAGATTAAGGGAGCCATCGGCCAGCACCCGTTGACTACCGCTATATTCAGGCACATTAAAGACTTCAACCTCTAACTGATCGCCCACACCGAGAATGTAGTTTCGATCAACGCCCATTGCCGGCAAAGCACTCGACAATAGGTTGATCCGTTGTGGAGTTTGCGCTTGCATCGCCCCATCTTCTGAAAAATCAGACCTGTCGGCAGCAACGGCAGCGCTGAAACTACCAGGAATTAGGATGAAGACTGACGTACAAAACAGGATAAAAAATTGCATTGAGCAAGGCTCCTGGAATTTATATTCTGACCCAAGGATTCAGAACCTACTAACAACACAGCTATCTACAGACGACCCCAAATTAGGGGCAGGCTAATGCTGATCGATTCAAAAGGGAGAAAATTTATTTAAATCCTATTGTAAAGTTACCGTAAAGTGTCACTACCATAGGGCACAGGTTTAAAAGTGAGCAACCGATGACAAAAAGAAAGCAAATTCAATCCAGACGCCAGACATTATAGGTGCTTATTCTAAAATTGTCAGTATAACAGTTAGATGAGCCAGGCTAATGTTAATGGTTGAGACTGATACCAATCTCTAAATTAGACACTTAGGAATAGTGTCGATGAGTAGTATGTGTTAAGTGGCAAGCAATCACTATCCTTTTAGCGTTTTGTTTACCAATCAAGTTGTCTCGGCAATTGGGTCTACATTCATTCTGCGTCATGAAACCAATCAACCGGAATTCTCATCCTGTCTCCCCAGACAATAGAAGTTCAGGCAAACAATCATCGACCAAGCGCCGCGATCGCCACCGTAAGCGTTCCAAGCGCCGTGCTATCTTTTGCCCCATTCACCAGTGCTACTTAGATAGTGTGAGTCAGAAACACCGAATTTACGCCGACCAACCGGATCATCTCCAGAGCCGGGGGCTAAGTCGGCGCAAGGCACTTTTACTCGTTGCAACAAAAACGACTGTGCCCTTAGATGGGGAGTGGCTAGAAGCCTTTTGGTGTAAGTGTTGTCAAGAAACGAAATGGTACCATGTCCGCAAATGCGATCGCGAATATCAGTTATCGTTGGCCTCCCCTGAACTGTGGCAACAGGCAACTGGCGTAATTTCTGTTCAAGGCAATCCTTCTGTCAGCGAGTTTACGCGCCGTCAATCGCAATGTCAGGGTTCTACCACAATCAAAGATTTCCGCTTCGTAAATTGACCTCGACCAATTAGCGTAGATAGGATACAGTTTGAAGAAATTATGAAGAAAGCATGAGGGAGCGATGAAGGCTTCCCACCGTAGAGTGAGCTTCGATGGTCTATTTGATCTCAGTTTCTCTACCCTGCTTCTACTACTAGCAATGCCATCAGTTCGGCATCCAGGGTAGAACAGTCCCAGGATTCGTCTGTCTATTTTTTTCACAACCCAAGCTTGCTGCATTGCCGCGCAACGATCTCCCAGCTACAAGGGGATCACTAAAAGCGTTGCCTAGAAAGCTTTGCGTGTAGGGCGATCGCCTTTTTGGTTAACGGTTCAGCGATCACCGAATGGTGAAGATGAAGCAAAAGTGCATGGGTTCATTGCTTCGCCGATCCAAATCTTTAGCTTTATCTCCCCTTTAAAAAAGTTTATCTATGTTGTTTGTTCATTACCTCAAGCGCTTGGTTTCTAGCCGTTCCCAGCCAACTATTGATCAGTCTTCTGGGGCTACGAATGAACCGCAACTCCGCTTAATGGTGCTTACCCAGTTTTTCCCCCCTGATTTTGCCCCGACAGGTCAGCTCATCGAGGAATTGACGCGGCACCTAAGCCAGCAAGGTTTAGATGTTGATATCTTTACGGGGCAACCCGGATACGCCTTTCAAGCGACAGATGCTCCACGCCTTGAGCAAGTAGATAGTCTGAAAGTCAGGCGATCGCGGACAGCCCAGCTCTGGCCCCAGCGGATTCGCGGCAAAGCGATCAATGGCATTTTGTTCCTATTGCGGACAGTGCTCCATCTCGTCGGATGTGGGCGCAAAACAGAACTGCTGTTGATTACGACGGCCCCTCCCTTTTTACCCGTCGTGGGTTACTTTGCGAACCTGATTTTCCGAGTGCCCTATGTTTGTCTGCTTTATGATCTCTACCCCGATATTGCCGTTAAGCTTGGCGTGATCCCAGAACAGCACTGGTTAGCGCGATTTTGGCAAAATATGAACCTCAGGGTGTGGCGACGGGCGAAGGGCATTGTGGTATTAAGTCCGGCGAAAAAACAACACATTACCCAACTCTGCCCGGGGATCGAATCAAAGGTCAGCGTGATCCACAGTTGGGCAAATCCGGACTTAATCGTGCCGATCCCCAAACAAGAGAATTGGTTTGCCCTGCGGTACGGACTGATTCAGCCATTTACGGTGCTCTATTCTGGCAATCTGGGCCGTTGCCATGACGTTGAAACCTTCCTCGAAGCGGCCATTTTACTCAAGGATGAACCGATTAAGTTTGTCTGTATTGGCAATGGTGCCAAGCGGCAGGTGTTAATGGAAAAGCGCGAACAGTTGGGGTTATCGAACCTGCTGCTGCTGCCTTACCAAGATAAAGAAGTGCTGCCCTACTCTTTGACGGCCTGTGATTTGTCGTTGGTGAGTTTGAGTCCGGGGATGGAACGCCTGTTAGCACCGAGCAAGCTCTACTCAGCCTTGGCAGCGGGTCGGCCGATCGCTGTGGTCTGTCCGCCTAAGAGCTATTTAAAGGATCTAGTGCAGAAAACAAATTGTGGCCGGGCGATCGCCAATGGGGATGGCCAAGGGCTAGCAGATTTCATTCGGCAGTTGGCAGGCGATCGCCCCTTGGCAGAGGGTATGGGCCAAGCAGGACGCCGATATTTAGAAGAGAACTTCACACCGCAGCGAATTGCAGCGCAATATTTAGAGGTGTTGCAAAATTCCGTCAAACGGTAATAGACAAAGACTTAAAGGGGATCTTTTGATAGTGGCGATCGCCCAGGGCTCTACCCCTTAAAGTGAAATCATTCTTCACTAATTCTTCTGATGGTTTGATGAAAGGCGATCGCCAAATGAACTATTAAAATAAAATTATCTTCCCCTAGCCTTAGATGTGGTTAAATTTCCTGGCATTATTGCCCTCAACCGTCTTAACGGTGTTATTGATCGCGATCGCCTTTTTGAGGTTCTATGACCAAACCGACTTTGAATTCCTCGGACTCATTGCCAACCCCAGACAGTGGAGCAATGGATTCACTGTGGCAGCCCTCCTGGCTACATTGGCTAATTTCGGCGTTGAGTGGAACCGTCGAAATCGAGAAACAAACCGCTTGGCTGAAGAAAAGCAACGAAGAAGCGAGGATCGCGCACGAGCAGAGACTGAAAACGCTCAGAGAAGAGAACGCGAGGCTCGCCGAGCTAGAATCGAAACTCGATGCCGTATTGCCGAAATACAGTTCCAGCTCGACTCGACCGACCGAAACCGACGCGCCCTAAGGGAAGCGTTGGCTCTGCTGGCGGAATATGGCGACCTGTTCTCCTAAGGGCAATCGCCTTGCTTATCATCCTCAACATCCGGCTAGACTTAGATTAAAACAAAAAAACTTACACTCCCATGGAACAACTTTACGAAAGAGACTTTAGTCAATGGGCAGAAACGATGGCCGATCTTCTTGCCGCTGGGGATTTTATGGCCCTTGATATTGAAAACTTGGTAGAAGAGGTGCGGGATTTGTCCAAGCGAGAACGCGATCACCTCCTTAGCAGTATCCGGCTGATTTTACACTACCTATTAAAGTGGGATCATCAGCCCCAAAAACGGTCTCGCAGTTGGCGAAATACGATTGATCGAGAACGAAGTAATATTGAACTATATCTTGAGGACAGTCCGAGTCTGCGGCGCTATCTTAATGATGAGGTATCCCTAGCAAAAATATATCGGCTTGCCCGTGCTGACGCGATCCGGGAAACGGATTTAGATTTTCCTAAAGATTGCCCCTACGATATCGAAGATGTGTTAAGTCGCGTTATTTCCCTTGGTGAGTGATCCTCTAGAGGGCGATCGCCTCAATGAGAACAAGTTGTTAAAATTAGCTTACTCCTCTAATCTGCATCATTATGGCTACCGTTTTAGACCTTCAGCCAATTGTTTCGTTAAATCGAGGGCAATTTTATCAGCTCTGCCAAAACAATCCTGACCTCAACTTAGAAAGAGACCCCCGAGGAAAGCTCATTATTATGTCTCCAGTTGGGGGTGAAAGCGGTGCCCAAGAAGCGAATCTTATTTTCAAAGTTTCTCTCTGGAATGATCAGAGTCAACTCGGAATTGTTTTTAGTTCTTCAACAATATTTAGCTTGCCCCAGGGTGGCGATCGCTCCCCTGATGTGGCTTGGGTCTCCCGATGCAACTGGGAAAAACTAACCCACGCAGAACGAGAAGGATTTCCGCCAGTTTGCCCGGATTTTGTCATTGAGCTGAGGTCAAAAAGTGATCGCTTAAAACCCTTACAGAATAAAATGCAGGAATACCTAGGCTCTGGTTTAAGGCTAGGTTGGTTGATTAATCCACAACAAAAACAGGTAGAAATCTATCGCCCAAATCAAACCATACAAATCGTCAATTTACCGGCGACCTTATCTGGAGAAGAGGTTTTACCTGGACTAAGCATCAGCCTAGACTGAACAAGTTCGAGATGTTAATTATTGGCCTTAGTTTTTCACTTAGCGATCGCTGTGATCGCCCAAAAATTTCTCCCTGAAAATGAACTTATCCTCTACTGCCCTGCTGCTGGTGTGATAGAAGGCGATCGCCTTTTTGAGGTGCTATGACCAAGCCAACTTTGCATGCCTCGAAGTCTCCTGTGGGCGACCGCCATTTTTTACACAACGACAGTAGTTTAAGATAACCTATTGCAAAGGTGACTTGTCCTGTCGATGCAACTAAAAATGACATGGGTCATGAACTTGACTCACTTTTGTATTTTTAAGAATCTATATTTAATTGTGAAAAAAATTTTGCGTAACTTGCGATCACCTGCTTATCAGTTAGTGTTCGAAACTGCACAGAAGAATTGGGGACTAATTGCCGTTAATTTGACGACGAATCTATTGAATGCCCTGCTAGAAGGAAGCACAGTAGGGGTGATTTATCTGGCGGTGTCATATCTCTCGACGCCAAGTGAGGCCCAAGCTGATTCGCAAATTATGCAGACTCTTACGACGCTATTGCCGCTGCCTCCAGAGCAGATGTTTTTAGTGTTAATCGGTGCTGCAGTAGGATTACAAATTCTGCTTAGTTTGAGCAACTATACTAATAAGGTATCGGCGGCGTCGCTATCAGCAAAGGCTCAGCCCTACGTGACAGGTAAGGTATTTGAACGAACAATGGCCTTTAGTTATGGTTGTGTCAGTCGTTATAAAGTAGGCGATCTAGTGCTATTTGCAAATGATGCAGCCCTAGCGGTCGATCAACAAATTACACAATTCAATAATATTGCAGTGAGCTTATCATTCGCCGTCATGTATTTGATTGTGATTGTGCGCCTTTCGCCTGTGTTGGCTTTGGCTGCAGCTCTCTTGACATTGGCCGTTGCTCTGGTGCAATACAAGTTAATTCCACGACTAAGGTATGTAGTACATCGGGTAACGGAAACACAGGTGGAGTCAGCAAAATATATTACGGAGAGTATTCAGGCATTGCGGCTGCTGCATACATTTGGCATGCAGCGAAAAATAGTTGAAATAGCAAGCCATCTGCTAGATAAAACGCAGGAACAGCTCCAAAAACGTGCCTATATTTTCTATTTACCCGAACCAATTATGGATGCAGTCCCCATGATTGCCATTGGCGTTCTAGCGATTTTAGCAGTGCTATTTCAGGGAACTGAGATGAATATTTTACCTATGTTGCTAACGTTTCTATTGGTATTGCAGCGACTATCAGCTCGACTTAAAGCAACGGTTAGTAGCATCACTATGTTTGTTGATAATAGTGCTCGCATGTTTCGATTAGATACTATTTTGAGTCGTCGAGACAAGGAGTTTGAGCAGTCGGGGAATGAGCCGTTTGTAGGGCTGAAGAATGATATTGAGTTTCAGTCGGTGAGTTTGTCCTATCTCAATGATGGGGCGTTTGCGCTGAAGGATTTGACATTTACCATTCCCCGTAATCGAGTGCTTGCGCTGGTGGGAGAGTCGGGAGCAGGGAAGTCATCGATTGTAGATGTGTTGATGGGGCTGTATCGGCCTACTGCTGGAACGATATTAGTGAATGGTAAACCATTGGATGACTACCGACTAGAAGACTGGCGGCAACACATTGGGGTGGTCAGTCAAGATACATTCATTTTCAATGACAGCATTTTGGAAAATTTGCGCTTTGGCTGTCAGGAGGCGTCGCTAGATGAGGTGATGGAGGCGGCGCAGGCGGCTCAAGCTCATGAGTTTATTATAGCGCTGCCGGATGGATATAAAACGGTGGTGGGTGAGCGGGGCTATCGATTGTCGGGGGGGCAGCGGCAGCGGTTAGCGTTGGCGCGGGCGCTGATTAAGCAGCCAGGGATTTTGGTGTTGGATGAGGCGACGAGTGCGCTCGATAGTGAGTCGGAGCGGTTGATTCAGCGGGCGCTAGAGCAGTTTCAAAAAGATCGAACGGTGATTGTGGTGGCGCATCGACTTTCGACAATTATAAGAGCGGATGAGATTTTGGTGTTAGATCAAGGGCAGATTGTAGAGCGGGGATGCCATTCTGTACTGTTGAGACAGGACGGGCGTTATGCACGGTACTGGAAGATACAAAGCAATACTGTTACTGCTTAGAGGGTTTGTCAATCTTAAACGATAACACTGATGAAATGAAACGTAGGGTGCTGTTAGGAGAAATTGTAACGCGCCCAATCACGAGGATTTAAAAGCAAATGCCTAGAAGTTTGCCAAAGGTTACGGTCGTCACCGTCGTTAGAAATGCTGAGTTACTGATTGGGGCAACAATTCAAAGTATTCTTAATCAAGACTATCCCAATATTGAATATGTTGTTGTCGATGGCAACTCTATTGACAGAACTAAGCAGATTATTCAATCCTATCAAGATCAAATTGATTGTTATGTAAGTGAATCTGATCAAGGAATTTATGATGCGATGAATAAGGGCTCAAGGCTAGCCTCTGGAGATTGGATCTTATATATGAATGCAGGAGATTATTTCTATGATAATCAATCCCTAAGCAGTATAGAAAATCTTTTAAATAGTGATGCGGATGTAATTTTGGCGGGGGTGGAGGAAGTGTTGGTGGATGAGCTACAAACTAGGCGGTTTCAACGAATGCCTAAGCCTATATCAGAAATTTGGCGTTATATGCCTACCTCCCATCAAGCAATCCTTGTGAGGTTATCTTGTCAACAGGAATATGGTTTTGATACTAACTACCGTTGGTGTGGAGATCATGATTTACTAGCGAGAATGTATCGAGACGGCAAAAAATTCGTGACTCAAAATACCTTATTCTGTGTTTTTGACTGCAATAGTGACAATTCAAGGGATATTATGCTTTTTATTAAAGAACGTTATCGACTGAGTAAGAGATTAGTTCCTTTTTATCTTCGCCTATGGCATTACGGTGGGGAGTGGGTACATTGTCGTATTTGGGGTAAGATTGTCGTTTTAATCAAGTTTTTTCTTCCTTCCCAAACTATTTTACAATTGAGAAAATGGAGGGGAACACAGGGATTAAAATCAATCTAAGAAATTATCATAAATTAAGTATGCGCTTTAATAAAATCTTTGGCATTGGTTTACCCCGTACAGGTACAACTTCTCTATATATGGCTTTGAACGAGTTGGGAATTCATACCGTTCATTTTCCTTTCAGCCTTTATGAAACTGATGACTTATCAATACTAGACCAATATCAAGGATTTGTTGATACCCCCATCCCAATGCTTTATCAGAAGCTAGATAAAATGTGTCCTAATGCTGGTTTTGTTTTGACGACTAGACCTGTAGATGGATGGTTAAAAAGTATGGATTGGCTATTAAAGGAGGGGCGTTATATTTGGCAGTGGAAATCTAGTTATGATCAATTTAATCAGGAATTTTTCGGTTCTTCTGATTTTGATTTAGAGCTATATCAATCCCGTTACCATACTTTTCATCAAGAGGTTTTTAACCATTTTAAGGATCGAAATAATCTGTTAATCCTAGATTTAAAGATAGGCTATGGTTATAGAGAACTTTGTCAATTTTTAGATATTCCCATATTGTCCAAAGAATACCCGAAAGGTAATGAATCTCGCCAAGCAAGATGGCTACAAAAATTAGCTTATCGTAGTGGCAAATACCATCCATCTTTGGAAGAGCTAATTCGCAAGGGAGACTACTATTGGCAAAGAGTTCAGCAAAAATTAGGATTCATGTAATTAATTTTTTAATAAGGATTTATCAAAAGTGTTAGAACAAATACCAATCTTCCTTTCTGCTGACGATAACTATGCCCGTTATTGTGCAGTTACTATACTTTCCATTCTTAAAAATACACAAAAACCCGAAGAATTACACTTTTATATTTTCTCTCCAGATATAACTAATGAAAATACAAGAAAAATAGATCAATTATGTTCTTCTTTTAACTCGAATTTATCTATAATCAAAATCGATCTCAACTTGTTCAAATCTTTACCTGAAATTGAACATGTAAACTTAAATACATACACACGATTAATAACTCCTGAACTATCCAAAATAAATTGTAATATTATTTTACTGGATTGCGATATTATAGTTTTGAGTGAAATTGCTGATTTTTATAAATACAATTTGAAAACATTTTCTCTTGGTGCAATTCCTCATGTTCAATTTCCTTATCAAGAGATTTTTCTAAAAAAATTTGAGATACAAAATGAAGATTTTTATTTTAATGCTGGAGTAATGTTAATTAATGGTGATACATGGCAGAAAAATGATTATAGTGATAAAACTTTTGTTTTTGCTTCTGACAATGCAGATAAACTTCAATTTCAAGAACAGGATGCTTTAAATGCCGTTTTCTGGTGTAATTACTGCCATTTACCGGGGGAATGGAATGTAGAAGCTAGACTGTATAAGGAGAAGTTGTTAGGACTTCCTCAAACGGAAGAGATAACCCATCGGATGAAAAATGCTAAGATTATCCACTATACAGGACCAGATAAACCGTGGAAGTCAAAAAATTATGTGCCAATGCGTCATCTTTATCTATATTATAGTGAGATGTTGTCAGAGGAGTTTGGATGGCTTCCTAGTAAACCCGAACCTAAATCCTGTTCTCCTTTGGCGATGATTAAGTTTATTTGGTCTTGTATTTACTTTCGAACTAGTTATATTTTTAAAAAAATATTTAAGTTTATTTAGTTATTATTATGTACTTGATATGGCTTCAATGATTAATAGTTTAATTAAAAAAACCTTTCGTTCATGGGGTTTTGATATTCGCCGAATTGGAACAATGCCTTTTGGAGTAGATTATTGTGCAGATATAAGGTATTGTCTCGATGGAAAAACATTAGATATAGTTTTTGATGTTGGTGCTAATAATGGACAAACTGCGTTGCACATTGCTAGAGAATTTCCCCAATCGCAAATCTATGCTTTTGAGCCTGTACCAGATACATATCAACAACTGCAAAAAAATACATCAGAGCTCTCTAATATTAATCTTGTGAATCAAGCACTGAGTGACTTTGTTGGTGAGTCAACCTTTTATATCTCATCTAATTCTTTGCTATCTTCCCTTTGTCCAGAGGAAACTAATTCTATAAAGGCAAATGCAAAAGTATCCGTGAACACAGTTGATAATTTTTGCGAAGTTAATAACATCAATAAAATTAGTTTACTTAAAACCGATACGGAAGGCTTTGACTTGAAAGTTGTTCAGGGGGCAAAAAACAATATCAAAAATAAGTGTATTGATTTTATTTACACAGAGTGTCGTTTTTTCAACAGAAATATTTCTAGCGACTTTATCGATATGATTTACTATTTGAATGAGAATGACTATGCTTTAGTCTGTATTTATACAGAGGCAGTGGATAATTTTGGATTTGTGTTTGGAAATGCTCTTTTTAAAGTTATAGATAAAGATCAAAAACCCTCGCGATTTTCTTGGTCTCCATTTGGTAAACCTGTAAACTGGACTTAAGCAAAAAGGTATAATGAGAGTATTTATAAACTATATTGCAAATTACGGCTTTACGACAGATACAGATATTTTGTATCCAAAGCATCTACTAAAACTAAAAGAATATTTTGATATTAACTCAGAGGTAAATAAAACTTTTTTTCAACCTTATTTGCTAAAATTTACAAGAAGAATAAAACGGACTCGTTTTAATAAATATCTTCAAAAAATCCCTTCTGATATAGTATTTATACCTACTCTTAGCGTTTCAAAATATGATTTAGTTTATAGTTCTTATATTTATCCAAAATATATAGGCTTTGGAAAGATTCCTCCTAATATTTTGCGCATTAATTGGCAGACAGATCATGTATTAAACTATAGGGGAATAAAAGATATTGTTAATACAAGATCACAAATGGTTTCAAGATGGTCTTTTTTTAATGCAATAGTAACTACTACTAAGTTTTCTGTGCCTTTAATTGAAAATCTCTTTGAAGACAAGGCAAAATTGGTTTATTATTCTCCTTTTTTTTGCCAGACTTAATTGAGATTCCGTCAAATAAATTTGAGAAAAAAATCAATGAAAAAACGATTAAAATTTTATTTGTAGGTCGTGATGGTGTTCGCAAAGGTTTACTGGAATTCGTTTTAGCCTTATCTAAGTTAAATGTAGACACCAACGATATAGAAGTAGTGATAGTATCAGAAACTGATTTTGATCATAGTTTACTATCCAAAATAAAGCATCAAGTTTTTAAATCTTTATCCAATGTAGAAGTGTTAAAGCTAATGGAAGATTGTCAAGTATTTTGTCTTCCGACGAAAGAAGAAGCCTATGGAATTGTTTTTGTAGAGGCAATGAGTAAAGGATGTGCAATTTTGGCGGATCATGATTTACCGAGGCTTGAATTAATCCGAGATAACCAAACAGGGATTTGCGTAAACCCAGCAAGTGTCGAGGATATAAAAGAAGGTTTAAAAAAGCTTATTCTTGATTCAGAGTTTAGAAAGAAATGTATGATTAATGCCAAAAATACTTATCTTGGAGAGTTTGCTCCTGAAGTGGTGGCTAAAAAGCATGAGCTTATATTTAATCAAGTAATTAACTATTCAAAGTAGGAACTTTCATGTCTTGCGAAATAGGAGTTTATTTTTCAGCCAATGATATTGTTTGCGATTGGGCGATCGCATTTTTGAATAGCTACCGTACCTTTAACCCTGATCTACGCCTCATCCTCATTCCTTTTAATGACCAGTGCGATCGCCTGCTGAAACTCCAGAACACCTATAACTTTGAGATTTATACCGACTCTTCCTTTGAACGATTGGAAGCCATTGGTAAAGCCTTTGAGTTGGGACATACGCCCACAGGCCCCTACTGGTTCCGTCGCTATGCTGCCTTTTGGGGTGAGTGCGATCGCTTTATGTATCTCGATGCCCGCCAGGTGGTGTTGGCTGATCTCAAACCAATCATTCAGGCCCTGGATGACTACGATTTTGAGCTGCTCCATTTTGACTGTGCGATTAACCAAGTTTATGAACCGGGGGAACTGTGTCGAGTGTTACTACGGCAGGGAAAAGCCAGAGGATTTAATTCGGGTCGCTGGGCTGCCCGCAAGAAACTGTTTTCTCTCAAAGAATTTGAGCAGTTTGCGACTGATGCTCTTAAGGTGCGTGATCAGCTTAATCCCCGCAACACGGATCAGGCCTTTATCAACTACTGTTGTGATATGAAGCCTGTGCGCTATGGTCATGTTGCCGAAGTCCTAGGCGGCATTTGTCAAAGCAGTTGGGCTAGACAATCTGGTAAGGTTTACCAAAATAATGGAAGATATCATCTCTGGGATTATGGAGGATTAGACCACAAAAAACAGCTTATTTTACTCCATTGGGCAGGATATCAGCAAAATAAACCTAAACCTCACAGTTACCTATATTTCTACTATAAAAATCAAAGAACTAAATTACTTTTAAAATATCTTGATTTTTTTAAATACAAAATATTGTATTTTGAGAGGGTTTTAATCCGCTTAATTCTATCCAATAGGAAAATCAATACAACCTATCACCAAATAAAAAATGATAAAAATAAAACCCGGTCATTTATTTCGATTTTTTTTACAAAAACAACAGATTAGAATCTTAAATTGGCTAAATAGTTTCTGGGAAAATAAATCTATTGATATTTACGTTATGGGTGCTTACCATGGCTTGAATGTTGGAGATATGTCCATGGGTATTTCAGTAAAAAAAATTGCCCATAGATTAGGACTAAAAGTCCAGTTAAAAAAAGTGGTTTCTTGTTCCTCCAAAAAACATAAATTTATCCTAGGTGGAGGAGCTATTTTTTCTCCTAAAAACCTAGAAATCATAATGCTCAATACAGATAATAATCCAAGCAGAATTGCTATTTTAGGAGTAGACTTTCATCCAAATCATAATGATTTGACAATTCAGTATTTGCGTGGGGCAACTTTTTTAGGTTCGAGATCATTCTCTACAGAAAAAGATAAAAAGATAATTTTCTCAAAGTTTCAAAGGCATGACATTGTATGGCATCCAGATCTAACTTTTGCTTTCTATCCTCTATTACCCCCCCCCTAGAAAACAAAAGTTAAATCACGAGAAAACTATTGGCTTAAATGTTTTTCCTTGGTTTTATAAAAGATTGGGATACTCTTGGGACTTCAATCTCTACAGTGATAGGAATCCGTATGATCCTTCAGTAAAATTATCAACACATGACCAAACAAAAATTGCGCAACAGTATGTAGACCTAGTAAGATATATTGCTCAAACATATATTGATCTTGGTTTTTACATTTCTCATATTCCCTTTGCTCTAGAAGATGATTTGTTTGCCAAATCTTGCTTATCAGATCTGCCAATAAAATTTTATAAATTCACAAACAATCCATATCAGGTATTTGATAATCTACAAAGTCTGGAAGGCTTTATTCCCACTCGTCTACATGCACACATTTTTTCGGCTATTGCTAGGATTCCATTTTTCTCAATTAGTTATGGTGCTAAAACCAAAAATATTTTAAGACTCCTCCAAGTTCCAAGGTCTAGCTCCGTTGACTATAATCTATTGCTGGAAATTCATAATTTTAGCCAAGATTTAGAATTGCCAAAACCACCAAATTTTGTTTGCAAAGAAAAGCACCTCTTATCCCTTTCAACAGAATCAAAAGTTGCTATAGAGAAGTGTCTTTTACGTCTAGCCAATGCAGATTAGAACCTTTGGTTTTCCTGGAATTCCAAAAAAATCTGAAATTTTAAGTGCAGGGGAACAATACTTTGAAGACTTTGATGTTAGAATTCATTTAGATCAAATTCTTTTGATTAGGAAATAATTTTTTCTTAGTCATTGTCTTCTAATTGCTAGAGAAATTACGGTAAGATGCATTCACTAAAATATCTGGTATATCCCAAGCTTCCAAGAGCTGGTTTAGGCAATATGCTTTTTGTTTGGGCTAATGCATTAGTGTTTGCCGAAATCAATCAGCTTCCTATTGTGGCCCCAAATTGGGGAATGAATTCTATTCATTTAGGTTCATATTTAAGAAATGAAAAGTACAAGAGATTTTATGGTAGTTACTTTTCTAATCAAGAATATGTATCTCGATCGATTCTGTTGTTACAGCGTATGAAAGGTGCAAAAATCTATTTCAACCCTGATATATTATCAAGGTTTTCATCTCAACCCAATACCAAGAAAAGCCATATCTTTGTATTTGATAAAATTTTGCGCTACCAAAACTGTTTTGCCGACATAAAAAGCCATCAAGAGTTAATAAAGGAAAAATTAATTTCTAACATCAAGGAAGAGTTACTCAAAGAAATTTTTACCAGAGAAATACCACGAATTGGCATTCATGTTAGATTGTCCGACTTTCAAAAACAAAAGATTGATATCAATAATTTAGAGCCCATACCTGGACTCACTCGAACACCAGTTCATTGGTTTGCTGATGTTTTAAACATTATCCGAGATATTGCTGGTTATTCAATACCTGCTATCATTTTTTCAGATGGCTCTCAGCAAGAATTACAACCCCTCTTGAAACTAGATAGGGTTTTACTTGCACCAAAAGCATCAGCTATAGAAGACCTAATAATTTTGTCAAAAAGCCAGTTGCTAATTGCCTCTTCAGGTAGTACTTTCAGTTCGTGGGCTTCATTCCTCGGTCAATGTCCTACAATTTGGTATCCTGCTAGAAATCTGCCTGCTAATACAATACTTGAAGAGTCTAAACTGGCTATATTTGAAGGAGCTTATAATCCTAAAGTTATGGAGGTTCCAGAATTATTAGCATGCAACGTATCAACTATTTTTAATTAATTAAGTTTCTTTTGTGCAAATTTCTTCTTATATTCATCCAGTCCGGACTTATCTTCCCTGTACGGGAGTGGGGCGACATATTAATGCAGTAGTTCAAGAATTGAGTTGCCAAAAGACGATTTCCCTTAATCTCCTCGTTTCTAAACAATTGCTAGGAGCCGATCAAAAACTCGATCACCGATGCCCCTTACGGGACTTACCCACCCAGACCTTCCCCACACCCGAAAACCCTACTGAACGCAGTTGGAAACTCCTCGGCTTGCCTAAACTGGATCGCCATATTCCTGATGGTACTGATTGGGTTTATGCCCCGATGGAAACCTATCTCCCTGTTTCCAAATGTCCCGTTGCCATTACCCTCCACGACATCCAAGCCTTTGAGTCACAGTTGCCCTGGTCCCAGAGCTGGCAGCATCGCTGGTTTCGCTACAAGTGGGGGCGGTGGGTAAGGCGATCGCTGAACGATAGTCGAGTTGTCTTCACCGTGTCAGAATTTTCAAAACAGCGTATGGTGGCATTGTTAGGTGCAGACCCCAGAAAAATTGTGGTGATTGGCAATGGAATCGATCAACCTTTTTTCGATATTGCTACTACCCCACCTGACACCCTTCCTTCCCCAGTGGAAGCTCCCTACGTCTTTATGATTGGCGGACTGCGCAAAAAGAAAGGCGGTGATTCTTTCCTCGAAGTTGCCAAGCACCTGCGCCAGCGAAAAAGCGATATTCACATCGTCATCGCAGGCAGATCCGACCCCGACTACATCGAAGCCGCGAAAGATCATCCCAACATAACCTTGCTTGGCGTTGTCTCCGACGAAGACCTACCCCTCTTACTTCGCCGCTCCCTAGGACTGTTATTTCTCTCTCTCTACGAAGGCTTTGGCATTCCTGCCTTGGAAGCAATGGCTGCTGGAGTACCCGCTGTAGTTGCTAATCGTGCCTCTCTCCCCGAAGTTGTTGGTGATGCAGGGATCATCGTTGACCCGGATAAGCCTGATAACATTGTGGATATTTTAATAACACTGGAAAACAATACTCGCTTCCGACAAGACTATATCCAACGCGGGCAGCAGCACGCTGCTGCCCACACCTGGTCTGCCTGTGCTGACCGAGTTATTGAGGCATTTCAAACCTTTGCATAACAATAATTAATTTGATTGTGAGTTTAAACATTGTTTTTTGTTGGTCAGACATTTCTGGCTATATGGCTGCCTGTTGGCGAGAACTGCAAAAAATTCCTGAAGTTGACTCCTTTGTCCTCGCATTTCAAGCCAAAACCCAAACTGCCTTTAACGACCAACTCGTGGAGGGCATTCCCCATCGACTGCTCGACCTAGAAGAACGCCAGCAAACAAGCTTAATTCAGCAAATTGTCAGCGAACAAAAGCCAGACGTGATTTTTATCGGTGGGTGGTTCCATCCCCCCTATCGTCAATTGGCCTTTACCCCAGACCTGAAATCCAGTCAATTTATTATGGGTATGGATACCCCTTGGTGGGGCACCTGGAAACAACGGTGTGCTCCCTGGGTACTGCGTCCCTACCTGAATCGCTTTTCCCATGTGGTTGTTACCGGAGAACGCAGTTGGCAGTATGCCCGCCGGTTAGGCATTGCCCCAGACCACATTAGTACCGGCCTCTATGGCATTGACTACCAAACCCTCTCTCCTCTCCTTAATGTCCGTTGCCAATCTTCCTGGCCCCGGTCGTTTCTGTTTGTGGGGCGCTACAGTGAAGAAAAAGGTCTCCAAGAGCTGGTGGCCGCCTATCAACAATATCGCCAACAGGTAACAAATCCATGGCAGTTGGTCTGTTGTGGCAAGGGTGAATTAGAACATCTCTTAACAAATCAAGCTGGCATCATCAACCGAGGCTTTGTTCAACCCGATGCCATGACAAAAATGTGGAGTCAGGCAGGTGCCTTTGTCCTCCCCAGTCGCTTTGACCCCTGGCCCCTAGCCCTAGTGGAGGCCGCCGCCGCTGGTTTGCCAATTGTTTGTACTGATGTTTGTGGTTCTGCCGTTGAAGTAGTCCGCTCCTGGTATAACGGTCTAGTGGTTACACAAGAGAATGTTGAGGCTCTGGTGACTGCCTTGCTGAGTATTCATAAAGCCTATGATAAACTCTCGGCCTGGGGCAGGCGATCGCAGCAACTTGCCGCCCCCTATGCTGCCGATGTTTGGGCAACGCGATGGGTTGCATTGTTGAATGAGTTAGTGCCCGCCCATCAGTCAAATTCCCCGTCACTCATAAGCAATAAATAGTAAGGACTCCTTTATGGGCTCAGCATTTCTTAGCCAATTTATTAATCTTCTCAGCAGCCCCCTGGGCATGGTGTGTGCAGTTATTGGCGTTATTTTGGCTTATCAAGCCCGGCGATCGCCTCGTATGGCCTGGTTGCTAGTTGCTCTTTGCTGTTTTGCTGCATCTCTCAGTGAGTTCCGAGACCAATACGTTCTCGATCCCCCAGATCTCGTCTTTCCTCTGGAGCAACTCCGCGCCGCCGGTCGGCCCCTGAGTCTTCTTCTGGTTGGTTTGTTGCTTTGGCTTGGCGTTGAAACTCCCAATAAACAGAGCTGGCGACAACGTTTTATGCCTTCAGCTGTATGGTGTTTGATGGCGATCCAAGGACTGATTTTCTTCAAAACTTTTGCCTCTGGTAGTCTTTCCTTCGCCTTACTAGCATTCATGACCTTTGCGAGTACTGTGTTGATGGTCTGGCTCGGCCCATCCCGTTGGCTCCAGGACGATGGACAATTCTATTTGGCGATTTGGGCGATCGCTAGTGTGGGAGTTTTATTCGTGATTGCCAATGGCTATCAGGCATTCTTTGACCTCTATCCCATCACTTTCGTCCATGGGGCCTTACTCGGTACCACTGGCAACCCCCAACATGCGGCAACTCTCTTGGCAACCACAGTGCCTTGCTTGCTCTTCTTGATGCAGGCTCAAAGACAACAGCGACAGCAAATCTTTTGGGTGATCGCTCTGGTACTGGTTCTCATTGCCCTATTTCTAACTGCCTCGCGTACGGGAGCACTCATGGGATGTTTGGCTGTTCTACTCTTTTTTCGCCGGGGCAAGAACCAATTTATTCGCGTTGCATTTTTCATTGGTTTATTTGTGGCAGTGCTTGTTCCGATCTTAAGCACATTGGATACAAATAGTGTGGCTAACCAGTTGCTTGATACTGAGCTGGAAAATTCCCGACTCCGCGTCTGGCGAGCCATGTGGAATGCTTTTAGCTCCCATCCATTTTTTGGCGCTCCCCTCCAAAGCGATCGCCTTGGCTATGGCGAAAACTCGTGGTTAGCCATTGCTGCTAACCTAGGCATCGTTGGGCTGATTCCTCTCTTTTTTTTCGGGGTCAGTTGTATTCGTCTGATTCTCAAACTAGATCAGATTGCAACCCGTAGCCCTATGTATTCGCTCCATAGCAATACTATTATTGCCGGATTAGCTGCCCTGCTAGTAGGTAGTATCTTCGAAGCATTTCTACTTGGTACGATCACTTTCCCATCACTGGCATTGTTGCTATATCTATCGCTCGGGCAATATCTTATCGAGTTACATCAAGCTATGAATTCCAGGCTTCCATCCGGAGAAGCGCCAGGTTCCTATTATCCTGAACAGCTTTACCCCAATATCTAAAAGTGAAATGCGTATTCTTCACGTTATTGCCTCTATCTCAAAAGTTAAAGGCGGTACTAGTCAAGCAGTTTTAGAAATGGTCAGAGCCTTACAAAGCTCTGGTGTTACGGCTGAAATTGCCACCATCAATGACTCTGGCCGCAATTTGCTTGATGTACCGTTAGCCCAAAAGGTACTGTACTGCCAAGTCCCCATTTACTTTTTTCCACGGTTTTCTCCTCCACTGCGAGCAATACGAGAGTTTGCAATTTCACCACCCTTTATCACCTGGCTGTCGCAAAATCTACATCGCTACGATCTTGTCCATGTCCATGCCCTCTTTTCTTTGCCTTGTACTTTAACAATGGCTCTAGCCCAATTCAGGGATATTCCTTATGTTGTTTCTCTGCATGGATTACTGTGCCAGTGGTCGCTACAACAAAGTGCTCTAAAAAAGCAAATATATCTCCATTTAATCGAACGTTGGAATTTGAATGGTAGTTCAGGATTGCATCTCAATTCCTACCTTGAGCAGAGTGAAATATCTAAGTTGGGATTAGCTGCACCTTCATTTATCCTGCCTCATGGTCTACAGATTTCCTCAAAATATCCTGATGCTCACCAAAAGTTACGCTATTGGCTAAATCTACCTAGTGACGAACCCATTATCCTATTTCTTTCGCGTCTCCATCCAAAAAAAGGCATAGAAATACTAATTCAGGCTCTAGCGCAACTGGTAGATCAACGATTTACCTTCCTTATCGCAGGCAGTGGTGATCCCAATTATGAAAATGAAATTTATACTTGCCTTCAACAATCAGGAATAGGCGATCGCACCCGGATGTTGGGCTTCATCGAAGGAGAAAAGAAAGATCTCCTTTTGCAAGGTGCCGATCTGTTTGCTCTCACGTCTTACTCCGAAAACTTTGGTATCGCCGTCCTGGAAGCTCTCGCCGCAGGACTTCCCTGTGTTGTCACGCCTGGAGTGGCTCTTTCGGAAGTTATTAAACAGCAGGATCTAGGAATGGTTCCAGAGATGAATGAAGCGGCGATCGCCAATGCAATCCGCACCTGTTTGCTTCAACCTGAAGTCACGAAAGAAAAAGGCGATCGCGCGCGACAGTTTATTGTTGAAAACTACACCTGGGACAAAATCGCCGCGAATTTAGTCGAAATATACGACGCCATCATCCAGAATCAACCCTTGCCCCATCGCCATGCTTGAGTCAATCACACCACTGATCCTGACCTATAACGAAGCCCCAAATATCGAGCGTACCCTGCAACAACTCCAGTGGGCAAGCCGCATTGTGGTCATTGATAGCTTCAGCACAGATGCTACCCTTGAGATTCTTAAGCGCTATCCCCAAGTAGAAATATTCCAGCGAAAATTCGATACCCACGCCAAGCAATGGAACTTTGGCCTTGAACAGATTCAATCCGAATGGGGACTTTCCCTCGATGCTGATTATGCCCTCACTGATGCCCTCATTGATAAACTCAAAATCTTGTCTCCCTCTCCAGAGATCGATGGTTATTTTATTCCCTTTAAATATTGCGTTTTTGGAAAACCACTGCGCGGCACCATTCTTCCTCCTCGTCAGGCTCTCTTCCGTAAAGGGCGATCACATTACATTGACGATGGACATACCCAGCTTTTAGTGGTTCAAGGGCAGTCTGAGTCCTTATCAAACCCTATTCTTCATGATGATCGTAAATCCCTTAGTCGCTGGCTCTGGGCACAGGATCGCTATATGGTGCTCGAAGTTAAAAAGCTTCAGAAAACTCCCCTATCAGAATTAGGTTGGGGCGATCGCCTCCGCAAACAAAAGATCCTTGCGCCTATCATCATCTTTTTCTATTGCCTCATCCTTAAGGGCGGCATTTTTGACGGTTGGCACGGCTGGTACTATGCCTTTCAGCGCGTCTTTGCTGAAACCCTCCTTAGCCTACGCCTTATCGAAGCTGACCTTTCTACAACGACTCGACCCCCACAAAAACTAAACTAGAGAAGCACGCTGACCATCTTTATTAGCCGAAATTCGATGCTGCGTTGCGCAAAAAACTACCGCAAACCGTGGGTAATCTTTACTACCACGAGCCTCATTTTTCTTATTGGGTTTATTCCCGTCCGCTTAATTTTCGCACAGATTCAAGCTCCTACACCTCAAGCCATCCTAGCCCTTGGAGGTGGTTTAGGTCGGGAAGAATTTGCCGCAAGCTTTGCCCAGCAGCACCCAACCCTCGACATTTGGGTGTCCTCCGGTGTGCCTACCCTCCAGGCCAAAGCCATTTTCCAACAAGCCGCCATTCCTGAGAACCGTCTTCATATCGATCGCCGCGCCGTGGATACTGTCACCAATTTCACTTCCCTCGTTAAAGACTTTGGCGATCGCCACATGCAGCACGTTTACCTAATCACCTCTGATTTTCACATGCGCCGCGCCCAGGCGATCGCCTTCTTTGTTTTCGGCAGTCGCGGCATTATCACCACCCCCATCCCCATTCCCTCCAACCAACCTAACGAAACCCTCTGGCATGTCTCCCATGATATCGGGCGAGCAATCCTCTGGATCATCACCGGCCGTACCGGAGCCAGCCTACATCCCCAGTTGGGAGCAGCATTTCCTTCAAGCAGCCTGTACATATTTCACCAAGTCAGAAAGGTTAAAATGGGATCATGGTAAGCTTTTTAGCCCTGTTACCCCGTGCCCTCACCACCTTTCTCTATGCCGTTGCCGCCCTCCTGAGGTTTTATGCCGACACCGACACCACCCCAATCCAACTCTTCCCCCTCACCATTCTCCAGTGGAGTTTCCTGGCGTTCGCGTTGGGCACAGCGGCTCTCCTGGCTAATCTCGGCCTTGAGTGGCACGCTGGAAATCAAAGCCGATACCGAGAGATTGAAAAACGAGACCGAGCAGCTCAAGAAAGAGAACGAGCGGCTCGCCGTGCTCGAATCCAAAATCGAGGCTTTATTCTCCAAACACGGTATCAACTTACCCCTGGCCGAGAAACCGGAGCAGCCCTAACCGATTTTCTCAGTTTTCTTCAGGAATATGGGGAGTAAAGAAGGCGATCGCCTTTTGGCTAAACTAAAACCATGGTTAGTTTTCTCGCTCTACTGCCCCGTGCCCTCACCACCTTTCTCTATGCTGTTGCCGCCCTCCTGAGGTTCTATGCCGACACCGACACCACCCCAATCCAACTCTTCCCCCTCACCATCCTCCAGTGGAGTTTCCTGGCGTTCGCGTTGGGGACAGCGGCTCTCCTGGCTAATCTCGGCCTTGAGTGGCACGCTGGAAATCGAAGCCGATACCGAGAGGCTGAAGAAAGAGAACGCGAAACTCGACGCGATGCTCTTGCGGACGAAGAACGACGTAAAGCAGATCGAGAAAGAGACCAAGCAGCTCAAGAAAGAGAACGAGCGGCTCGCCGTGCTCGAATCCAAAATCGAGGCTTTATTCTCCAAACACGGTATCAACTTACCCCTGGCCGAGAAACCGGAGCAGCCCTAGCAGACTTTCTCAGTTTTCTTCAGGAATATGGGGAGTAAAGAAGGCGATCGCCTTTTGGCTAAACTAAAACCATGGTTAGTTTTCTCGCTCTACTGCCCCGTGCCCTCACCACCTTTCTCTATGCCGTTGCTGCCCTCCTGAGGTTCTATGCCGACACCGATACAATCCCAATCCAACTCTTCCCCCTCACCATCCTCCAGTGGAGTTTCCTGGCGTTCACGTTGGGGACAACGGCTCTCCTGGCTAATCTCGGCCTTGAGTGGCACGCTGGAAATCGAGCAAAGAACGAGAGAACACGAGCAGAGGACGAAGCAAATCGAGAACGAGATCGAGCAAATCAAGAAAGAGAACGAGCGGCTCGCCGTGCTCGAATCCAAAATCGAGGCTTTATTCTCCAAACACGGTATCAACTTACCCCTGGCCGAGAAACCGGAGCAGCCCTAGCAGACTTTCTCAGTTTTCTTCAAGAATATGGGGAGTAAAAAAGGCGATCGCCTTTTTTGTCTTCGGCCATTAAGACATTATCACCATCCCTGCCTTTGAATTTTCGCTCAATTTGCTCAATTTAAAGATTGCTGTTGTGAGTTTTATCCATCTCGACCGCTATACCACCGGAGACTACACTCCCGGCGCTTCCTTTCTAAGGCAACTCTTGTGGTTTTTTATCGGTGATCCTGTGGTGCGAACTCGGTTGATCCCCCCATCCTCTTTTAAAGTTTGGGTATTGAGACGCTTTGGCGCCACCATCGGTCAAGGGGCGAGGCTTAAACCCGGCGTGCGCATTAAATTTCCCTGGCGACTGACCATCGGCGATCATTGCTGGATTGGCGAAAACACTTGGTTTGATAACTTGGCACCAATTACCCTTGCTGACCATGTTTGTATTTCCCAGGATGTCTATCTCTGCACCGGTAACCACGACTGGAGCGACCCCACCTTTAAACTAATCACCCGTGCCATCCACATTGAACGGGGCAGTTGGCTGGGGGCCCGCAGTAGCATTGCCCCCGGTGTCACCATCGGCGAAGGGGCGGTGCTTTGTTTAGGGAGTGTTGCCTTGCGATCGCTCGACCCGATGACGATCTATGGTGGCAATCCGGCGATCGCCTTAAAACCCCGCATCATTCATCTGCAATGCGAAGACTGTCAAGATCCATGACTGAGGTTTCGGGTGCTTCATTTCGGCTGATCTCTTTGAGGTGGTCTAAGACGTCCCAAATCTCTTGTAGCAACTGTTCTAGACCGGTTCTGGATACCGCTGAAACGGTCAGAATTTTGGCGTCGGTCAGCTGCCGTAATTCCTCCGTGATGAAATCTGCAAATTCGCGATCGCCTGCATCGAGTTTATTGAGGGCAATGATCTGGGGGAGTTCTGGCAAACCGCGACCATAAGCTTCTAGTTCTCCTTGGATCGTTTTGTAATTTTTAATTGGATCTTCTGCATTGAGATCCACTAAATGCACCAAAACCTTCGTGCGCTCAATGTGACGTAAAAATTCATGGCCCAAGCCCACCCCCTGGTGTGCCCCCTCAATTAAGCCTGGAATATCCGCAAATACCGTGCCGTCCCCTGTGGGCCGTTTCACCACCCCTAAATTAGGGATTAAAGTTGTAAACGGATAAGCGCCGATTTTGGGCCGAGCCGCCGACAACGCAGAGATTAGGGTCGATTTCCCGGCATTGGGGAGGCCGATAATGCCCACTTCTGCCAGTAATTTCAGCTCTAGGCGCAGTTGCTTGATTTCCCCTTCTAAGCCGGGGAGAGCATATTCTGGGGCGCGGTTTTTATTACTGAGAAAATGCTTGTTTCCCAGGCCTCCCTTACCGCCTTTGGCGACGCAGAAGGTTTGTCCGTGGAAAACTAAATCACCAATTTCTTCGTCGGTTTCCCGGTCGTAAATCACCGTGCCGCAGGGCACATCCACAATCAGATCCTCCCCAGATGCCCCGGTGCAATTGTTGGGGCCACCCCGTTCGCCGTCCGGTGCTTTGAAGGTGCGGGCATAACGAAAATCGAGGAGGGTTTGCAGGTTTTCTTCTGCCCGAAAGATCACTGAACCTCCCCAGCCGCCATTGCCCCCCGCCGGGCCACCAGCAGGCACGTATTTTTCACGACGAAAGGCAACGATTCCATCTCCCCCTTTTCCGGCGATAACTTCAATTTCAGCGTGGTCAATAAATTGCATGGGAAATAGAATCTGGTGATTTTGGGCAATCAATTATTATACTCTGCTTTTCCGCCATCGGATGCGCCAGATGGGAACTGTAATCTAGCGGAAGTCTTGGGAAAAAAATAGAATTGTTATGCTAGAGGAAATTTTCGACATTGAGGGAAATCCATGGAACGACGCAGCATCATCGTAAGCTTTCTCGCGGGATGTTTATGGCTTTGTTTGGGGTTATTTCCCTTCAGCCAGGCCTTGGCCCTCACGCCGATTCAGTTGTCTGACTTGAGCTATGAGCGCTGTCCCGCAGAGATGCAGGGAATTGTGACCAGCGGCTCCAATGAAGATGCAAACTGTTTCATGATTAAAGGCAAAGCGAAAAACACATCGGGTAAATATATTGTTGATGCGGATGTGTTTGGGCGAATTTATGATGCCAATGGTTCGCCGACCTTTGAGAATCGTGGTCGTGTGGGCACCATTTTAGAAGTACCACCGGGCATTAGTGAGTTTCAGATCCCGGTATCGGTCGCCGCCAATCAGCCGGAACCCCTCCAACTGAAAAAATTTAAGGCGTCTGGGTTCACGTCCCGGGTGCGTCCTTTCTATTACGATAACGAGGATGTGGAATAAGACGCGCAGTTGGCAACGGTTTTGCCGCAATCGTTTGGCGGTACTTGGGGGGATTGTCCTGGGGGCGATCGCCTTGTTGGTTTTTGGCCTACCGCTGATTTACCAGACCCCCATTGATGGTATTGACTTTGCCAGAAGTGCCCTTGCACCAAGCTGGGAACACCCCTTTGGCACCGATGACCTCGGACAGGATCAATTGGCGCGGGTGTTGTTTGGGGGCAAAGTTTCTCTGACGGTCGGGCTGGCTGCGATGGCCGTAGCGATTAGTTTAGGGACTGTGATTGGGGCGATCGCCGGCTTTTATGGTGGCTGGCTCGATCAATTGTTGATGCGTTTGACGGATCTATTTCTATCCCTCCCCCAACTGCCGGTGTTACTCCTGGTGGTCTATCTGTTTCGGGAATCCCTCCGGGCGATCGCCGGGGCAGAATGGGGCACTTTTCTCCTGGTAGTGTTGGTGATCGGCAGTCTGAATTGGATGGCGATCGCCCGGTTAGTCCGCGCCCAATGCTTAACCCTCAAAAACCGAGAATTTGTGACCGCGGCCCAGGCCATGGGGGCCAATCCCCTCCGCACCCTCAGGACACATCTTTTGCCGAATCTGGTCAGTCTCATTGCCGTCGCCGCTACCCTATCCGTGAGTAACGCGATCATCACCGAATCAACCCTCAGCTTTCTTGGTTTGGGTTTTCCACCGGATATTCCGACTTGGGGACGGATGCTGTATGATGCCCAAAATTTCGTGACCACAGCTCCCCACATGGCGCTATTTCCAGGCTTAGCGATTTTTTTGACGGTGCTCAGTTTAAATTACCTTGGCGATGGCCTCCGAGACGCCTTTGATCCGAAAAGCGCGTCCCACTAAGCTAGAATAAACGACCCCGATTTTAGGGTGTGATCGAGCATCAATTCAGCCATGGCGAAGAAACAAAAACAACGCTTTCCCCATCTCCTTGGGTCTAAATGGACCGCCACCCAAAAGACTTTCGGTTGGCGACATTTCCAGGTGATGAACCGCCGCAATGAAGGGAAATGGGTGTTTGCCGAATTAGTATCCTCCTGTGACCCTGACACCCGATTTTGGATCAATGCCAAACAACTCAAAGATCAACGACTATGGGAAGCGGGCTGGAAAACCCTCGAAGAGATGAATCAGCCCCCCGAAGTCCCCTTCTGGCAAGATTAGTCATGGCGAATAAAATGCCCTGTAAAATTGGCGACAAATAGGCGATCGCCTTGATCTCTTGATCCCCACGGGAGCTATCCATAGACGCTAGACGCCGGTGAACAAACATAATAAAATCCAAAAGTTATAATTTTTCGCTAAAGATCCGCCGACACAATACATCGATGTAAATCATGTAAATGTGTTCAAGGTTCAAAACCAGCTCAACACACAGCAGATAAGGGGTCAGCGTACAAGTGGGTTTATTTAGTCGCTTTTCATTTTCACGGGACATGGGTATCGATCTCGGTACCGCCAACACCCTTGTATACGTCTCTGGTAAAGGGATTGTCCTCCAGGAACCGTCTGTTGTGGCCATCAACAAAAATAACCAAGAAGTCCTGGCGGTTGGCCTAGAAGCAAAGCGAATGTTAGGGCGCACCCCTGACAATGTGATTGCCATTCGCCCCCTTCGGGATGGGGTGATTGCAGACTTTGACACCGCTGAGGCAATGCTGAAGCATTTCATTAAACGCGTTCACGATAACCGCAATCCCCTGATTCGGCCCCGGATGGTGATCGGGATTCCCAGTGGGGTTACAGGGGTAGAACGGCGGGCCGTCGAAGAAGCAGCCAAAGAAGCCGGGGCCAGCGATGTTTATCTCATCGATGAACCCGTTGCCGCTGCCATTGGCGCAGGGCTACCCGTTTCTGAACCCACCGGTAACATGATTATTGATATTGGTGGCGGCACCACAGAAGTGGCCGTTTTAAGTTTACAGGGCACTGTTCTGAGCGAATCGGTACGGGTTGCGGGGGATGAACTCAGCGACTCGATTATGCTCTACATGAAAAAAGTCCACAATTTGGTCATTGGGGAACGCACCGCCGAGGATATCAAAATTCAACTGGGATCTGCCTATCCCACCGACGAAGAAGAGCCGATCATGGAAGTGCGTGGCTTACATTTACTTTCCGGATTACCCCGCACCGTCACCATCAAGGCCCCTGAAATCCGTGAAAGTATGTCTGAACCGCTTTCGATCATCGTTGAAGCCGTGAAGCGCACCCTAGAACGAATTCCACCGGAATTGGCTGCTGATATTATTGACCGGGGAATTATGCTGGCCGGGGGGGGCGCCCTGCTCAAGGGACTCGATACCCTGATTAGCCACGAAACAGGCATCGTTACCCACGTGGCGGCCAATGCTGAAAGCTGTGTTGCTTTGGGTACAGGTCGTGTTTTGGAAAACTTTAAAGATAAGGATATGGAGCGGGTCTTTAAGAGCCATACTCGCTACGAATAGCCTAGGATGGATTACATCGTTTTCTTGAGTGAATGTTAATGTTCCGCCGTTGGTGGCAACGCTATGGGATGACCTTAATTTTTATTGGGGTTGGCCTTTCGGCTGCTTTATTTTTGCGCCAGACCCAGGGGGGCGCAATTCAGGAATTTTATGGGCTTTTCTTCCGGCGTCAGGGCAATCTCACCGCCGCTGAAACGGAAATTTTGCTCCAGAATAGTAAGCTGCGGGAACTGCAAAATCGAGTCGAGGAACTCGAAGCCCAGAACCAACAGCTACAAGATTTATTGGATTATCGACAAACGCTCCAGACAGAGGCGATCGCCGCTCCGGTCATTGGTCGAAGTGCCGATGCTTGGTGGCAGCAAATTATTATCGGCCAGGGGAGCCAAGCCGGGATCAAGGTCGGAGACACTGTGACCGGCATCGGTGGACTTGTGGGCAGGGTGGTACAAGTTACCCCCCACAGTAGTCGCGTTGCTTTGGTGAGTGACCTCAACCAACAAGTGGGTGTGATGTTGTCCCGGAGTCGTTTCCAGGGCTATCTCCGGGGCCAAAATGATCCCCAACAGGCCCAGATGGTCTTCTATGAGAAAGTTCCAGACGTCAAGGTGGGCGATATGGTCACCACCTCAAACCTGAGCACCCTGTACGCCCCAGGTCTCCCCATTGGTCGCATTGCCGCAATTGATTTTAATGCGGGGCCAGCCCCCATCGCGACGGTGGAGTTGACGGTACCGCTGGGGTCGTTGGAATGGGTATTGGTGGCACCTTTTGAGCAGAAGCCCTTAAATTTTGAGCTGCAACCGGAGCAAGATGTTTCGCAAACTCCCTAGAGGGGCACTGCCCTGGATGAATGGTTTGGTGAGCATTGGCTCGCTGCTGCTGTGTAGCCAGCTTTTGTTACTCCGCATTCCTGGGATGACAATCCTCGGTTTCAGTCCCCAGTGGCTTTTGATGTGGGTGATTGCTTGGAGTGTGAAGCGGGAGATGATTTACGCACTCCTGGGGGCGATCGCCGCTGCTTGGATCCATGACAGCTTAATGGTGAGTGCTTTGCCCTCCCACCTTCCAGGCTTTGTGCTGGTCGCCTATTTTGTTTCCCGCTGGCGACAACAACGCTATCTCCAGGAAGACTCTATTATTCTGGCGCTACTGGTCTTCGTGATGACCCTAGCCGCAGAAGTGATTATGGCATTTCAATATCTGCTGTGGGGGTTGGGTTCCCCAGGGATGCTCTGGGGTGAACTGCAACGGATCGGTCTCGCAACGGCAATTTTAAGTAGCCTCTGGGCACCGCTCCTTTGTACGCCTCTGGTGCGTTGGTGGGATTACGTGAGAATGCTCGATAGGCAGTAGTGATGGCCCTGGGGCTTGGGAGAGTGACCATAGCGCTCCGCCAGAAAATGGGCCACAGAGAGAAGATCATTGCAATAATGATCGGGCTGATAGGTTTTGAGGTAGGCCGTATCGCGAATGCCACAGGTCACGGCGATCGCCGGAATGTTCATATTTTTTGCGGCGATAATATCTGCTTCGGTATCGCCCACCATGAGCCATTGATCGCTTAGTTCTCCTTGTTCGGCGATCGCCTCCTTAAGGAGGGCAGTTTTCACATCCACATTATTCACATAGGCCGTGTGGCGATCGTCGCTACCGTAAATCCCACTAAATAGACGTTTTAGGCCATATTGATCGAGCATTTTCCGCACCTGCTGTTCTTCCCGGAGCGTCACCAGTACCAATTTCACCCCGTAGGAATGGAGTAAGGCCAAAGACCAGTTCACGCCCCCCTGCATTTTGTCGAGGTGGAGTAGGGCTTCATCGTTGACGATGGTGCGGACATGGTCGAGGAAAAAGGCAATTTGCTCTTCCTGGAGTCCGGACTGCATTGCAATTTCGATATCACTGACCCGTTGGCGCTTCATTTGCCAAAATTGGTCCTTGCCGAGGTATTTGAGGGGAATGGCGATGCCCTGTTGGGCGTAAATCTGTTGCGTATGCTGGAGAGCGGCTTGGTACGTACCATAGTATCGCTCCGAAACATCGACCAATGGCCCATCGAAGTCACAAAATAGCGTCAAACGGAGACGTCTTGCGGTGGGAGAGTTCATAGTTTGAAAACGGGCAGCGGTTCTCTGGAACAAGCCTGGGATACTCATGGTGCTTTTCGGTCAATGCTCTATCTTTAGCATGATTTACTTTTGTGGTTTTGTTGTCTGCGTCACACATTTATTGGTGATTTGTAGACTTGTTTATAAATTTGGATAACTTACTTAAACTTTCTTTACAATAGCAAATTTTTATCGAAACAGCGGTAGAAAAAACCGTCGGAATGATGAAAAAATTAGGGGTTGATGATAAACGAAGCTGAATAGTAACGGCGATCGCCTTTTGGGGGCCGGGGAGAAAATCCCAGGGAATGCCACAATAAACAGAGATTTTTAAAGAGAGAGGCCCAAAGCACCATGGCTCAGCTAGAGAAATTGATTCAGATGGCGGAAAATGAACTGACAGAATACAGTACCGACGCCCGCAAGATTGAAAAGTTGCGCCGCAAATTTGCGTTTATGTTGAATCCTCGACAACAGCAGCAAATTAAGGATGAACTCTTGGCCCAGATGCCCCAGGGATTTTTCGGAAAAATGGTACTGGAAAATCGACAGACAGTCGCTTTACCTTTTTGGGGCATTGCGGGTTTGGGTTTACTGTTCGGCATTTCTCTCCAGCAGCCCCTCGATTTCCTCGCCCCGGCGATCGCCCTACCCGCTGCCATCCAAATTCAACGCTGGGGCTGGCAACTAGAAGCAAAGCGGTTGGTTTTGCAAACCCTCGAAGATCTCGAAGCCCGCGCCAAAAATCCGACGGCATCTTAAATGCGGCTTTCGAGACTGGTGCCCCGATACAGTTCTGATATAGGCATTTCAAGGTTGATGCTGGTGAGCTTGACCGGATCAATCGTCCGGTAAATTTGACTCGTCCAACCCTGGGGTGATCGCCGCCAGACCTCTACTTCCTGTTGCGTTTGGGAAATCAAAACATACTCTTCTAAGGTCGTAATCCGTTGATAATCTTGGAATTTTTCTGCGCGGTCAAAGTTCTCTGTGGCTAGAGATAAAACCTCAAGGATTAACTTGGGAAATTGTTTTACATAGCGATTTTGTTGATCCCTGGGGTCGCAGGTGACAAAAGCATCAGGATAATAAAAAAACTGGTCTCGATAATTAACTTTTACGTCCCCCGCAAAAAATCGGCATGGGCCATCCCGGAGATGCAAATTAAGCGCCGTTAAAAAATTAATGGCAATGCGACTATGGTCATCACTACCACCGGCCATCGCATAAACCAATCCCTGGCGATACTCATGGCGAATTGTGCTTTCGGACTCAAGTTCGAGGTATGCCTGGGGAGAAAAACCAGAGGGTAAAAATCATGCCAAAAGACTGAAAATCAGTGCTTTAATTGTACCCTGGTTGATCTGGGAGCATAATTCAACACGAAAGGTATGGGTCTAGATTTTAGTAATCTTAATAGTCTCTGGGCGGGTGTGATGGTAGAAACCCTCGCGCGCCTAGGTTTGCAATCGGCAGTGATTTGTCCTGGATCCCGCTCTACGCCCCTCACCGTTGCCCTGGCCCGTCACCCCCAGATTAAAGCGATCCCGATTTTAGATGAACGCTCGGCGGCGTTTTTTGCCCTGGGTTTAGCGAAAAGTTCTGGTTTACCGACGGTGCTGGTCTGTACGTCGGGGACAGCGGGAGCCAATTTCTATCCGGCGGTGATCGAAGCCTACCAGAGTGCGGTGCCTTTAATTATCCTCACAGGCGATCGCCCCCCAGAATTGCGGGATTGCCATTCAGGGCAAACCATTGACCAGATCAAGTTATTTGGAAATTTTGCCCAGTGGTTTAGTGAAATGGCGACGCCCCTGGGCACCGTTGAAATGTTGCGCTATGCCCGGCAAACTATGGTGCAAGCTTGGCGGCGATCGCAGTTTCCCCAGAAAGGAGTCGTGCATCTCAATTGTCCGTTTCGAGATCCCCTTGCCCCCATTGCCGATGGCTCAGTGACGCACCTCAAAGATGTGATCAAAGCGGATTTTTTTGCCGGGATTCAGCCCCTGGAAAAGGCAGAATTTTCTGCGGATATTTTGCCCACGGAAGCTTGGAAAAATTATGCCCGGGGGCTAATTATTGCTGGGGTGAATCAGCCCGATGATCCCGATGTATATTGTCAGGCGATCGCCCAGTTGTCGGGTTATTTGAGTTTTCCAGTTTTAACCGAAGCCCTCTCCCCCGTGCGGAATTATGCCCATTATTTTCCCCAGGGTTTAGTCATCACCTACGATTTTATTTTGCGGGATCAAAACCTAGCAGAAACCCTCAAACCAGAAATTGTGATTCAAATTGGCGCTTTACCCACCAGTAAAATTTTGCGGGCCTGGCTCGAAAAGCAGCAGATTCAAACCTATATCTTGAGTGAGCGGGCCGATAATTTTGACCCCCTCCATCGTCCCCACCAATATCTCGCCGTTAATCTTCGTACCATGAAGTATTTGGGGATCTTTCCCGACAACGAAAAAGGTTTGCCCTACTTGGATCTATGGCAGACCCAAGATGCAAAAATTCGCGCCAAATTAGCCGCAGTTTTCCAGGCAGAACAAAATCTCAACGAAGCGGCGATCGCCTACTGTTTAGCCAGAGCGTTACCAGAGGAAACAGCTATTTTCTTTGCCAATAGCATGGTGGTGCGCTATGCCGAATTTTTCTGGCAGTTGAATGATCAACAAATTTTGCCTTACTTTAACCGGGGGGCCAATGGCATTGATGGTACCCTGTCAACGGCTTTAGGCATTGCAGAGAATCATTCGCCTGCTGTGCTACTCACGGGGGATCTCGCTCTCCTCCACGATATCAATGGCTTTTTGATATTATCAAAATTTACCGGCTCCCTGACGATTATTGTGATCAATAACCAAGGCGGCGGCATCTTTGCAATGTTACCCATCGCCGAAGAAAAAGATATTTTTGAGGATTATTTTGCGACGCCCCAAACCGTTGAATTTTCTAAAGTATGCGATTTATATGGCATTGCATATCAGGCGATCCAAACCAAAGCTGACCTGATGCAAACCTGTGCTACTTTGCCACCCAGGGGAGTAAGGTTATTAGAAGTAAAAATAAACCGTAACCAAGCGATGACTTGGCTGAAAGATTTATTCCAAGGTTTTTAAAGTCATTTTTAAATGGCGTGTTTTTTCACTAAATAGGTGATTTTTTCGGCTTCATCGGTCGTTAATTCCGGAGCTTCTTTAATGCTTTGGCGATACATCTTGAGATACTCCCCGGCGGATTTGTACCAACTAAAGTCATGGCTCATGCCTCGTCTTTGTAGTTCAGCCCAGTCTTTTTTGTAGCGGAAACTTTCCCAGGCCCGCACCATGCAGGTGTACATATCCAGCGGTTCGTAGCGGTCAAAACTAAAGCCTGTCCCGGTTTGGTGAATCGGATCATGGAAAGAAACCGTATCCACCAAGCCCCCAGTACGGCGCACAATGGGCACAGAACCGTAGCGCATCGCCATCATTTGACTAATGCCACAGGGCTCAAAGCGTGACGGCATCAAAAAGACATCAGATCCAGCATAGATGCGGCGGGAGAGGGCATCGTTATAGAGCAGTTGCACAGACATCCGCCCCTTAAAGCGGTAGGCAGTCTGCCAGAGTTGGGTTTCGTAGTGGCGATCGCCAGTGCCGAGAATAATGAGCTGGGCGTCGGTGTAGGCCATAAACTGCTCCAGGATATTCAGCAGCAGATCAATTCCCTTTTGTTCCACTAAGCGGGTGACCATTGCCATCAAAAAAGCCTTGGAGTTGACCTCTAGCCCCGTTTCTTCTTGGATGATCACTTTGTTGGCGGCCCGATCTTCAAGATTGGTGGTAGAAAATTGTTTTACCAGGGCTTGGTCGTTAGAAGGGTTATATAGTTCCACATCAATACCATTCACAATGCCGCGACTTTTGCCACTGATCCAAGACAATAAACCCTCTAATTTTTCACCATAGACTTTGGTTTGGATCTGTCGGGCATAGGTGGGAGATACGGTGTTCACTTGATCGGCGAACATCAGCGCCGAGGCCATTACATTATCACCGTCCATGTACCAAGGGCACCAAGTGTTGCGCTCCAAGAAACCCCGCCAAGGCCCCTGGTAAGCCAAGTTGTGGATCGTAAATACCGTACTGATATCCGGCGATTGGTGCATCCACACCGGAATCATACCCGTGTGCCAGTCGTGACAGTGGGCAATCTGCGGTTTCCAGTGGTTCCACATAAATTCAGCGGCCCCATTGGCAAAAAAGGTAAAGCGCCAAAATTCGTCCTGCCCACCATAGATATGTCGTCCATCGAAGGCGGGATGGCCAAACAGATAAAGGGGGACATCGGTATTGGGTAATACGGTTTCATACACGGCAAACGTATTGAACATTGCACTGCCCCACCACACGGGTTCCGCAGGGATGTCCAGTTTGTCGTTGAGAAAGCCGTAATAGGGTAAGAAAATTCTCGCGTCATGTCCTAACTGCCGTAAAACTTTGGGCAGTGATCCCACCACATCTCCCATACCTCCAGCTTTAGCGATGGGAGCAGCCTCGGCAGAAACAAACAAAATACGCATCAGAATTTTCTCGTCAATTTTTGAGGTTCTGTTAGAGCGTATCATTCTTTGAGGGATCCCAAGAATAAATACTATCCGGGAAATTTGTCCCTGAGAAATTGCTGGATTTCGGCCTGGTAGAGGTGGGGATTTTCGAGCATGGGGAAGTGTCCCACCTGGGGAATTTCAATGTATCGAAAGTTTGGGTTTAAGGCGATCGCCCTTTTGGCCATGGCCGCCGGAATGATTTGATCTTTTTCCCCGGCGAGGAACAGGGTCGGACATTGGATATTGCGAAATGCCTGGGGCAAGCGGGTCACCATCATTTCATTCACCGAGGCCAGCAGGGTGCCAGCGGCAGCGCGATTATCAGCGCTCAAAAAATCCTCCAGGAATTGCCGCCGCTCTGTGGGCGCAATTGGTTGCTGTAAAAAACGGGCGATCGCCAACCGATCCAGCCCCGGTACCTGACGCAACCACGGAAACCGTAAGCGCACAATGGTGCCAGCAATTTTCTGAAACGTCCCAAAGGCGCGGGCATCATATTCAAAAATCCCGTTGCAGTTCAAAATGGCCCGGTCTAGGCGTTGGGGAAACTGCGCCGCAAAAATTGCCCCGATGGAAGCCCCCATGGAATGGGCATTGAGAATAATTGGGCTGTTGATGTCTAACTGCCGCAGCAGTACTTCTAGATCCAGAGCATAATCGTCTAGGGCATAGTCACCACTGTAATCGACAGGGAGCTCAGAACGACCAAAGCCCCGCAGGTCATAGATCAGACAGTGGAAAGATTCACTGAAGGCCGTGGCAGTGCTGCGCCAATAATGGCTCGACCCGCCCCAACCGTGGACAAATAACATCACTGGTTTGGGAAGATCGCAGCCCCCGCGACAAATCCATTCGTAATAGTGGGGGACTCCCTGCACCTGGGCGATCGCCATTGGCCCTAAGCAGATTCTGGTTTGGGTAAGGAGGACGGATGGAGTAGGAGTTCAGCCGTAGAACGTTTTTCGACCATTTCCGGTGTAATCGTGCAGCGGTTGACATCCTTACGGGAAGGCAGTTCGTACATCACATCGAGCATTAATTCTTCGACAATGCCCCGTAGCGCCCTGGCCCCGGTTTTGCGGCGGTAAGCTTCCTGGGCGATCGCCCGGATGGCCGTGGGTTCAAACTCCAACTGCACACTGTCCATCTTCAGGAGTTTTTTGTATTGCTTGACGAGGGCATTTTTCGGCTGGGTCAAAATTTCAACTAGCGCTTCCTCATCGAGGGGACTGAGGGACGCAATCACCGGAATCCGCCCGATAAACTCTGGAATCATCCCGTACTTAACGAGATCCTCCGGAGAAAGATGCTGGAGCAATTCAGCGGTACGTTGTTCCTTGGCACTGCCCTCTTCCCCGGGCCGCACAAAGCCCATACTTTTTTTGCCGACCCGCCGCTCAATCACCTTATCGAGACCGACAAAGGCTCCACCACAAATAAATAAAATATTGCGGGTATCAATTTGAATGCAATCTTGGTACGGGTGCTTTCGGCCTCCCTGGGGGGGCACGTTGGCGACGGTACCCTCCAGCATTTTCAACAGGGCCTGTTGTACCCCTTCCCCGGACACATCACGGGTAATGGAGGGGTTTTCACTTTTGCGGGCAATTTTATCGATTTCGTCAATGTAGATAATCCCCCGCTGGGCTTCGGCCACATCGAGATCGGCCACCTGCAAGAGGCGCAGCAAAATATTTTCGACATCTTCGCCCACATAGCCCGCCTCGGTGAGGGTCGTGGCATCGGCGACGGCAAAGGGCACATCAAGGATCTTCGCGAGGGTCTGGGCGAGGAGGGTTTTACCACAGCCCGTTGGCCCGATCAAAAGAATATTGGATTTGTGAAGTTCGATGCCATCGGCGACGGGATCAGCGTCGTCATCTTCCATCAAACTCAGGCGCTTGTAATGGTTGTAGACAGCCACGGAAAGGACTTTTTTCGCTTCATCCTGGCCGATGACATGTTCATCGAGGTAATGCTTAATTTCCCTGGGTTTGGGAATGTCTTCAAAGTTGATTTTTTCGGGGGGAGCCTTGGGGGGATTTTTTTCAGGCGATCGCCCCATCCCCATGCCCGCTGCATTTTCCATCAGCTCCTCATCGAGGATTTCATTACACAGCTCGACACATTCGTCACAAATATAGACCCCTGGCCCAGCAATGAGCTTTCTAACCTGTTCTTGGGACTTACCACAAAAGGAACATTTGAGATGGGAGTCGTATTTAGACATGGGTTTTGGAGTAGGGCCTCTGGATAACGTGAGCGATGGGGTTAAGCGGCGTTCGGGGCGATCACTTGGTCGATCAAACCATACTGGCAAGCCTCTTCGGCGGACATATAGAAGTCCCGCTCGGTATCTTCTGCCACCTTATCAAAGGGTTGACCCGTATGATCGGCGATCAACGTATTTAATTTATCTTTGATGTAGAGGATTTCCTTAGCTTGAATCTCGATATCCACCGCTTGGCCTTGGGCACCACCGAGGGGTTGGTGAATCATAATCCGAGAACTGGGCAGGGCCATCCGCTTACCCTTGGTGCCCCCTGATAGGAGAAAAGCGCCCATACTGGCAGCGATGCCGTAGCAAATGGTCACCACATTGGGGCGAATCTGTTGCATGGTGTCGTAAATCGCCATTCCTGCGTAAACAGAACCACCGGGGGAGTTGATGTAGAGTTGGATGTCTTTGTCGGCATCCTCAGCGTCTAAAAAGAGCAACTGGGCCACCACAGAGTCAGCAACGGTGTCATCAATGGCGGTACCGAGGAACACAATCCGTTCCCGCAGGAGACGGGAGTAAATATCGAAGGCCCGTTCTCCCATGCCAGATTGTTCGACAACCATCGGCACCACCGTCCCACCCATGGAATAGCTGTAGGGGACGGCTTGGCTAGAAAGGTGTTGATAGGAGGTAGTTGATTGAACCATGGAAGCTCGATGCTAATGTTTTGGGGGATGAACAGGAAAAAAACTGGGGAAAAATCAGGGGCAGACCTTGATGACCGTTGGGTGAGGCCGAGCAATGATTTCCCACATAGCCTTTATTATATAGTCGCATTGCCTGAGATGGGAGCCACCAGCAGAGGGCGATCGCCCCTTGGTCGATTTCACTGAGATCGTCCGCTTTAGAGATGGACAAGGGGTTGGGCCTGGGATAGGGCGATCGCCTGTTGTAACTTGGGGTAGGCCCCCGCTAGATAACCTGTCCCCCGGAGAAAACCCGTATTCGCAGCGGGCAGCAGATATTCTAGGGGCTGATTTTTAAACGTTTCGATTAACTTTTCGATGCCTTTGAGTTGGCGGCCCCAGTGGAAGGTTTTGGCGGTGCGCAGGGCGAGAATTTCACCCTTTTGGTTGGGGAGGAGATGCCGCCCCGTGAACAGACAGCCTCCCCATTGGCCATAATAGAGACAGGAAGCACCAGGGGAAAATCCGGGGGTCCAAATGCCGCGAAAATCACCACCCTGCCAATCATCCCGAAAGGGCGTCACGTCGGCTTCTGGCATCAGGTAGGCTTCTTGCTCTTGGATCACAATCGCACAACCGAGGGCCTGTTGAATTTTCGCGACTTGGTTACTGATGGCGGCCCGCTGGGTGATGTAGAGGGTTTTGACGCCGCCCTGGGCCTGCAAAAAGTTGAGGGTCTCTGGGTGCCAAGGGGGACAATCAACCAACAGACCACCACCGGCTTTTGCGATAAAGTAGGCTGTGCCACCGAGGGTTTCTCGATTGGGGGCAAAGGCGTAGATGTCTTCAAAAAGTTTGCGGGGCGGTTTGGGGGGAGTCTGCACGGGGGGAGTCCCTACTCATGTTGAAATTTTAAACAGTCGCTACCATTGTTGCATTGGGGTGAGGTTTCGACAATTTTCTCTCTAGGGGCGATCGCCACAAAGCAGGGGCAATTATTTTGCTTGTGCCACACATTTTCTAGTAAGGATTCAATTGAAAGTTCATGGAAGTTTGGCTGCTTTTCTTCGTTATGGGGGTGTTGACCTACGCCCTCATCCGCCGCACTGTACCACCAGAAAATAAAGCACCATTAAGCTTACTCTGGCTGGTGATGATGTTGCCTGCTTCCGCCTGGCTAGTCTGGATTTTAATTTTTGGGGCAACCCAGCCGATGCCCTTGTTGCTGATGTTGCCACTGTTGATCCTTTCGCCGTTTATGTATTGGAGTTTGTTGGACTGGGGTAAACCTAAACCGGACGAATCTGCTGATCCCAGCCCTCCACCGGCCACGCCCCAGACCCCAAGCCTAGATTTAGAAAAATTAGACCAAGCTGCTGCCCTGAAAAAGGAAGGCTCTAAGCTCCGCCCGATCAGTACCAAGGAGGAAAAAGCACTCCGGGATTGTTTTCCCTGGGGAGTTTATTATCTTCAGAATATTGACTACTATCCCCAGGCGATCCTCTGTCGGGGCAAACTGCGGGCGGTCCCCCAGGAAGCCTACCAAACGATTCGGGATAATATCGAACAGCTCTTTGGCGATCGCTTTATTGTGGTCTTCCAAGAAAGTCTGCGGGGGCAACCGTTTTTTGCCCTTGTTCCCAACCCTTGGAAAGCAGCCCAACAATCCCAAACCAAAGAGGAACCCCTAACGCGCCCAGATTTGGCGATCGCCTTGGTGTTAATTACTTTATTTACCACCACCGTGATGGGTTTGGAATTGCAGGGAGTGGCTCCGGAGGTGATCCAACAGAACCCGAGCATGCTTTGGCAGGGCTTACCCTATGGTCTGCTGTTAGTCGCAATTCTCGGTTGCCATGAACTGGGCCATTACGGTGCGGCGGCCTATTACAAAATTAAAACGACGCTCCCCTATTTCGTCCCGATTCCCTTTTTTATCGGTACCCTGGGGGCCTATACCCAGCGGAAATCACCCATTCCCCATCGCCAAGCCCTATTTGATTTTGCGGTGGCAGGCTCTTGGGTGGGGATGCTCCTGACCCTGCCGTGTTTGTGGGTGGGCCTGGGTCTGTCCCAAGTGGTGCCCTTGCCAGAGGAATCAACGCTGTTGGCCTTTAATGAGTTTAATCCAAGGTTTTCCCTCCTCCTAGGACTGATGAGCCGTTTGGCCCTAGGAAATCAGTTCACCCCGGATATGGCCCTGGATTTACACCCGGTGGCGATCGCCGGTTATATGGCCCTGATGTTGGGGGGCTTGCAACTCTTGCCCATCGGTCAATTGGATGGTGGTTTGATGACCCACGCCGTTTTCGGTCAACGGACGGCGAGCATTATTGCTCAGGTGACAAGGATTTGTATGATTGCGATCGCCTTTGTGCAGCCGAATTTTCTCTTTCTGGCGATTTTCGCCCTGCTGATGCCCATCGCGAACCAGCCCGCCCTTAACGATGTGACGGATTTGGACAATCGTCGCGACCTGTTGGGGATGTTTACCCTGGTTTTTGTGGCGTTGATTTTCTTGCCGTTGCCCGCTGGCCTGAGTAATTGGCTCAATTTTTAGGGGTTAGCGTTTGTTTCAAAAGCGGCATAAAGACTGTCCCTGAGGGGTTGTAATTGCAAGTCAAAACTAGGTTCATAGACAACGGACGGGAAAAATTCGCCGAACCAGGTGTTAATTGCGAGGTTTTCGCTCACCGTCCAAAAATCCGTGGGATTGTCCCCATCAATGTGGCGACTGTTCACATTAAATCCACTGCGCTGGCGACGGTACTGGAGAACTGGGGCACCGACGCGGATCCAAGTGGCAAAATCTGGACTATTGGCCATGGTGGCTAAAAATTCTTGCCGTTGTTGGTCGGTGAGGGGCTGTTGGGGCGAAACCTTAGCCCAGGCTTCCTCTAGGAGTTCTAGGCGTTTTTCTGGGTTTTCCCAGGTGGCTTGCAACAGGGCGATCGCCGCTTCCTGACCTAGGGCTTCCCGACCGGGGAGTAAACTGAGGGCCGTGGCGTCGAAATACTGGCGAAATTCCGTTTCGGCCAGGGCAAAATCCCCAATCCACCAGGCGATGCCACCCCGACAGCGATGTAACAACGGATCATCGGGATATTGCGCCAGTAGCTGTTCGTAGTGACCCATCACCCGCGCCACCACCGCTGGATAAAGCTCTCCCAAGCCCCCGTCTCGCCAAATGGGACTGGTGATAAATGGGGGATCCCGGAGAATTTCTAAGGCGATCGCCTCGACCGCAAGATCTGTTTTGTCCTGGGCCAACAAACTTAACCCCAACCCGTAGAAAATGCCTCGTTTCGCGGGCACAAGCTGGGCCGATTGGTAAAATTCCGCCGTTGCTAGATTGGGTTCATTGTTGGCGATGTGGAGCCAGGCCACGTTGCTGCGGCCAAATTCCCGGTAGGGAGATGCTTGGTTGCCCTGGTCAAACCATTGGATCGCCTCCTGGAGATAGCGTTGCCGTTGTTCTAAGTCTGTGGTCTGGAGAGCTAATTCACCGAGATTCCAGCCCAACTGATAGGAATAGTAAGGCTCCCAGGGAGCGAGGTCATGGGCGGCGGTCAAATTTTCCACAAAACGGTCATAATCGGGGGTTTCCTGGCGCAATGCTAAAAATCCGGTGCTGGATCGCTCCCAGGCGGCTTGGATCGGCGCTAACCAGATGGCAACGGCACCGTAAATCCCCACTAGACCAAGGGCGACGAGACGGGGTTTTCCTAAAAATTTTTCTGGGTTTGGTTGGGACGGGAGAGATATTTGGGGTTGATCTTGACGGGCGATCGCCGCGAGCAGGGCAACCAGAATTGTAATAATGCCGCTAATGGCCACATTATCCAGTTGATAATCGCTCCAACTCAAGGCCCAATAGCCAACTAGCCCAGTGTAAATGCTGCCCAATAAAATACGATCTTCCCGTGCCATCGCTTTAACACGGCCCCGCAGTCGCCAGAGGATTCCCCCCAGAAAAACAATGGAGCCAAAGAATAGGCCCAAGCCCCAGATGCCCATTTCGGCCCAGAGTTGCACCGGGGTACTGTGGAGTTGGTAGATAATTTCCGAGAGGCGACCCGCTGTGATTGGGCGGTAGTTTTGATACAACAGGAATGCATTTCCTAAACCAGCCCCCGTCCACCAATGGTCGAGGCCCGTGGCCCCACCCACCTGGGCATTGACCCAACGGTAATTTAATTCCCCAAATTCTCCCTGCAAAATCGGCACCACGAGATTGTAGAGGCGGTTATTGGTCAGCACAAAAATCCCTAAAACTCCCGTGGAAATAATCCCCGCTAGCAGTAAATAAAATTTGCGAATCTGACTAAATCCCCAGGCAAACCCAAAGGCCACCACCGAGGCGATCGCCAACCCAAGCCACCCCCCCCGAGAGCTCGTGGTATAGAGATCTACCGCCCCAATCACCACCCCCGTCAGCCAAAGCCAGCGCCGCCAATCCCGATGTAAAATCGCCAAGCCCAGGAGGGTCGGTAAACAAAGAATGAGATAACCGGCCACATAATTTTGGTGACCCAAGGGAGCCCAGTTACGCAGTTCCAGCAACGAAAAATCAAACTGTTGCACCGCCCCATCAACGCCCAAATCCCGGAGCCGCTCAATTTCCGGCAAAAATGTCCGACTCAGCCACAGCGCCAAACTAAAAGCAACGAAGGCCAAACTTAAATATCCTTGTCCCAAAAATAATCGATAACGACCAGTCACACTATTCAGCCAACGACTAATGGGGTAGAGCGCGGCGATAAACCCTAAACAGGCCCAGGCTTGCCAGCGGGCTTGCTGGGGAAATTCTGCCCCCAGGGTGGAAATCCCCAAGCTGATTAAAATTGCAATTAGACCCTGATCAAACCCGTTGCCCAACAGATAGAGGCGGCGGTTATCCCATAGCTGCACCAAAAACCACAACAAAGGACAGAACAGACCCACCTGCCACACAAACACCCATGACCAGGCCACCATCATGCTATGGCTATCGGGAATGAGGCTAAAGAGAATGTAAAAAAAAGCGGTGAAGTAGGCCAATAAAGGGGCTGGAGACTTAGAAGCAGACATAGAACAAGGGTTAAAAAACTTCGGGAAATGGCAGCCTTTCCCATTAAATCCCATTTTCTAGAACTCCCATGGCCATGGGCTAAAATAGATAGGATTTTTAAGTCATCCCCCTCAACCCATGCCTCTTTTCTCTGATAAGGCCACCACAGGCAAACAAAAGAAACAGAAATTTTGGACAAAAGTGATCCTGATTATTGGTGCGGGCTCCTTTGCGGGAACTGCGATGGTGCCAGTGATCGGGGGCATCATTAATAGCGTGCGACAACCAACAACCGAAGTGGCTCGGAATCCCCAGGCGGATCAAGAAGCTCAACTGAAGCAACAAGAAGCCGGATTTCTAGCCGTTTTAGAACGGGAGCCAGACAATACAAATGCGCTGCAAGGTTTGGTACAAGCCCGTTTAGCCCTGGGGGATTTAGCAGGGGCGCGTCCCCATCTGCAACGGTTAGTGGAGTTATATCCAGATGAACAGGTGCTTAAAGATCTCTTAGCCCAAGTGGACGAGGCTTTAGCACGCACTGGCACGACAACTCCGGCCCAGTCTCCCACCGAAAATCCGGAAACGCCCTAGGCGATCGCCGTTGCTTGTTTATGGAGTCTAGGTCGCCACTGTTATTGTTGTTGCTACTCTGCTTTGGGGGTGGAGCAGTTCTGCTGCTGCAAAATAGTCAAGCGCTGGGTCTTGTTTTATTTAATCGCACCGTTCCCTGGCAGTTGCCCCTCAGCATTTGGTTTATCGCAGCGGTCTTGCTTGGATTGCTCCTGAGTTTGCTCTTGCAGCTTTTTTTAAAAGGGACAAATCCTAGTCCTAATAATCGGGGCGATCGCCCGAATCCTCGCCTTGAACGCCTGAAACAACGTCCCCCTCGCCAGCCCGATCGCCGCACTGGTCGTTCCGATTGGGAACGGAGCCGCGCTAATTATGACTGGACTGACAAGGAACTAGAAACCCAGGATGAAGAAACTTGGGACATTGAATCACCCCCCAAACAGTCGACCCGTCCCCAGCCGCCCCAGGCGGGTGAAGGAGGACCCCAGATTCGCCCCCAACCGAAACCCCAGCGTCCCCGTCCTAGTCCCGGCCCAGAGGCTGCGATGCCAAAGCCACCGGCCCCAAAACCGTCTGCAAAGCCTGCCAAAGCGTCAGATGAAACGGGTACTGTCTATGATGCTGACTATCGAATTTTGACGCCCCCCTACACTTCCGAAGAGGAAGCTTCCCCTAGGGTAGACCCCGACGAAGATGGAGAATGGATCTAGCCCCAGGGAGTCTGCTAGGCTAAACCGAGCCTATTTTGTGACATAACCGATGAGTATCTCCCCAGAGTTGACGGCGGTGATCGCCCTTTTGCAGCAAAAAAGCTGTGTGACTACCCCCGTCCGAGAATCAGAAGCCGAACGAGAAACCCTCCGGCAAAATTTGCGTTTGGCTTGTCAGGCGGCGGACTGGGAAAATATTGGCATCTGCGCAGATAACGTTGCCGTCGCCACAACAACGGTGCAGCAGTATCTCCGGGGTTTAGGCTACGATGGAACGATCGCCATTGATCCAGG
Source organism: Picosynechococcus sp. PCC 7117 (assembly GCF_001693275.1). Classification (GTDB taxonomy): domain Bacteria; phylum Cyanobacteriota; class Cyanobacteriia; order Cyanobacteriales; family MRBY01; genus MRBY01. The sequence goes on from NZ_CP016477.1 coordinate 1,654,906, forward strand.
CGAATGGGGCGATCACCCAGTGTATTTAAAATTCAATACCCAAAAAATGAGCCATTACCTCGATGACTATGTGGGGCAGTATCGGGGCGTTTTAGTGGCATTGCAATCCCCTGAACCGGAACTCGCTGGTACCTATGGCCATTTCCCCCTCGATCTGTTTGCGGGATAGTCTAGGATAGGAAAAATATTTGTTGCGGTGGGGAGCATTAACCTTGAGAAACGGATTACAGAACGTTGTGCTGGCCAGTAGTTTGGCGATCGCCTTTGCCCCTTTAGGTCTAGCCCAAACCCTCACCCCAGAGCAACTTGATTTGCCCCCAGAAACCTTTGACAATAGCCCCGTACTGCAACGGTGGAGCGAAGCAGGGATCCCCGATGTGCTCCATAGCATTCGCCACGAACCGAGTTTTCAGACCCGCTGGCGGCTTGGGTACGCCCAATTTCCCAGCAATGATCGCCAGGGGGGCATCAGTGTCGGCGTTGAAGATATTTTTGTAAAACCCGATTTTCCGCTGACCCTCAGTGCCGAAGGTCATACCCTGTTTAGTGGCGATCGCACCCAGGTGGCCGCCCGTGCCAACTATTACTTACTCCCCCTCGGCAACCGCTTTAATATTGCCCCTAGTCTCGGCTATCAATCCTTTTCTGGCCCAGATTACGAACGGGAAGGCCTAGAGGTGGGCGCCAAGTTGCAGCTTAATTTGTCGCGCTCTGGGGCCTCGACCATTAGCCTGAGTCAACAGTTTGTTAACTTAGCGACCCCAGAGGAAATGGGGATCACGACCCTAGGGGCCGGCTATGCCTTCACATCCCACTGGCGGGCGGCGACGGAAATTCAAAAACATAATTCGAGTGCGGCAAAGGAAAGTAAGGTGGGTTTTTTCCTGGAGTGGATGCCCTAGGCCTAGGCCACCGGGGGCCGTATCGTCACAAAAAAAGAGGGAAGCATTTAACGCTTCCCCCATCAGCTGAGTCATAGACGGGTGATTATTCTTCTTCCCAATTTTCCGCAGCCGCGCCATCTGGGTCTGAATTGGTATTTTTGGCGATCGCCAGATCAATCTGTTGCCGATAATAATCGACACTCTTCACTTCCACATCGACGGTATTGCCGAGGCGATAGGCAGTGCGATTTTTCCGACCCACCAGACAACTGTGTCGGGCGCGATATTCGTACCAGTCATCCTTGAGGGAGCTGACATGGACAAGACCTTCCACGAGCAGATCCTCGATTTCCACAAAGAAACCATAGGACTGCACCCCGGTGATCAATCCCTTAAAAGTGTGCCCCGTGTGGGCTTTCATCTTTTCAGCCTTTTGGAGTCCCTGAAGATCTTTTTCGGCGTCATCGGCCACCTTCTCTTGGTCGTTGAGTTGCAAAATTAGGCTGGCAATGGTTTCTTCTAATTCCGTTTGGATCGGCGTTGGTAGCACTTTCCAGTTCACCTGGTTATGACAAGTGCTGCTGCCGAGGTTAACCCCAACCTTGACGCGACTCGAACGGCGATCGCGCCCCTCAGAGAAAATGAGTTTTAAAATGCGCTGCATTACCAAATCACCATAGCGTTGTCCCGGCGCACAGACACGGCTATAACCGTCCCGGTAGGCCAAGCCAAAATGGGGGTGGGGATGGGCACCATAGCGGGGAACATCCAGGGTTTCCTGAAGCAGATAGTTCAGGATCTTTGTCATATCCGTCTGGCTGAACTCTTGGATAAAGTGCTGATAATCGTGGGGTAACAGCTCTTCTTCCGATTCGAGCTTGAGCTTCAGGTTCAGATTATTGCCCAACTTAATTAGATTTTCGAGGCTCTCAAAATCAGGATTCGCTTGGTAGCAATAGATGGCTGGCAGTTCTAGGGCCAGCATATGTTGGGCTACGGCTCGACCCGCCAGGATCATCACCTCTGCCAAGAGAGACCGCACCGGCAAACTTGGTGAAACAATCATCGTCCCAAAACGCCCTTCATCCTTAAAGGCAGAAGTTACTTCGGGTAGAGAAATCTGGAAACCGCCCCGTTGCAGGCGCTGGGCTTTGACTAAAGGACTGAGGTTAAAAATTAAATCATTCAGCAGGGTTGCCACATCGGCCAACTCAGCCTCTGCAGTTTCTCCGCTACTGAGGAGATGCTGAATCTTTTGGTAACTCAGGCTCTGGTCAACGCGGATCACACTGGGGGTAATTTCAAATTCTGCCACGTTCCCCTGATCATCAAAGGTGAGGAGAATGGACATTGTCAGGCGATCTGCCCCAGGACGAAGCTCTACTTTCTCCTTAAATTCTGGCGGAAATAGCGGAATGGTCATTTGACCGAGAAATACTGCCGTGCCGTGTTTTTTCGCCCACCGATCCAAAACACCCTGGGCCGGAACGAATTCTGCCACATCCGCCAAATGAATGCCCAGTTGCCACTGGCCAGCTTCGGTTTTTTGGAGCGTAAATGCATTTTCAATAAAGGCTTGACTCTCCGGGGTGAGGTGAATTTCATCCTCGATGGTGATGGTTAATTGGTCGCGAAAATCCCGCCGCTTGGCGAGCATTTTTTTGGTTAGTTTTGTGGGAATGTCTTTAACGGCAGCCAAAACCTCCTCGGGAAATTGGCGCAGTAAATCATGTTTACAACAGACAATATCGGTGTCAGCGGCAGCCTCGGCATCACTCCCCAACACCTTGGTGACAGACCCCTGGGGGAGGTACTGGGCAATGGGATATTGCACCACCGAAACATGGACGAGGTGATCAATGGCCTGCTGGAGCCGATCTGTTTCGTCCTGGAGTTCAAGTTCAAACAAAAGGCGATCGTCAAGGGGCACTGCCCGGAAGCCTTCGTCTTTTTGGACCACCCGCGCTAGGAGGGAAGGATTGGCCCGTTCTAAAATTAAACGGACTACTCCCTCTGGCGATCGCCGCCGCGTTCCTTCTTTGATGATTTTGACTAAAACGCGATCGCCATTCCAAGCATTGCTGAGATAACTTTCCCGGATATAAATATCATCAGCATCCTCAGAATCCTGGATCGCAAAACAAAAACCCTTACTCGAACACCGTAGCTTTGCCTCGACCACATCCGCTTCCGGCACCCGGCGGTATTTGCCCCGTTCCTTCACCAAAATATTCGAGCGCTCCAGGGCATCAAGAATAATCTGGAGTTGTTCTGTATCTTCCTCAGAGCGACACTCTAATTTCTTTTCGAGGAATTTACCGGCAACCAATTTGTCATCTGTAAAGAAAGACAGCAGTGTGGCGATTGAAAAATCCATGCAAAACTATCCTTTTCGTTAGAAAGTAAAGTGAAACGACAACAGTCCACCAGAAAAGCAGTATCAGTCTGTTGTTTGTCGCTATCATTAAACCTAGACAGTCAACAGACCTGTATTTCTGATGGGAAACGCCACAAATTCCCCAGGAACCCCAAGGTTGACTGATCAAAACAATGCCCTTTCCGAAAGGATGGCCCGTTTCACAAAAGAAACAAAGCCTAATGGGGGCGAGGCCGATAACACCTCAGGAAATGACAAGTTCGCAAGTACACAGTCGAAAAACTTGAGCAAACATCGAACAGGGGAGCTCCCACACCAACCCTTCTAGAGGTCATTACGTTTAGGAAACGGCTATGGCGGGGACTTGGTTCTGAAACTGACCCAAAAAGACGTGTTTCAGGAAAAGAGCAGGGACTGCCTGTGGCTAAGCAAACCCGACGGAAAAACAAGCAATGTGATTAAAGGAGGATCGTCCGATACAATCGCGGCTGGGACAAGGGCAAAATCTGAATGACCAAGCCACTAGACGTATGTGTTGACTATCTTGTCACAATGCTTTTTCGATATTGTACCCTGTCAAGGGAATTCTCTCCATGGCCTCCAGGGAATTCACCAGCAAATTGCCCTGAATTAGGAAGAATAAGGGTACAATTGCACTCAACTAATAAATTGAGTCAAATTTTTCCTATTGCGTTCCATGACACCAGAGATTTTTCGGCAGCGTTATCCCTACGGGGGCTTAATCAGTGAACTGGCAGCCATTGAACATGGCCAGTTTATTGTGCGGGTTGTGGTGGAATTGGAAGGGAAAAAACTCGCCAGTGGTTTGGCGGCAGCCCCCTCTGTGGAACAGGCGGAGGATCAAGCAAGAATCCGGGCGTTAAATCTTTTGGGATCTGGGGCAATTCCGGCACCAGCCCCCACGAAGCAGACCATGCCCGTTCAATCTCCTCCAGCAGCTCCGGTCGTCTCTGCAAAACCAGTACCTGTCATGGCTACCTCCACACCAACGGTTGCAACCCCGACAAATCCAGTCTCAATACCGAGCCATCAAAATGATTTGCCCTTGCCATCTCCGGCTCAGGTCGTAGACCAGACTCCCCAAATCCCCCTAGAGCAACCCCAAGCGACACCTGATACGAGCTTAGATTTAGGGTCAGCAGGCAGCTCGACAAATGCGTTAGATTTTTCTGAGATTATTGCCCGCACTGATGTGGAGCTCAAGCGTTTGCGCTGGTCTAGTGAGCAGGGCCGCACTTATTTGCTAGAAACCTATGGCAAGCGATCGCGCCAATTGTTATCCGATGATGAGTTGCTAGAATTTCTACGCTACCTGGAGTCTCAACCGACGCCCTCTTAATTTTTGGGATTGAGCGGTTAGATACTCGTTTCGCACCTTAATGGTCGTCTAGAGCGGCTTTTTGCTGCTTTCGCCTAATCCTTAAGCTATCCGGCAACGAGGTTTAAGAGCCCTTCAAACAAGCCTTTCCCGTCTACTAAACCGAGACTGCCATCGGCGGCCCGTTCTGGGTGGGGCATCATCCCTAAAACATTGCCAGCTTGGTTGGTAATACCGGCGATGTTATTGAGAGAACCGTTGGGATTGGCAGCCTCATTTACATTGCCTTGGGCATCGCAGTAACGGAAGAGAACTTGACCTTTATCTTCGATCGCCTTGAGGGTGTCGGGGTCGGCATGGTAGCGTCCTTCTCCGTGGGCGATGGGAATATTGATCACCTGGTTTTGGCGATAACCCCTTGTCCACACCTGGTCGTTGTTTTCAACCCGGAGATATTGGCGATCGCAAATGAAGTGCAGATTTCGGTTGCGCACCAAAGCCCCAGGCAGCAGACCCACTTCCGTCAACACCTGGAAGCCATTACAAACCCCCAACACGTATTTTCCTTGGTTGGCGTGATCGATGACGCTCTGCATTACCGGAGAAAAGCGGGCGATCGCCCCACAACGGAGATAATCCCCGTAGCTAAAGCCCCCAGGCACCGCAATCACATCGATGTCCGTAATATCTGTTTCCTGGTGCCAGACCATCCGTGTCGGCTGCCCAAAAATCCCTTCCGTCACCATTGCCATGTCACGGTCACAGTTTGAGCCAGGGAAAACAATTACACCAAATTTCATCGTGTCGTTACCAATTAATTGAAGGATTGCAAGGGAAGATCGGGCGGAAACTTATCGTTATTTCAGGGGGGTGAGGTCGAAGCGATAATTTTCAATCACTGGGTTGGTAAGCAGTTGATCACACATTTGATCCACTTTCGCCTTGGCTTCTGCTTCGTCAGCGGCGGCAAGATTTAATTCGATATATTTCCCAATGCGTACCCCAGAGACGCCCCCATGGCCCAATTGACTTAGACCTGATTCGACAGCGGCACCAGCCGGATCAAGAACAGAGGGACGGAGAGTAACATAAACTTGTGCGTGGTACTGCATAGAACTCAAACTGTGAAGACGGTTTTTATTGTACGTTGCGGCGGACTTCTGGAAAACTGAAACGCGTCTCCCCGCAAAAATTCCCTGGCCCCCTAAAGGAAATAGCTATAGCCGAGGGCAAAAAGAAAGGTGAGCTGACCCGCCAAGAGGAAAAAATACAGGATAAAGCGGGGTTTAAAAATTGAGAGCATCAGGCCGACTGCTTTGATATCGATCATTGGCCCGAAAATCAAAAAGGCTAGTAGGGAACCCGTCGTGAAGGTGGAAGCAAAGGACAGGGCAAAGAAAGAATCCACCGTCGAACAGATGGAAACAATCGCCGCCAACAGCATCATCGCCACAATGGAGGTAATCGTCCCTTGGCCGAGGCTCAAGACGACTTCCCTGGGCACAAAGACTTGGATCAACGCGGCGATCGCACTGCCGAAAATCAATACCGCCCCCAGTTCCCGCAATTCCACAGAAATATTGTTAATCAAGGCCCCAAAGAGGGTTTTAAAGCTCCGATCTTGGGTCGTCGCTGGTGCTGGCATTTGGGTCGCCACTGTTTCGAGGGGGACTGTCTGCTGGGCACCGAGGAAAAATGTCCCCGATTGGAGCAGAGGACTGGTGTTCGCTGCCTGGGCCTGGTTTTCGTTGACCTGCTGGACAAATTTTAAGCGTTGGGCCAGTTTCGGTTGGAGCAGCTTTTTGGGATCTGATTCGACGCTAAACACTGTCCCGACGATGGTGGCGATCGCCAAGGAACCCAGCACCCGATAGAGGACAATTTCCGGTTGGCCCCGAAAGGCGATCCAAGTCGACCAAATTACCACCGGATTTAGGGTGGGGGCCGACAACAAAAAACCTACCGCCACAGAAGTGGGAATTCCCTGGAGCATAAAGCGACGGGCCACGGGCACATTGCCGCATTCACACACCGGAAACAAAAACCCGATGCAACTGCCCATAAAAGCCCCTAAAACCGGATTTTTCGGTAAACGCTGGATCAGTTGGCGTTCATCTACACACACCAACAGCACACTCGAAAGGATTACCCCCAGTAGCAGAAAGGGCATCGCCTCCACCAACAGGCTGACAAACAGGGTAAAGGCATTGTGTAATTGACTCATGGAGAAAAAGTAACAGCGGGCACTAACTGAGGCGGTTTTCTGTCGGAATTTGTTCCGAAGTCGCAGTCGGAAATGTGACAATCACCGTGGTTCCTGTCCCTACAGTACTCTTAATCGTCACCGTCCCATTATAAATTTTTGCGATCCGTTCGGCGATCGCCAATCCGAGACCAGATCCCTGCTGCTCATACTGTTGACGGTCAAACTGCATATAGGCACCTAAGGCCCGAATCTGCTCTGGGCTCATGCCACGACCATGGTCTTTGATCGCTAACTGCCATACATTGCCATTGATCCGACTTTTCAGCAGAATGTGTTTCTTGGTTTGGGAAGTGTGCTCCGAAAATTTAAACGCATTATCGACAATTTCCTGCACCAGGGTAACAAGCCACTTCTCTGAGATGGCAACCTTCGCCGCACATAACTCCAGCTTCAAGTCCTCTGGTCGCTGGTATTGTTTGGCAATTTGTCGGGCCAAAGTAGTGATGAGCGTGTCACTTTTCTCGGTGACAGGGCTATACCAGAGGTGAAAATCATCGGGATCGTGGGTGGCTAAATCGAGCTTGGTGTATAGCAAGAACTTTTGGATTAAATTATGGAGGCGACTGGCTGAAATACGAATGCTCTCACTAATTTCTCGGATTTCTTGGCGGTCTAGGGTTTCCCAACATTCCCCCAGCAACTCCGCTGAGGTCATGATGCCTTGGAGGGGAGTGCGCAGCTCATGGGGGAGGGCCATGGTTAAATTGCGTCGCAGTTGCTCTAACTGTTGCGCTGAATGTTGGGCGAGACCCTGACGGCGACTGAGGCGTCCCCGGATCGCATTGAGCAGTTCCTGACGGGTAAAAGGCTTGGGAATGTAGTCATCTGCCCCTAGATCCATCCCTTGGCGTTGGGCGGAACGGGAAGCGCGGGCTGACAGAAAAATAAACGGAATAGTGGTGGTGGTTGAGTTGCTATGGAGTGCTTTGAGAACACCGTACCCGTCTAATCGCGGTAAATTTACATCGCAAATAATGAGATCGGGGAGTTGCGCATAGGCCGTTTCTAAGCCGATTTGCCCATCGGTCGCTGTGATTACAGCAAACCCTTCGGCGGTTAGAATGTCCCGCAAAATATTTAAAACACTGAGTTCATCTTCAATGACTAAAATGGTCGCCACAAAGTGTAGAACCTCCATCGGATGAGCGTTGAGGGAAAAGGGTATGGCCTAGGGCCCACAGTCCCGCCCGGAGAGACATTAGGGACATGGGGTGGGCGACCTTACGCTGGGGTTGGGGGATGTTGTGATGGGAAATCTTAGGTTGGAGAACCACATCAGCAGCCCGTGGGGGGTGATTTTTCCCTATTATGATAAGTGCTTAAGCCTGCTTTTTTCTGGTGATTTCATGGTTAATTTGCAACAGTTGCCGCCGCTTTCTCATGCTTCTGAGGATCATTCTTTTGCTCGCCGTCACATTGGTCTTAGTGATGGGGCAATGGCAAAAATGCTGGCATTTTTAGGGTATGACGCGTTGGAAACCTTGATTGATCAAGCGGTTCCCGCCAAGATTCGTCAAAAATTAGCAATGAATTTACCCGCCGCGAAGGGGGAACAAGAAGCTTTACAAACCCTGGCGGCGATCGCCAACCAAAATCAGGTTTACAAAAATTTCATCGGCATGGGCTATTACGACTGTGTGACCCCGCCCGTGATTCAGCGCAACATTTTAGAAAATCCGGGTTGGTACACGGCTTATACGCCCTACCAGGCGGAGATTGCCCAAGGTCGTCTAGAGGCGTTGTTAAATTTCCAGACGATGGTGATCGAGTTGACGGGGCTGGAGATTGCCAATGCGTCGTTGTTGGATGAGGGGACAGCGGCGGCGGAGGCGATGGCGATGAGCTATGGACTCTGTAAAAAGAAGCAGGCGAATACGTTTTTTGTGTCGGAATTGTGCCATCCGCAAACGATTGAGGTGGTGCGGACACGGGCGATTCCCTTAGACATTCAGGTGATCGTTGGTGATCATCGCACCTTTGAGATGACTGATGCTGTGTTTGGGGTGTTGCTGCAATATCCGGCGACGGATGGGGCAATTTTTGATTATCGGGCGTTTATTCAAAAAGCTCACGACCAAAAGGCGATCGCCACGGTGGCAGCGGATTTATTGAGTTTATGTGTCCTCACGCCGCCGGGAGAAATGGGTGCTGATATTGCGGTGGGAACGAGTCAACGGTTTGGAGTTCCCCTCGGTTATGGTGGCCCCCACGCGGCTTATTTTGCGACGAAAGAAAAATATCAACGGCAAATTCCGGGGCGCATCGTCGGCGTTTCTAAAGATAGTCACGGGCAACCGGCGTTACGGCTGGCATTGCAAACCCGTGAACAGCACATCCGACGGGACAAGGCGACCAGTAATATTTGTACGGCCCAGGTGCTGCTGGCGGTGATGGCTTCGATGTATGGGGTCTACCACGGTGCGGCTGGGTTGCAGGCGATCGCTACCCAAGTGCAGCAACACACGCAAATCTTGGCAACGGGGTTAGATAAACTCGGTTTTGCGTCCAATCAGGAACCAATTTTTGACACGCTTAAAGTTCAAACCACGGCAGAGCAAGCGCAAGCCATTCGTCAACGCGCCGAGGCACAGGGCTATAATTTCCGCTACTTTGCGGACGGTAATATCGGCATCAGTTGCGATGAAACAACAACCAGCGCAGATATCGAAACCATTTGGGCAATTTTTAGCGATGCTGAAATTCCCTTTACCTACGCCCAGCTCGCCCAGAATTTTACGCCGAACTTCCCTGAAACGCTCCGCCGTACCAGTGACTTTTTAACGGATCCCGTCTTCAATCGCTATCGTTCCGAAACGGAGTTGCTACGCTATATTCACCACCTCCAGAGCAAAGATTTATCGCTGACCACCTCGATGATTCCGCTGGGTTCCTGCACGATGAAACTCAACGCGACGGCGGAAATGATGCCGGTCACCTGGGCAAGTTTTGGCAAAATGCATCCCTTTGCACCCCGCAGTCAAACCAAAGGCTATCAGCAAATGTGTGACCAGTTGGCGCATTGGCTGGCTGAAATTACGGGTTTTGCCGGAGTTTCTCTCCAACCCAATGCCGGCTCTCAAGGGGAATATGCGGGGTTACAGGTGATTCGTCAGTACCACATTAAAAACGGCGATCGCCAGCGGAATATTTGTCTGATTCCCGAATCCGCCCACGGCACAAACCCGGCCAGTGCAGTGATGTGTGGTTTTAAGGTGATCCCGATTAAATGTTGCAGTAGCCAAGGGGATATTGAACTAGAGGATCTCAAAGCTAAAGCCGAAAAATACAAAGAGAATCTCGCCGCGTTAATGGTCACCTATCCCTCGACCCACGGGGTTTTTGAGGTGGGAATCAAAGACATCTGCCAAGTGATCCATGACAACGGCGGCCAGGTGTACCTCGATGGCGCAAACATGAATGCGATGGTGGGCATTTGTCGGCCGGGAGATTTCGGTGCGGATGTTTGTCACCTGAATTTACATAAAACCTTCTGTATTCCCCATGGGGGCGGTGGCCCCGGTGTCGGGCCGATTGGTGTCGCCGCCCATCTCGTCCCCTATCTGCCCAAGACCAATTTAGACGGGAATACCGACAATATTGGCTTAATTTCGGCAGCTCCTTTTGGGAGTGCGAGTATTCTGCCGATCTCTTGGATGTACATCGCCATGATGGGAACAGCCGGTTTAACGAAAGCGACAAAAGCGGCAATCCTCAGTGCCAACTACATCGCCAAACGCTTGGATGACCATTATCCGGTGTTGTTTAAAGGGACGAATGGTTGCGTGGCCCATGAATGCATTATCGACCTGCGGGATCTGCGGAAATTGGCAGACATTACGGTGGAGGATGTGGCAAAACGTTTGATGGATTATGGTTTCCATGCGCCGACAATCTCTTGGCCCGTGGCGGGGACGATGATGATCGAACCCACTGAAAGTGAATCTTTAGAGGAGTTAGACCGTTTCTGTGAGGCGATGATTGCGATTCGGAAGGAAATTCGCCTGATTGAAGCGGGCAAAATTTCTAAGGAAGATAATCCGGTGAAAAATGCGCCCCATACGGCAGAGTCGGTTATTTGTGGTGAATGGAATCATCCCTATTCCCGTGAGGTGGCGGCCTATCCTGCCCCTTGGCTGAAACAGCATAAGTTCTGGGCGACGGTGGGGCGGATTGATAATGCCTATGGGGACAGAAATTTGGTGTGTTCCTGTGAGGGGATGGAGGCATACAAGGAAAGTTAGTTGCTCCTGTTAGTCGGGGTTGACGCTGTGAACCCCTGCTACGATTAGGGAGCGATCGCTTTTTGGATTGGATATTTACTCCCAAGATTAATAACACATCATATTTTCATCGCCGAAAAGATCACGATGGTCTGGTGTGAGATATCTATAAACTTCTAGTGAGAAAATTGGCGATCGCCTGATTAAAGGCTTCCGGTTCAACCATGTGGGCCCAGTGGTTGCCGGGGACTTTTTGCCATTGGAGATTCGTTAAATATTGACGGTAGGGCTTGAGCTGAAATTCGAGGCGATTTAACCCTCCCTCTGGCTGCACAAACAGGCTCGGCATCCCTAGGGGTTGTGTGAGGCCATTGACCCGGAGAATATCGAGGAAAATTTCATCGCAGGCGCGTTTCACGAATTTGCTTGTCCAGGTGCCGTCGGGATTTTCCAGAAAGCTTTCCCGACAAATCGCCTGTTGCCACTCGTTCCAGCCGCGATATTGCTTCAATTTTTTGGCGATCGCCTCGGCCTGGTGATAGCTCTCGAACTGACCCAACAGTTTTAAAAAGGGCAGCACCCGGTAGCCAATGGGGAAGGTGTAGCGCCACCAGAGGGGCAGTTGTCCCATAAAAAACGGATCAACGAGAATCAAACTTTTCACTTTCTCAGGATTTTGGGTTGCCCAAACAGCAGCAATTTTTGCCCCCCAACTGTGACCAAGGAGATTCACCTGCGACCAGCCGAAATGCTGACAAATGCCGTCTAGATCAGCGTTGTAATCGGCGAAAGTATAACCCGTTTCCGGTTTACCACTGTCCCCATGACCCCGCAGATCCAGGGCAACCACATGGTATTTTTTCCCTAGACTTTCCCCCAAGCTGGCCCACACCAAACCATGATCCGCGAGACCATGGAGTAATAACACTGGTTCACCACCCGGATGCCATTCGTAGTAGCTCAAGGGTAGACCGTTAATTGCCGCAGTATGCTTCTTTGGGGGAATAAAAGTCATGGTAAAAAAGTCTAAGATTCTGCTTTGTCGTCGCTGTTATTGCGGGGAAAGCCACCAATCAGGCCACTTTCGATCATCAGCCCCAGGCCAGCATTGACGACAATTAGGCTCACAGTGCCCCACCAAAACCAAGGTTCCCCATTAATGCGACGGGTGATCGATTCCCCCAGGAGACAGAGGCCAAAGGGAAACATCAAAACCCCAATCTGGGCGGTGATGTACCAGGTCAATTTGTTTTTTCTGACATTAAAATTCATGGGCGATCGCCTTTGCTACGGTAAATTTTGCTCCAAAAATTATAAAGAGTTGTGGCCGTTCTCGCAGGAAACTTGCTCTCGATAGCGGCTATTCTGCATCGGGCTTGGGGAAACTATATACTGTTGAGTTGTCCGCCATCTCCCCAAATCTATGACTGCTGCGACTTTACCCCGGATCAAGTTTCTCCAGGAGCCGACCCGCCCGGAATGGATCGAACTCGCCCTCGCTAATTTGGATACGATTTTGCTGGATCACTCCCACTGTGAACGGAAAGCGGCAGGGGTCGCCCTCAATATGATGTTCCGGTATCCGTCGGCGGTGGAACTGGTGAAAGCATTAACGGCGATCGCCAAGGAAGAATTAGAGCATTTCGAGCTGGTGAACCAGTGGCTAGAACGGAAAAATATTTCCCTCGCGCCGTTGAATGCGCCCCCCTATGGCGGCCAGTTGCGCAAATTGATCCGACCCCAGGAACCGGAACGGCTATTGGATTCGTTGTTAATTTCGGCGTTAATCGAAGCCCGCTCCCACGAACGTTTAGGGCTTTTGGGAGAACATTGCCCGGAGCCGGATTTGGCAAAATTTTATCGGGGGTTAATGGCCTCGGAAGCGCGGCATTATGGGGCTTATTGGGTATTAGCAACGACTTATTATGATCAAGATTTAGTCAATCAGCGGCTTGAAGAATTGGCGATCGCCGAAAGTGAAATTCTCTCGACCCTCCACCCGGAACCCCGAATCCATAGCTAGAATCAACGGCAACGGCATTTACCAAGAGAATTTTGCAGGATGGATCGGGATACAAAATTTATTTTGCTGGTTTTGGGCTTGCCCGTGGCGGGGCTAGTGTACTGTGGCCTCATCATTGCCCTAATGATCAGCCAGCCCTTTGTACGGGCAAATTCCCTCTGGTTTGGCTTTTTATTTTTCTTGATCCCCTTTACCATTGCTGCTGTAACCTGGATTCGCGCTTCGGCGAAGGCCTACCGTAATTAAGCACTCCCAACCTATGACTTTCATCCCCGTAATTTTGGCTGGTGGTAAGGGCGAACGTTTTTGGCCCCTCAGTCGTCAAGACCGCCCGAAACAGTTCCTCAGCCTCGATGGGTCTGGGGTGAGTTTGCTCCAAGCGACGGCAAATCGTTTAGTTTCCCAAGACAATTGGACAGATCTCTGGGTGATTACGGCGGCGCAAATTGCCGATTTGGTGCGGGAACAACTGCCCCAACTGCCCCAGCGTAATATTTTGGTAGAACCAGAACGGCGGGATACGGCCGCAGCGATCGCCTGGACTTGTTTAGAGTTGGCGAAATACTACCCAGAGGATACGGTGGTGGCCTTTTTCCCGGCGGATCATTGGATTGGCGACCCAGATAAATTCCGGGCAACCCTCGACCAAGCGGCGAATTTTGTCAAAGATAAATTGGCGATCGCCACCATCGGCATCAAACCGGACTATCCCGCCACGGGTTATGGTTATATCGAGCAGGGGGAAGCGGTTGAAACGGGCATTTTTAAGGTGAATCAGTTCTACGAAAAACCCGGTACGGCTGTGGCGAAATCTTTTTTGGAAACGGGCAAATTTAGCTGGAATAGCGGGATTTTTCTCTTTTCGATCCGCACGGTACTCCAGGAACTTGCTAGTTACGCCCCCGAAATCCTTGAACCGCTCCAAAATGAAGGCATCGACGCCTACAATAGCTTGCCAAAAATTAGTATCGACTATGCTCTAATGGAAAAAACCGAGCACGCCTATGTATTGCCCGCAGAATTCGGTTGGGATGATCTGGGGGATTGGCGATCGCTCGAAAGATTGTTACCCCCTGATGCGGTGACGAATGTTTGTGTGGGGAATCACCATGCCTTCGAGACGGAACGGGCGATTGTCTACAGTGACAACCCCGACGAAACGGTAGTAACCCTAGGAGTTGCGGATGTGGTGGTGGTGCGCCAGGGGGATGTGACCCTGATTGTGGATAAGCACCGCACCCAGGACATTAAAAAAATCCTCGGCTATCTCCCGAAAAATCTTTTGTAATGACTGGAGTTTGGCACTATATTCCACCCATCGAAGCGTCTGGGGAAACCCAAATGGCGATCGATGCCTGGCTTTTGGATCAGCATCTCCAGGGCAAAATCCCTTCTGTGCTGCGATTTTACACCTGGCAGCCTGTGGCGATTTCCCTGGGCTACCATCAGCGAAAATATCCTGATTTTTGGAATGATTTGACCTACCAAGGCAAAAAAATCGATCTGGTGCGGCGTCCGAGCGGTGGACGAGCAGTGCTTCATCAGGGAGACCTCACCTACGCGATTATTACGTCTGGGCTAAAAGGAAGTCGCCAAACAAACTACGAAACCCTCTGCCAATTTCTCATTGCTGGGTTTGGGGAACTGGGAATTCCTTTAAGTTATGGCCACCAGCAACGGAATTATGGGCATTTTGATAGTTGTTTTCGCACCCATACCAAGGCAGATTTGGTAACGGAATCTGGTTATAAACTGATTGGATCAGCGCAATTGCGTCGCCAAGGGGCAATTTTGCAACACGGTTCAATTCGTCTTAATCCCGATCCAGAACTATATGAAAAAGTTTTTGGGGAGACTTTACAACCTATTTCACATAGTAAATGGTATTCCTATAGTCAAATTATTTCTATTCTTTTCCAAGCTCTTCAAAATTGTCTTGATATTACTTTTTTAGAAATTGCATCGAGTTTCGATTTAGTAGAAATGTATAAAATAGAAAACTATTAGTTTTTTTAACGAATCTTTCTTTCATGCTGTTTTTAGAGAACACCAAAACATGTTCTAGTTATGACAATTGAGTTTGATAGGCTATATTGACACAATATAAGTTCAAAACAAATCTTTAAGCTTATTTTAGCAGGCATAACCGCTTTGAAACATGTTCTTAATAACAATCTTTAGGTACAAAAAAATCAAGCAGATAAAGCAACACGAAATCCCAAATAAAAAAAATCAAAACTTCGGGAATGCATACTACGCTCTGCAGATTGAGCTATTTTTGGAGAAAAGCACCAAGCACCGCCGCGTGCTACTTGATTACCCAATGTAAAAAACCCTTTCTCTACCCATGCACTACCATCCGTAGGTGACCCTAGGTAATTATCATGCCAGTGGTCTTCACACCATTCCATTACATTTCCATGCATTTCATACAATCCCCATCCATTAGGAGGGAAAGTTCCTACATCTACTGTTTTTCCCCAATCAATATTATAGTCAATATGATTCTTTTTTAATGATATATATTTGTGATTTCTTGAATCAAAATTAACATTGGCAATTGATTTGTTAATTGTTTTTCCGTAACAAAAAGGTGTCTTTGTACCTGCTCGACAAGCATATTCCCACTCCGCTTCACTTGGTAATCTATAGTCTCTACCTGTCTTTTCAGATAGTCTTTGACAAAATATTTTGGCCTGTTTCCAAGAAATACTATCCACTGGTTTTTTTGGGCCTTGATACCTCGATGGATTATCTCCCATGACTGCTTGCCATTGTTCCTGCGTTACAGCATACTTGCCCATCCAGAATCCTTTGACGTTGACTTCATGTTGTGGACTTGCATTCTTGATTTGCGATGAACCCATCGTAAAACTTCCATCTCTAATCCATAACATCTCTAAAGGAATATTTTTTGAAAGTTTCTCGATGTAGTAAACTGCTTGTTTTTGACTTTTCTTAATAATATGACCAGAGTTGTCAAATTCATCAGTTTCAAAATTCAGTACTGGATAACCAGGCATTGATTGTTGAATTTCCAAATAAAGATCACTTCTGATATTCGTTTGGGTATTAATCAATCCTTTTCCTTTGATTTTTAGTTTTTGGCCTTCTCGTGTTCCAGGTGGGCTTTTGATAGTTAATATTTCTTGTTGTAATTGAATTGGCTTTATACATCCTTCTTTCATTTCTTGCTGATTCAGAAAAAGACTTAGGTAAAGATCAATATTTTTTGTTGTCGTCGGTAGTTTTGTTGTTTTTTGTATCAATGACTGAGCTGACGATAACAAATCAGCCAATACTTCATTGGCAGAATGATATCTTTTGCTAGTAGCAGGAAGGATTAATTTATCTAAGATACAAGCCAACTTGTCATCAATAGAGCTATTGATAAATTGACGCCAAATCCATTCGTACTCATCTATGTCAAATAATTCAATGGGATCTATACCAGTTAGAAGCTCCAAGCAAGTCACACCTAAACTATATAAGTCACTAGAATATCTGGGTTTTCCTCTTTGTTGTTCTGGTGCAGTATAACCATAGGAACCAATTACTGTTCCTGTTATGCTGAGATTGCTGAACATTTGTTTTGCGGCCCCAAAATCTACTAATATCAGTTTTTTGTCAGACTGACGACGGATAATATTTTCTGGCTTGATGTCTCGGTGAATCACATTTTGGCTATGGATAAATTTTAGAATTGGTAAAATGTCCAATAAAACAGCTTTGACTTGTTCCTGAGTGAAAACACCGGACTTTAGTTCATCAGCAAGGGTTTGTCCATCGATAAATTCTTGAATTAGATATTGGCGGTTATCGACAGTGAAGTGAGCGAATAGACTTGGAATTTGATCATGTTGACTGCCGAGCTTGTCGAGTTGGATCGCTTCTGCCTCAAATAATTCCTCTGCTTTTTTGATTGTGGCTGTGCCCTGGGCCTGGGGTAAAAATTGCTTAATCACCCGAAAAGGTTTTGAGGGAAGATCCTCATCAATAGCAAGAAACGTGCGGCCAAATCCGCCTTGCCCCAAAATGCTAATTGCTCGGTAACGGCCTTTTAGCACCAAAGGGGTGCGGCATTGAGAACAAAAATTGTGGTGAATTGGGTTGAAGCTGGAGCAAACAGGGTTGAGACAGATAGATTGTTGCATAGCTTAGGGGCATAGATGCTAGATTTACACCTAAAATTATAGGAACCCTACACCGTTCCGAAGACAGACTTGAAAAATTTTCTCTGAAAGTGACTTATACAATGGAATGGTTTGAATTTTCTAAACTTCGGGGCGGCCCATGTTTTCCCAGTTACCCACCGACAACCGCGAATTAAATTGGTTTACCCTCACGGAGGCGATCGCCAAACGTTTCGACGCAGAATATCAAAACCAAAAACCCGATCTCCCCGACGAAGTACAAGCCCTGCCCATTTTCCTTGACTGGCAATCCGGTAAGCTCCAGAACCGCGTCACCTCGAAGTTTTGGGAACTGGCCCAACCGAAAAAAAACCAAGCTTGCCTCGATCTCGGTTGCGGAATCAGCTTTTTGATCTATCCTTGGCGCGACTGGAATGCTTATTTTTATGGCCAAGACGTCAGCAAAGTTGCCACAGAAATCCTCCAATCCCGCGCCCCCCAGCTCAATTCCAAACTGTTTAAAGGCATCTCGAACAAACCCGCCCATCACCTCGAAAGCTATCAGGACAGTTTTTTCGAGTTGGCGATCGCCACCGGATTTAGCTGTTACTATCCCTTGGAATATTGGGAAACCGTGTTAGAACAAGTCCGGCGCGTCCTCAAACCAGGGGGCTTTTTTGTCTTTGATGTGATTGACCCAAGCCAAGACATGGCCGAAGACTGGTCAATCCTCGAAACCTACCTGGGCGCGGAAGTATTCCTCGAAGACCTAAGCGACTGGCAAGCCCTGATCAAAAAATCCGGCGCAAAAATCGTCAAAGAACAATCGGGCGAACTGTTCCATCTCTACAAAATTCGCTGGTAAAGCCATTCTTCTGATTGGATGTTGGCGGTTTGTCAGGTCAGTGAGAAGATAAAAAGCGTGGCTTATCAAGGACTGTGGGAAATGTTTAAGCGGATTATTCTCCTCGTTATTTTGGCATTGGGCCTGTGGAGTTGTGGCGATCGCCTCGATGCCCGCCTCGCCAGTGATCTCAATCGCGAACCGACGCCCGTCACCACCCAAGCCCTCACAGAAGTGGCGACGCCCAGCCTAATTACCGAACTGCGCCAAGAATTAGACCAGTACCAACCCCAAATTAAAATTCTCAGTCCCCGTCCCGACGAAACCTTTAACAGCACTACCATCGACGTCCAACTCCAGGTCAATGACCTACCCATTTTCAAGGACGAAGAACTAGGCATGGGGCCGCACATTCACCTCTTTGTCGATGACCAGCCCTACATTGCCGTCTACGACACCAGCAAACCCGTCACCCTCGAAAACCTCAGTCCCGGTAGCCACTTAATCCGCGCCTTCGCCTCCCGTCCTTGGCACGAAAGCTTTAAAAACGAAGGAGCCTACGCCGAAACTACTTTTAATATCTTCACCAAAAGTAATAACAATATTCCCGATTTCCAACAGCCCCTCCTCACCTATAGCCGCCCCCAGGGAACCTACGGTGCTGAGCCGATCATGTTGGATTTTTATCTGACCAATGCCCCACTGCACTTCATTGCCCAGGCCGACAATAGTGATGATGTGAATGACTGGCGTATCCGGATCACCATCAATGGTGAGAGCTTTATTCTCGATGATTGGCATCCCATTTACCTCGAAGGCTTCAAGAAAGGCGAAAACTGGCTCAAGCTAGAATTTATCGATGATCAAGGGGAACTGTTAGAAAATACCTACAATAGCCCTGTCCGCGTCATCAACTACGATCCGAAGCTCAACGATACCCTTGCCAAGCTCGTCCAAAATAAACTCTCTCTCAGAACCGCGAAGCGCCTCGTCACCACCAAACCTCTACCCCCCGAAGTCGAAACGGCTGCCCCAGAAGAAACATTAGAGCCAGCACCAACCGTTGTTCCGGAAGTTGATGAAGCGACGCCACCAGCAGAAACAGAAGCGGCCCCTGCTCCAGAAGAAATCTTGCCAACCTTGGAAGAAGAGGTAGCACCAGAAGCAGAATCCAGCCCCTCGCCTGATCTCCCTGAGGCAATGCCAACCGAAGAAGAACCCGCTGCGACCGTTGAGGAGTCAAACCCGAATCAATCTGAGTCAGTGCTAGAGGTTGAACAACCTGCTCCCGCGCCCGAAATTGAAGCAGTCCCTCCAGATACTCCAGAGATTGAAACCCCACAATCAACCGCGCCCGAATCAACACTAGAACCAGAAACATCGTCTCCCCCAGCAACCGCTGAAAGTGCTCCTGAGCCAGAGGTTGAGCCACGCCCCACTGTGCCAGAGTCGGATATTTCCCCAGAGACAGATCCCCTAGAACAGGGCACAGATGATCTAGAGTCTCCGGAAATTCAGTTGTTCCCGGAGTAACCTAGAGGCGATCTTGATCATCATTGATACTGAAACGATGACGAAAAAAATTGCATTTCTCGGAATAGGGGTCATGGGGGCACCGATGAGCCTCAACCTCCAGAAAAAAGGTTATCAAGTTACTGTGTGGAACCGTTCCGCTGCCAGTCCCCACTTAGCTAGGGTCGTCACAGCGGGTTTGTCCGTTACACCGGCGATCGCCACTGCGGTACAGGATGCAGATTACATTTTTAGTTGTGTGAGCGATGTCCCCGACGTTAAAGCAGTTCTCTTAGGAGAAGAAGGGGTAATCCACGACGCAAAACCCAATGCCCTAATTATTGATTTCAGCACCATTGGAAAACCGGCGGCCCAAGAAATTACCGAAACACTCAAAACAAAAAATCTCCGGTTCCTCGATGCCCCCATCAGTGGCGGGGATGTTGGCGCAGAAAATGGCACCTTGACGATTATGGTCGGAGGCGATCGCCCGGATTTTGACGACGCCAAACCTTACCTCGAAGCCATGGGAAAAAATATTTATTACTGTGGAGATACAGGCAGTGGTCAAGCCGTGAAAATGTGCAACCAAGTCCTCTGTGCAATCCACATGGTGGCCCTCTGTGAAGCGATTCAGTTGGCTCAATCCCAAGGCCTTGACCCAGATTTAATGATCGAAGTTTGTCAGACTGGGGCGGCTGGTTCCTGGGCGATCGCCAACCTCGGTCACAAAATTACCGCCAGGGATTTTCGACCGGGCTTTATGATCAAGCACATCATCAAAGACCTCCGCCTAGTCAATGAAAGTCTCTCAGACTTGGAATTACCCGGTTTAACCTTAGCAACCCAAAAATTTAAAAACACCGCCCAGTTAGCTGATGCCCTCGAACAAGGCACCCAAGCCATGTTCCGCTCGTATTGATTCTTCTAAGACTTTCCCAAAAGCAAAAAACTCCTACCCTAGGGGCAGGAGTTTTTATTCATGAAACTCAGTAACTAAACTGACGCCTCAACAGATTCTTAGTCGAGTTCGTTCATGTTCAGTACAGGCTCAGTCTCACGGTCAATCCCTTTCTCGAAACCAGCCTCAGCCGCCCGTGCACGACCAGCATGCCACAGGTGACCAACGAGGAAGAAGAAGGAAAGAACAAAGTGAGAACCAGCCAACCACTGACGGAGGTTCACAAAGTTGAAGGAGTTAGGCTCCGTAATAATCCCACCAACAGAGTTAATGGAAGCATTAGGGGCGTGGGTCATGTATTCAGCCGCACGACGAAGCTGCCAAGGCTGAATGTCATTGCGGATTTTATCGAGGTCAAGACCATTGGGGCCACGGAGGGGCTCCAGCCAAGGACCACGGAAATCCCAGAAGCGCATGGTTTCACCACCGAGAATGATTTCACCGGTAGGAGAACGCATCAGGTACTTACCAAGACCAGTGGGACCTTGGGCAGAACCAACGTTCGCACCCATAGATTGGTCACGGGCCAAGAAAATCAAAGCCTGGGACTGGGACGCTTCAGCGTTAGTCGGGCCATAAAATTCACTGGGGTAAGCAGTGTTGTTAAACCATACAAAGCAAGTCGCGATGAAGGCCATCAAAGACAGCGCACCGAGACTGTAGGAAAGATAAGCTTCACCAGACCAAACGAGCGCACGACGGGCCCAACCGAAAGGTTTAGTGAGGATGTGCCAGATACCACCAAAGATACAAATCAGACCCACATAGATGTGGCCACCGATAATATCTTCCATGTTGTTGACACCGATCATCCAGCCTTCGCCACCGAAGGGTGCTTTGAACAGATAACCAAAGATTACTGCCGGGTTCAAAGTTGGATTACTGATGATACGTACGTCGCCACCACCAGGGGCCCAGGTGTCGTATACACCACCAAAGAACATCGCTTTAAAGACAAGTAGCAACGCACCACAACCCAGGAGGATGAGGTGATAACCAATGATGTTGGTCATTTGGTTCTTGTCTTTCCAGTCATAACCAAAGAAGCTGGAATATTCTTCGAGGGTTTCAGGGCCACGGACAGCATGGTAGATACCACCCAGACCGAGAACCGCAGAAGAGATCAGGTGTAATACACCAACGACAAAGTAGGGGAAAGTATCAATAACTTCACCACCAGGGCCGACACCCCAACCAAGGGTTGCGAGGTGAGGCATCAGGATGAAACCCTGCTCGTGCATGGGCTTCTCTGCGACAAAGTGAGCGACTTCAAACAAAGTCATCGCACCAGTCCAGAATACGATAAGGCCAGCATGGGCAACGTGGGCACCCAAGAGCTTACCGGAGAGATTGATCAGGCGGGCATTACCAGCCCACCACGCAAAGCCGGTCGATTCGATATCACGACCACCGGAAATGGGCGCATTAGAGAGCGTTACCACGGGGTAATACCTCCTCAGGGAATACAAATTGTTCGTGAATTTGGTCTTGCGGTGCCATCCATGCACGCATACCTTCGTTCAACAGAATGTTCTTCGTGTAGAACGTTTCAAATTCGGGGTCTTCCGCCGCGCGGATTTCCTGGGATACAAAGTCATAGGCCCGTAGGTTCAATGCTAAACCCACAATCCCCACAGAACTCATCCATAGCCCAGTCACCGGCACAAACAGCATGAAGAAGTGCAACCAACGCTTGTTGGAAAACGCAATCCCGAAAATCTGAGACCAGAAACGGTTGGCGGTCACCATCGAGTAGGTTTCTTCTGCCTGGGTCGGCTCAAACGCTCGGAAGGTATTTGCTTGGTCACTGTCTTCAAACAGGGTGTTCTCTACCGTTGCCCCGTGGATCGCACAGAGCAGCGCACCACCGAGAATCCCTGCAACCCCCATCATGTGGAAGGGGTTGAGCGTCCAGTTGTGGAAACCTTGTAAGAACAGAATGAAACGGAAGATACCAGCGACACCAAAGCTGGGGGCAAAGAACCAGCTAGACTGACCCAAGGGGTACATCAGGAATACACTGACGAATACCGCGATGGGGCCAGAGAAGGCGATCGCATTGTAGGGGCGGATACCCACCAGACGGGCAATTTCAAACTGACGCAGCATGAAACCGATCAGACCAAAAGCACCGTGGAGGGCAACAAAGCTCCAGAGTCCACCGAGTTGGCACCAACGGGCAAAGTTCCAGTTGGCTTCGGGGCCCCAGAGGAAAAGGAGGGAGTGACCGAGGCTGTCAGCAGGGCTGGATACAGCAACAGTCAGGAAGTTACACCCTTCGAGATAAGAAGATGCTAATCCGTGGGTGTACCAAGAAGTAACGAAGGTGGTACCAGTCAACCAGCCACCGAGAGCCATGAAGGCGCAGGGGAACAGGAGGATACCGGACCAACCGACGAAGACAAATCGATCTCGCTTCAACCAGTCATCGAGGACATCAAACCAGCCTCGTTCCTGGGGCGCGCGTCCGACTGCAATAGTCATAGTTTTTAATTCCTCTTGTCTATATGAATGAACAAGGGTTGGATATTAAATGGCTTACGCTAGTTTCCTTGTTATGGATTCTCCCTGTCAAATGAGCAAAAGCCAATAGGTATAAATCCTATGGTCAGGGGAGTTTCCGAGAATCATGTAAGCGGGTCAACCTTATGAAATATAGGCTATTTCAGATGGTTAACGTTTCTTAAAATAACACATACTCCATAGGCATATAGCCTTCTGAAGGATTTCATAACCTGAGTGTAAACACTTTTCTTAATATCTAGCAGAGTTTTTGTTACAAAAAGATACAATCAACCTCAGCTGAGGGGCATTTTTACCGGAGGCAAGGGATGTCCTAGGGTTTTGATATCCAAGGCATGGCCACCCACCAATAAATAGACTTGATCGGAAACGAGGCCCACTTCGCGGATCAAACGGCCCAGGCGATCGCGAAATAAGCGTCCTAATGGGTAAGTGGGGACGAGGCCCCAACCCGTTTCTTCGGCGACGAGAATTAGCATCCGTGGGGAACTTTTAATCGCCTCCAAAAATGCTGTGGTGAGCTGTTGCCAAGGAGCAGGCTCTGTTTCTAAATGATTGGCCACCCACAGACCGAGGGAATCTAC
This sequence comes from Picosynechococcus sp. PCC 7117, assembly GCF_001693275.1. Classification (GTDB taxonomy): domain Bacteria; phylum Cyanobacteriota; class Cyanobacteriia; order Cyanobacteriales; family MRBY01; genus MRBY01. The sequence goes on from NZ_CP016477.1 coordinate 1,678,572, forward strand.
AAGGACGCAGTGGTCTTCGGGGATACGTCGCATCGCTTCGGTTAGATGGACTGACTCACCCATAAATCCCCAATTTTTCGGGCGGCGATCGCGGTGGTGTTGGATGCGGGCCATCCATTCGGGATCGTCAGGATTTTCAGTGGCCGTCGCAATGTAGGTGATGGGGCGTTGGGACTGGAGTGCAAGGTGTTCGGCCCATTCACTTTTGCCGGAGCGGACAGCGCCCGTAACGAGGATGGTTTGGCCCATGGATAATGTTGTCACTAGAGGAGCAATGGTAACGGTTTAAGTCTCGGAATTGTCTGGGATAGCTTCTGCCTCTCGCAATTCCCTCGGCGATCGCACATCGGGTAAGCGTCGTTTCAGAACATATAACCAGACTAATCCCAAAATACCGAGGGCCATTCCTGTCAAACTGACCAATTGGGCGACGCGAATCCCACCAAGCATCAAACTGTCAGTGCGCAAGCCTTCGATCCAGACGCGGCCAGCACTGTAGGCGATCCAGTAGGTCAGGAAAATTGTGCCTGTTTTGAGGCGATCGCCATGGCGCAAACCCCAGAAAAACAAGTAGAGGAGTAACGCAAAAACCCCAAGATTCCAGACAGATTCATAGAGGAAAGTCGGGTGAAAATATTCATATTCCACAAGGTTTAAAGGGCGATTTTGGAGGGGAATATAAAGCTTCCAAGGCAAATCGGTTGGTGCCCCAAAGGCTTCCGAATTGAAAAAATTTCCCCAGCGACCAATGGCTTGCCCCAAAATCAGAGCAGGCGCAATCAAATCCCCCAGTTGCCAAAAAGAAAGGCGATTCAAGCGACAAAAAATTAAGGCCGCAATCACACCGCCAAGGATCGCTCCGTGGATCGCAATGCCCCCTTGCCAGATTGCAATAATATCCTGGGGGCGATCGGCGTAGCTGCGCCATTGAAATAGCACATAATACAGTCGCGCGCAGGGAATCGCCCCAATAATTCCCCAAATGACGTAATCGGTTAGCAACTCCGGTTTAACCCCCCGTCGCTTTGCCAAAAATTGAGAGAGATTCACACCGATCAACACGGCGATCGCGATTAAAAGACCATACCAACGGATTGCAAAATTACCCACCTCAAACAAAATGGGGCCAGGGGATTGGAACTGCCAAGCGAAAATCATCATGCTTGTTCTTTGGTGTGGGTGACTTCAATGACAGTATGCACATTACCACGGGGCTGGTAGTCTCCTTTGATCGTCATTTCGAGGGGATCACAGGCCGCGACCAGGTCATCGAGAATTTGATTAACTGCTTCTTCGTGGGAAATATAGCGATCGCGGTAACTGTTGATGTAGAGCTTGATCGCTTTTAACTCCACCACTTTCTGATCCGGTACATAGGTAATGTAAATCGTTGCAAAATCCGGATAGCCAGAAAAAGGACATTTACAAGTGTATTCTGGCAGGGTGATGTTAATGGTATAGCGACGTCCGGGACGGGGGTTCGGGAAAGTAATGAGTTCGCCATTTTCAATTTCCCGCTCACCGTACTTTAGGGTTTGCGCTTCTGTGGTCTGGCCCATGGATAAAACCTTAATATTTTTTAAAGAAACCGTATTGTATTGTACAAATTTTTTGGAAGTCCTCGAAAACCTTGAGATTTGTACTAGAGAGACACAAAAAAATCCCCTTACGAGGATTTATAACAGCAAATTAAACTGAATAATTTTACTTATTCACTTTCGCCGAGGATCTTGGGGACTCGGAAATAATCATCTTCGCGATCCGGGGCATTATCGAGTAAAAGTTGGCGATCGCCAAAGGTTTTTTGCTCATCGGCACGGGTGATATTACTCACGTCAATGGCTCTGGTGGTCGGCTCTACATTGTCCGTATCCAGTTCGCTGAGTTGTTCAACATAATCCAAAATCGCGCTGAGTTGGGAGGGTAGGCGCTGTTCCTCTTCCGATGTCAATTCCAACCGTGCCAGATGGGCAACCTTGCGAACCTGTTCAAGATCAATCATGTTTAAATTCTCAATGTAAATGCTTTCTTTAAAGTTCTAAATATCGAGCTAGCTTAGAAAAAGACGTCCATTTCCGAGCGGCCGGTGGTTTTCAGCCAGTTTTGCGCTTCGATGTAGTTGTTCGGCGCGATGCGGATCGCCTGCTTCCAATATTCTGCGGCCTTATCAAAGAGCGCTTCTGATTCGTCTTCATTGCCAGATTGCTTTGCTTTTTCGCCTTGGTAGTGATAGACCACCGCAATATTATTTAGGGCCTGGGGCATCCGGGGATTGAGATCAATGGCTTCATGGTAGAGTTCTAGGGCTTTGTTGTGATCGCCGTTACTGGCATAGATCAGGCCCATATTGTAGAGGATATAGCTACGATCATTGGGGTCATCTTCAAGTCTCAGGGCTTCTTCGTAGTTTTCGAGGGCTTCGGAATATTCCCCATCGGCTTGGGCCGACATCCCATCGCGATAATAGGCAAAGGCTTCTTTGGAACGGTTATTGGTGGGCAGAATTTTGAGGATGATATCGGCCATCACCGTAAAGCTTTTGTCGATGAAATTATCGTTGCGCTGTGTTCTGGGCATAATGGTTACGTTGCGAGGGATGCTCTATTTACTTTACCTTGATTTGTTTGTGATTTTAGCGGATTGCGATGGCGGTGTATTTTTTCTGGGGAGAGGATGATTTTGCGATCGCCCAAGCGGTGGATCAGATTAAGCAATCGGTTTTAGATCCAGCTTGGCTATCGTTTAATTTTCAGACCTACGATGGCAGTAAAGAGGAAAGTATTATTGATGCGCTGAATGAGGTAATGACGCCGCCCTTTGGCATGGGAGGACGGTTAATTTGGCTAAATGAAGCGACCCTGTGCCAATCTTGCTCGGATAGTCTTTTGCAGGAATTGCACCGGACATTACCCGTGGTTCCGGATAGTTCACACCTGTTAATTACGAGCCGTAAAAAACCAGATAAGCGGCTAAAATCGACAAAATTTATCCAGGAACACGCGAAAGTACGGGAATTTTCGCCGATTCCCCCGTGGCAGACGGAAGCCCTTGCGGATCGGGTCAGAAGTACGGCGCGGGAATTGGGGGTGAATTTAGATCGACCAGCAACGGAATTACTGGGTGAGGCGGTGGGCAATGATACGCGACGGCTCTGGAATGAGTTAGAAAAGCTCAGAATTTATCAGGGGAGCCGGACACAACCGTTAACACAAGTAGAAATTCAGCAACTGGTGGCAGCAACGAACCAAAATAGTTTGCAACTCTGTGAGGCGATCCGGGAAGGCAATGGTGGTTTAGCGATTCAATTGGTGGGGGAACTGTTGGCGCAAAATGAGCCTGCCCTGCGGATTGTGGCGACGTTGATCGGTCAATTCCGGATGTGGACAATTATTAAGGTAATGATCGAGGCTGGGGAACGGGACGATCAGGCGATCGCCAAACTGGCCGATCTCAAGAATCCCAAACGATTATATTTTCTGAAAAAAGAAATTTCCCGGTTGCGGGGCCAGCAACTGCTAAAAACCCTACCGATTTTGCTCGAACTCGAAGCCGGACTGAAACAAGGGGCGATCGCCGAGGAAATTCTCCCGACTAAAATTCTCGAACTCTGTCAGCATTTCCGCTAAACCCTTGCAACCATGGCAGAAAAAAGTTGCCCCCTGGAACTTCCCTCCCTAAAACCTATTCTTTAATATTAAATACGTTTAAAATTTGCCATCGCTGATTTTTATTCCCCATCGGTCATTATGCTTTTACCCCGTCGCTTCCAAGATTATTTGCTGGGCAGTTGCCTTACCCTCAGCGCCCTGGGCTTGGGGCTAGCGCCCCAATTAACCCTCAAACCGGAAATTCTTGGCTGGCAAAATCAGGCGATCGCCCAACAACCGAGCACCGCAGACATTAATCGCTATGCCGAAGCCTATCTGGCGATCTACGGCAACAACAGCATGGATAATCTCTTGTTGGATGTCGAAAATCTCATTGGCCGCAAACCGGACTGGGAAATTCGCTGTGATCAGCCCCAGAGTATTAACCGTCTCAATAACCGTGCCGCCATTGGGAAAGTGCGTAACTACTGCAACAATGTCTTGCCCAACCTCATCGACGACATTATGCCCCGCAGCACCTTTAATCGCATTAGTAATCAGCTGCCCAATAATCCGACTCTCCAGGAACAAATTCAGGATGCCATGTTCGATATCCTCAAACAAAAACAGGGTGGCGGCCGTTAACTAACTCGCCCGCATATATCGAATACAATTCCTTTCCCCCAGCACCATGGGGGATTTTTTTTGCTCACAGATATACCCAAAAAAGGCGATCGCCAAGGAAAGCGATCGCCTGAAAAACTGAGTTAAAAACTAACCATTTAGAGCAGGGGCGACAGACGACTCCGATAACGTTGCTGATTTAACCCCTCCGCATAGAGCGAACCTTGAGGATTCCCCGAATAACGGGCGGCTTTATTTTGGAGTCGCACAATTCGATCATTGGTGGCTGGGTGGGTACTCAAAAATTCCGGGGGACGACCACCACCACCACTGTTGGCTGCCATCAACTTTTTCATAAATGAAGCCATCGCCTCTGGGGCATAGCCGACCCGGGTCAACATATTAAACCCAAGATCATCCGCCTCCGTTTCGTCACTGCGACTGTTGGGATAATCAACGGCGATCGCCACCCCCAACTGGACAATCTGACTACTATCCAAGCCCGTCGCCGCCAAAATACCCTGGTTCCGGGCCTGCATTCTCATCTGTTCTAGGGAATGTTTCGCCGCAATATGACCAATTTCATGGCCAATCACACTAGCAAGTTCTGCCTCATTGGCGGCGGTTTTAATTAGCCCTGTGTTGACATAGTTGTAGCCTCCCATGGTGGCAAAGGCATTCACGCTGTCATCTTCGACGACAAAGAATTTGTAATTTAAATTTGGGCGTGTGCTTTGGCGCGCTAAACGTTGACCAATTTCGTTGATGTAGCTCACAACCCGCTGATTTTGATAGAGTTTAACCTGGCCGGAACGGGTCAGTTCATTGTGAATTTGTTGACCAAAGTCCTGTTCCTGGGCATCCGAGAGATTGGAAATTTGATAACTCTGCACCCCCCAGATTAAAACGCCCCGCAAAAGATTTTCAAAAAAACCCGCCTGGCTAACGGTGGGTGTCGCAAGGTTGACGCTGATCGCGACAATGCAGGCTAATAGGCCATACATCCAGCGGTTTTTTCGATGATGCAACATGATGCTTGTGTTCCTGTGGCTGTTTTGAATAGGGAAGGTAGATTGGATGACAAACCGAAGGCTTGTTCTTTTCTATAGTAACCAATCGCAATTTTCCGTTATGTTCTCAGACGGTCGCCCCCAGGACTTTAGTTCCTTAATTCATGTTTTGGTAATAGTAAAAGTTGAAGGTTTCAAACATACCGCCGACAAAACCACAAGCGATCGCAATGACTAAGACCCCTTCCCAAATGCGCCCATTGCCAAAAACTTTTAGCACATTCCCAAAGGCATCCGTTAACAATTCAACAGTTACCCCAGGGAAAATCCCCACCGCCGCACAGAGGGTCAAGAGTAAACCGCAAACCACCATCGGTGCCAAAAAACTCATCGTGACGGTGATACACAGTGAAGGAAAAAATCTAGGGGTCGCTTTCATAAGTCAGGGGATCCTTAGGCACAAGCACTCGTTTTCTTTAGGATATGGCGCGTTGAGCTGACTTTAGAGTAGCCAATTAAACGGAATGCATACTATAAAGGACATGATTCTTAAATTTTTATAAAATTTTGAGATATCCTAGACCGCCAAAAAGCCGCCCATCCCCACAGAACGCTTAGGATAGACGACTTTAGACAAATTATGGTTTAAGTTGCCGGGAGTTTGTTTAGGTGGGATTACCTTGGGCTGCTTGCATCATTTCCACTAAAACAGTGTGGGCCTCCTTAGCATTGGCTAAAGTTTTTGGAAAAGGGATGCGTACCGCTTCTGTGCCTGTGGTGTCGGTCACTTCAAGGGCCATCCCCGTTTCATCCAGGGACAACATTTTTGCGGCTTCTGCGCGATGGCACTGGCCAAAATGTTTCGCGTACAGGAGAACCGCGTCGCCATGGTCTTTGTTCATGTGGTTACAAATGCGATCGCTCACGGCGGAGGTAATAATTTCAGACATGGTTTGTAAAAAAATACGATAAATCTTTATCAAAAATAATAGGCTGCTGACTCTCACAAGTCTGGCTAAACCATTCGGCTGTCGGGGAATTAACTAGCCAGTAAATCAACCAGGGCAGCTTTGAGATCCGGAAATTTAAACTGGAAGCCAGCCTCTTCGGTTCGTTTGGGTAGCACTTTTTGCCCTTCTAATACGACTTTCGCACCATCACTGAGGAGTAATTCTAAAACAAAGCCCGGTACCGGGAGCCAAGCTGGGCGTTTCATGACAGATCCTAGGGTCTGGGCGAGGGTTTCCATGGTGACTGGATTGGGGGCAGTGCCGTTGTAGGTGCCTTGCCAATCGGCTTGGGTAAGGGCCATTTCAATCAAGCTAACGAGATCATCGCGGTGAATCCAAGAAACCCATTGTTTACCTGTGCCGAGGGGGCCGCCGACAAAGGTATTGAAAGCGAGAATCATCTTGGCGAGGGCTCCTCCTTCTTTGGCGAGGACAATCCCAAACCGGAGAATGACGGTGCGAGTGCCGTGGTTTTGGGCTTCTAGGGCCGCCGTTTCCCATGCTTGACAAACGTCTGCGAGGAAGTCGTTACCGGGAGGGCTCGTTTCAGTGTAGATGGCGGTTTCACTGGTGCCGTAATAGCCGACGGCGGAGGGATTAATGAGTACCTGGGGTTTTTGGTCAGCTTTGGCGATCGCCTCGACGATTTTTTCTGTCCCCCCCTGGCGACTATGGCGAATTTCCTGCTTATAGCTGGGTGTCCACCGTTGTTCCGCAATGGGAGCCCCAGCCAGATTCACCACCGCATCACAGCCAGAGATACAGTCCTGCCAGGGGCCTGACTCCGTGGGGATATAGGCCAAAATTTTGAGCTTTGAATAGACAGAAGCCGGAAAGATGCCTTGGGCTTTGGCCTCACTGCGGGTCAAGACTAAAAGCTCATGGGCAGGGTACAAACGTTCAACCAAACGTTGCCCCACAAGACCTGTTGCACCAGTAATCGCAATTTTCATTGAAAAAAGTTTAAATCATCAAGGATATACACAAATTGTGGCGTAATGGCCCCAGTGGCGACAACGCCCCCTGTCTTTGAGAGCTGTGCTAGCATAGGCGGAAATATTGAGTCTAGCGTCTTTTTTTACAAAGATTACGGGGAGAATATGGCCAAGGTATTGGTGCTAAATGCCTCTTATGAGCCGCTCAACATTACCAGTTGGCGTCGGGCAGTGGTGCTGTTGCTCAAAGACAAGGCCGAAAGCCTAGAACACAATGGCCGCGTCATTTACCAGAATTTTCCTCTCCCCACCGTCATTCGCCTGCGCCACTACATTAAGGTGCCCTACCGCGAGATTCCCCTCACTCGCAAAAATATTCTGGAACGCGATCGCCACACCTGCCAATATTGCCGTAAGCGTGGCGAGCAACTGACCCTCGACCACATTATTCCGCGATCGCGCGGTGGCGTAGACAGTTGGGAAAACCTCGTTACCGCCTGCATGCGTTGCAATGTTCGTAAGGGCAATCGCACCCCCAAAGAAGCAGAAATGGAGTTACTGATCCAGCCGCGCAAACCCCACAGTAGCCTTTATTTCGAGCTTTTGAAATACACCCGGGATGATCTCAACCACGAATGGCGCAAATATGTGATCGGCATTAACTAAATCCCTAACGCTTTACTGGAAGACTTCTTCGGTTTGGGGGAAGACAGGGGTGCCGTCAGTCAAATTGAGAATGCCCGTGGTAATCACCTGTTCCCCGGTGGTTAATCCTTCTAACACTTGATAGCGATCGCCTTCAATGGCGCCTAACGTGACGGATTTTTGGACGGCAATCAGGGGGGGATCGTTTTCCCCTTGGGCGTCGGGATTGGGGGCAGTGACAAAGACAAAAGTTTCTGCGCCAATGCGGGATACAGCCGTGACAGGCACCGAAACCCCGGTTTGCTGACTCAGAATAAGTTTGGCCTTGACCAGTTGCCCTGTGAAAAGGCGATTGTCAGGGTTATCGAAGCTGGCCTTCGCCAAGATGGTTTGGGAGGTAAAGTCTACTTCTGGGGAAATAAAACTTACTTGACCCCGACCCACGGTTTCGAGGGTGCGATAGTCGATCAGCTCGACGGGGAGGGAGAGACGCAGATCGGGAGCCTGCTCGATGGGCACAAAAAAGTTAAGACTCAGGCGTGTATTTTGGGCAATGGTGGCAATGGTGGCTCCCTGTTCGAGGTAGTCTCCTTGTTGCACGGTTAAGTCACCGATGGTGCCCGCAACGGGGGCTGTTACTTGGGTTTCCCGGAGATCTTCATTGGCGATCGCCACCGTATTACTTGATTGGCGGAGGGTGGCTTTGGCTTGATTTACACTTGCTTGGGCAGCCTTGATCCGTTGATTGATGGTATTTAGCCGCGCCTTGGCCACCTCTAGATCCCGTTGGCTCTGGTCGAGATCCCGCTGGGGTAAAGCCCCGGTATCCACTAGGCTTTTAATCCGTTGGAGATCCTGTTCCCGGAGTTTTAAGTCGGCTTGGGTCTCTAGTTTTTCCGCATTGACAGCACTGAGTTGGGCTTCGGCATTGGCTTGGGCGGCCCGGGCCGCTTCTACCCCGGCGATCGCCTGTTGCAAAGAAGCCTGACTGCGTTCTGATTTGAGGGTCAAAATGGGCGTTCCTGCCGTGACAGTATCCCCCTCTTGGATTTGAATGGCTTGAATAATGCCGTCTACTTCTGGTTTGAGGGTCACGAGATTATCCGCTTCTAAAACCCCCACGTATTCAGTGGTGGTGGCGAGCAGATCTGAATCTAAGGTTTCAAATTTTACTGGTACTCCCTGGGGAGTTTGGGCTTGGGGCGGTGGCCCACCACAACCACTAAGGCTCACGGCACAGCTGACAACTAGACCTAAGACCACTGGCGATCGCCAATCACTCCGGGACGCACCCATACATCAATTCCTCAACCAGAATAAAATCACTCCTAACAAGGGTACACAAAGTTTCCCTTAACTGGGGGACTCCGGCGGATGATCCGTCGGCAATTCAGGCGTTTTTGCTTCCGGTTCTGGCGCCACGGATTGGCTAGTTTCAATACCCACAATTCCGGAGACCATCGCCAGCACTTGGCCTTCTTCCCTCGCCTGCCAAGGGTCTAAAATATCTTTGATCAATACCTCTCGGACGATCACTTGACCGATAACTGCTAGGGGTAACGCCAAGAACAGCCCCAAAAACCCCAACTGCAATGTCACCGCAAACAAAACCTGGGCCAAAAGCGTTACGGCAGGGAGTAGGGAGACTTGCCGGGCCATTACCCAAGGGGTTAAAACATTTCCCTCTACCTGCTGAATTACGAAGTATAAGATTAAAACTGCCCAGATTTTCCATGGAGCTTCCAACAGAGCAATGAGGATGGGAGGAATTACGCTCAAAGCCGGGCCAATATTCGGAATAAAGGTCAGTAAACCAGCCAAAATCGCCTGGGGTAGAGCCAATGACAGCCCCAAAATCGAAAGACCCACATAGCTCAGGATGCCAATACAAAACATATTGAACATAATGCCTGCGACCCAGCCTTTGAGATCGGCGTCGCAGAGGGTGAGGATTTCGTCGGCCCGACGGCGATAAAAAGAAGGAAACAAACGGATAAATCCCTGGCGATAGGGTTGGGGATCCGCCAGAAACATCAAGGTCAAAACCGTCAGCAGCAAGACATTTAAAAGTACCTTGAGGGAGTCGGAAAATAAACTCCAGCCGCGATTGAGCAGCTCATTGAGCAGGGTCGGGATTTGGGGGATCACCTCATCGAGATTCGGCAGTTGTTCACTGATCGGCAGACCAAAGTTTTCTTCAATTTTGAAAATTTGGGAATCTAACCATTCATCGATTTCATAAAAGCCTGTATTGAGCTTGCTAAACAAAATTTGGAACTGGCCAATAAAAGGCGGAATGACGATGGTGAAGGCGAGCCAGAGGATCAATACCACCATAAACAGGGCGGTAAATACGGCGAAGGAACGCCCCATTCGCAGTAAGGGTTGGTTGAAACGGGCCGCAAGGCGATCGCCCCAGGTTTGCAGCTTAATTACCAGCACATTGAGGGCATTAGCCAGGATCACCGCCGTGAGTAACAACAGTAAAAACGCTTTAATTTGCCAGAGAATATACAGGGAACTCAGAAGAACAATGAAGCCACTCCATTTCCGAAAATCCACGTTACTCACACGCCTCAAGTTAGTGCTGTTGTTTTGATTATGTCTTAGTTTTGACTAACCCTTGCCCTTTTAGGAAGTCTGGGACGTACTCCGCCACCACAAGAGCCCGGCCATCACCATCGCCGGGAGTAAAATTGCCGCCAAAGCACCGCCATTAGATGGGGCGATCGCCGCTAGGTTGAAACCATAGGGCAGACCATACTTGATTAACGCTGCCCCCACCGCCGAAATCACCAACACCTTAACTAAAGAAGAAAGCTGTGCACCCATCGAAATTATTGTCCCTTGATGTTTTCGCCAATGATCATCTGGTCGGCAGTTCAACAAATACAAATATTGGTCAAGTTTAGCGATTCTACTTCAACTTCTGTTTCACGAAATTGACCAACTGTCCCATTTGTTTTCTGAGCAGATCGATTTCCCCTTGGAGAACATTTACCTTCGCCTGTAACGCTACGATTTCTGCTGCCATTGGATTTCCCGTTGTGCTCGCGCTGAGGGAAGAAGGAGAAACTTCTGGGATTGTTTGGGCCTGTTTTTTCGCCTTCGCCATCGCATCTTTGATCGCGTTGATCAGTTGCTTTTGGTCAAAGGGCTTTTCGATGAATGAAAACAGTTCAAAGGGTTCCGGGAGCTTTTCGGTGACTTCTTCCTTGCGGCCAGACATCAGCACTAGAGGAATTGCCTTTAGTTCCGGGCGTTTTTGAATTTCTTGGTATACTTCCCAGCCGCTCATCTTCGGCAGCAGAAAATCCAACATGATCAGATTGGGATGTTCCGTATTGATGAGATTGAAGCCCTCAAGTCCATTCTTGGCCTCAATGACTTCAAAATTCCCCTCTGGCAGCATATCCTTGACCCGCATACGGATCACCTTGCTGTCGTCAATCACTAGGATTTTGTGGGTCACAACATACTCCTTCACAACATAAAATAGCTGGCTGGGTCGTCTCTATGATGGCGTGAGCTTGGTAAAAATTTTAAAAGCTTCAACCAAGATTTACGATCATCTAGAAGTTAAGCGATTGAGTTTTCCTCAGTTTGACATACTCATCGACCTGAAGCCACCGTGACTTTGATCACTGGGCTAGCCCCGTACCTGGGGATGTTAGGTTAACTAGATTTTCAGTAAACTAATTCTAAAAATCCCAGAACTTCCCTCAACAGCGTTTTTATAAAAATTATGGCTTCTTCTGCGTCTCACTCCTCCAGCGCCCCGATTTTGCCCATGCCCAGTTGGGTCAAAGCTCCCCTCGGTAAAGCCAGTGAGATCTCGACAGTCCAGCGAATCGTTAAGCAACGGGGCATTCACACCATCTGTGAGGAAGGAAAGTGCCCAAATCGAGGTGAGTGTTACGCCAATAAAACCGCAACATTTCTATTGATGGGGCAAGTGTGCACCAGGGCCTGTGCTTTCTGTCAGGTGGATAAAGGCCAAATCCCCCTCCCCCTTGACCCGGAGGAACCCCAAAAAGTGGCGGAGTCGGTGCGGCTGTTGGGACTGAATTATGTGGTGTTGACTTCAGTGGCGCGGGATGACCTTGCCGATGGGGGAGCTGGCTGGTTTGTGGCGGTAATGGCCGCGATCCGGGCTGAAAACCCAGGAACACAAATCGAAGTGCTGACCCCAGATTTTTGGAGTGGGAAAGGGGCAGAAACGGCCCAGACAGAACGGGTAAAAACGGTGGTGGCAGCGCAACCGGCTTGTTACAACCACAACATTGAAACGGTGGAAAGGCTCCAGGGCCCTGTGCGGCGGGGGGCAAAGTATGGGCGATCGCTCCGGGTTTTAGAGTTAGTCAAAGCGTACAATCCTGAGATCCCAACGAAATCGGGTTTAATGCTCGGTCACGGGGAAACGGAAGCGGAAATTATTGAAGCGTTGCGGGATTTACGGGCCGTGGGCTGCGATCGCCTCACCCTAGGCCAATACATGCGCCCGTCTCTAGCCCATTTACCTGTACAAAAATATTGGACACCGGCAGAATTTGAACACCTAGGGGCGATCGCCAAGGAAATGGGCTTTTCCCATGTGCGTTCAGGGCCTCTGGTACGTAGTTCTTACCACGCTGGTGAATCGCTCTAAAACCAGCTGAGAGTATTGCGATTTATGAAAGAGTATTACTAGATTATGTCGTTTTGGGACAATGCTACCGATGGGGTTCCCTAAGCTTTTAAGCTAAAAAAGTAAGGCCCAGTTTCGGGAGAAGAAACTATGTTCAACTATGCCCTCAAAAAGCAACCGTTTTCCCTCAACTTATCGGCTATTGTCATGACGATCTTGGGGTTTTGGTTGAGTGCCTCTTTTCTCCTCGATTTTGTGATCATTCCTGTGTTGTCCATGACCGGAATGATGGCCGACAGCGGTTTTATTAGCACTGGCTATGTTTTGTTTGAGGTGTTTAATCGTTTAGAGGTGGTCTGTGCCGCCGGAATTCTAACGATCTTTTTTGGGTTTAAATTTGAACATCTCTTTGGCGATCGCCAAGCCTTAAATGCCCTCGTCATTGCCAGTATTTTGTTAAATATTGCTTTGCTTTATACCTATTTGATTACGCCTCAATTGGCTGGCTTTGGCTTAGAAATGTCCGGCTTCAATGGCACAGCAACGATGCCTTTGCAAATGTCCGTGTGGCATAGTTTGTACTGGGTCTTAGAGGCCGCGAAATTTGTTTTGGGGATCACTTTGCTGCGGTGGTGCTACCGTCGGGCCTGTGCGATCGCCTAAATCGTCCATTCAGTTTTTTAAACAAATCGATGCCGCCCCAAGGCGGTTTTTTTATGGGAAATTAGGTTTTCGAGAAGCCAATTTATCCGCCAAGCGCGTTGGTTCTGGCAGACGGTATTTCGGCGTACAGGCGAGGACGAAATCAAGGGCTGTGGCTAAACTGATCCGATGACCCACAGAAATATAGAGGGGACGCACCTTCGTCCGACTCCGGAGCACTGCACCAATGGTTTCACCGTGATCCTCTAAAGGCACCCACTGCCCTTTTTCGAGGGGCACCTCTTGGTGGGTACCGATGTAGCGGGATTTTGCCACCCCAATCGTCGGTAAATCTAACAAGACCCCCAAGTGAGAGGCTAGCCCTAAACGGCGTGGATGGGCGTAACCTTGGCCGTCACAGAACAATAAATCTGGTAGATGCGTAATTTTTTCTAATGCCTCCAAAATGGCGGGCACTTCCCGAAAAGATAACAATCCCGGTACATAGGGAAAAGAAGTGGGACAGCGGGCGATCGCCGTTTCGAGGATCTCTAGATCAGGAAAGGACAAAACCACCACCGCCGCCCGTGTGATTGAGAAGCGCGCCTCAAAGCCCACATCCACCCCCGCAATGGTTTTGACGTTCGTTGGTAAGTCATCTTGAAGCACGATCCATTGCCTTAGAGACGTTTGAATCTCCCGGGCCACCCCAGGGGAAACATCCCAAGGATGACTGTGGTGTAAAACAAGCATTTATATAATTCCTCATCTGCATTTCGAGGGGTTTACGGGAAAAGTTTTGGCACAATTAACAAGTAACCGTTAAATTTCACCAATTAATTGAGAATCAATCTGGCACTTTCCTCTACACTGGAAGCAACTTTTTAAAACTTCATTTTCATCCACCCCCTACCCCAGCATTTTGTGTCGAGGTTTCCGCCATGCGTCAAGTATTTCTGTTGTTGCCCCTTGTTGCCGTGGGTTTAACGCTCGGGAGTTGCTCTCTATTGCCCGGTGGTGGCGGTGATGAACCGACCCCGGAAACCCCCCAAACCACAGCACCGACTCCCGCTCCGGAGCCAGACGCTGAATTGTTTGCCCCCCCGACAACAGAAACATTGTCTTCTGTGCTGATCCCATCCACTGACCCCGATGCCCGTCGTCGGGCTACCACAGAAGGCCGCCCCGATCCCTTTGCGGATCTTTCCCTTGCGCCCCAAGTGACTTTAGCACCTCCCCCAGCTCCGACACCAACTACTTCTGGTGCACAACCGGGTGCCCCTGGCACAGCCAATGGCGCTGGCACTCCTGGACAAACCACCCCTGGTACAGCTCCTGGGAGCGTGGCGATCGCCCCACCGCCACCCCCTCTAGACTTTAGCCCCATTCTTCCATCCCTACCAGAACCCACTGCCGCAAATAACACCAAAGTGACGGGGGTCGTACAGATCAATGGTATTGATTATGTGATGGTGGAATCTCCCGACGAGCGTTTTAGCCGCTATGTGAAGGTAGGAGACTACGTCGCTAATGGTCAGGTACTCGTAAAAGCGATCGCCTTTAATCGGGGCGTTCCCGTGGTCACCCTGGAGCAGTATGGCATGACGATTCAGAAAAAACTCAATGAAACTTCGGTGGCGAGTAATCCCGGAGAACGCACTGTGCCGACCTTAGAAGAAGGTTAAGCTCGTTCAAAACACAAGCCAACCACCATTGAAATATTGCCCCAGGGGGAGCAGGCAAAACGGTACAATGCTCCTAGAATTCGATGTGAAAAAGGATAGCGATTGTGACAACTCCGGGCACTGTAACAGAACTGATCACAGAATGTTTGCGGCGGGAAGATTTACCCCTGGCTATTTATCGGGAGGTGGCGGCCCATCTGCAACAGGTGCCCCAAGTACAGGTGGAATTAGAGTTGCGGCGATCGCCAAAATTTAATTATTTCCACAGTCAAATTGGGGAAATGCATTTACGCTATCCGGCGGATCTTCCCCAAGGCGATCGCCAACAAATTGAAGCAATTCTTTCCTTCTACGCCGGACGCTATGGTGCCTGGCAACGGGACAGCGTTACCTCCGAATAGAGCCGTCCTTCTCCACTAAAACCCAATTCCTGAATGAAAATCCTACAATGGAGATGTAAAGAAACTTGGCAAACCCTTGATTTCTGTCTCCTAAGCGAGACTTTTTCTGGCAAGTTTCAAGTGTTTTGAGGAGTGCTCAACCATGAAAAAAATAATTGCTTTACTTAGCCTCGGTAGCGTTATGCTCACTGCCGGTGCAGCCCAGGCCCAAATCACTCCCACGAATCAATACAGTTACATTGGCGTTGCTGGTAATGTCGGTTTAACAGATCCCGATCGTAGTGTTGCCGATGATGGGGTCACGGTCATTAGTAAAATCGCGATTCTGAACAATTTATCCTTCCGCCCTGGCGTCAATTTCGGGGATGATACCTCTGTGACGCTACCAATCACCTATGACTTTGCTGGTCGGGGACGCGTCAATCCCTATGTTGGCGGCGGCATCGTCACAGATTCTGGCGATACAGATTTCTTGGCCACTGGCGGCTTTGACTACCGTTTCTCACGGGATTTTGTCGGAAATGTGGGGCTTAATGTCGGTTTTTCCAATGATGCAGATGTGGGCCTTACCCTAGGGGTTGGCTACGTTTTCCCCCGAAACCGTTAAGTTTTCATCTTAAAGGATTACCCATTAAGCCTTTAGACGTTACGAATTATGTTGATTTTCCGCCTCCCTATCCTGGGAGGTTTTTTCTCGGAGCCGCAAACTTTTATAGTGATCTGAGGCAGTTTTTGGACGAGCAATGACCCTTTCTGACACAAAATTAGGTGGTTTTGACCCGCAGCTTCCCCCAGAACAGGGAGTGATCGACAGTTGCGTGCATTGTGGCTTTTGTTTGGATACCTGTCCGAGCTATCGGGTGCTCGGCTCGGAGATGGATTCTCCCCGGGGCCGTATTTACCTGATGGATGCGATCGCCAAAGGGGAGGCGGAAATTAACAGCGCGACGGTACAACATTTCGACAGTTGTCTGGGGTGTTTGGCCTGTACTTCGGCTTGTCCGTCGGGAGTCCGTTATGATGAACTGCTGGCCTCGATGCGGGCGCAAATTGAGCGCAACTACACCAGAAGCCTCGGCGATCGCCTATTTCGGTGGCTGATTTTTAATTTGTTTCCCTATCCTTTGCGCTTAAAATTGCTGCTGCCGTTGTTGTGGGTTTATCAAAATTCGGGTCTGCAATGGCTCGTCCGTAAATTAGGCATTCTCAAACTAATTCCTCGACTGGCGGCGATGGAGTTGATTCTGCCGAAAGTTAATCTCCAGGCCAGCAAAAAAGTATTACCCACCCTAATTCCAGCCCAGGGGGAAAAACGGTACCGCGTTGGCATTGTGCTGGGCTGTGTCCAACGGTTGTTCTTTTCTTCGGTGAATGAAGCAACGGCGCGGGTCTTAACGGCCAATGGCTGTGAAGTGGTGATTCCCCAGGGTCAGGGATGTTGTGCGGCGCTTCCGGCCCACCAAGGACAAACGGCACAAGCCCAAGAACTCGCGCGGCAGATGATCGATAGTTTTGCCGATCAAGACCTCGATTACATCATTATCAATGCCGCCGGTTGTGGCCATACCCTCAAGGAATACGGACGAATTTTGCAAGATGACCCAGACTACGCCCAAAAAGCCCAGGATTTTGCCGCTAAAGTGCGTGATGCTCAGGAATTTCTCGCAACGGTGGGTTTAACGACCCCTTTAAATCCTTTAACATCCGAAGCTTTTCCCCTGGTTTATCAGGATGCTTGCCACCTGCTCCATGGCCAAAAAATTGCCGCCCAACCGCGCGATCTACTCCGACAAATTCCCAATGTGCAGCTCCGGGAACCCGCTGAACACAATCTCTGTTGTGGCAGTGCCGGGGTATTTAACCTCCTTCAACCGGAAATTGCCGCCGAACTGGGGGAACGGAAAGCCAGAAATTTAATGAATACTGGGGCGAAGGCGATCGCCTCGGCGAATCCAGGCTGTAGTCTGCAAATCCAAAACCAGCTCCAGCAGCAAGGACAAACCATTCCCCTGTGGCATCCGATGGAACTGCTCGATTTTGCCATTCGCGGCGTCCCCTTGCCCCTATAATGATCCCGATATCTATGGTGGAGAACGTGATGGCACGGCAACGGGTTGGTTTATTGTTTGGCGGGAAATCTGGGGAGCATGATGTTTCCATCGTTTCAGCGGCGGCGATCGCCAAAGCCTTTGCCCAGGAAGATAACCCCCACAAATACGAACTCCTCCCGTTTTACATCGACTGTAATGGTATTTGGCACGACCCAGAGATTTCCCAACAGGTACTCACTGCCGGCAAAGCCCTCCCCGTAGAAACCGTTGATCCGGCCAGTCGCTGGCAATTTCCCCAGGCAGCCCCCAGCATTGATGTGTGGTTTCCCATTGTCCACGGCCCCAATGGGGAAGATGGCACCCTCCAAGGCCTACTGACCCTCATGGAAAAGCCCTTTGTGGGGAGTAAAGTGCTCGGTTCAGCGGCGGGTATGGATAAGCTGGCGATGAAAATGGTTTTTGCCCAGGCGGGTTTGGCCCAGGTGGATTATGTGGGCGTGTTGCGTTCTGAAGTCTGGTCTGGCCCCTGTGTTTTCCCAAAGGTCTGCGACAAAATTGAAGCCCAGCTCAATTATCCGATGTTCGTTAAACCCGCAAATCTGGGGTCTTCCGTGGGAATTAGTAAAGTGCGCACCCGTGACGAACTAGAAAAAGCGCTGGATCTCGCGGCAGAATATGACCGTCGGCTTATTGTTGAAGCTGGAGTGACAGCTCGTGAAGTGGAATGCGCCGTCCTAGGAAATGATCAGCCCAAAGCTTCGGTGGTGGGGGAAATTCGCTTTGACAGTGATTTCTACGACTACGAAACGAAATACACCGACGGGAAATCTAGTATGCACATTCCTGCGGAGATCCCAGGGGCGATCGCCCAACAAATTCAAGAACTCGCCATTAAAGCCTTCCAAGCCCTCGACTGCCGTGGCATTGCCCGGGTGGATTTTTTCTATGTGGAAGCGACCCAGACGGTGTTAATTAACGAAATTAATACCCTGCCTGGGTTTACAGCCCTGAGTATGTACCCGCAATTGTGGCAACAAAGCGGCGTTCCCTTCCCTCAATTGGTGGATCGCCTGGTGCAATTTGCCCTAGAGGATGTCCCACAGGCTTAACATTCTCGGAAAATTCTTTGTAAAAAAGCCCCCCTAAATTGAGCTAGGGGGGTATTTGTTAGAGCAAAAGAACGGTTAAAAGTTTAGGCATCATCGAGGGCAACAATACCGGGAAGCTCTTTTCCTTCGAGCAGTTCGAGGCTGGCACCACCACCTGTGGAAATGTGACTCATTTTGTCTGCAACACCAACTTTTTCGACGGCCGCAACGGAGTCTCCACCCCCAATAATCGTGACCGTACCAGTTTCAGTCGCACCAGCAAGGGTCTTGGCGATCGCCTCGGTACCCACGGCAAATTTATCGAACTCGAATACCCCCATTGGGCCATTCCAGATCGCTGTACCACAGCCATCAAGAGCTTCTTGGAAGACCTTCACAGAATCGGCACCAATGTCGAGACCCATCCAGCCATCGGGAATTGCGTCAACGCTGACAGTTTTAGCTTCAGCATCGGGGGCAAACTTGTCTGCGACAACCACGTCAGTGGGCAACAAAATTTTCCCCTGGGCCTTTTCCATTAAGCTCTTTGCCAAATCGATCTTGTCATCTTCGACGAGGGAACCACCGACGGATTTCCCTTGGGCTTTGTAGAACGTAAAGATCATCCCGCCGCCAATCAAAAGCTTGTCACACTTTTCGAGGAGGGTTTCGATGACGCCAATTTTGCTGGATACCTTAGAACCGCCAACAATCGCCACGAGGGGACGTTTGGGGGCTTCGATGGCGCCCTTGAGGAACTGGAGTTCTTTTTCGATCAAAAGACCCGCAACAGAAGTGCCAACATGGTGGGTTACGCCTTCGGTGGAACCATGGGCACGGTGAGCCGTCCCGAACGCATCGTTGACATAAATGTCTGCATTGGCCGCGAGTTGCTTGGCAAATTCGGGATCATTCTTTTCTTCGCCGGGGTTAAAGCGGAGGTTTTCTAGTAACGCCACTTGACCATTGCCGAGGTTGGCGATCGCCTGGTTCACATCATCTCCAACGCAATCATCACACTTGGTGACAGATTGGCCCAACAATTCAGACAAACGAGCGGCCACAGGCGTTAAGCGCATCGAATCAACCACCTGACCCTTCGGACGACCCATGTGGCTCCCAAGAATTACCTTGGCACCTTTCTCAGTCAAATATTTGATGGTGGGGAGTGCTGCCCGAATCCGGGTATCGTCAGTGATTACACCACTCTCATTGAGGGGTACATTAAAATCAACCCGGACAAACACGCGCTTACCGCTTAAATCTGCCTCTGTTAAATTTGCAACTGATTTCTTAGCCACAATTAGGATCCTCCAAATGCTTGCTTTTTATAAAGTTCTGTCATCTTGTCATCAGAAGAAGACCATTTTTCCGAGAAAATTGAACTAGAAGTTCCAAATCCAGAAAAATATCTCCATGCAGATTTTACCGGAGCCTGTGTCTAGGAGGTAGAGCTACCATGTTTAAAACCATTCTTTTTCCCGTTGATAAAAGTCGTGAAGCCCGTGAAGCGGCGGAAACCGTGATTCAGCTTGTGAAATCCTTCCAAAGTCGTTTAGTCTTGCTCTCCGTGGTCGAACCGACAGAGCCAGAGGAACGCCAGGGGGTGATGAATTCCGAAGAAGCGGTGGCGAAGCTCCTCCAGGGAGCCCATGATCTCTTTGCCCAAGCGGGGATCGAAGCGGAGATCATTGAACGGGAAGGGATGCCATCTTTTACCATTTGTGATGTGGCCGATGAAATTGAGGCTGATTTAATCGTGATGGGCTGTCGGGGTATGGGCTTAACCCAAGAAGGAGTCGCCGAAAGTGTCACGAGCAAAGTTACGAATCTTTCTCCTTGTCCGGTCTTGATTATCCCCTAGGGACTTGCTCTGCCAGTTAAATATCCAGCTTGAGATCACTTCTCTTTTTTTCTACAGGGCGGAGGCGATCGCCTTTTGCTGTTCAGCCTTTTCGCCCATGGCAATGTCAGAATTTTGATTTTTAATGAAGCAAGACTCAAAAAATCATTAAGTATTTATATTTATTCCAGTGCTTCTGTCTCTGAGCAGAGAATGATTAAATACAGATCAAAATTGCGACAATTTTCGCAGATAAAAAATTGATCATCTTGTCTATGGCGAAAGTAGGAGTCGAAATTAACATTCATCACTTATGATTGCATTAAGATTTAACAAAATAGGTACTGTAGCGTCCCAATTAAAACAATAGATGTCTAGTTATATTTCTATGGGGAAAATAAAAAATAAAAGAGCAATCCTTTAACGGCAATGAGTATCATTGGGTCTGTAAAGTATTGTTCTTGCATCGTCACAGTAGGTTGAAATAGCGCTTATGAATGCAGCATCTACCAACAATGGTCCGAAAATTCAGTTGATCGGCGAAGTCCTTGAAGATGCAGGCTTAATTTCCGAAGCCCAATTACAAACGGCTCTTTTTGATCAGCAAATTTATAGTGATTTAAAATTTGGTGAAATTTTGACTTTGCGGGGCTGGATTCGTCAACCCACGGCTGATTTTTTTGCAAAGTATGCTAAACAAGAGTTGATCTTAATTGATAGCAAACGGCTTGGTGATTATTTACTTGAAGCGGATTTACTGACCACCGAGCAGCTCGCCCTAATTCTTGATGAGCAACGGCTAAACCATATGTTATTCGGCAGTTTAGCGGTGTTGAAAGGTTATATTCCCCAGAAAACCTTGAATTTTTTCCTGCGTCGTATCCTAAATCAACATGTTGGCGATCGCCGATTTTGGCAGACTACCCATCATCCCAAAACATCTCTCGCCCAGCAGCCCAACGCGAAAGCGACTCAACCCCCACTCTCTAAAGAGACCTTAAACACAGCCAAGGAGACTGATCCCACAGAAATTAACTGGATTGGTTAATTTACTCTTGATTGTTTTTAAAAATAGAACTTAATCCTGAACAAGTCTGACCCATGGCGATCGCCATCTACGCGGATCGCCGCATTCTAATGGCGAAACAAATATAATGTAGCGGACAATAAAAAAAAGAGAGGACTAAAATGCCTCTCCGGAAATGACCAGAATGGTTGAAAACGTTAATGGGATAGTGTTTTAATATAACCCAATACAAAAAGGCTTGTGTTAAATGGGCGAGTTTAGTAGGCCAGACCCATACTACGAGTTGTCTCGGCACCGAGGTAAACCCGGATACTGAGAAAGTCGGTGGGGCAAGCAGTTTCACACCGCTTACAACCAACGCAATCTTCCGTTCTAGGAGAAGATGCGATCTGACCCGCTTTGCAGCCATCCCAAGGAACCATCTCTAGGACATCAAGGGGACAGGCACGGACGCACTGGGTGCAGCCAATGCAAGTGTCGTAAATTTTAACGCTATGAGACATTGAGTGTTAACTCCTACAAGAATGTGGTTTGATTATGTCAGCATTCTGGATTATGGGTTAGTTTACCGCAGGGCTAGAAGTCCCTTGGCGAAAAGGTGATATAAGTTTACGTTGCGTTACATATCCCTAAAAAACCGGCGTCTCTAGGCAATTTTGAGCGTTTTTTGAAATTTTCTGGGGTGCTTTTTGGGGGCAAAACCAGGGTTTCTATTGATTCGATGTTGACTACAAAATTTTAGGAACAAAACTTTACTATGGCCATCCGCTTCCAAGCTCTCGAAGTTGTTGCCCTCTCCGTACCAGAGGCACCCCGTCCGATTCAAGAGTATCTCCAAGACATTGATTGTCTGGTGGGGGCGATCGCCGATCCAGAACGCACCGAAAAAATTGCCCCGGATCAATACCAACTCAAAATGCGGCCCATTGGTTTTTTAGATCTGTACAAATTTCAGCCCATTGTGACCTTGAAAATTTGGTGCGATCGCCACTACCAAGTCCATATCAAAAGTTTGGACTACCAGTTGCGGGGTCTAGAACCCTTTATGAAGGGCTTTAAACTCGATGTGACTGGTCGATTACAACCCATCGCTGATGAACAGGAGCAATGGTTACTCGAAGGTGAAGCGGATCTCCAGGTTAAACTCGAATTGCCGCCGCCCCTCTGGTTTACCCCCAAAGCACTGGTGAAAAAAACGGGCGATCGCCTTTTGCGGGAAATTCTCCAACGCATCAAGGGGCAACTCCTTGACCAGTTAGTGCGTGACTACCAAGTTTGGGCCAACGGTACCCGCGAAAATTCTACCTGTGGCGATCGCCTTGAAACTCACCCGTAAATTTCCCGAAGGATACACCCTGGTGCCATGGATAAAAATTCCGTAAAATCCAAAAATTTCCGATAAAATAGCAGATTTTGCCGCCACAAAAGTTAATTTCCGCTCTCTGGAAAAATCGCTATGATGAAACTGAATGTACAGTTACCCTAACCCTATGGATATCAAATTACTTTTATTGGCTTTGACTGGTGTCTTTACCGTGGCTTGTCTCTTTTTCGGTACCCAAAATGGTTTTTATGATTCCGATGATTACCACGGCAATGGTTCTGCCCACTAATGCCCCTACCCACATTTTTTGGGGAGTTTCGCCACAAGTTCCCTTAAGCATGTCTTTTATTGTTCGTTGAGATACTCTAGGATCTCCTGCGGCGATCGCCTCCTTGGGATTCTAGGATTTTTTGTGCCCAATGCCCCCTGCCGTCGCGCCTGATTTGCCTCAATTATCCTGTCTGCCCTACGCCACTGGCCAACAAGCAGAAGGTGTTTGTCTGCTTCTGACATTGGGGCCTTATCAACTGCTCCTCGACTGTGGTGTCAAGGATTTTGAGCATTTTCTGGCCCAGGATAAAATGCCCGATGCTGTTTTTTGCAGCCATGCCCACCGGGATCACGCTGAGGGAATTCTCGCTCTACATCGCCATTTTCCCGCAGTCCCTATTTATCTCAGTGCTGCGACCCAAGCATTGTTGCCCCTCAATTGGCCTGGGACAAAAGTTCCCGCTGAGTTGGGTCAAGTGCTGCCCTGGCGATCGCCCGTAGAAATTGCAAAAAATTTAACCCTGCAACTTTTCCCCGCTGGACATTTACCAGGGGCGGCGGCGGCCTTGTTTACGCTCCATACCCCAGAGCGAGATTACACGGTATTTTATACAGGGGATTTTTCCGTTTCCCATTTTCAGTTGGTGAATGGCTTATCCATTGAGGCCCTGCGGGGTCTCCAGCCCGATGTGTTGATCATCGAGGGTAGCTATGGCACCATGCGTCACCCCCACCGCCGTCAACAGGAAAAATATCTCACCCAACGGATTCTCGACGCCCTAGACGCTGGTCAATCGGTAATTTTGCCGGTACCGCGCCTCGGCCTCGGCCAAGAAATCCTCAAATTACTGCGATCGCACCACCAATTTACGGGCAAAAAAGTCGATATTTGGGTGGAAGGTCAAGTGGCCCGTGGTTGTGATTTGTATCTAGAGATTTTGCCCGAACTGCCAAATCCAGTACAAAATTTCGCCCGTCACCAAGCCCTCTTTTGGGATGACCGGGTGTATCCCCGGATGCACCGCCTCGCTCCAGGTGAATATCCAGATCTACACCAGGGCAACCATGTGATCATCACCGATTACACCAATGATTTCGCCAAGTATTGTGAGGCAGAGGAATGTTCTTGTTTACTCCTGTTACCGGAACATCCAGGGGTTTGGTTAGATATTGAAGCGCCTCCCCTCGCGGCGATCGCCCCTAAAAAGCACGTCCAAATCGAAACCTATCTCCTCGCCGAACACAGCGATGGTCGCAATACCACCCAGTTAATCCATAACTTGCGGCCCCAACACGTTGTCTTTTTCCATGGTTCTTCCCAAGACCTAGAAGATCTCACCGCCCTCGAAGAACTCCAAAGCCGCTACCAACTCCATTGTCCCGCCGCTGGCAAGTTAGTTGAGCTTCCCATTGGGGCCACTTTTATCCAACCAGCAGGCCCCCACAGCACAGAATACGAAGGGGAAATCAATGAAGTGGGGGCTTGGATCACCATCAGTTTGCCCAATAGCCTCAACGATGATCCCCGCTGGCAAACCTTTGCAGATACGGGCCTGGTGGAAGCGCGCTGGCAAGGGGAAGAACTCGTACTGCGGGGCATTAACGAGCGGGAACTGCTGCACCATAATGTCGATGCCCAACGATTTAACAACTTAGATTGTTGCCTCAACTGCCGTTTCCAAAAAGGATTGCGCTGCCAACAACCAAAATCCCCCCTGTATCGCTTTAAGGTGACACCAGAGGGGTATTGTCCGGAGTTTCAGGCGATCGCCCAGGCTCCAGATCTGTCAGAAGAAATTTAGTCTTGGTTTTTGGAATCGGGGAAATGGGGGAAAATTTGCTCCGCTTCTGGGCAATCTTCGGCGATCGCCAGTTCCACGTCCATCTTCGGCACCGAGGCGAGTTTTTGGGTAATGGCACCGACGCTTTCTAGGCGCACTAATTCTTCCCAGGAGGAAATTTCGTCATCTTCTTCCGTTTCATAACGGATTGTGAGAATTTCTCCCTCAAACGCTGTAATGGTTGCATTTTCAATCCAGCGCTGTTGATCCCGCAAGAATATACAAACTTCTTTTTCGTCGTTGCAGATTTGGTTAATCTTGCGGTGTAGCATAAGCTTCTCCAAGGTTTGGGCAGAGCACAGTAACATTTCTCTACTAAGCATTGTAGACAATCTCCCTGCACTTTTACAGTCTTTTTAGGGGTGATATTGATTTAAAATTTTGCGGATATTTTCTGCCACTGAGGCGACTTGTTCAACCATTGCTAAATGACCGCAGTGATCAATTTCTCGGACATTATTGCCCATACAACCAAAACTAGGATGAAAGCTGGCTAAATGGCGCACATACTTCAGTTCCATGACGGGATCTTGCTGTCCTGCCAAAAAATAAACCGGTTGGCCTAATTGCGCCACCAACTGCGGTAGATAATGCACTTCTTGTTCGGTGGTTGTTTCGAGGAGAGCACCGAGGGCGGCAGTGGCATCGGCCTGGAGAAAGTCATGAATTCTCTGTTTTCCCCATTGTCTTGAGAGGGGACGATGCACCATTAACCGGGCAAAAAATAAGTCCAATAACGGTAAATGTTTCAGGAAGGGCCAGCGATTTTTGACGAGGTTCTGGCCAGCATTGCGAAACTTTTCAAAGTCTTCTTTGAGATAAATGCCCCCCCCAGCATTGATACAGATAATTCCCCGCACCCGTTCGGGACAAATGGCGGCCCCCCATAGGGCAATACTCCCCCCTAGGGAATGACCCACAAGCCAAACGTTTCTGAGGTTGAGGGTGTCGAGTAAATGTCGAAGATCGGTGCCGTAATCTTGGAGAGTGTAGCCTTGGTCTGGGTAGCGATCGCCTTGGGTCTTAGCAGCAGATTCCCCAAAACCTCGGAGATCGTAGGCGAGACAGGCATAATCTTGCTTTAAAAGATCAATGAGGGGCTGCCAATAGGCGCGACTTAGGAGCCAACCATGGATAAAAACAAGAGTGGGATATTCGGTCTCTTCTCCGGCAGGATCTGCGGGGCGATCGCTGGGGGTAAAGTCATAGGCATGGAGCACATCGCGAATTACCGTTGTTGCCATAAAATCTTGTTACCAATGGGCTCACAGTTCTACCACCCTTTATCTTACCCAAGAGCGTTCTCCCAGGTTGCCCTGTCTAGGGACATCATGAAAGGTGCAGCAGGCGATCGCGCACATTACTCGCAATTCGTTGGCCTAAATACTCAGGAATCGCGCTTTCATTGGGGCCAAAAAGATACAAAATCAGCCTTGTATTGCCACGCCAAGACACCAAATTCGCATTAATCACTAACAAATCTTCCTGCCAAATCGCATACATGGCCCGGTACAACAAACCTTCCTGTTCCTTGGCTTCGATGATTAGAGTCGGCAGGTGAAAAACAGGGTCAATGTAAAATTCCGTATGCACCTCGGCGAGCCCCTCTGCAAAATCAAACTCGACGGCCAACATTTCCTCTACTTCAAAGCGCCCAGCCAGGGCTTCCCGCACTGCTCGACAGACGTTTCCGGCGGTATTTGGGGCGAGGGGCTGATTATTGCGATCAAGACTAATCTTAATAAAAACGAGCATCGGCGCTTGGATTTGTCCATACAGACTGAGGCTATGGATCTTCAAACCGTAGGCTAAGAGAATCCCGAAAATGTCACTTAAAAGAAAAGATTGGTTTCGGTAGGCAAACTGGAAGACGCTCCGGTTGCCTTCGGGACTAATCTCAACAATCGGCTTCTTGGCCCGGTAGAGCTGGTAGGCTAACTGGAGATTTTGAAATTGCGCTTCGCTACTGACGAATTGTTCGTAAAATTCGGGAAATGAACGGTTGAAACGTTTCAGTAGATCTAAATTAGAAGATTTGAGGGTGGCGGCCATAGTTAATGGGGGGCAGTGGGGCTAAAGATACTCAACGATAAAGACGATGATGCGTTTGTGATCTCCGAATAACCCTTATTTTCTACAGTGTACTCCAGGAATTTTGCTCTTTCTGCTCCCTAGTGCCCCGGCAGCCCACAGTCAGCCTTCGCAAAAGATCTTGTAAGATTATCAAGAATATTTATTTGTCATGTCCTGCGACTTCATCCGAGGCGATCGCCCCCATAAAATGAGCATGGGTTTCCTAAAACGACTATTTAATCCCACCGTTGATGTTCCAAATGTCCAGATCAGTGATTCACAACTTGAGTCTGCTGGCCAACCGCGTATTTTCTTTAGCCTAGATCGCGACCTAGATCTCTACGAACTAGAAGAACTCTGTGATCAAGTCGGTTGGGCCAGACGCCCGATTCGTAAAGTCCGCAAAGCGATCCAACATAGCTTTCTGGTGGTCACCGTCTGGGAAGTGCGCAATAGTAAACGGCGGCGTCTCATTGGGTTTGCCCGGGCCACCTCTGACTGTGCCTTCAATGCGACGGTGTGGGATGTGGTGATTCATCCCCAGTTCCAGAGCCAGGGTTTAGGTAAAGGCCTGATGCAGTTCATTATCAAAAAACTGCGAGAGTCAGATATTAGCAATATTACGCTTTTTGCTGATCCCCAGGTGGTGGAGTTTTATCGGCGGTTGGGTTTTATCCTTGATCCAGAAGGGATTAAAGGGATGTTTTGGTATCCAAGCTAAAAATGATTTCGCAAACCGCCTGCAGCTAAGTTATACTAGCTGAGGTATTTCACCGGGATGTAGCGCAGCTTGGTAGCGCGCCTGCTTTGGGAGCAGGATGCCGCAGGTTCAAATCCTGTCATCCCGATTTTTTAAGTTTTAAAACTTTCTGGTGGCGATCGCCGCCATTAATTTGACCACCCCAGGTCAGCCAAGACACTTCAATCAAAAGCCTAGATCGCCCCAGAATAATTGAATTTTTTGTGTTAGAGTCGAAGTCGTTGGCCAGCCTATGCCGATACTTTTCTATCTGCAATGGAACTTGAGTATAAACATTTACGAAATGGAACTCCAATTTACGGAGCCACGTCTCTAGAATACATTGATAAACTGCAACATCCGTCATCCATGGGAGACCCCAGTTTATCTAGATCATGGCGTAGATTGCCGCTTTTTTAATGGGGATTTCTAAGACGTAAACCACAGTATTTTGACGGCTTATTTTTTTAGGATTAATTTTTCTAATCTTGCAGTTATTTTGTTTGAGGTTTTATTTATGAAAAGTCTGGTTCGTTTGGGTCAAAAAGCCCTACTGATGGGCACGGTAATCGCCGGCACAATCTTAGGTGTTAATGGCAGTGTGTTGGCGCTCCCTGAGGCAGCCGTCGTCGAAAAGCTCCGGCCAATTCCGATGTATATGCTGATCAACGACGAAGGACAGCCCATTTTTGCGACAGTCACCGACCAGAATGGCGGCGAGTCGGGGGTTACGGGCGTTTTTGTGAGTCTTTCGGATGCCGAAAACCTCGTGGCGGCCCGCCAAACAGAATCAAAAAGACTCCTCGATGCGGAACGGGCAAAACCCAATGCCGATCCCCAAATTGTCGCTGAACTAGAAGCTCAAGCGGCCCTGTGGCAAGAGGCCAACGTTCTTCCCATCGGTTTGGATAAGATCTACCAGTTTGCCCAGAGCGATGAAGCAGAAGATTTGACCTTTAAGTTTTTGCCGACCATGGCGCAGTTAAATGCGGCGGCCCAAGTGACGCAACAGGAAAACTTCCCCGGTGTGCCTTTATTTTTCCTCTCGATTCAGGAAAAGGATGCCAACGGACAAGATATTGTTTCTTTCCCAACTCTGGCAGGGGATGACAACAATGGCAACGGTGAGATCCCTGTTTTCTTTGAAGTGCAGCCGATTCTTGAGCAATTAGATGCTTTCCCGGAAGATGAAGAGCTGAGTATTAATGTAATGCCCCTTGAGGTATTTATCGCAAAACTGCTCGATGAGGATCTACCCGCAGAGGAGCAGGAATTTTTGGAGTCGATGACCCTAATTCCCTCGACGGAATCGGCCCAGTTGATCCAAGCTGTCATTGAGCAGCAACGGCAACAACAATAGGGTATTGGGAACGGTTGATTCTTGAGTGAGATTATTGCGGCTCAGGATTTAGTACGGTGGCGACAGTGGGCCAAAACCCAGGCGATCGCCACCGATATTTCTGTTGAGGAAGTGGATTGGTTTCTCCAGGGGCTGACCACCGTGGATCGGTTGAGTTTGCGGCTGGGGATTCGGGAAGACGTGCAGAGTCAGGTGTCTTTGGTTGAACTTTCACGACTCTGGGAACGGCGCTGCCAAGAGAAAATCCCGGTGCAATATCTTGTCGGGAAAACGCCCTGGCGCAATTTTGAGCTAGTTGTTTCCCCTGCGGTCTTGATCCCTCGACCCGAAACGGAATATTTAATTGATCTGGCTCAGGCGAGTCATCATGATTTACACACAGGTCATTGGGTCGATCTAGGAACGGGCAGTGGGGCGATCGCCTTGGGTCTGGCCGACAGTTTTCCCGCAGCGACGATTCATGCTGTTGATCAGAGTGCCGCTGCCCTTGAGGTCGCCCGAAAAAATGCGATCGCCTACGGATTGCAAGATCGAATTCAGTTTTACCACGGCAGTTGGTGGGAACCGCTGCAACACCTACAGGGACAGGTGGCGGGTATGGTTTCCAATCCCCCCTATATTCCTGCTGTCTTACTGCCGGACTTGCAGCCAGAGGTTTATCGCCACGAACCCCACAGCGCCCTTGACGGGGGCATAGATGGATTAGCTGATCTGCGAATTTTGGTGAATGAAGCGCCGGATTATCTGATTTCTGGTGGTATTTGGCTCGTTGAACTGATGCGTGGCCAGGGGGAAGCGGTGGCGCAATTACTCGCAGACAATGGTCATTACACTCAAATTCAGATCATTCATGACTTTGCCGGGGGCGATCGCTACGTATCTGCTCAGCGCAAGTAAATATTAGTTTCATCGTGATCAGAGTCACGATAGCTTGCTTTAGGAAAACTTAATTTTAATTTGGGCTAGATATTTACTCTAGGACGGGAATACTCATTTTAGATAAGATAATAATAGTCGGTACTATAGGTTGCATCAGGATTAGGTGCGCGCTATGAAGTTTTTTCTCTTCCAAGCATGGTTAAGAATACGGCGACGGAGACTTAACTCTCAGATTAATGAGGATGGCTTTGTTTTGCCATTAGTGTTTGGGATCGGGCTATTCATGCTTATTGTTGGGGCAACAATGATTTTCCGAAGTCAGGATGATCAAACTACGGCGATCGCCCAGCGTGAAACATCTTCTGGTTTAGCGGCAGCAGAAACGGGGATTAACCGGGTCTATAATTTTCTCACTGCAAACCGTGTTTTTTCCCAATATCCATCAGACAATAGCCTCACTTCCTACAGTTGGCAGAATGGTCAAACTTGGGAAACATTAGTTCTTAATGCCAGTACCAATCCAGTGATTGTTGATCAGTGTCTAACAGAAACTGCTATTGATGAGTCTATTGATGAACTAGAACGATATATTGACGATGTATGGGTAAATGTCGATGAAAATCGACCAGAAGAAGGGCAATTTCAAGTAGTTAGTTATGAATATGTTGGTGTCTCCAAAGATGAAGAATCAGATATTGATGCAGGCATTCTTATTGGGCGCGGTCTTCTCCAAGTGAAGGGACGAGTAAATACCGACAGTGAAGATGATACTGGTGATAATGAACTAGGCACTGCAGTCAGTTCTGTTTATGTAGAAATTCCAATTCTCAAAAACCAGCCTTCTATTCAAGGTGTTCCTGGACTCTGGACTTTTTCTCCTTATCTAGCCGGAAATCAAAAAGTAGAAGGAGATATTATGATTAGCGGCATTACTGGCTCAGGCTGTGACATTTTTGCCGATGGAGTCATCGAAGACTTAGAAGATGCCATCGTCGGTCCAGGAGAAGTGATTCCCGCCCCAGGTCTTCCTTTTCCAAGTCTACCAGCGCTCCCTGCTCTGGCAGATCGTAACGAACTTGCCGCTATCAATGGTAATGGCCTTGATTTGACGTTCCCTCGCTCAGGAGATAAACATATCCTGCGAACTATCAATGGCGTTCCGACTGAAGTTTATCACTACAATATCGGTACTGCCCCTGATGGCTCAAAAAGTCCTGTGAGTATTAATCTAGGGGGCAACGGACGCATTACGATTCGGACGGGAACAAAAACAGTTTCAGGACAAACCCGTCAGCAAATGGTTATTTTTCATGCAAATGGGAGTGTAAACATTGGCGGAACTTCTACTATCCGTCACTTAGAAATGAGTACGGTCAATGCAGCCCAGAACAAATCTTTCTTCCAACTTTATGGCAAGGGAAATACGGGAACACCCGCTGGCTCATTTGCTAAACCCGACTATTACTTCTGTGTGAACGGGACTCCAGAGTCGAGCTACTTTGTCTTGGGGCCTGACTACACCTATGGTGTAAATGGTGGAGGAGGAGCGGAAGCAACCATTTATGGCACAGTTTGGGTAAAGCAAGTTTCCAACAGTGAACTTACCCTACTTGATGGCGCTACCCTGCCCTGTGGGTCAAGTTCCAACCAAATTATTGTCAAACAAGAATTAACCGAAGATGACCTTATAGAAGTAGAAGCTATTCTTGGGGAAGCGCCAATACCAGAAGGCAGCAATCCCAATCCGCCTATCCTCCGACCTTTTATCAATTGGAAACGTTTACCCAATGGCTAATTTCTGGTCACTACTGTTGTGTCTAAATCGACGACAAGACCGAGGATTTACTTTCATTGAAGTCCTCGCAGGAATTTTAATCGCACTGATCTTTACTTTGATCGCGACTCAGGCGATCGTGATCGGTACAGTGTTTAAAGTTCGAGCACGCCGAATTAGTGAAGCCACCAATGTTATCCGTGCCGACCTCGAAGAATTGCGATTTTTATCTACTTCCGCAAACCCTGAAAATATTAATAGTCAGTTAATTCAACTCTGTCAGGCAAGCTTCTCCACAGCCTTTATTAATTCTTTTGCTGGCACTTTGCCTCCCGTGGATTCGCCAGTTACTCTCCTCAATAAAAGCTACGAGCTACGCCGAGAAGAAAGCTATCCCGAATGGAATGTCCTTCGCTTAAGTTACTCTATCAGAGATACAGATAGTCCCAATGGTGTTGTAATTGCAGAGCTACAGGCAGAAATCACTCCGGAAGCATCTACTGAATGTCCTTGGATTAGATAAGGAAAAACGAATAACTTAATGATTAATCAACCATGCATTGTTCCCGCTGAAAAAGGCTTTACGCTAATTGAACTCCTTACAGGGATGTTGATTGTGGGGATTCTAGCTTCAATTTCAGCCCCTAGTTTCTTGGGACTCGTCAATCGTGGTCGAGTGAATGAAGCGCTTAATCGTACTCGAGGCGCTCTTCAAGAGGCACAGCGAGAAGTTATTAAAAAAAGCAATACTTGTAATCTTACTTTTAGCCCATCCGGTCAGACTGTCAATATTATCGGAGGATGCTTAGTTACTGGCCCCAGAGTAATGTCTCGAGTAACCTATCGTCATACCCTTGCTAATAATGACCCTGCTAATGTCATCGAATTAGATTTTAAGGGTGTGCCAGTAGAGGATAACTTTAATGATGGTCAAGAAGTATTTGTCTTTCGTGGAAATGGAAACTATGAACGCTGTTTGGTTATCTCGCGGGCTTTGGGATTAATTCGTGTCGGCATCTATAATACATCTGGAACAAGTGACACATCCACTGATGCAACTAAATGCATTACAGGTCAAGTATAAAGTGAAAACTCTACTACAATCTAAAATAAAGCAATTCCGATTAATTGTAGATTTTATCTATAAAAACTATTTTGTAATCATCATTTTCTTTCCCTTTGAGTCTCCTAAACCATGAAAGTCGGTAAGTTTGCACGCTACAAATCTTTAAAACATCGCGGCTTTACGCTTGTGGAAATTCTTTTGGCGATCGCCATGAGTTCCATTGTGGTAAGTGCAGCAGGCTATGCCATCGTTTTTGTCAGTAAGAAAAATCAAGTCTCTGAACTACAGTCAGTACGTCGGATTGAACTAAACCGCGCCCTAGACTTTATCGCCGATGATGTTCGTGAAGCAAGTAGTGTGAGAGGAAATGAGGATAGTCCCGCTGATACTCGATTACAAATTATCAAAGCAGATAATAGTGTTGTTGAATATTACTACGATCCAGTTGCTTCTAGTGATGTTTGGTCAGGGCCCGGAGTGATTCGTAGAAAAGAAGGCGACAGTCCAGCCGAAGTACTGGTAGACGGTATTGCTAGCGACATTAGTAGTCTTTCTGGTACTGGCTGTTCAGGTGATGATAATCTTATCGCGATTCCAAATACAGGATTTGTGGTTTGTATCAACAGTGCTTTCCGGACTGCGGATCTTGCCCTTTATGGTCGCCTTAATGTTGAGGATAAAGCCAGTCTTTCTGAAGAAGACTTTCTAATTGTTGCGACAAAATTTGTGACCCGAAATGCACCGCCTCCCCAAAGATGCATTATTCCCGATTTAGTTGGGAAAACAAAAACTGAAGCCCAAGATCTATGGGATACTGCTGGTTTTATCAATAATTTGAATCTCATTGGAACTGATAATGAAATTGCGATCCAAGGGCTTCCTGCCAATAGCGTTCAGGACTGTAGCAGCACAACGATGGACGCAGGTGATGACGATGACATTTGCACAGTGCCGAACTATGATAATGGCTCTACAATGATTAGTTCAGCTTACAGCAACTGGAATAGTAGTGATTTTACTGGGAGTTTTACTGCTAACGGCTTTGAAATCGATTCAAGCACCGATCTAAGCACTATAAACCGAACCATCGAAAGCCAAGCTCTTTCTCCTCAACCCTTTCAAAATAATGGAACAGAGGTTATCTGCACTGCTTCTATTCAGGTGACTGAAAAAACCTGCACTGTTCCTAATGTCACTGGTCAATTAAATACTGTGGCCATTGCGAACCTGACTACTGCAGGTTTCACAAATATCGATCAAGAAGTTCGTCCAGGAACAATTAGCTTTACTGTCGATTATCAGTCGCCTACTGCAGGAGAAAACATATTCTGTTCTGCTCCGGTTACTATTGGCGAACCAAAATGTACTGTTCCCGAGTTCCGGGGAACAAACTCTGATAATCGTGCAACCCTTTGGAGTAGCGCCCAATTTACTGGAAACCTAACCTACACTGGCCCAGCTAATACGAACCTAACTTGGCAGAGTATTGCTCCTGGGACAATTGAATTTTGTGATGCTGATATCGAAGTTAAGCCTGCTGCAACCTGCACAATTGATCCTGACCTCTTAGTCGGTCGAAATGTGAGCACGGCTCAAAGTAACTGGAGCAGTGCAGGTTTTTATGCTGATACTTTTGATTCTACTGAGGTTGCCAGTGGAGCCAATATTGCGGGTTTTGAATTTAGAGATCCTATTTCAGGAGATGTTATGACCGAAACCCTAAATGCTGATGGTGAATACGAAATAGACTGCGGCACTCTCATCAAAGTGGATGATCAAGTCTGTACTGTACCGATTATGGAGCGTACAGGAGTCGCCGATCCAGCAAAAATCAGTTTGAGTACAGCCAGAACCAGATGGACAGGTGCTGGTTTTCCTGCAGGAAACCTAATCGAAGAGAAATTCTTAAGTACTACTGATGTAGTAAATGCTCAAAGTATTGCGGCTGGGACTGATTTAATCTGTAGCTCATCTGTCACAATTACTGGGACTGGTTGTGTGGTTCCAGATTTAGTGGGCAAAACTGCTTCGACAGTACAAAGCATTTGGACAGGTGCTGGGTTTACCACAACCCTTGGCTCTTCTCTTACTGGTTGGCACAATGGTAGCACTCTCAATGTTTCTAATAACTTGTCTAGTACCAGTTGGAATACTTTTACAACCTTTGGCCAGACACCAACACGAGGAGACCTGAGAGCTTGTACTGCGACAGGCACTGTCTCTAACAATGCCCCTACCAATGTAACTGCAAGTCTTACATCAGCTAATGCTAGTAATAATGTAACCGAGTACACCGTTAACATTACCTGGGATTTCTCACTCTCGGCAGGTCGTTATTATGTCTTTACTTGTGAAAGCAACAACAAAAATCAGACTTGTAATCCTACAGTAAACCGTAGTGACATCGAAAACTCAACCTCAATTGTGCGCTTTAATGGCAATCCCATCTTTACAGATAAACAGGCAACTCATATCTTCACCACTTCTTCTACGAATAAACAAAGATGTTATGCAGTCGTTGCTAGAAATATTAGTGGGGATTCTCTAACGCCTCAAAGTATAGTCACAACAACGCCAAAGTCTTGCATTGTCTACTAGGTAGTTGATATGTATTTGGCTTTAAAATGATGTATCCATTAAAGCCTATAGATGCCACTTGCTCAAAATGAAAATAAAATGATTATTTTTTTGAGAGGCTGAATTAGATTCCCATACCCTATACGAACGACTAACAAAATTTGATTGTATGATTGACTTAAGTCAAGTCTAGGGAGTTCATCTGCCAATGAAGATAGCAAACTTTATCAGCAGAAAAAATATAAATCTAAATTATGGCTTCACCTTATTTGAATTATTAGCAGGGTTAGTGATTGTTGGAATTCTTGCCGGAATTTCTGTCCCTAGCTTTTTGGCGTTTGTAGAAAGGGGCAGGGTCAATGAAGCGGCAAATATCTTACGTGGGGTGATTCAAAGTTCCCAGAGAGAAGCAATTAAAAAAAGTACAGACTGTACAATCCAATTGCCAGCCAAGCAAACCAAAAACCCGACCATTTCTTCGACTTGTTCAATTGATGGCCCTCGTCGTTTAAAGAACGTTGTAATTCAGTATAATCAAACAGATCAAATTTCGATTGACTATCAGGGACGATTTAACCGAAAGCGAACAATTGTACTTTATAGTGAAAATACAAATTATAAACGTTGTTTAGTCGTTTCAAGTTTTATCGGTATGACGAGAACCGGGATTTATACAGATCAAGGTCTCAATACAGTCAGTGCCGACTATTGCCAGAAAACAAATGTAGGTTGAGATACGTGAAAACTGCCAATAAAAAAGGCGATCGCCTGACCGCCTCATCACTTTTACAAGGAATTTTTTTAAAACCGAATAAATTTTAACTAGCTTGCTTCAGCATCACCTGGGATCAACTGTAAGAAAGCATCAAAATCCGCAAGGGCATTTCTATATTCCGTTGTAGTCGCAGTTGCATTCCGGGCTTGGGCCGCAACATCTAGACGTTCCAAATGAGCAAAGATTTCATCGATGAGATCCTTGGCTGCTTTTTGGTCATTCGGCAGCAGGGTATTCGCAAGATAGGTCAGATCACGACGTAGGAACCCGAAAGGCCCGTGAATATAGGTGCGTGTATCTACCCAGTTATCGGCTTGAACAAATTCCCCAAGGGTCTCCATGCCTTCGCGGGCTTCGCTAACAGGCACCATATAGGTTTGGATTTGGGAAATCCGGTCGGGGGTGTAGGTATCAGGTACTTTGACCGCAGGGCTAGAGCAACTGACGAGAAAAGTGGTGATGACCACTAACAGCAAGGACAAAACTGACCGCAAACGTAGCATCATGGTTATGTATTAAAGCTTAATGACGTTATCAGGTTTTCAATTGCCAACATCATCTCACAATTGACGCTCATTCAACCAACCTTACGGGTATGGATGGAGATTCTTGATTCACAGACTCTTGCCTAGACAAAGCGAACCTTGCCCCCGACAGACCGTCTCCACAAGCTTTTTCTTGAACGGTGCGCCCCACCGCTCTTTGTTTAATTACAATCGCACTGGCGATATCCCGTGGCATTAATGCCCCACAACTGACACAGGTAGTACTAAAGGGGTAATGAGGAATTGTAGTGATGGATGAAATTCCACAATAGTCCAATGTGATTAAATACACACTTGGAGAAGGCTAGACTGCGTCTCACAAACCGTGACATCCTTTGCCTCACAGTACAATTAAAGCGCTCAATATAACTGGTTTTACCACTCTGTTTGCTAACCACCCGATGACGCTTTGAAGGGAATACGCCACGGTAGGCTTCCCACTCATCCGTGTAGAAGACTCCACATTGCCGATATACCCCAGGCAATGACGCCCACAGTGCTTTTGCACTCTCTCGACCACGGCAACCAACGTGCAGACCAATAATTTCCCGGGTTTGAACGTCAAGGGCCAGCCAGACCCACTGTTTATTGCCTTTGTGGTCAACAAAAGACCAGAGTTCGTCACACTGCACCTTTAAAGACCCCTTTTTTTGGGGACAACCTTGGCCCTTCTTGGTACTTGTGCTGCTTTCATATTGACGTAATTTTGCAGCCATTGTTCAGAAACTTGAACAGCTCTGGCGATGCCGGCCATCGAAATACGTTCGAAAAGCAGACGGTCAATCAGAGCGCGGGTTTCAGCATCAATGAGTTTATTGGTGGGATGTTCCACGAATTGACGACCGCATTGCTTGCAGAGAAAGCGCTGTTTACCGTTGTGGATGTGCCCATTTTTGACTGTATGTTGGGATTGACAGCTGGGACATTGAGGCATGGGTCGGAGTCAATGACTTCCGTTCTACCTTAACAAAACCGTCATTACCCTTTTAGTACCACCCTGACACAATTATGCTGACGGTCTGACAGTGCTTTTTGGTGAACATGGCCACAATCAGGGCATTCCTGAGAGGTTCCACGGGCATCTACTTTGAGGTACCCTTTGCCTCGTTTCCAGCAGACCCAGGGCAAAATTACATTGAGGAATTGGCCATGGCCAGCATCAAGCATGTGTTTTCCTAGCATCCCACGGGACAACCCTTTGAGATTCAAGGCTTCCACTGCAATCACATCCCCCCTATCACATAAGTGATGAGCCACCTTAAAGTGAAAATCCTTGCGGGTATTCTTGATGTGCTCATGCAGCTTTGCTATTTTGCACTGGAGTTTCTTCCAGTTGCTAGACCCTTTTACTTTTTTTCTGAGTCGTCGTTGCAGCAATTTCAGCTCGCGTTGCAACTCAACAAAAAACCTAGGCCTCTCAACTTGCAACCCATCAGAGGCCGACAAGAAATATTCCAGCCCAACATCTACGCCAACTACTGCCCCTGCCAGTGGCGCATCGGGAACGTTTATCTCTGACGTAAAACAGAGCATCACATAATAACCCGATGCACGCTTGACCACCCTTGCTTGCTTTACTTGAAAGCCTTCTGGGTAGTCTCGCGATTGTCGAATGCCAATCTTGCCAATACTTGGTAGCTTGACCCACCCATCCCCCAAAAGATTCTTCCCTAGCTGAGGGAACATGAATGAATGCATTTGCCCTGGTTTTTTAAACCGTGGGAACCCAAAACCCCGCTCTTTTCTGTCTTTGAACGCCTTCTCTAAAGTTTTGAGTACCTGTTGAAGGGCTTGGGCATTGACAGATTTGAGTTCTGGGCTAGATTTCTTTGCTTTAGTGAGGGATTTAGCTTGAAAGAAATAATTCGGGTAAGGGGCATCCGCTGCCATGATGTACTCGCTATGCAGCGGGCAAGCATTGACAGGGCACTTTCTTGAAGCGCTCCAATCTTTGCGCTCGCGCAGGGCGTAATTCCATATCTTGCGACAAACATTGAGACTATTTTCTATGGTCTCAATCTGTTGCTTGGTTGGCTTTAGCTTGTACTCATGGGTCAGTGTTAGCATAGTTATATTTTAGCTTAGTCGCCTAAAGTGTCACCCCCCTTAAAACGTCTTTATCACTGTTCTTATAACATTCAATTTTATTTGGTCGCTTGCACTAAATATCGTCGCAAATGTATTACCCGCCCGATGCTGGACAGAATGCAAGAGATATTCTCTGCCACCCTCAGCAAATGGGAGGGAGACTTACTTGAGTTCAATGGGGAAGCTGACCATGTTCACTTATTGATTTCCGTCAATCCCAAAGTTCAGCCTTCCAAGCTGGTTAATAATCTCAAAACCGTTTCGAGTCGATTACTCCGAAAGGAATTTGGCGATCATTTAAATGCGGTTTATCACGGCAAGCCTATTTTTTGGAGTCGCTCGTACTGCCTCATTTCTTGTAGGGGCGCCCCTATTTCTGTCCTCAAGCAATACATTCAGCAACAACCTGAGATTGACTGACTTGCTCCCTCCGGTCGCGCTTCGCTACACCACCCCCTAACCCTTAGGGTATAGGCGGAGTACTGCGAAGAATTCTGATAGGACTGAGATTAGGTTTTCTGCTGGTGCCATTCATATTTTTTTATGGCTCCCCTAGTTTTCTAAGCAAGAAATTCACTCAGTACAGGGGCGATCGCCTCTGGGAAATGCTCCTGGGGATAATGTTTCGCTTCGGGCAGGGCTTCCCAACGGTGGGCGGTTTCTGTTTTGACCCAGTTTTCGATCTGGTCATTGTCTAACCAAGGATCTTGAGTCCCCCAAAGAAACAAGGTCGGCGCAGGCCGATTTTTGAGGCGATCGCCCAAGTCTGGCAAAACTTTGGCTAACTCAAAGCGACGCACCGTCGTCATCAGGGCACGACCCACGGCAGAACTGGTTTTGTAGGGTTTGCGGTAGGTGGCGAGGTCGCTATCACCAATCACGAAGCCACTACCTTTTTCGAGGGTGCGGTCTACCAACAGCGGATCCTGGGTGAGCATCTCCCCAGCGAGGGGTAAGCCCCACTGCTGCATCACCCAGGGCAGTTTACTCCCCGGCAGGATCGGACTATTGAGAATCACCAGGCGATCGCAAATTTCTGGTTCGTTGAGGGCAAATAAAACCCCCACATGGCCGAGAAATCCCTGGGTGACAATGTGGCAACGCTCAATTTTTAAAGCAGCGAGAAAATCCTTTAACGCCCCTTGGAACGCCTCGGCTCGGTAGGAAAATTCCCGACTGCTGGGGTAGCTCGAAAAACCAGATCCAGGCCAATCCGGGGCAATACAGTGAAAATTTGCGGCCCCTAAACGTTCCAACACACCGCGCCAACCGTAACTGTGGGCGGGCAGTCCATGGAGAAAGAGGATCGGCAGGCGGCCATTGTCTTGTTTTTCGGTCTCGCGGTAGAACCAAGTGAGGTTGCCGACGGTAATTTTTTCTGTGGCGATCGCCATGGTTTGATTAGCCCCCATAACAGTTAAATGAAATTTTCACTGTGGCATACTCCTCGACCAAAACAAAGTCCCCTGGGTGAGGCGAGATAGAGCCAGGGAGATGCTATCTTTTTGGGGAGTTTGATCAACGCCAAATAACCCCGTGGAAAGCAAATCGTTACTGCCTCTCTTTTTTCAGAAACCCTCTGGCACCCAACTGCTAGGTCTCTTGAGCGTCCTGCTCGTGGGCCTTGCTGTGTTGATTAGCCATCAGCCCCAACTGAACCCTAGCAATATTTTGCCCCTGTGGATTCCGGTTTTGGTCTCGGCGATTGTGGCGGGGATCTTTGGGGTGTGGATCGTGCCCCTATTGCGGCGGCTGAAGACGGGTCAAATTATTCGCGAAGAAGGCCCCCAGGCTCACCTCAAAAAAGCAGGAACTCCCACCATGGGCGGCCTCATTTTCCTGCCCGTTGGTCTAATTGCTGGAGTAATCTTTGCGGGGTTCGATCCAGAGGCGATCGCCGTGGCCCTCGTGACCCTCGCCTATGGTGTCATCGGTTGGGTGGACGATTGGCAAGTGCTGCGTCTCAAGTCCAATAAAGGCATTTCCCCCCGGATGAAACTGATCCTGCAAATTGTGATCGCCGTGGTGTTTTGTATTTGGCTTGCCCTCACTGCTCCAGAACTGACGACAATTACCTTTTTTGCGGGACTGAGTTTACCCCTCGGTGTTTTCTTTTGGGCCTTGGCTGGCTTTGCCATGGTCGCCGAAAGTAATGCCACGAACCTCACCGACGGTGTCGATGGGCTGGCCGGGGGCACAGGGGCGATCGCCTTCCTGGGCGTGGGTGCCCTCGCTTTGCCCGCACATCCTGGCCTGAGCTTACTTTGTGCTTGCTTGAGTGGGGCTTGTCTCGGTTTTATTTACCACAACCGCAACCCCGCAAAAGTTTTCATGGGGGATACCGGTTCCCTTGCCCTGGGGGGAGGGTTGGCCGCAGCGGGAATCCTGAGCGGCAACATTTGGGGGCTGCTGATTATCAGTGGCATTTTTTGTATTGAAGCTGTCTCTGTCATTGCCCAGGTCACTTATTACAAAGCCACCAAAGACGAAACCGGTCAAGGGAAACGACTCCTCAAAATGGCCCCGATTCACCATCACCTAGAACTCAGTGGCTGGCCCGAAACCCAGATTGTTGGCGCTTTTTATCTGATCAACCTGGGCTTAGTCCTACTCAGTTTCGTCTTGACCTAAAAAGCCTAATGCGCACGCTAAAATTAGAATCAATTTCCCTTTTCTCCTAGGCACCCATGACCCTCATTTCTCCCCTTGCAAAAGCCTCACGCAAAGAATCGGGTCGCACCGTTGGCCGGGGTGTTCGTCCCTGGGGAATTATGTTTGCCGTTAGCTTGGCACTCCTGGGCGGCATTGGTTCCCGCTTGGCTTTTTTGCAACTCGTTAAGGGAGATGAACTGCGACAAACGGCCCGGAACAATAGCGTCCGCATTGCCCCCAAACCACCGATCCGGGGCAATATGTTTGACCGCCATGGCAAAGTACTAGCCACCACAAAGCTTGCCCATGCTGTCTATGTGTGGCCCGTAGCCCGCACGAGACCCGATTGGCCAAAAACAAAACAATTGCTCTCCCAGTTGGTAGGCATCGCCCCCGCCGAAATTGAAAAGCGCCTAGAATCCCAAGATATTTATGCCACTGAACCCTTGGCGATCGCCCGCAATTTGACCCTTGCCCAAGTCACTGCCATCGAAGAACATCACCAGACCCTTGCCGGAGTAGAGGTGATCATCGAACCGGTGCGTTATTATCCCGAAGGTGATACGGCCTCCCATGTCCTCGGTTACACGAGAGAATTAACCCCCGAAGAATTTGAGACCCGCCAAGCAGAAGGCTATCGCCTCCAGGATTACATCGGTAAATTAGGTCTAGAAGCGTCCCTAGAATCCCGTCTGCGTGGGGAATGGGGAGGCCAAGAAATTCAAGTGGACCGCGATGGCCGATTTGTGAAAATCCTGGGAGAAAAACCAGCCCAGGCCGGGGAAGATCTGCGTCTTACCCTAGACGCTGAACTTCAAAAGGTTGCCCAGAGGGTTTTGGGACGACGCAAAGGGGCGATCGTCGCTCTCGATCCGCGCAATGGCGATGTCTTGGCGATGGCGAGTTACCCCAACTTTGATCCGAATATCTTCTCTGATCGCATTTCCCCCGAAAAATGGGCCGCCGTCACTGCCCAGGGCGATCCTTTCATTAACCGTGCTATTCGTGGGTTTCCGCCAGCATCGACTTTTAAAGTTGTGACCGCCGCCGCCGGGATGGAATCCGGCAAATATCCAGCCAATACAGTGTTGAGCACCAGTCCTTACCTCGCCGCTGCCGGGGTTCGTTTCTATGAGTGGAACCGGGCTGGTTTTGGGGCCGCTGGCTACGTGAAAGCGATGGCCTGGAGTAGTAACACCTTTTTTGGCCAGGTGGGGCGGGGTGTTGGCGGTGAAACCCTGATTGATTGGTCGCGCCGCTTTGGGTTTGGTGCCCCCACTGGCATTGAACTCAACGAAGAAACCAGCGGTCTAATTCCGGATGATGATTGGACCCAAGAGCGCCTCGAGCGCCCCTGGAATGTGGGAGACACCGTAAATATGTCCATCGGTCAAGGCTTAACGTTGGCGACCCCCCTACAGGTGGCCCAGATGTTTGCGGTGACAGCGAATGGGGGCTATTTGGTGCAACCCCACCTCGTCCAAACCGATACTCCGGTGAAAACGTCCCTCAACATGGCCCCCAGTACCCTAGAAACTATTCGCCAAGGCTTGCGGGCCGTGGTCACTAACGGTACTGGTACAGTGCTCAATATTCCTGGGATTCCGACGGCAGCGGGAAAAAGTGGCACGGCTGAAGCTCCCCCCCGGGAAAACCATGCTTGGTTCGGTGCCTTTGCTCCCTATGACGAGGCAGAGATCGTTGTCGTCGCCTTTGCAGAACATTCCGGTGGTGGTGGTGGCTCTGTGGCTGGGCCGATGGTGCGCGATGTGATGGCGGCTTATTTTGAATTGAAGGAAAAGGCCGAAAATCCTGAAGCCACAACCGCAACCCCAGAATAGGCAGCTTATCGCTTGGCTGCATTCAATAGTCTCAGCAGAATATGGCACAATAGGCAGGTTTAAATTTCCACAATTGAGTTAACAAAATCCCCTGTGAATATGTCTGCGAATCTTGAGTGGCTAACCCGTGGCACCAGCGAAATTTTTCCGGATAATCCTGAAGAAAATTTAGCCCAGGTTCTCCAGACAGGCGATCGCCCCTTGAGGGTCAAATTAGGCATTGATCCGACGGGTTCAGATCTCCACCTCGGCCATAGTATTCCGTTCCGTAAACTGCGTGCATTCCAAGATGCGGGCCACACCGCAGTGGTGATTATTGGCGATTTTACCGCCCAGATTGGCGACCCCACCGGCAAATCAGAAGTGCGCAAACAGCTCACTGCTGCCGACGTGCAACAAAATGCCGAAACTTACCTAGAGCAACTGCGACCAATCCTCGATTTTGAGACCCCAGGCCGCCTCGAAATTCGCTATAATTCCGAATGGCTCAAGGATTTAGATTTAGCCAAGATCCAAGCACTGCTGGCGACAATGACGGTGCAGCAAATGCTAGCTAAAGAAGGCTTTGCCAAACGTTACCAAAGCGAAAACCCGATTTATATCCATGAATTTCTTTATCCCCTAATGCAGGGCTATGACTCGGTGGCCGTGGATGCAGATGTAGAACTTGGGGGCACTGACCAAAAATTTAATATTGCCGTGGGGCGGGATCTGCAAAGACACTTTGGGAAAAAGCCCCAATTCGGCCTATTGCTGCCTATCTTGATCGGTACCGATGGCAAAGAAAAAATGTCCAAAAGTCTCAATAACTATGTGGGCCTCAAGGACAATCACCACACCATGTACCAAAAGTTACAGAATACCCCCGATAGCTTGCTGAAGGACTATTTTGAACTGCTCACTAAACAAGACCTGCAAACCTTGCCGACAAACCCCCGTGACCAGCAGAAACTCCTGGCCTGGGACATTGTTACTCAGTTCCATGGGGCTGAAGCGGCGGTAGATGCGGAGAAAGCTGTACAGGATGTCGCCGCCGCCAATATTCCCGAATTTTCCCTGGGCGCAGTGGAATTCCCCTCGCCTCTGTTTTATATTTTGGGGGCTTCTGGCCTGTGTTCCAGCGGTGGGGATGGTCGTCGCCAAATTAAAGGAGGTGCAGTTCGCCTCGATGATGAGCGGATCACGGACATGAATCTCGCCTTTGAGAAGCCGGAGCAATTAGTAGATAAGGTGCTCCGGGTGGGGAAAAAGAAATTTGTCCGCCTCGTGCCCTAGGATTGGGACTCTGATTTTT
This sequence comes from Picosynechococcus sp. PCC 7117, assembly GCF_001693275.1. Taxonomy (GTDB): domain Bacteria; phylum Cyanobacteriota; class Cyanobacteriia; order Cyanobacteriales; family MRBY01; genus MRBY01. Next base: position 1,722,845 of record NZ_CP016477.1, read on the forward strand.
GGGGATTTCGTGAACAGTTGTAACATTTCCGGTTGTTCTCAGAAAAAATTCTGCGATTAGGGACGGACAACGCGATACCCTAGTTTGAGTCAAAATTTTAAGATCATTTTTATAAATCCGAATTGATATGACCGCTGAGACCCCTTCGAAACGCACTGTGCGGATTGGCTCCCGCAAAAGCCAACTTGCTTTAGTCCAAACCTATTGGGTACGGGATGAGCTCCAAAAGGCTTACCCAGAGATCACCTTTGAAGTCCAAACCATGGAAACCCAAGGGGATAAGGTGCTGGATGTGGCCCTCTCGAAAATTGGCGATAAGGGGCTATTTACCCAAGAACTCGAAGACGGCATGCTCAAGGGAGAGACAGATTTTGCGGTGCATTCCCTGAAGGATTTGCCCACGAATTTGCCTGAGGGGTTGATGCTCGGCTGTGTCACGGAACGGGTTGACCCGGCGGATGCCCTGGTGGTTAACGAAAAGCATCGGGATAAAAAGCTAGAAACCCTCCCAAGCGGTTCGGTGATTGGCACTTCTTCGCTACGGCGTCTGGCCCAACTGCGGCACCACTTCCCCCATTTAGAATTTAAAGATATTCGCGGCAATGTGAATACACGTCTGGCGAAGTTAGACCGGGGCGAGTATGATGCGATTATTTTGGCGGCGGCGGGTCTCCAACGGCTTGATTTTGGCGATCGCATCCACCAGATTATTTCCAGTGATATTTCCCTCCATGCCGTGGGCCAAGGGGCCTTGGGTATCGAATGCCGGGATGGGGATAAGGAGATTTTGGGTCTGTTGCGGCCTGTACTCGAACATGCCGAGAGCCGCGATCGCTGTTATGCAGAACGCTCTTTCCTGCGTCAGTTGGAGGGGGGCTGCCAAGTACCGATTGGGGTCAACACAACCATTGAAGGCGATCGCCTAACTTTAGTGGGGATGGTTGCGAGCCTTGATGGCCAAACCTTAATCCGCGATGAGGTCAGTGGTAGCCGCGCCGATGCGGAGAAATTGGGCATTGAATTAGCCCAAAAGGCGATCGCCCAGGGAGCAGACAAGATTTTGGCTGAAATTAATGAGGCGAACCGCGCCTAATTCCGTAGTTGAGTGATCAATTGCCCCCTCCTCCAGGCGAGGGGGGATTTTTATTACAGCTTTATAACTGGGGTTCTGGTCGATCGGCGGGAATTTCTGGCGATCGCAGTCGATTGTGTTCGCCGTAGCCAAGCTGATTCAGGGTCTCGATATCCCCCTTGGGTGATGGAGACTTGGCAGCGGATGGATTTTGGGCGATCGCTTTACGCTGTTTTTTTAGTTTAGATTTTCGTCCCATGGTAAAGATTCCCTCACAATATGCAGTGCCGCTTTCAAACGTTCATTGAAGATGACATCGGCTTGCTTTCAGTTACTCAAACGCCCTTCATTCAAGACTTGTTTACCGATTGTCGGTGGGCATCATGATCAGAATGGTGGCCCACAAATTTAGAGCCTTGCAGATGATTGGCAAAATCTATCCCTCGACAAGCCATTCATAAAATTGGCACAATGGTTTGTGGTTTCAAGTTTTTCTAGAAAAATTTTACCCTTGTTTCCGGAGGCTTGGTGAATCCTCGTCTTTCTTCTGTTTGGAATATCCCGCAACTGTCCTCAGCCGATGTGGCCCTCAGCCAGAGTACCCTGAGTATTCGGCCTGCTACCCTGGAGGATGCCCGCGCCCTGGCAACGGTCTTGACCCATAGTTTCCACCACTACCAAGGCACTTGGGGCTGGCTGACGCCTCTCCTGCGCCTGGGGGTCTATGAAGATTTACACCATCGTCTCAAACAGACCAAAGAGCACCACGCTTGTTTTGTGGCAGCAATGCAAACGGCGACAGCCCAGGAAATTGTCGGCACAGTGGAAATCTCTGTACGTTATTTAAATGCGCTGGCGATCGCCCCCGCCAAAGCCCCCTATATTTCTAATTTGGCAGTAAATCCCCAATACCGTCGCTTGGGCATTGCTCGAAAACTTTTGGCCCGTTGTGAAACCCAAGTGCGTTACTGGCACTATGGCAGTGTGGCCCTCCATGTTTTGGAAAATAATGAAGCTGCCAAACAACTCTATCTCAGTTGTGGGTATGATATTAAATATGCAGAACGTCCCCTAAGTGCTTGGCTCCTGCGTCGGCCGCGCCGTCTCTTTGTCCAAAAGAGTTTATCTCCCTAAGTCTTTTTGTTTCTTAGTTCACCGCCGCTGATGTGGCGATCGCCACTGTTCTTTATCCTTTGCCATGGGCTCTACTCCCCCCTCAACGACAAATTCTCCCATAGACCATCTTGAAATTTTGGCTCAATTGAAGCAGGGAGAGCTTTTGATGGTGAACCCCCGCCGTAAAAATGGACTGATTTTGCGCAAAGCCTACCACGGCGATTTTGCTGGCCCAGGGGCGATCATTGGTGGCGTTTTTGATCAAGATGTAGAATCGGTAATTCCCGTGGGGGCTCTGTCCCTGTTGGTGCCAGCGCCCGGTACTGAGCGGGAAAAAGCCTACCTCATTCGGCGGCAGTGGGTCCGACTCCTGAAGCAGATCACCGACAAACCCGTACCAGAACAGCGGGCCCAAATTATTTTAAATCAGTTTGAAAATTGGTTTGACCTCGACACAGCCGCCCAACTGTCCGATGATGTTTTTGCTGAGTTGGTCGGGGTACTGCCCCAAACCATTGCTAAAGTGCGTAACCGTGTTAACCGCTCAGAAATTTGACAGCAAAATGTTCACCTTTAGATTGTTGTGAACCTCACCTTTAGGGGATGATAGAAACCAGTCACCAAGAGGAGAACAGTTGCTATGGGGGAGAGCATCCCAGAACAGCAGGCGATCGCCGAAACGATTGCCCTCTTAGAATATTATGGCTTTGAACTCAATGGTCAGACCGCTGCAGCCACCATTGAGCAATGGTGTGCCCATAGTCCCGTCGCCTGGGTTCGTCTAGCTGTCCTCGAAGCCCTATATCGGGGGCGCTATAAAAAAATTTCGGTCACGGCAATCCTGCGGGTTTGGCAGCGCTGGGAAAAGCCCCAAGTCCAGTTCAATCGAGAATTTGAAAGCCTGATCTGTGCCGAACTGCCGACCAAAGTCGCCCCCACTCCGCCTGTACAATCTCGCCCCGAAGCCTCTATCGCTTCAGCACTACCGTCCCCAAGTTTAGGCATTGCCACCTTTTCGCCACCACCGGAGTTAGCAAATTCCGATGCCTATCAAAAACTCAAGGCGATCGCCACCCAGCCAGACACTAAAAAACCCTAGGAATACACTAGGGCTGAGTGCAAAAGCCGGATGTTAAATGATGCCGTTGCTGTCTAGGAGTGCGTTGAAGTTCTTAAGAGAATTTTTTTAAAGTTCTTTATCAATCGCAGCAGCGAGGGTTGTTTTGGGCACAGCACCGACTACCATGCTGACCTTTTTGCCCCCTTTGAAAATCATCAAGGTCGGGATGCTCCGAATACCATATTCGCTGGCGACACCAGGGTTTTCGTCAGTATTGAGCTTAAACACCTTGATTTGATCTTGGTATTGTTCGGCGATCTCCTCCACGACGGGAGCAACCATACGACAGGGACCACACCAAGGAGCCCAGAAGTCGACGAGTACAGGGACGTCACTTTCGAGGACTTCTTCTTGAAAGGTTGCGTCTGTGACTGCGGCAGTTTTTGACATGCCTCTAAATTCCTAATTTATACAAGATTTTTCTAAGGATACCTAGGGATTCTAGCATAAAGGCTCCGACCCATCTGGAACTTTAGGCAAAATGATAGAAAATTTTGCGTTTGATGCTTTCTTGAAAACTGAAGGAAAACCAATGCTAGGATATAGCGAGCTTTTTCTATGCTCCATCGCTTAGGGGAATATGACAGCAGCAAACCCTACCAAGAAATGTGATTGATCCCAGGGAGAGTCGGCAACTTTGAGCGCAACAATCTGGTTAAATTACTGACAAAAAAAACGCCCGAATACTATGGCGATTCGGACGAAGTATGGTGTGAGGAGTGAACAAAAACTTTCATTCTTTGTCGCAAAAGTTTTTGCCCACCTCTATTGTAAAGGAAAAAAGAGCGTTTGTTCAGACCCACTCGGCGAGCTGTGAAATTTCTTTAAGGGATTAAATGAATGGGGAAAGAAAGGGTATTTTTGCAAGCGGTGAGGGAGATGGAATAATGCGCATCTTAGTACTCAGTTGGGAGTTTCCCCCCCGGGTTGTGGGTGGAATTGCTCGCCATGTGGGGGAACTGTATCCAGAAATTGTCCGCCTGGGCCATGAAGTGCATATGTTGACCTTGGCCACAGGGTTAGCACCAGCCTATGAAATTGTCGAGGGCATCCATGTGCATCGGGTCGTCGTGCCGGATCACCCTGATTTTTTCCAGTGGGTGGGGGCGATGAACCGGGAAATGCTGGCCTATGGTGCTGCTTTTTTAGAAAAAACAGGCTCCTGTGCATTGATCCATAGCCATGATTGGTTAGTCGCTGATGCGGCGATCGCCCTCAAACATCAGTTTAAAATTCCCCTATTGGCCACCATTCACGCCACGGAATATGGTCGCCACAATGGCATTCACACCGACACCCACCGCTACATCGCCCGCAAGGAAAAAATGCTGTCCCACGAGGCCTGGCGGGTGATCGTTTGCAGTCAATACATGCGCCACGAGCTGGAGCGGGCCTTGCAAACCCCCTGGCCGAAAATGGATGTGATTTTTAATGGGATTCGGCCAGAAAAAAAACAACATGCGGTTAGTTTTGACCGTCAGTCTTTTCGTCGTCAGTTTGCCCCCGATGACCATCGGATTGTCTATTATGTGGGACGTTTAACCTACGAAAAAGGAATTAATGTGCTCCTGAGTGCAGCGCCTCGGATTTTGGAGGTGATGCGGGGGAAAGTCCGGTTTGTGATTATTGGGGGGGGCAATGGCGATCGCCTCAAGGAACAGGCCTGGAATTTGGGCATCTGGGAACAGTGTAATTTCACGGGATTTATGTCCGACGAGGATTTAGATAAGTTCCAAACCATCGCCGATTGTGCTGTGTTCCCTAGTTTGTATGAGCCGTTTGGGATTGTTGCCCTCGAAAGTTTTGCGGCGAAAGTCCCGGTGGTGGTGTCCAATACGGGAGGCTTACCGGAGGTGGTCACCCACGGCGAAACGGGCATTGTCACCTATGCGAATGTGGCCAGTTCCCTCGCCTGGGGAATTTTGGAGGTCTTACAACACCCGGAATATGCCAAAATCCTCGTAGAAAATGCCTACGCGGATCTGCCCCGGCGTTTTAATTGGGCAAAATTGGCGATCGCCACGGAGCAGGTTTACCAACGTGTGGTTCAAGAGCGGGCTGCCGTGCTTTGGGAGTAGGACAAAACCTTAGCCCAAAAAGAGCTTGTAGGCGGGATTTTGATTTTCGTCCCAGTAACGATAACCGAGTTGGTCGAGAAACGTTTGCCAATCGTCCATTTCTGCCGGGGGCACCTGGACGGCTATCGCAATCCGTCCATAATCAGCACCATTATTGCGATAGTGGAACCCACTGATATTCCAATGGGGGCTCATGGTATCGACAAATTTCATCAACGCCCCTGGATATTCAGGAAATTCAAAGCGATAGAACAACTCATGGGTTGCCTTGGGACTGCGGCCACCAACCATGTGACGCAGGTGCAATTTCGTCAGTTCGTCATCGGTGAGATTGAGGGTTTTAAAGCCATTCGCTTCGAAGGTTTCGGCGAGGGTCTTAATTTCACTGCGGTCAGCAATTTGTACCCCCACAAAAATATGGGCTTCCTGTTCATCGGCAATGCGATAGTTGAATTCCGTTAAATTGCGATCGCCCATGCAACGGCAAAACTTTCGTAAACTGCCCGGTTGTTCCGGGATTGTCACGGCAAAAATTGCTTCTCGCCCTTCCCCTAATTCGGCTCGCTCGGCCACAAACCGCAGGCGATCAAAGTTCATATTGGCCCCACAGGCAACGGCCACTAAGGTTTCGTCCTGAATGCCTTCTCGCTCCACATAGGCTTTCATTCCGGCGATCGCCAATGCCCCAGCCGGCTCCAAAATAGAGCGGGTGTCCTCAAATACATCTTTAATGGCCGCACAGGTATCATCGGTGGAGACCAGAATAATTTCATCGACATATTCCTGGCACAGGCGAAATGTTTCTTCCCCGACATAGCGCACCGCCACCCCATCGGCAAACAACCCCACCTGGGATAACTGCACCCGTTCCCCTGTTTCAAGAGATTGTTTCATAGCATCGGCATCCACAGGTTCGACGCCAATAATTTTGATCTCCGGCCGCACCCGCTTCACATAGGCCGCAATGCCTGCAATTAATCCGCCGCCGCCGATCGCCACAAAAATTGCGTGGATGGGCTGTTGGCACTGGCGTAAAATCTCCATGCCGATGGTGCCCTGACCAGCGATGACATAGGGATCATCAAAGGGATGAATGAGCGTTAAGCCCTGTTCCTCCGAGAGTTTGCGGGCGTGGGCGTAGGCATCATCATAGGCATTTCCATGCAAGATCACCTCGCCACCCCTGGCTTTAACGGCATTGATCTTGACCTGGGGTGTCACCACAGGCATTACAATCACCGCCCTCGTGCCCAACTTTGTCGCGGCAAGGGCCACCCCCTGGGCATGGTTTCCGGCGGAGGCAGCGATCACGCCACATTGCAGTTGCTCTGGGGTTAGGTGCGCCATCTTGTTGTACGCGCCCCGCAGCTTAAAAGAAAAGACCGACTGCATATCCTCCCGCTTCAATAGCACATGGTTGTGCAGGCGGCGCGAAAGATTGGGGGCCATTTCGAGGGGAGTTTCTTGGGCTACGTCGTAAACGCGGGCATTTAAAATTTGGATCAAATAATCGCAATGCATAGGGCGATCGCCAACGGGAATTTTAGGACAGATAAAGTGTGAGGATTTTACTGTAACCCCATCCCGTCAATCCACGAAAGTCTAGTTCAACGAAAAGGTTAATTTCTTGAGGGGCGATCGCCAATCTCGCGTTGTTTTCTTGGGGAGAGGTGGGGCTTGGCATTCCGGTTGTACCACGGGGACTAGGTGCTGCTCTTCAACCACCAGTTGCCCATTATCTAAAGCTTGTCGCCATTGTTTGCCCTGTTTCCAAGCCTGATATTTGCGGACATTCCAACGGGGATTGCTGGGATAACCCGCAAAGCCAGACCGCAGCGCAGGATGACTTTCCCTAGGGATCGCAGTTTCGATGTAAATGCCTTCGGCCAATTCCACCAACCGTTGTACAGCATGGTTTGTCATCATCTGACTCTGCCTCCCTAATGTCAACGAATATTACAAGATCACATTACCCTTTACTAAATGCACCAAAAAACAAGACTGGCTTTTGGTATCAATGGTTGAGAAAAACGCCAGGCGAAATTTCTCACATTCACATATATAACGATGGACCGCCACAAAAAACAAGCCCAGTCCTTTTATTAACGAAAAAGTATTATTCCGGTATCTTCCCTTTAGTCTAGACGGAAAACGTTGTTTTTACAAATTTTTAAGATTGTGAACAATAAAAATATTAGATGGCAATCATTGGTGTGATTGTTGAAATTTTAGGAGGCGATTCTTGCCCCTAAATCAGCCTTGAGAGCCGTGAGGGTTGCTTGTAATTTTCCGGTTTTGACCCAGGTTTGGGCTAAATCTAAACCACTTTGGAGATCTTTGACTTGCCCACAATGCCACAAATAAAAGCCCCCATTCCACACAGCAGAATCGGTTAGCGGTGAAGGCTGTCCCTGGAGAAGCGCGGCGAGATCTTGGTAGTATTTCTCCGGGCTTTCTAGGTGAATGTCTTCACCCCCTAAACCGTAGTCATAGGGATTGGGCTTGAGATAGACAAATCCATCGGCGGATTCGGTTTGATTGGTGACTACAATGGTGGTCTGGGAAATCCGTAGATCGCCACTACCTTCTAAGCCCTTGATCAGGGTGTAGGGAGGGTTGCCCCGTTCTGTAAAAGTATCGCGAATAATCGCTTCGGTGGGGGGGTGTACATAACCCGCGATGGTGTGGGCTTGGCGATCGCCAGAGGGCGACCAGACCAATTCGAGGGTTGCCAGGGACGGGCGTTTGCCCAATTCTTCACGATAGGAAATCAGGGTTTGGCTAGCGGGCAGGAGCGTCGGCGTATAGCAGCAGGCAAAGTGGGTGCGCTGGAAGTAGCTTTGTAGTTGCGCAAAACTGAGGGCTTGGAAATCGAGGCCCAGGGCTTGCCAAATTTCTCCGAGGGGGAGGCCATATTTCGTCGGCAGGCGATCGCCACCATGCATGAGCACGGGCACCCCAGCGGTTTTAAGGATCAAAGCCGTGATTGGGGCAATGGGGGCTGTTTTGGTGCGGCCATCGTAGGGAATCCCTAGGATAAATACTTTTTCTCCGTTGGGGAGGGGGTCTAATTTTTGGCTGCGGCGGTCATAGGCATCGAGCATCCCTGCCAGTTCTACCCCGGTAGGCCGTTTAATCCGTTGGGAAATGAGGAAGGCCCCGATTTGGGCGGGAGTCGCGGTACCATCGAGCATCATGTCTAGGGCGATCGCCGCTTCGGCACGGGTCAAACTTTTGCTGGTGTGTTTACCGCTGCCAACTTTCTTCAGTAGCTCACGAAATTCGGTACTCATGGGGCCTTGCTGTGGGTGGGGAATGGATGTTCTCAGATTAAGAAATAATTAGCTTAACTGATTGGCTTCTAAAAATCAGCTAACTTCGGAACTTGCGGCGATGCCAATTTTTTTCAGGGCGGCGATCGCATGGAGTTGAATCGGTTTGTCGGGGCTTTGGCTAAAGACAGTTAGTAAAGCCTGGGCGCGGGGATCCTGGAGCTGGCCGAGGGCATAAATGAATGCTTGTTGAATCGACAGGGGTTGGGGCTGGGAAACCTTTTGCCAAAACTGCAGCAAAATTGTTGTTCCCTGCCCCCGCAGGTTCGGTTCGGTGATTCGGCCAAATGCCTTGAGGGTTTCTAAAACTACTGCGTCAGCCCCATGGTAAAGCAAGGGTTCGAGCCGGGTTAAACTTTCTGGAATGGCTAACCAACCGAGGGCTTGGATCAGGTTACATTGCAAGGGTTTGGGCGTATGGGGGGATTGCAGCACGGTGGCGATCGCCTCGGCAGCCTGGGGAATCGGGAAACGACTGAGGGTAAACCCGGCCTGGGCACAAACCTCCAGGTTGAAATCGTAGAGCAACGGCTGGACTTTTTCGCATAACAAAACCGGATCAACGGACTGGCCCCAAAAGCCCAAACCCTTAACTGCTTCCCGACGCACTGGGGCCGCCGTATCTGTGAGGGCAGACAACAGGGCGGTAAAAATTTCCGGTTGGCGAAATTGACTGAGGGTTTCAATGGCTAAGGAACGGATTTGCGGATCTGGATCATCAATGACCGTCAGCAGGGGATCAATAATTTGCGGATAGCGTAATTTACAAAGGGCGTTTACGGCGAGGCTACGACTTTCTGGCTTGGCCAACAGCGGCACTAGATAATCCACGGCCTTTCCTTCTAGCTGCACCAACGTTCTCATGATTTCTTCGAGGAGGAATTCTTCTGAACAATGGTCAATGAGCAAGATCAGACGGGCAATCGCCTCAGGATCTTGGTATTGTCCCAAGATACGAATCGCAAACCACCGTAATTCTATTTCGGCGGTGTGATCTTCAGCGATGCTCAGGAGAGGGGTGATCGCTGTTGGGCCTAATTTTGCAAAAACCTTAACCAGTCGCCAGCGTTCTTGAAATGTTCCTTCCCGGAGTAACTGAAAGGCCCAGGCTTGGGCGGTGGGTTCCTGGCGAAGATCCGCCGTTGTACATAACTGCAAAAATTCCTGGAGTGTTGGCTGTTGGGCAACATCAGACAGTGCTGTATTTCTTCGCCCCATGAATTCACTCCCCTTACCAAGACATAAAAAGTTGACAGACCTTCAAGGTAAGTTCCTCTCGCCGGAAAACTGGTATCACAATTTACAGGGTGCCTGAAATAGTTGCAGAAATTGCATGAACCCTATGTATTCAACAAATCTTTTGCTGCCAAATTACGGAAGGCGAGCATCTCTTTAGCCGGAGTGCGATCGCCGTTGCAGGCAATGCGTCGTGGGGCGCTTAAGGTCGTCACGGTAAAACCCAAACTTTGATACAGATCTAAAATTCTGGGCGTGGCTTGGTTAGAGGCAATTGTTGGCGCGGTTTGTGCTGCTAGCCAGGTGGCTAATCGCTCTTGATCGGCCCAACTAAACCCCCCGGCGGCATACTGACGAAACTCCACATCATAGGGCGGATCAGCATAAATAAAACTATGGTCAGCAACTGGAATTTTCTCAAAATCTCCCCATTGAAACTGCCAAGCTTGAAATAACTTTTTGTAGGCAAAAAAATCATCCCTATAGTTAATCGAACGATATCGCCCGAAAGGGACATTAAATTTTCCCTGGGAATTGAATCGACACAAGCCATTAAACCCAGTCCGGTTTAAATAATAAAATAAAATCGCGGCTTCTTGGGTCTCGCTCTGATTATTTTCAATTAATTCATTAAAACGGTCTCGGCATTGATAATATAAATCAGCATTATTTGCCATTAAAATACTACTTTTTAAACCTTTTTTGAGCTGCTGATAAAAATTAATTAAATGGAAATTAACGTCATTTAAAATTGCTTTTTGCGGAACCAAACCCAAGGCGATCGCCAAGCCACCACAGAACGGCTCAATTAATTGATAGTCTTGATAGTCTCGCCAAATTAACCGTAATTTAGGGACTAACCAACGCTTACCCCCAGCCCACTTTAGGGGCGGTTTTAACTGCTCTGAATTAATCATAGCCATAAAAAAGATGGGGCTTTTTGGTCATTGTTCCCCATCCATCGTCTGATTTCACTGTGCAATGGTCGATCGATACTAACGACTAACGGTTTAAAACATCATTGCGGTGCTGCACTGAACCCACAATGGTGACGACTTCATCGATTAAATCTTGGGACACATTTAATTCCTGGAGGGTCAATACTAAATTTTCGGCGATCGCATCGAAATGGACATCCGTTAGACCCGCATTTTTAACTAAGTCTTGATGGGCAACCCGCATCGAACGACCCGGAAATCGATCCGTGCCCCCAAAAGCATAGGTCATAAAATCCTTTTGGTGTTGCTTCTGTTTGGCCATGTCAGTTTTGACAAAAAAACGATTAACTCGTTCATCGGCCAGAACCTTACCGTAGAATTTCTCCACCGCCAGATCAACTGCCGCTGCGCCGCCTAACTTTTCATACAAACTAGCCATGGACGAATCTCCGTTTATTTGGCACCATTTCATTCATCGTAGCAACGAAAACCTAGAGGTCAGCAAAACCTTTTTTCTTTTTCACCTTTTTCTTTTTCTTCGGTGCGCCACCACGACCGGGACGTCCGCCCATCCCAGGCATTCCCCCACCGAACAGATCACCGAGTCCACCCATTCCAGGTAAGCCTCCCCCTTGACCCATTTGCTGCATCATTTTCCGCATCCGGGTAAAGTCAGCAATGAGTTTTGAGACATCTTTTTCTGATAACCCAGAGCCCTTGGCAATACGGGTACGACGCTTGGGTGTTTGGGCTAATACATCCGGATTTTTGCGCTCCTCCTTGGTCATGGAGTTGATCATGGTCTCCACGCGCTTCAGTTGCACTTCCCCCTGTTCGAGCATATTTTTATCAATTTTGTTACCCATGCCAGGGATGAGCTTCAGCATGCCGCCCAGGGAGCCCATATTTTTTAACAGGCGCATCTGTTTGAGAAAGTCATCAAAGTCAAAGCGGGCTTCGAGTAACTTGGCCTGCATTTCCTCGACGTCGGACAGATCAACGGCTTCCTGGGCCTTTTCAACGAGGGTGAGTACATCGCCCATGTTGAGGATACGGGACGCTAAACGGTCTGGATAGAATGGTTCTAGGGCTTCTACTTTTTCACCAACCCCAATAAATTTGATCGGTTGACCAGAGATCATCCGCACAGATAGGGCCGCACCACCTCTGGTATCCCCATCCATCTTGGTGAGAATGGCCCCGGTAACGCCAATTTCTTCGTGGAAGGTGCGGGTTAAACTAGCAGCCTCTTGGCCCGTCATCGAGTCAACGACTAGCAATGTATCGTCGGGATTGATGCTTTCTTTAATTTGCTTCAGTTCGGCCATCATGTCGGCATCGATCTGCAAGCGACCCGCCGTATCCACGAGGACGACATCAACACCGAGTTCTTTGGCTTTTTCAACCCCTTGTTTGGCAATGTCAACGGGATTAGCGTCACTGCCCAGGTCGAACACGGGCACGTCAATTTGTTCACCGAGGGTTTTCAGCTGATCGATCGCCGCTGGACGGTAAACGTCGGTTGCAACCATCAGGGCGGTTTTATTTTGCTTGCGGAGATAGAGGGAAAGCTTGGCGGTGGCAGTGGTTTTCCCGGTCCCCTGCAACCCGGCCATGAGAATTACGGAGGGCTTATTTTCTGCTTCGGCGAGGGGAACGTTGCTTTCCCCCATGATTTTGACGAGCTCGTCGTAGACAATTTTGATGAACTGTTGCCCTGGATTAACACCAGAAATAACTTCTGCACCGACTGCCGCTTTTTCCACATCAGAAATAAAGCCCTTGACCACCTGGAGGTTAACGTCGGCTTCGAGGAGGGCGCGACGGACTTCTTTTAGGGCTTCTTTGATGTTAGATTCGCTGATTTTGTCCTGGCCCCGTAGGGATTTCCAGGCATCTTCTAGGCGTTCGGCTAGGGCGTCAAACATAGGTCTTTTCTCTGGGTGGGCTGTTTAGTGACTGTCTAAATACTTTACCAAGTTGCGGACTGTAGCAGGTTCGGCAATCTCTCTTTATCAGGGGCGATCGCCTTTTTGTCAAGAAAGGCAAAATTTTGGACAATAGGGAAAGGTAAAGAATTGTAACGGATGTTTCGGGATGAGTAAGGGCAAGATTGCGGTCATTGGGGCGGGCATTGGCGGTTTAACGGCGGGGGCTTTGTTGGCGAAACGGGGCTACGATGTCACGGTTTATGAACAGGCGGCGATCGCCGGGGGCTGTGCGTCCACTTTTAAGCGTCGGGGTTTTACCTTCGATGTAGGGGCGACCCAGGTGGCGGGCTTAGAAGTAGGAGGGATTCACCAGCGTATTTTTCAAGAATTGGGCGTCGCTTTACCCGAAGCAACGGTTTGTGATCCGGCTTGTGCGGTGTTTTTACCGGGCGAAACAGAACCCATCAACGTTTGGCGTGATGCGGAAAAGTGGGAAGCTGAACGACTCAAACAGTTTCCCACGAGCAAAAATTTTTGGCATTTATTAAAAATTTTATTTGCGGCGAGTTGGCAATTTCAAGGCCGCGATCCGGTGGTGCCACCCCGTAATCCTTGGGATATTTTGCAGTTAATCAAGGCATTTCGTTTAAATACGTTGATCACAGTTCCCTTTGCTTTGATGACGGTTTTAGACGCGTTGAAATTATGTAATGTTGCCGCAGATCAAAGATTAAAAACTTTTTTGGATTTGCAGTTAAAGCTGTACTCCCAAGTTGATAGTTCCGAAACTGCACTACTCTACGGCGCGACGGCCCTCGCCGTTTCCCAAACGCCCCAAGGTTTATTTCATCTCCAGGGTAGTATGCAAGCCTTGAGCGATCGCCTGATCGAAGCCCTCGAAAAACATGGGGGGAAATTACTCACTCGCCACCGCATTAAGGAAATTAACTTGGGTCAAACCAAGCCTCAATTAACAGTCTTTGATCAGCGTCAAAATGAAATTGTTACACAAGCTTTTGATCATGTAGTCGCGAACACCACGGTTCAAGATTTAATTAAAATTTCAGAGCATCCGCCCAAATCAATTTTTAAAAAAATCTATCAAAAACGCATTGAAAATTTGCCAGATCCATCGGGAGCTTTTGTCATTTACTTAGGGGTTAAGGAAGCGGCAATTCCCAAAAATTGTCCACCTCACCTGCAATTTCTCTATGATTATGACCAAGCAATTGGCGAGAATAATTCCCTCTTTGTTTCGGTGAGTAAGCCGAATGATGGTCGCGCCCCAGAGGGTCACCGGACGATTATCGCCTCCTCTTTTGTCGATCCGGATCCCTGGTTTGGCGAAGGTTATGCCGAACTGAAAGAGCGTTACACCCAGGAGGCGATCGCCAAATTAAATCGCTATTTTGACCTTTCCCCAGAAAATATCATTGTTCAAGAAGCCGGAACGCCGCGCACCTTTGCTTTCTATACGGCCCGACACAAAGGCTTTGTTGGCGGTGTGGGACAGCGAATTTCCACCTTTGCGCCCTTTGGATTCGCCACCAGAACACCGTTTAAAAATGTTTGGCTCGTGGGAGATTCTGTCCATCCGGGAGAAGGTACAGCTGGGGTAAGTTATTCTGCCCTGACCGCTGTACGCCAAATTGAACAGGTCAGCTAAAAGGCGATCGCCATCGAAATTATCTCTTACTATGTACGGTAGTTCCGTACATTTATTTTTGAACACACACAAGTATGGATACAGTCAGCGTCAATCAATTTCGTGAAAACCTGAAATCTTTTGTGGAGACCGTAATTGCTGATCATCTTCCCCTTAAGGTGACTCGGCGGAATGGCAAAGATTTTATTGTGATCAGTGCTGAAGATTGGGAGAGAGAGCAGGAAACGCTTTACATATTGCAAAATAACGTTCTCATGCAACAAATTAAAGACTCCCTCGAAACCCACACGAAACAACAAGGCTATCAACCCAACGCGTAGGAAATGGATGAGATCCTTGGTTTTTGAGGGCAATACATGGGAAATCTACGAAAAATTGCGCCAGAAAAATCCAACCCTCCACAAATCACTACGTAAAGTACTAAAAGATATGTTGCGAGACGATCCAAGCATTGGCATCGGAAAACCAGAACCCCTTAAACACAACTTGTCGGGCTTTTGGTCAAGACGTATCAGTCAAAAAGATCGCCTAATTTACAAATTTGATGACCAAGCCGTCTACATCTTTGCGATTGGTGGGCATTATGAATCGTTCTAGTGCATTGGACTCAATGAAGAGGCGATCGCCCCTGACCACCCTTGCAGTACCATTTGGTTAAAGAGACGACATTTTTTAGGACAAGTAATCGTGAGCGAACAGCCCAACCCCAAAGTATTTTTTGACATCACCATCGGTGGCGAAAGTGCCGGACGCATTGTTTTTGAACTACGGGCCGACGTTGCCCCCAAAACCGCTGAAAATTTCCGCGCCCTCTGCACTGGTGAAAAAGGCATCGGCAAACGGGGCAAACCCCTCCATTTCAAAGGCTCCAAATTTCACCGGGTGATCCCTGAATTCATGTGCCAAGGGGGAGACTTTACCAATGGCAACGGCACCGGCGGTGAATCCATTTATGGAGACACTTTTGAAGACGAAAGCTTTGAACTGCGCCACAATGTCCCAGGTTTGCTGAGTATGGCGAACCGTGGCCCCAATACCAATGGCTCTCAGTTCTTTATCACCACAACCTTAACCCCTTGGCTCAACGGTAAGCACGTGGTCTTCGGTAAGGTTATCGAAGGTATGGATGTGGTCAAAGCTATGGAAGCCCAAGGTTCTGGTAGTGGTGCCCCGAAACAGGAAATTGCGATCGCCGATTGTGGTGAGCTCTAAATCTGGCAGCGCGGGACGCATTTAAAAAAATACTGCTGTTTTTGTTACGAAATGGGGGGAGAATTCCTGTCTATGATTAGGGAGCCAATATTCCCCCTTTTTGTTTTTCTGAAACCATGACCCAAGCTAACGATGCCCCAGTTCTGAATGTTTCTGATCTCAATGTCTATTACGGTGAAAGTCACATTTTGCGGAATGTGGATTTGAATGTGCCCCAAGGGGAGATGGTTTGTCTAATTGGTCGCAATGGCGTCGGCAAAACAACGCTTCTGAAAACAATTATGGGATTGTTGCCGCCCCGCACCGGAAAACTGCGTTTTATGGGCCAGGAAATTAATTCCCTCGCGACGGATCGCCGTGCCCGGTCTGGGATTGGCTATGTTCCCCAAGGACGAGAAATTATTCCCCGGGTTACGGTTAAGGAAAATCTCCTCCTCGGCCTAGAAGCTTTACCCAAGGGCCGTCGCAATAAGAGTAATATTCCCTCAGAAATTTTGAATTTATTCCCAATGCTTAAGGAGATGCTGCACCGGATGGGGGGCGATCTGAGTGGGGGTCAGCAGCAGCAGTTGGCGATCGCCCGCGCTTTAATGGGTCGACCAAAGTTACTAATCCTAGATGAACCCACCGAAGGAATCCAACCGTCGATCATTTTAGAAATTGAAGCGGCTGTGAAACAAATTATTGCGGAAACGGGGATTTCAGTGCTTTTAGTCGAGCAACATTTACATTTTGTGCGCCAAGCTGACCGTTACTACGCGATGCAGAAAGGGGGCATTGTTGCTTCTGGGAGTACCCATGAGTTAAGTCAGGCCGTGATTCAGGAATTTCTTGCCGTTTAATTCAGTAAATCAGTAAACATCCCGCGCCGCCCGATGGAGTAGGGAATGGCGGTATACAAGGTCATGGATATTTTTCGCATAGCCCCCACCAATCACACAGGCCACGGGATAGCCCGCCGCCAAGCAGGTACTCAACACCAGCCGTTCCCGCCGATACAGACCCGTGTTCGTCATCGCTAATTTGCCGAGGCGATCGCCCACATGGGTGTCCACCCCCGCATCGTAAAACACTAAATCCGGCTTCACCTGACTCAAAAGATCTTCTAGATGGTGCGCCAAAATTTGCAGGTAGCCATCGTCGTCCAATCCTTCCGGTAGGCCGAGGTCTAAATCACTGCGCTGCTTTTGGCTGGGAAAATTCACCTCGCAGTGCATCGAAAAGGTAAATACCGTCGGGTCATCTTGGAAAATAAACGCCGTGCCGTCCCCCTGGTGCACATCGAGATCGACGATTAAAATCCGCTGCGCCAAGCCCCGTTGCTGAATTGTCCGGGTGGCGATCGCCAAATCATTCAAAATACAAAATCCTGACCCATAGCCCGGAAAAGCATGGTGTGTCCCCCCTGCCGTATTACAGGCCAACCCATGCTCTAGGGCCAACTGCGCCGTCAAAATCGTTCCTCCCACCGCCGTCAAAGTCCGTTGGACGACCCCCGCACTCCAGGGCAAACCAATGCGCCGTTGGGCCTTTGAGGTCAAGGTTCCCTGGCAATAGGCCGTCACATAATCCGGCTCGTGGACAAGTTCTAGCCAGGCTCGATCTGGCAATTGCGGTTGGTAAACTTGCTCCGGTTGAATCACCCCATCCCCCAACAGCAACCCATGCAATAACCGGAACTTCGGCATCGGGAAACGATGCTCCTCCGGAATCGGCGTCACATAATCAGGATGATAAACAACCGGAAACCCCATACAATGCCCCCCAAATCAGCAACTTATCCTCCCAGGATTGTAAAGAATTTTTGCAGTGAGAGTCGTAGGATTAACTTTTCCCTGCCCAAGACCCTCAAAAATTGAAACATCTGATTAAAAATCAAATCGAGCAGCTATAATCAAACGTAACAAGATAAGGATTTGATCCAGTTAAGTAAGATTGTCTAAAGTTTTCCTGACTGCGTAGCTTTCCGAATCTCTGCCCTCTACGATTCTCCGATTCGGAAGAATATTCGTTAATTATGTCGATTTACATTGGAAATTTGTCCTATCAGGTTACTGATGAGGACCTAAAAGAAACCTTCGCCGAATATGGCAAGGTAAACCGTGTCCAAGTTCCCACTGACCGGGAAACTGGCAGACCGAGAGGATTCGCCTTTGTGGAAATGTCTAGCGAAGACGAAGAAAATGCGGCCATTGAAGCCCTAGATGGTGCTGAATGGATGGGTCGTGACCTCAAGGTTAACAAAGCAAAACCCCGTGAAGACCGTCGTCCGGCTTCCCGTGGGGGTGGCCGTAGCCGCTACTAAAGCATTTTTCGTAGCATTACTACTCGACACAGCCATTTAGTCTAGCTGTCGTCACAAATAAATTAATTTGTTTCCCACTACTATCGGCAGTGGGATTTTTTGTGGAGCTAGGTTGCCGTTTAGCAATCGTAATAAAGGGCAAATTCGTAGGGATGGGGCCGTAACCGGAGGGGATTCACTTCGGCGTCTAATTTGTACTCAATCCAATTCTCAATGAAATCTGTCGTAAAGACACCGCCCGCCGTTAAAAAATCATGATCCTGCTGGAGAGCTTCGAGGGCGGCTTCTAGGGAAGCGGGAGTTGAAGGAATTTTGCTCAGTTCCTCTGGGGTCAAATCGTAGATATCGACATCTAGGGGATCACCTGGATCAATGGCGTTTTTAATACCATCAATGCCCGCACAGAGCATCGCCGCAAAGGCTAGATAGGGGTTGGCCGTGGCATCAGGGCAACGGAATTCAAGGCGTTTGGCTTTGGGGTTTGGCCCAGACAGGGGAATGCGCACCGACGCCGAACGATTTCCTTGGGAATAGGCTAAATTCACCGGAGCCTCGAAGCCGGGAACAAGACGTTTGTATGAGTTGGTACTGGGATTAGAAAAAGCGAGCAGGGCTGGGGCGTGTTTGAGGATGCCACCAATGTAATGGAGTGCCAGTTGACTGAGATTGGCGTAGCGATCGCCCCAAAATAGTGGTTGACCTTCTTTCCAGAGGGATTGGTGGGTGTGCATCCCGGAGCCGTTGTCGTTAAACAGTGGTTTCGGCATAAATGTCACGGTGCGGCCATACTTACGGGCGACATTTTTGATCACATACTTATAGGTCATCAAATAATCTGCGGCCTTGAGGAGCGTTGCAAAGCGAAACCCTAATTCATTTTGGCCCCCGGTGGCGACTTCGTGGTGGTGCTTTTCGATGGGAACGCCGCATTTCGCCATGGTCAGCAGCATTTCTGTGCGCATATCCTGGAGGGTATCCGTTGGTGGTACGGGGAAATACCCCTGTTTGTAGCCCGGTTTGTGGGCGAGATTGCCCCCCGGTTCTTTGCGGCCTGAATTCCAGCGACCCTCGACGCTATCAACGTAATAAAACCCTTTATTCTCCGTCTGGTCAAAACGCGCATCATCAAACACGAAAAATTCTGCTTCGGGGCCAAAATAGGCAGTATCGCCCAGGCCAGAGGCTGTGAGATAGTCCACGGCTTTTTGGGCAATGCTGCGGGGATCACGACTGTACCACTCCCCCGTGCGGGGTTCTTTGATGGAACAAATGAGGCTGAGGGTTTTTTCTTTACAAAATGGATCGATCCAAGCGGTTGTGGGATCAGGCACCATCGCCATGTCAGACTCGTTAATCGCTTTCCAGCCTCGAATGCTTGAACCGTCAAAGGGCACCCCATCAACAAAGGAAGCTTCGTCCAGTTGATCTTGGTAAAACGAGCAATGTTGCCAAATGCCTGGCAGATCAACAAACTTGAGGTCAATAATTTGAATATTTTCCTCTTGGATCAGCCGTAAAACATCGGTTGCTGTCTGGGTCATGGTGGGGTGCCTCACAAACAATTCTTAATCTTCACTGGTAGGATCCGGCAAGCAATGGGATTCACGCCGACACAGTTCGCTTGATCCTAGAAAGAGTTATGGCAGTTCGTTGTAGTCTGGGTCACATCTCCACTGGTTGCGGCCCAGGAACTGTTTACTGTCAGGGTAGGTTAAATTTAAAGCTCCGGGTCAGGCGATCGCCAAAATTTCACCAAAATATTTACAGAAAGTCGCCCCATCTGGCATGAATAGCCACAGCCTCGGTACAGCTTGGGAAAAACAAAAATCGTCTTTTAGATCTCAGATTTAGAGCAGTTTTATTATTTTTTTTAAAGAAATGTAATCAATACGGCCCGAAACCTGGGATTATAAATGCCGTATAAAATTACGAAAGAAAACATCCTCTACTCCTTTGGGCGACGTAAAACAGGCTCGTCCTGGGGTCTTTACCCGAAGGAAAAACCATGTACTTCAGTCATGGGAGTATGTCAATATAAAACGAAGCTTCTCATCCCCCTGGGATGATCCTTTTCTAAACGCGCTTAATAAAACTGCTGTTCGGAGAAAATTTAATGCGGGACGCTGTTACAAGTCTGATCAGAAATTACGATACCACCGGGCGTTACTTTGACCGTGATGCCATCGAGAGCCTCAAAGACTACTTTGCTTCGGGGAATGACCGAATCACCGTTGCGGCGATGATCAATAGTCAATCTGCGGAGATCGTCAAGGCCGCGGCCAATAGTCTCTTTGAAGCGGTTCCTGAACTGCTCTTAGCTGGGGGCAATGCCTATACGACCCGTCGCTTTTCTGCTTGCTTGCGGGACATGGACTACTACCTCCGCTATGGCACCTATGCCTTAATTGCTGGGGATATGGACGTTCTCAACGAGCGGGTCCTACAGGGTTTGAGAGAAACCTATAATTCCCTAGGGGTGCCCATTGCACCAACGGTTCGGGGAATTCAATTCCTCAAGGATGCGATTAAGGAAATGGCGGCGGCGGCTGGCATTGCGAATACGGCTTTTATTGATGAACCGTTTGACCACATGACCCGTGAACTGAGCGAAGTGGATCTCTAAATTAGTTGACGGCAACTAACTTACACCAATGGTGGGCTGTCACCTCAGTTCCTTGCTCTGACCCTGGTCGGGGCAATTTTTTTATGGGTCTTTTTCTAAACCGAGACCTAGGCACTAAGGGTATCGAGGCGCGGTTGAGAAAGAAGTTGGGTAATGAGACTACAAAAATATTGAATTGGGGGAATCTCTAGGCGATCGCTAGTCGTGACGAGGACAACTTCCCGCATATCCATGGCATCGGGCAGAGGTTTGACCACAAGGGCAGAATCAGTGCGGGCTTCGACGAGGGCAGATTGGGGCAAAAGGGCAATCATATCACCCTGGCGTACCAGGCCACGGAAGGCATCGAGGCTATTGAGTTCAACGGTGGCCGTGGGGGCGAGGCCGTGGTTGGCGAGCTGATCTTGCACGTAGCGTTGCATACCGTAGCCGTCCTTAAAGACCACTTGAGGGTAGCTCGCGATATCGATCCAGCTTAATTTTTCCTTCTGGGCGAGGGGATGATGTCTACTGAGGAGGACTTCAACGCTTTCTTTGTAGAGGGGCATCACGACCATATCGGGACTGGCGGTGAGAAAGCGATTATTCATGACAATGGCCACATCCACAAGGCTATCCCGCAGCACTTTTAGGGCGCGATCGCTGCCGAGGGCGGTGACTCGCAGTTGGGTTTGGGGGTACATCCGACAAAATTGTTGGAGTACGGGCGGCAGATGGTAAGCACAGACGGAGTGAATGGCAGCGACGCAGAGTTCCGATTGATTGCCCGCGAGGAGATCGTTGATTTCGGCACGGGCATTGTCCCAACTGCTACAAATTTTGCGGGCGTAGGGCAGAAACCGTTCCCCCGCCAGGGTGAGTTTAACCTGGGCACTGCGGTGAAAAAGGGGCATCCCGACGGCGGCCTCAAGGCTTTGAATTTGGCGACTGACGGTGGATTGGGTGACGCCACATTGCTGGGCTGCTTGACCAAAATTTCCGGTGGCGGCGATCGCCAAAAATGCTTGCAATTGCTCCAGGCGCATGGGTCATCCCCTTGGTTAAATGTTTTCCTGTCATGTGCCCAATGAGTTTACTGCATTGATTTTGGGGCTTTTTGTTCCGGATGTTACAAACCTCAAGAAAGGAAAAGGGCCAGAACTCAATAATCTGACAAAAATCTGGCAAGTCCTGCGGAAGAATCTATCATGGGGACAATTTGCGCCTGTGTTCAATCCGTGGCCGAGTGATTTGCCTCGGTTGCATCCCTAACTATGCCCAATATGAATCGCTCTAATCCTGATCCCCTGGCTCCTCTCTCTGACTATTGGGCCACATCGTTCACTAATCAGTTAGCCACAGTGAAGGGTTTAGGGGCTTGGTTTGGGTCTGGGTTTGATCCGGCTCGACCACTGACCCGGACTGAGTTTGCCAGGGTGCTAGCCCAATGTTTTGATCTGCCACGACCCTGGGGCACTTTTGTGCCGGAATTTCCAGATGTTGCGCGCCAAGACCAAGCGGCGATCGCCCAAGCGGTCTCCATGGGATTTTTGACGGGTTATCCCGATGGCACCTTTCGCCCCCAGGCTGTGCTGAAACGGTTTGAAGTGCTAGAAGCGTTGGTACGGGGTTTAGGGTTGAGTCCAGGGAATCCAGCAGTATTACGGGCTTTTCGAGACTATGCCCAGATTCCTTCGACGGTGATGGGGGCGATCGCCGCTGCAACCCAACACCATTTGGTCGTGACCCAGCCCAAGGTTGATCTGCGACCCCTCCAGCGGATCACCTGGGGGGAAATGGCCGCTTTTTTGCACCAAGCCTTGGTTTTACAGGGGGAATTACCCGTTTTGGCTGCGCCTGGATTGGTCGATCCGCTGCCCTATTTGCCGACCTTTAGCGATGTGCAAAACCACTGGGCCAAACCCTTTATCCAGGCGATCGCCAATCTTGGCTACATTCACGGTTCAGCCCAGGGCCAATTTTTCCCCGATCAACCCCTCAATCGCGCCCAGTTTGCCCTGTGGATCCAGGCCATATTTCACCCTAGTCCCCGACGGCCCCGGAAACGATTTCTCGATGTGCCGTCCCATTTGCCTGTCGCCGAGGCCATTCAACAGGGATATCAAGGCTGTTTTTTCTCTGGTTTTCCTGACCATACTTTCCAACCCCAGCAACCCTTATGGCGCGTCCATCTCCTCGTGGCGATCGCCCAGGGTCTGCGTTTACCACCAGGGGACATTGCCCTGACAGAACACTACGCAGATCAGGAGGAAATTCCCCCCTATGCCCAGGCAGCGGTGGCGGCGGCTCTCCAGGCAAAAATTGGTGTGCTCCCCCAGGAAAAATTAATGCTCAAACCTCAGGCGATCGCCACCCGAGCCGAAGGCCTCGTTTATTGCCACCAGGCTTTGGTTTACGGCCAACGATTACTGCCCCTTACTGAGTGATTTGGGTTGGGCGCACGGGCACTTGATGCTGTTGGAGGTAGGTCTTAATTTCGGCGACGGTCAGTTGACCATAGTGGAGCAACGAGGCTAAAAGGGCGGCCTCTGCTTTCCCCGTCGTCAGGGCTTCGTAAATATGCTGGGTGTTGCCGGCTCCCCCAGAGGCAATAACTGGAATTTCGACGGCATTGGCGATCGCCTTGGTCAGTTCTAGGTCA
Source organism: Picosynechococcus sp. PCC 7117 (assembly GCF_001693275.1). Lineage (GTDB taxonomy): Bacteria > Cyanobacteriota > Cyanobacteriia > Cyanobacteriales > MRBY01 > MRBY01. The sequence continues at coordinate 1,746,115 of NZ_CP016477.1, forward strand.
TAACCCGCTTGGGTACCATCAGCATCCATACTCGTCACAAGCAGTTCCCCAGCGCCCCGTTGGGCCATTTCCTTCGCCCAGCCCAGGGCATCAATGCCGGTATTTTCGCGGCCGCCCCGCACATAAACATCCCAACCCGGATTTGCCGGATCTGGCCGACGCCGGGCGTCAATCGCCACCACAATGCACTGATTGCCAAACCGTTCCGCCGCTTCATTGATAAAATCCGGGTTCCGCACCGCCGAAGAATTGATACTGACTTTATCGGCCCCGGCCCGCAGGAGGTTTCTAATCTGGGCCGTGGTACTGATGCCACCGCCGACGGTGAGGGGAATAAAGACCTGTTCTGCGGTTTGGTAGACCACATCGATAATGGTGTCGCGGTCTTCGTGGGTGGCAGTAATGTCGAGGAAAACCAATTCGTCAGCCCCCGCATCGTTATAAACCTTCGCCAACTCCACCGGATCGCCAGCATCCTTGAGATCGACAAAATTCACACCTTTGACAACCCGTCCAGCATTCACATCGAGGCAAGGCAAAATTCGTTTGGCGAGCATTTTAAAGGGGGTCTCCTAGGTCGGGGGGCAAGGTCATATTTTACCCCTTGCTCGCAACACCACAATTGCGATCGCCCCCAAGAAATTAGCAGAAATTTCACGAATCGTTTATTGCGGAAATTAACCGATGCAGCGGCTCGGCTTGACCTTGAGAATTTTGCGGTGATTTAAAATGGGCCTGTGCTGTGTTTTGCTGATCAGTTTCTATGCGTGTTGTAGCTCTCCAGGATGACATTCTCTGTATTCACCAAGATGATCTGCCCCCCTACAAAAAAGGCGGCTCGGTGGTGCGTAACAGTTATTTTTGGGCGTTGAAATCCATTGCTTGCTATACGCCACGCCAGGGAGATTGGGAATTTGATCGGGTGGTGTGGGTTGCTTTAGGGCGGATGTTGATGGCTTTTACCACCTCCGGGTACCTCGGCAGTTCGGAAACAACTTTAGAATTTCCTGAGGCGATCGCCATCCCTGACTCTTTACGCGCCGTTGCCACCTATCTCTAGGGGGTTTCTCGCCAAAAGACAATGGACTCATCCAAGGGTTGGAGGGTGGTGCCAGGATAGTAAAACTGGAGAATCCGCGCCGCTGACCAGCCCAAGTTAGCGAGATTGTAGGAGCCATATTGACTCATGCCGACCCCATGGCCGAACCCACCGCCCACAAAGGTATAGCCCGTGAGTTGATTTTGGGGATTGAGGTTGGGTTGTAGGTAAAACAGGGTACTGCGGGGCGGCCCCAGGGCACTGCGAATTTCATTTTTCAGGAGTTTGACAATGCCCCGGTCGGTGGTGACATCCAACTCCAGGACACGTCCCGAAGGCGATCGCCGCTTAATCTCTAGTTTTTGTACCGTTTGGATGCCCGCGAGGGGATTTTGGGTGCGCTCTAGATAGGTTTGTAGAGTCGTGGCTAATTCCTGGAGAGTGGCGGATCTTTCCCAGCGAAAGACAGTCCGCCCCGTTTCGTTAAAGCCTTGGTTGAGGGCGATAAATTTCCGAAAAGCCTGTTCATCGGCGAGGGAGTTGCCTTTTAGATCCCAAACCGGATTCGGAGAATCAATCACGGCTTTGAGATAAGGCCGCTCTGCCCCATCCCACACATCGCTAAAGGAAGCGGTTACGCCGCCAGTGGTAGAGGAATACAGGGCATCGACTAATTCGTTGTTGTAGGTGAGCACTAAACCTTTGGTGCGGGTGATCGCCTGGTCAATGCGGGGACTGGTGCCCTGGAGACCTTTATAAACCTGGCAATGGATCGTGGCACAGAGTTCGTAATCGTCAGCTTCAAAACGCCGTAAATTGCGCAGGGCGTAGGTGCGGGCAATGATTGTCTGGGCTTCGACGGCATTATCGGGGGCATTGGGGCCAATTTCGTGGGGCACAACACCTCGCAGATACACCTCAATATCGACGTCATTAACAAGGGTAAAAGTGCCGTAGGCGTTGGGCTGGAGCCTCAGTTCCCCGGCAAAGCGACTTTCTGGGCCGCCATCTTCTTGGACATTAAACAAACCGTTGCGCGAACGGATCGTCACATTGGCCCGATTGTACCGGTACCCCCCCACCACAAAGGAGGCGATCGCCTTTTCGGTACGCACCGTCGAACTGAGATAAGGGGTGGTGTAACCCTTCGCTTTTAATTCCTGGAGCAACAACCGCCGGAGGAGAGGCGTTTGGTAGACATCCCGTTTCGCCCACACTTGCCAGCGACCGGGTTGGGTAATTTCTACTTCAATGCCGAGGGAACGCCAAAATTTTGCGCTGTCCTCTGCCGTCTCAAAGGTACCCTGGTCACTGAGGACGATATATTCCGCTAATTCCGCCTGGGGCAAGGGTTGCTGGGCGACCTCTAGGGTGACTTGATTGGTCTGGAGCGTCTGTTGTTGGCCGCCGCTGATAATGTCCGCCTCAAGGCGATCGCCCGGCAGACTGGAGATGGTCAAAGTATCGTTTTGCTCTTCTCCGAATCGTTGGACAATGCCCACTTCGATCTCAACGGCATTACCGGGCAAAGCCCCCGGCCCCCATAGTCCAAGTCCGATCCATAGCCCCAATCCGAGCCACTGCCCCTGAAATTTAGCACTGCGCACCATGGCGAGTCCCCTGACACCTAAAACAATTGATGAAAATATAGACGGCGATCGCCAGCCCAAAGTTACGCCACCACCTTACCATTTTCGTCTAGTAAAATTTCCCCAGCCATTAACCGGGCCGCTGCTTCTAGCAAATGATCTTCCACATAGGGCTTTGTGAAATAGGCCTTTGCCCCCCGTGCCGCCGCAATTTTCCGGTGTCGTCCGGCCCCGCGCGAGGTCAACATCGCAATGGGAATATGGGCCAATTCAGGATATTGTTGAATTTCTTCGAGCAACGCTAAACCATCTAGGCGCGGCATCTCAATATCACAGAACACCAAACTAAAATCGGGATTTTCCAACAACTGCTCTAGAGCCTCTTCTCCATCCCGGGCCCGCTCCACATGGTAGCCTGCCTTTTGGAAGGTAATGGCTAACAATTCTCGCACCGTCACCGAATCATCCACAATCAAAATCCTTGGGGCCGTTATTTTTACCGACGCATCATCTAGGGGTTCAAAATCGCCCATCCCGTCCCCAGGCTCCGAGACCGTGGGCTGTTTCGTACTGCCTGGCAGTAACACGTCCCCTTGGCGCATTTTTTGGGCCGCATCCAACAGCACTTCTTCTAAATAGGGTTTCGTGAAATAGGCACTCGCCCCCAGTTCAGCGGCCATTTGTCGGTGGCGATCGGCCCCCCTTGATGTCAGCATGGCCACCGGAATTTTTTCTAAATTCGGGTCTTTTTGAATGCGAGATAATAGCTCCAGGCCATCCATGCGCGGCATCTCAATATCGCAAAAGACCAGTTCACAGGGTAAGCCTCCCCGCAGTTTTTCCCAAGCTTCCTGGCCGTCCCGGGCTTGCTCAACCCGATAGCCAGCCTTTGTGAAACTCATCGAGAGGAGTTCGCGCACCGTGATCGAATCATCCACAATCAACACAATGGGCTCCGTTTGTACCATCTCTGGCACTAGCAAGTGTAAGGCTGGATTATCTTGCCAGGTGGTAGCCTTGGCCCTGACCCGTCCCTGGGCCGCAAGTTCAATCAGCTCTAACACATCAACCACAGGCATAACTGTGCCATCCCCCAGGACTGTCGCTCCGGCGATCGCCGCTGGTTTCGGAATCGGCCCCTCGATCTGTTTAATCACGATTTCCTGTTCCCCTAGCACCTGATCCACTTGAATCGCCAGGAGATTGCCCGCACTGCGCAGGATCACAACGGGAATTTGGTCAGGATCCCCAACCCCTCCATAAATTGAGCCCCGCCCAATTTGTCGTTGGAGCGTCAATAGATTACTGAGGGGATAAACCCGCAATCGAGAATCTCGCCAGCGAATATAACGTCTGCGGCCTTCCTGTTCCACTTGGTCGAGGGTGTAGGTTTGCATATCTTCAACCCCATCCATAGGCAGAGCAATGCGGGCGTGGCGATTGAGACAAAATAAAGCGCGGCAGATATTGAGGGTGAGGGGTAGCCGGATGGTAAACGTTGTACCTTTACCCAGGGCGGAGTCAATGGTGATTGTGCCTCGAATACTCCCCAGGGCAGTGCGGACCACATCCATGCCAACCCCCCGACCAGAAAAGTCATCGGCCTGCGCCTTGGTGGTAAAGCCAGGATGAAAAATAAAATCATAAATATCCTGTTGACTGAGATCCGATAATTGATCAGGGGTAATCAGGTTTTTTTCGAGGGCTTTGTGGACGAGGGCTTCAGAATCCATCCCCGCACCATCATCGGCAATGGCAATCACAATTTGATTTCCCTGAATATAGGCTTTGAGGGAGACAACCCCCGCCGCAGGCTTACCTTTACTGAGGCGTACTTCCGGGGACTCGATCCCATGGGTAATGGCGTTGTTGATCAGGTGAGTCAGGGGATCATAGAGCTGCTCTAGGATCATTTTATCAATGAGCACTTCTCGACCTTCGACATTGAGGGAGGCTCGCTTATTGAGTTTGAGGGAAATTTCTCGGACGGGGCGCACCAGGCGATCGGCTGCTTGGGCGAAGGGAATCATCCGTGATTTAGTCAAGCCTTCCTGGAGCTGCGTACTGACCTGCCGGAGATTACGGGCAACTTGTTCATTGTCATCGACTAGAAATTCGATATCCGAAGAAGATTCTCGCACCCGCACAATCAGTTCAATCATCTCCTGGGAGAGGAGGTGAAAGCCGGTGAACTGATCCATTTCTAGGGGGTCATATTCTTGGGAACGATGACGACCGGGGGCATCCGCCTTATCGGTGAAACCTGGGGGAAAGTGATATTCACTACTTTGACCACGACTGGCCAGCAGGGAACGCTCCAGGAGAGAACGTTCATAAAGATCTTGCATCTGGCTACCAATGTCATTGAGCCGTTGCACTTGGCCCGTGAGATTATCGAGGAATTGCCGGAGTTTTTCTTGGCTTTGTTCGAGGGTATTGCGGTTGACAACGAGTTCTCCCATCAAGTTACTGAGGTTATCGAGTTGCTTGACGGGAATCCGCATGGTCTGCTCAAAGCTGTTGACCTTTTGGGAGCGTTGACGATTTGTACTAGGGCCGCTGGTGGTGGTAATGGGAGGCCCTCCCATGGTGTCTGCCTGTTGGAGCAGGGCTTCTAATTCACCAAAGTCCGTCTGTTTGGAAATAGTGATTTGGGGGCGTTTTTTGGGAGAGGGACTAGGGCTAGGAACACTCGGATTTTGTTCAATGAGTTGAGTGAGGGCTTGCCAGTCAACAGAGTTGGCCGACGAGCTTGGTGACACTTCTAGGTATTGACCGAGATCCTCTAGGGGAGGGTAGTAGGTGATCTGACCGTTGGTGACCGGGGAGATCTGGGAGGAAATGGCCTTGGGGCGTTTGAGGGGCGGGGAAACGGGATCTTCGAGGGGAAAATAAGGTTCGCTCTCGGTGGCGTAAGTTTCTGTGTCGGAGGGTTGGTTGGGATCAGTATCCTGGAGAAGAGCTTCTAAATCGGCTTCGAGGTCTGCTTCGTTTTGGGACGAGGCTTGCTGAGGCGTTTGGGACTGGGGGGAGGTCACTTCCTCGAAGGCTAAAAGTTCTTCAAAGTTATTTGCGAAGCTGATAAATGAAACTTTCGGATCGATCTCCTTGGGAAAATCGGTCGCTGGGGGGGCAGAGGTTTCTGCGTCGAGGTCTTCAAACAGTTCTAGGAGTTCGTCTTCAAACTCGGAATCTTGATAGTTATGCGCTTCATTATGACTGTTGTTGCTCACTGGTGCCCCCATCCAACGCTGGTCAAAAAATACAGGAATTGTCAATTACAATCAGGATAACCTAATCTTTCGGGTGGATTACCTAAGGTAAAGTTTTACTGACAGGTTCAAAATCTGCTGTGTATTGGTGGCCTGTTATGGTTTAAGAAGAAAGCAACAGTGATGATTTGATTTGAGCATTCACCATGGCTGGACATAGTAAGTGGGCAAATATTAAACGACAAAAGGCACGGGTTGATGCCAAGAAGGGGAAAACGTTTACTCAGTTATCCCGGGCGATCATTGTTGCGGCGCGCCATGGTCTCCCTGATCCGGCGGGGAATTTTCAACTCCGTACTGCCATTGAAAAGGCAAAGGCTGCGGGCATCCCCAATGAAAATATCGAACGGGCGATCGCCAAGGGAGCGGGTACCTACAATGATGGCGAAGCCAATTACGAAGAAATCCGTTACGAAGGCTATGGGGCCGGGGGCGTGGCGATTTTGATCGAAGCCCTCACCGACAACCGCAACCGCACAGCGGCGGATTTACGTTCTGCCTTTAGCAAAAATGGTGGCAATTTGGGAGAAACGGGTTGTGTGAGCTGGATGTTTAGCCACAAAGGTGTGGTGACTCTCACGGGCGACATTGATGAAGAGGCACTGCTGGAGGCATCTTTGATCGGCGAAGCAGAAGGCTATAGTGCCATCGAAGACAGCGATGAGGTGGAAGTCCTCAGTGCCGTTGAGAACCTAGAACACCTCAACCAAACCTTGCAGGATGCAGGCTTTACGGTAAAAGAGGCGGAGTTGCGCTGGTTCCCGGAGACAGAAATGAACCTCACCGACGAAGTACAGATCCAAACGATCCTCAAAATGATCGACACGATCGAAGCCCTTGATGATGTGCAAACGGTCACCAGTAATTTGGCGATCGCCCCAGCCTTTGCGACCCTCTAAAGGTCATTTGAAAGGTCATTTGAAAATTGAGCCAAAGTGATCCTCTAGCGACAGAGACTTGATTTGAGGACTCCTTTGAGGTTTCAGGGGCGCACAAGGGGCGCACAAAATATTTCTAGTTTGGGTACCTTGGAGAGAGAAAATAATCTTTTCACAGCAGTAAGGAAATCCTGAAGTGATGCGAACCCCCGAACCTTTGCCCCATGAAGCAGAACGTCTCAAATCATTGTTCCAACAGGATCTTTTAGATACCCCCCAGGAGCCTGAATTTAATCGCATTGTCAACCTCGCGGCGCGACTGTTTGGGGTCAAAATCGTTCTGATTTCCCTTGTGGATGATTGTCGGCAGTGGTTTAAGGCGAAGGTCGGCTTAACGGCAACGGAAACCCCCCGCAATGTTTCCTTCTGTGGCCATGCGATTCGAGAGGCAGACATTTTTGAAATCCCGGATACCTTGGCCGATGAACGCTTTTGGGACAATCCCCTTGTTACTGGAAAACCCTACATTCGTTTCTATGCGGGTCATCCCATCCGCTCTGGGGACGGCTATCCCCTGGGTACCCTGTGCTTAATTGATGAACAACCCCGTAAATTGACGGCCACTGAACGGGAACTGCTGCAAATGCTGGCGCACCAGGTAGAAGATTTGCTCCGTTTGCGCCGTCATCTAAAACGCAAGCAAAACAAAATTAAGCTGCTCACGGTGCAAGTACAATCCCTAGATCGAAGCAATAACCTCAAGGATCAACTGTTAGCGGTGTTGTCCCACGATCTGCGCAGTCCCCTGATTAGTTTCCGGTCGGTGATAGAACTCTTGGCCGCCCAGGCCCTAGAACCAGAGGAGCTAGAAATTTTAATTCCCGAAGTCTGCAACAAGTTTGACCAAACGGAAATGAAGGTGATGCAGATGTTGCAATGGGCGCAGCAGCAACTCCAGACAGAAGTGGTTCCCATTGAGATGATCAAAGTCGAGGCGATCGCCGACCATGTGTTGCCCTGGTGCCAGGACTGCGCCCAACGAAAAAATGTGACCTTACAAGTTGAAATGGAGCCCCAATTACAAGTCCTAGGCAATTTGGAGCTTATCGGGGTTGTGCTGCGTAATTTCCTGGGCAATGCGGTGAAATATTCCCGTCATGGTGAAACGATCACCTTGTTCGCGCGCCGGAGTGGTCAATATGTGGAATTGGGGGTCAGGGATACGGGGCTGGGAATGAAGCCCGAAACCCTTAAAAAAATTCGTAGCCATAGCTATCAACTGTCAGCCCCAGGCACCGACAATGAGAAAGGGACTGGCCTGGGGTTATTGCTCTGTCAGACTTACCTCAACCAGATGGGCACTGCCCTAGAGATTGAAAGCCGTTGGATGGAAGGATCGACGTTTTCGTTTCGCTTGCCGATCGCCCCAAGAGCCTAGAGGGTCACTTGACCCTGGAAGCTAATGGCTGCTGGCCCAGTCATATAGATGTGATTGTCTGCCGCTGACCATTCGATCTGGAGACAACCCCCCGGTAGTTCTACGGTACAAAGGCGATCGCAATGGCCCGTTAAGACCCCAGCCACCACCGACGCACAGGCCCCTGTCCCACAGGCAAGGGTAATCCCCGCGCCCCGTTCCCAGACCCGCATTTTGATGTAGTCGGGACGAACCACTTCAATAAATTCAGTATTAATCCGTTGAGGAAAAGCCGGGTGGTGCTCAAAATCTTTACCAATGGTCTCTAGGGCGATCGCCGCCACATCTTCGACAAAGGTAATACAGTGGGGATTCCCCATGCTCACACAGGTCACCGTCCAGGTTTTTCCGGCGACGTCGAGGGGTTGATTCACCGCCTGAGCGTTACTGTCTTTGAGGGTAGTGGGAATATCTGTTGCTGTGAGGATCGGTTCACCCATATCAACCCGCACCAGTTCGTCGGCTTCTAACCGGGGTCGAATCATGCCTGCTAGGGTATGGATGCTGTAGGTTTTACCGGACGGATTTCCCCCTTCTAGGTGGTCAATGAAGCGGGCTAGACAACGAATCCCATTGCCGCACATTTCCGGTTCAGAGCCGTCGGAATTAAAAATGCGCATGGTATAGTCGGCACCAGCCTGGCCTGGCAGAGCGAAAATCACACCGTCGGCACCAATGCCAAAATGGCGATCGCACAGTTGAATGGCTTGCTCCGGGGTAACGAGGGGCGTCGTTTGCTGGCGATTATCCAGCAGAATAAAATCATTACCCAGACCTTGATATTTCGTAAATTCCAGCACCATACTTGTCGGTTAAGCTAATCAATAAAAGTTAATTCGCCATTATGACAGAATTTAATACGGGCTATCCGAGTGTGCGTCGCATCCAGAGCTTCGTCAAAGTAAAGGGGGAAGTGGAGATTAAACTCCTTACCAATGATGTCATCATTGGCAAAATTTTATGGCAAGATCCCCACTGTCTCTGTGTCGTAGACCGCAGCTCCACTAGGGAATTTATGATTCCTCGCCAGGCGATCGCCTACGTCAAAGCTTAAACTGTCGGTAAACTTTTTCGTCTGCGATCCGTCCCTTTAATCTGTTGACCTAACGCAATTTACCATGACTGTTTCTTTCCCCCGTTTTCTCCCCCTCGTTGTCAGCCTTGCCCTAGTTGTGGGGTTTTCAGAATCAGCCACCAGCGAACCGCAACTCCAAGTCACAGTCAATCCCAGCAGTCCCAAACTTGGGGAGAGCATGGCCGTAATCATTGATCCCCCCGGCACCCTCGATCCCCAACAGGCCGATACTTTAACGGTGCGCTTTACTAAAAGTGGCGCGACCCAGGCCGATACTTACCCTGTTTTCCCTCTCGATCCGGCCGGCGATCGCTACCGAGCTTTAATTCCGACATCTCCCCTCGAACCCCACGGCAAAACCCTCCTCCAGGTGAGTGATGGCAACGAAACCCGCAACCTCGCCGTTTGGATCCAAGACCGCCGTTTCCCGACCCAACGCATTACCCTTTCTGGCAGTGGCTCTGGCCCTGCAACCCAATACGAACTTGACCGCGTCGCCGCCCTCAAAGCTATTGTCTCCCCCACAAAACATTGGAATGGCCCTTTCCTGCGGCCGAATAGTGGTCGCGTTTCAACGATTTTTGGCGTACGGCGCTACTACAATGGCGTTTTTGCCCAAGATTACTACCATCGCGGCATTGACTACGCAGCAGGCTATGGTTCTCCGGTGGTTGCGCCTGCCGCCGGTAAAGTGGCCCTGATTGACTTCGAGAAAAATGGTTTTAAAGTACACGGCAATACCGTCGGTATTGACCATGGCCAGGGCGTCATTAGCGTTTTCCTACACCTCAACAGTATTCCCAGCAACCTCAAGGAAGGAGATTTTGTCCAAGCAGGTCAAGCGATCGGCACCGTCGGTTCTAGTGGTGCTTCCACCGGGCCTCACCTCCACTGGGGACTCTATGTCAATGGCGTGGCGATCGATCCGGAACTTTGGCGTAACCAAACGGTTCAATAACCCGATGGTGATTTAGGTCATTTAGCTGAGGACACTGCGTTACTCATCCATGGCTTAAGCGCTCCTGTAAACCGCTCTATCGCCCTTAGATCGCTGAAAAACTAAGACAAACTAGCCTTTGAACCTTCTTTAGTTCAAGGGTTTTTTGTTGCGAAAGTGAGGCCTTTGGTGATCGAGGTCTGGACTACCTGGGTCTAGGTTACAAAAAATTTCACTGATTTAGCGGTATGCAAAAATATTATAAAGTGGTAAATGCAAATATTTTTTATTATTCTCTTCAAAATTAAATCCGCTAAGAGGACAAACAGCATGACCCTTTTAGACTTGGCTGTTGGGCAAATCGCGCTAGTTCGTGAAATTTCTGATAGTAAATATGGTCAAAGTTTAATTACACGCCTAGAAGCACTAGGAATTATTCCTGATAAACCCATTCAGGTTTTACGGAAGGCGGCTCTTGGGGGGCCACTCCATTTACGGATTGGTAGTACGACGGAAGTTGCCATGCGACGGGATGAAGCCCAGCATATTTCTGTGAGCATCGCTGAGGTGTAGTTGATGGTTCACCATTGCCATGCAACCCCGATCAACTCGCAACGGAAAGATGTGACGCGACGAATTGCCTTCGTGGGGCATCCGAATACGGGGAAATCGACGTTTTTTAATCGGATCACTAAAGCCAATGCGGCGATCGCCAACTGGCCGGGTTTGACGGTGGACTTATTTCGGGCGGTGATCAAGCTCGATCAAGAGATCGTCGAATGTATTGATTTGCCGGGAATTTATGACCTTAATGGTTATTCCGATGACGAGCAGGTGGTACGGCGGTTTTTAGAGGAGTATGCGGTCAATTTGGTGGTGGTGGTGCTGAATGCGGCACAGATTGATCGCCAGTTACGGCTCCTGTTGCAAATAAAATCCCTCGGTCTGCCGGCGATCGCCGTGTTAAATCTGGCCGACGAAGCGAAACGCTATGGGGTCAAATTTGATGCCACCACAATCAGCGAACGGGTCAATGTTCCCGTGTATGCCATTAGTGCCAAATATGGTGAAGGCTGTCCCCGTGTTCTGCAATGCATTACCCGCACGGTTCATGAACAGGCAGAAGCCTATCGTATTAAGGATTTAAGGCAATCGCTCCATGACCACTACGTCCACAGCGAGGAAGTAGACGCCATCCTTGAAGGGGTATTGCAGATGCCCTCGCCCACTATCCGCACCTTTACCAATGTACTGGATGGCATTTTGTTGCATTCCGTCTGGGGATTACCGATCTTTTTCACCTCAATGTTTGGGGTCTTTTGGCTCATCTGGACAGTCGGTTTACCCAGTGCTGATCCGGTGGATGCCGTCACGAGTTGGCTGCAGAAGATCATTTTAGAACCGCTCCTGTCTCCCTTGCCGACGCTACTCCATGACTTACTACTAGATGGGGTTTGGGCCGGTTTTGCCGCCTTGTTATCATTTGTGCCGTTGGTGGCCATCTTTTTTATCGTGATGAGTTTCCTCGAAGGCAGTGGCTATCTGTCCAGAGCAGCCTATTTAATGGATTCTCTCATGGGGCGTTTGGGCCTTGATGGTCGCACCTTTGTGCTGCAAATGATGGGCTTTGGCTGTAATGTCCCGGCGATTATGGGCACAAGGGTGATGCGGAGTCGGGGGATGCGCCTCTTGGCGATGCTGGTGATTCCTTTCTCCCTCTGTTCAGCGCGGTTGCAGGTGTTTGTGTTTATTCTCGCAGCGGTAATGCCGGGCTACCAAGGGGCGATCGCCTTATTTGTGTTGTACCTCATGAGTTTTGTTACCGCCTTTATCGTGGCCGCTTGTTTGAGTCGTTTTAAGTATTTTGCCGTGCGGGATCCCTTTGTTTTAGAACTGCCTCCCTATCGTCTCCCCACCCTCACCCAAGTCGCCCTGAGAGTATGGGGAGAGATGAAAGAATTTGTAGTACGTCTCTCAACTTTCATGATTATTGGCAGTAGTCTGATTTGGCTGCTTACGAGCTTTCCAGAAGGCAGTACTGGGCTCGACACCTACGCCGGACAAATTGGCGGCTTATTTCAGCCCATAATGGCCCCCCTCGGTTTTAATCCATTTTTGACGATTTCCGTGTTGTTTGGCTTTGTTGCCAAAGAAGTCCAAGTTGCAGCCCTGGCTGTTCTCTATGGCCTAAGTGAAGTCGCCACAGCCCAAGAATTGAGCAATAGTATTACCTTTGCCCAGGGTTTTAGTTACTGTTTATTTAGTCTTATTTATATGCCCTGTTTGACGACCCTCGGTGCTATTTGGGGTGAGGCAAAGTCAGTGCGTTATTTACTTATTTCAATCATCCTTCCCTTTGTTACAGCTTGGATCTTTAGTTTTGTTGTTTACCAAAGTTTTCTGTTATTAAATATTGGCACTTAAAATATTTTTTGCGAAATAAAATCAACAAATTGAGTGTATATAAATTCCTGTAAACAACACCAAAAAACTTTTTAAATTCACAGTAAAAATTAATAAAGGTAAAACTTAGGCCATGCCATAATAAAGACAAGAGCATCAAGCCTCAAAGTAGTTGACCGAAAACGCGGAAATTCTGGAGAAAATCAATGTTAGAACAAGTCAAAAGTGCCTACAATCAAACCTTAACTCGTCACGGCACCCTCAAAACCGTCGCCCTTGTTGCAGGGGCTGTGGTATTAGCCCCCGCCGTTGCGTCGATCCTGAAGCCAGTGGCGAAAGCCTCCATTAAAACAGGGGTGGTTCTCTATCAAAAAACGAAAGGGGCGATCGCCGAAGCTGGAGAACAAGTTGGCGATCTTGTCGCCGAAGCCAAGGCAGAAGTTTTAGCGGAACAGGCTGCTAAGCAAGAACTTCCTGCCATCGAAGCCGTACAGGATCACAATGCTTAAGACTGAAATTTCAGTCTCAATGTTAATTATTGCCATGAAAAGGATAGTGCCATGGTCAGCACAATTACCTCTGTAGAAAATACATCTCAAACCAGCCCCGATTCAGAAGTGACTCAACTGGCAAATTTTGTCAAAGAGCATGAAGAAATCGAAATGATTTTGCCTGTTTTGTTAGGGTTATTTATTACCAGTCGCCTCCAGTTGCGGGGGGCAAATGCGCTGTTGGTAAATCTAGGGATTGCCACTGTTTTGCGGCAGGTTTTTAAAGAGTTAAAACATCCCACAGTAAGCCCAGAGAAAAAAACAACAGCTCCAGAAATGGATCACAGTGATGTCTTTGGGGATGGGGTAAAAATTGTTCATTCTGTGCCCGGTCGAATTCGTCTCCGGATTGATCAAATTGCCGGCGATCGCCTTTTTGCGAAACATTTAGAACGGCTGCTGCGGGATGATGACCATGTGCTGGGGGTGCGTTTTAATGCCTCGGCGAGTTCGGTGGCGATCCAATATGATGCCGGCTCCTTCTCGGATATGGAATTGGGGCTCCGTCTGATGGATATTCTCAATAAAGCCCGCCTCGGTGAGGCGATCGCCTAAGTCAAGCAATCGAAAATTAATGACCTCTCTCCAGCTTAGTTCGCAATTCACCTGGGATTTTCCCTTTGACTATAAGATTGTCCACCAACTTGTAGGGCGGCTTCGTTTAAAGTTAATCGCCTTTCCAGAGAACGGTTACAGTCGCTTATCAGCCTATTTCGCCACACTACCTTGGGTCGAAACCTTTCGGATTAATCCTTGGGCCGCATCGGTGGTGATTTACTACAGACCCGAACAGTTGCGGGCAGCACCTCTAACCCAAATAACGGCCAGTCCGCCCCCAAAAATCGCTGCTTTGTCCCTCTGGACACAAGTGCGGCAATCTAGTTTAACGCTACCCCTCTTTGCAACAGCACTAGGTCTAGCAAGTAATCAGTGGGAAAGTTTGTTGCTCACAAGTTTGGCGCGATTAACTTTATTGGGGGCTGGTTTTCCGGTGGCACAGCGGGCGCTCGCCAGCCTTTGGCAAGACCATAAACTTAATATCGACTGCCTAGATTTACTTGCCCTGATTTTTAGCGGCTGGCAGGGCAAACTCGTCACCCCTGCCTTGGTAATTACCCTCCATGAACTGGGGGATTTAATTCGTGAACAAACCGCCCGCGCCACGGAACGCACCACCGCCAATTTGATGGATACCATCGGGCGTTGGGCTTGGGTCGAGCGAGAGGGAGAAATTATTCAAATTGAGAGTGATCGGGTCCAAGTCGGCGAAACGGTCATCGTCTATCCAGGGGAACGGATTCCTGTCGATGGTGTGGTCATTGGTGGCGAAGCGACCGTCGATCAACAGCAACTGACGGGTGAATCGATGCCCATCGTCGCCCAGGTGGATACAGAAGTCTATGCCGCCACCCTCCTCCGTTCAGGAAAATTACGGATTCGCTGCGAGCGGGTCGGTCACAATACCAGAGCCGCCCTCAGTGTGGAATTGCTTGAAAAAGCCCCCGTCCACGATACTCGCATGGCAAACTACGCTGCCCAGCTGGCCGATAAACTGATTTTGCCGTCCCTTGTCCTTGCCAGCGTGGTGTATGGCACGACCCAAGATCCAACCCGGGCTGCCTCGATCCTGACCCTTGATTTTGTCACGGGAGTCCGGGTATCGATGCCGACAGCCTTTTTAGGGGCGTTAAACCATACCACCCGCCACGGCATTCTCGTCCGCAGTGGGCGCACCCTGGAACTGTTGGCGGAAATTGACACGATTGTCTTTGATAAGACGGGGACCCTCACCCAAGGAAAAATCGCCATTGAATCGGTAACACCATGGGGGACTTGGGGCGATCGCCTTTCCCCAGAACGACTCTTGCAACTGGCAGCCTCTGCCGAGCAACGGATCACCCACCCCGTCGCCGAAGCCATTGTCCACCACGCTCAACAACAGGGTATTGAACTCCTCCCCCGTCAAGGTTGGGACTATCAGGTGGGATTTGGGATCAAAGCCACCATTGAGGGGCAAACGATTCTCGTCGGTAGTGCAACTTTCCTTGAACAAGAGGGCATTTGTCCCCTCGTCGATCAGCGAGAAACTAATAATTTTGCGGCATCAGCGATTTATGTCGCCTCTGACCAAGCGTTACTCGGTTGGCTGGCCTATACCGATCCGTTACGTCCCGAAAGTGCGTCTTTGATTGCGACGCTGCAACATGAGCATCAAATGGCGGTGCATGTGTTGACTGGAGATAGTCACCAACGGGCGCATCAGGTGGCTCTCGCCCTAAAAATTCCCGCGCACCATGTCCATGCGGAAGCCTTCCCAGAGGATAAGGCGCGGATTGTGCGCAACTTACGGCGGTCTGGTCGGGTAGTTGCCTTTGTGGGGGATGGTCTGAATGATTCGGTCGCCCTCGCCTATGCGGATGTCTCGATTTCCTTTGCCGATGGTTCGGACATTGCCCGGGAAACGGCGGATGTAGTCCTAATGAATAATGACTTGGGGACATTACTGGAGGCGATCGCCATTGCGAAGGAAACTCAAGCCCTCATCGAACAAAATACCCTGCTGGTGGTCGCCCCCAATATGATCGGCTTGGGACTGGCAGCCACGGTGGGGCTGAATCCCCTCTGGGCAACGGTGATCCACAACGGTACGGCGATCGCCGCTGGTTTGAATAGTCTCCGTCCCCTGCTCCAACACCAATTGGAAACTATGTCCTAATCGTCTCCAGCGGTTGGGTTGCACAATCAATGGTTATATTCTGACACCAACTTAACTTATCTTTGCTTTTTTAAAATGTTCAAAAATCTAGAAATTGCCCTGAACGAAGCCCTCCAAGACGAATACAAAGCCTGCGAAACCTACCGTGTTGTCATTGAAAAATTTGGAGCAGTGCGCCCTTTTATCAACATTATCGAAGCTGAAAAACGACATATCCGCGCCCTTTTACCCCTTTTTCGTAAATATCAACTGCCCATCCCCATTAACCCTTGGGTAAACAAAATCCCTGCCCCCGCAACCCTCCATGAGGCCTGTTTAGCGGGAGTACAAGCGGAAATTGAAAATGGCGAAATGTACAAAAAACTCCTTGCTCTCAGCGAAGGCTATGACGATGTGCAACGGGTCTTTCGCAATCTGCAACGGGCTTCCCAACAAAATCACCTCCGCACCTTCCAACGGGCCGCAGGATTACCGATCAATACCTCACCCCTCGACCCCGAACAGGCAACATTCTATGGACAACGAGGCACAGGGGGAAGGAAAGGGCGGGGCTTTCGACATGGTCAACGCAGAAGAACTCTGTCTGGCCACTGTGGGACGAGCTGTCGTTAATGTTTCGGGGGGCGATCGCCTTTGGCTAGCAGTGAAATTTTGGAGCTTGAGCCTCTACATTCACTGCCGCCAGGTCAACACCACCCATCTCCAAGGGCTGACCCGCACGGCAACGGTTACCCTGCCCGGTCATGCCTCGATGACCCATTCCACCACGCCCTCGATGGGGGCCCGATCAAGAACGGTCCGAATTTCTGCAATCAGTTGACGAACCGGTTCCCATGCTTCACCGGGATTGGTGTCGCACTGGGCTTGATAATTTACCAAGATATCCTCGAGTTGGTTGAGGGTTTGCCCCGTGAGAACAGCCTGCCCGCGATCTAAATGCTTTCCCAAGGTTAATAGCTCCTCTTCAATCGCTGCGGGGACGCGAATCGTTTTCGTTGCGCCACTCTGCCATGCACTCTTACGACCTGCACCGGGACGCATTCCGCCTCTACCTCTCATTATCTTTCCTCCTGAAAAATGTGGGAAATCTATTACTTTATCTACCTTCAAGATAGCTCTCTGTTGATTTCGTGTCAATATCTAAAAGTCTTTAGGGCAAGGGTTTATAGATTTCGTCACAGAATAAAAGTCGCCACTGTTGCCATCTCCAGCCTAATACATTAAATTTCCCTATAAGAGATGCTTCAATTGCAAAAACTATGCAATAATAAACCCAGGTTTACCTTGCAAAACTTTCAATGAGGTTCAAATTTAGCCATGTCTTTGATTCACTGGAATAAGTCCGTCCTCAGTTTGCATCTCAGGGAAATTTTTGAGGATTATCATCGGGGTGATTCAACGGCGCTAACTAGTCTCGGGACGGTGATGTTGGGGGCGATCGCCTTATCGACCACCTTCAAATTGGGAAAACCGCTACTAAAACAAGCCATCAAGACCACCCTGACTCTTTCTACAAATCCCCCTTCTTCCCCCGTCTCACTCCGGGCCAATCTCGAATCATCCCAGCGTCATCTCCCAAATACTCGTTCCGAATAGAACATAGATTTTCCTGAAGACGTTACAGAAAAAAGCATCCTTAGCTTCAAATCATCGCCAAAAACAAGGGTTGTATCTGGTTCATTTGTTTAAGAAAGATTTTTATTTATCTATGATTACACTAGCCGTTCACCATCGATCTTTCACTTTTGTCGGTACAGCCAGCAACTTTAAACTGGGCAAACACCAGCGGATTCGACATTTTGACCTCCAGACGGACCATGGCTCCTACCGATTTAAGATTCCGAGCAAACTCCACAAACGGCTCCATTTTCAGCTCGAACTCCATAGCAAGCTAGAGGTGCGGGGCATCATTTGGCGTCATCCCAAAAAATCCAAAGAGAAGTTAGAAATCCAGCACATCGCTCTCTTGTCAGAGTCTCAAGGCGCAACACCTAATGAGTCCTTTGGCGATCGCCCCCTAGAAACTGCCGATTCAACGGGTAACGAAGATACCAACATCGCAGAAAATCCCTGCGCAAAAACCAATGGCCCTCAGAAAATTGTTCTTTGCAAAAAACCCACCTGTTGGAAACGGGGCGGCCAACTCATCTATGACCGTCTCCAACAAGCGATCCGTGACCAAGACATCGCTGACCAAGTTAGCATCGAAACCACTGGTTGCATGGGCCGCTGTAAAAAAGCGCCTAATCTGATGGTGATGCCCGACAAACAAAAGTACAGTAACTTTCCTCCCAATGCCGCGGCCGATCTCATCCACCACCATTTTCAAAAACACTTAGATCCACAATTTCTTGCCTCCGATCAAATTATTTGAGTGGATACCAAGATAAAAATAATAAACATTAATCCCAGACTTCGATGAGTTTATGAATGCCACTAACTCTTTATTCTCAAAACGTCTAGGGTAACCAATGATTTTGATCGAGCATTATTATTTACAGCTATTTCAATGTCTTTTTGTTTGCTTTGACTGATAGCAATTATTTAAAAGAACAAGTATGAAATAACTTAGATCAGCACAGTAAAAGATAAGTGGCTTTAGAGAGTTTTTGACACAGGCGATATCATATAGACCTGCCTTATTTTTGGCTTACCAAGTCCTTAACCTCTTGACTCATTCGGCCATCCAACTATCACGAAAAAAAGCCAGAATTAAAGAATTTTTTTCTTTGGCCACTGTGGAATTTTCCGAAACGACTAACGTATAGTAGAGACCAAGCTAATTCTACATCGGGTGTTCCATGGTTTTTTCTCTGACCCAGAGCAGTTCACGCCAGCGGGAAATTATTGAAATTGTTTTCAGTAATGGTTGGGACTTCATGAAGAGTCTCCTGACTGGTGGTAAAGCCGATAAACCACAGATCCCCCCCCCTGAAGTTTTTCGCAATATTCTGGTGGAGCTAGGGCCTTTTTATGTCAAGCTCGGACAGCTTCTGAGCACTAGGCCCGATCTTCTACCCCCGAAATACATTGAGGCCCTCACTGCCCTCCAAGCCAAAGTCCCCACGGTGCCTTGGTTTGAAATTGAGCAAACCATTCGTCAGCAACTTTCTCAACCCCTCGAAGACGTTTTTCAAGAAATTAACCCCAACCCCATTGCAGCGGGTTCCATTGCCCAAATCCATCGGGCGGTTCTGCGGAATGGTCAAGCTGTCGCCCTGAAGGTACAACGGCCAGGCATCGATCAAATCGTCGCCCAGGACATTGCCCTTATTAAAGGAATTGCAGAACTCGCTGCTCTCACAGAATTTGGCCAAGATTATGATGTGATTGCCCTCGCGAAAGAGTTTACAAAAGCTGTCCAGGCGGAGCTCGATTTTCGTACTGAAGCAGGTTATACCGATCAGCTCCGGCGCAATTTAGCGAAAAGCAGTTGGTTCGATCAACAAAAACTGACGATTCCAGAAATTTATTGGGAGCTGACCACCGAAAAGCTGCTGGTCATGGAATGGCTCGACGGAAAACCCCTCCTTGAAGCGGAGGTCACTTCAGAAAAACAACGTCAAGCAATCACGACAATTTTGTTTCGGGCCTTTTTCCAGCAAATTTTTGTGGATGGTTTTTTCCATGCTGATCCTCACCCCGGTAATATTTTCTACCTCGATAGTCAGACGGTGGCGTTAATTGATTGTGGGATGATTGGCCGCCTTGATCCGCGCACCCAGAAGCTACTGACAGAGATGCTACTGGCCATTGTGGATATGGATGCCCAGAGCTGTGCTCAGTTGACCCTAGAACTATCCGAAGGGGCGCACACGACGAACTTAGCCCGCCTAGAAGCTAACTATGATCGCCTGCTGCGTAAATATTACGACCGGAGCTTAACACAATTGAATTTTAGTGAGGTGTTCTATGAAATTTTGCAGGTAGCCCGCAACAATAAGGTTAAACTGCCGGGAAATTTGGGTTTGTATGCCAAAAGTCTCGCCAATTTGGAGGGGGTCGCCCGCAGTTTTAATCCAGAGGTTAATTTACTCGATGAAATTAAACCCCTGATTACTGATATTTTCCGGCGGCAATTGGTGGGAGACACCCCGTTTCAGACCATGTTCCGCACGGTTCTCGATCTGAAAACCATTTCTTTGCGATCGCCGCGCCAGATTGACGTGATTCTCGACCGCCTCAGCTCAGAAACCCTCCAGTGGAATTTAAACCTGCGGGAACTCGACGGCCTGCGCCGCAGCATTGACGACTCCGCTAATCGCCTATCCTTCAGTATTGTGGTGGGGTCGTTAATCATGGGAGCCGCGATCATTACCATTTCGCCGAACCGTCAGTTAATGATTGTGAATGAAATTTTGTTTGCGGCAGCCAGTCTTTTAGGATTGTGGCTAATCATTAGTATTTTGCGGTCAGGACGCCTAAAGTAAATATCCCCTGGGTGATGAAATCTAAAAAATTGCCCCAGGCAGAACAACCAAAGGATACTATAGAAAATGGCCTTGACCTTTGGCATGAATTATCGCTCTGATTAGAATTCATTATGCTCTCCACTCTCTTCGCCGACTTCCGCATTATTTTTGAACGAGATCCCGCTGCGCGTAACTGGCTTGAAGTTCTATTTTGCTATCCGGGCCTCCAAGCGCTGTTGTTTCATCGCGTCTCCCATGCCCTCTATCGCTCTGGTCTGCCGTTTATCCCCCGGTTTCTCTCCCATATCGCCCGCTTTTTAACGGGAATTGAAATTCACCCAGGTGCCCGCATTGGCCACGGAGTTTTTATTGACCATGGTATGGGCGTTGTTATTGGTGAAACGGCTATTGTTGGTGACTATTGCTTGATCTACCAAGGCGTCACCCTCGGCGGTACAGGGAAAGAGATTGGAAAACGCCACCCGACCCTCGGTGAAAATGTCGTCGTTGGTGGGGGAGCTAAGGTACTCGGCAATATTGAAATTGGGAATAATGTGCGCATTGGGGCGGGATCAGTGGTTTTACGCCATGTGCCTTCGGATTGCACAGTAGTCGGCATTCCGGGGCGGATCGTCTATCGTTCTGGGGTCAAGGTCAATCCTTTGGAACACGGCAGCCTACCCGATTCGGAAGCAACGGTGATTCGTACCCTCTTAGACCGCATTGAAGCCCTAGAAGAGCAAGTCCAAACTCTCCAAGGTCAACAGCAGCCGGATCTCGTAACAGCCCACCGTCGTCAGAATCACAAAGATAGCTGTCGCTTGTCTGACCGGGAAATTCAACAATATTTAGATGGTGCGGGAATTTAATTTAGCTGAGATCATTTAAAAAGTCGTCGTCTAGTTCGTAGCCTAATAATTGGGCGATCGCCTTTACCCGTGATTGGGGCTGAATGCCGAATTTCGGTAAAGTTTCGCTGAGACAAAACACTTTATTCATCACAAAAATTTCGAGGGCTTCGGGGTTATATTGAATCCCTTCGGTGCGATGAAATTGATGGGGCACGAGCATCGCCGTATAACGGCCTAATTCCCCTGCTTTCCAGTCGAGGAGGAACGGAAACCAAGGAAAAATCGCATCGAGACGCACAAACCAGAGACGAATTTCTGGGATTTCTGAAAGTTCACGGGGATCATTCGCTTCCTGGGGAAAATCGATCTTTAACTGAAACTTTTGCTCATGGTCTGCGAGGGCCTCATCGAGCAGGATCGATTGCACCAGGGTTTTCAGGGGGGCCAAATTAAGACTAAGGATGTCGCGTTGGGGAATTTTGATCTCTGCCATGGTTGCTTTGGTCAACAGTTTTCCCATTGTAAAGCTTGGAGATGGGCGCTGAGTGCTCCAAGGCTCATGAATTGCATTTGGCGATCGCCCTGGGACAAAAGCCAGCGAGTCGGCTGTTCCTGGAGATCGAGGCGCAATGGACAAGGCGTTTGTACCGCTTCAAAACCCAGACGCGTTAAAGCACGTTCTGTCCAAGTGGCTGCCAAACCTTGACCGATGAATTGGATCGGCGATCGCCGCTGGTACTGTAACTGAAACTGACCACTCATTTGATCAAAGTAAAAGCGATCGCTACTAAAGGTTGTCCCCAAATATCCCTCTAGGGCCAACTCCTCCGGTGTCCCCACCACTAACCTTTGACTGGGGGTAATCAGCCAGAGCTGATCCGCACTCCGCAGAGCCAAATCGAGGTCATGGGTCGACATCAAAACGGTGCGTCCTTGTTGGTGCGCCAAAAACCGTAGCAGTTGCATCACTTCCACCCGACGGGGCACATCGAGATAGGCCGTCGGTTCATCCAGCAACATCAAATCCGTCGCCTGGGCCAAGGCCCGCGCAATCATCGCTTTTTGTCGTTCCCCGTCGCTAATATTGTTCAGGGGTTGGGCCTGGAGATTTGTCAAACCCACGGCGGCGATCGCCTCCCGGACAATCTGTCGATCCGTTGGCCCCAAACGCCCTTGCCAGTCGGTGTAGGGATAGCGCCCCAAGGCAACTAATTCCGTAACCGACATCCAGGCGAGATCAACCCGCTCCGTTAAAACCAAGCTGAGGCGTTGGGCGCGCTGGGCCGCATTGAGTGCCGTCAGTGGTGTACCGTTCAGCCAAACTTGACCCGCTTGGGGAGCTTCAAGACCTGCCAATGTCCGAATCAAGGTTGATTTGCCTGATCCATTCGCGCCCACTAAACAAACAAACTGACCCTGGGCGATCGCCAGATTCAAATCCTGAAGCAAGGCACGCCGTTGGTAACCCACCGTTAAATTTTCTGTGACCAACAAAGGCGCTTGGGGTTGCAATGTTACCGTCAAAGGCGATCGCCTCGATTAATGGAGGTGGGTTTGGGCTTTTTCCCGCGAACAGACCCAATCGTGGGGGAGTGCCGAGGGCCAACCCATCAAGCGAGCCTCCGGACAAATGGTGGTGATCGTTAACTGGCAATCGAGTAACTCGAACCCCTGCTGTTGGCATTGGGCGATGCTGTGTTTGTTGATCGCGACATCCTCAAACTCAATGGTTTTATTGCACTGGACACAGACTAAATGGTGGTGGTGCGCCTGGGACTGGTTCAGTTCATAATGCTTATGGCCTTCTGCTAGCTCCAGTTCCCGCAAAATGCCCATGCGAGTCATGAGTTTTACGCTACGGTACACCGTCGAGAGACTAATTTTTTCCTGTTGCTCCAATAGCTCATTGTGCAAATCTTCAGCGCTGAGGTGTTCACCCTTCGGCAAATTTAGAAAGGTGCGGAGAATTTTTTCCCGCTGGGGCGTTAACCGCCACCCTTTAGCATTGAGTTCGGTCTTGAGGGCGCTTACGTCGTAGGAAGGTACCAGCATATTTTTCAACAAGTTCAGCTTATTGACAATAATAAACGCCCTTTTCTACTTTTGCAACAATCTGGCCTTATTGCGAATAAATACTAACATTCAGGTCACCATCGGCCCCAAAAGGCGATCGCCTGCTGTAATCTACGCCAACAAAAATATTGCCCGTTTTTTTATCAACCGAGGACGATTAATCGGCACCCTCTAATAAAATCGTCGGATCAACATATTGCTCAAGGTGATTGGCGAGGGCTTCGAGGATTGCTTCTTGCCGTTCGTTGAAATTAGCAATACCTGTCGGTAGAGAAGAGAGGCCCCGTTTTTGGCGGAGGGCATTGAGCCAAAAGCGACACCAGGGGCCATTATTAAACAAACCTTGCAAGTAGACGGCCCAGATGTTTTGACTTTGGTTCACGAGACCCAGGTTTGGGGTTTCAAAGAGTTGGGTATAACCGCTACTGGGAGCATAGTTCAGGATGTCACAGGGGAGGGTCATGCCGCTCAGGGGAAGATTTGGAAAGGGGAAGCGCGAAAATGTTTCGGCGGGGAAGAGGGCGGCCTTGGTATGGGGTTGGCTATCAAAGGGCGTTAAACCGAGGGCTGGTTGAAAATCACCACTAGGGAGGGCAATTTTTTTGCTGAGGAGATTGGCACCATTGCCGATCCCTAACACCGTGCCGCCTGCATTGACATATTGCTGTAGCTGTTGGGGATAGCCATATTTGTGGAGATAGTCGAGGTCGGCGATCGCCTGGCTGGTGTGGGGCACAATCACCGCATCGGGATAACCCAGGGTCTCGGTCGGATTAATAAATTCCAACTGTACCGAAGCCTCACCCATCAGGGCATCAAAGTCTGCATAGGGACAGAGGTGGGGGAGCTGGATTACCTGCAAGCGCAGTTTATTTTGGGGTAAATTGACAGGGTTATGGGCAGCGGTCGTACAGAGGCTTTCGGGGTCAAAAGCCAGATTTTGGAGGGGCCGAATATAGCCGAGGACGGGTCGTTTGAGATGTGTTTTGACCCACTGACTGGTTTGGGTTTCTTGGGGGCGATCGCCTTGCCACTGATTGAAGATTACCCCCCGAATTAGTTGACGATTTTCTGGGGAAAGCCGTTGCCAGAGGCCCCAGAGCTGATTAATGGCCCCTTCATGGGTGCAGTCGATCAAAATAATACCCGTGACGGGCGTCTCTAAACCCTTGAGAATCTCAAAATTTTGGTCGGTATCGCTGGTGAGGGGATGGTAAAGACTGTCGCGATAACTATCGAATAGCAGCACATCGTATTTCGGCGGCAATGCCATCAAACATTCTCGAATCAGCGGTCGCGCAATATCGTAATAACTATCGTAGTAAGCCGTTCGTTTGACAGTACCAATCCCCCGCCCTTGAATCAGCAGTTGAAATTTGGGCTTTGATTCACCAGGGGGGCTACAGGCTTTTAGTAAAACTGGGTTGAGATGGGTTGTTGGTTGAATTTTTGCGGCCCACGCTTGCCAAGCCGCTGATTGACTGACTTCTGCGTCGGCACTGACCCGATAACCTTTTGTGATTTCCGTTTGACTTTGGAAAGGAACAACTCGCAACCCTTGCCGAGTTAGGGAACGGGCCAGCGCCGTAATTAACCATGATTTTCCAGACCGACGACTAGGGCTAAAAATGGCGATCGCCCGCATGAAGCTTCCTCACATTAAACCGAAAGATAGATGCATAGATTTAGATTGTACAGTCTAGACCGAAAACCGACTCAGCCAACGTTGTAAAGCATTTTGGCACCGAGCCAGCCACGACACCTTTACCGCCTGGGGTGCCGATTGCCATTGGGCCAGCACCTGACGACCCAGGGGCGTTAAGCGAAAACTATCTGTCAAACCTTGACCATCAACCTCCCGCCGGAGCAATCCCACTTGAATCAGCCACATCATCAACTCTTCCACGGCCCCTTCCGGCAGCGATCGCCCACTATAACCCGCCCGGAGTCCAGCTTCTCCAGCAATATCAGGGAGCGCCACACTCTGATCTTTCATCGCTGCCAGTAGTTCCCACCGGAGCGGTGTGCAAGCAAAAGCCACCAGTGCCCGCTGTATCGTTTTGGGAGCGTATTGAATGGGTTTTGGTGTAAAAACTTGGGTCATGGCTGGGAGCAGAGACAATTGCAATCGAACGAAATTCATTAATAAGGTGCATTGTATATCCTTCCCCAAAGTTCTTGACGGCGAATCATCATCGAGGCAAAGCTTGAAATTCGTTGAAAGAAACAGACGATGACCCTTTATTCATAGAAATATCCCTTGAAATGAAACCATTTTCTTTGCGAGATACATCGTTTTATTGACTTTTGTTTTCTTCTCCGAGAACCCGAAAATCATTTGCGAAAATGACACTGACTGAGATCACTTTTGATCACAAACCAGTTTTTTTTGGGAGTAAAAATACCTATGAAACTTGCCTATTGGATGTATGCAGGCCCAGCCCACATCGGCACATTACGCATTGCCAGTTCTTTTAAAAATGTCCATGCGATTATGCACGCTCCCCTAGGCGACGATTACTTTAATGTGATGCGTTCGATGTTAGAACGGGAACGCAATTTCACCCCTGTCACCGCCAGCATTGTGGATCGGAATGTTCTGGCGCGGGGCTCCCAAGAAAAAGTTGTTGATAATATTGTCCGCAAGGATCAAGAGGAACGACCCGATCTAATTGTCTTGACCCCCACTTGCACTTCAAGCATTCTCCAGGAAGACCTCGAAAATTTCGTCGCTCGCGCCCAATTGGATGCCCAGGGTGATGTCATCTTGGCGGATGTGAACCACTACCGGGTCAATGAACTCCAGGCTGGCGATCGCACCCTCCAGCAAATTGTCCAGTTTTATATCAATAAAGCAAGAAAAAAAGGTGACTTAGCCACGGAGAAAACCCCGCAACCGTCGGTGAATATTATTGGGATTTCGACCCTTGGTTTCCACAACAACCACGACATCCGCGAACTGAAGACTTTGATGGCCGAGTTGGGGATTAGTGTGAATTTAGTAATTCCTGATAAGGCTTCTGTCCATGATTTGAAAAAATTGCCCCAGGCCTGGTTTAACCTCGTGCCCTACCGGGAATTGGGCCTGCCCACGGCAAAATATTTAAAACAAGAATTTGACCAACCCTATGTGGACATTACACCGATGGGCGTTGTGGAAACGGCCCGTTGCATCCGCGCGATCCAGAAGGTGATTAATGACCAGGGAGCCACGGCAGATTATGAAGCCTTTATCGAAGAACAAACCCTCCATGTGTCCCAGGCCGCTTGGTTTAGTCGTTCCATTGATTGCCAAAATTTAACGGGCAAAAAGGCGATCGTCTTTGGGGATAATACCCACGCTGTGGCAATGACGAAAATTCTAGCGCGGGAAATGGGTATCCATGTGGTGCTGGCGGGAACCTATTGTAAATATGATGCTGACTGGTTCCGTCAAGAGGTGAGCGAATACTGTGATGAGATCTTAATTAGCGAAGATCACGGCGAAATTGCTGATGCGATCGCCCGCCTAGAACCCGCTGCCATTTTCGGCACCCAGATGGAACGCCACGTGGGTAAGCGGCTGAATATTCCCTGTGGCGTAATCGCCGCCCCGATCCACATCCAAAACTTCCCCATTGGTTATCGGCCTTTCGTGGGTTATGAGGGCACTAACCAAATCGCGGATCTGGTTTATAACTCCTTTACCCTAGGCATGGAAGACCATTTGCTCGAAATTTTCGGCGGCCACGATACCAAGGAAGTCATTACCACAACCATGTCGGCCAGTTCTGATCTGAATTGGACAACGGAAGCCCAGGGACAACTGAACAAAGTCCCCGGATTTGTGCGGGGCAAGGTAAAACGCAACACCGAAAAATATGCCCGCACCCAGGGACTGAGTGAAATTTCCCTGGAAGTGCTCTACGCCGCTAAGGAGTCTGTCGGTGCTTAATTAACGAGGCCCCCCTGCCCCCAGTTTGGGGGAGATTTAGGGGCAGTTCAAAAGACCGATGAGGTTTGCATAATCGCTAAGGTCGGGGGAGATCTGCGCTAAAGTGAAAGGCTGATCGCACGCTTGGTTGCTCTTTTTCCCATGCTTAAAGTTGTCTTTTTCGGTACGCCTCAGTTTGCAGTGCCCTACCTAGAAGCCCTTTTGAATCACCCGGACATTGAAGTGCTGGGGGTCGTTACCCAACCGGATAAGCGGCGGGGTCGGGGTAGTCAACTGATTCCGTCGGCGGTAAAAAAGGTGGCGATCGCCCATGATCTTCCCGTCTGGCAACCGAAGCGCATTAAAAAAGATCCTGAAACCTTAGCGATTCTCAAAAACCTTCAGGCCGATGTGTTTGCGGTGGTCGCCTATGGCCAGTTGCTCTCGCCGCAAATTCTCCAGATGCCCCGACTCGGCTGTGTCAATGGCCATGGTTCTCTGTTGCCGAAATATCGGGGAGCCGCGCCGATCCAGTGGAGCTTAGTCCAGGGAGAAACGGTGACGGGGATGACCACCATGCTCATGGATGAGGGGATGGATACCGGGGCAATGCTCCTCAAGGCTGAAACGCCCATTGATCTTTGGGATAATGCCCATGATTTGGCGGTGAAGTTGGCGACCTCTGGGGCGGCTTTACTGACGGAAACCTTAATTCAACTGGCCCAGGGAAACGTCACCCCCATCCCCCAGGAGTCAGACCAAGCAACCTATGCGCCGTTGATTCAGAAAGAAGATTTTCAGCTAGATTGGCAAAAAGGGGCGATCGCCTTACATAACCAAGTGCGCGGTTTCTATCCCAACTGCCTCACCACCTGCCGCGATAAACCGTTAAAAGTGTTAGAAACGATCCCCCTCGTACCGGAATGTTTTGCGCAATATCCCGCAGCATACGAACCCCTCAAGGAATTTGTTGGGAATACAGGGAAGGTTGGGGAAATCGTGGCGATCGCCAAAAAATTTGGCCCCATCATCCAAACGGGGGACGGACTCCTACTGCTCAAACAGGTGCAACCCAGCGGCAAAAAACCCCAGTCCGGTTGGGATATGGTCAACGGGATGCGCTTAACCATCGGTGAATCTCTAGGCTAGAGCGCAAAAAAAGTCCCCAGGTTGTGAACCCGGAGACCTTGGGGGAAATTTCAACTGAAAAAACTGAGCTTAGGAAACCCCTTGCATTTGTGCTGTTCTCAAGGTGAGCTCTGAGGTGCGATCGCCCCGGCGGAGTTCTACCTTCAAGCTGGCATCAACGCCGCTCTGTTCCACGGTTTCCTGGAGTTGTTGGGCATTGGCGATCGCCTTACCGTTGATTTTCGTGATCACATCGCCCCGACGCAGACCCGCTGTTTCCGCTGGACTACCCGGCACCACACCCAGCACCAGCGCTCCGTTTACTTCCGGTAAGAGCACGATGGAATTGGGGTCGGCATTATTTTCCTTAGCCATCTCTGGGGTGAGGCTCACCATCCGAATCCCAATGAAGGGGTGGGGCACTTCTTTCCCAGCGGCGAGGGTGGGTTCGAGGGCCTTCGCCTTGTTGATCGGGATTGCAAATCCAATGCCCATCGCATCCCGGCGGATCGCGGTGTTAATGCCAATCACTTCACCGTCGGCGTTGAGGAGGGGGCCACCGGAGTTACCAGGGTTAATGGCGGCATCGGTCTGGAGAAAATCGACCCGCTTATCGGGAATCCCTGCCTGGGCCGAAGACCGTTCTAGGGTACTGATAATGCCGAGGGTAACAGTATTGTTCAAACCCACTGGATTTCCTACGGCGATCGCCCAGTCACCCACCTGCACAGACCCAGAATCACCGAGGGGAGCCACGGGAATAGATTCATTTTTGGGGTCAATTTTGACGACGGCCAGATCGGTGACTTCGTCGGTACCCTTTACTTCCCCTTCAAAGCTGCGGCCATCTTTTAGGGTAACAGTAACTCGATCAGCGCCGCTCACGACGTGGGCATTGGTGAGGATCACCCCAGACCGATCGGTAATAAACCCAGAGCCTTGTCCGGTAACCACCTGGCGCTGTTCATCGGGAAATTGCATCCCAAAGCGATCGCCAAAAAACTCCCGAAAAAATGGATCATTCATAAACGGGTCCTGGAAGCGGCGCACCACAGTTTTTTCTGTGTCTAGACGCACCACCGCTTGCCCTGTCCTGGTCACCGCATCGGCGACAAAACTTCGACCTGCTGCTACGGGTACCGCTGCCACTTCCTGGGGCGGATTGGTATCAGCTAAAGGTTGGTTGAGGGTTTGGCTAGAGCCTTGCATTGCCCCGAAGGTAATGGCACAGCCCACACAGAGGGCAACAATGTGGGTTGTAAATCGTTGGACAAATTTTGATCGTCTCATAGAAGTTTTTCTATCCAGTCTGTATAAAGTTTTAGGATGATGGCCACATCGAGCCGGGCGTTAGGGGGACACCGCAGGAGGTTTTATCGTCAATCTTAGCAATTGAATTCTCCCGGTTTAGGTGAGGTTTTCCCGCCATTACTAAACCCTGAGTCACAATTTTTGACGTAAATTTGCTGGTTTTGGTTCACAAAAATGGAGATTGTAATGGCTTAACCCAAACCAAGAATCTGTCCTAGATCGTAGGGACATTCCTGGGGAAAGCTGTCTTGGGGTAAACCTGTTTCTGCCTTTGCCCGTTGCCGTGCCGTGGTGTAGGCAGAGGCTAAAATCTGCTGTAAATAGGGCCGCAAACTCGGAGAATCTTCTAAATCGTCAATAATGCGGCGACGGTGCTCAATGATCGTTGACTCCCAGCTACCAGAACGTTTCTCTGCCTGAAAGTCCCACTGCAGTAAGTGCATCAACAAAATGATTAAATTACTCTTGAGGCAGTGGCGATCGCGTTTACCCATCGATTCTATTTCATCGATTAGATGTTCCCAATCGACGGCCACATAATCCCGGAGGCGCAATTTTTCGAGGGTCTGTTGCAGCCAAAGTTGATAATCTTGGTCGTAGGTGATGTCGGGAATCCTAGGCGTTTGAACCATGGCTAAAAAAGGGGAAATCGCTTAACCCTAGGGCCATTATAACGATTCCCCAGGCGCTTACTGGCCTGCGGCTTCGACCCAATTTTTTAAGGTCGCAACCACAGCATCGAGATTAAGATCTTGGCGATCGCCTTCTTTGCGGCGCACCACTTCCACCTTGCCATCCTTGAGGGATTTCCCTGTGACAACCCGGAAGGGAATACCAATCAGTTCTGCATCCTTAAACTTCACCCCAGCTCGTTCGTTGCGGTCATCAAGGATGGTTTCAACTCCAGCGGCGTTGAGATCGGCATAGAGTTTTTCTGCGGCTGCCATCTGTTCTTCACTCTTAACATTGGGCACGACTACCACCGCATGGTAGGGGGCGATCGCCACGGGCCAGATAATGCCATTTTCATCGTAGGATTGCTCCACGGCGGCCTGGGCCAGACGGGAAACGCCAACCCCATAGCAGCCCATCACCAGGGGTTGTTCTTTACCATTTTCGTCGGTAAAGGTGGCCCCCATAGCCTCGGAATATTTTGTCCCCAGTTGGAAGATGTGACCCGCTTCGATGCCCCGCGCTGTTTGGAGGATTTGGGTCGGATCATGGACAGCGCGATCGCCGGCCTTTGCTAACCGCACATCCACTTGCAATTCAGGCAGTTTAAACTCTGTGCCCCAGTTTGCACCGAGGACGTGGTGATTCGTTTCATCAGCACCCGTGACAAAGTTTTCTAATGTCGCCGCAGTGTGATCAACCATGCGTAAGAACTTAGGCTGTGTCCAAGTTTCTTCGATGCCCCAAATTTTAAGCCCTAATTTTTGAGCAGCTTTTCCTAGTGGATGCTGAATAATTTGACGATTTTTATCTCTAAATTCCGACAAACTGTAAGAATTAGCAGAATCGGGTTCTAAAAGATTTAAGACATGATCGATGACTTGTAATACTTCTGTTTCTAAGGAACGACCATCATCATCCCGAACATCTTTAGCAATTAGAATCAATTCATTTCGAGTAATTGTCTCAGGAAATAGTGCGATACAATCATCTGCTAAAGCTGGGGAAATGTAGCCTAAAGGTAATGCTTTTGCGGCCCATTTTTGTTGGGCATCAGCGTCAGGTACTGTTAAGGAAATGACAGTTTTGGCATCGTAATTAGACGCTAATTTTGTCAACTCATTCTGTAATTTGACTTCGTTGACATCTTGATCGCCCCGAATTGAGATCAAAGCTAAAACAGTTTTGCCATTGTTATAAACCACCTGATAAAGGACATTTTTAACGACACAAGTGGGGGAACAATCTAGGAACTTACACAAAGATTCAATGGTGGTTGTATTCGGGGTTTCGCGCTTTTCAAAACTGTTGAAGGGAGAGGCGATCGCCTCAACGGGCAGAGACACGGCTTTCTCGGTATTGGCGGCGTACTTTTCGTCTTCGGTGTAGAGAATTTCGTCTTCCCCGGCATCGGCGAGGATCATAAATTCCTGGGAACCAGAACCACCAATGGCCCCAGAGTCTGCTTCTACCGCCCGGAATTGTAAACCACAGCGACGCAACATATTACGATACGCCTGATCCATGTCTGCGTAGGTTTTTTTCAGGCATTCCTCGGAAGCATGGAACGAGTAGCCGTCTTTCATGATGAATTCCCGCCCGCGCATCAGGCCAAACCGGGGTCGAATTTCATCGCGGAATTTCGTCTGAATCTGGTACAAATGCTGGGGCAACTGCCGATAGGAGCGGATCATGTCCTTGGCAATGGTGGTAATCACTTCCTCGTGGGTCGGCCCTAAACCCAACTCTCCATCCAGGCGATCGCGCAGGGAAAACATAATCCCTTCTGCCTGGGTATAGGTATCCCAACGGCCCGATTCTTGCCAAATTTCTGCGGGTTGCAACTGGGGTAACAGGGTTTCCTGGGCACCGGTGGCATTCATCTCTTCCCGGACGATCTGGGATACCTTCTGGAGCACGCGCCACATTAACGGTAGATAAGCATAAATCCCCCGCCCAATCCGCCGGATATAGCCGGCCCGCAGCAGGAGCTTGTGGCTAGGAATCTCCGCATCGGCGGGATCTTCTCGGAGGGTAACGAACAGACTTTGGGAAAGGCGCATGGTTATTTTGAGTTTTTCGTGACAGCTAATGGAATGAACCATCGCCCATTATGGATTACTTGCTGCCATTTTAGAATCGGGGGCCTGATCAGAACGTTGTCGGTAGCCAACTTTTTCCCGGAATAAACGAGAGGAATCAGCACATTTAATAATAAATGAAAACAAAAAAATCTCTCTTTTATGTTTCAAAAATTGGTTTCAAGCAAATCGAGCCAAATTTGTCTTCACTAGCGCAGACAGTCTTTGGAGAATTCGTTGAAACTTAGATTTCTTGCGGGGTGAACATGGGAATGATGCAGAACAAGATTACTTTTGCTTTAAATTCAGAACATCTTAAACAAGACAGATAAAAAGCTTAATAATTTAACTACACAATTCTATAGAACTAAATTGCTAGAATTTGGAGGATCAAATTTGCAGGTTAATTTTTAAGCTTAAGTTATGCCAGTGTCATCATCACTTCCTCCCTGCCATACCCAATCAGAGGCCGAATTAATTCAATCCCTAAAGAGCGATGCAGAACGGGGATTATCGCCAGAGGCAGTGGCCCAGCGTTACGAGCAGTATGGTTGGAATGAATTGAAGTTTCGGGCTGGGAAACCAGCTTGGTTGCGTTTTCTGTTGCAGTTCCACCAACCGCTTCTATACATCTTAATTATCGCTGGGAGTATTAAAGCGGCTTTGGGTTCCTGGACGAATGCTTGGGTTATCTGGGGAGTCACTTTCATTAATGCGGTGATTGGCTATATCCAAGAGGCTAAGGCGGAAGGGGCGATCGCCTCCCTCGCAAAAGCGGTCACCACCGAAGCAATGGTCCTGCGGGAAGGCAATACCCTGCGGATTCCGTCGCGGGATTTAGTGCCTGGCGATATTGTGCTGTTGGCTTCCGGGGATAAAGTCCCGGCGGATTTGCGGTTGCTCAAGGTGCGGAACCTCCAAGTTGATGAGTCAGCCCTGACGGGGGAAGCGGTGCCCGTCGAGAAAAAGTTAGGTCTTTTACCCCTAGACACCCCCCTAGGCGATCGCCGCAATATGGCCTATGCGGGAAGCTTTGTCACCTTTGGTCAGGGCACAGGTATCGTCGTGGCGATCGCCAATCAGACAGAAATGGGGCAGATTTCCCAATCCATGGAGAAGCAGGTCAGTTTAACCACACCACTGACCCGAAAATTCACCAAATTTAGCCATTCCCTGCTGTATGTGATTTTGACCCTGGCGACCCTCACCTTTGCCATTGGTTGGGGCCGGGGGGGCGATCTCGCCGAGATGTTTGAAGCTGCCGTAGCCCTGGCCGTGAGTGCGATTCCCGAAGGATTACCCGCCGTAGTGACGATTACTTTGGCGATTGGGGTGAACCGGATGGCCCGCCGCCACGCCATTATTCGTAAATTACCCGCTGTAGAAGCCCTTGGGAGTGCCACGGTGGTCTGTTCTGATAAAACGGGCACCCTCACGGAAAATCAGATGACCGTCCAGGCGATCTATGCCGGGGATGTTCATTTCAAAGTGAGTGGCAGTGGCTACAGTCCGAAAGGAGAAGTTTACCTGGCCGCAACCGGTGATGATGGGGATGCCAGCTTTGAAACCTTGCCCCCAGTCCTGGCAGAATGTCTCACCGCAGGGTTGCTCTGCAACGATTCCCAACTGAAACAAACGGGCGATGATTGGTCTGTGGTGGGCGATCCAACGGAAGGAGCCTTGATTACTGCAGCGGCGAAGGCGGGCCTCAGTCAGGTGGGTTTAGATGCCCAGCGGCCCCGGCTCGATTCGATTCCCTTTGAGTCGGAATATCAGTATATGGCGACGCTCCATGATGGCACGGGGCGGACAATCTATGTCAAAGGGTCGGTGGAATCGCTGTTGCGCCGTTGTGAAACGATGTTATTGGACAATGGTCAGGCGATCGCCCTCGATCCTGCGGCCATCGAAGCAGTGGTAGAGACCATGGCCACCAAAGGGTTACGGGTTCTCGCCTTTGCGAAAAAAGAAGTCAGCAGTCACCAACACAGCGTTGACCATGAGGATCTCACCACGGGCCTTGAGTTTTTAGGGCTTCAGGGAATGATTGATCCCCCCCGACCGGAGGCGATCGCCGCTGTCCATGCCTGCCAAACAGCAGGAATTAACGTCAAGATGATCACCGGTGATCACATTGCCACCGCCAAGGCGATCGCCCAACGCATGGGAATTCGCACCGGAGAAACAGTCATTGCCTTTGAGGGTCAAGACCTCGAAAAAATGGATCCTCAAAGTCTGGCCGAGGCCGCCGAAACTGGGTCGGTCTTTGCCCGGGTTGCCCCAGCCCAAAAACTTGCCCTCGTCGAAGCCCTCCAGAAAAAAGGTGATATCGTCGCGATGACTGGCGATGGCGTGAATGATGCCCCAGCCCTCAAACAAGCCGACATTGGCATCGCCATGGGTAAGGGCGGCACCGAGGTAGCCAGGGAATCCGCTGATATGTTGCTCACCGATGATAATTTTGCCTCCATTGAAGCCGCCGTCGAAGAAGGACGCACCGTTTACCGCAATCTCCGCAAGGCGATCGCCTTCCTCTTGCCCGTCAATGGCGGTGAATCCATGACAATCTTGATCAGTGTCTTGCTGGCGCGGGATTTGCCCATTCTGTCTTTGCAGGTGCTGTGGCTGAATATGATCAACTCGATCACCATGACTGTGCCCCTCGCCTTTGAAGCCAAGCCCGCCGGGATTATGCAATCGCCCCCCCGCAATCCCAACGAACCCCTGATCACCCCCAAGCTGCTGCGACGGATCGGGATTATTTCGATCTTCAACTGGATTCTTATCTTTGGCATTTTTGAATGGATCAAAACCAGCACTGGCGATCTCGCCCTCGCCCGCACCATGGCGATCCAAGCCCTCGTTGCCGCTCGGATCATCTATCTACTGAGCATCAGTCAACTGGGCCGTAGCCTCCTTCGCTACATCAGCGGCCAAACAAAAACCATCATCCAAGCCCCGCTCCTGTTGGTTGGCATTGCTGTCGCCGTCGCTTTGCAGGTTGCCTTTAGTCAATGGGGCCTGATGAATCAACTCTTTCAAACAGCTCCCCTCACCTGGCAACAGGGATTAATCTGTGTACTGCCGATGTTACCGATGATCCCCACGGCGATCGCCGCTAACTATTTAGACACTTGACCCTGAAGGAAAACCACAAAAATAAGGGGAAGATTCTCTGGCTTCCCCCTTGTCCACCAAAAGCTTCCACCGACAGACCCTAGAGCAGATCCCATCGAGATTCCCAAAATCTCCCAGAACTCCCCTGCCACGTATAGAAAGAAACGTCAACTTTTGGGATAATATGAGGCTTGTTTTCCCAACTGACCCGAGAAAGTTCACTATGCCCTCTAGAGAAATGCCCCGCCGCACCAAGATCGTCGCCACCATTGGCCCTGCGACTAGCAAACCAGACGTTCTCCGGGAAATCATCGAAGCAGGGGCAACTACTCTACGGCTAAATTTCTCCCATGGTACCCACGATGACCACCAACGCAATATTCGTCTGATTCGACAAACCGCCTTTGAACTGAACCAACCCGTTGGTATCCTCCAGGATCTCCAGGGGCCAAAAATTCGCCTTGGTCGCTATGAGAGCGACTTTATCACCCTCAAAAACGGCGATCCCTACATCATCACAAGTCGTGAGGTGCCCTGTACCCAAGAAGTGGGCTACGTCAGCTATGACAAGCTAGCGGAAGAAGTTCCCGAAGGCTCCACCATCCTCCTCGACGATGGCAAGGTAGAAATGAAGGTCGAACGGGTCGATATTGCCGCAAAAAATCTCCACTGCCGCGTGGTCGTCGGTGGCAAGCTCTCCAATAACAAAGGGGTCAATTTTCCTGGGGTCTATCTCTCTGTCAAAGCCCTCACCGATAAAGACCGCGAAGATCTCATGTTTGGCCTCGACCAAGGGGTTGATTGGGTGGCCCTCAGTTTTGTGCGCAATCCCCAAGACGTCCTGGAAATCAAAGAGCTCATCGCCAATGCTGGGAAAAATGTCCCCGTGATCGTCAAGATCGAAAAACACGAGGCGATTGAACAGATGGAGGCTATTCTGTCCCTTTCCGATGGTGTTATGGTCGCCCGGGGGGATCTTGGGGTCGAGCTGCCCGCCGAAGACGTCCCCATTCTCCAGAAAAAACTCATTGCCACTGCCAACCGCTTCGGGATTCCTGTAATTACCGCCACCCAGATGCTCGATAGCATGGTGAGTAATCCTCGCCCCACCCGCGCCGAAGTTTCCGATGTGGCCAATGCGATTTTAGATGGTACCGATGCGGTGATGCTTTCTAATGAAACTGCTGTGGGTGAATTCCCCGTAGAAGCCGTGGCAACCATGGCAACCATCGCCAAGCGCATCGAAAAGGAACCCGACGGCATTCAAAAACAACCTTCTGATAAAAAATCGATTCCCAATGCTATTTCTGCCGCCGTCAGCCACATTGCTGGACAGTTAGATGCAACGGCGATCATGACCCTCACCAAGTCTGGAGCAACGGCCCGAAACGTCTCCAAATTTCGCCCAGCAACGCCGATCCTTGCTGTCACCCCCCATGTGGATGTGGCCCGTCGTCTCCAGTTGGTCTGGGGGGCAAAGCCACTCCTTGTTATGGATTCTCCGTCAACGACCCAAACTTTTAAGGCGGCGATTAATGTGGCCCAGGAGAGCGGTTTTCTCCATGAAGGGGACTTGGTGATCATGACAGCGGGGACGCTCCAAGGGGTGTCTGGTTCTACAGATCTCATCAAAGTCGAAATGGTGCAGGCGGTGCTCGGAGAAGGCATTGGCATTGGTCAAGGGGCGGCCAGTGGTCGTGCCCGGGTCGTGAATCAAAGTGAAGATATCAATGATTTTGGCCCAGGAGAAATTCTCGTTGCTCGGTCTACGGATGCGGCCTATGTGGAAATGATCCGTAAGGCCAGCGGCATCGTGATCGAAGAACCAAATCAAAATTGTCACGCGGCAACTTTGGGGATGCGGTTGGGTATTCCGGTGATTGTCGGTTTTAAGGAAGCAACTCAGTTAATTCGGGATGGCTCGATTATCTCCATTGATGCCCGTCGAGGCACTGTTTATTCTGGGGTAAATGTGAGCCTTGGGGATGCTGTGGGTGGCACCAAAATGTCCCTGGCTTAAGCCCAGGCGATCGCAATTATCACTTTTATCATCCGGCGGCCCCAACAATGTTTGGGGCAATTTTTTGGGGTTGGAACAATTACGATATCCTAGGGGGTGTGTTGGCGATCGCCATCGAGATCCGCCACGCGATGCATCCTGTGGAGAGATCATGCGGCAACTGAATTTTTTATTGTTTTTTGCCCTGTGCTTAGCCCTAGCGCTATTTAGTATCGAAAATACACAACCCGTCGGGATTAACATCATTCCGGGGTTCCAAGCCGAAGCGCCCCTCTCCATCGAACTCCTGCTGGCGGTGGGCACAGGGGCGATTCTAGCCTGGATGTTTAGCCTGTGGGATCAGTTGCAGCGGCAAATTGAATCATGGAAAGCCCAACGGGAACTGAAGCTCCAGAGTCAAAAAATTGAGGAATTGGAAAAAGCTTTGGCTGAACTGCAGGCCGCCCAACAAAACGCCGCAGAATCATCGGCAGAGTCCCCCAGTGCGAGGACCGCATCCACTGCAGACAAAACGGTGCCTGAACCTGAAACTTCTACTGATACGGTGGACACCCAGAAACCCGCTGAAGCATCCCCAGAAGAGTCTCAACCTGAGCAAACGGCCTGATTTTTGACCCTTTGATGCAACCATGGCCACCCAACCCCAAGCGGCGATCGCCACCCTCATTGAACTAGCCCAACAGGGAGAAATTGATCCCTGGGATGTGCAAGTCATCGATGTTATCGATCAGTTTCTCAGTGAACTAGGCCTTGCCGGGGATACAGACCCAATACTCAGGGAGGCCGACCTACCCCAGTCGGGTCAAACTTTCTTATGGGCCTCCAAACTTGTCCTCCTCAAGGCCGACACCCTCGAAAGTTTAACGGCCATTGAAGCAGAGGTTCAGGAAGAAGAATTCTACGAAGATTGGGACGCAAGCGATACGGAACGACTCCCCCTCAAGCTGGAAAAAAGACTCCGGCGGCGGGCTACGGCACCTCCCCCAAAACGGCGGCGGGTCACCCTCCAGGAATTTATTGAGCAAATCCAACAAATTGCCAACGAAATCGAGGATCACACCCCCAAAAAACGCCTCAAAACGCCACGTAAACTATCCAATAAAGCGGCCATTAAACAGATTACCCAGTTGGCCCATGATGAAAATCTCACGGAATTAGCCGCCCAGCTAGAACAATTTTTCCAGACCCAGATGCCCCCTGATCCAGAAACCCCCGTGGTGTTTGAATTAGACGATTTAATCCGTCAATGGATCGCCTATAAAGAGGCCAACGAATTTTTCCCCCAGGAGATCACCGCCAAACAACATCGCCACGAAAAGGTCGGGATCTTTTGGGCTTTGCTTCTGTTGTCGGCTCAATCAAAGGTGGTGCTTTCCCAGGACGATTTTTATGCGCCGGTACTGGTACGCCCGCTTTATCCAGGGCGACCACAAGGGGATTGAAACCCTAAACCGTAAACGATTTAAGAATCCAGCCTAATAAAATGCCCACCCCTGTGAACCGAACAATTTGCCAAAAGGGTTCCTGCCACTTGAGCAACTGACTTTCGAGTTGCAGTTCTAACTTCGCGATTTCGGCGGCAATGAGGTTGAGTTCTGTTTTGAGGGAGGCTTGTTTTTGGATCGTTTCTGGCTCTGCCTGGAGATTCTCTTGTTCTACTCTAAGTTCTACGATGCGGGCTTCGGCGGCCTTAACCTGGGCGTGACGGTCTTTTAGGGCGGCAAGGTCAGCTTCCACTTGGGCGATCGCCTGCTCAAATTCAGTGTGGGAAAGTGCCATCACTCCAAACCCCAGGAACTTTTTTTTGTAAATGCGGACGGAGAGACTCGAACTCTCACGTCTAGGACACTAGAACCTAAATCTAGCGCGTCTACCAATTCCGCCACGTCCGCAAAATTAATTAGCTCAGTAAATATATCACATCCATTTTCCGGCCGACAAGGGGAACCTAAAGTCAGCTTATCCCGTCATCAAAAGCCATAGGATCCCCCTAAAATTCACTGTGACGCACGAGAAATTTGAAGATGAGTAAAGGTTTGCACACTCGAACTTGGTTAAAAATCGGTATTGTCGGCTTAGAAATTTTAGGGTTTGCCGCCAGCAGTGCGATCGCCCAGGTGCCGCCGGACATCGTTGTGGACACAGATTCCAATGCGGGGAATACGCCCGGTGATGTGATCTACAATTCTGGCGATCACCGTTTTGTGTGTCAGTACGACCAGGGACAATACACCGTAATGTACCAGCCCGAAAGTCGTCCCGGGGAAGTTTATCCTTGGGCGATTCCCCGCACCATGGGGGGCGGTTGGAATGCAGAGCGTCGCTGTGAAGAGATTGCCCGCCGCTTGGAACTGTACCGGGGTGATGGTCTCGTCGAACTCACCACTGGCCGCGAAAATGGTTACGACATCGTTTGTGTGACCACCGAACTGAACCCCACCTGCCAAATCGTCTTTACGGTGCCCCGGGGCCAAAATGCGATCGCCACACGGGATCAAGTATTCGATAATCTCCTCAGTGCCGATAGCGGTTTCCAAACCCGTGGGGTCAATACCTTCATGGGCACTGGCTCGACCAATAGCCTCCTGGGACAACTCCAAAGTATTTTTGGCGGCCGCTCTACCTCTTCTACCCCTAGTCCCGTAGCCCAAGGTTACTCAAACAGTGGTATTAGCCTCAAGCCCTTCCTCGATCCCGCCGATGGTGGTACCGGAGAATATTTGACCCAGGGTCGCGCGGCAGGCCAGTCGAATCCGAACCCAAGCAACAATGGCCTCAGACTCAACACCGATCTCTTCCGTTAGATCATTTAGCATCTAGGCCCCAGAGCATTTAGTTTTGCCCGTAAGCGTCCTCTACTGTGTAATTTTTCCCTAGGCGATCGCCTAGGGTTTTTTCTAGTCTTTAATATTTCGATCGTTAACAATCTAGTAAAGCGGGTCGCTGGCTTTTTCGGAATGGGGCAGAACTCCTTACAATAGAAGGAGGTTTCGTCACGAATCCCCACTGTGTGTGATCAAGGTTTTTGGTCAACTAGAACAGGGTCAAATGACATTGATTCGTCTCGTAGTCCCAAGGAGCAAGATACATTGTGGCCCATAGTTTTTTGTTGGAAGCAGGTCGCTGGACGTTAAATGGTAGTTGGATCGAACGAAATCAGCCCCCCATTCTCATCCGGGGTAAAACGATTGTTGCTTGGGGCCAAAATAATTGGTTTACGATGGTGACAAAGTTAACGTTTCAAGATGGCGATCGCCCCGAAATTTCCTATCAATACAAAGGGCGTTTAGATAGCGGTGAGCGACAATATACCTATGTATTGCAACAAAGTATTTTGGGACGGGTGGAAGGAGAAGGTTGGGTTGGCTCAGAATCAATCGTTCAGCGATACTGGGTGCTTGGCGATCGCCAACGGCGCAGTGGCTTTGAAATGTTCTACCAGATTAACGACGATGAATATCGCTACTCCGGGGGCATCCTCGCCGGCCATTACCTCACCAGTACCATTGAAGGGACTCTCCTCCGTCAGCTTTAATAGCTTTAATCTTTTAAGTTTTGTCCGGTCTCCTGTTGTTTTGATTGTTTTGTTCGTCCACCCCAAACTATGACTACCGATCCCAATATCAATCGCCTTCTCGCCGGCCGTTATCGCTTGGTAGACCTCGTAGGCCAGGGGGCTATGGGGCGTGTCTACCGGGGTGAAGATACAGTCCTAGGGGGAGTCACGGTCGCCGTAAAGTTTCTAGCCCAGACCTTGCTTAACGACAAAATGCGCCAACGCTTTGAGCGGGAGGCAACCATTTGCGCTCTCCTGAGTGAAAAAAGCATCCATATCGTGCGGGTAAAAGACTATGGCGTCGATGACCAGGATGTGCCCTTTTATGTCATGGAATATTTAGAGGGGGAAAGTCTAAGCGATATTATTGCCCATGCTACCCTCGGTTTACCGCGTTTTTTTCAAGTCGTGCGGCAAATATGTTTGGGAATGGAAGCAGCCCACCAAGGGATTACCTTCAAGGGGGAACAATGTTTAATTATTCACCGGGATATTAAACCCAGCAATATTCTGATCATGCAGGATGCGTCCCTAGGGGAATTGGTAAAAATTCTGGATTTTGGGATTGCACGCCTCAGCCAAGCCGGAGCCGCCCAGACCCAATCGTTTATGGGCACCCTCGCCTACTGTTCTCCAGAGCAAATGGAAGGCAAGGAATTAGACCAACGCTCTGATATCTATAGCCTGGGGATTACGATGTACGAGATGCTCACGGGGGATATGCCCGTGATGCCTGAAAATAATTCCTTTGGGGGTTGGTACCGGGCACACCATGACACACCACCAATTCCCTTTGATAAAAGTCTGCGGATTCCGGCTCCTCTGGCTGAAATTATCATGTGTTGTATGGCGAAAAGTCCGCGCGATCGCCCCCAGACCGTCAATGATATTTGGCAAGCCATGGCCCCCATCGCCAAATATTACGAACAACAAGCCGCAGAAACCAGGAAATCCTTTTTTACCACGTCCCAAAATCTGCAAAATTTCCAAGCAACATCTCCGGTGGCAGGCCCCAATGATCCGACCCGGATTAACAATGCCACCACGGCCCCCAGCTTTCGTAATTCAACGGTAAATCGCCAGGGAAGGCCTACAGACAAACTGAATACAACCTTTAGCGATACCATTTGTGCGGCCCAGTCCTGGCCAGCGGATAAACCCCAAAATAAGATTGTTTTCCCACGGATTTTACCGGCTGAACCGACGGCGATCGCCAGTCTTTGGGCGATGTTAGAAGCTGAGGAGTTGGGCAAACGCCGTTTTGATACCCGTTACAATCAATTTCTCTTCATTG
Organism: Picosynechococcus sp. PCC 7117; assembly: GCF_001693275.1. GTDB lineage: Bacteria > Cyanobacteriota > Cyanobacteriia > Cyanobacteriales > MRBY01 > MRBY01. Next base: position 1,788,480 of record NZ_CP016477.1, read on the forward strand.
AGGCCCCCCATCCGATGTTGTTGTGGATCACGGTGCTGTACAACAGCAGTGAAGGAGCCCGTTGGTTGCCTTGCTATCTGGACTTGAAAACGAAGATCGGCCAACAGATGGCGCGTCTCTTAGCCAGCCAAGGGAACTATCGAATTCTGCTTTTTGCCTTAGGGCAACCCCAACGGTATTTTCACATTACCCAGGCGACAATTTCCCTGAAGCAACGGGAACAGCTTACCCGTTGGGCGGATTTAGGCCAGCGATTGCCTGTCAGTAATCCCGTGGTGAGTAAGCAAACTTTGAAAAAAGAATACGAGAAAAGCAAGGGCAAAATCTTAATGAAGTTGGCGGCTTCCCGGACGAACAGTAACCTTGGGGGATTTTAAAGCCATCTCTAATCTTCGTTAAAAAGGCGATTGCCAATCAATCATGTTAAATCTAGTACAAGATCTTTGAAGATATTGATACCCAAAATTTTATGAGGTAGAGATAAAGTTTGAGGCTCGCAATCAGCAATATAGAGTTCTGCTTGTTTTTCCTTGCGATTAACTAATATCCCAAAACTACAACCATTGTCTCGATATTCTTCCATTTTATCCCTTGTTTTTTGGACAGCATCGCTAGGCGAAACTAACTCAATGACAAAATCAGGACAGAGGGGAACAAATTTTTCTCGCTGATCGGCTGTTAATGCTTGCCAACGAGATTTTTCAAGCCAAGAAACATCAGGAGAACGGGTCGCACCATTGGGCAAAATAAAACCCGTTGAGGCATCGAAAACTTCTCCTAATTGATATTTGTGATTCCAGAGTTGTACTTGAAAAATTAGGTTAGCGTTTTGCCGCCCAGTTTCGCCACCAGTGGGAGGCATAATTACCAATTCTCCTTTAGCTGTACGTTCCAGTTGAAGCTCTGGATTAACCAGACAAAGTTGCTGAAATTGTTCATTGCTTAAGGTGAAAACGGGTTCTAGCGCAAGGGTCATTGTTGTCATTAGCCTTACCCACTGGATTTGTACTTTCTATTGTAATCAGTTAACTAGATTACGGATGTAAACGACGGGCGATCGCCTCACTCCAATTGGTGGTCATGTCCTCGACAGAAACCGCGATTACAGCCTGATTGTTGACGGTAATTTGTAACTGATTGGTGTTGCTCACAGAGCCGATCGCCTGCCAATTGTCCGCCAAAGATTGATTGAGATGGGCTTCAAATTGGGCTTGCTTTTCGGGAGACACAGAGACAATAATCTCGCCGCAGGTTTCGCCAAACAGGAGGGCATCGAGACGGTCAGTGCCAGCAATCTCAACGGTTGCGCCGAGCTTGCCGCCGATACAACATTCCGCAAGGGCAACGGCTAAACCACCCTCCGCAAGGTCATGGGCAGAGTTTAACAAGCCAGCGGCGATCGCCTCCCGCACAGTTTTTTGGACGGCTTTTTCGAGGGCAAAATCCACTTGGGGCGGAATACCCGCGACGGTATTGTGAATTGTATTTAGATATTCCGACCCGCCGAGGGTTGTTGTTGCCTGAGTACCAAGGAGATAGATTTTATCCCCTGCATTTTGCAAGGCTAAACCACAGACTTTGTTAATATGTTCAACTCGTCCCACCATCCCGATAACAGGAGTTGGATAAATGGGGGTCGGTTTACCATCACTATCAAGAGTTTCGTTGTAGAGGGAAACATTACCACCCGTGACAGGCGTATCTAATTCCCGACAAGCTTCCGCAATCCCTTTACAAGCATTTGCCAACTGCCAATAACCCACAGGTTTTTCGGGACTACCAAAGTTTAAATTGTTCGTAATTGCCAAGGGTTCAGCACCAACACAACTTAAATTTCTCGCTGCTTCAGCCACTGCCGCCTTTGCCCCTTCCAACGGATTTAAATACACATAACGGGGATTACAATCGGTACAGGCGGCAACACCAATAGTTGAGGTGTCGGGTTTGCCATTCACCGGACGAACCCTCACTACTGCGGCATCTGCGCCACCGGGGAAGATTACCGTATTGTTTTGTACTTGATGATCGTACTGGCGATAAATCCATTTTTTAGACGCAATAGTTGGCACATCTAACAGGGTTAATAAAATCTCATTCCAAGATTTTTCAGCGATGCCATTCCCATCACAATTCGGCAAAGAATCCACCGACCAAGCCCAAGCCGTTTGTGCATATTTGGGAGCTTCTGCCATCAATTCCCGATGATAAATGGGCGTATTATCTGATAGCGCAGTTGCTTGAACTTCTGCGGCTACTTCACCCTTAAACATGATTTTCACGATGGGTTCCGCAATCACTTCCCCCGCAACAACTGCCTGTAAACCCCAACGATGGAAGATATCAATTAACTCCTGTTCCCGTCCTTGGTGGGCAACAAAAAGCATCCGTTCTTGGGATTCCGAGAGTAAATATTCATAGGGAACCATGCCCGTTTCTCGCACCGGAATTTTATCGAGATCGAGCAACACACCGACCCCACCTTTAGCCGCCATTTCCGCTGTCGAACAGGTTAAACCCGCCGCCCCCATATCCTGCGCCGCTGCCACTGCCCCCGTTTTAAAGGCTTCGAGACAGGCTTCAATCAGGGATTTCTCGGTAAAGGGATCCCCCACCTGAACCGCAGGGCGATCGTCCATGGATTCATCGGTTAATTCGGCACTGGCGAAACTTGCGCCCCCCATGCCATCCCGTCCGGTGGTGGAGCCGACATAGAGAACGGGATTACCAATGCCATAGGCTCCCGATTTAATAATTTCCTCGGTTTCCATCAAGCCCAACGCCATCGCATTGACGAGGGGATTGCCAGAATAAGCTTTATCGAAATAGACTTCACCGCCCACCGTTGGCACACCCACACAGTTTCCATAATGGCTAATCCCTTCCACAACTCCCTGAAAAATGCGGCGAGTTTGGGCATTATCGAGGGTGCCGAAGCGTAGAGAATTTAACAGGGCAATGGGACGCGCCCCCATCGTGAAGATATCGCGGAGAATGCCGCCGACTCCAGTTGCTGCCCCTTGGAAGGGTTCGATCGCCGATGGGTGGTTATGGGATTCGATCTTAAAGGCGAGGTGCAGACCATCCCCCATATCGACCACACCCGCATTTTCACCGGGACCCACGAGGACGCGATCGCCTTTCGTGGGGAAACCAGACAGCAATGGGCGGGAATTCTTATAACAACAATGTTCCGACCACATCACGCCAAACATCCCCAGTTCAGCCTTGTTGGGATGGCGACCGAGACGGCTCACAATTTCTTCGTATTCTTCGGGTTTGATGCCTTCAGATGCAATTTCTTCGGGGGTGAAGGGGCAAGTGGTCATAGTTTTACGTCGATTCTTTCTGTAACAGCGTTATTGTAAGGCTTCAGGAGACGAGCGGCAGTTAAAGATTGAGGAAGTCTTCTACGGGAATCTGTGCTTGTTGCAGGATGGCGCGTAATGTTCCCTCTTTAATGGTTTTATGGTGTGGGATTGTTGTAGTGTGTTTTGTCGCTAGATTAAACCAAATTTCATGGTCACCCTTACCACTGCGATAGAATTCAAAGCCTGCTCGACGGAGCTTTTTGGTGACTTCTCGATAGGAAAATCCTGATAAACGACCCATTAAACTTCTAAAATCAGCGGATATTGGAATGTATTCGGCAAGGCGGGTGGTTGTTCATTCTGTTGATGCAGTTCCAGTAGTATTTTGGCTAAGTCACTGGCAATTTCAATCACTTCCTCAATGGTTTGCCCCTCGGCGACTAAACCCTGTACATCCTCACTGGTCGCCAAATAGTAATCCTGCCCTGCTTCGTGAAGTTTCTCGATTTTGAGATGAATCAATGTTTTCATGAGGCGATCGCCTAATCTCAAGGAATGATTTCACTATTCTACGCGATGCAAATTAGAGTTTATCGTTATGATAACTAGAGATGCACTTGCAGGAAATTCATGGAGATAGACAAAGTACTTTATGATCATGACTTTGTGATGTGGATCGAGAAGACTGTTGAACAACTCAAAACCCAAAATTTCTCGACATTAGATTTAGAGCATTTAATTGATGAGGTAGAATCCTTAGGGAAACGGGAAAAGCGAGAGCTGAAAAATCGCTCAATTACTTTGTTTGAGCATCTTTTAAAACGCCACTATGTCCCCATGCCAGAATGTTATCGCGGTTGGGAGGGGACGATTCGCAGAACTCAATCAAAACTTAAAGATTTATTAGCAGATTCCCCCAGTTTAAGTAATTTACTCGAAGAAATTTATTTAGACTGTTATCAGGAAGCTGCGGCCAATATGCAACTTGAATATGATGTAGATTTTCCCCAAGATTATCCTTTTCTTCGTCCCTCACAGAACCTATTGAATCAAGTCTAAGTATTGTTGAATTGGATGACAATTTTGTTTTTGTAAAGGCGATCGCCTTTTTTTTGAACCAGTGCCATCAAAAGCAAGCAATTCCGAGCGAACCGAACCCGAAACGGCGGGTTTCACTACCTAATCAGTAAAGTAGCTACTTTACATTTTGTTACAATGTAAGCAATGAAAGCGGACAAAAAGGTTTTCAATAGCGCTAAACGTAAGTCTTTTTGGGCCTCAGCAACGATTCGGGAGGTTCATTTATGAACGGCAATTTTCGTGTGGGGAATTTATTTGGCATCCCCTTCTACATCAATATTTCTTGGTTCATTGTTCTGGTACTCGTCACCCTGAACTTTGGCGGCGGCCTATTGTCCCAATTTCCAGGCCTCGGCATTAACGCCTTAATTTTAGGATTGGTAGCAGGTCTGCTCCTGTTCGCCTCTGTGTTACTCCACGAATTAGGCCATAGTTATGCAGCAATTCGCCAGGGAATTGGCGTCAACTCTATTACTCTATTTCTCTTCGGGGGACTCGCCAACCTTGATGAAGAAGCGAAAACGCCCGGTGGTGCATTCTGGATTGCTGTAGCAGGGCCGCTTGTGAGTTTGGCTCTCTTTATCGCACTCTTTCTCTTAACAGGTAGTGGTGTGCTGAGTGGGCCGCCAGCGGCGATCGCCGGATTGTTGGCTTACATCAACCTAATTTTGGCTACCTTTAACATGATTCCAGGTCTTCCCCTTGATGGTGGTAACGTCCTTAAATCTATTGTCTGGAAATTAACAGGAAATCGTTTCACCGGCACCATCTGGGCTAGCCGTGTTGGTCAGTTTATCGGTTGGACAGCGATCATTCTCGGTGCATTATCTATCCTTGGTATTTCTAATGTGGGTAGCTTCTGGACGCTGATCATTGGTTGGTTCTTACTTCAAAATGCGGGTCGTTCTGCCCAATCTGCCACCATTCAATCAGCCCTCTCTGGTTTAACGGCGGCTGATGCAGTGGTTAAAGACAGTCCGATTATCTCCGCAGAAACGACGCTACGGGATTTAGCAAACAGTGCGATTCGCTCTGGTAACCAGTGGAAACGCTTCCTAGTCCAGGACGAAACAGGTCAACTGCTCGGTGAAGTGCACCTTGATGTTCTTCGCGCCGTACCCACCAATGACTGGCCCCACAATCAGGTGCGTGATTTCATCAAATCTGTGCCTGCGGAAAATCAAGTCCAGTCTGATCTGTCCCTCCTAGATGTGGCCGCTAAATTGGAACAACAAGGTTTACAAGCCCTGGCGGTTATCCAGACCAATGGAACCCTCGTGGGACTGCTAGAAAAATCAGCAATCATTAAACTCCTGCAAAGCGGTCAACAGGACGCAAAAATCCAGTCCGCTTAATCTCTGACTCAAAACCTAAGATCAACTCGGGCGATCGCCTTTTGGGAGCACGAAAATTCCTGGGGCGCTCGCCCTCAATATTTATAAGTGGAGATTAAAGTACCAGCTACAATCAAAACAGAACGCAGAGATTAAACACCGATGACTCTGGCAACCTACAAGTGGACAATAGCAAACTACCATCAAGCAATTGAGGCAGGTCTCTTTGTTGATGAAGCGGTGGAGTTACTCCGAGGTAATTTAGTTGTCATGGCGCCAGAGCGAGAACCCCATGCTTATTACACCCGTAGTATTAGTCACTATTTACAAGGATTATTGGGCGATCGCGCCTTGGTCAGTGAAGCCCATCCCATTACGTTACCGAATAATTCTGAACCGGAACCCGATGTGGCGATCGTGCAGCCCTTAGGACGAGAATACCTGAACCATCACCCCTACCCTGAAAATATTTTTTGGCTTATTGAATGTGCCCAAGCCACGCTCACAAAAGATTTAACCGAAAAGAAAAGCATTTACGCGGAAGCTGGGATTCAAGAATATTGGGTAATTGACTTGCAGCATCACCAGTTAATCGTCTTTCAAGATCTCCAAAATGGTTCCTATACGACAAAGCAAACGCTAAAGACAGGCTTAATTTCCCCTCTTCGTTTTCCCGACGTGGCGGTATCTGTTGACAACCTGCTTGCATAGGGGCGATCGCCTTTTGGGAAAATAAAAGTTCCTGGGGCGATCGCCTCCCCTCATCTCCCAAGATACGCCAGTGAATTTAATCAAGGATAAAATGTATTAACTCTCACAGTGAATGACACAATGACAGAAACGAATTTATTGAAACGCGATTTTGTGCTGAATACCTTGGTGCAGCGTTTAGATAGCATTCAGCAAATGGGAGTTAAACATTTAGCTTTGTTTGGTTCTTTTGCGCGTGATGAAGCAGATACAGAAAGTGATTTAGATTTTCTGGTGGAGTTTGAAGCAGAGTTGACCTTTGACCTCTACATGGATTTAAAGTTTTTTCTGGAAAATTTGTTCAAGCGCAAAGTTGATCTCGTGATTACAGAAGACCTAAAACCTCAAATTAAAGACTCTATTCTCCAGCAGGCTATTTATGTCGCGTAGCTCTGTAGGATATGTTAGCGAAGCGTAACGCATTAATCGCCAACATCAAAAAGGCGCGTTACATTTTATTAACACACCCTACAAGATTGGCTAGCCATGCTATATGCAGTATATTTTGTCAACGAGCTTTCTGACATGAACCAATGGATGAATAATTTATTTGAGAAGCAATATCCTTATTTGGTTTTCTTCTTCATTATCTTCCCGATAATCGGATTCTTGGGTAATACAACAAAGAATCTAAACAATATTATTTCTTTTTGTGAAAAAATCAAACAAACAAAGTTAACCGTTGATATTGACCAAGAAAGATTATTTATCCTCCCTAAAAAAAGCTCTATTGTTATTCAAAATAGTGTGCTTTTCACTTCAAAGCAAGAGGATCTTTACCTAAAAAAAGTGTCACTATTCAATAGTAAAGCTCCAAGAAAAAAATCATTAAATTCGAAAACTCTTCTATACCATCCTGCTGGTAATGGCTCATGGCGTATTGATTTTCAATCACCAACAGATGAAATATTTTTAAAAAAAGCAATCAAGGGATCAATGGAATTGAATACAGAAAGTTTCATTGAGTTTCAGGATGATTGGGGGAGTACGCCAGAAAATAAATATGAGCAGAATATTTCTAACTTGAAAATTTCTAAAAATGCGTTTCTCGAATTGACTTTTATTGTGCAAATTATTTTTGATAAACATAATGAAATACCAGTAGATGATTGGTATTTTTGTTTTGACTATGGGAATAAAAAAGTTGTCAAGAAACTAACTCCTGAATTAATTAATTTTTCTGAGGAAAATTAGCAAAGCATAACGCATTGATTTTTCATATTTAAAAAAGCGCGTTGTATTTCATTGACGCACCCTGCAAGATCTAGTGAAGAGAAGAAATCATAGTAAATTTCGGATATCTATACAGCTCAGCTTTTCTGAAAAGCAGATCGCCGCCCATGTCTCTCCATAAGGTCTACGGAATGTCACAATAGATGCAGTAAAGTTTGTAAAGCAAAAATTTTCCTGTAAACCCATGTCTAGCGTGCCTCCTGTCCTGAGCGGAAGTGAAATCCGGTCTAAATTCCTCAACTTCTTCAATGAGCGGCAACACCCCATCCTCCCCAGTGCATCCTTGGTGCCGGAAGACCCAACGGTACTCCTCACCATTGCGGGAATGTTGCCGTTTAAGCCGATTTTCCTCGGTCAGCAGGACGCCCCCAGCCCCCGCGCTACTACCTCCCAGAAATGTATCCGCACTAATGACATCGAAAATGTGGGCCGCACCGCCCGCCACCATACTTTCTTTGAAATGCTGGGGAATTTTAGCTTCGGGGATTATTTCAAAGAGCAGGCGATCGCCTGGGCCTGGGAACTCTCTACGGAAGTTTTTCAGCTTGACCCGAAAAATATTGTCGTCAGTGTGTTCCGCGAAGATGACGAAGCCTTTGCACTCTGGCGTGACAAGGTCGGTGTGAATCCCAAACGCATCATCCGCATGGGAGAAGAAGATAACTTTTGGAAATCCGGGCCAACGGGGCCTTGTGGGCCTTGCTCTGAGCTTTATTACGATTTCAAGCCGGAACTTGGCGATGACAACATTGACCTAGAGGACGATACCCGGTTTATCGAGTATTACAACCTCGTCTTTATGCAATATAACCGCGACGCCGAGGGTCATTTAACGCCCCTACAAAACAAAAATATCGATACGGGGATGGGCTTGGAGCGCATGGCCCAAATCCTCCAACAGGTGCCCAACAACTACGAAACAGATCTGATTTTTCCGATTATTGAAACGGCCGCCAAAGCCGCCGGGATTCACTACGAAAAAGCCGACGAAAAAACAAAGGTTTCCTTAAAAGTGATTGGCGACCATGTGCGTTCTGTCGTCCACATGATTGCCGATGGGATTACCGCCTCCAATACAGATCGGGGTTATGTGCTGCGGCGTTTAATTCGACGGGTGGTGCGTCACGGTCGATTGATCGGCATTGACGGGAATTTTATTAACCAGGTGGCAGAAACAGCGATTCAACTCTCAGAGGCCGCCTACCCCAACACCCGCGAACGGGAAAGTTTCATTAAACAGGAATTAGAGCGGGAAGAAAACAACTTCCTTAAAACATTAGAGCGGGGCGAAAAACTTCTAGCTGAAATTATTGAAAAAGAAGACAAAGAAATTTCTGGTGTAGATGCGTTTACGCTATTCGATACCTTTGGGTTCCCCTTTGAACTCACCCAAGAAATTGCCGAAGAGAACGGTTTAACGGTTGATGCTGAAGGCTACAAAGCGGAGATGAAAAAGCAGCAGGAACGCTCTAAGGCCGCCCACGAAACCATTGACCTCACCGTCCAAGGCAGCCTTGATGAATTGGCTGAACACATCCATCCCACAGCATTTTTAGGCTACACAGATCTGCAATCCCAGGTCAAAATTGAAGCCGTTCTCGTGGATGGCCACCGGGTAGAAACCGCCGAAGCCGGGGCAGTGGTGCAACTGATTTGTAACCAAACACCTTTCTACGCGGAATCTGGGGGACAAATTGGCGATCGCGGTTATTTTTCCGGCGATCAACTCGTCGTCCGCATTAACGATGTCCAGAAAGAGTCGGGTTTCTTTGTCCACCATGGCAAGGTGGAACGGGGCAGTTTAACGGTCGGCGACACAGTCAATGCCACCATTGATCGGGCCTGCCGTCGTCGCGCCCAGGCGAATCACACCGCAACCCATTTATTGCAAGCAGCCCTAAAAAACATTGTGGATGACTCCATTTCCCAGGCTGGTTCGTTGGTGGACTTTGATCGCCTGCGGTTTGACTTTAATTGCCCCAGGGCGTTAACTGCTGGTGAATTAACCCAAATTGAGGCCCAAATCAATACCTGGATTGCCGAAGCCCACGAAGGCCAAGTGGCAGTGATGCCCATTGCTGAGGCCAAAGCGAAGGGTGCCGTGGCCATGTTCGGCGAAAAGTACGGCGAAGAAGTGCGGGTTGTGGATTTTCCTGGGGTGTCCATGGAGCTTTGTGGTGGCACCCACGTGAAAAATACCGCTGAAATTGGCCTGTTTAAAATCATTTCCGAAACGGGCATTTCTTCTGGGATCCGCCGCATTGAAGCTGTGGCTGGCCCAGCGGTACTGGAATACCTCAAGGTGCGCGACCAGGTGGTCAAAGACCTCGGCGATAAATTTAAAGCCAAACCGGAAGAAATCACCGAACGGGTAGAAAATATCCAGGCGGAACTGCGCAACACCCAAAAGGAACTAGAAAAGGTCAAAGGTGAGCTGGCGATCGCCAAATCCGAAGCCCTCGTGAACCAAGCGGAAACCGTCGGCAAATTTAAGATCCTCGTGGAAAATATGGGCGATCTCGATGCCAAGGCCCTCCAAACTGCGGCTGAACGGCTCCAGCAAAAACTGGGTGAGGCAGCAGTGGTCTTGGGGTCAACCCCAGAAGACGGCAAGGTTTCCCTGGTGGCCGCCTTTAGCGAAGGGATTTACAAAGGCAAAAAAGTACAAGCGGGTAAATTTATCGGCGGCATTGCTAAACTCTGCGGTGGCGGTGGCGGTGGTCGTCCGAACCTGGCCCAAGCCGGGGGACGGGATGCCAGTAAATTACCCGAAGCTCTCCACACTGCCAAACAGCAACTTCGCGAAACTCTAGGTTAAGCTCACACCCCAATCGTCGAGATGGGTCGGATTCTGGCCCATCTTTTTTGCTGTTTAGGCTGGGTTGAGATAGCGTTCGACCAATAAAATCGCCACGATATCGTCAATGGGTCGGGGAGGTAAACGCATTCCCTGGGGAAGCAATCTCTGGAACAAATTGGGCGGATACATCTGCCAATAGCGATCGCGGGCTTCGAGGGTGCTATTGCGTTCATTTACAAAGGCGATCGCCATGTCTGGGGGCAAAACAGCGGTGAGCTTTTTATGCCATTCTTTAGCCGTCGTTTGATTGCCCATGACCACCAGGGAAACACCATACCTTTGGCACCATTCTTTCGCGATGTTGGGCGCTTGATCCGCCGCAATGACGCCATGGTTCAACAATTGCCCTTGGTCATCCAGCGCCGCAAGGCCACATTTGTCACGGCCTGGGTCAAACCCAAGATAAACGCTCATGTACTCTTCTTATCCTATTGTCTGATGACGATTCTACCGTTACTGAGGCCCACTAATTCTAAGCGGAGGGGGCCTGCCGTAAAACCATTTTCGATGGCGATCGCCCGAATTTCTGTCACGGGTTCTGGTGCATTATTGAGGGCTTCGACAAAATTGATAATGTGACCGACATTGCCATCTTTAACCTGGATATCCCCCAGAACCCCGGCTCGCCGCGCTCTAAATTGCGCTGCCCCCAACAGAAAATCCACTGGACGCCGGGCGGCACTAGGATTTTGCACACTCAGCTCCTCCAGAGACAAAGTGGCAATCACTTCCCCGGCGCGAAAAACCTGCTCATTTAAAGTCACATCCGCAAACACTTGGACGGAACCTTCCCCCTGGAGGTAGTTCCCCGCTGCCAGGAGGCGCACCACGTAGTCCCGACCATCGGCGATTTGCCCTAGGAGTTGTTGCACTTGGGCATTGGTAATTTGCACCACCCGCGCCTCAAAGTCAGGATTAACGCCTCCGGTGGCAATGATCGCGTTGCGATTCGCTTCCCGGAGCAGCTGATCAACGGCTTGGTTAGCTGCTTTGGGATCAATAATCCGCACCACCCCAAAGGCTAAAACTTGCCCTGTCGTAAGGGCGACATTCCCACTCCGGAAATTGATGTAGTTGGCTTCGAGGATATCAATTTGCTGTTCTAGGGAGCCAATCTGATTTTCTAGGCCCGTGAGCACTTGATCCTTTTGGGCGATCGCCTGGTCGAGTTGGGCAATGCGACCATCGCGCTGGTTGATCTCGGCTTGGAGCTCACTTTGTTGGGCTTCTAGGGCTTCGATCTGCTGGGAGCGTTCCTCAATAATGGTGTTTTGTTGATTGAGCTGGGCGCGGAGGGTTTCACTTTGGGCCTGGAGGCGATCGCGCTGTTGCCGCAAGGTCGTTTGCTCTGTGGTGAGCGCATTAATATCAGCCTGAAGTTCGCTGGCCTGTTCCCGAAAACCCGCTAGTTGAGTTTGGGCCGTTTCAAATTTTGCTTCAATTTCTTGTAAATCTTGTTCTGCTTCTAGGCGATCGTCCCTCGCGGCCTGTAACTCTTTTTCAATCTTTTCCTTTTCTGCCGTCACATCCATCAACTCTTGCCGCCGCTGGGCGAGGATTTCATCCAACTGAAAAACCCCCTGGCGCAAGGACTTGCTCAAGCCAAACAATAACCCCAAGGTGCTGGCGGCGATCACTGTTCCCGTCATTACCGTGACGACCACCGCCGTCTGTTTTGGCCGCAGATTAAATAATGTAAGCCGCGCTTTGCCGACCTTACTACCAAGGCGATCGCCCAGTGCCGCCAGGATGCCCCCCAAGATTAAAACTGAAAAGATTAGTACAAAAGCACTGGTCATTTAACAAAAAGGTGACATCCAAACACACAAGTATGACTTCTCTACTTTAGCGTTAAGCGAACTGTTGACTCAGGTTTACGGGGTCATGGACGGTAATTTTTTTCTTATAAATCGAAATCATGTCCTGTTCCCGGAGTTCTCCCAGGAGGCGCGTTACTGTCACCCGTGTCGAACCAATTGCTTCGGCGATCGCCTGGTGGGACAGTTTGAGATCAATGCGAATCCCCTCATCGGTCGGCACCCCAAAATCTCGACAGAGAATTAACAAGAAACTCACCAGACGTGAGCCCATATCCCGGTGGGCCAAGGTTTCAATCATCATCTCCGTTTGTAAAATCCGTGACGACAGCCCTTTTAGCATTAACATCGCTAATTCTGGGTGCTCATTAAGCGCCTTTTGCACCTGCTCAATGGGAGCCGATAACAGTTCCACAGGGGTAAAAGCCACCGCATGGTAAAAGCGATCCGACTTTTGTCCCGTGAGTAGCGATAAAACCCCAAAGACACTATTCTCCCGGAGCAGGGCCACCGTAATTTCTTCCCCCGCTTCATAGACCCGAGACAGCCGGACAGCTCCTTTCAGAAGAAAATAAACCCGTTCCGCTGGGTCCCCCGGAAAAAAGATCGTCTTGCCCCGGTCATAGTTCTCCACAACAGGTGGGAAGGGGCCACTGTGAAACTGACGAAACGCTGTCGCAAGGTCTGTAATTTGAGTCGCAGGTAGTTCAGGCACTGGATTGGCAGAAGAGAAAGGAGGTTGGTTGAAATCAGGGTTGTACATCATAGATTCTGTTGGGCAACAGTTCCCCACCGTGATGGGTGAAATATCAGCGCTCAGTGTGCAGAGACCATGAGCATTCCCCTTAAACTAAATCTTACTCTGGTATAGTATTTTGTACTTTTTGCTTCAAAATAATTATGGATTTCTGGGTTAGTTCCCAGGCATTTTGCAGAATTTTCCCTGATTTGCCCTAAAGTAGCCGTTTGCATCGAAGTCACCAGAGCGCGAAGATAATATACGCTGGCTTCTTGGCTTTAATTTTTTATACTTTTTGAGAACCCATATGCTTGATTTAACCGGAAAAAATGCCCTAGTCACTGGGATTGCAAATAATAAGTCCATTGCCTGGGGGATCGCCCAACAATTACATGCCGCCGGGGCGAATATTGGGGTTACCTATCTCCCCGATGATAAGGGACGGTTTGAGAAAAAAGTAGGTGAGCTTGTGGCGCCCCTCAACCCTTCCCTTTTTCTCCCCTGTAATGTGCAGGATGATGCCCAGGTGGATCAAGTGTTTGAGTCTGTCAAAAAAGAGTGGGGCAAGTTAGATATTTTGATCCATTGCCTTGCCTTTGCGAACCGCGAAGATTTGACGGGTGATTTTAGTGATACTTCACGGGATGGGTTCAATACGGCCCTTGACATTAGTGCCTATTCTTTAACGCGTCTGGCCCGGGGGGCGAAAACCGTGATGACCGAAGGGGGCGCCATTGTGACCCTAACTTACCTGGGTGGGGTGAAAGTCATCCCCAATTACAATGTGATGGGTGTGGCAAAGTCAGCCCTCGAAATGAGTGTGCGTTACTTGGCGGCGGATCTTGGCCCCAGTAATATTCGTGTGAATGCCATTTCGGCTGGCCCGATCCGGACTTTGGCGTCCTCGGCGGTGGGTGGCATTCTCGATATGATTCACCATGTGGAAGCAACGGCTCCTCTGCGTCGGACTGTGACCCAAAAGGAAGTGGGTAATGCGGCGGCGTTCCTCTGTAGTGATCTTTCGAGTGGGGTCACGGGTCAAGTGCTCTATGTGGATTCTGGCTACGAAATTATGGGGATGTAATGTCCTGGTTTAGTGGCGATCGCCCTTGGGTTCCCCCTCAGTGATAGGGGGATTTTGTTTTTTATTGGATGGATTCATGGCGGCAGAGTTTAAGCATATTTCGGTATTGAGAGAGGAGTTGGTAGCGGGCTTGGGAGTAAAACCAGGGGGGCATTACCTCGATGTAACCCTAGGGGGAGGTGGCCATACAGAATTGATTTTGCGGCAATATCCCGATGTGCGGGTGACGGGGGTAGACCGAGATAGCCAGGCGATCGCCGCTGCGTCAGAACGATTAAAATCCTTTGGCGATCGCTTCCGGGCGGTGCGGTCAAATTTTGGCGAGTTTAATCCCCAGGGAGAAAAATTTGATGGGATTATTGCCGATCTTGGGGTGAGTTCGGTGCAATTTGATCAAGGCGATCGCGGCTTTAGTTTTCGTTTTGATGCCCCCTTGGATATGCGCATGGATCAGCAACAGACATTAACGGCAGCGGATATTGTCAACACCTATGAGGAAAAGGCGTTGGCGAATTTATTCTATGAATATGGTGATGAACGATTGTCACGACAAATTGCGAAAAAAATAGTCATGAAACGCCCGATTCAGACAACTAAAGAACTAGAAGAAATTGTGTTTTATACCTATCATCCCAAGGCGAGAAAAGCGAAAATTCATCCGGCAACAAGGGTCTTTCAAGCATTACGTATTGCCGTCAATGGTGAACTCGATGCGCTGCAATATCTATTAGTCAATGCCCCCCAATGGCTTAAACCCCAAGGCCGATTAGGGATTATTAGTTTCCATAGTTTAGAAGATCGTCTCGTCAAAAATGCTTTTCGGCAGCGGGACATTTGGCGGGTTCTAACAAAAAAGCCAATGGTTGCCAGTGAAACGGAAATTAACCAAAATCCCCGGGCACGATCCGCAAAGTTACGCTTTGCTGAGCTGAAAGAAATAGCAGAATAGGCGATCGCCTTTTTCTGAAACAGACAAGCTAAGCTGGATGCAGACAAAATTTTCTGGCGATGGGGTCTAGCGTAATGAATTTCACCCTCAGTCTTCCCGATACATGCAGGCTCAGTGGCGAACAATTTTTTGAGTTGTGCCAAAACAATCCGGACTGCCGCTTTGAACTCAGTACCCAAGGAGAATTAATTATCATGCCACCGACGGGCGGAGAAACTGGACGACGCAATATTAAGCTATCTGCCCGCCTAGAAATATGGAGTACAACAAATCAACAAGGCGTTGCGTTTGATTCTTCCACTTGCTTTAAGTTGCCCAATGGTGCCCACCGTTCTCCAGATGCGGCCTGGGTAAGCCGTCACCGTTGGGATGCCCTCACCGCTACCGAAAAAGCGAAGTTTCCGCCCCTCTGTCCAGATTTTGTTGTGGAAATTCGTTCCCCTAGCGATCGCCTCCAAACGCTCCAAGAAAAGATGCAGGAATATCAAGACAATGGCGCAAAATTAGGCTGGCTGATTGATCCGACCACGGAGCGGGTAGAAATTTATCGAGAAAACCAAGCGCCAGAAATTTTAGAGCAACCAAATTGTCTTTCTGGAGAACAAGTTTTATTAGGCTTTGAACTCGATTTAAACCCCATTTGGCATCTGGATTAATTATTTTTGGGGATATTGGGCCGTAAAGGTCTGGATTGCTTCTAATCGCGACGGCATTAGCACACATTGCGCTAACAGTTCAAAGTCAAGATCTGGCAGCAATTTACTTTTGGGTAAAGCTTGGTAGGTAGTTTCTTCGAGGACGTAAATTGAAAATTTTTCCGCTTGCCACAGCCAAACTTCCTGAATGCCGAGGCGTTGATATTTTTCGAGTTTCTGGGGACTACCGCTGGTGACATTCACCTCAATGGCGAGATCGGGATGCTCTTTTTGTTCACCGAGATAATAGGATTCATCTGGTTCAAAGGAAACGGATTTTTCTCGCGAGACACGGGTGGCACTCCCGACAGGATGAAATTCGATCCCTTGATTGAACAAATATAGTTCTACGAGAAAGCCGATAATGGTTTTGATGGATTCATGGTATTCCCCTAGGGTCATTAGTTCGATTACTCCGTCTAGGTAGGTGATCCGCAGGCTGGCAGCTTGACCGATCGCCGTTTGGATCGCCTGGAACTCTTCCCAACTGTAGCGGCCAGGGAGGATTAAGCTTTGGGTTTCGGTGAGGACGGGTCGGCTCGTGGCAACGGTCATAAAATCGTCCCTCGTGCTGGGTGATGGTATGTTCTATCCTACCGAATTCGGATTAGGAAAAAGGCGATCGCCCCATCCCTTACACTGGGGGATAATCTTTCCGGCAAACAATTTCAGGCGATAGATATAGAATGCAAACCTATTTTGCAACGGTAGCCCAGGGCATTGAGGAGCTTGCGGCTCAGGAACTGACAAACCTCGGTGCCCAGGCGGTGAAAACAGAATATTGCGGGGTCTCTTTTCAAGGCGATCGCCAATTGTTATACAAAGTCAATCTCTGGTCACGGTTAGCGTTTCGGGTGCTGGTACAGATTAAAAAAGTCAAAGCTTTTACAGCCAAGGAACTCTATCGGGGCGTGCAAAGCATTGACTGGTCTGAATACCTCGCGCCCAACCAAACCATTGCCGTCACCTGTACCGGTAAAAATAAAAATCTCAATCACACCCATTTCACCGCCCTCCAAGTGAAAAACGCGATCATCGATCAACAGCGGGATCAATTTGGCGATCGCTCCAGTGTCAATGTCGAAGATCCTGACGTGCTGATCAATGCCCACATTCGCGATAACCGTTGCACTATCAGCCTCGATAGCTCCGGCCATAGTTTGCACCGTCGGGGTTATCGGCCCGCCATGGGGAAAGCGCCCCTTAAGGAAAATTTTGCCGCTGGTCTCCTGGATCTCGCCGAATGGACGCCGGATCTGTCCCTCGTGGATCCTCTCTGCGGCTCCGGCACCTTTGTCATTGAAGCCGCCCTAAAAAGTTTGAACTTTGCCCCCGGCCTTTTCCAGGGGGATTTTGGCTTTCAGCATTGGCAAGATTTTGATGCCGAGCTTTGGCAAACCCTCCTCAACGAGGCCGAATATGCCACCAAAGACCAACTGCAACAGCCAATCATTGGCCAAGACCGCGATCAAGAAGTGATTCAACAAGCTTGGACGAATGCGGAAAATTGTGGCGTTGCCGACCACATTCAACTGGCCTGTCGGGAACTGGAACAAGTAGAAGCCCCTGCCGACCGTGGCGTGATTATCTGCAATCCGCCCTATGGCCATCGTCTCGGTGCCGATGAAGATTTGGGGCTGCTTTATAAACGCATTGGCGATATTTTCAAACAGCGGTTTAAGGGCTGGACGGGCTATATTCTCACGGGCAATGCAGAACTGGCGAAACGAGTCGGACTGCGGGCGTCGCGACGCTTTGTGGTCTATAACGGTGGCTTAGAATGTCGCCTGCTGAAATACGAACTCTACTAAAGGGTTCTCTGTTAGGATGGGGGGCAAATTGACGCTCTTTTTTCACCTCATTTTTAAACCTTGGCATGGAGATCCTCTGCACTCGTCCCGGATGTCACCATCCCCAAAATCATTTTAGTGATCTCGATGATCCAACCCACCTAAAAACAGCCCAGCAGAAATATTGCACCAGTTGCGGGATGCATTTAATTTTGGGTGGCCGCTACCTTCCCCAAAAACTTCTCGGTCAGGGGGGCTTTGGGACGGCTTTTTTGGCGCGCGATCGCTATACGCCGACCATGCGCCTGTGCGTGGTGAAACAGTTTCAGCCCATGGGGAATTTAGATGATCAGCAGTTGGCCATGGCCCAGGAATTGTTTGAGCGGGAGGCCCATGTTTTAGAACGAATCGGCAATCGCCACCCCCAAATTCCGGATTTGTTTGCCTTTTTCCCGTTGATCGTGCCCCAACCCCAGGGTCAGGGAACGGCCCAATATTTTTATCTCGTGCAAGAGTACATCGAGGGGAAAGATCTAGAACAGGAATTAGCGGCACGGGGCAAGTTACCAGAGACGGAAGTTAAAGAAATTTTTGTGTCGATGTTGAAGGTTTTGGCCTTTGTCCACGACCAGGGCACGATCCACCGGGATATTAAACCGTCGAATATTATGCGCCATGTGGACGGAGAACTTTATCTGCTGGACTTCGGGGCAGTGAAGGAAGTCACGGCAGGGGCAGGGGCGGCCAGTGTGTCCCAACGTTCGACGGGGATTTATTCACCGGGCTATGCACCACCGGAACAGATGCGAGGAGCACAGGTTTATCCAGCGACGGATCTCTATGCGTTGGCAGTGACCTGTATTGTGTTGCTCACGGGGGAAACGCCGGAAACATTGTTTGATGGGTATCAGAATAAATGGCAGTGGCGCAAATTTATCCAAAAAATTGAACCGCGCTTTGGGGCGCTTTTGGATTTGATGTTGGAACCCACCCCAGGCGATCGCCCAAAATCTGCCCAGGTCGCCCTCAAACTTTTAGACTTGCCTAACCAGCAACAAGGCTCCGCTCAACCTGCCACCGCCGCCACAAGGGTACAGCCCCCAGCCCCGGCAAAATCCCCTAAACAACAAAAACAGCCACCCCTTGCGCCACCTAAAAAAACGCCACCTCCTGCGAAAGCCTCGACTGGGAACCAGGCCGCCACTGGTTCTGTGGTGCCACTCCTGATTGGGGTAGGGTTTACGGGCTTTCAGGGAGTATTATTAATGCCCCTTGTGGGGACTTTCCTGGCGGGCAATGTGGGCATGGGCGTTTGGGGGGCGGCCATGGGGTTAATTATTTTGGCGATCGCCCGACGCATCCTCGAACTGAAGGAAATGGTGATCCTCGGTGCCATTACCCTGGGGGCGGCTTTTTTCCTGGTGCAAACTATGGAATTTACCACCCTGGCAATGATTGCTGTTTTAGTCGGCGCGGGCTTGGTGGCGGCGATCGCCTTGTTTACCCTGATTTACCGTTTGCTCCAAAAAATTCTTTAAACAGCCCAGCTTTACTTTACTTCTATGGACAATCTAAGACTGAGATTGTTCACCCATAGCGCCATTACAGTGGGCATTACAATAGAGTATCTAAAACGTTAGATAACCGATAGATCTCCCTATGCTAGAAGCCTACCGCAAACACGCCGCCGAACGCGCCCAATTGGGAATTCCCCCTTTACCGCTAACCGCAGAACAAACCTCTGAACTCTGCGATCGCCTCAAAAATCCCCCCGAAGCAGAACAAGCAGAACTGCTGAGTTTATTGCGCGATCGCGTGCCTCCTGGTGTTGATGAAGCCGCCTATGTGAAAGCCGGATTCCTCACAGGCATTGCCAAAAAAGAAATTACCTGTCCCCTGATCAGTCCCCAAGGCGCGGTCGAACTCCTCGGCACAATGGTCGGTGGCTATAACGTCCAATCCCTCGTCGAACTCCTCAAATCCCCCGACAGCAATATTGCCAGTGCCGCCGCCACTGCCCTGAGTAAAACCCTGTTGGTTTTCGATGCCTTTAACGATGTCCTCGAACTCGCCGATACCAACTCCTACGCCAAACAAGTGATTGATGCCTGGGCAGAAGCCGCTTGGTTTATCGGTAAGCCCAAAGTTCCTGAGGCGATCGCCGTTACTGTCTTTAAGGTTCCCGGTGAAACCAACACCGATGACCTTTCCCCCGCGCCCCACGCCACCACTCGCCCCGACATTCCCCTCCATGCCCTCGCAATGTTGGAATCAAAAATGCCAGAGGGGTTAGAAACCATCGCTGAACTAAAGCAAAAAGGTCATCCCGTTGCCTATGTCGGTGATGTGGTCGGTACCGGTTCCTCTCGGAAATCAGCGATCAACTCTGTACTATGGCACCTCGGCCACGACATTCCCTTTGTCCCCAACAAAAAAGCAGGGGGTTATATTCTCGGTGGTAAGATTGCCCCAATTTTCTTCAATACCGCTGAAGACTCCGGTGCACTGCCCATTGAGTGTGATGTCAGCAGACTCAAAACTGGCGATGTGATCACCATTCATCCCTACGCAGGCAAAATTACCAACGAAGCGGGTGAAACAATCTCGACTTTTGAACTGAAGCCTGAAACGATCCTCGACGAAGTGCGGGCTGGTGGTCGAATTCCCTTGCTGATTGGTCGGGCACTCACCGACAAAACCCGTGAAGCCCTCGGACTCGAACCGACGACGGTGTTTGTGCGTCCCTCCCTGCCAGAAGATACCCACAAAGGGTTTACCTTGGCACAAAAAATGGTGGGTAAAGCGTGCGGTTTAGAAGGGGTTCGTCCTGGGACATCCTGTGAGCCGACCATGACCACCGTGGGTTCCCAAGACACCACTGGCCCGATGACTCGCGATGAGCTAAAAGAGCTGGCTTGTCTCGGTTTCAATGCGGACTTGACCCTACAAACTTTCTGTCACACTGCCGCCTATCCGAAGCCAGTTGATGTCGTTACCCACAAACAACTGCCCGACTTCTTCGCGACCCGTGGTGGTGTTGCCCTCAAGCCCGGTGATGGCATTATCCACTCTTGGTTAAACCGGATGTTATTGCCCGATACCGTGGGAACTGGTGGTGACTCCCATACCCGTTTCCCCTTGGGGATTTCTTTCCCGGCGGGTTCTGGTTTGGTGGCCTTTGCAGCGGCCCTCGGTGTAATGCCCCTTGATATGCCGGAATCTGTCCTCGTGAAATTTACAGGCGAACTGCAACCCGGTGTAACCCTGCGCGATATCGTCAACGCGATTCCTTGGGTGGCGATGCAACAGGGTAAATTGACCGTCGGCAAGGAGAACAAGGTTAACGTCTTTAACGGTCGGATCATGGAAATGGAAGGTCTGCCGGATCTCAAGGTGGAGCAAGCCTTTGAATTGACCGATGCCACTGCTGAGCGTTCCTGTTCTGGTTCCACCATCAAACTCAGCGAAGAAACCGTTGCTGAATATCTGCGTTCTAACGTGGTTCTCATGAAGAACATGATCGCCCGTGGTTATTCTGATGCGCGGACTCTGCTGCGCCGCATTGCGAAGATGGAGGAATGGCTGGCGAATCCTTCTCTCATGTCAGCGGATCCTGATGCGGAATATGCGGATGTGATTGAGGTGAACCTGAATGAGATTAAGGAACCCATCGTTGCGGCTCCCAATGACCCTGACAACGTCAAACTGATGTCTGAATGTGCCGGGGACAAAGTTGATGAGGTGTTCATCGGTTCCTGCATGACGAATATTGGTCACTACCGCGCGGCGGCGAAAATTCTTGAAGGGGCGGGTGTTGTCAAAGGTCGTCTTTGGATTTGTCCGCCCACGCGCATGGATGAAAAGCAACTCCGGGATGAAGGGGTTTACGGTGTCTTTGCGGCGGCAGGGGCACGGACAGAAATGCCTGGTTGTTCCCTCTGTATGGGGAACCAAGCTCGCGTGGAGGATAATGCAACAGTTTTCTCTACTTCGACCCGTAACTTCAATAACCGGATGGGCAAGGGGGCACAAGTTTACCTTGGTTCTGCGGAGTTGGCAGCGGTTTGTGCGCTCCTCGGTAAGATTCCCACTGTGGAAGAATATCAGGCGATCGTCTCTGAGAAGATTGATCCATTCAAGGGTGATCTGTATCGTTACCTCAACTTCAATGAGATTGATGGCTTTGAGGATGAGGGTCGCGTAATTGCCCTCGAAGATATGCCGAAGATTGAGGATCTTCTCGGTATGCCTGTGGGCGCGAAATAGACGAATCTAAAATTTTATAATTGAGGTGAGTCAAAAATGGCTCACCTTTCTGTTCTAGAAAGAAAAAGAGCGAGCCAACAAAAGATATTTATTGTCGTGCAATCGAAGAGAATATTTTTCAGAATTTTATGATCAAGAAAATAGATAAGTTTACTATTTTCAATTAATTAAAGTTAGTATAATTCAATATTTTCAATTAAAATTAAAGCTTGATCTTTCAATCTTTTCCAATTCAAAATCATGTCATTAGCTAAGTTTTTAGAGTTGCGCTGAAATCCAATTAGAGATTCTATTTGTTCACTATTATATTCACAAGAAGTTAAAGGTTGTGAATTGAGATTGTAAAAAACCTTTTGCAACGTGTGCCAAGCTGATTTGATTCTGATTTTTTCTTTCACTAAATCACCAATATGTAGGATTATAAATATTTCATAGTGATCTTGGTTTTCTGATTTGCACATGGTTTCCCATTCATTCACAGTAATACGAATAACATCACTATATGGTGGTACTAAAAGGGTAATGACGGTTTTGTTAAGGTAGAACGGAAGTCATTGACTCCGACCCATGCCTCAATGTCCCAGCTGTCAATCCCAACATACAGTCAAAAATGGGCACATCCACAACGGTAAACAGCGCTTTCTCTGCAAGCAATGCGGTCGTCAATTCGTGGAACATCCCACCAATAAACTCATTGATGCTGAAACCCGCGCTCTGATTGACCGTCTGCTTTTCGAACGTATTTCGATGGCCGGCATCGCCAGAGCTGTTCAAGTTTCTGAACAATGGCTGCAAAATTACGTCAATATGAAAGCAGCACAAGTACCAAGAAGGGCCAAGGTTGTCCCCAAAAAAAGGGGTCTTTAAAGGTGCAGTGTGACGAACTCTGGTCTTTTGTTGACCACAAAGGCAATAAACAGTGGGTCTGGCTGGCCCTTGACGTTCAAACCCGGGAAATTATTGGTCTGCACGTTGGTTGCCGTGGTCGAGAGAGTGCAAAAGCACTGTGGGCGTCATTGCCTGGGGTATATCGGCAATGTGGAGTCTTCTACACGGATGAGTGGGAAGCCTACCGTGGCGTATTCCCTTCAAAGCGTCATCGGGTGGTTAGCAAACAGAGTGGTAAAACCAGTTATATTGAGCGCTTTAATTGTACTGTGAGGCAAAGGATGTCACGGTTTGTGAGACGCAGTCTAGCCTTCTCCAAGTGTGTATTTAATCACATTGGACTATTGTGGAATTTCATCCATCACTACAATTCCTCATTACCCCTTTAGTACTACCCACTATATTTTGGATTAATAGTTTTTACCTCAACGTACAATTGATCATTACTTTTTTTGCATAAAAAATCGTAACCCATCACATCTGGTTGTTTTGCTACATCATAACCCAAGTCTTCATAAAATGATTTTGCTTGATTTTCTCCAAAGTTTCCCCAACATTCTGGATCCTTGCCTGTTCCATCTGGATTGCTGATCACACTAGTTCTAGCCAATGTACGATCAGGTTGCTGTTGACCAATGTCGTTAATTGCCTGAGTATCATCAAATATTAGATTATCAAAAATTGCTTTTAAGTCTTTAAAACCACTTTCTCTAAAATATTGGATAGATTCTTCAATGGGATCATCGAGAAAATCCAGTAATCTTTCACTGCTAATTTTCCTATTACTTAATTCTAATTCTCGAATTAAATATTCACCGATTCTTGCATTTTTTCTGTTATTCCATTTTTCCACATAATCAATGTTGTGATTTTCATTATAGTAGTTATAAATAGGTTCATTGTAATTGATTTTCTCAATGCAACAATATAATTTTTCAGAATTATAAATTGTCAAATCATCTAAGCATTTTAATATTTTCTTACTTTGATTTCTAATGACTTCTATATCAGTGGTATTAACTAGATACATACTAATTAAATCAACTCTTTGTTTGATTAAATTGTGTAAAACATTACAAGTTTTATTGTTTTTGGATACGGGCCTGATATCTTGTTTTGTGATTTTTTTGACACCCACAGAATCATAAAAAGACTGGCAATTTTCGGAATATTTAACAAGCTTTGAATTTCTTTTAAACGGCAAGCTTAGATTTGAATCCAAATAATACATTTCAGAAATAGGATGCAACTGATCGTCACAAGCTAGTATTTTTCCTGTCTTTCTATATTCAAGTAGAAGATTTTTATCTTGAATATTTACACCTTTATTAATGATTTCAGATATTGATTTATAAATTTTTAATGTATGGTGATTTTCACCACTAGATAAAAGCTTCAAATATGCATTAATATCTAATGTTCTTTTAATACCCAAAAAATCTTCAACTTTCGCTGGTAGATTAATAGCGGAAATTAACAAATCTAAGCCATTTAACTCATTTGCTAGAGATGCAGAATAGACTTTTCCTGGCTCATAACATTGTTGATCTAAACAAGGTATTGATCGAAGATATTGCGTGACAATGAATTTAAAAAGAGAAATGACCGTTCTCGGTGTATCTTGATTTATCCGTATTTTTGAGTTGTCTTCTAACCTTAATCTTCCCCAATGTTCAGCTAAGTACGTCCATAACTTAATAGAAAATTGATAATTTCTATTACAATTTAAGATTTTTTTGATAGCAAATGAATCGAAATCTGAAATTTGAGAATTGCTGAGATCACCAACACCAATAAATTGACGATATGCTTTAAACAATTCATCTTCAGCACTAATCAAATTTTTTGTAATCGGAATAATTTTAAGCTCTTCGGCTACCCCTATCTTTAAAAAAAAATTTTTCCATAAAACTTTATCATTATTATGACTTATGTATTTGTTACTAACTATTTCATTGCAATCAATTGTCGCAAACAGATCTTCTAAATTTTGGATTGGTTGATAATCATTAGATAAATAACATCTATCTGCAGGTGCCAATTGATTATTTTTCAATAAAACTGGTAGTTTTTTTAAATTGTTAAAGTCATCTTCAGATAATTCTTTATAATAATATAATATCTCAGTCGTTATAAAAACGGCATTTTCTGCTGTAACTAAAGTAGAATCTTTTGTCAGTAAACTAATTTTATGCTTGAGTAATTCAATACCATATTTTTCTTGAACACCGATACTAATAAAAAACTGCCTCCAGCTTTCTCGTGATTGTCCCTCATCACAATAATCGACACTAATCAAATTTTTCAATTTGATTTCATTGAGCAATTTTAAATTCTGAGAAGAATTCGTATAAAAATCAGTAAAATTGCAATTATGGGCTTCTTGTAAACCATCATTTGTCCTCAGTAATAAGTGGCTCAACTCTCGTTTTAATTCATTTGGAATTTCTTTTCCTTTAAGTACTTTATAAATAAACTGTGTGATCTTAATGGTATTATTTTCATTGATTTTATGATTTTTAATCATCGGAATAATAATTCTTTTGATGATTTCTATTCCATCCGGCTTAATAGTATGGATTTTCAAGAAAAATTTTCGCCATTCATCAATATCACTATGACTTTTACAATAATCAGATATGATAAACTTAAAGCTATTTTGGGATAAGTCGTCAGTTATAGACTCCAACAAATAATCTGGTCGATAGTAATCTGACAGATAGCAACTGGAAGCTTCACTGGAAAAATATTTGTCATTGGTTTTATAGAGCAATTGAATGTTTTTTAAGAATTGGTATTCTTGCACTGTCAATTGATCGCGATATTTAAAAATAAAACGAATATAATTAATATAATTTTTGATTTTATCATTAAAGGGTTTATATTGATTTTTTTTCAATCTATTTTTAATTAATGAAATTGGCTCAAATTCTGTGACTCCTAACTCCCTTAGACAATCATCAACAGCTTTGTTTGTGTTGCAAATTGTTTGAAGATCAGGATGAATAAAATTGAAGTTATCAAAAGTCAGTAATTGTCTGTCATCGGAAGAGGGTCGAAAATAAATAGAAGATTTTTCTGGTGAAATATAGCTTCGATTTTCAAGCCATATAATTGCAATAGAATTTCTTTTGATTTGTTTGGTGTATCTTTTCTTGTTGATAACCTCAAGAAGTGTAATATATTCATTAAAATTCAATCCAGACTTTAAGAAATCACACAAGCTACTGAAATCAAAAGTTTCTACACCTAAAGATTTGAGCTTTTGAGAACATAGTAAATCATGACTAACAAAATATTTGTCTATCCCTAAAGCTGATTTAATTCTTGCTGAATCAATTGTTTTTATAATTCCTGTTTCATCAAGAATGGCTTCACTAACCTTTAATAAATTGCCAATTTCATCAGAAGGAATAAAAGCAATATCGTGTAATCCTTTTTCGAAGCCTTTATTAAAGCAAGCAGCCGTAGTTTCATTGATAGATATTTTTTCAGGAATAAGCTTTACAATGTGATTTCGATATTCGGGATACTCAGTGCATATCCATGCTATAAAATCAAAAAAGAGATAGCCTATTTGTTGAAAAATAAAGCCATTCCACTCATTGTCTCTATGCAAATCTTGACGATTAGCAGTAGTCAAAAAATCAGCATTAACTAAAACTGGGAATTGATAATCTTTGACATTTGTTGGTAAATAAGTAAATAAAACTGATTCATTAGAAGTCAAAGAAACTAAATTGTTGCTCTCTAGTTTTACAGCAAAACTTAATTTGGTCTTAGTCGCTTCTTTGAGTTTTTTGGGAACTTTTTGATCGTTTTGAATTTTGTCTTTAACTGTTTGGTCGACATCAAAATCAAAATCTTTTGAAAGCCAATTATTTTTGAGTTTGCTATTATATAATATTTGACTGAAATCATTATTTCTTTTCAGTTGAAGACTAAGTTTTAAATCTTGACTTAACCCAGACACATTTATTAATTGAACATGACGTAAAAATAACATAAATCTTGGTTCAGTAAACAGTTGTTTCAATTTTCTTTTATACTCATTGATTTTATCTACACCAACATGAAGTGCAATAGCTACAGAGTATTCACTGAAATCTGGACATTGCTCGATTTCAATTGGTAGGTGATTTTTTTCTGTCCATATTGGTTTTATTTCCCAGGGTGTTTCTTCCGAATTCTCATAATGACTTCTGTCGTATCGAAACTGATATCCACCGGAAAATATATAAACACAATCAGCGTCTGCAAAAACTGATTTAAAGCCTATGCCTTTATAACCTGTTTTGGACGAATCTGTTTCTTTTGTACTATCGCCAATACTTGAAATTGCCTCAACTTCTCTATCATTAAAAGGTTTGCCATTATGCAAAATCAAAAAATATTCTTGCAATAATATAAAATGAACTTTAACCCTTCCTGATTGAGATGGAAAATCATCTGCATTTTGCAATATTTCAAAAATAAATCTTTCAGATTCTGTATATAAATCTCCTGCGATCTTCTTTAATGCTCTTGATAAATTTACTGCATCTCTCGTTGTACTTCCTGTCTCTTGAAATAGCCTATTAATTATCTGCTCATATTGATTAGTTATTTTTTTGATTTTAATCAAATCTTTATTGGCATCACCTTGAATTAAATATTTATTACTTCTTTTTTTGCACTCTTCTGCAGATGCCAAACAGAAATAAAACTGATAATAAGCTCCATTTTCTAAATTACTGTTCTTGACATATACATCATTGACAATTTCTGATTGACCAGGATATTTGATATGCCTATCGTCACAAGTTCGTATTTCATTGAAAAATCCAAAGGATTTATCTTTGATAGCCTTATATTTCCCAATTAAAATTGGTTGTGAAATTTCCCATGTGTCAAGCAACTCTTGGATTTTCATGTTTTATATATTTTTTAGAAGAGGTTAAATTTTGAATTAAAAATAAGTAAACTTGTACTTTCGAAGTACCAAAACTTTTGTCTCTAAATTAGCACAAGTTTCAACTATTTTTTCAATATTACCTTAAATCAAGAAATTCATGGATGAATAGCTATTCTGAAATGAAGAGATTTACTGTGTATTCATAATAGCTTGTACACCTCTTGGTAAGATTTCGACAGTAGAAAAATATTAGGCGATCGCCACTACTTTTTCATCTTTTTACTAAGACTATTGGGTAGTCATTTCCAGAATCGCTTCAGAGAGAACTTTTACCGTATTTTCTAGTTGTTCTACTCTTTCTTCCATCG
Source organism: Picosynechococcus sp. PCC 7117 (assembly GCF_001693275.1). Lineage (GTDB taxonomy): Bacteria > Cyanobacteriota > Cyanobacteriia > Cyanobacteriales > MRBY01 > MRBY01. The sequence goes on from NZ_CP016477.1 coordinate 1,816,535, forward strand.
TCTGGGGCAGCGGCAGTTTTTCAACCAAGGGCACCAAATTTTTCCACCCTCTCTGACAAGTGATACCATAGGCTTGTTTATAGATTTGGTAGCACTTATCATAGGTGCCATAGCGGGCTTGCAACAACTTTTGATCTACCTTTTTGTTTCCAGGTAAAGCATAAGGTTGTCCCAAATCTTTTTGGGCTGCGACGATTGTGCGTAGGCGTTCATACAAACCAGCAGTGATCGCAAAAACGCGAGCCGTATTTTTTAAGCTTTGCTTGTCTAATTCTTCTAATTCATCAATGATGCGGCTAAATCTGGACATGGCTATCTTCCTACTTTAATCATTTATCCAAGAGACTTCTTTGAGTATTGGGAATCCCTGATCCCATTTGTGGTTTCTCTGGATCTGCTTCAGGATTCAAATCGATGGTGCCTGGATCCTTTGGGTCATCTTCAAAGAAGATCAGTTGTAAAAATTGCCATACAGCCTGGAATTTGCCGAAGATTGAATTGGTTTGTCTCACCCTCTCCGCCACGGCATAGGCTTCTTGTTCCATTTGTCTCAGTTCTGAGTAGAGTCGGTCTTTTTTGATGGTGGTTCTTTCTAAATTCTGAATTAAAGTCGTAATCTCTTGGTTAGCCGCATCGAGTTGACGCTCAAGCTGGATTTTTTCATCGCCCTTTAAGACCAATTGTCCTTCTAGGGCGTCGATATCTGTTTCCAGGATTTCTATTTGGTCTCTGTATTTCTCCGTCCAACTTTGGAGGGCACCCCGAGAAATTCGCAGGGATTTAATTACCTCAATGGCGTCTTGAAATGCCTGATCCTCTGGTTTTTCCTTTGCCAGTTGATACAGTTCTTGAACTTTTTCTTCAAATCCTTCTTTCACGCAGCCTCTCCATACACTTACTTCCCTTAAGGATATTGGGAGAGCGTGATTAGTCTCAGTTTTGCTTTAATGTTCTTAAAAAACGTTCCGAAAAATTCACTGCTTTTTGTCGCGCAAAAAATATTTCAACATTTATCTCCCCTCAGTCAATTTTCCCTTGATAATATTGGCGATCGCCAAAAAGATCCTTTATGTTTCCTTAAGATTTAGCTGGGTCTCTTGTGGAAAACTTTCGGATTTTTGTGGAAAAAGAACTGTTTTTGTGGAAAAAACTTGAAAAAATCTGCCAGAGCAGATGCCCCCAACTGGAAAAAATCACAATGGGGGCGATCTCCAAAAATTTTAAGACCTTTAGAATAAAGCGCCACCGCCCAGGACACCACCAACGGCTTGGAGCAAGAAAATTGCCACAATGGGGGATAGATCCAAGCCTCCCAGGGGCGGAATAAACGAACGGAACAGGTTAAGGTAGGGGTCGGTCACAGGGCTCAGAAAACCCATCACTTGCATTGCCCAATCTGCGGTCTGAAACCAACTGAGAAGAATGCGGACAATGAGAAGCAGAAGATAAATCTGGATAAAGTTTCCGAGGCTGACTCGTAATAATTCGGCTGCCATATTCCTGTTACCGTATAAAAAACTGAAGACCTGACAATGGGGTCTTTGTCGTTCATCTTAACCGATGTTGCAAAATTGCTTGGGTACGGATATCAAGAATTGGGGTTCAATGGCTCCTGACCATTGTGGGGATGTAATACCGTCATTTGTTGGCGGACATCGTCAATGGCACCATTCAGTTGGGCAATCTTATTCTCCAGGCTGCGACGGGCCATTTCCATCCCTTCTTCGGTGTCAAAGCTGAGAGGTTCTTCTTCCTCTGACCACTGGGCCTGACGCGGGGCATTATTGTCTTTCACTTTCGAAGCGGCGATCGCCCCGGCAATGCCCCCCACAACACCACCAAAAATAGTGCCTAACAGAAACCCCGTCCCAAATCCATCGCGTTGACTCATAGGAAACCAAAACCCTTGATTCTTCTCAGTGCTACCTTAAGCTTAACGGTTGGGGATCGCTCTTGACCAGGGTGCGTTTGCAAAGATTTTTGCCAGGGAATGACCCTTGCTTGGAGATTTATTTTTTGTCTCCTGACACGCCAGCGTTAGAGGTCAGCGAGTACCAAAGGTGCGATCGCCTGCATCCCCTAGACCGGGCACGATAAAGCCTTGATCATTCAGTTCTTGGTCGATCATCGCCGTATAAATTTGTAGGGCGGGATAGTCTAAACTCAGTTTCTGGAGGGCTGGCGGAGCCGCAACCACAGAGATAATGCGCACATTCTCCATGGCAATGCCGCGTTTTGTCACTTCAGCCATGGCCGCCGTGATCGTCCCCCCTGTTGCCAACATCGGATCGAGGAGCAGTAGACGAGTTTCTGGGGCAAATTGCGCTGGCAAATTATTTAGATAACAAGCCACCTCAAGGGTTTGTTCGTCCCGCCGATAGCCGAGGTGGTAGGTGGCAGCAATATTCGGGATTACCTCTTGGGCTCCTTCCATTAAACTGAGTCCGGCCCGCAGGATGGGAATTGCAATAAGCGGCGTTTGGGGATGGATTAAGGTGGCTGGGGCCTGGGCGAGGGGAGTTTCAACGGCCGCATCGAGGGTGGGCAGCCAATAGCGACAGGCTTCGTAGGTGAGCCATTTTCCCAGTTCTTTCATGGCCGTTTTAAACAGGGGGGTGGGGGTATTGGTTTCCCTGGCGATCGCCAACCAATGCTTGAGGAGGGGATGATCAGGCACAAAAACCCGGAGTTGCGAAGCCATAGACGTTTTGCATCAAGAAAGAACCGTCCTTTAGACTAGCATAAGCTTTTAGATGAAACTCGATGCGCGTCCCTACCTATCCTCACGATCAGTTTGCGATCGCCTTTGCCCCCCTCTCCTTTGATGCGGTGTATCGTCTCGCCGAAGACCCCGGTAGTGGGGCTGTAGTGGTGATGAGCGGTACCGTCCGGAATCGCAGCGATGGCAAGGCTGTCCATTATCTCGAATATCAAGCCTATGAACCAATGGCGATCACCGTTTTCCAACAAATCGCCCACGACATCCGCCAACAGTGGCCCGACACAAATCGAGTCGTGATTCACCACCGCATCGGTAAGCTGGAAATCGGCGAAATTAGCGTCCTTGTCGCCGCTAGTTGTCCCCACCGAGCCGAAGCCTTTGCCGCCTGTCGCTACGGCATCGATACGATCAAACACAATGCCCCAATCTGGAAAAAGGAATTTTTTGCCGGGGGTACGAGCGAATGGGTGCAGGGTTGCCGCACTGCTGAGGGGTGTTAATCCTTCCTGACAGATACCCTTGTAACCGTTTGAAGAAAGTTTAGGCGATCGCGTATGATGGGACGCTGGTTCACATAAGGAAATCGCGGATATGGCACGTCGTTTAGCACTATTGAGCGTCTCAGACAAAACTGGCATCGTCGAATTTGCCCGGCAACTCGTAGAAGAATTTGAATTTGACATCATCAGTAGCGGCGGCACCGCCAAAGCCCTCAAGGATGCAGGCGTCCCCGTCACCAAAGTCAGCGATTACACCGGTTCCCCAGAAATTCTCGGTGGCCGTGTGAAAACCCTCCACCCCAAGATCCACGGGGGCATTCTCGCCCGTCAGGACTTTCCCGAACATTTACAAGACTTAGACGACAATAATATTCGGCCCCTCAGCCTCGTCGCGGTCAATCTTTATCCCTTCGAGCAAACGATCGCCAAAGCAGGTGTGACCGTTCCCGAAGCCGTTGAACAAATTGATATCGGTGGCCCCGCAATGCTCCGGGCAGCGGCGAAAAACTTTGGTAGCCTCACTGTTATTTCCAATCCCCGTTATTACGACGAATATTTAACGGAACTGCGCAGCAACGGCGGCACCGCGACCCTCGAATTTCGTCAACGCATGGCCGGGGAAACCTTTGCTCTCACCTGTGCCTATGACCAGGCGATTTCGAGCTATTTTGCCAGCACCGTGAATGCCAATACAGACTTACCCCAACGCTTGGGCCTCAGTGGCGAAGCAGTGCAAACCCTCCGCTATGGCGAAAACCCCCACCAGAAAGCCACTTGGTACAAGACCGGAACCCAAATTGGTGGTTGGGCCGCCGCTGAAAAACTCCAGGGCAAGGAACTCAGCTACAACAACCTCGTGGATCTCGAAGCGGCACGACGGATCATTGCCGAGTTCCCCGATGGCGATCCTGCCGTCGCAATCCTCAAGCATACTAATCCTTGCGGTGTGGCCCTCGGTTCGACGTTACAAGAAGCCTACGAAAAAGCCTTTGCCGCCGATTCTGTGTCTGCCTTTGGGGGCATTGTCGCCCTAAATAAACCCCTCGATGGCCCCACTGCCGAAGCCATGGGGAAAGTCTTTTTAGAATGTGTGGTTGCCCCTGACTGCACCCCGGAAGCCAGAGAAATCATTGCGAAGAAGAAAAATCTGCGGGTTTTAACCCTCCCCGATCTGCTCACTGGCCCGACCCAAACCCTCAAGGCGATCGCCGGTGGCTTTTTAGCCCAGGATGCCGATACCCAAATTGAAGCACCCCAAGATTGGCAGTGCGTCACGGAGAAACAACCCAGCGAGGCGGATCTCGCGGAATTGTTCTTCGCCTGGAAACTGTGCAAGCACGTTAAATCCAACGCGATTCTCGTTTCCAAAGATCGGGCTACGGTTGGTGTGGGGGCTGGTCAAATGAACCGGGTCGGTGCCGCAAAAATTGCCTTTGAACAGGCGGGCGAAAAGGCCCAGGGTGCGTATCTAGCCAGTGACGCCTTTTTCCCCTTCGATGATTCGGTACGGAGTGCGGCCGCAGCAGGGATTAAGGCGATCGTTCAGCCGGGTGGTTCCATTCGGGACGAAGATTCGATCAAGGCCGCCAATGAATTGGGGCTGATCATGATGTTCACGGGTTCCCGCCATTTCCTCCACTAGGATTTCGTATTGAAACAAAGCGAGCAGGTGTGTCGTAAAAATTGTGATGCACCTTTTTTGCTGTCTATTTGATCAGTTCCACAGCGTCGCGGCCATCTAAATCCTGGAGATAAACCTTGACTTGTTCTTCTTTGGCCGTGGGGAGTTTTTTCCCAGTAAAATCTGGCTGGATGGGCAGTTGGCGGTGACCCCGGTCAACTAAAACCGCTAGGCGGATTACCTCCGGGCGACCATAGTCATTCACGGCATTGAGGGCGGCGCGGATAGTGCGACCTTTGTAAATTACATCATCGATAAGGACGAGATTCTTGCCATTGAGATCAAAGGAAATATCTGTTTTTGAGGGTGTGCGTACCCGAATTTGGTCGAGGTCATCCCGATAAAACGTAATATCAAGGGCACCGACGGGCACCGCAATGCCTTCGAGGGTTTCAATTTGCTTGGCAATATTTTCAGCAAGGGGAACGCCACGGGTATGGATTCCCAGCAGGGCTAAGTCGGTCAAATCCCCCGCTTTTTCGACAATTTGTGAGGCCAGACGGGTGATGGTGCGACGCATCTCCTCGGCGGATAAAATTTCGATGACGCTCTTTGTCATGGGCTCATTCTAAGCAAAAGTATTGCCATTGTAGAGCTTGTTTCGGGTCGATGGGAATCAACAAGATATGGGCTTCAACCGTTAGAAAAATTCATAAAGCGCGGCATTTTAGCGGTGGAAATGTCATGCTAGAGGTAGATTAGGGGGCAAAAATGCTCGATTTTTCTGCTTTTTGACCTTGTAAGAAAATTAAAGCTCTTGCCAAAAGGCGATCGCCTTTTCCTTAATCGATCCTGGGCTTAGGCCAGATATTAAGCTGATTAACTTTAAAATTACGCGCCGATTTTGTCGATAAATCCCTGACACGCCTGAGCCTTGTTGCACCTCAACCATTTTGAAGTTGCCACGGAGGTTTCCGATGTTTCTCAACCACGCCCCAGAACAGGTCTTGATCGAAGTGCTGAATCTGCATGAATTATGGGATCCGTTCAAAACAAAAGTTTGGGCCCGTGCCCATGCCGGAGAAGAAATGCAAGACCCGGAATTTTATCCCAAAGCTGAACTGCTTTTCCCTTCGGGAGAATCTCTCCCCAAAGCCTGGATTGATCCCCATTATCGTGCCAATGTGCCCATGCCAGAACATTTATCTGCCGCTGCGGCGACGGGCTAAGATCAGCTTCTTTTTGAAATCCCATTGAGCTTTTGAGGCTCTCCCCGTCATTATTGTAGATTAAGGGAGAGTTTTTTTATGCTCGGTGATGAGATTAGCCACAAAAAAGAGAGCCCGTGGGATAACTTTCACGCAACTCTCTATTTCTTTACTATTTAGTTATTGGCAACTACTTAGGAATCACGAAGTTCACCAATTTGTTCGGGACAACGATCACTTTTTTAATCTCTTTGCCCGCAATGTAACGTTGGGCAATGTCAGAGGCCGTGGCAGTTTTCTCTAGATCCGCTTTGCTAATCCCTGCTGGTACTTGGATTGTCCCCCGGGTCTTTCCGAGGATCTGGATCACAATGGTAATTTCGTCCACCGTCAGGGCCGCTTCATCTAACTGCGGGAAAGGAACGGTGTGGATCGATTCACTGTGACCGAGATTTGACCAAAGTTCATCGGCGATGTGGGGCGCAAAGGGAGCCAGCAGTAAAATCAGCGTTTCGATCGCCTCTTTATACACAGGAGAATCCACGCATTTCACGTCTTTGATCGCGTTATTGAGCTTCATCAGTTCGGCGATCGCCGTATTAAATTGGTAGTCCCCTTCGAGGTCTTCTTGGATTTCTTTGATCGCGGTGTGCACAGCCCGACGCAGATCTTTTTCTGCCTTAGACAGTTCGCCTGTCGCTTTAACGCTAGTTTCTGCGGCTTCATAGCCAGCAACTAAATTCCAAATCCGATTTAAAAAGCGGAATTGCCCTTCCACATCGGCATCGTCCCACTCTAGATCCTTTTCGGGGGGTGCTTTAAAGAGGATAAACATCCGCGCCGTATCCGCGCCGTATTTGTCTAACACCAGGGCCGGATCGACGCCGTTGTATTTCGACTTCGACATCTTTTCGTAGAAGCCTGTGAGCGGTTCGCCGGTTTCTGGATCTTTGGGATCATTGGGGTCAACTTGATCAGCGGGCACATATTTATTCGTGCGCGGATTTTTGTAGGTCAGCGCCTGCACCATCCCCTGGGTTAACAAGCGATTGAAGGGTTCATCTACGCTCACCAGTTGGCGATCGCGCACCACTTTTGTGAAAAAGCGGGAGTAGAGCAGGTGGAGAATCGCGTGTTCAATGCCGCCCACGTATTGATCGACGGCCATCCAATCGTTAACTGGGTCGAGGGCAAAGGGTTTTTCGGTGTTATTGGCGTCGGTGTAGCGCAGGAAATACCAAGACGAATCAATAAAGGTATCCATCGTGTCCGTTTCCCGACGGGCAGTTTTCCCGCAACAGGGACAGTCCACCGTCTGCCAGTCGGCCATCTGGGCCAAGGGCGAACCACCCCGCGCCGAAAATTCCACATCTTCGGGTAATACGACAGGGAGATCACTGTCCGGCACAGGCACCACACCGCAATCATCACAGTAGATCATCGGGATCGGGCAGCCCCAGTACCGCTGTCGGGAGATCAGCCAATCCCGCAGACGATATTGAATTTGTTCTCGACCGAAACCGTTTTCGGCGGCAAATTTGGCGATCGCCTTTTTCCCTTCGGTAGAAACTAGGCCATCGAACTGGCCACTATTCACCATAATGCCCGCCTCGGTATAAGCCTCTGTGAGTGCCGCCGTCGCGTCGCCACCTTCTGGAATAATTACTGTTTTGATCGGTAAATTATTTTCCTTGGCAAACTTAAAGTCACGGCTATCGTGGGCCGGAACCCCCATCACTGCCCCTGTACCATATTCATACAGCACATAATTGGCGATTAGAATCGGCACTTTTTCCCCAGTGAAAGGATTGGTCACCTTGCCCCCAGTCGCAACCCCTTTTTTCGGCTTATCATCGGCGGTGCGATCCTGTTCGCTTTCCTGGCTCACCTCAGCGATAAACGCATCAACAGCAGCTTTTTGTGCGGGCGTTGTTACCTGGGCGACGAGGGGATGTTCCGGCGCGAGGACAACGTAGGTGACTCCAAAGACCGTATCTGGGCGCGTGGTAAAGACTGCGACTTTTTCGTCGCTACCGACAACGGGAAATTCTAGGTGCGCCCCGGTGGATTTGCCGATCCAGTTTTCTTGCATCAATTTCACCCGCTCCGGCCAACCGTCGAGGGTATTGAGATCCTGGAGGAGTTCTTCGGCGTAGTCGGTGATCTTCAGGAACCATTGGCGCAGCAATTTTTTCTCCACGATCGCCCCCGACCGCCAGGAACGGCCTTCCGCGTCTACCTGTTCATTCGCCAAAACCGTCTGATCAATGGGATCCCAATTTACTGCCGCTTCTTTTTGGTAGGCTAATCCAGCTTTGTAAAACTGCAAAAAGAGCCATTGCGTCCATTTGTAATAGTCGGGGGAACAGGTGGCGACTTCTCGATCCCAATCGATAGAAAGGCCCAACTGTTTAAGCTGCTCGCGCATTTGAGCAATATTTTGATACGTCCATTTTGCGGGCGGAATCCCCCGGTCGATGGCGGCATTTTCTGCGGGTAGCCCAAAAGCGTCCCAACCCATGGGATGAAGCACTCGATAGCCTTGCATTCTTTTGTAGCGGGCAATGACATCGGTGATCACATAGTTGCGCACATGACCCATGTGGAGCTTGCCGGAGGGATAGGGAAACATCGACAGAGCGTAAAATTTTGGCTTGTCACTTTGGCTAGGGGTTTTGTCTAAGCCAAGCTCTAGCCATTGTTGTTGCCATTTCGCTTCAATATCAGCGGCACTGTATCGCGTTTCCACTCTTGGTTCTCCGTGTTGTAAGGGTCAGTGGCTTATTTTAACCCCCGAGTGGATGGGTTGCTGCCTAGGAGGGCCAGGGATTTTTTTAGGGGCGATCGCCTTTATTCTCGCCTCGGAAAAAGATCGGGCACAATGGACAATAGGGCCACAGGAGAAAAGATGTCGCCAAGCGATCGTCAATTTGATGAACCTTCCTTTTGGGCAAAGATCAAGAAACAACCCCGCAACATCGGCAAGCCGATCCTGGAAAATGCCTTGATTTTGTACTTTTGCTTGCAAGATCCAGAAACGCCGATTCAGATCAAAGGGGCGATCATTGCGGTACTGGCATATTTCATCATGCCCCTGGATGCGGTCACCGATTTTCTGCCAGTGGTGGGTTATGGAGATGATTTTAGTGCTCTCATTGTCACCCTTGGAACATTTTTTCAACATATCAAACCAGAACATCGAACCGCCGCAAAAGACAAATTAGATCAGTGGTTTGCCCAGGATGAATCAGCGATATTAAAACAGCAAGAATTGCAGCAATATTTACAAGTTTTATTGGTCGCTTTATTAAAGTCAGAATATAGACTCGATCCAGATCTTGATAACCTGAAGGTCATTATTGATTTTACCCGTAAGAAAATCCAAGCAATCAAAATGCTAGATTCCCAGAAGCTAGACCTAGCAGAAATGGAGATACAATTAAAATCAGCTTACCAAGGTGCTATCAAAATTCTTAAAAAAGAAAATAAAGCTGCTGTACGCCAACTACCAAAAGAATGTCCTTGGTCGATATTTGTTATTTTAGGCAAGGCGTGATTTGTTTTTTTATATTTACAGTCTAGTCAAGTATTGTCTGATAATTTAAAAAACTTAAATCTTGAATCTTCTTGATTTCCAAAAATTAAGTAAAAAATTATTTGAAAGAAATTCAGGTGATGCTAGATAATTAGAGAACCACTTTTTGAAATAGACAGCTTTTCATCAATCACTGGAAGCGTTGGAGAAGATTACCCATGGTGAAGCACATTTATCGGCTAGGGATTGTCGCTGTGTTGTTGGGTTTAAGCGCCTGTGAAGTAACCATTGGATCTGATCCGCAAACGCCCCCGACAGAAGATGTGACTACCCAAGATCCACCAGGCAATACGGCAACCCGTTCTGGGGCTAGTGATGAGGGCGTTGCTGAAATAGGCACAGGTGGCGGCATCGCAACATCAAGACCGCCGCAACCACAACCCCAGGCGCAACCGCAATCGCCGCCACAACCCATTGCCCAAACCTCTACCAGCTTTGAAACCCGCTGTGGTTGGTTCTCGAATCCGACTCCAGGCAATATTTCTCTCTATGATGCCGACCGGGAATGGATCATTGGCGTCCAAGGGGGACACCAGGTAGCAACAGATTGGGACTGGCCGAATTTTGCGCCGGATCAGTGGGTGGTGACCAATGTGGGCAGTTACGGCTATGGTTGCGCTTGTATGGATGTGCAGGCAAACCCAGCAACAGGCACGATCAACGACATCCGCAATGTGCGCGCCCAGGCGATCGCCATTTGTCAGCAGGATCCGGCCCTCAATCGCTGGGCAAATCTTTTCCCCTAAAATTCATGTCCGATTTTGTAATCTAGGGAAAAAGGCGATCGCCCCTGAAAATCTCCCATGTTTTATCTATCCCAAGCCCACCTCGAACGCTTCCAACGTTGCCCGCCAGCCTTCCAAGCCCTTTATCTGGAGCAACTGACAGCCCCCAATGACCCAGATTATCGGGAAAATCAGCAATGGGGCATCCGGTTTCACCAGGCAATGCAACAACTCCAGCTAGGCTTGCCCCCAGCGCAAATTACCACAGACCCCAATCTCCACCAGAGTCTCCAAGCCCTGCTCACCGCCCAACCCCAACTCCTCGACCAACAGCAACAAACTACCGCCGAATACCGCCGCACCCTGATGATGGACGATTTTCTGCTCACGATTATTTGTGATTGGATCAATTTTGGTGCTGATACCCTCCAAATTTACGACTGGAAAACCTACCGTCAACCCCGCCAAAGCGATGATCTAAAAGACCACTGGCAAACGAAGCTCTATCTTTATGTCATGGCCGAGACCACGGGTTATCAGCCGGAACAACTCGCGATGACTTACTGGTTTATTGCCCCAGGGCAACCGCCCCAATCCCTGACATTTCAATATGATCAGACTTGGCATCAGCACATCCACACTGAACTGGTCGCCCTGCTGACCCAACTGCAACAGAATTTAGATCAATACTTTCAAGACGGTACGCCTTTGCACCATGGCGATCGCCAAATTTGTCCCCATTGCCCACCCCACCAGCATTTACCTAGGGCTGAAACCTTAGATTTTCTCAGCGGGAAAAGCCTAGAGGACTTTCTGGGGGAGATTGAAGCAGTACAATTGTAGACGCACCATTCATCCAGAAGCACAAACCCCAGACCAGATTTATGGCGACAGAATTGCACACAGAGCTAGAAGAAGCCGTCCGATTGCGACGGAATTTTGCGATCATCTCCCACCCGGACGCAGGTAAAACCACCCTCACCGAAAAACTTTTGTTGTACGGAGGTGCCATTCACGAAGCCGGAGCCGTCAAAGCCCGCCGGGAACAGCGCAAAGTTACCTCTGACTGGATGGAGATGGAGCAACAACGGGGGATTTCCATTACCTCGACGGTGCTGCAATTTTTGTATAACGGTTACCAAATTAATCTGCTAGATACCCCTGGTCACCAAGACTTTAGTGAAGATACTTACCGTACCCTCGCCGCGGCGGATAATGCGGTAATGCTGGTGGATGCGGCCAAGGGTCTAGAGACCCAAACCCGTAAATTATTTGAAGTCTGCAAACTGCGATCGCTGCCCATTTTTACCTTTATCAACAAATTAGACCGTCCGGGGCGGGAACCCCTAGAACTCCTCGATGAAATTGAACAGGAGCTGGGTCTACAAACCTATGCGGTAAATTGGCCGATTGGCATGGGCGACAGATTCCAGGGAGTTTATGATCGTCGGTTAAAAGAAGTGCATTTATTTGAACGGACAGCCCACGGCACCAAGGCTGCCACGGAAACTGTTTATAAAATTGACGATCCGGCCCTCGAAGATATTTTAGATGCGGATCTTTACGAACAACTCCAGGAAGAATTAGAAATTCTCGAAGAAATTGGCGCAGATTTTGATCTAGAAGCGATCCATGCGGGCAAGCAAACCCCCATTTTCTTTGGCAGTGCAATGACCAATTTTGGGGTGCAACTTTTCCTCAGTGCGTTCCTAGAATATGCCTTGAAGCCGGAGCCCCGTGCTTCTAGCCTCGGTGATTTGGAACCGACTTACCCGGAATTTACTGGGTTTGTCTTTAAGCTCCAGGCAAATATGGATCCCAGACACCGCGATCGCGTTGCCTTTGTGCGAGTCTGTACCGGGAAATTTGAAAAGGATATGACCGTCAGCCATGCCCGCACCGGAAAAACAGTGCGTCTATCCCGCCCCCAAAAGCTTTTTGCCCAGGGCCGCGAATCCCTCGAAGAAGCCTATGCGGGGGATGTGATCGGTTTGAACAATCCGGGGGTGTTTGCCATTGGCGATACGATTTATTGCGGCAAAAAATTAGAATATGAGGGCATTCCCTGCTTCTCGCCGGAACTATTCGCCTATTTAAAAAATCCCAATCCTTCTAAATTCAAACAATTCCAAAAAGGAGTGAAGGAACTCCAGGAGGAAGGGGCCGTACAAATCATGTATTCTGCCGATGAATTTAAGCGGGAACCCATTTTAGCTGCCGTTGGACAACTGCAATTTGAGGTGGTGCAACATCGTCTCAGAAGCGAATATGGCGTAGATAGCAAGCTCGAACCGATCCCCTACAGTGTGGCGCGCTGGGTCACGAATGGTTGGGAAGCCCTGGAAAAAGCAGGCAAAATTTTTAATACGATGATCGTCAAAGATCTCTGGGAACGGCCAGTGATTCTCTTTAAAAATGAGTGGAATCTTCACCAAATTCAAGGGGATCATCCGCACCTAAAATTGTCGGCGATCGCCCCCATTGGTTCTTCTGTTAAATGATGTTTCGCTTGGTAAAAGCCCATGGCAATTCAACTGAAAAAAGGCAACCGCATTTCCCTCAAAAAAGAAGCCCCTGGTCTCAAGAAAGTGATGCTTGGCCTCGGCTGGGACATGGCAACCAGCAATTCAGGGGGCGGTTTCCTCGGCATTTTTAAAAAGCCCGCCGGTAGCATTGACCTCGACTCCGGGGTTCTGTGCTTAGATTCCCAAGGGAAACTCAACAGTGCCAGTGACTTTGTGTATTACGCCAATCTTAATCACAAATCTGGGGCGATCGCCCACCAAGGGGACAACCTCACTGGCGCAGGCGAAGGGGATGACGAGCAAATTTTTGTCGATTTAGAGCAGGTGCCTGCAACGATCCAAAGCTTGTTATTTACCGTCACCATTTACCAAGGCCGACAACGGGGCCAGGAATTTGGCCAGATTAAAAATGCCTTCGTGCGCCTCGTTGACCTGAGCAACAACCAAGAGATCGCCCATTACAAACTGTCCGGGGAAACCTACCAAGGCAAAACGGGAATGTTGATGGCCGAGTTACGTCGGGAGGAAAATGGCTGGGCCATGACTGCCCTTGGTGATGGCCTTGACCCCCAGGATGCTGAAAATCTCCTGCGCAAATATCAATAACTGTGGAATTACTACTGTTTGTTGGGACGATAAAAAGGTTTTTTCACCACCTGGGCTGGGTACTGTTTGCCCCGGATTTCTACGGTGACAGCTTGACCCACTTTGCTAAATTCCAATGGGAGATAGGCTAAGGCGATCGCCTTTTCGAGGGTGGGGGACATCGTACCGCTGGTCACAAGGCCCACTGCTTCACCATTCACGAGCACAGGATAGTCATGGCGAGCGATACCGCGCCCCTGCATCTCTAGGCCCACCAAACGCCGTCGAATGCCCGCTGCTTTTTGGGTCTGCAAAATATCCTTAGCGATAAACGTATCTTTTTCTTGCCAGTGGATCAGCCACCCCAAACCCGCTTCCAAGGGGGTTGTCTCGTCGTCCATATCCTGACCATAGAGATGTAACCCGGCCTCTAGTCGCAAAGTATCCCGTGCTCCCAAACCACAGGGCATCACCCCCGCATCGATTAAAGCGCTCCAAAGTTTTTTTCCTGCTGTCGGTGCGACCATCACCTCAAAGCCATCTTCGCCGGTGTAGCCAGTTCGGGCAATAAAAGCCGTTTCCCCGAAAATTTGTCCTTGGCCGTGGTTAAACAGCTTCAGGGTCGCTAAGTCTAAATTTTCCACAACAGGTTGCAAGGCTTTCTCCGCCTGGGGGCCTTGGATCGCCAGCAAGATATTTTCTTGGGAGACATCGGTTAAAGTGATCCCCTGCGCTGTCAAATGGCGCGTTAACCAGTCCCAATCCTTCTGGGTGGTGGCCGCATTCACAATCAAAAAGCCCTGGCGATCGCCCTGGTGATAATAGATCACATCATCGATGATGCCGCCATGGTCATTGAGTAGCACTGTGTATTGCGCTTGACCGGGAGCAAGTCGTGCCAGATTTGAAGGCACCAGTTTTTGCATGGCTGCAATGAGGTTTTCCCCAGCCAACTGAAACTTGCCCATGTGGGAAATATCAAACATTCCCACCTCTGTGCGCACCGCCTGATGCTCCACCTTTAGGCCTTTGTATTGCACGGCCATCTCCCAACCGGAAAACGGTACAAATTTGGCACCCGCTGCAATGGCGAGGTCATGGAGGGGCGTGCGCTGTAAAGTCATAGGGGCTTCTTCATCCAAGAGACATCACCACCAATGATACGAGGTTCTTAGAACGGAATCTCATCGTCCGGGGCAACTGGCACAGGTGGACGGCCTTGGACAACGGGGGTAGTTGGTGGTTCGGGAACAGATGGCGGAGATTTTTCGGGTTCGCTAGGCAGCACAACCTGCACATCCGTTTCTTCTGGGGGGACAAAGTGAGTCAGTTCGATCACCTCTCCGTCAAACAATTCTGCAAACTGTTGGGCGATCGCCTGGATATCATCGGTCGTTTCTGGGATCTCTGCTGCGGCTGTGAGTTCAGGCGCTGATGCTGATTCAACGATGGGAGGAACCGCTGGGGATGGTGAGGCGATCTCTCCGAGATCCGCTTTGCGGTGCGCCGTTGGTGTTGATTCCGGAGGTTTTGGATCTGGTACTGGTCTTGTTGGCGACCCTGGAGGCGCTGGGGCCATGGGCTGCGGGGTTTCCGTAACCGGGGGCGGCGACATCTCGACAGGATTTCGCGCTGGGGGTGGGGAAACGACTGTCGGCGTTGGTGCAGGCGTAGATAAAATCGGGGTTACTGATGTTCCCCCCTGACCATTCTCTAAACCATGGCCCACTTGTAAGGTCACCTTAAGGGGATTGCCACAGATTTTCTCAAAGGCCGCCTCAAGCTGGAGGGTTTTATTTTTGGCAATTTTGAGTAAATTGGCGCTTTTAATGCCAATAAGGGCAGTGTGCTCTGTAAGCTGAAGCAGTTTGCCATGGTCTCGAAACAAAGACTGGCTCAACAGGGGCAGTTGGCGCACAATGCCTTGCCACAGTTCCTCCCGTTCCAGGGCCGAAATTGTCGGGCTTGTGGTTGCAGGAGGTGACGGTGATAAAGGGGGGGGCTCGGTGGGCTGAACCGTTGGGGACGCGACATTCTGGGGCGGTGGCGCTTTGGCGATCGCCTTTGCTTCTGGTACAGGGGCCGGAACTTGGGGAACTTCGGGTTTGGGAGGAACTTGGTGAACTTGAGTATCTACCGGAGAGGGGGGCGTTCCAGAACCGTGGCCATTGGTTGCAGGGGGTGTTTCCCCAAAGGGATGGGGGATGTCCTGCTGTGGTGGCGGAGAAGTCGGCAGTGTCGCAGTAGGCTGCGTTTGTAGATTGATCTGAGTATTTAAAGGAGTGGTCGCGGTTCGAGTAGTTTGGGTCTGTCCAAAAGCAGCGGGAAGTAATCCCAAAAGGGTAATTTCTAACCACAGACGCGGTTGGGTCGTATTTTTGAGTTGATATTCACTTTCTTTGAGGTGTTGCTGTCCCTGCAAAATAGTTGAAAGCTCCCACTGGTTTGCTTCCTGGCAAAGGATTTCCCACGTCGGTTGGGTCACAGCGATCAGATCTCCCCGTTGGGGGGCAGTTTTGGCAATGAGCAAATTTAGATAAAAACTCGCCAAATTTTGCAGCACAACCAAGGGTTCCCGACCTCGGTTTAACAGGCTCCGGCATTGTTGAATAACTGCCTCTGGATCATTGCTGTGAATCACCTGGAGCAATTGCAATAGATCCCGCTCCGGCACGGCCCCTACTAAATCCCAGACCTTATCAGGGGTAATTTCACCGGACAATAAACTCAGTTGATCCAATAAACTTTCTGCATCCCGCAACCCTCCGTTGGCAATTTGCGCAATTAACGTCACCGATTCGAGGGGAATATCGATATTTTCTAAATGGGCAATTTTCCGTAGGTGGGCGACCATCGCATCGAGGGGAATGCGTCGATAGTCAAACCGTTGACAGCGGGAAATAATCGTGGGTAAAACCCTTTGGGGATCCGTTGTTGCTAGGACAAAGACGACGTGGGCAGGGGGTTCTTCGAGGGTTTTCAATAGAGCATTGAACGCCGCCACACTCAACATATGGCATTCGTCGATGACATAAACTTTGTAGCGGCACTGGACAGGGGCAAACTGCGATCGCTCGATGAGTTCGCGAATATTATCAACGCCCGTATTACTCGCCGCGTCAATTTCAATCACATCTAAGGCTGACCCATTGGCGATCGCCCGACAAACTTCACACTCGCCGCAAGGGTGGGGCGTCGGTTGGGCTGCATTTAGACAATTTAGAGACTTAGCCAAGATCCGCGCACTGGAGGTTTTCCCTGTTCCCCGTGGCCCTGAGAATAAATAGGCTGGGGCAATGCGTCGCTGTTCGAGGGCATTACTCAAGGTTGTGGCGATCGCCTCTTGGCCAACCAACTGCGCAAAAGTCTGGGGACGATATTTGTGGTGGAGCGGTTCGTAGGCCATGGGAAACAACGAAAAATTCGGTAAAGGACGGCGATCAGTAAACAGTTATGGATCCAGCAGCAACGATAAAGAATCGATATCTAACGTCCAATGTCTAATATCTGGGGGTTAACAACATAAAATGGGTGAGTACAAGAACGACTAGAGCAAGCAAAAGGATTATTAAGGATATGGCGGGTTGGTTAAAAAAGCTATTTTCTCCCTCTCAGGGTCGGGGCCAAACACCCACCGTAGACCTTCCCCCCCTCACCGACGCAGATTTTGAATTTTTATTGGCGCAGCTCCTCCAGGGAATCTCGCGGGGATGGCAGCCTGATCGCCTAGAAGTATTTATCGCTGATTTGGGGATTCGCGGTAAAGTCACCGCCTGGGAAGCATGGTTAGAACGCTACAGTACGCAAATACTAGCACAGGCACAACCCCCCCAACAACAACAGGTTGGCACACGACTGCTCTATATCAGTAATGCCTTTAAAAACTCACCAAAGCTACAGCGTTTCGCCCGTGCTTTCGGGGATACAGGGCAACAATTAGTGACCGGACGCGGAAAAATCGCCATTGAAATTTGGGAATATGCTGGTGCCGATAAACTCGCTGAGCAAGAAGTGGCCCCAGAAAATACCCCAACATCAGCACAACCCCAAGAAGCGTCCCCAGAAGTAGCAGAACCAGTTGTCACCCCCGAAGCAGAAATGATGGTGGAGCCCCTGCCTGAAGTTCCGGAAACAATCAAGCCAGAAGTAGCAGAACCCCCAACCCAAGAGGCACCAGAGGAATTCACCCAAGAAACCACGACCGAGGACACCACTCAAACAATCGAGGCCTTATTTCAGGCTGGTCTGACAAAAGCTGATCAAGGGGACTTTGCCGGGGCGATCGCCGCCTGGGATGAGGTGATTGAACTTAATCCAACAGTTTCTGCAGTGTGGCATAACCGGGGCAGTGCCTTTGGTCGCCTCAAGCAATATGACCAAGCCCTCGAATCCCTCAAACAAGCAATTCTGTTAGCCCCCGATAACGTTCTCATTTGGCGCGATCACAGCTATGTGCTTATGGCCCTTGAACAATGGCAGGCGGCTCTCAAGAGCTGGAATACCACCATCGAATTGCAAGAAGACCTCACCGAAGCTTGGTACCAGCGGGGCCTCACCCTCGAACAACTCAACAAACTAGAAAACGCCCAAATCAACTACCGTCGCGTTTTGCATCTTGCGCCGGATTTTGCCCAGGCCCAGGAGCGTTTAGAGGCCATCGAAGCAGTGCTCAATGCCCCGTCCTCACCGCTACCGACAGATCCTTGGGCTGAATAATTAAGCGCGGCCACTGCTCTGTCCCCATCTCCATTGTTCTTTCCCCGTATTTCATGGCACAACAACGCACAATTGACCGCATTTATACCGACGGTGGCTGTATTCGCAATCCTGGCCCCGGTGGTTGGGGAGTGGTGATTCAGTTTACTGATGGCACCGTTCTGGAAATGGGCGATCGCCAACCCGAAACCACCAATAACCGCATGGAAATGCAAGCCGCAATCCAGGCCCTCGAATTTGTCCGCGACTGTCCCCAGCCAGAACCAGTACGCCTTTTTACCGATAGCAAATATGTCATCGATGGCATCACCAAATGGATTAAAGGCTGGCAAAAAAAGGGCTGGAAAACCGCCACCGGCAACCCTGTTTTAAATCAAGACCTCTGGCAGCAGCTCAATCAACTGAATCAACCGACCATCTCTTGGTGTCACGTCAAAGGCCATAGCGGTGAGGCGGGGAATGAACGGGCCGATGCGATCGCCAATGGCTTTGCCCGGGGTCAAGCTCCTAACCTACGCAGCCCTAATGCAACCAAAGATCTACCAAAATCTAGAGGTACGAGCGCCAACAGCCCGCCACAATTGACGATAGATTACCCAAAATCTAACGTTGTAACGCCGAATCCATCTCCCCAAGAGCCCATGACAGATCTCACCAGCCTTGCCCCTGAAGACATTACCCTGCCCTACCATGAACGAGTTAAGCGCTTAACAGACCTCATCGAAAGTCTCCGTATTGCCGATGAAATTGCGGAAAATGGTTATTTTATTAGTAGTTCTGAGTTGGCAGATCTAATGGATGTGAATGCCAGTGCCGTCACCAGTCGGGGCCATGAATGGACTTGGCGCAATTGGATTGTCTCCCGGGTCAAACGAGAAGGTAATCAGATCCTTTGGCAACTCGACCGCATTATCGGTGATGAGACGACGACCTAAACTCACCTATGACCGGGGCACCCTGATCCTCCATCCCCCACCCCAGGGTAAAACTTGGCTAGATTTCGTCACTTGGGATGACCGCATTGAAAAATTTAGGCTCTCGGCCCAGGATTATCGCCCCCTCGTGGAACAGTTACGAAACGAAGGGGTAGATTTTATTGATGCGGCCCAACAATTTTCCCCCCTAGATTTTGATCCGGCTTTCCCCCTCGAACCCTATCCCCACCAACGGGAAGCTCTGTTAGCCTGGAAAAAAGGCGATCGCCAGGGGGTTGTGGTCTTACCTACTGCTGCCGGAAAAACCTACCTCGCCCAACTGGCCATGGCCAGCACTCCCCGCACAACCTTGGTGGTGGTGCCTACCCTCGATTTGATGCACCAATGGTATGCCCAGCTCAGCACCGCTTTTCCGAACATTGATGTGGGGCTGTTGGGAGGCGGCTCCCGTGATCGCACCCCTATCCTCATCGCCACCTACCACAGCGCCGCGATCCACGCCGAAACCCTCGGAAACCAATATGCCCTGATTATTTTCGATGAATGTCACCATTTACCCAGCGACTTTTTCCGGGCGATCGCCGAATATTCCATTGCCCCCTATCGTCTCGGTTTAACTGCCACCCCCGACCGGAGCGATGGCCGTGAGCAAGATCTAAAACACCTCATTGGGCCTGTCGTATATGACCGCACTCCCAGTTCCCTCTCCGGGAAAGCCCTAGCCGAGCACCAAATTATTCAGCTCAAAATTCCCCTAACTACCACCGAGGCCGACCAATATCAACAACTCATCGCCACCCGCAATCAATTTCTCCAGGACAATCATATCTATCTGGGTTCCCTCGAAGGTTGGCAAAATTTTGTTGCGCTCAGTTGTCGTTCCGCTGCGGGTCGCCGTGCCATGTTAGCCCACCGTCAGGCCAAAGATATCGCCGCTGGCACCGCCGGAAAATTGCGCACCCTCGCCCAGTTGATCGAGCGTCACTACCCCGAAAAAATTCTGATTTTCACCAACGATAACGCCACTGTTTATCGTATCTCCCAGGACTTTTTAATTCCCGCCATTACCCACCAGACTCCGGTCAAGGAACGACACCAAATCCTCGAAAAATTTCGTCGCGAAACATACCATATCCTGGTGACTTCCCATGTTTTGAATGAGGGGGTTGATGTGCCCAATGCCCGGGTGGCGATTATTCTCTCCGGTAGTGGTTCGAGTCGAGAATATGTACAACGTTTAGGGCGGATTTTACGCAAAGGTAAATCATCGACAAAGTTGGCCCTTTTGTATGAATTGGTAGCAGAAAATACAAATGAAGAGCAACTTTCCCAACGGCGACGTTCTCCCCTTAACCAAACAAAGCAACCACTTACCTCTGTCAATTTAAACAGCAATTTACCACGGGTTGCAGAATCTCAGAATTCTTACAGAACAAACTCTCCAGGAGAATCTACACCCCCCAAAGTTCCACCAGAGTTAGGTCTTCCTGACGACTAAAATGCCCTTGATTTCGCCCATAAAGTGCCTCTTTTTACAAAGAAAACTGCTCAGAAAAATCGTTAACCAAATTATAACTTAATCTTTTTTAAACTTTGGAATTATAATGTAAGAATAGTCTCTATAAAAAGCGATATAAAGAAACGCAATTTAAAATCTATGCAATTGTTTCATCAGCCACCCCAAAGAGAACGAACGCAATTTGAACGTTCCTTACAACGTTTAGAACAAGAAGTTTTGCGGATGGGGGCGCTGGTCGAGCAAGCCTTTCGTTTGGGTCATAATTGTCTGTTTAAAGAAGATTTAGAGGCCTATGAAACGCTCCGGGCCTTAGATAAAGAAATCGACCGCTACTATCGCCGGATTGAAGCTGATTGCTCGGCAATGCTGACTCTGAAGGCCCCAGTGAGCCAAGATTGTCGGTTTGTGAGTGCGTTTATGCAGTTGGTGCGAGATTTGGAGCGGATCGCTGATTATGCTGAGGATTTGGCGGAAAAGTCGATGCGTTTAGTCCCCTATCCGACCCACATTCTGATGGCGGATATTGAAGGGATGTCGGAACATGCCCAGTTGATGTTGTCCACAAGCTTGGTGGCCCTGGCGGATCTAGATCCCAATGCCGGTGCTTATGTAAAGAGATTAGATGATCGGGTCGATGATGATTATGATCGCATTTATGCAGCCCTGGCCCAGCAGCAAAATCAGCCTGGGGTGATTGAACCATTTATTTTGATGGCGTTGATTATTCGGGATCTAGAACGGATGGCTGACCACGCGACAAATATTGCCCAGCGCGTTTCTTATATCATTACTGGACAACGGGGCTAACGATAGAAAGAATACCCTTCTAGCTTTTCTCAAGTATTGACACCCCTCTAGCTCCCCTCAAGGGGAGAAGCCCCTTCCGGCCTAACGGCCACCTTCCCCAGGGAAGGATAGTGGGTTTATTGTGTGGCGTCGGAGAGGTCGACCACGTCAAGCCAGCCTTCGAGGGCATCCCAGCCGAGGCCTTTACGGATGAGGGTCGGTTGGCGATCGCAAAAGTCGAGAATCGTTGAAGTCTTGGTGCCGGGCTCGCTGTCACTGTCGATGATGATATCCACAAGGGGCTCTAGGGCATCAAAAAGGCGCGCTTTTTCAAGGCCGAGGGTAAAGGGTTCACCATCTTCATCAGGCAAGTGGGCCGAGGTGGAAATAATCGGATTGCCAAGGGCCTGGAGTAAACCCTGACAGATCGCATGGTCAGGGACACGGATCCCGGTGCTGCGGCGTTTGGGACTCATCACCAGTTTCGGCACCTGTTTTGTGGCGGGAAGCAAGAAGGTATAGGGGCCAGGAATTGCCCGTTTCATAATCCGGTAAGCTTCGTCACTGACCAGGGCATATTCAGAAATATTCGACAGGGACGAGCAGAGGAAAGTGAGGGGTTTGTCATTGGCGAGGCGCTTGAGTTGGCGCACTTTTTGCACGGCTTGCTTTGCGGTGAGATCACAACCAATGGCGTACACTGTATCTGTTGGATATAACATCACGGCCCCAGCCCGGAGTTGTTGGGCGATCGCCTCTAAATCCCGTTGTTGGGGATTTTTCGGGTGGAGTGAATAATAATTAGCCATTGTTTTTGCCGCTATGAAAAAAATTGCCTATCTCGAATGCCCGACGGGGATTGCAGGAGATATGTGTCTCGGTGCATTGGTAGATGGGGGCGTACCGCTGGAATATCTCAAAAATCAGCTAAATCGCTTGGGAATCGCCGCTGAATACGATCTTCGGGCGGAAACGGTGATTCGTCAAGGACAGCGGGCGACAAAGGTCTTTGTGGATCTCAAAACTAAGGCAGCTCACCATGACCATGATCATTCCCAGGATCAGACTCATCACCATCATGCTGACCATGCCCCCCACCGCCATCTGCCAGAAATTCAGGCCATGATTAAAGGGGCAGGCTTACCAGAGCGGGTTGAACGCTGGAGTTTGGCAATTTTTCAGAATTTGGCGATCGCCGAAGCAACGGTTCACGGTACAACCCCAGAGCAAGTACATTTCCACGAAGTTGGCGCGACCGATGCCCTGGTGGATATTGTGGGGACTTGTTTAGGGCTAGATTGGTTAGAAATTGATGAACTATATTGTGCGCCCATGCCCACTGGGGGCGGCACGGTGAAAGCGGCCCACGGAATTTTGCCTGTCCCGGTACCGGCGGTGCTCCAACTCTGGCAACAACGCCAGGTTCCGGTTTATAGCAATGGCATCGAAAAAGAATTAGTCACTCCCACCGGCGCGGCGATCGCCACCACTTTAGCAACGGACTTTTGTCAGCCACCCGCCATGACCCTCGCAAAAATTGCCCTGGGTTCCGGCACCATTGATTTACCCTTGCCGAATTTATTGCGGCTCTGGATCGGCCACCAGCCAGAAACGCCCCACTTAGAAACCATAGCTACCCTCGAAACCCAAATTGATGATCTCAATCCCCAGGCGATCGCCTATGCCTGCGAAAAATTACAAGCGGCCGGGGCATTAGACGTTTTCACCCAGGGGATTATGATGAAAAAAAATCGCTTGGGTACTCTCCTAACGGTGATTTGTCCCGTGGCATTGGTCGAGATTTGCGAAGAAATTCTGTTTACCGAAACCAGCACCCTCGGCATCCGTCGCCACACCCAAACCCGGTCAATTCTCCACCGGCGCTTTGAAACCGTTGCCACCCCTGCTGGAGAGATTCAACTGAAAATCGGCTACCGGGGTGACAAAATCTACAACGTCCAACCGGAATACGAAGACGTTAAGGCGATCGCCCAACGAACTGGACAATCCTGGCAGGCGATCGCCCAACAAGCCCTTTGCCAATTCCACACCGAGTCTTGACCCCTCAAAAAATCCAGCACCGTCGTCCCCTATGCCTTACGAATATTCAAAAAACGCTGGTATTTCTGATAGAGGGGTAAACCGGGGAAATCCTGCTTAAAAATATCCGGCACATCATAATCATTGGGGGGATAGGTGTCTTTAATCGTCTGTAACTCCCCGGCAATTTGTTCCCACTTTCTGAGATCCCCCAGGAGAGCCTTAAACTCAGCCCCTGCATTTTTATTGCGGTAGTTCAATGCGAGAAAGTGAAACACTTTGACGTGGCCCAAAAGGTTATTTTGGTTCCTCGGCATCCCCATCGCCGAACACAGCGTGTAAACCGTTTCCTCGATCTCCGAAACCCGCTGTTCCAAAACCTCTAGATCGGTGCCAATCGGCTGTGTCAACACTTCCTGGGCCAGTTTAAAGGTTGATAACAGCAGAGAATAGCGGGATTTCAGGTTTCTCAAAATGTTCAGCAACTTCACGCCACTTTTGTAGCGACTAACCTCTTTAATTGCCAAAATATAGTTTTTGGTGACCCGCAGGCCCTCATCGGTTTTAAATTCCTTGAGGAAAGGGGTAACTCTCGCTTTCATTTCGAGGACAATTTCGGTGCTGTCGGTGTGGTTGTCTAAGATATCGGCGATCGCCTCGTAGACCTTAAGCTGAGTCGGGCTGCGATACAGAAATTCCGTTTCGTTAATCAAGACAAAGCTTTCAAGGGAAAATAACATCACCTCAAACAAATCAATCGTATTCTTGAGGTTTTTGAAGGTGCCCATGTTCAGATCGATTAAAATCCGAATCCGAAAGAAATCAAGGAACTCCTGATTGCCGAATTTTCGATTTTCCAAGCCCTGGAGAGTGATCGCCTTCGTTTCAAGTTGCTTCCAAAGCTGCCCATAGCGATCAAGAGAATAAGGCGGAACCGCAGGCTTCGCAAAATAGTTTGTGACCTTCTCCACCAAGCTCTTGTTGCCAAAAATCGGCTTCTTCCAAAAAGAATCGGCGGTTTTTTCTTCCGTCGATGGAGACTCTGGGGCCGCAGTCGCCTGATTCGTCGTACCTTGAGGGGTGGGAGTTATTTTGAGGTCAAAGTGAGCCTGGAGTACACCAAACTCCTCCTGGGTAAGCTGACCTTCCTTGACTAAAGAGAGTAGACGCTCTAATTGTGGTGCGTTATTGATGGGCATGCTTTCCTCACTGATTTGATCAAATAACCCCAGCGCTACCATGTAGTGTATCTCTCCCCTGGGGTTTGTTACATTGCGTTGTTGATCTTTTACGAAACCGCCGAAAAATTACTGAAATAATTTTCCCATTGAGCGAGGCGTCAACCCAAGACCAAAAATTCCCCACCCCTTGCCCAAGATTGGGCCTCAACATTGGGTCTTACTATCCGTTCCTAGAAGCGAATTTGGCTAGAGTGAATCATCCCCATGCCGCCGCAGACATCGGTATAGAACCAATTTCCTTGGTTGCCGTAGAGGTTGATGGTTTGGCGCGATCGCACGGTGCACAAAATTGGTCTATTGGGGTAAGTGCGGACATTCGAGGGGGGAGCAAAGACAAAAGCAGTATCATTCGCGCCCGTATTACCAGGATTACCATCACAGACAAAGTTCAGCATATTTTGGGTGGCCGTGGATCTGGGGCTATGGGTCACACCATCATGGAAGCTCGTCCAGGTGTTATCCCAACAATGGGCCTGGGCATTAATCTTCATTTGGCCGAGGTAGTACGTAAAGTTAACACTACGTTCACTGGCCCGCCGGATGGAACAACGATCCACATTGATACTCGCGCCAGTCACCGCTTGACCCATATAGACGTTGCAGGATTGGGCATTGAGATTTTTCTGGGGGCCTAGGGCTGTGGCCAGGACTAAACCGAGGGGGACTAGCAACAGACTTAGGGATTGGTGCATTGTAGGGTGTAACATCTCAGTTACCTCCACCATCGAAAAAGTAATGTAGGGCTAATAATATTGTCGCTATTTTTCCCTGCAACAACGGCTTGTTTTTATAAAAAGTAATAACAAATGGCTTAAAAAATTTAATTTTTTCTTTATTTTATTTTTTGATCGATTTAAAAATTATTCAATAAGAGAATTGTCCTTAAAAACAGAGGATTTAAGCCATTAACCAGAAAAATCACTTTAGAAAATAAGGCTTGCCCCGATGGGGTTGAGGGGGGATTCCCCACATTCGGGGATCATTTGACTCTTTTAAAGGATTTATAACCCAGAGAAAAATAAAAAGTTCTGGGTCGTATTTCTATATTTTTTTATTGATATTTTCTCGCTACTTTTTATTCAGATTGAAAAAGATTTTTTTTCGGCAGCAATCTATCAAATATCGCACCATTGGTAAACTTTGGGCGTGATTTTCGTCATAAAGATGTACTTGATAATCCTGTCAGCTGACCAGATAATTTTTGGGTAGTGCGACAGCGGCCTGATGTGGCTTTGTGCTTTGGGGGGAGAAGCGAGGCGATCGCCAAGGGAGTTTTGACCGATAAACTAATAGGTAGTGGTACTGTACTTCTTGGAATCTCAAAATGTTTCAGCAAATGCAGCTGCATAAACGCGCTCCAGAAAATATGTTGCCCCGATCGGTCAGGCGATGAAACGTTTTTTGCGATTTTTTTTATTTCTTAATCACCGAACGCTGTATTGGACGATCCGCCAGGCGTTACGACGGCGACTGTTGGGGCTTTCGGCGGAGATTGCCTTTAACGTCATGCTGTCCTTGTTCCCGACGATTATTATGGCGTTGACGGCCCTAGGCTTATTCACGGCCACCCTCGATAACCAAACCATTCTACAGTTGGCGAGCTATTACGAAGATGTGATGCCGGTGTCGGTATGGACGCTTCTGCGGGAGTTCGCGGCAGAAATTAGCAAAACTCCCAGTAGAAGTTTATTTTCGGTTAGTTTTGTCGCGACGATCTGGGTCTCGTCCGGAGCGCTGAGTGCGGCAATGAATGCCCTCGATCAAATCCACGAAATCCCCCCGGAACAACGGCGTCCTTTCTGGAAAGCAAAGTTGATGTCGATTTTTATTACCCTGGGGGCGATCGCCCTTTTGATTTTTGCCTCATTTCTGGTGCTGGTGGGCGATAGCGTCATTAAAGTCGGACTCGATTTAATTGTGCGCTTACCTGTAGATACGACGGGGGTCAATGTTTTGGTCACCCTCTGGCGGCTGCTGAGTTTCCCGTTAGCGTTGGGGTTAGGGACGGGCATTATTGCGATGGTGATTAACATTCTGACGAGTCCCCCTGATCGGCGTCATCCCCTGCGCAAACTCAAACAGATGTCCTTTGGCTTAGTGATCGCCCTCATTGCCTTTTTCGCCCTGTGTTTTTCGATTCTCTTTATCCAAAATCTGATTGTCGATATGAAGATCAACTACGATCTGGCCAATCTGTTGGTCATTCTCTGGCGTTTTTTGAGCCTGCCCGTCGCCTTGGCGATCGTTTCCATTGCCTTTGCTTTTATCTACAGCATGGGTTCTAGTCGCCTGATTAAAGGGATGCCCATTTTGCCCGGTGCCGTTCTGGGGGCCGTTTCCTGGGCGATTATCTCTTCTCTATTTCGCCTCTATGTTGCCAACTTTGGCCAATATAACCGTGTTTATGGGGCTGTGGGGACGGCGATTATTCTGATGCTCTGGCTCCAACTCAGTGCCCTGGTGATGCTCCTGGGAGATCAGCTGAATGTCGTTGTCGGCGAAGCAATGCTTGCAGATGCCCTCAAACGCGGCGATCGCCAACTCAACAAAAATCCCCCACTGCCAGAAGAAGCACCAGGGGAAATTTAATTAGCTTTTTAGGTTTAGGACGTCAGTACGCAAGAAAACTAGGCAACTGTTGCCGTGGCCAGTTCCTGTTTGAGAATATCTACCTTATCCAAACGTTCCCAGGGAAGATCTAAGTCTGTCCGACCAAAATGTCCATAGGCGGCCACATCCTGATAAAAACGCCCATTACGTTGGCTCGGTAAATTGCGCAGATCGAAAGCTTGGATAATCCCCGCCGGACGCAGTTCAAAATGTTTCTGCACGACTTCGAGCAACCGATCCTCATCCACAGTGCAAGTACCAAAGGTCTCGATCATCACACTCACTGGACGAGCCACCCCAATCGCGTAGCTCACCTGCACCTCACATTTTTCCGCAAGGCCCGCTGCGACAATATTTTTCGCCACATAACGGCAAGCATAGGAAGCACTGCGGTCTACTTTAGTGGGATCTTTGCCGGAGAAAGCACCGCCCCCGTGACGAGAATAGCCACCGTAGGTATCGATAATAATCTTGCGGCCCGTAAGTCCAGAATCTCCCTGGGGGCCACCAATGACAAACTTACCAGTGGGGTTTACCAGGAACTTCGTACTGTCACTTAAACCCACCGTTGCCCCGACAAAAACAGGTTTAATCACTTTTTCCAACAGATCCGCCTTGATCTTGGCCTGAATCTCCGTATTGTCTGTGAGTGCCCCAATGGTCTCTGTGTGTTGGGTCGAAATCAAAATCGTATCGATCCCCACGGGTTTGCCGTCCTCGTAGATCACCGTTACTTGGGTTTTACCGTCGGGGCCGAGGTAAGGCAGTTCACCGCTTTTGCGCACTTGGCTCAATTTCAGAGACAAACGATGGGCCAAACTAATCGGGAGGGGCATGAATTCGGGTGTCTCGTTGCAGGCATAGCCAAACATTAACCCCTGGTCTCCGGCACCAATTTCATCGAGTTGGTCGTCACTGAGTTTGTCCCGTTGCTCCTGGGCGCTGGTGACCCCCTGGGCGATGTCGGGGGATTGTTCATCCAGGGCAACCATCACAGAGCAGCTATTGGCAGAAAAGCCATTGTCGGCATTGGTGTAGCCAATTTCTTTGATTTTCTGGCGAGCCACCTGGATAAAATTCACATTCGCTTGGGTTGTTAGTTCACCCGTAATTAGTACCAAACCGGTATTGGTCACAACCTCAGCAGCAACACGGCTACTGGGATCAGCAGCAAGTACGGCGTCTAAAATTGCATCGGAGATTTGGTCACAAATTTTATCGGGATGTCCCTCGGTGACGGATTCGGAGGTAAAGAGATAACGACGAGACAATGTTGTATATCCTCTTGAGTTTAGAAAGTGGACAAGCGGGGTAGTGGCTTTTTATTTTATCTGGTTGAGTTCCTTTCTCTTTCAGAATTCGGGAGTTTCTGCTGGGCGATCGCCAATTTTCCTGACTGCTAGGTTAACCATGCCGCCGTTGGTGCCAGTGCCAAGCGTGTTGCAAAATAGTTTCTAGATCAGCATATTGGGGTTGCCAACCCAGAACTGTACGGGCTTTTTCACTGCTCCCCACAAGGCTGGGGGGATCACCGGGGCGACGGTCGGTGGCGATCGCCTTGATCTCTTTGGCGGTAATTTTGCGGGCGGCCTCAATTACCTCTTTAACCGAAAAACCGTTGCCATTGCCGAGGTTAAAGGCATTGGTTGCCCCGCCTTGCCGTAAATATTCCAGACCTAAAACATGGGCGTCGGCGAGGTCACTCACATGGATATAATCCCGGACGCAAGTGCCGTCGGGGGTAGGATAATCGGTGCCAAAAATTGAAATACTGTCTCGCTTACCGAGGGCCGCAAAGAGCACCAGGGGGATCAAGTGGGTTTCGGGGTTGTGGTCTTCTCCTAGGTTGCCCTCTGGGTCTGCCCCAGCGGCGTTGAAATAACGGAACATCACTGACCGCAAGCCATAGGCCCGGTCAAAATCCCAGAGCATTTTTTCGACCATCAGCTTGCTCATGCCGTAGGGGTTGATCGGGTTTTGGGGATGAGCTTCGGGGATGGGAATTTCGCTTGGTTCGCCGTAGGTGGCACAGGTGGAAGAGAAGACAAACTGCGTGACTCCCGCTGCGATCATCGCCTCCAGGAGTGTTAAAGTCCCGACCACGTTATTGCGATAGTATTTGGCGGGCGCTGTGACCGATTCTCCCACATAGGCATAGGCGGCAAAGTGCATCACCGCATCGATTTTGTGGTCTGCAAATATTTGATCTAACAAAGGGCGATCGCCTGTGTCCCCAACGATCAATTCCGCTTTGAGTACCGACGCCACTAGATCTCGATGACCATAGACCAAGTTATCCAGCACGATGACCCGATAACCGCGCCGTTGCAGACTCAATACCGCCTGGGAGCCAATGTAACCCGCTCCCCCCGTGACTAAAACTGTTTTGTCTGCCATGGCTGTCCCCCTGTTTCTCTATCTAAATGACCGCTAGAACATTCGTGCAATTAACTGGTTCGGCATCCAATTCTTTTCTCAAATTCAGAAACTAGAATTTAGACACTTTCCCATGGAGCCAATTTACCAGGAGAGTCGGGCAATTTTTCATAAACCAACGCCAGGCCAAAATCCGAAAAATAGGCTTAGAAAATCGGGCAATGTATTTCGCCAAGCGATTGAGGGGGCGGCGGCGGACTTTTTTGTTGATTAAATTCACCGAGCCAATGTCGTAGAGGCATTCTAAAACCAGTTTGACCGTGGTCTCTTCCCGCAAAAACATGGTTTCAATGAGCAGCAACATATCCTGGAGGCGTTTCTCTTCAAATTCTTGCTCCTGGACGGTTTTTGTGAGGGGGGCTGTAACCTCGGATTGGACAGTAATTGGGGCTTTGGACATGGGCAGATCACAATGGGCGCATTGAAAACATCATAGTGGGAGTTTAGGGGGCCTGTACAAATCAAAACTTTGGCCCACTGCGTGATATTCTGAGAGAAATTATTTCTGTTCCTTTTTTGCCAGCCACTGTCTATGTCTTCGCCTTCTTTTGATTCCGGACGGGAGCTTGATGCTCAGGACATCGTTACCCTCACCGATGCCATGGGGCGATCGCTAGATTGTTACGTTGAGAATGAAATTACCCAGGATGGCACTGAATACTATTTTTTGATGCCAGTAGACCAGCCAGTGGTGATCCTCGCTTGGGACGAAGATGAAGCCGAGGAGAGCGATTTACCGGAAACGGAACTGGTTGAAGATCCAGAGGAACTTGCAGAAATTTTCCCCGATGCCAAGGCGGTACTGGCAGAACATGATTTAATCCTCCAGGATACAGCCCATGTGATGACCGTTCGTGGTGAGTTGCCCCCCCTGGAAGAGGATAAAATTCTCTCTTTAGAGATTGAAGATGATGACTTTGAAGACGAAGAGCTAGAGGCCGAAGAGTTACAGGAATTAGCGCGCTTCTACCACCTCGACCAACTGTATAGCATCTACACGCCCCTAGAGCCGATTCCTATTTTTGTGAAGGTGACTGAGGATGAAGAAATGGAGATCCTCGAACCTGGGGATCCGATGATCCAAAGTTTAGTTGATACGCTCCTGCTCCAAGATGCCGACTAATGCGCCCCCCAAAACGCAACCCTTAGCACAGCGAAAACGGGGCTTTCCTTGGTTTTCTGGGATCCTCGCCCTGACAGTGGGGATCGCCTTTTGGCAGAGTTGGGCCTGGTGGCGGTGGGCGATCGCCCCTGGGGAAAATGCTGACCAGACGGTACAACTCGACATTCCAGTTGGTACAGGCGCAGCCCAAATTGGCGAAGATTTAACGGCTTTGGGTTTAATCCAATCGCCCAAGGCATGGCAGATCTGGGTAAAGTGGCTCAGGCTCACGGATCGGGGCGGCAGTCTCAAGGCGGGCACCTATCAATTTCCGCCCAACCAAGATCTCCCGGCGATCGCCCAGCAAATTTGGTCGGGGGACGTGGTACAGACGAGCGTGACCATCCCCGAAGGTTGGACGATCCAACAGATGGCAAACCGTTTTGAAGCTCTGGGGTTTTTTCCGGCCACGGAGTTTATTGCGGCGACCCAAACCATCCCCCGCGAGCAATTTCCCTGGTTGCCAGCAGATTTAACCTCCTTAGAAGGCTTTTTATTTCCCGACACCTATTTTCTCGATACCGCCCAACCCAGTCCCCCAGCGATTATTGAGCAGATGTTAGGCCAATTTGAGGCGGTGGTCCTGCCCCTCTATGAGGCCGAAACGGTGCCTTTGGATTTGTCCCTCGCGGAATGGGTAACCCTAGCGAGCATTGTGGAAAAAGAGGCGGTGATCCCGGAGGAGCGGCCGTTAATTGCCGGGGTATTTATCAATCGCCTGGAACAGGGTATGCGCCTAGAAACAGACCCAACGGTGGAATATGGCCTGGGCATTCGCCAAACGAAGGAACAGCCCCTGACCCTTGAGCAGGTGCGCACCCCTAATCCCTACAACACCTATCTCAATGAAGGTTTACCACCAGGGGCGATCGCCTCACCGGGACTAGCCAGTTTTCGGGCCACCTCCAATCCTGAAGCGACGGACTTTTTATTTTTCGTGGCCAACTACGACGGCACCCATGTTTTCAGTGAAACCCTGGCAGAACATGAAGCCGCCACCCAACGGATCCGCGCCGCCATCGACGGTGAGACGGAATAGTTAAAAAAGCAATCGTGACGATGTCTAGCTTGGTGCCCCAGTTAACAGCCGACGGTTCCTATACGTTTTTCTCGGAGGAATTTCAGGAGCATTTTCACTCCCAGGTGGGGGCCAAACGGGAGGCTGAGGAAAAATTTCTTCTGCCCTGTCGGATCGCCGAACTCGCCCAACAACCCCAACTCCGGCTTTTGGATGTTTGCTATGGCTTGGGTCATAATACCGCAGCAGCCCTCACGGAAATTTGGCGCGTTAATCCCCACTGCCAAGTGACCTTATTTGCCCTAGAAAAAGACCAGGCGATCGCCCTCGATAGCCTTCAGCAAAATATCCTGGCGGCCTATCCCAAAACGGTAGTTTCCCTACTCCGGGAATTGAGCGAAAATCTTCAGATCGAAACAAGTCTATTCAAAGCTCAATTGCTCACAGGAGATGCACGGCAAACTATCCAACGGGTGATTCAAGCAGATTTCCAGGCTGATGCTATTTTCCTCGACCCCTTTTCACCGCCAAAATGTCCCCAGCTCTGGACGATGGAATTTCTCAATTTAGTGGCCCAATGCCTTGCCTCCGACGGCTATTTGGCGACCTATTCCTGTGCGGCGGCGGTGCGGGTGGCTCTCCAGGCAGCAGGTTTACAGCTCGGCAAAACTCCCGGTGTCGGTCGAAAGTCTCCCGGAACCCTAGCGCGGTTTATTCCTGAGAATCTGACGCCTTTGTCCCAACAGGAGCAGGAACATCTTCTCACCAATGCGGCGATCGCCTACCGCGATCCGACCCTCCGGGATGACGCAGACACAATCTTGCAGCGGCGACGGGACGAACAACAGTCCAGCCAGCGGGAATCCACGAGTCACTGGAAAAAACGTTGGTCAGCCCTCAATTCAACTGCGCCCGAAAACGATGCACACTCACCGACAACAAAATAATCGCAAACCCTAGCAATGCCAAAATATTCGGCCACAGGGAGTCAATCGCCACCCCTTTAAGAATCAAACTCCGGGCGATCGCCACATAATGGCGCAACGGATCAAACCACGAGAGAATCTGGAAAAATTTCGGCATACTCTCAATCGGGGCGATCGCCCCCGAAAGCTGGATAATTGGCGCATTAAAAAAGAATGACGTTAAGACCACCTGTTGCTGGGTGCGGGATAGAGTTGCCAGTAAAATTCCTAAACCGATACTCACAAAAACATACAGGCCAGAGAGGGCATAAAAAATCAAAAAATTGCCGCGAAAAGGCAAGTGAAAGATAAATTTTCCTATCGCCGATGCAATTAAAACATCCCCCATTAAAAGAATAAATAAGGGGATTATTTTTGCCAACAAAATCTCCCAGCCCGATGCCGGAGTCATGAGTAATTGCTCTAGTGTACCCACATCTTTTTCGCGAATGACAGTCACTGAAGAAATCAGAGAACCCGTTAATGTTAATACTAAACCAATCACTCCCGGTACAAAGAACCAACTACTGGTTAACCCCGGATTATATAAAAAACGGCTTTGGGTTTCGACGGGGGGCATTTTAAATTCAGGATTTTTTTGGCGAGTGTATTGATTTACAATTTGATTAATATAGCCATTTGTAATGCCTGCAGTATTGGCATCAACCCCATCAATAAAAACTTGTACTTCCGTTGAATTGCCTTGGTTTAAATCTCGATCAAAGTTGGGCGGAATAATTAATCCGGCGGTTAATTTACCATTCCGTACTTGCTCCTGTAACTGAGCTTCATTTTTAGGGATTGACTCAATTTGAAAGATGTCATTTTCCGTCAAGGCAGAAACAAATTCACGACTTTGGGCAGAGTTGGCGTAATCGATTAAACCTAAACTGAGGTGATCGACATTGGGGCTGAGGGCTAAACCAAAAACTAATAATTGAATCGTCGGCGGAAAAATTAACAGAAAAATAGATTGGCGATTTTTGAGGATTTGGCGAATTTCCTTGAGGGTTAATGCCCAGAAACGACCATCAAAAAAGCCTTGTAGTAAATTAATTTTCATACATCAATATTTAGTCCGATATCTGCATATTTTTCATGATTTTTGTGGCAGCCTTAAAAAGGATTAAACCAATAATCCCAACCACAATGGGTACATACCAAATACTGCGCCAACCACTACCCCGTACAAAGGCATCACGGGTGAGCAAAATGTAATAGCGAGCGGGAATAATATTGGAGATTAATGATAAGGGAAAGGGAATATTTTCTAAGCGATAAATAAATCCAGAGAGTAGAAATGAGGTTAAAAATCCGGCGATCGCCGTGCCTTGGACGGCGGCATTTTGGTTGCCACCCCGTGCGCCGATAAATAACCCGAAGGACACCGCCGCCGCGAGGTAAATACCTGTGCCGATAATTAATGGCAGGGGACTGGTTTGGAGGCGGATATGGAACAACACAAAGGAGATGGTCATCACAACAATGGTTTCGGCGATCGCCACTAGCCAGTACGCCAATCCTTTCCCTAACAGCCATTCCGTAGAACTGAGATCGGAGGCATAGACCTGCACAGCGGTTCCCTGTTCCTTTTCTCGCACGACTGCAATAGCGGCAAGCATCGACGGAAACACCCAGAAGACGACCCCAAAAATCCCCGGCACAATATACAGGGCTTCCTCCCGACCGGGATTAAACCAAATTCGCACCCGTGCTTGAATGCCTTCGGGACGCTGGGCATTGGGCAGAGTTTGGATAAAAAAGTTGGTTACCGCCCGCACGCTGTTTTGAATCACCCGCGCATTATTCACATCTGTCCCGTCAATCAACGCTTGCACCTTGGCATTGCCCGCCGCCACATCTGCCGCAAAGGTCGGGGGAATGACGATGGTCGCCTTGGCTGTGCCCCGATCCAGTGAGGATAACGGCGAAGTTCCAGCGAGGGGCGTGGGGATAAATTGATTGGTGGCAAAGAGCCGCTCCACGTAGCTGCGGCTCAGGGGCGAATTGTCGAAATCCTGAATGCTCAGGGGAATATTTTTGGTTTCTAACCGGATCGCGTAGCCATAAATTAACAACATTCCCAAGGGCAGCACCAACGCTAAAGCCACCGTGAGGCGATCGCGGCTAAATTGTGCCAGTTCCTTTTTCGCTTGGGACAAAATTCGTTTTAGGCTCATTATTTAACGTAGATCCTCCGCCCGTTGGACTGTGCCGATAAAGGAATCTTCGAGGGTAAAGGGAATGGTGCGCTGGCTATAAATTTCAATCCCTTCTTGCTGTAAGGTTTGCTGGACAAAATTTAAGTCTTGGGCGGGATTATCTAAAACGAGGTGCAGGCGATCGCCAAAAATCGACACCCGCCAATGGGCTAATTTTTCCTTGAGTAAATCCGAACTGTGCTGAATTTGGTTGGTACAAAACTCGATCAATTGTCCCGGTTGCGCCGCCTTAATTTCTGTGGGGGAACCCTGCGCCACGATCTCCCCCGCCACCATAAACGCCATCCGATTACAATTTTCCGCCTCCTCTAAATAGTGGGTCGTGACGAGGATCGCCGTCCCCTGCCGCGCAAAATCCCGAATTAAGCGCCAAAATTGCCGTCGCGCCACCGGATCCACCCCCGAAGTCGGTTCATCGAGAAATAAAATATCCGGCTCGTGCATCACCGACGCGCCAAATGCCACCCGCTGTTTCCAACCCCCCGGTAAACTGCCCGTTGTGATTTTTTCCCGACCGAGTAACCCACAGGTTTCCAACACCCACGCGATTTTTTCCCGTCGCAATTTTCGGGGAATGCCGTAAACGCCGCAATAAAATTCCAAATTTTGCTGAATACTCAGATCATCGTACAGGGTAAATTTTTGGCTCATGTACCCAAGGCGCGATCGCACCTCAGACCGATGCAAATTTTCGCTTTCGCCCGCTAACTGTATCAGTCCTGCTGTCGGTGGCAAGAGACCGCAGATCATTTTAATCGTGGTAGTTTTGCCTGCGCCGTTTGCGCCGAGGAGTCCATAAATTTCGCCGTAGTGGACATCGAAGGTGACATTTTTCACTGCCTGAAATTCCCCAAAGGTTTTTTGCAGTTGTTGGGCAGAAATGGCGAGTTTTGGAGCTTTTGGGTTGGCATTTCCCCGTTTTCGGTAATAGGGGAATGATTTATACACCGGATCTGCCCCTTGCTGCCGCAGATGGTTTACAAAGACATTTTCGAGGGTCGGTTCATTCGCCTCTAAACTTTGCACCTGAATGTTCGCAGCGGCTAGGGTTTGCGTAATATCTCGCCGGGCTTGGTCAACGTCGGGGGTCAAAATATCGAGGCGATCGCCAAAGGATTGCACATCGATCACCGTTTC
Source organism: Picosynechococcus sp. PCC 7117 (assembly GCF_001693275.1). GTDB lineage: Bacteria > Cyanobacteriota > Cyanobacteriia > Cyanobacteriales > MRBY01 > MRBY01. Next base: position 1,852,803 of record NZ_CP016477.1, read on the forward strand.
CGGCGCCTGGTTGCGTAACAATTTTTCCGCTGCGGTTAAGGGAGTCGCCCGCAATTCCAAGCGATGTAACCCTAAATTTCGTTGCAATTCCCCCAGTGTGCCAAGCTGCTGAATTTCCCCCTCATAAATCAGGGCGAGGCGATGACAGCGTTCCGCCTCATCCAGATAGGGCGTTGCCGTCACAATCGTCACCCCCTGCGCCGCAATCCCCGCCAGCAAATCCCAAAACTCCCGCCGCGACACCGGATCAACCCCCGTCGTCGGCTCATCGAGCAACAAAATTTTCGGCTGGGCAATCAACGCACAACATAACGCCAGCTTCTGTTTCATCCCCCCCGACAACTGCCGCGCCAACCGATTTGGAAACTGATCCAAATTCATCAATTTCAGTAAATACCGATGGCGATCGCCAAATATCCGCTCTGGCACATTCCGTAAGCCCGCCACATAGCGTAAATTTTCCAGAATGCTCAGATCCAAATACAGCGAAAACGTTTGCGTTAAATAGCCCACATCCAAGTGGGACTCCTGCGGTGTTTTGCCGAGCATTGCCACCGTTCCCGCCGTGGCCCCCATTACCCCCGCCAAAATCTGAAACGTACTCGTTTTCCCCGCCCCATCCGGCCCAATCAGCCCAAAAATTTCCCCTGCCTTCACCGAAAAATCAATGCCCCGCACCGCCCGCACCGCGCCATAGTCTTTCCGCAGTCCCGCCACCTGAATCGTCGTTTCCCCGTAGCGTAACCCGTTGCTAAAAGTTGAATGATTGCTCGTCGCTGTCATCATCACTATCGCTGCACATTTTGGGTCGCATCCGTCAAAATCGTCGCATCCGCAGGCATTCCCGGTTTCGCAAAACCCGCTTCATTTTCAATCTGCAATTTCAAACCGAACACCTGGGTCACCCGATCATCCCGAAAATAAATATTCTCCGGCGTAAAGGAAGCCTCCGTATCAATTGCCGCCACCGTTGCCCGTAAAGGTTCCTCCGGCGCAGAGTCCAAAAACACCGCTGCCGTCTGCCCAATTTGAATCGCCCCTACTTCCTTTTCCGGAATAAAGCCCCGTAGATACACATCCCCCAAATTCACCAGGGTTAACAGGGTTTTTCCCGTCGCCACCACTTCCCCCGGTTCAGCAGTGCGGGTTAATACCACCCCATCGATGGGACTGACCAATTCTAAATCCTTGAGTTTCGCGGCAATTTCGTTGTAATTGGCTTGGGCATTTTGCACTTGGGCTTGGGCGGCATTGAGTTGGGTTTGGGCTTGGGCGAGTTGGGTTTGCAACCGTTGCACCTGTACAGCACGAATATCTGGATTGAACTGGCTGGCTTGGGTTTGGGTGAGATTTCCTTCGGCGGTTTTCACCTGTTCAGCGGCGGCAGCCACCACGGCACGGCGGGCATCGAGGTTTTCCTTCGTCGATAAATATTGGGTTTGGGCCTGTTCTAAGCGCTGCTTGGACACCACACCGGATGCGTACAATTCCTGAAAGCGATCGCCATCGGCTTTGGCAAGGGCGAGTTCTGCTTCGAGTTGTTTGACCTGAGCTTGGGCTTGGGCGAGTTGGGCTTTCGCGGCGGCAACATTGGCTTGGGCGGCATTCACCCGTCCGGTGGTGTCATCCTGGGCCTGCTGTTGGGTGAGTTGGGCTTCGGTGATCTGATTTTCAATGACGGTAATTTGCAGTTGGGCTTGGTTCACCTGTTGTTGGGCAGCGTTAATCCGTGCCTGGGCGCCATCAAGGGATGCTTGCAATTCCGCACTGTCGAGGGTGACGATAACTTGCCCCTTTTGTACCGTATCTCCTTCCCGCACGGCGATCGCCTCTATTTTCCCGCCCACCTTGGCGCTAATATTCGTTTCATAGCCTTCGATTCTGCCGCTGAGTTCGATGCCTTGGGTGGGTTCTGGACGGAGGAAATAGTTCACCAGACCAACGCCCAATCCCCCCACCAGCACGATGGGCAGCGCAATTTTAAGAAATTTTGGAATGCCTTTGTTTTGGGTCGTTGCGGCGGCAGTCATCACATTTCTAGGAGATTTTCGTCGTTAATCTAACTACCTTTCATTATGGAAGGGATAAGCCGGGGGATGGCTCAGCACGTAGTATTTCGACAAATTGCCATCGCTGATAAGGTTTATCTATTTTTGGCGACACCCGGCAAAATTCCAGGGAAAATGGTGGGCAACTTCAGGCGATCGCCCATGGCCAATCTCAAAATCCCGAAGCAAGAGTATTGCCCCTACGCCCAATATTGGGAACCGAAATCGACCCCAGAAGGTTATGTGCTCTCAGCAGAATCTCCCCAATCGAGAAGCTGGGCCGCGATGGGCTGTGCGGGTCTTTTTATTACGGTGTGGCTCGGCATTTGGTGCGGGGTTTCTTTTACGATGTTTGCGATCGCCTTAGTACAGATCTTCCAAGGCCCGACGTTGGGAGCCATATTTATGTTGCTGTTCCTAATTCCCTTTGTGGCCATTGGTGTGGGCGGACTGATTTGGGTGGGGCGACTCCTCTACCAAAAATACCGCATCAAAACTGGGGTACTGATTTTACCGACCTATCCGCTCTATGCTGGGGAAACCTATCGGGTGCGCTATCGTCGTCCCTTGCGTAACGGGCAAACAACCCAAACCGCCCTTTTATCTGCCACTTGGTTGCATTACGAATGGGTGCAATATTATCGCGGCACAGACCTCGAAACTGTGACCCACGGGCTTTCAACCCAGGCTTGTTTGGAGCGCGCCATTGGTCGGGGAGTCAAGCAACTGGAATACACAATCGATCTGACCATTCCCGCCGATGCCAAGCCGAGCATCTACGCGCCGCCCCACAATCAACTGCGCTGGGAACTTCAGGTGCGTTGTCATTTGCCCCAGGTTGTGCGGGATACATCTTTTTTTAAGTTAAGGGTGGTGAGTAGACCATGACAACGCTGAAAACGCCCATTACGCTACATCTCGACCGTGATGCAGTCAGTTTAGGCGGCAGATTATCGGGTGACTTTGTCTGGCGGTCAGAAAATCCAGACCGTTGCCCGAAAAAAGCGACGGTTTCTATCCTGTGGTCAACGGAAGGCCGAGGCAAAGGCGATCGCCACCGGGTCAGTTCCCAAATCCTTGACCAAAATATGGTGCTGAATCTCATGGGGCGAAACCATCCTTTTACGTTTGAGATTCCGTTGGATGCGCCTATTGCCTACGATGGCTTTTTATTTCGGTTGATGTGGTCTGTGGAAGTGCGGATCACGTTTCCAGGCTTGTTTAGCGACAAAGATACAGCGGTAGCTCCTTTTCAGGTATTGGCTTAGGCATGGCGACAAATCCTTACCAGGCCATCGGTTTACGGCACAATCCCTTTATCGGCACGGAACAACTGGCGCAGACGGTCACTTTTTGGCTGGATCACGGTTATTCTGAAGCGCCCTTGCCAGGGGGAAATCAATTTGTGCAAATCCTGGGGGAAAAGGGTTTCGGGAAAACGGCCCATCTGCACCATTGGCGATCGCAAACGGGGGGAAGTTATTGTTATGTGCCGCCCAATTATCTCCAGCGCTGGCAATGGCTAAAAACGGGGGCGATCGCCTATTGGGACGAAGTGGATCGCCTGCCCCTGGGGTTATTTCTGGGGGGACTGCTCCGGGTGCGTTTCCGGCGGGGGACGGTGGTGGTTGGTAGCCATGTGGATATTAGTTTTTGGGCGAAATTGGTGGGGCTAAAAACAATAACAATTCAGCTGCCGCCCCTCGACGTACCCACTTTGCAAGCTTGGGCCGCGTTCAAAATTGCGGCGGCCACCATCCCGGATCAGACTTGTCCTCTAACCCTTTCCCCAGAAAAGGCGGCGGAAATTGTGACCCAATCCCAGGGATCTTGGCGACGGGCCGCAGATTATCTCCACATCTGGGTGGCGGCGATCGCCTTTTCAAATTCACAACAAGATTGACTTAACTGTAATGGAAAAAAATTCAAGTCATCTTGTCGAGCCACTGCATCAGTAATTTGTTTGATTCACTACAAAAGTGCAGATATTCACCATCAGTTCTGTTTTTTTAAGTGGAGAAAAACCAATGACTATTTCTTTCAAAGCCCTTTCTTTCGCAACCCTCGGTACCCTTTCTTTAACTACTGGCTTCATGCTCAACGCAGCGAATGCTTCACCATTGCTCCGATCCAAGCCCCTGACTCAAATTAGTCAATCTAGACAATCCCAAACCTTTGATCTGCGACCGATTCCCGCCCAAAATATTTTTCAACCCCAGTTCGATCTGGCTGCTCCCGTTTCTCTCGTTGGTCGTTGGCAGGGGAATATGGGCAGTGTTGGCGATGATGTTTTAACTAACTTTGATGTGACGTTGTCCCCTGGGGGCAATGGTTCCTGGAAACTTTACGGTGGCCAGGGTGTGATGCAACAAGGAACCGCTTCGGCTTCACTTCAAGGGAGTAATGTCACCATTCAGCTCAATGGTTTTTCTGGGCAAACTGTCGTCCTCGAAGGCACCCTCCAAAATGGCGGCACGAAAATCTCTGGGAAATTAGCGGGCTATCCCAATAGTTTTTTCAATCTTCAGAAGTAAGACAATGTACAAATGATGCAAAATTTGGCAGCAGCACTGAAATTATCCCGCAAGATAATGGCAGTGCTGATTATTTTGTTGGCGATCGCCTCAATGTATGTATAGAGCATTACCCTCCTTTAGCAATAGCTTCATGTGGTAGGCAGAAATGGGTTAAACACAGGCACTTCCGCTTTCTCAAAATCTTCTACTCTGAGATCACGTTTGTATCCAGTAACCAGCCCTTCATAGCTCCACTTCTCTAACGGGACTCTGAACACGGGCTTTTGGCGATTTTCTGCCATTCATCCCAGACCTTCATAGCTCCACTTCTCTAACGGGACTCTGAACACCCGACGACTCAAAATCCAGGCTATTCAAAGGGGATTGAGAGAGTAGTTCGTGAATATTGGGTTGTTTCAATAAAGGTAAAAGTTTAGCGAATTGATCCGCAGCGAGGATAACAACTGCATCTTTTCCTCGTACTGTGACCAGTTGTGGATCAGCATCCCGCGCTAGACGCACCACCTCACTAAACCGGGCTTTGGCGTCTTCTAATTTCCAAGTCTGAAGATTCTCTAAACTGTGGACTACCGCATCGCCAGAAGAAACCGAAAATGAAGTCATTTTTCTTACCTGACTATATCTAGTTAGATACTAACCTAGAGGCGATCGCCTTGTAGATTGCACCTAAGGGATCTACAAAAATCTCCGGAAAAATAGGGAATCAATTTTCACTTTGGAAATTACAGGGACTATCCCCGTTAGTTTACGGGGAAAGTTTTAACGGAACGATGGCTTCCTGCCACAATGGAAAGGTTTCTGTGCGATCGCCACTGATGATTCTTTGCCTGAATCCCACTTGTTCCCAACCCCGTAACCCTGATCAGGGGAAATTTTGCATGGCCTGTGGTCAACCCCTGGTGTTAGGCGATCGCTATATAGTCCGGCAAGTTCTGCACCAAGGAACTAAGGGACGCACCCTCTTGGGCATTGACCGGGGCACTTTTCCCGAAAGTTATTGCATTCTTAAGCAAGTTTTTCTGACCCAGAGCGTGCAGGCTCAGCAGTTTGTGGAAATGTTCCAGGAGAATGCGGCGCGGTTAAAAACGTTAGGCGATCGCCCGGAATTTCCGACGGTTTTAGGGCTATTTTTACCGGAACATTGGCATCAAATCACGATTCCACCGACCCTTGTGTTTGAAAAAATTGCTGGGGAAAGTTTACGGCAGCGGCTCGATCTTATGGGGCCATTCTCCGAGGCAAAATTACGGGAGTTTCTCCAGGACATTCTCCCTTTAGTGCAGTTGATCCATGACCACGGGCTCATTCACCGGGATCTGAATCCGGATAATCTTCTGTTTACTCCAGCACAGCATTGGGCGATCGTCGATTTTACGGCGGCGAAGGTGACCTCAAAAATGGCCAGCGCGGAACCCGGCACCCTAATCGGTTCGGGAATTTACACCGCCCCAGAGCAACTGCGGGGTCAAAGTTATCCTGGCAGCGATCTTTACAGCCTGGGGGTGATCTGTCTGGAACTGCTCACCTCAATTCATCCCTTTGATCTCTACAGTGTGCGCGAAAATCGCTGGGTCTGGCGGGATTATCTCACAATACCGATTAGCAATAATCTGGGCCACTTGCTGGATCAAATGCTGGCTGAAGCCGTTGGCGATCGCCCCCAATCTGCCCAGGCGATCCTCGATCAACTTTTCCCAACCGCCAGACCAGTCACCCCAAAACCGATACCACGAGTTGCCCCCGAACCGCCTCAAATTATTTCCCTAATTGAACCCAGCCCCGTGCCCCAATGGTATTGTTTTCGCACCTTTACGGGTCACCACGCCTATATCACCGCTTTGCAGTTTGCTCCAGATGGTCAGTTCCTTGCCAGTGCTGCCGCGGATCAAACCATTCGCCTCTGGGATCTAGACCGCCGCCGGGAGTCTCGTTGTTTGCGGGGGCACCGGGGAATTATTTCTGGATTAGCCTTTTGGGGCGATCGCCTCATTTCTGGCAGTTGGGACTACACCATTCGTCTCTGGAATTGGCAACAGGGAGAACAGACCGCTTGTCTCCAGAAAAGATCGACTTGGATTCAGGGGCTTGCTTGCTGGGAAAAAACAGGGCAATTAGCCACTTTGGGGGCCGATCAAGAAATCGTTGTCTGGGATTTAACGACACAAAAAATTCTCTACACTTTTACCGTATCGGGTGCTCAACTGATCCGAGCATCCCAGACGAAAAACCAGCTCTGGCTCGCCCAGGGAAATCATTTAACTTGCTATGAACAAAGCCAGTCTGTTCAAACTCTCCCGGAACATCAGGGAGACATTCTTGATTTTCAAGTCAGTGCCGATGGTCAATTTTTAATCAGTATCGCCACGGATCGGACCCTCAAAATTTGGCCCCTCGCTTCTGATTACACACCCAAAATTCTTCGGCCAGTCATTCCCTTTACCCAATTGGCGATCGCTCCAAACCAGCGCTTTTTTGCCGGCGGCGATCGCCAAGGAAACCTTTCCCTCTGGCAACTCGGTCAGGAACAACCTTTCGTCGAACTAGTTGCCCACAGTGGTGAAATAAAGGCGATCGCCATTGCCCCAGACAGTCAGATTATTGCCACCGCTGCCGCCGATAAAACCATTAAACTCTGGCGATTCGGGATACAATGACCACCGAGCAAAAACAAGAATTTAAAACATAAAGCCCCATGCTACGAGCCGGAATCGTCGGACTGCCCAACGTTGGAAAATCCACCCTTTTTAATGCCCTCTGTGAAAATGCCAAAGCAGACGCGGCCAACTTTCCTTTTTGTACCATCGAGCCCAATGTGGGGGTGGTGGCGGTTCCCGATGGGCGTCTTGATGTCCTCGCCGATATTTCCAAATCCGCCAAAATTGTCCCCACCCGCATCGAATTTGTCGATATCGCTGGCTTGGTAAAAGGGGCAAGCCAAGGGGAAGGTTTGGGCAATCAGTTCCTCGCTAATATCCGTGAAGTGGATGCGATCGTCCATGTGGTGCGCTGTTTCGACGACGATGACATCATCCATGTGTCCGGTTCCGTTGACCCGATCCGCGACATTGAAGTGATTAGCCTAGAGTTGATCCTCGCTGATTTGGCCCAGGTGGAAAAACGCCTCGACCGCGCCCGCAAACAAGCCAAGAGTCGCGCCAAGGAAGCTCTGTTGGAAGTGGCCGTTTTAGAAAAGATTTTGCCCGTCCTTGAAGATGGTCGTCCGGCCCGGGAAGTGGAATTGGATGAAGAGGAAGAACTCGCGATCAAAGCCCTCGGTTTGCTGACCCGTAAGCCTGTAATCTATGCGACAAATGTTTCTGAGGAAGATCTCGCCGATGGTAATGCTTGGGTAGAACAGGTCAGGGAGTTAGCCCAAGGGGAAAACGCCCAGGTGGTCGTGGTTTCGGCCCAGGTGGAAGCAGAATTAGTGGAATTAGACGCCGCCGAAAAGAAAGATTTCCTCGAATCCCTCGGCGTAGAAGAAGGGGGGCTGCAATCTCTCATTCGCGCCACCTATGAACTGTTGGGTTTACGAACCTATTTCACCACTGGCCCAGAAGAAACCCGCGCTTGGACGATCCATGTGGGCATGAAAGCGCCCCAGGCCGCCGGGGTAATTCACACAGACTTTGAACGGGGCTTTATCCGGGCGGAAACGGTGGCCTATCAAGATTTGGTGGATTGTGGGGCAATGCCTGCGGCCAAGGAAAAGGGCCTAGTGCGTGCGGAAGGAAAAGAATACTTAGTCCAGGAAGGGGATGTAATGTTATTTCGTTTTAATGTCTAGGGAAATGGTCAAGGTTTGGGGGAAGGTTCTTGTTCTGGGTTTGTTGATTTGGTTTTTGGGGTGGAGTCCGGTTTGGGCTGAATCCCTAGGCGATCGCCTTGATCATTATCCCCAGTGGCAGGATTTACCAAGCTTGAATCCGGTGCAAACTGGAAAAGATCTGATTTATCCGGATTGGTTTGCGGGCACCTGGCAGGTGACGAGTACCCTGATCGACCAAGTGGCTCCCCTCGCGCCGGATTTAGTGACACCTGGCTTTGCTGCTAACGAAACGTTAATTGGTCAGCCTTTTGTGTTTCGGGTTCGGTTTCAACTCCAGACGAACTTTTTGGTAAAACCTTTATCTTTGCCGAGGCAGACTGGGGCGGCGATTGTGGCAGACCGGGCGTTTAATGGTGCTGAAATTGCCCAGGCTTATCTAGGCGAAAAAACGGTACAAAAAGTAGAAGTCGATCCCCAACATCCCAACCGCCAGTTAACGATTTTAAAAGGCGATCGCCGCCTCATTTCCACTGTCACAGGCCGCGCCCAAGCTCAACCTAAACCCGACCAGTTTTTCAGTAGTGAACTCACCCAACAGCAATTTCAAAGTAGCGAGCAAATCTACCTGAATCGCGTTGAAACAACGACGGATTATCAACAGCTTGACTCCGATCATGTTACAGCCAATCAAGTAACTGCGATTTATTTGTCTCCCAGTGATCCAGACTTTTTCCAGGCCCAAAATAAACCTGTAGCCCTTTACCATTACCATTTAGATTTAACGAAAATTTCTGAATAAATCAGGAATTTTAAACACGTTTCAGAACGATTTTTAATACAAAGCTAATCTTTTAAAAATTAAGGTGAATCATGAAAATTCTTGGCACAACAAAACTCCTCGGTGTGATTGGGGATCCGGTTAAACATTCCTTCTCGCCGATCATGCACAATGCGGCGATCGCCGAACTGGGAGTGGATTATGTTTATCTCGCGTTTCCGGTAGCAGGCGCGGCTCTAAAAACGGCCCTGGATGGGTTTTGGGCGATTGATCTCCAAGGATTTAGCATTACCATTCCCCACAAACAGTCAATCATGGCGCACCTAGAGGCGATCGCCCCGGAGGCTGAACTGGTGGGCGCGGTGAATACCGTTTGGCGCACGGCAACGGGTTGGCAGGGGACAAATACAGATGTGGCGGGCTTTGTGGCTCCTTTGCAGACGTTGGAACGGGACTGGTCGAACGTCACCCCGGTGATCCTCGGCAATGGCGGTGCGGCGCGGGCAGTGGTAGTCGGTTGTCATCAACTGGGTTGTCCGCAGATCCATGTCTTGGGTCGTGATCCCGAAAAATTGGCGCAATTTAGCGAAAGTTGGCAAAATACGCCCCTGGCGGGCAAGGTACAAACCCATCTTTGGGGCGATCGCCAACGGCTAATTCCCCAGGCCCAACTGCTGGTCAATGCCACTCCCATTGGGATGTCTCCCCAAGTAGATGCGTCTCCAGTCAGTGACGAATTAATGGCCAATCTTCCCCCAGGGGCGATCGCCTACGATTTAATTTATACACCTTCTCCTACCCAGTTTCTTAAACAAGCCCAGGCCCAGGGCGCAGCAATTATTGACGGGAGCGAAATGTTGGTCCAGCAAGGGGCGATCGCCTTAGAAAAATGGCTTGGTCAACCGGTTCCTGTCGATACCATGCGTCAAGCGTTACTTAATCATCTCGCTCGGTAAAATCAGAACCAGACAGATCTATCGGTTCCTCGATCAAAACTGCGTATGATAAAAGCATCTCCCTTGGCTAGGCCAGGGCCAACTCTCCCACTCTTCCTCGCCAGGCACTCACAAAAGATAAATTCCCATGGGCCTATACAAAAGAGTCTATAGAATCCAGAGCATCAGTCCTTCTGACCTCGTGCTCAAACAAGGCATTGATAAAAACACAGCGATAATCCTTGCCTTCGTGCCAACCCTCGCGATTATTTTATGGCCAATTTCTGATTTTTTGGGCTATCGCTATGCCGTTTATCTTGTGGGTTTATTTATCTATACTTTTATCTTTTTTCCCTTTTATCTTATGCCCTACGCTCGCTATCTAAAAGTAGATGCCGATGCGAACCAAATTATTTATTTAGAAGCCTATTTAATACAACTCTTTAAGCGGGGCCGCCCTTGGTTTCAATTCTTGCCCCAACCCAAGGTTTACGCCCTCAAAATTCCCCAACTCAAAGCACTCCACGTTACTCAATACGACACCCTGCGTTTCTTGGGCAAAGGAGAAAAAATTCTCTTTCCAGATTTTAAATTCGATAATATCTACGAATTAACGCGTACAGTGGTGCGAATTTTCCCCCTCCTGGAAGCGGAAGTTTGGGTTAACCCTTGGGAAGGGAATTATGGCAATCCCTACACCTACCTCCGCCGTAAATTAAAAGGGGCAAATATTATGTTTTTAACGGGCAGTTCTGGCTCAGAGCTGTTGGGTGATGATGAGCAACTGTGAACGACAAGCTTTTATTTCCGCAGGTGGGAAGGCAATTCGATGTGGGGAATGATCTCCCGCAAATCATCAAAGGACACCAGACCAAAATTCAAAATGGTCGGTAAAGGCAAGTGGCAATCAATGAGGGTAGTGCGGATGCGTTCCTTGGCCTTGCCGCCATCGATAATGAGTGAAACTTGTTGCCCAAAAAAGGCTTCAGCGGTTTTTGCATCATTTGCACGCATCTCACTCCCTAAACTTGCGGTGCCAGCGGCAATGGGAAAAGGAGCTTGGGCGGCGAGGTCGTAGATAAATTGGTCAGGACAGGACACAAAAACCTCACTATGACCAGCAGTTACGCCTTCAGCCAAGTTGTTGCGGTGGGGAAGAATAACGCTAATGGGATAGGGAAATTGATTGACGAGGGTTTGGGCCTCGGCACTGAGGATGCCGTATTCAGGCACCTTTGGGGGCGTTAAGAGAAGGGTCAGGGGCTTGCGGGGCTCCCAGCCTTTGAGTTCGTGGATCTGATTGGTCGCCTGGGGATTTAGGGCATTGGCAATGAGCAGATACACCACGTCGGTATGGATCACGACGACCTGCCCACGGTCTAGTTGTTCGATGATGGGGGCGATCGCCTGGGGAGATTTGGGCAAAAATGTTGCCATAGTAATTGCACCTAGCTATTTTTTCCATCCTAAGTGATGCAATTGCTGCATGATGCGTTTTTCGCATTAAAATATTTAATTTTTCGCATATCTAATCTAAATGGCAGCGAGGCTCGCCCTTTCTCAAGGCCAATGAACTGCTGGCAATATTTTTTCCTATGGCGAAGATTCCAGCGGTATCGAGGACTTGCCCTGGCTCAAAATGCCATACTTCGGCGCAAAAAACATCGCCAACACAAAGACAATCGTCAGTAAAACCACGATCGCCCCTCCTGTCGAAACATCAAAGTGATAGCTCAAGTAGGTGCCGAAAACACAGGAAAAAATGCTGCTCGCCCCAGAGATCCACAGCATATGATCAAAGCGGTCTGTCAGTAGATAGGCGATGGAGCCTGGGGTCACGAGCATCGCAATGACGAGAATAATGCCCGCTGTTTGTAGGGCCGTCACAATGGTCAACGCCAGCACAGACAAAAGCGTGTAATACATCAGTCGAGTATTTAGGCCGATGGCTTTAGCGTGATTTGGGTCAAAGCAAAAGAGTAACAGATCCTTCCGTTGAATGAGGATCACTACCAAGGTTAGGGTGCCGGCGATCAAGGTTTGCACAATATCACTGTTGGAGATCCCAAGAACGTTGCCAAACAGAATATGGAAAAGATCGATATTACTGGGGATTTTTGTAATTAAGACAAGGCCAAAGGCAAAGAACCCCGTGAAAATCACCCCGATGACAGCATCTTCTTTGAGCCTTGTTTTTGACTTTACATAACCAATGGCCACAGTTGCGCCAAAACCAAAGATGAAAGCGCCAATGGCGAAGGGAATATTTAGGGCATAGGCCACCACGACTCCTGGAACGACGGCATGGGAAACAGCATCCCCCATCAGTGACCAACCCTTGAGGGTGATATAGCAGGACAACACCGCACAGACGAGGCCGACAAAGGCACTTACCCAAATGGCTTTGACGAGAAATCCATACTGTAGGGGTTCAATAATCCAATTCACTAAGCTCATTGATCTACTTCTTCTAAACTGTTGGGCTGCTGTTGGTAATGGGAGGATAATTTTTCAAGACTAGTGACGGGTAACCCCCCAAAGGTCATCACGAGGTTTTCCTCTGTGAAGGTATCGGCGGTATAACCTTCGGCGAGGACGGTGCGATTCAGTAAGATAGTGCGATCGCAGAACGTTGAGATCGAAGCAAGATCGTGGGTCGAGATTAAAATCGTGTGCCCCTCATCCCGCAACTGCACCAACAGATCGATGATGCTTTTTTCTGTTTTGATATCAACTCCCGTAAAGGGTTCATCAAGCAAAATAATTTTGCCTTCCTGGGCCAAGGCCCGCGCGAGGAAAGCCCGTTTTTTTTGGCCGCCGGAGAGTTCGCCAATTTGACGGTGACGGAATTCCACCAGATCTACCCGCTCTAGACTTTCCATCACTAAACGACGGTCTTTTTGACTGGGAATCCGCAGCAGATTCATATAGCCATAGCGACCCATCATCACCACATCAAACACGCTCACGGGAAAGTTCCAATCCACTTCATCGGCTTGGGGAACATAGGCCATCAGTTGTTTTTTCTGGGCCTGCTGCACCGACTGACCCGCAATGGTGACACGCCCCTGGGTCGGTTTCAAAAACCCCATAATCGATTTAAACAGGGTTGATTTGCCACAACCATTGGGGCCAACCAGGGCGGTGATGGTGCCTGGTTTGACGTGACAACTGGTGTTGTAAAGGGCGAGGCGGGTGTTGCTGTAGGTGACGCTGATATTTTCAACGGCGATTTCTGGGATTGGGTAAGTCATCGCATTTTACCGGGGTAGTGGGTTTAGGAAAGTCTGATTAGAGCGGGTTTTCTCCTACTGGGCTGTTCCCGCGAGGAGGCCATTGGCGATCGTCCGCACATCATATTCGAGGAGATCTAAAAATGTTGGCACTGGGCCATCGGGGGTTGAGAGGGAATCAACATAAAGGTTCCCCCCAAAGCGGGCGCCCGTCGCCTTAGCCACTTCTTTTTGGCCTTCGTCGCTGACGGTGCTTTCACAGAAAATGGTGGGGACATCGTTAGCTTCAACTTGGGTGATGACGCTCTGGACTTGCTTGGGGGTAAATTGTTGTTCGGCGTTGATGGGCCAAATGTAGATTTCTTCGAGGCCGTAATCCTGGGCCAGGTAAGAAAATGCGCCTTCACAACTGACGAGGAACCGCTGTGCTGCGGGAACAAGGTCGAGATCAGCTTCAAATTCGGCGGCGATCGCCTCTAGTTCGGCACTGTAGGCAGCGGCATTGGCGTTATAGGTTGCCGCATTGTCTGGATCGAGTGCCACAAACGCTTGACGGATATTTTCGACATAAACCAGGGCATTTTTTGGCGACATCCAAGCATGGGGATTGGGCTTGTCGGTATAGGGGCCTTCAGCAATGGGAATCGGTTCAATGCCTTCGGTCACAATGACGGCGGGAACATCGTTGAGATTGCCTAAAAATTGCTCAAACCACCGTTCTAAATTCATGCCGTTATAGAGCAATAAATCCGCATCCTGGGCCCGCACGAGATCACTGGGGGTGGGTTCATAGCCGTGGATCTCGGCTCCAATTCTGGTGATGGATTCAACGATTAATTTATCCCCAGCCACATTCTGGGCGATGTCGGCGATCACGGTGAATGTGGTTAAGACTTTTTTGCGCCCGTCTGTGTCATTAACCGTTGTTTCGTTATTAGTCGAAACATCACTATTGACTGACGGAGCCGCTTGCTGGGTACAACCCACTAACCAAATGCCGCAGACAATACCGACTAGGCTGAGGGTTTGACGCGGTAAGTTTATCCGAATCATGAAACAATTATGAAAAGATCGTAGCCAGATTATCTCATTTTCTTTTCATATTTGCCAAGGTTGCCCTCCTAAAAACTGCTTTTGTAAAGTTTCTTTACTATTCGTTCCGTAGGTACTCCATCGTTAAGCTAGAGGAGTGGCCATAGTTGCCGATATCTAATGGGTCGTCGAAAAATTTATGTTGAATGTTGTATTTGCAATGGTTTCAGAACCCCAATTTCCCGTCGTTTCAGAGGTAGTACCGCCCTTAGCCCAGAGTTTGGAGTTGCCCCCAACTGCCGCGGGGAAAGCAGCTTATCAGTCGGGGGTTGAGTTCCATGAACTGGCTGATTTTGACCAAGCGATCGCCGCCTACCAAAGGGCGATCGCCGTTGATCCGAATTTTGTTGATCCCTACATCAATTTGAGCTTGATCTACATCAGTATGGGCCAGTTGGACGACGCAGAAGCGTTGTTGCAGACGGTGTTGTCATTGCCGGATCACCCGGAGGAACCCGCAAGCATCCATGCCCTCGCCCATTACAATCTGGGCATTATTTATAGTCGCCAAGGGGACTCAATCCAGGCATTGTCCCAGGTGAATCAAGCCCTGGCGATCGCCCCAAATTTTGCCCAAGCCCAAACTTTCTACCAACAGTTACAGACTGCGCCGGAGTAAGCTTTGCGATTTAGACCGGAATTTTTTCGAGGGTGGCTTGGATAACGGCGAGGGGAACCTGGGCAAAATACTGCCTTTGAAATTGCTCTTCGAGGATTGCCTGTTTAAATTGGGCAAAGGCTTCTGGATCAGGAGTGGCGGTCGTCTGCTGAAAACGCACTTGTTCCCCTTTAATTTCAGCGACAAAGCCGACATTCTTTAAAGCCTTCAGACCGAAATCTAAGGGGCGATCGCCACAATGGAGTTTTGCTTTCAGGTCAGCCAGGGAAACCGTTTGATCCTGGGCCAGTACATATTTCGCAATGCCAATCAGGGTTTTAAAACACTGTTCCGGAGTGTCGGCAGTTGGGGAAGCATAGTGGAGGGCCAAGGGTTTCCCCGTGGCGATCGCCTGTTGATAATTTCCATAAAGGTCCTGCCAAGTGACAGGGCAATCCCTTTGCAACACATACTGATCCAAAGCTTCCTGGGGGAGAGACTGATGCCGAAAGTCGAGTAATGTTTGTGGAGCCGATTCTGCGGTGGTCTTTGCGGTCGGCGCCACAGCCAAGAGACGCACAAAATATTGATCCTGGGTCTGGGCCTCTTTGCGGTCTAGCTCAACCACCACGTCCAGCCCCGCCCCCTGGGTTAAATCGTCGGGATGGCCGCCCCACCAAATGCCACTAATTTGATCCGTTTCATCCCAAAGTTCAAAGTTTGTCTTGAAATAATTCAGTTTACGATTGAATTTGTCCCGCAATTTGCTAAACCCAGTCATCGTCAGACCACAGTCTTTGATCAATAGTTTTGGTTTTGGATTCCCCATCCCAAAGGGTTCTAGGCATTCTAAAGATTGAAATAATGATTCCCCCAGGTCGGCGATCGCCACCACAAGATCAACGGTGATTTCTCCCTGATTCGTCTCAATGTGCTCGCCCCACTGCTGCCGGGCCTGCTGATTAATCGCCGTTTTAAACATCGCCAAATTTTCGGGCCGTATACTCAAACCCGCCGCGAAAGGATGCCCCCCAAAGTGATGCAGTAGATGGCCTTGGGCTTGCACCAAATCATACAAATCGATGCCGTGGGCGGAACGGGCGGATCCTTTCCAGAGATCTTGCTCCGGGTCGTAGGTTAAAAGAATGGTCGGGCGGCCAAAGGCTTGGGCAATTTGGCTGGCCACCAACCCTAGCACGCCTCCTTGCCACTGGGCATCACACAGCACTAAAACGCTCGTGGTCGACAAATCCAGGGTTTCGATCTGGGCCTTGGCCTGCTGGACGACCTTTTGCTGAATCTCTTTACGACGGGCATTGGCGAGTTCTGTCTGTTGGGCGAGGTAACCACAGCGGCCCCGTTCACGACTGGTGAGTAATTCGACACAAAAGCTTGCCTCTCCATAAATGCGACTGACGGCATTAATTCGTGGCCCGATGCCAAAGGAAATATCGGTTGGGCGATCGCCGGTTTTATGGCAATTGTCGAGGAGCGCTTTAATGCCTGGATGGACGACAGTTTTAGGGTTTGTTTGTTTTTGCAGGGCTTGGATCCCCACCTGGGCCAGATAGCGACAATCTCCTTTGAGGGCCACTAAATCTGCAATTAAACCAATCGCCACGAGGTCTAAGAGATCGGTAACAGGCGGCCTTGCCGAATTCGGTAGAGTTTCCGATAACGCCTCAACTAATTTATAGGCCACGGCAACCCCAGACAGATGAAATAGGGGATGATTTTCAGCAAAATAACGGGGATTAATAATCGATAAAACGTCGGGCCTAGTTTCCGGTAAAGTGTGGTGATCGGTAATAATCAGGTCAATATCAAGGCTCTTGGCGTAGGCAATTTCTGTCAAGTTTGTGCTACCAGTATCGCAGGTGATAATTAAACTTGCGCCCCAAGTTTTCAGGCGGTCAATGCCTGGATTATTTAAGCCGTGGGATTCCGTTAAACGATTGGGAATGTAATAGGTTAATTGGGTTTCTTGGGAAAAAAATTGCCCTAATCCTTCCCATAAAACACTTGTTGCGGTGACGCCATCGGCATCAAAATCTCCCCAGATGGCGATCTTTTTGCCCCGTTCTTTCGCTTGTATCAAGCGGTGTATTGCTCGTTTCATTTCTTGGCCAAAGGCAAAGGCAGAAGTTGGCGCGTAAGCCTCTGGGTTAAGGAAGCCAGCTAAGGTATTTTCATCATTAAAGCCCCGTTGCCATAGGAGTTGGGCTAAATGGCGATCGCCTTTGCCATCGGTCAGGATTTCGACCCGCCGAATAAAAGAGTCCGGCACCTCTGGTGTTGCTAAAACCTGCCAATTCACTTTAATGCTTTTTCCTCTGGGTTTAATAGCTTGACTGTTAGATTTTACTCAATAGCCAATTACGGCAAAATTATATTTTTATAATTTTCAAGCTTCGCTTAGATTGATTTCTTATAATTGAGCGATCGCCTCCTGGGCCTGCCAAGAAAACTGGTCGGCACGGCGAAACATTTCCTGGCCACTGTGGAGGTATTCTTCATTGTAATTAAGGGTAAACCATTCCAATTGCTCTAGCCCGTCACCCAGATGATTTAAACAATAATATAAATCCCGTGCGGCACGGGCGACATTGGCTGGATTTGGCAACGATTGAAATAATTTTTGGGCCTGGTCTAAAATGGCTTGGCAATCTTCTAAATAGGTTTGGAACGTTGCCATCAGATCATCATCAAAGGGGTCGGCTGCCAACTCATCAATTTGATCTTCTAGGGGTTTAATAATCTTTAAAATTGCCTGGTTTAACGGTCGATAAATGTGCTGTAACCAAACATCTAAATCCGTCTCTGTGGTTTGGCGGGGACGCACCGTTGTCCCCTGGGCCGAGCGAATTCCGCGATAGTTTGCCGCATCCCGACTGAGATCATACTGCTTGCGCTGGTGGGCATCCCCCAAGATTTCGTAGGCATGGTTTAGGGCCACAATGCGATCGCCGTTGGCGGTTTGACTTTTATCGCAGGTGTCTGGGTGGTATTGCTTCGCGAGGCGACGATAGGCGTTTTTGATCTCCTGCTGGGTGGCCTTCGGAGAAATGTTGAGCACTTTGTAATAATCTGGCGTTGTCATACTCCGAAATTCGCTGAAAATTGCGAGAAATTGCGGCGAGATTACGAGCTATGCTAACCGAAATTGGCGGCTGTTTCAGGCGTTTTTTAAATTTTTGTGACCCCTAAATGTGGGTAAGCTAAGGTTGAAAATTTGAGGAATGCGATGAATTTAGATGTGATTGTCGAGTTGGCGATCGCCTTAGCCTTGGGGGTGATTATTGGCCTAGAACGGGGCTGGCGCAACCGGGCCGACGATGAGGGTTACGGCGATAGCGGCCTCCGCAATTTTTCAATTTGTGGCTTACTGGGGGGAATTGCCGCTTTACTGGCGCAAAGTTGGGGATTTAGTATTCTTGTCGGCATTTTCCTCGGTTTAGCGGGTTTGGTGGCCACCTCCTACGTTTTAACCGCGAAAAAATCTGGTGATTATGGCAGCACGACAGAATTGGCCTTAATGATCACCTTTTGTCTGGGAGCCTTGGCCTTGAGTGGCTTTACCCAAGAGGCGATCGCCGTGGCGGTGGTGGTGGCCTGGATCCTAGGGGCAAAACCGGAACTCACAAAAACCCTCAATTGGCTCCAGCGCCAGGAATTAATTGCGACCCTCCAACTACTGCTGATTGCGGTGGTCGTGTTACCCCTTCTGCCCAACCAAGCCATGGGGCCTTGGAATGCTCTCAATCCACGGGCGATCGGTTGGCTGGTGCTCTTGATTGCGGGCATTTCCTACATCGGTTACTTTGCGATTCGCATTTTAGGTAGTCAAGTCGGGCTGATGTTAACGGGCTTTTTCGGGGGGATTGCTTCCTCCACTGCCTTGACGGTTTCCTTTTCTCGCATGGCCAAACAACAACCCAGCGAAACCATTTCCCTTGCGGCTGGCATTGTCCTTGCCAATGGCATTATGGCTCCTCGTTTGTTGTTGGTGATTGCTGTAGTCAGTCAAACTCTGGCCTACAAGTTAGCGGCTCCTTTATTAATTTTAGGTTTGATTCCTGTGATTGCCGCAGTGGCGATCGCCCGTTGGAAAACCCAACCCCAGGACAGACCCGCCGCCGAAGTGAGCGTGAATAATCCCGTTGAACTGGGTTCTGCACTCCAATACACCGCCCTCCTGGTGATCTTGTCGCTGTTGGTGCGGTGGGCCCAGGAAGAATTCGGTGAACAAGGGATTTATCTCCTCTCTGCCCTGTCTGGCTTTGCTGATGTCGATGCCGTGAGTTTATCCCTCGCCAACGCGGTACAAGACGATCTTCCCGAAAAAGTTGCCATGTACGGAATTTGGTTAGCCGTAACAGCCAACACCCTTGTGAAAGTCGGCTTCACTCGGACGATTGGCAATCTCAAACTCGCCTATTGGTGTGGCAGCATTATGTTGAGTGGTTTAATTGCCGGTTTTTTGGTATTGTTGGCAGTCTGAGTGAAATATTTTTTCCCATCAAGATTCACGAGCCTTTTGAATACCCCCTTTGGAGGTGGTGTACGGGACTTTAATTAAAGAATCAGCTTTATTGGCTGATAAACCTCGAAAAAACGACACTGACTACCGTGTTTTGATCCGGTGTTGCCTTTCCTTAAGTGGCTTTCGATTAAGCTCATTTTTCTGAATGCCTCACAGGACAAACCTTGCAACTCCCCCCAAAAAGATCCTAAGATCGTATATCTGGCAGTTTGCCAAATGTTTTTCGAGGAAATGACGTAAAAAATCATTTGCCCGGCTCCATTCATTTCAATTAATAACATCACCAACAAAGGAGGATACCCTATGACCCAAGTGGTTGTTGGACAAAACGAAAATATCGAATCTGCATTACGTCGCTTTAAGCGTCAAGTTTCTAAAGCTGGTATTTTTGCTGATATCAAACGTCGTCGTCACTTTGAAACGCCCATCGAGAAGCGTAAGCGTAAGGCTGTGGCCCGTCGGAAGAAGCGTTTCCGCTAAAGAATTTCTGTCTTGAGTTATTGAATCTTGATGTTCGGAAATATCACGAATAAGTAGGAAGATTAGGGGGATCATTGCGATTCTCCTAATTTTTTTAGGAGAGAAATATAGTTCTGGCTAGACTGAGGGCAAGAAAAGGCAAAATGATCCGCATTTATACACAACAGACCCAGGGCCAGGCTTGGCTCAGTAATCACCAGCAAAAATCGGTCGTTTTCGCCTGTGGCTTGGGCTTTACAGATACGGCTTTAATTCCGAACATTTCCGCTGCCGGGGCCACCCCAGAGGCGCGCAAATATACGGCGATCGCCGATGCCGAATGTATTTGTCATGGTTTCCGAGAACAGGCAATTTATCCCTTGCCGCCGTTAATTGTCGGGGCGTCGCCGGCGATTTTATCCCGTGCTATTTTGCAGCATTATCAAATTCCTGCCTATTTATTCGACACAGGATTATGGCTTAAACCAGACAAAAATACCGTGGATTGTATTGATGTTGGTGGTCAAAAAGCAAGGTGTGTTTCGACAGGAAAGGCCCTCGAACTTTCAACGGTGAACAAACTTTTCGAGCAAGGTTTAACCTGGGGCGAAACATTAGCAACCCAATATCCAAATCATTTATTCGTGTTAGGAGAATGTGTGGTCGCAGGCACCACAACGGCATTGGGGGTGTTAACAGGATTAGGTTATGACGCCAACCAGAAAGTGAATAGCAGTTATATCGAATGTAACCACGATTTAAAGTGGCAAATTGTGCAAACAGGTTTAAAAAAAGCGAATTTAAACCCAAACCCTGATCCTTTTGCAGTAGTGGCGGCAGTGGGCGATCCGATGCAGATTTTCGTCGCTGGCGTGGCGATCGCCTTAAGCAGGACTCAAGGAGTTTTGCTCGCAGGGGGAACACAAATGTTAGCGGTGTATGCCTTGATGGAACGGATTTGTGGGTACCATTCGCTTGATTTTGATCCGAAAAATATTGCAGTGGGAACGACGCGCTGGGTCGCAGAAGATCCGACGGGGGACACGGTGGGTTTGGCCAATTTAATCGGGAATGTGCCCCTATTAGCGACGCAACTCAGTTTTACGAATTCTCAATACTCACAACTGCAATCCTACGAACAGGGTTACGTCAAAGAAGGAGTCGGCGCGGGGGGATTGGCGATCGCCGCCCATTTGGCCTACGGTGCGACCCAGGCGGAATTGTTAGCGATGATTGAACGTACCATTGCCCCCTATCTCGCGGCAAATTAAGGGATTGGGGCATTGAGTTTGCCAATTGGGGCGATAAATTTTACGCATTGTCACCGAATGGCGATCGCCCGCCGAAGTTTGCGATACTGGGATTTGAAGCACATTTTGATCCCCAAAATTTTATGGCCGTTGCAACACCCCCCAGAGATATCCAGCCCTATTTGGTGAGTGATGACGTTCTGCTGCTGCGATCGCGCACCTGGGATCGCCTCAAATTCGAGATTGAGTACGGCTTACAAAAGGGGACAACAGCTAATAGCTACCTGATCACTGGGGAAAAAACGGCATTGCTTGATCCCCCTGGAGAATCTTTTTCTGAGCTATTTTTAACAGAAATTCAAAACCGCACAGACCTAAGCCAACTGGATTACATCGTCCTCGGCCATACCAACCCCAACCGCTGTTTTACCCTCAAGGCACTGCTCAAACTTGCGCCCCAAGTGACGTTGGTTTGTTCTAACCCAGCGGCGATCGCCCTCAAGGATTTACTCAAGGATGAAACCCCCAAGGTACAGATCGTTAAAAGTGGTGACACCCTCGATTTGGGCAAAGGCCATGGGCTGGAATTTATCCCGACGCCGACTCCCCGTTTTCCCGGTCACCTCTGCACCTACGATCCCCAAGAGGAAATTCTCTTTACGGATAAATTTTTTGGTGCTCACGTTTGCGGCAACCAAGTTTTTGACGAAGGCTGGCAATTTTACGACGAAGACCGCCGCTATTATTTCGATTGTGTGATGGCCAGTTCCATCCGCCAAACCCTCGCTGGTTTGAACAAAATTGAAGATATCCCTGCGAAAATCTATGCTCCTGGTCACGGCCCCTTAATCCGCTACAGTCGCCAGGAACTGTTTAATAACTACCGCCACTGGATCGAAAAACAGAAAAACGAACTGTCCGTGGCCCTCATCTATGCCTCTGCCTATGGGAATACGGCTACTGTCGCCCAGGCGATCGCCCATGGCATTTCCAAAGCGGGGGTGATGGTCGAAACCTTTAACGCCGAACATGCTGACCCAGAGGAAATTAAAGGGGCCATTTCCCGGTGCAGTGGCTTTGTGATGGGTTCCCCGACCCTCGGCGGCCATGCCCCGACCCAGATCCAAACGGCCCTAGGAATTGTCCTGAATAATGCCGATAAAAATAAACTGGCTGGGGTCTTTGGTTCCTTCGGTTGGAGTGGTGAGGCGATCGATCTCCTCGAAGGCAAATTTAAAGATGCGGGCTACCAAATGGGCTTCGAGCCAATCCGCGTCAAATTTAAACCTACGGCAGTGACCCTGAAAACCTGCGAAGAAACAGGGACAGACTTTGCCCAGGCGATTAAAAAAGCGGCTAAACGGCGGCAACCCAAACAAAATGTCGCTTCCACATCCCAATCGGACAACCTGGAACAAGCCCTGGGCCGGATTGTCGGTTCTCTCTGTATCGTTACAACCCAACAGGACAACCTTTCCGGGGCAATGCTGGCTTCCTGGGTTTCCCAAGCAACATTCAATCCCCCTGGCTTTACGGTAGCTGTGGCCAAGGAACGGGCGATCGAATCTTTATTACATAAAGGTACCAATTTTGTGATTAATGTCCTCCAGGAGGGGAACCATTTAGGGCTGATGAAACATTTCCTCAAACCCTTTGCCCCTGGGGAAGATCGTTTTGCTGGGGTGGCAACGGAAACGGCGGACAATGGCTGTCAAATCCTCACCGATGCCCTGGCTTATCTCGAATGTACTGTGGCGAATCGGCTCGAATGTGGTGACCATTGGGTGATCTATGCGACCACCGACAAGGGGCAAGTGCTGCAAAATAACGGCATGACCGCCGTCCACCACCGGAAATCAGGCACCCACTATTAAGGCTGAGGCGATCGCCTTTTAGAATAGGGTTCGGAGAATTTGACCGTCCCTGGAGGAACCTGCCATTTATACGCCCCCCCTCGCCCGCTTGATCGAACAGTTCCAGCGCTTACCTGGTATTGGCCCGAAAACCGCCCAACGCCTTGCCTTATACGTTATCAAGCGTCCGGAAAAGGATGTGGAAGCCTTTGCCCAGGCACTGTTGAACGCGAAAAAACAGGTGGGCGTTTGCCAAAAATGTTTCCATCTGTCGGCCACTTCGGTTTGTGATATTTGTCGCAATCCCCAACGGGAGCCGGACGTGATTTGTGTGGTGGCGGATTCCAGGGATGTGATCGCCCTCGAAAAAACCCGGGAATATCGAGGCAAGTACCATGTACTGGGAGGCGTAATTTCGCCGATGGATGGCATTGGCCCGGAGCAACTGACAATCCAGGCTCTAGTACAACGGGTGAGCGCCGAGAAAACCAAGGAAGTGATTTTAGCGATCAATCCCAGTGTGGAAGGGGAAACGACGACGTTGTACCTGGCGCAACTGCTGCGACCCTTTACTAGAGTCACCCGCATTGCCTTTGGCTTGCCCATGGGCGGTGATTTGGAATATGCCGATGAAGTCACTTTGGCCAGGGCCTTAGAAGGTCGCCGGGAACTAGATTAACAATGCGCAAACTGATCATCGGGGTGATGGGGCCGGGGGGCGGCGCTACTCCAGAAAATTTAACCGCCGCTTACGATCTGGGAAAGGCGATCGCCGAAGCAGGGTGGGTGCTGCTCACCGGGGGCAGGGCTGCTGGGGTGATGGCCGCTGCTAGTCAGGGAGCAAAAGTAGCTGGGGGGTTAACGGTGGGCATTTTGCCGGGAAAGAATCACCAGGGTTTAGCCGACAGCATCGACATTGCTATCTGTACGGATTTGGGACATGGGCGCAACAACGTTAATGTCCTCAGTGCTGATGTGGTGGTGGTAGTGGGTAATGGTTTGGGCACCGTCTCAGAAATTACCCTCGCCCTGAAAAACCACAAGCCCGTCATTCTCTGGCAACCCAGCCCGGCCACCCAAGCCTTTTTTACGGAACTTGCCCCCGGTCAGTTTTCGGTCGCGAAAGATATTCCAGGGGCGATCGCCCAAATTCAAGCCCTCATGGACAACCCCGCATGAGCATTCATCCATTCCTCCAGTCAACAATAAACTAAACATTTCTGTCCCAATTCCTGTTGTATCGTGGACGAAAGTAGCCCTCAATCCGGAGCCTCTGGCGATGCATGAAGTGGACATGACCAAGGCACTCATCTTGACCATTAAAGATTGGCAGGATCGCCATCCCGAACCCGTCAAGATCGAAAAAGTCCACCTCATCGTGGGGCAATTTACCTGCGTTGAACCCGTCAGCTTGGAGTTCACCTTTGCCGCCCAAACCAAAGGCACGTTTCTCGATGGGGTAACCCTGGTGATCCAAGAAACGCCCCTGATTGCCTACTGCCACACCTGCCAACAAGAATATGCCCCTAATATCGGCCTGCAATATTCTTGCCCAGACTGTCATCAGCCCATGGATGATATCCGCTCCGGTCGTGAGCTAAAAATCGACCGCATTGAATACGCTCCCTTAACTCTCCATTCCTAGGAACCAACCACCATGCACCAGACCTTTGACGCTGCCCTGGGGGTCAATCTCCTCCATGCCAACCAAGACCTTGCTGACCACAACCGTGAACATTTTGATGCCTGGGGCCTGACCTGCCTCAATGTGATGAGTAGTCCCGGTGCTGGCAAAACTGTTTTACTCGAAAAAACCCTGGCCGCCCTAAGAGATGACCTCAAAATGGCCGTCATCGAAGGGGATATGACCACAGAACTCGATGCCGATCGCCTCCGTCAATACGGCGTGCCTGTGATTCCCATTAATACCGGGCGTTCCTGTCATTTGGATGCCAAGATGGTCTCTGGGGGACTACACCGCCTCGAACAGGAATATAACCCCAATAACTTTGATTTGTTGCTTGTGGAAAATGTGGGCAATCTCGTTTGTCCCGCCGAATTTGAAGTGGGTGAACATGCCAAAATTGCCCTCCTTAGTGTGACGGAAGGAGAAGATAAACCCCTCAAATATCCCGTTATGTTCCAAGAAGCGGACTGTTTATTGGTTACAAAAATTGACCTGGTTCCTTATCTAAACATTAATGTTCAACGGATTATTGATCATGTCCGCCAAATGAATTCCCACGCGACGATTATCCCCGTTTCTGCCCAGACTGGGGAAGGTTTAGAAACTTGGTACGACTGGGTTAAAAAAAGTTGTCATCGAGAAGATGTAATGAAAGTTACAGCATAATTTGTCTGAAAACAGGATAAACAACAGGCAAGGTGCGATCGCCTTTTAATTGATCCCTTGCGTTTATTCTTGTCATTTTCCTATGCTAAAACTGCCTAGTCTTCTGATCCGACCGGCGCTATTTTGTGCGGGTCTTGCCCTGACCGTCGGCTGCCAAAGTACACCGCCCACAACAACAGGTGAAACTCCGGAAACCCCAACAGCGGAAACAGAAACAATTACCCTTGGTTTTAGCGCGTGGCCCGGTTGGTTTCCTTGGCAAATTGCCGCAGAAAAAGGCCTATTTGAAGCGAATGGCGTTGATGTAAACCTGACTTGGTTTGATGGTTATTTAGACTCAATTAATGCTTTTGCGGCGGGACAGCTAGACGCAAATACCCAAACCCTGAATGACACGATTAGTTCAGTGGCAGCGGGTTCTGAACAAGTGATTGTTCTGGTGAATGATAACTCCACAGGGAATGATCAAATTATTGTCAGCGAAGGCATTAATAGTATTGAGGATTTACAGGGAAAAACCATCGCCATTGAAGAGGGCACCGTCGATCATTTTCTCCTATTGCTGGCACTCCAGGAAGCTGGCCTTGGCCCCGATGATGTGATTATCAAACCCCTAGAAACGGGGGCCGCCGCTGCTGCATTTGTCGCTGGTCAGGTGGATGCGGTGGGAGCCTTTGCCCCTTTTACGACCCAGGCTTTAGAGCGGGAAGGCAGTAAAACGCTCATTTCTTCGGCGGATTTTCCGGGGGCAATTCCGGATCATTTGGTGGTCAGTCGGGAGCTAATTCAAAATAATCCCGAAGCCGTCCAAGGGTTAGTGGATACTTGGTTTGCGGTGCTAGATTTCATTGAAGAAAATCCAGAGGAAGCCCTGGAAATTATGGCCGCCCGGGCCAATGTTTCCGTCGAAGAATATCAAGAATATGATGCGGGAACGACAATTTTTAGCCTTGAAGATAACCTAACGGCCTTTGATTCTACGGAAGAAAGCATGATCTCCCTGAACTACGCCGCCCAGGAAATTAATACTTTCTTGGTGGATGCGGGGTTAATTGAGGCGCCAGCAGATCTCAGTGGTTTATTTGATCCTTCTTTCGTTAAAGCCTACGCAGAAAAACAGTAGCTTTTTGCACCCCTCGGTCTTCTTATTCCGGGGGATTTTTTAAATCCATTATTTTGGCGATCGCCATGACTAAAGCGCCCGTTATCAAACCCTCTTTCCGGATGCTCAAGCCCTCTTTATTTTGGGATATCACCTCTGGAATTCCCCCAAAGTTACGTTGGCTGTTGATGTCTGCCTCGATTCTGTTGCCTCTCATTTTGTGGGGGATTATCTCCAGCCAGGGCTGGGTTAAACCGCTCTTTCTACCGACCCCCATGGCTGTCTGGGAGGCGATCGCCAATTTGTGGGCCAGCGGCGACCTGCAAAAAGACATTATTTACAGCGTTTTGCGGGTGCTGACGGGGTTTAGTCTGGCGGTCATCATTTCGATTCCTTTAGGCATTTTGATGGGGGCCTTTGCCAGTATCCGGGCGCTGTGTGAGCCGATCATCGGCATTGTCCGCTATATGCCTGCCCCCGCTTTTATTCCCTTGTTGGTTTTATATTTCGGCGTCGGGGAAATTCCCAAGGTTTTATTAATTTTTATTGGCACCCTTTTCTTCAATACCTTGATGATTATGGACGCCGTCAAGTTTGTCCCCAAAGAACTGATTGAGGCCACCTACACCCTGGGGGGAAATCGACCCCAAATCGTGATCAAAGTGATTTTTCCCTATATTTTGCCCAAAATCATTGACGCTGGCCGGGTGAATATCGCCGCCTCCTGGAACTTGGTAATCGTCTCAGAATTGGTGGCCGCCACAGAAGGGCTAGGCAGGCGCATTAGTGTCGCCCAAAGATTTTTAAATACTGACCAAATTTTTGCTGGCTTAATTGTGATTGGCCTAATTGGCCTCCTCATTGACCTCTGTTTTATTTGGCTCCAAAGATTCCTCTGCCGCTGGTCTCTCGACTAGAAACATCATGCATTTAGAAGTTGATCAAGTTCACAAGTTTTTCCAAACCCGCCACGGAAAAATTACCGCCCTCCAAAATATTAGTCTCCACGTCGAAGGAGGCGAATTTGTTTGTGTAGTCGGGGCGTCTGGTTCTGGAAAATCGACCCTCTTGAGGATTATTGCGGGCCTCGAAACCCAGAGTACGGGCAAAGTCACCGTTGACCAGCAAGAAATTATTGGGCCTGGGGCCGACCGGGGCATGGTCTTTCAACGCTATACCCTCTATCCTTGGCTTTCTGTTTTGGATAATGTCACCTTT
The DNA here is from genome assembly GCF_001693275.1 of Picosynechococcus sp. PCC 7117. Classification (GTDB taxonomy): domain Bacteria; phylum Cyanobacteriota; class Cyanobacteriia; order Cyanobacteriales; family MRBY01; genus MRBY01. The sequence goes on from NZ_CP016477.1 coordinate 1,880,571, forward strand.
GGGTTGAAATTGCAGGGAGTACCGAAAAAAGAGCGTTACGAACGAGCTTATTACTACCTCAATGTGGTCGGCTTAGGGCCTTTCCAAGAAGCACTGCCGAAACAGCTTTCTGGGGGGATGAAACAACGGGTGGCGATCGCCCGCGCCCTCGCTTCCCAACCAAAGATTTTGTTAATGGATGAACCCTTTGGGGCCTTGGATGTTCTCACCAAAGAAAATATGCAGCAATTTCTCCTAGAAATTTGGGAGCAAACCGAAACCAGTATTCTTCTGATTACCCACGATGTCGAAGAAGCCATTTTTCTTGGTCAACGGATCTACGTCATGGCAGCCCATCCGGGACGTATCAAAGAAGAATTAAAGGTAGATTTTTCCCACCACCACGGCGACGAAATAAAGCGATCACCGGAATTTATCGATTACAAATACCATGTGATGCAACTAATGCGTGAAGTCCCCGTAGAAGCAGTACAGACCCCATAAAATGCAAAGCTATCTTGCGTAATTTGCCCAAAAACCAAGAATTTGCTTGGTTACTGCTATCGTTAACTAAATTCGTCCCAAGAAAGGCCCGATCACCATGAGTGAACAACCGAATTTTCGTCCCCCCAGCGAAGCCCAAGCAGCCCTCGAAAAAGAATCCCACCTCCCCCTCACCGGTTGGCAACAGGAAGTAGACCGGGGCCTGGAATACGGCCTCGAAGCTGCCGCCAGTATCAAAGACCGCAGCATTCCGACTTTTTCCCGGGGAGAACTGCCCCACTATGCCGGGATTAATACTTTCCTGAAGGCCCCTTACCTCGAAGATGTCCGCAAGGTCGGTGAATATGACGTGGCGATCCTTGGCGTACCCCATGATTCTGGTACCACCTATCGCCCTGGTACTCGCTTTGGCCCCCAGGGGATTCGCCGAATCTCTGCCCTCTACACGCCCTACAACTTTGAGATGGGCATTGATCTCCGGGAGCAAATTACCCTCTGTGATGTGGGGGATGTCTTTACGATTCCGGCCAATAACGAAAAATCCTTTGATCAAATTTCTAAAGGGGTCGCCCATGTGTTTAGTTCCGGTGCCTTCCCGATTATTCTCGGCGGCGACCATTCCATCGGCTTTCCCACGGTGCGGGGAGTTTGTCGGCATTTAGGCGATAAAAAAGTAGGCATTATTCACTTCGACCGCCATGTGGATACCCAGGAAACAGACCTAGACGAGCGGATGCACACCTGTCCTTGGTTCCACGCCACCAACATGGCCAATGCTCCCGCCAAAAATTTGGTGCAGTTGGGGATTGGCGGTTGGCAGGTACCCCGACAAGGGGTCAAAGTTTGTCGCGAACGGGCGACCAATATTCTCACGGTGACTGATATTACCGAAATGGGTATCGATGCGGCGGCGGAGTTTGCCCTAGAGCGTGCCCTAGATGGTACCGATTGTGTTTATATCAGCTTTGACATTGACTGCATTGATGCGGGATTTGTCCCCGGCACAGGTTGGCCAGAACCAGGCGGTTTATTACCCAGGGAAGCTCTGGCCCTCCTCGGTAAAATCGTCCGGAATGCCCCCGTCTGCGGTTTAGAAATCGTCGAAGTTTCACCGCCCTATGACATTAGTGATATTACATCCCTGATGGCGACGCGGGTGATTTGTGACACCATGGCCCACCTCGTTTTATCGGGTCAGCTACCCCGCAAAGAAAAGCCCGCCTACATTCACCCCGAAGCAAATATGGCAGTGGATCAGGCTTGGATTTAAACTTTGAGGAAGAGTGTTCTATTTCCTTAGCGGCAAAGCATAATCTTTGTCTGTGTTTTCTAGAGTAATTGTTTGCAATGAAGTATTTGACCCTTGGCAGTTGTGTGTTTTTGGGGTTGGCGATTGCCCCCGTTGCCCCCGTTGCCACCCTTGCCCACCATGACCCTGCACCCACCGTAGCCCACCACCAACCCACTACCCAGATCAGCCACCACCAGCCCAGCACCCAAACGGCCAAAGTCCGGGCCATTGACTGGGAAACAACCCCAGGAATGCTTGGTCTGCGGAGCCAAATAGGCCAGACCCTCAGCGTGATTTGTCCGGCGGGACAACCCACAGAAAAAATTTGGGGCACGGATATCTACAGTGATGGCTCATCGATTTGTACGGCGGCTGTCCACGCAGGCCTGGTAGAACCAACGACTGGGGGCAATGTGACGGTCAAAGTGCTGGGTTCCCAAACGGATTTTGTCGGCACAGAACGCAACGGCATTACAACCTCTAGTTATGGGCCTTGGGGTGGCAGTTTCGAGGTGGAATAGTTGTTAAAGTTCCCGAAAAAAATTTGGCTCCGTACATCCTACGGGGCTTTTTTTGGTCACAAAAAAGGGGACAACTGAAAAGCTTCCCCATGATTCATTCATTTGTTTGTTCGGGGAAAATATACCCCAGGCTAAGATTTACTCTGCTAACCAGCGCACAGCGTCTTTGGCGTGGTAGGTGAGGATCAAATCTGCGCCCGCCCGTTTAAAGCTCGTGAGGGTTTCGAGGACGACTTTTTTCTCGTCAATCCAACCGTTTAAGGCCCCGGCTTTCACCATGGAATATTCCCCAGAAACGTTGTAGGCGGCGACGGGTAGGTTGGTCATTTCCTTGACGCGCCAAATTATGTCCATGTAAGCGAGGGCCGGTTTGACCATGACGAAATCTACTCCTTCGAGGATGTCGAGTTCCACTTCCTTGAGGGCTTCGCGACCATTGCCCGGATCCATTTGGTAGGTGCGGCGATCGCCAAATTGGGGGGCAGATTCGGCCACATCCCGGAAGGGGCCATAGTAAGCCGAAGCATATTTTGCGGAATAGCCCATGATCGGAATATTCGTAAACCCAGCTTCATCTAAACCTTCACGAATCGCGGCGACAAAACCATCCATCATCCCCGAAGGCGCAATAATATCAGCCCCAGCTTTTGCCTGGGACACAGCGGTTTTTTTCAGCAATTCGAGGGTGGGATCGTTCAATACTCGTCCGGTTAAATCCCCCGTTTGCAGGTAGCCGCAGTGGCCATGGGGTGTATATTCACAGAGGCAAGTGTCATTAATGACGGTCATTTCCGGGATTGCTTCCTTGATCGCCGTGGTTGCCTTTTGGACAATGCCGCAGTCGTGCCAAGCCCCGGTTGCATCGTTATCTTTTTCGGGGGGAATGCCAAACAAGATCACCGCCGGAATGCCCAGTTCCCAAACTTCCTTGGCCTCGGTGACGATCTTATCGATGGAGAGTTGATACACGCCGGGCATCGACTTTACTTCGTTGGCGATCGCCTCTCCGGGCACTGCAAAGAGGGGATAGATCAAATCATTGGCCGTAAAGGTATTTTCCCGCACCATGCGGCGAAGCGACTCACTTTGGCGAAGGCGACGGGGGCGGCTAGAAGGGAACATAGTTGGCAAAAATAAAATCCAGATGAAAAATTGCTTCTGAATAGTTTAGGCGATCGCCCCCATTCCTTTACTGAAACGTAACAGTCCTCAATGATTAGCAATCTTTGGCTGGTCTGAGAGGGTTTTCGCCCACTCTCGAATGGCACAGCGGATGACCCAACCTCTCAAGAGTCTATTTTTAAGAATGACCCTAAAATCAAAAATCGCCTTTTTGCTCTGATCAAGCCCAGTGTCAGGGTCACTATGCTCAGGCTAATCACTCCCCAGAAAAAATCCAGAAGCTTATGCAGAGGTTATTGTTTATGATAGAAACGAAATCTGTACAATATCTGGATAACCACTTTATATGGATGTCGTCTGCATAACATCCTAGTAGGGAGTTTATACGGAATTATTCCAAATAAAAGTACTATGAGACATTTTAGATGGACTTTTTCCGCATAATCACTAGTTATGCCTACAAGTTTAAGCTAGTAAATTATGGAGTTGAAATTGGAATCAGAAATACTCCAGCTAATAAATAAAAGAAGAGAGGGCACATATTGGGACTTCAAGGAGAAACACCATGAAAATAAAGCAAGCCTACTACATGATATTTTGTGCTTGTCGAATGCAGTCTCTAAAAAAGATAAATATTTGATATTTGGAGTTTCAGATCCTTCATCAGGATGTGCAATAGTTGGTGTTCCAGAAGAAAATAGAAGAAGTCAATCTGACATCATTGACTTTATCCGTTCCAAAAAATTTGCTATCGATAATCGTCCAGAAGTAGAGCTTAGAACCTTGATTCTTAATGAGAAAGAGGTTGATGTGCTTATAGTGTATGACGATAGACGTAAGCCATATTACTTGAGAGAGAACTACAGAGATAAAGACAAGATTGTAAGAGCCAATTTTATTTACACTAGAAACTTAGATACTAATACACCTATTGATCAAAGTACGGATAATTGGCTGATTGAAAGTATGTGGAGAGAACGCTTTGGTTTAGATCTTCAACCTGCACAACGCATGGTTGAATTACTTAGAAAGCCACAAGAATGGGATAAAGATGTAGGAAATAAAAAGTTTGCCTATCATAAGTACAGTCCCGAATATCAAATCGAATTTGGCGAAGTCTCTGAATTCAAAGATGTTTACAGTTACTTCTACATCAATGAAAAATCTTTCATCGGTACCGCATCCTTTAGGTATCTAAATACTGAATTGTTTAGCCTGCCATATGTATATTGTGATGAAATGAGGGTTCAATTAGTTGATCCTACTAACGGGAGTATCAGAGTACAGGGACGAGAATTATGGTATCAGTATTTTATACTCAATAGTAGAGTCGGTGCATTTCTTGAATTTATTACTGATGGCACTTTAGATTTGAATAGCAGAATGAGCGAATCTGCTTTTGTAATTTATCGTGACGAGAAAGAACGAGATGATTTTGAGAATTATCTTTCGAGAAATCTAGACCAGTTGGATGCATTTCAAGATTCTGAGTTGGGATTGATGAAACAACAAAGAATCGTAGAGAGTGGTGAAAGCTTTGTGTTTAATCCTGTCGAAATGATCAAAATTTGCGAACTTTTTGAAGAATGGAGTTTACGAAAGGCATAACAACGCCCATGCACACCGACCGCCGAAAGCTTGTCTGTTGAGTGTTCAAGGTTGTCTGCGGCGGGTGATGGGCAACGTTAACACTACAGAGCATAAGGCAAGAGAGCATTCTATCGATCATCCCTCAATTTGAGAAATCAATCTATTAAGTGTTTCACATTGGCGATAGCGATTGATGGTTTAAGGATTACAGGGTTTTTGCCCACTCCCGAATGGCGCGGCGAATCGCTCGACGGCCTAGAGGACGATTTTCTTCGATCAAAGCCATCATTGTCGTCACTGAAATTTGCGGCAGGGCTAAACTCGTTTCTGAAACGCGATATTCTCCCTGGTCGAGGAGATAAATGGTGATTTTGCCATCCTCATAGCTCCAAATTTCCGGCACTCCTAACCGTGCATAGATGGGAAACCGTTCTAAAGATCGGCTTGTCAGTTCAATTTCTAAAGCCAAATCGGGAGGCGGATCTTTAGCGAGATCATAGTCCAACTGGCCCCGAATTAACGGCTCATGCTGGAAGTAAAAACAATTGTCCGGCTCTAAACCTGCTTTGGCCGCTGGTTTACGCCAGGTCGTCGAACCGAGACTTTCGTAATCAATCTCTAGTTTGTCGGCGCAATCTTTGATCGAGATACTAATCACTTCTTTGTAAAACTCATGCCTTGGCAGAGGCGTCATAATTTCCAAAGTTCCATCACAATAGGCCACGCGACTAGAACGAGTTTCTCCCAGATCCCGCAGAATATTTTCAAACTGCTGCCAACTGATATTACTCAACAGCACCCGATCCGCCCGTTGTTTTGTCAGCATCACTTTATCTCCCCTTGCCGATCACCCTCCATTCTATTTAATGAATCCCAGGACGTTGGCGATCGCCTTTTTTCACCGAGATTCACGGGACAAGCCACAGCAAGTTAAAATCAGCCATAGCAAACATTTGTAAACATCAGCCACCACAGCCACCGTGACAGACGCAAAGAGCTACAAAGATACCGTTAATTTGCCGAAAACTACCTTTAATATGCGGGCGAATGCTCCCCAAAAAGAGCCAGAAATCCAAAAATTCTGGCAAGAAAACCGCATTTATGAAGAATTAGCGCAAAATAACCCCAAAGACTTCTTTACGCTGCACGATGGCCCCCCCTATGCCAACGGTGACCTTCACATGGGCCATGCCCTGAACAAAGTGCTGAAGGACATCATCAATAAGTACAAGCTCCTACAAGGCTACAAAACCCACTATGTCCCCGGTTGGGATTGTCACGGTTTACCCATCGAATTAAAGGTACTGCAAAACCTCAGCGCCGATGCCCGGCAAAATCTCACGCCCCTCAAACTCCGCTACAAAGCCCGTGACTTTGCCCTCAAAACCCAAAAAGCCCAAGCAGCCGGATTTCAACGGTATGGCGTTTGGGGCGACTGGGAAAATCCTTATCTCACCCTCACCCCAGAATATGAAGCGGCTCAAATCGGCGTATTTGGCGACATGGCCCTCAAAGGCTATATCTATCGCGGCCTAAAGCCCGTCCATTGGAGTCCGAGTTCCCAAACGGCCCTCGCCGAGGCAGAACTTGAATACCCCGAAGGCCATACCTCCCAGAGTATCTACGTTTCTTTTCCGATCACGGATCTAAGCCCGGAAGCTAAAGCTGTTTTAGGCGAGTTTGCCGATAGTTTGGGCGTGGCGATCTGGACAACCACGCCCTGGACATTGCCCGGTAACTTAGCTGTGGCGATCAACCCGGCCCTGGAATACGCCGTCGTCGAAACCGATGGCAGCCTGTGCGCTCAGAAATATTTAGTGGTGGCCAAGGATCTCGCAGAAAGCTTAACGAAAACTTTTGACGCTGCCTTAACGATTAAAACCAGTTTTAAAGGGGAAATTCTCGAACATTGCACCTATCAGCATCCCCTCTATGATCGTCAAAGTCCGGTGGTGGCTGGTGGTGATTACATCACAACGGAATCTGGGACGGGCCTCGTCCATACCGCGCCGGGCCATGGTCAGGAGGACTATATCACAGGCCAGAAATATGGTTTGCCGATCCTTTCCCCAGTAGATGCAGAAGGCATCTTAACTGAAGAAGCAGGCGAGTTTGCAGGCTTAAATGTCCTCAACGGGGCTAACGACGCAATTATCACAGCTTTAACGGAAAAACGCGCCCTTTTAAAGCAAGAAGCTTACCAACACAAATATCCTTACGATTGGCGGACGAAAAAACCGACCATTTTCCGGGCCACAGAACAGTGGTTTGCCTCCGTCGAAGGGTTCCGCGATGAAGCCCTAAGCGCGATCAAGAACGTCCGTTGGATTCCGGCCCAGGGGGAAAATCGGATCACGGCGATGGTTGGCGATCGCAGTGATTGGTGTATTTCCCGGCAACGCAATTGGGGCGTCCCCATTCCTGTTTTCTACGACGAGGAAACCGGGGAAGCATTGTTAAATGAAACCACCATTAACCATGTTAAAGAAATTATTGCCAAGGAAGGTTCTGACGCTTGGTGGAAACGTTCGGTAGAAGAACTTTTACCGGAGGAATATCGCAATAATGGTCGCACTTACCGCAAGGGCACCGATACCATGGATGTGTGGTTTGATTCGGGTTCTTCCTGGGCGGCTGTGGCCAAACAACGGGACGGTTTAAATTATCCTGTGGATCTGTATTTAGAAGGTTCTGACCAGCATCGGGGTTGGTTCCAGTCGAGTCTTCTAACCAGTGTGGCTGTTAATAATATAGCCCCCTATAAAACGGTATTAACCCACGGTTTTGTGCTCGATGAAAAGGGCTACAAAATGAGTAAATCTCTGGGGAATGTGGTCGATCCCAATATCATTATCAATGGCGGCAAGAATCAGAAAACCGAACCGCCCTATGGTGCAGATGTGCTGCGGCTATGGGTTTCTTCGGTAGACTACTCTTCAGATGTGCCTATCGGCCAAACGATTTTGAAACAGTTGGCGGATGTTTATCGCAAAATTCGTAACACAGCCCGTTTCCTCTTAGGAAATATCCATGACTTTGATCCGGCGAAAGATGCAGTTGCTTACAGTGATTTACCGGAATTAGACAAATATATTTTGCACCAAACCCACAATGTTTTTACAGAAGTTACAGAAGCTTTTGAGGAATTCCAATTCTTTAAATTCTTCCAAAAAGTGCAAAATTTCTGCGTGGTGGATCTGTCGAATTTCTATCTCGATATTGCCAAGGATCGCCTGTATATTTCCGATGCGAATGCGCCCCGGCGCCGCAGTTGTCAAACGGTGATGGCGATTATCCTTGAAACTCTGGCCAAGGCGATCGCCCCGGTATTGTGTCACATGGCGGAGGATATTTGGCAGAACTTACCCTACGAAACGGGGCATCAATCGGTGTTTAACGCGGGTTGGTATCAACTCGATCCCCAATGGGCAGCGGACGCAACTTTATTCCAACGGTGGGAAGAACTGCGCAAAATCCGCAACGGCGTGAACCTCGTTCTCGAAAAAGCCCGCACAGAAAAATTAATCGGTGCTTCCCTCGAAGCAAAAATTCTGATGCGCGATGTGGATGGGGCCTTAACAGACTGGCTCGCGGCCCTAAATCCCGCCGACAGTTTAAGTGAGTCCCCACGGGTGGATGAACTGCGCTATTTGCTCCTTGTTTCCCAGGTGGAATTTGTGACGGCAGCCCTCGACGATCAGCAGTACCAAGACACCCTGGAGTTGGCTGCTGGCAAGCTCCAAATCGCCGTGGTCAAAGCGGACGGTCACAAATGCGATCGCTGTTGGAATTACTCCACACAAGTGGGCACCTTTACGGATGATCCCACCATTTGTGAACGTTGTAATGAGGCGCTAGTTGGTAACTTCTAAGTTGTGCTTTAGGGGTGGGAGTAATCTTGCCCTTAATTTTTTATGGATGTCAATCATCTCGTCGCGGAAATCTTTTCCCCAGCCCTCCGGATGCCCCTCGGAACGGTCATCACTTATCTGGGGGCGCTGTTGGCGATCGCCGAAGGTCTCAGCCGCAAAAATCACCTAAGCCCAGAACTGACCCGCAAGATTGTCCATATCGGCAGTGGTAATGTCATTCTCCTCGCCTGGTGGTTTGATATTCCGATGGAAATCGGCATTGCTGCCGCTTTTATTGCAGGCTTAATTGCGCTAATTTCCTACTTCCTGCCGATTTTACCCAGCGTGAACAGCGTCGGTCGCCAGAGCCTCGGTACCTTTTTTTATGCCCTTAGTATGGGGGTGTTGATCTGGTGGTTTTGGTCAATTCAGCAACCCGTATTTGCGGTGCTCGGCATTTTGGTGATGGCCTGGGGCGATGGTCTGGCTGCCGTGGTCGGTAGTCAATTGGGCAAACATCCCTACGAAATTCTTGGCAACAAAAAAAGCCTCGAAGGCACTGCCACCATGTTTGGGGTGGGTTTCTTGATTTGTGGTTTATTATTTCTCGGTTTTGACCTCATGCTTTGGCAAAAAGTGGCGATCGCCCTCGTTGTTGCCCTTTGTTCTACCTTGCTCGAAAGCATTGCCCAGTTTGGCATTGATAACTTTTTGGTGCCCGTCGGCAGTGCGGCGATCGCCTTTTTACTCGTACAAGCTTTGATCTAGGATTCGTCTACCGAAACCGAAGGGATATCCACCGTTGCCGTCGTTTCTCCCTGGGTTGTCGTTTTCCCTTGGGAATTTTCTTGGCGGGCTTGGAAAAAAGCCAAGGCCATTTGGGACAGTTCCGCAATCAACAAGGTCGCCAGCATCACATCATCAATCTGACCGGCAATGGGGAAAAAGTCCGGTGAAATATCAATGGGGCTGATCAAATATGCCAAAGTGCCTAGAATAATCCACCACCGGTATTTCGGATTGCGCAGGGTGTTGCGGTACCAATCATAAAGAGCCTTGGGAGAAAGCGACATAATATTTTTTTAATTCATTCAGGGAATACCTCAATTTTGCATAATCCTCTTCTTTCGCAACCAGTGTAGAAAACCGCCACCATCTCCCCCGAATTCAGTTAATTTTTCCCAAGAAAAAAGAGGCTAGGCTTAAAGGCCCAACCTCCTCAAAATGAATTATTGGAAAAAACTTTCCGATCGATGCAATAGATACCTGTGTTTAATTAGCTAGCACGGGTACTCTTGTCACCAACCTTCTGGAAGAAGCCCCATTCCACTTGCTCTTCTGCCAGTTCAGGGTCAACCCCAGCAAATACGTCACGGTACAACGTCCGAGAACCATGCCAAATGTGACCAAAGAAGAACAGCAGCGCAAATACAGCGTGACCAAAAGTGAACCAACCACGGGGGCTCGTCCGGAATACACCGTCAGAACCAAGGGTTTCAGTATCAAACTCGAAAGGCTCACCCAACTGGGCACGACGGGCGTATTTTCTGACAGTGGCAGCATCGGTGAAGGTTTGACCATTGAGTTCGCCACCCAAGAAGGAAACCGTAACCCCAGCCTGTTCAACGGAGAACTTAGACTCAGAACGACGGAACGGAATATCAGCCCGGAGGACGCCATCCGCATCGGTCATGACCACAGGGAAGGTTTCAAAGAAGTTGGGCATCCGACGAACAAAAAGCTCACGACCTTCTGCATCTTTGAAGACAGGGTGGCCGGCCCAAGACTGAGCAATGCCATCACCTTGATCCATCGGCCCTGTACGGAACAAACCACCTTTCGCAGGGCTGTTACCGACATAGTCATAAAAAGCAAGTTTTTCAGGAATTGTATTCCAAGCTTCCGCAGGTGTTGCCCCTGACGCAATTTCAGCATCCACACGGCGCTGAATTTCGTTTTGGAAATAACCCTGGTCCCACTGATAACGGGTCGGGCCGAAAAGTTCGATGGGGGTGGTAGCGTTGCCGTACCACATGGTGCCAGCGACGACGAATGCGGCAAAAAATACCGCTGCAATACTGCTGGATAAAACCGTCTCAATGTTACCCATCCGGAGTGCCTTGTACAGACGCTCAGGGGGGCGCACACTGAGGTGGAAGAGACCAGCAATAATCCCAACGATACCAGCGGCAATGTGGTGTGCAACAACGCCGCCAGGGTTAAAGGGGTTAAATCCACTGGGGCCCCAATCGGGGGCAACGGCTTGGACATGGCCTGTTACACCATAGGGGTCAGAAACCCACATTCCAGGCCCCCAGACGCCGCTGAGGTGAAAGGCTCCAAAGCCGAAGCAAAGAAGACCAGATAGGAACAGGTGAATCCCAAACATTTTCGGCAAGTCTAGGGCAGGCTTACCGGTACGGGAGTCAACAAAAAGATCGAGATCCCAATAAACCCAGTGCCAAACGGCAGCGAGGAACAGAAGACCGGACAGAACGATGTGTGCTGCGGCGACGCCTTCAAAAGACCAAAAACCGGGGTTAGTGCCTACGGCACCAGTGATATCCCAGCCATTCCAGGAGCCGGTTACGCCCAGCCGTGCCATGAACGGCAGTACGAACATGCCCTGCCGCCACATGGGATTGAGGACGGGATCACTGGGATCGAAAATTGCTAGCTCATAGAGGGCCATTGAGCCAGCCCAACCTGCGACAAGCGCAGTGTGCATGAGGTGTACAGAAATCAGACGACCTGGGTCGTTAAGGACGACTGTATGTACGCGGTACCAAGGTAGTCCCATTGACTACTCTCCTCCTAAACAATCGTGTCTACTATGACCAAATATTTTCTCATTATTAACGAGGATTGGTCTGAACCGAGAAAAACAACTTCAAATCTATAGGAAGATTTTGAGTTGAAATGGCTTTTTGACGGCAATGTCTTCGTAGACTTTAATAAAAACTTCCTCGGAAAAATTTACAAAAGTTTACAAAGCATCCTCAAGAAAGTTGTTTTGTTATTGCTAGTTGTCCCAAGGACTTAAGCGTTTTTTTCTTCTCTCTAAACTACGATACAAAGGGTTTGTGCTGGGTTTAGGGGGAAGATTGTTTAAAGAAGTGTAACTATTGTTAGAGGGCTTGGCAAGCGTATTACGGGAAATGTAATGGCGCTAATGGCTTGGAGTTGGGTCTTTGTAGAGGGTGTTGGCTTGGTTTAATTGGGCGATCGCCTCTTCGGGACTGATGAGGCGTTTGATCATCACTTGACCGATGTTCTCGGTTTTGACCTTCGTGGGATCGGGGGTCACTTCCAGCATCAGGATCGGGTCGTCTACTTGGTAGAGCCAGAGGCGCTCCCCCTGGTTTTCCATGGCGATGTTGGTGCGCTGAATCTTGGGGGGACGTCGCCAGGACAGAATATCCCAGGGGCCACCGGGTTCCCAAACGCGGCCAATGTGCCACCCTTCGGTGAGAAAAAAATATTGCATAAGCGAGAATTTAGGGCAGATCAATGTCCAAAATGATAGGCTCGATTGCCCTTTATACCCAGGGGTGGGGTCAATAAATCGCAAATATTTTCTAGGTTTTACCATCGCGATCAAAAAACCCCCAAGGATTTTGGAGGTTGTTCAATCAAAGGAAAAATGATGATCCGCCTAGGCCCGCAACAGGGGGCGATCGCTTAAAACTTTAATCTCTGAATTGGCTTGGGAAAGAGCCGCTCGATTGACCTGGAGGCGATTGGAAGCCACCGTTGTCACCTTAATTTCGTTACGGTCTACCAAGTTTAAAAAGGATTCAATGGACTGGAGCCCACAGGTGTCGTCCCCGGCCGTTGTTTTGTAGTGGGTCGGGATAACAATCTTGGGACGCAGCAACTCTAGGGCTTGGAGCGATTGGGCTGGGGTGTAACCCTTGGGGGGAATATTCTGTGGATCAGCATCGGTGCCCCCAACGGGGATCATCAGAATATCTGGGCTGCCCCCGGTCAAAATAAAATCATCGATGTCTACTTCTTCCCCAGCGCCGCCGAGGTGCAAGAAACTAATGCCTCCCTGGCGCCAACTCCAGGCAATGTTGGGCGGGAAACGCCAGCCTCGATAGCGTTCGATGTTGGCATGGGCGAGGCTAATACCGTCAAAGGTGATGTTATTCACGGGATATTGTCCGGCTTGGAATAAAATCCTGGGGTCTCCGGGTAAACCATCGGTATAGCCTTCGTCGAACAGTTGGCTACTCAACAGGACAATGTCTGCTTGGGGAAATGTGTCCCGATAACCTGCGGTACAACTGAGGGCACGGAAGGGATTAATGAGAACCTTAGTCCCCGCACCACTGACGGAAAAACAGGTGTGGCCCAGCCATTCGATGTCAAGGTTGCCGGTTTGGGCTTGGACGGCGTTTTTTTGCAATAGGGAAAAGCCGGCGATCGCCCCAAAAGCACTAATCCCTGCGGTCTGAATAAACTGTCTACGTTTCATGGTTATGTCGGGGAGCCCCTCACTAATTCGTTACAAGCAGCGGTACAGGCGACAGAGTAGCGAGGAAATTCCGCAAAAGCTGTTTACCTGCCGTGGTTAAGATACTTTCGGGATGGAATTGTACCCCCTGGATATGGGGATAATCCCGATGTTGTACGCCCATAATCGTACCGTCATCCACCCAAGCAGTGACCTCTAAACAATCAGGACAATTATTTTTGTCGATCACCAAGCTATGGTAACGGGTGGCGGGGAATGGATTTTCTAAACCAGCAAATACCCCTTTGTTGGCATGGTGAATCACGGAGATCTTGCCATGCATCAGGGTTGCGGCACCGATAATTTTGCCCCCAAACACCTGGCCGATGCTTTGGTGTCCCAGACAAACCCCAAGGATAGGAAGTTCCTGGCCCAATTCTTTGATCACCGCCAAGGAAATCCCCGCGTCTTCTGGACGGCCTGGCCCCGGCGAAATGACGATGCCCGCAGGTTGTTTGGCACGAATTTCAGCGAGGGTAATTTTGTCGTTCCGATACACTTCGATGTCCTGGGCCACGGGTAATTCTTTGCCTAATTCGCCGAGGTATTGGACAAGGTTATAGGTGAAACTGTCATAGTTGTCGATGACGATGATCAAAGGGGTCACACTCCTTTAGATAGTGATGGGGATTTGTACGGGGTTGAGCTAGGAAAACAAGGAAATTTTTTGCGGTAAAAAATAGGATTTTACAGGGGTTAAGATAGCAGGCTCTAGGAGTGCTTGGAAGTGGGGCCAAGCGATTAATCCGGCAATGGCTACAGAGGCGATCGCCCCGATGAGTACCGCCGCCGCCGCGCAGTCTTTGGCAATTTTTGCGAGCTCATGGTAACTCTGCTGTACTGTAAGATCCACCACCGATTCGAGGGCTGTATTCAGCAACTCCAGGACGAGCACTAGGGCGACCATGGCTGTGAGGATCGCTATTTCTAGATAATTGAGGGACAACAGCCAACACATTGTCCACACAAAAACGGCGATCGCTAAGTGAATCCGAAAATTTCTCTGGGTGCGGGTGGCGTACACAATGCCCTGCCAAGCGTAACGGAAGCTCGCGAGGAGGTCAGGGGCCACTTTCCAGGCTAGCGATCGCCGTTCCCGGTCGGGGGGTGAGAGGATTTTTTTGTGTTGTGTCATCTTCTCCCTCAATAGAATCACCCCATTATGGAATAAGTTGAACGTTTCGCAAGAGTACGGCTTGACGATCGAGCATTTCAATTAACCGGGCTTCATCGGGATGATCCCACCCCAGCAGGTGCAATAAACCATGGCTCACCAACCAACCCAGTTCCGTTTGGAGGCTGTGCTGCCGTTCCTGGGCCTGGCGTTGGGCCGTTTCTACCGAAACAATGATGTCCCCCAGATAGAGCGGTTCCCCAGGGGGTAAGGGGCTAGCAAAGTTGTCTTCGAGGGCCGCAAAGGAAAGGACGTCGGTGGGTTGGTCTTTGTGGCGATATTGGTGATTGAGATTGTGGATTTCGGCGTCAGTGGTAAAGCGGAGGGTTAACTCGTAACCGTCGGCTGGGGGTAAAGCCGCTGTTAATTCCGGTAGCCACTGCTCCAGGTAGTTTTCCCAAGGGGCGATCGCCAATTCAGGCAGTTCTAAACCAGAAGCATTTTCGACAAAAATTTCACACTCAAGCACGGGCTGCATCCCCATCTAACGGGTGAGGTAGGCCATGGTGACGAAAAACCCCAACAGGCCAGCGGTGGTGAGGAAGAAATGCCAGAGGGACTTACCCCCTTTGCGCACCATATTCCGCATGGCGAGCTTGACATAGCTGGGTTTAGGTTCAGTGGCTTCTGGGGCCTGGTCGAGGGAAGTTTGGGATTCAGACATGGTTCGGGACGAAGAATTTATTGCAACGGGTCGGAATTTTGAAAAAAATATTTGTTTGAAAAACGCCTCTCTAATGTAACAGTTTGTTGCAAAAAATAACGGCGGAAAGAGCCAACCCATTGAGACGAGTTTTTCTGATACGTCGCTCCAGTTCTGGAACCCCATCCGATACACTGAATGCTTAAGGCGATCGCTGTTTGGGAAAAATTATGCGCATTTTAATTATTGGTGGTACCCGGTTTATTGGGGTTTATCTCACCCAAGTTTTATTGGCGGCAGGCCACGAAGTAGTGCTGTTTAACCGGGGCAATCATCCGGCACCGACGGGGGTAGGGCAAATTATTGGCGATCGCCAGGATCCCGCTCAACTGAAAGAAAAACTGGCTGGCGAAACCTTTGACGCCATCTTTGATAACAATGGCCGCGAACTCGCCCACACCAAGCCCCTCGCCGAGATTTTTGCTGGAAAAGTGAAGCATTTTGTTTATGTCAGTTCCGCTGGCGTTTATCTCCCCACTGACCAGCCGCCCCATAAAGAAGCGGATCCCGTTGACCCCAACAGTCGCCACAAAGGTAAGCATGAGACCGAAGCCTATTTGGCCCAGAGTGATTTGCCCTGGACGTCGATTCGTCCCACCTACATTTACGGCGCAAAAAATTACAACGACCTGGAAGCCTGGTTTTTTGACCGCATCGTCCGCAACCGACCGATCCCAATTCCTGGAGATGGACAGCTAATCACTCAGTTTGGCCACGTTTACGATCTCGCCACGGCCATGGCAGCGGCGCTAGATAATCCGAAAGCGATTGGGCAAATTTACAATATCTCAGGCGATCGCTTTGTCACTTTTACCGGACTCGTCAAAGCCTGTGCGGTAGCAGCCGGGAAAGATCCAGCGGCTGTGGATCTGGTTTACTATGACCCGAAAAAATTTGACCTCGGCAAACGGAAGGCTTTCCCGATCCGCGCCCAGCACTTTATGGCGGATATTCACAAGGCCCTAAATGACCTGGATTGGCAACCGAAATATGATCTGGTGGGTGGCTTAAAAGATTCCTTCCAAAATGATTACCTTGCCAACGAACGAGACAAGGCTGCTATTGACTTTAGCCTTGATGACCAGATCCTAAGCCAGCAGTAGAGGAAAAACCCCATGCCCACCCTCGACGATATTTATCAGTTCATCCAAACAGAACTCCCCAAAACAGAAGGCGATCGCCTCAACGCAACAACTGATCTTTTTGGCACTTTTGACATCCAGGCCGATGACTGTGCCACCTTTATAGAAAAATTCGCCCAGAAATTCAAAGTCGATCTTGATGGCTACCTTTGGTATTTTCACCACGGCGAAGCGGGCCTTAACCTTGGCGGATTTTTGATCAAGCCTCCCTACGAACGGGTTGAACGCATTCCTATCACCCCAGAAATTTTATTAAAAGCAGCCACCAAGCGCCGCTGGAAACTCAGCTATCCCGACCACACCCTCCCGAAAAAACGTTGGGATATGGTGGTCAATAAAATTATTCTGTTCCTCGTCTTTTTCTACATCCTGAATCGTTTTGCGCCCCTCCTCATCGAAAAATTCATCTAAAGGCGTTTACCATACGTCGAAGCAGTATTAGGGAAAATGTGAAGATGAGTGCAAATCCAGAGGTAATCGTCATTGGTAGCGGCATTGGCGGGCTTTGTTGTGCGGGTCTTTTGGCTCGTTATGGTTATGACGTTTTGGTCTTAGAAAGCCATGCGATCGCCGGTGGTGCGGCCCACAGTTTTACCCGACAGGGCTACCATTTCGACTCCGGGCCATCCCTTTATTCCGGCCTTTCCTACAGCCCTTCCCCCAATCCCCTGCGCCAAGTCCTTGATCTCCTCGAAGAAGATTGCCAATGGCTCACCTACGATGCCTGGGGTGTTCATTTACCCGAAGGTTATTTTCGCGCAGCAGTGGGAGCCGATGGCTTTTGTGAAATGTTGACCCAGATCGGTAAGGCTGATGTGATTCCCCAATGGCGCCAGCTCCAAGAGACCATGCGTCCCCTCGGTGAAGCCGCCACCAAACTCCCCTTGGCGGCCTTTCGTAACGATCTTGGTGTTGTCCGCACCGTCGGTAAATATGCCAAAACTCTCCTGCCTTATCTCCCTTACACTCCCCAACTGAATGCCCCCTTTAGCCGGGTGATGGATCGCGTGATTACTGACCCCTTTATCCGTAATTGGCTGGATTTGCTTTGTTTTATGCTCTCTGGATTGCCAGCCAATGGCACAATTTGCGCGGAGATGGCCTTTATGTTCGCCGATTGGTATCGTCCGGAGGTGATTTTAGATTATCCCCAGGGAGGCAGTGGGGCGATCGTGGCGGCTCTGGTACGAGGCCTCGAAAAATTTGGAGGCAAATTGCGCCTGAATAGCCATGTGGAAAAAATCCTCACTGAAAATGGCAAGGCCACGGGAGTTCAACTGCGCAACGGTGAAATCCTTCAAGCACGACGGGCAGTGGTTTCTAACGCTTCTGTTTGGGATACCCTCAAGTTGATTGAGCCGCAAAATATTCCCCGAAAATTGCAAAAACAGGCCGATAAAATGCAGTCTTGTCGCAGTTTTATGCACCTTCATTTAGGGATTGACAGCAGCAATTTACCTGAAGATTTGGAGTGCCATTACCTCATCGTTGATGACTGGGAAAAGGGAGTTGATGCGGCTCAAAATGTGGTCGCTGTTTCGATTCCTTCACTGCTGGATCCGAGCCTAGCGCCCCCAGGAAAACATAGTATCCACGTTTATTTGCCTGCTACTGAAGACTATGCACCCTGGACAAACCTAGACCGTCGTTCCCCAGAATATGCTGCTTTGAAAGAAGAACGTTCCCAGGTTTTGTGGCAAGCTTTAGAAAAAGTGATTCCCGATATTCATCAACGCACGGAATTAACCCTTGTTGGTACACCTCTCACCCATAGTCGTTTCCTCAGACGCGATCGCGGTACCTATGGCCCCGAATTAAAAGCGGGGAAAGAACAGTTTCCGGGTTGTACAACGCCCATCGCCCAACTTTTCTGCTGTGGAGATTCCACTTTTCCGGGGATTGGCATTCCGGCAGTGGCCGGGTCTGGGATGATTGCCGCCAATACCCTCAGTCCCCTGGGTCAACATTTACAAATTTTGCAGATGATTGCCGATTGAAACCATCCTGCCATACCCTTCTCAGGCATCCTCTAAGACTTGATGTTTCTTTTAGTCACGCAATAAATATTTTTTGACCCGGTAAGTCTTTTGCCGGGTTTTATCTTTATGATGAAGAGCGCAGTCGATTTAGTGACACTATGTCCCGCCAATTAGAGCGCCTACTGGAAATTGATCGCCTGATCCGTTCAAGAGAGCGGCAAACACAAGTGAGTCTTGCTCAGACCTTGGAAGTTTCAGAAAGAACAATTCGTAATGATGTTAATTTTTTGCGAGATCGCTATGATGCCCCGCTGGAGTACGACAGAAATCAGGGTTGGTACTATACCGACTCTAATTGGCGATTGCCCACTATTCCGGTGACCCAAGGGGAACTTTTTGCTCTCACCCTCGGAGCAAGGATGCTGGAATCTTATTCAGGTTCTATTTATCAAATTCAATTGCGGGAAACTATTGAGCGAATTGCAGAACGTTTACCAGAACAGAGTGTGATTAATCTGCGACAGTTGGCAGAGGAGCGGGTTCATTTTCGGGTTGGGGGAGAAATCCAGCTTAATCCAGAAATTTGGCAAGCTCTCATTGAAGCCAGTGAGCGATCACAGTCGGTTTTGATGCGCTACTACTCTCCTAAACGACAGCAAATATCAGAACGTATTTTCGATCCCTATGTCCTGGATATTTACCGGGCGAGCAATCCTTATGTCTGGGGCTATTGTCACTTGCGCGAGGAGGTTCGGCAATTTCGGATTGACCGGATTCGTAAGCTTGAACCCACAGGGCAAACCTTTGAGCGGCGGGAATTCGATTTACAGGAGAAATTAAAAAATAGTTTTCAGTGTGAGGTGGGGGGAAAAACCTATGATGTGGCGATCGCCTTTGATGCTCAAACTGCACCCTACATCACTGAACGGCAATGGCATAGCACCCAAAGGATTGAGACCCTTGCTGATGGATCGATCACGCTGCGGTTTACGGCTTCGGGTTTGAACGATATGAAGCGTTGGATTCTTGGTTATGGCAGGGGGGCGATCGCCAAATCTCCTCCAGAACTAGTGAAGATGCTGGAACGAGAAACGGCGCAGATGGCACGACAAAACGAAACAGGAGAATTTGAGTAGATGAATTTTTTGGAAGTGCAGTTTGAGCTGCGGGGTAAAACGCTGCCTGCGGATCACGGTTACAGTCCCTATTCTGGGATTACATAAATTTGCCAACATTCTGCATCATGTTGTTGAACTTGATTCTTTGCGAATCTAGTAAGTCTATGATGAATACTATCGGCATTCTGAGTCAGTTATTCGATGTCTATTACTCTTCAATCAGCGATCGCCACATTTGGAAAAGCAGTTAAGGAAAAACTGTCTAACCCTGTAATGACAGGTCAACCAGAAGATCAGTTAAGAGCACCTTTTGAGACGTTATTGCTCGATCTTGCAGAACTTTGCCAAATCAAACGTGATGATGTGACGGCAGTGGGTGAGTCGGCTCTAACCGAGCTAAAAACAAGACCTGATTATTCGGTGACTGTCCGCAATGCCTTGGTTGGTTTTGTGGAATTGAAAGCGCCGGGGAAAGGGGCAAATCCGAAAAGATTTAAAGGGCATGACAAGGCTCAATGGCAAAAGCTTCAGACTCTACCTAATCTGATTTATTCGGATGGGAATAGTTTTAGCCTCTGGCAAAATGGGGAATTGGTTGGCTCTATTGTTTCGTTTGATGAGGATATCGAAACTGCTGGAAAAAATCTAACGCCTCCACAGGGATTGCTTGATCTGTTTCAGTCTTTCTTTCTCTGGGAACCAATCCCACCCACTAATGCCCAAGAGCTTGCCAGAATTACCGCTAATCTATGCCGTTTGCTACGGGATGAAGTCGTTGAACAGATGGCTTTGGGGAGTGAAGCTTTAACTTCTTTGGCAGAGGATTGGAGAAACCTGTTATTTCCTGATGCAACCGATGAGAAATTTGCTGATGGTTATGCTCAGGCTGTGACCTTTGGGCTACTTATGGCGCGGGCGAAAAATATTGAATTGGCGACGGGGTTAGATCGTGCAGCAAGAGATCTAAAAAGTGTTAATTCATTGATGGGGACAGCCCTTCGTTTATTGACTGACAATCTTGATGATGAAGCAATTCTGAAGACTTCGCTCAATTCTCTTGTTCGTGTACTTGATGCCGTGGACTGGGAGCAGATCAGTAAAGGTGATCCAGAGACATGGCTCTATTTTTACGAAGATTTTCTGGAAGTTTATGACAACAAGCTCCGTAAAGAAACGGGATCTTACTATACGCCTCCCGCAGTAGTGGAAAATATGGTGCGGCTCGTTAATGAATTGCTAAAAGATCCGAGTTTTGGATTGCAGGAAGGTTTAGCTTCTTCTGCGGTGACAGTGGTTGATCCGGCGACTGGTACAGGCACATATATGTTGGCAGTGCTCAAAAAAATTGCGGAATCTGTGAGTGATGATTATGGAGAAGGATCTGTAACATCGGCGATTAATGCGGCATTAAAACGATTAATTGCGTTTGAGCTTCAGTTGGGACCTTTCACCGTGGCGCAGTTACGAATTTTGGCGGAAGTGCTGGAATTAACGAATGGTTCGCCAACGGAATCCCTCAGAATGTTCGTCACAGATACCCTTGGTGATCCGGAAGATGATCAGGGCTGGATTCCCCAGATGTTTGCGCCTATTGCGGAATCTCGTAGGGCAGCAAATCAGATTAAGCGCGAGGAGCCTGTGACGGTTGTGATTGGCAATCCTCCCTATAAAGACAAGGCAAAAGGTCGTGGTGGTTGGGTTGAGTCCGGTAATCCTCGAACGGATACGCCTGCGCCCCTAGATGATTGGCAACCGCCTAAAAACTGGAAGATTGGAACCCACGCAAAACATTTGCGTAATCTATACATCTATTTTTGGCGGTGGGCGACGTGGAAAGTTTTTGATCATCATCCAGAAAACAATTCTGGGATTATCTGTTTTATTACTGTGGCTGGATTTATTGCGGGTCCTGGTTTTCAGAGAATGCGGCAATATTTACGGGAAACTTGTGACAATATCTGGGTGATTGATTGTTCACCAGATGGTCATCAGCCGGGAGTGAATACCAGGATTTTTCAGGGGGTACAGCAACCTGTTTGTATTGTCTTGGCAAGTCGTTCTAAAAAGAAACAAGATGGAAGCCTTGCGAATGTTAAATTTCGAGCTTTGCCCTTGGGAGCGCGGGAAGATAAATTCGCGGCTTTAGATCGAATTACGTTGTCTGGTGAGGCTTGGGAAGATTGTATGGAAGGAAGTCGCGCTCCTTTCTTGCCGGAATCTGAAGGAAAATGGTCAACTTATCCGACGCTCAATGATTTCTTTAATTATGATGGCTCTGGGGTTATGCCCGGTAGAACATGGGTAATTGCACCGGATGTCGAGTCTTTAGAAAAACGTTGGCAGGCACTTCAAAATGCTCCTATTGATAAGAAAGAAGAACTGTTTCATCCCCATGGTTCTGGGGATCGAACTGTTGCGAAAAAAATTTCTGATTCTCTGGCAGGACAGCCACAACGTAATCTTTCAGTAACAGAAGATAAAAATGATGTGGTTACTCCTGTGAAATATGGTTATCGTTCCTTTGATCGACAATGGATTATTCCTGATAAAAGATTGATCAATCGACCAAATCCGAAATTATGGGAGTGGCATTCAGATAATCAAATTTATTTAGCAACTCCTGATCGTCCTCCCACAGATAATTGTGCTGTGACGTATATGTCACTAATTCCAGACTTAAATTCTTACAATGGCAGAGGAGGTCGGATCATTCCACTTTGGCAAACAGCGGATTGTAGTGATAGCAATGTTAAACGAGCATTTTTAGATTTTTTGAGCAACTTTTACGAGGATAAGATTTCTGCTGAAGATTTCTTTGCTTATATTGCTGGTGTTGTGGCAAATCCTGCCTATACCAAACGCTTTCAAGAAGACTTACAAACCCCCGGTATCCGAGTCCCTTTAACCGCCGATCTCAAGTTATTTCAGGAAGCTGTAGCACTGGGTAAGCGAGTCATTTGGTTACATACCTTTAGCGAGAGGATGATTGATGCCACTGACAATAGACCATCAGGTCACCCTCGCTTACCCAAAACAGAACGCCCCACAATTCCCAAAGACGGCACAATTCCCAATACTCCAGAAGAAATGCCTGACGACATCAGTTACGATGCAAACAAAAAGCGTTTACTCGTTGGCTCTGGTTTTGTCGAGAATGTTCCACCGGAAGTCTGGCATTACAACGTTTCCGGCAAGCAAATTGTTAAACAGTGGTTTAGTTATCGTAAGAAAGATCGTAGTCGTCCGATTATTGGCGATCGGCGACATCCTTCTCCTCTGAATCAAATTCAACCCGATCATTGGCTAGATGAATACACGAGAGAACTTCTCAATTTGCTAAATGTGCTGGGATTACTCATCAAACTAGAACCTCAGCAAGCGGACTTGCTAGAACATATTTGCGAAGGAGAAACCATTTCCCTACAGACTCTGAAAAAGACAAATGCCTTAGCAGAATCATCAGTCTCTTGTTCACAGAAAAACAACCCAGATCAATTATCTTTACTCTAACTATTTAGATTGGAGAATTTTGTCATGACAGAACGCGAACAACTCATCCAAGAACTAGAGAAAACCCCAGATATCCTCGTGGGGGAAGTCTTAGACTTTTTGTTATTCATCAAGAAGAAAGCTTCCCAAGCAATTCCTCAAGAGAAGACTCAAATGGTCTCACAAACTTCTCCTTTTCTGAATTTTATTAATCAACTAGAAACTGATTTGCCTGTGCAAGAGGAAGAGAAGTTGCCGAGTGATTTTGCAAAAAATCTTGATCATTATCTGTACGGTTTAGCAAAAGAGGCAGAATGAAGAAAGTCTTTGCAGATACAGGTTATTGGATCGCTTTACTTAATCCTGATGATGACCTTGCTGATAAAGCTAAACAGCTTGCTTCATCCCTAACTTCAGCCAAAATCGTCACGAGCGAAATGATCTTTAGCGAACTACTGAATGCTTTTTCTAAGAAAGGTAGCATTTATCGAGAACGGGCAATTCGTTTGATCGATTACGCATCTCAGAGTTCAGAAATAGAAGTCATTCCCCAGACGACAGAACTTTTTAGCTCAGCCCTCGATCTCTACAAGCAAAGACCGGATCAAGGCTGGAGCCATACTGATTGTTCATCATTCTGCATTATGCAACAGCAAGATATTTTAGAAGCCCTCGCCTATGACAAGCATTTTGAGCAAGCTGGTTTCATAGCTCTCTTGAGAAGATGATATGGAAAAAGTTGAAAGTATGCCCTACAGCAAAACAGTTGAGACATTAAGCGTAAACGTTTGTCGCGGTGTGAAAGAGGCGATCGCCCTCACAAAACAATCTTTGCAGACTAAGCTAGAGGCATAATTTGGGAGAACAACCGATGCTGATCCAAAAAATTATCGATGAACTCCATGAAATTCCTGAAGATAAACTGAATCAGGTCTATGAACTCATTCATTATTTTCAGTTGGGGCTCAAACAAGAGCAAATAAGCATTCCATCAAACGATACAGTCCAAACTTGGTCACAGGGAAATCCTCTCAAAAATACGGTTATTGCCGAAGAGGATATTGTGAGCCCTATTGATGTTGCTTGGGATGCCCAAACATGATCATCCTAGATACCCATGTCTGGATCTGGTGGATGACCGAATCACCAAAATTATCTAGTCCAGCAGCAGCGGCGATCGCCGTTTTTATTTGCCGTAACGCCGTGTGTTATCTAGGCGCGTTTTCATGGTCTCGATCTGCTTCTGGATCTGGATTTTCTGATCCGTAAACCCATCAATCTGGGCCTGTTGCTCTTTAACTTTCAACTCAAGCCGCTTGAAATAATCGAGCTGGGAAACCGAGAAATAAGCAATAGGAAACCATATCCCTAGGAATGCAATCCAGGCTAAGTCAGATTCTGCTCCCATCAAAAACAGCCAAGGGATACTAGCAAAGAAGGCCGCAAAATGAGTGATCATATAGTTCAAGAAAACGATCCGCCATTTTTTATAAAACTTTTTGTAGATCCAGACTTCCAGGCTGAGCGCAAGCATCATCAAAAATAAGACCGCAAGCCACTCATCTCCATATTTCGGCCCCGTGGTTACAACTCCGTTAACGATAAAAGCAAATCCAAGGGAACCAAGACAAAATACCCCAAGCAGTTTCAGGGTTTTGAGGAAAGTATCAATCATGAGCTTTTTCCAGGGGCGCGAGGACGGTCGGGATTATCCGTAATCTATTGGGTAAGTGTTAAAATGCCGTCCTTCTGTTACTAATGATGATAAGTCCTAAAATGCGTATCTAAACCTGTGATTTAATCAAAATTCCCGCTTTAATCCTTCTTCACTGGCATAGACCCCAAGGGCGATCCGTTGCCGATGGGGAGCTGTCCGCCCCGTCCCAGGTTTAGGGGGGAGAAAGGCCCGCAGATAGACCCGTTTCCCCCGAATTTCCACAGACACGCCGATGTTTCCGGCGCTTAAATCCCGGTTAATCTCTTGAATGTTCATGGCTTTTCTGGCCTATATTTGACCTAAGCCTTACGAGGGGACAGGCATCCCAGGCCACCATGAAAAAGTAAGCGAAAATTCCCTACGCTACCGATAGCGCAATGGAAATTTGACCTACACTGTAAATATGGCTCGAGGCAGATTTGAACTGCCGACCTTGGGCTTATGAGTCCCCTGCTCTAACCAGCTGAGCTACCGAGCCAAAACCGTAAACAATAATAACTACCACAATAGTAGTTGTCAAGACTTTTCCTAAAAAAACTACCACAATGGTAGTTGTTGAGATTTTGCTGAAAATAACTACGGAAAGTCGAATATCGCAATGGAGTTTGCCCAATCCCCATACAATACGGGAAACTGCTGAAATCGTTATGCCCCAACTCCCAAAAATTGACCGACAGCGGGAACACCAAGCCAACGAACGCACCTTTCTGGCTTGGTTGCGTACCTCGATCGCCTTAATTGGTTTTGGCTTTGCGATCGCCCGTTTTGGTTTTTTTGTGCGTCAAATTGAAGAAACCCTAGTCTCCCAGAGTAATTTGCCCTTGCCGAACCTGGCCTCTTCCGAAACACTGGGTCGAGCCTTTGCGATCGCCGGCATTGTGATCATTGCTTTGGCTCTGTGGAACTATCACCAACATTTTCGCCAAATTGAACAGGGAAATTATCAGCCCAATCGCTGGATGATCACCACAACGGCGCTGGTGGCGATGGTTTTAGGGGGGCTGAGTTTGATTTTGATGATTGGCAGTAAACCCGATCCGACTCGGGAGGATTTTTCTCGATCCCAGGCCCTTCCTAGAGCCTCAAATGTGTTTAAGCGCCACACTAGGTACTAATTCCCAAGGGGAAGACTTCTGTGTTATATTTTTAGACGACTCGGATCTATGCGATCTCGACGCCCAAACCTTGTCAGGACCGGAAGGTAGCAGCAATACGGGATGCTCGTGGTAGGCGTAGGCTCCGGGTCTTTTAGTTTTTTGGGGATTGCAGCAGTCAGTTAGTACTTTTCACGGCTTAGGACAAACACGCTACCCTCATTCCCCCGGCCAATGCGCAGATCTTCATCAAGATAAGTGATATCAAGCCAGCCATTATTATTTTTGCTGTTAATTCCCACATCAACAGGAAAGAATTTTTTCCCGGCTAACATTTGCTCGACGAGTCCTTTCGGAAAACGGTAGTTCATCAGGCGTTGGGAGCCAATCACGTAGCGATTAAAGAAAACATTCACCCGCTGATCAGAGACAGGAGTGAAAGAGGCTTCCACGAGCACTAAGCCTTCAAGGAAAGGAATCCCCTCTAGTTCGGCGATGTTGTAGATTTTTTGCTGGAGTGGCCGCACACATTGGTAAACTTGCCCTAACTGCAAAAGGGGAAAGCGATTGATCCCCAAAATGCCTTTGCTGGTGGTATAAATCAGTCGCCAATCCCCTTCGAGTAAGGTTGTCGCTTCTAGGGGCTTGGGGGTCGGGTTTTGGTCTTCGAGGCGATCAACGATGGCGAGGATATTGGCGCGGTCTACTTCAGTGGCGATCAGACCACGATTTTTTCCGGCAATAGTTTCGAGGAGGTTCGTTTTTAGATTCATGGAAAGGTGAGCAGTGGTCAGCGCAGGTCTAAGGAAATTTAGGCCATAGATTATTTTCTCATATCCCTTCAGCGGCGATCAGCAGGGCCAAGTTATCTCTGTGAATCACGGTGTCGGCGCTGCCATAGCCGAGAATTTGGCGAATTTGGGTCGAATGTTGCCCTTGAATTTTTTCAATATCTTGGTGGTTGTAGTTTACTAACCCTCTGGCGATCGCCTGACCTGTTTGGGTTCTCAATTCTACGGGGTCATTAATGGTAAATTCCCCTTCCACGGCAACAATACCTGCCGCGAGGAGAGAACGACCATTTTTCAGGAGAGCCTGGGTTGCGCCATCGTCAAGGGTTAAAATTCCCTGGGGCACGAGGCCGTAGGCAATCCAACGTTTACGGGCATTATCGGCCTGGGGTTGGGCCTCAAAGTGGGTGCCGATATCTTCCCCAGCAACAATTTTCAGGAGATTCTGGGGGGTTTTGCCCTGGGTAATCACCGTGCGTACGCCAGCGCTGGTGGCAATGCGAGCAGCAGTGAGCTTTGTTTGCATGCCCCCTGTCCCCCATTGGGAGCCGCTAGATCCAGCATCGACTTGGAGGTTAAACAGTTCGCTGGAACTGACCAGGGGAATGGGGCGGGCGTCAGGATTTTGTCTGGGGTCAGCGGAATAGAGGCGATCCACATCGGTGAGCAGCACCAACCAGTCGGCATTCACCAAGCTGGCGACCAGGGCAGAGAGGGTATCGTTATCGCCGAATTTCAGTTCATCGACGGCAACGGTATCGTTTTCGTTCACAATCGGGATCACGCTGAGATCCAACATCGCGTTGAGGGCTTCCTGGACGGTCAGGTAGGAAGTGCGATCCACGAGGTCTCGACGGGTGAGTAATACCTGGGCGATCGCCTGTTGCAGACTGGTAAATAGATCATCATAGAGACGAATTAAGCGGCCCTGACCCACGGCGGCGATCGCCTGCTTTTCGGCAATTTTTTTCGGACGTTCTGAACGTTTTAACACCCCACAGCCCACGCCCACGGCCCCAGAGGAGACGAGGATCACCCGGTGGCCCTTTTGTTTGAGGCGGGTCAAGGTTTCCACGAGGGTACCGATGGTTGCCAAAGCCAACATGCCTGTTTTGGGATCTGTGAGGCTAGAGGTGCCAATTTTAACGACGATGGTTTGGGGCATAGAAGACTGTGAGGCTAGGTGAATTTTTCTATTATTTCAGCAAAAATTCCCTTGAGCCGAAAATCTTACCCCACGTCCACAGCATCCTTCTGGTCTTCCGTTAGGGAAAACAAGGGATTTCAGCAATGACGGTAAAATAGACCCAGTTTCTGTGTTTTACATCCGCTGACAAAAGCCCCCAACGTTATCCATGACCCACACTGCGATCACCAAAGAAAAACCCGATTGGGCTGGGGAAGACTGGTTATCCCGCCTCGTCAACCGTCTGATCCAAACAAAGCCCCTCTACGCTCTGATGAAACAACAGGCCCGGCGCGTTCTGATCAAAACCGCCGAAAAAAATGGTGTTCCCTGGCGGCAGACTGTGAAGGAACTGGAGCAATCCCCCGCTAAACAATATTTCCAAGACATCGCCAATCCCCACCTGGACTACCCCGACTATTACCGAGTCCCCTTCCATGCCTATAACGAAGGAAATTTGTGTTGGCAAGCAGCCTTTGAGGCAGCCCCAGCGACGGCAGCAATGGCCCTACGGGTTTGGAAAACGGAACCCCTCACCCCAGAAGTGGCCCAAGCCCGACTCCGCAATAGTTTTTTAGATGTTCTTGAACAATATTTACCTCAGAACGTAAACGAAGCCTTGGATATCGGCTGTTCCGTGGGGATTTCGACCTTTGCGCTTTTAGAACGACTCCAGGCCAAAAATCCAGCAGTCAAGGTAACGGGCCTCGATCTTTCGCCCCACATGCTCGCGGTGGCTAAGGTTCAAGATAAAAATCAAGTGATGCAATGGTGCCATGGCAAGGCGGAAACGACGGAGTTTACAGACGATCAGTTTGATTTAATTACCTTGCAATTTGTCCTCCATGAACTGCCCAACCAGGCCACCCGTGAGATCTTCCAGGAATGCCGACGCATTTTGCGGCCCGGAGGTTGTTTGGCGATCGTCGATAACAATCCGAAATCTCCGGTGATTCAGGGTTTACCGCCAGCCTTGTTTGTGTTGATGAAGAGCACAGAACCTTGGAGTGACGAATATTATACTTTTGATGTAGAATCGACACTAAAAGAAGTCGGTTTTGATTACCGCACCACCGTCGCTAGTGATCCGCGCCACCGCACGATCATTGCCCACAAGCCCCTTTAATTGTTTGCCAAATGTTTGCCGAATGAAAATTGCGATCGCCCAACTGAACCCCACCATCGGGGACTTGACTGGTAATGCAGAGCGGATCCTGGTCGCAGCAGAAGAAGCGGCGATCGCCAATGTCCGCTTATTGCTCACGCCGGAACTGTCCCTCTGTGGGTATCCGCCCCGGGATCTCTTACTCCATGCGGATTTTATTGACCGGATGCAGGCCCAGCTCACGACCCTAGCGGCAAAAATTCCGCCGACCCTCGCCGTTTTAGTCGGTTTGGCGACCCCCAACCCAGAGGCGATCGCCAAGGGGGAAAAAGCCCTCCACAACAGCATCGCTCTCATTGACCAGGGGAAAGTCCAGCACATTTTCCATAAGCAACTGTTGCCCACCTACGATGTGTTCGACGAAGACCGCTATTTTGAACCCGGCAAGCAGTCCAACTGGTTTTTCCTCCATCCCAGCCCGACGGTCGCCCCTTTAAAAATTGGCGTCACCATCTGCGAAGATCTCTGGAATGACCAAGCCTTTTGGGGCAAGCGCCAGTACGAAATTAATCCCCTCGAACAATTGGCCGAGGCCGGGGTCGATTTAATCGTGAACTTGTCGGCTTCTCCTTACACCGTCGGGAAACAGCGCCTGCGGGAAGGGATGCTCCACCATGGCGCCCAACGTTACCGCACCCCCATTCTCTACGCGAACCAAGTGGGGGGGAATGACGATTTGATTTTTGACGGCGGGAGTGTGGCCTTTGACCGAGAGGGACAACTGGTTGGGCGATCGCCAAGTTTTCAAGAGTCCCTGTTGGCGGTGGAATTTAGCCCCGACCCACAAACCCTATCACTGCCCCAGGGTTTACCTGCTGCTTTTCAGCAAACCATTAGTCCCGAATATGATGCCGATGAGGCGGAAATTTTTGCGGCCCTGGTGTTGGGTCTCCGGGACTATGCCCGTAAATGTGGCTTCTCGAAAATTGTCCTGGGTTTGAGTGGTGGCATCGACTCGGCCTTGGTGGCGGCGATCGCCGTTGCAGCGGTGGGGGCAGAAAATGTCCTGGGGGTGCTGATGCCTTCCCCCTACAGTTCGGAACATTCCCTCAGTGATGCGATCGCCCTGGTGGAAAATCTCCAGATTCGCCACGAAATTATTCCCATTGAGCCAGCAATGCAAGCCTTTGAGACGATGCTAGGCGATTTATTTGCGGGCACAGAATTTGGGGTGGCCGAAGAAAATCTCCAGTCCCGCATCCGGGGGAATCTGCTGATGGCGATCGCCAATAAGTTTGGTTATTTGCTGGTGTCAACGGGCAACAAGTCCGAAATGGCGGTGGGTTATTGCACCCTCTATGGTGATATGAATGGCGGCCTGGCGGTGATTGCTGATGTCCCGAAAATGCGGGTGTTTAGCCTTTGTAAATGGTTAAACCGCGACCGAGAACTCATTCCCCCGGCAATTATTACCAAACCCCCTAGTGCGGAACTGCGCCCCGATCAATTGGATCAAGATTCCTTGCCCCCCTATCCGGTGTTGGATGAGATCCTCAAACGGGTCATCCACCGCAATCAATCAGCCCCAGAACTCCACGCCGCTGGCTATGACCACGATACTGTGGCCCAGGTTTTAAAGCTCCTCCATCGTGCCGAATTTAAGCGCCGTCAAGCTGCTCCTGGTTTGAAAATTACCGATCGAGCCTTTGGTACGGGGTGGCGGATGCCCATTGCCTGCCGCTGGTAAAGCAGATCCCAAACGTTAACCAACCCCAGATATTTCAGTTGATTCCCAGGGAGCTAAACCCAAGTAACGAATGCCTTCTGGACTAACCGCAAAGCGACAGGGAAGAATTTGAATGTTGGCGGCGATCGCCTGACGAAATAATTCCCCATATTTCGGGTCTTTGCTATCCCCAGGGGCAAACCGGGTGCAATCGCCTCGATTGATGAAATAGAGCATCACCGCTTTTGCTGCGGGCACAATGTCGATGAGTTCTTGGAGGTGCTTTTGGCCCCTGGTGGTTTCAGTATCCGGGAAAAGCGCCAGTTCTCCCTTTGTCCAGGTGGTATTTTTAACTTCCACATAAATAGGCGATCGCCCTTCCCCCGTCAAAAGAAAATCAATGCGACTTTTGTTCTCTGTGCCATAGCGCACCTCTGGTCGCACCGTGTCGTAATGGTCGGCTAATTCAGGGATTTGCTTCGCCAAAAGCATCGCTTTGATCACCCGGTTGGGTAACGCTGTATTGACGCCGACCCAGGTCGGTTCTGGGGTGTGTAACTGGATCATCTCCCAGGTATAGGCTAGTTTGCGCTTGGGATTATCACTTTTTGAGAGCATCACCGGCGCTCCCAACTCACAAATCCCCGTCATCGGCCCCGTATTGGGACAATGGGCCGTAACGATTTCTCCGGAGGCCAATTCAATGTCTGCTAAAAAACGTTTGTAGCGTTTCCGCAGGATGCCAGGGATCAATTCAGGATAACGATAAACAAAAGGCTGTGTGGTCGCGGTCATCGGTGGAAAAATTAAGCTGGCGATCGCCCCTAAAACTTGTAATGGGGATCTTGCCAATCAAAGACAGGGGGAACGTAGGTTTGATATTCCCATTCTGTGATCACATCTTCAATGCGGCGGTGCACAATCCCCTGGGTGGCTGCTTTTTTGAGGGCTTTGGCCACAATGATTTTTAGGGTATCCCAATCCATATCCGGGGCATCTGATTCGATGAGATAGGAATCCCGTAGGAGTTTTTCGAGGTCCCGTAGGCAGGTTTCGGCGATTTCGTATTGGGCATATTGGGCTGGCACTAGGGGCGTTGAAGAACGCAAAGGATCCCGTTGGACAGCGGCGATCGCCTGGCGCACCGCAATATTAATTTGTTGCTTGAGATCCAGAACGCCTTTTTCTTCTTGGCGCTCTTTACCCCGTTCGCTGGAGGCATAGAGGGGAGGCACCCGGTTCAAAGCATAGGTGGCCACCTCCACCACATCAATATATTCAGCTAATTTCTGTGGGAGGCGCTTGAGTTGCCGATGGATTTCCTTGTGCACCAGGTTTTCCATAATATTTTGGTAAGCACGGCGATTGCCCTTTCCTGGTGAGGGCGCAGATGACTGATTCATAATAATGGCCCCTGGAGAGCAACGGGGGATTTTTTAGCAAAGACTGCAGATTTTGGCGAAAACAAGGGCAAAAAATACTTTTCTCTAAGTACCCATTTAATACTATAGTTTGCTTTCCCTGCAGACCCAGATTAAGTTAACAATTGTTGCGGCTCCCCATTTACTGCTTTCTGGCAGAAACCGCATAGAACGGATCCCGATGGCCCAGGCCCAGCATTTGTAACAGCAGGGGTTGGTCGCTCCGCTGTGTCACCACGGTCGGTTTGGCAAAGCCTGGGGTTTGCTGAAAGTAATGCTGCACGAGCTGGAGATGTTCGGCGTCGGTACTGTCCCGCCAAGCGGCGATCGCCTTTTGATAAAACATCCGATTTGAAAAACTAACAATACAAATTCCCCCTGGGGTCAGCACCCGTTGAATTTCTGCAAACACCGCCTCTGGATATTGGAGATATTGCACCGAGACCGCCACCAAAACCGCCTCAAAGCTTTGATCGGCCAAGGGTAATTTGGGATCGGCATTGAGGTTTTGAACAAAATAGCGATCCAGACGACGGTTTTTCGCCAATTCTGCCGCGTTCATCCCGTGGCCGACCACCTCCCGAAACGCGAGATCTGGCAAATGGGAGACCCAACTACTCATCAAATCTAGAACTCGATCATTGGGCTGCAACAATGTGCCATAGAGTTGGGTTAACTGGTCAATAAAGCCATCATCTACGTGGGTCACAAACCGGGGGTAATCGTAGAAAAGCTGATCATCGCTAGAATCGAGCTTCTGCCGTTGGCTAGGGGAAAGAATCATAGAAAATGCAGCGCAAAGAATACGTTAAATTAGTGATCATGCGGGGAAACCCCCAGTCAATCTGCCCCTCAGGCACAGATGTATGGAT
The DNA here is from genome assembly GCF_001693275.1 of Picosynechococcus sp. PCC 7117. GTDB lineage: Bacteria > Cyanobacteriota > Cyanobacteriia > Cyanobacteriales > MRBY01 > MRBY01. Next base: position 1,913,465 of record NZ_CP016477.1, read on the forward strand.
ATTTCTAAGGTAACGATTTCTTGCGGGAAAAACGACTGCCCAGGGGTAGCTTCGTTGGCCCAATCCCATTGTCCCCTCTGCCAAGCGCCGGTGGTTAAGCGCTATCTGCGGGTTGTGGGGGCCCCCCAGTTGAACCTGACGCCCCAAACTCTCGTCGGGGAAGGCGATCGCTATTGGGTGACAGAAACCCCAGATATTGTCTTAGATACGAAGCCCGCATTGCCCCCGGTACTAACCGAAACGCTCCCCCCGGCCATCGAAAGTTATCTACGGCTCTCGACCCATCTGCTCCACATTCCCAAGGTATTTGGTCTGTTGACCCCCCAGGAAGGGTGGTTACTGGAATATCCATCGGTAGCCCTCGACGAAACCGGCTATCCTCGTTGGCCAAATTTATTTATGCCCCTCACGGAAGCTTGGCAGACCGCAACTCCCCTGCAACAACTCAACTGGCTGATGCAGATTGCGGCGCTGTTACCAGATTTTGTGGAACATGGAGTGGTTCCGAGTGTTTACTATCTGGGGGACTGGGCTGTCCACGGGGGCCTTATTCAGGTGCAAAAATTGCGCTTTGAACCCAACCAGCCCTTAAATTTGGTGCGCCTGGGGAATTTGTGGGCCGAGTTACTCGAAACCGTGGCCCCTGTGATTCAACCTTTTTGTCATCGCCTCCAGCAGGGGTTAAGCCAAGGCCAGATCCAAGATCCGCAGCAGCTCTATGGGATTTTGCGCCAGGGGGTTTTGGAATTGGGGCGATCGCCCCTGGAATATCATTACCGCCTCTATACCGAAACTGACGCTGGCCCCAGCCGTGATCACAATGAGGATGCCTGTTTTCCGCCCCCCGGCAAAGTTTATCCCGATGCGCCCCTAGCAATTGTCTGTGATGGCATTGGTGGCCATGAACAGGGGGAAGTGGCCTCGGCGATCGCCATTGAGCAACTGCAAACCCAACTGGAAAATCTCACCGATCATCCGCCGGAGCAGGCCGCCCAGATCCAAGAAAAATTAGCCGCCGCCGTGCTCCAGGCCAACGATGTAATTTGCGATCGCAACGACCAAGAAAATCGCCAAGACCGGAACCGCATGGGCACCACCGTTGTCATGGCCTGGGTTCATGCCCCCGAACTTTACCTGACCCACGTGGGAGACTCCCGCATTTATCGCATCACCACCACCAGTTGCCACCAACTGACCTATGACGATGACCTCGGTTCCCGGGAAGTCCGCCTTGGCTATGCCCTCTACAAAGATGCCTTGGCCTACCCTGGATCTGGGGCTTTGGTGCAAGCTTTGGGGATGAATCCGTCCCATTCCCTCCACCCCACCGTAACGTCCCTGGTGCTGGATCAAGACGCGATTTACCTCCTTTGTTCTGACGGCCTCAGTGATGATGGCCAAGTAGAAGCCCATTGGGCAGCGGAAATCGCCCCCCTAATCCAAGGCCAAAAAGATCTGACCCAGGTGGGCGATCGCCTGATTGAAATTGCCAATACCAAGAATGGCCACGACAACAGCACCATTGCCCTACTCCAGGTCAAAGTGCAAGGAGAAGTTCCCGAAACGCCGATTCCTTACCCGAAACTCACCCAACTACAACCAACCTTTATCCAACCCAAGGCACCGCCCCCCGTGGCAACCCAAATGTCTCGGCTCCGGGGACGCAAAACAGCAAATTCCCCCAGTCGTCTATTGCTGATTTTGGCTGGATGTCTGTGTTTGTTGGGGGTCGGCAGTTTGCTGTGGCAACGTTGGCAGCGGGAACCCCTAGGCAGTTCTCCCTCCACAACACCACCGACGATTAATCCTGTCCCCATTACAGATGTCACCGAAGATCCACCAACGGTAACAGTGCCCGCAGGGGAACCAGAGGAGACGACTTTACCCCTGAGCAAAAATCAAATTTTTCAGCTCCAGGAAAATCGTTCCCTCACGGCCTACGCCACACCAGAGGCGATCGCCACCGCCACCGCCGATCCGTTATTAATTTTGGGGGGCAGTATTCTTCGGGTCGAACAAATCAATGGGGATAATCAAGTGATGCTGAAACTTTGTCAAAAAGGCGATCAAAGCGCACCTCCAAGTCGCAAACTTTTGACCGAGGGCAATAATGCTTGGGTGGCCCTCGCTGACCTAGAGGGACAATTAACCCCTGATTTTACGGTGCCTGCCGCGAACCCTTGTGTGCCATCTGCTCTGGAATAAAAATGTTGGGGCTATCGATCTTCCGGAGGCATTGCATAATGGAGGGAGATTTAAGCCCCATGTGACCCTGCTGACCCTGCCCTTTGCCCCAAGAATTATGGCCGAATCCCCCACGAATCCGGTGAGTGATGACACAGCCCGCACCTTCCTCAAGGCGTTACCTTTTTTCCAGGGGCTACCGGAGGCAAGTCTACAAAAGGCGATCGCCCATCTGGTGACGCGGCCCTTCCCAGCCAACCAAATTATTCTTTTAGAAAAAGACTGGGGCGGTTCTGTTTACTTTATCCAGATGGGCTGGGTGAAAATTCGCACCTACAACCTCGATGGCAAAGAAATTACCCTGAATATCCTCGGCGCTGGGGAATTATTTGGCGAAATGGCCGCCCTCGAAGAAGCCACCCGTTCCACCGATGTGATCACCCTGACCGCCACCACCATTAGTAGTATCCCCGCCGCCGACTTCGTTGAATTGGTAAACACAGAGCCTCTGGTGGGAGTCCGTCTCGCCCAACTGATGGCCAAACGTCTCCGCCAAGTGAACCGTCGCCTCCAGGTGCGTGAAACCAATAGTCTGGCGCGAGTCGCTGATATCCTGGTCTTTTTGGCCGAAAGTCAAGGACAAGCCACAGACCAAGGGGAGATCTGCATTCCGAGTCTGCCCCATCGGGAACTGAGTAGTTTAAGTGGTCTGGCGCGGGAGACAGTCACGCGGGTTTTGACTAAGTTAGAAAAGAAAGGTTTAATTAGGCGCACCCCGGATGCTGTGTTTATCCCAAATCTGCGTGCCCTCGACGACATCATCCATTAGGCGATCGCTGTGACTGAGCATTTTTCTGATCCAAAGAATTCTCCAGAGGATATGAATTGGGTAGATTTAGATTCCCAAGCATCCCAACCCCCAAGCTCCTCCCTTACCCAGGTCAATAACCCAGAGATTATTGCTCCACCGGCTCCCACCTCAGCGACAAGACATCGCAAAACCTTGGTGGTAGTCGAAACGGCTTTTTTAGCCAGCACCGCCAGCTTAATTTGGCTGATTAATTATTACTTTCCCATTGGGCCATTGCTGCGACTATTTTTTCCGTTGCCCATTGCCTTGGTCTATTTGCGTTGGGGTTCCCGGGCGGCGTGGATGTCAACCCTCGTCTCTAGCTTGCTATTGTCGATTCTGATGGGGCCGACCCGTAGCATTATTTACACCATTCCCTATGGCCTGATTGGTGTGCAATTGGGTTGGATGTGGCGACGCCAGGTGTCTTGGTATTGGTCAGTCACCCTGGGGACGATCTTGGGCACCCTCGGCTTTTTCTTTCGGGTGTGGCTCCTGTCATTACTGCTCGGCGAAGACCTTTGGGTCTATGTAATCTCGCAAATTTCGGAGATGGCGGATTGGCTCTTTCTCAAGCTGGGCCTGTTGACCCAACCGAGTTTACTGGTGATTCAGCTTTTAGCCCTGGTCATGCTGACTATTAATAGTGTGTTATACCTATTCGTGGTGCATCTGGTGGCATTGTTGATGTTGGATCGTTTAGGAAATTCGATTCCGCGTCCGCCCCACTGGGTTCAGGTGTTAATTGAGTATGAAGAATAGGCTTAAGGTTTATGGGAGCGCAACTGTATCAGCAAATCCGCGAATTTTATGATGCGTCTAGTCCCCTCTGGGAATCGATCTGGGGTGAACATATGCACCATGGTTTCTATGGTCTAGGGGGCACAGAACGGCTCAATCGTCGGCAGGCACAAATTGAATTAATTGAAGAATTTCTGGCCTGGGGCAAAGTTGAACAAGTTGGAAATTTTGTCGATGTGGGCTGTGGTATTGGCGGCAGTACCCTTTATTTGGCTGATAAGTTTAATGCGCAGGGCGTTGGGATTACCCTCTCTCCGGTACAGGCCAATCGGGCGATCGCCAGGGCGACGGAACAGAATTTACAGGATCAGGTTGAGTTTAAAGTGGCCGATGCGCTAAATATGCCCTTTCGGGATGGGGAATTTGACCTCGTCTGGACCCTCGAAAGTGGCGAACATATGCCCAACAAGCGGCAGTTTCTCCAGGAATGCACAAGGGTGCTCAAGCCGGGTGGCAAGTTATTAATGGCGACTTGGTGTCATCGACCAACGGATTCGGTGGCGGGCACCCTGACCCCGGATGAACAAAAGCACCTTGAAGATCTGTATCGGGTTTACTGCTTGCCCTATGTGATTTCGTTGCCAGATTATCAGGCGATCGCCACCGAATGTGGTTTAGAAAATATCGAGACAGCAGATTGGTCTACCGCCGTGGCCCCCTTCTGGGATCAAGTGATCGATTCTGCCCTCACCCCAGAAGCAGTTTTTGGCATTCTCAAAGCTGGCTGGCAAACCCTGCAAGGGGCATTGGCCTTAGACTTGATGAAAAGCGGTTTTCGGCGGGGTTTAATTCGCTATGGTCTACTCCAGGCCACGAAACCAAAAGCATAAATTCCCATGGGCTCAATTTACCGCGTTTGGTCTATATTCTTCAGGAGATCTTGAGATGGTTCAAACTCCCTTAAAACAATTAACGCTCCCAGAATTCCTCTCATTACCCGAAACAAAACCAGCGGGGGAGTATATCAATGGCCAAATCATCCAAAAACCAATGCCCCAAGGAAAGCATAGTTCCATTCAAACAGAGTTGGCCTCAACAATTAACTTGAAGTTGAGATCTTCAAAAATAGCAAGAGCCTTTTCTGAACTGCGCTGCACCTTTGGCGATCGCTCTACAGTCCCTGATATTTCTGTGTTTACTTGGGCAAGAATTGTACGGGATGAAAATGGTGAGATTGCTAATGCTTTCCAGCTTGCTCCTGATTGGACAATTGAAATTCTATCGCCGGATCAAAGTCAAACGAAAGTCACGAAAAATATCTTGCACTGTCTCGATCATGGCACTGAGATGGGGTGGTTAATTGATCCTGCCGAAAGAACAATTTTTGTATATCAACCCAAACAGCAAACATTGGTTTTTGATGGGCCAACTCAGCAAATTGCTATGCCATCTTTTGCCCAGGCAATCCAGTTAACGGTCGAAGATATTTTTATGTGGCTTTTGGAATAAATCCGGTAATTTGTTAAAAAATCAAGGCTGATTGCTTGGTTCAGGTGATCAGCTAAAAAGTAGTCTTTTCAAAGCAGCATTCAAGGCGCGATATTATTCCCTTACTGGGGCGATCGCCGCCAAGGTACTTCCCACCAAAAAAACCTCAAGGCGAAGATCCCCGCTAGCAACTGGAACCCGCCAAAAATCCCCAAGGCCCAGGCAAAGCCCCAGGTGAGCAGCTTTCCGAATAGCAAACTACCGATCCCAAACCCCGTAAAGAGAGTAAAAACCTTGAGACCCATGGTTTGACCGAGATTGTCGTCGTCCCCCAAGTCCGTGACAATACCCACAAAAAGCGGTTGGGTCAAATCATAGCCGATGGACAAAATGACCACGGCCACCGTTGTCATCCAAGGGGTAATCGGTAAGATCATCACCAGACCCGACAGGGCCGCCATCACCAGACCTGCCGGCACTAACCAGCGTCTTCCCCAACGATCCACCGCTTTCCCAATCCAAGCACTCAACAATAGGCCCGGCACCCCATAACCCAAAATGGTTAAACCAATATTCAAGGGACTCATTGCAAACCGTTCCGAGAGATAAAGGCCCAACCAAGTAAAGACCCCTGCATGGTAAATCCCATTCCACAGGACATAGGCATAGGTGCGCTGGCCCCGAAAGCTACGGAGTACCTGCCAGTATCCCCGGAAGATTTGCTGGATCGAAGGAGGAGATTCCTGGGGGGCTTCGTCAAACAGTGCACCATAGGGTTGCAGTCGCCACAGCACTAAACCAGCGGCGATCGCCGTGCCGATAAACAAAGTCCGCCAGCCAATAAACGGCTCTAGGATTGCGCCCCCAGCAGAACCCGCAGCCATCCCCCCTTCCATTGCCGCAAAGATTAAACCCAACATTGCGCCCCGACGCTCAAAGGGAAATAGATCTCCAATTAGAGCAAAGGTCATTGGAATAATGCCACTGGCCCCAATGCCCGTTAATAGTCGCCAAGTAGCTAATTGGGACAGATTTTGGGATGTCGCTGTTAACCCGGTACAAATTACAAAAATAATCAGCGCGACTCGGATAATCGCCCAACGACCAAAACGATCCGAGAGAATGCCATAAAAAAGAGCCATTACAGCGTAGGACAGCATATAAATCGGCACAATAAAGCCAATTTCCTGGACAGAAACGCCAAAAATCTCCGATAAACGGGGAATTAAAGGCGCAATCATGTAACCCTGTAAAAAAATCAAGCCCGCCGCCACAGCCAATAAATAAAATAAATTGCCATGACTTTTTAGCCGCAAATTCTGATCTGCGGGCTCTGTGTGACGCTGAACGTTGGCCTGTTTTTTCATGAAGAATTAAAAAGTTAGGAATTCCTCACAATATCCTAAGGGATGCTCTGGCCTAGGATAATCTTCTCAATTGCTCAAAACAGACCCAAAAAGCTTAAAACACAATGGTTTCTACCTTTAAATATATTTTCTAACAGAATTTGTAATTACTCTGATTAGCAATTGCAATCTTTGGGTTGATTTCATCACCGCTAACAGCACTTTTTTGGGGAAGATACCTTAAAAATTCGTGGCGATCGCCTGCACCGGACAAGCGGGTAAACACTGTTCACAAACCACACATTTTTGGCGGGTAAATTTTAGTCGAAACGTTTGGGGATCTAGTGACAATGCCCCCGTCGGACAAACCCCCGTACAGAGACCACAATCCACGCAAATATCTTCGTTAATCACAATTTCTTTGCTCGCGAGGGAAACTAAAATCCCCTTGCCTTTCATCCATTCTAAGGCTATCTCAATGGCATCAATATCCCCCTGGAGTTCCACCACCAACTTGCCCACCTGGTTTGGAGCGACCTGGGCGCGGATGATATTCGCCGCAATATTAAAATCCTTTGCCAAGCGATAGGTGACGGGCATTTGCACCGTGTCCTGGGGAAATGTCAGAGTCACGCGTTTTTTCATCTTAAAAATTCCCCTCGAATTTTATCGCCATAATCATTTTGGTAGGGGTCTACCATGGTAAACCTCTACAACAGAATTTTCGTGGTGTATTCTGACAATTTTAAACAAAAAAATGCGACCGTCCTAAGGCGATCGCATTCCGCATGATTCAAATTAAATTCAGGTCACAAAAACCGACAAAACCTTAGTAACGGGTTTGGTTGGGCTTGTAAACGATGAAGCTAACGGTTTGGCACTGCTTGATGTTGTCGAAACCAACAACACGGATATAGCAGTCAGAATATTCACTACGGCACTCACGCACTTCGTTGAGTACTTCTTGAGCAGAGCTTGCGTTGAAAAGGGGCAGCTTCCACAGTGTCCAGTGGTGAAGTTCGGGAGTCGGATCTTTTTCGAACTCGATACCAGGAATATAGCCTTGATCCATCATGTACTGGACTTGGCGAGCGATTTGCTGGTCGCTGAGGGGGGGCAAGTAAGAAAGAGTTTCGTAACGCTTTTCTTTAGGTAAAGTTTTCATTGATTTATGTCCTCTTTATCGGATCAAAGTTTATTCAGAATCTTCTGAAGTATCAGACTCACCAGGGTCAGGTTCAGTCTGATCAGTTGATGAAGAATCAACTTGAGTTAAACGCTCTAATAAAGAACGGCGATGGTTTCCATTAGACTGCTTGATTTGGCTGAGGACCATCTCTGGTAAAAACTCCAGAACTCCTTCAGCAAGGTTTTCTCGCACTGTCAGGATTCTGAGGACGAGCTCTTTGTTTTCTAGCATCATCGCTTCGAGGTAAAGATCACTTTCCTGAATTGGATGACGTTTAGAGAACTCTCCTAACCAAATCGCTTGTCCAGGATTGGTTTCACTTAGCTGCTGACTAATCAGACGCACCGCTTGGTAGGTCAAATAGCTTTGCAAAGTGATGGCCGTTTCCTTCGCAACTTTTTTAAACTCCATGGGAGGAAATCATCAGTGAATAGGTAGATTCTGACAAACTTCCCCATCCACTGATGCTCATCAGGAGCTTAGAGAGTGTCAACGGTATCGAATTCGAACTTGATTTCCTTCCACAGGTCGAGGGCGGCTGCCAATTCAGGAGACCACTTACCTGCTTCACGGAGGACATCATTACCTTCACGGGCCAGGCTGCGACCTTCGTTACGGGCTTGAACACAAGCTTCCAGAGCAACACGGTTTGCAGTTGCACCAGGTGCGTTACCCCAGGGGTGACCGAGGGTACCACCACCAAACTGGAGGCAGGAATCGTCGCCGAAGATTTCAACGAGAGCAGGCATGTGCCATACGTGGATACCACCGGAAGCCACAGGCATGGTGCCGGGGAGAGAAGCGTAGTCTTGGGTGAAGAATACACCGCGAGAACGATCTTCTTCAACGTAGTCTTCACGCATCAGGTCTACGAAACCGAGGGTTGCGGCGCGATCGCCTTCGAGTTTACCCACAACGGTACCGGAGTGGAGGTGGTCACCACCAGAGAGGCGGAGACACTTGGCGAGAACCCGGAAGTGAATACCGTGGTTCTTCTGACGGTCAATTACCGCGTGCATTGCCCGGTGAATGTGGAGCAGAACACCGTTGTCACGGCACCACTTCGCCAGGGTAGTGTTCGCAGTGAAACCACCGGTTAAGAAGTCGTGCATGATGATGGGCGTGCCGATTTCCTTCGCGAATTCAGCCCGCTTGAGCATTTCTTCGCAAGTGCCAGCGGTTACGTTGAGGTAGTGACCCTTAACTTCGTTGGTTTCAGCTTGGGATTTTTCGATAGCTTCTTGAACGAACAGGAAGCGATCGCGCCAACGCATGAAAGGCTGAGAGTTGATGTTTTCGTCATCTTTGGTGAAGTCAAGACCACCACGGAGACATTCATAAACCGCACGACCGTAGTTCTTCGCAGACAGACCGAGCTTCGGCTTAATCGTACAACCGAGGAGAGGACGACCATACTTGTTGAGGAGGTCACGCTCTACAGTGATCCCGTGGGGAGGCCCTTGGTAAGTTTTGATTAACGCAACGGGGAAGCGGATATCTTCGAGGCGCAGGGCACGCAGCGCTTTAAAACCGAATACGTTACCAACCAAGGAAGTCAAAACGTTGGTTACAGAACCTTCTTCAAACAGATCGAGGGGGTAAGCAACGAAACAGAAATATTGGTTGTCTTCACCGGGAACGGGTTCAACGTTGTAGCAACGACCCTTGTAGCGGTCGAGGTCAGTTAAACCATCGGTCCATACAGTGGTCCAAGTACCGGTAGAAGATTCAGCCGCAACAGCCGCAGCACATTCTTCGGGGGGGACTCCAGGTTGGGGAGTCATCCGGAAACAAGCGAGTAAGTCGGTATCTTTCGGGGTGTAATCGGGGGTGTAGTAAGTCAGGCGGTAGTCCTGTACACCGGCATTAAACCCAGCAGATTTGGTCTGAACCATGCGGTTTTCCTCCAGCAAAAATGCTTATCTTTAACAGACAAATACCAGTAACGGTATCGTTGGTCGAAAACTTCAAAAATCTTACGTTGGCAAAACTGCTTTTTAAAATTCTGAAGATTCAAGTCTTATGACTTTCTTTAATCTGTGGGATATGTTACCACAGCCTCGACTTATTTTTATCTTTTAGCAACAAAAAAAGATTGCTTTTGTTTTTTGGGCTGATTAGCATTTCTAATGCTGTTTGATGGGCCTATTTTGCCCTTACAAAAATACCTAAAAAAGCCATAAAATCCCGCTCGAATTCAGCCATGCTACCTAATGAGACATTGGGCTAAAACCGTTTTCTGTCGGGATCTTTAGAGAGGGAAAGCGTTCAGGTGAGATGAATTAAGTATTTATGTTTCTCAACAATCTCCTTTAAGAACTTTAAACATTTAATTTTCATTCAAAAAATCATGAAAGCTTTGTGGGGCTAGGGCTTATCTGGTGGATTTGGGGTATTGAGAGAATTTTGGTGAGGGAATAGGGTCATTAATAGTTGATTGATATAAACTTGCCCGACAACTGGTGTTTTTTCGCCCGATTCTAGGGATTCCTTTGATTCTGGAACCGTCGGCATCACTTCGGTGTTTGGTGTTTCAGTTGGAGAGGATCCTGCTTCTGGTGGGGGCTGAACATTGGGACGGCTACCGCTGCTAGTGGGCGATCGCCCTGGTGGCGAAAAAGTTGTGGCAGTCTGGTTGGTTGTGTCCTCTGCCTGCCAAGGATCGAGGGGTTGGCTTGTCGATTGATTCGCGGGTTTTGACGGTTGAGTCTGGTAAGAAGCGGTAGTTTCTTGGCGGGACGGATCGCCAATGAGGCTTTGGGGCGGGAGAATTGCGGCGGCGGCGATCGCCGCTTGAAATAGGGTGGAGCCATAGCCTAAGCAGGCATTTTCTCCCACTGAGCATTGGCCAATGATCAGGCAGCCTGCCCCGATAATCGCGCCGGCATGGATCTCGATGTTGCCGCCATGGGCCTGGATAATCGCACCTGAACCAATACAAGCACCAGCGGCGATCGCCACATAATTGCCTTCGGTTGCTTGCAGAATAACACCGGGGGCAATAACCGCACGAGGATGAATCCTTACATCGCCATTAATTTGAATATCTGGATGGGTAATTGCCTGGAAAGTCACAATGATTTTGTCAACGGTGATTCAATTAATCACAGGTGGGGTAAGGGTTGGGGGATAGACATTCGTTTTCTCCCCCATAACGAAGTGGTCGCGTTACACAACCTAGGGGCGTTGGATAATTTCCTCAAGCACCCGTCGTTTAGCCGCTTCATCGACACCAATCATGCGGACATATTCGCCACTGTGCTCCTGGAGACAACCTTCGAGGTGACGTAAAACTTCTGCCTCTTGGGTGCTGTCAATGGTGCCACAGCTACTCCAGGACTTAACCCGGAAACGGCGCTTATCGGCGTGTTCTGTTCCAATCTTGTAGCCTTGCATCAAAAGCGAACGGACTTTAGAAACCACGTCCCCACTGAGACTCCCGCTACTGTGACCCCCGAAACCATTGCTGCTTGGGGCTGCTTTCGTGCCTCCCGAAAAACTACTGGTTGCGGTTGCTGTCTGGACAGGCGCATTGTTGCCAGGGCGTTGGATGATGATCTCTGCGGCCCGTGTTTTGGAGTTGGGGTCAACGGCGATTAACTGGACATATTCGTTGGGGAACTGGGCGGCGATCGCCTGGATATTTGCCAAAATCTGATTGGCAGAATGACCCTCAACAAAGCCTGCCCCTAGCCAAGACTGGGTTTTAAAACGGCGAGTGCTGGCGTGTTCTGCCGTAAAGCTACAACCCTGGGAAGCCAGAGCCGCGATTTGCCCTGCCACATCACCACCAGAGGCCGTGTTAACCACCTTGTTGCCACTGCGACGGGCGGAGGAGGCTGTTGCTTTAGTAGATAGAGTCCCCGTTTCCCCAGGACGCTGGACGATTAATTCCGCTACCCGAGACTTGCTATGGGGGTCAACGGCAATGACTTGCACATACTCATTGGGATATTGACCCAACAAGCCATTAACGTTGGCAATGATTTGTTCCGCAGAATGACCTTCGACAAAACCGGCGCTCAACCAAGATTGCGTCTTAAAACGACGGGTATTGGCGTGTTCAGCGGTAAAGCTACAGCCCTGGGACGCTAAAGCATGGATCTGAGACGTTAAATCGCCCCCAACCGCTGCCGCTTGACTTCCCGCACTGGTGCCGTTGCTGCGGTTGCCGTTGTTGCTGTAGCTAGCCGTTGTCGATGTTTGGACTGGGGCACTATCGCCTGGACGTTGCACAACAATTTCTGCCGCCCTTGATTTGCTATTGGGAGCCACAGCGATTAACTGGACATATTCTCCGGCGTGATCAGCCAGCACCCGGTTCAAGTTACCAATGATTTGATCGGCAGAATGACCTTCGACAAAACCAGCACTCAACCAAGATTTGGTTTTGAAGCGCCGCTTGTTGGCATATTCTGCGGTGAAGGTGCACCCTTGGGCGGCAAGGCCACGCACCTGATTGTAAAGATCTCCGTTTAAACTCATATTTCCCACCGATTGATGTTCGCTAGTACCGCTTGTATTTGTAGAAGAAGAGGGGGTTGGTTGCTGGTTGGCAGCAATTCGTGAACCATTATTAGTGGCCCCTGGGGAGACCTCCCGTAATGCTTCATTGATTTCCACCACCTGTTTGGCAAAGGCACGATCGGCCTCGGTCACATTGGAGAGGCGCTCCACCTGCTGCTGGTTCGTAATCACAGCTCCCGAAGGCACATACTTGCCGGGGGGAATGTCCACATCTTGAACGAGGGCGTGCATCATGATGACACAACCATCGCCGATGCGGGCATTAAACACCGTGGAACGAAAACCAACAAAGCAATCGTTGCCAATGTAGGCGGGGCCATGGACAAGGGCCATGTGGGTAATACAGCTGCGATCGCCAATCCAGACAGAATAGTCATGGCCATCTGCCCCAACGACACGGCCCTGCTCCAAACCATGGATCACAACGCCATCTTGGATATTGGTTGCTGCCCCGATATGGAAAGGTGCGCCCTCATCTGCCCGAATAGACGTTCCCGGAGAAATGAGCACATGTTCGCAAACTGTGACATCACCAATTAAATTCGAGAAAGAATGCACATAGGCACTTTCGTGAATCTTTGGTTCAGCTAAGTCCTTAGACCAAGGTGTTGGGGGAGCCGCGGTAATGCGGACTACCATGAATCAATCCCTCCTCTCAATGTCATTGATTGCTTCTCTCGCTAGCTTTTAACCATCCGCCATAAATTGCTTGAGATTACCAAACGAGCCACGCATTGACTTTGGGTAGTCCGGCTGGAAAGGATTCAGACCATTTAGCCTGCATCTTTCTTGCTGTAAAGGGAACGATTATCGACGTTGACCGTATCAATGATGCCAATGACCATCGCATCTAGGGGTCTTCCCTCCATTCCCGTTTCGGTACGGGCAGCACCACCACGACTGACCAAAACCCATTCATTGACGCCAGCGCCTACGAGATCTCCTGCCACTTCATATTTAGGAAGGGGCTGACCCTGTTCATCTATAAATTGAACGAGCAAAAATTTAATCCCCCGGAGGCTTTCTGCTTTGTAGGTGCTGACGACAGTGCCACGTACTTTGGCAATTTGCATGAAAATTTATAACTAAAAATTTTTTTATTAAAAAATTACACTCTTCTCAGAGGCTGGGGATTCACGCTTTCACGAAACTGTTCTACGGCTTCGGTGTACCGGATCGGCAGAACGTATTCGAGGTTCTCGTGGGGACGGGCGATGATGTGGGTAGAAAGCACTTGGCCACCGTTAACGCGGCTGACATTATCAGTACCGGCAGAAACGGACGCTTGGACTTCGGAAACATCACCACGGACAATCACAGTAACGCGGCCACTACCGATTTTTTCGTAACCAACGAGGGTTACACGGGCGGCTTTTACCATCGCGTCAGCAGCTTCTACAACTGCGGGGAAACCGAGGGTTTCTACCATTCCGACTGCAATAGACATTGAGTTTTTCTCCTCTTGCTTTTAATTAATGGGTTCTGGGAATCACAGAGGATGCGTGACCGAAAAAAGAATGGCGATCGCCCCTCTGTCCCAGGGTTAATAGGTTCTGAATTGTTCTACTTCTTCGGTGTAGCGAATCGGCAAGACGTATTCGAGGTTTTCGTGGGGACGGGCGATGATGTGGGTAGAAAGCACTTCACCACCATTGACACGGTTGGCGCTCTCAATGCCAGCGGAAACGGAGGCTTGGACTTCAGAAACATCACCACGGACAATCACAGTAACGCGGCCACTACCGATTTTTTCGTAACCAACGAGGGTTACACGGGCGGCTTTTACCATCGCGTCAGCAGCTTCTACAACTGCGGGGAAACCGCGGGTTTCAATCATTCCAACTGCAATAGGCATCTAATTTATCCTCGCTTATCAAGCTTAATGTCTTAAAAATACTAAGGAACAGGCGTCCCCCTGGGAGTTTGGTCTGCTTCTAGTTGGGATAACGGAAGCGGCATAAGACCGACCACTTGCCTCTGCGCAGGGGTTAGGGTCCTTTACAGGCTTTATAGTGGACAAGGCGATCGCCAGGAATCGCGTTTGTTACTAATTTTGATTTTGGCAAGCTATGAAGAGCATAAGCAACAATGGCACCTTTGACAACATAAACTGCAATGATATTTCGTAATACCAAGGTTAAGTAGAGTCAATGCTTCATCGTTTAAATAGACAGGGGTTTCTAGAAGAAGTTGCCCAAAGGTCAGAGGACTAAGCTTTTCGCTGCTGAATGAAGGCGATCGCCTGTTGGAGGGCATCTAAACGATTTGTTACACGATTGCGGGGTGGCAGCAACTTTAACACTTCTAATTTCCTCAGGCGATCGCGCACCTGGCCCCTGGCCCCCACTAAAAACACTTCCCGTCCCCGACCGTGGGCATCCCGGATCATCGTCTCCACCGCCAGGGAGGCCGTCACTCCCATCCGGGGTACCTCACTGAGGTCTAAAATCAAAACCTCGTATTTTTCAACAATGGCCATCCGTTGGGCAATCCCTTTAGCCGCCCCAAAGCTCATGGGGCCACCTAAACAAAAAAGAATAATGTGTCCCTGGGCCTGGTGTAACAGTTCCCGTTCGCGCTCATTTAACGTACTTGTATCGGCCCCAGCAGTGATGGTTTCTAGCCGCTGCATTTGCAAATCTGTGAGGCTTTTGACCGTCAGGAGATTCGCCACAAAAACCCCCGCTGCCACCGCCGTGATCAAATCGACAAAGACGGTTAGTAATAAAACACCATACATTAATCCCGTCGCTTTCCAGGAAATTTTGTGGGCCCGTTTCAAGAAACTCCAATCAATAATGTCAATGCCCACCTTAATCAAAATGCCCGCTAAGACGGCATGGGGGATAGGGGCCGTGAGGGGGGCCGCCCCAAGTAAAATCACCAATAACACCAAAGCATGGAGCATACCTGCAAGGTTGCTTTTGCCCCCAGAGCGCACATTGATCACTGTCCGCATCGTTGCCCCAGCCCCCGGTAGTCCTCCCACAAAGCCGGAGAGAAAATTGCCAATGCCTTGGCCGATTAATTCTTGGTCGGAGTCGTGCTGGGTACGGGTGATATTGTCCGCAACTAAAGAGGTCAGAAGGGAATCAATGGCGCCTAGGGTACCGAGAATCACGCCATAACCGAGCATTTGACGCAACAGAGGCAGGCTGAAGTAGGGCCAATGGAGGGTCGGAAAACCCTGGGGAATGTCACCAATGCGTGCCAAGTCAGGATTGGGAATTAACAGAGATAAAATCGTGCAGATGACCAGAGCAAGGAGGGGAGAGGGGACCAGACGATTGAGTCGGGCCGGTGAAGCAAATACAATCGCCAAAGTCAGAAGGCCCAGGGCCGTGGCCCCGAGGTAAGGATGGGTTAGATCGTAGGGAATTTCTTGAACGGCCCCCAAAATATTGGCGCCGCCGGGATAACCAAGCAAGGGGCCAAACTGAAGCACAATAATGATCACACCAATCCCAGACATAAACCCAGAAATGACGGTGTAGGGAATCAGGGTGATGTATTTTCCCAGGCGCAGGATGCCTAGAAGGATCTGAAAGAGACCCCCCAGCATAACCACGGTGAAGGCGATCGCCAGGCCTGTGGCCGGATCATCAGCGGTCTTCGCGGCGGCGGTAAAAACCGTTGCCATCACCACCGTCATCGGCCCCGTAGGTCCCGTGATCTGAGCGGGAGTTCCCCCAAACAACGCGGCAAAAAATCCAGTACAAATGGCCCCATACATTCCGGCGATCGCCCCGGCTCCGGAAGAAACCCCAAAGGCAAGGGCAAGGGGGAGTGCGACAATGGCCGCCGTTAGCCCCCCAAAAAAATCACCACGCCAATGTCTAAAGGTTGGGCGGGAGATCCAATGCCCGATATTTGCGATTGATGCCATGGAGAGTTTACTCCAACGAATGAGTTGGTGACGGGAAAGCGGCCCGCTGGGCATCAACTCAAAGTCATCTTTTTAGAATTTCAAATTGACGGTCAACAGCCACTACGCCAATCATAGGAGTGGTTCCCCTCGGCTGAATTTTAAGAAACATCAAAGGGTCGGCAAAGGCTGACATTTCGACTTAATAATTAACAAAACCATGTAGGTGATCGCCAAATTATTATTTCTTAACGCTATGCCAATTAAGCATCGCTATCACCACAAAAAAGCCTCAAACCTTTGGGAAATCGCCATCTAATCGATTACACTCTCTTACAAAGACTGTAGACCGACGATTTGAAATATTTTCTGGCCAATCCACCCAATGCCAACCAACCTTCTGTTGTGATTTTCTAGACACCCTCCATGAGTGAATTTCTTTTACAAAGCGTATGGCTAGTTCCAGTCTACGGAATTACGGGGGCACTCTTGACCTTGCCTTGGTCCCTCGGGTTAATTCGGCGCACCGGGCCTCGACCTGCCGCCTACCTCAACCTGATCATGACCTTTTTGGGTCTTTTACACGGTTCCTTTGCCTTCGCTTCCCTTTGGAACATGCCCCCCCAACAACTATCACTGGAGTGGCTCCAGGTTGCCGATCTAAATCTTTCCCTGGTTATTGAAATTTCTCCGGTTAACCTCGGTGCAATGGAACTGGTCACTGGCATTTGTTTCATGGCTCAACTCTACGGCCTTGGGTATTTAGAAAAGGATTGGTCTATTGCCCGCTTCTATGGCTTGATGGGCTTTTTTGAGGCGGCCCTATCGGGTTTGGCCATTAGCGACTCGCTGCTCTTGAGCTATGGCCTGTTGGAAGTATTAACTCTTTCTACTTACTTATTAGTTGGTTTTTGGTATGCTCAACCCCTGGTCGTGACGGCGGCTAGGGATGCTTTTTTGACCAAACGGGTCGGCGATATCTTGCTCTTGATGGGCATTGTTGCTTTGTCTAGCTATGGTACGGGGCTCACGTTTAGTGAACTAGAAACTTGGGCGGCGAATCCCCCCTTGCCCCCCTGGGAAGCCAGTCTCGTGGGCCTTGCGCTCATTTCCGGGCCGATTGGTAAATGTGCCCAGTTCCCGTTGAACCTCTGGCTTGATGAAGCGATGGAAGGGCCAAACCCAGCGGGGATTATTCGTAATTCGGTGGTGGTTTCTGCGGGGGCCTACGTGCTGCTCAAAATGGAGCCTGTTTTTACGATTACGCCGATCACCTCCGACGCTTTGATTATTATCGGTACCGTAACTACGGTGGGGGCTTCGTTGGTTGCCCTAGCTCAAATTGATATTAAGCGGGCCTTATCCCATTCCACCAGTGCTTACCTTGGTTTGGTGTTTATTGCGGTGGGGTTAAATCAAGTTGATATCGCCCTGTTGCTTTTGCTAACCCATGCGATCGCCAAAGCGCTCTTATTCATGAGCATTGGTGCGGTTATTCTCAATACCCACGGTCAAAATATTACGGAAATGGGTGGCCTCTGGTCACGGATGCCGGCAACCACTAGTGCCTTTGTGGTGGGGTCAGCGGGGCTTGTGTGCCTCTTTCCCCTGGGGACGTTTTGGACGATGCGCCGTTGGGTCGATGGTTTTTGGGATACACCCCCGTGGCTCGTGCTACTCCTTGTGGGCGTAAACTTCTGCTCCAGCTTTAATCTGACCAGGGTCTTTCGTTCTGTTTTCCTCGGTGCCCCCAAGCCAAAAACGCGGCGATCGCCTGAGGTGGTCTGGCAAATGGCTGTGCCTATGGTGAGTCTGATCCTAATGACCCTGATGGTGCCCTTCTTTTTGCACCAATGGCAATTGCTCTTTAATCCATCCCTGCCGACCCTTGTTGAACGGCCGCTCATCGTGACTTTAGCAATACCAGCACTGATGATCGCGGGAGGCCTCGGCTTAGTCGCTGGTCTAACGATTACTTTGAATCCTTCCCTGAGTCGCCCTCGACAGCTTTATCTGCGCTTTTTGCAGGATTTGCTGGCCTACGATTTTTACATTGACCGCATTTACAACGTGACGGTGGTTTGGCTGGTTACAACCCTTTCAAAACTCGCCGCTTGGTTTGATCGCTACGTTGTCGATGGCTTCGTCAACTTAACAGGTTTGGCGACACTTTTTAGTGGAAGCGCTCTACGTTACAACGTTTCGGGACAGTCTCAATTCTATGTTTTGACGATTGTTTTAGGGATGATCCTCGGCCTAGTCTGGTTTATGGCCACGGGTCAATGGACGATGATTACGGATTTTTGGTCGAATCAGTTGGCCTAAGGAGTTTCCCCCTTTGTTGTTAAATCTGCTTTTTTGTGAATTTTGGAGGAAAGAATGCTGAGTGCCTTAATTTGGCTGCCCTTGGCCGGAGCTCTGTTGGTAGCGATACTCCCCCAGGGAGAAAAAAATCAGTTTTCCCGGACGATGGCCCTGGGAGCGGCTGCCCTCGTTTTTGTTTGGACAGCTTGGTTGGGGTTCCATTATGATGTGGCGATCGCCGGCCTCCAATTTGTTGAACATTATCCTTGGATTGAGTGGTTGGGCCTGAACTACGATCTCGGTATTGATGGTTTATCGTTGCCCCTCCTTGCCCTCAATGCATTGTTGACCCTAGTGGCCCTCTGGATTAGCCCCAAGGATCTGCACCGCCCCCGCTTTTATTACGCCCTCTTTTTGCTCTTGCAGGCGAGTGTCAATGGGGCATTTTTGGCCCAGGATGTGCTGCTCTTTTTTCTGTTCTACGAAATTGAAATTATTCCCCTATATTTTCTCATTGCGATTTGGGGCGGCAAAAAACGAGGCTATGCCGCCATTAAATTTTTGCTCTACACAGCCGTTTCCGGAATTTTAATTCTGGCTTCTTTCTTGGGTCTGGCCTTCCTCACAGAATCTAATACCTTTGCCTACAGTGCCCTCCACAGTGATTTGTTGCCCCTGACCACCCAATTAATTCTCCTCGGCGGCATTTTGGTGGGCTTTGGGATCAAAATTCCGTTTCTGCCTTTCCATACTTGGCTCCCGGATGCCCACGTCGAAGCGTCTACCCCTGTATCGGTGATTTTGGCGGGGGTGCTCCTCAAAGTTGGCACTTATGGTCTGCTGAAGTTTGGGATTGGCCTATTTCCCTTGGCTTGGGCTGTCGTGGCCCCTTGGCTAGCGATCTGGGCGGCGATCAGTGCCTTGTATGGGGCTTCCTGTGCGATCGCCCAAAAAGACATGAAAAAAGTGGTGGCCTATTCTTCCATTGCCCACATGGCGTTTATTCTGCTGGCGGCGGCGGCGGCGACCCCCTTAAGTTTGGCAGCGGCAGAAATCCAGATGGTCAGCCATGGTTTAATCTCTGGGCTGCTCTTTTTGTTGGTGGGCATTGTCTACAAAAAAACGGGCAGTCGGGATGTCGATTATCTACGGGGACTGCTCACCCCAGAACGGGGTCTGCCTTTGACGGGTAGTTTGATGATCCTGGGGGTCATGGCCAGTGCGGGTTTGCCGGGGATGGCGGGCTTTATCGCTGAATTCCTCATTTTTCGGGGCAGCTTTCCGGTGTATCCAGTGGCGACTCTCCTGTGTATGGTGGGGACAGGTCTCACGGCGGTGTATTTTCTGCTGATGATTAATAAGGTCTTTTTTGGCCGCTTGACCCCAGAACTCATTAATATGTCCCCGGTCAATTGGGCGGATCAGTTTCCGGCGGTTATGTTAGTGATATTGCTGTTCGTCTTTGGGTTGCAGCCCCAGTGGCTGGTGCGCTGGAGTGAGATCGACACAGCGGCCTTGGTGGCATCCCCGACGGCTATTGAAATTTCTTTAAAGTAAAAGTAAGCGTTTAAGAATTGTGGATATGAATATGGTCACTGCTGTTTTAGAGCCTTCGCGGCATCCCCTTGCCCCTTTCATTCATCGCCTTGAGCAAGGTTTACCGATGCTGGAAAATAGCGATCAAAATGTGATGGAAGTGGTGGGCATCCTCAAGAGTTATGGGGTGGTCTTAGATGCCTACTCGAATAATCTGAACTATGTGGCCGAATCGCAATTTCTCAATGTTTTTCCCTTTTTTAAGTATTTCAACGGCCAATTAACGGGCGATCGCCTCCTGAAACACTGGTGGCATGACCGCATTAACTTTGAATATGCCGAATATTGCATGAAGTCGATGTTTTGGCATGGTGGTGGGGGTTTAGATGCCTACCTCGACACGCCAGAATTTATTGAGGCCGCCAAAAAGGCGATCGCCGCCCGCTGGAAAAATAATCCCTTCATGTTGGGTTTGAATAAACTCTTCCCCGATTTTCTCCTAGAGCAAACCCGCCAAATGGCCTACTACACAGGCTTAGGTCAGTTTTGGCGCGTCATGAGTGATATGTTTCTCGACTTGAGCGATCGCTACGATGCCGGCGAAATCAAAACCACCGCCGACGTGACCAACCACGTCCTAGCCGGATTGGTAGCTGATGCCAGCCGTCCCATCACCTACAAGGTCGAAATCAAAGGGGAAGTGTATGAGTTAATTCCAGAATCTGCGGGTTTAACTTTCCTGATGGATACCGCCGTTCCCTACGTCGAAGCGATTTTCTTCCGGGGAACCCCCTTTGCTGGCACCATCTCCTACAATGCCCAGGCCGCCCAAGTCCCCGCCGAACAAGGGATCTTTACCTATGGGGCTCTCTATGCCGACCCATTACCCATTGGTGGTTCGGGGATTCCGCCGACTCTGTTGATGCAAGATATGCGCCACTTCTTACCCGATTATCTCTGGGATTACTATATGGGCACCCTGCGCAAAGAGCAGGATTTGCGGGTCAAAATTTGCCAAACCTTCCAAAAATCGATGTTCTGTGTGACCAGTGCGGCTTTGATGGGGCTGGCTCCCCACGGGTTAGAACCCAAAACCCTCGCTGAGCAACAGGCAAACCGTGAATTTTTTGAACATTGGATGGATCGCCTCTTAAGTTCTCAAATTAAAGCTGTTAATAGCCAAGCATAGAGAGAACAGCTGCTTTTCTTGTCCTGTAGAAAAACAAGTCAATATTTGGGCTTGGAGTAAATACAGATTCCTTGTGAATTTGCGCTGATCGGATGATTAGTGGAGGTAGGTGTAGCTTTCTAAGCTTTGACGATAATGGTTAATCAAAAGTTGTGACTGCTGGAGGGTTAGGCGCTTTTCACTCAGGGCTTTCTCTGTGCGACACCGCATTGTTTCGAGGAGATCGGCCACGTCATATTGCACATACTGCAAAACTTCTTTGATCGTGTCCCCTTCTACGAGGTGTTCGAGATGGTAACCGTCATCGGTCAGGCGCACGTGTACTACATGGGTATCGCCAAACAGGTTGTGGAGGTTGCCCATAATTTCTTGGTAAGCGCCCATCAAAAAGAGACCCAGATAGTAAGGCTGACCATTGGGAGGGTGCAGTTCAAGAAGATTTTTACTTTCGGCCTTGGTATCAATAAAACGGTTAATACGTCCGTCGCTATCACAGGTTAAATCTGCCAGGATGCCTTTTTTTGTCGGTTCTTCGTGGAGTCGGTGGATCGGCATAATCGGAAAAAGCTGATCAATGGCCCAACTGTCTGGCACCGATTGAAACACAGACAAATTCACATAGTAGAGAGCGGCCATATTTTGCCAAAGTTCTTCAAAGTCTTCGGGGATGCTGGCTTGCCCTTGGATAATCGAAAAAATCTTTTGGCAACAAGACCAGTACAATTCTTCGGCATTGGCGCGATCGCCTAAGCTGAGATAGCCCAAATTAAACAGGCTGATGGCTTCGTCTTTGAATTGCACGGCATCGTGATAGTTTTCCTGGTAATTTTCTGGGGTAATGGTGTCGTAGGTTTCCCGCAAATTACGCAGCACCAAATGCTCTTTATAGTCGGGCTTCGGGGGCAAGATTGGGTCAACTTCACTACTGCCGAGGACATCAAAAATTAACACGGCCTGGTGGGAGGCGATCGCCCGCCCACTTTCACTTACCAGCACGGGCACGGGCACGTTGGTTTCATCGCAAGTATCCTGCACCGTCGCCACCACGTCGTTGGCGTAGTTTTGCATATTGTAGTTCTTCGAGGAGGGGAAATTGTTCTTGGAGCCGCTGTAGTCCACCGCGAGACCGCCGCCCACATCCAAAAAGCCCATGGGAGCGCCGAGTTTTACCAGTTCCACATAGATTTGTGAGGCTTCTCGGATGGCAGACTTAACAACACTGATCGAGGAAAGTTGGGAACCGATGTGGTAGTGCAACAATTGCAGGCAATCGAGCATTTCCTCTGCCTGTAGTTTTTCCACGAGCCGCAAAATCTGCGGAATAGTTAGCCCAAATTTAGCGCGATCGCCAGAGGAGCCCCCCCAACGACCAATGCCGCGACTGGCAAGCTTGGCGCGAATGCCCAACATCGGCCGGATGCCCAAACTTTGACTCGCCCGAATCACCAAGTCTAATTCTTCCGGCTGTTCGATCACGATCAAGGCGCGGTGTCCCAATTGGGTCGCCAGGAGGGCCGTTTCAATGTAATGCTGGTCTTTATAACCGTTGCAAATGAGCAGTCGCTCTTGATCGGCCTCTGGTTCTAACAGAGCGATCGCAATCATGAGTTCTGGCTTAGAACCCGCTTCTAGGCCCAGGTGGTGGGTGCGCCCCAACTCCACAAGATCTTCTACCAAATGGCGCTGCTGATTGCATTTGACCGGATACACACCCCGGTAATGGTTCGGATAGTCATACCGGGCGATCGCCGTCGCAAAACAGTCCTGGAGCCGTTCAATGCGATCGCGGAGAATATCCGGAAAACGAATTAAGAAGGGTAAACCAATGTTTCGCTGTTTGAGGGATTCTACCAGCTCAAATAGATCAATACTCGTCCCTGCGTCCCCAAGGGGAGACACCTGCACATGACCCTGGTTGTTAATCGAAAAATATGGTTCCCCCCACCCTGCCACTTGGTATAACGTCTCGCTATCCGCCACTGTCCAACGGGTATTCACTGACTGCTCCAAACAACCAAGGGCTTTGTTCATCGTGGGTTTGCAACCTATTCCATTAAATTTTTGCCGGGCCTGGACAATTTTTGAAAATTGCCACTCTCTTATTTTCCCAGAGACGCCTCATCATACACAATGTTTTTGTGAAAATGCTGGGGAATGATTCGGCGATCGCCCCGCCGCCAATTGTGGCCGATGAACTCTCCATGGTTCTAAATTTTTTCTATACTTCTGGAAACAGACCCTACCGACCCTTGTTAATCTGTTAATAACTTCTGGCCATACCTTCATCCTAAAATTTTCCGTTTATCCTTGCATATGCCGCCAATCCTCCCTTCCACAAAGCCGATCATCGCGCAACAGCCCACACCGATTACAACCTTAGATCGCCCGACCTTTGGTGGCATTGCCCTATGGATTGCCCTTGCTTCGGCCTTCTTCTGCACTACCCTAGGTCTTTTGTTCTATATTCGTGGCATTAATCAAAAGCACAAAAAAGAAGCCAAGCTCAATCGTTACAAAATTAACGATCTCAAGAAAAAACTCAAACTGGCCCTGAACACCATCAAGAAAATGGAAAGTAACCCGGATTTAGTACACTCCCGGGAGTTTAACCTCGATTACCTCCGGATGCGGATGGAAGAAGATCAGTTCCACTACGTGATTGTGAACCAGCTTAAAATTAAGGTACGTCTCATCATCAGCGTTGCTCTACGTCCCAGCACCGCCGATGTAGCTACCGTCGGTATTGCCACCAGTGGTCGCCCCGTGGATGAAATTTTTGACGTTTATTACGACACGATTAATCGAGAAGGTCAACGTCAAGAGGGGGTTTTATTTCGGGTAAATATTAGCCTTACAAAACTTCCCGCCCAAGCTAGCAGCATCACCGTTGAACAAATTATTGATTGTCTTGAAAAGTTCCTCAATCCCAGTGAAGCCCCGGACTATTGGCAGCCCACGGTGCAAGGGCGTGTCGTCACTATTGAATGGGATCAAAAAGCAAAACCCACACCGCTACTCCTCTTTAAACAGTCAGAAGAAGGAGACAATGTGAGTTTTCGTAGTATTGCCTGATGATCTCTAGCAATTAGCGAAAATTAGGGAGATTTGAAAAATATTTGTCATTAACTACCCATGCTGGTAAAGAAATCAATGGTGTCCTTCAGGGCAGCAATAAATTGATCGATTTCAGCGGTGGTGTTGTAAAAATAGAGGCTGGCGCGGGCACTACCAGAGGCATCGAACAGACGGTGGAGGGGTTGGGTACAGTGGTGGCCGGAACGAATGGCAACGCCGTCGTGGTCGAGGAGGGTCGCTAAGTCATTGGCATGGACACCAGCAACGTTAAAGGCCGCGAGGGCCGCCCGACCTTCCCCCTGGGTATCGGGTTGTTTGCCATAAATTTTTAGGTTCGGGATGTCCCGGAGTCCCTTAAAAAGATAGGCAGTGAGTTCAGCTTCGTAGGCGTGGATGCGATCCATCCCAATTTGAGAGAGATAATCCACCGCCGCTCCAAGGGCGGTCGCCTCACCGATGGCTGGGGTTCCCGCTTCAAATTTGTGGGGCAGTTCACCGTAGGTAGAATGATCAAAGAAGACCTCGGCGATCATTTCTCCACCGCCTAAGAAGGGAGGCATCGCTTCGAGAATGTCCCGTTTTCCATAGAGAAAACCAATGCCCGTGGGCGCACACATTTTGTGACCAGAGCCGACGAGCCAGTCACAGTCCATTTGCTGCACATCAACGGGCATATGGGGCAAACTCTGGCAGGCATCAATGAGAATTTTTGCGCCATATTTGCGGGCCGCTTGGATGATCTCCGTCACCGGATTCACATTGCCCAAGGTATTGGAGACATGAACCACTGTGACTAGCTTCGTTTTGTCGCTAAGTAGCGCTTGGTATTGCTCAAAATCAAAGGTTTCATCCTGGGTTAACGGTACATACTTCAAGACAGCCCCAGTTTTCGCCGCGATCATTTGCCAAGGCACAATGTTGCTGTGGTGTTCCATCACCGACAGGATAATTTCATCCCCCGGCCCCAGATTACTCAACCCCCAACTGTAGGCGACAAGATTAATCGCTTCACTGGCATTGCGGGTGTAAACGATTTCATCACGATTGGCCGCATTGATAAACCGGGCGACTTTATCCCGTGCCCCTTCGTAGCCATCCGTTGCCCGGGCACTCAGGCTATGGATCCCCCGGTGAACATTGGCATTATCTTGTTGGTAATAATGCAGCAACGCATCGAGGACGGCCTTGGGCTTTTGGGAGGTGGCAGCGTTATCGAAGTAGATCAGTGGCTTTCCGTGCACAGTTTGGTGCAGGATGGGAAAGTCGTCACGAACCTGTTCGGCAAGGGGTTTCGGTTGGGTTGTGATCATAGGGGATTCACTGGGTCGGATGGGTGAGCGGGAACAGTTGGGGCGGCAATTTACAAGTTAGTCAACGGTGCGACAGGCAACACAACCCGTAAGGGCCTGCTGTAAATGGGCGATCGCCACGGTATCGAGAATTTCCGCAGCAAAGGCATCAATCAGCAAATGGCGCGCATCATAGTCATTGAGACCGCGACTGCGGAGGTAGAAAATTTCCTCGGCTTCCAGTTGGCTGACGGTGGCGCCGTGGGCACATTTCACGTTATCGGCGGTAATTTGCAGTTCGGGTTTGGTATCGACTTTGGCCTTGGGAGACAGCAGCAAATTACGGTTCAGTTGGGCCGCGTTGGTCATTTGCGCTTTCTGGGGCACATGGATTTGGCCGTTGAAAACAGACCGGGCCGCATCGTCAATAATGCATTTATGGAGTTGATCAACGCTGCCGTAGGGATGCTGGAGATAAACGGCGGTGTGGGTGTCGCTGAGTTGTTCGGCGCCAACCATGGTTAACCCCTTGAGAATGGTTTCTGTTTGGGGGCCGTTTTGGGTCAGGGTCAGGGTATGGCGACTCAGTTGGGCACCAAAATTAACTTCTGTGAGTTGGTAATGGCTGTCTTGGGCTTGGGCGATCGCCGTATTACCGAGATGAATCGCGCCCCCAGCTTCCCGTTGTACCCGCACATGGTTAAGGCGGGCATTGGCCTGCACCCAAATTTCCGTTAAAGCATTGTTGAAATAGCGGTGGGTATCTTGATCGGTGCAACCCTGGGCGATCGCCCCGTAATATTCCACCACATTGGCCTGGGCTCCCGTTTCCGCAATCACGAGACAGCGGGACTGCATAGCCGTCGGTTGATCCGCACCGTTGCCCAGAAATAGCAGTTGGATTGGCTGTTCAACAACGGTATTTTTCGGCACCCAAACAATGGCGAGATCCCCAAGACCTGCATCATTGAGGGCGGCAAACACATCCAGTTGCTCGGTCTGCTGGCCAAGATATTTGGCGATCGCCACTTTTTGAGCCGTCGCTAATGCCGTGAAGTTGCCGACAAAAACGCCGTCAGGTAATCCCGAAACGCAGGACTGGTCAGGGGCATAGTGGCCATTCACAAATACCAAACGACTGTTGGTTGTTTCCGGTAGGGCGAAAACTTCCAAATCTGCTGCCGTTGGGGTTGTCGGTTGCGCCGCCTGAAAAGCCGTATTTTTGAGCACCGATAAATCCGTTACCCGCCAGGCCTCATCCCGTCGGCTTGGGAATTTTCCTTGGCGAACTTTTTCAAGGCCTTGATCGCGAATGGCTTGAAATTCCGCTGATTGGTTTCGGTCGAGTAATCCGAGAAATTTTTCCAGATTGGGATCGACTTCTGTGGGTTGACTCTGGGAAAAGGCGATCGCCGCTGTCATGGTACCGCTAGACATAGTTACACAACCCCCGCAGCCAGTTCTTGATCGAGGAAATCATAGCCCGTTGCTTCTAATTCCAGGGCAAGTTCCTTGCCGCCACTCTTCACAATCCGGCCATCGTACATCACATGGACAAACTGGGGCGTGATGTAATCCAATAAGCGTTGGTAGTGGGTGATTAAAAGAAACGCATTATCGGGTGTTGCCAATTGATTAACCCCTTCCGCCACAATTCGCAGCGCATCAATATCGAGGCCAGAATCAATCTCATCTAAAATGCCTAGGCTCGGCTCTAGTAGGGCCATTTGTAAAATTTCGTTGCGCTTTTTCTCGCCTCCAGAAAACCCTTCGTTCAAGCTTCTTTCGAGGAAACTGGGGTTCATTTTGACCACTTCGAGTTTTTCTTCGATCAAATCCTCAAAATCAAAGGCATCAATCTCCTCTTTACCCTGATGCTTGAGCTTGGCATTGTAGGCAACCCGCAGGAAATCAAGGTTGCTCACCCCAGGAATCTCTAACGGATATTGGAAGGCGAGGAAAATACCATCTAAAGCCCGTTCTTCGGCTTCCTTCTCCAAGAGGTTTTCGCCCTTGTAGATAATTTCGCCACCAGTGACTTCATACTCAGGGTGGCCCGCAATAATTTTTGACAGGGTGCTTTTTCCTGAACCATTCCGGCCCATAATTGCGTGGATTTCTCCTGCTTTGATCTCTAGATCAACGCCCTTGAGGATCGGCTGACCATCGACGGTCGCGGTCAAATTTTTAATCGCTAAAATAACGTCACTCATTGCCTTCAATTGCTTATTTCTGAACTAAAAAACGAATACTTATTTGCTGATAATTGAGGTTTGAAGCTACCCAACAGTGCCTTCGAGTTTGAGGCTGAGAAGTTTATCTGCTTCAGCCGCAAATTCCATCGGTAACTCACTGAGCACATCCTTACAGAAGCCACTAACAAGCATTGAAATGGCGTCCTCTTCGGCGATACCCCGCTGGGCAAAGTAAAAGAGCTGCTCCTCGCCAATTTTTGCAGTGGAAGCTTCATGTTCCACCTTGGCATTTTGATTATCCACTTGGATGTAGGGGAAAGTATTGGCTTCCGCCGTATCGCCAATGAGCATCGAATCACATTGGGAATAGTTACGCGCTCCGTCAGCTTTGGGGTGCATTTTCACCAAGCCCCGGTAGCTATTTTTCGATTTGCCCGCCGAAATGCCTTTAGAAATGATTGTGCTACGGCTGTTTTTACCGATGTGGATCATTTTGGTGCCTGTGTCGGCCTGCTGGTGATTATTCGTTAAAGCAATGGAATAAAATTCACCCACGGAGTTATCGCCGAGCAAGACACAACTGGGGTATTTCCAGGTGATCGCCGAGCCGGTTTCTACCTGAGTCCAGGAAATCTTAGAATTGATACCTTTACAGAGGCCCCGCTTCGTCACGAAGTTGTAGATACCGCCTTTGCCCTCTTCGTCCCCCGCAAACCAGTTTTGGACGGTGGAATATTTGATGTCAGCGTTGTCAAGGGCCACCAGTTCGACCACAGCAGCATGGAGCTGATTGGTGTCAAACATTGGTGCGGTACAACCTTCAAGATAGCTCACGGAGGCACCTTCTTCGGCGATAATCAGCGTCCGCTCGAATTGACCTGTTTCCCCATCATTGATCCGAAAATAGGTGGATAACTCCATCGGGCATTTCACGCCTTTGGGAATAAAGACGAAGGAACCGTCACTAAACACGGCGGAGTTGAGCGCCGCAAAGTAGTTGTCAGAAGTGGGCACAACGGTACCGAGATATTTTTTGACCAGGTCTGGATATTCCTGCAGTGCTTCGGAAATGGAGCAGAAAATTACACCGTGCTTGGCGAGGTCTTTTTTAAAGGTGGTCGCAATGGAAACGCTATCAAAAACGGCATCTACAGCGACATTGGATAGACGCTTTTGTTCTGAAAGGGGGATGCCTAGCTTCTCGAACGTTTCTAGGAGGGCCGGATCAATTTCGTCCAGGCTCTCGATTTTTTTAGTTTCTTTTTTAGGGGCAGCGTAGTAAACGATGTCCTGGTAGTCGATGGGGGGATATTTAACGTGGGCCCATTCTGGCTCAGCCATTTTAAGCCACTGGTGGTAAGCCTTGAGACGAAACTCCAGCATAAAGTCCGGTTCGTTTTTCTTGGCGGAAATTAAGCGAACGACATCTTCGCTGAGGCCACGGGGAATTTTTTCCGTCTCGATATCTGTGACGAAACCATATTTATAGGGCTGATTGACAAGGGTTTTGACAGTCGCACTCATGCTGGGGTCAGTCTCTCTACAGAATGGGTAATGCTTTCTGGGTTTGGCGTTGTCGGATTAAGAAAACGCGATATGATTAGTTTAACAACTGTTTGGTTGTTTTAGTTTCTATTCAAGGTACTTTAACAACAAAAAAGTTGTCAAATATTTGTGGTAGATCTTGTCTAACGGCTTATCCATGACCCTTTCTGACACCCGCGCCGAAACCCGTTCAACGAAGCATGACATTTTGGAATATTTATTGAAACATGGTCAAGTTAAGGCTGTGCAGTTGGCGAAATCTTTACAAATTAGCCCCCAGGCGGTGCGACGCCACCTGAAAGATCTAGAAGAAGAAGGCCTCATTGAACACCGGGTAAAGCAGGAAGGTTTGGGGCGTCCTAATTATTTTTATGGTCTGAGTCGGGCCGGCCGCGATCGCTTTCCGAACCGCTATAACGATTTTGCGGTGTCTTTTTTGGATACCTTAGCAGAGACGGCGGGGGAAGAGCAGGTCAAGGAAGTGCTCCGCAAACAATGGCAAAAGAAAGCCCATAGCTACCGCGATCGCCTTGGGGATGGTTCCTTACCAGAGCGTTTAGCCCGTTTGGTCAATTTACGCAAAGAAGAAGGCTACATG
The DNA here is from genome assembly GCF_001693275.1 of Picosynechococcus sp. PCC 7117. Classification (GTDB taxonomy): domain Bacteria; phylum Cyanobacteriota; class Cyanobacteriia; order Cyanobacteriales; family MRBY01; genus MRBY01. Next base: position 1,943,386 of record NZ_CP016477.1, read on the forward strand.
GCGGAGGTCATTCCGGCGACAGACCATGGTCATGACGGTTTTTTATTGACGGAACATCATTGTGCGATCGCCGATGTGGCCGAATCCTTTCCGATGGTCTGTGGTAACGAACTGGAGATGTTTGAAGAAGTTTTACCCGACTGCACCGTAACCCGCACCCAGTGGATCAACGAAGGGGAACACCAGTGCGGCTACATCATCCAAGCCAAAGATTAATCAAACAAACACATTAGCCCTGACATTGGGGACAAAAATGGGTTGATCGTCCACCGAGCTTGATCCGTTCGATGGGATGACTGCAAACGCGACAAGGTTCCCCCGTGCGCCCGTAGGTGAGGGCCATACCGCCATAGTTGCCGTTGGTGCCCGTGGTGCTGACAAAATCGCTAAAGGTAGTGCCGCCTTGGGAAATAGAAGTTTCCAGCACTTCAACAATTGCTTTATGTAGCCTCTCGATTTCTGGTCTCTTTAAGCTGCTAGCCTTGCGGGTGGGATGAATACCCGATTTAAACAGCGCTTCGTCAGCATAGATATTGCCCAAGCCAGTCACGATGCTTTGGTCAAGTAAAAACGTTTTCATTGGCCGCTGGCGTTTGTTGCAGAAATTGGCCAGCATATCCGCCGTAAAATCTGGGGAAAGCGGTTCCACACCCAAGCGTGTCAATCCCGTAATTACAGATTCCACAATAGTTCCTGCTGGTACCCACCAAATTTGCCCAAAGGTGCGCAGGTCAACAAATCTCAGTTCGCGATCGCCTGCCAGGAAAAACCGTAATCGTGTGTGTTTTTGCACAGGCACATCCGGGGTTGTCCAGAGAAATTTCCCCGTCATCCGCAGGTGAATCCCAAGGGTTGAGCCATCCGATAATTTTCCGAGTAAATACTTGCCACGCCGTTGCCAATCTTGAATGACCAAGCCTTGGATTGCCCCTAGAAAATGATCCGGATCCACAGGATGGGCTAGGGTTTTCCGGAGGAGAATTTTTGCCCCTGTAAACCGCTGATTTACACTAATCTGCATTAAACCGCGACGAACGGTTTCCACCTCTGGTAGTTCTGGCATGGATTCCCCTGAACGATGTTGCCTTTGCCGATTGAAGCAGTTTTTTAGGGATGGAGCAACTTGGACGAGCCTTGCGTTACAGAATGAAGAATTAATTCTGCATTTTTTAGGAAAGGATGATTTTAAATTTTTTTCGGCCCTTAATCCGATAAATAGAAAAATCGCGGTCAATGGTAGCGACGGTGTCTAAATTTAATTTTTCTGCGAGAAGCACTAAGCAAGAATCCGCAAAATCCATGGGTAAATCACGGTTCTTTTCTGTCAGTTCCCGTAGCCGCTGAAAATCATGGTTTTCAATTTGACAAATTTCTACACCACCTCTACTAATCCACTCCAGAAAATCAATTTGCGCATTGCGATTGAAATCTAGGAGATGGAGGGTTTCTGTGATTGAGGCAATCGTTGTGATCAGCGGCAGATTATTGTTTCTAATGAATTCCAAGGCTTTTGGATGATATTTATCCGACGCATCAAACAGGGCAATCAGCGGCCCAGAGTCAATCAGAATCTTTTTCATGCTCGCTTCGCTTTAAGCTTTTCTTTTAGGAGCATTTTTCGACAGGAAGATAAATCATCTCTACCACTGCTATATTTGCCAAACAAATCTTTGCCAGTTTCCCAAGCATTTTGTTGGTCGAGATTGTGAATGTATTCAACTAGGCTTCTGCGGATTAGTTCAGATTTTGTGATGCCTAAATTTTTGGCCGTATTACTAACTATTTTGTCTAGGTCTGGGTCAAGTCTTAGGGTAATCATTAACAACACCATTGTCGTATTGCATATTGTAATACAACAAAATTGGGGGAGTGCTAATGGCTGAAAAAAACTTTGCGATCGCCTAACCCCATCCTCTATTTTGGAAACATCAAATTTTTTCTCCCCCGAACATCATCATGTCGAAGGTCATTGTCACAGGCGCTGCGGGATTTATTGGCTCTAGCCTCGCAGAAACCCTACTCCAGCAGGGGATTACAGTGGTGGGTGTTGATCAGGTGAATGACTATTACGACACAACCCTCAAGCGTAAAAACCTAGCCACCCTCGCTCAGTACCAAAATTTCCAACTTATCGAAGCAGATATCCAGCACCTCAACTGGGAAGATCTGCTGAAAGGTGTGAGTGTGGTTTACCATCAGGCAGCCCAAGCCGGGGTACGGGCCAGTTGGGGCATCGGCTTTCGGGACTACACCGAACGAAATATTAATTCCACCCAGGTAATGCTCGAAGCGGCGAAAAAGGTCGGTACTTTAGAACGTTTTGTCTATGCGGGTACATCCTCGGTTTATGGCGATGCGGAAACCATGCCCACCCCAGAAACCATTTGTCCCCAGCCCGTTTCTCCCTATGGCATTACAAAATTAGCGGCGGAACGGCTCTGCTGGCTTTATTTAAAAAATTACGCTGTCCCGGTCACATCCCTGCGTTACTTCACCGTGTATGGCCCCCGACAACGGCCCGATATGGCTTTCCATAAGTTTTTCCGGGCGGCAATTCTGGGTGAAAGTATTGGTATTTATGGCGATGGAAAACAAACCCGTGATTTTACCCATATCAGCGATGCGGTACAGGCGAACCTTTTGGCAGCCCAGGAACCAAAGGCGATTGGCGAAATTTTCAATATCGGCGGTGGCAGTCGGGTGATTTTAAATGATGTGCTCGATGAAATTGACCAGATCGTTGGCAAACCAATTCCACGGAACTATGGCGATCGCGCCCGGGGAGATGCCAGACATACCAGCGCCGATGTGACCAAGGCGAAAACGATTTTGGGTTATGACCCCCAGGTGAAACTCAGCGAGGGCCTGCGGCGAGAATGGGACTGGATTCAAAGCCTGTATTAATTTGTATGAAAACAATCCCTGAGGCACATTGATTATGGCGCAAAATTTACCCGCTCCCCCCCAACCTTTGCCCGATGAACTTTGGGGCGAAAATTGGCGTTTTGGCAGCATTCCCGCTGGAGATTTTTGGGATTTGTTTGGCGATCGCCCGATCCCGATTGTGTCCTTGCCGGAGGAGTTACAGCCGGTGAAATTGGGGTTGGCCTCTAATGTGCTGATTCCGGGAACGATTATTTATGGCGGCAGGCGGTCGATGCAGTTGGCCCAGTGGCTCCAGGAGCAGCAACCCCAAACGGTTTTTTACCAGGAAACGGAGGCCAACCTCGCGGGCGGACTTGTCCTTACCGGGGCCGATACCCAACGGTGGGTGATCATGACTTTCCATGACCAGGCGATCGCCAGCGCCGGACAACGTTACCAACAACGGCTCCAGCAGGCCCAAGGGTTACATTTTCTCTTGATCCAACCGGACGATTCCGATGTGACCCACACTGCCCTTTGGCTCCTAAAAGCTTAGGGATTAGCAAAAATTTGCCCACAAAAAATCCCAATAAAAAGCGATCGCCACCTGAGAGGAATAGGAGAAGGGCGATCGCCGACAGTTTTTTTCAATACTATTTCTAGACACCTAAACCTGGGTCTAGCTTTCCGTTAACTTGGTGAACAGGTTGTCTTTCACCAGCATTTGCCGAAACATTTCCATTAAAAATTCTTGGGCTTGCTCCAGGCTCAGGTCTTGGGTACGGGTTTCAAAGATTTGCACCTGTAGCCTTTGTTCGAGGGTCAAATTGGTTTCCGGGGACATGGGCAGCTCCTTGCCAATAGCTCTGGCGAATATTGCGAATGTCTCTACTGCATTTAATCTAACCTCTGTCAATCGTTCTGTCAAAATTGAAACAAAAAGAAACAATGGGGCGATCGCCTATTTTCCAGGGAGCGGCCCGAAATTCGTTAAGCTGAAAGATGTTTTTAACAAACACCGATAAAACGATATTTTTGTAATCAGCCAAGACCCAGAGGACAATTTTTCGATATGCAAAGCTTTGCGGATGCCAAGGAATTTTTCCAATACAGTGCCGGACAATGGCAGTCTCGACGCGTTACCCACCATCTCCCCTTCCGGCGCGCCGAATCCGGTGGTTCTAATATCCAAGTCGAAACCCTCGAAAAAGACGACCCCCGCATCATTGAAATTTGCCAGATGCACGACATGGACGCTAGCCTCAGCGTCGGCGGCTCCTATGTCACCTGGGCTGGCACGATGCAATGGGACAAAGACGATGAAAACCACGAAGGTAGCACGGTTTTTGCCCTCATCCCCGATGCTGACAACCCCCGCCAAGGAAAACTGTTGCGGGAGCGCGGCTATGCGGAAATCGTCCCCGTCGCTGGTGAATATCATCTAGATCACGAAGATGGCCTCGTTCTGACCACCGAATACGAAACCATGACGATCTACGAACGGTTTTGGTTCGCCAACCCAGACCTACGCCTGCGCACTAGCACCGTAAAACGCTTTGGGGGCTTTAACACAACGACTTTTTGTATGGAAGAGCGTATCCAGACCTCCTCGGCAACGGCGACTGCGGCTGCGGAAACCAATCCCCTTTACGCTATTAGCGGTTGGTAGTGGGGAATTTTTGGCCATTTTGCCCCCCAGGGATATCCGTGTTACTACAGTCAAAAAGATTCCGCCTGTCCATAGGCTTTCGGAGCAAACAGTGTTAGCATAATAGACTGCAATATTTGTATTTTATTTTCTACAAAAACAGATTATGGCTTTAACGCAAGAGCGTAAACAGGAACTCATGGGCGAGTATCAGGTACACGAAACTGATACTGGGTCTGCGGATCTCCAAGTGGCCTTCCTCACGGAGCGCATTAACCAACTGACCGAACACCTCAAGGTCAACAAAAAAGACCATTCCTCCCGGCGTGGTTTGTTAAAAATGATTGGGAAACGGAAGCGCCTTTTGCAATTTATTAAATCCAACGACCAAGAACGTTATCAAACCTTGATTGGTCGCCTCGGAATTCGTCGTTAAGTTTTTACCCAACCCATGTCCTCTGAACCGAAGCGAGATCGACTCCCCTTCGAGCCAAAGCAAACGAAGCAAAAGGCTCCCAAAAAGCCCCCAGCAACGGCAACGACCCAGTCTAGTTCAGGATCAAATGCACCTAGGCGATCGCCAAAGGATGAGGCCAGTTTATCGGCGATCCCCGATGCAGTAAGCAAACGGATGATTCGTCGGATGGCCTTATTCTCCGGGATTCCCACGGCTATGGGGATCACATCTTTTGTGGTGTCCTACTATATTGTTTCCCGCGAACTGCTGGAGTTGCCCACCATCGCTGTTCTCCTAGTGAGCCTGGGTTGTTTCGGTTTGGGGGTTGTGGGGCTGAGCTACGGCATTCTCTCCACATCCTGGGATGAAAATCGTCCGGGGAGCCGTCTCGGTTGGGAGGAATTTAGTCTGAACCTCGGCCGGATGGTTCAAGCCTGGCGTGCCAGTCGCCGGGAAGCCCGCAGCAAATCTTAAAGTTTAGACCCTTGGTTTTTCAGGGTTTCCGAGCTTAAATATCACGTATGCAGCCTTGTCGGTTATCAAAATTTTCTCAGGTGAATGTGTCAAGATAAGACTGGGAGGGTGGCGATCGCCGACAACTTAGTTTTTAAGAACGTTATCCATAAAAAACGCCCTATTACATCGTTATTCCATAAATAAAATTTCTTTTACCTGTCGTAAATCTTCGAGGAAATACCATGATCGTAGTCATGAAAGTTGGCACTCCTGAAGCCGAAATCAACCGTTTAGGGAGTGAGCTTAAAGAGTTAGGCCTGACCCCCGAAAAAATTGTTGGGGCCCACAAAGTGGTCATTGGCTTGGTGGGAGACACCGCCACTTTTAACATTGAACTGATCCAAGAAATGAGCCCCTGGATCGAAAATGTACTCCGGGTCGAAAAGCCCTTTAAGCGGGTCAGTCTTGAGTACCGTCATGGTCAATACAGCGAGGTCGTTGTGCCCACTCCGAACGGGGATGTCACCTTCGGCCCCAATCATCCGGTGGTCGTCGTCGCTGGCCCTTGCTCCGTTGAAAATGAAGAAATGATCGTTGAAACTGCCCTCCGGGTCAAAGCAGCTGGGGCAAAATTCCTCCGGGGTGGGGCATACAAGCCGAGAACTTCTCCTTATGCGTTCCAGGGTCACGGCGAAAGTGCTTTAGAATTGTTGGCGGCAGCACGGGAAGCCTCCGGTCTAGGGATTATCACAGAAGTAATGGATACGGCGGACGTAGAAAAGATTGCTGAGGTTGCCGATGTGCTTCAAATCGGCGCGCGCAATATGCAAAACTTTGCCCTCTTGAAGAAGGTAGGAGCTCAGAATAAGCCGGTGTTGTTGAAGCGTGGGATGGCCGCCACCATCGACGACTGGTTAATGGCTGCAGAATATATTTTGGCGGAAGGAAATTCCCAGGTGATCCTCTGTGAACGGGGGATTCGCACCTTCGATAGTAAGTACACGCGCAATGTTTTGGATCTATCGGTGATTCCGGTGTTGCGCAGTTTGACCCACTTACCGATGATGATCGATCCGAGCCACGGTACAGGGAAGTCTGAATTTGTTCTCTCGCTGGCTAAAGGGGCGATCGCCATTGGCACTGATTCGCTGATGATCGAAGTTCACCCCAACCCGAAAAAAGCCCTTTCCGATGGCCCCCAATCCCTGACCCCAGAAGCTTTCGACCAGGTGATGCAAGAACTGGCAGAGGTTGAAAAATTAACGGGACGTGGCCAAAAGGAATTGGCAACAGTTTAAAGCCCCTGTGATGGCTGGTTAATGTCAGTACCCTAACGTGATATCCCTGCTACTTGGAGTGGGGATTTTTTATTTACAAGTCAAGGTTGCCGCAAAAATCTTGGCCGTTGTAGCTTAAAGGAAGGCACCGGAAGGAATTTAAGGTGATGGAAAAAATGGCACAGCAAGCGGACGTTTTAATTTTAGGAGGCGGGATCATTGGTTTGGCGATCGCCGTCGAATTGCAACAACAGGGTTGTGCCGTGACAATCCTGAATCGAAACTTTACCGAGGCTGCCTGCCATGCCGCTGCCGGAATGCTTGCCCCGGAGGCCGAAGGGTTAACGGGGACAATGCTCGAATTGGGGCAGCGATCACGCAATATGTACGCCGACTGGTGCCGCAAAATTGAACAACTCAGCGGCGTCGATGTGGGTTATTTGCCCTGTGGTATTTTTGCTCCCAAATCCGTTGCGCCGAACCAAACCGTGACCGATAGCGCTTCTGTTTGGCTAAACCGCGCCCAACTGACCCACCATGAACCGGGTTTTGGTGATGGGGTAGTGGGAGCCTGGTGGCACCCTGAAGATGGCCAAGTGGACAACCGTCGTCTGAGCCAAGCCCTACTCCAAGCAGCGCGGGGTCTGGGGGTGGTGATTAAAGAAGGCGTTACTGTTTTGGGTCTCCAACAAATCCAAGGACAGGTGCAAGCGGTGCAGACCGATCAAGGGCTATTCCAAGCGGGCCATTATGTCTTAGCCGCAGGTTCCTGGTCGAGTCAGATTACGCCCCTGCCCGTTTATCCGATTAAAGGGGAAATGATGTCCCTGAGGATGCCGAATCCTGAGGCCCTCCGGCGGGTGATTTTTGGTGATAATCTGTACCTCGTGCCGCGCACCAATGGCACCCTAATCATTGGGGCCACCGCAGAAACTGTACAGTGGCAACCCAACAATACCCCCCAAGGGATCCAAACCCTGCTGAATAAAGCGATTCAACTGTTGCCGAAACTCAAAGATTGGGAAATCACGGAACTCTGGTGGGGTTTTCGGCCCGCAACCCCCGATGAAAAACCGATTCTGGGGGCATCCCCTTGTGAAAATCTTACCTATGCCACGGGCCATTATCGCAATGGCATTTTATTGGCTCCCATCACGGCGAAACTCATTGGCGATCGCCTAATCCGCAACCAAGCAGATCCCCTCCTCCAACATTTTTCTTACCAACGCTTTTTAGATAACCCAACCCATCAACCCATGCAAAACGGTCACAACAGTCAGAATGGTCAAAACGGTTCAATGCCGAGCTTTTTTATCAGCCCCAAAACCACAACTGCAACGCCAAACCCCACGGAAACCCCTGATCAGCTGGTCATTGCCGGTCGTCGCTTTACCTCGCGTTTGATGACAGGAACGGGGAAATATCCCTCAATTGCCGCAATGCAAGCAAGCGTTGAAGCCAGCGGTTGCGAAATTGTCACGGTGGCAGTGCGTCGCGTCCAAACCAAAGCCCCAGGCCATGAAGGACTTGCCGAAGCCCTCGACTGGCAAAAAATTTGGATGTTGCCTAATACGGCGGGCTGTAAAACTGCCGAAGAAGCGATTCGGGTGGCCCGTTTAGGTCGGGAAATGGCCCGTCTGTTAGGCCAAGAAGATAACAACTTTGTCAAATTAGAAGTGATCCCCGATGCCCGCTACCTGCTACCGGATCCCATCGGTACCCTCGAAGCCGCAGCACAATTGGTCAAAGAAGGGTTTGCGGTGCTGCCCTATATCAATGCCGATCCTCTGTTGGCGAAACGCCTAGAGGAAGTGGGCTGTGCCACGGTGATGCCCCTCGGTTCTCCCATTGGGTCTGGCCAGGGGATTCAAAATGAAGCCAACATCAAAATTATTATTGAACAGAGCAAGGTTCCCGTGGTGATTGATGCAGGGATTGGCTCCCCTAGTGAAGCGGCCTACGGGATGGAATTAGGAGCCGATGCGCTACTGGTCAATTCGGCGATCGCCCTCGCTAAAGATCCCGTACAAATGGGTCGAGCCATGGGGTTAGCCACCACTGCCGGCCGCCTCGCTCACCTGGCCGGGCGCATTCCAGTTCAACATATTGCCAGTGCCAGTTCTCCCCAAACTGGACTGGTTAGCACCTAAATTCCTCTTGTCAATTGAATGCGGCGATCGCATCACCAATATTCTGATTTCGCAAAAGCGAGCCAGGCCCGTAGTTAACACTACAAAATCTCCCTGACTGAATGTTTACCTTGGTCAAATCACCCTGGATATCCAGCCGACGCCCATAGCAACATCAGTATTGAAATCAGGATTAACTCCATGACTGACGCCGCCACAATCCAAAAAATCAAACTCACAAAAATCGAACAAGCCAAACAAGCCAAACCCGGCTTAGCGATTAAAGATGAGTTGGCAACCCTGGCCCAGGCTGGCTGGGAAGCCATGGATCAAGATGACTTAATCATTCGTCTTAAATTTCTGGGACTTTTTCACCGACCGGTGACCCCAGGCAAATTTATGCTGCGTCTGCGGACTCCCCACGGCATCCTCAACAGTGCCCAAGTGCGCGCCCTAGCAGAAATTGTGCAACGCTACGGCGAAGACGGGAGTGCCGACATTACAACCCGCCAAAACATCCAATTACGCGGCATTCGACTGGAAGACACCCCAGAGATTTTGACGAAATTAAAGCAAGTGGGCCTCACCACGGTACAGTCTGGCCACGATAACGTGCGCAACATTACAGGGTCTCCCGTCGCCGGTATCGACCCCGAAGAATATTTTGATACCCGAGAACTCGCGGCCCAACTCCAAAATATGATCACCAATTACGGTGAAGGCAGCCTCGAATTTAGTGACCTCCCCCGGAAGTTTAATATCTGCCTAGAAGGAGCGCCGGATAATTCTTCCCACGTAGAAATCAATGACATTGGCTTTGTCCCGGCCTTTAAGGATGGGCAATTTGGTTTCAATGTTCTTGTCGGCGGATATTTTTCTGCCCAGCGACAAGCCGAAGGGATTTCGATTAATGTTTGGGTTCCCCCCAATGAGGCTGTCCTTGCGGTCAGTCGTGGCATTTTAGCGCTATATACCCGCCACAGTGCCGAGGAGGGTCTCCGGGGAAATCGGGCCAAAGCGCGGGTGTTGTGGCTGGTTGAAGCGTGGGGTGTCGATGCTTTCCGGGCGAGATTAGAAGCAGAAATTGGCCAATCTTTAGAACCGGCAGTCCCAGAACACGCCTTAACCATGGATAAGCGAGATCACATCGGTGTCTATGCCCAAAAACAAGCAGGTTATCACTATGTGGGCTTGCATGTCCCCGCCGGACGCTTGACCGCAGAAGACATGTTCGAGGTGGCACGCCTCGCAGAAACCTATGGCAATGGCGAAATTCGGGCCACAGTAGAAGAGAATTTCATTATTCCCTACGTCAAAAGCGAAAACGTTGAGGCGCTACTCCAGGAACCGTTACTAGAAAAATTCTCGGTGAATCCTTCGACCTTGGTACGTTCCTTTGTGTCCTGCACAGGGAATCGCTACTGCAATTTTGCCCTTGTGGAGACGAAGGAACAGGGGTTAGCTTTGGCCCGTGAATTGGATGCCGAATTAGATATTCCCCAACGGGTACGGATGCACTGGACTGGCTGCCCAAATTCCTGTGGTCAAGCCCAGGTGGGTGATATCGGCTTTATCGGGTCTAAAGCGAAAGTTGATGGGGCAATTGTCGAAGCGGTCAATGTGCTCACTGGGGGAACGGTCGGTAACCAGGCGAGCCTCGGTGCGCCGGTAGCTCAGAAAGTGCCTTGTGGGGACACCCTCAAGGCAACTGTGAAGAATATTTTAATCGAACAGTTTGGAGCAACGCCGAAGTCGGAGTAGGCTGAAGTCCTTCTAATTTTGCTTTAATCTTAAAAACTTACAAAAATCCCACAGAGTCACTGACGGATTCTGTGGGATTTTTGCTGGATGGAATTTGTTGGAACGAGGAGACTAAATTTTTTCACTGACCCAGATTCGATAGAGCTTACCATTCGCATCTGTTAACCAGTGGGCCACGAGGCGGGTCGGCACATTTCGATCTGTTTTGAGGGGAAAAGGGATCGAAGTTTGGGGGGTGGTTGGATTAGCAACATGATGCATTGTTCAAATCTCCTGGACACGCCAATAGGTAATGAAAGGATTAAGTCATAATTTACTTTTTCTTAACCTTAGTTTTAGTATACACCGAAGCTTTTGGGAGATTTCCTTTGTATCAGGGTTTTAAAACGGAAAAGTCCGTAAGGATATAGTTAATCTATTCTTAACCTTAGAGCGGGATTGGGGGCGATCGCCTTGCCTCTGGGGATAGCCTCAGGCGACGAATTCACGGGAGGCAGCTTTTTAATTATTCGTTACAAACTTCATGAAAAATCACATTCACCGAGGCCGAAAACGTGCCAATTCAGGTTAGTCTGGAATACTAGTTTGACCTGTGTCGACCTAAAGAAGCCTTGTAACATCAGCCTTTGGGCCATCAGGTAAACCCTTTTAATAAATAAAACTTCTTCCCACGCAACCATGACAGCTTTGCAAACAGAATCCACCAATGCCAGCCTCGCTAAGCCTGTGCCCCCTAGTGATTCCAAAGAACGGGTGAGCCAGTTTATGCAGCAAATCCAGGACAAAATTTGTCAGGGATTAGAGGTGGCCGATGGAAAAGGAAAATTCCAGGAAGATTCTTGGCAGCGCCAGGAGGGCGGCGGCGGTCGTTCCCGGGTAATGCGTGAGGGGAATGTCCTCGAACAGGGAGGGGTCAACTTCTCTGAGGTGTGGGGCGATCAATTGCCGCCTTCGATTTTGAAGCAGCGCCCTGAAGCCGCAGGCCACGGGTTTTATGCCACAGGCACATCAATGGTTTTGCATCCCCGAAATCCTTATATCCCAACGGTTCACCTCAACTATCGCTATTTTGAAGCTGGCCCCGTCTGGTGGTTTGGCGGTGGTGCAGATTTGACGCCCTACTATCCTTTTGCTGAGGATGCGGCTCATTTCCACAAAACCTACCAAGCCGCCTGCGATCGCCACCACAAGGAGTATTACAACGTCTTTAAGCGCTGGTGTGATGAATATTTCTACCTGAAGCACCGGGACGAAACCCGTGGGGTCGGTGGTTTGTTCTTCGACTATCAAGATGGTACCGGAGAACTGTATAAAGGCCCCCATCCCGATAAAGCTGCCGCTGCCTACAGTAAGGATTTAGGGGAACAGCCCCAGCGCAGTTGGGAAGATCTTTTTGCGTTTGTGCAAGACTGTGGTGGTTCCTTCCTCGATTCCTATGTGCCGATCATTGAACGGCGACGCAACACAGAATATGGCGATCGCGAACGGCAATTCCAGCTTTACCGCCGGGGCCGCTACGTCGAATTTAACCTCGTCTATGACCGGGGGACTATTTTTGGCTTGCAGACCAATGGCCGTACCGAATCGATTTTGATGTCTTTACCGCCCCTAGTGCGTTGGGAATATAGCTACAGTCCTGAGCCTGGTACCCCAGAGGCAGAACTCTATGAACGGTTCCTCAAGCCCCAAGACTGGGCCAACTGGCAAGCTTAAATAGATCTCTTATAAAAAGATCTAAGGCGAAAATTGAAACGATCGCCGGGGAAAATCTGGGGTCATGGACGCCGGAATTTCCCCAGAATTTTGATTTGGGGCATAATAGCTCAGGTATTACCGGAAAAGTCCCAACACCATCGGCTGTAGCTAAAGCTGCTTTGGGGTGTTGTTCACTAGCCCGGTCAGCTTTATTGTGCCCTAGAGAACGATTGATGCGGGTTACACCGAGAACACTACAAAACTATAAAAAAACGGCACGACCCATCGTGACCCTGACAGCCTGGGACTATGTGATCGCCCGCTTAGTCGATCAAGCTGGGGTCGATGTCATTCTAGTGGGGGACTCCCTCGCGATGGTGGCCCTCGGCTATGAAAATACGCTGCCTGTGACCTTAGAGGCGATGATTCACCATACCCAGGCCGTTTGTCGGGGGGTTAAAAATGCCCTCGTGGTCAGTGATCTTCCTTTTTTAACCTACCAAGAAAGCCTCTCCCAGGCGATCCATACGGCGGGTCGAATTCTCAAGGAAACCACCGCCCAGGCGATCAAACTGGAAGGGGGACACCCAGCGATGGCCGAAACGGTGGAACGTCTCACTCGCTTAGGCGTACCGGTGATGGGTCATGTGGGTCTCACTCCCCAATCGGTGCATACCCTGGGTTATCGGCAACAGGGCAATACGGAACTAGAAGCGACACGGGTAATCCAAGAGGCGATCGCCCTCGAACAGGCCGGGGCCTTTGCGGTGGTCTTAGAACATATTCCAGCAACCCTGGCACAGACGATTACCGAAAAACTGACAATTCCGACCATTGGCATCGGCGCGGGACGCCATTGTGATGGGCAAGTGCTGGTAACGGCGGATCTTTTGGGCCTCAGTGAAAAAGCGCCCCCCTTTGCCAAACAATATTTAGACTTAGACAATCTGATTACCAACGCAGTCCAACGCTATAGCGATGATGTTCGTACGCAGCAGTTTCCGCCCCATCTGGGCTCTTAGATTTCTCGTATTAGGGGCAGGGGTACTGATGGGCATGGCCTCGGCCCCCGTCGAAGCTTGGTATCTCGCTTGGATCGCCCTGATCCCCCTCTGGATCTATCTTGGGCGATCGCCCCAAAGGACTAAGTCATCCCCGTCTGCTCAAGGTCGTAAAGGTCTACGGGCGATGCGTAATTTTTACCAGAGATACAAACAGCCCCTCTGGTTGAGTTTTTATTGGGGTTTGGGGTACCAGGGTTTTACGCTGTTTTGGATTACGGGGATTCACCCGATGACCTGGATGGGGGTTCCTTGGTTGTGGAGTTTGGCGATCGCCATTCTTTGCTGGATCATAATCACCCTGTGGGGGGCGGGCATCCCGGTGCTCTGGGCGTTAGGGATGGTTTGTTTCGAGGAATTTCGTGCTTCCTTCGGGCCTTTAAGCTTTGCCGGGCGACTTTACCGGGTTGTTTATGGGGCGTCCTTGTGGTGTGTGATCGAATATCTCTGGAGCCAGAGTGATCTCTTTTGGCATTTCCTCGCCTTTAGCCAGAGTCCCCATAATTTAGCGATTTTACAATTGGCTCAACTGTCGGGATTTACCACCATTTCTTGGCTCATTGTGTTGGTGAATGGCTGTCTTGCGGAGGCCTGTTTCGATGCGACTGGGACTGTGCGCTTCCACCGTTGCAGTGGTCTGTTGGGGGGACTCACCCTAATTCTTCTGGGTAGTGCTCACCTGATTGGCTGGTCGCTACTGCAGACAACGCCCGTTACCAGCGATCGCCCTGCCCAAATCGGCATTATTCAGGGGAATATTCCCAACGAAATTAAACTTTACCAAGATGGTAATCAGTTGGCGATCGCCAATTATCGCGCGGGCTATGAAACCCTTGCCCAACAGCCCCTAGACTTGATTATCACCCCGGAGACAGCCTTACCCTTTCGCATTGAACAAATTCTCCAGGCAACCTTTTGGCCCCGCCTGATCCGCACAGAAAACGTCCCCCTTGTCCTGGGGGCTTTTGGTAGTGAAGCAAATAACTTTACCAACAGCCTATTTACCCTGAATCGCCAAGGCTACGTATTCAGCCGCTACAACAAACAGCGCCTCGTGCCCCTGGGGGAATATATTCCCTTTGAAGCTGTCCTGGGGAAGATTATTAACCGCCTGTCGCCCCTTGATGCTCACCTGGTGCGGGGCCAAAACCCAGCAGTGATGCAAACCCCCCTCGGCCCAGCCACCGTCGCTATTTGTTATGAATCTGCCTATCCAGAACATTTCCGTCGCCAAACCGCCGCCGGGGGAGAATTTATCATTGTGGCCTCCAATGACGCCCACTACAGTGAAACCATGCCAGCCCAACACCATGCCCTCGATGTGATGCAGGCGATCGCCAATGGTCGCTGGTTAGTGCGGGCTAACAATACGGGTCATTCGGGCGTGATTGACCCCACCGGAAAAACTTTGTGGTTATCTTCCCTAAATGAATTTGTCACCTACAGCGCACAAATATATTTAAGCGATAAAAAAACACCCTATGTCCACTGGGGAAATTGGCTCGTTAAAGGCCAAGGTTTATTTCTATTAGGAACGGGTTTGTCTGGATATATTAGCTACGCTCACAGAGCCAGGGTTTAAATTACTTATGCAGATAAATAAACAATAAAAAAGGGGAGGCTTTCCCCTTGAAGTTTCCTGAATTTTACAGCCTAAATTATTGCCAGAGAATAAACTTTAATCGGGTAAATTAAGGTCTTGCTCCTGGAGCGCTTTTTCGATCTGAAACCGTTGCTCGGCGTTACGGATAAAGTAGCCGCCCATCATTGCCGAGGCCAACAGTTGACCAAGCTGTTCGCGACTCATATTGACCGATACGTTAAATCCATCGGCGTGGGATAAAACCCCCAATAACCCAACAATATTACGCTCAATCACTTGATTAACCGCCGGAGATTGGGGCTTTGACATATGGGCAATCATTTCTGGAGACAAAGACTGGACATAATGCCAAAGCTCGTCTGAACCTTGTTGTTTGTTACCTGTGAGACCATAAAAACTTTGGGCTTCGTTATTCACCAGTCTTTCCTCCTAGATGCTCAATGGAAGTGATGGGTTGAATCACTGTGTTTTGATGCAATACTAACTAAGGCTAATGTAACAACTTATTGACAACCTAGAGGGGAGTGTAACCGAACTTTTGCGGTGGCATTTTTACGATTTTCTCCCCCTAGGTGATCGCCAAATTATCCTTTGACTGGGAAATCAACTGGCTAAATATTCACCCATTTCCGCTTTTCGTTTGCGGAGTTTCGCAAGGGCTTCCCGTTCAATTTGACGTACCCGCTCCCGGCTGATGCTCAGGTGTTCGCCGATTTTTGCGAGGGTGTGGGGCGTCCCATCCCGGAGACCAAAGCGGAGGGTTAAAACTTCCTGTTGTTGGGCGGTCAAATCATTTAGCATCCGCGCCAAATCCCGTTTTAGAGCCGCATGGGTCGCGTAGTCGTCGGGGGTTAAGCCATCGTCTTCGAGGAGCTCGATCAGTTCCGTGTCGTTGTTATCGCCAACCCGCAGGTCTAGGGAAAGGGGCTGGCGGGATTTTTCGAGGTAGTCCCTGACTTGCTTGGTGGTTAAACCTAGTTCATCGGCTAGTTCTGGGATTGAGGCAGAACGTCCGTTAGCTTGGGCCAGTTGGCGCTGGGCTTTCTTAATTTTATTGAGCTTTTCGGTGATATGAATCGGGAGGCGAATCGTGCGACTCTTTTCGGCGATCGCCCGGGTGATCGCCTGCCGGATCCACCAGTAAGCATAGGTCGAGAAACGATAACCCTTGGTCGGGTCAAACTTTTCTACCCCCCGTTGCATGCCGATGGTGCCCTCTTGAATCAAATCGAGGAGATCCATATTGCGCTTAATATATTTTTTCGCCACTGAGACCACAAGGCGGAGGTTCGCTTCGACCATTTTTTGTTTTGCCTGCTTCCCTAGGAGGAGTTGCTTTTTCAGCTCCCGCTGGGAAAGGTTCGCTGCCTGGGCCCATTCCTTGAGGCTCGGCTCTTGATCCTGCTTCTCTGCTAATTCGGCTTTAAGCTTCTCTAGGTTGACCATTTTCTGGACACGGCGAGAATAAAGAACTTCCTCTTCGTGGGTTAAAAGGGGAACTCTTCCAATTTCTTTGAGATAGGTACGGACAGGATCGGCGGAGTATTTGGCAGTTTTCATAGGTCAACTCGGCTAGAAAGGACGAAATTTAAAAAATGAAAATAAGAAGCTACTCCCTAGACTGGATTCGCCAGGGCTGCGGAAAAAGTGAGTTGTCCACTAAAGGAAACAGGCAAGGTCTGTACTGACGGAGCAGCGATTTAACCTTGGTGAAAAAACGAGAATCGAAATGCTTAATTTTTATTTATGAATTTATTTTACCAAAAAAATAGAGTTTTATTAAGTTTATTTAATAAATGTAAAGTTGCTGAGAATGACAAATGGGCCGTAGGGGAAACTACGGCGGACTAAGGGATCCAGGCACAAATTAGGGCGATGGCGAGTCCTCTTGGGGGACAAAATCAGGGTTGCGTTTAGAAAATCCCCAAATAAACATGGCGGCGATCGCCGTGATCATCAGCCATTCAGGCATCACAAAACTGGGATAAACCGCCTTAAGGAGGAGACGAACCCCCACAAAGCCCACGGTCACAAAACCCGCATCTTCTAAGTTGGTAAATTCATCGAGCCAGCGGATAAACAGCCCCGCCAGAAAGCGGAGGGTCAGAACGCCAATGGTGCCCCCAAGCACAATCAACCAAATGTCTTCCGCGACGGCGATCGCCGTTGTGACGCTATCGAGGGAAAAGGCTAAATCCGTGACCGCAATCATCGGGATCGCTTGCCAGAGGGACTTGAACTCTAGGCTATGGTGGTGATTTTTATCATCTTCAGGGGAGGTAAAGTAGCGAAAAACCAGCCACAGCAAATACAATGCCCCCAAAAGTTCTACTTGCCAATAATGGATCACCCAGGTTGCCGTGAAAATAAGGGTGATTCTGAGAATGTAAGCCACCATCAAACCAATGTTGAGGGCTTTGCGTTGTTGGGTCGGACTGGCTAACCCCTGGGCGATCGCCGCGAGGGCAATGGCATTATCGGCTGAAAGAACAGCTTCTAGGGCCACCAAAATCACGAGAATGAAAGACGTTTCTAAGCTGAAATGCAACTGGGGATGAAGAATTTGCTCGAGCATGGGAAAAATTCGACACAGTAAACTTTTGAGAACAATTCAAGACAAAAAAAGACCGCCCGTCGGGTTGCTGTGGCGGCAAATGGGTCACCTTAAGGCCATTGTAAACAAACTATCCAGTCAACGGCAGAAACTTCTCAGAATCAAGGTTAAAGCGACGCATTTTTGGTGAATGGGTGAAGGTTGGGGTGATATGTTGCGTCTTGTTACAAAACCTTGGGGAAACCAGAGGCAATATCGCAAATTAAGGGATAAACCTCAGTTTATATTCGGAGTTTTTAAAATTATGGGAATTTCTGATACCCAAGTGTTAGTGGCCCTTGCCATTGCCCTCATTCCTGGTGTTTTGGCTTTCCGGCTCTCCACTGAGCTTTATAAGTAAATTTGTCTAAATCTGCCACAGAAGCAGACTTGGGGGTTCCGTGCGGAACCCTTTTTTCATGGCTCCCTTAATTTTTTTTAGTGGCGAAGGCTTTGAGAACACCCGGCTCTGTTTGAATCGGTAAAACCGCCAGGGTATCACTTTGGGCACAGTAACGAATATCAATTTCATTGTCTAAGCGCAGGAGACGCTGGCCGTGGCTCGCGAGCTTAAAGAGGCCAAATAAATCTTGCTGCCACTGTTGATAAAGGGAAATTGCCCCAATCACTTCGTCATTCCCTAACTGGTCACTGTCTCCATTCCACAGGGCCTTGGCGATCGCCCCAGCACAGACGGTATCTTCGAGGGAATAATCCCCCTGCCAACCGGAACCAACGAACCAAACGGTTTCTGGCTGTTCTGTCTGGAGAAACTTCACCACGCTCTGGCGATTCACTTGGGCTGCGGTAATCACTGTGGACGCTTGCTCAACGCGCTTGAGGGCCCTCGTGCCGTTGGTGGTTGTTAAGAAGAGGCGCTTCCCAGCCACCATTTCTGGGGTGCAACTGCGAGGAGAATTGCCAAGCTCACAACCTTCTACCTGTTGCCCGCCCCGTTCCCCGGCCCGGAGAAAGGGGGTTTGCTGCCAAGTTTCACTAAATTGAAACAGCTCATCGAGGTCAGCAAAGGTTTGTACTGCTTCTGCTCCAGCGTGGAGCGCCGTAGCGATGGTCGTGGTGGCCCGCAGTACGTCAATAACCACAGCACAATCGGGGAGTTGATCCGTTGGCGTCGCCTCAGGCGTGTGATACACAAAAAGTTTCACGCAATAAAATCCTTCCTAACAATCCAGTCTAGATTCCAAAATACCTGATTTGGCGATCGCCCCGGACAAAACCTTCATGAGGTTAAGGGTTCTGACCAAGGCTGCCAAACAGCAAGGATCAACCCAAGCTGGCCGAGGCGAAATCCCAGATTATTTAAACAAGTTAAGCACGGCAGTCCGCACAGAGTCCCTTAACGGTTACTTCATAGCTCTCGGCGGTAACTTGCGTCGCAAACTGACCCAAATCAAAACAACTAAAGGCTTGCCAAGGCAGATCCTGGATGGCCCCGCAGTCTCGACAGACGAAATGGTGGTGCGGATTAACATTGGCGTCATACCGAGTTACGCCTTCATCTAAGAGCACCTCTCGCACAAGATTCACTTCCCGCAAGACCGTCAGGGCACTGTAAACACTGGCCTTAGAAGCAATGGGCAAATCCGCATTCACATCCTCTAGGATCTGTTCTACCGTGGGATGATCCTGCCGACCGAGTAGATTGGCATAAACCGCAAACCGCTGGGGCGTGATGCGCAACCCCTCTTGCTTCATCGTGTTACGAATTTCTGTGGCACTAAAGGCTTGGGACATGGTTTTGGGGGAAGAACAGACGACAAGGAAATAATGGGGGCTATTCTGACGAATGGGCCAAGGTGAAATCAAGGCTTGTTCGTTGCAAAATCAGCGATAAAAGCAATTCTTAAGAATTTTTTCGGATTACGGATAAGAAAAAAATATAGGTTAATAGTTCTTTAATGATCTTAGCACCTTAAATTAAGCTTTACGCCTATCTAGGAGAAAGTTCTATCTTATACCTTTCCCTAAGTAAGAATGAATCCAATCAGATCGAAAACGAATTGACGGCATTCTTTGGTCTCATTATTTGGCTTTGATGACATTTAACGGGCTAAATCTCTACCTCCAGTGATTTCCCTTGGGGCCAAGGGTGGGCAAACAGCACTTGAGTATTTATACTTAATAACAAGCAAAATCGATATTTCTTCGTTGCATATTTTGCTAGTGGAGCTGTCAAACCATGGAACTCAAAAAAGAAATTCAAGAAATCGGGATCATTTCGGGGCTAGCGTTATTGGTGTCTAGTTTTTTCACGGCCCTCGTCTGCCTGTAACGATTCATTAGGAGTTACTGATTCCCCATCGCTGCCAATCAGTTGAAGGAGCATCGAGCTTCGCAGTATTCTGGATGTCTGTTATATGAAGACTCTATAGAAATTTTTATGTTTAAATATCGACGCTTGCTCCAGGGGGCGATCGCCTTTTTGACGGCAGTGCTGGTGATTGCCTGTAATGCCCCATCTCCTCCTACGGATGCCGGTAATAATAATGGCAATCTGGCAGAAATTCCTCTGGGAGTCGCCGTCGCCCAGACCAGTAATGTTGCCCTGTTTGGCCAAGAGCAGATCCTCGGCACCCAGATTGCGGAAACCTACTTCAACGAAAACGGCGGGATCAACGGTAAACCCCTAAAAATCATTCTCCAGGATGTGGCCGCCGATGAGCAGGGCGCCATCAACGCCTTTAATACCCTGATCAACCAAGATAAAGTGGTCGGTATCGTTGGCCCGACCCTTTCCCAACAAGCCTTTGCCGCCGATCCGATCGCCGACCGGGCCCAAGTTCCCGTCCTTGGCCCTTCCAATACCGCCGAAGGAATCCCGCAGATTGGTACATTTATTGGCCGAGTTTCTGCCCCTGTCTCGGTGGTTGCTCCCAATGCCGTAGCCCAAGCCCTGAAGCTCAACCCAGAACTACAGCGCGTTGCGGTTTTCTTCGCCCAAAATGATGCCTTTAGTAAATCAGAGACAGAAACCTTCCAGACGGCTGTGCAAGATTTTGGTCTGGAATTAGTCACGGTACAAAGGTTTCAAACCACCGACACTGATTTTCAAGCCCAGGTGACTGCCGCCCTCAATGTTCAACCAGATCTAGTGATTATTTCGGGGTTAGCAGCCGATGCGGGCAACCTGGTGAAGCAACTGCGAGAATTAGGTTACAACGGCATTATTGTTGGGGGGAACGGCTTAAATACTTCTAATATTTTCCCCGTCTGCCAAGCAAAATGTGATGGGGTGTTGGTGGCCCAAGCCTACAGTGCCGAGTTAGATAATGAGATTAACCGCGCGTTTCGGGACGCCTATTTTCAACAAAACCAAAAAGAGCCGCCCCAATTTAGTGCCCAGGCTTTTACGGCGATCCAAGTTTTTGTTGAAGCCCTCAGCAGCCTCGACGAAAAAACGCCCCTAGAAACTCTTGCTCTACCGGACTTGCGACGACAACTGCGGGACGAAATTTTTGCAGGTACCTACGTCACGCCTTTGGGTGAAATTTCCTTCACAGAGGAAGGGGAAATTGTCCAGAAGGAATTTTTTGTGGCCCAAATTGAAATGGATGAATCGGGTCAACAGGGGCGTTTCGCCTTTATCGAAGGGAACTAGGTCAAAGCAAGCATTCGGAGGGACACCTAATGGAAATTTTCCCTCCGACTCCCCTCAAGAGAAGATACCCTCTGCCCTCTGGACATCTCCCTCAAGGGAAGACACCCTCTGTCCTTTGGACATCTCCCTCAAGGGAAGACACCCTCTGTCCTTTGGACATCTCCCTCAAGGGAAGACACCCTCTGTCCTTTGGACATCTCCCTCAAGGGAAGACACCCTCTGTCCTCTGGACATCTCCCTCAAGGGAAGACACCCTCTGTCCTCTGGACATCTCCCTCAAGGGAGAATGGGGGGTTAGCCCCGGAGTTGATCGAGGACGCTGCGGTCTTCGAGGGTAGAAGTATCGCCCACAATTTCCTGTCCTGCGGCTAGGTTTCGCAACAAACGCCGCATGATTTTCCCAGAACGGGTTTTGGGCATTACATCGGCAAAACGGATTTCTCCCGGACGGGCGATCGCCCCGATTTCCTTCACCACATGGGCCTTCAGTTCCGTGACCAGATCATCACTGGGACTGTAGGTTCCCTCAAGGGTAACAAAGGCAAATACCTCTTCTCCCTTGACTGGATCCGGCTTCCCAACCACTGCCGCTTCGGCGACGGCTGGGTGAGAAACGAGGGCCGATTCTACTTCCATGGTGCCGAGGCGGTGACCAGAAACATTTAGGACATCATCAACACGCCCCATAATCCAGAAATAGCCATCCTGATCCCGGCGTGCCCCATCCCCTGCAAAGTAGAGGTATTGTCCATCTTTTGGGGCGATGTGCTCCCAATAGGTAGACCGGAAACGTTCGGGATTGCCATAAACGGTGCGCATCATCCCAGGCCAGGGTTGTTTCACCACCAGATAGCCGCCCTCGTTGTCGCCGACAGGATTGCCATCGAGATCGACCACTTCCGCCACAATACCGGGGAAGGGGAAAGTTGCGGAACCGGGTTTGGTAGGGGTTGCACCGGGTAAAGGCGTAATCATCACGCCGCCAGTCTCAGTTTGCCACCAAGTATCAACGATGGGACAACGCTCGCCCCCAATCACTCGGTGGTACCACATCCACGCTTCTGGGTTAATCGGTTCACCCACAGTCCCTAAGAGGCGCAGGGAGCTCATATCGTATTGGTTGGGGATGTCTTCGCCCATTTTGATAAAGGCCCGGATCGCCGTGGGAGCTGTGTAGAAAATGGTGACGCCATATTTCTGGATAATTTCCCAATAGCAACCGGGATTAGACGGACGGGGCGCACCTTCGTACATCAAGACCGTTGCGCCGTTAGATAGGGGGCCATAGGTAATGTAACTGTGGCCTGTGATCCAGCCCACATCGGCACCACACCAGTACACATCTTCATCTTTAAGATCAAAAATCCACTTGGTAGTCATGTGAGTGTAGAGGTTATAACCGCCCGTAGTGTGGACAACGCCCTTGGGTTTACCCGTGGTGCCGCTGGTATAGAGGATAAAGAGCATATCTTCAGCATCCATCGGCTCGGCGGGACAGTCAGCGGAGACTTCTTTTTGCAGCTCGTGCCACCAGTGATCCCGCCCGGCTTCCATGTGGACAGGCTCTTTGGTGCGTTGAACGACCAAAACATTCTCAACGCTGGGGGCATGGTGATCGGCGATCGCCGCATCTACTTGATCCTTGAGGGGCACTGCTTTATCTTTGCGGAAGCCCCCGTCGGCGGTGATTACCAGTTTGGCTTCAGCGTCTTCGAGGCGACTGCGGAGGGCTTCGGCACTAAAGCCACCAAATACCACGGTGTGGGGCGCACCAATGCGAGCACAGGCGAGGAGGGCAACAACGGCTTCCGGGATCATTGGCATATAAATCCCGACGCGATCGCCTTTTTTGACGCCCAACTTTTTCATCGCATTGGCAAACTGGCAGACCTCGTGGTGTAGCTGGGCATAGGTGAGGGTACGGGAGTCACCGGGTTCCCCTTCCCAGATGAGGGCGGCTTTATTTTTGCGCCAGGTTTTGAGATGACGGTCGAGGCAATTGTAGGAAATGTTAATTTTCCCGTTGACAAACCATTTGGCGAAGGGCGGTTGCCAATCGAGCACCTTGTCCCATTTCTCAAACCATTCCAATTCCTGCTCGGCGAGTTCCCCCCAAAAGCCTTCGGGGTCATTTTTCGCCCGGTCGTAGAGGGCTTGGTACTGGTCTAAGCTCTTGATGTGGGCCTCGGCAGCAAAGTCTGGTGCAGGCGAAAAAAGGCGCTGCTCCTGGAGGATGGATTCAATGTTTTGTTCGGACATAACAGGGTTATTATCATGGGATTTATTTCACCCCATTGTCCCCCAAGTCCGCCCCATCAGGGGGTCTCGTGCTTAAGCCGTAATGGTTTGCAAGATTTTTGCGCTCAAGTTGATCGAATGTACGCCCCGGATATGACCTAGGGAGATTCTTCTAAAGCGAGCAGGGTTTGCCAAGTGGCGATCGCCTCAGGGAACCATAACCAACTTTGTTCGAGGCGGCGGGGGTTGAGCTGGGAACGATCGAGATCTAGGGCGATCGCCCGGAGTTTTTCGGCTTTCCCCACAAGAATTTCCTGGTCAACGTCGGTGGGTTGCCCTTGGGCCAAATCGTACATACTAATCGCCAGGCCCGCATAAATCTCCGCCTGGAGGACTGGGGGGAAATCCTGGGTCGTTGCCGCTGCTAAGGCTTCATACCAACGATCATTGGCGGCTTCGTAATCTGCATTGAGGTAATGGACAAAACCCAGGGCCATCAAAATTTCGGGGTCGTTGGGCTGTTGGGCTAGGGCCATGTCCCAATTTTCTTGCACCGTGGCGATCGCCGTTGCTTGGGTTGGCGATGGTGGGACGGCAGCCAAGGTTGTTTGCCAAATATAGCGTCCCCGCAAAAAAGCAATGGTTTCATTCTCCGGGGCGATCGCCGGATCAAACAGTAATGGTTGCACCGCACCAAAGGCTTGGCGATCGAGGAGTTCACCGAGGATCATTTCAGCGTTACCCCAATTGTCTTGGTCAATATCTGCCTGGGCCAACTGCACCAAGTCTGCATCAGTGAGCTTTTCTAATTCCTTTTCTGTCAGGCGCGTGATCCCCTCCGTGGTGGTCGGCGTTACAGAAATGTTTTGTAAATGTCGGCCCAATAGAATGCCCCCCAGGGTGAGCATGATGATCAAACCTAACCCTAGGAGGCTACGGGGAAAAGCCAATAGGGAGCGCCAGGAGGGAATCAAGAGCATTCCCCGATGGTCATTCTCAGTATCCGTCTCCGTCTCGGACGGTTCGGGCATATTCGCAAAAATATCTTGGATAAAGGCAACATCCTCTTCGGGTTCTGTTTCTCTCAGCCAAGACAAATCAACCGCTGTATCTAAATTTTCAGAATTGTCGGCACCAATGGCCCTGTCCCGTTGCCGAGAAAAGTGGACTGTGTAATTCTGCGGTTCGATAAACATCGCCTCCCATGGCAGAAACCACAAAATCCCATCCGGTAAGCCCAAATAAACGTGAATGGGAAGATTATCCACTTTGGCGATCGCCACCATGTCCTGCCAATGCTCGTAAATCTCTCCCGTAAAAAGGGCCGTAAACAGCATTTTCCCCCAGGTCTCTAGGGGGTAATTGGCCCAGGTTGCCAGCCAAGCTTCCGGTTGCCAAGTGACCACTGCCACGATGGGTTCCGCACCAGGGGTGATCGCCGAACTCAAACGCAATTGATACTGGTCATGGCCCAGGGCCAAGATAGACAATTGAAAATCGTGGAGCATAAAAAATCTGTCGTGTCCAGGGAGATGCTGTTACCTTGATCGTAAGCGAGTCTGAATTGTTTCTCGATCAAATTTTTGGGAAATGATGTAATTCGCCACCGCCTTGAACGACCACAGCTACCCCAGCGCTCAACCCAATTCCTGCAACTTTGCCACCAAATCCGCTTGGCCAATGACATAAACCCCGCGAATTTTTTTGTGGGAGACGGCCAACTGGGCACGGGTGAATACTAGCAACGGTGTGACAAAATCAAGCTTTTTTTTATCTCGTACCTGGAGCGCCTGCTTCATCACAATTTGTAAGAAATCCTTCTTAAAGCCATAGATCGTGCGTCCCATGCGGCGATGGAGCCGATGATCCTGGAAAATCACCGTGCCTTTATGGGATTTGACATCAATGACGTAGGTTTTTTGCTGGGGCGAAAAGCAAATCACATCGGCATCCCCCAGGCCATCATCAAGGCGCATCCCATATTCAAAAGACCACCCCTGGGGCTCTAGTTCCTGGAGAATTTTGGCGACATTTTCCTCGGCTTTAGCCCCCTGAACGGCACGGTTTGCGGCTTGCCAAAGATCTAAACCCCGGAAAATAAAACCCATTGCCCCAAAGGCGGCGATCGCCACAATGACGATGGCTGCAATAAACCCCAGACCAATCGCCAAGACCGGAAACATGAACACCACCAAGACCGGGAGTCCTCCCGCCGCCAAGAAAGCCCGCCAGGACTGGAGGCGACGTCTAAAGGCTAAGCGACGTACATTTTGACCCGCTGTTCTAGGGGAAGAGGCAACCATAACTAGCCCAGATAAAAGTTAATCCATCAATAATCCACCAAACATCCAACCCAAAAGTCGTTATCCTAAAGCTGGAATTTAGTTTTCTTTCTATTGCCCATTATTCTGTCGTAAGTTCCATGGAAAAACCCGCCCAAACTCAATATCCAATTCACCCCCTACTGCGTCAACGGTTTAGTACGGTCATCTTTGATGGCGATCGCCCCGTCGAAGCAGAAAAAATTGGGAGCTTATTAGAAGCCGCCCGGTGGGCTGCCTCTTGTTTTAATGAACAGCCTTGGCGGTTTTTGGTGGCCACAAAAGCTGATGCTGCTGCCTATGGCAAAATGTTGGACTGCCTGATGGAAACAAACCAGACCTGGGCAAAAAACGCATACATTCTGATGATTTCTGTCGGAAAACAGCGATTTACCCGCAATGATAACCCGAATCCCTACGGAATGTATGATGTGGGCCAAGCCTTGACCAGTTTAACGATCCAAGCTGAAGCCCTCGGTCTGCGGGTACACCAAATGGGCGGTTTCGATAAAGACAAAGCCCGTGACCGCTACAAAATTCCCGCTGGCTTTGAACCGGCCGCTGCCGTGGCCATTGGCTATCCGGGTGATATTACCACAGCACCAGAAGCCCTCCAGGAACGGGAACAGACCCCCCGTAGCCGCAAACCCTTCGCGGAAATTGTCTTTACTGGAACTTGGGAAAATCCCTATTTCTAAAAATTAAACAGGGGCACAACCAAGGCAAAAAGCACCCCTAAACCCACAATGATTTCTAGGGATTTCAGTAACAAGCTCTGTTGCTGCTGGAATCCCTGTAACCAGTTTTTGGGGCGATCGCCTTCCCGTTGCCCCAGACTAACCATCGAAGTTAATAGGGGGACACCTCCAACTTTAATGCCCAAAAGTAAGTGCAGAGCCAGCGCCCCAAACATGACCCCCCAGGCCAACAGATGACCAAGGTAGGCGAAATGATTGAGTTCTCCTGCCGGTAGCCATTCTTCCTTCATCATCCGGCCTGTAATGACGGCTAAGGTTCCCGCCAGCAGCATGCCTGTATTAATCAGTCGATGGGCCGAAACCCACCAAATCGGTTTTCCCAGTTGCTTTAATTGCGTCAGGGAATTCGGCTGCAACAAACGGCGATCGCCCAGACGAAAACTGTACACCGCAAAGAACGGTAGCAATAAAAAGAATGTTAAGGCGATCGTTCCATGGATGCCCTGCATCGCTTCAATCTGCGGCAGACCCAAACGGCCCCAGCGACCATCATAAATGTCGTAAACCCAAAACCCCGTATCTAAAGCCAGCAATACCAGAATCGCCGTTAAACCATGGAGCAAGCGCAATAAAATAGGTTGATACGGTTTAGATTGTGCCATGGCCCCACAATGTCTTTGAGATTGCTAATACTTACTCAATTTTACGCAAAAAAGCAACCCATTTCCCTAAGACATTACCGTAACGCAGACTTTGGCAGCGGCAGAGACCCAGGATAACGGATCACCTCCCGCTGACGAGTCTTATCTCCGTTGGGATCGGCCAACAAAACATTACGGATGAAACGGGCGGCAATGCGCTGCAAGAGTCCCTCAGCGATTTTCTGACCTAATTGTTGCGTTTCCGGCTTAATGAGCACTTTAGGAATCAAAGGCAAAATAAACATCGGGTCAAAATCAGGGGTTTCCTGGAGGATACGCCAAATATTTTGAATGTGCACCAGGTTCGCCCGGTCTTCTGCACTCATCCCCCTAGTCTGGTTGTGGGTCGGCTTTTGGCCCAACTGCTCTTGTACCAAACTGGTAATGTTTTGGAAGGTATTACGTCCGAGGATATCCACCGATTGAATAATTTCTTCGGCAAGGCGCTCCCGGATAAATTCACCCCGTTCTGAAAAGATATAGTCAATGGCTTGATTAACCGCCCCTTTAAGATCGTAGTCAGTAGAATCCTTCGCATTGTTCAGTAAATTTTCGAGGCGATTCCAGCGAAAACTGCCTTCTTTAAACAATAAATCCTTCAGAGAATGACGCAATTCCGGAGAATTATCGGTCAACAAGCGTTTTGCAACATAGGGATAAGCTTTACTCAAGACTTTAAATTCTGGATCAACACCAATGGCAATCCCTTCGAGGGTCACCATCGAACGAATAATCAAAGCATAGTAGGCAGGCACCTTAAACGGAAATTCGTACATAATGCCCGACATTTGATCCGTGATGCTCTTGAAATTAAGTTCCGCCACACTAGCCCCCAAAGCATTATTAAAAACGGTGCTTAGGGCGGGTACGATGGGCGCAAGATCAGTATCTGGCTTGAGAAAATCTAATTTGACATAGTCATGGGCCAGGGCTTCAAAATCGCGGTTAACTAGGTGCACCACAGCTTCGATTAACCCATAACGTTGGTAGGGTTCGATCATGCTCATCATGCCAAAGTCTAGATAAGCGAGGCGACCATCATCGAGGGCTAAAAGATTACCGGGGTGGGGATCAGCATGGAAAAAGCCAAATTCCAGGAGTTGGCGGAGGGAACATTCCACCCCGACTTCGACTAAATGGGTGGCATCAATCCCTTTGGCGGCGACTTCCTTGAGGTTAGTTAGCTTCGTGCCATCGAGCCACTCCATGGTGAGGACGCGCTTACCGGTATATTTCCAGTAAATTTTTGGCACATAGATTTCTGCCATGCCGCCGTAGAGTTTTTTGAATTTTTCTGCGTTACGTCCTTCCTGGGCATAGTTCATTTCTTCGAAAATACGCGCCGCAAATTCGTCGGTAATGCCAATCAGGTCGGAGCGGACTTGTTTAACATTATTTTGGAGCCAGCGGGCAATGCGCCGCATGATAAAAATATCGAGGTTGATGCGCTGTTGCAGGTCAGGGCGCTGAACTTTTACGGCAACTTTTTCGCCGGTTTTGAGGCGAGCTTGATAGACTTGGCCGAGGGAGGCGGCAGCAAGGGGATGATCTGAGATCTCGGCGTAGATTTTTTCGGGGGGTTGTCCTAATTCTTCTTCAATGAAGCGAAAGGCAATTTCATTCGGAAAGGAAGGGAGTTGATCCTGAAGACTGGTTAGCTCTGTCAGATAGACGGGAGGGACGAGGTCAGGACGGGTAGAGAGGGCTTGGCCAATTTTGATGTAGGTGGGGCCTAATTTCGTCAGAATCGCCTTGAGGTGATCGGCTTGTTTCTGTTGGGCTTTAGGATTGTTGTTGTTTCCAGTGGCCTTAGCCCACCAAATTCTGAGTAGCAGGCCACTAAAGCTGGAAATAATGGTGAGGAGGCGTCCCAGAACAGCAAAGGGACGATTGCGGTATTTGGCTTCGATCGCCTCTGGATTGTAACGCCACAGCTCGGACTCCTGGGCGGGCTGTTCGATGACCGAATTGACCGGGGTCGCGGGGGTACGGGTCTGGTATGGCATAGTTTATCCGATGCGATCGCCTACAGTTGAATGGGTTGCATTGTAAATGATTGTAACAAATGTTTCTGGGTTACTCATCTACGGGAACTGCAGACGATCAAAGCGGCGGGAGGTGCTTAATTAGAGATGGCACCAGATGAGCGGGCGCTGAGGGGGGCTTGTTTGCCTGGAGTTTCACTAAGGCGCTGGTTCTGGAGAATATTGACTGCCTTGAGAAACTGAGGATCAGCACTCGTCCCGATCAAACTCGGATCGAGACGCAGTTGCGTGAACTGTTCATTATCCAGTTCTACGGTAATGTCAGGACTAACCCCATTCATATTGATACTCATGCCACTGGGGGGATAGTACCGGGAGATTGTGACTGCCAGGCCCGCACCGTTGGATAATTCATGGACTGATTGGACGGTGCCCTTGCCGTAAGTACGAGTCCCTACCAGGGTTGCCCGTTGGTTGTCCTTGAGGGCCGCCGCTAAGATTTCGCTGGCACTGGCGGAGTTTTCATCCACAAGCACCACGAGGGGTAAATCGGTAATCGCTGTTTGGTTGGCGCTAAATTGGCGATCGCCCCCTTTGCGATCCACCGTGCGAACGATTGCCCCTTCTTCCATCCACATCCGGGCAATATCAACGCTGGAGTAGAGTAAGCCCCCAGGATTTCCCCGGAGATCCAGTACAAAACCCGTAACCGTTTCTGCCTTTAGGTCTTGGATCGCGTTATACATTTGCTCAGCGGCATGGGAACTAAACTCATCAAGGCGAATGTAGCCAACTTTTTCGTCCCCGATGGTTTGTACCCCGTAGTTCACCGTGGCCAATTCAATTTTTGCCCGCGTAATCGCAAGATCTAGGGAAGACTGGTCGCGGCGACGAATTTTTAAATTCACTTCAGTCCCTTCTAGGCCCCGAATCAGTTCCGAAGACTGCTCTAGGCTCAAAAGAGCGGTCACCTGACCATCAATTTGCATAATCTGATCTTCCGCTTGGACTCCCGCCGCCTCTGCCGGAGAATCCGGGAGGACATCGACCACCGTCAAGATCCCAGTTTCCGCATTAATTTCCATGCGGATGCCAATGCCAGATAGTTCTCCGGTGGTTTGGCTGGTTAGGGTTTCAAACTCCTCTGGATCAAGGAATCGAGTGTAGGGATCTCCCAAGCTTCTGAGGGCACCACGAATTTGACGATAGGCCGTGTCATAGGTATCGTAGTTCTGGCTTAATAAATCTTCGCGGAGCTTTAGCCAAGATTCCGGCTCAAAATTTTTGGCAACGGATTCTGTGTAGACGATCTGCCACATCTCATCAACGATGGCTTTCGGACTATCTTCCATCGCGGCGATCGCCGGACGAGACAAACTGGGCACAGTCAACAAAACTAAAACAGATAACGTTCTGAGGGCACCCTTTACAAAAGTATCTGGGCAACGAGGCAAAGACAGAGCAATCTTTTTCATGGAGATCTGAAGGCGAAAGAAAAAGGGGGGAGGAATGGCGCAAATCACCCCATTGGGACAGGTCAAAGTCAACAATCTACTTTCCTTCTGACTTCCCCACCGGAAAAACGGTTGGAAAAAGTTCCCTGGAAACCC
This sequence comes from Picosynechococcus sp. PCC 7117, assembly GCF_001693275.1. Lineage (GTDB taxonomy): Bacteria > Cyanobacteriota > Cyanobacteriia > Cyanobacteriales > MRBY01 > MRBY01. The sequence continues at coordinate 1,974,103 of NZ_CP016477.1, forward strand.
CTGGGCTTGACCCTAAAAACGCTGTGGGCGAGAAATTTGCAAGTCTCGTACGCTTTTAGATCAGCTTAGAGGGGAGATTGACTCGACCGAATCTTGTGCGGTTGCCCTCCATTGTAATCAATTCAGTTTTGCTTTTATCGGGTACGACAGCACATTCTTACAAAGGGCTTAACGGGTCGCTGAAGCCATGGGACATCTGTATCTCAATTACTCCACCAATTAGCCCCAATTTTCAGCAATTATGCTGGGGTAGTAATCCGCTATTCCACAGAAGTCGAGGTGATTCTGTTACTATCTGCCGCTGAGCATCTTAGGGATCAAGAGATACCACGTTGCCACCCCGACTAATGAATCTGCGGAGAAGCTAGATCTCCGTAATAAATCTATGCAATGTAGGGCAAGAATGGTGCTTTTGCTTTAAGATAGGCGAGATTTTTCGTCCCATGGGTAAACAACTGTAAAAATCAAGAAATTTATATTATTTTTGCCCTTAAATCGTTGTATCTCCGATTTTTTCTCGCTACCATTGGACTTGAGTTATAAGTGCTCGATCAACCATCTGTAACCTTAACTGGCTGCTGCTAGTGAAAGCTCAAGCGACCTATGGAAATACAATTAATTAATATCGGTTTCGGTAATATTGTCTCTGCCAATCGTGTCATTGCGATTGTGAGTCCTGAGTCTGCACCGATCAAACGGATCATTAGCGATGCGCGCGATCGCGGCCAATTAATTGATGCCACCTATGGTAGACGTACCCGAGCAGTGATTATTACAGATTCCAGCCATGTGGTACTATCAGCGATCCAACCAGAGACAGTGGCCCATCGCTTTGTTGTGCAAAAAGATCCCGCCATGGCGATGACCAAAGTTTAACGGTTGAGTTATCATCTCCCGTCGCCGTCGAATCCATGACCACCCCCGGAAAATTAATTGTCCTCACAGGGCCCAGTGGTGTTGGTAAAGGAACCTTAGTTCGTTCTTTACTGCCGCGCCACCAAAATTTATTTCTCTCGATCTCAGCAACAACCCGTCAGCCCCGCCCCGGAGAAGTGGATGGGCAAGACTATTTTTTCAAAACCCGTGAACAATTTGAGGCGATGATTGCTGCGGGGGAGCTCCTCGAATGGGCCGAGTATGCGGGAAATTACTATGGCACCCCTCTGCCTCCGATGAAAACACAAATTCAACAGGGAAACTTTGTCATCCTCGAAATCGAGGTCATTGGGGCCAACCAAGTTAAAGACATCTATGCAGATGCCCTCAGAATCTTTATTTTGCCACCGTCCTTTGAAGAATTAGAACAGCGGCTGCGGGGACGGGGCAATGATCCAGAAGCGGCGATCGCCAAACGGCTCGTCCGGGCAAAAGAAGAACTGGCCATGAGCCACGAGTTCGACCATGAAATTGTCAATGACGACCTAGAAACAGCCTTAACAGAACTCGAAAAAGTGATTTTCAGCTAGCCGAAACGCCACCGCTGCCAACTGAATCCATTACAATCAAACAAATAAGACATAAACAACAACGAGCTTACAGACCCCATGATTCCAACCGTTATCGAAAGTTCTGGTCGGGGCGAACGTGCCTTTGATATTTACTCTCGTCTACTCCGGGAACGCATTGTGTTTCTCGGCACCCAAGTCAACGACGAAATTGCCAATCTCATCGTGGCACAGTTGTTATTCCTCGAAGCCGATGATCCCGAAAAGGATATTTACCTCTACATCAATTCTCCGGGTGGTTCTGTCTCAGCCGGCATGGGGATCTTCGATACGATGAACCAAGTGCGTCCGGATGTTTGTACGATCTGTATTGGTCTAGCGGCCAGTATGGGGGCGTTTCTGCTGAGTGCTGGGGCCAAAGGGAAGCGCATGAGCTTACCCAACTCCCGGATTATGATCCACCAACCCCTAGGCGGCGCCCAGGGTCAGGCGACGGATATTGAAATTCAAGCCAAAGAAATTCTTTATCTCAAAGGCAAGCTCAACCAACACCTGGCTGACCACACAGGCCAACCTTTAGAAAAGATTGAGATTGATACAGACCGCGATTTCTTCATGTCTGCGGCGGAAGCAAAGGATTATGGCCTCATTGATCAGGTCATTGAGAGAAGTCCTTCGGCCACAAATCCAGCTTAGATTTTTTTCTGTGGTGAATGATCGATCATCCTCCTATTCCTAGGGGGATTTTTTATGATAGGGGTTTGTCACCTGTGGCGCGATAAATGGTCAGGGTAATTGCGCCGTGGGGATGTTGCGGCACTTGGCGGAAGTGAATCAAGCCGTTTTCGAGGCGGTCTTGATTTTTGCCTAATTTCTCTACCATCTGGGGGATCATCAGTTTGATCCAGGTGTCGAGATGATCGACTAAGCCTTTTAGGTCTTGATTTTGGGGACTGTGCCAATGGTGAACGGCGATCGCCTCATTTTTAATCCCAGTAAAGCCTGCCTGTTCTAAATATCCCCCTAAGCTGCGACCAACGTAGGGATTGCCGTCTGCAACTTGAAATAATTCACAAAGAGCCTGCTGAAAATAGTCAAAATCAGGATGGGGCGGATAGATTAAAAGATTTTGGTAATCGGTTTCTGTTAGGCAAATTGTGCCCCCTGGTCGTAAAACCCGCAACGCTTCAGCAATAATTCCCGCTGGATCGGGTACGTGCTCTAGCAACCAAACCGTCAGGGCAAAATCAAAGGTATTTTCTGCCCAGGGCAAAGCGTAGGCATCTCCCACCTGGAGGTCAGTCTTGAACCCCAGGCGACGTAAATATTCTGTGGCATAGGCAATTTGACGGGGTTGGTGATCGATACCCGCAAAGGTTAGGGTGGGAAACTTTTCACCGATGATCCCAAGGACAGCGCCGACGCCGCAACCGATGTCTAAAATTTTCGCCTTGGGGTCAAATGCGAGATCTTTTAACAACAGGCGATCGCCCCAGTAGCATGCTTGATCAACGAGACGTTGTTGTTCCTCTGGATCATACCCGTGGATATATTCAGCCATATCCTTATTTTCTACCCAAAATATGCCTGCTCAACAATCTAACGCACTTAATCACCCTTTCTCTGTCATTGTGGCTTGTTTTTGGCGGATTCAAGTCAGGGTTGCGAGGGAGATCAAACGCGATAAAGCTCAAAAAATATTACAGATTGGCCGCGAAGTTGTTGCCATTGGGAACATAGTTTAGTACAAATCATCTTAAGATCATGTGTTTTGTACCATGGCACCATAAACATTCAACGCCTTCACGCCCCTGGCTTGTCTATTGAAGTGATTAGCTCGCGGCACTGGCGCAATATTTCGACTATGCAAAAATTAACCGTCGCCCAACAAGAACTCTACGATTGGCTTGTTTACTACATCCAGACAAACCAACATGCCCCATCCATTCGCCAGATGATGGTCGCGATGAATTTGCGATCGCCAGCACCAATCCAAAGCCGTTTAGAACGACTGCGCAAGAAAAAATACATCGACTGGATCGATGGCAAAGCCCGTACTCTCAAGATTTTGCGCCCCCAACAACAGCGAGAAGGTCTGCCGATTCTGGGGACAATTACCGCTGGTGGCCTGGTTGAACCTTTTACGGATGATCAAAGTGAGACCCTGATCCTCAATCAAGTCGTCAACCAACCCAATTGTTATGCCCTCAAAGTCACCGGTGACAGCATGATTGAAGCCTTCATTACCGAAGGGGACTACGCGATTATGCAAAAAGTATTTGACCCAGACCGTGTTAAAAATGGCACCATTGTTGCGGCGCGTGTGACAGGGGACGGCACAACCCTAAAGCACTTTTATCGGGAAGGAAAAAAAGTTGTTCTTAAGCCCGCAAACCCCAAGTATGACGAAATAAAAACCGATGCGCTCAATGTCGATTTACAGGGAGTTTTAGTGGGAGTTTGGCGCGGCTACGGCCAATAGGCGACGATAAACTTCAATAGAAATAGAAAGTACAACCCCTAAATTGTTTGACTTGCAGAGATATTCATTCAGGTTACTGTTAATCTTTGTTATTTATGCTTCTTCCGGACAAATGGTCAGTTGTGCCGGGGGCATCGTTTGATTTAAAACAACCTGGGTAATTGTGGCCTGTTCTCGTTCCAAGTCTTCTTGGTAACCCGCCAGATGACAGCGGGCTATTTTTTCACTGGAAAAAGGGCCAAAGTAGTAGACACAAAATGGATTCATGGTAGTCACTTTGAGCCACCAATCGCGGTTATAGGGTTGGTTGAGATAATAAAATACAGAACCCAGGGCTAGGGAATAAACCGCAAAAATAATTAAACCAGTCATTGTTCAAACCTCACTACAGCAAAAGTCAATATTTATGTAGATGCTTCAGCAGACGAATTTCGCAATTTCGACCAGAAATCAATGGTTTTCGCCAATATTTGTTGCTAGGCACTGGACGAGGAGACTTTTGGTTGAAAAATTCTCCTAGGCGATCGCCCACTGAATAATATGACTCCTTAAATGCTAGCGAAGTTTCCAGGGCACAGACCCCAAGCAGTTGAGGAAATTCACGAAAGCGTACTATCGTATAAACAGTCCCATACACCAGAAAATACCGCGATGACTGCTGAGAATAATGCTTCCGACAAGGCTTTAGAGTTGATGAAAAACTTTGCCGAAAAATACGCCCAACGCACAGGCACCTATTTTTGTGTCGATCCTTCGGTAACGGCAGTTGTGATCGAAGGCCTCGCTAAACATAAAGAAGAATTGGGTGCACCCCTCTGTCCCTGTCGCCATTACGAAGACAAAAAAGCGGAAGTCGACAATGCCTTTTGGAACTGCCCCTGTGTCCCCATGCGGGAGCGCAATGATTGTCACTGTATGCTCTTTATCACCGAAGACAACGATTTCGCTGGCGATAAGCAGGAAATTGAACTGGATTACGTCAAAGAAGTAGCGGCGAGCATGAAAGGATAGAGCCGATGACAATTCCAGAGACTTTTTTCGTGGGGGTAGAGCAACTAAACACTCAACAGTTTTATGCGTGCCACGATACCCTTGAGGCTCTGTGGTTTGAGGCTATGGAGCCAGAAAAGTCTCTTTACCAAGGTATTTTGCAAATTGCCGTGGCTTGTTATCACCTCAGTAATGATAATCTCAGGGGCGCGACAATTCTCATGGGAGAAGGGCTACGTCGCCTCCGCCAGACGGAAGAAGAAGTTTACGGTGGCCTGAATCTCGTGGACTTTATTCAGCAGGGAGAGGTGCTGCTCGCCAGTTTGCAACAGTTACCCACGGCAGAGGTGACAACTTTTTATCAGGCGCTCCAAGCAGAGAATCGTTTCCCACGCCTCAATCCCGTTTAGGTTGTTTCTTCTCTAAATATTAAAGTGCCAAAAGATGACTAGCGATACGGTGGGCCGCCCCAGCCGTCCCCATGCGCTCCTGGCCGTTGATGGCGATCGCCTGGAGTAAATCAGGATGACTCAGCAGAAAATCCACTTTGTCAGGAACGGCTTTGGGGCTAGAACAAAGAAGCACGGATTCTCCCAGGAGCCGGGTTTGGGCATCAGCGAAGGCCGGGGTAAATTGGGGGCCAGCACCGACGATGGTCAAAGCAGGCTTTCCAAGGCCAACAAATTGTTCGGTGGCCGTACCCGCCATGGCGATCGCCAAATCAGCACAGTGCAAACTTTCGGCATAGCGATGTTGGGTGAAGACAAGCTGAGCTTTATTTTGCTGGAAAACCTGGGCTTCAGGATCACCAAACGTGAGTTCAGTGGGCTGAGAATCGAGTTTTTGCCAACCTAGAGAGGACAAACAGTCGAAGAATTCTCCTGGGTCGAGACTAGGGGCGATCGCCGCAATAAAATTCACCGCCTGGTACTTTTCCACAAATAATTGTGCGGCTTGAAGAATTTTTTGCCAATTGTGCAGGGCTTCCGGGGGGCGCGAACCGGGCAGTAAGACAAAAGTCAAAGTTTGTTTTGTTTCCTTCTGGGGCAAATTTTCAGGAGGTTCGAGACCATCCATCATGGGATTGCCTAAATTTACGGCGGGAATCTTGTAGGTTCTTAAAACATCGGTGGTGAGGCGATCGCGCGGATAAACAGCCACACATTTTTTCCGACTGAGCAGCCACCGTTCCCAAGGCAAATAAACTGACCCAAACCACTTTTCAAGGGCAGAGGTTTTCGGGAGCCAATTTCCCTGGCGATCGCGCAAATAATATTCTGACTTTGCTGTCCCCACAAAAGCATATCGGCAACCACTGAGCCAAGCAAAAATGAGCGGGACAATATCACCCACCGCAAGAATTAAGGACTTTTCTTTTCCTTGATTTTTCCACCGTTTCACAGCCTGATATTGTTGCCAAGTGAGCTGCAGTAAACCCCCTTTAAGATCCCGCATTAATTGCCGATTATCCATATAAACAAAGCCCCCGGAAGGCATTTGCTGGGTACGACCAATGATCGGTATATCTAATTTTTGGTAGGCATGACCTGTACCAACAATAGGCAACGTAGCGAGGCTCACCTCTGGGTTTTGGGCTTGGATGGCGCTGAGGATTTGGACGGCGATCGCATCTTCTCCGTGGCCATTACTGAGACATAAAATCCGCATCGGTTAACCCCCAAATAAAAACTGTTTTGTTTCTTGCACAAGCGTGTCTAAGCAATTACCTAAACTGTGGTCACTGTCGAGGGAAATCAACGTTGTCCAGGGTCGATCTTTACAATAATCTTCGCTCACTTGAATGGGTACTGTCTCATCGTGAATGCCGTGGAGAATTAACGTTGATGTTGTATTTTTAAATGAATAATTCGCGTAAGTTTCTGCATCTTGAAAAAAGTTGTAGTGGAGAGGAATTTCCCGCTGGTAGCTGTAGTGAAACACCGGACGATAAATTTCTTTTTGCCATTCTGCGATGCTAGTTTCGCCTAAGCGACGACGCCAATTGGTGGTGAATTGGAAAGCCGGGGCCAGCAAAACAATTTTTTTAATCAGTTCTGGACATTGTTCCGCCAGGATTGCCGCAGTGAGGCCCCCCAAACTTGAACCAATGATGTAACTGGGTTCTGTGAGCAGGGGTTTAAGCTGCGCCAGTTGTCGGGAAATAGTCAAGCCACCGAAATCGTCTTGATTAAGATCGGGAATAACGAGATCAGGGATATGTTCGGCAAAATATTGGGCTTTGCGGGATTGGGGACTAGAAGCGAAGCCGTGGAGATAGAGGGTGCGGGTCATCAGCCAGGGAAACGGACAGCACAGACCATCATCTAATATTTTGGGTGTTTGGGCGAAGGGTGATCGCCTTTCTATTTGTCATCAAGAGTCTCAAGAATTGCATTTTCATAAAGATCAGCCACAGCACATTCAAATTCAATACTAGGGAGCCAAAAGGTTTCGTCGGGGCCGTAGTCGCTGTAGCCCCACATCCGGCCCGATTGCCGCTGGTAAAGGGCCACAGAAATTTGTTGACTGTCGATTAAAACATATTCCTGGAGGCTGGGGATTTGCCGATAGAGCTTTAGTTTACGGCTTTGGTCATAGTTGGCGGTGCTGGGAGAAAGGACTTCTACAACCACCGTGGGATGCTGAATCTCCTTTGCTGTGTGATTACCGTTTCCATTGCGGTACAGGCTTATTAGCAGATAAGGTTTAATGTTGGCAGAGGGGTTAGCCTGCGTTTTTTGTTTATGGTGTTATGAATCAGCCGGATTTTTTGCGATTACAAAAAGCCTTATCCATCGAAGCGGAACGGGGCTTTCAGGATCTCCAGGGCCATCAGCATCGTTTTAGTGAATTTCTTTGCCTGAGTTTTGGCGCAGTTCCCCCGGCAGGCATTGATCCGGATCAGCGACGCCGGTGGCAAGCATTTGCCCAGAAATTTGCCGATTACCCCGTGGCAACGTTAGGCGATCGCCGTCTTTTGGTGGCTGGGGCGAGACGTTTTTTGCAGCAACTTAAACAAGAACTAGAACAGCCAAGCCAGATTGCTCCCAAAGCGAAAGTTCCCCGCACCCAATCGGTTTGTGAAAGTAATGTCAAAAGTTCAACCTATGGCAAGAGAATTTCCCTAGATCAACCGCTAATGTATTTGCCAGGCATCGGGCCGAAACGCAGCAACCAATTGGCAAAACTAGGTTTAGAGACGGTGCGAGATGCCCTCTTTTACTACCCCCGACAGCACATCGACTATGCCAAGCAGGTTAAAATCACTGACCTAGAAGCGGGAGAAACGGTGACTCTGGTGGGCCATGTGGTGCGTTGCAATATTTTTACCAGCCCGAAAAACCAGAAGCTCAGTATTTTCGAACTCTGGCTGCGGGATAGCAGTGGCCGCATTAAGCTCAGTCGTTTCTATGCGGGCACCCGTTACAGTAATCGGGGTTGGCAAGAAAAAATGAAACGGCAATATCCCCAGGGGGTGGCGATCGCCGCGTCGGGATTGGTGAAAAAAAATAAATATGGCCTCACCCTCGACAACCCAGAAATTGAGGTGCTCGACAGCAGTGGCGCTGATATCAAATCCCTCAAAATTGGCCGAGTATTGCCCGTTTATCCCCTCACGGAAGGGGTTCCCGCTGACCTAATTCGGAAGGTGGTCATTAACTCTCTACCTGCCATTGCACAGCTTAAGGATGCCTTTCCCACCGCTTTTCGGGAGCAACATGGGCTGATGAAACTCCAAGAGGCGATCGCCAATATTCATTTCCCAGAAAATGCCGAAATTCTCCAACGGGCGCGGCAACGGCTGGTTTTCGATGAATTTTTCTACTTGCAACTGGGTTTCCTCCAACGGCGGCAACAGGAAAAAGCCAGTCAGAAAAGTGCTGTGTTTATTCCCCAGGGGGAACTCATTGAGCGTTTTGAAAAACTGCTGCCCTTCCAACTCACCAACGCCCAGCAACGGGTGATCACTGAAATTCTTGCGGATCTGGCCCAGTCAACGCCAATGAATCGCCTTGTCCAGGGGGATGTGGGGGCGGGGAAAACTGTGGTGGCAGTCTTTGCAATCCTCGCCGCGATCCAGTCCGGCTACCAAGCCGCTCTCATGGCGCCCACGGAAGTCCTTGCCGAGCAGCATTACCGGAAATTGGTGGGCTGGTTTAACCTGCTCCATCTGCCCGTAGAACTGCTCACGGGTTCGACAAAAACGAAAAAACGCCGGGAGATCCACAGCCAACTGCAAACAGGAGAGCTCAAAGTTCTGGTCGGTACCCACGCCCTGATTGAAGATCCGGTGCAATTTCAAAATTTGGGTCTGGTGGTGATCGACGAACAACACCGCTTCGGCGTCCAACAACGGGGTAAACTCCTCGCCAAGGGGAAAGCGCCCCACGTCCTCACCATGACTGCGACCCCGATTCCCCGGAGTTTGGCCCTCACCCTCCATGGGGATTTGGATGTTAGTCAAATTGATGAGCTGCCCCCCGGTCGCCAACCCATTGATACGCGGGTGATCAAAGGAGGCGATCGCCACAAAGCCTACGAACTGATTAAGCGAGAAGTGGCCCAGGGTCGCCAAGCCTACGTCATCTTTCCGCTAATTGAAGAATCCGAAAAACTCGAAGCCAAGGCCGCCGTCGCCGAACACCAAAGGCTTTCTGAGCAAGTGTTCAAGAGCTTTAACGTGGGTCTGCTGCACGGCCGGATGAAATCCGAGGAAAAAGACGCCGCCCTCAATGCTTTCCGCGATAACCAAAACCACATTATTGTTTCCACCACCGTGATCGAAGTGGGGGTTGATGTACCCAATGCGACGGTAATGCTGATCGAAAATGCCGAACGCTTTGGCCTCTCCCAGTTGCACCAGTTGCGGGGGCGCGTCGGTCGGGGTCAACATCAATCCCACTGTTTGCTCGTCACCAATAGTAAAAATCCTGATTCTCAAACTCGTCTCCGGGTGTTGGAGCAATCCACCGACGGTTTTTTTATCTCAGAAATGGATCTACGCCTGCGGGGGCCGGGGGAAGTGCTGGGGACGAAACAGTCGGGTCTCCCGGATTTTGCCCTAGCCAGTCTGACAGAAGATCAAGAAGTGCTCCTCATCGCCCGACAAGCGGCAGAACAATTGCTCAAAATTGATCCTCTCCTCGAACAATATCCCTTGATGCAACAGGAACTCCAGCGCAAATACCAAAAATTGTTGGGGGCTGACGTCCTGACCTAGGGGGCAACATCGCCGGTTTTTTTCAGACAGAAACTCCCTCCTAAAATTAGGGAAGCGCCCAGAATAATATTTACGGAAAGCTCTTCTTGGAAAAAGACGATGCCACAGACAATAGTGCTTAAAATTTCGAGATAACAAAGTAGGGCTGTGGTCGAGGCTTTGAGTTTACTAAGGGCAGAAAAAAACAGCATAAAACCAATAATCCCGATGGAAATACCGTAAATCCCTCCCATGGTGAACTGAAATAGGCTGGGCCAAGGTTGAGTTCCCAGCAGAAAAGGAAAGGAAACGACGCCAGCCACAAGGTTTTGGTAAAAAATCAGCCGATATACCGAAAAATCAGCGGCTTTAACTTTGTACATCACCACGGTAGACGCCACCAAAACGGCAGCAATGAGAACGCTGGTAAGACCCAAGAAGCTCCGGCTCGATAGACTAATTTCCGCATCAGCGTAGATAACGATGATCCCTAAAATGAAGCAGGGCAATAGCCACAGGTTACGGCGGGGAATCGTTTCTTTGAGAAAAATCCAACTCAATAGGGTCGTAAATAGGGGCCAGGTGTAGAGGATCACGACGGCACTGCTGAGGTCGGCATAGCTAAAGCCAATGATATAGCATAGTCCCCGCACAGCATCGAGAAAGGAGATAAGCAACAAAAAAGGAGTTGCGCCCCAAAAAAGGGGTTCCTGACGGTAGAGGAATAAACCTGAGACGAAGATTAGGGGAATGCCCGCCCGAAAAAAGGTCATCACGAGGGGAGACAAAGCGGCCAATTTGATAAAGACGCCGGAGGTCCCCAAAATCAGGGTGGCGATCGCCAATTGCAGTACAGGACTCATCAAAGGTTTTTAGACAGTGTAGAAAACAGGCCACAGAGACCGACCTATGTAAGGTAACCCTCAACAACTCCTAGCGCTAGCCCCTGACAAGATCAAAAACAACATGATCACCCAAAAATAGTCAATTAAATTCTCAATAATATTGAAAAACTCTTTTATTAGTAGATTGTACTTAAATGAACCTGTTATCTTAGAAAAGTTGAAATAACAGTGATTACATGCAAGCGCTGGAGCACACTATGACACAGACTCTCACCGCCCAGGATGCCTTTCGGGCTGCCTACGAAAACCGCTATACCTGGGATCAAGATTTTCCCGGCTTTACTGCCACCGTTACCTTTACCCATGGCGACCAGAGCTACACCGGCACAGTAGCCATCAAAGCCGATATGTCCTTTGAGGTCACAGGGATTGAAGCCGAAGCAGCAAAAAAAGAAATCGAAGGTCAACTGTGGGAAATCACTGTCCACCGAGTACGCCGCTCCTTTGAAGACAGCCACGGCAAAAATAGCTTTGAATTTGGCGAAAAGTTTGCCGACGGTGCCCAGGAAATCCAAGTGACTGGCGCGTCCATGGGGAATTCCTACAAAATCAAAAATAATGTCGTTACCTTTGTGAACCGCAAGATCCGCGACATCATCGTTAACATCAATACCTTTGACGTGCTCAATACCGACGAAGGCTATCTTTCTTTGGGCTATGATTCGGTCTACTTTGATGCGGCCACCAAAGAACCTAAAGCGGGTAAAAGCCTTTTCCGAGATAGCTTCGAAAAAGTTAGCGGTTACTATGTCCTCACCCGTCGGGAAATTACTTACCTAGAAAACGATCAAGAAGTTGATAAAAAAGTGTTTACTTTCACTGATATCCAATTTTAGAGTGTGATCTAGGACATCATGTCGTTCTATTTGTGGCAAACTAACTTTTTTCCAGATTTTGTTCCCAAAGTTCAGCAAAGTCTTTAGCACAAATAGGACGACTATAATAATAACCTTGTAACTTGTTACAACCAACACTTTTGAGATAATTAACTTGCTCAATAGTTTCTACTCCCTCTGCGATGACTTCTATCTGTAAGCTATGGGCAAGGGCAATGATAGAGTTAGTAATTGCAACATCGTCTTTGTCTAGGGGAATACCACGAACAAAAGATTGATCTATTTTTAAATAATCTAAAGAAAAACGCTTCAGATAGCTCAAAGAAGAAAAGCCAGTCCCAAAATCATCCAAAGCAGTAATCAAACCAAGATTGTGTAGATCCTCTAAAGTCTTTACTGCGTTTTGTATATTGTTAATCAATAATCCTTCTGTAATTTCCAATTCTAATTGATTTGGTTTAAGAGAAGTCTCTTTTAAAATCTTGGAAACATCATCTACTAACTGAGGCTGTTGGAACTGTTTTGCTGATAAATTAACAGCCACGCAAAGTTCAGGAAAACCATCTTTAGTCCATTGTTGATTTTGGTGGCAAGCAGTTTTAAGAACCCAATCACTGATGTTGATAATTAAATCACTTGCTTCTGCAATGGGGATGAATATACCAGGGGATATAAACCCATGCTCATGATGACGCCATCGCAATAAAGCTTCAGCACCAGTAATGTTTCCTGTTTTGACATCAATTTGTGGTTGGTAAAAAAGTTCTAACTCTTCTCTCTCTAAAGCACGATATAAATCTCTTTCTAACTGAAAACGGCTGCGTAATTTTTCATTGGTTTCCACCGAATAAAAGCGATAAATATTCCGCCCTTCTCCCTTGGCTAAATTGAGGGCGGTTTCTGCTTGATTGATAATTTCTTGGGGCTCTACCTTACCTTCATCATAAACAGTGATTCCCATAGTCGCACTTAGATAAATATCTTCATGTTTGACCGTCATTTTTTGATTGATGATAGTTAAGAGTTTTTGAGAGTATTTTTCTAAATCCTCTAAAGATATTAAATGGGGGTAAATAATCGCAAATGTATCAGTATTTATTTTTGCCAATAAGTTATTATCACCAATTGCCTGAGTTAATTGTTGAGCAATTGTTCTTAAAATTAAATTTCCATAGTCTCTACCTAAATGAGTATTGATATTGGTGAAATTGTCTAAATCTAGCAATAATACGGCTAAGGATTGATTGCGACATTGAGCATTGTGAATTTCTTTTTGTAGTAGTGCTTGAAATAAATGAAGATTCGGCAAGGATGTGATGCGATCGTAGTTTTTTAATTGTTCGATTAATTCATCCAATTTAGAAATCGTATATAGGGTATCGGCCATTAAAACGCCTACTTCGTCTTGAAAATGCGTTGGCAGCTTTGGGATTTGATTGTTTTCTAAATATTTCCTTAAACCTTTTGCTGTAACACTGATAGGCAATAAGAGTTTTTGTAACGTAAAAAGAGTAACAGCTGTTCCAATTAATGTAGCGAGGAGTGCGACTACTAAAACGCGAATTTTTGTATCTGTACTTAGGGTGGTAACGCTAATGGAATAAAAGAACAAAGTCAATAATGGTATATGAGTTCCTAGAAACGCCACTAACATTATCTTGCCTAAATAGCTCTTGGGACGACTGAGCCTAGAAATATTGGCGTACCAATTAAGCTGGTATTTTTCGTATTTCGCTTTGTATTGATTTACCATACAAAAAAAATCATTTTGTTTACAGGCTATTGAAATGATAATAACATTCAATTATTTCAACCAGAATGCATATTGCATAAATTAAATATTTGTTGCGATTTGATAATCCCAACACAGCAGAAAGTCAGGAGAAAAGAAAAATAAACTCTAGAACAATAAATGAGCTACTGTTTACGAATAAAAACAAATTTAAAGTTTATAAATTTCCAATAATCTATTTTTATTAAAGGCCATTAAAAGGACTTCCAAGAAACAATAAAAATATGTCTCTGTCGTTCTCGAAATCCCTTGAAATTGGAAGACAAGAGAGACTTTTAAGTGGTCTGTTGGTTAGCTTAGACAATGGCCTCACCATTTTTCAAACGTTTGAGTTTGTACTCGATCGCTTCGATAACGGTCTCAATCACAAAAACACGGGCATAAAGTTTGTCATTGGCCGGCACAATCGTCCAGGGGGCGGCGGGGGTGCTGGTGCGGGCGATCGCCTGATTAATGGCTACTGCATATTGATCCCATTTTTCTCGATTGCGCCAATCTTCGTCGGTTAGCTTATATTTTTTGAAAATATTGTCCTGTCGTTGCTCAAAGCGTTTTAGTTGTTCATCTGGGTCAATGTGGAGCCAAAATTTTACGAGCACATAACCCTTATGAATTAGCTGGGCTTCAAACTCATTGATTTCGCGATAGGCCCGCTTCCATTCCGCCTCCGTCGCAAAACCTTCGACCCGTTCAACTAAAACGCGCCCGTACCAACTGCGGTCAAAAATACCAATCGTCCCCATACCTGGTAAATGGCGAGAAAAACGCCAGAGGTAATGGTAACGGTTTTCTTCTTCGGTAGGCGCACCAAAGGCATCAACTTTATAGCTACGGGGATCGAGGACATCGGTTAAGCGTTTAATGGCCCCCCCTTTGCCCGCAGCATCCCAGCCTTCAAACAACAGCAGAACTGGTAATTTTTCTTGGTGAATCTTGAGTTGCAGTTGCCGTAATTTAATTTGGGCCGCCCGGAGACGTTTTTTGTAGTCTTTGTCTTCTAGTTCTAGGCTTAAATCCACCTTGGCAAGAAAGTCCGGTTCCGTGGGCAGGAGTTGGGACTGGGGACGAATATGAACCGCTTCAGGGAGGGTGATTTTGCGGCGATCCAGGGCTTCGACAATGGTCGCTACCAATTGGGAGAGCACCTTGATTTCCGACCACCGGTAATCGTTGCCCTCGACAAGAATCCAGGGAGCGGCACCGGTGCTGGAGTAGATCAACATTTCCTCCGCGAGGTGCCGATATTCTTTGTAGTTTTTCGCTTGTTGCCAATCTTCCGGACGCACTCGCCAGGCTTCTAATTCATCGGCTTCGGCGCTTTTGAGGCGTTTTTTTAATTCTTTTTGGGACAGATGAATCCAAAATTTGGCGATCGCCATACCATCATCTACTAGCTGCCGCTCAAAAGCATTAATTTCCCGCGTCACCAGGGGCACTTCCACCGGGTCCAGCCGCTCAAACAGACGGTCTTCGAGGACGTGGGTGTACCAACTGTGGTAGAAAAAAGCGATGCTCCCCTTCGCCGGGAGCTTATGCCAAAAGCGCCACAGGAATGGATATTGCTTCTCACGGGCCGAGGGTTCAAAGATCGGTAATACCGAAAACCCACGGGGATCCATATAATTGGTCATTTTTTTGACTAAAGCGCCCTTGCCAGCCGCCGCCCAGCCTTCGAGGACGACCGTTACGGGTAATTGGTGCTGCCAACAGGCATTTTGCAAAGACCGCAATTGCTGCATCAACTCCTCTAATTGTTCTTTGTAGGTGTCCTTTGCTAGGGTTCGCTTTAGATCAAGGGTATTTAACACGCGCCTTTTGTATTCCAAGAGTGCTTCACTACAAATTATGAATAAGGACACCCCGCGCCAGGGTTATCGTGACAAAAACTGTAATGTGAGGGGGCTGACTTTTCCCGTAGGGCGATCGCCCCATTTAGACCTCACCAGAAAGTGAGCTATTCTGAAAAGAAAACGTGCGAAAATAGCGCCTAACAGCCAATCACCTTGTATTCGTTGTATTGTTTCATTCTGCACATCCTGGCAAGATTTCATGGACATTGAAGCTTTTAGCGAGCTTTTCCCCCTCTTTAGCACCGCAAACCCCGAAACCATCGAATGGCTCCTGTCTGTCACCACCGAGCATGACTATCCCGCAGAACGAACCGTCTTAATGGAAGACTCCTGGGGTAATGCCGTCTATTTCATCGAATCTGGCTGGGTTAAAGTGCGCCGCCTCACAGGGGATGGTGAAACTGTGACCCTCGCAATTATGGGCAAAGGTGATTTTTTTGGGGAAATGTCAGTATTAGACGAATCGCCCCGTTCCACGGATGTGGTGGCCCTTTCGCCGGTCAAACTGTTTAGCGTTTCGGCCCAACGGTTTATCCAGCTACTGTTTAAAGATCCCCAACTGCACCACAAAATGCTGCAACTCATGGTGCGCCGCCTCCGTAATGCCAATGCCCGGTTCTATTGGCGTAAGCAGCCCCCCGCCCTCAAGTTAGTCAAAACTCTCCTCCTCCTGGCAGAAAACTACGGTCAACCCACGGAACAGGGCCTAGAAATCATTCAATTGTCGGTGTCTGACCTAGCCGATGTGGCTGATATCAGCACGAAAGAAGTTGAGATGATTCTGTCTAAACTGGAAGGGAAAGGGTGGATCGAAATGGGTGAAGGTCGCATTCATTTGGTCAACTTTAAGCAACTGACAAATTTAGCCAACCGAGCATAGGAGTAAATTTTTTCTGATGGTTCACACGGCAACTTCCATGGCAACGCCAGCCCCAAGCGCGCAAAATACGGTGGCGATCGCCTATCAAGTGGCAATGCCCCAACCCCAAACCCACCTGTTTGAGGTAACCATTCACATTAGCCAATGGGAAGCCGCAGTGCTGGATCTAAAAATGCCCGTATGGACGCCTGGCTCCTATATGGTGCGCGAATATTCCCGCCATCTCCAGGATTTTCGGGCGACTACAGCGGCAGGTGTTGACCTCAGTTGGCGCAAAGTGACGAAAAATCACTGGCAAGTTGAAACCGCTGACACCTCAGACATCCAAGTCCACTATCGGGTTTTTGCCAATGACCTCACCGTCCGCACCAATCACCTCGATGGAACCCACGGTTATTTCAACGGTGCGGCTTTATTTTGCTTTATTCCGGGCTACCAAGACCAAGCTTGCACCCTGACCGTCGAACCGCCCCACATCGCCTGGGAAGTAAATACCACCTTGCCCCTGATCGAAGACCAGGAAAATTGTTTCTGGGTCGAAAATTTTGATGTGTTGGTGGATAGTCCTGTGGAGGTGGGTCTCCATGAAAATTATGAATTTCTCTGCGCAGGGAAGCCCCACCGTTGGGTCGTTTGGGGGGAAGGCAATTTTGAAGCGGAAAAGGCGATCGCCGACACAAAAAAAATCATCCAGACCGAAGCCAAAATTTTCGGCGGCGAGTTGCCCTACGACGAATACATGTTTTTGTTGCACTTGTCTGGCAGTGGCTATGGCGGCCTCGAACATAAAGAAAGTTGCTCTTTAAATTATCCTCGGTTTGGCTTCCAAAAATCTGACCAGTACAACCGCTTTATGCAGTTGGTGGCCCACGAATTTTTCCACCTCTGGAATGTGAAGCGCATTCGCCCCAAGGAACTCGAAACCTTTGACTACGAAACAGAAAACTACACCCCTTCCCTTTGGTTTGCTGAAGGTGTGACCAGTTACTATGATCTGCTCATTCCTTTGTGGGCTGGCATCTATGACAAAGCCTTTTTCCTTGAAAGCCTCAGTAAGGACATCACCCGCTACCTCCTTACCCCTGGGCGTTTGGTGCAGCCCCTGGCCGAATCAAGTTTTGATGCCTGGATTAAGCTCTACCGCCGCGAGGCCCATAGCAACAATAACCAGATGTCCTACTATCTCAAGGGTGCTCTCGTGGCAATGCTGCTGGATCTCAAAATCCGCGATCGCCACCAAAACCAAAAATCCCTAGATGATGTGTTGCGGATCATGTGGGAAAAATTTGGCAAACCAGAAATTGGCTTTACCCCGGCCCAAGTGGAGCAGGTAATTAGTGAGGTGGCGGGCTTTGACCTGAGTGACTTTTTCCACGAATTTCTCCATACCACGGCAGAACTTCCCCTCGGCGCAGCCCTCGAAACCTTCGGCCTACAAATCAAACCCATCTACACCAACAAAGATCTCCCCTACCTGGGTCTCACCGTCACCGACCAAAACAATCGCACCCTGGTGCAAACGGTCAATGTTGATTCCCCGGCCTATCAAGCGGGCATTGATCCAGAAGATGAACTCCTGGCGATCGCCAACTATCGCACCAATGCCGAACAACTCAACCATCGCCTTCAGAACTACCAAGCAGGTGATACAATTTCGATCACGATTTTTCACCAAGACCAACTGAAAACCCTTGCCGTCACCCTCGCTGCCCCCCAACCGAGCAGTTATCAAGTCGTGAAAAATCCCCAAGCCTCTGCCAAGCAGTTGCAAAACCTCAAGGGCTGGCTGAATCCCAAAGATTCAGGTGCGGTAAGATAAATTTCTTGCTTCATTGTTCTTTCTGTAATTCATTTCGCACCCTACCGTTTGCCCCCAACCCATGCATAATTTCCTTCCCACTGCCTATTTCCAAGGAAAATTTGTTCCCTTCATTGACGCAAATATTTCCATTGCAACCCACGCACTCCACTATGGAACAGGGGCTTTTGGGGGCTTACGGGGTATTCCTGATCCCGCCGACGCAAACCAAATTCTTTTATTTCGTCTCGAACGCCACTGCCGCCGTCTCAGCAATAGCGCAAAATTTCTCCATTTCGATCTCCCGGCTGACAAAATTGAACACGTCATTGTGGACTTCGTGAAACAAAATCGGCCCACAAAATCCTTTTATATTCGCCCCTTTGTTTATACTTCTGATTTAGGCATTGCCCCCCGTCTCCACAACATTGAAAAAGATTTCTTCGTCTATGGCTTAGAACTGGGTGATTACCTTTCCCCCGACGGAATCGCCTGTCGCATCAGTTCCTGGACACGCCAAGAAGACCGGAGTTTTCCACTCCGGGGCAAAATTAGCGGTGCTTACATTGCCTCGGCCCTAGCCAAAACCGAAGCCGTTGCCTCTGGATTTGACGAAGCATTGCTGATGAACTCCCAAGGGAAAGTTTGTGAAGCATCTGGGATGAACGTTTTTATCGTCCGCGATGGCAAACTGATCACCCCTGGTTCTGACCAGGATATTCTCGAAGGCATTACCCGTGACAGCGTTGTTACCCTTGCTAAACATCTGGGTATTGACGTGATCGAACGCCCCATTGATAAATCAGAGCTTCTAATTGCCGATGAGGTCTTTTTAAGTGGGACGGCGGCCAAAGTCACCCCCGTGAAGCGAGTCGAAAACTACACCTTACCCACGGAACGGCCCATCACTGAGAAATTGCGAGAAAAACTAACGGCAATCACAGAAAACCGCGATCCAGAGTTTGCCGATTGGGTTTATAAAATTTCCCTCGATTAATGACTCGTTTTTTCGTACAAAATCCCCCTTGTTATGATCAGCATCAGTGACTCATGGGGGAATTCCGGCATGGAAATTATTCGTTTACCAGCTTTTAATGATAACTATATTTTTCTCTTGGTTGATCAAGCCACAGGGGATTGTGCGGTTGTTGATCCAGGCGACGCTGAGGTTGTTCTGGAGTATCTGAGTAAAGAAGATTTAACGCTTAAGACCATTCTGATTACGCACCATCACGCTGACCATGTGGGTGGCAATCGTCAACTATTAAGTCATTTTCCCGCAGCGGCTGTGTATGGTAGCGAGATAGATTTACAAAAAAGACGTATTCCAGGCCAAACGGTGAGCCTTAAGGCTGGTGATCACTTAGATTTATTTAATCGCACCGTCGAAATTTTATTCGTGCCAGGCCATACCCAAGGTCACATCGCCTACTATTTCCCTCCCCTACAGCCCGAAGACAGTGGCGATTTATTTTGTGGCGATACGCTGTTTGCCAATGGCTGTGGTCGTCTTTTGGAAGGAACGCCTGCTCAACTTTTTGCCTCGCTCCAGCAAATTTGTGATTTGCCGGATAACACGAATATCTGGTGCGCCCATGAGTACACCCTGAAAAATATTAAATTTTCCTTGACAGTCGATCCAGAAAATGAGGCTCTTCAGAGACGTTTTCAGCAAGTGCAGACCCAACGACAACGCCAGGAACCGACCATTCCAACGGTGTTAGCTTTAGAAAAACAGACAAATCCCTTTTTGCGCTGTGGCGATCGCCAACTGCAAGCTAACTTAAAAACAACAGATCCCCTGCGAGTTTTTACAAAATTGCGCGGCAAACGGGATCTCTTTTGAAGTTTAAACTGGTGGCAGCGACTTCCATAAAAAAATTCAACCATACCCCAGGGGAACGATTGCGGATTTGCTAAAACCGTTTACAGTGAGGATCAATCCCCTAAAATAAGGCTCAATTTATAGTTTTCTCTTCTTTTTTCCTGAAAAGTAAACCCCAGGGCCTCCGATCAGGAGCAAGGTATCACACACGACATTTCTCCCCTATCCTCTTTGTCACAATCATTTCCAAACGCCCACCACGTCCTATAATCTCCCTCGGATTACCCTATCCTGAGCTAGCCTTGTCCCATATCGCCAAACAAAAAAATTCCTTTAATAAACCTCTAATCGATTTTCGGTAATTGCCATAATGCCTACTCTCCTCACTCCAGACCAGATCAACCAAATTGTTTCTAACCACCATGACAACCCCCATGCTGTCTTGGGTTGTCATCCTACCAACGACGATCCCAATCCGAAAACCTGGTCAATTCGCGCTTATTTACCTTCTGCTAGCCAAGCTTGGGTGATTGATACCCCTTCCCAAACGGAACACCCGATGACAACGGTGCATCATCCCCACTTTTTTGAGTGCACCCTCCAGAGTGAAACAACACCGAAATATCAACTGAAGCTCCAAGAAGGCGATCGCCAACACATCATCAACGATCCCTATGCCTTTGCCGAAGCCCCCCACATCAGCGATCTCGATCTCCACCTCTTTGCCGAAGGGAATCACCACCGCATCTACAACAAACTGGGGGCACACCTCGTCGAAGTCGATGGCATCAAAGGCGTTTACTTTGCCGTTTGGGCACCCAATGCCCGCAACGTCTCCATCCTGGGCGACTTTAACAACTGGGATGGTCGCAAACACCAAATGCGCCGTTTAAACGTTGGTATTTGGGGAATTTTCATTCCTGACCTCGGCCCCAACACCAAATACAAATACGAAATCAAAAACCAACACGGCCACATCTACGAAAAATCAGACCCCTATGGCTTTCTCCGGGAAGTGCGCCCCGACACTGCTTCTATCGTTGCTGACCTTGATCAGTACCAATGGCAGGATCACGATTGGCTAGAACAACGTGCCAAACAAGACCCCCTCAAAAATCCTGTTTCCATCTACGAACTACACCTCGGCTCCTGGCTTCATGGTTCCGCCACCGAAAAAATGCGACTCCTTTCCGGTGAAGTCGATCCCATTCCCGTGGGCGATCAAAAACCCGGTGCCCGCTTCCTGAGCTATTACGAACTTGTCGATAAGCTCATCCCCTACGTTAAGGACATGGGCTACACCCACATCGAGCTACTGCCTGTCGCTGAACATCCCTTTGACGGCTCCTGGGGCTACCAAGTAACCGGCTACTATTCCCCTACTTCCCGCTTTGGCAATCCCGAAGACCTGATGTATTTCATCGATCAATGCCACGCCAATGGTATCGGGGTAATCGTTGATTGGGTTCCTGGCCATTTCCCTAAGGATGCCCATGGTCTCGCTTACTTCGATGGCACCTATCTCTATGAACATGCCGATCCCCGCAAAGGTGAGCACAAAGGCTGGGGCACCCTGATCTTTAACTACAATCGCAATGAAGTTCGTAACTTCCTGATTGCCAATGCCCTATTCTGGTTTGATAAATATCACATCGATGGCATTCGGGTCGATGCAGTGGCATCAATGCTCTACCTCGACTATGACCGGGAAGATGGCGAGTGGCTTCCCAATGACTACGGCGGCAACGAACACCTCGAAGCCGTAGAATTTCTCCGCCAAACCAACAATCTCATCTTCAAATACTATCCAGGGATTATCTCCGTTGCCGAAGAGTCCACCGCTTGGCCCATGGTTTCTCGCCCCACCTACCTCGGCGGCCTCGGCTTCAACCTCAAGTGGAATATGGGCTGGATGCATGACAATCTTAAATACTTCAGCATGGATCCCTGGTTCCGGCAGCACCACCAAAACAGCATTACCTTCAGTATGTGGTATCACCACAGCGAGAACTACATGTTGGCCCTTTCCCACGATGAAGTCGTCCATGGCAAGAGCTCGATTATTGGCAAAATGCCGGGGGACGAATGGCAGAAATTTGCCAATGTGCGGGCTTTATTCGCCTATATGTTTACCCATCCTGGTAAAAAGACCATGTTTATGAGCATGGAATTTGGCCAATGGAATGAGTGGAATGTTTGGAGTGACTTGAGTTGGGATTTGCTGCAACATGAACCCCACGCCAAACTCAAAGGTTTCTTCGGGGCATTAAATAGTCTCTATAAACAGGAACCGGCTCTTTACGAACGGGATTTTGAAGAGGAAGGATTCCAATGGATCGACTGCTCTGACAATCAAAATAGTGTTCTTTCCTTTATTCGACGGGCAAAAGATCCCAATGATTTTTTAGTTGTGGTCTGCAATTTTACGCCGCAACCCCATAGCCATTATCGAATTGGCATTCCAGAAGAGGGCTACTATCAAGAAATTTTGAATAGTGATGCCGAAACCTTTGGGGGGAGTAATTTGCTCAACTTCGGCGGCGTTTGGACTGAAGATTGGCGCTTCCATAATCTTCCCTATTCCATTGATCTGTGTTTGCCGCCCCTCGGCGTGGTTGTCCTAAAAATTGATCGAGAAAAAACAGCCGCAATGCTTGCTCAAAAACAGGCCGATAAAGCAAAGGCTCTATCCGGCGAAATATAGAAAGATCAAAAATCTTTGTCGTTAGCTGTTGAACTATATTTACAGGGTCTGGGAGTTTGTCTCCAGACCTTTCTTGTTGGGTTTAAGAGAGACTGGATATGAATCCTCATCATTATCCCTTGTAATTTTTAGATGACCACCCATTTAATAAAGCAAAAGTAAGGTAGCACAAACCATGACACAACGCTGGACAGACGAAATGCTCGACAAGCTCGCCGATGACGTACAGGAGCTTACTGAAGCTATCAAAACCCAACGGGACGAACAAAAAGAATTGACCATCCGCTTTAATGCCTACCAGATGGCATCTCAATGGGTAGTTAATCTCGCCTTTGGCCTACTGGCAACTGCCACAATCACGACGATCATCACTGCGGTCGTCAAATAAAAATTTATTTCATCTAATAATTAAGAGGGTTTGAGACTATTTCTTGAACCTTTTTGGTTCTTTGCAGAGAAATTCGTGTGTTTAATTAGCCTCTATTAGGGCATAAAAAAATAAAAAAACTAGGAGTTCTACTTACGGAGCGAGTTCTAGGTCGATTTCAGCTATTAACAATAACAATAAGGTGGTACCCAGATTCGAACTGGGGAGTGGAGGTTTTGCAGACCTCTGCCTTACCACTTGGCTATACCACCGGGTCAACAGTTCGCTATTATAACAGGGCTTTTGTTCACATCACAACATTTTTTTCGTTATGGAAGTTATTCCCGCTATTGATCTGCTCGGTGGCCAATGTGTGCGCCTCTATCAGGGTGATTATCAACAGGCGCAAGTGTTTAATAATGACCCGGTTCAGGTGGCACGGACTTGGGCTGAGCAGGGGGCAACGCGGCTCCATGTGGTGGATTTAGACGGGGCAAAACAGGGAGAGTCGGTCAATCTAGGGGCGATCGCCAAAATTGCAGCAGCGATTGATATTCCTGTACAGGTGGGCGGTGGTCTCCGTACGGTAGACAGTGTGGCGCAATTGTTTGATGTGGGTATAGAGCGAGCCATTCTTGGGACGGCGGCGGTAGATAACCCGGATCTCGTGACAGAACTCTGTGCCAAATATCCTGGCCGGATTGCGGTTGGGATTGATGCCCGCGATGGAAAGGTAGCGACAAAGGGATGGTTGGAAACGTCGGCGGTTTTGGCGACGGATTTGGCGAAACAGATGGCTACCCAGGGGGTCGCTGCCATTATTTACACAGATATTTATCGGGATGGCACCATGGCTGGGCCTAATTTGGAGGCGCTACGGGAATTGGCGGCCACCATTGAGATTCCGGTGATTGCGTCGGGGGGCGTAAGTTCTTTGGCGGATCTGGTTAATCTTGTGGCCCTCGAAGGGATCGGGGTCACAGGAGCGATTGTGGGCCGGGCGATTTATACCGGGGACATTAATTTGGCTGAAGCGGTGAAGGCGGTTGGCCCCCAACGTTTACAGGATGTTTTTCCGGATGATGGTACGGCGATCGCCTAATTTTCGTGCTAGATTGAGTCGTGAAATTGTAATGGAACAAACCACATCAAAAGCGATTCTAGAGTAAAGCTATATAGTGATCGACTGCACCACTTTATGCCATTGATATTTGTTGTAGATTTCTAATGTGTTTATGCTGAGACCCTTACGTAGATTAATCGGACATTCCTGGGTTCTTTCGGGGCTTGTATGGCTAGGAACCCTTGCACCTGCACAGGCAGCGGTTGATCTTCGGGTCGCTGTACGGCAGACGACGGCCAATCTTCAGGTGGGCAGTTCCACCAATGCTTTAATCAGAAATGGCCAAGGCCAAGTCCTCGGTGAAATTGCCGGAATGAGTTCCTTTGCTGTAGGACGCCAGGGTAATCAATTGGCGTTTGACCGTTGGCGGGCAACTGAGGTCTGGATTGAGCCCCAGGGTGATGGCTATGTGTGGATTGGCGATCGCTGGTACCGGGGGCGCACCCAACTCCGGCAGAGTGGCAACGGAATTCTCGCCATCAATCACGTCGATCTCGAAGACTATCTCTATAGTGTTGTCGGCGCTGAAGCAATTCCCAGTTGGCCCCAGGAAGCCCTCAAAGCCCAGGCTGTCGCGGCCCGTACCTATGCATTAAAAAAACGCTCGGAAAATGCTGGAAAACCCTACGACCTAGACACCACGACGGCGACACAGGTCTACAAGGGTCTAAATAGCGAGTACAGCACAACCCATGCTGCCGTTAACGCCACGGAAAGTCAGGTAATGACCTATAACGGTAGTGTTATTTTGGCGGTATTCCATTCTTCTTCGGGTGGCCATACCGAAAATGTTGAGGATATCTGGAGTCAACCTCTGCCCTATCTCCGGGGAGTCGTAGATTATGACCAATCTTCCCCAGTCTATCAGTGGAGTAAAACCATTTCTGCGACTCGCTTAGGGGAACTGGTTGGTGGTGTTGGTACTGTAAAGCAACTCATTCCCCAACGGGCTACCCCCCAGGGTCGGGTGATTACGATGAAAGTGATTGGCGATCGCGGCACCAAAAATATCAGTGGCGATCAACTGCGTAGTTTATTAGAACTGCGTAGCACTTTGATCAATGCCAGAATCCAACAGGGCGACGTTTATATCTACGGTAAAGGCTTTGGCCATGGCGTTGGTATGAGTCAATGGGGAGCTAATGGTTTAGCAGCCCAGGGCATTGATTATCAACAAATTCTGCGTCACTATTACCAAAATGCCACCATTGCCAAGTTGACCCCCCGGTAACTGTCAGTTTTCGGCGTAAAAAAATACAAGATTTCAAGAGGGGAATTTTACCCCTCTTTTTTTTCCAAGGGCGATCGCCTTTCGTTTAGATCATTATCATATTAGTGAAAACAATGGCTGTTAATGGCAGTATTTTGGGTCGGTTTTCAATCGATTGGCATATTCGTTTTGGGTTTAGTCCTTAGATTTTCTCTTAAAAATGGACGACTCGTCTTCTGGAATTTTTCTGCCATGACTCATCATGATCACAATAACACAAATTTTTAGATTATTTTTCTTCTTGGTTTTCTTCCTTTTCTTGAATTAATTTGTTGAATTCTGAAATACAAACTTCTCTTTTTCTTGACATCATTTTATATCTCTTGATTGTCGAAGAAAATGAAAACCATGTACAGAAAGAGTAGACCAAAAAAGTGCCAAATGAATTAGTCGTACAGACTGTTTGATAGGGTGTTGATTCACAAGTCCTTAATGGAGGAATTAGCCCAATAAGCAATGAAAAAACAATCATAAATATTATAAAACGAAGAATAAAGTAAAGTATTGCAGCCAAGGCAACATGATTACTAAAACTTTCTTCTTCTTTTAATAAATAAAAATCTTCGTAAATACTACCAATCCAGGAACCAATAAGTCTTTTATCTAAACCTAACGGTAATTCATATATAAGATTCGTAATAGCTTCAATTAAATCTAAATCGTTATTGTTAGACATATTTCTTGAAATTATGATTGCTTGTTTTGGTTTTCAGATAAAGCAATTATATAGATATATAAGAAGAATTGTAGTAAAGCCAGGTGCAGTAGGAGATGATCTCACTGGGATAGCAGTGGCGATTATAGTCTTTGCTGTAAGAGAAACTGAGTTAACTTGACAGTCCCATTTAGCGATGCAAGCCCTTGAGAAAGTCGGAGTTAGGGGAAGGATAAGCGGTGGTTGGTGTCGTTGCTTGTGGTAGCTAGCCATGTACCTGTCATTTAATAGCCGAGATCTGTCGCCACCTTGTGGGCACAGGCAAAACCAGAAAACGCCACAGCATTTAAGCCCTGTCCGGGGAAGGTACTATCGCCGACACAATAAAGTCCAGAGACTTCTGTTTTATTGACCCGGGGTGGAAAACCAGCAAAATTAAACATTCCCAATAATCCCAGGAGTTTGCGCTGGGGAATCGGCCCGTAGGAGCCATCGACCCGTCCGAGGAATTTACGGTGGGTGCGCGGTGTCCCCACTTCCATGTAGTCCAATCCCGCATCTAATCCTGGAAAAATAGCTTCAAGGCGATCCACGAGTTGCCAGGCGGCGGCTTCTTTTTTGGCTTCATATTCCTGGGGAGAAAGGCCTTGCCATTCGCTCAGCCAACTGGGGGTAAAGGTGTGAATGATGTGGTATCCCTCAGGGGCCAGACTCGGATCGAGGAGTGTTGGAATGGAAACAAAAATGGTGCCTTGCTCGGCTTCCATGGTGTCCCAATTTTCGAGCAAAATGTGGTGGCATTCCGTCCCAGGAGGAAGAACATCGGCTTTGACACCGAGGTGAACGCTGAGAAAGCTAGGGGATTTTTGATAATTTTCCGTCCACTTTTCTTCAAAAAAGGGTTTATTTTCACTGGGGAGCAGTTTTTCAAAAGTATCCCAACGGGTGGCATTGGAAATGACTTTTTTGGCGAAATACTCGGTGCCATTGGCTAAGCGCACGCCGACGGCCCGGCCTTGGTCGGTGATGATTTCGTAGACATTTGCACCATATTGGATTTCACCACCATGTTGTTCGAAACCTTCAGCCAACTTGAGGGCGATTTGGCCCACTCCGCCTTCTGGATAGTTGATGCCCCCGTAATGGCGATCGCTAAACACCATACCCGCATTAATCATGGGAGTCAGTTCAGCTGGCACCACTGACCAGCAGTAACATTCCATATCGATAAACTTCAGCAGTTCGGGGTCTTTAATATATTGACGGGCGAGATCCCCAGCATTTTTGGGTAAATATTTAAGTAACTCTAGGCAAGCAAAGGGTTTCTGCATAAAGACCCGCAGCAGGTAGCGAATTTCTTCGAGGGAAAGCAACTCAATGCTATTGAGGCAATTAAATACTTTCCAGCATTCATCATAAAATTTACGAATGCCCTTGGCTTCGTGGGGAAACCGTGCCGTTAACTCCGTTAAAAATTCTTCGTAGTCACGGTGTACCTTGACCTCAAGATCATTGGGGAGATGGTAATGAATTTGCACCGGATCTGGGATGGTCGGAATTGACATATCCACTGCGGCGAGGGCCCGGGTGAGGAGATTGGTGGTGCCGCGATCGCCAAAGCCAAAGATCATCGAAGCGCCCACATCAAACCGATAGCCCTGGCGCTCAAAATAACCCGCACTGCCACCGGGGATCACATAGCGTTCTAGCACCAGCACCTTGATCCCTTTTGCTGCTAATTGGGTTGCCGTGACGAGGCCCCCGATACCGGAACCAATGACAATCACATCGTACTGGGGAGCAGAAATGGCAGTTTTGGCGGTCATAAACGGTGAGGCTCGCAAGGTAGGCTAAATTTTGACTGTTACATAGTCTACCTTTATTTCCCTTGGGATTAGTAGGGCAGCTCTCCGGCGATGTTACGGCGACAGTTCTTTGTTGGGCATGGGCCTTTGTCACAAAAAAAGGCGGAAAACTTTCCACCTTGCTGTATCAGAACTATATTTATTTTTAATAAGAGATTTAGAGGGCACTGGGGCCAGAAAAATACTGAATTTACTCTTCGTCGTCTTCGGGGGAAGGATAAACAAAGCTAGAACGACCAGTAAGTACAGATTTGCCAAGGGAAAGGGCCTTTTGGGCTTCGATGGTTGCCTTACGCTTCCAGTGGGCCCGGCGTTGGTCACGCTTTGCCTTTGAGGTTTTCTTCTTTGGAACTGCCATGGGATTAACTACAGATTTTTACAGAATTACCATTATAAAATCTTCTCTCCCAAAAAGTAAGTCCTCCGTCAGAATCTCTTGAATTGTGGGGTTGAACGAAGGCGGGGTTTGTCACGGGTAAAGAAATCCATGCAAATCCCACCAGAGAGGAACCGAGCTTTTACAATCGAAATCGCATTTGTGTGTCTATTTGTCCAGGAGTCTTAACAGCGATGGTGTGGTATCGACGACGACTGTACCGTAATCCCCAAGCCTATGGGGTCGTGATGGAATGGTGGTTGGGTTGGGTCGATTTTGTGCAGTGGTTTATTCCTCGCCCGGTGACGGGGAAAAAGACGCGGCGTCTGTATCGGCAGCTTTTGATCGAGGCGAGCTGGCGGCTTAATTTTGTAATGTTGACCGTCAGCTCCTGTATTATTGCCACCTTCGGGCTCATTAGTAATAGTACGGCTGTGATTATCGGGGCGATGCTGGTGGCGCCGCTCATGTTGCCGTTGCGGGGATTAGCCTTTGCCGCCCTAGAAGGGGAATTGAAATTATTTTGGCGATCGCTGTATTCGATTACCGGCGCAACCGCCCTTTCCCTGGCTTTATCCTGGATGATCGGCGTCGTCATTGGTATCCCTGATTTTGGCTCGGAACTAACGGCCCGTACCCAACCGAACCTGATTGATCTTGGTATTGCCGTGGCCGCTGGGGGGATTAGCGGTTTTGCGAAGGTGCGCCGAGGCATTAGTGATGCCCTCGCAGGGACGGCGATCGCCGTTGCCCTGATGCCTCCCCTCTGTGTGGTGGGCCTATCCTTTTCCCAAGGTTATTTCAATTACTCCCGTGGTGCTTTTTTACTCTATCTAACCAACCTCCTCGGCATTACCCTTGCCTGCATGGTGGTCTACATCTTGGCCGGTTATGCCGAGATCAACCACGCCCTGGGTTGGACGATGGCCCTAACCCTGATTTTGTTAGTACCCCTGGGGGCAAGATTTGTTCAACTCGTGCAACAGCTCCGCCTACAACAAACCATCACCAGCCAGCTCACAACTAAAACCGTCACTGTTGGTCAAGATGTTGAAAATGTTCGGGTACGGGTTGACTGGACTTCTTCCCCACCGATTATCTACGTTAATCTCCAGGCGAAAAAAGAAATTACCCCCAGACAAGCCCTGCTTGTTGAAGAATTCTTACGCAAGCGTAATCGGCAAATTTTTAAAATTGTGTTTCAGGTCAGTCCAATCCAAGAAGTCAAAGCCGATGACATCGATCCCCATGATTTAGATTTACCCCAATTGGACATGGCTCCACCACGCCAATAAAAAATACTTCAATTGTCAACTAGAAATCCTTGAAATATCAAGCTTTCCGCTTTTGTTCAACCTAACAATAACCGACAAAGAACGACCTTATCTAGCGCCAGTCAAAAGGTTTACCTGTTCTTAAAGTCAAGATGTCGCAGGACTGATAATATACTGGAGCCGAAGGTTTTGTATTCTAATGGTCTAGGCAAAACTGATAAAGCTGGCAAACGCGGAAACCCTCTCCATCGTTAAGCTCTTCTCAGGTTTAAACAAGCCTCAACATTAGCTCCACCAAGTCATTCGGCAAGTGATTGACTATTTTCTTGACTCCCCGCATCCGGCCTAGATAAGCTGCTTTTCCAATGATTGAACTCGACAATGCAAACGCCACAGACTACGTTCTGCAGACAGAAAATGTCAGTGTCTATTACGGTAACTTCCTGGCGATCAAAGGCGTTTACCTCAACATTCCCAAAAATCAAGTAACAGCATTTATTGGCCCCTCTGGTTGCGGTAAAAGCACTCTGCTGCGTTGCTATAACCGTCTCAATGATCTCATTCCTTCTTTCCGCATAGATGGCGACATCGCTTACCACGGCAGTAGTCTCTACGGATCCGGTGTAGATCCAGTGGAAGTGCGCCGTCGCATTGGCATGGTGTTCCAGAAGCCAAACCCCTTCCCCAAATCGATCTATGACAATATCGCCTATGGGGCACGGATCAATGGTTACAAGGGCGACATGGACGAACTGGTAGAACGCTCGCTGCGCCAAGCCGCTCTTTGGGATGAGGTTAAGGATAAATTGCGTCAAAGTGGCCTCGCCCTATCTGGGGGGCAACAGCAACGGCTTTGTATTGCCCGGACAATCGCCATTCAGCCAGAGGTGGTGTTGATGGACGAGCCCTGTTCTGCTTTAGACCCGATTTCGACCCTCAAAATTGAAGAGTTGATCCACCAGCTCAAAGAGCAATACACGATTGTTATCGTGACCCATAATATGCAACAGGCTTCGCGGGTCGCTGATATGACGGCATTTTTCAACGTGAAGACCAATGATGATGGTACCCGCCAGGGCTATCTAGGGGAATGTGACCGCACGGAGGTTATTTTCCAAAATCCCCGGGAACAGGCCACCCAAGAATATGTCAGTGGCCGTTTCGGTTAATTTGGGGGAATGACTTTAGGGTCTGTTTTTCTCGCAACGCTACACTAAATTTTTGTCTCAGCCGTAACCCATGCCCGCTGTTGCCGGTAATGGGTTTTTTGTTTGTGATTGAATTTGTTACGGGTTGACCAAAAAAGACAGCACTTCGATAGGATAGGACAATCCTAGAGACTGAACATGAATTGGGCTTTGTGGGTTCATACCACGATTGAATGTTGAGCTGATATGTTTAAATGTGAGGACTTAGTATTGTCTTTGTTTAGCGACAATTTTTCTGCACTGATTTGGAATCCATGGCTGTTGCTCCTACCGTCACAATGAATCAACCTCAACATGTTTTTGTTGTCCAAGATGACACTGGACAACGGGAATATATTTTGACGGATGCTCGCTATTCTATTGGGCGTCGTAGTAGTTGCGCGATTCACCTCCAGTCTCAGTTTGTGTCTCGTCTCCATGCCACCTTAGTCCGGCATCTCACGGATGATCATGTTTACTATCGCATTGTTGATGGGGACGGTTTGCAGGAGGCGAGTGCCAATGGCATTTTGGTCAATGGGAACAAAGTGAATGCGGTCACACTCCAAGATGGGGATGTCGTGACGTTTGGCCCCCAAATTTTGGGTCGTTATGAACGGCGATCGCCGCGTGCTTCAAAGCGCACTCAGCCAGGGGAAGAAGATCCCTTTGACATTACGCTCATTGATCCGGCGATGTTGGCCGAAGATCAAGAACTGATGGCTGATGAAGAGGCAACACGTTTGTTTTAGGGTGGCCTTAACGGAAACGGGTGATAGTTGTTTGAGGTATTTTTTCCAGGAACGCAATGGTTAATTTTTCTGCTCCGAAAGCGGCTGGTTTGGCCCCTTGGTTTGATATTACGGCCCTGTTGTTGTGGGGAGCTTTGCTGCTCAAGTATGCGATTACGGGCCAGCTAGCTCTGTTGATCCACCCCAATTACTTCGGTTTATGTGTGGCGGCGGGGATTATTCTCCTCCTGCTGGGGTTGGGAAAATTACTACAACAGGTGCGTCCCCAAGTTAGTGGTGGGGAGTCGGTGCAGCATATTACGCTATTACCCCAGAATGTGGGGAGTGCCCTATTAATTGTGGTGGCGATCGCCGGATTTTTGATCCCGCCGACCATTTTGTCGAGCCAAACGGCGATTCAACGGGGTTTAACGGAAGAATTGCCTCTTACCCGGAGTCAACCGGAAAGTTTTCGGGTCGGCACCTCCCCAGAGGAGCGGACGTTATTGGATTGGATTCGGACGTTGAATGTTTACCCGGAACCCGATGCCTATACGGGGGATCCGGTAAAGGTGAACGGCTTTGTGACTCACCTGCCCCAGTTGCCAGACAATTACATGATGGTGTCGCGGTTTGTGTTGACCTGTTGTGCAGTGGATGCCTATCCGGTGGGATTGCCCGTGAAACTCGAAGGTGATCGCCAAGCCTTTGCGCCGGACTCTTGGGTAGAAGTCACGGGGGAAATGATTACCGAGGATCTCCAACTCACCACAGAAGCTGAGGGTGATAATAATTTGCCCCAGCGTCAGTTGGTGATCCAAGCCAGTGCCGTCGAACCGATTCCCACCCCCAGAAATCCTTACGATTATTAGGTATAAGGGTGGTGTCGCGCTCTTAAATCTTCGATGGTTAATCCCGCCGCTCGCCGCCCATTTTTCGCTTTTTGGGGTCTGTTGGCCGTTGGTCTGCTGGGTTGCCAGGGGGGAAGGGGGCGATCGCCCCAGGATGAATCCATTCAGGTGTATTTCAATCAGCGTCAAGGCCGACGTATTAGTTACACCGAACCCTACCGCCAACTGAAACGCCCAGGGGATAACCTCGAAGCTATTCTAATCGAGGGCATTAACAGTGCCCAAAGCACCATTGATATTGCGATTCAGGAGTTGAACTTGCCCCTGGTAGCTGAAGCTCTGGCCGACCAAGCCGCTGCGGGAATCACAATTCGCGTCATCGTCGAAAATAATTACCGTCAACCCTGGGCCGAACCTGATTCGACAGAAATTTTAGAACTCGATGAACGGGATCAGGGAAAATACCAAGAATTTGTCGCCCTCGCCGACGAAAACCAAGATGGCTTTTTGGATGCGGCAGAGACGGCTAAATATGATGCGATCGCCATTTTAGAACGGGCAAAGATTCCGATTTTAGACGACACCGCCGACGGTTCCAAAGGGAGCGGCCTGATGCACCACAAATTTATGGTGGTCGATGGGGAAACGGTGATCACCGGCTCAGCAAACTGGACATTAAGCGGCATCCACGGAGATTTCGCCAACCTGGAAACTAGGGGCAATGCAAATCACCTAATGCGGATCCAAGATGCGGCGATCGCCCAGGTTTTTACAACAGAATTTGAGGAGATGTGGACAGGGCGTAAGTTTGGAGTCCAGAAACTTCAGGAACCGCCCCAAACCTTTAGCGTGGGCAACAGTCGCGTCACCGTTCAGTTTTCGCCTTTCTCTAGTTCCCAGCCCTGGGAAAATACGAGCAATGGTCTCATTGGCAGCACCCTCGCCCAAGCCCAAGAGTCGATTAGCCTGGCCCTATTTGTTTTTTCTGAGCAAAAAATCGCCAATATTTTAGAAAAAGAAGCCCAAGCGGGCACTGCAATCCGCGCCTTAATTGATCCGAGTTTTGCCTTTCGGGAATATAGCGATGGGCTGGATCTGTTGGGGGTGAATCTCAAGGAAAAATGTGACCCCTTTAATCGGCCTTGGGCTAACCCCATTCAAACCGTCGGCACGCCCAAATTACCCAAGGGGGACAAATTTCACCACAAATTCGCTGTCATCGATGGCAAAACCGTGATTACCGGCTCCCACAATTGGTCAGCTGCTGCCAATAATCAAAACGACGAAACTCTCTTAATTATCCAGAACGAGGCGATCGCCCAACAATTTCAAGCTGAATTCGATCAGTTTTATACCACGGCCTACCTAGGAATTCCGCCCTTTATCGCCAGCAAACAAAAAACCATCCCTACTGACTGTACCGTAGCCGCCACCGATGGCCCTGTGAACCTTAATACCGCCAGTGCCATCGAACTTGAAACCCTACCTGGCATTGGCCCCAGCCTCGCCCAAGGGATTATCGAAGGCCGTCCCTACTCTGGTTTGACGGATCTGCAACGGGTGTCGGGCATTGGGGAAAAGAAAGCCGCCGATCTGGCCGGAAAAGTCACTTGGTAGAGACGCGTTATAGTACCCTTAGCCCTTTCTCTGAACGCCGTTGAGCGATTTATCTATGCGCCCAATTTTTAGTTTTCTGTGTAGTCTGCTGCTGTGGATTAGCCTTTGTTGGCCGAGCCTAGCCCTCACCAATGCTCAAATCTCTGAAGGAGACCGCCTCACCCAAACCGCGATCCAGGCGGCGAAAAAAGGCGATTTGTTTACCGCCGAAAAAATTTGGTCCGATTTAATTGAAGCATTTCCCCAAAATCCGGCCCTCTGGAGTAATCGGGGTAATACGAGGGCGAGTTTAAATCAGTTTGATGCAGCCCTTGACGATCTCAATGAAGCGATTCGCCTGGCCCCAGACCAAGTCGAACCCTACTTTAACCGCGGTGCGATCCTCGAACAACAGCAACGGTTTAGCGAAGCGATCGCCGACTATGACAAAGCCATCGAACTCGATCCCCAAGAGGCGATCGCCTACCACAATCGCGGCAATGCCTATGGCAGTTTGGGCAATTGGGAACAGGCCCGCCAGGACTACCAGAAAGCAACGGAACTGGATCCCCGCTTTGCCTGGGCCGCCGAAAGTTATGCCCTTTCCCTGTATCAAGTTGGCGAAAACAACCAAGCGATCCAGCGAATGAAAGGCCTGGTGCGCAAATACCCGATGTTTGCCGATGCGCGGGTGGCCCTGACAGCGATGCTCTGGGGGAACCATCAATTCGGCGAGGCTGAAAGTAACTGGGTGGCTGCAGCAGGTTTAGACGATCGTTACCGGGATTTAGAATGGTTAGAGGATATTCGTCGCTTTCCACCGAAAGTCCTTGAAGATTTAGATAATTTCCTCAATCTCCAGTAAATTTTAAAAATCTAGGCTGATTTTGCAGTTTGCAGCAGTTTAGCCCGCACCAGTTTAATCGCATCGTAGCTGTATTTTTCCTGGAGGTGTTCCCGCAACTGCGCTAAGGATTCTGCTCCCACGGTGGCGATCGCCTTTTCAATTTCCACTTGGGCGGCTGGTTTGACGAGGCGGTCTAGGTCAGTAATCTCGCCATTCTGGAGTAATGTTGCCAGGTGCTCGTTGATCGTCCCCGCCGTCAGACTGCGCCGCTTGGCAATTTCTGTAACCGAGAGGCCCTGTTGATAAAGCTGGAGGGTGAGTAACTGGGTGCCATTGACCTGGGGTTTTGGTGGCTGCTGGCTGGCGCAAAATTCCTGAATCGCCGCGAGGAAAGGCTCCCCATAACCCTGGTATTTCGCACTCGTTACCCCAGAAATCAAACAAAAATCTGCTTGGGTGCGGGGTCGCCGAGTTGCCATTTGCCGGAGGGTCGCATCGGAAAAAATCATATAGGGAGCAACCCAATTTGCATCGGCCAATTGTTTCCGCAGTTGTCGCAGTTGCCCAAAGAGAATTTTCGCATCGAGGCGACTCTCAGAAATCCCTAGAATTTCCTGGGCCGTTTGCCGCCGTTCCACAGCAATTTTCACTGTTTTCTGTTGTCGCAAAATCTCCCAACTGCGAGCGTTGAGCTTCAAGACCCGATAGCCGTCGCTTGTTTCTGCTACTAAGCCCTGATGTAAAAGCGATCGCCCTAAATTTTTCCATGCTTCCTTAGGGTGGTCGAGGCCAATGCCATAGGTAGACAGTTGGTGGTGCCCGTTTTGAATAATTTTTTCTTTCTTGGAACCCCGCAACACATCGATAATGTAAGTCATGCCATAGCGTTCTCGACAACGGGCAACACAGGATAAAAATTTCTGGGCCTCAATCGTCCAATCTTCGACAGGGCGAGGATTCTGGCAATTATCGCAACCGCCGCAGTCCCCCGGAAATTGTTCCCCAAAATAGCTCAGTTGGATCGTCCGCCGACAATCGATCCCCTCGGCATAGTCGATCATCTTTTGCAGTTGCTGGTAGGCAATTCGTTTTTCCTGTTCGTCTTCCTTGAGTTCAATGAAATATTCGGCCCTTTTAATATCCCCTGCCCGATAGAACAGAGTACAGTGGGCAGGCTCCCCGTCCCGACCCGCACGACCCGACTCTTGGTAATAGCGTTCTAAATTGGTCGGTAAATCATAATGCACCACAAAGCGCACGTCGGGTTTGTTGATGCCCATGCCAAAGGCAACGGTGGCGACCATCACAGGCACATCATCCCGGATAAACTGCTCTTGATAATCCGCCCGTAAACGATCCGCCAAGCCCGCATGGTAGGGCAAGGCTTTAACGCCATCTTGTTTGAGGCGATCGGCCAACTCGTCTACTTTTTTGCGGCTAGAGCAGTAGATAATTCCCGGTTGCCCACGCCGTTGACGAACATAGCACAGCAGTTGCGTATAACTTTTCCGGTCTTTGGGAAGAACCTCGTAGTAAAGGTTGGGGCGATTAAAGCTGGTGCAGTGAAAGCTGGGGTTCTGTAGGGCAAGTTGATCAATAATATCTTCTCGGACGCGCTGGGTGGCGGTGGCAGTAAAGGCCTGGCAAGGAGTCCGGGGGTAGCGTCTCCGGATGCGACTCAGTTGACGGTATTCGGGACGAAAATCATGGCCCCATTCTGAAACACAGTGGGCCTCATCCACCACAAAACCAGTCAGGCCAATGGTCTGATCCACATCTGTGAGTAGTTGCTGAAAGCCCTCGTTAAACAGCCGTTCTGGGGCAACATAGAGCAGTTTAATATTGCCGTTAAAAATTGCCTGGATTCGCGATCGCGCTTGGTCAAGGTTGAGGGTACTGTTTAGGAAAGTTGCACCAATGCCATTGTCTGTCAGGGCATCGACTTGATCCTGCATTAGGGCAATCAAAGGAGAAATCACCACCGTCAACCCCGGTTTCAGCAGGGCGGGCAGTTGGAAACAAAGGGACTTGCCCGCTCCTGTTGGCATCAGGGCGAGGACGTCGCGGTTTTCCAGGGCAGCGGTAATGACCGCTTTTTGGCCATGGCGGAAATTGTCATATCCGAAGAAGTGTTTGAGGGCGGCTTCTAGGGATGGGAACTGGGACATGGCGGCAACAAAACGAAAACAACTAGCCCCCTAATCGTACCGTGACCCAGTCTTTGAGCAGATCCAATAGGCTGAGGCCACCGTTGAAGAACACATAAATGACGGACACCATCAGCACGGCAATGACAACAGAGAAAACAACCCCAGCGCCACTGATCAAGCCATCGTCCTCTTGGAGGCCAAAGGCGGTGAGGAAAATCGCCATGGCCGGGAGGGTATTGGTGCCGGGAATGGGGATCATCATCGAGGTAGCCATCAGGGCAATGGTACAACCCATAACTGTGCGACCCAGGCGACTCTGGCAAACGATGGGAAACCGGGGGTGGGCGATCGCCTCAATTTTTTTGAGCCAAGGGAGACCTTTTTTCAGGATGCCCTGGGCCATGGTCGTTTTGATGGTTTTTCGTTGCCAAGCAACCGGAAGCCAGAGTTTTTTCCGCCCAAAAATCAACTGGAGGGCGATCGCAAAAATTAAAATCCCAAAGGGCGTTGAATAGCCTGGGGCCGGAATTGGCAGGGCCGACGGAAAGGCCAACAGCAGCAAAATGACCCCAAAGACTTTTTCCTCTGCGAGGGCGATCGCCTGGGCTAAACTAACGGTTTCACCACGGTCTTCTTCAAAAAAATAACGGTGCAATTCTTGGGAGAGGCGAGCCATAGCCAAATGTTACGCAGAGGGACAGCTACTGAGCATAGCGCAATGCCCGTCCGTTAATTGTGTTTACAAAAAAAATCTCCCCACCGGGGGGGGAGATCATCGGGCGAGTTAAATGAAGGCTTACTTCTGGGTTAAACGGGTCAACACTTGGTTCGAACGTTCCACAAACGCTTTCATCCCCTCCGCATCAAAGGCCTTCTGGGCCATCAATGCCAGGTCATAGACGTGCTGACACATCATATCGATGGTTTCCTGATTCGAGGCTTTGCCATCTGCTTGGATAATTGAACCCTGGCTGAGTTGGTAAATATTTTCGATCAAGGGGTGCGACAAATTAATCATCAACACATGATCTTCTGGGAATTGCATTGCCGTCTGTTGCATCATCGCCGTCATCTCTTGCAGACGTCGCATGGCCTCTGGTAAAAGCACCATTGCCGGGGGCGTTGCCGCTGTTTCTGCGGATTTAATCGATTGGGTTTTGATGTTGACCTTTGGTTTCCCAATCGCCTTTTCAAACAACTCTTTAATGACGTCGCCACGGGTTTTGTTGGTATTCGGGTCAACAATTTCACTGGCCTTATCGTCTTCTACGAGGCTTTGATCTAGCTCCGAGTCCACCCGTGAAAACTTCACATCGCTGTATTCCTGTTCTAGGAAAGGAATGAAGTAATTGGTGTCAATAAAGGAGTCCATGTAAAGGACTTCTAAACCTTGGTTTTTGTACAGTTCAATGTAAGTGCCCTGGGTGCTGGGATCGGTGCAATAAAAAACGCGATTTTCGTGCTTCTCTTTATTGCGCTCTAAATAATCTTTGAGAGTTGTATAGGGGGCCGTAGACGTTGCCTGGGTGTCTTCGGATTTCACGTCTTCCCACACATCACCGTCATTGCCCTGTACTTCTACTTTAGGGGTCGTTACTGCTGTTTCCGGTTGGTGGGTTGTGCGGTAAATGAGAATGTCTTCAACTTGTTTTTTAAACTTCTCATCGCGGATACTACCGTACTTCACAAAGGTGCCGACATCTTCCCAACTTTTAACGTAGTCACTATAGCTTTCGTTGTAGAGGGACTTCAGGCGATCGCCAACTTTTTTGGCGATGTAATTGGAGATGCGGCGCACTGTCCGGTGGTTTGTTAAGGCACTGCGGGAAACGTTGAGGGGAATATCGGTGCTGTCCACAACGCCCCGCAGCGGCATCAGAAATTCAGGGATGACTTCTTCGCAATGGTCACTGACAAAAACCTGATTACAGAACAGCTTGATTTGTCCTTTAGTAACATCAATGTCCGGGCGCAGTTTCGGAAAATAGAGAATGCCATTGAGCAAGAAAGGATAGTCCGTATTCAAGTGAACCCACAGCAATGGGTCTTCTTGGAAAGGGTAGAGATAGCGATAAAATTCGAGGTAATCTTCGTCGGTTAAATTCTGGGGAGATTCTTTCCAAATGGCCCGCTGTTTGTTGATTTGTTCCCCTTCAAAGCGAATGGCAACGGGCATAAAATCAGAATAGGTTTTAACCAATTGGCGAATCCGTTGGGATTCTAAATATTCTGTTTCCTCATCCATCATGGTGAGGGTAATGGTTGTGCCGATGCTGGTTTTGTCACTGGCACTCAGTTGAAATTCGGGGGAACCATCACAGCTCCAATGAACCGCTTCCGCACCATCTTTGCAGGAAAGGGTATTAATTTCTACTTGGGTGGCCACCATAAAGGCAGAATAAAACCCTAAACCAAAATGCCCGATTAAATCGTTCGCATCCTTGCCATATTTTTGAATAAATTCTTCGGCACTCGAAAAGGCAACTTGGTTAATATATTTTTTGATTTCGTCGGCGGTCATCCCAATGCCATTATCGGTAATGGAGAGTTGTTTTTTCTCCTTGTTAACGTCAATAATGATTTCCCCATCGGGCACATCAATGCTACTTTCACCGGCCATTTTTGCCATTTTGCGCTTGGTGATCGCATCGGCGGCATTGGAAATGAGTTCCCGTAAAAAGATCTCGTGGTCGGTATACAGAGATTTTTTGATTATCGGGAAAATATTCTCGGTATGGATTGTAATATTGCCTTTTTCGAGGACTGCCATAGGTCGTATGTTTCCAACTTGGTCTAAGGATTTGTCCTCTATTTTGCCGGAACTTGGGAAAACCTCAAGGCGGCGATCGCCCCCATCCCCAGATGCGGATTTCCGTATTTTCTTGATTCCTATGGCTTCTTTTGGAGCTGTTGTAATACCCAATTCACCCCATCTTGGAGATCCTTGGCGACATAATCGGGCTTGGTATGGTGTTGGTACTTGCCGCTGAGAACTTGTTTACCATAGCCTGTTTGGACCAAAATTCCCCGGAGGCCAGCGTTGTGGGCGAGGTCAATATCCGTCGCCTTGTCCCCCACCATAAAACTACGGCGTAAATCTAAATCATGTTCCCAGGCCGCTGTCACCAACATTCCCGTATTCGGCTTGCGCCAGGTGCCCCACTGGGTAAAGTCTGGGTGGGTGCCCCCGGCTGACTGGCTTAAATAAGGGCAATAATACAGCGCATCGAGGTGGGCCGCCGCTTCTTGGTTTAGGAGGGTACGCAGTCTGGTGTGGAGGGCTTCTACATGGTCAATGCCGTAGTAGTCCCGGGCTGGCCCCGATTGGTTGGAAACCAAGCAGCAAAAAATTCCTTGATCGTTGAGCGATCGCACAGCCGCCGCCACCCCTGGAATTAGATTCAGGTCTTCGAGGGTGTGAATATATCCTGCTTCGATGTTAAGGACACCATCACGATCAAGGAAAACTGCTGGTTTAGCCACGCCAAATTTGAGCCAATACGTCTTTGGGTTGAATATCTGCCATTTTTCCAGTGGGAGACTGGATGCCAATCAATTTATCATTCTTTGGCGGTAAGAGCTTTTCGGCGTGGGTCGCACCAAAGAGAGCAATGGTGTAAGTCCCCACGGCGGCGGCCAGGTGCATCGGCGCACTATCTGTACAAACCATCAAGTTGGCCCCGGCAATCATGGCTGCTGCTTTACCAATATCCTCAGGCCGTGTCACCTTTAGCGCTGGATAAAGGGCGATGAGTTCCGTGACCCAAGGGGCATCGTCCGGGCCTTGGAGCAAGACAATCGCGAGGTTTGGCTGCTTACTCTGGATATCTTCAATGATCGGTTGCCAATTTGCCACAGGGTAGAGTTTGTTGATGCCCTTGGCTTGGGAGAGTTGACTGGCACCACCGTGGATCAGGATATACCCCTCGGTTAAGCCCAGGCGTTTTTGTTCCCCTTCGGCCCACTGAATGTCCCCATTGGGCACTGTGATACTGGGGGATGGACAATCGGTGTCAATGCCTAAGCCTTTGAGGAGATCGTGGTAGAGGGCCGCTGCGTATTGGTTTTCGTTGAGGGGGGCTGGATTGGAGATAAACCAAGATGTTGCGGTTTTGTAGCCCACGCGGGTGGGAATTCCATTCAGCCAGAGCAGGAAGCCCACAGCCCAATTTTTGCCGAGGGAGAGGGCAATTTCGTATTCGCGATCGCGGATGGTGCCGAGAATATTGAGATAGTCAGCCGGGCCATTGCGATCTTTAAAGTCGAAGGTCAGCACTTCATGAACCTGGGGACAGACGCGATAGGCTGCCTTGGCACGGGGTTCGACCAGAACGTCAATCATGGCTTCGGGATAACGTTCCTTGAGATCAGCGAGGGTCGGGAAGAAGAGGATTTGGTCGCCAACTCCTCCGGGAACTAGGGCTAGTATGCGCATCTTGGGGGTATAAACTTACGTATCCAGCATCATTTTAGAAGAGAATAGGTGGAAACGTTTAGTAACTTAGGGAAAAGCCATGGTGCACTTGTTATTGCCTGCGGCGGGCGTCGGCAAACGGATGGGCGGCGATCGCAACAAACTGCTGATGACACTACAGGATAAACCGCTCTTTAGTTGGACGCTCCAGGCAGCGGCGGCGGCGGATTCGGTGGCCTGGATTGGCATCATGGGACAGCCTTTAGATTTTCCGGACTTTGAGGCAATTTTGGCCGATTTAAAGCTTTCTAAGCCTGTCCAACTGATTCGAGGTGGCAAAACTCGCCAAGAGTCAGTTTATAACGGTCTACAAGCCCTTCCCCCAGAGGCAACCCAGGTGCTGATCCACGATGGGGCGAGGTGTTTGGCCACCCCGGCGCTATTTAATCGCTGTGCAGCGGCCCTAGAAACCTGTGAGGGCTTAATTGCAGCGATCCCCGTCAAGGACACCATTAAGGTGGTAGATGGACAAGGTTGGGTCAAAGAGACGCCGGAGCGGGCGAAGCTTTGGGCTGCCCAGACGCCCCAGGGGTTTACGGTGCAGCGCCTCAAGGATTGCCATGAAAAAGGCAAAACCCTCGGCTGGGAAGTGACCGATGATGCGGCTTTGTTCGAGCGTTGTGGTCTGCCTGTGAAAATTGTCTCTGGGGAAGAAACAAATCTCAAAATTACGACGCCAGGAGATTTGGCGATCGCCGAATTTATTTTGCAGAGCCGTGATGAAATGCCAAAAACCTAGGAGCTGGAAACCTCGGTGCTTTTTAACGATAGCGGTTTGGGGTGGCGGTGCCGTTGGGTACGGTAAACCTGGATGGGGCGGTCAATGCCTTTAAATCGCCCAGCACCCATGGGAATAAATAAATCCTGGTGGCGATCGCCAATCGCTTGATATGTCGCATCGGTGATCACACATTCCCCCGGTGGACAAATGGTCTCAAGGCGGGCCGCAAGATTCACCGTTCCCCCCAGAACCGTGTAGTCTACCCGCTGGGAGCTGCCCACATCGCCCACAAAAGCCTTGCCGCTATTTACCGCAACCCGCAGTTGAATCGGTTGGGGCCAGATATTTTGTAAATTTAGCTGATCAAGGCGGTTGAGCATGCCCATGGCAGTGGCGATCGCCCGTTCAGCATGGTCGATCTGGGGTTCCGGTGCCCCAAAAAACGCCATAATGCAGTCGCCAATAAACTTATCGAGGGTTCCTCCTTGGGCAAACACCGAGTGGAGCATCTCCTCGAAAAAAACGTTCAGCAAATCCGCAATGGCACTGGGGGAAGACTGCTCCGCAATGGGCGTAAAATTAACGATGTCTGCAAATAAAATACTGATTTCCGCTTCCCTAGGGGGGAGTCGCCCATTTTTTAACGCTCCCACCGAAATTAATTGATGTACCACCGCAGGCGAATGGTAACGTTCTAGTTTTTGACGAATTTGAGCCTGTTCCTGGAGACGACGGCTCAGCAACCACCGTTGCACACTGGCCGCCAACAGATGGCCAATGGTCGAAAAAAAACTTAAATCATCATCGGTTAACGGTTCTGATTCATCTAACTTC
This sequence comes from Picosynechococcus sp. PCC 7117, assembly GCF_001693275.1. Lineage (GTDB taxonomy): Bacteria > Cyanobacteriota > Cyanobacteriia > Cyanobacteriales > MRBY01 > MRBY01. The sequence goes on from NZ_CP016477.1 coordinate 2,017,131, forward strand.
AAGTGGGCATCACCATACAGAACCCCCACCACTTTTGTTTGATCCCATAGGGGCACCGCCAACACTCCCCGAATCCCCTTTGCCAAAATGCTATCTTCCCCCGCAAAGCGCTGGTCGCTCTGGGCATCTACGGATTTGAGGGCAACCCTTTCTTTAAAAACCTTTTGGCAGACCGATTGACTAATCCAAGCACTGGTGCGAATGGCCGGGTGATTATCCGGGAGACTCTGGGCCGCAGCACTGAGGAGTTCTAATTTGCCATTGCCCCGAATATCAATGAGCAGCGCCAGCCGTTCTAAGCCTGGCAATTCCTGAAAAATAACATTCCGGGTCAGGCGAAAAATAGCTTCAATGGATTCGGCAGAACTAAGTTGTTTCACAATGTCCACCAACTCCTTGAGGCGGGCGATCGCCGTTTCCGTGTGGGGCTGATGACCATAGCCTTCTTCCCCCTGTAGCCATTGCTCCTTGAGATCTTCGGCGTTACGGAGAATGGTGCGCCCCGATCCCCATTGGTCGGCCTGTAGATCTGTCGTTTCATCGAGGGTCACATTCTGGAACGTGACTAAAATTGAGGCATGGCCAAGACGGATTAAATCTCCTTGGCGGATCGTTTGGGGCTCAGTAATCCGGACGTGATTAAGATATGTGCCATTGGTGCTGCCCAAGTCCTCTAAAATCCAAGCCTGTTGTCGCCGTTTGATCCGGGCGTGGTACCGGGAAATTTGGGTCATCTGTAGCGAGAGACTACATTCAGGCAAGCGACCGATCACAAACTCCCCTTGATCGACCACCACAATACGTTCTGGGTAGCCCTCAGCTTGGATGCGGAGTTGCAGATCAGTCATAGGAGTTTCACGGGAAATAACACGTGCCAGTGGCCTGCGAAAAAAATTGCTGAATTTAAATAGTCAAAGCGATGACAGGGGAATTCTGCCCACGGAAGTTCAGAAAACAAGGGGAAATTTTGCTCGGCTTGTCATAAAAAGTCAGCACCCGAAGCGGAGATTCATCCCTGAGTGTAGCCCAAGGAGGATATTTTTCTGTCTAAAGATAGTGGCGATCGCCACAAACCGTTAAGGAAGTTCTGGCAATGGGGGGAGTTGGATCGGTATCGCCTGGGTGGGAGGCAAGAGGGCCGGGGGAAATGTAAAGAGGAGATCTGCACTGGCGATCGCCCCTTGAAATTCAAAGCGCCACACCACAGAACCATCAGCTTGGGGCAAACGTTGAAAGGTGGGCGACCAAGTGGGCGGAATTTCCCCAGCCCAGGTTAAGACGATGCGGGTGGTGCGGTCATTAAATTGGCCAATGCGCAGTTGACGAATGGTGCCGTCGTAAGCCTGGGTCAAGGTAGCAGCGGGCCAGCGGGTATCGGTCAGGTCAATGATCAGACGAGTCGGGTTACTGAGGCGAGAATATTGGGGAATCGTCGTTGGAGCGGTTTGGAGGCGGAGTTGCTGCGCTTGGGGGTCAAAGGCCCAATCTTGGAGGGAGGGCAACTCTGACGGCGGATCGGCGATCGCCTTGGGGCTGTGGCTCAGTCCGGCTACCAACACCAGCACTACACAGACACTCTGATTAAAATATTTTTGGATTAACCCAACAGCCATTCTGAGGCCCGTTCTCCCAATTCCAAACGAATACTAATTGCTTTGCCGACCCTGGGGCGTTCTGTGGTTTCTTCGAGGTAAGTATGGACTTGTTGACTCACACCCCATTCCCCTAAATAAGTGGCGATCGCCTGGAGATGTTCCTCATATTGAGCCTCCGAGAGGGGAAAAGAAACCTGTTCCAAATATTTCCACATCACCTGGAGATACCATTCCCCCTTAATTTGTCGCAGCTGGATGTCATAGGATCGTCCCCATTTACGCCACAAAAGTTCCCGTAGTTCTACACCATTCATCGCCCACTCCTCCTGCGGTTCATTGACATTTCTGTGGCCAAAAGCCTAATCTCAGCCGATCTGTAATAATTTATCTACAAAACTTTGTTAACCTTTTTAAAGGCTATCCGGCAACCAACTAAGGCTCAAGCTCAGGTAAAACGCCATCTTTGCTCGCCATTTGGATGATATTCTTCATAGGAAGTATTGTAGAAACGCTTACATAACTATACAAAAAGGCTCTGATTATGACTCAATTATCAGGTTCCTCCGATGTTCCAGATCTAGGTCGTCGCCAATTTTTGAACCTCCTCTGGGTGGGGACGGCGGCGGGAACGGCTCTCGGTGGTTTATATCCCGTTATTAAATATTTTATTCCTCCTTCTAGTGGTGGCGCTGGTGGTGGCGTGATTGCTAAAGATGCCCTCGGTAATGACATTATCGTGAGCGACTATCTCCAAACCCACACCGCAGGCGATCGCTCCTTGGCCCAAGGCCTCAAAGGGGATCCCACCTACGTGGTTGTCGAAGGGGATAACACCATCTCCAGCTATGGGATCAACGCCATCTGTACCCACCTTGGCTGTGTCGTCCCTTGGAATACCGCTGAAAATAAATTCATGTGTCCTTGCCACGGTTCTCAGTATGACGAAACCGGGAAAGTTGTCCGTGGCCCGGCTCCCTTATCCTTGGCCCTTGTCCATGCGGAAGTGACTGAAGATGACAAGATCTCCTTCACCGACTGGACAGAAACCGATTTCCGTACTGACGAAGCTCCTTGGTGGGCCTAAAGACCCCATACGGGTTCATCCATTAGAGAAAACGCTTGTAAAAATTTACGATGAAAACACCTGAACTGATGGCAATCTGGCAACGGCTAAAGACCGCCTGCCTCGTGGCGATCGCCACCTTTGGTTTATTTTTCGCCAGTGACGCCCTTTTCCCCCAAGCCGCTGCCGCCTATCCTTTTTGGGCCCAGCAAACCGCCCCAGAAACGCCCCGTGAAGCAACAGGCCGGATCGTCTGTGCCAACTGTCACCTCGCTGCCAAAGAAGCAGAGGTGGAAATTCCCCAGTCCGTTTTACCCGATCAAGTTTTTGAAGCCGTTGTCAAAATTCCCTATGACCACAGCCAACAGCAGGTTCTAGGGGACGGCTCCAAGGGTGGCCTCAACGTCGGTGCTGTTTTGATGCTTCCTGATGGTTTCAAAATTGCACCCGCTGATCGTCTTTCTGAAGAACTGAAGGAAAAAACTGAAGGTCTCTATTTCCAGTCCTATGCTCCGGATCAAGAAAACGTCGTGATCATTGGGCCGATTTCCGGTGATCAATACGAAGAGATCGTTTTCCCGGTACTCTCCCCCGATCCGAAAACCGATAAGAACATCAACTACGGTAAATATGCAGTCCACCTCGGTGCGAACCGTGGCCGTGGCCAAGTTTATCCCACTGGTGAACTAAGCAATAACAATCAATTTAAAGCGTCTGCCACCGGCACCATCACCAATATTGCGGTGAATGAGGCTGCGGGTACGGATATCACCATCTCCACTGAAGCGGGCGAAGTGATCGATACGATCCCGGCTGGCCCCGAAGTGATTGTTTCTGAAGGTCAGACGATCGCCGCTGGTGAAGCCCTCACGAACAACCCCAACGTCGGTGGTTTTGGCCAAAAAGATACTGAAGTTGTCCTCCAGAATCCCGCTCGCATCTATGGCTACATGGCCTTTGTTGCTGGGATTATGTTGACTCAAATCTTCCTCGTTCTGAAGAAGAAACAGGTAGAACGGGTTCAAGCTGCTGGCCAACTCGACTTCTAAATTACAAGAAATTTAAAATTGTGCGAAGGCAGACTCCGGTCTGTCTTTTTTATTGCTGATGTGCTTGATTTGCCGCCATCAATGTTTTCAAAGTTTCCATCGTGCGGTGCAATTCCTGGGCGAGGGGATGGGATAAATCAAAGATTTTCAAAAGTGAGTTGTAATACCAAAGGGTGCCCTCTTTTTCGCCTTTAAAACGGGGCCAGAGGGCTTCACCGATCCGTTGGTAATCCCGCAAAATAGATTGGGCATTGTAAAGTTTATCGGCCATGGCAACGAGGTGCATTGAAGCTGAAGCTGTTTGTAGATGCTGGAGGTAAGCTTCTTTGCGTTCCCGCCAAGGCTTCTTTTTTTCACCATCAAAACTATCGGAACAGCCTTCGACAATGGTTGCCACCCGCTCGCCAAATTTTTCACAGATTAAAGCTCTGGTTTCCCATCCCCCTTGGTCTTCGATGGCATCATGGAGCAGGGCGGCGATCGCCTCGTCTTCATCACCCCCGGCTTCGAGCACTAAACTGGCAACCCCCAGGAGATGGGCCACATAGGGAACGCCAGAACCTTTACGCACTTGCTGACGGTGTAATTTTTCCGCAAAAACCAGCGCTTCAGAAAATCGGTCAGAGAGTTTCATCAACTTAATGCCTAGGTTGCATTTGCACCAATCCTAACCAATGAACTAGGCAGGATTGTGCCTCATTAATGGGGAAGAGAATTAAGACAGTTCATCGGATTTGTCACCAAACCAGAGGCTCAGTTTTTTCACCACCCAACTGAGGATTGCCCCCAACATCAAAATACCAATGGCTGGCGTAAACACAGGCTCCCAGAGGGAATACCACAAATCCCAGCCCAGATTAACCCCCGATGAGCGGCCAACTAAGGCGATCGCAAACCAAAAAAAGGCGAATAACACCACAAACACATCCGCGACCAATAGACGATCTAACCACAGGATAAATTGCTCTTTCATGTCCTAATCTAAATTTGTCCATTTAGAATATACGGCAGCCTGCCCCCGGTAATTCCCCGCCGGGTCGAGTAAGTCCCAAAGCTTAACATCCTCAATCCGTACCCGCTTCCCGCTCTTGGTAATGCGCACCCCCGAAAAACCTGTTTTAAACCCATAACTACGGCTGCTCGCTAACAATTGATTGCGCTCTGCCTGTACCTGTGCCGAAGGTTCCGCCGATTGTCGGGAGGGCATCTGTAACAACTCCTCCCAAGACCGTTCCCAAAGTTCTAAACCGAGGCGAGAACCATAGTTATAAATTGGGTCGGCCTCTGTGCCATGGGAAAATACCACCAGCGGTGCATCAAATAAAATCGCCGCCTGCTTTTGGGGGGATTCACTGCGATCAATCAAATCCGCCCCAAACCAATGGTGATAACTATCCAAAATAAGCTGCACTTGGGCGATCGCCGCTGGGGTGAGCCAAGGTTGAGTGGTCATAGTATCTAAGCAGTTACGAGGGCTTCAATGGCTTCTCCGGTTAGGCTAAAGGCCCGTGCTTCGGTGATTTTGACCGCAACAATTTTTCCTTTGAGTTCGTTAATATCTCCCTCAAAAAAAGTGAGGCGGTTGCCCCGGGTCCGTCCCATAACCTGACTCGGATTTTTCGGATTTTGATCTTCAACAAGCACTTCTTCGATCCGTCCGGCATAGCGTTGGGAGCGTTCTGCTGCTTTTTGGGCGACCAAATGATTCAAACGTTGGAGGCGATCGCCTTTTACTTCCTCTGACAATTGATTATCCCAAGTGGCGGCGGGGGTGCCGGGTCGGGGAGAATAGGCCGCCGTATTTAATTGATCAAAACCAATCTCATCCACCAATTTGAGGGTGTTTTCAAACTGCTCTTCCGTTTCTCCGGGGAACGCCACAATCGCATCCGCACTAATGGAAGCATCGGGCATATAGTTCCGGATGGTATTGATAATGCGGCGATATTTTTCGTGGGTATAACCGCGTCGCATCGCCTTAAGCACCTCATTGTCCCCAGACTGGAAAGGAATATGAAAATGCTCACAAACCTTGGGTAATTCCTGGCAAGCCTTAATCAAGCGTTCCGTAAAGTACCGGGGGTGACTGGTGGCAAAGCGAATCCGCTCAATGCCCGGCACATCGTGGACGTAATATAAAAGGTCAGTGAGGGTATATTTATTCCGGCCTTCTGCTGTGGTACCCGGTAGATCCCGGCCATAGGCATCGATGTTTTGACCGAGGAGCGTGACTTCCTTAAACCCTTGTCGCCCTAGTTCTTCCATTTCTGCCCGGATCGCTTCTGGATAGCGCGATTGTTCCGTGCCCCGTACCCCAGGGACAACACAATAGGTGCAGTGCTCATTACAGCCGTAGATCACATTGACCCAGGCCGTAACCGTGCTGTCTCGCCGGGGTTTCGTAATGTCTTCAACGATATGGATTGGCTCCGTCGCCACCACCTGACTTCCCCCTTCAACTTGCTCTAACAAATCCTGGAGACGGTTGGCGTGTTGAGGCCCCATGATCAGATCCAGTTCCGGGACACGGCGCAGGAGGCTTTCTCCTTCCTGTTGGGCGACGCAACCAGCGACGATCAGGGTGAGGTCGGGTTTTTCTTGTTTCCGCTTAGCTTGGCGACCGAGGTAAGAGTAAACTTTTTGTTCCGCATTATCCCGAATCGTGCAGGTATTGTAGAGGACGAGATCTGCAGCATAGGGATCTTCGGTGAAGTGATAGCCCATCTCTTCGAGGATGCCCGCCATACGTTCAGAGTCGGCCTTGTTCATCTGACAACCGAAAGTGGTAATGTGATATTGACGAGGCTTAGTCATGGTCGTTTCAAAAATAATGGGCTAGGCAAATTAGCAGCTTTTTATTCTACCAATTTAGGTTTCGCTTGTGGGAGATGGGGATGTGAATCCGCCAAAACCTCAATGTGAGTTGTGAAAACTCTGGATCACGCTATCCCAGGGGGAGCCTTGCCTATATACTATGTCTAATATTTTTGATGTGTATTTTTGATTACAGCAAAGCTAACCTCTGATTTTTTGTGGTCGAAAACCGAATAAAGAAAGGGTGCTTTGTGGCTATTGGTGAACTCGCTAAAATTTGAATGAATACGGAATCTTATTTTAATCACCCGACATTTGGGATGCTCTTTCGGATTTGTGAACTGGAAGACAAGCAAGAGTTATTTACAACGCTCTATGCCCAGCGGTTATTTTTCATTGTGCACCAAGATACCAATGGCATGAGTTTTGAGTCGGTCACCCGGATGGATGCCCGGTTAAAGATGGAAAATCGCCTGCGTCAGGTACGCCGATCCGGTGCCATGGCTGAGTTTCAGGTATTACAGGCGCTCTATAAACGGACGTTCCAATAAGCGAGTTAGTTGAGTCTAAAATTTACGGGTCATTTTTTTAGTAATGTCAGATGAGATCGCCGAAAATATTGCCCGACTACGGGAAGAAATCCCCCCGGAGGTGCGCCTGATCGCCGTTAGCAAAACCCACTCTGCGGCAAAAATTCGCCTGGCCTACGCGGCGGGAATTCGAGATTTTGGCGAAAATCGGTTCCAGGAAGCCCAGCAAAAACAAGCGGAATTAGAGGACTTGCCGGATATCCGGTGGCATTTTATTGGCCATCTGCAAAAAAATAAGGCAAAAAAGGCGATCGCCCATTTCGATTGGATTCATACCGTCGATAGTCTCGCCCTCGCCCAAAAACTGGATCAGTACGCCGCCGATTTAGAAAATCCAGCCCGCTGCTGTTTACAAATCAAACCCCTGCCTGACCCTAATAAATTTGGCTGGGAAATTCCCCAACTCCTGAGCGATCTACCGCACCTCGCCACCTGTCAACACCTCAAGCTTCAGGGTTTAATGACAATTCTTCCCCTGGGGCTTTCCCGCACTGAGACCCAGATGGCCTTTGAACAAGTATTTTCTCTCAAGGAACAACTGAATCAGATGGCAAGCTTACCGGAGCAATTAACAGAATTATCCATGGGAATGTCCGGTGATTATCCCCTGGCGATCGGGGCTGGAGCAACAATGATTCGCGTTGGCCAGGGGATCTTCGGGGCACGGGAATAAGCCAATCTAACCGCTGAAAAATTTGTTGATCACCCCAGTGAATGGCCGCAGTTCCATAAAGAATTTTGAAATTGATCCTCTTGCAACAATTCTATTGATGAAAAATATCTAGAATTTGCAATGTTCGATTCACAAAATCTTATCAATGTCGATTCTCCAAAACTTCACTTTTAGGGCAAAATAAGCCATATGTCCCAAGGCGATCGCTAAGCTTAAGAATTTTAAATTGGCGAAACCCTAGATAATTCATCCCTTAGAATATGCTCAAAATTACCTAAGTCTTGGTCAAGTCTCTTCACCCTTCGAGCCTTATATCCTGGACAAACAATTTTTGGAGATGTTGCCCACCATCTACCAAGCCGACGAAGCATATCATCAATCAATATTGAAAACCCTATAACCAAGGATATTTAGCCCCATGTTCAACAGCATACGTAACTTCCTAGGCTTCAACGAACCAGAAGAATACGAAGAATACTATGAAGGGGAAATTGATAACAACGATTATCATGCCCTCTATCCTGCTGAAATGCCCACCCCTTTGCCCGAAGAGAGTGCGCCTGCCCCCCGTCGTCTACCTGAAAACCCTACCGTTGCTTCTAACTTTGCCATGAACTCTAACACCACCCCCACTCGTAACAATGTCATCGGCCTCCCTGGCGTCAGTAACTCCCCGGCTGAAGTGGTTGTTTGTGAGCCCCATTCCTTTGAAGAAATGCCTCAAATTATCCAAGCCCTTAGGGATCGACGTTCCATTGTCCTCAATCTCAACATGATGGATCCCGACGAAGCACAGCGGGCAGTAGATTTTGTTGCGGGTGGAACCTTTGCTATTGATGGCCACCAAGAACGGATTGGCGATAGCATTTTCCTCTTCACACCGAATTGTGTACAAGTCACAAATAGCTTAAGCCGCGAAGAAACTCCTGCCACCCCGGCAGCCCCGGCTCGTCCTGCCGCCCCGGCGCCTGCTTGGAGTGATGAGATGACACCGATGGCCCAGGCTCAATAAGAATTGGCCCAACAAAAACGCTGTAAGGTCTAAGGCGATCGCCAAATTTTGGGGATAGACTTTCTGTCCCCTTTTTGGTGCGCTACATTTGCCTTCTGGGAAAAAATCAGTCAAGATGAATGCGTCATTTCAGGGATGAATGTGAAGAATTAAGATGGCGGCAAAATTCGGCATGATTGGCGGCGGTGTTATGGGAGAGGCCCTCCTCGCACGGCTCCTCAAGGAACAAATTTACTTGCCAGCAGACGTGATTGTGAGTGAACCTGTGGCGGAGCGACGGGCCTATTTACAGCAGGAATATCAGGTGGGTGTCACGGCCAGTAACCAAGAAGCGGCGATCGCCTCTGAGGTTCTGATGTTGGCAATCAAGCCACAAATTTTTAATCAAGTCGCCACTGAACTCCAAGGTCAACAGCTATCAACGCGCCCCCTTGTGTTGTCAATCCTCGCTGGGGTGACCCTGGCTCAGTTACAAGACGGTTTTAGGGACTATCCTGTGGTGCGGGCAATGCCGAATACACCGGCGATTATTGGTCAAGGGATGACGGCGATCGCCCCTGGGGATCGCGTTTCAGAGGCCCAGATCGCCCTTGCAAAACAAATTTTTGGGGCTGTGGGTGAAGTGGTGGTAGTACCAGAGTCTCTGATGGATGCGGTGACTGGACTTTCTGGTTCTGGCCCGGCGTTTGTGGCCTTAATGGTAGAAGCCCTGGCCGATGGCGGCGTTGCATCTGGGTTACCCCGAGCCACGGCCCAACAACTCGCCCTCCAAACGGTCAAGGGAACGGCGGAATTACTCCAAACCTCCGGCTTACATCCCGCTCAACTCAAAGATCGGGTGACCAGTCCGGGGGGCACTACCATCGCTGGTGTTGCGGCCCTTGAAGCCCACGGGTTTCGCTCAGGGGTCATTGCTGCTGTTACCGCGGCGAAGGCCCGTTCTGTCGAGTTAGGCCAAGGATGAAGTTACTGCAGGTACTAGATGCGGCGATCGCCGGTGTTGATCTCACGGTTGAGGCCGGAGTATTCCTCATTTCCCAAACGGAGCCGGAGGCCATCGAAAGTATCCGCATGGCAGCTGATACCCTCAGACAGGCGCTTTGTGGGGAAACCGTTACCTACGTGGTGAACCGCAATCTAAACTTCACTAATATTTGTGAGCAGCACTGTCACTTTTGTGCCTTTCGACGGGATGCGGGAGATCCAGATTCCTTTTGGCTCGATCAAGCACAACTCCAGGAAAAAGCGGCGGCGGCCTGGGCGGAGGGGGCAACGGAACTGTGCATCCAGGGGGGGTTAAATCCCCAGGCGAAACGTAATGGGCGATCGCTCGACTACTACCTCGATTTGGTTGCTGCTTTGAAGGATGCTTTTCCGGGTTTGCATCTCCACGCCTTTTCTCCCCAGGAAATTGAATTTATTGCCCGCGAGGATCAGCTGTCCTTCCGGGATGTAATCATTGCCCTCAAGGATGCTGGTGTTGGTTCCCTACCGGGTACGGCGGCAGAAATCCTCGACGATCAGATTCGTCGTCAAATTTGCCCCGAAAAGTTAAAGGCGGCAACTTGGCTAGAAATTGTCAGTACAGCCCATCACCTGGGACTACCGACCACCAGCACAATGCTCTGTGGCCACATCGAAACACCATTGCACCAGGTACAACATTTAGCCCAGATCCGGCAACTGCAACAACAGTCGATCGCCGAGGGTAAACCCGCTAAAATTACCGAATTTATTCTGTTGCCCTTCGTTGGTCAAGCCGCGCCCCAGGTACTCCGCAAAAAAGTGGGCCGGGATCAACCAGATCTACAGAAAACCCTGTTATTAACGGCAGTGGCGCGTCTCTTCCTTGGCAAATGGATCATCAATCACCAGCCGAGCTGGGTCAAACTGGGCTTAGGGGGGGCCACCACTGCCCTCCGTTGGGGCTGCAATGATTTGGGCGGTACCCTCATGGAAGAGCACATTACAACCATGGCGGGGGCCCAAGGGGGAACCTGTTTAACGGTCTCTCAGCTACGAACGGCGATCGCCTCAGTGGATCGCCTTCCCGCAGAACGTACCACCCTCTATCAGGATCGACATAGCCGTCGGGGGAGCTCAGCCGATATGATCTAATGGGAAAATAAGTAACGATAAAAATTTTTTAATTACAGTCCGCTAAAAGTCCAAGCTTTTTTGATCGATATTTTTTTAGGAGAATCGCACAATGGATTTGGTCGCACTCCAAAGCCTTTTAGATAACACTTCTTTTCTGGTTCTTTTCTTGACGATGCTCCTCTACTGGGGCGGGGCTGCGTTTCCGAACATTCCGGGCTTAGCCGGTTTAGGTACCCTCGGCGTGGCGATCGCCAATCTCTGCATGGCCACCCTCCTGGGAGCCCGTTGGTTAGAAGCCGGCTATTTCCCCCTTAGTAATCTTTATGAATCGCTCTTTTTCCTCGCCTGGGGGGTAACCACCATGCACCTCGTCGCCGAATGGATGAGTCGCAGTCGTTGGGTCGGTGTAATTACTGCTCCGGTTGCCATGGGGATCACGGCCTTTGCTGCCCTATCGCTCCCGGCGGAAATGCAAAATTCTGCCCCTCTCGTCCCGGCTCTCAAATCTAACTGGCTGATGATGCACGTCAGTGTGATGATGATCAGCTATGCCGCACTCTTGGTGGGATCTCTATTGGCGATCGCCTTTTTAATTGTCACCAAAGGCCAGAAAATTGAATTGCGGGGCAGTTCCGTTGGTAATGGCAGCTATCGACTCCGCCAGCCCCAAAACACCACCGACGAAACCCCAGTGACCGTAGTCGCTTTTCAGAAAACCGAACCCCAAAGTAACGGTAATACCGCTGTCCTAGCATCCCCTGACCTCCAACAGCTCACCTCCTCCCCAGCTCTCAGCCCCCAGATGTTGAGCCTTGCCGATACCCTCGATAACATCAGCTACCGCATCATTGGCCTAGGATTTCCGCTTTTGACCATTGGGATTATTGCCGGTGCCGTTTGGGCCAACGAAGCCTGGGGTTCCTATTGGAGTTGGGATCCCAAAGAAACCTGGGCCCTCATCACTTGGTTAGTTTTTGCCGCTTATTTACACGCCCGTATCACCCGGGGTTGGCAAGGTCGACAACCCGCCTTTCTCGCAGCGGCAGGTTTTTTCGTCGTTTGGGTATGTTATCTAGGGGTCAATATTCTTGGTAAAGGATTGCATTCCTACGGTTGGTTTTTCTAAAAATCCGTAAATTTTAAAGAGAAAAAGACATTTCCGTAGGAAAAGCCCGATTAAAATAAGACACAAAGGCGGGAATTGTGATCAATCCGCCCGAACCCTCTTTTAGCTTGATGACCTAACTATTTTGACACTGTGGGGAAATAACCGTGAGCAAAAACTTTCAACCACTGAGCAGCGGTGAAGTGCTGTCGATTAATAGCGAATCCCGTTTTGTAATCGGCCATAGCACTTTTCGCGTTGACGAGTTCGCCGCCGCCTTAAAGCAACTCTTGCTAGAACAAGGGTTGGGGGGACTCACCGAAGAAACCGTTGATTGGTTAACAGATAACGGCATTGAATGTGATGTGCTGCGGTTTGGTGCCTCTGGTTGGGTCAAAGGAAAAGTCAGGCTACACCTTGAATTTGCCGAAGAAGACGGTGGGGAGGCAAGCGCAGACCCAAAGCCTAAGGCAGCTGCTGATCTCCTTCCTTCGGTAGCTGCCAGTGATTTCCCTAGTGCGACTGCCTCTACGACTTCTGAATCAGAATCAGACTTTGATGATTTGGAACTAGAGTTTAACGAAGCAGAATTTGCTGACCTTGGTTTGGATTTTGATGATTCTGCATCTGATACCCCAGAGACAGATCTACCAGACCTTGACCTGCCGGACATGGAGGTAGAACCCCAAGATGTTAGTGCAGATTTAGAAGATTTAAATCTAGCAACTGCCGATGGTGCTGATTTCTCTGATCAGGATGACCTGGATGATTTTGAGGCCCTTTTTGAAGAATCTAGCGACACGGCCGAAGCAGACTTGGCAGAACCAATCGACGACCTTGATGATCTGTTCGGGGAAGAAGACTTTGATTTTGATGCTGCTGTTGCCGAAGCAGAACCTGAGATTCATAGGCCTGACACAGCATCAGAGGAAACTGCGGGAGTCACTGATACCTTCTCAGAAGACCTAGACTCAGAGGAATTAGAAGAGCCGCCAGACTTTGCCGAGACAATGACTCCCGAGGCAGATCTTACCGGGATCGCCCCAGAAGCTGATCACGGTGAGGAGAATATCTCGACTAGCACCTCAGAACCCGTTGAAAAGTCCACCGTTAATGGTAAAGAAACCATTGTTTTTCAAGAGACCCTGGTGCAGCCGGATGAAGAGTTTTTAGAAAATATTTTTGATCAAGAAACTTCTGAATCCCCAGAGCAACAAACTTCAGACGCAGAAGCTGAGCTTCAAGAAACTGATGATTTAGAGACATTGTTTGCGGAAGATACACCAGCTAATGCACTAAATGAAGCAATTTCTGACGAAGATCTTAATGATTTGTTTGGTGATACAGAAGAGGGCGATTTTGATCTTGATTTAGATTTAGATTTAGATGAATTTGCCGACGACGATGAGCCAACTGCAATCACCGTCGATAGCATTGAAGAACAGGAAATGGCCCTTACAGACCTGTTTGATGAACCGGAGCAAATTCCAGAGGAAGACGATTTATTCCAATCCCTATTGGAAGAGAGCCCAACCCCTGAGACTGGTGATTTAGAAACTTTAGATCTACCAGAAGATCTACCGGAGATGGAGACAGAAAGTATTCCTGAAGCCCTAGAAACAGATTCTCTTGAGGCTCCTAATCCCTTTGGAGAGGTGACAGAAGATCAAGCACCAACCCAGGCGGATGTTTCAGAGGCAGATGATCCGTTTGCGGTGTTTACAGGTCAGGATGCCGAAAGTCTAGATGATCTGTCAGGGGATTTGGAGTTGTCTTTAGATGAGGCAGAAGAGCCATTATCCGAGGATAGTGATCTCGATTTAGACGATCTTTTTGATGACTCAGAAGTTTCAAGTCCCCAAAATACCCAAGCATCGGAGGATGATCTGGGCCAGTTTATTAATGTTGCGATGTTTCGTAAAAAGCCATAAGCCTGGATACGAAGGTAATGATCCTATGGGCGTATTAGTAGATCGATGATTCCATGAACTGGAGTCCTTTACACGCGCGGCTACACCAACATTTGAAGGAGTCAAATTTATTGCCTGCAGGGGCCAAGCTCATCATGGCTGTCTCCGGCGGGCAAGATTCTGTGTGTTTAAGTCGGTTAATGCTGGACTTACAACGCCATTGGCAATGGTCCTTGGCGATCGCCCATTGTTACCATGGCTGGCCCGGTGATGAAGAGATTGCCGCCCACGTACAAACTCTGGGGGCACAATGGCAGTTACCTTTCTACCTCTGCCGCGCGGCGTCGTCTCTTCCAGAAACAGAAAATGCGGCACGCCGCTGGCGCTATGAAACCCTAACTCACTTAGCAGAACAACTCGATCAGGCCTATGTGGTGACGGGTCATACCCAAAGTGACCGTGCAGAAACCTTAATATATAACCTGGTGCGGGGGGCGGGGACGGCTGGTCTAGGCAGTCTCACCGAACGGCGATCGCTCTCCGACAAGGTCAAGCTGGTGCGTCCTTTGTTGACAATTACGCGACAGGAAACGGGGGAATTTTGCCGACAATTTAATCTGCCTGTGTGTCTTGATCCTTTCAATCAACAAATGCGCTTTAAACGCAACCAAATACGCCAGCAAATCTTGCCCCATTTACGGACATTAAACACCCAAGCCGATAAACACCTTGCCCAAACAGCGCTCATTTTGCAGGATGAAAATGACTACCTTGAGGCGATCACCCAACAATATCTCCAGCAAGCCCTAACTCCCCAGCAACATCTCCATCGCCTTGTCCTACAGCCCTTACACATTGCCCTCCAACGCCGGATTATCCGGCAATATCTCCAGCAAGTTTTGCCCAAAATGCCTACCTTCGCCCAAATTAGCGCTACAGTCGAGTTGATCCATGGCTGCAATGGCGATCGCCTCAGCACTTTACCCGGTAAAATTCAACTGCAAGTCATGGGAGAATGGCTTGTGCCGGAAGCACTAAAATCAAATTTACCCAAATCAATTAATAATCAAGATCATTATCCGCCGCAGGCCAAAGACTATTAATTCCGTAGATTTAGGGAGTCTTTTGAAAGAATTTAAAAGGCAATCTTCCCTGGTTTTTCAGTAGTTTCACGGAGTTTTGTTGAAGATTCCGTAAAAAGTAGTGAATTTTGATAAAAATCAATACTATTTCGAATCTACCTATGCCAATATTATGATCACGAACAGTACAACTGACGGATGTTAGGGGTATCTAAATTTATCTTTCCCAAAATCCTCCCTTAGTCTCGCATTAATTTTGAAGTTTTTCATCAGAAAAATAGCGTATCTTTTTTAGTTTGCTCCAATCCATTTCTCAGTAATCGCTTGACCATTAATCTGGCCGAAAAATAATGGAACCTACGACGACAAAAGTTAGTGACAATATTAAGTCAAAAACCCTGGAACTGTTACAGGAATATCGGCAGTCCCAAGATGTCAAAATTCGTAATCAGATTGTAAGTTTAAATATTGGCTTGGTTCGCAAAGAAGCCCACCATTGGTCGAGACAATGTAGCGAAAATTTTGATGATCTCATGCAGGTGGGGAGCTTGGGTTTGCTCCGGGCCATTGAGCGATTCACCCTAGAGCGGGGCAATGCTTTCAGTTCCTTTGCGAATCCCTATATCCGCGGTGAAATTCAACATTACCTGCGAGATAAAAGCTCTACTGTCCGTATTCCCCGCCGAATGTTGCAATTGCGGCAACAGTCTAACCGCTTTATCCACACTTTTCGCCAAGAACATAATCGACAACCCTCTGCCATCGAAATCGCTGAACATCTCAACATTTCTGTAACTGAATGGCAATCCATTAATCTGGCTTATCAAAACCGTGATCCTGTCAGTCTTGATGTTTCTGTAAAAGCTGACCAAGGGGAAAATACTTCTTTAGGAGATCTGGTTCCGGATCCGGGTTACAAAAGCTTTCAACTGGCCATTGAAGATCAAATTCGCATTCAACAGGGCCTTGCTCAACTCGAAGAACATACCCGCAAGGTATTGGAATTTGTTTTTCTCCATGACCTTACCCAAAAAGAGGCCGCTGACCTACTAGGAGTGAGTGTTATTACCGTGTCACGACGGATTAAAAAAGGGATTAATTCCCTTAAGAAAATCCTCGGTGGTGATTAGTTAGAGGCTTACCTTTTGGAGGCGATCGCGGGGTTTAAAAGAATTAAGCGCCCGGAGCTTCTCATAACACTCTTGTTCCGCTTCGGTGGGTGCAGCAGGGACAGTAATCTCTATTTTGACAAGCTGATCTGTGCGGTTTCCCTTTGGTTTGGGCCAGCCCTTGCCTCGGAGTCGCAGTGATTGTCCTGATTTAATCCCTGGGGGAATTTTCATCGTCACCATACCATCCGGCGTTGGGACGGCGACAGATGCCCCTAGCACAGCCTCATCGGGGGTAATGGGTAAAGTACAGATTAAGTTATCCCCTTCAAAGTGGAAAAAGTGATGGGCCTGGAGCTGAACAATTAAATACAGATCACCCCTCTGGCCGCCCATGGCACTGGGAGAACCTTTGCCCTTGACACGGATTTTATTGCCGTTGGTTACTCCTGCTGGGATTTTGACTGTAATTGTCTCTGTGCCTAGGCTCAACCGTTTTTCAACACCGCGAAAGGCTTCGGACAATGTCAGTTGAATATTTGCTTCTCGATCGGCGCCTTGGGTTGTACCACTCGCTGCTGTATTGAAACCAAAATCACTGTAGGGATTCCCTGTGCCTCTTGGCCCAGCACCCGCTGCGGCTCGTCCGAGTAAATCGTTAATAAATTCATCAAAGCTGCCAAAATTACCAAAGTCGAAGTTACTAAAGTTCTCAAAATCGACGTTTACGCCAGCACCATAGGGACTACCGCCCCCGCGAGCAGCCTGTTGCCAGTATTGGCCAAACTGATCATATTTTTGTCGTTTTTCTGGATCAGAAAGAACTTCGTATGCTTCACTAATTTCCTTAAACTTCGCTTCAGCGGCATCATTACCTGGATTGCGATCAGGATGGTATTGGAGAGCGAGCTTGCGAAACTTTTTCTTAATTTCATCGGCAGAGGCACTTTTACTGACCCCAAGGATGGAATAGTAATCTTTAAAATCCGTTGCTGCCATCGAAATTAAGCCTCCTTGCGGGGGTCATGATTCACTACACCATAGAATAGCAAATTGCTCTGCCAAGAATGGTTTGGTTTTCCCGATGGTGCGTTGTTAGATTTCCGTATTGGAAGCGGTTTTAAAAGGCCTCACGCATATAAGCGCCCCACAGTTTAGCCGCGTATGAGCTCCCGCCCCGGGTTGGACTATTATCGTCGTTTCCCAACCAAATGGCCGTTACTAAATCTTGGGAGGGGACATAGCCAACAAACCACAGGTCAACATTACTGTTCGTTGTCCCTGTTTTGCCGGCTTCATCAAGGCCCAGACGGGCGGCGGTGCCTGTGCCCCCTTGAATCACTCCCTGAAGCATACTGGTCATGGTGCGGGCGGTATCGCGGGAAATGACTTGTTCTCGGTGGAGATCGGCGCGGTTACTGAAATCGTAGAGTAAATGACAGCTATCAATGGTTTCACCAGTACAGTCGCTGCTGTCAAAAATCCGACGGATGGCGTGGGGTTTATTCCAGGTACCGTCGTTGGCAAAGGTCGCATAGGCCCCTGCCATTTCTAAAACAGAGACTTCACTTTCTCCCAAAATCAAACCAGGGGAGGGTCTCAGTTGTGAGTCTACGCCTAACTGTTGGGCAAAGTTAATGACGCCATCTAACCCCACTGTCTGGGCAATGCGCAGGGCGATCGCATTTTCCGATTGGGCCATGCCGCGAAACATATCGGTACTGGCGGTGCTGGTGCGCTCACAACCACGGTATTGTTGTCCTTGCCAATTGAGAGGCGCACAGGAAAAGGCAGTGTAGGGGGAAATGCCCTGTTCAAGGGCAGCACCATAGCCAAACACCTTAAAAGTTGAACCCGGTTGTCGTTTCGCCTGGACGGCGCGATTAAATTGGCTTTCGGCATAATCTTTGCCGCCAACCATGGCGAGAATTTCACCCGTGTCGCTATCGAGGGTGGTGATCGCCCCTTGGGAAAATCCGACCTGGGTGCCATCCTGCTCAATGGAGGCCTTGAGAGCCGAGGCCGCTTTCTGTTGCATCGTGATATCCAGCCCCGTTTCGATGTAGAGATTCCCCATTTTCAGGGCATCTTCCCCCAGTAATTCCGTCAACTCCTGCTGTACATAGCCATAAAAGTAAGGAGCAGCATTGTTCGATAGCGAACGGCGGGCTTCTTCACTTAAACGCTCTTCGATGGGGGTTAACTTTGCCTGACGTTGTTCTTGATCGGTGATCATCCCCAACTTGTGCATCCGGTCAATCACAAGATTGCGCTGTTCGCGGGATTTATCCGGATCAACAATGGGATTAAAGGCATTTGGGGCGGGCAACATGGCGATCAAAGTCGCAGATTCCAGCAAATCGAGGTCTCGGGCTGACTTGTCAAAATAAAACTGAGCCGCATCCTCAAAACCCGATTGGCCCACCCCCAGGTAAACCTTGTTTAAATACAGCAGCAAAATTTCATCTTTACTGAAGAAAGTTTCCATCTTCAAGGCGACAATTATTTCCCGCAATTTACGGCTGGCACTTTTTTCTCGCCCCACCTCTGGAAATAGACTCCGGGCCACCTGTTGCGTAATTGTACTTGCCCCTTGGGTCGCGCTTCCCCGTAAAAGGGCCACCCTGATCGCCCGCGCAATCCCAATGGGATCAATGCCTGGGTGCCAATAAAAACGGGCATCCTCAGAAGCCATTACCCCGTTTTTTAGGTAAGGTGAAAAATCCTTGAGCCGCTGCAGTTCCCGATGGCTATCGGTAGTAACAGGATTAATTGCGGTCTCTCCGTCCCGGGAAAAAATCACGACAGGGCCTGTAACGCCGGAGGGAAGAGGATTTAAAGGATATTTTGTCCATTGCCATAGCAAGAATAGGGTCAAGAAACCGACGAAGCCACCACCGCTTAACAGACTATACCGAATAATTTTGACCCAGACCGGCATTTCATAACGGTAGGTCAAACAAGCGGCCTGGGCTAATTCGGGGGGCGCAAGATGAATCACGTCACCATGGCGGAGGGGAAAATGTTTAACTTTACGCCGATTGACATAAATACCATTAGAAGAGCGTTCGTCATGGATGAGGTAATGGCGCGGATTTTCGGGATCTTTACTAAGTGAAAAATGTTGGGCACTCACCGTTTCGTTGCGGATGGTGATGTCTTGGCTCGAACTCCGGCCCCCTGTGTGGCGATCGCCAATCAACGGAAAAGGTTGTGTCTGGCCTTCAATGTGTAACTCAGGTACGCGAGCACCAGGCTTGAGGGTATGCTGCCCAAAGTGAACCATCGTGTTGAAGGCTTGGGTGACCATCTGTCCCAATTGTGTTTTTGGAGGTTGGGGATTTTGTTGGGTCATCGCGAGTACCACCACAAAGAGACACTGAAAATACAAGATCTAGGGTAGTCAATTTTGGCGTGAAATTTAGACTTCGTTACCCATTCGTGAACCAAATTTTTGCCAATGACCCCAGATTTTGCCAAAAAAATAAGAGGCCGTTAATCGACCTCCCCAAGTCAAACCCAAAAACAGATGGACACTTGACGATTTGTTTTTAGGTCAAACCAGTATTGGTGCCGGGCTTACCAGTTGCCAGTTGCACCTTAACAATCTTGCCGCCCATCTTCATGATGCGTTGTTGCTCACGGAACCAATTGTCGTAGGGAACCAGCTTGGTGAAGTATGTATTTTGTAATTCACGCTGTGTCCGAATTCGGCTTTGGCTTGGTACACAGGCCGTAATTTTAAACATCCGCATAGCTTAATGATCTCCTTAAAAGTTTTTGAACCCAGTCGTTTATCTGAAAGAGTTTTATTATCAAGGCTGATATAGCAAAGTTCGGAAGTCGCAACCCAGATCCTAGATCCCCAAAACTTGTACCCAGATAAACCTAGTAAAAGCTTATAAAGAGCTAGACAGTGAGCGCATACCTCCGAACTCAATTGGGTTACTACACCATTTGCATCCGACAGATGCGAAGCATTAGCTTAAGCCAGAGCAGATGTAGTCGAAGTAAACACCCATTTCACGGCCAGCGTCAGCACCGACAAGACCAGCAGTGACTTCTTTCATTGCTTGGATTGCTTGAACAGTAGAACCAACGGGTACACCGAGGGAGTTGTAGGTTTCTTTCAAACCGTTGAGCACACGCTCATCGAGGATGGAAGGATCGCCAGCAAGCATTGCATAGGTTGCATAGCGGAGGTAGTAGTCGAGGTCACGAATACAAGCAGCGTAACGACGAGTGGTGTACATGTTGCCACCAGGACGAGTTACATCGGAGTAAAGGAGAGACTTAGCAACAGCTTCCTTTACAATTGCTGCAGCGTTAGCACTGATGGTGCTAGCAGCACGGACACGGAGAGCACCAGTTGTGAAATAAGCCTTGAGCTTATCCATTGCACTGCCATCAAGGTACTTACCTTGGACGTCAGCAGAGTTGATTACAGAAGTAATTGCGTCTTGCATTGTTATAATTCCTTATCTTAGTAGGTCTTAACGAAGTTCCAGAGGGTAAAAACCACTATGGAGAAAGTAATCAAATTTTATGATTACTCCATTGCTCCGATGACATAGTCAAAGTAAGCACCAGCTTCAGCTGCATCGTCGCCAGACATCATGCCAGTCGCAACAGCTTTCATTTCACGAACGGCCTGAGCAACCGCATCAACGGGAGTGCCCAAGGACTTGTACATTTCGCGAACGCCAACAAGACCGATTTCTTCGATGGGAGTTACATCACCAGCAACGACACCGTAGGTGATTAGACGGAGATAGTAGTCCATGTCACGGAGGCAAGTTGCAGTCATTTCTTCGCCGTAAGCGTTACCGCCGGGAGAAACAACGTCGGGGCGCTTCTGGAAGAGGGCATCACCAGCAGATTTGATGATGCGCTCACGGGAGCCAGTCAGGGTTTCAGCGATCCGAAGACGGCTTTCACCAGAAGTAACAAAAGCTTTGATGCGATCGAGTTCACCGGGGCTGAGGTAACGAGCTTCAGCGTCGGCATTCACGATGGATTTCGTGACAATACTCATCTATGGATTCCTCCTCTAGATATGAGACTAAATAAAGTAAATAATTACCAGATTTTAGGTTTAAACTGGTTTTTTATCAAATGAATGGTGGCTTTCTTTAATTTGCTTTATATTGCTCAAATTAAAACCAACATTGTGGGTGTGTGAAGCCCCTAAGCGTCCGGATTACTACCTAAATGTTTCATCAGAGAAATAAGCCGACACTGTCCTAGGTTTTCCTACAGCCATCCGCAAATATTTTGCGTTACTGTGTCACCTCTCCTTGTTGTTTCGTAACAGTTTTTAACATCTACAGGGGCTAAGGGGGATCTTGGGTTGAGTGCTGTCCTGAGGGACTAGAGCTGGTATTTTTCTCAGGTGCTGGCAGGTTTACTGAAAAATAGACCTCGAATTTTGTCATGGAATAGACTTTGACACGCACGAAAATGCCAGGATTGGGGGGTCGATGCCGAAAGCCAATGGTTTTTAGAAAAGACTGAGTTGTTCTGGTTCGGGGGTGAGCTGCTGCCAGGGGAGGGACGGCACTGGAATCTGGGCTTGCTGTAGTTGTTCTTGGAAATAGCGGGCATGGCCGGGGGAGTGATCTTCGATGGGACAGTGCATGAAGAAATAGATGGAGTGGCCAGCGGCATACCATTGCTGAATCTGCCGGCACCATTGCTCGAAGTAGGGCTGATTTAAGGAACGTTTGGGATGGCTGATAAAACGGACAATGGCTTTCTGGTTCGTTACTGTTGGGATCAGCGGCACTTCTGGTTTGGGGCGTTGGGAATGGGCCTGGGGGTTATCGGGGCAATTGTAAATGGGGCGGGTATCTAATAGAACTTTACTCACACTGTGGTGAGCGAGCAGGGTGTCAAGGCGATCGCGGTGGGGCGCTTGAAACCAGTCGAGGTGGCGTACTTCTACGCCTAGGGTGACGGGAGAATCTGCTAGAGCGAGTAGAAATGCCTGTAGATCGTCGTAGTAATTCGGGGAATAGTAAGGGGGAAGCTGGGCAAAGATACAGCCTAGGCGATCGCCTAAAGGTGCAACCCGGTCGATAAACGCCTTTGCCTGGTCTAATTGAGCCATTAACGGGCCTTGGTGGGTCACGGTCTGGGGAAATTTCAAGCAAAAGCGGAATTCGGGGGGTGTTTGTTCCCGCCAGCGTGTCACAGTTTCGGCGGATGGCACCGCATAAAACGTCGTATTTCCTTCTACGGCATGGAGGCGATCGCCATAGAGCCTCAAAAAATCTTTCGCAGCACTGCCCCTTGGGTAAAAATCCCCTAACCAACCCCGGTAGGCCCAGACTGCACACCCCAAACGAAATTCCTGTACCACGAAGACATTTCTCCCTACTGCTAGTTTGGCTGTCCCTGATTTTTACTGATTTTATCTAGAAATCCAGACAAACAAGTATTTTTACTCATTGCTTTGTTCACTTTGAGCAACTTCTTGGGGGAAGAATCGCTAAAAACGAATTGACGCAATCACACAGTTGTCAATAATTGTTTACAATATGTAATAGTTGGCCGGGTATTTCTGCATCAGTAGAAATTCAGCCCAGTATTAATTGTCAAAACTGTTCAGGAGATAACTATGTTTCCAACAAATAACGAACTCTCATTAGAACAACAATTCAGTCTCCGTTCCTTCGAAAGCCAAGTGCAACAGATGAACCGTGAGCAAGCCCTGGAGCACCTCGTGAAACTTTATGAGCAAATGCTCTCACGGGAGAATATGTACAAAGAAGTGATCAAACACCAATGGGGACTCTAGGGAATAGTCCAAATGCTGGAAACAGCACTAATAGTCCGGTTTATTTCGACTAAGAGCATCCACTGGTGAACGTGAATATTTTTCACTGGCCTCCTTCTCAAGCCTGATCACAACGGCATCACGCTAGGGATGTGGGGGTAGGGAAAAAATTCCAAACGATTTATTGACTTGCAGTTCAACTTCTTCGGGGAGAAGTGCTACCGTAAAGAAAATTTTGATTCTTAGCCCACAATTTTTAGCGATATTGCCATGTTTCATAGCGCCTTAGTCTGTACAGATTTTTCCGATGGCTTAGATCGACTCACTGGCTGCATCGCAAATCTGGTACAGGGAGGACTATCCCGGATTGTTTTTTTCCATAGTGTGCCCCTCTGGACAGAAGGCAATATCCCCCGCATTGACAAAGAAAAAGTTGCCGCTGCCCAAGCCCATCTTTCCAAGGCCCTCACCCAGGTGCCGGCTGGTGCAGATGTCAAAGTAGAAATTGTTTCTGGGAATGCCCTCGATAACATTCCCCAAGTCCTTGAGCAATATCAATGTGATGTCATCTTGGTGGGCACCCCCATCAAAAATTTAATCCAAGAAAAAATGTTTGGCAGTACGAGCCTGGGTCTGATCAAGTCTCTGAAAAAGCCGATCATGATCCTCCGGCCCCAGATTGTCTCTACCTATACTTGTGAGGAGTTGGCGCTGCGTTGCCGCCATCTGTGGCGATATCTGCTGCTTCCCTACAATGGCAGTGATGAGGCGAAATATTTAATTGAACAGGTGAAGACTTTTGCAAAAAATGCGCCCCAAGGGGCGATCGCCAATTGTTTTTTGTTGTCTGTCTTTGATAATTCTGGTATCCAGCGCATTCAGATTGAATATCTCCAAAAAGAGGCCGAGGAAAAACTCGCGAAGGTTAAAGGAGAGCTAGAAGCCTTGGGACTGACGGTCAAAACCGCCGTTAAAATCGGCAATCCTCTCAGTGAAACCCTTGATATTGCCGTCAAAGAAGATATTAGTGCGATCGCCATCGCCAGCAAACCCCGCAATCAACTCCTTGAACTCACGGTACATAGCTATGCGAGCGATTTGTTGCACCGCAGTTGGTTCCCGACCCTATTTTTCCCGATGTAGGTAATCTGGCATCAAAATAAAGGCGATTGATAAAGGCGATCGCCCTTGCCGCAATTCAGACCGTTGATTTTGTTGAAAATCAAGGGATTTCTGGAGAAAAACTCAAATGTAACGAATTGCAAAGTATAATGAACAACATCTAATTTTTAGTTGTCGTTCGTTAGAGTAGGAAGCCCTTCACCATGCGAGTTGCGATCGCCGGAGCCGGATTAGCAGGATTATCCTGTGCGAAATACCTTGTTGATGCAGGACATACTCCTATTGTCCTCGAGAGAAGAGACGTTCTCGGTGGCAAAGTCGCCGCATGGCAAGACGAAGATGGTGACTGGTATGAAACTGGTCTACACATCTTTTTCGGAGCCTATCCCAATATGCTCCAGCTCTTTAAAGAACTCAACATCGAAGATCGTCTGCAGTGGAAAGAACATACGATGATCTTCAATCAACCCGACGCTCCTGGTACCTATTCCCGGTTTGACTTCCCCGATCTGCCCGCTCCCATCAACGGTGTGTTTGCCATCCTCCGCAATAACGACATGCTCACCTGGGAAGAAAAGATCAAATTTGGCATCGGCTTAATCCCGGCGATGGTACAGGGCCAAAAATATGTCGAAGACATGGACAAATATTCCTGGTCTGAATGGATGAAGAAACAGGGAATCCCTGAGCGGGTCGAAAAAGAAGTCTTCATCGCCATGTCCAAGGCCTTGAACTTCATCAACCCCGATGAAATTTCTGCCACCATTCTGCTCACCGCCCTTAACCGCTTCCTCCAAGAAAAGAACGGCTCAAAGATGGCCTTCCTCGATGGCTCTCCCACCGAACGCCTCTGCCAACCCATCGTGGACTACATCACTGAACGGGGCGGCGAAGTCCATCTCAACCGTCCCCTCAAAGAAATTCAACTCAACGAAGATGGCTCTGTAAAAGGCTTCCTGCTGCGTGGTCTAAACGGTGCCGAAGACGAATTCTTTACCGCTGATGCCTATGTATCAGCGATGCCTGTTGATCCCCTCAAGGTAATGTTGCCCAAGCCTTGGAAAGAAATGTCCTTTTTCCAGAAACTGGATGGCCTCGAAGGCGTCCCGGTAATCAACCTGCACATGTGGTTTGATCGCAAATTAACCGATGTGGATCATCTCCTCTTTTCGCGATCGCCTTTATTAAGCGTGTATGCGGACATGAGCAACACTTGCCGTGGCTACTACAGCGACAAATCCATGTTAGAGCTGGTCTTGGCCCCCGCAAAGGACTGGATTAGCAAGTCCGATGAGGAGATCATCGCCGCCACCATGGAAGAATTGCAACAACTCTTCCCCGATGACTTTACGGGTGATAATCAAGCCAAACTTTTGAAGTACCATGTGGTGAAAACTCCCCGCTCCGTTTACAAGTCAACCCCCGGTCGCCAAGATCACCGTCCCTCCCAGGAGACACCCATCTCCAACTTCTTCCTCACTGGGGACTACACAATGCAGCGCTATCTCGCCAGTATGGAAGGGGCCGTCCTCTCCGGGAAACTCACCGCCCAAGCTGTTGCGAAAGCGGCTGAAACCACCCTTGCTGACCAGGCCACCACTGTTTCCGTTGCCGCATAAAATCAGTCTGTGGGAGACTTCTTGACAAAATTAAGATTAATTTCCCATTTGACTCGTACAATGCGACAATCATTATGGCTTTTTTTGCCCACGGGGAGGCCCGGAAACGACTCCCCAGACACTTCGCCCGCAACGCATGCTGCAATTGTCTAGACTTCAACCTTCCCCACCCACTGCCTCGTCCTTCATCTCCCGTGAAGAGGCCTACGAATATTGTCGTACTGTTACGGCGATGTATTCTAAGACGTTTTACCTAGGCACCCTCCTCATGCCCAAGGAAAAACGCGAGGCAATTTGGGCCATTTATGTCTGGTGTCGTCGCACCGATGAACTGGTTGATGGGCCAGAAGCGGTTAATACTACCCCAGAAACCCTCGATCAATGGGAGCGGGATCTCGAATCTGTATTTGCGGGGCAACCGGTTGCCGATCCAGATGTGGCCTTGGTGGATAGCTTGAATCGCTTTCCCCTCGATATCCAGCCCTTTCGGGACATGATTGCTGGGCAACGCATGGATTTATATCGCAGTCGCTATGAAACATTTGAGGACTTGGAGCTCTATTGCTATCGAGTCGCTGGGACTGTGGGCCTGATGTCCGGGGCGGTCATGGGTTTAGAAAATCGCACGAATACGGCCCCCTGGAATCGCCAAAGCCAGTCTCAGATGCCGACGGAAGAGGCGATCGCCCTAGGGATTGCCAATCAACTAACAAACATTCTCCGGGATGTGGGGGAAGACCGGGGCCGTGGTCGCATTTACCTGCCCCTAGAAGATTTAGCGTTATTTAACTATTCCGAAAAGGACTTGTTCGCGGGGGTCATCGATGAGCGGTGGCGATCGCTAATGAAATTTCAAATTAAGCGGGCCCGCCATTACTACCAAATTGCCGAGCGGGGAATTCGGTCGCTCCATCCCGATGCCCGCTGGCCGGTGTGGTCTGCCTTGATGTTGTACCAAGGGATCCTCGATATCATCGAGAAAAATGACTACGATGTCTTTAACCGCCGCGCCTATGTGCCGACGGCCAAGAAAATGGTTTATCTACCCGTCGCCCTACTGCGATCGCAAGTGTTGTAAACCATTAACGTCAACGGATTTTTACTGAAGCCAAGAAAAAGGCGATCGCCAAGTTTTATTTGTTACTCTCCGATTAGGCGATGAATCTGTTGCAGAAAATCATCATAATCAACCACTGGCTTAGAAATATACCCCTCAGCCCCACTCTTGCTCAGGAAGGTTTCGCGATCGCCTTGCATCGCGTGGGCTGTCACTAAAATCACTGGAATTTCCTTCGTCTGGGGATCTGCTTTGAGCATTTGGGTAATCCGAATTCCATCCACTGACTCCCCTTCATAGAGACTTGCCGTTAGGGAAACATCCATCATCACCAGATCAACCTTTCCCGCTGATGTTAAGGCCATAATTTCCCCGACATTCTCAGAGCAGAGCACATCAAACTGGCCCCGTTTCTGCAAAATTGTGCTGAAAACACGCACATTAATCGGATCATCTTCAACTATCAATATCGTGGCCATAACTACTTTCTTGAGATTAGGGACAACTGCAAACAATCAATTCTGGGATTCACTATGGCGTAATCACTGGGGTCTTGCGGGCCATTGAGCAGAAGCACAATATATCATCTCTGCCACCTCGATTATTACCCCCTTAAATTAAAGACATCGCGTAACTTATTTCTACCCAAAGCAAAGCGAATCCATAACAATGTTTTTTGCGACAGAGAGCCCTATGCCTTTATGGTGAAAAAGATGCAAACGCTTGTAAAGATTTAAGAATCAACAGTATATTCCTTGAAAACAGCGTTCCCCATTATTGTCCAATCAGCATAAATTCATGGCACAACAACTCGATCTGCTCCAGTCCGGTCACATTATCCCGACAGCGCTCCATGTGGAAATGGAACAGTCCTATATGGAATATGCGATGAGTGTGATCGTCGGACGGGCATTGCCGGATGTGCGGGATGGTCTTAAACCAGTGCATCGGCGGATTTTGTATGCGATGTATGAGTTGGGCTTAAGTCCGGATCGCCCTTACCGCAAATGTGCGCGGGTGGTGGGGGATGTGTTGGGGAAGTATCACCCCCACGGCGATCAGTCCGTTTATGATGCGTTAGTGCGGTTGGTGCAGGATTTCTCGACGCGCTATCCGTTGTTGGCGGGACATGGAAATTTTGGTTCGATTGATAATGATCCGCCGGCGGCGATGCGGTATACGGAAACGCGGTTATCGCCCGTGAGTTTTGAGGCGATGTTGGCACAGATTAGTGAAGATATTGTTGATTTTACGGATAATTTTGATGGGTCGCAGCAGGAGCCAGTGGTGCTGCCGGTACAGTTGCCGATCTTGCTGCTGAATGGCTCTTCGGGGATTGCGGTGGGGATGGCAACGAATATGCCGCCGCACAATTTGGGGGAAGTGGTGGATGGGTTGATCGCTTTGATTGATGATCCAGAAATTGAGGATGAGAAGTTATGGGCAATTATTCCTGCGCCGGATTTTCCGACAGGGGGAGAAATCGTTGATCTCGCTGGGGTGCGCGACGCCTACCGGACGGGACGGGGCATTATTCCGATGCGGGGCATTGTCCATTTGGAAGTGCTGCAGGTGGGGCGGAAACGGAAGCGGGATGTGAATGCGCTGGTGGTGACGGAACTGCCCTATCAGGTGAATAAGGCGGCGTGGATTGAAAAGATCGCGGATCTGGTGAATGATGGCAAGATTGCGGGGATTTCGGATATTCGGGATGAGAGCGATCGCCAAGGGATGCGGGTAGTGATTGAACTGAAGCGGGATGCGGAACCGGAGAAGGTTTTGAAGCTGCTTTATAAGAAAACGGCGTTACAGTCGAATTTTGGGGCAATTTTGCTGTCTTTGGTGAATAATCAGCCGCGCCAGTTGTCGTTAAAGGCGATTTTGCAGGAATTTCTTGAATTTCGAGAAGAAACGGTCACTCGGCAATATCGGTATGAGTTAGAGCAGAAGGAAACGCGGCAACATTCGGTGGAGGGGTTATTACTCGCGCTGAATAATTTGGATGCGGTGATTGATATTTTGCGGAATGCGGCGGATGGCACGACGGCAAAACAGCAGTTTCAGGCGGCATTGGGGTTTAGTGAAAGTCAGTCGGATGCGATCTTGGCGATGCCGATGCGACGGTTAACGGGCTTGGAACGGCAAAAACTGGAACAGGAGTCTACGGAACTGGCGACGGAGATCGCCAAGTTAAATAAGTTGTTGAGCGATCGCCACGAATTACTCAAGGCACTAAAGCGGGAATTGCGCAGTTTAAAACGGAAATTTGCCGACCCGCGTCGCACCCGTTTACCGGATGTGCCATCCCCTGAACCGGAACCTGTTACAGTCGAGGCGGAGCCAGACACCCCCGCAGCGACCCCGAAGAAAAAACGCCAATCCCGCAAAAAGGAGGAACCTGTGCTTGCCCTCCTGCCGCAACTAACGGAGACTTCCCATGTGGCGATCGCCGCGTCGGGGGGAGTGTATTGGGGTAATGATGATGCGGGGCTATTGGACGAGGAACCGACCATTTTTAAGGCGCAGATTGGCACGCAGGAAAATTTAATCGTCTGCACCGATCAAGGGAAAGCTTTTCCGGTGGCGATCGCCGATTTACCCTACCAAGAACAGCGGGATAAACCCCAATTAATCGATTTATTACCGGATCATGCCCTACGGGATAATCATCAGCCGATCACCCAGTTTTTATTGCCCAATAATTTAGCAGAGTACGATTTACTTTTACTTACAGCCCAAGGACGAATTAAACGTCTCCCGGCGATCGAACTCGAAAGTTTCACCAGTCGCGGCTTGAGTTTGATTAAGCTCAAGGATAAAGACACCCTCAAATTCGCCTGTTTCGTGAAGGGGGGTGAACAGGTGGCGATCGCCGTCAGCAGTGGGCGGGTCTTGCATTTACCCGTAAACGATCACGAAATCCCTGTCATGGGCAGAACCTCCCAAGGGAACCAAGCCCTGCGCCTCCGCTTTAATGAGCAAATTGTCGCCTGTGTTCCCTGCCAACGGCACAACGAACTTTACTTAATCTCCGAGGAAGGCTACGGCAAAAAATTAGCCGCCAGCAGCTTACGGCTCGGTAAACGGGGTGATATGGGCAACCATGTGATGCGCTTTGAATCAAAAACCGATCTGCTCCTCACACTTTTCGTTCCCGATCAACAGGAATCCCTGTTGGTAAAAGATTCCCGAGAAAACCTCGATCTGTTGCCTTTAAGTAAATTTAATCTGGCTGAAAAGGATAGCGCCGGACAAAGACTGGTGAAATTAACTGGGGGCGATCGCCTCGTTAATTGTTATCTGAGTGGGTCGTAGAAGCCATAAAAAAGAGGGGATTAATTTCCCCTCCGTGGTCATTGCCTTTGAGCTTGTTTTTGAGCATTTTATTGCGTTTTTTTAGTTGCCGTTGACGGGCCGCGCCGCCTTTGCCTTTGTCGTTACGACCCCGACGCCGGGGACTTTCCCAACTTTTGATGCGCATCGGATTAATGGTAATTTTCTGAACTTCTTTTTTCGACAATAACACAAATAGCCTAGATTTTTCTGCGCGGCCTAAAACTCAGCCATGGGTTAGACTTTCAGCCTATGATAAAAACGACTTTTTTCTGGGAGATTATGGTGCGATCGCCGTTTCGAAAAGCACAGGTTTTATTCACCACCTACTACGCCTACATGGTGGAATATCGGGCCGAGCTATTTTTTTGGGTACTCAACTCGTCCCTACCGATTATCCTGTTGGGGGTGTGGACAGAAGCCTCGAACCAAGTGGAGTTGCCCCTGTCTGCGATTGAATTTGCCCGCTACTTTATCGCCGTCTTTTTTATTCGCCAACTGACTCTCGTCTGGGTGATCTGGGAATTTGAAAAGGAAGTCTCCCAGGGAAAACTGTCCTTTGCCCTACTCCAACCCATTGATCCCGTTTGGCGACATTTTGCGAGCCATGTGTCGGAACGGTTTGCTCGCCTGCCCTTTAGCATTGCCCTGGTGCTCTTGTTTTTTGCCCTTTATCCCCAGGCATTTTGGGTACCGAGCTTGACCCAGGTGTTGCTCTGTATTCTCACAGCGGCGATCGCCTTTGGTCTGCGTTTCCTCCTGCAATACACCTTTGCGATGGCGGCCTTTTGGGTGGAACGGGCCAGCGCCATCGAACAAATTTGGTTTTTGTTTTATATTTTCCTCTCTGGCTATATCGCTCCCCTAGAAACCTTTCCGCCCCTCATGAAAGAAATTGCCCTGCTGACTCCCTTCCCCTATGTGGTGTACTTCCCCTCGGCGATCTTGATGGGGTTGCCGGTGCGTCTCACCGAAGGCTTCATTGTCATGGGCGTCTGGAGTTTGATTTTCTATGGCCTAAATCGCTACTTTTGGCGTAAAGGTTTGAAACATTATTCCGGCATGGGTGCGTAGGAAGCTTAACTTTTGTTGAGTTTTATTGATAGCTATAAAGTCCGGTTCCTATGATGATCGAACCCCCAGGGGGTTTAAAGATTGACAAATTTGAAGGAGCCACCATGCGCTACATGGAAGATGAAGACGGTAAGCTGAATAATTTTGCCCAAGAGCCCAAAATGTACCAAGCAGAGGCAAAAACAGCGAAAGAACAAAAAAATTTGCTGGTTATTGGTGTTCTAGGAGGCGTACTTGTGGCGACCCTCATCGGTGTCACGGTGCTGATCTCCGGTTAGGGGTCTGGTCTGGTGGCGAAGGAAGTCAGGCTACACTAAAGATGTGATGGATCAATCACATTTAAGAGGCGATCGCCATGAATGAAGGACTTCTTGCTGTTGAGATTATTGGGATTTTTACGGTTGCGTTTATAATTTTGACCCCAATTCTTTATTGGGTTTTACCGCACCATTTTTCTCTTTCCTGAAAGCAGTTTTGGTCAAGTTTTCTCGGGCTGTACCTGGCCCACCACAAGGACATTGATGGAATCAAGTTCACCAAGGGCGGCTATGTCGCTCTTTTTTGTGGGCATTTAAAATTTCAAAAAAAGTAGCTTGTAATCCAAGATCCCATAAAACCCGTAAGCTAGGGAAAAGTACACCCAATCGATTAAATGTGAACGATGGCGCGTAAAAAAGTTATCTATCAAGAATTTGGTAACACTGTCCCAGACGAGACCCCGGAAATCGTTGATCTGCCGCCCCAACAACAAAGTCCCCGCATCCAAGCGAGCCGCTCTGGTCGTAAGGGCAAGACGGTAACTGTAATTACGGGACTACAACATTCCCCAGAGACGTTACAAAAACTCTTAAAGCAATTGAAAAATAAATGTGGCTCCGGGGGCACCCTCAAGGACAATACCCTAGAAATCCAGGGGGATCAGCGCCAGCCGATTCTCGCATTCCTCCTTGACCAAGGTTACAAAGCGAAAATTAGTGGTGGCTAGGGAATGGTCGGCGCTTCCGTCCACCAGAAGAGATCGGCAACCTCTGGCGTCGGGGTGAGATCTGGATTGGGATTGAGTAAAACTATCTGCTGTTTTAGATTTTCGCCGAGGCGACGTTGCACCCGATCAGGAATGCCGTAGCCATAAATGACATGGCCTTGACCCGCAAGGGTAATAATTTGGGTATTGGGGTTGCGTTGAGCAAAATTGGCGATCGCCTCAGCCATGGTTTCATCCCACACCACCTGGGCGGCGAAAAAATTGTCAAAGTCAAAGTTGCCATGCTGACCATGGCCCGTAAAGGCTTCCTGGAGAAGCGCCTGATAACTTTCATTGCTCAAGTCTAAATCGCTGCGGGGAGGCAAATATTCAAAATCCGCCGCCTCTAAACTAGCCAAACCAACTGAGGACACCTGACGTACCACTTCATTGGGGGCATTGAGGGCGATCACTGGAATCTGTTTTTCCTGGGCAAAACGAAGAATGGGCGCATACAATTCCCAGTCAAAACCCCAACGGGTTTCATATTCTGTTTGGGCGACAAGGTCAGCTTCGCTAATTTCCCCGGCAATGTATTGATCTAAAACCCCTTGGAAGGGCCGTTGAAACATTTCCATGGCGATCGCCACCTGGGGATGATGGTCGTGGAGGGCTTTGATAATTTCTAACTGGGCGATGTGGTCAGCCTCGCTGGTGTGGTGTTCACCGAGGTAAATGACTTGCGCTGTTTTCAGGGTGGCGAGGGCAGCCCTGGCGTCGGTTGTGGGCGCGGTTTTGACAGTGATCGTCTCTAAAGTATTGCCGAAACTGTCATCGGCATAGGCGAAGGAGCCATAGAAAAAAATGCTTCCCCACAATAGCCAACCCCAAGCACTGCGCCATGCTCCCATAAACTTTTCCCCACAAATCTTTTTTTAGAAAACAAAGAGAACGCAAAAAACTATGGCTATGGTAACGCAGGGGATTTTTGGCGACAGATTTAGCCCTGGGGGAAAATTGATCTGTCCTCTACCGAAACCAGTCAACCATGCACCACGCTTCAATTCGCACCGCCGATATCCACCGGGCGATCGCCTTTTACGGACAGCTCGATTTTGCCATGGAAACCCAGTTCACCACAGGGTACACCCTCGCCTGTTGGCTTAAAGGCCCCCTTGGACGTTTGGAACTCATCCAAATCCCCCAACCAAAGCCCGCCCCCGATGCCTTTGGTGATGAACATTATGTCGGCTACTATCATTTATCCTTTGACCTGACGGAAATCACGCCAGATTTAGCCACTTGGCTCGCCGATTTGCAACAAAATGCCCCGGAACCGATCACGGTTCTTCTAAAACCCCAACAACAGATGATTGGCGATCGCATTTATGAGGTGATGTTCCTTGCCGATGCCGATGGTCTGCCCCTCGAATTTATCCGGTATCAGGGAGAACGAGCTTAAAATTGCCCTTTGCTACACTGGAGAGCCTGTGAATTTTTTCTCGCCCATGACCGACGAACAGCTCAAGCTTTTTTCCGTGGCCGATGCCCCCAATCCTTACCGCGTCGAACGCGCCCCCAGGCTTACCATGGGCCAAGAAAGCCTCCTGCAATGGAAGCAACGACTGCAAAACTTTCAGGATAAGGTTCGTCAAAATCCAGCCGCAAGCCAAACCAGTTTACTTTTTGAGACCCAGTCGAAGCCAGACCACTGGGATGCCGAAAAAATTGACCCCTTTACCCTGCCGCCGAAGCCCTGGGATTTCTATCGAGAGCGTTATGATCCCCTCCAGGAAGGTCAAGCGAATATTTACTTTGTCCTCGACCATGCGGTGCCGTTGCTGCTCTATGTGGGAGAAACTAAATTATCGATTAAGCAACGCTGGAAAGGGGTTCACGATTGTAAAGATTACATTGATGCTTACATCAGCTTGCACCGTCAGTACGGCTTGAATGTGGCGGTTAATTTAGCGTTTAATGTGTCAGTCCCCACAGACCGTTCCCAACGGCTCGCCCTAGAACGGGATTTAATCTTGAAGTGGCGATCGCCGTTTAATAAAGAATGTTGGCGCTACTGGGGACAACCCTTCCAGCGGCGGGGCTAAGATGGGGCTATGCTCTCCGTAAATTTTTCTACCCATTGCCTATAATTGGCGATGTTTCGCTTCCTCTTTTTCTTTTGGCATGGCTATTTCTCCTAGAAAAGTGGCGCGACCGCGATCGCCCCGACAGCAGCAAACAACGTTTTTCCGACGGCGCTGGTTTGTTTTGGGTCTAATTGGCCTAACCTGTGGGGCGATCGCCCACCAACGTATCCAAGGCGCTTTACGTCCAGCCAAAGCCATTTTTGTCCTTGGGGGCCACGAAGAACGGGAGCGGTTTGCGGCCCAGTTTGCCCAGGAACATCCGGAGTTAAAAGTTTGGGTTTCCTCCGGTAGCCCACCGGAATATGCCCGCCAGATTTTTGCGAACTATCAAATCGAAGGCGATCGCCTCCAGCTCGATTACCAGGCCGAAGACACCGTCACCAACTTCACCAGCCTCGTAGACGAATTTAAACAAGAAAATATCGATAGCGTCTACCTCATCACCTCCGAAAACCACATGAACCGCGCCAAGCTCGTGGCCAGCATTGTTTTCGGTACCCGTGACATTGCCATTAAACCAGTGCCTGTCCCATCGGATAATCCCCCGGAAACGACGATGAAATGTATCCGCGATGGACTCCGCTCAATCCTCTGGGTGGTTACCGGCGAAACGGGCCGCGAGTGGCAAACCCTGACTCAAATTTCTCCCCAGGCGATCGCCCCCAGCGCCAGACGACCAGAGGAGAATTTATAATAGCTGAGGTTTTGCTTGCGTACAGGAGTCATGATGGAGTCAACCGCCGAACCGATTTATTTCTACAAGGCCCATGACCCCTATGGCTGTTTCTCGAATTTTTCCTTGCACCCGATCCACTGCGAAGCCCTAGATTGGCCTACCGTTGAACATTTTTACCAGGCCCATAAATTTCTCCCTACCCACCAACAAGATCTCATCGACAAAATTCGCGCTGCCCCGACCCCAGAAATTGCCGCCGCCCTAGGCCGCGATCCCCAGCACCCCAAACGCCCCGATTGGGAAGACATTAAACGAACCGTGATGTGGCAAGGGGTTTGGACAAAATTTAAAACCCACCCTGACATTGCCCAAATTTTGCTGGCAACGGGGGACGCAGCAATTATTGAAAATTCCCCGGTGGACTATTACTGGGGCTGTGGTGCCGATGGCAGCGGGCACAATTATCTTGGCAAAGTGTTAATGCAGGTACGCAGCCAACTACGCCAGGGGTAATAACCCCATGGCCTTCCCTCTCGCGAAAATGTTACCTTTTGTTTAGGAGCAGCCATGTCCTACGGTCTTTAGTTTCTCGCACTCAGTAATGGAAAAATCTCACCTTGGGTTTGATGTGATCATTGTCGGTGGCGGTATTGTCGGGGTCACCCTCGCGGCCTGCCTCAAGCAAACGGATCTGCGGATCGCTATCGTGGAAGCACAACCCCTTGATGTGGTGACTCAACGGCAGCGAGCCTATGCGATGTCCCTGCTTTCCCAGCGGCTTTTTCAGGAGTTGGGGGTTTGGGAGACGATCGCCGCCCGCAGTGGCAAATACCGCAATATTCAACTATCGGACGAAAATTTTTCTAGTGTCGTTAGATTCTCCCGCCAGGATCTCAAGACCGATTTCCTCGGTTTTTCGGGGCAGCACCAAGTTGTTCTTGAAACTCTCCAGGCTTCTCTGCGGGGCTATGGCAATATCCGCTGGTTCTGTCCAGCCCAAGTCACCGCCATTCACTACGAGTCTGAGCAGGCGATCGTGGAGCTATCTAGCGAAACCCAGGGGCAGATCACGATTCAAGGGGCTTTGGTAGTTGGAGCCGACGGGCCACGCTCTCTTGTGCGCCAAGGGGCAGGCATTAAAACGAGGGGTTGGAAATATTGGCAATCCTGTGTCACCTGCGTTGTTGAACATGACGCCCCCCGCAATGATGTTGCCTTTGAACGGTTTTGGGGTACGGGGCCGATGGGAGTTTTGCCCCTAACCGAAAATCGCTGTCAAATCGTCTGGACAAATCCCCACGCCGAAGCCCAACGCCTAAAGGAATTGCCTCCGGAAGTTTTCCTAGAATATTTAGAACAACACACCGGCCCCCAGCTCGGTCGCTTAAAATTGCTTGGCGATCGCCAGGTCTTTCCGGTGCAACTGATGCAAGGCGATCGCTATGTGGATCATCGTCTCGCGTTGGTGGGAGATGCGGCCCATTGCTGCCACCCGGTGGGGGGCCAGGGTCTCAATTTAGGCATCCGTGATGCGGCGGCCCTCGCCCAAACCTTGATCGAAGCCCAGCAACGGGGCCAGGATCTAGGAAGTTTGGCTGTGTTGAAACGCTATGAACGGTGGCGCAAGCGCGAAAATCTGGTAATTCTTGGCTTTACGGATTTCCTTAACCGTCTTTTTTCCAACCGCATTTGGCCTGTGGTCTGGGTGCGCCGTCTGGGGCTGATTGTGATGGCGAAATTTAATCCCCTGCGCCTGTTTGCGCTCAAACTCATGACCGGACAAAAGGGCCGTCAACCCCGCATTTTGGCGTAACTTTCTTGCTAGATTATTAATTTTTCGGGAGATTCTAGGGATTTGCGTTCAAAATTGAAACCAAGTGAGCGTAAATTTTCCAATCATCCCATGCGTTTTCAATTTATCTATCGGGCGATCGCCCCTGTGCTTCTGGCGAGTCTACTGTTCCTGACGGCCTGTGGTGGCAATGCCCCGATCCCCCCCCCTGACCCGAACCCTGGGACTAATACTGAAGTCACCACCCCGGCAACGGAGACGGCCCAAACACCCCAGAAGGGCAGTGCTTTTAATCAATTTTTCCCAGCGGACAAAACCGAGGGCTATGACCGGGTCTTTACCCAAGAAAAAGAGGGTTTCGCGGAAATTAAATTAACCCTCAACGGTACGGAAATGGCAAAAATTTCCATCTCAGATACCGCCACCAATCTCGCTGCCCGCAGTAAATTTGCTGAAGCCGAAGAAACCGTTGATGGGTTCCCCCTCGTGGCCCAGGGAGCAAATGCCCATGCGGTTTTAGTGGGCGATCGCTATCAAGTGAAAGTGATGTCCCGAGATCCTAGTTTTGGCCCCGATGAGCGCAAGGCTTGGCTCGCCAAGGTGAACCTACAGGGTTTAGCGAGTTTATAGGTCAGTTTTTCGTAAACCACAGCCGTAATTTTCTATTGACTAAATTAGGAGGTTTTTCATGAGTGCTTCGATTGTGGAGTTGATGGACCAGTTACCCGAAAAAAATCTCACGACCATGCTTTTAAATGGTCTGGATTTTGTGGTGCCTGGGGAATGGACTAACATTGTTGGCTTCGACAATATGGTTAAAGCGGTGACGCGGGAAACCGACCCGGCAATCCTTCAAGCGGTGCGCGATCGCGCCATTGTCCTCTACAGCGACAAATCCCAGGGTTATCAGCGGGCGATGTGGATCTACCAAACCGTTGACCAGGCGGATAAAGCATTGGCGGCGGCGGCCCTGGCGAATAAAGTGGGCGACAAAATCCCCTTGGTGGGTGGCTTGATGCAGAAAGTGACCCCCAACGCGGATAAGGCCCAGGCGATTGATTTATGTCTAAAGCTGGTCGCCGAAATTACCTGTTTTTGTCAGATTAATGGCATTCCGGGGGATAGTCTGGGAGATTTCATGAAGGCGATCGCCGACTACAGTGGCGAAGAATTGATGCGGATTGCGACCCTGATTTGTGTGGATGGTTTGATTCCCCTGGGGCCAGATTTCCTCCAAAAAATTGACCGCACCTTAAATAATCTTTCGGCGGGAGAACTCAGCAATAATCCGGCCTTTGGTCGTGTCGGAGAATTCTTGCCGGGTGGGAATCCTGCGGGGAAATTGGCCTTTATTAACCGCAGTTTTAGCTCCATGCAGGGCTGGATGAGCGGCTTTGTGAGCGCCCGTGGTTTGACCCCCGAAAAAATCATGGATCATATCCAAGGGTTTGTGGAAGTTTCCGATAACAAGCTCGATTATGTGGCGGCCTTCTTGGATCTCAGTACCAACTATTACGAACACACAGGCACCCAAACCGTTGCCCGGCGGCTCATTGACCGCGCCTACGGAGAAATCTAAAACCAGCCATTACCAGGCAAATTTTGATAATCTGCTAGTTTAAGGGAGGAAAATCACCTCTCTTTTTTGTTGTGTTGTGGGAAAGCCAAAAGCCGTGATGAAGCCGAAAAATACCTGGTGGCGATCGCCAAAAATTTTATGGATCAAGTTTTGTCTGATTGGCGGCTTACTGATCGGTTGTGCCCCCGTTGTGCCCCCGGCAGAAAGCAATCCCCGCACCTTTGCCCCCCTGAGCGTAGAGTTTCTAGACGAATATTGGTTACCCAAAACAGAGTTTCAAGGGACAACGGTCGGCGGCCTATCGGCTCTCTATTACGATGCCCAGACCGGTGATTATTACGCCCTGAGTGATGACCGCTCCCAGTTTGCTCCGGCCCGCTTTTATACCTTCGATCTGACAATCGACGAAACCGGAGCCATTCCCCAAATCCAGCAGCTCAACCTCAAGGGCATGACGCCTTTAACCACCCCTGACGGTGAAACCTTTGCCCCAGGAAGCCTTGACCCAGAAGGATTGATTCTCTCGCCCCGCAATACGTTATTTATTTCCAGCGAGGGAGATACCGACGCCGCCATTGACCCGTTTGTAAAAGAATTTGACCGCGAAGGTCGCGAATTAACGTCCCTCAGAATTCCCCAGCGTTTTCTAACAGGCGATCGCCAGCGGGGTGTGCGCAATAATTTAGGATTTGAATCCTTGGCCATTTCTGCCCCTTCCCAAGCAGCCGTTGACCCTTTTCGGATCTTTGTCGCTCCAGAATCATCCCTTCATCAAGACACGCGTTCTGATAATGTGGGTGCGCCCATCCGTCTACTGCATTACGTCATCAATCCCATCGGCGAACCTGTGTTAATTGCCGAACACCTCTATCCTTTAGAACCTGCGCCCCAAGGAACCTTTTCCAATGGCCTGGTGGAAATGATTGCCCTCCCCCAGGAAGGTTATTTTCTCAGCCTGGAGCGCAGCTATGGCCTTGGGGGGGTTGGTGCGAAACTGTTCCAGGTGACCATTGGTAATGCCACCGACACCGCCCGCATCGAATCCCTTGCCGGAAATCCAGAGACCGTTGTGCCCATGCAGAAAACCCTATTGCTGGATTTACGACAGTTGGGGATTGGCCTCGATAACCTAGAAGGTATGACCCTAGGGCCACGGCTTGTCGATGGCAGCCAAAGTTTACTGTTGATCAGCGATGATAATTTCAGTACCGATCAGGTAAATCAACTTTTGCTTTTTCGCTTGAGTAATTCGGCGGCCAAGGTCACATCAAAATAAGGCCAAGTGCCGACTTCTCCGGCCAATACTGTAAAGGGTTGATCGGGTTCCCCTAGATCACTGAGTACCAGGTCAGCCCCTGTAAAATCTTGGTTAGCGGTGTAGTTATTCACTGTGACAACGGTGGTGAGGCCCGCATCCCGTGATGAAAGCCAGCCATTACCGGAATCCTCAAGAGCGACACATTGATCGGCCCGGAGATTCATTTTTTCGAGGGCATAGAAAAAGATATCGGGGGCCGGTTTTTTCTGGGGGACCATGTCGCCAGCGGCAATAACCTCAAACCAATCCATCGCATCGGGGGCGAGGGAATGGGTCAATAGGGCGGTGACATTGGCTGGAGTGGTGGTGGTGGCGATCGCCAAACGAATGCCTTGATCCCGTACTTCTTGGATCAGTCGTCTAACGCCGGGGCGCAGTGGTAAAACTTCATTGGCTAACAAATCGCAGTAATGCTGGGTTTTGCGGGCGTGAAGATCCTTGATAAAAGCAGTCAGATCACCGACCGATGGCATTTGTGGCTGCCAAGATTCAATGTAAAAGCGAATTCTTTCTTTACCCCCCGTCACCTTCAGGAGCTGACCGTAAAGATCCACCGACCAATCCCAGGGCAAACCGACATCCGCAAAGGCGCGGTTAAAAGCAACGCGGTGGGCATCCTTTTCTGTATTGGCCAGGGTGCCATCCACATCAAAAATTAGGGCTTCTAGTTGTCCCATGTAAAACCTCAACTATTTTTATCGTCCCCACTGTACTGGGAAATTGTCTGAAATACTGAAAAGTTGCTTAATGCAAAAACAGCATTCTAAATCTCAAAAATCAAATAATCAAATCAATTGCCTTGGGGAAGCTCAGCAGAGGTAACTTGATGAGGATTTGACGCGACTTTAAGCCACAACATAAAAGTGCTACCGGGGAGAGCTTCGGTATGGGGTAAGCCAATGGTTGGGCTATATACTTCAATGTCCCCGGCCATTTTTCCCACAAGATCAGCGGCGATCGCCAACCCCAGCCCAGTACCTTCAATGGTGCTTTCCGCCTGCACTCCCCGGTAATGCCGTTCAAAGACATGGGGCAAATCCGCCGGGGGGATGCCGTAGCCCGTATCGTGGACGGCAATGGTCAGTTCCTGGGCCTGGGCTTCTACCTGCAAGAACACTTGTCCCCCGGATGGTGTATATTTCAGCGCATTTTCTAAAAGATTATTCAAAACTTCCATTAGGGCTGTGTGATTCCCCAAGACCCAAGGAGACGGTTCTGGCAGCACGTAATTTAAAGTGATTCCCCGCTCGGTGGCGATCGCCCCCAGGGAAGCGACGAGGGGAAGTACCACTTCTGCCACGGGTAACGGTTCTACGGAGAGGGAACGGTCTGGGGCAAAACTCGGTTCACCATTGGGCGGTAAAGCCAAACTTGGCCCTCCCTCCAACTGGGGAATTTGGGCCGTTAAGAGATCCACCTCTTCACTAAATTGGGTGAGCAATCCTTTCAGGCGATCGCTTTCCCGGACAATGCCTTCGGCGACCGGATAATTTTTCTCCGTCGGCAGTAACCGCTTCAACAACAACTTACCGAAGGTACTGATCGCCATTGTTGGATTACGGAGCTGGTGTAGCAGATCATGGAAATGCTCTTGCTCTAGGGCCTGGAGATGTTGCTGTTGGGTGAGCCGCTCCGTGGCCCAACTCTTTTGCTGATCCAACACACAGGCCAGCACTAAACTTTCGGCGATCAATTCAATCTGGGTCACCTCTGGCGATCGCCAACCCCGATCCCGGCGTCCCGTCGCTAAAATCCCCAAAATTAAATCACCATGCCACAGGGGAAATGCCCGAGCTGGTTCCCCCAACAAACCCACAAGGTCATCCGGCAAAGCAGCCGTTTCCTCGCCCATCGGGACATCAAGCCATTCCTCTTGATCCGAAACCATCGTTGCCATCTCCGTTGACCCCTGCCTCCCCGCCGCCAGCAAACGATCGGGAAAGGCACTAATGGGTTGGAGCGTAATTTCTTGATTCTCTTGATCTGGCTGGGCCAAATAAACGATCCCCCACTCTGCCCCAACGCCTTGGGCTAACAATTGCAACTGCCCTTGGCACAGGGACAAATACTCTGGGCTAACTGGCAACAGTTGCGGTAATGTCGTCATGAATTTCATCCTCCCAAGCCGCAATCCCTAGGGGATATTTCCCAGGAAACCTTGATAAATCAGGGGTTTTGACAAAAAACTTAATTCTTTTTTTACTTTTGGATTGATCGCCTACCTTCATTGGATTGTAGTAGATTTCTTAATACAAAAAATCCAACCCATCGCGAAAACCAGTCAATCTTCACTTGATTTTTTTCAATGGAGCCGATATACTTTGCTCGACATTCTGTAACTCCTGTTACAGCTGTTCTAAAAAAGTAAAGAAGAGGAGGTACTGGGTTGGCAAGAAAGCGTAAACGCAAGAGTCGGCGTCGGCAAGAAGGAAGAAAAATTTTAGAGATTGTCCCACAATATAATATCGAAAGCGGTGATGACAAACCCGTGACTGCAGCCCGCAAGCATATCGCTGCGAATGGGATTATGCCCCCAGCAGTCGTTGTAGTTAAGCGTAATGAGCATACCACTGATCGGTACTTTTGGGCAGAAAAAGGATTATTTGGTGCCCAATATGTAGAGGAGAATCACTTTTTATTCCCCAGTCTACGGGTGCTTTGTAGCAACGCCGATGAAGAAGTATCTGAAAAAGCGACTGTTTCTAGCAAAGCTTAAAGTTCCTTCAAAAATATATCACTTAACCTAACGTTTAGGTGATCTCTAATCCCCTTCTATCAATTTCAATACTCCCTAGTCCCACCCATTTTCGGGTCGGGGCTATTTTTGTCGCGTTTTTGCCATGGTGTTAATGGATAGCTCAATTAGTTTTGTTGGGGACATTTCCTAAGCTTCATGGAGCTGGTAAGGCATCACCTGACGCAGTTGGATCAACTCATCTCGGTGGGCGGTCACCGTAATTAATTGGGTAGGAGTCTCGGTAATCGGTGTTTGTGTGGTGATCTGTAAAATAACTTTTTCTACCTTCCCTGCCTTACGCCAGTAAAAGAGACCTGCCAAGGGAGCCAGGAGACAAATACCAAGGAAGGCAAAGCCAATATTGGGATAGAGCAGTGCTAAGACCAGGGCAATACAAACTAAACCGAGGGCTGCTAATAGGCTCAAAAAAACAGCAATAAAACCACTGGGAGGAACAAAGCCTTCATAGGTGACAATATTATTGACACCATCAACGGTGGTAATCCGATAGGCTCGCTGTTCGAAGTAGGTTTGGAGACGCTCAAAGATGGATTCTTCAGGCTCTTTTGCCAATAGCTCTACTTGTTCGGT
This sequence comes from Picosynechococcus sp. PCC 7117, assembly GCF_001693275.1. Lineage (GTDB taxonomy): Bacteria > Cyanobacteriota > Cyanobacteriia > Cyanobacteriales > MRBY01 > MRBY01. The sequence continues at coordinate 2,060,020 of NZ_CP016477.1, forward strand.
GCGATCTTTGATGGAAGCGCGAATGAAGAAAAACAGACCGACCATCAAGAGCAATGTAAGGAGGAGGGTCGAGGTGATTACGGATTGTTCTAACACGGTTTTTACAAGGAGGGCTTGAAGATTCACTGCATATAAATGTATATCGATCATGCTATATTTTGGAAAGTCTCCGGGAAAACCATGAAAAAAATTCGGGTTGTTCTAATTGAAGATCATGATTTAACGCGCATCGGGCTAAGAACTTCTCTACAACAATGTGCGGACATTGAACTTTTAGCAGAGGCGGCCAATGGAGCGGATGGATTGCGTTTGTTAGAAGAGATTCATCCTGATTTAGCGATTGTGGATATTGGTTTGCCTGAGCTTGATGGGATTGAGTTGACCCGAATTTTGAAACAGGAAAAGCTCAAGGATCAGTCCCACGAGGCGCAAACAAAGGTTTTGATTTTGACGTTGCAGGATGATGATGCGGCTGTTTTAGCGGCCTTTGCGGCAGGGGCTGATTCCTATTGTATGAAGGATATTACGTTTGATCACTTGGTAGAGGCGGTCAAAACGACAGACTCAGGCAATAGTTGGATTGATCCGGCGATCGCCCGCATTGTCCTCAATCAAGTGCAAGGGGGAGAATCCCTTTCTGGCTCTACAGTTACGATTCAAGCGACTTCCCCAGAAGATCAACAACTCCTAGAAAGCTGTCCCCTAACGGATCGAGAATTGGAAGTACTCCAATTGATTGTTGATGGTTGCAGCAACTCCGAAATTGCCGAGCATTTATTTATCACCGTGGGTACCGTTAAAACCCATGTCCGCAATATTCTCAATAAGCTTTGTGCCGATGACCGTACCCAGGCTGCTGTGCGTGCCCTTCGTTCTGGTCTGGTCGGTTAAAAAGCGCCTTGGCGGAGATTCATCAAATTATTCAAAATGTCGCAGTTGCAAACAGATAGGACTGTCCGAGTCAAAAATTATGCTTTAAGTTTAGGATTTCATTTGGTGGGCATTGCCGATGCTACCGTGGACAATGCTCACAATCAACAGCAGTTACAGGCTTGGTTGGCGGCAGGGTATCAAGCGGAAATGGTCTGGATGACTAACCTGAAACGCCAGGATATCCAAGCCTGTTTACCAGGGGTGCAGTCGGTCATTTGTGTGGCCCTCAACTATTACACACCCCATGCCCATTCTGAGGCACCAGGCGTAGGCAAGATTTCCCGGTACGGCTGGGGCCGAGATTACCATCGTGTCTTAGGCAAACGTCTAAAAGCTTTCTGCCAGTGGCTCACCAACGAATTTCCGGAGGAACACCACCGTTTCTATGTGGATACCGGGCCTGTCCAGGATAAGGTTTGGGCAGAACGAGCTGGCCTCGGTTGGATTGCCAAAAATAGCAATGTCATTACCAGAGAGTACGGTAGTTGGGTCTTTTTGGGGGAGGTCCTCACCACTTTAGCTTTGACGCCGGATCAGCCCCATACAAAGCATTGTGGTACCTGTACCCGTTGTATCGAGGCTTGTCCAACCGGGGCGATCGCCGCTCCCTTTACCGTTGATGCGAACCGTTGCATCGCCTATCACACCATCGAAAATCGAGCCGAACAACTGCCCCCTCACATTGCCCCACACCTACAGAATTGGGTGGCAGGTTGTGATATCTGTCAGGATGTCTGCCCCTGGAACCAGCGCTTTGCCCAACCCACCAATATTGAAGATTTTCAGCCTTACCCCAAACACCTTGCACCAAAGTTAGCCGAACTTGCCACCTTATCCGAAACAGAATGGGATCAAAGACTCACAGGATCGGCGCTGCGGCGTATTAAACCAGCCATGTGGCGACGCAATGCCCAGGCAAACCTTGACCATCAACCATAGAAAAAACCTCCCCCATAACATGGAGAAGGCGGGACGCTATTTAAGCACACACAATCAAATCAGAAATTAAAGTTCCTATTGACCCATTTGCGCAGCGACTTCTGCGGCAAAGTCTTCTTCTTTTTTCTCAATGCCTTCGCCCAGGACGAACCGTTGGAAACGACGAATTTGGATATTTTCACCAATGGTGGCGATTGACTGCTTCACAAGCTCTTCAACCGTCATATTCTGATCACGAATGTAAGGCTGATCCATCAAAGAAAGCTCTTTTAGGCGCTTAGCAATGCGGCCTTCAACAATTTTTTCTTTGATATTATCGGGTTTACCGGCCAGGTCATCGCGACCCATTTCAATCTCGCGCTCTTTGTCGGCAATTTCAGTCGGAATGTCATCGACTTTCACATACTGAACATTAGGACAAGCAGCGATTTGCATCGCAATCCCTTTGGCCAGATCTTTGAAGATATCACCACGGGCAACGAAATCCGTTTCGCAGTTCACTTCTACGAGAACACCAATGCCACCACCGGTGTGAATATAGCTTTCGATCAGTCCTTCGGCTGCTACCCGACCTGCTTTTTTCTCAGCAGAGGTAATCCCTTTCTGACGGAGCCACTCAATCGCTTTAGTGATGTCCCCATTGGTTTCACCAAGCGCTTTTTTGCAATCCATCATCCCTGCGCCAGTTTTATCGCGCAGTTCCTTGACAAGCTTTGCAGAAATTTGTGCCATGTTGCTGTTCACCAAAAAATTATCAGGTCAATTCAAGAAGATATTACGCTTATTCAGACTCAGATGCATCGGTCTCATCGGCGTACTCATCGATTGCTTCATCGAAGTCTCCGTAGTCACCGTTATCATCAACGGGCTGACCGTGGCGACCAGCATAAATTGCATCGGCCAATTTACCCACAATCAATTTAATAGAACGAATTGCATCGTCGTTGGCCGGAATTGGCAAATCAACGGTTTGGGGATCGCAGTTGGTATCTAGGAGAGAAACAATGGGAATCCCTAATTTTTGGCATTCTTGGATGGCATTGTGCTCCCGACGTTGGTCAATGATCACCACAATGTCAGGGATTTTGCGCATATTCTTAATGCCGCCGAGGTATTTTTGCAGCTTGTCCAGTTCGCGACGAAGCATGGAGGCTTCTTTTTTCGGACGGCGAGCAAGGTTGCCGCTTTCTTCGAGGGCTTCTAATTCTTTGAGACGCTCAACACGAGTTTTAATAGTTTCCCAGTTGGTGAGCATTCCCCCCAGCCAACGCTGGTTGATGTAGAAAGCGCCACAGCGTTTTGCTTCTTGGGCAATGATGCCAGCGGCCTGACGTTTGGTGCCGACAAAAAGGACGTGCTTACCGTTTTCTGAAGCTTCCTTCATGTAGGTGTAGGCTTGTTCAACGAGTTGCGCAGTTTGAACCAGGTCAATGATGTGGACACCGTTACGGGATGTGTAGATGTAAGGTGCCATTCTGGGGTTCCAGCGGCGGGTTTGGTGTCCAAAGTGGACACCAGATTCTAGTAGCTCAGCGAGAGATACAACGGGCATATTCTGTTTACTCCTTTTCGGGTTAAACCTTCATCTGGGGACATTTCATCTGTGCGAAACACCCGAAAGAATCCCAGATGTGCGAGTTTTAAACAACCTTATCAGGGTAGCATAGCTCCGCATTTGAGGGGAGAGGTCTATGGAGAACAGGTTTGGGATGCGTGACAAAAACGACTTAAGGCGATCGCCAACAGCCATTATTTCACCTAGCCTTAGTGTTTGCGTTGGGGATTTGTGGAAAACGAAGGGGCACCCTTGGAATCATGGCCGTCGTCTTTGGGGGCGATCGCCAGAGAACTTCCCATAATGAAAGGTAACGTTACATTGCTTTTTGTTACAAAAAACCGTTTGAGTTTTCAGTTTTTCGGCGGAATTCAATTGATTTCAGCCATTGTGCCGTAATGATTTCAGGGAGTTTTAAATATTGTTAATGTCCCCCAACATCCTTGGAAAGTAGGCCCTATCATTTACATCAATGCTTTTTGCCCAATGGGTTTTAGAGCAGTCCTAAATCACTGGAAACCTTGCAAGCTGGTGATTCGCTCACAGCTTATCTATTTGAATACATCTATTTAGATAGAACCTTTATTACGTCGATTGTCTAGAGAGGAGAATCCTCATGGCAGTAAAGGTTGATAAGGATCCGGTACCAACTTCCTTTGAGAAGTGGGGCAAACCGGGTCACTTTGACCGAACTCTGGCACGGGGTCCAAAAACCACCACCTGGATTTGGAACCTCCATGCTGATGCACATGATTTCGATAGCCAAACAAGTGATCTCGAAGATATTTCGCGCAAAATCTTTAGCGCCCACTTCGGTCACCTTGCTGTAGTCTTTGTTTGGCTCAGCGGCATGTACTTCCATGGCGCAAAATTTTCTAACTATGAAGCTTGGTTAAATAACCCCACTGTTATTAAGCCAAGTGCACAAGTGGTTTGGCCCGTTGTGGGTCAAGGCATTCTGAACGGAGACGTCGGTGGCGGCTTCAGCGGTATTCAAATTACCTCTGGCCTGTTTTACCTCTGGCGTGCTGCTGGTTTTACCAACTCTTATCAACTCTATGTGACTGCCATTGGCGGTCTTGTTATGGCAGCCCTAATGGTGTTTGCCGGTTGGTTCCACTACCATAAAGCAGCTCCGAAACTGGAATGGTTCCAGAATGCTGAAGCCATGATGAATCACCACCTATCCGTATTGTTAGGTTGTGGTTCTTTGGGCTGGACTGGCCACTTGATCCACGTTTCTTTACCGGTAAACAAGCTCCTAGATTCTGGTGTGGCTGCAAAGGATATTCCTTTACCCCACGAGTTCTTTGATGCTTCGGTAATGGCGGAACTGTATCCCAGCTTTGCCCAGGGTCTGAAGCCTTTCTTTACCTTAGATTGGGCTGCATACTCTGATTTCTTAACCTTTAAGGGTGGCTTGAATCCCACTACTGGTAGCCTCTGGCTTTCTGATGTGGCTCACCACCATTTGGCGATCGCTGTTCTCTTCATCATCGCGGGTCACATGTACCGGACTGGTTTCGGTATTGGCCACAGCATGAAAGAGATCCTCGAAGCCCACAAAGGCCCTTTCACTGGCGAAGGTCACAAAGGTCTTTACGAAATTCTAACCACCTCTTGGCACGCTCAATTGGCGGTTAACCTCGCGCTGCTTGGTTCTTTAACCATCGTCATCGCGCACCACATGTACTCCATGCCTCCCTATCCTTACATGGCAACAGATTACGGCACCCAGCTGTCTCTGTTCACTCACCACACTTGGATTGGCGGCTTCCTCATTGTTGGTGCTGGTGCCCACGGCGCAATTTTCATGGTTCGCGATTACGACCCCGCTAAGAACGTTAACAACCTCTTAGACCGCGTAATTCGTCACCGTGACGCGATCATTTCTCACCTCAACTGGGTTTGTATTTTCCTTGGCTTCCACAGCTTTGGTCTCTATATTCACAATGACACCATGCGTGCGTTGGGTCGTCCCCAAGATATGTTCTCTGATTCTGCGATTCAGTTGCAGCCTATCTTCGCGCAGTGGATTCAAAACATCCATACCCTTGCTCCCGGTGGCACCGCTCCCAATGCGATCGCCTCTGCGAGTCAAGTTTTCGGTGGTGACGTAGTGGCAATCGGCAACAAAGTTGCCCTGATGCCCATCACCCTCGGTACTGCTGACTTCATGGTTCACCATATCCATGCGTTTACCATCCACGTCACTGTACTTATTCTGCTGAAGGGTCTTCTCTATTCCCGCAGCTCCCGTCTCGTACCCGATAAGGGTCAACTGGGCTTCCGCTTCCCCTGTGACGGTCCTGGTCGTGGTGGTACTTGCCAAGTTTCTGGTTGGGACCATGTCTTCCTTGGCCTGTTCTGGATGTACAACTCCCTCTCCATCGTGATTTTCCACTTTAGCTGGAAGATGCAATCCGATGTTTGGGGCACAATCCTCCCAGACGGTAGCGTATCCCACGTCACTGGTGGTAACTTTGCCACAAGCGCAATTACCATTAACGGCTGGCTCCGTGACTTCCTCTGGGCACAGTCTTCTCAGGTGATCAACTCCTACGGTTCTGCACTGTCGGCTTACGGCATCATGTTCCTGGCGGGTCACTTTGTGTTTGCCTTCAGTCTCATGTTCCTCTTCAGTGGACGTGGCTATTGGCAAGAACTCATCGAGTCCATCGTTTGGGCACACAATAAGCTCAAGTTGGCTCCTGCAATTCAACCCCGTGCTTTGAGCATCGTTCAAGGTCGTGCGGTTGGTGTTGCTCACTATCTCCTCGGTGGGATCGTGACAACCTGGGCCTTCTTCCTAGCGAGAAGCTTGTCCATCGGTTAACTCTGAAATGGTTTACCGATCGCCAATTTCAGGGGGAGTTGTAAGAGTTGTATTTCACTCGATTCACCTTCCCTCCCAATTGGCTCCTAGTATCTTTCCCTGCGGGAAAATACAGAGGTTACATTTGAAGACCTCACCCTCATTTGTTTAACGAGGAGAACCTCAAGCATAGTTATGGCAACTAAATTTCCAAAATTTAGCCAAGACCTTGCTCAAGATCCCACTACGCGTCGGATTTGGTACGGAATCGCTACAGCACATGATTTCGAGACCCACGACGGGATGACTGAGGAGAATCTTTACCAAAAGATCTTTGCTTCCCACTTCGGTCACCTCGCAATCATCTTCCTGTGGACTTCCGGCACCCTCTTCCACGTTGCTTGGCAAGGCAATTTCGAGCAGTGGATCAAAGATCCCCTGAACGTCCGTCCCATCGCCCATGCGATCTGGGATCCCCACTTTGGTCAAGGCGCAATTGATGCCTTTACCCAAGCGGGCGCTTCTAACCCTGTAAACATTGCATATTCTGGGGTTTACCATTGGTTCTACACCATTGGGATGACCACCAATGCTGACCTCTACCAAGGCGCAGTATTCCTTCTGATCCTCTCTTCTCTGTTTTTGTTCGCAGGCTGGCTGCACTTGCAACCCAAGTTCCGTCCTAGTCTTGCGTGGTTCAAGGATGCTGAATCTCGCCTCAACCACCACTTAGCTGGTTTGTTTGGTGTCAGTTCTTTGGCTTGGACAGGTCACCTGGTACACGTTGCAATTCCTGAGTCTCGCGGTGTTCATGTTGGCTGGGATAACTTCCTTTCTGTGAAGCCTCACCCCGCTGGTTTGATGCCCTTCTTCACTGGGAACTGGGGTGTGTATGCGCAAAACCCTGATACTGCGGGTCATGTGTTTGGCACATCCCAAGGTGCAGGTACTGCGATTCTGACCTTCCTTGGTGGTTTCCACCCCCAAACTGAGTCTCTCTGGTTGACTGACATTGCCCATCACCACTTGGCGATTGCCGTGCTGTTTATCATCGCGGGTCACATGTATCGCACCAAGTTCGGGATTGGTCACAGCATCAAAGAGATCCTCAATGCCCACCAGCCCCCCAGTGGTAAGCTCGGTGCCGGTCACAAAGGTCTTTACGATACCGTTAACAACTCCCTCCACTTCCAGTTGGGTCTGGCGCTTGCTTCCTTGGGTGTAATCACCTCCTTGGTGGCACAGCACATGTACTCTCTGCCTTCCTACGCGTTCATCGCCAAGGATTACACTACCCAGGCAGCCCTATACACCCACCACCAGTACATCGCTGGTTTCTTGATGGTCGGTGCGTTTGCCCACGGTGCGATCTTCTTCGTCCGTGACTACGATCCCGAAGCGAACAAAGACAACGTTCTTTATCGCATGCTGGAGCACAAGGAAGCCCTGATCTCCCACCTCAGCTGGGTATCTCTCTTCCTCGGTTTCCACACCCTCGGACTCTATGTCCACAACGATGTAGTAGTTGCCTTCGGTACCCCTGAAAAGCAAATCCTTATCGAACCTGTCTTTGCTCAGTTTGTCCAAGCGGCTTCTGGTAAAGCACTCTACGGCTTTGATGTACTTCTTTCCAACGCTGATAGCATCGCTTCCAATGCAAGTGCGGCTTATCTTCCCGGCTGGTTAGACGCCATCAACAGCGGTTCTAACTCTCTCTTCCTCAACATTGGTCCTGGTGACTTCCTCGTTCACCATGCGATCGCCCTCGGTCTCCACACCACCACTCTTATTCTTGTGAAAGGTGCGTTGGATGCCCGTGGTTCTAAGCTGATGCCCGATAAGAAAGACTTCGGCTACAGCTTCCCCTGTGATGGCCCCGGTCGTGGCGGTACTTGTGATATCTCCGCTTGGGATGCCTTCTACCTCGCAATGTTCTGGATGCTGAACACCCTGGGCTGGTTGACCTTCTACTGGCACTGGAAGCACCTCGGCATTTGGCAAGGTAACGTTGCTCAGTTCAACGAAAACTCCACCTACCTGATGGGCTGGTTCCGTGACTACCTCTGGGCGAACTCCGCACAGTTGATCAACGGCTACAACCCCTACGGTGTAAACAATCTCTCCGTCTGGGCTTGGATGTTCCTCTTCGGACACCTTGTTTGGGCAACTGGTTTCATGTTCCTCATCTCTTGGCGTGGTTACTGGCAAGAGCTGATCGAAACCATCGTTTGGGCCCACGAGCGCACTCCCCTGGCGAACATTGTTCGTTGGAAGGACAAGCCCGTTGCGCTCTCCATCGTTCAGGCTCGTTTGGTTGGTTTAGCTCACTTCACGGTGGGTTACGTCCTCACCTACGCGGCCTTCCTGATTGCTTCGACGTCAGGTAAGTTTGGTTAATTAAGTTCTTCTGAAAATTAACCTGCTAAAATCTCACCCCTTGTCTTTTAGGCAGGGGGTTTTCGCTTTGCGATGAAAAAAACCCTAGGACAATGGGCCAAATATCCTAGAAAAGGCGGAAATAGTTTGTTTCTGCACAAAGGAAGGAAAAAATAACGCTATGCTGGACACAAACTTGGCAAGCTTAGAATTTTTATGGCGAGTGAGAAAAAATCTGGGTTAGGAATGTTTGGGGGGGTCTACACCCCTTCTATTTTGACCATCCTTGGGGTGATCATGTACCTCCGGTTTGGTTGGGTTGTGGGTAATGCAGGATTGTTAGGCTCCCTCGCCATTGTTACCCTCGCCAATGCCATTACCTTTTTAACGGCCCTTTCGATCTGTGCGATCGCCACGGATAAGGTGGTTCGTGTGGGGGGCGCTTACTACATGATTAGTCGCTCTTTGGGACTAGAAACCGGCGGGGCGGTGGGAATCCCGTTGTATTTCGCCCAGGCCTTTTCGGTGGCCCTCTACACCATTGGTTTCGCAGAGAGTGTTGTCCAAGTTTTTGGCGGCTTAAATCAGCTTTATGTGGCTTTGATTGTGACGATTTTGGTGGGAGTTTTAGCCCTTACGTCCGCCAGCATTGCCATTAAAGCCCAGTACTTCATTATGGCGGCGATCGCCCTTTCTCTTGTTTCCTTGGTTCTGGGTCGCCCCTTGTCCGAAGCTGGAGATATTCTCCTATGGGGTTCTAGCGCTGAGGTGACAGTCCCCTTTTGGACGGTTTTCGCGGTATTTTTTCCGGCAGTTACGGGGATTATGTCTGGCGTAAATATGTCCGGTGATCTCAAGGATCCGATTAAAGCAATTCCCATTGGTACTCTGGCTGCCGTGGGTACTGGCTATGTTATTTACATGCTCATTCCGTTGCTGTTGGCCCAACGGGGAGATACAGCTAGCCTCATTGAGGATCCCCTGGTGATGCAACGCTTGTCTGTTTGGGGGCCAGCAATTTTATTGGGGGTCTGGGGAGCAACGCTCAGTAGCGCAATTGGGAGTATCCTCGGTGCCCCTAGGGTTTTACAAGCCCTCGCCCGGGATGGCGTGTTGCCGCCATGGTTAGGTTTTCTGGGATCTGGTAGTGGGTCGGAGGATGAGCCGCGTATTGGCACCATTGTCACTTTGGGGGTGGCGATCGCCGCTGTTTGTATTGGTGATCTCAACATCATTGCGCCGGTGTTGACGATGTTTTTCTTGACCACCTATCTCGTCCTCAATATTTCCGCTGGTATTGAAACGCTCCTCCAAAGTCCTTCCTTCCGACCGACCTTTAGGGTGCACTGGGCGCTTTCTCTGTTGGGGGCTGTGGGCTGCCTTGGGGTGATGTTTTTAATTAATACGATCGCCACGGTCGTTGCAGCCTTGATCGTGACGATCATTTACTTTTGGCTACAGCGGCGGGAACTCCAAGTCACCTGGGGAGATGTTCGGCGTGGTTTGTGGATGGCCCTGATTAGTAAAGCGATTTATCAAGTGGCGGGAGCTGAAGATAGCAAAAACTGGCGGCCTCACCTCCTGGTGCTTTCTGGGGCACCCCGAAAACGTTGGTCTTTAATCGAGCTAGCAGATGGTTTTAGTCACAATCGGGCCTTGATGACGGTGGCCACAGTGCTCCCCGAAGGTTCCCGTGATCCTGGCCAACAGGTGAAAATGGAAACCACAATCCGTGATTATTTGGCCAAACGGGGTGTGAAAGCTTTGGTGCGCCTCAGTACCGCAGATGATCCCTTTGTTGGCGCCTTAAATTTAATTGAAACCTATGGCCTAGGAGATTTAACCCCCAACACGGTTTTGCTGGGCAGTACAGAATCACCTGAACGATTTGCCGCCTACTGTCATCTTTTGCAGCAGGTTCACATTGCCCAACGCAATATTATTATCTTCCATGAAAATCCAGAGCGGGTTTTTGGTCGTAAAAAACGGATTGATATCTGGTGGGGCGGGGTTCAGAGCAATGGCGGCTTAATGTTGATGCTGGCTTATTTGCTCCGTACCGATATCCGGTGGCGCAGTGCCCAGATTTACCTCAAGCTGGTGGTACAGGATGCCACAGCCGCCCAGGCCGCCCGTTTAAACCTAGAGTCCCTGATTAGTAGTGCCCGCATCAAAGCAGAACCAATGGTTATTATCGCTGGCGATCACTCCTTTGAAGATATCCTGTACCAATCCTCTGCGAGTGCAGATCTTGTTTTCCTTGGCATGGCCCGCCCCCACGAGCCCGCCGATTTCCAGGATTATTACAAAAGCCTTTCCCAACGGGCCCAGAACCTACCAAGCACCGTGTTTGTTCTCGCCGCCCCAGATTTTGCCTTTGCAGAAGTGGTGGGCGCTCCCCGAAAAGTGGGCACTTAAGTCTCTAAAATAATTTTTTGGCTAGTTGCGTATTAACGACATATTTTCAAAAGAAAAATAGCTTTTGTGTGACATTCAAGCAACTTTGCCCCGACAATGGGAACAATTCTGACCAATAGCAAAATTCAGTATGTCTGAGCGGAAAATTACAGTATCTTTTTCAACGCTGCTGTTGATTGTCGGGGCAGTGCTATTGCTATTTTTACTCTGGCAATTACGTAGTCTACTGGTTGTGCTCATGATTGCTGTCGTCATTGCAGCGACCCTTGCACCAGTGATTACCATCGCTGAATCTTTCCGGGTGCCCCGCTGGCTGGCAGTGATCGGTGTGTACCTCGGCTTGATCTCAATTCTCACGGGGGTAGTTTTACTCATTGGCCCCACGGTAGTTGATCAAATTCAAAAGTTGATCCGGAAGCTACCCCTGTATTTAGAAATTGTTGGGGTTTTGGTTCAATCCTGGGCCGTGCGCTTGGGCATGACAGAGCCACAAGTTTTAGAACAATTGAACCGTCTTTTTGATTTGCAAGCGTTGACAGCCTGGGCCTTCCGTTCTTCCCAAGAGCTGCTGATTCGTTCCTACGGCATTACGCGGGGGGTCATTGGGGGCATTTTAAGCTTGATTCTGGCGTTTATGCTCTCTGGTTATATGCTGTCTGGTTCTGACAAATTAATTAAAGGCTTTGTCAGTCTTTTTCCGGCTCCCTGGGATGAACAACTTCTGGAACAGGTGCAGCCCATGAGCGAGCGGATGGGAAGTTATATTCAAGGTCGGATCGTGGTTTCGGGGATTCTCGGCATTGTCATCACCATTGGCCTAAGGCTGCTGGGGATTTCAGAATTAGCCCTCGGTTTGGGGGTGATCGCGGCGGTGACAAATTTAATTCCGTTTTTTGGGCCTGTGCTAGGTGCTGTGCCGGCTTTAATTGTGGCGATCGCCCAGGGAGGATGGACATTTTTATCCGTCCTACTGCTTTTTACCTTGATCCAAAACCTCGAAACCTATGTATTAGATCCGTTATTAGTCGGTTCTTCGGTCAAAGTGAACCCGCTTTATCAGTTGTTGGCGGTTTTGGGAGGGGCCCAGGTGCTGGGAATTTTAGGCGCGGTGATTGTGCCACCCTGGGTTGCGGGAGCCGCTGTACTGCTCGATAATCTTTACCTCAAAACAAAACCATTACCCGTGTCCCTCACCTCAACGGCGACTCCGTCCCTGTCCGACAGCCATAAATCTGAGAAAAATCAAGTCTAGGCAGCAATTATTTTGGCGTTCTCTGACAAATTTGCTCTCCCTTGTTCTATTTTTAAAGTTTTGAAACGGAAAAATTGTTGAAATCTATGTAAATTAATGCTTTCAGCGATCCATATTGAGCAAAGAACGCTTAGAATAATGCAGGAAAACCTTGCAACAAGATAAGTTTGACCCGCAACAGTGCAAAATATCTCTTCTGGGATTCTTGTTTTGCCTGGTTTTTTTACCTATACTTCTCACAATATCTAAAATTCAGGAGATTTTTAATGAATAAAGGCGAATTAGTCGATTTAGTCGCTGAGAAAGCTGGTATCAGCAAAAAGCAGGCAGATTCTGTGATTAGTGCCACCGTAGAGGCAATCATGGAAACCGTTGCCAATGGTGACAAAGTAACCCTCGTCGGTTTTGGCTCCTTTGAACCCCGCCACCGCAAAGCGAGAGAAGGTCGCAATCCCAAGACCAACGAAAAAATGCAAATTCCAGCAACCACAGTGCCCGCATTTTCTGCTGGTAAACAGTTTAAGGAAATGGTTGCCCCTAAATAGAAGTTGGCTTTGGTCGGACAAACTAAAAATGTGTACGGAGGCTTAGATGGTCACAACGTTGACTCTCTGGGCTTTTTTATTTTTTGACTGATCGATATTACTGCGTTGTTAAGCCGCCAATAAACGCTTGAGGGTTGTGGCCACTTGTTCTTGTTCTGGGATGCTGAGGTCGGGGAACATAGGCAAAGACAGCACCTGGTGAGAACATTGCTCAGCAATGGGAAAGGCTCCGGATTGGTAGCCAAAGGTTGCAAACACGGGCTGGAGATGTAGGGGTTTGGGATAGTACACCATCGCAATGATGCCCTCGGCTTGTAGCTGGCTACGGAGGGTATCGCGATCGCCGGCTTGAACGAGGATCGTGTATTGGTTCCAGACATGGGTTCCACCAGGGGTCGCTTGGGGGAGTTGAATGCCTTCGATCCCAGCCAGCAATTCATGGTAACGGTGGGCGATCGCCTGACGTTGTTGATTCCAAAGGTCGAGGTGACGCAATTTAACGGCGAGAATCGTGGCTTGCACCGCGTCTAACCGACTATTTACCCCCAGCACTTCATGTTGATAGCGGACCTTGGAGCCGTGTTCCCGGAGCATTTTGATCTGCCCATGGAGATCAGGATTGTTGGTCGTCACAGCACCACCATCGCCACAACCGCCTAAATTTTTCGTCGGAAAAAAGCTAAAACAGCCAGCATCTCCCCAGGCTCCCACTTGGCGATCGCCCCATTTTGCTCCCGTGGCCTGGGCACAATCTTCAACGATAAACAGGCTATGTTTTTGGGCAATTTCCCCAAGACGGGTCATATCCACAGGTTGTCCAAATAAATGAACGGGGATCACGGCCTTGGTACGGGAAGTAATGGCCGCTTCTAGTTGATCGAGGTCGAGGTTGAAGGTTGCAGCGGTAATATCAACAAAGACAGGGGTTGCGCCACACATGGCAATGGCTTCTGCAGTGGCGATAAAAGTAAAAGTAGAGGTGATCACCTCATCGCCAACGCCAATCCCAAGGGCTTTTAGGGCCAGATAAAGGGCATCGGTGCCGGAGTTGCAGCCGATGGCAGAGTTAACTTGGTGATAAGCGGCAAAATGTTTTTCGAATTCGCTTACTGCTGTCCCCCCGATATAGCGACCGGAACTGAGCACTTCCAAGACGGCGGCATTGGTTTCATCGGCAATGGTTGCATACTGGCGCCCTAGATCAACGGGAGGAATTTGGCTCATGGGTGACGGTGATTTTTTGGGTAGGAATTCGCATAAAAGCGTAAATATAAATGTTATAGGTTATGGGAGTGAAAAAAAAAAGCGCATGGGTGAATTTATTGCCTTAGATCCGGGAGATTTGGGCTGGGCGTTGGGACTAATTGCCTTGGCGATCGCCCTGGCCCGGTGGCAAAAGTTGGGGCTAGAGGGGCAGCTTTTACTCGCAACGGGACGGACAATTTTGCAATTGTTGGTGGTGGGCTATGCCCTGGAAATGGTCTTTGCCTTGGCGCACCCATTGGCGGTGTTAGGGATTGTTTTGGTGATGTTGACTATTGCGGCGATCGCCGCGAAAAATCGGATTAATGATCGGGTTAAATTGCCGTTGATCTGGGGATCAATTTTTATCAGTTTCAGTGTGCCGTTGGCGTATACCCTACTGGTGATTGTGCAGCCGGAGACTTGGTATGACCCCCAGTATTTGATTCCGTTGGCAGGGATGGTCTTGGGGAACGCGATGAATAGTGCTTCCCTGGCGGGAGAACGGCTCAGCAGTCGGATTAAAACCAGTCGTTTGGAAATCGAAACCCAGCTTTGTCTCGGTGCAACTCCCAAACAGGCGATCGCCAGCTACCGTACCGAAGCGATCCGCGCCAGCCTAATCCCGACGATCAATTCTATGATGGTAGTAGGTTTAGTGAGTTTGCCGGGGATGTTTACGGGGCAAGTCTTATCGGGCATTGATCCGCTTAATGCTGCCTCCTATCAAATTTTGATTCTCTTTTTGATTGTGACCATTAACCTCATCTGTACTTCCCTGGTAACCGAGGGCCTTTATCGGCAATTTTTTAACCCCACTGCCCAGCTCACCCTCTAAGTTTTGCTCCTTACCAATCCTTGCTAGACTGAATTTCCATATTTGCCGCGATCCATCTCTCACGGAAAAACGACCATGTTTGCTGCTGCCGCTGCCCGCCCGACAACACCCGCCATTCCCCAAGACCTCTTTGGGGCGATCGCCGATCTCAAACAAGACCTCAACGCCATCATCCTCGCCCACTACTACCAAGAAAATGACATCCAAGACATTGCCGACTACATTGGTGATTCCTTGGGATTAGCCCGCCAAGCCGCCGAAACCGATGCCGAAGTGATTGTCTTCGCCGGGGTACATTTCATGGCAGAAACTGCCAAAATTCTCAATCCCAATAAACTTGTGCTTCTGCCCGATCTCGATGCCGGTTGTTCCCTCGCCGACAGTTGCCCCCCCGCCGAATTCGCCCAATTTAAAGCCAAGCACCCAGACCACATCGTCATTTCTTATATCAACTGCACCGCCGAGATCAAGGCGATGAGCGATATTATCTGCACCAGCTCCAACGCCGTCAAAATCGTCAACCAAATTCCTGCCGACCAACCGATCATTTTTGCCCCGGATAAAAACCTCGGTCGTTACGTGAGTGAACAAACCGGACGGGATCTCCTCCTCTGGCAGGGCAGTTGCATTGTCCACGAAACCTTTTCCGAAAAACGTATCATCGAACTCAAACTCGAACATCCCGACGCGGAGGTGCTCGCTCACCCTGAATGCGAAACTCCTGTGTTAAACCATGCTGACTTTATCGGCTCCACGACCGCCCTACTAAAACGCTCCCAAGAGAGTGCCAGCCAGACTTTCATTGTCGCCACCGAACCGGGCATCATCCATCAAATGGAAAAGGCCAGCCCCAGTAAAACTTTTATCCCGGCCCCTTCTACCAGTAACTGTGCCTGCAATGAATGCCCCCATATGCGCCTTAACACCCTAGAAAAACTTTATTTGGCCATGAAACATAAAGCCCCGGAAATCACTCTTAGCCCCGACATTGCGACGGCTGCCTTGAAACCGATTCAGAAAATGCTAGAGATGAGTGTCTAGAACAAAGGCGTTAGTCGCGGCAAAATAGACGGTAGCAAATTGACAAAAATCCTTTAGAGTAAATTACATTCCCTATTTGGGAAGTAAAACATTTGTAAATCTGTGTAAGTCAAGCAAAAAGATTGCCCATTCCCTTGCTATAAATTGGAATGATAGTAATGGGATGTACTTTCTTAGAGAATCGTGGTTTTTCCCCGATTTTTACGCAAAGATAGTGAAGTGATTGGCCCCCTTGTCCCGGAATTTTCCAAGAAACCTATGAGTATTGATCAAATTGTTGAACAAGCCCTAAAAGACGGCTATCTCACCCCGAGCATGGAAGCGGAAGTTGGACGCATTTGCGATATGTCCTCTGAGCTTTCCATTGAGGAATATATGGCGCTAGATCGCCTGATGGGGGCTTTGCTCACGGGGGAAGTGATTGCTGTCCCCCGGAAACAATTCATCAATGTTATGGAGGAGCTAGTTATTAGCCGCTCCATTGCCCGGGTCGCTGAGATCGAGGCGAGTAGCACCCAAAGTTTGGATGTAGGGGATATTGCGGCCTATGCCCTAAACCGTTTGCCACCGCTCTACGCAACGACGGAAGAGGGAGCGAACTATCAGCGTCAAAAGGCCCGTGAGGAATTGCAGGGTTTAATTAATGAACAGGTGGATGCAGCCCTGTCTCGCTATCTAGACCGACCGGACTTTTTCCCTGAGCGCCAGGCGATCGCCTCTCCGAACCAAGACAAGAGCATGTTAGCCCAGGTTAGTAAGCTCCTGGAAGGCTATGCACCGGGCTTTGAACAGGAAGAGAATGTGTTTTCCTAGGACTGGGGGCTGACACTTAGAGCTAGGGGCTGGAACTTTTTTCTGGGCCGTAGGGTCTTTGCAAGAAGAAGTCCCGTTATGAGTTCTTTGTGAAGAGAGCATGAACCGATCCCTTTCTATCCCCATTCCTTCCCAGCAGGGAGTCGTTCCCAAAAGTGGTGTGTCTCCGGAAAAACTCTCTAACTATGATTTAATTCTCCGTTGCCAGGCGGGTAGTAAGCCTGAGCGGGCTGCTTTCGTGGAATTATTAAAACGTTACCAGTCCCATGTGGATCGACTCCTCTACCACCTCGCTCCGGATTGGCAGGATCGGTCTGATTTATCCCAGGAAGTTTGGATTCGGGTTTATCGCAATCTTCAGCGTTTGAATGATCCCCAAAAATTTAAGGGTTGGCTGAGTCGAATTATTACAAACCTCTTCTATGACGAGCTACGCAAACGTAAACGGGTTCGTCGTCCCCTCTCGTTGGACAATCCGTTTCAGACCCAGGATGGAGAAGTGGCTTGGGATGTGGCTTCTGATGATCCCAGCCCCGATGATGATCTGGCAACCCAGGAATTTTACGAACATTTACGGGAGGCGATCGCCGAACTACCAGAAGTCTTTCGCACAACAATCGTGCTGCGGGAAATTGAAGGGCTCGCCTACGAAGAAATTGCGGAAATCACCGGGGTTTCTCTCGGCACCGTCAAGTCAAGGATCGCCCGGGCCCGGGCCAAGTTACAGGAAATGCTCCAGCCCTATTTGGCAGACTAGATAATGAAAGCTTTTCTCAGCGGCAAACCGATGGCGATCGCCGAAGAGGGGGTGACCTAGAAATGAAAAAAAACCACACTTCTCACCAACACCACACCGATTCTGAAACTCCTATGGGCCATAATTTTGAGCAGTTCCAGCGCCTGAGCGCCTATTTTGATGGGGAGGCCACCCCAGCAGAACGCAAGGAAATTCAGCACCTCCTGGATACTGACCCCCAGGTCAAACAGCAATATCAACAGCTACGGCAACTCAAACAAGCACTACAGTTGCTGCCCATTCCCACCAGCATTTCAGCCCAATATCTCGGTCAACGGGTATTGGCGCGGTTGCGTCGTTCCCAGTTACGCACCCTTTCCCTCTGGGGCAGTGGGGCGATCGCCGCTCTCTTCGTGGCTGGGGTTATGGGTCAGATGCCGCGCCTTAACCTTGATCGCTTTGCTAAAAATGACCCCGATCAGCAACCCACCGCTGCCCTAGTCGAAACGCCTCCCCAGGGAGAAGAAGCCCTTGTGGTCGCTCTGAATCGCCCAGTTCTCCAAATTCCCAAACTGGCCACCACAGAGTCGCCCTAATGTTTCGGCTGATGTTAAGTTTTGCCCACATCGTCCATGGTGAGCTGCCTCGCCGTGGATTTTTGTTTGGGGGGAATTTCGATGTAAAAAAAGCATTATTTTTTTTCTTTTTTCCATCACAAAACCAGGATTCTGTCTTCTGATAGACAGACAACACAAAAAATAAACATGACCATAAAAAGTTTTTACTTTAACCCCTTGGCAGGTTGTAACAAAAATTCATATAATCGGAGGCGAACGCAATAATAAGTATTTTTTCCTAGTCCTATGGATAGCTTGCAAATCCCGTGGCTCACTACGGCGATCGCCTTTCCGCTTTTGGCCGCCCTTGTCATTCCCCTCATCCCCGACAAAGAAGGTAAAACCATCCGCTGGTATACCCTAGGCGTTGCCCTCACCGATTTTGCCCTTTTAGTCACTGCTTTTTGGCAAAACTACGATCTCGGTCGCACAGAATTTCAACTCACTGAAAATTTTGCATGGATTCCCCAATTGGGGTTGAACTGGTCCCTAGGCGTTGACGGTTTGTCAATGCCTTTAATTATTTTGGCGACCCTGATCACCACCTTGGCGACCCTCGCGGCCTGGAACGTCACCAAGAAGCCGAAACTCTTTGCGGGCCTCATCCTCGTGATGCTGAGTGCACAAATCGGTGTTTTTGCCGTCCAGGATTTGCTGCTGTTCTTTATTATGTGGGAATTAGAGCTAGTTCCTGTGTATCTGCTCATTTCCATTTGGGGCGGAAAAAAACGCCTCTATGCGGCCACTAAATTTATTCTCTACACGGCCCTAGGTTCTGTTTTCATCCTCGCGTCTACCTTAGCCCTTGCTTTCTATGGCGGTGACGTGACCTTTGATATGCAAGCCCTGGGATTAAAGGATTATCCGCTGGCGTTAGAATTACTGGCCTATGCTGGATTTCTCATTGGCTTTGGCGTTAAATTACCTATCTTCCCCCTCCACACTTGGCTACCGGATGCCCATAGTGAAGCGTCTGCGCCGGTCTCCATGATCCTTGCTGGTGTGCTCTTAAAAATGGGTGGCTATGGTTTGATTCGGTTAAACATGGAAATGTTGCCGGATGCCCATATTCGTTTTGCTCCCCTGCTGATTGTTCTAGGGATTGTCAACATTGTTTATGGGGCGCTGACCGCCTTTGGACAGACCAACTTAAAGCGACGTTTGGCTTCGTCTTCTATCTCCCACATGGGTTTTGTCCTCGTTGGGATTGCTTCATTCACCGATTTGGGAATGAATGGTGCCGTGTTACAGATGTTGTCCCATGGTTTCATTGCGGCGGCCCTGTTCTTCCTGTCTGGGGTCACCTATGAACGAACCCATACTTTAATGATGGACGAAATGAGCGGTATTGCGCGGTTGATGCCCAAAACCTTTGCGATGTTTACGGCGGCGGCGATGGCGTCTTTGGCACTACCAGGGATGAGTGGTTTCGTCAGTGAACTGACCGTCTTCCTCGGTTTAAGCAATAGTGATGCCTATAGCTATGGCTTTAAGGCGATCGCCATTTTCTTAACGGCGGTTGGGGTGATTTTAACGCCCATTTACCTGCTTTCAATGCTGCGGGAAGTATTCTACGGCAAAGGCTCCCAGGCTCCACTTAGTCTTGCGGCGGGGGAAGATGCCAAACCGAGAGAAATCTTTGTGGCAGTTTGTTTGCTGGCTCCGATTATTACCATTGGCCTTTATCCAAAACTGGCAACGACTACCTATGATCTCAAAACCGTTGAGGTCGCCTCGAAGGTACGGGCCGCTTTACCGTTGTATGCAGAGCAACTTCCCCAAAATGGCGATCGCCAAGCGCAAATGGGTTTAAGCTCGCAAATGCCGGCCCTGATTGCCCCTCGTTTTTAGCAATCATTGGATGCTTTCCATTGATAAGCTCCTTGGGTTAGCACCATAAATTTAGGAAAATAATCTGAAACGGATGGGCTCTAAGTAGCCCATTTTTTTGTCCGAATAAATGCTGCTCAGACTACATATTCTCTAGAGCCATTTAATCTGCCAAAATTTCTGGTCTGCCGTGCGCTGTTCCTTTTCTGTGAGCCAAGCGGGCATCGGACGATAGGTGCCAAAAAGCCGATCCCACCAATCAACACCGATCCCAAAATTATGGTGCCACTGATTGTATTTATGGTGAACGTAATGGACGGGCATCGGTAGCCAAAAACATTTAACCGGGTTGTCATGTTGCAATTGGTGGGCGAAGGCAGCAAAGGCCGCGTAGAAAAAACAGCCCAGAAACCAACTGATTCCTAGGGTCAGAGAATGGAGAAAAAAAGGCAACATCACAACATTAATCCCGAAAACATAGTTGCGAAACTCCCAAAGAAAACCCTGGCCAGTACCGCCAACATGATGTTTGGCATGGCCTTGGCCCAGTTTAGGAAAAATTCGCTTCAGGGGATGCTTGGGGGAAGCATGGAAAATTCGGTGAATCCAATATTCCAGAAAACTACCGAAGATAAAGGCCAGGCTGAAGATGAGTAAAGGCAACAAAATTTCCATAGGTCACACTTGCAGTTCACGCAAAACTTCAATAGAGTAAACAGGCTATGTTGGCTACAACCCTTGCGGTTCGCCATGATTGGGCCAGGGAACATTTGTGAACTTTTGTATTATAGTTGTCTCGGCAAACCTTTGGGTCTCAACAGTGAAGGCCGTAATTTTTTTTTCGTCACGAATCAATGGCTAAATTTTTTTGGGCAGACCGCATTCTCCGCAAAATCTTAAAAAATTTCAGTTGGTTGCTCTGTGGTCAAATTCTGACGGCGATCATCAACTTCTGCTATCTCAGTCTCACGGCCCATGCCCTTGGGGTTGAGACTTTTGGGAGGTTAATTTTACTCCGGGCTTACATTGAGCTTTTGATTGGCTTGACAACTTTTCAGTCATGGCAAGCGTTAATTCGTTATGGCGCTGATTATGTAAAGAATAAGGATTCTAAGGGTTTATGCGAGTTATTTAAATTAACCACTGGCCTGGATCTTCTGGGTTCTTTGGGGGGGTATCTAGTTGCTGTTGCGGCGGCGCCGTGGGTCGGGCCAATCGTGGGATGGGAGCCGCAGACGATCCATGCTGTGCAGCAAGCCAGTATTTTGATGCTTTGTACCCTTGGCTCAACCCCTATTGGTTTACTGCGACTCGATGATCGCTTTGATCTACTCGCGGCCCAACAATTGGTGCCACCGCTTACGCGTCTTGTGGGCACTCTCATTGCCCTCTGGCTCGATGCTCCTTTGATGGGCTATCTTCTGGCTTGGTTATGTGGGGAGGCACTTAATGGTCTTTCGCTATTGGCTTTGGGTTTGTGGCAAGCCCATAAAAAGCAAATTTTGCGTCGTTTGGATTGGTCTTTGCCGGATTTTTTGTTTGGCGATCGCCGTGTTCTAAAATTTTGCTTTGTTTCTAATCTGAATTCTTCTTTACCCCTGGCGATCACCCTGAGTCCGTTGATTGTCGGCGCGGTGGCAACCCCCAGCGCTGTGGCCTTGTTTCGGGCTGGCTACGAATTTTCGACCCCTTTCCGAGAACTCGCTTTAATTTTTACTCAGTCGGTTTATCCTGAATTAGCCCACTTGAGTGCCCAAGGACGCTGGCGCAAATTTCAAAAGCTGCTGTGGAAACTAGGGCGGGTGCTCCAGGGGATTGGTTTTATTTTGCTAATTGCCATTCTGTTGGGGGGTAAAGGGTTACTCTACTACGCGATGGGGGAAGAGTTTACGGCGGCCTATGGCACCTTAGTTTTGCTGATTACCGGCGGTATTTTGATGATGGGGAACTATCTGCTTGAACCAGCCCTGTTTGCGATGGAAATGCCCCATATCTCACTGCGAAATAATGCCACCGCCATTCTTCTTTTCTATCTGCCGTTACTGGTGGTTTTGGCTTACTATTACGGAGCTTTGGGGGCAGGCATGGCGACTCTCATTGCCAATGGTGTTGGGTTTTCACTGAATTTATTCTGTACGTGGCGGGAAGTGCAACGACGTTCGACACCAACGCCGGAATATTTAACCCGTTGATCGGATTTGGGTTTCTAAATAACGAACCCATTGTTCACTGGGATCAAGTTGCGTCTCTCGATTTTGGTTTTGCTTTTGGATATTGTTTTGCAGCCGTTGGCGATCGCCTTTAGAGTCGATCAACTGAGCTAGCTGCTGGATAAAATCTGCTCCGTCTTCAGGTTGAAACAAACAACCATTGACCCCAGGCTCAATCAGATTCCGTGCCCAGTCACAGTCCGGGGCTAAAACGGGGGTCCCCACATAGAGGGATTCTTGCACTGTCCGGCCAAAAGTTTCTTTAAGGGAAGCAGTCACATGAAGATCCACGTTCGCTAAGAGGGCTGGCACCTGCTCGTGGGGCACCTCGCCCAGGATCACCGTCGGTAAGCTTTGGGCAAATTCACTATTGGCGATCGCCTCTGCTAATTCTCCCCGGCCTGCTACCAGTAGTGTGAAATTTTCAGTAATGTTTGCTCGACCAAGTTCCGGTAAATGCTTCAGAATAAAAGCCCAATTTTTATCGGGAGACAGTCGCCCCAAAAAAAGAATTTTGACCCGCTGATCCAGGTCTGGTAAGCCATAATGCTGCTGAAAAAAATTGGTCTGTTTTAGGGCTTGGGGATTCGCAATTTTCGGCGGGCCAATCACGGGCATATAAACCACATTTTCTAGTTGCCATTGCTTTAGGCGCTGTTCAATAAAATGACTGCCTACCAGAGTGACAGAACATTTGCCATAGAGCCGACGGGTTAGGGCTAAAGCGGCCCATTTCGCTGGCCCAATTAACCAAGCCGGGGCATAGTCCTGGAGATAATCGACAAAATTCGTCCGGTAACAGCCGATATAGGGAATATTTCGCGCTTGGGCATAATCCCACCCCGGTAAGGCGAAAAGCGTCGTCCAAAGCCGTTCTGGTTCTTCGACTTGAATCAAATCTGGCTGGAATTCCTCTAATGCGGTTTCAATGTGTCTTAAACTGCTCCGCTTGGGATTGCGTTCCTGGGGAATCCCCAACCAGGCCACACTGGGCAACGGCACAATTGCGACATTTGCAAACAAATCGCCCACATAATCAGCCCAACGGGGATAAATAGCGGCGACTTCCTGGTAACTGGAAACAAAACAGAGCACCTGATGTCCCTGGGCAGATAGGACTTTTAAACGTTCAAATAGCGTGATGCTCACCCCATCGTGGGAAGGCAAAAAGGTGCTCGAAATAATCGCAATTTTCATCGCCACCCTTTAGAGGCTATTGGCCAGGGCCGTGACATCACTATCAGCGATCGCCAACTGCCATTCCCCCAAACCGTTGAGGGTACCCGCCAGATACTGCTGACGACAGGCTTGCCGCTGAATTTTACCGCTAGAAGTTTTGGGGATACTGCCCGTTCGCAAGAGGACAATACCGTAAACTTCCACCGTATGTTCTTCGTAAACAGCCTGGCGAACTGCCCCAACAATTTCCTCTAGATCAAAGTGACGGACATAGCTCCGTTCCAATTCTTGAACCACCACCAGTCGTTCTTCATCGGCGGCCTCCACGGAAAAAGCCGCACCCGCACAGGGACGCAGAGCTGGGTGACATTGCTCCACAGTCAGCTCAATATCCTGGGGATAACGGTAACGGCCCCAAAGAATCATTACGTCCTTCGTACGTCCGGTAATAAAGAGTTCGCCATCTTTTAAAAAGCCGAGATCCCCCGTACGGAGATAGGGGCCTTGGTTATCCACATAGGCTTGGAAGGTTTCTTTTGTGATTTCTGGCCGTTCCCAGTAGCCTTTACCAATCCCTTTACCTGCGGCCCAAATTTCGCCCACTTGGCCTTCGGGAAGTTTGGTTTTGGTTTCCGGGTCAACGATAATCACCTCGTCGTCAAGCCATGTCCAGCCACAACTGACAATGCCCCGACTGCCATCGGTACTGATGATCGCTTGGTTTTGTTCGAGGGCTTCGGGGGCCATATATTGCACCACTGGCGCTTTTTCCTTGGAGCCGCCACTGATGAACAGAGTCGCTTCGGCCATGCCATAGCAAGGATAAAAGGCTTCGCGACGAAACCCGCAAGGGGCGAAGGTCTGGGCAAACTTTTCGAGGGTACTGGCCCGGACAGTTTCAGCGCCACTATAGGCCACATCCCAAGAGTTGAGATCGAGGGTTTTGAGTTGTTCTGGGGTGACTTGGCGAGCAACCAAATCATAGGCAAAGTTCGGGCCACCACTGGTGGTGATGCGGTGCTGGGAGATGATCTCTAGCCACCGGACAGGCTTTTGTACTAGCTCGATGGGAGACATCAGAAAGGCCTCAAAGTTGCCGTAGAAGGGCTGGAGAACACCGCCGATCAAGCCCATATCGTGAAACATGGGGAGCCAACTGGCCATCCGGGTTTCGGGACTGTGGCTAAAGGATTTGTAGATCACGGCGGAGTTATGGAGCACATTACCATGGGTGACCATCACGCCTTTGGGTTTCCCTGTGGAGCCGGAGGTGTATTGCAAAAAGGCGAGGGTGTCGTCGGTAATGTTGGGGGCTTGCCAGTCTGCTGCGAGATCTGCGGGAATTTCATCCATCGCAATTACTTTGACTTGGCTAAATTTGCGCACAAGACCAGCGGCCTGGCGGGGGGCTTTAGTGAGTTTCTTTTGGAAATAGTCAATGAGGGCGCGGGTTGTGAGGATTCCCTTGGCCTGACAATCTTCTACCCGTTCCATGAGCTTTTCGAGGGCATCATCACTGCGACTGGGGTTAATGGTGACGGCGATCGCCCCGGCATAGAGACAAGCGTAAAAACTAGCAACAAATTCGAGGCCCGCCGAGTAGGGGAACACTAACAAAATGCGATTGCCCGGTTCGATAAAGTTTTGCAAATGGGCGGCGATCGCCTTTACCTGGTGCTCTAGTTGGGCATAGGTCAGGGTTGTGAGGTTATCTTCGCCTGAAATAAAGTGATAGGCGGTGCGGTCGGGGGTGCTGTCAACGCGGTGACGAAGCAGATCAACAATGGTTTTCGCAGAATGGGTCATGGTGGGCGATCCCATGGGGTCAGGGTAAAGGAAAGGGATAAAGATTTAGTGTTGGCGGGCGCGGGCCACCAGTCGATCAAAATACCATTGCAGGACGGGGGCCAGCAGGCTATGGAGGCGATAAAGTAGTTGCATTTCCAAGCCAGGGGTAATAACGAATTGTTGTCGCTGAATACCCCGGAGAATGGTGGCGGCAACCCGTTCTGCTGTCCACATTTGGGCGGTCTCTGTAATTAACTTGGTTTCCGGCGGTTTTGTCAAATTTTCGGCGGCCAGTTGGGGGGTATCGGTATCGGGCGGATAGGCGATCGCCACCTGAATCCCCTGGGACTTTAATTCTCCCCGGAGAGATTCGGCCAGACCCCGCAGGGCAAATTTACTCGGACTGTAGGGGGTATAGCCAAACAAACCCACTAGACCCGCTCCAGAGGAAATCATCACAATTTGGCCCTGGTTTTGGGCACTCATTGCTGGGAGGGCAGCGCGAATCGCATACAACGTGCCGAAATAATTTACCGTCATGGTTTGTTCAAAAATCTCCAGGGGCAGTTCCTGAAAATAACCGGGGTGGGCCATGCCCGCTGAGGTGATTAATAAATCCGGCGCTCCAAATTTTTCCATGGCTGTGGCGATCGCCTGTTCAATTTCCAACCGTTGGGCCACATCCGCCGTGAGGGTTAAACATTGCTGCTGGGCATCGGTAAAAGCTTCTTGAATCTGAGTTTGCGCTACCTGGAGCTTAGTGGGACTGCGGGCAATGATTGAAAGATTGACATTCCCCTGTTGAGCTAACTGACAGGCGATCGCCAAACCAATCCCACTCGATCCCCCCGTAATAATTGCGTGTCGCATCTATTCAGCCTCGATTTCAGCCAGAAATTGCTGACCGACTTCCGCAAAAATTGCGAGGGCTTTGTCTAAATGTTCCTGGGTGTGGGTCGCCATCACACTGGTCCGGAGGGCGGCTTTATTACGAGGCACCGCCGGATACACCGCTGCATTCACATAAACTCCCGCCTCTAGCAGCGCCTTACAGAATTGCATACATTTAAAATCATCGCCAATGTGTACCGTAATAATCGGCGTTTGGGCGGTACCCACAGTAAACCCAAGGGACTGTAACCCCCGTTGCCAATATTGGGCATTTTCATGGAGCTTTTGCACCCGCCAGGGTTCGGCGATCAAAATATCCAAGGCCGTGGCAGCCGCAGCCAAGGAGGTGGGGGGTATAGAAGCCGAAAATAACATTGACCGCCCGTTAAAACGAATCCAATCAATCACCTTTGCTTCGGCGGCGACCCAACCGCCAATGGAAGCCAAACTCTTGGAAAAAGTGCCGCAAAGAATATCACTGCTGCCGATTATCCCGAAATGCTCCTCCGTCCCCCGGCCCGTTTTTCCCAAAACACCCAGAGCATGGGCATCATCTACTGCGAGGGTAGCCCCATGGCGATCGCATAATTTCCGAATTTCTGGTAGGGGCGCAATATCCCCCGTCATTGAATACAGACCATCAATCGTGACCATTGTCGCGGACTCTGGCGTCACCTGGATCAATTTTTGTTCTAAATCTTGCAGGTCATTGTGCTGGTATTGAACTACCCGGCAGCGACTCATAAACGCCCCATCGTAAATGCAAGCATGGGCCTCACTGTCGAGGATCATCGTTGTATTTTCGTTCATCAAGGCAGAAATAAAGCCTAAATTCGCCTGATATCCCGTGGTAAAGACTAGAGCATCCTCATGACCGACGAAGGCGGCAAGTTTTCGCTCAAATTCTCGGTGTTGGCGGGTCGAACCATTGAGCAATCGTGATCCCGTTAAACTCGGCCCTTCTTCTAGAGCGGCCTTGGCAGTGGCTTCTCGTACTCGGACATCGGCAGTCAGCCCCAGATAATTATTGGAGCCCAACATAATTAGTTGTCGCCCTTCAAAAATACAGGTGGCCCCTTCATTGCGTTCAAGGGCTCGGAAATAGGGCAGTAGATCATTGGCTCGCAATTGATCCGGCAGGTTAAACTCCCTGGCTTTATCGAGGACATTGCGGCTTGGTTTATAAGCGAGGCGCAACCGTTGGTCGAGATCAATGCCCTCTGCTTCTAGCTGAGTCGCTTGGGGGAGATGTCCGTTTTGGTGATGTTGGGATTCTTGGGGGAGATTAGCTAGAGTCAGGATATCTTGGGCGAGTTGGGCAACGGTAAGATCCTCAAAAAATTTTTCAAGGGGCACTGTTAAGTCGAATTTTTGCTCGATGTAATGCTTGATTTCAACAACTTGCACGGAATCTAGGCCCAAAGCGGCGATGGGTTGATCGTCTTGGATAGTATCAAGGGGCAACGAGAGGGCTTGGGCCAATTGTTCGCGGAGGGGTTTAATTAAGTCAGTGGTCGGCTGGGAGGGTTGTTGTTTCTGGGGAGGATTAAAACTTTGGGCGGAAGCATGATCTACTTCACCCAGGACGCTGCGGCCCACAACCATCAACTCATCGGCCAGAAACGCTTGACGGCAACGGTGTCGTTGGATTTTACCGCTGGACGTTTTCGGGATACTACCGGTTTTAATCAGGATGATGCCATAGGTTTGTAGTTCATGGTTTGCGGCGATCGCCTGACGGATTTTTTGGGCGATCGCCTCGACATCCAGATTTCGGAGAAAAGTTCGTTTTACCTCTTGCACCAGCATTAGGCGTTCTGTACCGTCAATTTCTACCGTGAAGGCCGCCCCGCAATTTTCCCGGAGAGCTGGGTGGGATTGTTGGGCCGTGAGCTCGATGTCGTGGGGATAGTGATTTTTTCCCCGGACGATAATTAAATCCTTGAGGCGACCGGTAATGAACAGTTCTCCTGCGGCGATAAAACCGAGATCACCAGTGCGCAGGAAAGATTTTTGGTGGTGATTGAGAGTTGCCGTAAAGGTTTCTTGGGTGGCAATGGGGGCATTCCAATAACCCTGGGCGACACTGTCCCCCCGCACCCACACTTCCCCAGTCGTCCCTTCAGGACAAGGGGCAAAAGATTCCGGATCAACGATCGCCACCTGGGTGTCATGGTAGGGTTGGCCACAACTGACAAATAGATTTTCTGACTCTGCCGATGAATTGGTGGTAATCGGCGCTCGTTTTTTGTCACCCCCTGTGATGAAGAGGGTCGCTTCGGCCATGCCATAGCAGGGATAAAAGGCCTCTGGCCGGAAACCACAGGGGGCAAATTTTTGACTGAATTTGTCGAGGGTCACCGCTCGCACTGGTTCCGCACCGCTGTAAGCAAGATTCCAACTGCTTAAATCCAGATCGGCTAGATCACTGTCCGTCAGGCGATCAACACATAGATCATAGGCAAAATTTGGCCCACCGCTGGTCGTAGCCTGATACTTGGCGATCGCCTGGAGCCAGCGACGAGGATTAGTTAAAAACGCCACCGGAGGCATCAAAATACTGGGAAAGCCCACGTAAAGCGGCTGGAGTACATGGCCAATGAGACCCATATCATGGAAAAGGGGCAGCCAACCGACCCCGATACTCTTTTCGCTATGGCCAAAGGCGGTTTGAATCAGTCGCTGGTTGTGAAGGATATTCCGGTGGGAAACCATCACGCCCTTTGGTGTCCCCGTAGAGCCAGAAGTGTATTGCAGAAATGCTAGATCATCCCCCTGAATTGCCTGGGGCTTGAAGCCTTGGGGAGCTTGTTCTAAAGTATCCGTCGCCAAAAAGGTTAGATCCTGAAACGGTTCTGCTTGGGCAAATCTTTGTTGAATATCTCCTAACAAAGCCTCGGTGGTCAGGGCAAGTTCGGCCTGGGCATTATCGGCGATCGCCAACAGGCGCGATAATTTTTGGTTGCGCTTCGGCGGATAGACAGGCACCGCAATCACCCCGGCATAAAGACACCCCAGAAATGCTGTGATAAACGCCAACCCAGACGGATACAGCAACAATGCCCGTTCCCCACGCCAGGGGGCCAGATGGGAGGCGATCACCTTTGCCTGGGTTGCTAATTCTTGATAGGTAAGGTGACCAGATTCAGTTTCTCCATTTTCTAAAAAAACATAGGCTTGGGCATTGGGTTGGCTGCGTGCCCGCTCATTGAGGATATCGAGCAACGATGCTTGTGCCTGGATAGAATGCTGGAGAAACGTCATAAAGCAGTAAATCAAAAGCTAAGGGGACGCAACAGTTTGTGGAGCCTGACCTTAAGGAATAATAAAGGAGTTTTCTAATTTTGTTATGCAGAAATATAGCCTAATGTTGTCAATCCCGGTATTTTTGCCCCAGTATTTAGAGCATTGAGAATGAGAATTACCAGTCCCATTTTCACAACCTCAAGTCAATGGGCACAGCTCCTCCGGTTGAATCAGTATCGGCCAGACAGCGGCTCAATCACCGGGAAAGACCATAGGCGATCGCCGATCGCCCCCTAGGTGCCGTAAAATCATAGCGCTAATGGGCTAGAAAAACGAGACAGGGCATTTTCCGACTTGAACTCGCCAGTATCTAGTCGGGAAACGGCTAGGGGATATTTTTTGTATGGACGTAACTGGATTCGAACCAGTGACCCCATCGATGTCAACGATGTACTCTAACCAACTGAGCTATACGTCCGGGTTGCAAACAGTATATAAATGTAGCACTAGCATTTAAGAATATGCAAGCATCTCGGCAAAGAAAAACAGAAGGATTGCTTTATCAGGGATGTTTGATTAAAATGGCATCGATTATTCAGGCTATCGAGTCCCCTTACGATCTTTGAGTCAATCTTTAGATATTCCGACCCTTGACACCCTGGCACAGGAGCTAGCTGCCATTCAACAAACTGGCTCTAAGCGCATTGCTCTTCTCGGTTCTCGGCATGTCCCGATTACCCACCAGCACCTGATCGAAATGATGAGCTATGCCCTAGCCCTAGGGGGAAATCGAATTATCACCTCCGGCGCAACGGGGACAAACTCAGCGGCGATTAAGGGTGTAATGCGGGCTGATTCGAGCCTTTTAACTGTAATTCTGCCCCAGAGCCTCGAAAAGCAACCCCGTGAATCCCGTGTGGAACTCGAAAAGGTCGTGCATTTGGTCGAACATCCCGAGAATGATGAACTTTCTCTGGGAGAAGCCAGCAGCCTGTGTAATAGTGAAATTATCTCCCGCTGCCAACAACTAATCTGTTTTGCGTTCCATGACAGTGACACCCTCCTGCAAACCTGCCAAGAAGCAGAAGAACAGCGAAAACTTGTCACCCTCTTCTATTTCGATTAATTTTTTGTGCTACCCATTTGCCCAGTTGTTTAGGATTAATCCATGAATCTGTCTGTTTCTGCTGTCCTTATCTATTCGTTGATCGGCGCGGTATTTCTGGTTTATCTACCCTATGGGGTGGTGGGCTATGCGCGGGTTAAACTGGCTGGTCAAATGAGCGATCGCCTGGAGATGTTTCGGCGGCCTAGGGCAACGGTAGATCTATTGCCAGATTATGCGCAGCGGGCCAATTGGGCGCACCAAAATGCTTTTGAAGCGTTGGCGGTTTATGGTGTTGCTTGTTTGTCTGCGTTGGTAACGGGGGTGGATTCTCCCTGGGCAAAAATTGCGGCGATCGCCTTTTTGGTGGCGAGAACCCTCTACCCGTTGTTTTATATCCTCAACATTCCGGTGTTGCGTTCGATGATGTTTGCCGTGGGGAATATCGCCAACATTACGCTTTTTGCCTTGAGTGCGATCGCCGTCCAGAGCCTCTAGGAAAATCCCCAGAGCCTCGCACAACGTTTACAGGCCAATGTGAACCTTGAAATTTTTATCTGTTGAATTCAGCTAAGTATCTTTATGGCTTCTACAAATTCCTTTGATGTGGTGAGTGATTTTGATCGTCAGGAAGTGGTCAATACCATTGATCAAGCTCTCCGGGACATCAACACGCGCTATGACCTCAAGGATACCAAGACTACCATTGAGCTGGGAGAAAACACCATCACAATTAATACTGCCAGCGATTTTACCCTCGATGCAGTGCAAACTATCCTGGTCACTAAGGCCGTTAAACGGAACCTGTCACCGAAGCTTTTTGATTATGGCGAGGCAGAATCCGCCAGTGGTGGCCGCGTGCGCCAAGTGATCACCCTGCGCCAGGGCATTTCTAAGGATGATGCGAAGAAAATCACCAAGATGGTCAAAACAGATTTTAAAAAAGTGCAGGCTTCGATCCAAGGGGATGCTGTCCGCATTTCGAGCAAGTCAAAGGATGACCTCCAGGCAGTAATGCAGGCGGTGCGAGATTTGGATTTCCCGATGCCGATTCAGTTTACGAACTATCGCTAATAACCCAAGCCCGTAACGCTGAGAAATTCTAGATTGTAATAGGACAAAACATAGGCGATCGCCAACAATAGACCGCTGGCAAAGTGAAACTTGACCGCAAAAAATTTGCAGTTACTCACCTTGTCGGGTTGGTCATGGTTCAGGCGGACATGGTTGATCAGGCTCAGGGCAAAGGGGGCACTGGCAAACGTGAGGAGCATCCAGGGTGACCAAGTGCCGACAGCCACCAATAGGCAGGTCAAAACTAAAACGGCTCCCAAACTGTAGGTCAATACCTGCGCCCCTTGGTAGGTGCCGAGGCGGACAATGGGTGATTTTTTCCCGGCGGCTAGGTCATCTTCGGCCTGGTGAAAATGGGAGCAAAACAAAATAATACTCGTCGTCAAAGCAACCCAAGTCGAGGCCCAGACCGCATTGAGCGTGAAGGTTTGGGCTTGGCTATAAAAGACTCCCAACCCCGTAATCCAATAGGCGAGAAAACAGACAAACTCGCCAATGCCGAGATAACCCAACCGAAACGGTGGCCCCTGGTAGGTATAGGCGATCGCCGTTGCCAGGAGCAACAAATTAAACACCATCCAATCCTGCTGCAGATAGCTGATTAAGGCAATTCCGGTGATTCCCAGACCCAAAAAACCGAGGGCAATGCCAAAAACCAGTTGGCGATCGCCCGTGAGATTGACCACCGAAGTCGCTTTATTGACATCAATGCCCGTGTCCGCGTCGAACACATCATTACTCAGGTTCATCCAAGCAATTAAGCAAATTGCCGCCCCCAGGAAAAGCCCAAACCGCACCGGGTTAAACACCCCAAATTCCCCATAGGCCGCTGCCGTTGTCACGATCACAGGGGTCACCGCCACCGTATAAATGGGGGGTTTAATCGCCGCAAGCCAAAGACGACGGGTAGCTTTCGGACTAGAGGTGGGTGGGTTTTCCGTGAGCATTAGTGATTAAATGAGCCAATTCTTCAGAAAAGTGTACCTTAACCTTTCCGCAAGGGGGGAGGAGCGAAGCAATGCCCCAATACACTTTAGCTGTGAAAATCTGCTTGCAAATGTTGGGCATAAAAATTTTTAGAAAGACCCTAAAGAACCCCTTTAGAACTAGGGATCGTTGCCGCCCGACGGGGGTCAATTTCTAGGGCCATACGCATCGCCCGGGCAAAGGCTTTAAAGGTCGCTTCAATGATGTGGTGGGAATTAATACCGTCTAGTTGGCGCACGTGGATCGTCATTTGGGCATGGTTGACGATCGCCACAAAAAATTCCCGTACCAATTGGGTATCGTAGGTGCCGACCCGTTCCGTGGGGATTTCTAAACCATAGCTGAGGTGGGGCCGACCAGAAAAATCTAAGGCGACCTGTACTAGGGCTTCATCGAGGGGCGCGACAAAATGACCAAACCGCTGAATCCCTTTGCGCTCACCAATGGCTTTGGCGATCGCCATCCCCAGGGTAATGCCCACATCCTCGTTGGTGTGGTGGTCGTCAATCTCGTAATCCCCTTGGGCCTGGATGTGTAGATCCAATAGACCATGGGAACAGAGCTGATGCAGCATGTGATCGAGGAATGGCACCCCAGTATTCACCTCACACTTGCCAGTTCCATCCAGATTGACCGTTACTTTCACATTGGTTTCACCCGTCACCCGGGCAACGGTGGCAATCCGGGGGGACTCAGAAGAAGCAGGCATCATTAGAATATAACTAGGTTCAAATTCGCTAAGCTATTCTAGCTTAAGGTTGAAACCATTTAGGGAAACCCATACTGAAGACGAGACAGACTACACCATGGACAACAACAACTTCCTGCAACAAATGCTGATGATTGGGATTGGGACCACCTCGATCGTCGCCGAAAAAGTCAAAGAAGCCAGTGACCAGTGGGTAAAAGAAGGGACGATCAACCCAGAGCAGGCCAAAACAATGCTCGATGACATGATGAACCAACTCAAACTCGAACAGGGCAATGCAGAGGCTTATTTCGAGCGGCAGGTGCGGAATATTTTGCGGGATCTTGGGGTACCTCGTCAGTCGGAAATGGATGAACTGCGCGGTCGCATTGATCGTTTAGAGCGGCAGGTGCGCGAACTGGAAAATAAGCAGTGGCGATAGGCCCGGTAAGATAGGAAAGCAATGCACACTGTTTGTAAATCTGGGAGTGAATGAACATCCATGCGAGAAATTTGGCTTAGTTTTGGGGTCATCGTTATCTGTGGGGTTATGTTAATCTTGTCTGCGGTCTTTAATGGGGCCAGTCAAACGGCGATCGCCGCTGAACTCGACTCGACCAGTCCAGTGGTACAAATTGCCGCCAATCCCACCGAGGAACTCAAAGATATGGATATTGATTTATCAAAAGCAGTCACAACCGAATCCGGCCTCCAGTACATCGATGAAGTTGTCGGTGAAGGGGCATCCCCCATGGAAGGGGAAATGGTGACGGTTCATTACACTGGCAAACTGACAAACGGCGACGTGTTTGACAGCTCCGTCAAGCGCAATGAACCCTTTTCTTTTGTGATCGGTGTTGGGCAAGTGATTAAAGGTTGGGACGAAGGTGTCATTACCATGAAGCCTGGTGGTAAGCGCACGCTGATTATTCCCGCGGAACTGGGCTATGGTTCCCGTGGTGCTGGTGGTGTGATCCCCCCCAATGCAACTTTGATCTTTGATGTGGAATTGCTTGGTATTCGCTAGGCTAACCACGATTAATAATGCTACAAAAATCCCCCATGCCAAACGGAAAATGGGGGGTTATTTTTTTGAATTGGCGGTAATGATCAAACGCAAATTTATTCTGTGACGACGGCTGGCGGCAAAATGACTTTCGTGGCGAGACCAAGCCGTTGTAGGAGCCAGATGGCCCACCAGGTAACATCGATTTCCCACCAGCGCCAACCGGCTTTCGCCACATTGGGATAGGCATGGTGGTTGTTATGCCAGCCTTCGCCATAGGTGAGAATTGCCGCCCACCAGAGATTACGGGAATTATCGTCGCTTGCGTGACTGCGGTAGCCCCACACATGGGTGACAGAGTTGATAAACCAGGTGCTATGCCATAGCAACACCGCCCGCACCAGCATCCCATACACGACCCAAGACCAACCGCCGAGGAGATAAAGGGCGATCGCCAAGGGAATTTGTAGCAACAGAAAATTGCGGTTTAGCCAACGATAAAAGGGCTGTTTCGCGAGATCCTGGGCATAGCGGCTGTATTGATCAGCATCAAAAAATTGTTGATCGGGGTAGAAAATCCAGAGCATATGGCTCCACCAAAAACCCCGTTTTGCGGAATAGGGGTCTTTAACTTTATCTTCTGTGTGGGCATGGTGTAACCGGTGGCCCGCCACCCAAAAAATAGGGCCACCCTGGAGAGCCAGGGCACCGATAAACGCCAGGGTATATTCCAGCCATTGCGGGACTTTGAAACTGCGGTGGCTCAGTAGGCGATGGTAACCGAGGCAAATACCGATGCTGCCAAAGAGCCAGTGGAGAAACAGACAAACGGCGATCGCCGACCAAGAAAAAAAGAAGGGGGCCAAACCAAGGGCCAGGAGATGAACCGCGCCGAAAAAGAACACAGCAACCCAGTCTAGGGTTGGTTTTTGGGGGAGTTGTTGCACAGATTGGGTC
Organism: Picosynechococcus sp. PCC 7117; assembly: GCF_001693275.1. GTDB lineage: Bacteria > Cyanobacteriota > Cyanobacteriia > Cyanobacteriales > MRBY01 > MRBY01. The sequence goes on from NZ_CP016477.1 coordinate 2,095,101, forward strand.
ATGAATTCTCAAACAATAGAACAAGACAATGGGGCGAACCCGGTTGATGATCCGCCCCAGGGGAAACGGTGGCGATCGCTAAATCGCCTTGGAGAAAGTTTTTTCGGTTTTATGTTGTAGGTAGGTGTCAAACACCGCCGCAATATTGCGGATTAAGAGCCGACCGCTGGGCGTCACCTGGAAGCCATCCCCGGAACGGTGAATCAACCCGTCGGCTTCCAAATCATTTAAAGCACTCAATTCGGCTTGGAAATAGTCGTTAAAGTCCAAATCAAAGCCCAGGTGATATTTGTTCTCCAGCGCCGGGGCCGACAGGCGAAACTGGCACATTAATTCCATAATCACGGTGCGGCGAATCAGGTCATCCTGGGTGAGTTGGACACCCTTTTCGATGGGGAGAACCCGTTGATCAATGGCTGCGTAAAAATCTTTCAAGCGTTTGTGGTTTTGGACATACACATCCTGGAGCATACTGATCGAAGTCATGCCAAACCCTAAAAGATCTGATTCCGGCTTCGTGGTGTAGCCTTGGAAATTCCGGTGCAATTCCCCGGCCTGTTGGGCGATCGCCAATTCATCGTTGGGCTTCGCAAAGTGATCCATGCCGATGAACACATAACCGTGGTAGGTGAGGTTGGCGATCGTCATCTTGAGGATTTCCAGCTTTTCGGCGGTGGGGGGCATCGCAGCTTCGGGCATCCGTTTTTGCAGAGGTTTCAACCAGGGCACATAGGCAAAGCTAAAGACGGCGATGCGGTCGGGGTTTAGTTGGATCGTTTTCTGGACAGTTTCCGTAAACGTCGCCAGGGTCTGGTAGGGCAAACCGTAGATCAGATCCACATTGACGCTTTCAAAACCCGCCTCCCGAATCCAGGCCATCACCTCAAAGAGTTTTTCCTCCGGTTGGATGCGATTTACCGCCGCTTGCACCTGGGGATTAAAATCCTGGATGCCGAAGCTGATCCGCTTAAAACCCAGTTGACGCAGGGCAAAAATATACTCGCGACTCACCTCGCAGGGGTTGATCTCGATGGAAATCTCCGCATCGGGCGCAAATTGAAAATTGTCCTGGAGAGTTTGCCACAGGCGCGTCACTTGCTCCAAGTTTAAATAATTGGGCGTGCCGCCACCCCAGTGGAGTTGTTGCACCAGGCGATCGCCTTGGACGAGGGGGGCAACCTGTTGAATGTGACGAATCAGGTAGTCCAGATAGGTAGCCGCCGCCGGTTTGTACTGGGTAATGATCGTATTGCAGCCACAGAAATAGCAGGGCTTTTCACAAAAGGGAATGTGGCAGTAGAGGGAAAGGGGCGTTTTTTTATAATTCCCCATGGCGATCGCCTGGCGGAAAAGATCCCCCTCAAAATCAGGGGTTAATTCCGTTGCGGGAGGGTAACTGGTGTAGCGGGGAACCGCTTGATTATATTTTTGGAGGAGCTGTCCATTAAAGCGGACATTTTGACAGGCTAAATTCATCGGAAAAAGAGATTAATTAAAGTTGATTTTTCAAAAAAAATCCCCTAGCACTTCTAATCTCAGTGAGAAATAATGCTTTCAAACGATACTTAAAAGCGCTCGGAGAAACTCGTAGGAATAGAGGATTAAAACTGGTTCTAGGAAGACGCAATAAGGGCCGGATCATCGGGCTGGCGATCGCGGTTTTCGGTACTGCCCGGGCGGTCTTGGCGAGTTAACAAATCAAAGGTGTGTTCGCCGATGGCAGCCTTTACGTCTGGCTCCAACTCGTGCATCACATCCCGGTTGAGGGCAAAGGCATAATTGGCTTCGTTGATAATCTTTTGGATGGTTTCTTCGTCTAAATTCAACCGATCCAGGGCGTCTCGATACTGCAACTTGAAATTGCGGCGATCGCCTGGGGTCGGCCAATGGTCAAATTCATAAAATCTGGTGCCTTGGCCATCGGGTAACTCTAAAGCCGAGCGGATAATATTCTTTAAACTCTGACCCCCAGACAGATCCCCCATATAGCGCACATAGGCATGGGCAATCAGGAGCAGCGGATCAGTGGCGGCCAGTTCTTGTAAGCGCGCTTGGTAGACTTTACCCGCCGGGAGTAGTTCCAGTTGCCTGTGCCAATGCTCACCGTAGTAAAAGGCAAGATCCTCTTCCAGATGGGGCACTCGGTTCAACTCCGGGAAATAGATTTCCCCTAGAATTTCGTGGTCTTTGTACTGTTCAAAAGCCGTCTCCAGGGTGTAATAGACCGCATACAAATTGGCCATCAATTTCCGGAGGGGTTGCCGCTCCACAATGCCCTTCAAAAAACACTTCATAAAAGCTGTATTTTCTGAGAGGGTATGGGAGGTTTGGGTACCAAAGCGGAGGCGTTGGGATAGGGTCGTCATGGCTGCTCCATGGGGTAAATAAGCGGAAAAATGCTGAGGGGAATTTTTAGTGAACCTCGGCCCGTAGGGCTTCGGCATCCACAGGCTTGGTGAAGAAGATCAAAGCCATATGCCAAACGATGTTGGTGATCCAGGGGATTTTTTGGAAAAACTGAATCACTTTGGGGTTGCCGTTGGTGGCGATCGCCTTGAGGTGTTCATTGGCGGCGGCGCAGGCTTCTAAACGGGGGAAAAACTGCGGATGGTTTGTGTCGAGCACTTCCGGGAAAGCCCGTAGAGACGTTTCGTTGGTGTTGCGAATCACATCCCGATTGTATTGGTGGGCATCAAGGCCAATCATCTCGTAAAAATCAGACCGTTCCAGGGTTGTCAGGGAATGGGTGACAAATACCGTTAACAAGAAAAAGCGCGACCACAAGCGAGATTGCCAAGTTTTCCAGAGGGATTTTTGCGATCGCAATAGGGCTTTAAAAAAGTCTCCGTGGCGGTTTTCGTCCTGGCACCAGCTTTCAAAATACTTAAACAGCGGATAAATATTGTGTTCTGGGTGTTTCTCCAGGTAACGATACACGAGGATATAGCGCCAATAGCCGATCTTTTCTGACAGGTAAACGGTATAAATCACCCACTCCGGCGGAAAGAAAGTATAGGTTCGTTTTTGGGTGAGATATTTCAGGTCTAAACAGAGACCAAAATCCACCATTGATTTGTTGATAAATCCCGCATGGCGTGCCTCGTCCCGGGCCAGCAGGTGAAAAGCTTCGGCCAAAATCGGGCTGCGATCGCGGAGGCGACGGGACAGTTCTTTAAATAAAAGAAAGCCAGAAAACTCAGAAGTACAAGAACGTTCTAAAAAGTCAATGAAAATACTGCGGGTTTTCTCGTCGAAATGATCCCAAGATTGCTCAAAACTTTCGTCACGGATGAAATGATTACGGTTATAATCGGCGCGCAATTCTTCGAGGGCAGCCAAAATTTCTTCTTCGTGGGAAGAGAGCACCATGTTGGCAATTTTATCAAAATCCGTGGTGTAAAAGCGGGGTGTTAGGAGGGTTTCTTGAACTGGTTTTTTAACCCCTGGTCTGAGAAGTTCTGGACTTGGCTGGTCAGTGAGCGTAACCATAGGCTGATTAAAAGGTGTTTTTTAAATCTTTCTGGGACTTATCTTTTCGGAATTATCCTGAAGTTTCAAGAGGGTTTCTCCGGCTAGCCTATAGTTACCTGGGGTAAAAAAATATTGCCTTTGTTAGGATTCCGGGGACATTGAAGAAATGTTAAAGTTTTAGCAATGAAGTATGTTTGGCCAATGACTGACCCCAACCCTTGTAATGATGTTAATTTCCAATGTCCGATCCAATTTGTGGTGGATTTGTTGGGAAATAAATGGTCAATTTTAGTGTTGCGGGAGCTTTTTACAGGCGATCGCCGCACCAATGAACTGCTCAAGGCTTTACCGGGGATCAGTACCAAAACGTTAATGGTACGCCTGCGAGAACTAGAAGCCCATGGCCTGGTGGAACGGCGCATTTACGCAGAGATTCCCCCCCGGGTGGAATATTCGTTAACAGCAAAGGGACGAGAAATTCAGCCTGTGATGACCGCCCTCCATCAAGTTGGCTCCCAATGGTTGGAACAAGAGACTTGCGTTTGTCCTTTGCAGGGGGAAATAGATTCGGTGCAATCGGCTTAATTTTTTAGGACAATTCAAAGAGTTCAGCCACGGTCACAAAGCGATAGCCAGCTTCGGTCAACTGACTCAAAATCAAATCTGTCGCTTCTACGGTGCGTTGGCGATCGCCGCCACCATCGTGCATCAAAACAATCGATCCGGGTTGTACAGCCCCAATGACCCGTGCCGCAATGTCCACAGGACTAGCCTCAATTTCCCAATCAAAAGAATCCACATCCCAAATCACGAGGCGTTTCTGTTGTTGATGGAGATAAAGGGGAAGCAGGAGAAAACGACGACCCCAGGGCGGCCGAAAATCGATCTGGCCCGTGACCCCCAAATTCCGCAGCAGTTGATCCGTTTTGTCCACTTCGTTGGTGATGTAGTCCCAGGAACGGAAGGCCATGTATTTGTGTTCGTAGGAATGGTTACTCAGTTCATGGCCAGCGGCGATGGTTTGGCGGACGGTGTCTGGATAGAGTTCGATATTTTGCCCCACCACATAGAAGGTGGCCTTCGCTTGGTAGTCGTCGAGAATCTCTAAAATCGCTTCGGTATAGGGCGGTGCCGGGCCATCATCATAGGTCAAAGCAACAACTTTCTCTGGGGTGGCGACTTGGTACAGGCCAAAAAAGCTAATCTGTCTGATCAAAGGCAACGCATTTCGCACCAAGATCAAGGCGATCGCCGTGACGAAAAATAAACGAATGACCTTCTGCCAAGCCTTGGGGCGCAGGGGAACAAAACGAACAGCTTTCACAATGGGTACCGCAGGAAAGAAGTGAGCACCTACCTAGCCAAGATAGGCTGCTTTAACCCGTTCATCGGTGAGTAGATCCCGGGCGTTGCCGCTAATTTTAAGGTAACCCGCTTCTAAAACATAGGCGCGATCGCTACATTCGAGGGCCAAACTCGCATTTTGTTCGACTAAAAGAATCGTGGTGCCATCGGCGTGGAGTTGTTGAATTACCTGAAAAATTTCCTTCACAATTTGGGGCGCTAAACCAAGACTCGGTTCATCAAGGAGTAAAAGTTTTGGCCGCCCCATCACCGCCCTGGCGATCGCCAACATTTGTTGTTCCCCACCGCTGAGGGTGCCCGCAATTTGATTTTTCCGTTCTGCGAGGCGCGGGAAAATGGCAAATTGTTTTTCGAGATCCGCCTTAATCCCTAACCGATCCTGGCGCGTGTAGGCCCCCAATTCCAAATTCGTTAAAACTGTTTGCCGCGCTAAAATTCGTCTTCCCTCTGGACTATGGGCAATGCCCGCCCTGACAACGGCATGGGGGGCACTTTTGGTGATCTCGGTGCCATGATACAAAATTCGACCTTGGCGGAGATTGACCAGCCGCGAAATGGCCTTGAGGGTAGTGGTTTTTCCTGCCCCATTTGCGCCGATCAGGGTGACAATTTCCCCGGCATTGACCGTTAAGTGGATATTTTTCAGGGCTTCGATACCACCATAATTGACTGAGACATCAATGAGTTCCAACATTTACTCATCCCCCAAATACGCTTCAATCACCGCTGGATCTGCCTTTACGTCCTCTGGTAAACCGAGGGCAATCAGTTCGCCAAAGTCCAACACCGCCAGGCGATCGCACAGTCCCATCACCAGGGGAATATGGTGCTCAATCAACAGAATCGTCAGGTCAAATTGCGCCCGAATTTGTCGAATCAAATCACTCAAAGCGCCTTTTTCGTTGGGGTTCATCCCGGCAGCGGGTTCATCGAGGAGTAAAAGCTGGGGTTCTAGGGCCAAGGCGCGGGCAATTTCTAAACGCCGCTGATCACCATAGGAAAAATTTTTTGCCTGTTGACGGTATTTTCCAGTTAAGCCCACCAAATCTAGCAATTCCTTCGCCCGGTCGTAGGTTTCTTGCTCAGCTTTTTTCGCTTTGGGTAAACCTAAAATACCTTCAAAAATATTGTTTTTTTGGTGCAGATGACGGGCGATCGCCACATTTTCGAGGGCCGACAAATTTCCAAACAAGCGCAGATTCTGAAACGTCCGCGCAATACCAGAGGCCGCAATTTGGTGGGGAGCCAGACCGTGAATCTTGCGGCCTTGGTACAGAATGTTTCCTTGGGAAGGGGGAATCATCCCGGTCAACAGATTAAAAAAAGTTGTTTTGCCCGCCCCATTCGGCCCAATCAAGCCGAAAATTTCCCCTGGGGCCACCTGAAAAGACACATCATGCACCGCCACCAGGCCCCCGAAGCGCCGGGTCAAATGTTGAACGTTGAGGATGGGGATGGCTAAATCCGGCATAGGCTCGACCGATTAAATCAAGCTTATTTTAGCGGCATCTAGGGGTGAAATTAACGGGATTATTGAGTCGGCGATCGCCAAAAATCTCCCCAGGTGATTGGTCTACCTTATGAAAAATATGTGCCATTCTCATTTATCTAAATGGATTGTTTTGGTTTACTATGATCCCTCAGTAGTCACCTCGTTTTGACATCGGACGATCGAACAGTGAAAAAACTTATTCGCGGCCTGGACAAATTTAAGCAAAGCTATGTTGCGAGCCACCAGGATCTTTTTGAACAACTTTCCCACGGCCAAAAGCCCCGCGTTCTGTTCATTTGTTGCTCCGACTCCCGTGTTGACCCGGCGCTGATTACCCAAACGGATATTGGTGAAATCTTCGTCATCCGCAATGCCGGAAATATTATTCCTCCCTATGGTGCGGCCAATGGTGGCGAAGGGGGCACCCTAGAATATGCTCTCCAAGGCCTCGATATTCGGCAAATTATTGTCTGTGGCCATTCCCACTGTGGCGCGATGAAAGGGCTGCTTAAATTAAATAAACTCCAAGCCGATATGCCTTTGGTTTACGACTGGCTCAAGCACGCCGAAGCCACCCGTCGCCTCGTCCGGGATACTTACCCCCACTGCGAAGGGGAAGAACTGGTCGAAACCCTCGTTGCGGAAAATGTCCTTGTTCAGATTGATAATCTCAAAACCTATCCCGTGGTGCGATCGCGGCTCCACCAGGGCAAACTGAAAATCTATGGCTGGATCTACAACATCGAAAATGGCGAAGTGTTAGCCTACGACGAAACAAAACACGCCTACGTGAAGCCAGACTATAGCCTCATCGACGAAACCCCCTTAACGGAGCGCGAAGCCCTAGAAGGTTGCCCACTTCCCTACACCGTCGCTTCTGGCCAGAGTTTAGCGGGTTGGTACGGCGAAACTGATACCTTCTCCGTGAGTGGTTAGGCTGCCATTGCCGTTGCTCTTTTTTTCTCACAAACAAATTTAATTGAGCAAAACTGAAAAACAATGATGGCTTTGTTGGTTTAAAGTTGGGACTATTCAAGCTCTCTTCATGTCTCAATGTCCTAGCTGTCAATTTCAACATACCGTTAAAAATCACAGTATTCTGCACTTTACCATTATTGACAATGTGTTTTTCGAATCACTATTCTACATATAGTGCTTTAATACAAGTTAATGCACTTTCAACGGAGTGTTATTATGAGCAGGTGACACTCTGCTAACACTACCTGTGGAATGTCGGTTATATTGTCAACATCTATCTTACTGTTTGGGACGCATATTGTTTAATAAAACAATAGCTAAAAAACACCCAGCTATTCCACCAACCAACATGTAGATAAATTGTTTTTGCTCAGTTTCTTGATCATTAGAAACTCTTATTTGTTTCCAGCTTAATCCAGTATCTCGCTCTCTTGATCTAAGAATTGTACATTGTATATCTCCGCTAGGTGGACATTGACGGTAAAGACCTACTCCTGGAACTCTTTCGACTCTTGTATAGCTTACAGGTTCAACTAGTAAAAGACCTGCTATAGCTCCTACTATAGTTGCTGTGCTAATAATTCCAAAACTCCAGTTTATTTTTGGTAAGCTATCTAAGCTCTTGTCTTTATTTACCAGATCTAAATCATTACGTTTTTTGTTGATTTCAAATTCATTTTTTTTGCCCATGAAATTACAAGAAATACATCTGTAAATTTCGCCAGAACATAACGTACTTGCAATACTAATACTTTTGCCGTAGCACGTGGGACATTTTAATTCTTGATGATTCATTTAAGTAAGGGTGAAAATTGTATGGATTTCTTTGACTATTAATTGTTTTTACATACACTAAGTTTTTTGCTGAAAATTGTATACTACTTGGTGATACTTCTTGTGGTGGATTTTAATGTCTTACGTTAGTAGAAATTTCCCTCAACTCATTGAAGATAGCTTTTGAGACGGGCAAATTAATCAAGATTGCGGATCCCAGACAAGATTTCTTGACGAATCAACCCAAGTATAACAACTTCATCCGCGATAATCAGTCGTTGTAGTTCTGAAACTTGAGGCAACAGCTCAGACGGTTCTTTTCGACGTAAAGCCAGGGACCAAACTGAAGTATCAACGATCGTTTGCATCTCTATCGTCGTTGTGTTTTGTAGCTATAGTTGGGATCGTATTCAATCGTTCCAAAAAGCTCGATTAATTTGAGGCGCTTACGCCGCTGAATATATTCTTTGAGGGCAATTTCAACAAGGGCATCGGGCGGTGTTTGATTGCCGAGGGCGAGAGCTTCTTTCAAAAGAGCATCATCAATATTCAAAGCTACAGTCATTCCAGTTGCCTTCAGTTAAATTAAATTCACTCTGTTATTTTTTTTGCCAATCGTCTCTCGAAAAATGCCTGGCTTCTTGTCATGTCTGTGAAATCATTGATGATTTCTAGTGTATCAAGTCCTTTGATAAAGGCGATCGCCGAACTCCAGCTAATAAAAAAGACGGTGCCCATTAACACACCGCCTTGCAAAAATTATGGACTCCAGTTTGAACGATTAGCGAATCTCTGGGGCACGCAGAACCGCAACATCTAAACTAGGTGCCTGTGCCGTCTGCCGAAGACTTGGCACCGATTGGCGCAGGATCGCCGTTAGATTTTCTGTGGTAGAAGCATAGATCTGGGTCACAGCCTTCGGATACAGACCAATCCCAATAATCGGAATCAACAAGCACGCAATCACAAAGACTTCGCGAGGCTCGGCATCGATCAGTTTTTCATGCTCCACAAGCTCTTTGTTTTCTGGGCCGTAGAGGATTTCTCGCAACATCGAAAGCAGATAGATCGGCGTTAAAATGACGCCCACTGCCGCGAGGAAAACAATGATCACCCGGAAAGTAGGGCTATAGGCATCACTGGTGGCGAAACCGACGAATACCATTAATTCAGCAACAAACCCACTCATCCCCGGCAGCGCCAAGGAAGCCATCGAGCAGGTCGTCCACATCGCAAAAATTTTCTTCATTTTTTTGCCGACCCCACCCATTTCATCGAGCATCAGGGTGTGGGTACGGTCATAGGTGGCACCAACCATAAAGAAGAGACTTGCCCCAATGAGCCCATGGGAAATCATCTGTAACATTGCACCACTCGTCCCCAAATCGGTGAACGAAGCCATCCCAATTAGCACAAAGCCCATGTGGGAAATGGAGGAATAGGCGATTTTTCGTTTGAGATTACGTTGGGCAAAGGAAGTGAGGGCCGCATAAACGATATTGACGACTCCGAGGATCACGAGCACTGGGCCAAACAGGGCATGGGCATCGGGGAGCATCCCCGCATTCATCCGCAGTAGGGCATAGCCGCCCATTTTTAGGAGAATTCCGGCGAGGAGCATGTGGGCCGGGGCCGTGGCTTCACCGTGGGCATCGGGGAGCCAGGTATGCAGAGGGAAAATCGGTAACTTTACCCCATAGGCGATAAGCAGGCCACCATAAAGCAGCAGTTGGAGGTTAATGCCAAAGTCTTTCTGGGCGATCGCCGTCATATCAAAGGTGACCGTATCCCCATAAAAGGCCATGGTCAGGGCGGCAATCAGAATAAATAACGAACCGCCAGCGGTGTAGAGGATGAATTTCGTTGCGGCATAGAGCCGTTTTTTGCCACCCCAAATGGACAGAATCAGGTAAACCGGAACCAGTTCTAGTTCCCAGGTAAAGAAAAACAGCAGCATATCCTGCACGGCGAAGACAGCGATTTGACCGCCATACATCAGCAGCATCAGGAAATAAAATAGCTTTGGCTTAAAGCTTACGGGCCAGGCCGCCAAGATCGCCAAAGTTGTGATAAAACCCGTGAGAAGAATCAAGGGCATGGAAAGGCCATCGGCCCCCACTGACCACCGCAGATCGATTGCTTCGACCCAGGTGTAGCTTTCTACCAGTTGCAGATTCGGGTTACCAAAATCGTAGCCCGTGTAAAAGGCCGTCACGATGATCAAAAAGTCAATTAAGCCAATGGTCAAGGCATACCAGCGCACTGTTTTCCCATCTTTGTCGGGGATGAGGGGCAAAAATAATGCCGCAATAATGGGAAATAAAATAATCGTGGATAACCACGGAAAATTTGCAAAGTTCATACAAACTCAAAAAAATTAATGGCTGTTTCTTAAAAAATGCAATATTTATAAATCATTAACGCAGAATAAAGGCGATCGCCAAGCAGAATGCTTTACCCTGTACCATCTTCAAAAAAGTGGGACAGAAGATCTAACGCCTCTAACGTTACTTGTACCATTCCCAAATTTTCTTGACCGACTCTCCGGGGGAACTGCAATACTCCTTAACTTTGACCCCCCCTAAGGTGAAGATCCCCTAGCAATTCAGCCTTGGCATTCCCAAACGCAGCCAGAAAATGCTAGAAATGCTCACTTCTTAACTTTTTATCAGTAGCTTGACCATGACCAACCCTAGTTCTAACCCACAACTCCAGGCCGTCAGTCCCACGGTGTTTGCCCAGCGCGTCGCCACGACCGAATCTTTGCAACTCATTGATGTGCGTGAGCCCGATGAGCTAGAGATTGTCGCCCTCCCAGGCTTTACCAATTTACCCCTGAGTCAATTTGAACAATGGGCTGCCCGCATTGCTGTGGACTTTGACCCCCAGGCAGAAACCTATGTGCTTTGTCACCATGGTGTGCGTTCGGCGCAAATGTGTTATTGGCTGCAACAACAAGGTTTTACCCAAGTGATCAATATTGAAGGTGGGATTCACCTTTACACCCTCTCTGTGGATCAAAGCCTACCGCGCTACTAGGGAAGAATGAGCTATACTAACCCAAACTTAGACCTTAAATCTTTCTTAAGTTAAGCCAAGTTTTTTTACTATTTTTTTATATTTCTTAGTTATTGAAAGCACTACTGTCGGCGTATGGTTGCTCAGAAAATTCTTAATCCCCGTCACCAAAATATTTTTCGAGCAACGGTCAACCATTACATTTCCACAGCGGAACCCGTAGGCTCCAAAACCCTTGTGGAGGAATATGACTTTCAGGTCAGTTCTGCCACCATTCGTAATGTGATGGGCAAGTTGGAAAAGGCAGGTTTTTTGTATCAACCCCACATCTCGGCGGGACGGGTCCCCTCTGATTCCGGCTATCGCTTCTATGTGGACGAACTCGTCACTCCTAATTCCCAGACCCGTAAACGAGCGAGCCAAACGTTACAGGAACAGACCGCTGCAGAGTATTGGGGACTAGATGCGACCCTCCAGCGGGCAACGCAAATCCTGGCGACGTTAAGTGGTTATATTGCTCTAATCACGGTGCCCCATCAAAACCATGCTCGCCTACGCTATCTACAGTTACTCCCCCTGGGGGATCAGAAGGTGATGATGATTGTGGTGACGGATAGTTATCAACCCCAATCGTTGTCCTTGACCCTGGACTGTGACCCCGATGAGCTAGAGATTCTATCGAATTTTTTGAATCACCATCTCCAGGGGCGATCGCTCCAAGAAATTGCCAGCCTTGATCCCCAGGCTTTAGACGAAGACTTTCACCATTGTCAGCTGTTATTGGAGACGATTTTGGGTAAGATTGCCCAGATTGTGCCCAATACGATTGCGACGCCGATTCTAGTACGGGGCATTTCGGAAGTGCTGCGGCAACCTGAGTTTTCCCAAATTGAGCAGTTACAAACCCTATTGCACTTGCTAGAGGCGAAACAAGAACAGCTACTCCCGGTGGTTTTTAATGGTTTACCAGGCGATCGCCCGACGCTCATTCACATCGGCACCGAAAATCCCCTAGAACCCATGAAAACCTGCGCCCTTATTTCCACATATTATTACCAAGAAAAAACGCCCGTTGGTAGTGTTGCGGTGCTTGGCCCGACGCGGATGTTCTATGAAAATGCGATCGCCTTAGTTGAAGCCACAGCAGATTATCTTTCTGAGAATTTAAAAGCCGCTTTTTAAGGTTTAAGAATCGTAGGAAATAAAGATCAAATAATTCAATTTTTTGTTTTTTTTGTTGATGGCGATCGCCACAATCTTTTTAGGGGAGTACCCATAGGGGATTTCATGGACTTTGACTTAGATATTCTTCTCTTTGCCCTAGTGTTGAGTATTGACTGTTTTTCCGTCGCCCTCGCACTAGGAGTACGCCATTTTTCCCGCAAGCGGGCCTTATTTTTTGCGCTCAGTTCAGGTTTCTCCGGTGGCGGTGCTATTTCCCTCGGTTTTCTCCTGGGTAATTTCGCCCAATACATCACTTTCTATGATCAAGGAATTGCTTTTATTCTCTTGATCCTTATCGGTGTTCACATGTGCTACAACGCCTACCGAGAAATGCAGAAGCTCCCAGATGATAAGGATGAACCCAGAAAAATTCATGGTCTTTGGAAAATTCTTTTGGTCTCTAGCATTTCCAGTGTTGATTCTTTGGGGGTTGGTATTTCCCTTGGTTTAATGGGCAAACCCTTAATTCCCTATTCCCTGGGGATCGGGATTTCCGCTTTTTTTGCTACTTATGTGGGCTTATTTTGCGCACAATTAATTTCTAGTCAATTGAAGGAAAAGGTAGAGTTTTTTGGCGGTGGTATTTTGATTGCCATGGGCCTTAAAATGCTCTCAATATAATGATTATTTAGGCCCGATTTTTATAAATCTAAAGTCATCGTTTTCCAAGTAAAAAGCAGATTATTATTTCGCTCAGTCTCACGAGAATTTGGATTTATTTATAGACAATTACTTTTTGGGAAGAATTTTTTTAATAATTTTGTGGAACTCGGAAACAATGAAAAAACTATGATAAATCGACCCACGATTTTTCGTTTATAGTAATAAATGCATTCTTTTCGGGTTGGTGATCGCCACGGCATTTATGGGTTTTGAATTAGACATTATTATTTTCGCCCTTGTCCTCAGTATTGACTCCTTTTCCGCTGCCTTAGCCCTTGGTATTCGTCACTTTTCTGGAAAACGGGCTTTATTTTTTGCGCTCAGTTCGGGGCTTTCTGAAGGGGTGGCGATCGCCCTCGGCTTCATTTTGGGACGTTTTGCCCAGACTATAATTATGGCCTACGATCATTGGGTGGCCTTTGCCCTATTGGTTTTGGTGGGTGGACATATGTGCTACAACGCTTACCAAGAAATGCGAGCCAAGCCAGGCGATGACGATGGTGAATCCGTCAAAATCCATAGCCTGTGGAAAATTTTGTTTATTTCTAGTATCACCAGCATCGACTCTTTGGGGGTGGGCGTTTCCCTCGGCCTCATTGGTAAACCGCTTGTGCCTTACTCCCTCAGCATTGGCTTGGCTGCTTTTTGCGCTACCTATGGGGGCTTATTTTGTGCCAGACTCATTTCCGGGCACTTAGGCGAAAAGGTAGAATTTTTTGGCGGCGGAGTTTTGATCGCCTTGGGCATTAAGATGCTGTCAATCTAATCTATTCCGAATACACTACAAAAGCCCTTCTAATTGACGTCGAATGCGGTCTAATTCTGTATCCGACAAATCGTTTTCTGACGCTGTGGTTTGCTCTGCTGGCTGTTGCTTTCCCTCTGGATCCCAAGCTAAATCTGTCACATTCGCTTCGGGGGGCGTGGCCAATTCGCCAGCGGCAACGTGCTGCCAATCATAATCTGCATCCCGACAAAACTCGATAATGTCTTCTTCATCCATGGCTTCGATGGAGACGGGCGGGAAATCCTGGGCCTCCAACATTAGCCCAAACCGGGTGGCGTCATCTTCATCTTCAAACATTAAAATCTTGTTGCGATCGCCAGTTTGGAGTGTGTGAATCCCTTCATTTTCTGTCCGGGCATTAAACAGCAAGACATACACGCGACTCATGGATTTTCTCCTTAGATGCTTACTAATCGGCTCCTTTTGGGGGAGGGTGATCAAATTGTTTATGATAAGGTAACGGGAAATTTCGCTCAAACCCTTTAAAATGGTACCGCTCGATTGGCAAATTGCGAATCTTCCCATGTTCAACCATGGTTTATTTTTGCTTGGTATCGATCTTAAAGGTGGCGATCGATCGCCATCGCTGTTTCAGGGCCTTTTTGCTTAACAAGCCTTCACAAAACAGCAGTAGTGGAACTTTCCTGGAATCTTTTCTTTCATAGAGCCTAGACGCTCACTTGATCAAGGGAGCCTCTGACGGTATAACCCAACTGGGGAGGGGGACAGCCATGACAAAATTTTATGCACCGACCATTATTGGGGCAACAACGCTCCTGACCATTGCCGCTGGTCTTGGTGGTATTCAAGGGGCGATCGCCGGCCCGGAAACCTTTACGATCGCCGCTAACGGAGCCATTACCTCCAATGAAGTCTTTAACGGGACAATCACCGGCCAGGCTGGGGGGCCAACCAATAGTAACTTTTGTGGCTGGATTGCCAATCGCCCCAACCACACCTTTCGCATTAATGGCAATGGCCTGATGTCTCTCAATCTCAGCGTCGTCGATCCTAACGGTGGCGTTTCCAGACCCTTTACGCTTCTGATCAAAAATGCCGATGATCCCAGTGCAGATCCATTCTGTGCGATCGCCGATCCTTTTAGCGGAATTCCTGCCGAAATTGGCGGTGTTTGGAATCCAGGCCGCTACCAAGTCTTTATCGGCAACTTTGAACAGGCTGGTAATGCAGGTCGCGCTCCCTACGTTTTACAAATTTCCCAGTAGCATCAACAACCGTCGGTTCCCCAAAATAATCCTCTAAAAAACTAATTAAAAAATTGCCCTCCTCTCTTAATTTTGAAAGGGGGGCAGTTTTTATGGTCTTAACCGAATTTTCGTGTTTTAGCGTTTTACCGCAGGCTCAAAGCTCGGTACCACAAGATCACGATTTTGCTTCGTGAGTTGGTTGTAGAGTCGTTCCGTATTGGGGAAGTTTGCCGCCGGTAAAGTCGGGAAGCGACGGAAGGGTACCGTATCCTCACCGAAGTTATCGAGGTACTCCATGCTGTTAACCATCGCGCCGATAAAGGCTTTCAGACCTTGGGAAGCAAGGATTTGGTTATACTTGCGGATTTCCTGCTGATCTAAGGGAGCTCGACCAAGGAAGTGCTTCGTTCCCATTTCAATCACCTTCGTGTTGGGGTAGGGAGTATAGAATTCCTTCTGGTACAGCTCAGAACAACCCAGACCTTCGATGAATTCCTTCATGTTGATCTCGCGGTTGCCCAGCTTACTTTCGAGGGCAGTAAATTGCGCATCGACAACATAGGGTTCGATGTCCCGCTCAAAGATCTGACGGTAAGCCGCGGCGATCGCCGTTTTCAGTTCGACCTTGTTGAAGGTATCCGTGAGTTTAAAGGCCTTCGTTTGCTGACGTTGAACGTTAACCCCTTGCTTGAGGCGAGCATCCACATCCGTCACCGGTAGATTCTTCGTGCTAGAAGTGCCCAACTCAATAAAGCGAGCTGTCTTCTCAACCTGAACCTTAGCTCCCACATCTTCACGGAGCGCACCGGGGCGAGTCTGACGCAGCGAATAGCCACCGGGAGTGAGATAGCGTTCGTAGGGAACTGTATCTTCACCGAAAGCTTCTTCGTACTCTTTACTGTCAATGATCGCATCAACGAGGGCATAGAAACCTTTTTTCGCACAGGTATCAAAGTAGCTGTTGATTTCTTGGCGACCATAGGTGGGACGACCCAACAGACGACGGTGGATGTATTCCACAGCCTTGGTTACGTATAGAGAAGACCAGTAAGTATTCCGGAAAACATCAGATTTTGCCAAGGCCCGGATGAATTCCCGCAGGGTAATTTCACCATTTTCGAGCTTGATCTCTGCCACTTTCTGGCGTTGGCCAGCATAGACCATCCGACCAAAGACCTGACGGTAAGCAGCTTCAATGACCTTTTGGGTCGCACTTTCCGAGAAACTAACGTTGGTAGTCTTACCTGATGGTAATTCGTTATTGAGACGGAATACTTTAGCTCCAAGGCTGCCGGGTTGCGTAGCGCGGGCGCGGGGATTACCCAGTTGGTTGTTAATGCCAGGGCCACGGTGAATCAAGATCCGCCGGGTATCTTTATTAAAGGGAGCAGGGCTGGCGCTGGGACTCCGGGTTGCTTTCGGGAAGATTGCCCCGAACTGAATTTCTAAGGCATCGTTACCAGAGCCATATACGTGCTGATCCGGTAGGGGCTGATTGTAGCTGGCGAAGGTCGTAATAAATTGAGGGACTTTGCGGAAAGGTGCGCTGTATTTGAACAGATCCTGTTGCATGCCCCAGTTACGACATTCCTGGGCTTCTTGGCCTAAACCACGGAGGTAAGGGACGGTTTCTTCCCCGAAATAATCGGCATATTCTTGGGAATCGACCAAAGCATCGACCAGGGCCGCTAAACCACCGCTAGAGACAATAGCAAAGTATTCTTGGACTTCTTCGCGGGAAGAGGGGCCACGACCGAGAATGTGACGGAAAGCAAGTTCTAAAGCTCGGCTGTTGATAAAAGGTTCAAAAAATTGCTTCCGATAAAGGGGAGATTTCGCCAAGCGACGGACAAATTCCTTCATGGAAATGTCGCCATTTTTCACTTGGGATTCAAGGTAAGAAATGGATTGGCTGTAGGCCCGTGTAATGTCTCGTTCAAAGATTTGGCGATAGGCGGCTTTGACGACTGAGTTTTTCTCTAGGGCAGACAAGCCAGGCTTCATCACGAACTTCTGACGCTTTTCGGCGGCGTTGAAGTAGCTCTGGGGCAGTTGTAAACCCTGGGCATCGATGGAAGGCCGTTGGCGCAATTTATCGTTGGGAACTTGGGTCTGCATCTCGGTGATTAACACATCGAAATACTGAACCACGGTTTCTTGGGCTTCGCGATCGCCCCGGAACAGATCCAAAGAAGCCGCTTTCATTTCCTGGATCGCCACGATGGTCGCCGGAATGGAGCAGGCATTCTCGATGACTTCTTTTAGACCACGGGTGTTGACCACGAGGATACTCGGATCACCGGCCACAATGGCATAGGTAGTGTAGCGGAGGAACCAAGCCATATCCCGCAGGGACTTGGTCATGTTGCGGGGGCCGTAACGGGAAACACTGATTGGCCGGAAACCAGCGGGAATCTTACCGCCACCAGAACCGAGAAACAAATTTTTGACACCACCAAAGATCCCTGTGGCACCACTGGCATCCCCGACGGCCATGGAAACGCCGAGATCGCTGTCATCGGTATCGGTTTCCGGTTGGTCGAGGTAAGCAAGGGGGGATCCACCGGCAAAAATCCGGTTCGCGGCACGGGAGACGATGAGCTGGGAACTCAGTTTAATCGCTTGGGCGATCGCCAAACGCTTGAGTCCAGAGTCATAAAACGTTTTCAGTGCCGTTAGTTCTCCAGATTCCAGGTAGCGATCCTGTTGCTCTGCCTGGGAAATGTTGGAGAGGGGAACGGTTTGATATAACTGGGGGCGAGCTAAAGAGCTTCCACCGCTGGCCTTAATCGTCATGGATTTTCAACTATCTCCAATCAAAAATGTTCAATTTATAGCGAAATTGGGGAGAAAGTCAGCAAGAGTTTTCGGGTTCCCTTTGGCGATCGCTTCTCCCAAATGCTTTATTAAATGAGATGTTTATCAGTTAGCTAGACTTTAGGGTAGAACGTTTCCGGCCCGGACACGAAATTTATTAAGAAGTATGTCAAAAATTCAGAAAAACTGGGGATCAAGGTTGCACAATGTGACCTGTACTGTTTTCAAGCCAGTTAATCTATTTGCGACCTTCTCCCTATGACTCACCCTAGCGATCGCCAACAAGCCGTCCGAAATCTCTACAATACCTATCCTTTTCCGCCGGAGCCGCTGTTGGATGAACCGCCCCCAGGGTATAACTGGCGTTGGCATTGGCAGGCCGCCTATAACTTTTGCACTGGACGTAAACCGAGCACCGATAAAATTCGCATCCTCGATGCTGGTTGTGGCACGGGAGTCGGTACGGAATATTTAATTCATTTAAACCCAGCCGCTGAAATTGTCGGCATTGACCTCAGTGAAGGGGCCTTAGAAGTTGCCGAAAAACGCTGTCAACAGTCTGGGGTACGCGATCGCCACACCGCACCAGTCACCTTTAAGCGTTTACCTATTGAGCAAGCAACGGAACTAGAGGGGGAATTTGATCTAATTAATTGCGTCGGCGTCTTGCACCATATGCCCGACCCAATTCAGGGAATTCAAGCCCTCGCGCAAAAACTAGCCCCCGGCGGCATTTTCCATATTTTTGTCTATGCGGAGTTGGGCCGTTGGGAAATTCAACTGATGCAAGAGGCGATCGCCATTTTGCAGGCCGATAAGCGCGGCGACTATATTGACGGAGTTAAAGTAGGCCGCCAAATTTTCGCAAACCTACCAGAAAATAATCGCCTCGTTCAATACGACAAAGAACGCTGGTCTCTAGAAAATCACCGGGATGCATCCTTTGCAGATATGTATGTTCATCCCCAGGAAGTGGACTACAACATCAAGACTTTATTTGAACTCATCGATGCGTCAGGCTTAGAATTTGTTGGTTTTTCTAATCCACAGTTTTGGGATCTAGAGCGACTCGTGGGCAAGGAACCAGAGTTAATCGAGCGGGCAAAAAACTTAGATGAACGTTCCCGTTATCGTTTAATCGAATTGTTGGATACCACCATCAGTCATTACGAATTTTTCCTCTGCAAACCGCCCCTGGCAAAAATGGATTGGTCTGACGATCAAACTCTTACCGAAGCAACAGCAGAGGTTCATCCTTGTCTGAACGGTTGGCCTAGCCAGTCTCTCTTTGACTACGACTACCAACTCGTTAGCCTCAACGACACTGAGTTTCAGTTTATGCAGGCTTGCGACGGCACAAAAACGATTGGTGAAATTTCCCAAGCTCTGGGAGTCGGACTCGATCTAGGGCGATCGCTCCAGGCCAGACAATTGATTATGCTGACACCTAAAATATAAGCAGTGAAGGATGCCTAAAAAGATTCGTGAGTTAAAAAAACTCTTGCGTCGGGCTGGATTTACGATGCGACCTGGCAAAGGAAGTCATACCAACTGGACACATCCAAAATATGCAGGCAGGATCACCTTAGCCGGAAAAGATGGAACAGACGCAAAGCCCTATCAGGAACAAACTATTCTAGATGCCATTCAACAGGTTAACGAAGCAAAAGACGATGGATAAACTCAAATATCAAATGGTAATTCAGTGGAGTGACCCTGATAATTGTTATCTGGTTGGCTTTCCGGATTTTATTGGTCAAACCTGGCGTACCCATGGTGAGAGTTATCAAGAAGCTGTTCAAAATGGTGTTGAATGCCTAGAAAGCTTAATTGAAGACTACGAAGCGGCAGGAGAAACTTTACCAAAGCCCACCGCTGTCTTGGTTGCAGCCTAACCGAAAACCCGGTGTTCGAGGGAGGGCATTTGACGGCGCACTTGGGCTAGGCGATTTGGATTAATTTCGGCGATCGCCACCCCTGGGTGAACACCCGCATCATTCAGCACAGTTCCCCAAGGATCGACGATCATTGCATGGCCGTGGGAATAACGCATGCCGTAATGGTTGCCTGTCTGCGCTGGCGCGATTACATAACAGGTATTTTCAATGGCTCTGGCTTGAATCAAGGTCTGCCAGTGATCTTTGCCGGTATAGGCTGTAAATGCGGCGGGAATGCAAAGAATATCGGCTCCTTGCTTTGATAAAGAACGATATAGCTCCGGAAAGCGCACATCATAACAAACGGATAAACCGATTTTGCCCAACTCCGGCGAAGCAAAGATTTGGGGGAGCGTATCGCCCGCCTGGACTGTGCTTGATTCTTTGTAGGTATTTCCGTCGGGCAAATTCACATCAAACAAATGCACCTTGTGATAGCGGGCCAATTCTTGGCCATCAGGGGAAATCAGCAGGGCCGTGTTAAAGACTTTATTGTCACCGCCAGGCACCGGAAACCCACCACCCAGGAGGGTGATTTGAAATCTCTGGGCCATAGTCTTGAGAAATTTTTCGCTTTTTTGGGCAATGACATCGGCTTGGGCAAGCTTAGCGGCTTCTTCGCCGAGGAAAGAAAAATTTTCCGGAAGCGTCACAAGTTTCGCCCCCTGGTTGACAGCCAACTGAATCAAGTCTTCTGCTTCGCCCAAGTTGTGGTCTAAGTCGGGCTTACTGGTCATTTGGATCGCTGCCGCGAGATAGGATTTCATATGGCCTGAGATGTTTTTAGAAATAGGGATCTGGGAAAACCGTCAACCAGAAGTTTTGATGGTTAAACTGGTTTAATACCATAGCAGAATCTTTCCCCACCAACATGGGGCGATCGCTTCGAGACGGGCTTTGCAGCATACCTTTCTTGAGTGGATGATCAAAAACGGTGGGGGCTGTGAATCATTGGCATGGAAATCTTGCGGCGATCGCATTACCAAAGCACAGATGTCTCGGTTTGAAAACCTTTAGCGCAGAAAATTTTGCCCATGGTGAACATTTTCAGAAAAGATCAGTTAACCTATTAGCATCAAGTTTCTGGATAGCCCTTGACAAAGGTTGCATCCCACCTGGAGTAGTTTTTGCGACTGGCGATGCTAGAGGCGATCGCCATCCATCAGTCGCTTTACTTGGGCACTAGAATATTTGTACTTAACAAAAACCTATGGGTGGGCGAAGTTTACAGATTTTGCTATAACCATGTGGGCAATAAAAGACAAATTCACTAAAATGGCTAAGGATTTGCTCCAAGCTATCTCGTCGGAGAAGCTCATTACAGATTTTGACTAGTTTTAGAGACGGAATAAAACCCCCAAAAGGTAGCAGGAAAGTTCCCATCTACTAGTACAATCAAAACCCACAGTTTTTTCTATCAAACATAGCCTTTGGTAGGGAAAACCTTGACTTCGACAGAATCATTCTGTTTGCTAGAAGTCCCCATTGAATGTCCATTTAGTTGCTTTTTTAAACGAACAAGAGGAAATAGGCATGACCCAAGCGACGAACCCCGTACTGGATCAGACTCGGAATGAGGGTGATATTGATTACAGTGCCCTTGCGGAAGCGCAAATTAAAGAAGGTACCGACTATGTAGAACTTACCCTCCCCACGAAAAAAAGTCGGAAAGCAAAAACCAGTCGTCGTAAGGAAACTGCCACCAAGAAAAAACCCTACACCGAAGACTCGATTCGGATTTACCTCCAAGAAATTGGCCGGATTCGTCTGCTGCGGGCTGAAGAAGAAATTGAGCTGGCCCGGAAAATTGCTGATTTGCTCGAACTAGAGCGGATGCGGGAACAACTCACCGAGCATGAGTCTCGCGTTCCTACGGACAAAGAGTGGGCCGAAGCCGCTGGGATGCCCCTCAAAGATTTTCGGCGTCGCTTGTTCCATGGTCGCCGTGCCAAAGACAAAATGGTGCAATCAAACCTCCGTCTGGTGGTCTCCATTGCGAAAAAATATATGAACCGCGGCCTTTCGTTTCAGGACTTGATCCAAGAGGGTTCTTTGGGTCTGATCCGTGCCGCCGAAAAGTTTGACCACGAAAAAGGTTATAAGTTCTCCACCTACGCGACCTGGTGGATTCGTCAGGCCATTACGCGGGCGATCGCCGATCAATCTCGCACCATTCGTCTGCCTGTTCACCTCTACGAAACCATTTCCCGCATCAAAAAGACCACCAAGATCCTCTCCCAGGAATTAGGCCGCAAACCCACCGAGGAAGAGATTGCTGAGCGCATGGAAATGACCATCGAAAAACTGCGCTTCATCGCCAAGTCTGCCCAGTTACCGATTTCCCTCGAAACGCCGATTGGTAAAGAAGAAGATTCTCGCTTGGGTGACTTTATCGAAGCCGATGGGGAAACCCCCGAGGATCAAGTCTCCAAGAGCCTGCTGCGGGAAGATTTGGAAAATGTACTCGATACCCTCAGTGCCCGTGAGCGTGATGTTCTCCGCCTTCGTTATGGCCTCGATGATGGCCGCATGAAAACCCTCGAAGAAATCGGCCAAATTTTTAACGTAACCCGTGAACGGATTCGCCAGATCGAAGCAAAAGCGCTGCGTAAACTGCGTCACCCCAACCGCAACAGCATCCTGAAAGAATATATCCGCTAGGCCATATTCAGCCTCAATCTTTAAAAGCTGAATACTGAGGACATAAAATTTTAGAATTACCCTGCCAGTCGGTGGGGTTTTTTATTGCTCAATTTTCCTGGAAAAATATTCTGTAAAAAAACCGTAAAAATTTGGATAGTTCACAGTAGCATAGCGGCAACAGCAGTTTAGTGAGTTCCCATGGCAAGCTCTCCTCTGACGATCACGATTGATCCGGCATACGATATTCTTCGCTCGGAAAAACAACCCCTCAGTTATTTTTTTAATCCCAAATCTGTTGCTGTCATTGGTGCCACGGATAAAGAGGGTAGCGTGGGGCGGACGTTGCTCTGGAATTTGATTAGTCATCCCTTTGGCGGGACGGTCTATCCGGTAAACCCGAAGCGCAATAGTGTGTTGGGGATTAAAGCCTACGACAATATTTCCGCAGTCCCCGAAACGGTGGAGTTAGTAGTGATTGCAATTCCAGCACAGTTTGTGCCCCAAGTGGTGCGCGAATGCGTTGATGTGGGGGTAAAAGCCGCAATTATTATCTCGGCGGGCTTTAAGGAAATTGGTGAGAAAGGGAAGGCGCTGGAAAAAGAAATTATGGCGATCGCCGCTGGGAAGTTGCGGATTATTGGGCCGAACTGTTTGGGGTTAATGAATCCCCATAGTGGGTTAAATGCCACCTTTGCCCATGCGATGGCGCAACCGGGTCATGTGGGGTTTATCAGCCAGAGTGGGGCGTTTTGTACAGCGGTGTTGGACTGGAGTTTTCCGGAGAATGTGGGCTTTAGTGCTTTTATTTCGCTGGGGTCGATGCTGGATGTGAACTGGGGTGATTTGATTACCTACCTCGGCGATGACCCGAACACCAAAAGCATTGTGATTTATATGGAGTCGGTGGGTGATGCCCGGTCGTTCCTTTCGGCAGCGCGGGAGGTGGCGATCGCCAAGCCGATTATTGTGATTAAGGCGGGACGGACGGAGGCGGCAGCAAAGGCTTCAGCTTCCCATACGGGTTCCTTGGCGGGGAGTGATGCGGTGTTGGATGCGGCTTTTCGACGCTGTGGGGTGTTG
The DNA here is from genome assembly GCF_001693275.1 of Picosynechococcus sp. PCC 7117. Taxonomy (GTDB): domain Bacteria; phylum Cyanobacteriota; class Cyanobacteriia; order Cyanobacteriales; family MRBY01; genus MRBY01. Next base: position 2,118,558 of record NZ_CP016477.1, read on the forward strand.
CGGGTGGATCGCATTTCAGAATTGTTTAATTTGGCGGAAATTCTCGCGAAACAGCCCCGCTTACCGAAAAAACCGAAACTAACGATTATCACCAATGCAGGGGGGCCGGGAGTTTTAGCGACCGATGCGATTATTCAGCGGGGCGGAGAACTGTCGGAATTAGCCCCCGAAACGATCGCCGCCTTGGATGAATTTTTACCGAGCCACTGGAGCCACAGTAATCCGATTGATATTTTGGGGGACGCGGAACCGGAACGCTATGCCAAAACCCTCGATGTGGCGATCGCTGACCCGAACAGTGCCGGATTTTTGGTGATCCTGACCCCCCAAGCGATGACTGACCCCACCGCTACGGCGATCGCCCTACAAAAATGTATCGAAAAAACTGATAAACCCGTCCTTGCCAGTTGGATGGGGGGCAACGAAGTGACCGAGGGGGAACTGTTTTTAAATCGCTCCCAAGTGCCCACCTACCGTTATCCCGATTCCGCCGCCTATTTATTCCAATTGTTGTGGCGCTATAAATACACCCTCGAAGGCATCTACGAAACACCGACCCTCGCCCCCGATACTGATGGGATTATTGATCGCCATAATGTCAAAGTGATCCTTGATTCGATTCGCGCCGAAGGTCGGACACTCCTCACGGAATCCGAGTCGAAGAAAGTGTTAGCCGCCTACGGCATTCCCATTGTCGCGACGGGCAATGCCAGCACCCCAGAAATGGCGATCGCCCTTGCCGATGAAATTGGCTACCCAGTGGTTTTGAAACTACTCTCCACCACGATCACCCATAAAACCGATGTGGGGGGCGTGGAACTCAATTTAAACAGTGCGGCGAGTGTCGAGCGTGCCTTTGAGCGGATTGGCCAGAGCGTCACCGAAAAAGTCGGTGCAGAGCATTTCCACGGGGTGACGGTACAACCGATGCTTAACCTCAAGGATGGCTACGAACTCATCCTCGGCAGCAGTATCGATGGGCAGTTTGGGCCAGTGATGGTCTTTGGCACGGGGGGACAACTCGTGGAAGTTTTTCAGGATCGGGCGATCGCCTTACCGCCGTTGAACAGTACCCTCGCCCGCCGTACGATGGAGCAAACCAAAATTTATAAAGCCCTCAAGGGAGTCCGGGGTCGAAAAGCCGTTAATTTAGACGAATTAGAGCAAATTTTAATCCGTTTTAGCCGTTTAATCGTCGAGCAACCCTGGATCAAAGAAATGGACATTAATCCCCTCTTTGCCTCGGGCGATCGCCTTGTTGCCCTCGATGCGCGGCTTGTGTTGCATCCCCTCGACTTAGCCGAAAAAGATTTACCCAAACCTGCCATTCGCCCCTACCCGCTGCAGTACGAAAAACCCTGGACAAGCGCCGATGGACGGGAGTTTATGATTCGTCCGATCCGCCCCGAAGATGAACCGATGCTGGTTAAATTTCACCAAACTCTATCTGAACAAAGTGTTTATTTCCGTTATTTTCACCTCGTCACCCTGCAAAGTCGCATCGCCCACGAACGGTTAACGCGGCTTTGTTTCATTGATTACGACCGGGAAATGGCGCTGGTTGCCGAATACACCGACCCTGATACACAAGAAAAAGAAGTCTATGCTGTGGCCCGTTTGAGTCAACTCCACGGCACCACGGAGGGAGAATTTGCGATGATTGTCAGTGACCCGATCCAACGCCAAGGACTTGGTACCGAATTACTCCGGCGTCTGGTGGAAATTGGTCGCAATGAAGGGCTGACTGCCATTACCGCCGACATTCTCTCAGAAAATAAAGGGATGCAGCGGGTTTCAGAAAAAGCTGGTTTTACCCTCAAGCGCCAAAACTTTGAAGTGGTTAAAGCGACTCTACAACTCAATTAAACAAAGACTATGACCCGTTTTTTCTTAGTTATTGCCCCCATCCTTGCTGGTCTCGCCGTTGCTGCTGGTGCCTTTGCCAGCCATGGCCTTAAAGGAACCCTCGACGCCAATGCCCTTGATATTTGGGAAACTGCCGCTAAATACCAAATGTATCAGGCGATCGCCTTACTGCTGGTGGGCCTATTTTCTGTCCAGGGGGCGTTCCCCCAAAGTTGGCTCAATGGGGCTGGCATTGCCTTTATTGTCGGGATTGTGCTCTTTTCCGGTAGCCTCTATGCCTTGAGTTTAAGTGGAGTGAAAATCTTGGGGGCCATTACACCACTCGGTGGGGCAGCATTTTTGATTGGCTGGATCTGTTTGGCGATCGCCGGTTGGCAGTTAAGCCGCTAAAGAATTTTGGCAAAGCGATTAAGTTTGGACAGATTTTGCGAATTTGCTGTAACTTCGCTCTCAATTCCTCGCTAAGATTCAAGGAACTACGAATTTCTTTAGCAATAGGAGCACCTGGCTGTGTATGGAGCCGACCCCAATGATCCGCATCCCATGGCAGGATTCCCACAGATTTGTTTTATCCGCAACACGGTGACAAATCCGAATATCATCATCGGCGATTACACTTACTACGACGATCCGGAGGATTCAGAAAACTTTGAACGCAATGTTTTGTATCACTTTCCCTTCATTGGCGATCGCCTAATCATCGGTAAATTTTGCGCCTTGGCCAGGGGGGTCAAGTTCATCATGAACGGGGGCAACCACAAAATCGATGGTTTTTCTACCTATCCGTTTCAGATTTTTGGCAATGGTTGGGACAAACTCGCCCTGCAACCTAGTGACTTTCCCTACAAAGGCGATACGGTCATCGGTAATGATGTTTGGATTGGCTACGAAGCCGTGATGATGCCCGGTGTGCACGTGGGAGATGGTGCGATTATTGCCGCCAAATCAGTCGTGGTTAACGATGTCCCTCCTTACACCATTGTGGGTGGTAACCCTGCTAAATGTATTCGACAACGCTTTACCGATGAAGTGATTAAAACCTTACTATCAGTCGCTTGGTGGGATTGGGAGATCGAGAAAATTACCCGCAATTTAGAAAAAATTGTCGCAGCGGATTTAGATGCTCTGCTCAAGTGCGAATAACGGAATCTTTATATAGCTTCTACAATCGTCATGCTCGCTGCAAAAGTTTAGACACAGCTCACGAGCTTCATCATCAAAACTATTGACACTCTTGCCTGAGCTTTCAAAATAAAACCAACAAAAAACCCTGCTAATTTTCTCTATGTTGAAGCAGGGCATCGCAGATTGCAGATAGCTTGAGATTTTAAATTCTATTTAACGGCCACCGACGACAACATTTTTAATGCGCAAGTGCGGGCCGCCAACGCTGACAGGTAAACCTCCTTGGCCACCTTTACCACAGCCGCCGTTGGTATAGAGGGTGTCGTTACCGATCGCCTCAATGTCCTTTAAGGTTTGGAAGACGTTCCCAGAGAGGGTGACATCACTAACAGGTTCGGCGATTTTACCATCACGGATCATGTAGCCTTCCGCCGCCGCAAAGGTAAACATTTCCCCATTGGTTTGACCACCGATCATCCGCACCGCATAGACTCCTTCTTGGATATCTTGGATCATTTCTGCAAAGGGCGTATCGCCCGGTTCAATTGCCGTATTGGTCATGCGCACCAGGGGCGGATAACCAGCTTGAATGGCGCGGGCATTCCCTGTGGGCGCTTCACTCATTTTCCCTGCGGTTTCCCGGGAGTGGAGTCGCTGGGTGAGCACACCGTCTTTGATTAAATATTTGCGTTGGCCGGGCACTCCTTCGTCATCGTATTTCATCGTGCCGGGCAGATCAGGGAGGGTGGCATCATCGATCACATTTAGTTGGGAAATGCCGAGGGGTTTGCCGATGGTCAGGAGTTCCTGCATCCGGGGATTTTCGTAGACAAAATCGGCTTCGGATAGGTGGCCAAAGGCTTCGTGAATAAAGACCCCTGCGAGGTAAGGATCCAGAACAACGGTATATTGTCCGCCTTTGACGGGCTTGGCTTCTAGTTGACGGATCGCTCGTTCTGCTGCGCCTTTAACACGCTCTTCGATTCCAATGAGCGCATCGAAATCACAGCGGGAATTAATCGATTCAAAGCCCTGGCGCACGACACCATTTTCTCCCCTGGCGATCGCCCCAAATCGGCCATTGACATCGAGGCGTTCTTGGATGATGCAACTGCCATTGGAATTGACGAAGTAGGTGGTGACGAAACTATCGCTAATGCTGGCCATCGTCGTTTGAATCCGGGGATCATAAGCCAGCAAAATTTGGTTGTATTTCGCCAACAAATCTCGTTTTTCCTTGAGGGAAATGGTGCGGGGGTCGGTTTTAATCTCTACTGGTACATAGTCCTCGATGGCCCCACTGGGAGCCAGTTGGGTCGATTCTTTGCCCACAAGTTTCGCCTGGGAAACCGCTTCGGCAACGCGATCGCCTAATTCGGCAAGGCCATTGAACGTGACAAAACTCCAACCCCCCTGGTGACAGGCCCGAATCCCGCCGGCGAGGGCAAAACTACGGTTACTGCCGTCGAACTGCGCCCCCCGGAAGGCCAGACTGGTAGATTCACTCTGCTGCACCCGAATTTCTAGGTAGTCCACAGCCTCTTGATGGGTGGCGATCGCCCCCTTGAGGGCATCGGTAATTTGTTGCATGGTGAGGGTCGTCATCGATCTTTACTCCTTAATTTCAGCCGCAATCGTTAAATCTTCTAGGTTCCAGAGGGGGCCACCCAGGGCCGAATGTTGTACCCCTTCAATTTTGTCACGCACCGCCGCGAGGGAATAATTGTTTACCAGATGGATAAACGGTAAATATTCCGCTGCAAGTTCTTGGGTTTTAGCATAAATCTCCTTGCGTTTGTCGAGATCCAGCTCCTGGGCCCCTTGGATGTAGAGATCCGCAATTTCCTGTTCCCAGTCATTGATCAGCCGATCCGTCAGGGGGGTAGTGCCTGGCCGCGCCGCTTGGTTAAACATATGCAAATTCCCCTCCGGGAACCACACATTCGCGCCCCCATTGGGTTCATTCCCTCCTGTCAAGCCCAACAAGAAACAATCCCAATCGAGGGAGTTGCTCAACTTATCAACGAGGATATTAAAACCAATCGGACTGTAGTCCACCTGCATTCCCAAGGCTTCGAGATCTTGCTCAATTTGAGTCGCCATTGCTTCGCGAATTTTGTTGCCCGCATTGGTAATCAAGGAAAAACGCACGGGATTATTGTCGGCATCGATTAATTGTCCCTGGGCGTTGTAGGAAAAGCCCGCTTCTTCGAGGAGCGCCTTGGCCCTGTCTGGGTCATAATCGTAGGTTTTTATTTGATCATTATAGAAAGGAGATTGTACCGAAATCGGCGAATGTTGCACTTCCCCCAAACCCCGGTAAATATTGTTCACCATGCGCTGGCGATCAATGCCATAGGCCACAGCCTGGCGAAACTTCAGATTGTTAAACCATTTCGACTTGATGGGATCGACGAGGGGTTTGCCGTCCCGCTTCCCGGTATTGAGGTTAAAGGAAATGAAACTGGTGCCGTAGGCTTCACCGCCATTGTAGATGGTAAATTTACCCCGGTCTTCTTCCCGTTTCAGGAGCGAAAAATAATCTGGGCTGACCCCTGTAACATCCAAGTCACCAGACCGAAATTGCAGCAAAGTGGTGTCGGTGTTGGGGACGATTTGCCAAACGATTTGATCTACGTAGGGTTTGGGGGTTTGCCAGTAGTAGGGGTTGGGCTGGAAGATTAAGCGCTGACCCACGGCATAGTTAATTAACTGGTAGGGGCCGCTGGAAACCAGGTCTTGGGGAGGCGTACTGACGCCCCAGGTACCCAAAAAGAGCGGATTACCTTCGCTGTCGGTCTGCTCAACGCTTTCGCGGAGGACGTGTTCTGGCAGAATTTCCAGGGCCGTATTGTTGAGGAAAGGCGCAAAGGGTTCGGTGATGGTGAATTTCACCTGGCGATCGCCTACTTTTTCCACCGTCGGCAAGGTTCCGGCAACGCCCACCCGGAGGCCATCACGGGAATTGGTGGGGATTTTTTCATTGAGATAAATCTGGTTGTAGCTAAAGACCACATCATCAACGGTGAGCGGTTCCCCGTCAGACCATTGCAGGTTGTCCCGCAGGGTAAAGGTCAAGCTGAGTTGGTCTTCAGAAAATTCCCAGGATTCGGCAAGCCGTGGCTCCGTTTCCCCCGTGACGGGGTTTTCTGAAACTAAGCCTTCATAGGTAAGGCCAAAAATACTGGGGGACTCTGCCGAGAGGGCCGGGTTAAAGGTTTTCGGGTCACTGAGGACGCTGATCACAATTTGGTTGTCCCCTGCCCCGGTGGCGTTACTGGCTTGGGGATTACAGGCGGTGAGGACAGAGGGCAAAGTCAAGGAAAAGGCGATCGCCGCCACAAATGCCCAAAACCGCTGTAACCGAAATAATTTAGAAAGTTTCAAGACTTTATTCTTCTTCATTGCGCTGCGCCCCATCTAAACGCCCTAGTTCATACACCCCACAGCCAGCACAGGCCATCACTCCCAAACTGATTGCCCAACTGTGGCCGAGGCTCCACTCCACCCCAAAATTACACCCTGCGCCAAATAATAAAAAAGGCACAATGCTCAAGAGCGAGGCCGAAAAAGCACTCTTGGATTCACGAATTTCTTTGTCCTTCTCAAATTCTTCTTCGGAAAAATAGAGCGCTCGCTCGGCCCAATTCATCCAGCGTTCCAGACCATTCAAGATCCCTTCCCGCAACGGAGCAATGCCAATGTAGAGGGCAAAGGCCCAGAGGCAAGCGCCGGCGATCGTGCTGGCTTCGATGGGAATAATAAAGGGGAAAAATTCACGCAACATAGGGGGAGTAAGGGCGACAACTGTGTTTAAAGATTGTATCGATTGTGGTGGCCTTCGGCATCCTCCCCCCATCATCTGTTGCGGCAATGGCGATCGCCCTGGAACCTTAAACCATCTCCAAAGGGGGAATTTCCGAGCGCTGCATCGTCGCCTCTAACTGCACCTCTGCCATATCCGCTTCTACCGCTGCCATCAGTTGCTCCCGGAGGTCAGGCATCACAGCCAAGGCCCTTGTCCAGTCTGGAATGCGGTATACAGCTGGCTCGTGCATATATTTATCAAAGGCTAAAGGAATGATCTGTTCAAAGCTTTCGACGGTCATTTCCTCCCGGTGGCGATCGTAGGGAATACCGTTACAGGTCGCATCGACAAAATATTGACGGATCATATCCTGGGCGACGCGGCGGAACTTCACCTGGAGCGCGATTTGGTGCCCTTCAGAGAAAACAATTGATTCGGTTTCCGTCAGAGTGCGCAGAATAGAGGACAAAATTTCGGTACACATTTTCTGTAGCCCTTCCTGGGGATTGTTGCCCACGGCTTTGTGTTTGTGGTCAAAGAACCCCAGATCCACCTGGGCCACCCGTTTCGGCGCTACGTTGCGATAAACCTCTGCCAATAACCCCACTTCAATGCCCCAGTCACAGGGAACGCGCAAATTTAAGGCCAAATCAGCGGTCATGGCAAATTCGCCGGCGAGGGGATAGCGATAGGACTTGAGGTAGTGGAGGTAGGCATTGCGCCCCAGGACATCTTCGAGGGTTGCCAACAGAGGCGCAACAAAGAGACGCACAACCCGGCCATTCATCGCCCGGTTTTCGAGGCCGAGACGGGTGTAGTAGGCTTTGTTGTAGGCAATACCAAATTCTGGTTCCACGATGGGATAAAACAGCTTGGCCACCAGGGAACGGTCAAAGGTGACAATGTCGGCATCATGGAGGGCGATCGCCCGGGCATCTAGGGACGCCAGACCAAGGCCCAGCCATACCGCCCAGCCCTTGCCCATGTAGTCAAGGAGATTGAGATTTTGGTGGGCGAGCTTTTCTAAGATGCCGCGAATTCGGGCTCCATTCGTCCAAATGACGTTGACCTTTTGGGGCAATTCACGAAAAAACGTCACGGCATGGTGATACTGTTCGACGGTTTCGGCGTGGAGACAAACGTTAACCGTCTGGATGTAGGCACAGCCTTTTAAATGTTCTTTGATCCGGGTAAGGGCAGGCCGTTGAAGTTCTTCATAAAGTGAGGGAATGAGTAACGCCATGGGGCAAATTTCACGAAGATTCATCAGGCGTTTTTCGAGGTAGTCCAGATCGGCATCAAGATCATGGATGGTGGTGATGAATTCTTGGCAAAAGTCCATTGCTAGTCACCTAAATAAAAAGAAAATCTTAAAATTCGCCTTTAAATTAACCCAATTTTTTGGGAGTGGCCGTATCTAAAGCGACGTAAAAATCACTACAATGTCATCCGCATTTGTTGATAGGCTGAGATTTAACTTGAATAAAGGATGAGTCAGCCGTTTTTTCGTCCCCAAGAAAATACTGAAAAAACAGATCAATCGAGTTTTTAAAAATGATGTCTGTTGATCCTGTAATCACGAGGCTCTGGGGTTTAAAAAAACGACGTGGGCTTGTCCCCGATGAGTGAAATTAGCGTGTTTGTCTTGTTACTCCTATGACCATTCCCCAGATTGCAGGTCTTGGCGATCGCCTTGATGAATTTTTTGCGACCCTATATCCTGATCATCCGCCTGCAGCATTAGTTGCGCGTTTGGAGCAGGTACTTGCGCCCCATGTGACGGCGACGACGAAAAATGAAGAGTTATGGGATCAAAGCACGGCCCTGATGATTACCTACGGGGATAGCCTGTACCAAGCCAATACTGACAATGGCCCCAACCCCCTCCAGGTACTTTTGACTTTTCTGCGGGAACGGCTCCAGGGAGTAATTAGCGGTGTGCATATTCTGCCGTTTTTCCCCTACAGTTCCGATGATGGTTTTGCGGTAATCGATTACCGCCAGGTCAATCCACAGTTGGGCAGTTGGCAAGATATCGAGGCGATCGCCAAAGAATTTGAAGTGATGGCCGATCTGGTGATCAACCATGTCTCAAGTGAATCAGACTGGTTTCGGCAATTCCTCGCCCAGGAAAAACCCGGTTGTGACTATTTCATTGAGGTGCCCCCAGATACCGATACCCAGTTAGTGGTGCGCCCCCGCAGTAGCCCGCTCCTGAGTCAATTTGCCACGACAAAAGGCGATCGCCACGTGTGGACCACCTTTAGCCGCGATCAAGTAGATGTCAACTTTGCTAACCCCGACGTCCTCTTTGAATTTATCGATATCCTCTTGGGTTACTGTCAGCACGGCATCCGCTTTATTCGCCTTGATGCGGTGGGCTTTCTCTGGAAAAAATTACAAACCGCCTGCATTCACCTGCGGGAAACCCATCTGGTGATCCAATTGATCCGGGAAATCCTTGCTGTCACCTACCCACGCACCGTGGTGATTACCGAAACCAACGTCCCCAACCGGGAAAACCTCAGCTATTTCGGCAAGGGCAACGAGGCCCACATGATCTACAATTTCAGCCTGCCGCCTTTGCTCCTCAATGCGCTGATTCGGGGCGAAGCCCGGCACCTCAAAACCTGGATGAAAAGTATGCCCCCGGCCCAGGATGGTTGTGCCTACTTTAATTTCACCGCCTCCCACGATGGCATTGGCCTCCGCCCCGCCGAAGGTCTGCTAGAAGGCAAAGAATTCGATCAATTGATCCAAACCATGGCCGAATTTGGGGCCAGAATTAGCTATCGTAGTCTGCCCAACGGCACCGAAAAACCCTATGAACTGAATATTTCTTTATTCGATGCCCTCAAAGGCACAATCACAGGCCCCGACCCCTGGCAGCGGCAACGATTCCTCTGTTCCCAGGCGATCATGATGTCTTTAGAGGGGGTGCCCGCTTTTTATATCCATAGTTTTTTAGCGACCCCTAATGATGATGCCAAGGTGGCGATGACAAACCATAACCGCAGCATTAACCGTCACCAATGGGACTATGACCGACTCCAGAAAAAACTCGCTGACCCTGATTCTGACCAAGCTTGGGTATTAGAGGCACTGACAAAACTCATCCAAATCCGTTGCCAACAGCCTGCTTTCCATCCTAATGCGACCCAATATACCCTTGATTTCCAAAGTCCGGCAGTATTTGGTTTTTGGCGTCAGAGCCGCGATCGCCGCCAGAGTATTTTCTGTTTATTTAACCTAGGCGATCGCCCCACCACTATCCCGGTGGCAAGCCTAAACCTGATTTGCACCGACGACTGGCAGGATCTGTTGGGTCAAGTTGTGTTAGAAGAAGGCACAACGGACATTTCCCTAGCCCCCTATCAAACTGCGTGGATTACCAATGTTCCTCTGCTTCACTGATCTCGACGGCACCCTCCTCAACCACGATGACTATCGCTACGATGCGGCGATCCCGACGATCCAGACCTTGAAAAAAGCGGGAATTCCCATTATTCCCACCACCAGCAAAACGAAGGCGGAAGTGCTTGAACTGCGCGAAGCCCTCGGGTTAAAGGATCCGTTTATTGTGGAGAATGGCAGTGGCATTGTCCTCGAATCTGACGATCCACGGTTTGATTTTTCGGCATTGGATCTAGAGATTACGACCGAGGCAAACCTAACCACCATTACCCTCGGCATTTCCTACGCCCAAGCGCGACAATCCCTCCAGAATTTGGCCCAACAGATCGGGGAACCCTTAACGGGGTTTGGGGATTTAAGTCTGGAAGCATTACAGGATCTCACGCAATTGCCCTTAGAAGCGTTAAGACAGGCGGGCGATCGCCAATTTAGTGAACCTTTTTTGCGACCCCAGACGGATTTAGGGCAACTAGAATCCTTAGCGACAAAAGCTGGCCTGCAAATCCTGGTGGGGAACCGTTTCTGTCATCTTCTGGGGGCGGAAGCCGGAAAAGGGCGCGCCGTGCAACTCCTCCAGCAGGCATGGCAAAAAGCCCATCCCGATCAACCGCCCGTCAAAACCCTCGGCCTGGGGGATAGTCCCAATGATTTGTCTTTACTAGAAGCTGTGGATGTGGCGATCACCGTGCCGGGGCCCCAGGGGGTCAACCCTAAACTGGTATCCCAAATTGAAACAAAGGGCTGGTTCGTAGCTCCAGAGCCCGGCGCTCAGGGGTGGGCCAGAGCCGTGACAGCCCAACTTAATTCTCCGTTTGGCATGGCGGCACCTTAATTAAATTTGCCAAAAAATCATCATTTTCTCCGATTAGGCGATCGCCAACCATTTGCTAGGCTATTCCCGGACATTGCCAAAATACCGCCTATGTTTTTGTTTTTGAAGCAACTGACCAGTTGGGACCGCTGGAATCAATTCCTGGTGAGTCTCTCGATTTTGGCTTTTTTGCCCTTACAGTTTCCCCAGGTGATCAGCAACGCAGCGGTCATTGGTACAGGAAATCCAGCGGCGATCACCACCCTGGGTGTAATTCCTGTGGGTGGTTATGCAGCCGGAATTTTAGGTAATTTGCTGCTGATGAATTTTCTTGCTGGGCAACGGGAATTTTGGGGCACCACCGTCCAGGCCGTCGGGATCGTCACCGCCGACATTGTGATCTTTCAACTGTTTCAGGTGGGTTTCATTCCGGGGTGGTTATTTTGGCCGGCGACTCTGTTTTTGCTAGTGGGGATGGTGCTGAACTACGGCCATTTTCTCGTTGGCGATCGCCCCAGTTGGCAGGCGCAATTTTGGCCCCAATGGCGACGCATTTTACAGTGGCTCGGCATTGCTCTACTCCCCGCATTGGTTGTGCTCCAACTCCACGATGCTTTTTTCCCAAATCTCCCAGAATGGCCAGGGGGCCTTGGAGCGGCATTCCTCTTGAGTGGCTTGATGGTGCAACTAATTCAACGGCAAACCGTAAGCCTACCCAACTTTTTTCAATACCAAAACCGCTGGCGACGGGGGGTAATGGCCCAGAGCACTTGGCTGAAAAGCTGGCTGCGGCGGGGCTGGCGCGGTTTGGCGGGCTGGACGGCAAATCTGTTGTTTATGTTTAACTCCCTGGCTCAGTTTGTGAACTGCTTAATTTATCCCGATGATCTGGCGGCCCTCTCCCTCACAACCCAAGTGCTGTTTGTGGTGGGGAATTTGTTGATGTTGTCCCGCTCCGGCACCCTCCTCATTGCCGGGAAAGACCGGATTTGGTGTGCCAGTACCCTCTGGGATCTGTTGATGCGGGTCGGGATTTTTGCCTGCTTACTCCAGGCTGGCCTCCTCAGCTTGCCGTTATTTTGCGTATTTTGTGGGGCGATCGCCATTTATTTAAGCTTCATTTTTTTGATGACCAAGCGAGTTTACCCAAGCTCTTCCCTGGCAGATACCGCCATTTTTCTGCTATTTGGTCGTTCTCCCCAATGGCAGCCCATTGAAAGTTAAGCCATTGAGATGAAGTGTTCGCCATAACCCAGCAATTACAATAACCTGTGTCCCAACCGTTCTCGGCCAAAGCCCCGTAAAGATCCAGCAAGGCCCAGAAGTGGGGTAAACTTTTAACCCAGTAAACCCAGACAATACAGGGAGACAATCTTGGGCATTGAACTGCGCAGCTATGTTTATCTCGATAGCCTGCAACCGCAACACGCATCCTACATTGGTACAGTCGCCCTTGGATTTCTACCTTTACCAGGAGACTCATCCCTCTGGATTGAAGTGTCCCCAGGCATTGAAATCAACCGCATCACCGATGTGGCCCTTAAATCCACCTCCGTGCGCCCAGGGGTACAGTTTGTCGAACGTTTGTATGGGTTACTCGAAATTCACTCGCCCCGCCAAGGGGAGACCAAGGCCGCAGGCCAAGCAATCCTCGATTCCCTTGGGGTAACGGCCAAGGATTGCCTCAAACCGGAGGTGGTCTCTAGCCAAATTATTCGTAATATTGATGCCCACCAGGCCCAATTGGTAAACCGGAATCGACGGGGGCAAATGTTGCTGGCGGGCCAAACCCTCTATGTCCTGGAAGTGCAGCCCGCAGCCTATGCGGCCCTCGCAGCTAATGAGGCGGAAAAATATGCCCAGATTAATATTTTGCAGGTGACGGCGGTGGGGAGTTTTGGCCGGGTCTATCTTGGGGGTGAAGAACGGGACATTATTGCCGGTTCCCAGGCCGCCCTTGCGGCGATCGCCTATGCCCCTGGCCGACCCCAATCAACCCAGCGTCAAGAATAATTCTGAAACGAACCATGGCATCTCAACCGCTCAATATCCTCAAACAAGGCACCCTGGCATGGCTCCAATGGCGGCAAGCCCACCCCACCGTGATTCCTGACTTGAGCCACGCCAATCTCAGTCGCCTCAACTTGCGGGGAATCGATCTCAGTCGCTGTAATTTGTCCCAGTGTCTCTTTGACCACAGTCGCTTAATTGCCGCTAACCTCCAACAAGCTGACTTGAGTGGTGCCCAGGGGGAATCTCTGCAGCTTGTGGATGCCAATTTGCAGTCTGCCAACGCCAGTAATGGCCACTTTGCCAATAGTAATTTTTCGGGGGCCGACCTCAGTTTTGCTAACTTGATCGGGGCGGACTTGCGCCAATGCTGTTTGCAAGGGGTTAATTTCTACCACACCAATTTGATCGGGGCCAATCTCCGCTACAGCAGCCTCCTAGGGGCAAACCTCAGCCAAGCCCAACTGCATCGCGCTAATTTAAGCGAAACGAACCTGAATGAAGTGAGTTTCAATGAAGCCGATCTCAGCCAAGCCAATTTATTCGAGGCAGAAGTCGGCAAGGGACAGCTTTATAAAGTCAAACTTGTGGGTGCAGATTTGACCCAAGCCCACCTCCACCACAGTTACCTGTTTGGGGCAAATCTCCAGGGGGCGACCCTCCGTAAAACCGATGTACGCTGGAGCAATCTGGCCTATAGCAATCTGGTGGGGGCAGATCTAGAAGGGGTCAATCTGGTGGGGGCAGATCTCAGTCATAGTGATCTGACCGGGGCGTCTTTGGTGGGGGCAAATCTGCGGGGTTGTCTGCTCCAGGGGGCAAATCTCCAGGGTTGCAACTTAGAAAATGCTGACCTAGAAGGGGTTGCTTTGGGACGGGTCAATTTGCAGGGGGCGATCATGCCCGATGGCCAACGGCGTTGTTCAATCCGGTGCTGTCCCGCTGAGGAAAGCTGGAGCATTAAGAACTTAAGCTAGGATAAATGTAGTCCCTGCGGAGTCGAGATCTATGGCTGAATCTGGCGATCGCCTTGGTGAGAATCGTCTACGACAATTACGTCTTTACCTCTATTTGGTGCCGATTCTGGGTTTTGTTCCGGCATTATGGCAGCTCTATGGATCCAAAGGCGATCGCCGTGAACAACAGATTAGTCGCCAGGCGATTATGCTAATGCTGAGCTGGCTAAGCCTCTACCTGGGGTTAGGCTGGGGGAGTGACCATCTGGCGGGAATCGGCGGGTTTCGGATGATGTATCTCAATGCCCTGCTGACGTCTGGATATTTTCTCGGTTGCTTTGTTTTGATGGTACGTGTTTGGCAAAAATCCGCTAAAACACCCCCAACAAGCACTGATCAGATGGCCGACAATTTCGAGGAATATTTTCTGAAGTAAAACTCACCAAAAGTGGAACCTCTGGTTTAGCATAGCTATCAAAGTATTTCGTCCCGCAATTTTTAGTGTGGTCTTTCCGGTGTGAGGAAACCTGTGCCTGCAACAAAATCGTCCCTAGCAAATCAACGTCTATCGGCCAAAGCAACCCAAAACCAAAAAAACGCTAAAGCTAACCCTTTTCAGAAGTCGCCCACAAAAAAACGGCGGCCCCTTTCGACCTGGCACTGGTTAATGATTTGGTGTGGTTTGACGGGCGTTTCAATTGTGTCTGCTACGGCGGGTGCTTTACTGGCGGTGTCCCTCTCCTCAACCCCCCTGCGCCAAACGCCCCTCGCCCCGGAAGAACTCAGCGTCTTCTCCCAGGATGAGGCGATCGCCAAACAATCCCTCCGTTTACCGGAACTGACGCGCCCCGTAAATATTCTGCTGTTGGGGACAAAAGTGCTCACCTCTGAAGTGGATGATGGCACCAATGAAGACCTCGGTTACCATGCCCTCGTGAATTCCTTTGAAGGGCTGGCCGATACGATGTTGCTATTGCGCTTTGACCCCGCCGACAAACAAATCTCTATCCTCTCCATTCCCCGGGACACCCAGGCCAACATCGAAGGCTATGGTCTCTCGAAAATCAACCATGCCAATGCCTACGGTGGTGCTGTCCTTTCCGCTAAAACCGTTGGGGATCTTCTGGGTGGCGTCGAAATTGACCGCTATATCCGCGTCAACGTCCAGGGCATTGGCAAACTCATTGATGCCCTCGGTGGGGTCACAGTCTACGTCCCGAAGGACATGAAATACCAGGACGATAGTCAGCGTCTCTACATCAACCTCAAGGAAGGAGAACAGCACCTCAATGGCGACGAAGCCCTCCAATTTTTGCGGTTCCGCTATGACGAATATGGCGATATTGGCCGTGTTCAGCGCCAACAGACCCTAATCCGTGCCGTTCTAGAGCAAGGTTTAACTCCCAGTAACTTGGTGAAATTTCCCCAGGTCATGTCGATTATTCAATCCCATATTGATACGAATATGAGCGTGCAAGAACTGATTGCCCTCGCTGGCTTTGGTTCTCAGATCGAGCGCAGTAATATTCAGATGGTGATGCTCCCAGGGGAATTTAGCGGCGACGGCAGAAACGGCAGCACAAGCTATTGGTTACCCCACCGCAGCCGCATTAGTCGGGTGATGGCCCAGCACTTTGACATCCAGACCGATTACGCCAGCAATTTAGACTTTCTCTCCCCTGGGGATGTGCGCATTGCAATCCAAGACAGTACCGGGAATTCCCAAGCCGTGCGATCGCTTCTCCAGCGTTTAAACGAAGCGGGTTACAGTCGAGTTAGTATCGCCCAGGACTGGTCAGAACCGTTGGAAAACACGCGCATCGTCGCCCAAAAGGGAGATGATCTAGCGGCTTCCGAAATTCGCGCAAACCTAGGATTTGGGGAAGTGCGGGTGGAAAGTACCGGAGTATTAAACTCTGATATCACGATTCAACTGGGCCGCGACTGGCTCACCCTCGCAAATAATCTCCCCGGTCAAACCACAGTCAATTAGAGCGATTCAACGATCTTAATTGTGGCTGCTGCCGTCGTTGCCTTTTGGCGGGCTTCGGTAGCATCTTTCCCCTTGGCGAGGGCGACCCCCATGCGACGGTAGGGACGAGAATCAGGCTTACCAAATAAACGGAGGTCTGTGTCTGGGATAGCCAAGGCTGCCGCAACGCCAGTAAAAATAATTTGATCGCTATTTTTCTCAGCTAAAATCACCGCACTGGCCGCCGGACTCAGTAATTCAATGGTGGGAATAGGTAGACCCAAGATCGCCCGGAGATGGAGTTCAAATTCATTCAGGTTTTGGGAAATGAGCGTTACCATGCCCGTATCGTGGGGCCGGGGAGACAATTCCGAAAAAATCACTTCGTCTTTGGTGATAAAAAATTCGACCCCAAAAATGCCAGCGCCACCGAGTTTATCGGTAACTTTCCGGGCAATGTCCTGGGCATCTTTCACTTGGGCTGCGGTTAAACCAACGGGCTGCCAGGATTCTTGGTAATCACCCCGCTCTTGGCGGTGGGCGATCGCCGGACAAAAGAGGGTTTCTCCTGCCCATTGGCGGATGGTGAGGAGGGTGATTTCTACCTCGAAATCGATAAATTCTTCGATGATAATTTTGGCGGTGTCACCCCTGGCCCCCTCAATGGCGTAATTCCAGGCCGTTTCTAATTCGTCGGCAGTTTGTACCACGGATTGCCCTTTACCAGAGGAGGACATTACGGGCTTGATCACGTTGGGAAAGCCGATGTCCTGGGCGACGGTTTTGAGTTCTGCGAGGTTGGTGGCATAGGCATATTTGGCGGTACGCAGGCCTAATTCTTCGCTGGCAAGATCCCGGATGCGATCGCGGTTCATGGTGAAGTTAGTGGCGGCGGCGGTGGGAATGACAGTGTAGCCTTGCTGTTCTAATTCGATGAGTTTTTCGGTGCGGATGGCTTCTACTTCCGGCACGATCAGATCCGGTTGATGTTTTTTGATCGCCGCTTCGAGGGCTACCCCATCAAGCATAGAGATGACTTCCCGTTGGTCGGCCACCTGCATTGCCGGGGCGTTGTCATAGCGATCCACAGCGATCACGGTATTGCCTAAACGTTGGGCGGCGATTGCCACTTCTTTACCCAGTTCCCCAGAGCCCAACAACATGATTTTTTTCGGTAATGCGATCGCCATTTTTTCACCTATTGCCAAGAACAAAACAGAGATATCATACCGTTTTTAGCTGTACACGCGCCCCCGCCAGGCCTTGGGTTTTTGTCGGGCTGAGAGAAAAATCCGTGCCACCGCAAAGGGATCGGCGAAGGGAGATAACCAAAATAGCCATGCACTTTTACCGATGCTAAATTGGCGATCGTAGGAGCCGGAAATGGCCAACAGCATCCCGAAGCGCACCAGGAGCAAAAAGACATTTAAGCCCAACCAACCAGACAAAAAGGGGTTGCTTAAACCTTCTTCGATGCCCCCAAACAAAAGCATCGTCAAGGGAATCGGTAGGCCTTGCACCATGGTCAGCAGCCACAGTTGTCCCCAGAGTTCTGTCCGGGAGGTGGCATCTTTTAAATCGAGCGATCGCCCCCACTCATCCCAGGTTTCTCGCATCCCTTCGTACATTCTGACTTTAATAATTTTCGCCCCATCCAGGAAGCCCACCTTATACCCAGCCTTGGCAATATTGCGCGCCAGGGTCACATCATCGCAAAACGATCCCGCCGCCGAGCGGTAGCCCCCTACTTTTTCTAAAACCTCGCGGCGACAGAGAAAACATTGCCCATTAGCCATCACACTGTCTTGATCTGGTTGGCGAATCCCCGCCACATCAAAGCGAAACAGCAAGGTCATCAATAGCGCTGGCTGTAACCACCACTCCCCAGGCGATCGCAAAATAAACTGGGGCGAGAGGGACACTAAATCAAACCCCTCCTCTTCAGCGGCCTGGAGAACACTGGCGATCATGCCTCGCTGCGGTTGGGTATCGGCATCGACTCCCAAAATCCACTCACTGTCTGGGGAACTGTGCTCAAAGCCCCAATTTAACGCCCAGGGACGGCCCACCCAACCCGGAGGAAGGGGATCATCCGTCAGTAGGCGAAAGCGTGGATCCGTTGCAGCTTTGGCTAAAACCTTTTCCCTGGTGCCATCGGTGGAATTACTATCAACGACGAGGATTTCTCGCACTTCATAGCTTTGCTGACTTAGCCCATCCAGGCAGGGTTGAATCCGTTCTACTTCGTTGAGGCTCGGCACCACCACTGTGACAGCGGCTAAATTATCAGAATTTGAAGCTTGGGGAGTCAAAGGCGATCGCCGCACCGCCCCCTTCATTAACCGTGCCAGGACAACTAAAGCCCCACTACCCTGAATGAGCAAGCCAAACAGACAAAGACCACCGATCCATACCGGGGAAAAATCCATAACTCAAGTAATTTCCAGCTAAAAATAAACACAAAAAACCCCCAATTTTAGAGGATGGGGGCAATACGAAAAAAATAGTTAACGACCGGCGCCCACGGGCATTTTCTCAGTCGTGGCATCCACCATCGGCAGCGTTGTCGTTGCTTGGCTTGCTTTGGGGATACTGAAGTACAGCACAGTAACCGGTGCCAAGCCCAGCAGGATTCCCAACAAAATCGGTGGATAAATGCCGCCACCAATGCTCATCATCGTCGCAAAGCCAAAATTCAAAAGATACATGGCGAAGGGCAACATCAACTGTTCCCGGGACAGCTCAAGGGGTTGTTTGCCCCAAAACAGACTGGCAATGCCCATAAACACACAACCGGTTCCAAACCAACCGGAGAAATTTTCGTAGGGCATCCCGAAAAATGGCCCAACCACTTCCCATTCCCAGAAAGGTACAGTAGTTTGGCTCATCCCCGGATCTAGAACAAAATCCCAAGAGGTGAGCAGCAAAGCGCCAAGGGCGATCGCCGCTAAAGAATAAATCCACCGGGGTAAGTTATATTTCTGCAAACCCACCCGCGCGATCAGAAAACTACTAAAGCCCAGATAGAACCAAGACAGAGGAATGGTAAACGGGACTAACCCCGCAATCTTATAGCCCAAACCGCTGGTGTAGTGATAAGCCCCAAACGGAAACCCCGTACTGGTGCCCATTAGTTCCGCTGATACCGACACTGCTAGCGCTGGAATGAGAAAAGACAATAAATATTTTTTCCCCAGCAGGCGATAGGCATAGACAGTGACCGCAGCCATCCCCAGGAGCATGTACATCACACCACCATTGGCCATCGAGAGACGAAAAGCAACCTGGCCAAAATCGGGCAAGCTGGCAATGAAGTCGGCATTTGGTAAAACAAGCAGTAAGCCCGCTAAACCAAAGGCCATGGCCAACCCATGACCCCACAATAAATATTCTTCTGGCTTGAGCCTAATTTTCATAACTGGCGCTGACCTCCTGGCGTCCCTGGGGCGCAAAATTGAACTGAGAAGCGATTGACACTCCCCATAGTTTACAAAAAATTGTAAATAAATCTGTAGATTGGTTACAAAATAACCACTCGTATCGCTCTTATCTGTAATACCCTTGATCTAACCACGTTTTTTGGGTGAAGAAGAGCTTTCCGAAATGTCTGTAGTCTGTAGATTAACCCGTAAATCTTTATTTTCAGTTGGTGCAATGACATGAAACGAATTCTTGTGATCGATGATGATCCTATCTTGCAAAAGATCCTGGAAAATTTACTCACGCAAGCTGGATATCTCGTCGCGGTCGTTCTGTCTGGAAAGCAGGGACTCGATATTTGGCTGGAATTTCAACCGGATCTAATCGTTTCTGATGTGCGTATGCCAGAAATGGATGGTTTTGAATTCTGCCGGTATATTCGTTCTCAACCGACAGGACAGTTGATTCCTTTTCTATTTTTGTCGAGTCAGACTGATGTAGAGGCGCGCGTTGAGGGTCATTTTTCAGGGGCCGACGACTATATCGCCAAACCCTTTGAAATGAAGGAATTACTCGCAAAGATTGAGCGCCAGCTAGCCAGAATAGAGAACATTCGCGCAGAAATGCAACGGCTCGCTGCCCAGGCTAACGTTGAGCAGATGAAGCAAGCCCCAGAACCACTCCCGTTAACCCCCGCCGAGATGCGTGTTTTTTGGGAGGCAGTTCAAGGTTGGACCAATAAGCAAATCAGCGAGCATCTTTATGTCAGTCCGCGCACTGTCCAGACGCACCTCAGTAGTATTTTGAATAAATTAAACCTTGAAAATCGGTCTCAATTGGTGCGGTTTGCCTATGAAAATGGCTATGAAAAACCAGCAAATCATTCCGAGGAAAGCTAATGGGACAGGTTTATGAGTTGGCGGTGTTGCAGCGGGCGATCGCCACTGATCCAGACCGCTGGCGTCCCCTTGTGTTTACCAATGGCTGTTTTGATCTGCTCCACGTGGGCCATGTCCGTTATCTAACCGCTGCGAAACAACTGGGCAAAACTTTGGTGATTGGCTTAAATAGCGATCGCTCCGTGGCAGGCCTTAAACCCCAACCCGACCATTTACCCGATCGTCCCATCATCCCCGAAGCCCAACGCGCTGAACTTTTGACCGCTCTCGCTGTTGTGGATGCCGTCGTGTTATTTGATGAACCCACCGCCACCCAAACCATCGCTGCCCTACAACCAGATATTTATGTTAAGGGGGGTGATTACACGCCAGAAACACTCCCGGAAGCGCCTACCGTCAAGGCCTACGGCGGCAAAATTGAGCTGATCCAGATTGAAATTCCGACCTCCACCAGTGGCATTATCCAAAAGATTCTTAAACAAGAGTCAATATTTCCTACTGTGTCCTGTGATAGTCTGGTTTGATGGTGATTTCCGTCCCACTGGGTAAAGCTTTATCGCTCTGCTTGACTCAATAGTAGATTTCGACGGCGATCGCCCACGCACTACATCCATCACAATTTTTTGACGAAACACATTGGGGAGACACAGTTTACATGGAGGCAACCAGCGATTTACTGCAAGAATTTTCGGCATTATCGGCGAAAAAGCAGCTAGAACAAATCCCCCAACTGATTGACCAAGGGGATGCTGGTTTTGCTTGCTTGAGAGAATTTTTGATGGCGCAACAGGGCCAGGCGGCAACCCCTGTCATGGGGAAAATTTGCCAGGTGCTCACCCAGAATCAAACCGCCGAAAATTTATTGTTCATGCAGCAAGAATTTCCGGAGGGGGTCGTTGAACTCAAGTCAGCGCGAGAGATTGATTACCAGATTATTCAAGACAAATTGATCGAAGAGGAGTTTCTGGAAGCGGATATTTTAACCCTCCAGAAAATGTGTGAACTGGCAGGAGAATCTGCTATGAAACGAAAATGGCTCTACTTTACGGAGGTAGAGCGGTTTCCCGACGAGGATCTGCTCACCCTCGATCAGCTGTGGCAGGTTTATTCTGGCGGGAAATTTGGTTTTTCGGTACAGCGTAAATTATGGAATTCCCTCGGTAAAGACTTCAATGCCCTCTGGGAAAAAATTGCCTGGCGAGATGGGCGAACCTGGGCGCGTTATCCCAAAGCATTTATTTGGAATCTGGATGCACCCAGGGGACATCTGCCCACCTCCAACCAGTTACGGGGCGCAAAAACGATCCTCGCGCTGTTCCAACATCCCGTGTGGACAAAGGACTAGGATTTCACTGAACCCGCTAAAATTCCCCGTACGAAATAGCGTTGTAGGCTGAAGAAAACGCCGAGGGGAACGATCATCGAGATAAAGGCTCCGGCAGTGAGTAGGTGCCAATCCTGACCCCGTGACCCGACTAAATTACTCAGTTGGATCGTGACGGGGGCAACGTCATTTGTGGTGCCTAAATAAACTAGGGCGATGAGCAAATCATTCCACACCCACAGAAATTGAAAGACCGCAAAGGAGGCGATCGCCGGCATCGAGAGGGGGACGATTAATTTCGTAAAAATCTTCAGGTGGGACGCGCCATCCACCGCCGCCGCTTCGATTAAATCCTTTGGTAGTTCGCCGATATAATTCCGCAGAAGATAAATCCCTAAGGGTAAGCCATAGCCCGCATGGGCGAGCCACACCCCCAGAAAACTGTTGGACAAGCCGAAATCTCGATAAGCCCGCAGAATCGGAATCAGGGTCGTTTGTAGCGGGACAACCAGCAAACAAACCACCACGATAAATAAAAATTGTCGCCCCGGAAATTTCATCCAGGCAAAGGCATAGGCGGCAAAACAGGCGATCGCAATCGGAATTACCGTCGCGGGAATGGCGATCGTCAAGCTATTAAAAAAGGCCTGTCCCATCCCCTCCGCTTGGAGCACATCCACATAATTTCCAATGTGATATTGGGTTAGTTCAAAGGGATGTTGAAAAATTGTCCACCAGCCCGTTTCCAGCATTGCATCCCGTCGCCGAAAGGAGCTAATGAGTAACCCCACCGACGGCAATGTCCAGATAAAAGCGATCACCAATAACGAAATATGAATCGGTGTTTTTTGCCAAAATTGAGTTTGCTTTTGCTGTGCCATTAGCGTAATTTCTCCTGTGTTCTAAACCGTCGAATATTACTGATCATTACCGGAATAATTAAGATTAAAAGCACGATGGCGATCGCACTACCACGCCCAAAATTTCGATAATTAAACATCTCTTTAATCATGCGACTGGCAATCACTTCCGTGCCATAGTTCCCCCCCGTCATCACAAAAACAATATCAAATACTTTCAAGACCAAAATAATAATCGTGGTACTGACAACGAGAATCGTGGAACGGATCATTGGGATCGTAATTCGCCAAAAAATTTGCCAACTATTCGCCCCATCAATCCGCGCCGCTTCGATCACTTCTTCGGGAATACCTTTGACTGCTGAAGATAAAATCACCATTGCAAAGCCCGTATAGAGCCAGATCATAATTGCAATCAAAGCAAAATTATTCACCGATTGTTCGACAATCCAGCCCACGGGTTCAAAGCCAAAATTCACCAACAGCGCATTTAAAACACCAATTTGATCATCCCCAGCGGGTTTGTAGGCGTACATAAATTTCCAGATGACACTCGCCCCCACAAAGGAGATTGCCATCGGCAAGAAAATCAAGGATTTAATAATTGGTTCATAGCGCACTTTGTCAACCAGTACGGCAATAATTAATCCCAAACTGACGCTGACACCTGTAACCAAAACAAGCCAAAGCAAATTATTTTTAAACGCAATTAACATTGCCCGGTCAGTGAAGGCAAAAGTATAGTTTTTGAGTCCGACAAAATTTTGCGATCGCCCATCTAGAAAACTCAAATAAAAAGTTTGCACCGTCGGCAAAATTAAATAGGCAGAAAGCAATAATAATGCCGGAGAAATATACACCCACGGCAACAGTCGCTGATTCCAGGGTTTCGGTAGGGCATTAATCGCAATATTCGCTAAATAAAACAGCCCAATCACACCGCCACAACCAATGGCGATCGCCAAGACCACGTTCAGTAGACGCGTCCAGAATTCCATCATGACCTCCATGAAATACTTACAGTCTCGGTTAAAGAAGGATTCAGGGGAATCGAAGTCCCCCTTTGAAGGGGGATTTAGGGGAATGTTACTCAGGCCAACTGTTTTCAATATTGGTTAAAACCGTTTCGGCATCTGCGCCACCGACATAGTCCACCATGCCTGACCAGAACGTCCCCGTTCCTACCGCCCCCGGCATCATATCCGACGCATCAAAGCGGATCACTTCCGCATTCCCCAAAATCTCTGCTTGTTTACGGCTTAAATCTGTGGGATATAGAGCCAAATCGATGCCCTGCCGGGGCGAAAGATAGCCCCCTAGTCCTGCGGCTACCTCGTGGGGCGTTTTACTGGCGAGATATTCCATCAATTGCCGCGCTTCCGGGGTGTCATTAAACATTGCGAACACATCCCCCGCAACGAGGATCGGCAAACCTTGCTCTGGATTAATCTGCGGCAGTGGGAACACATCCACATCCTCATCAAGATTAATGTCCGTCGGTAAAAATGCCTCAATAAAGTTCCCCTGCTTGTGTAGGTAGCAGTTGGGATCGTCGCCAAACAGTCCTTGAATCGAATCTCCGAAAGGCGTACTTAAGGCACTCACTACGCCACCATAGACATAATCTTCGTTGCGGACAATGTCGCCGAAAATGTTGACTGCATTTTCTACCGCCGGATCATTAAAGGGAATTTCGTGGTTAATCCATTGGTCATAGACGTTGGGACCTGCGGTGCGTAGCATAATTTCTTCGACCCAATCGGTGCCGACCCACCCCGTAGCATCACCACTTTCCATGCCGATACACCAGGGGGTTTTGCCTTCGGAAACAATGCGATCGCTCAAGGCCAACATTTCATCCCAAGTGGTCGGAATCTCGTAGTTATTCGCCGCAAACTGCTGCGGGTTATACCAAACCAAACTTTTGACCGAAGCCCGGTACCATACCCCATAGGGCACATTCTCTACACTGCCGAGCTGAATCCACGACTCATCATAGGCCGCCTGCAAATCCTCAAGGCTCATAAATTCCGTAAGGGGAACCAGCCGACCTTCCCGCGCGAAATCCGCCATCAGCCCCGGTTGAGGAAACATCGCTAAATCAGGTGGATTACCAGAATCGACCCGAATCGGTAGGGTCGTCGCAAAAGTATCTGTGCCTTCGTAAACCACTTCAATGCCAGTTTCTTCGGTAAAGGGAGCTAGTGCTGCCTCAATTTTTTCCTGTTGCTCCCCGATCATCACCCCGAAAACGGTGACTTGTTTGGTGTCACTGACTGTACTGTCTCCAGAGGTTGTTTGTTCGCCAACACAACCTGTTAAAACGAGTGCGGAACCAAGTGCGAGGGAAGTAAGCTTAAGTGGAGATTTTTTTTGTAAAAAAAACATTCATAAAAGTTGAATTCAGCAAATAAATTAAAAGAGAAGTTTTATTTTGAATGGGGTTTAAGCGCCCCAAAAATAGCAGATGATTTTATGCAATAACGGTTTCCATTTCGCGATCAAAAAGATACAAGCGTTGGACATTCCATAACACATCAAGGGTTTCTCCCTGTTTAACCGTAGCACGGGGGTCAAAGCGCGCGACGAATTCCCCTTGTTCAGCCGTTGTGAGATAAACAATGAGTTCATTGCCCATCATTTCAATCATATTGATCGTCGCTTGCACAGCGACAGTGGGAATATCAGGGGGTAAATATTGGGGATGATAAATATCTTCAGGACGAATCCCTAGGGTAAGGGGCCGATCCTTGAACGTCACGCCACCATCGACTATAAATTGCGGTAAATACTTTTGAATTGAAATTAAGTTTTCCCCCAGTTTGAGACAGGGTTCCCCTTCATTGGTGGTTTGTTCGACGTCAAAAAAGTTCATCGCGGGACTGCCAATAAATCCAGCGACAAACAAATTATTGGGATTGTTATAGAGATTGCCGGGACTATCGACCTGCTGCAAAATCCCATCCTTCATCACGGCAATGCGATCGCCCATGGTCATCGCTTCCACTTGGTCGTGGGTGACGTAGATAAAGGTGGTGTTGAGGTCTTGGTGGAGTTTACTAATCTCTTTACGGGCCTGGACACGCAATTTTGCATCAAGGTTAGAAAGGGGTTCATCCATTAGAAAGACGGCGGGTTTACGGACGATTGCCCGCCCCACGGCGACCCGTTGCCGCTGTCCCCCAGAAAGTTCTTTGGGTTTGCGTTGTAATAGTCTTTCGATGCCTAATTGGGCAGCGGCACTCTGGACACGCTTGTTAATTTCGGTTTGATCAACTCCCTGCAATTGCAGACTGAACGCCATATTTTCATAGACGCTCATGTGGGGATAGAGGGCGTAGGATTGGAACACCATCGCAATGTCGCGATCTTTAGGGGAGAGGTGATTGACCCGGCGATCGCCAATGCAAATTTGCCCATCGGTAATCGATTCAAGACCCGCCAGCAACCGGAGAGAAGTCGTTTTCCCACAGCCGGACGGCCCCACAAATACTAAGAATTCACCATCTTCGATGGCAAGGTTGAGGTTGTTGACGGCGACAAAATCATCAAATCGCTTCGTCACTTGCTCGAACGTTACGCTAGCCATAGAAAGTTTTGGATTGACAACAATTATTCCCCATTAAAGCGAATAATCCTTCAATTTCCCAAAACTAAAACCACATCATTGGGGCTGTTCGGCTTGCAATTGTCCCATAAACCACTGGGCCACCTGGGCATTGCCGTCTGAGGCAACACGTTCTAGGGCTTCTTCTAATAACGCTTTCGGTAAGTCCTTTAAAACCTGAGATGTTTCAACGGATTCATAGCGTCCAGCCCCATTTAAAACTAAGAGAAAAAACCGTTGAGCCTGGATATCAATCACCCAATATTCAGGGATACCTAACGCAGCGTAAATTTCTTTTTTACGGTCTAAATCATGGAAAATTGTCGTGTCAGAAATTTCACCCACTAAATCTGGCACGCGCCATTCATCTAAGTTTAAATAACGGCGATCACCTTGTTTCCACACAGGATGATTTTTTCCAAGATACAAAACCAAGTCAGGCGCAGCGGCAATTTTTTTTGAGATTTTTTCCAGTTGACAGCCGCCCATTAAATGTCCTGTATTTTCTGAATTGAACGCAAACCAAAAACCAATGAGTAAAGTAAATAGATTATTTACTGAAGCGTGATTAATTCCTTCTGCGCCCATTTCAATTAATAATGAATTTTGATAAAAATACAGCTTTTGTTTATTAAGATCATCGGTGGGCAAATCCCGCTGTTGTTGGTACGCTTCCCACTGGGACGGAACCCAGGGGGCGATCGCCTCTTTCTGGCGGGCATTCTTCATCGAAGCAACCATCGGTTATCCTCCAGAGCATTGATTAGCTCCATTGTAAGATCTGAATTTCGTGCCATCCTTTTAAACTAGGGGGATACAAACTCGATTCAGTCAAAATATATGAGCGCAGATTTTCGCATTGAAAAAGATTCCATGGGCGATCGCCAAATCCCCCACGACGCCTACTATGGCATCCAAACCCTGAGGGCGACGGAAAATTTTCCGATCAGCGGCATTAAACCCCTCCCTACCTATATCGATGCTTGCGTTCTGATCAAAAAAGCGACGGCGATCGCTAATGCGGAACTCGGTTGTATTGAAGCCCAGATGTCCGAGGCAATTGTAAAAGCCTGTGATGAAGTGTTGCAGGGGGCATTACGAGAGCAATTCGTCGTCGATGTGTACCAAGCGGGGGCTGGCACCTCCCACCACATGAATGTTAACGAAGTCTTGGCGAACCGTGCCCTCGAACTTCTCGGCGGCGAAAAGGGCGATTACCAAACCGTTAGCCCCAACGATCATGTGAACTACGGGCAATCCACCAATGATGTGATTCCCACGGCGATCCGCATCGGTGGGTTATTAGCCCTCGAACATTGTTTATATCCAGCTCTCTCTGGGGCGATCGCCACTTTGGATAATAAAGCAGAAGAATTTGCCCACATCGTCAAATCTGGACGCACCCACATGCAGGATGCCGTTCCCGTCCGGCTTGGGGAAGGATTCCGCGCTTGGGCAGAAATTTTAACCGCCCACATGGGGCGCATCGAAACCGCCGCCAAAGATTTAACGGTTTTAGGTTTAGGCGGTAGTGCTTCCGGCACAGGTTTAAACACTCACCCACAATACCGTTTCCGCGTCGCAGAAATTTTAAGTGAACTGATCGGGCAACCTTTGACCTCCGCCCCCCACCTGATGGCAGCGATGCAAAGTATGTCGCCCTTTGTGAATGTGTCCGGTGCGTTGCGTAACCTTGCTCAGGATCTTGTGAAAATCTCCCACGATCTGCGTCTGATGGATTCTGGCCCCAACACTGGCTTTAAGGAAATTCAACTGCCCCCTGTGCAACCCGGTTCCTCGATTATGCCCGGTAAGTACAATCCCGTCATGGCGGAAATGACTTCTATGGTGTGCTTTCAGGTGATGGGCTATGATACGGCGATCGCCTTTGCCGCCCAAGCAGGTCAATTAGAACTTAACGTGATGATGCCCCTGATTGCCTACGATTTAATCCACAGCATCGAAATTCTCGGCAACACCATCAAAGCCCTCAGTGACAAATGTATTGCAGGCATCACCGCCAACGAACAACGCTGTCACAACTACGCTGAAAGCAGTCTGTCCCTTGTAACAGCCCTTAATACCCATATCGGTTATCTCAACGCTGCCGATGTCGCCAAGGAATCCTTGCAAACGGGCAAAACCCTCCGGCAAATTGTCCTCGAACGGGGCTTAATGGATGAGGCGACCCTAGCCCAAGTTCTCGACCTCGAAAAAATGAGTCAATTACCCAGCAATTCATAGGATATAAAAAGGCGATCGCCTCAGGCAAAAAGGAAGGCGATCGCCACTCTAAACCAATGCACTTCAGTAAGATAGATTTAGGTTTTGTTGTGAAGAGGAAATACCATGGTCGCAACACCAATTAGAACAAATATTCCTAAACCAGTGGGAGAACAGCGGGTCGCATTTCATAACCTCAGTTGGGATGACTATCTCAAAATTTTTCAAGCATTACCCCAAGACCGTCATTCCCGCCTCTCCTTTTGTAATGGAACGTTAGAAATCACCGCGCCTTTAGAAGATCACGAATTTGCCCTACGACTCATTGAACTCTTTATTCGACTCCTTGTCCTTGAAATGGGATTAAAAATGAAGACAATGGGTTCAACAACCATAAATCGTAAGGATGTAAAAAAAGGAGCAGAGCCCGACTGTGCCTACTACATTCAAAATCAGCCCCAGGTTGCAGGACGTAATGTTGATTTTGACAAAGATCCGCCGCCCGATCTCATCGCAGAAGTGGATATCACCAACACAGATATTAATAAAAATCAACTTTATGCAGCCATGGGCGTTCCTGAATTCTGGCGATACAATGGCGAAACTCTACGCATATTCACGCTAAACAATGGCGAATATGAAGAATGTGAAACCAGTCCATTATTCTCGATTGTGCAGAAAGAAGATTTATATCGTTTTCTCGCTGAATCAGTTGAGGATGAGATGGAAGCAATGCGTAATTTTCAAGCTTTCTTAAAACAGAAAATGACAGATGAAGACAATTAAAAAGGCGATTTAAAAATCAGTTTTTAGCCACATAAAAAAATGGGCCAGCCCGAAGACTAACCCAAATTGTTCAATGATTTTCAGGTTTTAGATTGCCATTATTGATCCTTCATCCAATTATCATCAATCATCGCATCATCATCAATCACAGGTGCTTTTCCCTGGACATCCGACGGGATCGGCGTATCATCAGAAATCAATTCATCGCCAGAGATAATATCCTTACGGTTTGATTTTCCTTCCGTAAAGGCCCGCGCTGTTTGATCATCGAGAATTTCGCTGCCATCAAGATCATCATAGGAACGACTCGACAACCCAGCACCATTGTCATTGGTCACGACATTGCTGTATCCATTGGGAGACCGTGAAGTTCCTTCGTCTACGAAATCATTTTGACTCGCAAACCCCGTTCCGGCTGGAATCAAGCGACCGATAATCACGTTTTCCTTGAGGCCCCGTAACCAGTCAGATTTTCCTTCAATGGCTGCTTCGGTGAGTACCCGTGTGGTCTCTTGGAAGGAAGCCGCAGAAATAAAGCTATCGGTGTTCAAGGACGCTTTGGTAATCCCTAGGAGCACTGGAGTATAACGGGCCGGTGCACCACCAGTAATGGACATGGCTTCGTTAACTTGTTCTACTTGACGTAGTTCAATTAACTCCCCTGGCAACATTGTGGTATCGCCACCGTCATCGATGCGAACCTTTGCCGTCATCTGACGCACGATCACCTCGATGTGTTTGTCAGAAATGTCAATGCCCTGGGACTGGTAAACCCGCTGCACTTCTTCTACCAAGAACCGTTGAGATTCCCGGAGACCAATCAAAGCCGCTTCGTATATCCCCTTACTCTCAGCGTAGTAATCAAAGAAAATTTCCAGGATTTCGTGGGGATTATTCAAGCCGTCAGTGAGGGGTTCTGCTGGGCCAACCCGTTGACCATCAACTACCATCACACTTTGGTTGAGGCTAACCGGATACTCGCTAATGACACCGTCATCTTCGATGACTTTGACATCCACGGTTTCGTCGTCGAGGTATTCGACTTGGCAGGTGCCAGGGCGACGGGCGAGCACTGCGGCTTCCTTGGGTTTCCGGGCTTCGAGGAGTTCTTCGATCCGGGGGAGACCCTGGATGATGTCCCCAGTTTTTGCCCGCTCAAAGACGAGTAGAACGAGATTGTCACCCCGTTGCACAAGGTCACCTTCGTCGATGTGCAGGACTGCGCCACCAGACACACGGTAGGGCCGGGCGTGACGGAGGACAATTTCTTTGTCGCTGACTTTGAGGACTTGGGCAGAATCTTCGATCACGACGCCTTCGGCAATTTCGGTGCCAGCAACCACCAGGGTATTTTCTTTCACCTTGGCTTTGCCGTCGATGGCGAGGGTTTGGCGATCGCTATCACGCACAATCAACAAACGGCGGATCGCTTCTTGGCCAGAACGGATCCCTCGAACCTCACCGGGTTCTTTACATTGAATTTCCGTGCGGGCCACCACTGCGCCAGGGGCAATTTCCTGGCCATCTTCGACCATGAGTCGGGTCTGGACTTGCCCACCAAAGGGATCACTATCGGAATCACGGCGGAGAATCAAGGACTCAAGAATCACTAGCTGGAGACGTTTTACTTCGTCATCGGTGGGATCATCTTGCAGTTCAATGTCCGCATAGAGGTTCGCGAGGACATCTTCATCTTCCCCTTCAATGGCACCAATTTCGATAATCAGCTGGGTGCTCAGGAGAGAAACACCATCAACGGATTTCACCCGTTCGCCATCTTTAAAGAATAAGCGCTGGACAGCATGGAGTTCGATATTCCGGCCTGCGCCCTGTTCGTTAATGGAACCTTGGGACGGTTCAACGGGGGTATCCTCGACTTGGAATTCCTCGACGGGACGGACAAGGAGCGCGACCCCTTCGGTGCTGATCACTTTTTCGCCGTAGCTCAGCTTGTCGATGGTCACCCCAGGGATCACCTCTTCACCGGGCTGGATCAGTTGTTCGTGATATTTATCGGCGATCGCCTCTTCGGTCAGGTGCAATTCACCCGGCTTAATAATCACTTCCCGGAGAATGTCATTCTTTTCGATGACCTCTGCGACCCCAGCCGACTGAGAGAAAATATCCTTAACGACTTCTGTGCCCGCTTCGACGTACTGGCCATCTTCGACGATACGCAGAGAGCTATCCTTGTTTACCTCGTGGGTTTCCTCTGGGATCCAAAGGAGTGTGCCCCCTTTCAGCACTTCGTAGCCCTGTTTTTTCGTGCCCTTGGCCACTTCTACACCAGAGTATTTGATGATGCCTCCGGTGGTTGTCCGGTAGCGGTCATCAATAAGTTCAGCGATGTTGGCGTTGTTTTGCACCTTCGTGCCGGGGGCTGTTTTCAGGAGGAACTGATCCCCTTTAGAGGTTTCAATGATGTATTGTTCTGAGCCGCCCCCAGTTTCGTGGAGTACCTTCGCCTCATCTAGGAGTACCGAAGCGGTGACAATTTCAATCTCTCGGCTGTTGGGAATGAGTCGTACAACACCACCGGAGAGGGAAACTAATTTTGTTTCAGCGAGGATATCACCCACATTGACATGGGTGCCGTTTTCAACGACGGGTTCAGCCCCAGCCGGCAGATTATAAACATCCCCAGCTAAAACCCACATCAAACCACTTCTTTGGGCGGAGCGGGTTGTGTTGCCTTGACGATCCGTTTTTTCTTCGGCAATGAGGTTATCAAAGAGAACTTCCCCAGCCAGATCGGAGGAAACGTCTTTGGTCGCTCTCTCGGTGGATTTTTGGGTTTTCTGACCCGCACCAACTTCAACGAGCAGATCGCCTTTCTTGACGGAAGCTCCTTCTGCCACCAAGACAAAGGAACCCGGTGAAAGCGCATGGCTTACCATTTTGCCATTGTCGCTGGGCTTCAACACCAGAGTACCGGCTACTTCTACCTGCTCTACTTCATCCCCGTGGGGCGTCCGCATCCGCCGCGTGCTGAGGCCATCTTTAAATTGAATCGTGCCAGCTTTGGAGGCTTTGATCGTCCGGGCGGCTTCCTTGGTAAATACCCCCCCGGTGTGGAAAGTCCGCATGGTTAACTGGGTGCCAGGCTCCCCAATGGATTGGGCCGCAATAATCCCGACGGCCTCTCCCATATCGACCATGTGACCGTGGGCAAGGCTCCAACCATAGCACTTGCGACAGACGGAACGGGCCGCTTCACAGGTTAAAGGCGATCGCACTTCCACTTCAGCTACCGTAGTCGCAATTTTCTTCGCCAGATCAGCATCAATATCTTGATTTCGTTGGGCAATGACTTCCCCAGTTTTGGGATCAACCACATCGGCATTGAGTACCCGACCAAAGAGGCGGTCTTCGAGGGAAATCTGTTCGCGCTCACCATCGGTCATGGCGCGGAGTTTGAGACCCCGGGCGGTGCCGCAGTCTTCTTCGCGAACAATCACATCCTGGGAAACATCCACCAGACGACGGGTTAGGTAACCGGAGTCAGCAGTCCGCAGTGCCGTATCTACCAGACCTTTCCGCGCACCATAGGAGGAAATAATGTATTCCGTGACTGTGAGACCTTCCCGGAAGTTGGTTTTAATCGGCAAGTCAATAATTTCCCCTTGGGGATCCGCCATCAAGCCGCGCATCCCGACCAACTGACGCACCTGGGAGAGATTACCCCGGGCACCACTAAAGGCCATCATGTAAACGGAGTTGAGGGGATTGGTTTCCCGGAAGTTTTTGACCACTTCATCTTTAAGGGATTCAGAGGTGCTGTTCCAGGTGTCAATAACCTTTTGGAAACGCTCAACCTCAGTGATTTCACCACGGGAGTAACGAGCTTCTGTGGTCTTAATCTCCTGTTCGGCACTGTCTAACATCTGCCGCTTGATGGGCGGTACCTGGAGGTCATCGACACTAATCGAGACACCAGCCTGGGTTGCGTAACGAAAACCAAGGGTCTTCAGTTCGTCGGCCATGGTGGCACAGTGGGCAGAACCAAAACTCGTGTAGGCCCAGGACATCAGCTTTTTCAGACGTCCTTTATCGATGATGCGGTTGTAAAAAACGGCGGGTTTTTCCTTGGTCATGGTTTTTTGTGATCTCTGGTGTTAATAACTTAAGAAGAAAAACTTAAAGAAAGCAAAAGGCGATCGCCCTTTTCTTTCCGTTTACAGTCACCTTATACAGGTAGTCCTTCTGGGAGCGTCCGCTCGGTTAGATCAAGGGCATCTTGGATCGTCTTGTTGTAGATGATTCGTCCCGGCGTTGTGCGGATAAACTGGCTAATCATTTCACCCTCTGCCGTTTCCCGAACCTTCCGTTCACGGTAAATTTTCAAAATAGAACCATCCTCTAACGTTTCAGATTCCAACACCCGATCATCCGCCTCATTGGTCTCAACATCGCCGAGGTAGCGCAACCATACATAGGCATGCAAATCCACATCCCCTTGCTCATAGGCCCGCAACGCATCATCCATACTGCTAAAGTAGCGTCCCGCACCCCGCTGTGCCCCTGGATTTTCCGCCGTCAAATAATAACAACCTAAAACCATGTCCTGGGAAGGAGCCACAATGGGTTTACCCGTAGCGGGCGAAAGAATATTATGGCAAGCCAGCATCAACAGACGAGCCTCAGCTTGGGCCTCCAAAGACAAAGGCACGTGCACCGCCATTTGGTCGCCATCAAAGTCAGCGTTAAACGCAGGACAAACCAACGGGTGCAACTGAATCGCGCGACCCTCCACGAGAATCGGTTCAAAAGCCTGAATCCCTAGTCGATGTAGCGTTGGTGCCCGGTTGAGTAGTACAGGGTGACCCGTAATTACTTCAGCGAGCACATCCCAAACACTTTCATCCCCCCGTTGAATCAGCTTCTTTGCCGCCTTAATATTGCTGACAATAGTGCTCTTAATCAGTCGCTGAATCACAAAAGGCTGGAACAGTTCAATGGCCATCTCACGGGGCAGACCACACTGATAAATTTTCAGCTTTGGCCCAACCACGATGACAGAACGACCAGAATAGTCAACCCGTTTCCCAAGGAGGTTTTGCCGGAAACGACCTTGCTTCCCTTCAATAATGTCCGATAAAGACTTGAGGGGACGGTTATTCGCTCCGACAACTGTCCGACCACGACGACCATTGTCAATTAGCGCATCCACCGCCTCTTGCAGCATCCGTTTTTCGTTGCGGACGATAATTTCCGGCGCCAGAATTTCTTGTAATCGAGCGAGACGGTTGTTTCGATTGATAACGCGACGATAAAGATCATTCAAATCGGAGGTGGCAAAGCGGCCCCCATCGAGCTGCACCATGGGACGCAGATCCGGTGGAATGACAGGAATGCTGTTCAGAACCATCCATTCAGGGCGTGCCCCAGTCGCAATAAAGTTATCAATAACGCGCAAACGTTTAATTAACTTCGCTCGTTTTTGACCTTTAGAATTAGCAATGCCTTCCCGTAGTTCCTCAGCAACCGCCTCTAACTCAAGCTCTTGCAGCAAACGCTCAATCGCCTCGGCCCCAATGCCAACTTCCACATCCTCTAACTGAGAATCTTCGCTGTAGAGTTGCTCTTCAATTTCTAACCACTGATCTTCCGTCAATAGTTGCTTATAGCTGAGGTTAGTCGCATTACCCGGATCGAGGACGACATAGGCATTGAAATAAACAATCTGCTCCACATCCCGCAGTGCCATATCCAGCAAAATGCTGAGGTAGCTGGGGATCCCCTTGAGATACCAAACATGGGTAACTGCCGCAGCGAGCTTGATGTACCCCATGCGATGACGACGCACCCGAGATTCAGTGACCTCTACGCCACAACGCTCACAGACAATCCCCCGGTGTCTAACCCGCTTATATTTACCACAGTGGCATTCCCAGTCCTTGGCCGGGCCAAAAATTCGCTCACAAAATAAACCATCCATTTCCGGTTTTAACGTCCGGTAGTTAATGGTTTCTGGTTTTGTGACCTCGCCGACGGTTTGACCATTTGGTAAAGTCCGCTCTCCCCACTGGCGTACCCGTTCAGGAGAAGCAATACCAATTTTGACGTAATCGAAATGTTGCTCTTGTTGACTTTTCATGCCCGTAACTGCTCTTTAAAAACGACTCGACGAATAAAATTTGGCCTATGCAAGCTTAAAAAAGCATGGGGCACATTTGGCAAAATGCTGGCCCCACTACTTTTAAGGATGCTTACTCTGCTGCCTCTTCTACTAAATCCTCTTGATCTTCATTGGTGACTGACTCATAGGTAGGCCGATTAGGGGCGCGACGTTGATTGTCCATCATCAAATCTACTTCCACATCACGACTGGTACCATCATCGGCTGCTTCCACTTTATGAACAGCAATGTCGAGACCCAGGGATTGTAATTCTCGCATTAGAACTTTGAAAGATTCGGGAGTACCTGGGCGAGGAATCGGCTTCCCTTTAACAATCGCATTTAAGGCTTCGTTACGTCCTTGCATATCATCGGATTTCACCGTGAGTAACTCTTGGAGAGTATAGGCGGCTCCATAAGCTTCGAGAGCCCAAACCTCCATTTCCCCGAAGCGCTGACCACCCTGCTGGGCTTTACCACCAAGGGGCTGCTGCGTCACCAGAGAGTACGGCCCCGTAGAACGTGCGTGGATCTTATCGTCAACCAAGTGAACAAGCTTAAGCATGTACGCTTTACCGACAGTCACGGCTCGATCAAAGGATTCCCCAGTCCGACCATCGTAGACTTGGATTTTGCCAGGTTCATCTTCATTAAAGACCCAGTCTTTGTTTGGCTTTTTCGCTGCTTCGCGAATTTTGCCATGTACGGTTTCCCGTGATGCTTCAGCTCCGTGCATTTCGTCGAAAGGCATCATCTTAAAGCGAGCATTGAGATGTTCGCCGGCCCAGCCTAGGAGACATTCAAAAACCTGGCCTACGTTCATCCGGGAGGGAACCCCTAGGGGATTGAGCACAATGTCGACAGGGGAACCATCGGGTAAGTAAGGCATATCCTCAATCGGGAGAATCCGAGAAATAATCCCCTTATTCCCGTGGCGGCCTGCCATTTTATCCCCAACTTGGATTTTTCGTTTTTGAGCCACGTAGACCCGAACCACCATATTGGCACCCGGGGGTAATTCATCGCCCTGCTCACGGGTAAAGACGCGGACATCAACTACACGTCCCTTTTCACCGTTGGGAACGCGGAGGGAGTTATCCCGTACATCCCGTGCCTTCTCCCCGAAAATTGCCCGTAGGAGTTTCTCCTCTGGTGGCTGATCGGACTCCCCTTTCGGAGTGACTTTACCAACCAAAATGTCACCAGATTCTACCCAAGCACCAATGCGAATAATCCCTTGTTCATCGAGGTGACGCAGGGCATCTTCCCCAACGTTGGGAATTTCACGGGTAATCTCTTCAGGCCCCAACTTTGTTTGACGGGCTTCAATTTCGAATTTTTCAATGTGGATACTGGTATACACATCGTCATAGACAAGGCGCTCACTGATGAGGATTGCGTCTTCGTAGTTGTAGCCTTCCCAGGGCATATAGGCGATGGTCACATTTTGACCGAGGGCAATTTCACCACCTTCAGTTGCGGAGCCATCCGCGAGAACCTGACCAGCGACAACATCTTCACCAATGTCTACAAGGGGACGCTGATTAAGACAAGTATCTTGGTTAGAACGCTGATATTTTTGCAGAGGATAAACAATTTCAGCGGCGTCCTCGGTGCCTTCACCGGTTGGTTGCACGCGGATTACGGTAGCGTCAACGAAGGTAACAACACCATCACACCGGGACACAATAACCATCCCAGAGTCACGGGCTGCTTGTGCCTCCAGACCGGTGCCAACAAGGGGACGTTCTGGTCTGAGGAGGGGAACAGCCTGCCGTTGCATGTTAGAACCCATCAGGGCACGGTTTGCGTCATCGTGCTCTAGGAAGGGAATCAGTGAGGTTGCAACAGAGACGATTTGTAGGGGCGAAACTGCCACATAGTCCACTTGTTCGGGAGTGGTGGTCGAGAATTCGCGACGATAACGCACGGGAACTGTTTCACCGAGAATGTTACCGTCTTCATCCCGTGGTACATCGCCGGGGGCAACCCGCAGATCGTCTTCTTCGCCTGCTGTGAGGTAAACAGAGCCTTGGTCAAAGAGGATTTTGCCGTTTTCGACTTTGTAATAGGGCGTTTCGATAAAGCCATATTCATTAACGCGGGCATAGGTTGCTAGGGAACCGATGAGACCAGCGTTGGGACCTTCTGGGGTTTCTACAGGGCAAATCCGACCATACTGGGTGGGGTGAATATCTCGCACAGCAAAGCCGGCCCGTTCACGGGTTAAACCACCAGGGCCGAGGGCGGATAGACGCCGTTTGTGGGTCAACTCAGCGAGTGGATTGGTTTGATCCATAAACTGAGAAAGCTGGGAGGAGCCGAAAAATTCCTTAATCGCCGCAACAAGGGGTTTTGGGTTAACCAAGGAGGCTGGTGTTAGGGTGTCGGCTTCACTGACAGTCATGCGTTCACGAATGATGCGTTCAAGACGGTTTAGACCAACACGTACTTGGTTTTGTAGGAGTTCCCCCACGGACCGGACACGACGGTTGCCCAGGTGATCGATGTCGTCAATGTTTCCGGTATCGAATTCTAGGTTAATAAGATAATCAATCGCCGAGAGGATATCGGTGGGGGTAAGTACCCGTACGGTATCGGGGATGTTGAGCCGTAACTTTTTATTGATTTTGTAACGACCGACTTTACCCAAGTCGTAGCGCTTGTTGTCGAAGAAACGGGATTCTAATAGCTGCTGACCACCGCTGACCGTGGGAGGCTCACCGGGGCGGAGCTTGCGATAGAGTTCGAGGAGTGCTTCTTCTTCGCTGGGATTGCCTTCTTTTTCGAGGGTTTTTTGATAGAAGTCAGCATGGCGCAAGGCGTCAAGGATTTCGCTGTCGGATAGACCCATGGCCTTGAGGAGTACCTGGGCTGAAAGCTTACGGGTTTTATCAATCCGCACCCAGACAATGTTGTTTTTGTCTGTCTCAAATTTCAACCATGCCCCACGGTTAGGAATGAGGGATGCGGAGTAGGTGCGACGACCATGTTTATCGACTTCGGATTTGTAATAAACCCCAGGCGATCGCACAATTTGGTTGACGATTACCCGTTCTGCACCATTGATGATGAAGGTACCACGGTCTGTCATCAGAGGCAGATCCCCAATGAAGACTTCCTGTTCTTTGATTTCGCCAGTTTCTTTGTTGATGAGGCGGGTGGGCACATACATCTGGACACCATAGGTGCTATCCCGACTCTTGGCCTCACTCATGCTGTACTTGGGTTCTTTGAGACGGTATTTTTCCCCAATGAAGTGCAGCTCTAATTTGCCGGTATAGTCGGTGATGGGCGAGAAACTGTTGAGCTCCTCAATTAACCCTTTTTCAAGGAACCAACGAAAGCTTGACCGTTGAATATCAATTAGATCAGGAAGCAGGCTTTGGGTGATATGAGTCATAGGTATTATCTTGGGTCGGGATAACTGGGAGGCAATGGTGCAGCAGATGGCAGGCGATCGCCTTGGGTTAGGTAGAGAGTTTGTGTAGAAGTCAAAAGGCCCTTCAATGATAGTCCGGGACAAAGGCTCCTACAGCAGAATGCGACCTTCTCTGATCCCTAGGTTGACCCCTAAGGTGACGAGAATGCCGACAAAATAAAAAAGATATTTAGAAATGCAGCCGAAACAGCTGGCGGGCATTAGCTGTCGTTTGTTGGGCAAGGGTTTCCAAAGAAGTTTCCCGTAATTGGGCAAGGTATTCTGCCACATGGCGGACAAAGGCTGGTTCATTTCGCTTTCCCCGTTTGGGTACAGGGGCAAGAAAAGGACAATCTGTTTCGATCAAAAGGCGATCATCGGGCACTAGACGAGCGGAATCCCTGACCTGTTCAGCATTTTTAAAAGTCACCACACCACTAAAGCTAACGAAAAAACCAAGGTCAAGAAACCATTGAGTTTCTTCGGGGGTGCCACTCCAACAATGCATTACACCGCGCACGGGTTGATCATTCGCCTGAAACTCTTTGAGGATTGCTAACAATTCTGCCGCTGCATCACGACAGTGAATGATCACCGGCAAATCGAGTTCCGCCGCCAGCTCAAGTTGCGCCCTGAGTACTTTTTCCTGGTGACGGTGATTTTCCGCCTTAAAAAAGTCTAGGCCCATTTCCCCAAGGGCAACGATCCGCGAATCACTCTGGGCCAAGGCCTTGATTTCTGCAGCCATGGTCTCTGTCCACTTATCTGCATCGAGGGGATGCAGGCCGACAGAAAATTTTAGCTCCGGAAACCGATCAACCAGGGCTTGAATTTCAGTGAACTCTTGGGGTTCGACGCAGGAATGAACCAAGTGGGCAACACCAGCGGCACGCCAACGACTGGCGATCGCCTCGATATCTTCTTGGAAAACATCGAAGTTGATGTGCACATGGGTGTCAACAAGTTGCATGGTAAAAGTGACAGCGGCTCCTTCAAATGATTAGCAAATAGGGAAAACCCCAGAGAACGCGACCGCTCTCTCGTCCTAGGCGGCCACTTGTCCAGTTGCTTGTTTAAATTCCTTTGCGAGCCGTGCCTTTTTCCGGGCAGCCGTATTGTGATGGTAAACTCCCCGTTTTACAGCCTTATCAATTTTGCTGTAGGTTGCAGAGAGATATTTTTGTGCTTCTGCCTGGGCATCTGCAGAGGGAGCCGCTGCATATTGTTCAATCGCTTGGAGGCACTTTTTGGTGAGGGTCTTGACCGCAGACTTATAGGATTTGTTGCGGAGACGATTACGTTCAGCAGTTTGGATACGCTTAATCGCAGATTTAATATTAGCCACAGTGGTCTAGGTTAATTTAGGTGGACAGATAAATATAGATGATCAAAAATCTCATTGTAGCAAAAGTTGCCCCACTGAGATCAATCACCGCAGAATTTAGGTTAGGAGTTGGAAGTCTCTAATTTCAGAGGTGAAATTCTACCACGAAAACTGAGGATAAGCGCGGAATGGCTGCCATTGGTTAGGAAAATTCAGTAGAATGAGACAAGATTTTAAGCAATGAGTGATTGATATTTTCTATGCTGCGCATTCTCTATCAGCAGACTGATGCCCCTTCTGAGTTACAACGTATTGCGAACCGCACCTCCCATGATGTAGCTCTAACCCAAGAGGCGGCGGTGAAAGAGATTGTCACAGCGGTGAAAAATAATGGCGATCGCGCGTTGGTTGATTTCACGGCAAAATTTGATCGCCAAACCCTCACCCCCGAAAAATTAAGGGTTTCTGCCGCCGAGCTAGATGCGGCCTACCAACAAATTGATCGTCCCCTGCTAGAGGCGATCCAACTAGCCAGTCGCCAAATCGAAGCCTTTCACCGCCAACGGGTACCCAAATCTTGGGTGCAGTTTGGCCAAAATGATGTGGTTTTAGGTAAACGTTATACGGCTGTGGATCGAGCGGGTCTATATGTGCCAGGGGGCCGCGCGGCCTATCCGAGCACGGTGCTGATGAATGCGATTCCAGCAAAGGTGGCTGGTGTGCCAAAAATTGTGATGGTGACGCCCCCAGGGCCAGATCTCAAAATCAATCCGGCGGTTTTGGTTGCGGCCCAGGAAGCAGGCATTGAGGAAATTTATCGCGTTGGGGGAGCCCAGGCGATCGCCGCCCTCGCCTACGGTACCGAAACAATTCCGGCAGTGGATGTGATTACTGGGCCGGGGAATATTTTCGTCACCCTTGCTAAAAAAATGGTCTACGGTCGCGTGGGGATCGATTCCTTGGCAGGGCCTTCGGAAGTGCTGGTGATTGCAGATAATAGTGCGAACCCGACCCATGTGGCGGCAGATTTGCTCGCCCAGGCAGAACACGACCCCCTAGCAGCGGCGATCCTCCTTACCCCTGACCAAGAATTCGCCGAACAGGTACAAGCAGCGGTAGCCCAACAGTTAGAAAATCACCCCCGTCAAGAGTTAACCGAAAAGGCGATCGCCCACTATGGCCTCGTGGTGGTGGTAGATTCCCTGGAGAAAGCAGCGGAACTCTCTAACCTTTTTGCCCCAGAACACCTCGAACTGGAAGTGGCAGAACCCTGGGAACTATTACCCTTAATTCGCCATGCTGGCGCGATTTTCCTGGGCCACTCAACCCCGGAAGCGGTGGGAGATTATCTCGCCGGGCCAAACCATACTCTACCGACGGCTGGGGCAGCCCGTTATGCCTCGGCTCTGGGGGTAGAAACTTTTATGAAGCACTCCAGTATTATTCAATATTCTGCCAAGGCACTCCAAAACGTTGCCAGCGCCGTACAAACCCTGGCCGAAGCCGAAGGTCTGCCCTCCCATGGGGATTCCGTGCGGTTGCGGACCCAGAAAGGTCAATCTCTAGATCCCTAACCCCAGAAATTTGCGGAGATACAGGCCCCATTGGGCGGCTAATTCAATTTGGGTAAAGGGAATTTCGAGGGTTCCTTGATCCTGGGTTTCGAGTAATAAAAAGGCTTTTCCCTGGCGAGGTAATTTTTCTGGATCGTCTAAGCGATCAATCACTTGTTGATCAACACGTAGGGCAATTTTTTGGATCGAGGCGATCGCCACCGTTTGCAGATCCACCATGCCTCGCCGGGTCGCTTTACCGTAGGTAATCTGACCATTGCGGTAACCCAGAATCGAATACAGATCATATTTCGCTTGATCAAAACCTTCTGCCCACCGTTGATAGGCCTCAATTTTTTGGTATTCGGCCCAACCAGCCCAGGCTAGCCCGATAAATAGCGCCAATAGCGGCAGCCACAATAATCCCCTTTCCATAAATGATTCACACAGAAATTTTGTTTACGATTTTGCTGCTTTGGTTTCGATGAAACGACGTAAACTGAGCAGCGTTACTGTCTGACCCAAATTTAACGGTAACAGAGAAACGCCTTCTAAATGGGACTGGAGCCAGCCATCATCCCAAGACCACCCATGAAAACCGTCAATCCCCTGGCGCAATAGGAAGCGAATCCCGTGGTCATGGAGCGTCTCAACGGTGTGGTGAATCGGCACAACCCCAATCTGGGTCGTAAAGGTCGTCCCCGTTGTCAATTGGGCGGGCAGCTCCGGCCAGCGCTGCAACCAGAGCCATTGTTTAAGTTGTTGGGGTTGGGTTAGGCTCTCGCGGATGGTCTGGCTAGAAGCGTTGATTTCGAGGCGAATGTTACTCTGCTGAAACTGTCCAAACATGCAAAAATTCTGGGCCTTCTCAAGGGAATGCCTATGATTATAACGAGGGATGCTCTGGCCATTGGAAACAAACGACCCCAAGCGCGCGTCTTTAAAGACTGACCTATGTAAATCAGTTTTTCAGTTTAATTATTCAGTAAAGGGATATTTGCCATGTCTACTACTTCAATCTCTCCTGGGAAAACCGGCACCATTACTTGTTTGAGTGCCTTGCTCTTGAGTACGGCGATCGCCCCCTTTGCTGCACTAAATCCAGCCCAGGCCCAGCTTTTTCCACGCCAGTCGAACCGCAACACGACCATTCAACGCCAGGGCCAATATTACGGCCAAACGATCACCATTGCGCGGGGGACGAGTATTCCGGTGATGTACCCTGACGCCGAGCGCATTCTCGTGTCTTCTGAAGAAACCCTTGATTTGACCGTGGAAGTAGCCGCCAACCTGCGGGATCGCAATGGCCAGATTTTAATTCCCTATGGCACAGAAATTGAAGGACAAATTCGACCCGTGCGGGGCGGTTCCCAATTTATTGCTGAACGCTTAATTTTTGATAATAACGACACCCAGCGTATCTATGCTGAATCCCGGGTCAATGACCGAGTTGAAAATATTAACCAAGGTGCCGATGGCGGTGATCTCCTAGAAGGGGCAGCGATCGGGGCTGGGGCGGCAGCGATTATTGCTTTACTCACAGGCGATCGCAGCATTGATTTCGGCGAAATTCTCCTGGGTGGCGGCCTCGGTGCCCTCGGGGGGTGGTTGCTTGGCGGTAATAGCAGCGGTGAAGTAATCGCCTTTGATGCTGACCGTGACCTGGATTTAATCCTCAGCAGTGCCCTAAGCATCGAGCCTTACAACTATCGCACCCCCCAAACCGTGCGCAATGACGATTTTTACTGGGAGTAACTTACTGGGAATAACTGACTTTTGTCAGCCCTGGGGCAGTCCGGTATGATGGATCGAATTCTGACT
The DNA here is from genome assembly GCF_001693275.1 of Picosynechococcus sp. PCC 7117. Classification (GTDB taxonomy): domain Bacteria; phylum Cyanobacteriota; class Cyanobacteriia; order Cyanobacteriales; family MRBY01; genus MRBY01. Next base: position 2,161,876 of record NZ_CP016477.1, read on the forward strand.
TTTATCCTGTTGTAACTGTTTTTATGGATATCAACGCCTTTATCCATCAGAGTGCGGGCAATTGGTTCGCCCAGCGCACATTTTATCAAGCCCATCACCCGGAGCCTGATAATGGCAAAGCCAACTTAGCCTTTGAGCTACTGCCCCTCGATCACCCTGAAGTGAGTCGTTTTGCAACGGCGATCGCCCAGGCTCCCAATGAACATTGGCGTGTCTTCCAGAGCAGTTGGGACACCTCCGTAGATTGGGGCAAACCGAAAGCGATTGGCAGTTCTTTATTTGCCTTTGTGATTAATCCCGACCAGCCGACCCAAGGGCAAGCCTTCAGCCTGGATGAGCGTACCTTTGCCCAGGGTCGGTATCGCCTTGGGGAAGATCAAATTCTGATCGTTACCCTGGAAGCGGGAGAAGTGAAAATTATCGAGCGGCAATGGTTTGGCAATGAAAATCTCCGCCTCAGAACCAACATCGTCACGAATAAAACAGGCGTTTTACAGACTGCTTTTTACTCAGAAATTCGTCGGATCATTGAACCCGAAAAAAGTGCAGAAGTCACCGCTGAAGCCAGTAATTAACGAACGCTTTTAGTGCTCGAAAACATTGTCATAAAAAGCAAGATCTAAACTAATAAAGGTGGGGAGACAACGGAGACATTCTTCCATCAGGGGCCAACGGTTTTCGCGCTGGAGCATGGCCATCAACTTGTGCATCATCGGAATGAGATAGCGCACATCGTTTGAGGCGTATTTGAGCTGTTCCACGCTGAGGGCCGCCACATTTCCCCAGTCAGAGCTTTGGGCTGATTTGTCTAGTTCGACGCCCATTAATTCTTTGACCAATGCTTTGAGACCGTGGCTAGAAGTGTAGGTGCGGCCCAATTTGCTGGCAATCTTAGTGCAAAAAAAAGGCCGAGTTTCGATGCCAAAGACATGGCGTAGTTGGGCAAGATCAAATCGTGCAAAATGAAAAACTTTTGTGATTTCAGGGGCTTCCATTAGGGCTTTTAAGTTGGGAGCGGCGGTCTGACCCTGGGCAATGCGAATCGCACTGACATAGCCAGCATCATCACAGAGTTGCACCAGACAAAGGCGATCGCGGTGGGGATTGAGGCCCATGGTTTCGGTATCAACGGCGATCGCCCCAGATTTGAGGTAGCGTTCTAAAATTTCGGGGCTGAGGTCTTGGTCAAAAAGTGCAAATTGATCCATGGTTTCGGTCTAAGTTTAAAATAAAAAAATGACGCAGTCGTTCTAGGGTCGCCCGCTAAAAGGAGGAACCTGGTTGGGCGAGGAAGGCCAATTCGGCCTCGGTGCTGGTGCGGCCCAAAATTTGATTGCGGTGGGGGAAACGCCCAAATCGCTGAATAACGTCAAAGTGGCGCTGGGCATATTCTAAAAAATCGCTGCCCATTTCAGTATTTTTTCCCAGTTGACAAAACAAGGCGAGAGATTGGCATTGATCATCAAGATTTTCGCTGTGCTCAAAAGGAAGGTAGAGAAATACCCGTTGAATTGGCAAAAGATCTTGATCAAATTTCTGGGCGATCGCCTGTTTCGCTAGGGTTAATGCTTGGGGATCTGTGGCGAAGGCTTGGGGATCACCACGAAAGAGATTGCGGGGCACTTGATCAAAAAGCAAAATTAAAGCCAAGCAAGATTCGGGGGCATCACGCCAGGTACTAAATTCTGCGGCGATCGCCCGTTGGTATAAGGGCCCTAGGGTTTCAGCAACGGCATTGTCAAATGCTTGGTTTTTGCGGAACCATTCTTTGCGGGGTTGACCATAATCCGGCGCATCAGGTCGGCCAAACCAAAAATTTAAGACCGTTTGCCAGGGTTCCGCCATCGATAACCGTGCCTCCCACTGAAAATATGCCAGAATCTTACCATTAATGTAAGCAAGGAGAGAGGGTGTGCCGTTCTATCAAAGTTGCGATCGCCTCACGGAACTAGGACAGCAAATTTTACAGACGACCTGGCGCAAATTTCCCAGCCTGAGTCCTGAACAAATTGCCCTAACGTGGTTGGTCTATGACAATCCGGTGGTGGTCAATACCGATGGTGCCCTTTCCCCAGAAGCTTTTTGGGAGCACCCAGTCCGGGGGTTTCAATATCGGGGTGATGTGCGCCTTTATCCGGCGAGTGTGGTGAAACTTTTTTATTTAGTGGCGATCCACGAATGGCTAGAGGGACGAATGCTCCAGGACAGCACCGAGCTAGAGCGGGCGATCCAGGACATGATCGTTGAGTCGAGTAATGATGCCACCAGCTACATTGTCGATAGCCTGACAGGGACAACCAGCGGCCCAGAACTCCCCCCGGAACCCCTGCAAACCTGGAGCCACCAGCGAAATATTATCAATCGCTATTATCAGTCTCTCGGCTGGGAAGAGCTGACGCCGATCAATGTCAACCAGAAGCCTTGGAGCAATGGCCCCTATGGTCGCGAACGGCAGTTTTTGGGGCCAAACTACGAAAATCGCAATCTGCTCACCACCAATGCGATCGCCCGGTTGTTCCATAGCATTATGGGCGGCGTCGCCGTCTCCCGGGAGCGCTGCCAAAGTATGATCCGTGTATTAAACCGTTCCCTTGATCCGGCAGATCTCCAGGAATTTGACGAAGAAAATCAAGTAACAGGCTTCTTGGGGGAAATACTCCCGGACGGTAGTCAACTGTGGTCGAAGGCGGGTTGGACGAGTCGTGCTCGCCATGATGCGGCCTATATCGAAGTGCCGGGGCAGCAACCCTATTTATTGGTTGTGTTCACAGAAGGGGAAGCCAATGCAAAAAATCGCGCCATTCTCCCTTTCCTTTCCCAGAAAATCCTGGGGGCGATCGCCAAGATTTAACACACCTGAATGGTGGTCTCAAGGGAGACGGTGCCTGAAAGGGAATTCGTAATCAAACAATTGGCTTCTGCTTTATAGAGGAGGCGATCGCCCTTGGCGGGGTCACTCTCCGGGGGGATCATGAGGGTTGCGGTAATTTGGTAATGGGTAAATTGGGTCAAACGATCCGCTTTTTCTAGGGTGCCCGCCACGGAACAATGCAAAGATTCCCAAGCAAAATTAGAGGCCCGGGCTGTCCCCCGAAAGCTGAGGATAAAACAATCGGCGATCGCCGCTACCAATAAAGTTTCTGGCGACCAATATCCTGCTGGCCCACCGAATTCTACAGGAGGAGCAGACTCCATGGCGTTCAGGCCAGTACTTTCGAGGGTGACGTTGCTAGTGTTGCTTGCCCTAGCCTGGACGGCGTAATAGTGGGGAAGAGGTTGGCTCGTCATTTTTTACTAAAAAATTATGTATCGATACAATCATGGTAGCGGTGATTTTCTGGGATGCTCTATTGGGGCTGTAATTTGGCCGTGAGTTCCTGGCGTAGTCGGTGCAAAATAGAGTCTCGATCCAAAGATTCAATGATGTTTTTAACGACGACTTTCGGATCAGCGTCCCCCCAGGAACCACCATTGGCTAAATAGGTTTGGGTGCTTTTGCCGATAATTTGGGTCGTGAGTCCGGCGATCGCCCCCTGGGTCACCGCCACAGAAAGATAAGGCATGACCGATAATCCTCCCGTAAGTGGCGCACTAACCCCCAGGGCGGTTTTCAGGGAGCTGAGGCCAAGATTTGCCAGCACTTCCCCAAGGCTAATGCCGCCCATACTCAAGACAATTTTCTGGAGGAGGGCGATCGCCTCCCGTTGGTTTAAGGGCAAACCATACCACTGGGCCAAACGAATAATTAGGGCCACATCTACCACCGCCCCACTAAATACATCCACGACTGTCACGGGATTTAAAGCCACAGCAACCGCTTTGGTGAGCATCGCCCGTTCAATGAGGCGATCCGCTGCCTGGGCGCGCAATAGAAGTTTGCGTTGGGTCAGTTGGCCATGGAGCCGATCCACAAAGAGCATAGAATTGAGCGCTAAAAGGGCTTTTCCCTCCCGGTCGAGGATTTCAAGAATTTTCAACTTGAGATCAATTACATTCGCGGTGCCCCGTTCTCGGAGAATGTGGCGTTGTCCCGTGGCATCGGTAGTGATTTTGGTGATGAGAGGAGCCGCTGAAACCATGACAATTTCTGCGGGGGAGAGCAATTCTTTCACCCGGCGATCACATATAGTTTGGTAAATCAAATCTCGGTCAGTGCTGGGGTATTGATCTACCTTGTTAAAAACCAAGATCATCGGCTTGCCCACATCCCGGAGCTGGGACAAGGCTTCAAACTCGACCCGTGACATATCCCCAGCGATGACAAACAGCAATAAATCCATTTGCTTGGCAATCAGTTTAGCGAGCTGTTCGCGGGTTTCGCCGTTCACTTCGTCAATACCTGGGGTATCGATCAACTCTAAACGTCCTTGACCTTCCCGAAAAAAAGTCGCCCGTTGAATTTCGCTATTGGCGATCGCCTCCGTCTGCAATGTCCAAGGCACCTGCTGAATATCCGTCGTGACACCATGGAGGGCCCCGGTCTGAAAAACCTCTTTCCCTAACAGTGCATTTAAGACCGAGGATTTGCCGCGTCCCACCAAACCAAAGGCCGCGATTTGCAGACGAGTTTGTTCTAATTTATCCAGCATCTGTGAAAGCTGGGCAATTTCCCCCTCTAAACCCTGTTGTTCTGTCTGGGTGAGATCCAGATGTTGCAATGCCTGGCGGAGTACATCCTGGGCGTGTTGGTAATTGATTTCCGTTTGAATCTCTGAAAAGTTGGCGATCGCCCCTTCCAAATCCGTCTGTGACCAGTCCACCATCGCTTTAATACAACTTTTCCATGACTATCTAGGGACAATCTCAGTTATTCAAACACATCTTTCAACGCTGTTCTGGCCGCCAAATGATTTCTCGTAGAAGTCAAAATTTCCACCTCCCGCCGCAATCTTTCCTGGGTGTCTTGTAATTCCAAGAGGGCTTGTTGCTCCTCCGCAACGCCATACAAACTACCCGCAATCCAAAAAGACAATTCCCGTGGCAGATCCGGCAATTCCTCCGGTAGCTCTAGATCTTGGCCGGCGAGCTTAGCCGATAAACCCACCACATCCATTAACACCTGTTTTGCATCCACCGCCAAAGAAGATAAATTGCCTGTCGTTGGATCATCTTCGATCCATTCCACCAAACCGACCCGGTAGGGCTTTTCACGGACATAATCTAAAACCCGAAATCGCTGTTGGCCAATCGTCAACATTTTCATTCGGCCATCGGGTAATTTTTCACAGTGGACAATTTCTGCGCAACAACCCACATTGGCGATCGTGCCATCCACAGGATTGACCATTAATACCCCAAAACGTCGATCATGCTCCAAAATCGTGTTCATCATAATGCGGTACCGAAACTCAAACACATGGAGCGGTAAAGGCCGCGATGGAAACAGCACCAATTCCGGTAACGGGAAAAGCGGTAGTTCTCGGACAGCAACGGAAAAAGAGGTCATGGGCGGTGACAAATACGATCTGTTTATACTGTAGCGGATATACAAAACCTAAGGGAAACGGAAAGGGTCTTCCCCGAAATAAATTCAGAAAAGACCCAGATTGAATATCATTCAAAGATGACTTTTTTAAGGTTGAAAAATATTGGCCTTAGCCTAGAGTTTCACTTCGATATCTACCCCAGCCGGTAGGTCGAGCTTCATCAAAGCATCGATGGTTTTAGAAGAGGGCTGGTAAATGTCAATAATGCGACGGTGAGTCCGGGTCTCGAAGTGCTCCCGGGAATCTTTATCGACGTGGGGAGAGCGGAGCACACAATAAATTTTACGTTTCGTGGGAAGAGGAATTGGGCCGATCGCCGTTGCGTTGGTACGGTTAGCGGTATCAACAATTTTTTCGCAAGATGTGTCGAGTAAGCGACGGTCAAATGCTTTCAAACGAATCCGGATTTTTTGCTGTTGCAGAGTTGCCATTGTTTTTATTTGTCAAGGTGCAGGATAGATTACAAATCACACGTCGAAAAAGCGGCTGTGTAATTTTACCAAGCTAGGTTTTGAGTCTGAATGGGGAGTAGGCGTATGGTTTAAACCCGCTCCCCACCAGTGAATTCAGCCGTTAAGCTTACTTCAGGATCTTAGAAACGGTACCAGCACCGATAGTGCGGCCACCTTCACGGATCGCAAAACGCATCCCTTGCTCAATGGCAATGGGGTTGATGAGTTCTACGGTCATCTTGATGCGATCGCCAGGCATAACCATTTCAGCGCTAGAGCCATCATCGGCGGTGAAAGCAGAGATGGTACCAGTTACGTCAGTTGTCCGGACGTAGAACTGAGGACGATAGTTGGGGAAGAAAGGCGTGTGACGACCACCTTCTTCTTTAGTCAAAACGTAAACCTCAGCTTCGAAGTTGGTATGGGGGGTGATAGAACCGGGCTTAGCAAGGACCATGCCGCGCTCGATATCATCTTTTTGTACACCACGGAGGAGTACACCAACGTTGTCCCCAGCCATCCCTTCATCGAGGGTCTTCTGGAACATTTCAACACCAGTAACGGTGGTGCTGCGGGTGTCTCTAATCCCAACGATTTCGATGGTTTCGCCAACTTTAACGCGACCACGCTCGATCCGACCGGTGGCAACGGTACCACGACCAGTAATGGAGAAGACGTCTTCTACGGCCATCAAGAAAGGCTTGTCAACATCCCGCTCAGGCAGGGGCATGTATTCGTCAACGCTGTCCATCAGGGCCAAAATTTTGTCAACCCACTTGTCTTCGCCACGCTTGACGTTGGGGTTAGCAACGAGGGCTTCTACTGCCTTGAGCGCAGAACCAGTGGTGATCGGAATATCATCGCCAGGGAAGTCATATTCACTGAGCAATTCACGAACTTCAAGTTCAACCAACTCAAGGAGTTCTTCGTCATCAACTTGGTCTTCTTTGTTCAAGAAAACAACAAGGCTAGGTACACCAACCTGCTTGGCCAAGAGGATGTGTTCACGGGTCTGGGGCATCGGGCCATCGGCTGCAGAAACCACAAGGATACCGCCATCCATCTGTGCTGCACCAGTGATCATGTTTTTCACATAGTCAGCATGACCAGGGCAGTCAACGTGAGCATAGTGACGATTTTCTGTCTCGTACTCTACGTGGGCAGTGTTGATGGTGATACCACGCGCTTTTTCTTCAGGAGCCGCGTCGATATCTTCATAGCTCTTCGCTTTACCGCCACCTTGAGCCGCTAAGGCCATAGTGATCGCTGCGGTTAGCGTTGTTTTACCGTGGTCAACGTGGCCAACAGTACCAATATTGGCGTGGTCTTTGTTTCTTTCAAACTTAGCGCGTGCCATGAGTTTCGTTATTCCTTAATCGTTAAAAGTTTGCGTTCCCTTTGTTTTTTGCGATGATGGCTTCAGCCACATGGCGAGGCACCTCATCGTAGTTGCTGAATTCCATCGAAAAGATACCACGTCCTTGGGTTTTTGAACGGATATCGGTAGCGTAACCAAACATTTCTGCCAGTGGAACCTTTGCAGAAACCTTAGCCAGGCCTTCTTCGGAATTCATACCTTGGATGTTGCCCCGACGGGCATTGAGGTCACCCATGATGTCACCAAGGAATTCCTCAGGGACTTCGACCTCAACCTGCATGACAGGTTCTAGCACCACGGGAGAGGCCTGGTCAACGGCATTACGGATTGCGATAGAACCGGCAATCTTAAACGCCATCTCTGAGGAATCCACGTCGTGGAAAGAGCCATCAAGCAGGGTGGCTTTGAGATCAATCATCGGGTAGCCTGCGATGATACCAGATTCGCATGCTTCTTTCATCCCCTGTTCTACAGACGGGATGTATTCACGCGGAATGGCACCACCAACAATCTTTGATTCAAACGCAAAGCCACTGCCTTCATCTCCAGGTTCAATCTGGATGACAACATGGCCGTATTGGCCTTTGCCGCCACTCTGACGGATAAATTTACCTTCGGCATCTGCTTTCTGGCGAATTGTCTCCCGGTAGGCGACTTGGGGTTGACCGACATCTGCCTCAACTTTGAATTCTCGCAGCATGCGGTCCACAAGGATTTCGAGGTGAAGTTCTCCCATCCCTGCGATTACTGTTTGGTTGGTCTCCGGATCGACACTGACACGAAAGGTCGGGTCTTCATCGGATAGGGCTTGGAGCGCTTTAGAGAGCTTCTCCATATCTTGTTTGGTCTTCGGCTCGACGGCGACGGAAATGACAGGTTCTGGAATGTAGAGGGATTCGAGGATGATCGGGTCATTTGCCTCGCAGAGGGTGTCACCAGTCATTGTGTCACGCATGCCGATGACGGCACCGAGATCGCCGGCACGAAGTTCGTCAACTTCAATCCGTTCATTGGATTTGAGGACAATTAGACGAGAAATTCGTTCTTTTTGGTCTTTTGTGGAGTTGTAGACATAGCTGCCTTTTTCGATAACGCCGGAGTAGACACGGATAAAACTGAGTCTACCGTAGGGATCAGAGGCGATCTTAAAGGCCAAAGCGGCAAAGGGGGCTTCGTCATCGGCTGGGCGATCGCCTAGGGTGCCATCGGGGAGTTCCCCTTGGATGGGGGGGACATCTAGGGGGGAGGGCAGGTAATCGACAACGGCATCAAGGAGGAGTTGTACACCTTTGTTTTTAAAGGCAGAGCCACACAGCAAGGGAACAATCGTCCCGGCAATGGTTCCTTGCCGGAGTGCGGCCATGATTTCTGCTTCGGTAAAGGCTTCTCCTTCTAAATATTTTTCCAGGAGGCTTTCGTCACTTTCGGCGATCGCCTCGATCATAATCGTGCGATATTCAGCGGCTTTATCTTGTAATGCTGCGGGAATTTCTGTGATTTCAATGTCCTGACCAATATCATCTTTGTAGATATGGGCCCGCATTTTCACCAGGTCAATGATGCCTTGAAATTCGCTTTCGCTACCAATGGGAATCTGAATCGCGATGGCATTGGCTTTGAGGCGATCGCGGATTTGCTCATAAACTTTAAAGAAATTTGCGCCGGTGCGATCCATCTTATTGACGAAGGCAATCCGGGGCACGCGGTACCGGTCAGCCTGACGCCAAACGGTTTCTGATTGGGGTTGCACACCACCAACGGAACAAAAAACTGCGATTACACCATCGAGCACCCGCATCGAGCGCTCTACTTCAATAGTGAAATCAACGTGTCCAGGGGTGTCAATAATATTAACTTTGTGGTTACGCCAGCTCGTGCTGATCGCGGCAGCGGTAATTGTAATGCCCCGCTCCCGTTCTTGTTCCATCCAGTCGGTCACTGCGTTGCCATCGTGAACCTCTCCGATCTTGTGGACAATCCCGGAGTAGAACAAAATTCTTTCAGTTGTCGTGGTTTTACCCGCATCAATATGCGCGGCAATGCCAATGTTACGGACTTGTTCTAGGGCGATGCTACGTGGCACGATGACCTCCTGCAAACTGATTTTCTAAAGGCGATCGCACAATCAAAAAAAATCTCTTTAAAGTGTGCACGCCGAAAAATGATGATGAAAACAGTTGCTTAATACTTCTTAGCAATGGCGACTCATTATTATAGTCTTGCTGTTTCGTTTCGTCTAGCACCGGGGGATTTTTTGTTGTGAAAAACAAACTGAAATCTTCCCCGGCATAGATTGTTTTTAGTAGCGGTAGTGGGCAAAAGCCTTGTTCGCTTCCGCCATCCGGTGGGTATCTTCCCGCTTCTTGATGGCGCCGCCCGTTTCGTTGGCTGCATCCATCAATTCGTTGGCAAGCTTGATCGCCATGCTTTTACCGGAGCGTTGCCGAGCATAGCCGATTAACCAACGGAGGGCCAAAGCAGTACCCCGGCCTTGGCGGACTTCCATGGGCACCTGGTAGGTTGCGCCACCAACACGACGGGCCTTAACTTCCACGAGGGGAGTCAGGTTACGGATTGCTGTTTCAAAGACTTCGATGGGATCGCTGCCAGTTCTTTCTTTGATGATGTCGAGGGCATCGTAAACAATCCGTGCTGCCAAGGATTTTTTGCCGCTTTTCATCACACGGCGGATAGTCATGCTGAGAAGACGGTTGTTGTACACGGCATCAGGCGGCACAACACGCTTTTTAGTAACTGAGCGACGAGACATACTTTTCTATGCTTTTACAGATAGAGGGTTTTCTTAGGGTGGTTGCGCTAGGTGGCCTAGGCGCGATTTTTAAAATAGGGGCAGCAATTTTATATAAAGGGAACACTCCACCAGTAGTCGTGAGCTTTGGGAGGTTCGCAACAAGCTTAAATAAATTCAATGGAGAATCTAAATTCTAGGAAAAATTGGCGATCGCAACTCTTGCCAATCATTCAACCGGATAGATTACTCTTTAGGACGCTTAGCACCATATTTGGAGCGGCCTTGTTTCCGATCCTTAACGCCAGTCGCGTCGAGGGTACCACGGACAATGTGATAACGGACACCAGGTAAATCCTTCACACGACCGCCCCGGATGAGGACGACGGAGTGTTCTTGGAGGTTGTGACCGATGCCAGGAATGTAAGCGGTTACTTCAAAGCCAGAAGTCAAACGTACACGAGCCACCTTCCGAAGCGCAGAGTTCGGCTTCTTGGGGGTAGTGGTATACACACGGGTGCAAACGCCACGACGCTGGGGGCATTGCTTAAGAGCGGGGGACTTAGTCTTTTTCTTGAGCTTGTAGCGCTCTGAACGAATAAGCTGTTGGATAGTTGGCATGGACAATTGCCCTACGCGGATGGTTTAACGTAGGTCATTAACATTGACAAATTACAATCTTAGTGACAAAGATCGGCTACTGTCAAGGTTCTTTCTGAAAGGACTGACCACAGTTGCAGGTTTTGATTGTGTGGGGATTTTTAAACCGAAAGCTTCCCCCCATTAAATCTTCGGAGTAGTCAATGCTGAGGTCTTTGAGCTGCTCGACATCATTGTGATTAATCAAGATGTTGATATTGCGGATCGTTTCTTGGCGATCGCCGCTCTGGGGTTCAGCATCTAGAGAAAATTGGTAGATGTAGTCTAAACAGCCGCCAGACTGCACAGTGATCCGGAGATAACTATCAGTCGCTTGACGACTACGCTGGATACGTTTAATTTCTTGGGCGGCGCTCGGAGTGATTTGAATCATTTCAAAAAAAGAAAAGCCAATGGTAACCAAGCTCTACTGGCGAGCATAGTCATCCTGGAAGCGAATAATATCATCTTCGCCCAGGTACTCACCATTCTGCACTTCGATCAAGATCAAGGGCACAACGCCAGGATTTTGGAGGCGATGCTTGGTACAGGCCGGGACGTAGGTGGATTGGTTTGGGGTCAGGAGTTCAGTTTTGTCGCCACATTCAACGTGGGCCGTTCCAGACACAACGATCCAATGTTCACTACGATGGTGGTGCATCTGGAGACTGAGGCGATGACCGGGTTTCACTTCGATGCGTTTGATTTTGTAGCCTGGCCCTTCATCGAGAATCGTAAAAGTACCCCAGGGTCGAGAATCAGTGGGGCATGGTTGAGTTGGGGCCGTGGTGGTAGAGCTGCTGGATTGTCCCGTCAAGATCATGGGCACTCAAAAACCGTAGATGACAACATAAATACTTGCCTCCCATTATGCGTCAGGGACGGCAATTGTGTTGAAACCAATTCTGGAGAAGTTGCCGACATTCCATTGCTGCGATCCCACCAAGAACTGGGAAAGAATGATTAGAAAAGGGAGCATCGGGAAAATTAGCCATACTGCGTAGAGCGCCTGCTTTCGGATCATCAGCACCATAAACGACTTGCTTAAGACGGCTGTGAATCATCGCTCCGGCACACATGGGACAGGGTTCGAGGGTGACATAGAGGGTGCAGTCCTGGAGATGCCAATCTTGGCGCATCTGGCTGGCAGCACGGATCACCAGCATTTCGGCGTGGGCGGTGGGATCTTGGGTTTTTTCTTTACGATTACCACTCTGGGCAAGGCATTGATTTTTGCCATCAACAATCACAGCACCGACGGGGATTTCTCCGGATTGTCCGGCAACTTTTGCGAGGGCGATCGCCTTTTGCATCCAGTGATAATGGCGTTGATATTCTACTTGGGTAATCACTGGCGTAGTAATACGTTTAGTTCGCCTTTTTGTTCAAGGGCAAATAAATCTGTGCAACCGCCGATGTGGGCATTGTTAATGAAAATCTGGGGGACAGTACGCTTGCCATTGGCCCGCTCTGCCATTTTTTTACGGGCAATCTCATCCCCATCAATTTTGTATTCCGTGAAATGTACCCCTTTAAAAAAGAGCAACATTTTCGCTGCAATGCAGTAGGGACAAGTCCGCCAAGTATAAATTTCAACCTTGGCATGAATCCCCGTTGCTTTTTTTCCAAATAGCGACTTTAGGCAATCAAACATTTTTTGACATTCTCCCATACCCTTAATTATTGCTCTGCCGCCAATTATGCCCATTCACACTCAACATAGGACTGACAAAGTCAATGGACTTAAGGTTAAACTTTAGAATACTTTAAACACTGCTGATCCTAAGGGAAAATTCTATCTGAGCCATGCGAGCGAGTGGCATGATGACCGGATCGATATATTTCTAGATCAGCCACAATATATTTTTAATCACCTTTCTCTGGACATTAACTCAACAGCAAAACTATGAGCACTTCAACCCTCACCCGTGACTACAAGGTCGCCGATATTAATTTGGCAAGCTGGGGCCGCAAGGAAATTGCGATCGCCGAAGGCGAAATGCCCGCCCTCATGACCATCCGGAAAAAATACAGTGCAAGCAAGCCCTTAGCTGGGGCAAAGATTATTGGCTGTATCCACATGACCATTCAGACGGCGGTGCTGATTGAAACCCTGGTCGAACTGGGGGCCGAAGTGCGTTGGTCATCTTGTAATATTTTCTCTACCCAAGACCATGCCGCAGCGGCGATCGCCGAGGCAGGCGTACCCGTCTTTGCGTGGAAAGGGGAAACCGAAGAAGAATACATGTGGTGCATTGAGCAGACCTGCCGCACCCCTGACGGCGAACTTTGGGATGCCAATATGATCCTCGACGATGGTGGTGACCTGACAGGCTACATCCACACTACCTATCCCGAAATGCTCTCCCGCATCCATGGCGTCACCGAAGAGACCACCACTGGCGTCCATCGTCTCTACGAAATGCTCGAAAAGGGCGAACTAAAAATCCCCGCCATTAACGTTAACGACTCCGTTACCAAAGCGAAAAACGACAACAAGTATGGGTGCCGCCACAGCTTAAACGATGCGATTAAACGCGCCACTGACCACCTCCTCGCCGGGAAAAAAGCCCTGGTGATTGGGTATGGCGATGTGGGCAAAGGCTCGGCTGCGTCCCTCCGTCAGGAAGGCATGATCGTCAAGGTCACTGAAGTTGACCCCATCTGCGCGATGCAGGCTTGTATGGATGGATTTGAAGTGGTTTCACCCTTCGTTAACGGCATCAACAATGGGCCAGAAAGCATCAATAAAGATCTCTTGGCGAATACGGATCTCTTGGTGACGGCCACCGGTAACTTTAATGTTTGCGATGCCAACATGCTCGCTGCCCTAAAGCCCAGTGCAGTGGTTTGCAACATTGGTCACTTTGATAATGAGATTGACACTGCTTACATGCGGAAAAACTGGCAGTGGGAAGAAATCAAGCCCCAAGTCCATAAGGTTTATCGTAGTGATGACCCCCAGGACTTTTTGATTCTCTTGGCGGAAGGTCGTTTGGTTAACCTGGGGAATGCGACGGGGCACCCCTCCCGGATTATGGATGGTTCGTTTGCTAACCAAGTTCTCGCGCAAATGTTCTTGTTCGAGCGCCAGTTTGCTAACCAAGATCCCAGTGAACGCAAGATTACGGTTGAGGTGTTACCGAAGCATCTTGATGAGGAAGTGGCTCGCTACATGGTGCAAGGTTTTGGCGGCGTGATCACCCAACTCACCCAAACCCAAGCGGATTACATCCATGTGCCTGTGGCAGGGCCTTTCAAAACGGAAAGCTATAAGTACTAAAGCTTGATTTCTTTTTAACTTGAATAACCATGACAGGGGTTGACCCAGATCAACCCCTTTTTGAGGGCGGGTTTTAACCTAAAAATGTATTGATCACTTTGCCCGTGAGCGTTTTTTGCCACCAGGGAGTATTGGTTTGGGGACAGTGGAGATTTTCGTGGTTAACCTGCCAGGTTTTGCTGGGGTCAAAGAGGATTAGGGGTTGGCAATTTTCGGGAGTAATCGCCTTTATTTCCTGACCTAAGCATTTCTGGGGATTGGTACTGAGGGCTTGCCAAAGTTGGAGGGGTTGCCATTCTTGGGAGACAACAAAATTTTGCCAGAGGATTGGCAGGGCAATTTCTAAACCAATCACACCGGGAGGGGCTTCGGCAAAGCTGACGGTTTTTTCTTCGTAGAGATAGGGTTGGTGGTCAATGGCGATCGCCTCAAGGACCCCAGTTTTCACGCCCTCGATTAAAGCCTGTTGATCTTCGGGATTACCAAGGGGTGGATCTAGGCGGAGATTCGGGTCATAGGTACTGAGGGCCTTCGTATTCCAGAGCAGATGCATCCAAGAAACACTGGCAGTAATTGGCAATCCTCGCTGTTTGGCTTCCGCAATTAAGGCGACCCCCCGGGCGGTGGAGATGCGCATAAGATGGACAGGGGTTTTCAGTTCGGCCACCAGTTCACAGATCGAGGCGATCGCCGTGGTTTCTACTGAGACTAATTCCTCCACGAGGCCATAGGCTAAACTCACTTTGCCGTAGCGGGCCGTTCCCCCGTTATGGAGGGCTAAATTTTGCGGGTAGAGGGCGATGGGTCGGTGATGGGGGCGTAAATATTCAAGGGTACGCCGCAGCAGAAGCCAATTGCTTAGTGCTTGGCCGTCGCTAAATCCGGCAATGTTTGCGGTCGCGAGTTCTCCTAATTCCGTGAGACTTTCCCCTTGGCATTTTTTCGTCAGGGCAGCCCAGGGTAAAAAATTTGGTTTGGGGCCGGGTAATTGCTGGATGAGTTGTTGAAAGCTTTGCAGTTGGCCAAGATTATCGAGGGGAGGCTGAGTCTTCGGCAAAATCCCCATTTGGGTAAACCCCCCGGCGAGGGCACCTTGGGCGAGTTGCTTTAATGTTTCACGGGCTTCGTACCCAGGTTCACTACTGTGGCTATAAAGATCCACTAAACCGGGCACCAAGATCAGGTCTTCGGCTTCGATGGATTCTACTGCGGCGGGGAGATCTGACAATTGGGGGGCGATCGCCTGGAGCTGACCATCCTTAAACCAGACATCTTGGCGATGATCCAAGTTGGCCACGGGATCCAGAACCCGCACCTGCCGTAAAACAACGTTATCCATTGCCGCGCTTACCACCGAAATATTCCCCTTCCATGAAAATCCGTCCCCCATTCTACTGTTTCTGCCCCAAATCCCCCTGGACTTTGTGAAATTCAACAACATTTACGACAAAAGCGAATCGGTCTCACTATGATGATTTTGTGGTGATTTTGGAGTGAATCAAAAATGAGTGCATTGCGAGTGGGCATTGCGGGGCCAGTGGGGTCAGGGAAAACAGCCCTTTTGGATGCCCTATGTAAGGCCCTACGCGACCAATATGCGATCGCCGTCGTCACCAATGACATTTACACCAAAGAAGACGCCCAGTTTTTAACCCGCTCCGGCGCACTCCCCCCAGAACGCATTATGGGAGTTGAAACAGGAGGCTGTCCCCACACGGCGATCCGCGAAGATGCGTCCCTCAATTTGGCGGCGATCGCCGAACTCGAAGAAAAATTTCAGCCCTTGACCCTGATGTTCGTTGAAAGTGGGGGCGATAATCTGGCGGCGACCTTTAGCCCGGAACTCGTGGATGTGACGATCTATGTGATTGACGTGGCCGCAGGCGACAAAATTCCCCGTAAAGGTGGCCCTGGAATCACCAAATCGGATCTGTTGGTCATTAACAAAATCGATTTAGCCCCAGCAGTGGGCGCTGACCTAGACGTGATGGATCGCGATGCAAAAAAAATGCGGGGGGATAAGCCCTTTATTTTCACCAATCTCAAGACCCAAACTGGCTTAGAAGCGGTGCTTGATTTCATCAAAAAACATATTCTTGAGTAGTGTAAAAAACAAAATAATACTAATTTAAAGAACTAATTTTTTTGTCTTCCAAATGAATTTATAAGTATTTTTAAAATTGCTTTTGATGGCATTTTCACATAATCATCCAACTCAAACAATGGTGGCTTTTTAGGCGATTTGAAAAGTAAAAGAAGCCTCTTCTAATAATGTCTTACTTTTTTGCCTGGTTTATCGGTTTTTGGTTCATTCTCTTTGGGGGAATGCTCCTCAAAGCAACTATTGGTCAGCAACTACGTCCTTTGCTGAGCTACCGTAAGCCTCCCCTGGGCCAAATTCGCCCTGGTGAGAAAATTTATTTTCAGGGACAATATAGCGTTGGCAAAAGTATTCTTTCTCCCTTAACAAAAACGACCTGTCTAAGATGGCAATTGACGGTGATAGAAACGCGAGGAAAACAGTCGAGACGCCTCATCGATCAAACTTCTCAAAGCACTTTTTTTGTCGCCGATCAACAACAAATCCTAGAAGTGCTCCCCCGTCAGCAACGCTCTGGCACGGCGATCGCCATCGGGAAAAGTCGAGTTGTGCTGTCGTCTCCCCAGCAGGAACTGGATAACTACGTGGGCCTCGGCAAATGCCATTACCAAGTGCAGCAAAACATTTTCATGCCCCTCAAAGATCCCCAGGCGATCGCCTTTTTAGAAGCGAATCACATTAACCCCAGAGGCCCCCTAGGAAATCATCGGGGGCTGGTTTTGCGGGAATACATTTGGGTGGCGGGGGATCCGGTTTATATCTATGGCAAGCTGATCCGGCGCGATCGCCAGCACAAAATCCTCATCCCTTGGGTGATTACCCACCAACCCCGCGCCCGTATCGTGATCATTTTGGGGAGCTTAGGGCTAATTGGTTTGGGTTTATTAATTGCAGGGATTACGGTGATTCTTCAGGGGGGGTTGCCGCTTTAGGGGGAAGCTGCACCCAGAGGCTCCGGGGTACCGCCGCAAACTGGGCCGTGGTTATTTCCTCTAGCAATTCTCCGTCTAAGAGTAGAGCCTGGGGCGACATGGTGGTTACTGTTAACTCGGCGGTGCGCCAAGATTGGATATGGGGATGATCAGCGGGATTGTCTTGGAGAGCTGCCTGGAACAATTCGTAGGACGCACTGAGCAAACCAAAAAGCTCTCCCTCGTCAGCCATGGTGAGAACGGTGACATCGAGTAGGGCATCTTGACCTGATGCCCCGCCTGTTCCCTGGGCCAAAATCGAGGTACTGGGCGCTAAGTTCGCTACGGTGATCGCGAGCACGTCGTCAAAGGTTTGTTGGCGATCGCCAAAATCGAGGGTCGCCTGGAAGGGTTGCAGCTTTTGCAGTTGTTGTACTGCCGTGGACAAATAGGCAAAGAAACCAAACCGTTGTTTACTATCCCGGTCAGTTTCGCCAATGGTCGCCGCCTCTAGGCCAATCCCAGCCAAAAGAATCATCGGTTGACCATTGCAGGTGGCGCAGTCGATCTGTTGGGGCTGTCCCTGCAAAATCACATCACAGGCTTGGTCGATAGCTGTGGGAATATCTAAGGCCGCCGCGAAGGCATTGGCCGTCCCCCGGGGAATAACGGCCAGGGGAATATTACTGTGCATCAAAACTGTCGCCACCGCTGAAACAGTGCCGTCGCCCCCAGACGCAATGATGAGATCAGCTCCCTGGGCGATCGCCGTTTCTGCCAAGGCCGTCGCACTTTCTTCGGGGGAGGTAAATTGAACCTCAAGCTCAACCTGATCGAGGAGCTTGGCTCGAATTTGTTCCAGTTCCTGGGGGGCATGGCCCGCACCGGATACCGGATTAAAAATGAGATGCACTTTTTTCATAGCGTTCTACGAGGGGATATGAAAAGTTCGCCCTAGACTTCCTAGAGTACCGTGGCGATCGCCGCTTGGAGTTGTTCCTGGGCGAGGTCAGTAATGATAAAAACCTCCTGGACCGATTTTCCCTTGCGGGCAATGACCTTAAAGCCCCCTTGCAATGGCACAGACACCCGCAGTTTCAACCGGGGAATATTGCCTCTGGTTCGACTGAGAGCTCCTGGGGTGATCGTGCGAATCCCCTCACAGTTAACTAATTTTTCGAGCACTGGGATCAACCCCTCAATGTGGGTCGAATGATTCCAAACGAGTCTTCCTTTTTCCTCTGATGCCATCTATGCCGCCTCAAGGGGAGCCATGGTCAAACCTTCCCGTCGCAATTGTTGGTGATAAAGTTCCGCTGGTTCCTGGGGGCCGACCCAGACAATGGCCTGACCATCGAAATGCACTTGATTGGTTAAATTCCAAGCTTGATCCGCCGTCATATTCGGGATGTAGGTCATTAAACAATGGGCAACATGCTCAAAGGTGTTGAAATCATCGTTGAGGACAATCACCTTAAAGTTTGGGTAAGGCTTACGGACTGTTTGGCGATCGCTTTCTTTGAGAATGCCGGGAGCAGGGGCCATGGTAACCGAATCAATCCTTTGGGATAGACGAAGAACGTTAAAACAAATGTGTAAAAAAATTTATGACAGAAGCATTTGGTTTAGTAACCAGAATCACTTCCTCTGGGGGCAAAAGTTGCGCCGATAATGCCCTTTATTCTAGAGAGAACCCCCCTGCTTGACAAGATGTGGGTGGCCCATTGACTCGGTTGGCGACATTTCTCAGAAAAAAGTTAACGTAAAACCTTGCGCTTTCAAAAATTCGGTGCTACATTGTATAACTGTGTTGAAAAGCACGACGGGTCGTTAGCTCAGCGGTAGAGCACTCGGCTTTTAACCGATTGGCCCAGAGTTCGAATCTCTGACGACCCATTTTTTAGGAAGTCCTGCAAGCATCATGTTTGTGGGACTTCCCATTTTTTGCTCTACATGGCCTTTGGGAAAGGTTCCGGTATGATGGGCTGTGTTTGTGTTTTGAGTAAGCTATGGTTTGGCAGCGTCCGGATAATCGGTTCTTCGATCAACTGCGTCCCTTTAAGTTTGAGCTAGATTTCACAAAATTTGCCCAGGCTTCTGTTTTAACAAGCTGTGGCGATACCAAGGTTTTATGCACGGTTTCCGTGGCGGAAGGGGTGCCGCTATTTTTACGGGATAGTGGCCAAGGCTGGCTCACCGCAGAATATCGGATGATGCCCGGCGCAACCCCAGAACGGCAACGGCGCGAGTTTATGAAATTATCGGGGCGCACCCAGGAAATTCAACGCCTGATCGGCCGCAGTTTACGGGCGGCAATCGATCTCAAGGCTTTGGGCGAGCGGACAATTACCATCGATGCGGATGTGCTCCAGGCCGATGGGGGAACACGGACCACGGCAATCACAGGGGGTTATGTGGGCTTGGCGATCGCCTGTGAGCGTTTAGTCAAGGCAGGCATCCTAGGGAAATCGCCGATTATTGCCCCAGTGGCGGCCATTTCCGTGGGTCTCATCGCCGGGCAAGCTTACCTCGATTTGAATTACCTCGAAGATGTGGCGGCGGATGTGGATTTCAATGTGGTGATGATCGGCGGCCAGGCGTTAAATCTCATCGAAGTGCAGGGCACCGCCGAGGCAGGCAGTTATAACCGCGCCCAACTGAATCAAATTCTCGATATTGCAGAAAAAGGGATTCAAACCATTATGACCCTACAAACAAAAGCCATTCACTAATGGATTTTTTGGGAAAAGGCGATCACTTATTTTTGACCCTACTTTGGATTCTGTAGTTGTTGCCGGAGAGCTTGAACTGCTTCTAGCCAGGGAGCCTGTTGCTGCTGGCCGTAGAGGGAATGGGCATAGTCCAACAGGGGCATCGCGGCGGCACGTTGATTATTTCTGATCAGAAGTTGGGCCGCTGCAAAGTAGGCATTGGCGTAGGTTGGATCCCGCTCACTACTGGCCCGAAAAGCGGCGAGGGCTTCCGAAAAATCCCCCCGCTGGGTGAGCAAACGTCCCTGGAGATAATGCACAGCGGCGAGGTTCGGCTGATTTTGCAAGAGATCTTGGATCAAGGGTTGGGCTGCTTCGGGGCGATCGCCGGCGAGGTACAGCTCCGCCAGTTGGATGGTAGCGTCAGGAAAATTGGGAGCCAGTTCACGGGCCCTTTGCCACGCTTGGATCGCGGCATCCCGGTTGCCCTGGTGACGCTGAATTAAGCCGAGATTGTAATGGGCGATCGCCAAATTAGGATCTAAAGATAAAGCCCGCCGCAGATAGGTTTCTGCCTGGGGCCAATTTTGACTATCAATGAGCACTCCCCCTAGATTGCCATAGGCCACCGCAAAATTAGGCTGAAGGGCAATGGTTTCGCTAAAAGCCTGGGCTGCGCCTGGTAAATCACCCCGTTGCCCCAGGGCTAAACCCAGATTGTAATGGGCCTGCCACAGGAGCGGATCAAGGGCGATCGCCTGTTGAAATTGCGCGATCGCCCCGTCTAAATTTCCCCGTTGGATGAGGGCTAATCCCTCACTGAGCTTAGCTTTGGCTGCCGGAGTTGTTGGGGTAATGCTCGGCCATGCTTGCGGCACTGAAGTCTGGGGAACGTCTTGGGCGATCGCCCCTCCCCTCGGCCAACCCACCAAGATCAGCGCGATCAAAACATTGCGAAGCGTAAACAAATTCAGCACAGATTTACAGATATTTATCCAACTTAAACTTAAACGCAAAATACCTTACGAGACATATCAGTTTTACGCGGCAGGCTGCCAAACGGCGTTAGGCTTACCACTAGGGCGTATCTTGTCCCTCTTACCCAAGAAGATTAGCTTTTCCCATAAGTTCCAGCGTTTTTCAGCGGATCATCTCCTACTTCCCCGCAAATATTGCCCCATTGCGCCCCCTGCTTCAATCACGAGACGAGAAAATCATGACCAGAACGACCGAAAATATCCGTAACATCGCGATCATTGGCCCCTATTCTGCGGGTAAAACCACCCTCCTCGAAAGCCTACTTTTTCTCACCCAAGCCACTACTCGCAAAGGCCGCATCGAAGACAAAAATACCGTTGGCGACAGTAGCCCCGAGGCCCGTGACCATACTATGAGCGTCGAACTGTCCATCGCCAGCACAAAATATCAAGATATCGAACTGACCTTTCTCGATTGCCCCGGCTCCATTGAATTTCTCCAGGAAACTTACAATGCCCTTGTGGGCGTCGGCACCGCTGTGATTGTTTGTGAGCCAGAAACCGAAAGAATTCTCACTCTGTCGCCCCTGTTTAAATTCCTCGACGATTGGAATATTCCCCACATCGTTTTTATCAACAAAATGGATCGGGCCAAGAATAACTTCCTCGATGTCCTCGCTGCCCTCCAGGAAGCCTCGAACCGTCCCTTGGTGCCCCAACAGTACCCCATCCGCAAGGATCAGCAAACCCTCCTGGGCTACATCGACTTAGTTTCAGAACAAGCCTATCACTACCATCCCGACTGTCCAGCAGATCCAGTCCCTTTCCCGGAAGAACTGCACATTGAAGAAAAGATCACCAGGGAAGAAATGCTAGAAACCCTGGCCGACTTTGATGATGAACTTTTAGCAATGCTCCTGGAAGAAGTAGCCCCTTCTTCAGAAGAAATTCTCCAGGATCTCCGCAAGGAACTCAGCGCAGATCAAATTGTGCCCGTGGTGTTTGGGATTGCCAGCGAAGATTATGGTGTCCGACCACTCCTCGATATTTTGGTGCAGGAGGCCCCGGCCCCTGTGGATACCACCGCCCGTCGGGAACTCAAAGCTTCCCCCCAGGAAACCGTTGTGCAGGTTTTAAAGAACTTCTATACGCCCCAGGGTGGAAAACTATCCCTAGTGCGGGTTTGGCAAGGGGAACTCCAGGAAGGGATGCTCCTCAATGGTCTCCGACCAGCGGGAATTTACCAACTGATGGGACACCAACAAAAGCCGATCCAAAGGGCGATTACCGGAGAAATTGTTGCCCTGGCTCGCCTGGAGGATGTCAAGGTCGGCGAAACCCTCAGTAGTGGTGATAAACCCCTGAAGCCGCTCCGGACAGCCACGGTGATGCAACCGGTTTATGCTTTGGCGATCGCCCCAGAAAATCGCAAAGATGAAGTCAAGC
This sequence comes from Picosynechococcus sp. PCC 7117, assembly GCF_001693275.1. GTDB lineage: Bacteria > Cyanobacteriota > Cyanobacteriia > Cyanobacteriales > MRBY01 > MRBY01. The sequence continues at coordinate 2,184,009 of NZ_CP016477.1, forward strand.
TGAGTAATGCCCTCAACAAACTAGTCGATGAAGATCCATCCCTGGCCTGGGAACAACATGGTGACACCCACGAAGTCATCCTCTGGGGCCAAGGGGATATCCATCTCCAGGTGGCCCTCGAACGTCTCCGCCGCAAATATAACCTACCGATGACGACCCATTTACCACGGGTGCCCTACAAAGAAACAATCCGCCATGGTGGTAGCTCCCATGGTCGTTACAAACACCAAACCGGGGGCCATGGGGCCTTTGGGGATGTGTACCTCGAAATTAAACCGCTCAATCGGGGCACGGGTTTTCAATTCCACGAAACCATCGTCGGTGGCGTTGTCCCCAGACAGTACATTCCTGGGGTGGAAATGGGAGTGCGGGAATACTTAACTCAGGGGCCTTTGGGTTTCCCGGTGGTGGATGTGGATGTGACCCTCACCAACGGTTCGTATCATGCCGTAGACAGTTCTGAGCAGGCTTTTAAACAAGCGGCGCGCATTGCGATGACGGAAGGGATGCCCCTCTGTGATCCTCAGTTGCTAGAGCCTATTCTGCTGATCAATATCTATATTCCCAATGAATTTACCTCCAACGCCTTGCAGCTCATCAGCAGTAAACGGGGTCAAATTCTCGGCTACGAAAGTTTGACCGATTGGCGCGGTTGGGACCACATTACGGGTTATTTCCCCCTCGCTGAAATGCACAATTTAATCATCGAACTGCGATCGCTCACCTTTGGGGTCGGCTTTTTTGATTGGCAATATGACCACCTCCAGGAGGTACCGGATAAAGTTTCGGAGCAGGTCTTGGCAACCCTAAAAGATCATTAAATCTAATTATTGCCAAAAAGTTATTGCCAAAAAGTAATGAATCCCTGGTGTGTGTGGCATTGGGGATTCTTTTTGGGGGCGATCGCCTCTGGGGATCTCGCTATACTAAAACAAAGTTCCGTAACCCCTGGAGGTACGCCCCATGTGCATTTGCGTGGACTGTGAATATGTTGACCGCTGCGAAACCTACCATGTCGTTGAAACCCAGCACCAACAACCCCACCTGACCGACCAGCCTGATTTTTCGCCCATCGAACCGACGATCAACGTCAATATCCGCTCCGAAGGGGAAATGATCGAAATGGAATGGGATGTGGTGGGTTGCGCGAGTTTTTCCCAAGAAAAAGGAAAATGGGCACGGCTCCGACCGGGGGAGGCAATTCCCACTTGAACAATCGCTTAACCCTTGGCAAAAGTCCACGGGTTTTCTCCAGTAAAATATGGGCGTGAACATCGCTGTGAGGAAACATCCGATGAAGATAAAGGGTTTTGTTTGGGCCTGTGCCTTGGCGGGAATGCTCCTACCGGGGTCAAAGGCGATCGCCCAGGCCAATATGAAAAATGGCTTTCTCAATGTTCAGATGCGAGAAGCCCTCTGCGGGCAAAACTGGCCCCGGGCGATCCAAGTCCTCGACACCATGAAGCGCATTAGTCCCAAAGATCGGTCTAGTCTGGAGCGATACCGGTCTTTCCTCGTAAATTTCCGCAATAACAATACCCGCATTGCCGCTTGGCCCGCGTCTGATTATTGTGCGGGGACGGTGGAGACGCTGCCGAATCCCAATGCAACCAACCCCAACTCCAGTTCAGGCAGCAACCCCAACATGCGCACCGATACGGTGCCGACTTTTTAGGGTTATTTAAGTTAGCAAAATCAATCGTTAGTTTTTTTGGGCGATCGCCTCAAAATGGGTTTCGGCACCATGGGCGAAAATAATTGTGCTGTAGAGGTGCCAGGCCGGATCCCAATAGGTATCTTGGTGAGTTTCCTGGCGGAATAGATTCACCTGAGGTTGGATTTTGCGCAACAGTTCCGGAAAGTCACGGGCATTATTCGCAAAACTTTTAAAGTCTGACCATTTTCGACTATGGCTAAGATGCTCAGCAAGACGATGTTGCAGTTGATTCCAGTTGCGGCGGTTACTGAGCTGTTCGATGGGATTTTGGGTGGCTTCGAGAAAAGATAATCCCTGCTGGAATTGGTAATGCTGGTCATTTAGCCGGAGAATTAGTTGGCGATCGCCCCAATGTAAATCGCAAAATTGGGCATAATCAAGGACTTTTGTTTTGTAATAGGGTTTGCCGCGACCGTCTTTTTCTAGGGATTTTTCAAAAATTGGCAACATGCCCGTTACCCATTGGGAAATTTCTGGCCAAGGCACTGTGTATTCAACGGTCTGCTGGGTTTCATCAAGGCCCCGGAACACCAGATGGGGATCGAGTTGCTCAATAGTCTGGACTTGGATCACCTGAATATTTTGCAACTGGGCCAAAGAGAGACAAAAACTGAGAATATTGCCTTGGATGAGGGCTTTCTTTAAAAAACGCAGTTCCCCCAGGGCACCTGTGCGAAATAAACGCCAAGATTTCAGGGGCAGCTGCAATCCCGCCGAGTAGGCATCGGTGCGTAATATCGTCGCGAAATATTGGGCGGCCGTTTTCTTTTGTTTGGGGCTAATGGGCTCTAACACTATCAGGCCATAGGCTTCTCCGCCGGGGGCGGCCTTCTCCTGGGCGATCGCCGCCTGGGTGAGAGCTAATTCCCGTGCTTCGAGCCGGGCCAAACCTTGCCGCGCTTGGGTGACCACCTTGGGCACAGAAACGCCTTTGAGTAACCGTCGATAACCTTTTTCGGCCTTCTGCCATTGTTCCGTTGCTTCACACCAGCGGGCCACATACAAACGAAACCAGGGATTTTTAGGGTCTACCTTTTGCCATTGCAACAGCAGTTGGCGCATCTGGCCATAGTCCTTTGCCGCAAGGGCGACCTGAATTTGTTTGAGGATCGGAACAGACTGAACCATGGCAACATAAAAAAGGCGATCGCCTCTGACATTCCCTTCATTCTAGCCACTCTCCCCCACAAAAAAAGGGGCATAATTGCCCCATTTCCAAAAATGAACTTTGCAAAAATTGCCAAATAATATTTAGGCCATCCGAGAGTAGTATTCCACCACGAGTAGCTCGTTAATTTGGAGTGCAACCCATTCCCGTTCGATGATGCCGTTAACCTTACCGGTTAGAGTTGGCTTATCAAATTCCAAGTGGCTGGGAATATTCGCTAAACCAGGAAATTCCATGTTCGCTTCGACCAATTTCCGAGAGCGATCGCGGTCACGCACGGTGATCACATCTCCAGGACGACATTGGTAACTCGGAATATCCACAACCCGGCCATTAACCAAGATGTGACCATGGTTTACCAACTGGCGCGCCCCAGGAATGGTACCAGCCATCCCCAGACGGAAGACAGTATTATCCAAGCGCATTTCTAACAATTGCAGAATGGTCTGTCCCGTAGAACCAGTCGTCCGCCGCGCTTTACGCACATAACGAATGAGCTGTTTCTCAGATACACCATAGTTGAAGCGTAGCTTTTGCTTCTCTTCCAAACGAATTGCATATTCAGAACGCTTGCGGCGACCCTGGCCATGCTGTCCCGGGGGATATTCCCGACGGGCGCTTTTACGGGTTAAACCCGGTAGTTCTCCGAGTCTACGGGTGATGCGTAGACGTGCTCCACGATAACGAGCCATAAGGTTTTCTTTCTCCTTACAAGTAAAAAATGGATGTAGAAATAAAGACCTCAAACCGCTTACTACGGCTCTTTTTGAGATTTTTACCCACGGGAGGGAGGTCGAAACTTGACGTCCCACGGGCTGTAAACATTCCAAAGTTCGACTGTCTTTCCAATAGAGACAATCGAGGATTTTAGAAAATTCCACAATTTAACAAGCATATCATGCTCCCACTCGAAACAGTGAATAAATTGCCTTTTCGGGGCGATCGCCAGAGGTGAATGCTTGTCGAAACCTAAAAACTATGATTTACTTGTAAGAGTGCCCAAACGGGGGTGTGGCGGAATGGTAGACGCTGCGGACTTAAAATCCGTTGACAGTAAAATGTCGTGAGAGTTCAAGTCTCTCTACCCCCATCAAAAGTCAAATTCGTACTTTCAGATTAATATTTGTGTCACGACCCTCAGTGCTTTTCAAAGGAAACTGGGCCGATTCTGAGCTGTACGGTATCAGATAAATCACTGGACAATGTGATCCGATGAAGTTCAAATAATTCCAAGAACGAAATATTTTAGAAACGCTCAATACTACCGAGAAATACAGGTTCTACCCGAATGGCCTTGATGCTAGAAGGGCGAACAACCATAAATTCTCCCTGCATATTCTTAATCGGCACATTGATAAAGTCGTCGGCCTCAGCCTTGGGAATTAGAACACTGCTGTACCATTTTTGAAATTCTTTGATGTCGCTAAAGCGAACTTCCTCGCGGTGACCACCTTCGATCAGGAAAAAAATAGCGTATTCGTCTGCTTGTCTGGGCATAGGGTCTTGTACTCAGCAGGGGTCAAATTCAGGAAAACCAAAGGGTAATTGATTCTTGACCTAGTGTATCTCAGGTTGTGGGATCTGCCATAGGGCTGTGTTTCTCATTGGCAGTACATATTGATGTTTTCACCGGTTTCGGCGAGGAAGGTGAGGGCTCGGAAGCGGAGTGCGACCAGTTCGTTGTAGAGGGGGTTGAGTTTGCACAGGGGCGGAATACTAAATAAAACGCGCCCTAAAAGGCTCACATCGCGGGCAAAGGGACATTGGGCGGGAATCAAGCGACAGACAAGGTGAGCGGCTTCGGGGGTCGTGAATTCGATGGCATTGAGCCAAAATCGTAGGGATTGGAATAAATCAAAGCGTCGGTTGCGAAAAAGGCCAGAATAATGAAGATGATGACGATTACTAGGAGAAGAGTGCATTGAGATGAGCCCTTGATAAAAATGATGGGTGTGCGGAGCGATGATGGGAAAATTTGGTGTAGGGGATTTTGGGGCGATCGCCAAACAAATGCCGACTTGTTTCAGGGGTTAACTCTATTTTAGTATCGATAAATTGGCTTGGAAAAAACGTGATTGAATTGACAATTTTCCGGCAAATCGAGATTTTTTCTGGGATTCTCCGCTGTTTTTTGAACTTTAAGCGCGTTTTGAGGTCTGGGGTTTGATGTTCTCGCCTGAGGCGATCGCCGTTGTGTTGCCTGCCCTGTGGATTTCCCTCAAGGTGGCCGGATTCGCCACGATTTTATCGACGTTTTTTGGGGGAGGGTTGGCCTATGGCGTTGTGCGCTATCAGTTCTGGGGGAAATTTTGGCTAGAGGCGATCGCCACTTTACCCTTGGTGATGCCGCCCACCGTCGTTGGCTTCTATTTACTACAACTCTTGAGTCAACAGGGTTTACTGGGATTCTGGTTAGCTCGATGGTTTCAAATTCGCCTAATTTTTTCCTGGCAGGGGGCCACCATCGCAGCGACGGTCATGGCTCTGCCACTTATGTTTAAAACCACCAAAGCAGCCCTACAAAGCGTCAATCCTATTTATTTGGAGGCAGCGGCGACCCTGGGGCAATCGGAATGGCAAATTTTTTGGCGGGTGTGGCTGCCGTTAGCAAACCGTGGCGTTTTAGTGGGAATTTTGCTGAGTTTTACCCGGGCCCTCGGTGAATTTGGCGCAACCCTGATGGTAGCTGGCAATATCCCTGGGTTAACCCAAACGATGCCCATGGCCATTTATGAAGCGGTGCAAACGGGCGATCAGACCCTTGCGGCCATATTTGTGGCGATTTTGACGGGGATTTCTTTCCTCAGCCTATTAATGACCCAATACCTAGAATCTCGTACCGCGACTAAACCACAGTTTTTCCGGTAGTAATCCCTTGGGGAAGAAGAGAAAAAATTTATGATTTTTCTGGTCAAAGTGACTTAAAGATGCTAGATTTGTGTGAGTGTCTAAACCGCTTGCGGGTGTAGTTTAGTGGTAAAACCTCAGCCTTCCAAGCTGATGATAGGGGTTCGATTCCCCTCACCCGCTTAGTTTACAGAAAACCGAAAGCTGCCATTGTCCGAGAAGGAATTCTGGGTTAGATAATTTATGTTGGCCCAGACTAAATTTTGCAACTAGGCAGGGCCAAACTCAACCTACTTGCCGCTATAGGAAGCCATGGGTTCTTTGATAAAGCGAATGTAGAAGTGTCGAAAAGTAGACTTGAGAATGCGGGGCAGGGCAAAGTCGATGGGCATCAGGGCTTCGGGGAGTTTCCAATCGGCGATCGCCAACTGTTGCGGCGTCGCTAGGGGAAAGTGAATGTTTGCCAGATCACTACAGAGTCCTAGTTCCATGGATTTCGCCACCGTCGGCACTAATTCCGGTTCAACGCCTAAAATATCCACCATCGCCCGGTCTAGGGCAAAAACGTCCGTAGAAGCCCCCAATACGCCCAATTGCTTCGGTTCGCCACCACTGGGGCCATTGCCTTCGTGACCAATAATCCCATCAAGGATCGTCAAATCCGGGGCGATCGCCTGGGCCGTTTCGATGAGCATCGTTGCAAACTGTTCGGGATCTTTGCCCGCTTCCATGTGCCACCAAGCTTTCATTTTCCCAGGCACACAGCCAAACAAATTTTTCACGCCCAAAGTCAGGGTGAGTTGCACGTGGGATTTTACCTTGGGCAGATTAATCACCACATCCGCCTCCATCGCTTCCTTCGAGAGGCGTAAATTTTGGTAGTTGTCCCCTTCCGTGCGGTACCGTTTGCCGTGGAATTCCACCAGGGGAATCCCCAACTCTTCGAGCAAGGGTAAATAGCCGTTATTTTTCGCGACTCCCTGGGCCGACCCAAAAGCCGGACTGTCACCAATAAAGGGTTTGCCGCCTGCTTCTAAAACCATCTGGGCGACGCAGTAAACCACTTCCTTACGGGTAATGCATTCTTTGGTCGGCCGTGCCCCGGTGAGCATATTCGGTTTTAGCAAAACGCGATCGCCTGGTTTCACAAAAGCCGCCATCCCCCCCCAAGGCTCCAGCAAAGTTTCAAGGGATTGGCGCAGTTCGGGCAGTTCGTAGGCTTGGGCCGCAAGTAAGCTAACGGTAGACATGGCAAATGAACGGAGATAATGGGCGACAAAAAAGCATTCCCCATAGATTAACGTAGGAAATGCCAGGACGTTATGTTTATCTCAGCAGTAATAACGGTAATGCCGGAAATTTTGCCAATTATTTACCGAGGGTCAGCTCATCTTTATTCCCCAAAATGCCCTGGGGCCGCCATACCATCAGCACCATCAAAATTAGACCAATCACCATAATCCGTAATGCGCCGAGGCGGGCATCGTCCACCAAATTTAACTGGGGCAACACAAACCGCGTCAGGGAGTCGTAGGCAAAGAAAATGAGCGCACCAATTAAAGTACCGGGATTCGTGCCAGCACCGCCCAACACCACAATTGTCCAAGCGTTGAAGGTGACTAACGGATCAAAATTAGCCGGATAAACATTGGTCAACTGCCACGCATAAAAAGAACCCGCTCCACCGGCGATCGCCCCACCGAGCATAAAGGCCTGCAACTTATACCAAAAAACATTTTTACCAAGGGCACGGGGGATTTCCTCATCTTCGCGAATCGCCTTCAGCACCCGACCCCAGGGGGATTGCACCAGATATTCCAGACCGGCATAAACCAAAGTCAAGGCGACCACCGACAGCAACATCAGCCCTGCTTTGTAGTTGTAATTTTGGAGGGCAATGCAGCCGTTGATAAACAAACTGGTGATGATGCCGCTCCCAAGGATGCCCCAGACAATCACCCCTAAACCAGATTTTTCCTGTTTTTTGAGTTTTTTCCAGCGCCAGCGCAACCCCCGCCACAGTTGCCATGCCGCAAAAATTGCAATGATCGTCAACCAAAAGATCAAAGAAATCTTACCCACCTGATTCGGTCGAAAACTTCCCAGGGGCAACGGATAACCCTGCACCCCAAAGGCTCCCCTGGTTAACCATTCTTCGTTGAGGGCCACCAACCGCACCAATTCAGACACCCCAATGGTCACAATTGCCAAATAATCTTCCCGCAGCCGCAGGGTTGAGAGGCCAATGAGCAGCCCCAGTAAAGCCGCGACCCCAGCCCCAATGGCGAGAGAAAGCAGTAAGGGCACGCCTTGGCTGGAGAGTAAAACTGTGGCATAGGCACCGACGGTCATAAAAGCCACATGACCAAAGTTAATCAGGCCCGTAAAGCCCCATTGCAAATTGAGGCCCAGACAAAAAATGCCGTAGGTTGCCGCTGAGATGGTGAGATAGACGAGATAGCCGACCATAGTGATTTGTGATTTTTTTTATAGGGATGGAGATTAAAAAGCTTGTTTTAAGAAGACGAAGGAAAGCCTCAAACTGCCCCATCATATAGCATCCATTCCCCCCGGTTTGTAAACTGGGCACCGGGTTGATCAATGGCGATCGCCCCCCAATGATTTTGATCCGGCTCCCCCAAAAATAACGACCAAGGTTGCGGGGCTGGGGTAATGAGTTGGGGTGTGGGTTTTAGGTGCACTTCAACGGCGTCTAATCCCCCCTGTAAGCCTAAACCGGTGCCCTTTAGGTAGGCTTCTTTTGCTGTCCAGAGTTGTAAAAAGGCCGATTGTCGCGCTGTTTCTGGGAGCTGTCGCAGGAAATCAAATTCTGCTGCCGTAAAAAATCGTTTTGCAAGCCCTAAAATGTCACTTTTTCGTCTTTTTGCTTCTAAATCCACCCCTAAGTGACCTTGGGGAATATCCAAGCTAACGGCACAAAGGGCTAATTTTTTTGTGTGGGATAAATTAAACGCAATGTCCGGCAACAGCGGTTTCCCGTGGTCACCATAATCAAAGGCGATCGCCCTGGGATCTCGCTGGAGATAAAACCCAAGGATTTGCCTTAAACCAGCCCGTGCCAGAATAAAACGCCGTTGCAAGTCTAGGAATTTAAACTCCTTGGCTCGCCGTTGTTCGTCATCGCTCAAGAGCCACCACAGTGCCTTCGACTGTCCCAGTTTTTCCAGGGAAATTAACCAATATTCCACCGACACTGCCATGGACGGTCTATCAAAAACTCAGTTTAGAGAGGGCCTGATCGCGGCTATCCCGTACCGAAGCCGCAGAGCGATGCAATTGTGCCAGTTCAGCATCGGTCAAAGGGATCTCAACAATTGCTTCTACGCCCCGGCACCCCAACCGACAGGGCACCCCCAAGAACAAATCCGTCAAACCATACTGACCTTGAAGATAAACCGAGGCAGGTAACAGACGAGATTGATCCTGAATGAGGGACTCAATCATGTGACAAACAGACGAAGCCGGAGCATAGAAAGCACTGCCCGTTTTAAGGAGGGACACAATCTCTGCGCCACCATTCTGGGTGCGTTCGATCAATCCTTGAATTTTAGTGGCATCCATCAACTCAGTAATTGGGATACCACTCACCGTACAGTAGTGGGGTAATGGCACCATCAAATCCCCATGGCCCCCAAGGACGAGGGTTGAAACATCCCCAGTACTGACCCCTAGTTCCATCGCAATAAAGGCGCGTAAACGGGCTGAATCTAGGACGCCCCCCATCCCCAACACATGGTTCATTGGCAAACCCGTCACTTTCCAGGTGAGGTAGGTCATCACATCCATCGGGTTTGTCACCACGATAAAAATGGCTTGGGGGCTGCGCTCCATGGCTTCCCTTGCGGCATGGACAACGATCTTGGCATTGTAATGGAGCAGATCTTCTCGGCTCATGCCGGGTTTGCGGGCCAGCCCAGCGGTAATCACCACGATGTCGGAACCTGTTGTATCAGCATAATCATTGGTGCCGAGAATGGTTTTATGGTGCCCTTCTAAACCCTGGGCTTCGTATAAATCAAGGGCGATGCCTTGGGGTAGACCTTCAACAATATCGAGCAAGACCACATCGGCGAGGTTTTTTTCGATGACCCGTTGGGCTAGGGTACTACCGACTTTCCCGGCACCGATCACCGTCACTTGGGGTGCTTTACAGGAAATGGAAGGGACGGCGATCGCAGACATGGGACTATTCCAAATTTAGACAGCTTCGAGTTGATCGAGACGGAGCCAAACACTGGGGGTTGGGGTATAGAAACGCACAAAGGCGTATTCATCGTCGAGATCGAGAATTTCGCCTTGGCTTCCGAAAAAGTAGGCGGGTAAACGGGAATCACTCGCTTTCGCTTCGAGGCTATTGGTGAATTGTTCTTTAATCACCCGCACAAGGCTTCCTTTCTTTAGTTTAGCCGCCATAATTTTTGCTTCTCTCCTAATTGTGATGAATTTTATTTTAGAGGTTAATGGGGTTGAACTTCCCCAGAGAAATTGTTGATCTTTTCAAACTCAAACGCCCCCGCCAGGGAGCCCCAGAGGATTTCATCGGTGACCGGATCACGACCGCGATCGATACTGATCAAGGCGTTATCGGTGATTTCAAAGCTGTTATCGAGGTAGCTCTCTTTGTTATAACGCACAACCCGGCAGCCTTTTCCGGCCTGGACAGTACCCTTAAAGCTCGTCCCACTCCAGGTGACGATCATGTCGCAACCGGGCATCGGGTCTAGATCAGCCATGTCAAAGTGCTGCATCATGGCAGGGTTGCGGGCAGCACCCATATATTTGGTTTTGGCGTCATCTTTGGGTTTGTAATGCACCAGTTCCATGTGGTCATCGACGGGTTTGATGTGAAACAGGCGCAAACGATAGGGGGCAGAGGTATCGGAGCTGTAGGCCTGTTCGAGGTAGAGGCCATAGCCATCGAAAAATTGATTGGGCAGGGGGCGCATACAAACTTTGATGTGAGCCCAGAGGGGCGGATTGGCGAGGGCCTGGGCTTCGTTAGAAAACTCCCCTGCCATCCAGCGGGCAAGGGTATGGGCATCGGTAGAGTGGGACATAGGAAATTGCTTTGATAATTTGATAAATGGTTTGGTAAAGGATTTTCTAAAAAGATTGGGGTCAGCTTTGGGGGCTGATTGTCTAAGCTTAGGAAAAAGGGGGACAGCTAGGCAACATTCGTCGTCTTGACTTTCCCCAGCAGAAATTGACGGCTTAGGTGGGGCGATCGCCCCTTGGGGAGTGCGGCATCCTCCCTTTCCTTTTCGTCGACCATCTCAGACAATAAAACATCTTGAGGTTTAATTTTTGCAATCGTTACATCGTTACCCGTCCAAATAAGCCCCCGTACACCAATAAGATTTAGGAAGTGAATGGTCAAAGCAATTGAACAGGTTCGTCGAGATTTAGCCACCATTAGTGAGCGGGTAGTGGGGGTACGTGAAGCCCTGACCAGCGCCTATGGCGATTACCTCAATTGCCTCGGAGATAGCCTCAAACGTCAATTGGTTCTCGCCAGTTACCAACTCTGCACCCAGATTTATCCCCAAAAGTTTTTGCAACTTTCCCATAGTCAGCGGCAAGCTCTACAACAGGAACTACGTCAATTGGGAATTGATCTCCAGACACGCCTACACACCCTCCTAACGGAGCCAGAGGATCAGCCGAGTGAAGCGGAATCAGAAGTCATGGCCGAATTTTTTGTTGATGCTGGCGATATGGAAAATAGCGAGGATCTTGATCAAGAATTGTTTGAAGTTTTTGAAAGCCTCGATCAGGCGATCGCCACCGATGAGCCGCCAGAAGACAAAATAGATAAAGATGATCAACTGCCAGCCCAACTCGAAGACAAAGAAAAGCGGCGGGAATTGTCCCAGTTGGCAGAGCGCATCGCCGATAGTTTGGCCGAAATGATGCAGGGGCCTGCGGTAGAAGTCTCCACTGATGAAAATAGCCCAGATTATTGGCTCGAATGGTGCAAAACCACTGAAAAACGTATTCGTCGCACCCTTAACCAAGTCTCCCAAACGGTTAATCACCAGCTCCAGGACGCCAAGATTCTCCCGGAAAATATCCCAACCACCGTCCTCGATATGGCGATCCAAGCCGATAATCAACAGCATGGCGGTCAGATGCCAAGCCATTTAGTAAACGTCGTCATTGAAGCTGAACTGGGTAAGAAAAAGAAGAAGAGGAAGCACCGTACCCACCTGACGGCTGTGCACCTCAAAGTTTCAGAAGTTGAGTTTACGGAACCGGAAGTTTCGGCCCAGCGCCGCCGTCTCCGGGAACAAGTTGATAAGCTCCGTAATTTGCAAAAGTATTACCAAAAGGCAAAACAGGATTTGGCGATCGCCGAAGCAGAGGCCGCCTGGCGCGCCAGTTGGTACGAAAATTCCTAGGCGACCGGGGCGAATTTCCAGCTCAATTCCTGGCCAGCCCAAAGGGGCACAAGACTTGATTCCGGAAAAGGCAGCGCGTCGGGAATCTGCCAAGGGGTTTTCGTTAAGGTGATTCTTTCCGTATTACGGGGCAGTTGGTAAAAATCTGGCCCATAGAAACTGGCAAAGCCTTCAAGTTTATCCAGGGCGTCTGCTGCTTCAAACACCGTGGCGTATAGCTCTAGGGCATGGAGCGCCGAATAACACCCCGCACAGCCACAGTCACTTTCTTTGCGATCGCGGCCATGGGGCGCACTATCGGTGCCGAGGAAAAACTTTGGATTGCCAGAGGTTGCCGCTTCTAAAAGTGCTTCCCGGTGGGTCTCTCGTTTCAAGATCGGTAAACAGTAGAAATGGGGCCGAATGCCGCCCTGGAAAATACTGTTGCGATTGAACAGCAAATGTTGGGGTGTAATCGTCGCCGCCACTTTTTCATCGCTCGCCAGGACAAATTCCACCGCATCTTTGGTGGTGATGTGCTCTAAAACAATGCGTAGCTGCGGAAAGCGTTCCTTCAAGGGACGGAGATAGGTTTCGATAAAAACTTTTTCCCGGTCAAACACATCCACCCGATGATCGGTCACCTCTCCATGGAGTAGCAGGGGTAGATCAACCGTTTGCATCGCCTCAAACACCGCATCACATTTGCGGATATCTGTGACGCCAAGGTCAGAGTTGGTTGTGGCACCAGCGGGATAATATTTCACCGCTTTCACAAACCCGGATTCTTTCGCGGCCTGAATTTCAGCAGGACTGGTATTGTCCGTGAGGTAGAGGGTCATCAGGGGTTCAAAGGTTCGCCCTGGGGGAATGGCAGCCAAAATGCGATCGCGATAGGCAGCGGCCTCAGCAACGGTACGCACGGGGGGCTTGAGGTTGGGCATCACAATGGCCCGGGCAAATTGGCGCACCGTATCGGGCAAAACAGCCTTGAGCGCTTCTCCGTCGCGGAGGTGCAAATGCCAGTCATCGGGGCGAGTGAAGGTGAGTGTTTCCATTATTTCAAGATAAATTGGTCAAAAAAGGGGGAAAAGCGGCGATTTAACGCTAAAAACTAGATTTTAGGCTTCAAGGCAGCGGGTAAACAACGACGTAGCAGTTCGGGGGTAATCAAACCCTGGGGATAAAAAATTGTCCCCAGCAGCAAAAGCAAACCGAAAAAGATCAGCCGCGCATCTCCTAGACCCCGCAGCACTTCTGGGAGGGCCGTGAGGACAATGCCCCCCAGAATCGGCCCTAAAAAAGTACGACTGCCCCCGACCAACACAAAGGCTAGGTAGGTGATGCTGGCATCAAAGGTACCCTGGCGCGCATTCCAGGTGTTGAGAAAATGGGCGGCGATCGCCCCGACAACACCCGCTAAAATTGCCCCCAGCACAAATGCCAAGACCTTATATTGAGTTGGGTTAATGCCCATGGCACTGGCGGCGAGTTCGTCCTCACGGATGGCGTTAAAGGCGCGGCCTACTTTGGTATTTTCTAGACGCCACACCAAAACGCCCACGATGATTAGCAATGGCCCCACCAACCACAGATAACCGAGGGGACTGCGAAAGGGTTGGGGAATGCCAAAAATCCCCACAGCGCCCCCGGTAATTGGCAAATTTAGCGACAATACCCGGACAATTTCCACTAAGGCGATGGTGGCGATCGCCAAATAAATCCCCCGCAACCGCAACACAGGCACGCCAATGATCAGAGCAACTATTCCAGAGGCTAACCCCGCCAAGACCATTTCCCCCAGGAGCCAAGGCAGTGGAAAGATAGTCCCCGTAAAGGCGATCGCCTGGGTCGAGAGGATCGCCGCAATGTAACCCCCCAGGGCATAGAAACCCGGTGTCGCCAAAGAAAGCTGCCCCGCCATCAGTGGTAGGTAAACCGAGATCCCCAACAGTGCCCCCAGAAGCGTAGAAACGATCAAATAGCCATAGGTACTCAAAAATGCCGCCATCTCACACCTTTTGAATCGTTTTTTGGCCCAATAACCCCTGGGGCCGGAGCAGCAACATCCCAAACAGTAACGCAAAGGCGATCGCCTCCCGATACCCTGAAAAATCCGCTGGAATGAACGCTTCTGCCATGCCGATAATTAAACCGCCCAGCACCGCTCCCGGAATATTTCCCAAACCCCCTAGAACAATTACGCCTAATCCCTTCAAACCATAGCTAATGCCAAAATAAGGCCCCGCAATGCTCACGCTAGAACCCACCAATGTTCCCGCCAGTCCTGCCAAGGCACCGCTCACAAAAAACGTCACCCGCACCACCTGTTCCGTATTAATCCCCAAGAGACTGGCGGTTGTGCTATCCTCTGCCACCGCTTGGATCGCTTTCCCAAATTTCGTTCGGGTCATGCCGTAGGTCAACAGGGTCACAACCAGTGCGGACACCGTCAAGATAATGAGCTGTACTGTCCGGATCAGAATCGGTCGCTCTGGAGAGCCAAAGTTAATCGACTCCGGCAAACCACCGTAAATATCCGCTGGAAACGTATAAATCTCTGCGCCCACCAACAGCTGAATCCCATTCACAATCACCACGGCAGCCCCCAGACTGGAGACCAAACTCAGGAGGGGATCGGCGCCCCGGAGGCGTAAAGGACGAAACGCGAGCCATTCTACTAACATCGAAACGCAGCCCGCGAAACCGCAGCCAATTAACAACGCCAAACCAAAGGGTAGGGCAAAGGGTAATTTCACCTGGGCCAAGAAGCCATTGAAGCCAAATTGTCCCCCAGCAAAGAGATAAGTGAAGTAAGCGCCTAGGGTAAAAATCGCTCCGTGGGCAAAGTTAATAATGCCAAGAATCGAAAAAACGAGGGTATAACCCAGGGCAAAAATCGCGTAGACACTACCAATGGAAAGACCATTGAGAAGTTGCTGGAGGAACAGGGTAAGATCCATGTTGTCAGGCGAAGAACGGCACGGTGGTTTCTAAATAGTAATACCACCAATGGGAAAGTCCTGCCCCATTCTCAACGCCATCATCCTGAGTAACCCCTAGCAAATAACGGCGATCGCCAAAAGCACCCGTATCAAAGCATGATTTGGATTCCGATAATCATTGGCTGTGGCACAGCAGGCATTATTTGTTTCACCTGGCAGCAGCGCCAAAAGCAACAAGTCCGACAAATGCTTTACTCCTACGGTGAACATCCCAGTGACGAGCTTCTCTTTGCGCCCCTTTCTTCCCTCCGCCGGGAACTAAAAAGCCTCTACGAAGAAAAACAAGAACTCCAGGCAGAGTTAGACCAATGGTATCGGGTGATCGAAAATGCCCCCTTTGGGTATCTGCGGGTTGACATGGATAATCAACTCATTTTGTGCAATCCAAAGGCCCGACAGCTCCTGTGCTTGAATCGTTGGCAGCCAGGGCAAATTCGTCTCTTGCTGGAATTAGTCCGCTCCTATGAGTTAGACCAGCTCATCGAAACCACCCGCAGCGCTCGCACCGCCCAAAGCCAGGAATGGGAATTTTTTCCGAGCCATGACGCCCAAACCCGTGCTGAAGGCCCCAACCAACCGATACACCTGCGGGGAAGCACTATCCCTTTAAGTCGTGGCGATGTGGCGGTTTTTTTAGAAAACCAAGAGCCGATTCACATCCTGAAACGTTCCCAAGAAAAATTACTGTCTGATCTGACCCACGAATTACGGACGCCCCTAACGGCGATGCGGCTCCTCGCAGAAACCCTAGAACAGCGCCTAACGGGCTTGGAATTGAAATGGGCTGGTCAAATTCTTAAGGAAATTAATCGTTTGTTTTACCTTGTCCAGGACTGGCTAGAACTGAGTCGACTAGAGTCCCACCCCCACCAAGTTTTGAGCTACCAAACCTTTGATCTGGTGCAGTTGATTAACGATGCTTGGGAAACCCTCACCCCCCTCGCCCAACAAAAACAAGTCACGCGACAATATCAGGGGCCAGACACATTAAAAATGACCGCCGATGGCGATCGCCTGACTCAGGTTTTTCTCAATCTTTTTGACAATGGCATTAAATACAATCCCGTTGGGGAGGCCATTTTTGTTACTGTATCTCCCCCTGAAGTCGATTCAGACTTCGTTACCGTAGAAGTGATCGATCAAGGCGTTGGCTTTGATCCAGAAGACTTGCCATTTGTGTTTGAGCGCTTGTACCGGGGCGACCAAGCAAGAACAAGACCGGGAGATAATACCGATTTGCGCCAGGGGAGTGGGCTAGGCTTAGCGATCGTGCAGCAAATTATTACTGCCCACGGCGGCTCAATTACCGCCCGCAATCACCCCAAATATCGAGGCGCTTGGCTAACCTTCACCCTACCGCTGCAACTGCCTAATGAGGATCTTGATATTTAATTTTCTCCCACAGGATCGTGAATAGATAAACAACGATCAAGAAATAAATTTGCACTGGCATATGATCTTCCCCCACATATCTGAACTAGATGGTGTCTCTCTGTGCTGGACAGAGACAATCAACTGCAGCGAAAAGTTGCATTCCGAAGCACCAACTTTCCCGGTGGTTAATCTTTATGCCACAGGTAAAATTGTTTTTTTGTTCCCCATAATCCGAAATTACAACTGGAAATTACGCTAAGTCCTCAGATTTTTCCCAAAGGGATCAACCTGAGACTATTGTTCGCTTTTCTTTACAGCTTTAATATTCCCATTCTTCGCTTTTTACACACACATTCAATGAAAATAAAAGCCAAAATTAGGCCGTATTTTCCCGAACCAATTAAGATCTAAAATAGATCGACCCACTTAAGGGGGACTCCCCAAGGCAGCACCTAAATGGCATTCTGCTTGGGCTTAAGGGGTTATTACTCTGTGTAGAAAACTAAAGTTTCAAAAAATTTAATTATCCCTATCCAATTTCATCCTAACATCTAACCCCCCCCTCCATTCAAGGGGGAATTTCCAGGGTAAGGTCTTTTGAGGGGCTAATGAAACTCATTTATGCCCACAATGATCACCCTTGTTCCTAGGAAAAATATCGTTCATTTGTACCCAATTATGAGGGTAAATCAATAGATTTTGGCGCGGTTGTCCTGGGCAACAATCCGTAAACTTCTATGGCAGACCCTGATTTTTGAAATATTTTCTGTATCATTAAATACAAACATTGCAGTGATTAGGCTGGCTAATCATCTATGCTCTGTATCTCAAATACTCGTCTCGGAGAAAATCCTGATGCAACGCACCCCTTCCCTTGATTTATCTAGTATTCGCTACTGCCCCAACACAACGGAACACCCCTTTGATACGGCTTTTGCTCCGGCCCAAGCAAACAGTGATTGGGTTAAGTTAGCCCAAACCCCTGAGGCGATCGCCGAAGAAGAATATGCGCTTTTGTTATGTCCCCACGGAGAACAATCCTGGGTCGCTTGGCTCCCGTCCCAAGGGGAAGTTATGCTCCACCAAGATCAACTGTGTCGCTTGATTTAGGGCCAGACTGATCGGCGAGTTTCCCTCCGAATGACAACGGTTTTTCTTGGCCACGGTGATGGCGCAAAATAAAATCGGTTGTCCTTAGCGTTTCCCTGTACAATTGCAGCCAACAAGGGCGATCGCCCCCAGGCAATTTCAGGTAATAGCAGGATTTATGAGCAGTTCGGAAAAGGTTTCGGTCGGGATTGTCGGCGCGTCGGGCTATGGTGGTATGCAACTCGTCCGTCTGCTGAGTGATCATCCCCAAGTGGAGCTGACCTATCTAGGGGGCAACAGCAGTGCCGGAAAACCCTACGCAGAACTTTATCCCCATGTCGGCCACCGCATCAAAATGATCGTTGAGCCCATTGATCTCGATGTGATTGCCAGCCGTTGCCAGGTGGTTTTTCTCGGTTTGCCCAATGGCTTGGCCTGTGACCTTGCCCCCCAACTGATCGAACGGGGCTGCAAAGTCCTTGACCTCTCAGCTGACTATCGCTTCAAGGATCTCGACACCTATCAGGCTTGGTATAAAACAGAACGCACCGACCAAGATACGAATGCGATCGCCGTTTATGGTCTGCCAGAACTTTACCGGGATGACATTCGCCGCGCCCAACTGGTGGGTTGTCCTGGTTGTTATGTTACTGCCAGCCTCTTAGCCCTGGCGCCCCTTTTCAAACAGGGCTTGATTCAGCCAGAAACCGCAATTATTGATGCCAAATCCGGCACATCCGGCGGGGGTCGCCAAGGGAAAATAAATTTACTCTTAGCCGAAGCCGATGCTTCCCTGGGAGCCTATGGAGTAGCCTCCCACCGTCACACTCCAGAAATTGAACAAATTTGTAGCAAACTCGCCAGCCAAGATATTCGCGTGCAATTTACGCCCCACCTCATCCCGATGCCCAGGGGTATTCTGGCGACGGTCTACGCAACCCTCCGGGATCCGGGTTTGGTGCGCGATGATTTACTGACCATTTACAGCGCCTTTTATCGAGCAGCTCCCTGTGTAGAAGTTCTACCCAACGGTGTCTATCCCCAGACGAAGTGGGCCTGTGGCACAAACCTCTGCTATTTGGGAATTGAGGTAGACCACCGTACGGGCCGCGTCATTGTGATGTCCGCCATTGATAATCTCCTGAAAGGACAGTCGGGCCAAGCCGTCCAGTGTATGAATATCATGCTGGGCTGGGAGGAAACGGCGGGCTTACCGCAGTTGGCGTTTTATCCTTAAATTTTTCCTTGTAAAACGTCAAAAATTGGACAGGGTTTCTGGGACTGAAATGAACTTTGGTGGGGTTTAAAGGTACTCCAGGAAAAGGGAGCTTGTTTGGCCGCAGAAAGCCACAGGAGTCGTTTGGCGCGGGTCATGGCCACATACAGCAGTCGGTATTCTTCTTCGGTTTTAAGCTGTTGGGCTTCTTGCCAAAGAGTCGCAATCGTCGCTGGCGATCGCCCCTGGTCTTGGCCATGAACAAAATGACGGATTTGGGCCCGGGCCACCTGCGCCAGGTTGTAATCACCAAGGAATTGCGCCCCACTAGGCACCCAACTCATGCCGGGAATTTCAGAATCGTGTAAAAAAGGAATAAAGACATAGTCCCAATCTAAGCCCTTCGCCTTGTGCATGGTGATCACCGTAATTTGCTGCGGGCGAGTGTAGCGGGCGTCGGTGTCGAGTTCAATGCCTTCAAAACCATCCCGGAGGAGCATCTCAAACACTTCGAGGCTCTGGCGTAGATTTTTTTGGCCCTGGGTTTGCTGGGCGATGCGTTCGGCGAGTTTTTGCACCGTGGCGAGTTCGACATCGCGATAGTCTAGGGTCATCGCCAAAAAGGGTAAGAGTTGGTAGTGGGGCAGTTGCCAGCGGGCCTGGAGCAGTTGAACACAGAGGGTTTGGGCGGCCTGGGCGAGGCCAGAGGAGAGGTGCGGATCGAGGGGGCCTGGATAGAGAAATTTTTCGGGATAGGTGGCGAGACGGGCTAAATCCTGGGTAGGAATTTTTTGGCGATCGCCTAAAACATCGAGGGCACCCTTCAGGCAGTCAGGAGAGTGGGGCCGTTCCAGAAACCGCAGAATTTGATAAAGCTCTAGCACCAGATGGTTGGCATCATTACCGCTGCGGGCGTCATAAAGGCGAATCGTCGTTGGCTGAAATCGCGCCCTTAATTGCTCAATGACAAATTTGGCCTGACGTTGTTTGCGCACGAGAATTGCTGCACTGTGGTCTGGATTTTCGGTTAATAAAGTTTCGAGGCGATCGCCAAGTTGTTGCACCGTCGCGTAAATATCCTGGGGGTAATGGCGTTCTACTCCTGCCCCAGTGGGATCAGGATTGGCATTTTGTTGGGGGTCATGGCTGGGCACCGGGAAAATTTCTTGCCAGCGAAACGCAAACCGATCCGGCGGCGACAGGGTGTGGCTGGCCCAGTGGAGCATCTGATTCGCCGCAGTGATAATTGGCAGGCTAGAGCGGCCCGCGTAGTGAATTTCGGCACAGTTTACGGCCTGACAAAAGCGATTGAAATAAAACGGGTCAGCGGGGGTAAAGGTGGAATTGATCGCCTGATTTGGATCGCCCACCCGCACGAGGTTACATTCTCCAGATTCGGGAGCTGTGGCCAGGAGGCGAATCAATTGCTCTTGGAGGGGGCTAGAATCCTGGGCCTCGTCTTCAAAAATCCCGTAAATTTGTCCCTGCCAATATTGCTGTAACTCCGGCTGTTGCAGCACCCGGATGGCCCCTAACACCAGATCGTCGTAGTCAAGGACATTGTTCTCCTGGAGCAGTTGTTGGTAATTCTGATAAATGCCAGCGGCGATCGCCAAGGATTGGTAGGGATCGTCCAGGATTTTTCCCAGTTTGGCTACGGCCTGGGGCGAGAGATTAGAACTTTTACTTTCATGGATCACCGTATGGGCAAGGTCTGGCAAAATTTCTGTTCTGAGGGCAAAACGGCGGCGCAATTGCTCCGTTTTTTCCTGATCAGAGCGTGCCCCCTGACAAAGACGTTCATATTGTTCCCCATGGGCTTGAAGCCACTGCTCAACGGCGGCGCGGAGGATTGGGTGATTCGCAGGAATATCCTGGAGAGAAAGGCTATCTAGATCGACGCCAGAAACCTCCGGGTGCCGACTGGCAATTTGCAAGGCTAAACCATGGATTGTTTGTACCGAAAAACCCACGATAGGTAACTGGGCGGCCTTGAGGTGGGTCAGAATTTTTTGCTTAATCCCCTCGGCTGCGGCTCGCGTAAAGGTCACAATGACTAACTGTTGGCCGTGGTGCAAAGACTGCCGGGCAAGGGTGAGGACAGCGGCGACGGCTAGGGCATGGGATTTTCCGGAACCGGGAACGGCGGCGATCGCCATTTCTCCAGACCGCCATTGGGCCAACGCATCTTGGCCAGGGCGGAGGCCAGCGGCCAGTTGCGTTAAAAATTGCTGTTGATGCACACTAAGGTGGTTCATGGGTCTCACTTACTGCCTGGAATTTTTGTAGCGGAACGAACAAAATAGCGGGATTTTAAATTAGTTTTCGTTATCAGTAGTTATTTTTTGCATTAGTAAAAACATTAAATAAGAAATCATAATGTCGTGTTAACCAGAGATTTGCCCAGCGGTGCCTAAAGGTGGTCACAGTAAGCGCCTGGAAGAATTTTTGGGATGACGGAGAGGGGGATTTCCTGTCAATTCAGCCTCGGATTGTCGCTGAAGGCCAACTTTTTTCGGAAATTCATGGGCTATAAAACATAGAGCAATTTATCTGATGAACCTGCAATGTGACGCGGCACCTAAAACCCAGTTTCAGATTATCTCTGCTAAACAATGGGTGCTGTCTGTGATTTTTAGCTTTTCTTTTATTCTGTATGCATTTACCGAAATTCACAGGATTATTATCTACTTTGGGCGCTTCCCTGGTGATGGGCCTCGGCGCGGCAGCCGTTAACCTCGCTCCCTTTCAAACTAAGGCGATCGCCACCAGTGCCGACCCAGTCAAAACAGTGAGCCTCAACGCCCAACGGGAAACCCTAGCCGAAAATCCCCTGTGCCGTTTAGCGAGTACCCTGGATAAGGCCCCGGAAGCACAACTCGTGGCCGATACAAACCCGGAACAACTCACGCCCCAGGTCTCTAAGTGGTGGGCCTTTAATTTATTTCAGCGATTTACCCAAAGTCTGGGCCTCGATTCTTTACTTCAGTTAGAAGTGCCGCTGGCCGCTGCCCCCCTCGTCGCGGTGGTGCCTACGCCGGAAGCAATACCCCAAGCTGCTGCTGAGTCTGGGGCACAGCTGATTAGCTACGACGCAGACCGCCCCGCCACCAACCCCCAAAGCCATCAACTTTGGCTCCAAAATAAGCCCGTTGCCACCATTCGCTCCCAACAGGAGGCCGAACGGTTGGCCCAACGCCTTGAACAACTGGTGGCGATGGCGGAATTTCAAGCCACGGCGATCGCCCCGACGTTACATGAAGACAAACCGGCGATCGCCTTTGGTGATGACATTCTTTTAGTTGTGGACGAAAAAATTACCCATGAGGACGTTCTCAACCATGAGATCCTCGCCATTCAGTGGGCGAATAATCTTCGCCTCGCCCTCGGTGTGCCAGCTCTAGATATGGTCACTGCCCAGCAGCAAATGTACCAGCTCGAAGAAACAGGTCAATCCCTCGAAGGACTAGCCTCCTGGTATGGCCCCTACTTTCACGGTCGCCTGACGGCCAATGGGGAAACCTACGACCAATACGCTTTGACGGCGGCCCACCCTTCAATGCCCCTGAATACCTACCTCAAGGTCACCAACCTCAACAATGACCGGAGTGTAATCATCCGCCTCAATGACCGTGGCCCCTATATTCCGCCCCGGAGCCTGGATCTATCCCTTGGTGCCGCCCGCTGTCTCAATAGCGTGGAAACGGGTGTCATTCCCTACAAGGCCACGATCATGGAACAAAAATCGCCCGAACCAGAGGCGATCGCCCCTGATATGATCTAGGTCTATCTTGAGTGCTGCCTAGGCCCGTTCCCTGACCATGCCAATTATTGAAGTCGATTCCCTCAGTAAAATTTATCCCGTCGCCCTCAAGCAACCCGGTTTTAAGGGAACCCTCAAACACTTTTTCCAGCGGCAATACCGACAAATTAAAGCCGTTGAGGAGATCACCTTTAACATTGAACCCGGCGAAATTGTGGGCTTTTTGGGGCCAAACGGGGCCGGCAAAACCACGACCCTCAAAATGCTCACGGGGCTAATTTATCCTTCCACGGGGGTAGTACGTGTGGCAGGGGCGATTCCTTTCCAGCGGCAGCGGGCGTTTCTCAAGCAGATCAGCCTAGTCATGGGGCAAAAACAACAGCTCCTTTGGGATTTGCCTGCCCTCGATTCCCTCCGCATCAATGCCGCCGTTTATGACATTCCCGAATCTGTTTTTGAGGAACGCCTAGCAGAACTCAGCGCGATGCTCTCCCTAGAAGGGAAGCTGACCCAACCCATGCGCAAACTCTCCCTAGGAGAACGGATGAAGGCGGAACTCCTGGCCGCCCTATTGCACCATCCCCAGGTGCTCTTTTTGGATGAGCCGACCCTCGGTTTAGATGTAAATGCCCAGGTGGCGGTACGGGACTTTCTGCGGGAATATAACCAGCGTTACGGGGCGACAATTCTTTTAACCAGCCACTATATGGCGGATATTACGGCCCTCTGTGAGCGGGTATTGCTCATCTACCAGGGAAAACTGATCTACGATGGCAATTTAGAAAAGTTACTGGATCGCTTTGCGCCCTATCGAGAAGTGCGGGTCGAATTAACAGAAACCTATTCCCGCGAAGCCCTGAGTTTTTTTGGGGAAGTGGAACACATCGATGGTCAAGCGGTACGTTTTTTGGTAAAGCGAGAAAATTTGACCCAGAGCATCGCCAAAATCTTAGAAAATTTGCCCGTAGCGGATCTCAGCGTCAATGATCCCCCCGTTGAAGAAGTAATTGGCCGGGTGTTTAGTGAAGGCATCGTCGCCTAGGGGCAAAGTACAGCATTTTTTCGGTGATATTTTCAAAAAGGCGATCGCCTTTTTGATTTCTAGAAAACAAAGGGCTTAGGGCAGTAACCCAGAGACTAAATTTTTCTAACGTTCCCCCCCATCGGCCAAAGGGTGAAACCTACCATAGGAGTAGAAGTAGCGACCACTACCGTAAGGGTCAGCCTTTTCCCAGCATTACTACCTATGACTATTGCATCTCCAGGCGATCGCCATCTGCCCTATGCAGGGTTGACGGCCGAACAAGTTCAGGCGAATCGTGCCGAATATGGCGCCAATGTTTTAACACCGCCCCAACGGCGTCCCTGGTGGCAACTTTTTTTAGAGAAATTTACTGATCCGGTGATTCGCATTCTGATGATCGCGGCGGCGATCGCCCTTGCGGTGGGGGTGTTGCGGGGCGAATATGCCGAAGGTCTGGGGATTATTGTCGCGATCTTGTTGGCTACCGTCGTTGCTTTTTTTAATGAGTTTAAAGCGAACCAAGAATTTGCCCTCCTCAACCATGTTTACGATCAAGTCATGGTCAAGGTAATTCGCGAGGCCCAGTATCACAGTCTGCCGCGCCAGGATTTGGTGGTGGGCGACATTATCTACATCGAACAGGGCCATGAAGTTCCCGCCGATGCCAAAATTCTTGAAAGCGTTTCCCTTCACATTGATCAAGCAAAACTCACGGGGGAATCAGAACCCGTTAACAAATCAGCCCAAGCGGATCCTTTCCAAGTAGAAGCCGAGCAGTCCGCTTACCCGTTTAATTGTGTCTACCGCAGTACCATCGTCACCCAAGGCCATGGTTTTTGTGAGGTCATTGCCGTTGGCGATCGCACTGAAATTGGTAAGTTAGCCCAAGCGGTGGCCACCGTTGAAGATGATCCCAATACGCCCCTCAATCAACAACTCGAAACCCTGAGTAAAGCAATTGGGGTGGTGGGCTTAACTGTCGCCATCTTGACGTTTATTGCCCTATTGATCCGGGGTCTCCTCACCCAAGAACTGAGGCTAACAGGCTCCCAGGGTTACGTGATGGCCTGTTTACTGGGGGCGATCGCCATGATGTCAGCACCCGTGTGGCTGCCGGTGCTCGAAGATGGCCAAGAACTACTCGAACGCTTGGGGAAGTTACCCGAAGTTTTCGCTGTTCCAGCCCCGGCGGCCCTAAAAAATACCCCCTTGATGTTGCTTGGAGGTAGCCTCTGGTTAGGGGGAAGTCTCGGCTATGGTGTTGCTACCCACTGGCTATCCCCCACAGTGAGAGAATGGCTTCCCCTAGATGTGGGGCTGGCCCTCCTCAATTACTTCATGGTGGCCGTGACGATTATCGTGGTAGCTGTGCCAGAAGGACTGGCCATGAGTGTCACCTTGTCTTTGGCCTACAGTATGCGCCGCATGACTGCCGAAAATAATCTGGTGCGGCGGATGCATGCCTGTGAAACCATTGGCGCAACCACCGTGATCTGCTCCGATAAAACCGGGACATTGACCTGTAATCAAATGCATGTCCATGAAACCTGTATCCCTGGACTGGTGGAGGCTGAACCGGCGCAGGCCACCCATGTTCGTCAGGTGCTCGCCGAGGCGATCGCCGCCAACAGTACCGCCGACCTAGAGTACGCCACCCAAGCGCTGCCCACGGTCATTGGGAACGCCACAGAGGGAGCCCTTTTACTCTGGCTCGATCAACAAAACCTTGACTACCTCGACTACCGTTACAATTTTGACCTCAGTTCCCAGGGGGCATTTTCTGCCGAAAAAAAGTACATGACCAGCCTCGGCAAATCGCCCATTTTGCAGGAGGAAGTTCTCTACGTTAAAGGCGCTCCAGAAGTCGTACTCAAACGCTGTGATTATCAATTAAGTGCTGGTGGGGTTATGCCCCTCACCGAACGGGCTGCCATTATCAAAACGCTCCAAGACTACCAAAGCCGGGGGATGCGGACCCTGGGTTTTGCCTACCGTCCCCTGGGGGATCTCAAGCATTTTAAAATCACTGAAATCGAACGGCACCTGGTATGGCTTGGTTTTTTTGCGATTATTGACCCCCTGCGGGACGATGTCCCCGCCGCCGTTAAAGCCTGTCTCCGTGCCGGCATTCAGGTCAAAATTGTTACCGGTGATAGTCCCCAAACGGCGAGGGAAATTGGCCGACAAATTGGCCTCTGGCACCAAACCGAAGAGGTTAACTTTAAAGCCTTGCACCTGACGGGGCCGGAGTTTGCCGCCATGGATGATGACACCGCACGGGAAGCCGTGAAGTCCTTAAAGATCCTCTCCCGCGCTTGCCCCCTAGATAAATTACGCTTGGTGAAGTTGCTCCAACAATCGGGAGAAGTGGTTGGTGTGACGGGAGATGGGACGAATGATGCGGCGGCCCTCAAACAGGCGCAAGTGGGGCTTGCTATGGGAAGTGGTACGGCGATCGCCAAGGAAGCCAGTGACATTATTCTTTTAGATGATTCCTTTAGCAGCATTGTGAATGCGGTGCTCTGGGGGCGATCGCTCTATGAAAATATTCAAAAATTTCTTCTCTTTCAGCTCACCATTAACGTGGTAGCCCTGGGGACAGCTCTTTTGGGGCCATTTATTGGCATTGAGCTTCCCCTAACGGTGACCCAAATGCTGTGGGTCAATTTGATTATGGATACCTTTGCCGCCCTGGCCTTAGCCACGGAACCGCCCAATCCAGAAGTCCTAGGGCGATCGCCCCGTCAAGCCGAGGCATTTATCATCACCGGGGCCATGGCCAAACAAATTGCCTTCTTAGGGTGTGGATTTCTGGTGCTGATGGTAGGCATTTTGGAGTATGAAATGCGCGATGGCACCATCAATACCTACGAGCTTTCCGTCTTTTTTGCGATTTTCGTCTTTCTGCAACTGTGGAATTTATTTAATGCCCGCTGTTTTGGCCTCTCGATTTCTGCGTTTACAGGGCTCTCAAAAAATCCAGCTTTTAGCGCGATTATTGCCACCATTTTTATCGGTCAAGTGGCCATGGTGCAGTGGGGGAGCAGTGCCTTTCGTACCGTCCCCCTGGCCTGCCGCGATTGGCTGTGGATTATCGGAGGAACCTCTTTTGTGTTGTGGTTCGGGGAAATTTGGCGCAAAGGGCAAGGCTCGTCTCAATAATTTTGACTACTGCCGCCAGCCAAACCAGCTCCGCCACCGTTGGAAGCGATCACCCTGGCGTTTTTGGGCCATGTGCTGCGCTAATTCTGCCCGTTGGGCGGGGGTGAGCACTTCACGAATGTCTAACATCTGCCGGAAATGGAGATCTGCTAAATCTTGGCGTAGGTTTGTAATGGTACGGTGTTGGGCCTCTAATTGATTGCGGGAAGTCGTGCTATTGCGCATTAATGTCCGCATGGTATTTTTTGCCTGTTGAATTGCTGCCCGTTTGGCCCCCATTTGGCTACGGTAATTGGCGCGGATTCCTTGGATTTGTTGTCTCTGGGCGGTACTGAGGTCAAGCCGATCAACGA
Source organism: Picosynechococcus sp. PCC 7117 (assembly GCF_001693275.1). Classification (GTDB taxonomy): domain Bacteria; phylum Cyanobacteriota; class Cyanobacteriia; order Cyanobacteriales; family MRBY01; genus MRBY01. The sequence goes on from NZ_CP016477.1 coordinate 2,211,125, forward strand.
GATCTGCTTCCCGCTCATCCCCTTGGCTCATGAGGACTGGTGCTGGGGCAACGGTGAAGTGGGTGTCTTTCGTGGTTGAGTCGGCGATCGCCATTTCCCCTGTCAACGAGAGGGCCACCGCAGAAGCCATTAATACTTGTTTTTTAAACATGATTAAAATTCATCTCCAAAACTAATCACAGATTCCGCTAGGACGGCATTAGCCCAGTGTTGAAATTTAGGAATGTTTTGCGAAGCACTAGGGATCAGTATTGACAACAAAATCAACGTACTCGTAGGACAGTTCCTGTTCCTGGTAAAGGTGCTCCCCAAAGGAATAAGACCAGCTTTCTTCAAGAAAAGCCTCCAGTTCTTCATCGGCTCCCCCGGCGATCGCCTTTGGCTGGGGTTGTTCAACTCTCCCCCAATACTGTTGCGGCATCACTTCCGGCAGCGACCCAAATTCCTGGTGCAGTTGTCCATGGCCAACCACGAGCACAAGCCCGGCAGCAATCACTGTCGGAATCCACCATTTCCCCTGGGACGAAGCTGTCAGGTTTGACGGTTCTGTTTGGTTGAGTCGCGCCAAAAGCCTTTCTTCATGATCCCCTGGTGGCGGTGGACCGTAGGGTTCATGGTTCTTTAAAAACCGGATTAAGTTGTCATGGTCATGGAAATTCATAGACTGACTCCTTGGGTTTCTAAAAACTGACGCAGCGATCGCCGGGCATGGTGGAGGCGAGATTTCACCGTTCCTGGCGGAATCCCAAGAATTTCAGCCACCTCCTTTTGGGGCAAATCCTTGAGATCATGGAGCACCAAGACCGCCCGGTGTTCCAAGCTTAGCGACTGCAAACCTCGCTGCACCAAATCTTGATAATAAATTTGACTCAGCCCCTCCGGCCCCGGATCTGCTACCGCACCAATTTGCGCCTCTAAGCCTGTGATTAAGGTCATCTGCTTCGCAAAGCGTCGCCGTTGATCCGTCGCCACATTCCAAGTAATGCGGTACAACCAGGTGGCAAAATAGTCCGGATTTTTGAGGCGCGGGAGCCCCTGCCAGGCCTTTAAAAAAACCTCTTGAACTAAATCATCCAAGAGCGCCACCCCACAGAGTTGATACAGGGTAGACCGTACCTTTTGGTGATAGCGTCGGTACAGGATTCGGAAACTTTGGCGATCGCGCCGCCCCCGAATAGACCCTATTTTCCCTTGGCAAAGACAAACCAATTCCCTATCCGAAATGGCAGTAGGGTGGTCAACAGCTTGATCGGGCATATCCCTCTCCAGTCATCGCACGTCTTTTTAGACTGAACCTTTACCCAAAAAGTTCAACCGGCTCAAAAAAAACTTGAACCAAGGTATTGCCAAATCCAAAAACTGTGGCTACAATGTTAAACCGTTGGAACACAACGCGCCACACAATCCTCAGTAGCTCAGCGGTAGAGCGGTCGACTGTTAATCGATTGGTCGCAAGTTCGAATCTTGCCTGGGGAGTACAAAAATTAAATCAATCGATAATCTCGCTAATCGAACCATGGAACTGCGGCTTTCATCGGTTTAAGTCAGGATTCACAAAAAACTGTAGGCTGCTGTTCTGCTTTATGGCTTCAGTGGGATTTATGCTGAATTTGAAGGATAAGGGTAGTCTAGTAGAAGGTTTTTGATTTCCGCCTACAGCACGATGACATCACCCTCTTCCCAACGCCTCAAACCGAAATCCTTTGCGGATTTAGTGGCCCAATTGCGTAATTTTCCCAAACCCCAAAGCGAAGATTCTGTACTGCTGCGGGCCTTGGTACAGCTATTGGTGGTTGTCGGCATTATTGCGACGGATGTGGCCTCAGAAGGAAACATGATCTGGTTTGGCTGGCCGATCAGTATTTTAGCGGTACCCTTAACGCTCCTGGGGGGAGTCTGGAGTTGGCAAAACCGTCAGAAGGCGAATGTGGGGGCAAAATTTTTTATTGCCATTGGCATGTTGGGCATGCTGTTGCTCTTTTTCCGGAATCTGTATGCCAATTTAAACGATACGCGTTTGGTGCTGGCAGAGCTCCTCATTCAACTGCAAATTCTTCACAGCTTCGATTTGCCCCGCCGAAAGGATCTGGGTTATTCGATGGTGATCGGCCTTATTTTGTTGGGGGTGGCAGGCACTGTTTCTCAAACGCTAACCTTTGCGCCCTGGTTAATTCTATTTTTGGCGATCGCCCTCCCTGTTCTAGTTTTAGATTACCGTTCACGCCTTGGCCTAGCTGGCTTGGAGACGATCCTTTGGCCGCAGCGCTCCAGTGCCCGTAAAGGTCGCGCTGACCTCCTGAGAAATTCTCCCCTGTCACCCAAACGCCTGGGCGCAATTTTGGGGATCACCTTGGTATTGGGCTTGGGACTCTTTAGCATCATGCCCCGTTTTCCTGGCTATCAACTCAGCACCTTGCCTGTGAGTTTGCCCGCCGATGCCCCTGAAAATGAACGTTTTAGTCCGACTAACCTTAGCCTCGTCAATCCCGGTTATGAGAATCCTGGCAGCGAAGGAAATGAAAACGCCGATGGTGCGACCTTTGGGAATAGTCCGGGTACTGGGGCAGGCACGGGTGAAGGCAGTAGTCCCAGCGAAGGTCAAGGGGAACTCGATAAAACTCAGTATTACGGTTTCAATAGCAAAATCAACCAAAATCTCCGGGGTGAGATGGAAAAGGTGCTGGTGATGCGGGTGCGATCGCAGGCTCCTGGTTTTTGGCGCGTGATGTCCTTTGACCGTTACACAGGCCAGGGCTGGGAAGTCACCAATGCCGATGATTTGCAACTCACGGAGCGTTCCCGCTGGGCAGGACGTTTTTTCCTAACGCCTTTTATCCCCAACCCAGTGGAAAAGAAAAAAATTATCCAGAGCTATACCGCCGTTTTGTCTTTGCCGAACATTGTCCCGGCGATGCAGTATCCGACGGAGCTTTATTTTCCCACGGCGGAGATTGGTCAAGATCCAGAGGGCAATTTGCGATCGCCTTTGGGACTTTTAGAAGGTCTAACCTATACCGTTGTTTCTAAAGTACCCTACCGTAACCGGACGGAATTGGCGGCAGCAGGGACAGATTATCCGCCCTTTGTCACCGAGAAATATCTAGATGTCCCCCCAGAGATAAAAGCGGAGGTACGGGCCGTTGCCGAGGAAATTCTCTCCCAGGCCAATAGCCCCATCACTTCCCCCTACGAAAAGGCCCTCTATCTCGCCCAAGGTTTGAAACAACGCTTCCCCCAAGCCCAAGAAATTCCGTTCTTCGCAAACGATGAAGATCTCGTTGAAGCTTTCTTGTTCAAATACAAGGGGGGCTATGCCGACCATTACGCCACAGTCCTTACAATCATGCTGCGTTCTATTGGGATTCCGGCCCGGTTTGCAACGGGATTTGATCAAGGGGATTTCAATCCATTTACGGGCTATTACCTCGTCCACAATACCGATGCCCATGCTGTTACAGAAGCCTATTTTCCGGGCCAGGGTTGGTTTGCGTTCAATCCACTGCCGGGTTATGAAGTTGTACCGCCTTCCTTTGAGGATGGTGGTGCTTTTGGCGTATTGAGATCATTTTGGCGTTGGGTTGCGGGTTGGGTGCCGTCGCCGATTCTTGGCTTCTTTGAAGGGTTATGGTTTACCACCCTGAAAATACTAGGCTACGTGGTTTCGCGGTTGTGGGGCTTTGTTTCCAGTGGCCTCGTTGGGGCCATTACGGGGACGATCGCCGTTGCTGTCGCCAGCATGGGCGGTTGGTTTGTCATTAAACAAATTCGCAACTGGTTTCAACGACGCCGCTTTGCTCGATTACCAATGATGGAACAGCTCTACCAACAAATGCTCCTGCTGCTCCAAAACAAAGGGCACCAAAAACAACGTACCCAAACCCCCTGGGAGTTTTTGCGGACGATTCAACCGCAATATCGTCCTGAAACCTTAGAAATTTTGACGGAACTGACCGAAGCCTATGTCAACTGGCGCTATGGTGAGCAACCTGCCAATACAGACTACCTCCGGCAGCAACTCAAACGTCTACGACGTTCCTTTTATCGAGGTCAATCCTAAAACGGAGAGGGGGGGATTCGAACCCCCGACTGAGTTGCCCCAGTAACGGTTTTCGAGACCGCCGCATTCAACCACTCTGCCACCTCTCCAGGGGCCTAAACTATTCTAAGCACAATTCAGGGTCTTGGCTAGTCCGATTGCCATAAAGAACCCAAAAGTTATTTACACCCAAAATAGACGGGAAAAAACCTAAAGAAGTTAAAAAGATTACATTTCCCCAATGATCCCCGCGCTAGGTTAGCAATACCCTCCGATTGCTTATCAAGCTAGACCGTCCTCACCCAGTGGCGGTTTTTTATTGTCCAAGGGCTGGCCCCCCCGACCGGAAAATTAAGGCACAATAGTTAAACGTTGCCCGCCCTCACCTTTTATTTCTCCATGAGTCAGCCCCACATCGTCATTATCGGCGGCGGTTTCGCCGGACTCTATACGGCGCTCCGTCTGTTGCAATTTCCCTGGGAGACCTCCCAGCGGCCAGACATTACCTTAATCGATCGCCAGGATCACTTTGTCTTTAGTCCCCTCCTCTACGAGCTGATCACGGAGGAAATGCAACCCTGGGAAGTGGCCCCCACCTACACGGAATTGTTGCGCCATGGCCCGGTGAAATTTGTCCAAACTCAAGTACAAACCGTTGACCCGGAGCAAAAAACCGTCGTCTGCGGCGATCGCCAAATCACCTATGACTACCTCGTCATTGCTGCTGGGGGCGCAACAAAATTTGTGGATTTACCTGGCATCAAGGAATACGCTCTGCCCTTTAAAACCCTCAATGATGCTCTCCGCCTCAAGGAAAAATTACGGGCTTTGGAAACCAGTGCGGCGGAAAAAATTCGCATTGCCATCGTTGGGGGTGGCTACAGTGGCGTGGAATTAGCCTGTAAATTAGCGGATCGCTTAGGCGATCGCGGCCGGTTACGGATCATTGATCGTGGCGATGAAATCCTCAAAAATGCGCCTCAATTTAACCAATTAGCCGCTAAGGAAGCCCTGGAAGCACGGGGAATTTGGGTAGACTATGCCACGGAAGTCACCGAAGTCACCGCCGATAGCCTGAGCCTGCGCTACAAAGGGGAAGTAGATACCATTCCCGCTGATCTCGTTTTGTGGACTGGCGGAACGGCGATCGCCCCTTGGGTAAAAGATCTCGCCCTGCCCCACGCAGACAATGGCAAACTTGATGTCAATGCCCAACTCCAGATCCAGAACCACCCGAACATTTTCGCTCTTGGGGATGTCGCCCAAGCAGAAGACAATTTACCGATGACGGCCCAGGTGGCGATTCAACAGGCCGATGTCTGCGCCTGGAATTTGCGGGGCTTGATTACAAATAAGCCTCTTTTGCCGTTTAAGTTCTTTAATCTCGGTGAAATGCTCACCCTAGGCGAAAATAATGCCACCCTCAGCGGTTTGGGCCTAGAACTCGAAGGCAATCTCGCCCATGTCGCCCGTCGCTTGGTCTATCTCTACCGTTTGCCGACCTGGGAACATCAAGTGCAGGTGGGCCTCAATTGGCTCGTGCAACCCCTCGCAAAATTATTGGCTCAGTAGACGAAACAAGCAAAATGATGGCAACACAACCAAAGGTTATTTTTTTCGATGCGGTGGGGACGCTCTTTGGCGTCAAGGATGGGGTCGGGGCGACCTATGCCAAAATTGCCCAACGTCACGGGGTAACGGCGGATCCGGAGCGTTTAGAACAGGGGTTTCGTCACTCCTTTAAGCGTAAACCTGCCCCGGCATTTCCAAATATTGATGCTGAGTTGATCCCGAAACAGGAATTTCTGTGGTGGGAGGCGATCGCCCAGGAAACGTTTACTGCTACCGGAGTGATTGAACAGTTTCTTGATTTTCGTGCTTTTTTTACGGATTTGTACCAGCATTTTGCGACAGCGGAACCCTGGTTTATTTTCGCGGAAACCTTGGCTTCGGTGCAGACTTGGCACGCCCAGGGCATTGAGTTGGGTTTAATTTCAAATTTTGACTCCCGCCTGTTGCAGGTGTTAGATGCCTTAGAACTAGCCTCCTATTTCCAGAGTGTGACCATTTCCTCCCTAACCGGAGCAGCGAAACCAGACCCCAAAATTTTCCAAGCAGCCCTCGCTAAACATAGTTGTCAGCCAGAAGAAGCGCTCCACATCGGCGACAGTCGCCTGGAAGATTACGAAGCAGCAAAACGGTTGGGAATGCAGGCGCACCTCATCGAACGGGATCAGCCTTTTCCTTACAGTCGTCAGCCTTAACTCCCACTCCCCCCTCTAACTCCCCTCAAGGGACACCCCTCTAACTCCCCTCAAGGGGAGAATGTTGGTTAATAGGTTTGCCAGACGCGGGACAGGGCTGGTGGTTGCGGGGAATAGAGCGATCGCCAATTTTGCCAAAGGGAGATAAACCAGCGTTTTACTTCCGTGCTGGAGGGGCCCCGGTAGCGACAGAGCACGCCTTTGGGTAATTGTGTGATCCCGCCCAAGCCCTGCTGAATGGTGGCCATGGTTCGTCGTAACTCCGTAATTTGGGCCTCGCTAATCTCTAAACCCACCAAAGCCAGGCTTCCCACCACCGGCTGATTATTCAGGCCATTCCAGGCAGCAAAGACTTCTGGATTTCCCGGTAGCCATTGGCGATCGCCCCAGAGCAGTTCATCATCTTGCCAAATTTCTGTCAGCCCCCGCCAGTTACCAGAGATGAATTTTTCGCCCCGGGCCGTGCGCCCAAACCGAAGAACTTCCCAGCCACACCACACCGCACCGGGAGCCAGATTGACCCGCAGGCTCTGGTGATATTCTGCCCCGTCGAAAATAATCATTTCTTGGGGAAAGTATTCCAAAATGCTGCCCGGAGCCTGGTTAATAATGCCGTCCTGTTGCGCCGTTTCCCCGTTAGTACGATAAAGTTTGTTGGCCGCCGCCGTTGTGAGGAAAACATGACTTTCTGGCTTCAGTTCGAGATCCAGAGATAGGCGATCGCCGCCGACAATGCCCCCTGCCGTGTGGAGCAAGACCGTGTGACACACTCGATTTCCTTCCGGATAAAAAGGCCGCTGGATGCGAAACGGCGCTTGGGTAAAACAGCGTTGCATTTCCGTCTTGCCCTGGCGTTGCCCGTAAATTAAGCCCACCTTGCCGTGCCAGGGCTGCGCTTTGTGAATCACCTGTTGTTGATCTTGCATTTTTGTCTGAAATTGATGGGATTAGGGGGACTAAAAATTGCTGCCAAAACAGCCCCCAACAGCAGTCTATTTTCCCGATCATCCCACTGATCCGGGCAGGCCCAACGGCGATCGCCAAATATTTTGTTCCTAAAACAATGGAGCAAACAAACCTCAAGAATCCTAATCACACTTCCGCCCCCGTATAGTTGCCGCTCACAGACAGATGCTTTATCTTTGAAAAAATTTTACGAATTTCCCATTCTTTCAGAAACATAAGGAGTCCCTATGTACATCGTCCAGATTGCTTCGGAATGCGCCCCCGTCGCGAAGGTAGGTGGACTTGGAGATGTGGTTTACGGACTCAGTCGCGAGCTTAGTCTGCGCGGTCATTGTGTCGAAATCATTTTGCCCAAATATGATTGTCTCCGTTACGACCACATTTGGGGGATGCACGAAGCCTATCGGGATCTTTGGGTACCCTGGTTTGGCGGTGCGATCCACTGCACCGTTTTCTATGGCTGGGTCCATGGCCAACAATGTTTCTTTATCGAACCCCACTCCGGTGATAACTTTTTCAGTCGGGGCTTTTTTTATGGGGCCTTAGACGACCACATGCGCTTTGCCTTTTTTAGTAAAGCGGCCCTCGAATTTTTACAAAAATCCAACAAACGCCCCGATATTATCCACTGCCATGATTGGCAAACAGGTCTGGTTCCGGTGATGCTCTTTGAAATGTACAAGTGGCATGGCCTGTGGAATCAGCGGGTGTGTTACACCATCCACAACTTTAAGCACCAAGGTATCGCGGGCGCTGACGTCCTGTGGGCGACGGGTCTCAATAACGAGGGCTACTATTTCCACTACGATCGCCTCCGGGATAACTTTAATCCCTTTGCCTTAAATTGCATGAAAGGGGGCATCGTCTATGCCAATGCAGTGACGACCGTTTCTCCCCACCACGCCTGGGAAGCCCACTACACCGATATTGGTTGTGGTCTGAGCCATACCCTCCATCTCCACCAAGACAAGTTTAAGGGAATTCTCAACGGCATCGACTACAGCACTTGGAACCCAGAAGTAGACCACAATATCGAGCTGCAATACAGTTGGGATAGCCTCGAAAATAAAGCGAAAAACAAAAAAGCCCTACGCGATCGCCTATTACTTGAAGACAATGACCGACCGATCATCGCCTACATTGGCCGTCTCGATGACCAAAAAGGCGTTCATCTCGTTCACCATGCCATGTACTACGCCTTGAATCGGGGAGCCCAATTTGTCCTCCTTGGTTCTGCCACCGAAGGCTCGATCAACTCCTGGTTCTGGCACGAGAAATTCCACCTCAACGACAACCCCAACTGTCACATCGAGCTGGGCTTTAACGCCGAACTGTCCCACATGATCTATGCCGGGGCTGATATGCTTGTCGTCCCCAGTAACTACGAACCCTGCGGTCTGACCCAACTCATCGCCCTGAAGTATGGTGTGGTGCCCATTGTCCGTGGTGTCGGTGGCCTCGTGAGTACCGTGTTTGACCGGGATCATGATGATAAACATCCCCCCGAAGAACGCAATGGTTATGTCTTTTACCAAACGGATAACCACGCCCTCGAATCCGCCATGGAACGGGCCATTGGTTTATACACCGTGTACCCAGAGGAGTTCCGGAAGCTGCAAATCCAGGGGATGAAATATGACTATTCCTGGAACAACCCCGGCAATGAATACATCGATCTCTACGAGTTTATCCGCGCCTAAGGGGGCTGATCAAAAGCGTTTCGAGGTTTGACGACGAAAACCCACCTGGGAAGTTTGTCCCCAAAGCCTGAACCGAGGTTCCTAACAATTCCCAGGGAAGTCGTTACCATGGTAGGCAAGTTTTTCCTTTGTCCGTGCCTATGGATGCCTTTAGCCCCTATCCGCCTGAGTGGATCAAAAATGCCAGTCACGCCCTCAGTTTCCATTGTCCCAGCTGTGAAGCACTCCCCCATGATGCGAAACGGGCTTGGTTAAATCGCTATGCCCCCGTGACTGATGCGCTGCACCGTCGCCGCTGGCAGGAGTTTTATGAATGTCAATGTGGCACCGTTTGGTGGGCCTGGAGTAGCGATCGCCCTCCATCTCGTTACCAAACAGATGACCGGGGTGAAAATGACGAATTTCGCCAGGGCTTGTTTTAGAGGAATCGTGAAAGTTTGTTCCGGGGCGATCGCCGCTTGCCGAGGGATACCCCTTACCATGATAATGTTGGCTACCCATCACACTGGGGACGCAAACGCCAACGGAACACCATGCAGTTTTCAAAGATTCTCATCGCCAATCGCGGAGAAGTTGCCCTACGCATTATCCACACCTGTCAGGAGCTCGGCATTGCCACAGTTGCCGTCCACTCCACCGTAGATCGCCAAGCCCTCCACGTTCAGCTCGCCGATGAGAGCATTTGCATTGGCCCGCCCCAGAGCAGCAAAAGCTATCTCAACATTCCCAATATTATCGCTGCGGCCCTCAGCAGTAACGCCGACGCAATTCACCCAGGCTACGGTTTCCTCGCCGAAAATGCCAAGTTTGCAGAAATTTGTGCCGACCACCAAATCACCTTTATTGGCCCTTCCCCAGAAGCAATGATCGCCATGGGGGACAAATCCACTGCCAAAAAAACGATGCAGGCGGCAAAAGTCCCCACCGTACCCGGTAGTGCTGGGTTGGTGGCCTCCGAAGAACAAGCCCTAGAAATCGCCCAACAAATTGGCTACCCCGTGATGATCAAAGCCACGGCGGGTGGTGGTGGCCGGGGGATGCGCCTTGTGCCCAGCGCCGAAGAATTGCCCCGTTTGTACCGAGCGGCCCAGGGGGAAGCAGAAGCAGCCTTTGGGAATGGCGGCGTTTACATCGAAAAATTTATTGAACGGCCCCGCCACATCGAATTTCAGATCCTCGCGGATCAGTACGGCAATGTAATTCACCTCGGCGAACGGGATTGTTCGATCCAGCGACGACACCAAAAACTTCTCGAAGAAGCGCCCAGCGCGATCCTCACCCCCAGACTGCGGGACAAAATGGGGAAAGCAGCGGTCAAAGCGGCGAAATCCATTGATTATGTCGGGGCGGGAACAGTGGAATTCCTCGTGGATAAGAATGGGGATTTCTACTTTATGGAAATGAATACCCGCATTCAGGTGGAACACCCGGTCACAGAGATGGTGACGGGACTAGATCTGATCGCCGAGCAAATTAAAGTTGCCCAAGGCGATCGCCTCAGTTTGAATCAAAATCAAGTGAACTTAACTGGTCATGCCATCGAGTGCCGGATTAATGCCGAGGATCCCGACCATGATTTCCGACCGACCCCAGGCAAAATCAGTGGCTATCTTCCCCCCGGTGGCCCTGGGGTACGGATGGATTCCCACGTTTACACCGACTATGAAATTTCCCCCTACTACGATTCTTTGATCGGTAAATTAATCGTTTGGGGGCCCGACCGAGACACCGCCATTCGCCGCATGAAGCGGGCACTCCGAGAATGTGCGATTACTGGAGTATCGACCACCATTAGCTTCCACCAAAAGATTTTGAATCACCCGGCTTTTTTGGCGGCCGATGTCGATACAAACTTTATCCAGCAGCACATGTTGCCCTAGGGGCGATCGCAAATAGTCTCTAACCTTGAGGGCAATCCCCATAAGCGACGATTGGGGAAGTGCCCTTACTTTTTCGCGATGACTTGCACCAAAGTCTGGTCTTGGTCTGCGTAGATCATGATTTGGGAAGCGCGCTCTTGCTTTTGAAAGCCAAACATCGATTGCCCGTTGACGTCCATGGTCATTTCTTGAGTCCAACCGTTTTTGGCCATTTCTGCGGTGTATTTGTCTTTGACAGCGGCTACACTTTCATTAGTAACAAAGGTGACAGAAACCCCTTCCGGTAAATCCATCGCCATTCTAATTTCCGCATTTTTATCGAAATAAATGTCCTTGGGGAAGGTGTCGGGGAGTTTGACATTGTCGCCGCTGCTGACAGACAGATTCCCTTCGTTGGTTTTGATATCGACGGATTCTTTGGACATATCGATATCGACTTTTTCGCCGGAGCCAGCTTCAATCGCTTTTTCAAAAATTATTTCCTGAACCATACCGCAGCCACCGAGGCTGAGGGCACAGAGGAAGAAGGCAGGGAGAATCAACTTTTTCACGGCTTTTGTCCTTAAATTTTGTTTGTTGATCATTGGCTTGTGGTACTTGCCATGGCCCTTTGGGTTATGTGCTTTGGTTTTAAGGGCAATGGTCAAAACAAACCGCCAATAGTAATTTATAGTGGGCACCCAGGCAGACTGATGCAGTTTCGGAAAATCCCAGGCCATTGTCCCTATTTTCAATGGGTTCGGTAAAAATCAAGGTCGCAGTTAAGTTAAATTAAGTCTTAACGCAATGAATTTTTGGTGAATGCGATGTCTTGGTTAGCTGTGACAAGTTTGGGGCTCAATCTGCTGTTGGGCGCGATGACTTTATTTTTTATTTTCCGCATTGTGCTCACTTGGTATCCCCAGGCGGAATTAACGAAACTGCCCTTTAGCTTGGTGGTATTGCCGACGGAACCGCTTTTGGCCCCGACCAGAAAGCTGGTGCCGCCCCTGGGAGGCATTGATATTTCTCCGGTGATTTGGGTCGGGATCGTCACCCTCCTGCGGGAGGTACTCTTGGGTCAGCAGGGTCTATTGGTGATGCTATTGCGTTAGGTGGATTGAAGGGGCGAGCCGTTGGAACCCCAGGCTTTTGATCCACGTCTAGCGAGGTAATGCTGGAATCAAAAAAGGATATTCGATATGTGGCGACGGTGCTTATTGGCGTTAACGGGGGCTTGGGGGATGGGACTGGCGATCGCCCCGGTGATGGCCCAACCGTTACCAAAACAAGCCATTTTTGAAAATCTCCAGTTGCGCCCTAATTTTGCCCCCAATCCCCAGCTATTACGGGGGGTCAGTGGGGGAAGTGAACCCGCCGCAGAATTTTTAGGAATCGAGGATACCCCCACGGGGTCTTGTGTTGGCTTTATCGATAACCATGCCGACCATCGCCTCAGCCTCATGACATTTTTTAATGATTTAGAACTGAGCGTTGAAAGTGCCGGAGATACGGTGCTCGTGGTCAAAGGCCCCGGTGGTGTATGGTGCAATGACGATGCGGTGGGTCAAAATCCGGCAATTCGCGGCGAATGGCAAAAAGGACTGTATCAAGTCTGGGTTGGCTCCCGGGGACAACGGCAATATTATCCCTATATTTTAGAAATTCACCATCGGAAGTAGTTGATCCCTAAGTTGGGAGATCAGGTAATGGGGGATAATGGAAACATTATCTTGATGTTGCACTAGAGAAAACATTGTGGCTATCGGAATTGGTTTACTTGGCTTAGGAACGGTTGGCACGGGCACCGCAGAAATTTTGCTGTCGCCCCAAGGCCGCCACCCGCTGTTGGGGGAAGTGGTTTTGAAACGGGCAGGGGTGCGCTCCCTAGACAAGCCCCGCAACATTGATTTACCAGCGGGTTGCCTAACCACTGATCTAGAGGCCATCGTCAAAGATCCAGAGATTCAGGTGGTGGTTGAGTTGTTGGGCGGCCTGGAGCCAGCGCGGACTCTCATCCTGGCGGCGATCGCCAATGGGAAACATGTGGTCACCGCCAACAAAGCAGTGATTGCCAAATATGGCGAAGAAATTTACACCGCAGCGAACAAAGCGGGGGTCTATGTGCTCCTTGAGGCGGCGGTGGGCGGTGGCATTCCGATCATCAAACCCCTCAAGCAATCTTTAGGAGTGAACCGCATTACCCGTGTCATTGGCATTATCAATGGCACCACCAACTATATCCTCACCCAGATGGCCCAGCACGGGGCGGACTTTGGGGAAGTATTAGCGGAAGCCCAAAAATTGGGTTATGCCGAAGCCGATCCCAGTGCCGATGTGGATGGGGGCGACGCGGCGGACAAAATTGCGATTCTTGCTTCCTTGGCCTTTGGGGGACGAATTCGGCGCGAAGATGTCTACTGCGAAGGGATTCGTTCCATTAGTGCGGCAGATATCAGTTTTGCGAAAAAGCTCGGTTTTGTGATCAAATTATTGGCGATCGCCGAACGACCAGACCTCGAAGAAGATGCCCTACAGTTGCGCGTTCACCCGACTTTAGTACCAGAAGATCATCCCATCGCCAGCGTCAATGGTGTCTTTAATGCGATCCTCGTGGAAGGGGAACCCCTCGGCCAGGTAATGTTTTATGGCCCTGGGGCTGGGGCTGGGGCAACGGCCAGCGCCGTAGTTTCTGACATTGTCCATGTGGTGGGTCTGTTGCATTCTGACCAGGTGATCCAAAAACTCAACCCTCTCCTGGGCTGCACCCACGAGCATTACAGCAAAATTTTGCCCATTGATACCCTAAAAACGCGTTTTTATGCGCGCTTTTTGTCGCGGGATTTGCCCGGTGTGATCGGCGATCTGGGGACTTGCTTTGGGCAGCACCAAGTGAGCTTGGAATCAGTCGTGCAGATTGGTCTTCAGGATGATTGCGCTGAGATCGTCGTCGTGACCCATGATGTCCATGAGGCAAATTTCCGGGAAGCCATGCGAGAAATCGAAGGCCTAGAGGCGATCAAGGAAGTGCCGAGTATTCTCCGCGTCCTTTAGTAATCATTCAACTGCAAAATTCTTGATCCTCCACATTTCTGGAGGATTTTTTATAGCATGTTGTTTAATGCGATGATCAATCGCTTTTCATCTTCTACGGCTCCAAAGAGCAATTACGGAAGAGAAAATAATAGTGAAAATCTCCTCGGATTAAAGGCATTCTAGCGAGATTGTGTATCAATAAAAATTTAAAGCACTGTGATCTGGGGAAGTTCCAGATCACAGTGCTTTTACTATAAATATATTTTCTTGTCAAATATTATTGCTTTTTAATACTAATTTTTTTTGCCCTTCTGAACCAGTAGAAATAGAGATAACAAAGATAGCTAAAACCCATGGCTAATTTGTTGAAACCTTCAAATAGGAAAAAAACATGTCTAATAAAAAAGAAAGTTGGGTTAAAGATGACGGACGAGTCGTTGGAAAAGATACTACGCGCTACTTCAGCGACGGTTCTTCGAAGACGACTCACCAAAAAGCCTTCAATCATCTTGGCTTTAATCATGCCACAGAGATTACAGGCGAAACACATAATCATGCTGATGGTACCAGTACCCACCGAAGCCGTTAGATGATTTTGCTGGGGTGGTAGACTCTTCTGCCACCCCTTTTTTCCTTATTCAATTTTTCATCATGAAAAAATTATTTATGTTGTCATTAGCCTTACTAGAATTACTTGTGGCGAGCACTGCTGAAGCTGTCCCTCTTACTTCGGGACAAGTACCGAATGTCGTTCCACGCCACGCTTCTTCGCCTGTGCACTATAATCGCATCCAGCCACGAGGCTGGACGAGCCTAAGTCACTGGGGAGAGGCGATCGCAATCGGCACTGATGGATTCATTGAGATGAAAGACCTCAAGATGACTTGTGAAGTGGATGGTCAACGCCAAACTATTGTTAGTGGCCTGAGCAATGTTGGTGCTGGCCGCTACCTCATCGACCCTTGGTATGGAGGTGATAATCAAGGAGCGATTACGATTACTAAGACTCCGGAAGGTTATCTGAAAATCCCGGTCAAACAGGGACACATTTCTCACTGGTGGAGTAGCAAACGGCCCAGAATTATCAATGGCCGCAATTGCCGCGTCGAATCCACCATCAAAGCAAGCCCAGGGGTCTATTTTTCAATTGGGGGCGATTGGTGGATCGATCAAAGTAGCGGTTGGGCCGGAGATATGGTTAATAATGTCTATATGGGAAGATCTTCCTGGTTCGACTACAATGGAGGTTGGCAGGAAGTAGTGTTTCAATAAGAAATAAAACTCTGTTCTCAGGAATGATTTAATTTGATTAAATCATTCCATTGTCAAAAACAAAAACAATCTTAATTTTCACAAGCGTAAGAAAAAATATAAAACCCCATGAATTTTGTTCTATAGACTGAGTTTCGTCGACAAAAAAATATTTAAAAAACACAAACATCAAAGCCGTCTCCAGCACAAAAAACAATGTTCTATTTAACCAAATTAGGTTGTCAAGAGTTTGAAAAAATAATCAATCAAACCATAAGCAAAAATCCAGAAGATATCAATAACAGAGAAGGTTTTTGTAATGATTTAGAAGAAAAGTTAAGAGAAGAGTTTGATATCAAAAAAGGAGCCAGCTCTTTTACCCTCAACAAATTTCTCTTCAATGGTGGTTACGTAAATGAGTATGTTGCAAAAGCGCTAGCTAAAAAATACAGTTTAGAGCTCAAGCAGCATTTCTTCCACAAACAAGACAGCTTAGATCTAAAGAATAATCCATTCGTCTTAAAGGTAGAAGAAGAAATCTATGATAATAATCCTTCAGAAGAAGATGTCAGAACAAAAGGGGAAATAAGAATCCTTTACGATGAAACAAAAGAAAGCAAAGAGGAGAAAATTTTTGCTGAAGATAGAATAGAGCTAATCAATAAATATGTTTGCATCAAACGGGATAATGTTTTAAGGAAGATGGAGAATGGCGAGATTCAAGAATTGTCATATGTCTCTATTATTTATCCTGGTAGCTACTATGTCGAAAAAGCATGTAGTAAAGATGGTGCTGTCACTCTCCCCATCGACTTTGAAGCAGGAAAAGTTTTATTGGTGTCCGAATATCGTCATGTTCAACGTCATCGTCTAGAAAGAGTGACCATGACCGAAGTACCGAGAGGATTTCGAGAACCTCAGGATAAAAATTCTCGGAATACGTCAACAAGAGAAATGAGAGAAGAAACACCTACAAAGTCAGAAACAATTAAAGAAGAAGACCTAATTTTTTTAAAAAAAGTTGTTCCAGATAGTGGAAAATTATGTGACACAGTCGATCTTTATTTGCTTGAAACCAGCCAAGAAAATATTGATAATAATCAAACAATTTTGCGGGTTAGTATTCTGGATTGTTTTTGGGTAGATATTGAAAAATTTTATGCATCCATTGTAAATAAAAAACCGATTAAAATAGACAGTTACTTTGCAGAACAAAAACAGGAAATTGATTTATATATAGAATGCTCTTTTACGATTCAAGTTGCTTTCTTGGCATTGCCAGAAATTTTCAAAAAGCTCTATGACTTAAATAAACGTGATTTAATAACGGGACTTCGTTTGGTCTTGGGATTAAGGTAAACTCTGTTATGTTTACAAGTTCAGATTTCTGGAAGCTATGATCCAATGGCGATCGCCTAATTATTCACTATTCTCCGCCGCTAGAATTACATCAGCATAAATATCCGCCACTGCCCACTCAAATTCAATACTGGGAATCACCAGCGTATCGTCAACACCAAAATCTCGATACCCCCACATTTCTCCCGTTTGCCGTTGATAAAGTTCTACATAAATATGCTCAGAATCAAGCAAAATATATTCCTCTAGGCTGGGAATTTGTCGATAATATTTCAACTTTTCTTTGCTGTCATAACTTGAAGTGCTGGGCGATAAAACTTCAACAATTACTTTCGGATACTGAATCCATTTACGGGCTTTGAGATCTTCCGGATGACAACTGACCACCAGATCCGGATAAAAATAACGCCGATTCGCTTTGCCTTGCACTTTCACATCAGATACATTTACTCGGCAACCTCGCTTTTTCAAATGAGGCCGTAAGAGGCTATAAAAATTGAGTGCAATATCATTATGGGGTAAAGTACCTCCGGTCATTGCAATAACTTCACCATCAATATATTCATAGCGAAGTTCCTGCCGTTCTTCCCACTGGAGATATGCCGCAGCAGTCATTTTTTCTGGAAACTTAGGTGTTGCAATCATCGTTATTTTCCTCATTCTAAGCTGAGTCACTTAGTGAAAAACTAGCGGCCCATTTTTTGCTTCATTTGCCGAATTTGTTCGTCCATTTCCCACTTTTGGAACTGGGCTTCGAGGGGATCGGTGGCACTGTTGTAGGTTTGGCGATCGCCACTGGTACCACTAAAACTCTCCCAACTGCTGGTGTAGGCATCCTCCACCTTTTGAGACGCTTGCAGTTCATCCATTTTTTGCTTCACTTCCTGGCGTTTCTGCTGGAGCTGCACCAAAAGAGACTGGGCCTGTTCAATGCGTTTTTTGGTGCCTTGCATTTTGCCCCAGAGTTGATTCCCCTGGCGGAGGAGGGCCGCTTCCCTGGCCTTGGCGGCGCTGGCGAGATCCGGTCTCCGACCCGCTTCGGCCTGTTGTACCCGCTGGTGCCAATGTTGGATATCCTGGGCCACCTGGGCGATCTGTTGCTCCACCTGGGTCAGTTGCCGTTGTAGATCCTGGGTGAGGCGGTTGGCTTCTCGTTCTTGTTCTTGGAGTTGCTCGGCGATCGCCTGGAGTTCTAACTGGGGATGTGCCTTGAGAAATTCCTCTAATCGCGTCTCAAAAAACTGCCCAACTTCGCTAAAAAGACCCATAATTCCGCCGTTTTCACAATTGCTGACTTTAGGTTAGCTTTTTTTAGGGAGGTCTGCTACAATCATTTATCGTCACGCCAGGAGAGATGGCTGAGTGGTCGAAAGCAGCACATTGCTAATGTGCCGAGTCGTGTACGCGGCTCCGAGGGTTCGAATCCCTCTCTCTCCGTACCAAAATCAACTAGATATATTCCCCTGTATTTCCCGCAACTCCCTACGATTGACGGGATTTTTTAGTATTTACCCGGTGCCTTGGGCTTTCAGAAGAAATGTGTGGAGTTCTATCGATTTATAAATTCCCCAGGGGCGATCGCCAGAAAATCAAAGGGAATTCGCTATTTATTAAAGACAGATCATCCCGTTGTCCGTTGAAGGATTTTTCCCATGAAACCGACCCACAAGTTTCAGGTCAAAGCCGTTTTACCCCCTGTCCTGGAACCCCTACGCCGCCTCGCCCATAACATCCACTGGGATTGGAATGTCGCCGCAAAAAGTCTCTTTGTTCGCCTCGATCCAGACCTATGGCAGCAGACGAGCCACAATCCGGTGGCGATGTTGGGTCGCGTTGACCAAGCCCGCCTCGATGAACTAGCCAAGGATGATGGTTTTATCGCCCACATGGAACGGGCCATTGAACAGCTCGATGACTACCTCCAACAACACACTTGGTACCACAAAGCACGGGGCGAAACCAAAGGCAAAGAATGCTATGCCTATTTCTGTGCGGAGTATGGCCTCAGCTACTGCCTGCCGATCTATTCCGGGGGGTTGGGGATTCTTGCGGGGGATCACCTCAAATCCGCCAGTGATCTCGGTTTACCCCTAGTGGCCGTTGGTTTACTGTACCAGGAGGGGTATTTCGCCCAGTATCTCAACCATGACGGCTGGCAACAGGAAGAATATCCGATCAATGATTTCTACAATATGCCCCTCCATTTAGAAAAAGATGACCAGGGAAATGAACTGATCATTGAGGTGGAATTTCCGGGGCGGATGATCTACGCACGGGTTTGGCGCATCGATGTGGGGACGGTGCCCCTCTATATGTTAGATACCAACATTGAGCAGAATACCAACCCCTATGACCATGACATTACCGATGAACTGTATGGAGGCGATCGCGATCTCCGGCTCCACCAAGAGATCCTCCTGGGTATCGGCGGCGTGCGCATGCTCGAAAAACTAGGCTACAAACCGACGGTCTATCACATGAACGAAGGCCACAGCGCCTTTTTGATCCTGGAGCGTATCCGCAAACTCATGCAAGAGCAGGGCTTAACCTTCCGCCATGCCCAACAGTTTGCCCTCTCGACCCAAATGTTTACGACCCATACCCCGGTTTCTGCTGGGTTTGATCTCTTTTCCCCGGAGCAAACCCTGCATTATGTGGGTCACTATGCCGAAAAATTTGGCCTCTCCCCAGACCGCTTCCTGGGCCTGGGTCGGGAAAATACTGGGGATCTAGAAGCGCCCTTTAATATGGCGATCTTTGCCCTCAAACACAGTGCTTTTATCAATGGTGTGAGTCAACTCCATGGCCAAGTTTCCCGGGAAATGTTCCATAGCTTGTGGCCTGATTTTCCCCGCGACGAAGTGGGGATTACCTCGATCACGAATGGTGTCCATGCCCGCAGCGTCACCGCCCCCGCCACCCAAGATCTCTACGACCGCTACCTTGCCCCCACCTGGGATGAAGCCCCCGCCGAAAGCCATATCTGGGAAAAAGTGAGCACCATTCCCAACGAAGAACTGTGGCGTAACCACGAGCGTCAACGCTCCGATTTGGTTGTCTATATTCGACAGCACCTCGCCAAGCAACTGCAAAAACAAGGGGCCACTGAAGCGGCGATCGCCAAAGCCCGCCAGGTACTCAAGCCCAACCTCCTGACCATTGGCTTTGCCCGTCGCTTTGCCACCTACAAACGGGCTAACCTCTTTTTGTATGACATTGAACGCATTAAAAAAATTATCCTCGGCAATCCAGAGCGTCAAGTGCAATTTGTCATTGCCGGGAAAGCCCACCCAAAAGATATTCCGGGGAAAGAACTAATCCGCAACATCATCCATACCGTCCAGGAAGAAGGCCTCGAAGATTACGTCGTCTTTTTACCCAATTACAATATTCACATTGCCCGCAAAATGGTGTCTGGGTGCGATGTGTGGCTTAATACCCCCCGACGACCCCGGGAAGCGTCTGGTACTTCCGGGATGAAAGCGGCGATGAATGGCTTGCCGAATTTAAGCGTCCTTGATGGTTGGTGGGATGAGGCCGACTACACTCGCACCGGTTGGGCGATCGGCCACGGGGAAATTTACGATGATCAAGATTACCAAGACCGGGTAGAAGCCAGTGCCCTATATGAACTGCTAGAAAAAGAAATTGTGCCCTTATTCTATACGCGCAACAGTTTCGATGTCCCCGAAGGTTGGGTCAATAAAATGAAGGAGGCCATTCGCCTCAATTGCCCCATGTTTAATACATCGCGGATGCTCCGGGACTATGCCCAGAAGGCTTATTTTAAATTGAGCGATCGCCATTTTGAACTCAGCGACAATCACTACCAAGCCGTCCAAGAACTCGCCGATTGGAAATCCCAACTCTTTAAAGCCTGGTACAATATCCGCGTCGAAGCCTTTGATGTCGGGGAGTCCGCCGAAATCGACATTCAACAGCCCGTTCATGTTAAAGCAATCCTCGATCTCGCGGCCCTGACCCCAGACGATCTGGCTGTGCAAATTTACCTCGGCACTATCAATGACCAGGACGAACTCATTAACGGCGAAAGTTACGCTATGACCTTCCAGGGCCTGACCACCGATCAAAAAGCAATCTACCAAGGCGTCGTGCAATACAAAAAAAGTGGCTACCAAGGCATGGCCCTACGCATCCTCCCCCACCACCCTCACCTAGATGATGCCACCGAACCCCGGCTCATCCGTTGGGCCTAGGACAAACCGTCCAAGAGACGATGCCAATGGCAATTTACCCCTATACTGGGGAAGAACTTTCCCTGAGAGAGTTTACGTTTCTTAAAATTATCGGGCAATCATTAAAGCCCGAATGCCTTGTGAGACAATAGTCTAAGCTATTAAACTAAGCAAGAATCCATTTATTAAAACAGCAATAATATGAGCGTCGTTAGTCAAGTTATCCTGAGAGCCGATGACGAACTCCGCTATCCCAGCAGCGGTGAACTCTCGGGGATTAAAAACTTTTTAGCCACTGGGGCGGTACGGATCCGCATTGCGGAGGCCCTTGCCGACAACGAAAAGAAAATCGTTGACCAAGCCCAAAAGCAACTGTTTAGCATCCACCCAGAATATCGAACCTCGGGCGGGAATGCAGCCACCACGAAGCAATATAACCAATGTCTGCGGGACTACGGTTGGTACCTACGTCTGGTCACCTACGGTATCCTCGCTGGCGACAAAGATCCCATTGAAAGGATTGGTTTAATCGGGGTGAAGGAAATGTACAACGCCCTCGGTGTACCGGTGCCTGGGATGGTTGATGCGATTCGCTGCCTCAAGGATGCCGCCCTTGGTGTGCTTGATTCAGAGGAAGCAAGAATTGCTGCTCCTTATTTTGACTTCATTACCCAAGCAATGTCCTAGGGTTGAGTTCTGGGATTGCGGTCTAATTCAATTCAATTATTCCGTCAGGGATCAGGGTTGTTTGCGCACCCTGATTTTTTATTGCTTTCGAGCCACCCCTCTGCTCCCTTCAAGGGGAGAATGGCATCCTCCGGCCTGACGGCCACCTCCCTCAAGGGAGAATTCCTTCCGGCTTTCGGGCAGTTTCCCCAGGGAATTACCCCTTCCGGCTTTCAGCCACCTTCCCCAGGGAAGGATGGTTGTTGGGTATCCTAGCAATTGACAGATTTGTCCGTGGGTAAAGAATAGAGATGACAGCATCACGAACCCAAGATTATGGTTTTCCTTGGATTTCCTTGGGACTTTTTTGTTTGGCCTATGGGGTGTTTGGTTGGCTGGTGGGGGAAATGATTCCCGCGTGGCAGGCATGGCTCTTAGGGCATCAGACATGGTTTTTCTGGCCTATTGATCAGGCGATCGCCTTGAAGATGGCCTGGGGATTTGGCGGGGGACTCGTGCTGCTTTTGATGGTGGTCTTAGTGGCTCCCCTACGAATCATGCAATTGTTATTTGGGACTTGGTTGCGCTCCGATGCCAAGGCCTTTACGTCGGTCTTAGCCTGGGCCTTTGCGGCGGTCTTGATTATTTGTTGGCTAGAGCAATTTGTCCGCTTTTTTGTGTTGCTTTCAGCGGGGATTTTGTGTCACTTAGATTTACAGATTCGCGGTTATCGGGTGTGGCAGGTGTTCCTCATTCTCAGTGGGATGGGCCTGGGGAGTTTTGCCTTGGGGGGATATTTATTTTCTCAGTTTCAAATTGAGATCGCCCAATTCTGGTCTATTTTCCAAGCCGCTTAGATATTTTCCCTGGGAAGTCAATTTTTTATTTGCGACCTTTCTCCAGGGAAGAGATCTCTCTATCCTATGGCATCTCCCCAAGGGGAAATTGGTTTAGGCTTGGGCAAGAATCGGCGGAATGCAGGGTTTGCCGCTGGGGGTGGCGAGGCTGGGGCTTGAGGTTTCGGTGCGACAGTGAATTTCGGCAGCGAGAATTGGGGGTTCAAAGGAGGCGATCGCCGCTTCAACGGTTTGGAAAGTCACCCCTTGGGCGAGAATTGGCGGAATGCAGGGTTTGCCACTGGGGCTACTCACCAAGACGGGGGTCGAGTCCGTGCGGGGTTGGATGGTGGCGGCCAGGATCGGCGGTTCTAGGGTATCCGGGACGGTGTGATCCTTCAGGCTTGCTGTTTCTGCTGGGGCCGGATTTTTTGCCGCTGCAAGTTGCGTTTCCAGGGTGGCAATTTTGCCTTGATACTCTTGCTGTAAGGTGGCGATCGCCTCCCGCAACCGTTGCTCATGGTTGGTTTCGCTGGTTTGTAGATCCCGTCGCAGTTGACTCAGTTCTGTTTCTAAAGTGCCCAGCCGATTCAGGTCATCTTTTTTGACGAGGTAAAACGCCCCCGCACCAACACCACAACCAATCACAAAGGGAATAATCCACATAATTTCAATACACTCCAGGCAAAACCACTAAAAAAACAGATCGATTGTGACCTTTTTGCTGTATTTCAAGGCAATCGGCTTTTGATTTTAGCGAATTTTTCTGGATTTAGGCTGATTCGCTCGCATTCAACCCCTGTAAAGCTTGCATTAACCCCTTTTGACTGGCCATGCCATAGACATAATTGAGGTAACTTTGGAAAGCTTGGGCATCCTCCGGATTAAGGGCGATCGCCCCCAAAAGATCAAGGCTCGTGGTGCCATCGGTGGGCGGCGTAATCACAACCAAATCTGGATCGAGGGGATGATCATATTGCCAGAACTGTTTAATATCAATGGTTTCCGGGTTCTGTTGCGGTTGGACTGTCTCAAGTTCAGCCTGGTCATGGCTGGGTAAATTGGTCGCAGTTGCCGTGGCGAAATGTTGCCGTCGGTAGTCCCGGAGTGCATCGAGGATTTGTTGTTTGGTGCGGCCCCGCAGTTGAAAAATCACAAAGGGATCTTCGTTAAAGCGATCGCCGAGTTGATAATAAACCGCGCCAATGTGCTTACAGGGGTTGGCTTTATCGGGGCAAGTACAGCGGGAGTGGATATCTGCCAGGGTAAAGGGAAACAAATTCAAACCATTTGCCGTGAAGACCTGCTCAATGGCCACCGGCATTTCCCCGGCTAGCAGTTGGGCCGAAAAGAGTGCCTTTTGGGCTAAACTTTCCACCACATAGCCCCAAGCTTCGTCACTAAAGGGGTCTAGTTTTAAAGAAACGCGGTAGGGTTCTGGTTCGCTCCCTTGCACGAGGGCGATCGCCTGGGCTTCGACGAAATCAATTTGCAGCACATTACCCGCTTTGGCATAGATGCGCGCCCGTTCGAGGCGTTTTTTAAAGCGGTAAGAATCCAGTAATTCTAGCCACCGTTGTACCCACCAACGCTGTTGATCGAGGGTTTCTACCATGATCTAATGTTCCTCTGAGAATATGCGCACATCACCTTTTTCTCTCCCAATCGTTTCCCAAGAAAAGGGCTACGGATTCAAATTGCGGGATTTGTAAAACGTTTCCAGACTATCTTGATCCCCCACAAAGCGCCAATGCCAAGGCTCGTAGGCGATGCCCTGGGGATTATCTCGCGGGAAAGACAACTCAAAACTATAACGGGCGGCATTATTTTGGAGCCACTGAAACGCCGCTGTATTTTCAAAATTTTCCTGGAGGTGGGTCGCTGGCAAATTTCCATCCCCCAGATCAATGGCATAGCCCGTATGGTGTTCACTGTAGCGGGGGGGCGCACTCACCTCGGCCCGTTTGGTAGTGTCCTGGGCGCGCTGTTCTTTAATGTCAAAAAATAAATATTGTTGCTCTTCGATGGTGCGAAAGGCTGAGAGTAACGCTAAGTTGATCCCGGCTTGTCTCGCATCAGCCTGCATTTGAAGAAACTTTTCGGCGGCGGCGGGGCGTAATTTCAAGCGACCATCGGCACTCACGGCGACCAGTTCACTGACCTCGGCTTCGGGGTAGGGAAAATGACCGAGAATTTGTTCGCTGGTTTCGGTATCATTGCTGCCTGATTCGGACGGAGAAACATCGCTGGCAAGATCCTCTGGGGCAGCGGGATCTGGGGTGGCCTGGAAAAACTGGCGCGAGGCGATCGCCCCAAACCCGACAATGAGGATTCCCCCCAACCCCAACAAGAGGCGTTGCTTGGGGCTAGATCCTGTGGTTTTTTCGCTTTGTTCTGGATCTTCATCCCGCACGACCTCAGGAATATCAATGTCATCCAGGACAGAGAGGTCATCAAATTCTTCGGACACGCTCAATTCCTACCGCTGCACTCCCTAAATATTTTGTGGTTCTATCTTATGTTGCTTTTTGAAGAATAGGAAAGTTCTCCGGCACAATCATCATCTGGTGTTAGGCTCAAACAAGGATCAAAGGTTAGGGACTCTATGGCAGAATTGCTGCTGCAATTGGCGCTCATCTACGGCAAGTTGGGGCTAGGCATTGGGGGCGGTTGGCTCCTGGGGAAATATCTCCCTGCATCCCTGGGGCACAATCTGGGCAAAGGTCTGTTTTGGTTTGGCATTCCCTTGAGTGTGTTTGGCTTTGTGCGCCAGGTGGATTTGACAGGCACTCTCTGGTTTGCGCCGGTCGTTGCTTGGTTGGCAATGGGACTCTGTTTTGGGGTGGCTTGGCTCTGGTTGCGTTACCGTACCCCCGATTTATCGCTCCCCTCCCAGGGCAGTTTCCTGTTGGTTTCGAGCATTGGCAATACGGGCTATCTGGGCTATCCGATCAGTTTGGCGATCGCCGGGCCAGAAACCTTTGCCTGGGCTTTGTTCTACGACTTACTGGGCAGTCTGTTGTGGGGCTATGGGGTCGGGGTGATGGTGGCCACCTACTACGGCCAGGGGGAAAATCAAACTTGGGGGACGCGCCTGAAAAATATGGGTACCCAGGTAGGCATCAACCCTTCCCTCTGGAGTTTGGTGTTGGGTTTGGCCTGTAAGCCGCTCGTTTTTCCGGAACCTTTGGAATGGAGTTTAGAAATCGCTTCCTGGGTAGTCATTGGTTTGGCGATCATCTTGATCGGGATGCGCCTAGGGGAATTGGAACCGGGGCAAGAAATACCGCCAGTGCGCAGTAGTCTTTTGATCAAAATGGCGATCGCCCCGTTCCTGTTCGGCTTGATCTTGCCCTTTTTTAATCTGCCTAACGTCATTTGCCTGGTGTTGGTGTTGCAGATCGCGATGCCGCCCGCCTTTGCCACCCTGATCGTCAGCGAAACCTATGCCCTTGATCGCCAGTTAGCTGTTAGTTCCCTGGCCACTGGCACCCTACTTTTGTTGGGAACACTGCCCATTTGGCTCTTGTGGTTTCGTTAGCTGAGTGTGCGACATTGCCCTTGGTGCCGCAAGAGATGATCACACAGCACGAGGGCGACCATCGCTTCCACCATCGGTACGGCACGGGGTAACACGCAGGGATCATGGCGGCCTTTCGCGGCGAGGGTTGCTTCTTCACCGGCTCGTGTGGCTGTCTGTTGTTCTTTCCCAATGGTTGCGGTGGGTTTAAAGGCGACCCGCAGGACAATGTTTTCGCCGTTGGAAATGCCCCCTTGGATACCGCCAGAACGGTTGGTTTTAGTGCGAATCTGGCCCTGGTCATCCACGGTAAATTCATCGTTGTGTTCTTGGCCCGTGAGCAAAGTTCCCGCAAAGCCAGAACCAATTTCAAAACCTTTGCTGGCCGGGAGCGACATGGCTCCCTTCGCCAAATCTGCCTCGAGCTTATCAAATACAGGCATCCCCAAACCGACGGGCACCTTGCGAGCCACACATTCAACCACCCCCCCGATGGAATCCTTTTGCTTGCGAATCTCATCGATCAGGGCAATCATTTTTTCCGCCGCCGCCGCATCGGGACAACGAACAATATTGCTTTCTACTTGCGCAAGGGTGACTTGATTCGGGTCAATATCAACGGCTTCACAGTCTTTGATCCGCTTGACATAGCCGATAATTTCTACCCCGGCTACCTGCTGGAGGATTTTTTTGGCGATCGCCCCCGCTGCCACCCGACCGATAGTTTCCCTCGCCGAAGAGCGACCACCCCCTTCATAGTTGCGAATGCCATACTTCGCATCGTAGGTAAAATCCGCGTGGGAAGGACGATATTTTTCCTTCATCTCCGAATAATCCTTGGAACGTTGATCTTTATTGCGCACCAAAATTGAAATGGGCGTTCCCGTTGTTTTTCCCTCAAAGACCCCAGACATAATCTCACAGCGGTCGGCTTCGTTCCGGGGGGTTGTAATGCGACTTTGGCCCGGACGACGGCGGTCTAATTCCGCCTGGATTTCCGCTTCAGAAATTTCCACGAGGGGCGGACAACCATCAATCACGACGCCAACGCCACCCCCATGGGATTCACCGTAGGTTGTAATCCGAAATAAATGTCCGAAGCTGTTGCCCATAGGTCTGATCGCAATGATGAAAGAGAAAGATTTGTGCCGAAATTTCAGAAAATTTCGAGACTGTATTGTAACCCAGTTCCCCAACCCTACCGCCTGTCATAACGTTAATTCCCCTCACTAGCCCAGAATAATTTTTCTGGGGAACGACCGCAGTTTCCTATAATTTTTCCAGTTCTATCTCTCCCCACCCATTGCCCATGGCTTCCCGTAGTAAAGCTCTCCAGTACTACATCTTGGTGCGTTTGCTCCTGGCTCCCTTGATGTTGTTAACCATTATCACCGTCGTTTTTCTGCTGCTCCGGGCCACCCCAGGCGATCCCGCTGATGCAATCCTCGGCAACCGTGCCCCTGAAGCGACCAAAGTCCTACTCCGGGAACAACTAGGCTTAGATCTGCCCCTCTGGCTACAGTATGTCCGTTACCTCGGCAGCCTATTGCAATTTGACTTGGGGACATCCCTCACCAGTCGCGGCTTACCGGTGTGGGAGGTGATTCAGCAGCATTTTCCCGCAACCGTAGAATTAACCTTGTTTGGCATGATTGTTGCGGTGGTGGTGGGGGCTGGCGTGGGGATGATTGCGGCCTCCCGCCAAGGCACTTGGTTTGATGTGGGCGGGCGATTATTCGGGATTGTCACCTACGCACTGCCTTTGTTCTGGATGGGAATGGTGGTGCAACTCATTTTTTCGGTGCAGTTGGGGTGGTTTCCCCTGGGGACACGCTTTCCGTTGGATGTGCCCCCCCCGCCCACCTTGTCGGGCCTCTATACCCTCGATAGTCTGCTCACGGGAAGTTTTTTGCAACTCAGAACAGCTTTGTACTATTTGGTGTTGCCCTGCTGTACGTTGGGAATCCTCTTGAGTGGTATTTTTGAGCGCATTGTGCGGGTTAATCTGCGCCAAACGTTGCAATCGGACTATGTCGAAGCGGCGCGGGCCAGGGGTATTCCTGAACGAAAAATTCTCTGGAACCATGCCCTGAAAAATGCTCTGATTCCAGTGATCACGGTCTTGGGTTTAACCTTCGCGGCTTTGTTGGGAGGAGCGGTTTTAACGGAAGTGACATTTTCCTGGCCAGGTTTGGGGAATCGTCTTTATGAGGCAATTTCCCTGCGGGATTATCCAACGGTCCAGGGGATTATGGTGTTTTTCGGGGCGATTGTGGTGGTAGTCAGTCTGGTGATTGATATTGTGAATGCATTGATCGACCCACGGATTCGTTACTAACTAGCCCCAGAGGAAGCGCAATGACCAAAAGGGCAGCAGCAACACAAGGATCAGCCAATCCCAATGGTGGAAGCGCAGTTGATGCCAACGGACAAGGTGCTGGTTTGGACTGGTGAAGCCCCGGATATCCATTGCCGTTGCCATTTGTTCGGCCCGCATTAGGAGATTTTCGAGGAGTTTTTCGGAGACCATCAGCCACAGTTGGGCACTCTGTTTGAACCCTAGGGTCTTCCAGGCGATCGCCCTTGTGCGGACTGAACGCGTTAAATTCTGAATTTCCTCCAACACGAGGGGAATAAACCGGAGCGAGAGGGTCAGGGTGAGCAAAATTTCTGTCACCGGAACCTTGAGTCGGCGCAGCGGCCCCAGGAGAAACTCTAAACCCGTGGTAATTTCTTCCGCTGCCGTGGTCAACAGATAGAGATTGGTGCTGTAGAGCAACGTGAAAATTTGTGTACTGAGCTTAATGCCCAGATCGAGTTTGAGGCGCGTGACGGAGATAAATTTAAACTGCCACACCACATATTCATAGTTTTGCTGAATATCTAGATCCTCTGCCGGTAAACGGGGCTGATGATCAAGCACCAAGCCATCGGGGGTGATTAATGTAACCCCAAACAACACCAAACAAAAAATTAACAGCAACCCCATCTGCTGTTTCCAGACCCGCAGGGGAATTAATGCCGTTAGGGTGATCGCGATTAATAACCCCACCAAACCCAAGCGCCACAGGTTGTTCGCCAAAATCGGCCCAATCAAAAAACTCATCAACCAAGCGAGTTTCACCCGGGGGTCTAGTCGGTGAAGCCAGGTTTGGGGCTGCTCCAGATATAACCCAATGGGCAGCGATCGCATCAAATCCATCGTGGTGAAAATTCCGTAAAAAAATCAACTTCCATTATGTAATAAGCCTTAAAATTTCCCGCCCTCAGAAGGGAGTATGCTGGATCCTAGGGATAAAAGCCCATTTGAAAAACCCCGTTAACAGTCGTCCCATGATTAGAAAAATTCTCTTCGCTGATTCTGGCACTGGGCAAGTCCAGGATATGTTGAAAAACTTGCTCAAGCTCCCTGCCTTCAAAGACACTAGCATTAATATTCTCCATGTTGTGAAGGAAGAGCTGACTCCCGACATCGAACAAAAAGGCTACGAAACCGGTGGTAAGCTCCTCGCCCAAGCGATCCAAGACCTCAAGCTCGATCCTGGCAACGTCAACACCATCCTGCGCCAAGGGGATCCTAAAGACGTGGTCTGCAAAGTCGCCGATGAGATTGATGCCGACCTAATTTTGATGGGCTCCCGGGGACTCAAACGGCTACAGTCGATCCTCGCTAATTCTGTGAGTCAATACGTCTTCCAGCTCACCAACCGGCCGATGCTCCTGGTTAAGGATGACATCTATGTGCGCACGGTCAAAAAAGTTATGGTCGCCATCGATAAGTCCGATGCGGCGATGTATGGTTTGGATCTAGCCCTGCAAATGCTGCGGGACTATAGTGGCTGCGAACTGCTACTCCTGCGGGTTAACCCTGATTTACCAGGGAATCTTTCCCTTTCCCAAGCAGAAATGGACGCGAATCCGGCCCTCGCCCCAGCGATTCAACGGGCTAAACAAATGGGCATTGCGTACAAAACGTTAGTCGTTGGGGGTCGTCCTGGGGCCACGATCTGTAATGTCGCCAAAGACCAAAACATTGACTTGTTAATCCTCGGTTCCCCAGACCGCCGTCCTTCCATTGCTAAGAGTATGCCTGACCTGGATCGCTTGCTGGGCACGTCTCTATCGGACTATGTGCGGGTCAATGCGCCTTGTCCTGTGCTCTTAGCTCGGACTGATGCCAGCTAAAAAGAAACCCGATTCACAGCCATAAAAAAGGGGGCGATCGCCAAGGATCTGTCCCCCATTGTTTTTTATCGTGTTTTTTTAAAATGGTTTTTCTTAGGAAGCCGTTTTGTTGGTCTGGATATAAAGGATCAACAAAAAAACGGTGGGTACGAGTACAAAAAGAATCGTTGCAATGAAACCGAGATCGTTAACTTGCATTGAATAATCGCCTCTTCATCGAGCTAGATCACAATGATATCAAGAATATCACCTCTAGCTCCTTACCAGGGGCGATCGCCACGGGGATTCCCAAAGAATATCTTCCTAAACAAAAAACCAAAGAGGCTGCCCTTAGGGTTTGGTTTTTACAACAACATCCCCATGGGCCAAGGTTTGGCAAGCAAGGCGATAGCTGGGGGACTTACGCTTGAGACGCCGCTTCTCAAAATCAGTCTTGGGCGACAGGTTTTCCATCCCCTCCAGAATCTCGACAATGCAGGTTCCGCATTGGCCAACACCACCGCAATTCATCAATTTTCCGCCGAAAGTGTACAAATCCACGCCATTTTGCAGGGCTTTTTCCCGTAAATTTGCACCATCTGCCGCAATCACGTCCTTATTTGCCGGAACGTAGGTGATATTAGCCATGAACCCTCCTGTGTTGAATAAATGATCAATTCTATTTTAACAAGGTTAAGTTTTTATAAGAAAAATTACGAACCCAACGCTGTTTTCTCGATCCTAAGGCCTCTCCCTTGGGCAAATCAAAGCGGGTATGATAATCCAGAGCGACATCACCCCTCACCCATCTGTAATTTCCATGGAAGAACTGCTTTATCTCGAAGTCCCTACCCCCGACACTGACAAAGTTTGCCATTGGCTACAGACCAGTTGGCAACCCCGACACGGAGAGAAGCAGCAGACCCCCACAGGCATTCGCCTAGTCGCCAATGGGGCCGAACTCTCGATTTTCACCTGGAATGTGCAGCGTACCACCTACTTAAAAGTATTTGCCTGGGCGTCAGGATTTCCCCAGCCCCAGAGTCTTTGTCGCCAACTCAAATCAGATTTAGAACAGGCTTTCCCCAATCAGTACCCAGCCCCCCCTGAAATTCAGCCAGGCCAATCCATTTTTGACGCTTTGGCCGCAGATTATCCGAAAACAGTCGAATATTTCCAGAAATTTCCCCAGGGAGAGTTTGACTTGCAGCGGGCCTATTGGTGGGAAAAACGCTGGCGGGAAACGGTGAAAAATCCCCAAGCGCCCCAATCCGTTATTTTTGAAAAAAATCAGCCCGCCGATCCCCAGTTCGCCCAATATGATTTGGTTTACATTGGTGGCGCTTTAGGGGTGATCCATGCTGCCGTTATGGCACGACTGGGTTACAAGGTGTTGCTAATTGAGCGGTTGCCCTT
Source organism: Picosynechococcus sp. PCC 7117 (assembly GCF_001693275.1). Classification (GTDB taxonomy): domain Bacteria; phylum Cyanobacteriota; class Cyanobacteriia; order Cyanobacteriales; family MRBY01; genus MRBY01. The sequence goes on from NZ_CP016477.1 coordinate 2,242,394, forward strand.
TGGGCGGATGAACCGAGAGTGGAATATTTCTCGCAGTGAACTCCAAAGCCTGATTAATCTGGGCTTGTTTGATGAAACAGAAATTGAAACCTTAGTTGCCCGTGAATATAAAAACGGATTTAACAAGTTTTTTGATGGGAATAATCCGCCCCACCTCAAGGCGAATATTCTCTACACGCCGACGGTGCTGAATATTGCCGTAGCTTCGGAACTGTTGCTCGAAAAATGTGGTGAAAAACTACGGGCTGCTGGGGGCGAAATTTGGGATCAGACGGAATTTGTGCGGGCAGATATTGGCCGAGAACGGGCGCAGATTTTCACGAAATCATTGGCGACCGGGGAAGAAAAAATTGTTCAGGCGCGGCTGCTGATGGATGCGATGGGGACGGCTTCTCCCATTGCGGCGCAGTTGAACCAGGGACGTCCTTTTGATAGCGTTTGTCCGACAGTAGGGGCCGTGGTAAAGGGGTTTGATCCGGCGGTGTGGGATAGCGAATATGGGGATGTTTTAAATTCCCATGGGGATATTTCCCGGGGCAGACAGTTAATTTGGGAATTGTTTCCGGGTCAGGGGGACGAGATGACCATTTATCTGTTCCATTACCACGAGGTAAACCCAGAGAATCCGGGGTCTTTGTTGGAAATGTACGAAGACTTTTTCAGCATTTTGCCGGAGTATCGCCGCTGTGACATGGCACAACTCACCTTTGAGAAGGCGACGTTTGGTTATATTCCGGGTTATTTCAATGTGGGCGCAGGCGATCGCCAAGTGGCCTTTGATCGACTCCTCGCCATTGGGGATGCGGCTTCCCTCCAGTCTCCGCTGGTCTTTACGGGGTTTGGTTCCCTGGTACGCAATTTAGACCGTCTGACAAAACTGCTGGATATTGCTCTCCAAAAAGATCTCCTCGACCAGCAGAATTTGAGCAAGATCCGCGCCTACCAAAGTAATATTGCGGTGACTTGGCTCTTTTCTAAGGGGATGATGGTGCCGACGGGGATGAAGTTACCGCCCCAACGGATCAATGCCATGTTGAATACCTTCTTTGGGCTTTTAGCGGATTCCCCCCCAGAGGTGGCCGAGACCTTTATTAAAGACCGCACCAGTTGGCTGATGTTCAATAAGCTGGCCCTGGTTGCCGCCCGCCAAAATCCGGCATTGCTGGTGTGGATTTGGCAAATGGCTGGGGCGAAGGACTTTATCCGCTGGGTCGGTGCTTATTTTGCCTTTAGTTTTGATGCGGTGTTGAGTCTGCTGTTGATGGGTTGGTTACCCCAGTGGCTCGAAAACTCGGAAGCTTGGCTATCGGAAAAATACCCTTCCCTCTGGCTGAGTCTGCTCAGTTTGAAATATCGGCTCACCGTCGGCACCTAAAATGTTATTGACCTTGGCAACGGATTAGCGGCATTTACGATGATTACAGTGCAAGTGGGCGATCGCCTTTTTGAAAATATTACGGGGATCATTTTTGATAAAGATGGCACCCTCGCCGACTCCCAAAACTACCTGCGGGAACTGGCCCAAAAACGCGCCCGGTTGATCGATGCCCAAATTCCTGGGGTGGGAGAACCGCTCCTGATGGCCTTTGGGATGGTGGATGGAGTGCTGGACCCGACGGGCTTAATGGCGGTGGGCAGTCACCCAGAAAATGCGATCGCCGCCGCTGCCTACATTGCCGAAACGGGGCGCAGTTGGTTTGAGGCCCTTGACATTGCCAAAAAAGCCTTTGCCGAAGCAGAAGAAATCCTTGGCGATCGCAGCGACACCTCACCGCTGTTTACCGGCAGCCTAGAGGTGCTGAAATTTTGCCACGATGCCGGGTTGAGGCTGGGCATTCTCTCCATGGACAGCACCGCCAATGTGGAAATTTTTGTGGAAACCTACCAGTTGCAAGACTATATTCAGTTAAAAATGGGCGCAGAATTTGGCCTCAAACCCGATCCAGCCTTATTTTTGCAAGCCTGTGCAACCTTAGGCACTGAGCCACGTCAAACCCTAATGATTGGCGATGCCCCAGGGGATATTCAAATGGCCAAGGCGGCAGGGGCCGCGGGCACCGTGGGAATTTGTTGGGGAGATGCTACCCAAGCGCACCTAGAAACAGCGGATGTGGCGATCGCCAACCTCGATGAAGTGAAAATTTTGCGGGGCTAAAACCAATGCACGGGAATCGACGACAGTTTTTAACCTATGGGGGCTTGGCCCTAGGGAGTTTACTTATTTCGCGTGGGATTATTGCAAAATCTCAGGCGATCGCTAATCCTGCACCGACTGCACTTAATGCCCCAGCCCCAGGGGAGACGCGCCTGGTGGTGATTAGCGACCTGAACAGCGCCTATGGTTCCACGGATTATCTGTCCCAAGTGAAACGGGCGATCGCCTTGATTCCCGATTGGCAACCGGATCTAGTGCTCTGTGCAGGCGATATGGTCGCAGGCCAAAAAAGCAGCCTCACCCCAGCCCAGCTCGCCGCCATGTGGCAAGCCTTTGAACGATACATTGCCCAACCCCTGCGCCAAGCAAACATTCCCTTCGCCTTCACCCTAGGAAACCACGATGCTTCCGGCTCCCTGCGCAATGGGCAATACGCCTTTGCCGCAGATCGTCAGGCGGCCAGTCAATATTGGCGCAACCCTGCCCATACTCCGACCCTAGACTTTGTTGACCGTCGTCATTTCCCTTTCTATTACAGCTTTACCCAAAACAATATTTTTTATTCTGTGTGGGATGCTTCCACCGCCCGCATTAGTCCAGCACAGTTGGCTTGGATCGAAGCCAGTCTTGCCAGTGACCAAGCCCAACGGAGTCGTTTACGGTTCGCTCTAGGCCATTTATCCCTTTATCCTGTCGCTTCGGGCAGCCGCTCAGAACCAGGAAATTATCTCCATGATGGCGATCGCCTCCAGGCTCTGCTCGAAAAATACAACGTCCACACCTACATCAGCGGTCACCAACACGCTTACTATCCCGCTCACCGGGGGCAATTGGAACTGCTCCATACAGGTGCTTTAGGAGATGGGCCGCGTTCTCTAGTTCAAGGCAATCTTTCCCCCTACCGGAGCCTCACGATGATTGATATTCCCAGGGGCGGCACAAACTTGCGCTACACCACCTACAACATGGATCGCCTGACTGTGGTTGATCACGGCACTTTACCTGGCAGTTTGAATACTCCGAGGGGACATTTGCAACGCCGCGATTTACGGGCCACTTGAGCAAGATGTCTGGCGATCGCCAACCTGGATGCGCTAAAAATTACCTAGATTGTTGGGATTTGAGGAGAAAAACAAATGCAAGTTTGGTTAACGAGTGTTGTCGTCCTGTTTATCGCAGTGCAAATTTTTCAGCTAATCAAAGGATTTTTTGTGCCCTTGCCTTTCTACATTTTGGGGGGCGCTTTTTTGGCGATCGCCTCCAACTATGACAAAGGCATCATGACCGTCTTCAAATCAAAGGAATCACCCGACGACCAAAGCAACACCAAATCCTAATCGCTAAGGCAATCTGCGCGAAAAACTTATGTTAGCTTGAAGGCAAGGCAAGCGGTAAAGCCCCAGGTGAGAAAAAACCATGACCCCACAAACATTGGCAAAACCCATTTCCCCCGAAGCCTATTTAGCCCAAGAGGAACAGGCAAGCGATCGCCACGAATATATCCAAGGAGTGATTAAACCCATGGCTGGTGGGACACCAACACACCATAAACTCGCGTTCAATACGGCGATTACTTTAAAAATTGCCCTCAAAAAACAAGCCTATGAAATCTTCCATGCAGATCAGCGACTCTGGATTCCTTCCCAGCAAATTTATACCTATCCCGATGTGATGGTCACTGGCAAGCCCTTGGTATTGCAAGAGGGGCGAAAAGATACCGTTTTAAATGCCTGCCTCATTGCAGAAGTGCTTTCCCCTGCGACAAAAAACTATGACCGCAGCGAAAAGTTCCATTACTATCGCTCTATCCCAGAGTTTCAAGACTATCTGCTCATCGAACCGGAGCAGTTATTTGTGGAGCATTACCATCGCCAAGGCCCGAAACAATGGAGCCTCACGGAATATACGGCCATTGATGAAGTGATTCACCTTGTTTCTATCGACTGCGATCTGGCCCTAGCCGACATTTACGAAGACATCGAATTGTAATTTTGCTTATTCGCCATGGCAAATGTGTGGGAATGCGGTAAGTTAGGCGATCGCCACCAATCATCAAACTAATGCAAAGTCTTAAGGACGGGAACTTAACGCTGTCATAGCCCTCTAAGATGGAACTAGGTAACTATGCGCAGCCCCGAACGAAAATTCCCATGAACAGCAGCACCCCTTGGATCCTTTTGGGAACAGTCCTCCTCCTCGGCTCCGGCACCCCCGGACTGTCCCAGACCGCCCCTGAAACAAGCAATAACGCCGCCAACGCGATCCAACGGTATAACGCAGGGGTTGATGCCCTCACCCAAGGGAATTTTGAAGGGGCGATCGCCGAATTTTCATCGGCCATTAACCTCGACGAATCTGACCCCGACGCCTACTACAATCGCGGCTATAGCTACCATGTCCTCGGAAACTATCAGGCCGCCTACGATGACTACAGCCAGGCGATCCAGCTCAAACCCGAATTTGCCGACGCCTACGGGAACCGCTGTTACGCTGCCTATTTGCTCGACAACTATGAACAGGCGATCGCCGATTGTGACCAAGCGATTATCCTCAAAAATAACAATCCAGATTTTTTCATTAACCGGGGCAACGCCTACGACGATCTCGCGCTCCAGGCCCGCAACGCCAACCAAACCGAACTCGCCAACGGTTACCATGCCAAGGCGATCGCCGACTACAATGCAGCTCTGACCCTCCGACCCAACTATTTCAAGGCCTACTACAATCGCGCCCTGGCCCACAACCGTTTTGAAAATCACACCGCCGCCCTCCAGGACTACACCGCTAGCATTACTGGCAATCCTGAATTCGCCGAAGCCTACTACAACCGCGCCATTACCCACTACAAACTCGATAATCTCGAACAGGCGATCGCCGATATGACCCAAGCCGTCTCCCTTTTCGAGCAGCAAAACCAAGCCACAAACCAAACCCAAGCCCTCAAAATTCTCGAAAGCCTCCAAGGTCAGCTCTGAAATTCCCCAATCGCTCCGATAAAATAAAGGGCAAATATTGTTAACAATCGTGGCGCAACCTAATATATATAGATTGTCGGGCCACACCAAGGAGAATCAAAAAACGCATGGGTAGAGTAGTCGGCATCGATCTAGGAACCACAAATTCCGTCGTTGCAGTGATGGAAGGCGGCAAACCCCTTGTCATTGCAAATTCCGAAGGAGCCAGAACCACCCCCTCCGTCGTTGGCTTTAACAAGGATGGCGAACTCCTCGTCGGCCAAATGGCGCGCCGTCAAGCCGTACTCAACCCCCAAAACACCTACTACGGCGTCAAACGTTTCATGGGTCGCCGCTACAGCGAACTCACCCCCGAATCCAAACAAGTCCCCTATACCATTCGCCGCACCGAAACCGATACCGTCAAAATTCGTTGTCCCCGTCTCCGCCAAGAATTCGCCCCCGAAGAAATTTCTGCCAAAATTATTCGCCGCCTTGCCGACGAAGCCGAACGTTACCTCGGTGAACCCGTCACAGGCGCCGTGATCACCGTACCCGCCTACTTCAACGATGCCCAACGCCAGGCAACCCGTGATGCCGGACGTATTGCCGGTCTTGAAGTGCTGCGAATTATCAACGAACCCACCGCCGCCGCCCTTGCCTATGGCCTAGAACAACAAGGCAGTTCCTCCATCCTCGTCTTTGACCTGGGGGGCGGGACCTTTGATGTCTCCGTCCTAGAAGTGGGCGATGGTGTTTTTGAAGTGAAAGCCACCAGTGGCGATACCCAGCTTGGTGGGAATGATTTCGATAAAAAAATTGTTGATTGGCTCGCTGAAAAATTCCTCGAAGCGGAAAATATTGATCTCCGCAAAGACCGCCAATCCCTCCAACGACTCACGGAAGCTGCTGAGAAAGCCAAAATTGAACTGTCTGGGGTCACCGTCACTGAGATCAATCTTCCCTTTATTACCGCCACCGAGGAAGGCCCGAAGCACCTCGAAACCCAACTCGACCGTGCCACCTTTGAGGGCCTTTGTGGAGAATTGATCAGTCGTTTGCGTCGCCCCATTAAACGTGCCCTCCAGGATGCAGGCATTAGCCCTGTGCAAATTCGAGAAGTAGTTCTTGTGGGGGGTTCTACCCGTATTCCCCTCGTGCAGGGTCTCGTGCGGAGTTTCATTGACCGCGAACCCAATCAAAACGTCAACCCCGATGAAGTAGTGGCAGTGGGGGCAGCGATCCAAGCGGGGATCCTCGGTGGAGAAGTCAAAGACATTTTGCTGCTTGATGTAACGCCTCTGTCCTTAGGGCTAGAAACCATCGGTGGTGTGACGAAAAAGTTGATTCCCCGGAATACGACCATTCCGGTGCGGCGTTCAGATATTTTTTCGACGGGAGAAAATAACCAAACCGTTGTCGAGATTCATGTGGTTCAGGGGGAACGGGAAATGGCCCAGGGGAATAAATCCCTCGGTCGTTTTAAGTTAACGGGAATTCCGCCAGCGCCCCGTGGAATTCCCCAGGTGCAGGTGTCCTTTGATATTGATGCAAACGGTATTTTGCAGGTGTCGGCGCGGGATAAAACCACCGGACGGGAACAGAGTATTACGATCCAGGGTTCTTCGACGTTAACGGACAGTGAAGTGAACCGGATGATGCGGGATGCAGAGCAATTTGCCCAAGAGGATCGAGAGCGACGGGAGAAGGTTGAAAAACGCAACCGGGCCAAAGCTTTAACGGATCAAGCCCAACGCAGATTGAAGGAAGTCACCCTTGATTTTGGTAGCCAGTTTGCGAGTTATTATCGTCGCCGCATTGAGAGTTTGTCCCAGGAAATTTTAGAGAGCCTCAAACAAAATGACGATCGCCGTTTGGATCGCGCCCAGGCGGATTTACAGGATGCGTTGTATGAGCTTAACCGCGAGGTGCGTCTCCAGTATGACCAAGGGGAAGATGATTCTTTCTTTGACACGATTAAGAAAACCTTGATCGGTGACGATGAGGATGATCTGTACTATGATTCCCGTTCTAACTACCGACCAGGGGCTGGCTACCCACCCCAGCGGGGCTATGATGCGCCACCACCCCAACGCAACTATGACTATGCCCCCCGGCCACCCCAAAGACCGCAACCGACCCGCAATTATGACTATGGAGCTGCCCAACCGCGCCAAAATTATGGGGGCGATCGCCCACTAGATGACCGCTATGGGAATGGTACTGCCCCCCGTCGTCCCGTGGAACCACCCGCTTCTCGCCCACCCCGGCCTACCAGTCGCGATCCCTACGAACAACGGAACGTCTCCCGCAAGTATTACAGCCAAGGCCAAGGGCGCAATATCCCCTACGAAAATGATTGGGACGAGGACGATGAATGGTTCTAGACAGTTGTTTTACTTCGTAATTCCGGCATAATAAACATCACATCTGGGAACAGTGCGCCATTATCTAAGGAGAGAATTCCTCACTCTGTCGCCTAAATATGAACAATTTGCGTAACTATTATGAAATTTTAGGCGTTCCTCGTAATGCCTCTAGTGATGAGATTAAGCGCTCCTTTCGACGGTTAGCGCGGCGCTATCATCCGGATGTCAACCCAGGGGATAAGGTAGCAGAAGAAAAGTTTAAGGATCTCAACGAGGCCTACGAAGTGCTGTCCGATGATGGGCGGCGATCGCAGTATGACCAGTTCACCCGGGCCATGGGGGGAAAATACAGTCGCCCTGGTTTTAATCGCACCAATCGACCCCAGCGCAACGATTTTAGCCAGTTCGCCAATATTGGCAGTGTCAATCCCTTTGGGCCAAAAGACCGACAGCAGACCACCGCCCGGGTTCGGAGCAATAGCTACGAAGATTTTCGCCCCGGCACCACAAAAACAACTAAAGTGGCTACCCCAAAATCCCCTGCCAAACGGGATGTGGAAGCACGTCTCACCCTGCCCCTAGAGAAAGCCTATCGGGGGGGACGGGAACGGATTCGCCTCGAAGATGGGCGATCGCTCGAAGTTGATATGCCGCCCCACATGGTCGATGGCCAGCGCATTCGGTTGCGTAATCAGGGTATCAATGGCGGTAACTTATATCTCAAAATTACTGTGGCCCCCCATCCTTTCTTTGAAGTGCAAGGCGCTGATATTTACTGTCAAGTGCCCCTCAGCCCCAGCGAAGCTATTTTGGGTGGTTCCATCGAAATTCCGACCATTGACGGCTTAGTAAAAATGACTGTGCCCAAGGGGGTTAAACCGGGTCAGCGATTACGTTTGGCGAATAAAGGGTATCCCCGTAGCTCCGGCTCTCGTGGTGATCAACTAGTAGAAGTCCAGCTCGTTTTACCACCAGAAATTACCGAAGAAGAGCGGGCTTTGTACGAAAAACTACGGGAAGTCGAAAGTTTTAATCCCCGCAAAAATATTTATCAGTATTCGTAAATTTGTAAAATGCTCAATCAAGGCTGGGTCTACCGGGATCGCGTGAAGCCCTCCCAAACGGGCCTAGCGGTCTTGGATTTTTATGCAGAATTTTATCGCCATTCAACGCGACAAGAATGGGCGAAACGAATTGAAAATCAACAAATTTTTGTAGACGGCAAACCGGCCACTGCCACACAACGTTTAGCAAAGAATCAACGGCTAGAGTATCATCGCCCCCCTTGGGAAGAGCCAGATGTGCCGTTAAATTTCCAAATTTTGCACCAAGACCCCCATTTTTGGATCATCGATAAACCAGTGGGTTTACCGGTGCTGCCCGCGGGAAATTTTTTAGAAAATACGTTGTTAGCGCAACTCAAAAGGCAATTTCCTGACGAAACACCAGTGCCGATTCATCGCTTGGGACGGGGGACTTCTGGGTTGATGATCCTGGGGCGATCGCCTTTGGGGCGACAATCCCTAACACGCCAATTACGAGAACATCAAATCACAAAAATTTATCGGGCCGTCATTCCAGCAGGTGATTATCCTGATCAAATCACCATCACCACACCCATCGGCAAAGTCTTTCATCCTAGCCTGGGGACAATCTTTGCCGCCACAGCAGATGGTTTATCTGCCCATAGTGAAATGCGAGTTCTAGAACGTCTAGCAAAAGTTTCACGGGTTGAGGTGCAAATTTTCACTGGACGCCCCCATCAAATCCGGATTCACATGGCAGCAATGGGCTTTCCCCTAGTCGGCGATCGCCTTTATCTTCCAGGGGGCTTACCGGCTATTCACAAAGATGCCAATCACAGTCCTTTGCCAGGGGATTGTGGTTATTCTCTTAATGCTTATTACCTAAAGTTTCAACATCCCCACCAGGACAAACCAATCGATTTTTTCTCGCAGCTTCAGGCGTCTTGTCTAGATTTCTGATTGCAATTGCACAGCCAAGGGAGTGAGCTGGATCGTTTCAAAAGGCATATCAATCCCTGCTGCGGTTAAAGCGGTAAAAACTTTTTCTCGGAGGGCAAAGCGTTCGGGAATATGGGTGCGCTCATTGCGTAACCAAACCTGAAGTTGGAGTGCCACATTATAGTCATTGAGAGCCGTTACCACCACTTTAGCGGGCGGTGTGTCGGTAAATATGCTGCGATCATCGACCAAAGACAAGAGGATCTGTCGTACCCGCTCTAGATTTTCATGGACAGCGACGGTGACATCAATATCGAGGCGTAACTGCGGAAAATTAGTGTAGGAGATCACCGTTGAATTGATCACGACAGAATTAGGCACCGCTAACATCCGGCCATCAACGGTCACAATGCGCGTGCTCCTTAGGGTGATTGTTTCGACGCGGCCATAGAGGCCATTAATTTCCACGAGGTCATCAATCACAAAGGGCCGATCCCAAAAAATGAGCAGCCCAGAAATCAAGTTAGAAAGGGCATCCCGGGCAGCAAAACCGACCGTTAATCCCACAAGTCCCAGGCTGGTGACGATTGCGGCCATGTTAATCCCAACTGCGTTGAGGGCTTGGATCGCGCCAAAGGTCAAAATGGCGTAGCGAACGAGGGTTCTTAAGAAACTGGCGGAGGTTTTATCGAGTTTTGATTTTTTGAAGGACGCATAGAGGGGCACATCAACAATCTTCCAAAGGCAGTAGAACACCGCGAAGGTAATGAGGGCAACGACGAGGTTGATCAGGCCCCGGGCAATTTGGTCACCGATAACCTCTAGGTTAAAAACGTTTTGGAGGCGATTGGCGATGCTGGTGAACAGGGTTGACATGGTGCTGCGTAGTGGCAATGACTTTAGTGTAATGGGGCGATCGCCTCTCAAGAAACGGACAGAAAAGATTATTTGCAGCTTTAGTTTCCGCAAGCCTTGTCTTTTTTAAGAACGGTGCTATATAATCAAAAAGTGATTAAGCAATAAATCGATTGAGCGATTTGCTTAGTCCCCAGTACTTTAAACTGGTACATGCAATTATGACTACACTTCTACAACAGCAAGGCTCTGCCAATCTTTGGGAGCGCTTTTGCCAATGGGTCACCAGCACAGAAAATCGTTTCTATGTAGGCTGGTTTGGGGTTTTAATGATTCCCACGCTGTTAACCGCAACGATTTGTTTTGTCCTGGCATTTGTCGCCGCGCCCCCGGTTGATATTGACGGGATTCGCGAACCGGTTTCTGGCTCTTTGCTGTATGGCAACAATATTATTACCGCTGCCGTTGTGCCGAGTTCTAATGCCATCGGTCTGCACTTTTACCCCATTTGGGATGCGGCGAATCTGGCTGAGTGGCTTTACAACGGTGGCCCCTACCAACTAATTGTGTTCCACTTTCTGCTTGGCATCTTTGCCTATATGGGGCGGGAATGGGAACTGTCCTACCGCTTGGGGATGCGTCCGTGGATTGCGGTTGCCTATTCTGCTCCGGTGGCGGCGGCGACGGCGGTACTCTTGGTTTATTCAATTGGCCAAGGATCTTTTTCGGATGGATTACCGTTGGGCATCTCTGGCACCTTTAACTTTATGTTTGTGTTGCAAGCTGAGCATAATGTGTTGATGCATCCTTTCCATATGCTGGGGGTTGCAGGTGTCTTTGGTGGTGCATTGTTTTCTGCAATGCACGGTTCCCTCGTGACTTCTTCTTTGATTCGGGAGACCACAGAAACGGAGTCCCAGAATAGTGGCTATCGCTTTGGCCAAGAGGAAGAAACTTACAATATTGTGGCGGCCCATGGTTATTTCGGACGTTTGATCTTCCAATATGCTTCTTTTAATAATAGTCGCGCCCTCCACTTTTTCCTTGCTGCTTGGCCAGTGATTGGTATCTGGTTTGCCTCTTTAGCAGTGGCTTGTTTTGCCTTTAACTTGAACGGGTTTAATTTCAACCAATCTCTGTTAGATTCCCAAGGACGGGTGATCAATACTTGGGCGGATATCCTCAATCGGGCAAATCTGGGGATTGAGGCCATGCACGAACGTAATGTTCATAATTTCCCCCTCGATTTAGCAGCCGGAGATCAAGCGCCTGTCGCCCTCCAAGCCCCGGCAATTAATGGCTAACTGGAACTTTGAATTTGGGATTGCAGTGGCATGATGATTGCTTTGAATAATCTTGGTTTGCTCTGAATCCTGAACGAAAAATATACTCTAAATGCTCTTAGCCTCTGCCATTAAAGTAGAGGCTTTTCTTGAATTTTAAGAAGATTTAATTATTAATCCTACAAAGCGAATTTTTCCTGAGAAATTAACTAAACTATTGAATAAAAAACGGAAAAATACAATGAAAACTTTGCGTTTTATTCTTAAAAACAAACAATTCAATGTGCAAATGAGCAGTGGTCAAAAGTCCTCACATTTTCTGATCGGCATTCTCATTAGTGCCTTGGCGATCGCCACCTTGGTTTGGCCCATTGTCCCTGTGCAAGCAGCCCCCAATCCTCCTGATTTTGCCCGTGCGGTGCAAGCCATCGAAGATCTCGACCAAATGCGCTCTGAGTTGGCCAAAACCATTGACCCGACTGCAGACATCACGCCGCAAACCATGCAGGAAGTTTGTAAACCAGTGGGGATGAAAGCGAGGCAACTGAGTCAAGACAATGGTTGGCAAGTCAAGCAGGTGGCTAAAAAATATCGCAATCCAGACCATGCCCCCCAAAATCTCCAGGAAACCATGGCGATCGCCAAATTTACGCAACACCCCGAACTCCTGAGCTATAGCCAAATCCAAGGCGATCGCCTCCACTACTACCGCCGCATTAATGTCGAAAGCAGTTGTCTCGCCTGCCACGGCCCGAAGGACAATCGCCCCAATTTCATCAAAGCCAAATATTTAGATGATCTCGCCTACGACTTCAAAGCTGGCGACCTACGGGGACTGTATTCCGTCATTATTCCTAGCCTAGAAGCGGCCCAGACTAACCCTGAGTAAACCCCTCACCCCAGATTCAGCCAATGTTTTTTCTTAAAAAAGGATTGATTCTCCTCAGCCTAAGCTTGTTTCTCTTGGTGAGTAGCGGCGTTTGGGCAAGACCCAGTTTCGCCAGTATCCGCCAACAGGAAGAAGCCTCTGGACAAATCCTTTATCAGTCTCGCCAATCCATCCAAGACAATCACGGTCAAACTTGGCAGGTGGTGCTGTTTAAACGGGTTAAAGATGGTCGTGTTGATACCGTTGACCTACGCCTTGTGGCCTACCCCGGCCAGGCGACTTTTATCCATCCGGGTTCTTTGAATTTATCTGCTCCCAATCAAGCGATCCTCACAGCACCAGATCAATTTGCCACCGAAGCCCCTGCGCCCAATGTGGGTCAATTTGATTTAAAAGAGATTTTGCCCCAGTTGCCCACCGATCAAAAAGTTCAACTTAGCTTGCCCCTCAAGGAACAGACGACCATCGAGATTCCCCCGGCAGTTCTCTTGGAGTGGCGACTTATGGCCTAGGCTGAAATTTTTGTACAGGTAAACAACTCCGGACAAAGGGGAGGTCTGGGGAGACTTCGTAGCGACGATTACTTTTTTATCTTGGTTTTGCCTTTTATATTGTCTTTATGAACTTTATGAATTCTTAGAATTCACAGCATCTTAAACATTTGATGAAGTCACCTTGGCTTAGTAGTGGTAAATTTCAACTTCAGTGGGGACAAAGCTCGACACCAGCGAACCTCTCCTTGCTGGACGACATAGATGGTTGTCCTACGCTTGATTCAAAAAGGTGTGACGGATAAAAACTGACTATGGCAACTGTATTCCCCCAAGAACGACGTTTTTTAGAATTAGCCCTTGCCCAGGCGATCGCCCGCCATCAGTTGACCGTCGTTTACCAGCCCCAAGTCAATCCTCAAACAACGATGGTGACGGGATTTGAAGCCCTACTCCGGTGGGATCACCCCCAGTTCGGTTCGATTTCTCCCACGGTATTTATCCCCATTGCCGAAGAAGTGGGTCTGATCCACGAGCTTGGGGACTGGGTCTTGCAGCGGGCCATAAAACAGTTAAAAAAATGGCATCAACAGTCCCAGCAAACCTTTCGGATGGCCGTTAATATTTCGGTACATCAGGTCACGGCTCCTCACTTCTTTGAGCGGCTCCAGAATCTCTTGGTGTCCCATCAAGTTGCGCCCCAACATCTAGAGCTAGAGATCACGGAGTCAGTTTTGATTGAGGATTTTCAAAATATCTGCGCCGTTTTAGCATCACTGCAAAAATTAGGTGTCAAGATTGCCATTGATGACTTCGGTACAGGCTATGCTTCTTTTAATTACACCAGGTTGTTTGGCTGGGATACCCTGAAGTTAGACCGCTGCTTCATTAAAAATTTACATTGCAATAAAGTGAATTCGGCGATCACCAAAAATCTCATTAATATGTCCCATGATCTGGGGTTTAAGGTGGTTGCTGAGGGCATCGAACATCCAGAAGAATTGGCAATGCTCAAGCAGTTTTGTTGTGATGAAGTTCAGGGATATTACTTTAGTCGCCCCCTCATGCCAGCTCTACTCGAAATTCAGCAGATTACGGGTGGTCATTTGATGCCTGGGGCGAGCGCCTATTTAGCTGCCTGAGTTAAACATAGATCCGTTGCTGTAAAGCCTCGTGACAGATCACTTGTTCGATTAAGTGTGACGGTGATTACTCAAAATTGATCAGCAAAATTTTTCAGAGAATATAGATTCAGCGGCAAGATCACGGCAATGTGCATCGGTAAATGGTAACGCCCACTATGATTTGATTAGGCTGAAATCGTGCTGGGCGATGATTTCATGCTTTTTCCCAGGAAGAGATCTACGTTGATGTCTAGGAGCGTCGGGAATAGGAAATGTTTAAGCTTGGGACAATTAGCCAATTTTTTTCGCTGTTGTATTTGGGATTAATGCCTGGGGCAATCGCCGCGCCGCCGGATGCGAGTCAAATTGTCTCCCTCACGGGCGATCGCCTCATGATGCAGCAGGGTAGTCACCGTCAACAAGCAGCCCAGGTGGGCGATCGCCTCGAAAACCACAGCCAAAGTTTGATCGTGCCGGGTAATAACCACTCCTTTGCGCGTCTTGTCCTTGTGGGCGATCGCCAAACCTATGACGGACTGCTTTTACAAACTGGCCCCGCCCCCCAACAGACCCAATATCGGTTTCCCTGTGTGGTTGAAGGGGGCACCATCACCCTGAGTTGGCAAAAAGGTCAGCAACGGGGCTGTGCTGAAGGTCTCCGCATTCGCCCAAACCCTGAGGGGCGATCGCCGACCCAACGTCTCAAAATCTTTGCCTATCAAATGCTGCTTTCGCCCGCCGCTGCCAGTGCTATCCCCACCGATTCAGAACTCGTCATTCAGCCCAGTGGAGAGACACCGATCTGTGTTCGCGTCACAACCCAAGACAAGCGCCAAATCGTTGAAGTGTTGTGGGGCGAAATTATCCTCAGCAGCCCCAATCACCCCCAGGGTCTAAAAATCCGTAAGGGGACGCAATACGACCAAGGCGAACTTCAGTTTTTTGATCCGGATACTCGTCTCGCAAGCCCCGCAATGCAAGCATTCTTTTCGGCTGCAGCTTGGTCAAATGCAGCAACTTCTACACCTTTGTCCGGCGAGATTCAAAATCACATTGACGTGATCCGCACGGCTTTTGCCACAGCACAGTGAAAAAGATTCACTTTAGTCCTCGGCATTTTGACCATACTGAAACAACATAAAAACTTCATCAAATTTTCTTTTTTATTTCAACACTTTTAAGTTATTCTTCGGCAAAACCAAATAAATCAGTCAAGCTGAATCTTCTCTTTGGGAAAATCAGTGGTCAAAAAAATTTCATAGAAAAATTTGTGAATAAATCTGCGCCCATATCTGACTAAAGGCTCTTTAGTCAAGCATTTAAGGATTTTTTGGTTTTTGTGATGCCGGGGCCAACATCTTCATTATTTCTTCAATAAAAGGCCTAAATCGCTTCTCTAACTCTTCATGGAAATAGCGATGATCGTCTGCAATTAATGGGTAATTTATACCAAGCAAATCAAAGCAAAACTAAATCGCTATTTATTTATATGCATTGATAATCAACTTTTTGCTCCCCTCAATTGAGAAGACCCATCTCTTCCCATCCCCTACTAGCAAATTTTTGTTTGAGGAATTTTTAAGTGAACAATCAAGTTTGGCGATCGCCAAAGTGCAAAACCCCCAGAAAAAATACAATCCGTAAGCTCGCTAGTCCCTTGGTGATTGCGGGCCTCATGGCCGCCGGTCAATTCCAGCTCATCCCCCAGGCGATCGCAATTGGCACAGCAGCAGATACAGACATCATTAACAAAGCCACCGCGACTTACAATGATCCTGCAAATCCAGGGGTTCCTCTAAACGCAGAATCTAATACTGTCACTGTTACCGTTGCAGAGGTCGCAGGTTTAACTAACGTTCCCGCAGGGATTGTTGATGAAAATGGCGGTAGTATCAACTCCAATGACATTGTCAATTACGACTTTTTATTGACAAATACAGGAAACGCGACAAATGATATCGAGATTCCATTCGCTGCCATCACAAACCCTGATGGAAATCTAAGCGTTACTGGTTTTCTCGTTGACCTCAACAATGATGGGGATTTCGATGATACTGGTGAAAGTAATTCAGGAAATCCGTTTACAACTGACGTCACAGCGACAGGTATTGCAGCTGATGCTTCTGTTAAGGTTCGTGTTATCACCACTGTAAATTCCAGCCTGGGAGCAAGTGAGCCTGTCGCGATCCAACTTGGTAATACCCCGCCTAATGATAATAGTGCTGGGACTCAAAACCAGTCCTATGATGCTGATGGTACAGTTGATGATGTTTTCACAACCGCAACTACACCAGTTAATGGACAAAGAGAAGCTGCAGCCCTCCAAAGTAGCGCAACCTCTCAGTCTGTTACACCATTAGCATTAGCGACAGTTCTCAAAACCCGTGCTGCCTATAATCCAGCAACTCCAGCGACAACCGATGACACAATTACCTATCGTTTAGATTTTCGGGTTGAAAGTAGTTCTCCCAATTCTTCCTTTACCCCAGCGAACCTAGAAGGTACAACCATTCAGCTTTCTACTGCGGCTAATGGTTCTAACCCTGTCGATGTACAGCGCATTCTCGTCTCTGATGCGATTCCTGAGAATACAGAACTGACAAATACCCCACCAACTGCTCCGGTAGGCTGGAAAGTTGTTTATAGTACGAGTGCGACCACAACTCGAACAGTTGGTGGGAGTACAGCTACTGCCCCCGCAGCTGCAGTCTGGCAAACAGTGGCTCCAGCTAGTTTGGCATCAGTCGAACGGATTGGTTGGATTTATGTTGGTCCGAGTAATGTTGCTGACAGTACAGTTTCTGGCCCAACTCTTGCAGCTGGTAGTACCACCACTGGCGATGCGAATGGTTTCCGTTTCCAAGTTGTTACCAGTGGTCTAACAGCAGGTGGAACGATCGCCAACATTGCCCAAGCCTTCGGTGAAACGGTTGGTGATCCGAACAACGAAGTTGTTTACGATGAATCTGGTGACCAAAACCCGAACAACTTTAACGACGATGACACACCTCCAGATCCCACCGGGACGAACTATGATCCTGTAAATGATACTGGTGTCGCAGATCCCGCTAACCAAGACACAGATAACAACAACAACAACACAGGTACTGGCCCAGAAGGTGAAGCAAATGTCTTAGCGATTACACCTCCAGGGGCAATCCTAAACGGCCCGCTAAATCAACCTGGCGCTGTTGGCCCGACAAACAACAACGATGACTTTGTCAATAAGTCTAGTCTTGCTATTGAAGGCGGCGGCACCCAAACAGCAACTCCAGGACAAACCTTCAATCCGGCACCAGTTGTTTTTAACAATACCTTCCAGAACCCATCAAGCAACGCTGGAGAATTAGACACAGTTCGTCTACTTCCCCTTGCCCCGAATAATACTGCCGTTCCAGCCACAACTCCCGCGCAAGAAGCGACAGATATTCCTGATGGCACTCGTGTAACGATTACAGTGGGTTCCAGTAGTGCTGCTTATGATTATGACGATGCTACTGGTTACACATATGTCGCCAGC
This sequence comes from Picosynechococcus sp. PCC 7117, assembly GCF_001693275.1. Taxonomy (GTDB): domain Bacteria; phylum Cyanobacteriota; class Cyanobacteriia; order Cyanobacteriales; family MRBY01; genus MRBY01. The sequence continues at coordinate 2,259,998 of NZ_CP016477.1, forward strand.
TCTGGGACTGGGCCGAACTTTGATGGGACAGCAAACACCCTAAAATTTGACAATATCAGTCCTGGAGTTTCCATCAACTACACAGTCACCATTGATCTACCGGCAGGTTCCCAATTGTCTGCGGATCGTTTCAGTGCAAACGGTGTAAGTCGTGCCGGTTATTCTGTTCCAGTTGTTGCTTTTGTCGATAACAATAATTCTGGCGCATTTGAGTTCTCAACAACGCCTTCGTCAAATAATGACAACGTTTTCAACATCAAGATTGACCGCTTGTACCTTGGCCACCTCGCCTTATTAAAAGAACAGCGAGTGCTGGATACGGATGGCACAACAGAAATTGAAACGTGGACAACTGACCCAATTAATGATGTTGAACCTGGGCAATTCATTGAGTACCGTATTTCCTACGTAAATTTCTCAACACCCTCTACTACAGGTTCATCTGGAAACGTCACTCTTGGCATCAGTAATTTGGTGATTACGGAGGATGGCACAACTGGAACCTTTGTTGCTGGTGGTGCTGGAACTGCGAATAACTGGGCCTTACCATTATCGACTCCCTCAACGACTCACCAACAGAATACTTCTGCAACTCTAGGAACACTACAGTATTTCAATGGTGTGACTAATCTGGGCAATTTAGACCCAGCAGATGGAGCGACGGTAACACGCTACGTCAATAGTGTTGGCACTTTGACACCTGACACAGCAGTGACACCGGGTACTGCTTCGACTTACCAAGGCAGCTTCATTTTCCGTCGTGTTTTGAACTAATTCTCTATGCCCTCAAGTTTCCATGCTTCGATTACTACCGTCGAGGCATGGACAGGGGGCTACTGTAAAAATTTCATGTTGCTAGTAGACAAAGGTCTTTTGACGATGAAACGTTCCTCCCTACCTTTCTTTGGAGTTGGTCTCGCTCTTACTCTGAGTTTTGCTCCCCTTCATATTTCTCCTCTGACTCCCCAGCCTGTCCTCGCCCAAACCCAGCAAAACCTTGATGTTGAGCTAGCTGGCCACCTGCGGGTAATCGAAAAAAATTGGCGTGGTGAACAAAAAGTTGCCTGGCGTAGCCTAGAGGGTGGTTTTATGCGGCCCGCCCCCAGGGTCAAACCCGGTGACACCATTCGCTACACTGTCAGCGGCAACAATCGCACCGAACAACCCATTTCCGGTCTCGTCCTTACCGATGATCTGCCCGCCAATACCGTCTATGTGATGGGGTCAGCAGCCTCTGTGGGTGGCGCAACAATCACTTACAGCATCGATGGTGGCAAAACCTACAGTGCCAACCCGACGATTCGCGTCACCTTGCCCGATGGTCGTGTGGAAACACGCCCGGCCCCAGCGGAACGCTATACCCATGTGCGTTGGACCTTCCAAAATGCTGTCCCTGCAAGGGCTAGCGTGAATGGCCAGTACCAAGTCCGCGTTCAATAAACGTCAAACATTCACTGGTCTTTACTTTTTTGGAGGCCTTCGTCGGCCAGAGTCTTTTTAATGCCTAATTTTCTTGACCATTCACGACTAATCCTCAAGCGATCGCCAGCGGCGATCGCCCTAGTTAGCGTTGGCTTGAATTTAGGTATGCCTTTGGTTTTGGCCCAGTCCCCAGAGACGACAGACACCGTTACCCTCTTTAACCGGGCCGGAGCCAGTTATCAGACGGGTGATACGACTTTTAGCGTCAACACCAATCAAATCGTCCTTGATTTTGACAATTCGCGACTGCTTACAGATCCCTTGGGTCGAGTGGTCGGTTGTGCCGGGGAACCCCTCGCCGACTACCGTGGCTTTTTGATCGCGTTATACGAAGCAACTGGCCCTTTACAAACAGAGCTTGGCCCTTTACTCGTCCTTGAGCCTTCCCCTACTGGCATTCCGCCTTTCCCCCCAGGCATCGTGAATGTTAACCCTGAGAATAAAAACCCTTTTGACTTAGGCGAAACCGAGGCTCTAGGAAACCCAGACTTGCGGGGCCAGTTTAATTTCTTACTACGCAATGACCAGATTGCTGTTGATGCTACATATATTTTGCTGATTCGGCCACCGCTTGGCTCGTTCCTGGATGAGCGCCGGATCCAAATTCGGATTACAGCAGTTGCGCCAAATTCTTTTACCTATGTAGCCAACGCCCTCGATGGTCTTCCCCTGAGTCTGGATAATCCTTCGATGATGAATCAGGAGATCACCATTCCCCGTGCCGAAAGAAATGCCCTAGTCGTGTTCACTACATTCTTTGCAACTCTTTGTCAGAACGAAGCGATCGCCATCCAGAAAACCGCCGACCGCGCCACCGTTACACCTGGAGGTATTGCTGTTTATCGCCTGAGTATCAATAATCTCAGCACAAGCAGTTTAGAAAATGTTGAAGTACGCGATCGCCTTCCCCTCGGCTTCCGACTTATCGAAGATTCCGTGCAAGGGATCATCGGCGAAAATCCGGCGATTCTGGAAACCCAGGTGAATGGTCGAGATATTACCTTTACATTTCAAGAGCCCTTACCCGGTGGAACCCCTCCCGAAAATAACCCCCTGGCCCGCATTGTCTATGCCGTAGAAATTACCCCCGATGCCCTGCGGGGTGATGGGCGCAATATTGCCTTTGTCGAAGGCGATCGCCAAGACAACAATTTCACTGTCCGGGATGGCCCCGCTGTTTACAACGTGGGGATTCGCAACGGCTTAATTTCCGACCTCGGCACAATCATTGGGCGAGTCTTTGAAGACAAAAATTTCGATGGGGAACAACAGTACGGTGAACCCGGCATCCCCAACGCCGTCGTCTTTATGGAAAATGGCAACCGCATTGTCACCGATGAAAATGGCCTGTTTTCCGTCGCTAATGTTCTTCCTGGTTGGCATGCAGGGGTCTTGGATCTGACCAGCGTCCCTGGTTATGCCCCCGCCCCTAACGAAAAATTCATTGCCGAAGACCGCACCTACAGCCGCACAGTGCGCCTTGAACCCGGTGGCATGGCCCGGATGAACTTTGCCGTAACGCCTTTAATCCCTGGAGAAGACGAATGAAAAAACGCTTCTCCGTTCCCCTAACAACATTAATTTTGGCCCTCAGCGGTTGGTTTACTGAAGTAACGGCCCAAACGCCAACAGTGACAACGGCTGAAATCAGTGGGGTTGTAACCACCCAGACGCCAACAGGCCCCCAGGAAACTGAGTTTCAAGCGATCCTCAATAAACCGTCTGCAGCAAGTGAGATCCAGGGAGAAATCCTACTGGCCCAATCATCCCCGACTGTACCCGTGGCGACTGAATCGCTAGACAGTCGGGAGACCCTGACGCCGGTTATTGAGTCTACTCCAATGCCAACGGCGATCGCCCAACCCACCGTGCAATTTATTAGCCCTGGGTCGGGGGCAATTTTAGAGAAAAATGCCAGTGCCGTCGTGATCGAAGTGCCCACAGGCAGCACCACCACCCTCAGCGTTAATGGTGTCGAAATTGACTCGAATCAAATTGGCCAACTGGAAACCAACGGTAGCACGGGGATGGTGCGTCAAACCTGGTACGGGGTGATTTTTAGTCCTGGGGAGAATACCCTCAAGGCGACGGCCACCCTCAATGGCACCACGGTTAGCAATGAAATCCAAGTGCAAGCGCCGGGGGATGTGGCAAATTTACAGCTCTCGACCGTTGAAACGCGGGTGCCCGCCGATGGGCGATCGCCCGTGACGATCCAGGGGATATTGCTCGATAAAAATGGGAATCGGGCCAGTGGGGGCGGTCGGATTACCCTCGAAGCCACCGCCGGCGAATTTCTTGGGGAAGATGCCGGGCCTGAAGCACCGGGTTTCCAAGTGGATGCCAAGGATGGGGAATTTACTGCCACCCTCCAATCCTCCCTTGACAGTGGCCCCGTCCAAATTCGCGCCCGCCTCTTTGAACTAGAAGCCTATACCCAAGTCCAATTTAAAACTGCCCTCCGTCCTAGCCTGTTGACGGGGGTAATCAACCTCCGGGTCGGGGCAGACAATACGGACTATTTCAGCAGCTATCGCGATTTCCTCAACCCTGATGCTGACGGCGATACCGTCATTGATGTGGATGGCGCAGCCTTTGCCACAGGTACGATTGGGGATTGGCTCTTCACCGCAGCTTTCAATGGCGATCGCCCCCTAAATGAAGCCTGTGAAACCTGTACCAATCGCCTCTTTCGCGCCGACCAAGTTTCCGAACAACCCTATCTCACTTACGGCGATAATTCCACCGTCCGCAACCTGACCCCCTCCCAGGACAGTCTCTACCTCCGCCTCGAACGCACTCCGGATATTGAAGGCGCGACTGACCCCGACTACGTCATGTGGGGGGACTACGGCACAGGTCAGGAATTTGCCACCAGCTCCCAAGAATTCACCGCCCTCAGTCGCCAACTCCACGGTGCAAAGCTAAACTACAACCTTGGCGATCTGCAAATTTCTGCCCTCTATAGCCAGGGGGGCGAAGCCTTCCAGCGGGATACTCTCCTCCCCGATGGCACGAGCGGTTTCTATTTCCTCACCCAGCGCCTCGTTGTCCCCGGCAGCGAAGAAGTCTACTTTGAACTCGAAGAACTCGAACGGCCCGGCACGGTGATTTGGCGCGATCGCCTATTCCGGGGCCGAGATTACGAAATTGACTACGACCGAGGCAGCATTGTCTTTAGCGATCCGGTGCTGCGCACAGAAATAGGCGACAACGGCGAAATTCTTGTGCGGCGGATTGTTGTCACCTACCAAAATGAAAGCGGTGAAGACAATAAAGTATATGCCGGACGACTACGCTACCATTTCAACCGCGACCCAGGGCAAGCCAGTTGGATCGGGGCGACCTACTTCCGTGAAGACCAAGGAGAGCGAGATCTCGAAGTTTATGGGGTTGATGCTCAAATTCACCTCAGTGAAAACTACAAATTTATTGGTGAATACGCCCAGAGCCAAAATAGTTCCGCCGAATTAGGGAATGTTTCTGGTTCCGCTTACCGCTTTGAATTGGATGCTAAATTTGCCGATGGTTTTACCGGGCGGGCCTACTATCGCCATGCCGACACCGGTTTTGCCAACCGTTCCACCATTAGTTTTGTCCCCGGCCAGACTCGCTATGGCGTTGACCTGAATGCCCAGCTCTCCCCCAGCACCCAACTGCGTTTTAACTACGACCACGAAAAAAATCAGGGGGTGAATATTCGCCCCATCGTTACCCTCGGTGATCTGATCAACGCCGGCCAAGAGGGGATTCCCACTGGACTGGTGGACAACGAACTCACCACCATCACCGCCGGCCTTGCCCAGCGTTTCGGCAAAGCGAATCTGAATGTGGATTTGTTATTCCGCGATCGCCTTGATTATCTCAACCCTGAAAACGACGGTAGCTCTACCCAACTGCGTACCAATTTCACAACGCCCCTCAGCGATCGCCTTAAACTGCGCCTCCTCAACCAAACCACCCTCTCGGCGGAATCTGATGCCGTATTTAGCGATCGCAGTCAAATTGGCCTGGACTGGAAGATCGCCCAGGGCGTCAACCTAAACCTGAACCAAAACTGGTACCACAGCGGTACCCTCGCTGGCCAAAGCACCACCAGCATCGGCCTTACTGGCGAATACAAACCCTGGCACAACACCATCCTCAGTGCCCGTTATGACATGGAACGCTTTAGTACAGGGATGCAGGATGCAGCGACCTTTGGCATTAAACATAACTGGGCTGTCTTCAAAAATTTTGACCTCGATTTTGCCTATGAAAAAGTTGTGGGTAATCTTTTTGTGGGTAGTGATGGCGCAGTGGGTCAAGGGGCATCCCGTTCGACCGGCCTACGTGGGGGCGATAGTCTTAGTATCCGGGGCCGCTATCGAGGTGGGGGCGATGGGGAAAATTTCCAAGCCGAAGCGGGCTACGAATTCCGCAATACCAACGGCAGCAGCACCAGTAACATCACAGCTTCTGTCCGGGGCAAACTATCGCCGTCTCTGACAGCTCTCGCTAATTTTGACCGGCGTTTCGCCGCAGGCCAAGCGACCCGTGGTTTACCCCCCACCACAGAACTGCGTGTTGGTCTCGCCTACCGCAATCCCTACGAGGATAAATTTAACGCCCTCCTCCGCTATGAATATCGCAAAAATCCGAACACCATCCCCGAAACCCTCCTCACGGGCAGGGGGAACGACGTCACGGAACATCTCTTTGCCGCCGAGGCGATCTATGCGCCTAACTACCGTTGGGAATTTTACGGCAAGCTTGGTTATCGTCACTCCACCCTCAAGCTCGCCGAGGATTTTGAAACAACGACTTCTGCGACCCTCGCCCAACTCCGGGCCACTTACCTCCTCAACCGACAGTTTGATCTGACTGGGGGAATTCGTTGGATCAATCAACATTCAGCAGGCTATAGCGAAATGGGTTGGCTCGCGGAGGTGGGCTATTATGCGACGCCAAATCTCCGCTTTGCGGTGGGCTACAGTTCTGGTCGGGTGAACAATGATCGGGATTTCTCTGGCAGTCGCTCGGATGGGGGTTTGTATGCGGGGGTTACTCTCAAGCTGGACAGTTTGTTTGATTTTGGTCGCCAGCAACCCGTTGCTGCTGTGCCAGAAACCCGCAAATTAATGGTCGAAGCCCCCAAGCCTGATGCTAATTTACAAGCGGCTTTAAAAACACCCCTGCGCTTAGATGTGTCCCAGGCCATTGATTTTGAGCGGGGGAAAACCAGTGTTTCCCTGGAAGGACAAATGGTGCTCGATAGTTTGGTCACTGTTTTGGGTCAATATTCAGACCTAAAATTGGATATCCAAGGCATCCTCCCGCCCCTGGCTGAACTGACCCCCGATAATCTCGAAGCCCGTCGTCTGCAAACCGCCCGCCAATATCTCCTCAGTCGCGGGATCAGTGGCGATCGCCTGACGCTCCGATCCCTAGGCAACAGTTCCCAAAACAAAGTTCCAGAACAGCCGATTACCTTTACCCTGAGTGGTACTGCTGCTACCTTCCAGGCCATTTCTACCCAGCTCGGTGGCAATCCCATTGTGGGTAACTTAATCAACACAGAATTACCCCAATTAGCGACTTTACCGCCTGATCTCCCCCAAAACACCACCAGTACAGTGAATCGCAATTCTCGCCAGGAACGGCCCCAAAGTTTTTCATTGAACTTATCCCAGGCCACCTTTACCCCCGATGATACAAATCTCCAAGTCCAAACCTATAACCGCACCGATGCTGACCTCAACCCCAACTTTACCTATCTGCCCTACTGGATCCTCGGTTTTGTGCCACTTGCTGATCCCGATACCCTCCTCCTTGCCGAGGTTACGCCGATGAATCCGATCACCGAATTTGTCACGAGCTTGATGCCAGAATCTGACCCCATTGCAGAGATCCCGACAGAACGGCTCCTCACCCGCAGCGAACCCCAGCCCAGGCCCCAACCAGAGGCGCAAATTCTGGGCGATCGCCGTTTGGATGAATCAGCAGCCAATGAGTTGATCACGAATAGCACCACCGAACCGCTGATCTTAGGCGATCGCCGTTTAGATGAGTTGAGCGAGAGTGAACTCCAGGCCCTCGCCCCCGAAATTTATGATGCGGTCTTTGGGGGTGAGATCCAGGCCCGCCGCCTCGATACCGACGACAGTTTCCTCTTTGGTAATGCCAATACCGAACCACTAATCCTTGGCGATCGCCGTTTAGATGAAAACACTCCTGAGCTTCCCGCCCTCGAACCCACCTCGAACTTCCTCAGTGCTAGAGAAATTCGTCGTTTAGAATCAGCGCTTTATTTCCTCCTCAGTGAAGATCTAAGCAACCTAGATAATCTTTTCCAAATCAGTGGCCGCCAACGTAGCCGCCAACTTGGTCAAACCATTGACTTAGATCGTCTCTGGAATGCCAATACCTCCCCAGATTAATTCTTCTAAAAAAATCCAATGAGCTTAACTTTGTCAAATCATAAAATATTTCCCTGGATCAAACTACTTTTCTTCCCATAGAGGCCATGCAATAAACAATATCCCTTAAGTCTTTTGTTTTCGTATTCTCATCGCAATACCCTCCTTAAAACTCCATGGCAAAGAGTACCAATTTCCAAAAAAATCTTAAAGTAATGTGCTTTAAATCTCTTATTAAAGTACTATTACTGCCCCTATCCTTTCTTGTTGCCATAGGAGATTTTTGCCGATTTGTAGTTTTGAAAAAAAATCCCAAAGAACAACCTCTTCAAAATTCTTTCCCTACCAATCCAGTTCGGAAAAAAACACAAAAAAGAAAACATCAAACCCAGCGCTTTCTATTTAATTTTTTCGTTACATTAATCCTGACCATCCAACTATCTGGCTTACATCTTTTATTCCACATACAGCCGGCGATCGCCTCTGGCCCCCTGAGTATTGAACCCCTCACCTGGGATATCATCGGCCTAGATAGTAATAATCCCAATGATGGTCCCGACAAATTTCTCGTGGGCGCCAGGGTTTGCAACCTCAGTACTACGACAGCAGCCCAAAACCTCAGAATTCGCTTTGTTCGCGAAGGTGCTTTTAATCCTCTTATCAGTGTGAGCACCACAGGACTTTACAAAGATCAATGGCTTGTGCCGAGCCTGCCTCCATCAACTACAAGTACACCCCCCCTAAACCATCACCAACAAACAAGCAGGCCCAAAAACTGCTTCGATGCCTACTATGTTTTGACCTTAACTCGTACTTCGGATATTTATAATCGAGTCCAACGTTACCGTATTGAAGCTTTCGCTGATAACGCTGCCACTGTCGATACCAATAGTTACCCCGATCCTTACCAAGGCACTATTAATGAGTACGATACAGGGCACCCCCGCCAGATTTATATCGAAAAAATTCTTTCCCAAGCTCGTAATAGTGTGACTGGTTTCACTCAACTCGCTCCCGCAACGGCGGCCAGTATTTTTGGGATCAATGCCAATGATCTTGATACTGCGAGTGGTGGTGGTAGCAGCTACAGTGTGGAAGTGGGGGGAACCTATGCCTTTGAGCTCACTACTCAAACCGCAACGGCCTATCCCCAGTTAACCGTCAGTTCCGACTTTCCCAATGCTGTCTTTCAAATCCTTGATGTTCAGACAGACTACAGTAACGTTGGCGGCAACCCTGACAATTCCAGTATCTATGCCAATGCCTGTGGTTGGATTAGTGATCCCATGGTACCGGGCTACCTAGAAAGTTCTAGTGTCTGTGAGTATTCAGCAGTTACGCCGGGTGGAACGCCGGATCAATATCCTAGTAGTGCAGGAAAAGTTGGTAACACCGTTAGAACGCGCTATCTCTTCAAGATTCTTGGGGGCAATGGTAACTACACAATTAACCACCTGATCCTTGATTTTTCTGGTGGTAGCTTTCACTACAATGGCGGCTTTGGGTCAGGTCTTGGGGTTGTCGATTTTAATGTCACAAACCCTAGCGCTGATTTAGTAATCAACAAAAGCCATATTGGCAACTTTACACCGGGAGACAACATCTATACTTTCCAAGTGACCAACAATGGCTTGGATACAGCCCGTAGTGATCTTGTTATCACAGACACATTACCCCAAGGTTTTATTTTCAATCCTTCCAATTCCAACATTGGCGTAGAAAGTCAATCAGGGACGATTGTCGGTTGGACTTGTATCGGTGCAGGAACACGTAATATCACCTGTGCCAATCCTAATGACTTAGCAAATGGAGGAGTAACAACCTTAAGTATCCGTGTTAATGTTGCTGAAACTGCCGCAGCGAATACCTTTAACCAAGCAACAGTAAGTAGTCCAACCACCGATCCTAATCTTGCCAACAATACAGATATTGACCCCACGAGCATTATCCAAGCCACAAATCTGAAACTCACAAAAGCAGATAGTAGTCCTGATGCGGCCGCAAATCCAGCCAGTAATAATGCCCCGGTGGTTCTCTCTGGATCTCCGATTACCTATACCTTCACTGTACAAAATCAGAGTAGCCTAACAGCGGCAGCGCCAGTGATCATTACCGATACGCTACCGGAGGGACTTACTTTTAGCTTGGCTGATAATCCGAATATTCCTACGGTCTGGAATTGTACGATCGATGGTCAAAATCTAACCTGTACCTACGTTTCTGGTACTAATCCTATCCCTTTACCCGGCAATACAACTGCGACGGCTTTACCCTTGGTTTTTCGGGCAAATGGTGGTGTGATTACTTCGGGTACTAGCGCCGTTGTCAGAAACACAGCGACCGTTACCAGTGCCACGACAGAAGCAAATAGCAGTGATAACACCAGCAGCGATGATTTTCTGATTACATTGCCAGTTTCTGATTTGACGATTACAAAAAATGATTTTGAGGCAGCTTTTACTTACAATCTTTCTGGTCAAACTTATACCGGAGAAAATTTAACCTATGAAATCGCTGTAAGAAATAATGGCGTTGCACCAACTGTCGGCCCCATCGCCATCACTGAAACTTTGCCGAACAGCAATAACAATATTATTGAATTAGCTTCAACAACCTTTGCTGGAGTAGGGCCAGATGGTTCAGTTATTAACTGGACTTGTAACCAAGGGATTAATAATCCAGTTTTACCCGCAAGTGGAACAACTTGTGCTGTTGGCAATAGCGGACTTTTTACATTTGTCTATCCTGGAACTTTAAATCCTGGTCAGACTGCAACATTGCGCCTAATTGTGCGAGGAAGACAGACAAATACAGTCCCAGGGACGAGTACTGCGCTGATTAATACGGTTGGAGTTTATAGCGCTAATGACGGGGTAACACAATCAAAGACAGCAACTGAATCTACACCTGTTTTGATTGGTAATAATGACAAATACAACATTGGGATTCGGAAGCAATTAACTCAGATTAACGGAGTCACTCCAAGTCCTGCTTGTACTTTATCTGGTGGAACTAGCAATTATGGAACCACCGAAAGCTGTACGGCGACAGTAAGCCCCGGCAATCCCATTCAATATACTGTTACGGTCGCTAATAATAATAACGGTGGGCCAGATGGTGTTAATGTGGCTATTTCAGACTTTATCCCGCCTGAAATTAACATAACGGGGGTAACTTGTTCTGCAACTGGTAGCCAGGGCCAAACCTTAACAGTCTGTGATAATCAAGTTGCTAATTCAGGGCGCACAAGTCCCATAGCCGTCAATTTTAATTTAGTGCCTAATACTAATCCCCCAAGATATCAAGTTGATAAAACAGCTTTTTTAAACAAAGGTACGGGGATTGTTACTTATACATTCACTGGCAGCATTAAAACTCTAGCTCAATTACAAGCATTAGGTATTGTCAACAGCAATATTGTTAACCGAGTTAGCGCACCGAAGACTGATGGAACTTTTGTTGATACAGATTCAAATGATAATCTTTCTTCTACTTCGATTCGTTTAAATGTTACTGATCTGAGTATTACCAAAACAGATGCAGTGGATGGAACAACAGATCCTGGTACGACGAATTTCACGACTGGAGGAGAAGGTGTTTATACTCTGAGGGTGAACAATCTGGGCACTAATGCTACGGTTGATGACATCAATGTGGTAGATGATGTGCCGGATCGTTTTCAAGTACTTGAGGCATCTGGAACAAACTGGAATTGCCTGGTTGAAAATCCAACCCCTGCTAATCCTATTAGTAATCCGGCAGCAGATAGCATTAATAACAATATTGTGCGTTGCGCTCGTAGTACGGCTATGGCGGCTGGTACTTCTAGTACGATCAGGATTCGTGTCAAGCCCATTGCTACTTGGATTCCCGCCGGAACCGAAACGTTACCACTTAGTTTTAATAATATTGCCCAGGTCACAACAACGGGGGATACGAATACGGCGAATAATGGTTATGCACCAGGTACAACGACTGGATTAGCAGAATTTTTTGGCTATGAACAAACTCTAGTTGTGGCACCAAATTTCGATCTCAAGGTTACGAAAAGTGTCCCTGGCGGTAGCTTTGCTATTGGACAGACGTCTTCTTATCGGTTGGATATTCTTAACAATGGCCCAACGGAGGCGATCGCCTCGACGACAAATCCGATTACTGTAACGGATACCTTGCCGACAGGTTTTACTTTTATTTCCGGCACCGGATCCGGTTGGACTTGTACTGCTTCCGGTCAAAATGTGACTTGTACGCGAAGCAGCAACCTCGCAGCAGGCGCAACAACATCGATTAACCTAAATGTTTTCGTCGATGGTACTGCCACTAATCCCACTTCAAATACTGCGCAAGTAAACCTAACAGGAGAACCCAGCGCCAATATTGTTTTAAATGATAATAATTCCAATAGTCGAAATCGTCATACCATCTCAACAGCCGTTCAACAGGCCGCAGACCTCAGCATCACTAAAACATTAATTTCGACGATCACAAATACCTCTCCCCCCCCAGAAACTATTCCTGGTTTAGTTGCCGGAGAACAAGCAGTCTACGAACTAGAAATAACGAATAATGGCCTTTCTAATATTTCTGATGGCGAAGCGATCACTGTTATAGATAATTTGCCAAGCAACTTGAATTTTGTTTCCGGTTCTGGCGATGGCTTTAGTTGTAATGCCTCTGGTCAAGCTATTACTTGCACGAAAACTAACGGCCTAACAGTCGGCCAAAACGCTACGATCACTTTAGTTGTCAATGTAAATAGCGCCGCCACTGGCACTATTACGAATTTAGCTAGCGTCGATGCTGCGACCACTCCAGATCCCAACCCCAATAATGACAATAGTAGTACAACAGATCCTGTACAAACCCGCAACCTTGATTTGGCGCTCACCAAAAGCCACCTGGCTAGTAGCTTTGCCATTGGTCACCAAGGAACCTATAGCTTAGAAGTGAAAAATGTCGGCAATATCACCATTACAAATCCGATCACCATTACAGACACGCTTCCTCTGGAGTTGTCCTATAACAGTGCAGTTGGTCAGGGCTGGAGCTGTAGTGTTACAACCCAAGGAAATACCAGTACCCAAGAGGTCGTCACTTGCATAAGTAATGATGATTTGGCCCCCGGTCAAACAAATACCGTTGATATTGTTGTAGATATCGGCCCAACTACACCAACAGGGACTAATTCCATCACCAACAGTGCCATCGTCACAACGCCGGGAGATGCTGATACGAATAATAACACTGACACCGATCCCACCAGTATTACAGGCAGTGCAGATCTGTCTGTTGACAAAGCTCATAGCGGCAATTTCACAAAAGAAGCCCAAGGAGTTTATACATTGACCGTAAAAAATGAAAGCGCCAGTACAGCCGACGCAACAGGGATACAGTTAATCGATCAGTTGCCTGATGGTCTTTATTATGTTTCGGGCACAGGCACAGATTGGACTTGTCCGCTTGTGAGCTTTACCGCCCCAGGCCCGCCAACCCCCGAAGATCTGAGGGATATTGAATGCAGTTACAACGGAACCCTTACCCCAGGAGCCACGGCACCAACCTTGACGATTACGGTGTATGTCCAAGACACCGCCCCCAGTACTCTCGAAAATTTTGTTACAGTCTTTGGCGATCAACCCGATCCCAATGACGACAATAATACGGATTTAGACCGGACAACGATTACTGATGGTGTTGCTAACGCTCCTGATTTAATTCTTGTAAAACGTATTACTGCGGTTATCAGCGAAAACAATACTACAAATTACACTGTGTATAGGGATGATACGAGTAGTGACAGTACCGCAGCTAATGATAATGCGCCGTTTTGGCCTGGTTATAGTGCGGGCAATCAAAGTAACACCTTCACAGTGGGAGAGTTAGGCCTTGAGGCTAAACCGAATGATACAGTTGAATACACTATTTATTTCCTCAATCAAGGCAATGCCCCGGCCAGCAATATCAAAATTTGCGATCGCCTATCCCAATACTTAGATTATTCGCCAGATGCTTACGGTTCATCTATGGGTATTAAACTGAACTTTAACAACAGTGAAACCAATTTAACGGGCGTTGCTGATGTTGATGCGGGACAATTTTTCGGCCCTGACCTTACCCCTAGCGGATGTATTCGTCCAGACAACCTACAACCCATGACCGCCGCCGATAATCCAAATGGAACCCTGAGAGTTGAGCTAGCTAATGTTGACCCCGCGACTAGCCCTGCGACTCCAGCTAATTCCTATGGCTATATCCGCTTCCGGGCTCGTGTGAAATAATTCAGCCGCCAAAAAAGGCCCCAGCACATCCTTCTCTGGGGAAGGTGGCCGAAGGCCGGAAGAGGTCTAAGGAGAAACAAACCGTTTGCGGAGTGATTCGGCCCGTTTTTTCGCTGTTTTATTCTCTGGTTCTGCTTTTAGGGCAAGTTCATAGGTTTCCAGGGCTTTCGCTGTCATTTGCTTTTTTTCGTACACATTGGCCAGATTGTTTAAAGCTGTGACGTAATCCGGGACTTCCTTTAGGGCTGCTTTGTACTGGCGAATGGCGAGGTCGTATTGTTCCTGGGCAAAATAAGCATAACCAAGGGCGTTATATACTAATGCCTGATTTTCTGGTTCCAACTCGTCTTCTACCTTCAGTGCTTTTTGGAGCAGTTGGGCCGCTTGGACGTAGAGTTTTTTGTCGAGATAGAGACTACCCAGTTCGTAATACTCCTTTGCAGTGCCAGAGCCTTGCTTGAGCTTGGTTTGTAGCTTAGAAAAGGTGTTTTCAACGCGGCGGGTCTTAATAACTTGACGGAATAGGAAAAAGGCTAATCCCCCTAGCAGAGCAACGAGGATAGACAAATAAAAGATTGGCAGAAACTCTTGATCCATAACAGGAAATGATTGATAGCAGGTTTTATAAAAAATTTTTATTGTTCCCTAAGTCTGCTGCGGCAAAATCAACAGAAACTTAAGCCCTGCTAGTGTATCAGGTCTTTAGGGGCGTCCCCAATGATTGATACGTTCCGTTAACCATCCGCTGCTTTGCCGTGGTTTCTTGTTGGGTTTAGCTGAGGCTTTGGTAATACAACTATAGATCTTAGTGAAAAGCACAAAAAAAGGTGCATTACTCTTAAGCAATACACCTTATCTGATTAGTTTCAAATTCCTATCGACTTAATTTGTCTAGGATCACTATCAGAGATTAATTAGGAGCATTACCCTCTACAAGAACAACGTCGCCAGTGCTCGGATCAAAAACAACAAAAGACTGACCACCATCGCCGATATTGTTTGCTTGAGCAATACCAGGATTAGTATCGTCGCCACCTTCAAGGACAGGATTCGGTGCTACGTTATTTGCATTAAGTGCTTCAGAGGCAGCAATGCTGTTGACTGTAATGTCTCCAGAACCACCCAGTGCATAAGCTTCAGTCGTGGCCTGGCCAGGGCCTGCAACATCTACCAGAACAAATGTTCCACTTCCCGGAACTGGGTTCCCATTAACAACATCTTGATTTTCCTCAAGAGGATTACCCATTCCATCTGTTGCCACTTCTTGCAGAATAACGTTTCCAATGTTGCTCCGGACAGCAACAGCAGCAGATTCCTTACCGACAGCGGCAGCAACAGAAAGGCTAGTCAGATCACCAGCATCAAAAGTGGCAGCGGCACCGGCGGCGATCCCACCTTCACCAGCTTGGGCAGTGGAAGCGAGACCGAGGGAGAGCGCACTAGCGGCGGCTAAAGCAAAAGAAAATTTTTTCATGGATTTAGGATATTTCTAAGTTGAGTTGATTGTTTTGTCATGCCTAGCAGTGACCTAATTGATAGGAAAAAATCACTGCTAGTTCTGAAGACGTAAATATATGAGCAGAAAAGCGAACAATAAAGGATAAAGTATCTAAAAGCCATCACGACTTTTAGCATTTAATCTTGTCCTCTTAGACAATATACCCATTTATCATAAAAATACAACAGCATTTGAGCTTGGTGTTCATATCTTAAATTTTTGTCTTTCCCAAAAAAATGATTTCTTGCTGTGAGTCCATCTAAGATATTGCTTTTTTCAGCAAATTTAGCTATCTTCTGGCGAGAGACATCATTGATACTGTTGTTTTGATAAGGTTAGCTTGTCGATAACTCAAATTTAACATTGTGAAATATTATCGAGTAATCTCTGCCTTGAATTTTATCGATTGGCACAGCAAAATGGTGTTGAGCTAAAAGCAAAGCCCAACTTCAGGCCCAGTTGTATTGCGCCGTGCTACTTTTGTGTTTCTGTTGTAGATCTTTCTAGTGACCATCTATTTTTTACAATCCACAGCAAAATGACCTTGCCTAGATCTCGCCCCATTCTCCGTAGCCTTCTTTGTGCGATGGCCTCCACTCCTTTCGCCACCCTCGCCGCCGCAATGGAAGCGACTAATGTCAGCGTTGATAATTCCCTTGAGCAGGTCAATTTATCCCCCACTTCTGCACCAGAAGCCCAAGCAGTCCAGTCTCCAGCAGAAGTTTCAACCGTAGTTCAGAATACTGTCCCTGGGCCTAATCCAAAGCAGCAACTCATTGCCCGCGCCCCTGCCACCACAGCACAAGATGAATCAAAGCCATCAGCCGAAGCTCCTCCAACAGAACAACTAATTGCCCAAGTCCCTACCACAGGTAGCTCTGGAGCCCCAGCAACAGGTCTCTCGTCGGCTGAGTTAATCCAGTTAGCCCAGCTCCTTTCGCAGCTCGGCGATCTCTCCGCACTCCAAGAACAACTCAGTAATATCCAACAAGAGTTGGGTGAAATTCGATCGGTGGTTCGTGATCTCCAACAGGAGAGTGTCATTAACTCTCAGGCCCCCCCTCGCTTATCTGAACCAATACAGCAGCAAGAGAGGGTTGCGACGAATCAAGAAAATTCGCGTCCTGTAGCAACATCGTCACCAGTTCCTAGTACAGAAGCCAGCACAGAAACAGACAGTGACGTCGCGCAAATTCCTGTTCCAACGCCAGATCCAACTTTAGAAGAAGAGACACCAGCCCCTGAGACTGACGATTTTCTTCAAAAAATGCCTCTCAACCGTGTTAATCCCTTAATCACGACACAAAATCTGGATGGAACACCGATTTCTCATTTTTCCGATTGGGAAATTGCCGCATCTGGCCTCCTGTCCGATTCCACAACGAGCGATGTGAATGTAGACGGCTTTGCTCGGCTGGATTCTGACATTTTCCAAGGAACAACCGCTGATAATGTGGCGGTGACAGATTTTCGGGGAACTTACGTACGCCTGCGATCTGCCGCCCAAGACCGGGAAGTGGAAACTGAGATTGATCAGCCTGTAACTCTGGGGGGCTATTTATACCAGTTCACCCTCACAGGAGGATGCGACATTCTTGATCCCGGAGGAGGAAACAGTGACGAGACTTGTAGTTTTTTACCCCCAGTTGCCTTCGATCCCCAAAGCTATGACCCAGATACCCTTCTTCCTAGTCGGCTCCTAGATTCGGGTATTGCTTTTGGTGGGGTCGTTTCAGAAGAAAACTTAGCCTTTATCAAGCAACCTGGTTTCCAACGGGGATTACCCGGTCAAGAAGTCGGTATTGAACTAAACGTACCCAATTCTGGAATTGTTGCCGTTGGCCCAGAGACAGGTCGCCAGGGCCAAACCATTCGTCGCGAAAATTTAGATAATACCTACAGTGTTGGAATTGCCAATGTACGGCAAGTGCTCAAGCAAAATGACCAGGAAGCCGTTTTAGGGCGAACAGTACGCGGGTTTGCAGCGATTCCCAACGATGAAGATTTTGGCCTCGATAGTGCAGTGCAGCTAGCAACCTTACTCTTGCCGGATGTTGACCCAGCCCTAGAAGGGGGAGATGCACCACCAAATCCGAATGTTAACGCTAACTTGTTTAGCGCTGCGAACAATTCTCGCTTACCTGCCAATAGCTTCACGGCTTATCAAGGGAGTGTTTCCCGTGCAGAAAGTGTTACAGATCTAAGTACTCCGCCAGAGGATATTCCCGCAGCAACCTCGAACAGTTTTTGGGTCGGTCTTTCTCCTGTGGTTGATCGTGAGATTGAAATCTTAGAAGATGGCAGTCGTTTTAAGGATTTTAGTGGGCCGCGTCTGGTGGCAGCCGCTTATGGTGAAGGGGGAGCCACAGATGCAGATAATCTGAGTGCTCAAGTAGCAGCGACATTACTCAACGAGGTTGGTGGTGTTGATCAGCAGCTATTATTGGACTTTGATGATATTCAGGATGCCTATACTCAAATTGGCTTGGCCTTTTTTGAGCGGGATGCAACACAAATCATCAAAACTCGCTACAGTGAGCGAACAAATTATGTGCCTCACCTTAGCTTTACAGGCAACCGCACAGATAATCGCAACCGGACTCGTTACTATCTAGGAGCTTTAATTGATTACACAGCCGAAGATACCCAAGATTGGCTCAAGGCCTATGTCGGAGGGGATTATCGCTATCAAAATGTGAATGCTGGGGTGCGCGCAGAAGTGGGTGGTATTGGCTACCTCAATCCTGATAAAGACTACTACAGTCGTCTCTGGGGCAATGTTGCAAAAACTTTTTCGGCAAATAATGGCAATTCGTTTACTTTAGCGGCAGGCTTGGATTACGCGATTGACCAAGATCAGCAGATTGGCGATATTTTTGTGGGTTCGACCGGGAGTCGAGCAACGGTAAGTGCGGCGGCCCGACTTGGGGGAGTGACTTTATCGGCAGATCAAAACTTCGGTGGTCTTTTGCCCAACTCTGATGAAAGTAACTTGACGCTCAGATTAGGAACTCAATTAGGAGATAACTTCTCTCTGTCTGGTTATTACACACCTTTTGATGAGGATACTGTGGTTGCTAGATATGGTGTGAACGCAGGGATTAAATTTGGATCTTTTTACAATAGTCCCAGCTTAGTCTTTGGTTGGAGTCAGGACGAGTATAAGTTTGCCACAGGAAAATTTACGGATGATCGTTTCACGGTCTCCTTTAGCACGGGTCAGCCTAATGCTCCTTTTGTGACGGGCACTCGCCGCTAGTTACTTTTGAGACTAAGTTGCTATTGGGGTAGACCCCAATAATTGATACGTTCCGTTAACCAATTGCTATTTTGCCAATCGGTTACTGTTTTCTGGAGGGCTTGACTCAGGCTTTGGTGTTGTCTTCCCTTGGGAAAGGCGATCGCCAGGGGATTCCCTGTGAGCCAAGCGGGAAAGAGTTGATATTCGGAGTATTCTTGTACCCAACCCGTGAGGACGGAGTGATCCCCTGCAAAGAGGGCGGTTTCGTTATTTTCGAGGTAATTTAACGCCTCCTCGTAGGAGTTGACGCCAATGAGAGTGACTTCAGGAAAATAGGCCCGCACGGCGGCGATCGCCTCGGAACCTTCGAGGACAACGACCCGTTGATCACTGATTTGATTTAGGGATTGGATCTCGCGATCCCGTGTCACGAAGCCAATGCCATCGAGGTAATAGTAGGGACTAAAATTCACGAGCCGTTGACGGGAAGCATTAAGACCGAGTTGGGCAATGACGAGATCCACTTCCCCGGTCAGCACCGCATCGAGGCGTTCTTGGTTGGTGAGGGGAATCAATTCTACTGCTTGGCGATCGCCTAATAATTCCGCCGCCAGTTGGTGCGCAATATCGATTTCCAAGCCCTGTAAATTTCCCGCTTCATCCCGAAATCCCAAGGGCCGCACATTTTCCTTGACCGCGACCCGGAGAATTCCCCGTGCTTGGATGGTTTCGAGGGGAGTGGCTTGGGTTAAAGATGTTGACCCGAAAAAGAAGCTAGCGGCGATCGCCAACCCATATCCAAATACTCCACCGCGCGCCATGAGTTCCCCCTAACAAAAAAACCCCAGAATGGCTACTCTGGGGGCTAATTCAATTCTTCACTTTTAATAATGCCACAACCGACGAAATGGTGTTACTGTCTAGGCACTTTTTGCCACTTCAACCACCTGGGCAAAGGCTTGGGGGTCAACAACAGCCAGTTCAGCCAGCATCTTCCGGTTGATCTCAATGTTCGCTTTTTTGAGTTGGTGGGTAAGTTTGCTGTAGCTCAGACCATTCAACCGAGCTGCGGCATTAACCCGCACGATCCACAGACGACGAAAATCACGCTTTTTCTTGCGGCGATCGCGGTAGGCATTCCGGAGTGCCTTCATGACCTGCTGGTTTGCAGTGCGGAAGAGCTTGGAGTGGGAACCCCGGAAACCTTTCGCTAACTTAAGGATTTTTTTACGACGCTTACGGGCGACGTTACCGCGCTTTACTCTTGGCATAAACTTTACCTATATATAATTTAAGTAATAAAACTCTCGATTTTTCAGAAACCAGACAGTTTCTACCGTTCGTTGTCTCTAGGCGTAGGGAAGCATCAGACGAACATTTTTCTCATCGCTCTTGTCCACGAGGGCCATCCCAGACAGACGACGACGCTTCTGTTCTGAACTCTTATGGTTCAAAAGGTGATTCTTAAACGCTTTGCGACGGGCGATTTTCTTGCCGCTGCCAGTCAGCTTAAATCGTTTCGCAGCTGCACGGCGAGTCTTTAATTTAGGCATATAAGTTTCTATAAATCGACACAGCTTACAATAATACCTCGTTTATGCCAAATCCTTCAAGGCCCATGGCAGTTTGATTTGGTTTACAAATCTAGTCCCGAATCATTAGCTACCTAAATGATGAACCCTAGCAAGTTCGCCTAAAATTCGATAATGTGAAGCGATGTAAAGTTGTCCTAAAAAGCACCGTGACTAACCTAGAAGCCGTCTCCGATCAAGTCCGTACCACCACGACCCCACCGCCCCGTCAACGCTCTGAACTCGCCCATCTTTGGGGTGATACCCTCGGTGTTTTTTGGGGGGACTGGTTAAAGTTGCGGGTGCGCCTCAAACAGGTGGCAGCAACGGGCTTGGTTTCGCCACTCATCTATATTTTGGCCTTTGGTCTGGGACTCGGTAGTGCCCTAGATCAAGCGATTACTCCCCCCGCCGGGGATACCTACCTAGAATTTATCTTGCCGGGGATGGTTGCCCTGTCTTCGATGACCATTAGTTTTGGGGGGACGACCTTCTCGATCTGTGGCGATCGCCTCTACAGCAAAACCTTTGAAGAACTGCTCCTGTTGCCTGTCCATCCCCTCGCCTTACACCTAGGGAAAATGATGGCTGGCATCCTGCGGGGACTGATGACGGCAGGGTCGGTGCTGATTGTGGCAATCCTCTTTACGGGCAAAGTTTTTAGCTTTATCAATCCTCTGTTCATTCTGTTGCTGCTGTTGAACTGCGCTGTGTTTGCGGGGTTAGGAGTGATTGTCGGACTGCGGGTCAAATCCCTGGAAAGTGTGGGGATTTTTAATAATTTCTTGATCGTGCCGATGTCTTTTTTGGGGGCGACCTTTTTCGACCCGGAAACCTTACCCCGTCTGTTCCGGGCGATTGTCTATTGCATCCCGCTGACCTACACCACCACCGGACTGCGGGCGGCGGCCTATTTGCCCCTTTCGGAATTTCCCTGGCACGCGATTCCCATTTTGGCAGGGGTGGCGATCGCCCTAGCGTTTGTGGGGGCTTACCAATTTTCCCACCAGCGGGATTAAAACCATGACCTGGCAAACGGTGACGGGCTTGCTTACACGGGGTCATCAAGTGGCTTCGGGGCAAGCGAAAAATAGTCCCTACGAAGCGGGTACCATTGCCCTGCAAACACCTCATTTTCGTAACCTGGGCCTAGATTTATCCGGTTATTTTCCGGGTACTCTCAATATTTCCATTGCGCCCAAAACCTTTACTCTGATTCAACCCCGTTATACGTTCACAAATCTGCAATGGCACCCGGATTTTTCCCCAGAGACCTTTTCTTTTAGTCCCTGTTACATTGAGCACCGCCAGCAGCGGTATGATGGCCTAATTTATTACCCGCACCCTGAAACGAAACTGGGCCATTTCCAAGCGCCTGCCACCCTCGAAGTCCTTGCCCCTTTGATTCCGGATCTCACCTATGGCGATCGCCTCCAATTATCGCTGCACCAGGCCGAGGTCAGGATAGAATAGGCGGCAAAGACGGCTGCACCGTTGATTTCTCTCCTCCCGCATCCATCCCCCCTAACCCCTTTGAAATCTATGCAACTGTCCCCTTCTCCCAGTGGTGAATACTTTTGCCTGCAAACCCTTGATCTATATGACGACGCCGAATGTCAGTCCCTCGGTACCCAAGCTGCCGCTGGTCGTCGGGTGCAAATGCTCAATAAAGAAACAGACCAGGCTGTGCGGGTGATGACCGTCGAAGATGGCTATTGTACCTGGCTCAAAAAAGCAGATTTACAACACCTCGAAGTCGCCGAAGAACCCTACGAATTTGTTCCCGTTGATCGCCCGGAAATCGAAGCGCGCATGGAAAATATTTTGATCTTTGCCCACGCTGCGAAACGAGTGAGTAATACCTATCTGTGGGGGGGCACCACCGCGCCGAATTATGATTGTTCTGGGTTTATCCAGGCGGCCTATGCTTCCCAGGGGATTTGGTTACCGCGCAACTCCTATCAACAGGGGGATTTCGTGGAGCCTATTTCCCAAGAAGAACTGGAACTCGGCGATTTGATTTTCTTTGCCAAAGAGCAACGCATTGATCACGTCGCCCTGTACCTCGGAGAAGGCTATTATATCCATAGCTCCGGCATCGAGATGGGCCGCAATGGCATTGGCATCGATCGCCTCTGGGAGCCGTGGGACATGATTAGTCGCGCCTACCACCAGACCCTCTGTGGCTTTGGTCGTGTCATGGAAAGTTACGCCCCACCGTCCTTAGCCTGTCAAATTTAACCACCATTGATGTCTAGCCCAGCCCCGATTACCGAAGCGCCTGCCACCACCCAAACCCTATCGATTGTGGTGCCCATCTACAACGAAGTGGAAAGTCTGCCGCACCTGATCCAGGCGATCGCCTCGGTGATGCAAGCCCACAACTATGCCTACGAAATTATCTGTGTGGACGATGGCTCGAAGGATGGCTCCACGGCACTCTTAAAAAAATTAGCCACCGAACGGGAAGATCTACGGGCAATTATTTTGCGGCGTAACTACGGCCAAACTCCAGCAATGGCAGCGGGATTCCAACACGCCCAAGGGGAGATCATTATTTCCCTAGATGCAGATTTACAAAATGATCCGGCGGATATCCCCAACCTGCTCCAAAAAATGAACGAAGGTTATGATCTCGTCAGCGGTTGGCGCAAGGAACGACAGGATAACCAGTGGACGCGGCTTCTCCCTTCAAAAATTGCCAATGCCCTGATCCGTCGGGTAACGGGGGTCAATCTCCATGATTATGGCTGTTCCCTCAAGGCTTACCGGACGGAAATTTTGGCAGATCTGAATCTCTATGGGGAATTGCACCGCTTCATCCCCGCCCTAGCGTTTATTGAGGGAGCGACTATTTCTGAAATTCCCGTGCGGCACCATGCCCGCCAGTTTGGCAGCAGTAAATACGGCCTAGACCGGACGTTTCGGGTGCTGCTGGATTTGCTGACGGTGTGGTTTATGAAAAAATTCCTCACCCGCCCGATGCACGTTTTTGGCTACCTCGGCATTATTTTTATGCTCGTTGGTTTTATTTTGGGGGGCTATTTATCGTTCCTCAAGCTCTTTTTGGGCCAAGCGATTGGCGATCGCCCTTTGTTGCTCCTGGTAGCGATCCTTTTATTAGCCGGGGTGCAACTCTTTGGTTTTGGCCTCTTGGGGGAACTGTTGATCCGCACCTACCACGAATCCCAGGGGCGGCCCATCTACCGGGTTCGTTCAATTGTCGGGCAGTCTAAACATTTTGCCTCTCACTAAAAAAACTCTCCATTCCAGAGACAGAACAGAGAGTTGAGTGATTTTTATTTAAAAAATCCTGGGCAATCTAGGCCGCAAACTTAATCTTCAGGAAATCTTCCTCTATCTTTGCCCCAGAGGGTTTTAACGCTGCGAGGGCTTGGGGTAAGACTAAATTCCGGCGGTGGTTGCCGATGCGGATATTCAGTTCATCGCCCGTTTTATTGAGCTGGATTTGCTCCTTGGGAATGCCGGGAAGGTAAAGTTCGAGGCTGTAACCGCCATCCCCTTGGATCATCCGCACCGTATCTTCTTTGTAATAGACCTGGGTCGGATCTTCCTCGCCATAAAGGGTTTCCTTGAGTCGTTCGAGGGCCGCCAAACCGCATAATTCCTCCTGGTAGAGGGGCACTTCCTTCACGGGGAGGGGGTGGAAATTGTCATGAATTTCCTGCTTATAGGTCTGTTGATTGTCTTTCCAGTTGGCGAAAAATGGATCATTCACACTGTCGGGGATAATCCGGTTGGCCACCACCATATCTGTCGAAACGTTGTACAAACTCAGGTAAGCATGGGCGCGGAGAGATTCTTTAATCACCATCCGCTCTGGATTCGTCACGAGCCGCACGGAGGTAACGGTGTTATCGGTCAGTACTTTTTCGAGGGCTTCGATCTGCTCATAAAATTCATAGGGCGCATCCATTACTTCTTTGTTAGGCAACGAAAAACCCGTGAGGGGCTTCCAGATGGGTTCAACGAGGGGATGCAAGGCCACAGACATTCCCTGGAGGGGCTTATAGAAACGGCGCATATACCAGCCGCCCACTTCCGGCAGACTCAATAAACGTAAAGCTGTGCCTGTAGGGGCCGAGTCGATGATTAAAACATCATAGGTGCCTTCGTCGTAGTGGCGTTTCATGCGCACCAGGCCAAAAATTTCATCCATGCCCGGCAGAATTGCGAGTTCCTCTGCCTGGACACCATCAAGGCCGCGCGCTTGGAGGACTTCGGTAATGTAGCGTTTCACTGCGCCCCAGTTGCCTTCCAGCTCCCGCAGGGCATCGAGTTCTGCGCCCCAGAGGTTTGGTTTCACTTCGATGGGGTCGTGGCCAAGCTCTATATCAAAACTATCGGCGAGGGAGTGGGCGGGATCGGTACTGAGCACTAGGGTACGATAGCCCAACTCGGCACAGCGGAGTCCTGTAGCTGCTGCGACAGAGGTTTTGCCGACGCCTCCTTTTCCCGTCATTAAAATTACGCGCATGGTTGCGTTTGTCCTTTGCTGAGAGGTTTTTACATTTCTTTACTGATTATCTCCCATTGCCTTGGGTTTTCGCTATGGCTGGCTTTTTGGGGAAAGGCGATCAAGGGAAAAAGGCGATCGCCTTTATCAGAAACAGTATGGCAACAAAAAATCCCCAACTTTTCTAAAAAATTGAGGATGCATCCTAGAAAATATTATGAATCTAGTGGTTATCTGGTGCAGACATATCAAAGCGAATGCCCGCTTTTTTCCAGAGGCTAATGGCATAACGGAGTCGATCCACGGGCGCAATCAAACTCATCCGTACATAACCTTCCCCACCAGCCCCAAAGGCACTGCCTGGAGTCACAACAACCCCGGTAGTTCGCAACACATAAAGCGCAAAATCCGTGGAATTCATACTCGGCGGACAGGGAACCCAGAGATACATCGTCGCTTTGGAAGGTTTAATATTCCAGCCAATTTCCCCCAGGGCTTCGATCAGCGCATCACGCCGTTCCCGATAGCGTTCCTGCACCCCTTGGATGTAACTGTCTGGTAGTCCCAATGCTGCTTCTGCGGCCTTTTGAATCGCCGAGAAAATGCCATAGTCCAAGTTGGTTTTTAGGGTGCGTAGACCTTGGATGATGTCCGCATTGCCGACGACGAAACCAACGCGCCAACCGGCCATGTTGTAGGTTTTGGAGAGAGTATGAAACTCCACGCCGATCTCGTTCCCTCCAGGAATTTCGAGCAAACTGGTGGGCTTGTAACCATCAAAAGAAAGCTCGGCGTAGCACAGGTCATGGACGAGCATCACCTGATACTTGTGCGCCCACTCCACCACTTCTTCAAAGAAAGACCGAGGCGCAGTAGCAGTGGTGGGGTTGCTGGGGTAGTTGAAATAGAGGATTTTGGCTTTTTTCGCCACTTCTTCCGGGATGGTGCTGAGATCAATCACCCAATCCTGTTCCGGCTTGAGGATAATTTCGTGGATCTTCGCGCCAGCAATTAATGGGCCGCGAAAATGAGCCGGGTAAGCGGGACTCGGCACCAATACCGTATCTCCCGGATTCACGTAGGCTAGGGCCAGGTGAGCAAGACCTTCTTTCGATCCCAATAGAGGCAGAGCTTCACTATCGGGATTGAGTTCAACGGCATAGCGGCGTTTGTACCAAGTGGCGATCGCCTTACGAAAGCTAGCAGTCCCCTCAAAGGGCGGATACCCGTGAAATTGGGCCGTCTCAAAGGCGGCGATCGCCGCATCAATGGCTTCTTGTGGGGCGAACCCATCTGGATTACCCATCCCCAAATCAATTAAATCAATACCCTGTTCCCGTGCCCGTGCTTTCAGTTCATCTAACCGGGCAAACACATAGGGCGGTAAAGCACTGAGACGATCTGCTCTCGTAATCCAATCTACACTCATCGAAGCCGGAAAAAATAGATAAAGGTATAGCCTATCATCATCGCACCGATAGTCCCCAGGATGTATTTTTCCTTAAAGAATTGCCGCCGAATTCGCTTACCATGGGTCTGCTCACCCTTTTAAAAACCTATTCCCTTGAAACGCCGTCCCCGTTCTAGCTATTTCCAGTTATTGCCCTATCTCAAGGCCGAGCGGCTCACCATTGGCCAAGCCCTCATTTGTACCGTCGGCTTCACCGTCTTTTGGCCGATTTTGGCGATCCTGGCGGGTGACATGGCCAACGACATTGGTGCAGGGAATATCCAGGGCATCGTCAACTTAGCAGGCCAGGCAGCGATCATCTTTCTCATCCGGGGGGCGGTGCAATACGGCCAAGATACCCTAATGGCCAAGGCCGCCCTAAAAATTGCCCTCCAACTCCGCACCCAGGTTTATGGCCACCTCCATCGTCTCAGTTTGAATTACTTTGAGGGAGCAAAAACTGGCGATCTCTCCTACCGTCTCACGGAAGATGTAGACCGAGTTGGGGAAGTAATCAACAAAATTTTCCATCAGTTTGTGCCCAGCATTTTGCAGCTAATCGTGGTGCTGGGCTATATGTTCTATGTCAACTGGCAACTCACCCTGGCGGCTTTGATCATTGGGCCATTGATGGCGATTTTGATTGGTTCTTTTGGGGAGAAACTCCTGGATTTTTCCCGCCGCAGTCAAACCCGCACCTCCAACCTTTCCTCTCTATTAACTGAAGTGTTTAATGGGATTCGTCTCGTGCAAGCCTTTGCCGCTGAAGATTATGAGTTGCAACGGTTCACCGAGGAAGCCGAACAAAACCGTCGCGCTAAATTCCGCACTGCCCAGATTAAAGCCCTGCAATTTGTGGTGGTGGGTTTCCTGGAAGCGATGGCGGTGATTTTTCTGTTTTTCTTGGGGGGCTGGCAAATTGCCCAGGAAAATTTAACGGCGGCAGAGTTCGTCAGCTATGTGGCCGCAGTGGCCTTGCTGATTGACCCGATCCAAATTACCACCAGCAATTTCAACGAGTTTAAGGAAGGGGAAGCCTCCGTTGATCGGGTATTTGAACTGATGGCCGTGCAGCCAACGGTTTTAGAAGCAGCCGATGCCCAGACATTGCCCGCTGTGACGGGAAAAGTAGACTATCAGAATGTTTCCTTTGCCTACGAAGCAGATAAACCCGTCTTAAAAAATATCAATTTGACAGTGCAACCGGGAGAAATGATCGCCTTAGTGGGATCGTCGGGGGCGGGCAAAACGACGTTGGTCAATTTACTGCCTCGTTTTTATAATCCGGTGGCCGGAAAAATTTTTATTGATGGCATTGATACCAGCACCGTCACCCTCAAAAGTTTGCGCCAGCAAATCGGCATTGTTCCCCAGGAAACGGTACTTTTTTCCGGAACGATCGCCCAAAATATTGCTTTCGGTCAAACGGAATTTAGCTTGGAACAGGTAGAGGCGGCGGCAAAAATTGCCAATGCCCACCAATTTATCTCGGAATTCTCCCAGGGTTACCACACCTATGTGGGGGAACGGGGTGTTAATCTCTCTGGTGGTCAACGGCAACGGGTGGCGATCGCCAGAGCTGTTTTACTCAATCCCCGCATTTTAATTTTGGATGAGGCCACCTCTGCCCTCGATGCCGAATCCGAAGCTCTGGTGCAGGAAGCCTTGGAACGGATTATGCAAGACCGCACCGTGTTTGTAATTGCCCACCGCCTCGCCACTGTCCGCAGCAGCGATCGCATTATCGTTTTAGACCAAGGGGAAATTGTCGAGTCGGGCACCCACGAGGAGTTGCTCGCCCACCAAGGTCGCTATGCTCAATTCCATGCCCAGCAGTTTGCCTAAAGGGTGAGGGCAATTTTGCCGGTGCTGGAACCCTTCTCAATTAGGGTGTGGACTTTTGCCGCTTCAGCCAGAGGAAACGTTTGGCCTAGGTGAAGATTGAGTTTCCCGGCCTCAAACCATTGGGTACATTGCCGCAGAATATCGGCCTGGTGCATTTGTCCGGCCACATCCCCAGTAAGCATGGGCGTTAGCATCAGTTCTAGGCTAATCCGTAAATTTTTTAAGCGTGCTTGTTTGAGATTGCCAAGCTGAAAATCTGGTTCAAGGATCGTCACCAAATCCCCGTAGGTTTTCACAGCGGGCACCGTTTCCCAAAAGACTTGACCGCCGACAGTATCAAAGGCCACATCAACCCCAGCCCCATCGGTTAACTTGTGTATCGTTTCGGCCACATCCACGTCGCGGTACAAAATTGCTTCATCGGCCCCATATTGCCGGGCCAACCTCGCTTTGTCGGGGGTACTCACTGTGGTAAAGACCGTTGCGCCCCACAGTTTTGCCAGTTGAATTGCCACATGGCCCACGCCACCCGCCCCGCCATGGATCAGTACTGTCTGGCCAGACTGCAACCGGGCGCGATCGCCGAAAGCTTCCCAGGCCGTGATCAAGACGAGGGGAGCTGCTGCCGCCGCCGCAAAGGATAAATTTTCTGGTTTTTTCGCAATGAATCGGGCATCGACCACCGCATATTCGGCGTAATTTCCGGTGCCTGCTTTCCCCAATCCGCCGTCGCAGAAATAGACAGCATCACCCACGGCAAAATTTTCGACATCACGGCCCGCCGCCTCAATTATCCCGGCCCCGTCACAACCGAGAATTGCCGGGAGGGGATCATCGTAAAACGTGCCTCGACTACGGACTTTTGTATCAATGGGATTCACCCCCGCCGCCTGGAGTTTTACAAGGACTTGCGTGGGGGTTGTGATCTGCGGTTGCGGCACCTCAATAAGCTGAAGAACATCGGGGCGCCCCGCTGCGGTCATGGCGATCGCCTTCATTGCGGATTTTTAAAAACTAAACTGCGATTTCAATCTAAATCAGATCATAACGGTGACAAACCATCGCAAACACCGCCGCCATCAGGGTAATCCCCAAGGCGATCGCCGGATGTTGCCCCTGGCCCACCGCAAAGGAAGTGGCCACCCCAGCCCCTAAACCAGCTACAAGGCCAGCTTGGATATAGTCTTTTTTAGTATTGCCGTTATACATAGGAATTAATCTTGAAATGGACGAATTAAAGCGTTTTAAAAGGATTTTCCAACGGGAATTTCGCCCTTCAAATTAACACCCGAACTTTGCGGCCTCAGCGACCACGCAATTAAGGTTTAGATTTAGCGACATTTCTTAATAAGCGCGGCGATCCTTTAAAATATGTAGCGAAAGAAACCTTAAAATAATTGTTAAAATCCCCCCTATGACCACCTCCTATAAAGTAGAGATTAAACATCGCGGCAACACTTACACCATCGACGTTCCAGAAGATCAAACAATCCTCGATGTTGCCCATGCCAACAATATTGATCTCCCCACCTCCTGTGGTGCTGGGGTCTGTACGACCTGTGCGGCACTGATTACCGAAGGCAGCGTCAGTCGTGAAGAGGGGATCGGGCTTTCTCCTGAGCTACAAGACGAAGGCTATGCCCTGCTCTGCGTTGCTTACCCCCGTTCTGACGTCAAGCTAGAATCAGATAAGGAAGAAATGGTCTACGATCGCCAATTTGGTAAGAGCGCCTAAGTTCTTTCTCCACTTCAACCCATCCAATTCGGGGAGTGATTCCCCATTTTTTTTAGCTGAGATCCGTATGGTTACTGTGAAACCGCTGCCTCACAAACAGTTCAAGTATGTATTGTCCCGTTGGCGTCGTTGGATCCGGTATTGGTACCTCAAAGTGTTACGGCAAGAAGGCACACCAGAGGCGATCGCCAGGGGTTGGGCTTGCGGGGCATTTGCCGGGAGTTTTCCGCTTTTCGGTCTCCAGACAATCATTGGTCTACTCTTGGCCACGGTTTTTAATGGCAACAAACTGACGGCGGCGGCGGGTACCTGGGTGAGTAATCCCCTGACCTATGTGCCCATTTTTTACTTCAACTTCCAGGTGGGAGAAGTGCTGCTCCAACAGCCGATCACCTTTGATGAAGCCCAGCTAGAATCCTGGTCTGACTTGAGTCTGGCGGGGATGAATTTTATCAGCACCCTATTTATCGGCTGTACGGTGGTTGGTGTGGGTTTGGCGGTGGCGGTCTATTTTCTCTCCCTCTGGCTAATATATCGTTGGCGATCGCTCCGGGCGACCCGGCAGTTCCAGCGGCGACAACCACCCCATGACCATCATCGATAGAAAATTACTCAATCAACATCTCAAGGATTTTCCTGGGGCCTTGTTCCCCGACAAGCGATTCCTCAAGCCAACATTTCTTTTCTTTCCAAGCCCATGGCATTCCTGAACTTTGCAAAACCCGGTTATCCCCTCGTCCTGGCGGCCTTTAAGGACAATCCAGAACAGGGACACCGTCAACTCATTAACGCCCTCCATTGGTTGGAGCGATCGCCGGATTTGCTTTGGAGTCGCCTGGCAAAGGAGCAGATGGTCGCGGAATTTTGCGTCCAAGATCCGCGCTTAAGCCAGACCCTCTGGGGCCTCGATTTTCCGAATCCGGTGGGACTTTCGGCGGGCTGTGATAAAGATGCAATGGCGGCAGGGATGTGGTCGCGCTTTGGTTTCGGGTTTGCGGAAATGGGTGCAGTGACGCTCCATGCCCAACCGGGAAATCCCCTGCCAAGGCTGTTTCGTTTACCCGCTGACCAAGCGGCCCTTAATCGTTTGGGCGCAAATAACCTAGGGGCCGCCGTGATGGCCAAAACCCTAGGGGAAAGTTGGCAAATCGAACCCCGCACTATTCCCATCGGCATTAACCTCTGTAAGTCAAAGGTGACGCCCCTTGAGGCCGCGGCCCAGGATTATCTGGGGAGCTTTGAGGCATTGCAAGCGGTGGCCGATTACTTTGTGGTGAATGTGAGTTCTCCCAATACCCCAGGCTTGCGATCGCTCCAAGGTGGAGAACAAATTCAACCGATCCTTGAAGCACTTCAGCAAGCCAATCACAAACAACAGCCGATTTTTATCAAAATTTCTCCGGATCTCGACTGGGAGGCGATCGCCAATATCGTAAAAATTGCCCAGGACTATCAACTTGCTGGGATTATTGCCACCAACACCACCACCAGACGGGACGGCCTCAAGACCCAAATCCTCGAAAAAACTGGCAATCCCGTCACCGAGGAAGCGGGGGGGATCAGTGGCGCGCCCGTGCGTCAACGTTCCACTGAAGTAATTCGTTTTATCTACGAACAAACCCAAGGCAGCTTGCCGATTATCGGTGTTGGGGGGATTTTTACCGCTGACCATGCCTGGGAAAAAATTACGGCTGGCGCGAGTTTGTTGCAGCTTTATACGGGCTGGATTTACAAAGGCCCTTGGATTATCCCCAATATCCTCCGGGGTCTGCTGGAAAAATTAGAGACCCACAACCTCAATCACATTTCCGAGGCGATTGGGATGGCCAACAAGCACAACTAGCAAATTACTGTTGACTGCCATCTGTCTATGGCAAGATAGGAGTGATTTTTTCGGACATGATTCTATGTTTCGTCGCTCCCAACGTCGTCATCCGTTCAAGACTTATATTGCGGAACCCTTGGTGAATGCTTTGGCCCCCTGGTGGGGGATCGATTGGTGGCTCATGACAGTCACCGTTGGCCTCACGGTCTTGGCTGGTCTGGCGATCCGCAGTGCCCAGCTCAATATTGGTTCGACGGACTGGTGGCAACATTGGGTCACTGGTGGTGTGGGTCTAGGGGTTTGTTTGGCGATCGCCCGTTCCCGTTACCAAACGATGATTGTCGGCCATTGGTTAGTCTATGGCCTGAGTATTCTGTCCCTGATCGCTGTGTTGTTCATTGGGGTGAGTGCCAACGGTGCCCAGAGCTGGATTAATGTTGCGGGCTTCCACGTGCAACCCTCGGAATTTGCCAAGGTGAGTTTAATTCTTTCCCTGGCGGCGACTCTCCACCAAGATACGGCGGCACGGTTGCCCATGTTACTAAAGGTGTTTATGATTGCGGCGATCCCTGGCAGTCTAATTTTGCTCCAGGATCTTGGCACCTCGCTAGTTTTCGGGGCGATCACCCTGGGGATGCTCTACTGGGCCAATGCCAATTTTGGCTGGATTCTCCTGATTATCTCGCCCATTGTGTCGGCTATTTTGTTTGGGGTTGCTTTTCCCGTCTGGCTGATTTGGTTTGGCTTAATGGGCCTGACGGCTTGGTTAACCCTCCCTTGGCGCTGGCTCGGCACCGTTGGGGCAATGGCGGGCAATGCGATCGCCGGGGTCGGGGCTGGCATCCTCTGGAATATGCTCCAACCCTACCAAAAAGACCGTCTCACCCTTTTCCTCAATCCAGAGCAGGATGCCCTTGGGGGCGGCTATCACCTCATCCAATCGCGCATTGCCATTGGCTCTGGTCAACTATGGGGCACGGGTCTTTACCATGGCTCCCAAACCCAGCTTAACTACGTCCCGGAACAACACACGGACTTTATTTTTTCGGTGGTTGGCGAAGAATTAGGCTTTATGGGGGCGATCGCCGTGATGTTTTTATTTTGGCTGTTGTGCCTACGCCTGATCCGCATTGCCTGCAAAACCGAGGATAATTTCGGTTCCCTGATCGCTGTCGGGGTGCTGTCGATGGTGTTGTTCCAGGTCTTGATTAATGTCGGTATGACCATTGGCATTGCGCCCATTACCGGGATTCCCCTCCCCTGGCTGAGCTATGGTCGATCCTCTCTCCTCACCAATTTCATCGCCATTGGCCTGGTGCAGTCCGTCGCCAACCGTACCCCCTAGAGATCCCTGAAGGCATCTAGTACCGCTTCGAGGGCGATCGCCGCATGGGTGAAATGGGTGCCCCCCTGGCAAAAGACAACATAGGGCTCCCGCAGTGGCCCATCCGCCGATAACTCCGAGGTACTGCCATCAATAAATGTTCCCCCAGCCATTACTAAATCACTAGCATAACCCGGCATTGGTGCTGGCACCGGATCGAGGTAAGAACCGATGGGTGAAAATTTTTGCCAAGCCCGACAAAAGACCAACAATTTCTCCGGAGAACCCAACCGAATCGCCTGAATTACATCCTGGCGTTTTTCTAGGGGGTGGGGCTGCACCTCATAGCCCAGATCAGCAAACACCGTGGCCACCAAATGAGTGCATTTCACAGCCTCAGCTACCATCTGGGGCGCAAGAAATAATCCCTGATATAACAGCCGATTTTGATCATAGGTTGCCCCCCCGTGACTCCCAATGCCCGGTGCAGTAAGCCGACAGGCCGCTTTTTCAACCAGATCTGCTTTACCCGCTAAATAACCGCCGCCCGTGACAATGGTGCCCCCCGGATTTTTGATGAGTGATCCCGCCATGAGATCCGCACCCACAGCGGTGGGTTCCTGGGTTTCGATAAACTCTCCATAGCAATTGTCCACAAAGCAAACGGTGTCCGGATTTTGGGCTTTGACAATTTCAACAATGCACTGAATCTCGGCCGTAGAAAGACTTTTGCGCCAGGAATAACCACAGGAACGTTGAATCAATACCAGCCGTGTTTTTGGCTTTACTGCCGTTTTGAGGGTTTCCCAATCGATTTCTCCCGTGAGAGTGAGTTCTAACTGCCGATAACCAATGCCAAATTCTGCCAGGGAACCTTGACCTTCTTCCCGCAAACCAATCACTTCCTCAAGGGTGTCGTAGGGGGCCCCTGCTACGGCGAGCATTTCATCCCCTGGGCGCAATACCCCATACAAAGCGGCGGCGATCGCATGGGTTCCCGAAACCAACTGCACCCGCACCAGAGCCGCTTCTGCCCCCATCACCTCGGCGTAAACCTGATCGAGGGTATCCCGCCCCAGATCCCCGTGGCCGTAACCGCTGACACTGCTGAAATGGTGGACGCCCACCCGATAATTTTGAAAAGCTCCCAAAACTCTGCGGAGATTGGTTTGGGTTTGTTTGTCAATGGCTTGGAAGGTAGGGGTCAGGGCGGCGATCGCCCGGCGAACAATCTCAGCAGAATTCATAAAAAAACGAACAGCAAAAAATTAAGAGCGAGCCAATCATACCAAGCCCCAAACTTCTAACCTAGGGAATGGACGCCCCGATAATTCCGCGCTAAAATTCAGCAAATCTTGATTAAATTCGTAAATAAATGTTAAATTTAAATCTGATTTAACGAAGAAAATACCCGGTTACATCTAAAAGTAAAGTTTAGAAAACACCCAAGCGCTATTTCAGCCCAAAGTTCCGAATTTTCAAGATTTTTGTGCTTCGCTTTGAAAGACTTCTCCGACGATAGGCACCGTCTTTCTAAAGTGTTCTTATCTTCCCTTTGCTGAGCCGTGCTTGTGTTTATCATGTAGGACAGTGGAAAAAATACGGAGCCTCCGCATACCATGTCCCACAGTACAATTTCCAGAAAGGATATTTCATGACTGTTGCCACTTCCCAAAAACTCCCCCTAGATTGGACAACGATTATCTACTTCAGCTTGATCCATCTAGTCGCCCTCCTTGCCTTTTTACCCGGTAACTTTAGTTGGCAAGCCGTGGGCGTCTTTTTATTGTTTCACTGGATTACCGGCGGCATTGGAATTACCCTAGGGTTCCATCGCCTCGTGTCCCACCGTAGCTTTGAAGTACCAAAGTGGCTTGAGTATTTCTTGATTTTCTGTGGCACCCTCGCCTGTCAGGGGGGGCCGATTGACTGGATTGGGCTACACCGCATCCACCACAAACATTCTGACAACACACCCGATCCCCATGACTCGAACAAAGGCTTCTGGTGGAGTCACATCGGTTGGATGCTGTTTGAGATTCCCGCTCGTAGTGACATTGATCGCTACATCAAAGATATCAAAGACGATCCTTTCTACAATTTTTGCCAAAAATACATGGTTCTCATCCAGGTGGCCTTGGGTTTAGCCCTTTATGCCTGGGGAGAAGCCTGGGTCGGTAACGGCTGGTCTTTCGTGATTTGGGGCGTGTTTCTCCGCCTTGCCGTGGTTTTCCACTGTACCTGGTTTGTGAATAGTGCCACCCATAAATTTGGCTATAAAAGCCATGAGTCCAACGACCACTCGAAAAACTGCTGGTGGGTTGCCCTTGTCACCTACGGCGAAGGTTGGCACAACAATCACCATGCCTATCAATATTCCGCGCGCCATGGCCTCAATTGGTGGGAAATTGATATGACTTGGATGACAATTCGTTTCCTACAAGCCTTGGGATTGGCCAAAAATATTCGTCTCGCTCCGGCTAAGTAACAAAAATAACGACCATCCTGGAAAGTTAAGTTGTTGTAGATGTCCTTTGAAAAGGGGGCATCTTTTTATTTTTTTGGCAAGACTCATTACTTCTTGGATATTGAAGAATCTATGCCGCCCCAAAGCCTCGCTCCAACGCCGTGAACAGCGGCGTCATTTAGGGGCAAGATCAAGGTAATTTCAAGGGTCTTAGGGGAGTGAGGGCGGCAAAAATATTTGGCAAAATCAGCCTTTATCCCCTAAGATAGGTTATTAAGAAAGGTAAACTTTTCTCACATTTGTCTAGATTCACTATCATTTTTTGCCTAGAACCTAGACGAAAGTAAGGTGTTTCATCAAATAAACACCCGAAATTATATGTAATTTTTTGTTGCTTACTATTTTGGAGACTTCGTCCTTATGACTATTGCAGTCGGACGCGCGCCCCAGGAACGAGGCTGGTTTGATGTCCTCGATGACTGGTTGAAGCGAGATCGATTTGTCTTCGTCGGTTGGTCCGGTATCCTCCTGTTCCCCTGCGCCTTCATGGCTCTCGGTGGCTGGTTGACTGGTACCACCTTCGTTACTTCTTGGTACACCCACGGATTAGCCTCTTCTTATCTCGAAGGGTGTAACTTCCTGACTGTTGCTGTATCCAGCCCTGCTGACAGCCTCGGTCACTCCCTCCTTTTCCTCTGGGGCCCCGAAGCCAACTGGAACTTTGCCCGTTGGTGCCAACTCGGTGGACTCTGGAGCTTTGTTGCCCTCCACGGTGCTTTTGGTCTGATCGGCTTCATGCTGCGTCAGTTTGAAATTGCCCGTCTGGTGGGTATCCGCCCCTACAATGCGATCGCCTTCTCTGGCCCCATCGCGGTATTCGTCAGTGTATTCCTGATGTACCCCTTGGGTCAGTCTAGCTGGTTCTTTGCCCCCAGCTTTGGTGTCGCTGGTATCTTCCGTTTCATTCTGTTCTTACAAGGTTTCCACAACTGGACGCTCAACCCCTTCCACATGATGGGTGTTGCGGGGATTCTCGGTGGTGCGCTGCTCTGTGCGATCCACGGGGCAACGGTAGAGAACACTCTGTTTGAAGACAGTGACCAAGCGAATACCTTCCGAGCGTTTGAGCCGACCCAGGCAGAAGAAACCTACTCGATGGTGACCGCGAACCGTTTCTGGTCTCAGATTTTCGGGATTGCGTTTTCCAACAAGCGTTGGTTGCACTTCTTCATGCTGTTTGTGCCGGTGACTGGGCTATGGATGAGTTCTGTGGGGATTGTGGGTTTAGCATTGAACCTGCGTGCCTATGACTTTGTATCCCAGGAAATCCGCGCGGCGGAAGACCCCGAATTTGAAACGTTCTACACGAAGAACATTCTGTTGAACGAAGGTATGCGTGCATGGATGGCACCGCAAGACCAAATTCACGA
Source organism: Picosynechococcus sp. PCC 7117 (assembly GCF_001693275.1). GTDB lineage: Bacteria > Cyanobacteriota > Cyanobacteriia > Cyanobacteriales > MRBY01 > MRBY01. The sequence continues at coordinate 2,297,019 of NZ_CP016477.1, forward strand.
ACAATTTGTATTCCCTGAAGAAGTTCTACCCCGTGGTAACGCGCTCTAAGAACATTTTTCAAAGATTCAATTGTTTAGCCCTTACCCTCCAAGTTGGAGGGTTTTTTCTTGGAACTTTTACTTCGGAATTTTAAAGAGTGGGCTGCCATTTGCCATGGAAGCTGGGGGGAATAATTTCAGAAAATTCTAGGATACAAAGGGGTTCAGCCTCCAGGCGATCGCCACCGTAGATTCTGAGTTCACTCCGGTTAGCTGGGGCATTAAAGACAACGGTTAAGAGCCAGATTTCATCGGGATTCTGGGGATTTTGGACGGGGATGGGTTCAGAGGGATAATGGTTGGCGCCCATATCTGCCATGGTAAAGGTTTCTGTACGGTGGTCAAAAGCGGCGATCGCATTAATGATCTCGTGACCAATATCTGATTCTCGGCGGTGGACACCCATAAAGGTTTTGGGCCAAGGCTGCCCGGTTTGGGATTCGAGGGTGATCGGAAATTCACAGGAGCGATCGCAAATTTCGTAGGCTTCAATGACCTTGGCTGTTTTCGGTGCCAGTCGGTAGCGCCAGAGGGTGCCCTTTGTATAGGTTTGAATTTTACCTTGGGGAATTTCGACGAATTGTTGGTTGCTGGCAAAATCTGGAAACCGCACCATTTCCAGCACAATTTCGCCATGATCATCAACATAGCCATTGGTAAAGTGCCACTGGAACCAAGCCTCCTGTTGGCAAAAGCTGATCGGTTGGAGGCTGTGGCGATCAATGATCACAATCGTCGTTCCCAGTTCTGGCCGCCATTGAAGGGCATCGCTAACGGTTTTTAGGCCCAATAGTGTCGGCACCATTTGGAGACGTACCGGCGGAATACAAAACACGAGGTAATCTCCGGCCAAGACAAAATCATGCACCAGCGGCAATCCTTTTAAGCCTGGTACAGAAAAATGAGTCTGCTGTGAAATTTCGCCCTGGGGGTTACAACCGTAAAGCTGGAATGTCGCCTTGGGACCGAAGGTCACGCCAAAATTGTAAATTTCTCCAGTTTCAGGCTGAATTTTGTGGTGAGCCGAAAAGGTATCACTAGAGTGGGCAAAGCCAAGATCCATCTCTCCCAAGGTTTTAAGAGTCTGGGCATTGAGGCCATAGGGTTTCCCCCCTTCCCACAGGGCTAAAAGGCGATCGCCTAGGGGCAACACAGAAGTATTGGCCGAATTTTTGGCGGGCTTCCCCCACCGCTGCCAAATTTGTCCCGGCGCGAGGGTGCCATAGTTGGGATAGAGTAAGGTTTCTGCTGCTGCTTCCTGCTGAAAGTAGGGGGTTTCTACATAGCGATATTGGGCCTGGGCACCTGCTTCTGTAAAGTACACCCCTAGAATGCCACCATCGCCGTCAAACCAATGGCCCATGGCCTGCCCTCCCCGTGTCAAACGTCCGGGGCCATTGCGAAATAAACTCCCCCGCAATCCTGGTGGAATTGCCCCCTCTAGAACGGGCAGAGGCGTTAAATCAAACGGTTGGGCGGGGTTCGCAAAAAGTCGTGACCAAGCCGGTTGGGTCGATAGTTGTGGAGAATTTGGCGCAGCAACCATAGTCAGTTTTACCCTCAAGCAATGTTAACTATTGTAAATCGCCTTCTCCCCTTTCTTGGGGTTGCATCCTGGGGTTTGTGCATAAAATGAGGGAGATTTTAATCTTTTTTTGAAAAAATCTGAACCATGCAAACATCGAAATTTAATTTGGCGATCGCCCTTTCCCTGGTGGCGATCGCAACCTTCACCGGAGCCTGCCAAGACACCACTGCCCCCACCGATGGCAACGGCGAAACCAGTACAAATACTGGTACTGAGGGCCTGAAGTTAGGCTCCCTGACGCCAACCACTGGCGACCTTTCCTCCATTGGGCAAAATATGCCGATCGCCGTAGAACTGGCCGTGGAGACGATTAACGCTTGCGGGGGCGTCAATGAGCAACCCGTTACCCTCATCCAAGAAGATTCCCAAACAGACCCCACCGCCGGAGGAGCAGCGATGACAAAGCTGGCGGAAGTCGATAGAGTCGCCGGGGTTGTGGGGGCCTTTGCCAGTAGTGTGTCTAGTGCCGCTGTTGATGTTGCGGTGCGAAACCAAGTGATGCTCGTTTCCCCCGGCAGTACCAGTCCTGTGTTTACAGAACGGGCCGCGAATGGTGATTTCGATGGCTATTGGGCTAGAACTGCGCCCCCCGACAGCTACCAAGCCCCTGCTTTGGCTGTTTTAGCGCAAAAACAAGGCTTTGAACGGGTTTCTACCGTGGTGATTAATAACGATTATGGTGTGGGCTTTGAGCAAGAATTTATCAAAGCCTTTGAAAACCTTGGGGGCACCATTGTCAACAAAGATAATCCGGTGCGCTATGACCCGAAAGCCGCCACCCTCGATAGTGAAGCGGCAGCCGCTTTTGCCGGGGAACCCGATGCCGTCCTTGGGGTGCTCTACGCAGAGACTGGTAGTTTATTGCTCAAAGCCGCCTATGAACAGGGCTTGAGCGAAGGGATCACTATTCTATTAACCGATGGCGTCTACAGCGAAGACTTTACCCAACAGGTAGGTACGACCGCCGCTGGTCAGTCAATTATTGCGGGGGCTCTAGGGACGGTTCCCGGTGCGGATGGCCCGGCCTTAGAAGCTTTTACAGCTCTCTGGCAAGAAAAAACAGGTAAGGAGGTTACGGCCTATGTGCCCCATTCCTGGGATGCGGCGATCGCCATGATGTTGGCCGCCGAAGCAGCGGATGTAAATACTGGCGAAGGCATTAAAAATTACCTCCGGGAAGTTACCAGTGGGGACGGCCAAGAAGTGAGTGATCCCTGTGAGGCGATCGCCCTCGTCCGTGAAGGCCAAGCGATTAACTACCAAGGTGCCAGCGGGAACGTTGACTTTGATGAAAATGGTGACGTGGCTGGAAACTACGACGTTTGGACCGTTAATGAAGATGCCAGTCTCTCGGTGATTGATACCGTTAACCCCCTAGAAGCCCTCTAGGGTTATCTGGAATACAACACAAAAAAAGGGGGAGCATTTCCCCCAGTTTATCCCCATGAAAATCGAATGTTCGGGCTTTGATTAACAGCCCAAAGAGTCAGCCGTGGCAATGCCCGTCACCGGATTAACCCCTGTAGCCACCGCACAGAGCTTCTTCTGTTGTGGCCCGTCTAACACGGCAAAACTAAAATCTGCGCCATCAATCTTGGCATTCTCAAAGGTAGATCGCAGGAGAATTGCCTCCACAAAAATCGCATCGGTCAAATCGGCCCCAGTAAACTTGGAGAGATAGGCGATGCCATTGGTAAAATCGGCCCCGTGGAGGTTGGTCGTTTCCAGTAACGTGCTGTTAAAAACAGCTCCCCGGAGATCACTGCCGCTTAAATCTGCGTTGGTAAGGTTCACCTGGGAAAATTCAACCCCCTGGAGGTTTTGCCCCGCAAAATTGCTGCCGGCGAGATCTTCACTGTCGATCGCCGACCGGGATGTGGCCGCAGGACTGGCCCCATAGGCTGGTGTCCCCCAACAAAGCCCGAAAATGACGAAACCCAAAACAACAATGCGCGCTAAAACCTTCATAACCCTCAACTCGCCTGACATTTAACAAAATTTTTCCAAAGGATATTCTAAAAGATTCTCGGAAAGGGAGGAAATCCGATAGAGTTTTTGGAAAACCTCTCTAGCACGTTTGCCTCGAATCTATGACAACTCCAAATTGGTCTGCTCTCCTCCAACAACTCATCAATGGCGAATCCCTAAGCCAAACCCAAGCCTCTCAACTCATGGAAGGTTGGCTACAAGAGGCGATTTCTCCAGCCCTATCTGGAGCTATACTTGCGGCCCTACAAACAAAGGGGGTTTCGGCTGATGAGCTGACGGGGATGGCCCAAGTCCTCAAAGCCCAATCCCGACAGCAACAGCTGTTAAGCCATGGGCAACCGGTGATTGATACCTGCGGCACCGGGGGAGATGGTTCTTCTACCTTTAATATTTCGACGGCGGTGGCCTTCGTGACGGCAGCCGCTGGGGTGAAAGTTGCTAAACATGGTAATCGCTCAGCTTCGAGCAAAGTCGGCTCTGCGGATGTTTTAGAAGCCCTGGGGGTCAACCTTGGCGCTCCTACAGAAAAAGTCCATGGGGCCCTTGATGCGGTGGGCATTACGTTCCTGTTTGCCCCTGGCTGGCATCCGGCGATGAAAAGTGTGGCCCCGATCCGCCGCGAACTCAAGATTCGCACGGTGTTTAATCTGTTGGGGCCGTTGGTCAATCCCCTCCAGCCCACAGGCCAGATTATTGGTGTTTATGATTCACAATTTATTGAACGGATGGCCCAAGCGCTCAATCAACTGGGAACCCCTAAGGCGATGGTGCTCCATGGTCGGGAAGGCTTAGATGAAGCGGGCCTTGGGGATAAAACGGATTTGGCCCTTGTAAATGGTGGTGCAGTCACGACTAGCGTTTTAGATCCCGTCACTTTGGGTTTAACGCCTGTTTCCTTGCAAGCGTTGAAGGGCGGCGATGTGCCTGTAAACCAGGAGATTTTAACGAATATTCTCCAGGGGAAAGGAACCCAGGCCCAACGGGATGCGGTGGCTTTGAATGCGGGGTTGGCGCTCCAGGTGGCGGAAGTGGTGCCTTGGGGGGATCATCTCGCGGGCGTTCAAAAAGCTCAAACGGTAATGGCTAGCGGGGCAGCTTGGGACAAACTCCAGACCTTAGTCAATTTCTTAAAATAATTTTTATGGCGATCGCCGCCCTGGAAAATCTAGTGCCCAATGGTTGTGACTACCACAGCTAAATTTTCACTGGATAAATTTTCACCGAAAAACCATATACCAAGGATGAATCCCCTTTTTTTATGACTGCCCAAGCCGACATTTTGACCCGTGCTGTTCTTTTGAATTCGCAGCGGCGACCCGCCCCGGAGGCTCTCACGGCACAGTTGCTTGGCCTGGAAAAAACAGCCAAACGGGAGAAGCGGACTTATCCTTTTGTTGCTCTCTTGGGTACCTGGCAGCTCACCTTTATTACGGGCACCAAAAAAGCCCAAAAACAAGCGGGAAAAGTGCTGGGTCAGGGACGCTATTTACCCCAGTGGGTCACAGTGGCGATCGCCTATGACGCTCTGACGGATCAAGACTCAACAACGCCCTGGCAGCGGGGCAGCGTTACTAACAACGTTCACTTGGGGCCACTGCATTTATCCTTAACTGGCCCAGTGAAATTTCATACTCAAAAACGGTTACTCGCCTTTGATTTTACGCAAATAACCGTAAGCTTGGGTGGGTTGAGGCTTTATCGAGGCCAAATCCGGGGCGGTGAAACGGCCAGGCAAGATTTCTACGCAACAACCATTGGGAAACAGGCCTTTTTCAGTTACTTTTACGTCTCCCCCGATGTGATTGCGGCCCGTGGTCGTGGCGGTGGTTTAGCCCTCTGGGTTAAAGCTGAAACGAGTTAGACAGTTACTTTTACGGCTAATTTAACGGCCCAACTTATTTGGAATTCCCTCGCAGCCCCCAGGAACCGTGGCCCGACTTTTTTCGCCGCACCAAGCACAGCAATAATAACGTAGCTCTTCACTCATGCGCTTTACGTTTGTAAAGTCAACATTTTCCACCACAGCCCCCGTATATTCGCCAGTGCGGTAGTTGGGTAACTTTGCTTTAATGCGGGGACTCGCCGTTTCAAAGGGGCCATAAAAGAAAATTGTGCCTTTCACGTCCGCCAGCCGCAGATTTGCATCCACCAAAATGGTGCGAGAAAGATTTGCCCGGACTAGGTCGCAGTTTTGTAAGTTCGCCCGGACTAAATTGGCTTCACTGAGCTCTGTCCAGCGCAGATCCATGTTGGCGAGATTTGCCCCTGCCAGCATTACCCCTAAATCGATCACGCGGACGCCCCATTCTCGGTCTTCGGCATAGCTACCCGTGCCATCGAGGATCGCACGCCCCAAACGACCATCCCGCTTCAGGGGGGTCAAAAATCGGGATTGGGAAAGAAATCGCAGAATTTTTGCTTTCCCACCAGCATCGACACTGCTCAAAATGGCGGCGGTTCTCCCTTCGGCGATCGCCCTTTCTTGGGGCCAGTCTTCTAAAAGTCCTTCTTCGTTCAGGGCGAGGTCAGAAATCCCTTGGAAATAGGTGTCAATGGTTTGCTGCTGGGTAATGCGGTTTTGTTGGATGGTCAAATCACGGGAGATCACGTATTGTTCCCAGGCGACATAAACGGCCAGCACAGCAATCATAATTTGCCCCAAAGCCCCTACCCAGTCCGCCCAGGAGCCAAATTCATCCCAGACAATCTGGTTGAGCCAATGGCTCACCAATCGATAGAAACCGAGAAATCTCAACAAACTGGCGATCGCCACCACAAAAGCCACTACGCCAATGAGGGTGCGACGTTCTTCGGGGGTCAAAAAAGTCCCTAGCCAATTTTTCAGGGAAGGCAAAATAATCCGCAGCGAGAGTAAGAGGGTGACGAGGGTGCCGGATAGTCCGAGCCAAAGCCAATGGCTTAATAACCCCAAAATCGTCACGGCGATCGCCGTTGAAATGAGCCAAGGACTACCAGGATCAATTTTGCGCAGATAAAAGTGCCGTGCCGCCAAATCCGAACGGGGTGGTGGAATTTGTATCGGTTGAGATCCCGCCTGCTCCGAGGCCGTTGTTAATTCAGATTTGGGAGACTTTCCCTCAAGCTCAGTCCCCTCAGATGCTGGATTTGGTTTCCCTTGGCTCATAAACCCCTGAAAACAGAATTTTTAAGCAATTGTAGCGGATTCTTTCTCTAGCAATCCCTAGAAAAATTCCCCCTTTCGTGACAGAAAGAGGGAACACCATATCTCAAAAATAGAACCGAAATTCAGGCTTTAGAGATTATTCAAGACCACTTTAGCTGCGGCCAAGGTTTTTTCAATATCTTCATCGGTGTGGGCAAGGGAGGTAAAACCAGCCTCAAACTGAGAGGGGGCAAGATAAATTCCCTGTTCCAACATCCCACGGTGATAGCGGCTGAACTTGTGTAAGTCCGATTTCTTCGCATCTTCGTAATTACGGACAGGTTCTCCCGTGAAAAACATGCCGAACATACCACTGATGTTACCACCCGTGACTTCATGACCCGCTTCCCGGGCAATGCTCAACAAGCCATCAATTAACTTTTTCGTGATGGTTTCCAATTGCCCATACATGCCAGGACGTTGGAGTAACTCAAGGGTTTTAATACCCGCTGTCATCGCCAAGGGGTTCCCTGAGAGAGTGCCTGCCTGGTACATCGGCCCCGCCGGAGCCACCATGGACATAATGTCTTTGCGGCCACCATAGGCTCCCACAGGCAGCCCGCCACCAATCACTTTACCCAGGGTGGTGAGATCTGGGGTTACGCCAAATTTTTCTTGGGCACCACCATAGGAAATTCGGAAGCCTGTCATCACCTCATCAAAAACCAGTAAGGCGTCATGTTCCTTGGTAATTTCCCGCAATCCTTCGAGGAAACCGGCATCGGGAACCACAAACCCAGAATTACCGACTACGGGCTCTAGGATCACCCCGGCAATTTCACCGGGGTTTTCTGCGAATAATTTTTTAACCGCTTCAAGGTCATTGTAAGGGGCAGTCAATGTGGCGGCAGTGGTGGTTTTGGGCACACCAGGAGAATCAGGTAAACCGAGGGTTGCCACCCCAGATCCGGCCTGCACCAGGAACATATCAGCATGGCCATGGTAGCAACCTTCAAATTTGATGATTTTTTCTCGCCCCGTGAAAGCTCGCATCAAACGTAACACCGACATGCAAGCTTCCGTACCGGAATTCACAAAGCGCACCATTTCAATGCTGGGAACTGCATTGATCACCATTTCAGCCAAGATATTTTCTTTGAGGCAAGGGGCACCAAAGCTTGTTCCTTTTTCGAGGGTTTCCCGGAGTGCTGCATTAACTTCATCATTGGCATGGCCGCAGATGGCTGGCCCCCAAGTGCCCACATAGTCAATGTACTCGTTGCCATCGACATCCCAAACGCGGGAGCCTTTGACGCGATCAAAAACAATGGGCTGTCCGCCAACGGATTTAAAGGCCCGCACCGGGGAGCTAACACCACCAGGCATCAGCTTTTGGGCGGCACTAAAAATCTCTTCGGATTTGGTTGTGTTTAAGGCTGTAGTCACCAAACGTTTTCTCCTTGTCGCAAATTTTCTTAAAGCTTATTTTTGTTAAAATGAGTGGCTCTGATGGCTTTGTGGAAAGCATCCCAATGCAGGGAGCCATTATAACGGATTATCATTTTACGCAGTAACGGTCCCTAAAATGTTTTCCGCTGGAATTCTTGTCGCCTGTGGTTAGTGGGGATTTCCTAGTTTAGTTTATTGTCTTCAACTCCTGGAGTTTTACGCTTTTATGTCCGCGATCGCCGTTCACTTTATGCCCAATGATGTTACTGTCACCGCCACCGCAGGGGAACCGATGATCGAAGTAGCACGGCGGGCTGGGGTGGCGATCCCCACAGGCTGCTTGATGGGCTCATGCCATGCTTGCGAAGTGGAATTAGACGATGGTACAAATCTCTGTGCTTGCATTAGTGGCATCCCTGGCGATCGCCCTGAGATCACCATTCATCTCTTCAGTGATCCCGTTTGGTAAATTGCAGCAGTCTTAGAACAGACCTTCCAAAAAGCCTGTGTTGTAAGGGTTAGAGCTATTCTAATTCTCCCTTTAATCTGTCTGAAGCGTATCATTTTATACAGAATGTTAGTGGTAAACATTTTAAAAACCAGGGTGCCTTAGAATAACCGCAATCAGTCCTTAAACTTGCGTTGGGATTTGATTTTTTGAAAACATCTTTGCTCTGAATAAATGTCAGCAAGTCCTCAATGGTGAAAACCCCAAATCCCATCACCATGAAAACTTTAAGGCCCTTAGGTGCCAGACCGAGCTTGGTGCAGCTTCAGACCATAGATGATTTTTCGGCAACTTTCGTTGATGGCTTTTCAAAAGGTTACTTCTGCTACCATTAGCGAATTTTGCCTGTGTTATTCCATTGAGTGAATGCCTAAACAACATCTCAAACTAATGCCTAAGTCAACTTTTCAACAACGTGGATGGGCACGGGAAGACATGCGGTCTCCCCACACAACAGATAACAGTGTGGTGCTTCGTTTTGCCCGTCAGCTCTCCCGTCATTTCTCCCCTGCCTGGCTTGCCTGTATTCCCTTAGCGGCGATTATCACCGTCGTTTGGGGAACTGCAGCAATGGCACAATCCGACGCCGTCGATGCCGCAGGTCAAGTCCAAATTATCCTAGACACGATCTTCCTGTTGATTGCGTCCGTCCTTGTTATTTTCATGAATGCAGGGTTCGGAATGCTTGAAGCTGGTTTTTGTCGTCAAAAAAATGCGGTCAATATCCTCTCCAAGAACTTGATTGTCTTCGCCGTTGCCACCATTGCTTACTGGGCAGTTGGTTATGCCTTTATGTATGGCGATGGAAATACTTTTATCGGTCTGAAGGGCTTTTTCTTCAACGGTAGTAGTATTCCCTACAGTGGAGATGGTAGTGAATGGTACATCGAAGAAGTTATTGATGGTGAAACAGTTCAAATTCTTCAGTTCGTACCGGAAAGTGTCTCCTTCCTGTTCCAGGTTGCCTTCGCCGCCACCGCTGCCACCATCGTCTCTGGGGCTGTCGCTGAGAGGATTAAATTCGACGCTTTCTTGATTTTCAGCTTCCTTTTAGTGGCGATTTCCTATCCCATTACAGGTCACTGGCAGTGGGATGGCGAATGGCTGTCTGCACTCCCTTTCCTCGGTGTGGATGAAGAAGGGGCTGCTTTATTTGGTTTCCATGATTTTGCTGGTTCAACCATTGTTCACTCCGTTGGTGGTTGGGCTGCCCTTGTGGGTGCTGCAGTAGTCGGGCCTCGCCTCGGCAAATACCGTGATGGTCAAGTCCACGCCATTCCTGGTCACAACATGAGTATTGCGACCTTAGGCTGTCTAATTCTTTGGATTGGCTGGTTTGGTTTTAACCCCGGTTCTCAATTGGCAGCAGATGCTGCGGTGCCTTACATCGCAATCACTACAAACCTTTCGGCTGCAGCTGGGGGAATCACCGCAACCGCAACCTCTTGGATCAAAGATGGGAAGCCAGACCTGTCTATGATTATTAACGGTATTTTGGCTGGTCTCGTTGGGATTACAGCCGGTTGTGATGGCGTCAGTTTCTTTTCTGCTGTGATCATCGGGGCGATCGCCGGTGTACTCGTCGTCTTCTCTGTGGCCTTCTTCGATGCTATTAAAATCGATGACCCCGTTGGTGCGACCTCTGTACACCTCGTCTGCGGTATCTGGGGAACTCTTGCCGTTGGTCTGTTCAAGATGGATGGAGGTTTATTCACTGGCGGTGGCATCCAACAGCTGATTGCCCAAATCGTCGGTATCCTATCCATTGGTGGCTTTACCGTCGCCTTTAGCTTTATTGTTTGGTATGCCCTATCGGCAGTCCTTGGTGGAATTCGCGTCGAAAAAGACGAGGAACTCCGGGGTCTCGACATTGGTGAACACGGCATGGAAGCTTACAGTGGCTTTGTTAAAGAGTCCGATGTTATCTTCAGAGGGACTGCCACTGGTTCCGAAACCGAAGGATAAATCCTCCCAGGAAATCCTTAAAACAATCTAAAGAAATTTTTCCTAACCTTCCTTACCCAAGGGAGGTTTTTTATGTGAGTTCACATTTTGTTACGTTACCCAATCAATACTTAAGCCGCTCAAAAAGTCTGACCTAGAGAAGGAAAGTCTCTGAGTATATCGACTCATTAATCCGGTCTTTCCACTTGGTTTCCTGAGTTGATTTTCTGCGGAATTTTGGAAATTCAGAGATCTAACCTTAGGGGGAGTCCACTGAAAAACGGCTCTGCTCAACCCTGCAAATGCCCTACTCTTCTTCTGTCTAGCCCAAGCACTCCCTGAGAAAATTAGCGGTGATCGCCTATAAACATGAAGTTTTGTGACAGATCTTTTTACAAGATGTAATGTTTAAATGCCGGCAGACGTTGTATAACATTTACCTAAGATTAAGAGTCACTCGCAGTACTCCTTAGAAACCCCATAGGTTCCAAGGAACTAGCATGAACTTTATCTGGTAACTTTGAGAATCTGAAAAATTCAATGAATGTAAAGTTTCTTAAATGCCAAGGTGAAAAACAAGCAAAAATAGCTGACACTCTTAATTGGCTTTGGGGATTAAGTTTCCAACTCGAAAACAAAACCTTTTATCGACTCTAGGATTTTGTTTTCAGCAAGAGAGCCCCTCAGCACTTGCTTCACTCTTGTTAGTAAGCAAACCGCACAAAATAAATCCCACTCATCAAAATATAAGTAGGAGATAAAAACATGTTTGATATTTTTACCCGGGTTGTTTCTCAGGCTGATGCCCGAGGTGAGTTCATTTCTAGCGACAAGCTCGAAGCTCTCAAAAAAGTTGTTGCCGAAGGTACCAAGCGTTCTGATGCCGTAAGCCGCATGACCAACAATGCGTCTTCCATCGTTACCAACGCTGCTCGTCAACTCTTCGCTGACCAGCCCCAACTCATCGCTCCCGGTGGAAATGCTTACACCAACCGTCGCATGGCTGCTTGTCTTCGCGACATGGAAATCATCCTCCGTTATGTAACCTACGCAACCTTCACTGGTGATGCGTCTGTACTCAACGACCGCTGCCTCAATGGCCTCCGTGAAACCTACGTTGCGCTTGGTGTTCCCGGTGCTTCCGTTGCTGCTGGTGTACGTGCAATGGGTAAAGCTGCTGTAGCGATTGTTATGGATCCCGCTGGTGTAACTCCCGGTGACTGCAGCTCTCTCCAACAGGAAATCGAACTCTACTTCGAAACTGCTGCAAAAGCTGTTGAATAATCTTTTTTAATTCAACTCTGACATTTTTCGTTTTAAGTCTTACCGATACTGTAAGGCGCCCTTTTAAAGAAAATTATTGATAATCCATAGGGAGATAATCTGACAATGAAAACCCCTCTTACCGAAGCAGTAGCACTCGCTGATTCTCAAGGCCGTTTCCTCAGCAACACTGAGCTCCAGTACCTCTATGGTCGTCTTCGTCAAGGTGCCTTCGCCCTTGAAGCGGCTCAAACGTTGACTGCAAAAGCTGACACCCTCGTTAATGGTGCTGCTCAAGCGGTTTACAGCAAGTTCCCCTACACCACCAGCACTCCTGGCAACAACTTCGCTGCTGACCAGCGCGGTAAAGACAAGTGTGCTCGTGACATCGGTTACTACCTCCGCATGGTTACCTACTGCCTAGTTGCTGGTGGTACTGGCCCCATGGATGAGTACCTCATCGCTGGTGTTGACGAAATCAACCGTACTTTCGATCTTTCTCCCAGCTGGTATGTTGAAGCTCTCAAGCACATCAAAGCAAACCATGGTTTGACTGGCGATGCTGCTACTGAAACTAACAACTACATCGACTACGCAATTAACGCCCTCAGCTAATTTTGCTTAGTCTAGGCCCGGATGGGTAAGTGGTTTTCAGCTTAAGTGTTGGGTTCTACTTACTTCTCCGGGTCTTGCTCTATCTAAAAACATTGGTTTAACAAGGAGTATTAGGCAAATGCCAGTTACTGTCGCTGCCTCTCGCTTGGGAACCGCTGCGTTTGACCAATCACCCGTCGAACTGCGCGCTAACTATTCTCGAGATGATGCACAAACCGTCATCCGCGCCGTTTATCGCCAGGTTTTAGGCAATGACTATGTCATGTCTTCTGAGCGTTTAACAGCTGCGGAATCTTTGTTCACGAATGGGTTTATTTCTGTGCGGGATTTTGTCCGTGCTGTGGCCCAGTCTGAGCTATATAAAGAAAAGTTTTTATACAACAATTTCCAAACCCGTGTGATTGAACTGAACTTCAAGCACTTGTTGGGTCGGGCTCCCTACGATGAAGCGGAGGTGATTGAGCACCTCGATCGCTATCAAAATGAAGGGTTTGAAGCTGATATCAATTCTTACATTGATAGCGCTGAATATACGGAAAACTTCGGGGACAACATTGTGCCCTACATCCGTAGTTATGTTGTTCAAACTGGACATCGTACCGTTGGTTTTACCCGGATGTTTAGTCTGCAACGGGGTTATGCCAACAGCGATCGCGCTCAAATTGCGGGGAATGCTTCTCGCTTAGCCCAAGAGCTCGCTCGTAACACTACCTCTGCGGTGGTTGGGCCTTCTGGTGTTAACGAAGGTTGGGCTTTCCGGTCTGCGGCTGATGATTATCATCCTGGTCAATCCCTTGGTGGTTCCACTGGCTTGAGTGCGGATGACCAAGTTGTTCGGGTTGAAGTTGCTGCGTTGTCTACGCCCCGTTATCCTCGGATTCGCCGTAGCAGTCGCGTTTTCTTCGTACCGGTCTCTCGTCTGTCTCAGAAGCTGCAAGAAATTCAGCGGATGGGCGGTAGAGTCGCCAGTATTTCACCTGCTGGCCAGTAAAGGTTAGAGGTCTCGTTTTCGCGTGATCTCTAAGTTGTTACCGGAGTGGGTAATTGATGAAAATCAGGGACAAAATTTGAGAGGGGGTCTAAGCTTCTCGATTTTGTGCCTGGTTTTGGCGACTTTACCTTAAGCGTTTATTGTACATAAATCTTTTACGGAGTTCCAAGAAAGAACCATGTTGAGTCAATTTGCGAATGGAACGGAAGCGGCTTCGCGTGTTTTTACCTACGAAGTGCAAGGGCTGCGCCAAACAGAAGAAACAGACAATCAAGAATATGCCTTTCGTCGCAGTGGTAGTGTTTTTATCAATGTGCCCTATGCTCGGATGAATCAAGAGATGCAACGGATTTTGCGTCTAGGCGGCAAGATTGTTTCGATTAAACCTTATACGGGTGCGACTGCTTCTGACGAGGAATAATTTTGTTGTTTCTTTCTGTCGCTGAATAAGCTTAATAACATTGTTGTTTTGAATATTTTTTCTAGACGGGGTAGCAGTGCTTTGGTTTCAGTGCTGTTGCTCCGACTTGCTGTGGGGGCTATTTAAAGGAGAATTTATGTCGGACTGGCAGATGGCTGAGGCCTGGACCCTAGAGGAGGCGATCGCCAATATCCAACAAACGGAAGATACAGGTAAACGCTATTATGCGGCTTGGTGGTTTGGCAAGTTCCGGGTGCAGGATGAGCGGGCCGTAAATGCGTTGCTAGCAGCGTTAAAAGATGAGACGGATCGGTCGCCGGATGGAGGTTATCCCCTACGTCGAAACGCAGCAAAGGCGTTGGGCAAGCTGGGCAATCTGGCAGCGGTGCAACCGTTAATTGAGAGTTTAGAAAGTCCTGATTATTATGTGCGGGAGTCGGCGGCCCAATCGTTGGAGATGTTGGGAGACCGGCAGGCAATTCCTGCGTTACAAGCGCTACTCGCAGGTGGCGTTGCGGCGGCAGTCAAGGCTGAGGGCAAACCCCATTTAGTGCAGCCCTATGAAGCGGTGATTGAGGCGTTAGGGACGATTGGTGCCACGACGGCGATCGCCGAGATTGAGCCGTTTTTAGATCATGAATTCGCAAAAATTCGCTACGCAGCACTACGGGCCTTATATCAACTGACCCAAGAAGCCCATTATGCTGAACAGTTGATGGAAGCCCTGAACGGAAATCAGTTACAGTTGCGACGGTCTGCGCTGTTAGATTTGGGTGCTATCGGCTATGTTCCGGCGGGTCAGGCGATCGCCAAAGCCTATGCCGAAAATAGCTTAAAGTTAATTTCCCTCAAGGGCATTCTCGAATCCCATTTACAACGGACCGCCGCAACCCTCGATGCGGACAGTTTACAATTGCTCGAATTAATGGATAGTCTGCTCTAGGAACCTTTAAACCAAATCCCTACATTTTTTGCGATCGCTAACTTCTGAACCCATGACCGTCGACGTTTTAATTCGTGCCGTTAACAACCCCACCTCAGCCCAAGACCTGGTCAAAAATGTGGCCCAACTCGCCGCAACAAAAGATGAACAAGCTATCCCAACTCTAGTAGAAGTGCTGAAATTTAATAATCCGGGGGCGGCCGTCGCGGCGGTCAATGGTTTGATCAATATTGGCGAGGCCGTTGTACCCTACCTCCTCGAAAATGTCGATGGCTATAACTACGGGGCGCGGGCATGGATGCTACGAATCTTTGCCGGGATTGGTGACCCCAGAGCCTTAGACCTGCTAATTGAGGCGGCGAATAAGGATTTTGCCTTTAGTGTGCGGCGCTCTGCGGCCAAAGGGTTAGGAAATATTCAGTGGCATAAAGTGCCAGATTCTGAGCGAGAATTGCAGCAGCAAAAGGTCTGTGACTGTCTATTCCTGGCCCTTGAAGACGGAGAATGGGTGGTTCGCTATGGGGCGATCGCCGGACTAGAGGGTCTGTCGCAAGCCATTCCAGAAGCTAAAAAAATCGTCATCAAAAACAAACTCACCGAATTTCTCACCACAGAACCAGAAGCCGCAATCCGTGCCCGAATCCAAAAAGCAATCCTGAGTCTTCCGTGACATACTCCCGACGCTGAATCAAAGATTACAGCGCGGGCTTCTTAAATCGCTTTAAGAAATTCCTGCTTCAAAGCCTCCCTACTGGGCGTAGCTCCACAGGATTGAACGGTCTGTCCAACCGCTACACTTCGACATGCTTCGACAAGCTCAGCAACATGCTCAGTGCTAGCTAGTCCACGATTGCGAATTACTTGACCACTGGCCACATCTCGATTGGTGGTGTAGCCACATTCTGGGCATTCATGCCGACGCATGGACAAGTCTTTTTTCACCGCTACACCACAGGATGGGCATTCCTGACTCGTGCCATTAGCAGCAACCTTTTGGAAATGCACACCACGCTTAAAGCAGACCCATCTCAATGTCTCGAGGAACTGCCCCCAACCAGCATCCAGACAATGCTTCCCCAGCATTCCTTTTGCCAGTCCTTTTAGGTTCAACTCCTCCGCAAATATCATCCCTGCTTGGTCGCAGAGATGATGGGCTAACTTACGGTGAAAATCTTTGCGTCGGTTCGCAATTCGTTCATAGAATCTGGCGACTCGTTGACGAGCTTTTTGCTGGTTCTTTGAACCTTTCTGCTTTCTGGCAACGGCACGGTTCAGCACTTTCAGCCTGTGTTGTGCATCCACAAAGAATCGGGGTCTCCCAATCAACTCGCCTTCTGATGTCGCAACAAAATGACTTAACCCCACATCAATCCCAATGGCATAACCACCAATCGGGGGATCTGGAATCTTTACGTCGCTTTGGATAACTAGCTGGATATACCAACCAGAAGCGCGTTTAACTACCCGTGCTTGTTTCACCTCAAACCCATCAGGGAGCGGGCGGTGCATCACGGTCTTAACCCAACCAAATACAGGCAACTTAATTTGATTGTCACCAATTGGGTTTTTGCCCAACTGCGGGAAGTTAAAGCTGCGAAAACGCTTCTTAAACCGTGGGAATCCGAACCCACTATTCCACAATGCATTAAACGCCTTTTCCAGCCTGCCCATCACATCCTGAAGCACTTGAGAATGCACCGCTTGCAGAAAAGAATTAGTTTTCCTTGCGGCGGTCAAATTGCGCTTTTGACTGTAATAGGTCGGCTTTTCTGAATCCATTGGGTAAATAAATTCCCGCTGAATACTGCAAGCATTAATCGGGCACTTACGGGACTGAATCCAATCACGACGCTCCGCCAAGGCGTAGTTATAGACGCGCTTGCACGTGTCCAACCATTCATCCATTTTGATGGCTTGGTCGGCAGTCGGATAGACTCTGTACTCGTAAGTCAGGTTAATCATACCTGTACCATAGTAAGACTTAGGGAAATCGCACACTTTTTCTAAGACGCTTAACTAGGAGTTTGCTGCTTCCCGCTGGTCAGTCGCTCGCTCCTCATCCCGACGTTGATATTTCACATACAACGCGGGGCTTCCCCGCTGTTAAGCTAAGCAAAAAAAATCCCCCTGACCCAGGAGGATTTGTGGGAATGTCATTCTCCAAGCGAAACTACTTCACAAATTGGGGCATCATATCCGCCGCTGTGAAGATGCCTGTTAAACCTTGCTTTTGCAACCAAACCCCCGTTTTGAGATAACCGAAAGCGGGGCCACAAACATTGGCGGCCATGCTAGTTTCATCCCCAAGGGTAAACGTATGGGTCGCAATCTTGCCTTCAAAGGTACGGCCCGTCAATTGCACATTGGTGCTGAGGGGTTTTTTCGGATTGCGCGTATCTACCACACCGCCGACACTAACTTGATCACGGGAACAAATCCCGGCCAATTCCAGCATGAGATCATCGGCATGTTCCATATTTTCGAGGGAAATAATGCCATTGGTTTCATCCAATAGGGCTTCAACCTCTGCATCGCTCATGGCCCGCGCTTTGTCCACATCATAACCAGGCATGTGGGCAATATCTTCCCGGATGGTCGCCCGGTAAGCTTCCCAGTTCGCAATACCCACCCCGAAGGTGATTTTAACGCTGTGAACCTCTGCATAGCTTTGGGCCGCGATCGCCGCCGCCGCCGTCAACAAACCAGGCGTCGCGCCGCAACCCGTCATGTAGGTAATACCTGCATTTTTCACCTCGTCTTTGAGGGAGAGGATTTGTTCCATCGCACTGGTGCGCTTCAGGGCATCCACCAACACTCCTTGCCAACCAGAAGCAATAAATTGCCGGGTCACATCAGCCATAAACGTGTTGGGTAAATTCGGCAGAGCGAGAAAAAAACCATCCACTTGAGCATTAGCGATCAAATCGGCAATACTGTTTTGACTGAGGACGCCATATTCTGGCACATGACCCACGGAACCCTGCTGATTGTAAGTGCTGATGCAGGCTTGGGTATCAAGGCCTTCAGGATTATAGATATAACCTTTATGGTCGGCAGCGGCGACGAGGCGCATTTCTGATTTTGGAGCTAGTAATCGGGCTGCAGCTTGACCGAGGCCCCCAAAGCCCAGGACACCCATGCGAATAATATTACTCATAGTGATTTTCGATAAACGTCAAAATTTTGTCTGTTAGTCCAGCATAGACTGTCTATTATCGGCAGAAATGGCCTTAAATCCCACGAATTTTCTTGAAGACTTCTTCCACGGCGGGTGGCAATTGGCGCATAATTTTGCCTTTTTCTCGGTCAACGCTAACCAGGGTCACTTGACCGGTGAAGTACAGTTCTTGCCCGTCTGGGGATTCAATGCGGTAGTCCCACTCCATACGGACGCCTTTCATTTCTTGCATGCGGGTTTTGATAATCGCGGTCATCCCCATCTTCAGAAAACTATGGTAGCGGGTTGATAGGGCGATCACGGGTAATTCGCAACCCAGTTGAACCAGATCGGCGTAGTCGAGGCCAATGGATTGGAGACAGGCGATCCGGGCTTCCTCTAACCATTTAATGTAAGTGCCGTGCCAAACGACGCCAGCATAATCGGTGTGATGAGGATAAACCGTAATTGGATAGTCAAACCAGGGTTCACTGGTGGCATGTAAGGTCGGGGAACGGGCGATCGCCGTTGTGGGGAGTTCTTCTTGTTTAGGGGCAACCATAAAATATCAATCCTTCTTCCTAAGCGCACAGCATCAAAAATTTTAAAGGGTCTGACCCCGTTGGAGACGTTTCATGTGGTTAAACAATCGCCAAGAATAGTCGCGGGAAAGGCCAGCGGTCATTGCCCCCCGCATCACAATATAAAAATACCAATCGTCTGGGGGAACTTCCTGGGGCGTTTTATTGACGACGACGTAGGTACGCACCGAGGGGAACCGCTGGCCTTGGCATTCAACGGTCACCTGGGTTTGGCGATAACCATTGGTGGGGACTTCCTCCCGCAGATCAAGCTTTTCACTGACTCGCCAGGGCAAATGGTAGAGAACGCCTTCCACATGACTGCCTGCGTGGGGCACCACATCCAAAACACCACAGCTTTTGCGTTTGGGAGAAAGACGATTAAACGCCAGACGATAATTTTGTAAAATGCCCCGGCCCACAACGAATTGGTGGGCATCCTCCTCGATGGTGCGGGCCAAATCGACAGGACACATACAAGACCCATAGGCGAAATAATAGAAAGCCCTGTCTGTGTGGGTGATGGTGCGGGGTTGGGACGCTGTGTGGGTTTGGAAAGGGGGCGCAGAAGGGTCAAAGGACATGGGCCGCTACCTCAAGGGAATAAAAGCCTGGGGTTTACGCTACAAGGATTTAGCCAGGAGGCCAAGCTAGGGGGCGATCGCCGAGGAGATGCAGATGGAGATGGAATACCGTTTGGCCCCCATCTTCACCAGTATTAATCACGACACGGTAGCCTTTATCGAGGTTTTCCTGACGGGCAATCTTTTTAACGGTCAATAATAAATGACCCAAAAGCGCTTGATCTGTATCATCGGCCGCCGTCAGCATGGGAATTGGCTTTTTGGGAATCACCAAGATATGCACAGGGGCTTGGGGGTTGACATCACGGAAAGCCAGGGCTAGATCGTCCTCATAGACAATATCCGCCGGAATTTCTCGCCGAATAATTTTGCCAAAAATCGTATCGCTCATGGGCTATCGCCTTGTGAAAGTCTCTGGGGAGTTATTTTATCGGGTTGCTCGCCTGGGGCGCTTGAGTATTAAGTTCAGTGAAGCAAATCCCCGCTACCGCAAACAAACCGAAAAAGATATTAAGATTCTTGCTTAATGCAAAAAAGCACAGTAGGATATGGGCCTTAACCTTATCGGTTCCACTTTTTCGTTCACCATCGACCTAAATAGGGCCTCTAGGTTTGCCGGTGAAATTTGGTTCTTTTTATCCTAACCAATCTGGGGTTGCAAAAACAGAAACAGCACACCATAAGGGAAAAACACTCCCTATAATCGGGGAAACTTATAAAGGCTGGAGTATTGATGAGCAGAGCGTGGGTCACCTTTTTTTCACTGAGTTCCCATCTCCCTAGGCGAAATCTAACCCCTTGTGATCTCTACTACAGACTTATCAAAAATTCACCTTTAAGATAATGTTTGTTTGTCTCAAAGTCCTTTAGGATAATTTCAATTTTCCCCTCACCCCAGTCAACGCATATCCTCCTCTCCCTCACCGCTAAGTATTAGTGAAATTTCCATAAGTTATGGAGCGCAAAACCATATATGACGCCGATCACCTACTCAAAATTTATTCACTTCCTGCAAGAAGAACTGGCTATCCCTGGGGAATCTATTTCTGTGATGGAACGCCATCGGAGTAATACCTCTGCCCATCATCCTTTACCCATGGTGCTGTGGCAGTATGGCCTGGTGACCCTAGAGCAGTTAGACCGCATTTATGAATGGCTGGAGACAGCGTAAAAAGAATTCAAGCTGAATTGGATTGACCCAATCACAACGGATGATACGTGATGCAGGTTCTCGCACGAGTGGGGCCTGCTTTTTAGTGAAAAAACCCTTGGGGAGATGCTGTTTCAATTTTGTAACGGCCCAGGGCAGCGGCGGTTAACTGTGGTTAAGCTAGGGGCAAATTAGGTTGAGAATTTAAGGGCCTATGCTTGCTGCACAATCGACCTCTTCGCCGATCATTGACCAAATGGCGATCGCCACCTTTAATTTGACGAAACAGTTTGACCGACAGGTGGCTGTGAGTGATGTGGAACTTCAGGTACAACCGGGGGAAGTGTACGGCTTGATTGGCCCTAATGGTGCCGGGAAAACCACATTAATTCGCATGCTGGCCACGGCAGAGGAACCCACCCTCGGCGAAATTTATATCCATGGCGATCGCCTCCTGCGGGACGACAGCAACCCCCACCTCAAGCAGCGCCTCGGCTATCTCCCCGATGATTTCCCCCTCTACGATGACCTCAATGTTTGGGATTATCTAGACTACTTCGCGCGTCTTTATAATCTCCACCAACCCCGTCGTCGGCGTCGTTTAAGCGAAGTCCTAGAGCTGGTGCAACTTACCCACAAGCGAGACGATAAGATCGCCACCCTTTCCCGGGGGATGAAACAACGCCTCAGCCTGGCCCGCACCATTATTCACGAACCGCTGTTATTGCTCCTGGATGAGCCGGTGTCGGGTTTAGATCCCATTGCGCGGATGCAGTTTCGTGAAATTATTAAGGTGCTCCAGGAAGCTGGCATGACCATCCTGATCTCCTCCCATGTCCTCAGTGATTTGGCAGAACTCTGTTCTTCTGTGGGCATTATGGAATTGGGTTATCTCGTCGAGAGTACCTCCCTAGAGGATTTGTATCAGCGGCTTTCCCGGCAATATTTAGTGGTTAGTACCCTGGATAACCTAGACGGACTCGTGGGGGAACTAAAGCAGCAGCCCCTGGTTCGGGGTTGGGAAAGCTGCGCCCCCAACCGTTTGCAAGTAGAATTTGCGGGAACTCCCGCAGAAAGCACGGCACTTTTAAAAGATCTCATCGCCGCGGGAATCCCAGTGTCTGAGTTTTATGGCAAAACGGAGGATCTAGAAAGCATTTTCCTGAAGCTGGGCCACCAACAAACAACCTAGTAGTGGTCGCTTAAATTTATGTTTGCCTACATTTTTTAATCGTTTATTGATCTCCATCTCCAAAACATCATGGTTTTTCATCAATGGCTAGACCGCATCGGTGACTGGAATCCTCAACTTTTTCGGGAGCTAAAAGGCCGACTGTCTAAAAAAGCCCTCGGTTTAGTGGCGATCGCCTCTTTTTTCACGCAGGGAATATTTTATTTAAGTCTGAGAATCGCCCTCCCCAGTGCTGGGATTAGCACCACCAACCATTACTGCATTGGTCGCGCCCCGGCAGACTTTGATTCCAATAGCCATTTAATCCATAGCCAAAACTTTTGTGTGGCTGATGCGACGGGAAATTTGAACCTAAATTGGCCCCTGTGGTGGACTGACCTATTTATCACCCTCAGTGTGGTGGGATTTTTCGTGGCGCTGTTGGGGGGCGTTTATTTACTAATCCAAGATTTGGGCAAAGAGCAAAAGGCAGGCACATTAAACTTCGTCAAATTGAGTCCCCAGTCGGCCCAGGCGATCGCCATTGGCAAGATTTTAGGGGTTCCCAGTCTCATTTATGTCGGTCTGGCCTTGGTTTTCCCCTTACACTTTTGGGCCGGACTCAGGGGCGGCATTCCGTTGCCATTAATCCTGCTTTTCTACGGTGTGATCACAGCTAGTTACGGCTTTTTCTACAGTGGTGCGGCGCTGTATAGTTTGGTGAATCCAACCCAACCCGCCCTGAAAGCTTGGTTAGCGACGGGGGGACTTTTTTACTTGATGATGGGGAGCACGACGTTTCTCCTCCAGGAAAATAGCCACGTCGGCAATCTCATGGATGGCGTCAATTTGTTTAATCCGCTGCATATGTTGGTGTATTTGGGTCAAGCCAGTGCCGCTGCGGAACAACTGCTTACGTTTAATTACGATAGCCTCGCCGATGTTTCTTTTTTCCGGGTTTATCTTTGGGAGAATGGGGCGATCGCCGCTCTGATTTATCTGTTGCTTTACGGAGTAGGGATCTACTGGTTTCTCCAAGCGTTCCGCCGGAAATTTCATTATCTCAATGGCACCCTTCTTAGCAAGAAACAGAGTTATGGCCTAACGGCGTTGCTTACCATTTTTGGGCTTGGCTTTACGGTGCAATCTCCCCTGGGGGCGATCGCCAACCACAACGATTGGTTATTTAATTTTCTACTGCTTTCCCTGGCCGGTAGTTGTTACTTATTTGCGCTGATGGCGGTGCTTTCGCCGTCGTTCCAGTCCCTCCAAGATTGGAGCCGTTACCAAAAAGGAGAATGGCAAGATTGGTTCTTTGGGGAACGAAGTCCTGCCATTGGTGCGGTGATGGTGAATGTTGTCATTGTCACCGGGGCGATCGCCTTGGCTGTGGCTGTAATTGTCGCTCCCCCTTACAAAATCTCCTTTGCGCTTGGGGTGGTGATGCAGGGCTTAATGGTTGTTCTGCTTTGTGTTGTGGCCCAGCGGGTACTCCTGAAAAAAGGCAAGCGGCAAGGCATCGGCGCCACGATTCTCGTCACCAGTGGGGTGATTTTGCCCTTCATTTTCCTCGGCATTAACGGCGTTAACCCAGAATTGCAGGCGGCCCCTTGGTTCTGGACAATTATTCCGATGGTCGCCACTGAAAACGCCAGTTTAGCCAGCATTTTTCTCACCATTTTGGGCCAAATGGGGGCGATCGCCGTGCTGCATCGGGTTGTGGGTCGCCGGATTCAGCAGCTTAGCACCTCAGAGCTAAAGCAAACCCTGACCCCAGCAGGTTAATCCCTAAATTACCTGAAGTCTCGTCGGCCGAAAATACTTCTCCCTTGCTACGAACCATAATCCCAGGTATCAACCATGGATAGAATCCTCAACCTCCTCGGTGATTGGAATCCCCAACTTTTTCGGGAATTAAAAGGCCGCTTCACCCGTAAAAATGTGGCGATCGCCTTTGGTCTTGCTTGCTTTACCCAATTCCTCCTGTACCTTTTCTACTTGGGAGAATTGCCAAATGCCCTGATTGATCAACCCTACAACCGTTACTGTACCGGCCCGGAAGATGACTACTGGCAGTCTACCTATCAATGTTTGAGGGATGGCAACGACTGGCTGATTAACTGGCAATTGTGGCATTTTGATGTGTTTGTGGCCCTGACCCTGATCGGCCTGGGGATTCTCTTAGTGGTTGGTAGCCATCTAATTGGGGCCGATGTCGCGAAGGAAGAACAACGGGGCACCCTGGGTTTTGTGCGCCTCAGTCCCCAACCCGTCTCAAAAATTTTGCTGGGGAAGCTGTTGGGAGTGCCTAGCCTCATTTACGTTGGCCTAGCTTTTGTTCTGCCCTGGCACCTGCGGTTAGGCGTTCAAGGTGGTGTTTCCCTGGGTTGGCTAATGGTGCTTTATGGGGTGGCGATCGCCGCTAGTTTCACTGCCTTTACGGGGGCGGTTCTATGGAGTTTCGTGGGGCGCGAACTGTTGGGGGGCTTTCACACCTGGCTCTATAGTGGTGGCCTTGGTCTGTATCTCTTTGGGATGTCTGTGGCTTGCTTTGAGGATAATTTTCCCAGCTATACCCCCTTTGATTGGGTGCGGCTGTTCTATCCGGGCAATATCTTTTATTACCTCGTTGACCAAAATTCCCTCGCCCCGGAAACCATCGGTTATTTCTTGCCCCATAACTGGTTTCAGACCCAATGGTACGGCTCTTCCCTTTGGGTGATCGGGCTGGGGGGCCTTGGGTTTATGGCGATCCATTATGCTCTTTTAGGGGCCTTGGCTTGGCAAGGGATTCGGCGGCGTTTTTATGATCCCCAGGCCACGATGATCACGAAGGCCATGGGTTGCGGGGTCGCCATTAGCAGCACGATTTTTATGACTGGGTTTGTTTGGGCTGGCGATCGCCCCGAACGTCTTTTTGCCAATTTTCAAACCCTACAAGGCTTCTATTGGGTGGTGATGTTGGGGTTAATTCTTTTGTTAACACCGACCCGGCAGCGGGTACAGGATTGGGCAAGATTTCGGCATCAGGATGTTGCTCGTCGACAGTTTAAATGGGTCTTTTTCAGAAATGATCGCTCTCCAGCCCTAGGGGCGATCGCCTTGATGTTGCTCCTCACCACGGGCTACCAAATGGCTATTGTCCTCTTGTCCCCCCTGCCCAGCCAAAAATTGCTCGTGATCGCAGCTTTAGGACTCCAGGGAGGTTGCCTTTTCCTCCTCGCTGCTTTAACCCAATGGATCTTTCTCCGTCGTCAAAAACGAGCTATTTGGTTCGGCGTTGTCGTTATCGGGCCTAGTGTTGTCCCTTTTATCTTGTTTATGGTCTTCCATGGACGCTTTACCTTGTCCATTACCTTCGGCCTCTTTTCGGCGTTTCCCCTCAGTGCCGTTGCTCTAGCCATACCCAGCATGGTGATCTGGAGTGCGATCGCCCAGTGGGGCATGATTCTCGGCTGTCTTTGGGGACTACAACAACAGATCCAACGCCTCGGACAATCCGACCTGAAAACTTTTCAGCCGACCCCTACCGAATGATCTAAAACATGTTATTCTTGTATTCCTGTATGGGCACGTGGCTCAGTGGATAGAGCATCAGATTCCGGTTCTGAGGGTCGGGGGTTCGAATCCCTCCGTGCTCGTGAAAAAAAAGAAAAAACATTAACGACTTGTCTTCCGTAAGGTGCAGGTCGTTTTTCTTAAAGGCCCCCAGGTCTAAGGGAAATTGATATACTGAGGGTCAATCCGCTACTGTGCACCTTTTTCGCAATTTATATGGCTGAACCGATTCCGCCGATCACCTTACCACCGATTACTGATCCCGCCATTGAGGGACAATGGTTAGAAAAATCCCTACAGCATTGGCTTGATACGGAGTTTTTACCAGAACCGGCCAACGAAAAAATTGCCAATCGCGCCCGGGAAATTTACGTGCGTCAACGTCTCGAAGGGGAAAATGACCTTGGTTCCCTCGTGATTGCTATCGTCACAGAAATGCGATCCTTCAACTTTAAAGAATCGTTTTATGGCGAATTTGCGGTGGCCAATGCCGTGAGTGATTTAATCCTTGATAGTCTGGGCATTGACCGCTGCTGTGGTAACTAAAGCTTCCCATGCTCAGCCCTCAGGGAGCTACAGAGTCACATCTTAAGCTTTATCAGCTTAAGAAGATCTTCTTCTATCTTCCCAGATCCCTTAATCTTTCGTACCGATTAAAGATTTCGTTTGTAATCTTGATAGCTGTGTGATTGTGGCTTGCTAAACATAGCGCATACAGCACTGAATTTGTTGAATTGCGCATGAGTACAGGCTTGCTAACATGTGGAAAAAGTGCTTTTAATTGCTGTGTATACAAGCGGGCTAACCATTCAGCCTGAATTGCCTCACGATTCGATGTAGATTTTGTTGGATTTCCAAATAAATCTAGTTGAACTCCTGGTGTTTCTCTGTAGATCTCGGTAATCCAGTTTGTACTACCCATAACCTTACTCAATTGTTCTATCACTTCTGGTTCTGGATTTTGATCCCTAGGGAGTAAACGAGTCACACCCATCACCGAGAAGTTGATGAAAATATCACAGGTCTTAGTATCTGCCAATTTTCTTATTGTCTCCCAGTCTATTTGTAAACCATAGGGGTCTAAAAAAACAAATGCTCGTTGTTTTGATGCATAGGGAAGTTGTGGAATGATCTCATTACACAAGACCTGATTACAGTTCCCTTTACGTACTTCGATTACACAATTTAAAAATTCTTCACGCAGCCTTTTCACACGAGCTATACGTTGAGGAGAAACATCTATAAACCAGTATCCATCGAAACGGGGTTCTGTTTGCAAGGCGCGTAAAGGAGAACCATCGATATAGCGCTGTTCTTCCTCAGTAATAATATGTTTGTTATCTGGTAGTAAAGGCAGTGCTTGCTGATGATTTTTACTATTTTGTTGTCCTTGTTCTCTTGCTAAAGGTCTAACAGAGCCAGCAAAAGCATCAATATAATAATATGCTTTAAGCCAACTTTTTTTCTGTTCATTCATGATAACCGAGTAAGCTTTGAGGTACTTCCCCAGTAAATCCAACTTTTCCTCTGACCAACGTCCAATGATATCCTCACCCTCACTTCCAAGACGATTCATAGTCAAGCTCTCTTTATTGTGCAGAAATCAAATGTCTTTGTTCTAATTCATCAGATTTAAGATACTTAGAAATCTTTTGTTTTGGCCATTTATCAAGATGTTTATACCAAGCAGATGGCATTTCATCCCAAATTTTATTGTCAAGCATTCTACCACCAGCTTTGGAGTGATGTCCCCCCCACTGTTTGAAGAAGAATGCAACATCAGCTTTTCGTGTTTGGTATAAAATATTGCGCACCCACTCTGGATTCATAGGGCGATGTTGATGCCCAGACTCGCCACCAACAATTACCCAATTAATCCCTTCTAGATTTAAGCTCAACGAGCCTAAAAGAGGTTCACACGAAAGAAAGCGTACTTGTGCAGGTACTTGTCTCAAAGCATCAATTCTATGAGTATATTTTTGATTTTCTACGGATACACCAATCCAAACATTTTTAGGCCATTCAAGTTGAGATGCTAATTTTGTCAAATTCTGGTCACGTTTAGTCAGGATCTGATACACGTGCCATGGAGTTTCTTTCATCACTGTGAAAATTTCTTGCAAATAAGAAAAGGGAATATCTTTATGGAAAAGGTCACTCATGGAATTAACAAAAACTCGACTGGGTTTTCGCCACTTTTTTGGCTGACTTAATCGTTCTGGATGCAGTGTCAACCTGAAACCTTGTGGAAAGCTCTTAGGAAATCTCCCTGTAAGTGTCTCAGCATAACAGTACTGACAACCCGGACTCACCTTATTACATCCAGTCGTGGGATTCCATGTTTTATCCGTCCATTCAATACCAGTGTTAGTACTTGACATTGCGCTGATACATACCTCACAAGATTGGTCACAAATCAAATTATAGAACTTTTGTTTTATCCGATTTTAAGGTTTGATATAGTTTTTAGTACTAGCTATGTATTAGACAGTATTAAGTAACAATAAATTGTCTCGTTACAAACTTATCAAAAGGTCGTCTGTAGAGAATTCGATGCTGTATCTATACTATGAGGTTTTACTGGCTTGACCAGAATTAGGAATATCAAACAGCACCTGACTCATATAGCGCTCGGCCCAGTCAGGGTTAAAAGCCTTTTCTAAAACACGGCGCGTTTTGTCATTCCGCTGCTGTTCTTGGCAATAGTGCCGTTGTCCAGCCAGATAAATGGCCTGGTCAGTCGCAGAAAGCTTTTCTAAACCCAAGGCCAACTGACAATGAATCGTCAGAAATTCCCGCACCCGTTCCAAAAACTGCTGTTCTTCGCTGGGATTGCTGGGACGAATAAAGAGGCAAAATTCCGAAAAAATTGCGCCCCATTCCGGGAGATCACGGGGCTGGGAAAAATTTAAGTTGTCTTGATTTTGTCGTAGTCGTGTTTGGTAAGCCGTAGACAAAGTTTTATCGGCACTGGTCGGGGATAAATCGGCGATCGCCGCACTGACCCCACGGGGATTACCGACTAAATCACAGCCAAACATTGGTAGAGCATATTCCGCGCGGGGAAACATCACACAATGGAGAATATCGAGGTTTTCGCCCACTTTGGCCATTTCCAGGTGCATTTTGCGGAAGTGCTGGCTCTGGTAGCAGGTATTTTCGATGGTGAGCCGTTCCTCTTCTAATTTCCCTTCGATGTAGCCGAGGCCCTCCGGCAGGGTAAAGGGTTCTAGATCTAAGTGTTGATGCCAGGTTTCGAGGATGACACCAGCGAGCTGTTCGATGAGGGGATAAAATTTTGGCTTGGTTGCAGGGGCAGTCATGGGCGAAAAAGCAATCTTAAAAGGTGGTTTAAAACAATGTTCTAGATCCCTGTAGGTAACGCGAGCGGTGACCTAGACCCAGAATTTAGAACCAAAGATATACTGGAACCGCCGCAAATGCGGCACAATTGTCCCATAAATTAATGTTTGTGAGGGGTACGCCCATGTTCGGCTTAGGTTGGCCTGAAGTGTTGATTATTTTAGGGGTGGTGGTGTTGATCTTTGGCCCCAAAAAAATCCCTGAAGTGGGCAGTGCCCTAGGAAAAACCCTGCGGGGCTTCAAAGAAGAAATGGAAACTCCAGAGACAGAAGAGGATTATCTTGACTCCGACCAACGTTAGGCTTAGTTATTTGGGGTTGGCGAAATTTTAAGTGCACCATGATTGAAGTTGAGCAGCTTGGCAAAACCTATGGCCAGACAGAGGCGATCGCCGATCTCAGTTTTCGGGTAGAAACAGGGGAAATTGTCGGTTTTTTGGGGCCAAATGGCGCAGGGAAAACGACCACGCTCCGGATCCTCAGTGCCTATCTACCAGCGACAACGGGCACGGCGAAAATTGCGAGCTACGATGTCCACACAGAATCCATGGCAGTGCGGCGACACCTGGGCTATCTCCCGGAAAATCCGCCCCTCTATCCCAATATGACCGTGGCTGGCTATCTCAATTTTGTCGCACAGCTCAAGGGGGTCAGTGCTGGCGATCGCCCCCACAAAATCCAAGCTGCCCTCGCCCAGTGCCAATTACAAACCAAAGCCAACCACCACATCCGTAATCTGTCTAAGGGCTATCGGCAACGGGTCGGCATTGCCCAGGCGATCGTCCATGATCCGCCGGTGATCATTCTTGATGAACCCACCGTTGGTTTAGATCCCGCCCAGATGATCGAAGTGCGACACCTGATTAAATCCTTAGGCGGCGATCACACTATTTTGTTATCCACCCATCTCCTATCAGAAGTCAGTCTCACCTGTGACCGGGTGGTAATGATTAACCAAGGCCACCTCGTCGCCACCGATACCCCCCACAATCTCCAGAATCATTTCCTCAATTACCACGGTTACGAACTAGAGACCGACGGCGAACTAGCGCAAATCCAACGTCTCCTCGATCCCTTATCTGGTGTTATTCATATCGAATCTTTGGCACCAATGAATCCCCGTCGTCCCCGCTTCCGACTCACCACTGCGGACAATCCCGAATGGGGCAAAGACATTGCCAGAATCCTTGTCAATGCCGGGGTCGGTCTCTATGAAATGCAGCGACTGCGCCCCAGCCTTGAGGACGTTTTTTTAGAATTATTAGACGCTGAGGCGGACGATCCGATGTCTGAACAACTCCATGCTGATGCTGAATAATATTGTGGCGATTTTTCGCCGGGAACTACAGAGCTACTTTACGGCTCCCCTTGCCTATATTTTTGCGACGTTGCTGTGGTTTTTGGGGGGATTTTTCTTCCTAACGCTCCTGATCGGCCCCCAGGGGATTGTTACCTTTGTCGCGACCCAAGAACAGATGGGCGTTGCCTTACCACCCATTGATGTGGCCACGGAATTTCTCCAGGCTTTTTGGGGCATCCTGGGCATTTTAGTGTTGTTTCTGTTGCCGTTGCTCTCCATGGGTCTCTATGCTGAAGAACGCAAACAGGGCACTTTGGAACTTTTAGCGACTTCCCCGGTAACGAACTGGGCGGTGGCAGTGGGCAAATTGTTGGGAGTCGTGACCTTTTTTTCGGTATTGTTCTTGCCCATGGTGCTGTGGGAACTGATTGTCTTAGTGAATGCAGCCCCAGCTTTTCCCCTCAGTCTTTTCCTTTTAGCGCATCTGGGCTTGTTGCTCTTGGTGGCCGCTATTTTATCTTTGGGGATGTTCGTGTCATCTTTAACAGACAGTTCTCTGATTGCGGCGGTCTTGACCTTTACCCTAGTGCTGATGTTGTGGCTGTTGGATATGCTGGGCGATCGCCTGTCGGGGCCGTTGGGCAATGGCCTCAAACATCTCTCTTTACTAAAACATTACAACAATTTCCTCGAGGGAATTTTCGATAGCAGTAGCCTGGTCTTACTCCTCAGCTATAGCATTCTGGGGGTTGTCCTCACGGCCCAATCCATTGAAGCTTTGCGCTGGACACGGCGTTGATGGTTTCTTGATATTGTTAACAGAGCATCATGTTTCCACAGCAACGATTTTCACGATATTTCATTTGGTTAGGCTTGGCTCTGGTGGTCGCGGGCGCTGTTGTCCTGGGGGCCACGGGAGAAGGCTTCGCCTATGGCTTGATTCTGGTTGGGTTATTGTTGTTGGGTTGGGGGGTCAGTCATTTTCCAGGTCTGGGAACGGGGCTACAACGGTTCTGGCGCAAGCGATCTACCCAGATGGGGACGAATGGGGTTGTCGGGGCGATCGCCATTTTGCTCATTTTTTGTCTGACGAATTTTTTAGCTATCCAGATTCCTCTCCGCATTGATCTCACAGAAAACCAAATCCACACCCTCTCTAGCCAAACCCAAGGGGTGCTGCAAAATCTATCTCAACCTCTAACCCTGTGGCTCTTTCAGGAAACGGACGATGCGAATTTAAAGCCCTTTTTAGACAATTATCAACGGCTCAATCCCAATAATTTTCGCTATGTTTTTGTCGATCCAGACCGTAATATCGAGGCGGTACAGCGATTCCAGGTCGAGAGTCGCGGCGAAGTCCACCTTGAATATGGCGATAAAACCCAACTGCTGAAAGTGCTAGCTCAGGGGGAACCCCTCACAGAAAGCCAACTGACCAATAGCATTCTGCAAATCCAAGGCGATCGCCAACCCCACCTCTACGTCCTCCAAGGCCACGGCGAACCGCCCCTCGATCAAATTCCCGGAGGGCTAGGGCAGATGGCCCAACTTTTGGCCACCCAAGGTTATGCAGTCTCTCCGCTAAATTTCACCCAAACGCCTACGATTCCCCCAGATGCCGATCTGATTGCAGTCATTGGCCCCCAAACGCCATTTCTCCCAGGAGAAGTTGCCCTCTTGGAAACTGCCCTTGCGAATAACCAAAGTCTCCTCCTTCTGCTTGATCCCCAGACAGACCCCCAGTTAAATTCGCTTCTGGACAAGTGGGGCCTCAGCCTCGATCAACGGCTCATTCTCGACCAAGGGAACCGGGCGGACTTCCTCGGTTTAGGACAATCGACCCTCGTATTAAATCAATACGGTGACCATCCGATCACCACGGCCCTTGCTGGACAAAACTCTATCTATCAAGCGGTGCGCCCCATTTTCAGCGACACCACAGAGGCGATCGCCGCCACCGCAATCCTCAGTACCGATGACCAGGCCTGGGCCGAAAGCCAACCCGAAATCCCGGATCCGACCTTTAACCCCCCAGGCGATCGCCCCGGCCCCCTGACCTTTGGCTGGGCCCTGGAAAAAATAGATTCCCAAGCTACAATAAAGGCAACTCGCCTTGTGGCAATTGGTAACACCACCTTTGTAACCAACGGTTGGCTAGAACAATACCTAAACAGCGACCTCTTGCTCAATACCGTAAATTGGCTGGCCCAAACGGAAGAGGCGCCCCTCGCAATCCAACCGAGAACCCCCCAAGAGCGACGTCTAAATCTCCGTCGTTGGCAAATTGCAACCCTTGCCTGGTTTGCCCCCATCCTATTTCCCCTTGGTGGTTTAGGCGGCGCAATCTTTTGCCTTTGGCGACGCCGTTAGAAAAATATGTGAGATGACCGATAAATTTACGTAAACTTTGAGAAAACAACATTAAAACATTATTAATTTTCGGGAATGATAGTCTAAATTACAGAAAGTGATATTATCGATTTGCATTCCCCCGTACAGACACCCACAATAGAGGAAAGAATTCATCATGGCGAACGCACCTGTATCCCCAGTGGTGCTCGTAATCTTAGATGGCTGGGGCTACCGTCAAGAAGCTAACGCAAATGCCATTGCGGCTGCCAATACACCAAATGTCGATGCCTTTTTCGCTACATACCCTTCGACATTAATCCATACATCCGGAAAAAGGGTGGGGCTGCCAGATGGCCAAATGGGGAATTCTGAAGTCGGTCACTTAAACCTTGGGGCAGGACGTGTCGTCCCCCAGGAACTGGTGCGTATTTCCGATGCCATTGAAGACGGTTCCTTCCTCCGTAATGACGTCCTCGTTAAAGTTTGCCGAGAAACCCGCCAAGCCGGAAAAAAATTACATCTCATTGGTCTTTGCTCAGATGGTGGTGTCCACTCCCATCTCAATCACCTCCTCGGTTTGTTAGACCTAGCCAAGGTTAACGGCATTGCCGATGTCCATATCCATGCCATCACCGACGGGCGCGACACCAATACCACCGAGGGAATTAATTATCTTCAACAAATCCAAGCGCACATCGATAAATTTGGGGTCGGCTCGATCTCGACGATCAGTGGCCGCTACTTTGCCATGGATCGCGATCGCCGCTGGGATCGCGTCAAGCAAGCCTATGACGTGATGACCCAAAACGGTAATCTCGACCAACGTTCCTTTGCTGAGATCCTCCAAAGCCACTACGACAACGGTGTGACCGATGAATTTATCCCGCCTGTGCGTCTTAAAGAAGGCGCCATTGAACCAGGCGATGGGGTGATTTTCTACAATTTCCGACCCGACCGCGCCCGCCAACTCTCCTATGCCCTAGTAGACAAAAATTTCCAAGGGTTTGAGCGGGAACTGATTCCGGATCTCAATTTTGTCACCTTTACTCAATACGACGCCAATTTGCCCGTACAGGTCGCTTTTGCACCCCAAAACCTGACGAAAATCCTTGGGGAAGTGATTGCGGACAATGGCCTGAAGCAATTCCGCACCGCAGAAACAGAAAAATATCCCCATGTTACTTACTTCTTCAATGGTGGCTTAGAGGTTGCCTTCGAAGGAGAAGACCGAGAGTTGATTTCTAGCCCCCAGGTGGCGACCTACGACCAAAAGCCGGAAATGTCCGCTAAAGCAGTGACGGATGCGGCCTGCCAAGCCATCGAAAAAGGTATTTATAGTCTGGTGGTGATTAACTATGCCAATCCGGACATGGTCGGCCATACTGGAAAACTTGAAGCGGCGGTACAGGCCATTGAGACTGTTGATCATTGTTTAGGCCGTTTGGTAGCAACCATCGGCAAAATGGGCGGCACGACATTAATCACCGCTGATCACGGCAATGCAGAATATATGGCCGATGAAAAAGGGAAGTCTTGGACAGCGCACACAACTAACCCTGTGCCATTTATCTTGATTGAAGGGGAACGCCGTAAGGTGGTAGGTCATGGTGCTGATGTGGTGTTGCGGGAAAATGGCTGTTTAGCAGATGTCGCCCCGACAATCCTCGATATTCTTGGCATTGACAAACCACAGGAAATGACGGGTCAGTCTCTCATTGCTCCGGCCCCCTATGCCGTGACTCGACGTCGATAAATCGGTTATCCTAAAGTTTCCCCGCTGAAATCAAACATTTATTCGTTCGTCATTGATCTATGTTGGAATCTATTTTGCAAATTGTGTGGATGGTCTCCGCTGTTGGCCTTATTCTGCTGGTCTTACTCCATAGCCCCAAGGGAGACGGTTTAGGGGGCATTGGCGGTCAGGCGCAGATGTTTACCAGTACAAAAAGTGCCGAAACAGCTCTCAACCGTGCCACTTGGATTTTGTGCATTACCTTTATGAGCTTGACAGTCATTCTGAGTGCGGGTTGGTTAACACCAGTCGTTGGTCAATAGGATTCCTTTGGCTAGGTTGGACGATATTTTTCGTGCTTGGCGGCGTCACCTTTGGGGGTGGCGTTTTTGGTTTGGTATCCTTGGGGGCCTGGCGATCGCCTTAGGGATTCAGTGGAGCAGCTATGGTTTAAGCTCAGACTTACTCACGCGGTTACCCCAAGCCCAAATTCATCCTTTGCCAGAAGTGCTCCAAGGGACGCCAGACCCGATAACTGCGGCAGATTACTTTGAGGCCGTCACCCCTTCCCCCCTGGGTCATTTGATCTGGTCGGAGTTTCCGGTGAAGGTTTATGTGGCTCCCCTTGATCCGGCAGCCAGTCCAGCGGCCCAACAACGTCAACAGCAATGGCAACGGGCTACTTTTGCGGCGATCGCCCAGTGGCAAGCATACATACCGTTGTTAACTGTAGAAACAATAGAGACTGCGGATATCATCATCCAGCGCCAAGCTCCCCCAGTTCAAAGGGAGACCGACCCAGAAACAGGCGAAATTCGTTATTCCTTGGGCCGCAATGCTGAAACTCGCTACGAATTTTATATCGATGACCAAAATATCCTCCGCCACCGCATGACCATCCTGCTGAATGATCACCAAGGGGCGATCGCCACCCAAAACACCGCCTGCCATGAATTGGGCCACGCCCTTGGTATCTGGGGTCATAGTCCCAATGCTGTAGATGCGCTTTTCCCAAGACAAATGGGCACCCAAGCAAGGATCTCTGCCGCTGATATCAATACCCTCCGCAAAATTTACCAACAACCGACCCGCTTAGGTTGGCCAATGCCCCCTTTTGCCAATAAAAAACTCGCTGATCCCTACAGCCTTAAAGAAGGTCAATAATTTTCTTTTGTGAAGTATTATGAAGGCTTTTTCTGACTTTACAGTGGGCAGATGCCTATCCTATAGTTAAAGGCTAGAGAAAATTTTGAGGCAATCTACATGGCAAAAAAGAAACGTAAGACCACTGGCAAAAATGCTGTTACCCTATCCCTTACGTCCCAAGCCATCGATCGCCTTGCAGAAATGGCTCAAAAATCTGGCTTTTCCCGGTCTGCCTTTGTCGAGAATCTAATGGCGGGTACTGTCTCAATCACGGCACCGGAAGCAGAAAAGAATCTTTTGGTATCCGTTGAAAACGAGGCCGAAGACACCGCAAAAGTACAAGTAGATTTGGCCGAAACCACCGCCGCTAATACCAAACCAACGGTCCCTGATCCCGATGCAGAATTAGCAGAAAAAGTTGCCTCTCAAGCGAAGGTTATTGCTGATCTAGAAGCTAAATTAGCAGAGGCTTCTCCTCCCCTTAAACGGCCAGTGGCTCGTCCCAATACTGTCGAAAAATCAGCCCCGGCAGTCACCGATCAGTCTCCAAAAATCGCGGCCCTCGAAAAGCAAATTGCTGATCAAAAAAATCAGATTCAAGACTTAACAAAACAGTTAAATGAATCAGCAAAAAATCTTGGGGCGACCAACGAAAAAAATAAAGCATTGCAACAAGAACTTGACCAAGTCACGACCCAGTTTGAGAAAATTCAAAGCGAGAACAAAACCCTTGCCCAAACCCTTGAATCTCAGAAAGCAGAGATTGCTCAACTCCAGCAACAGGGGGTAGCGGCACGACAAGCCCAAACTGAACAAACCCAACTCCAGGAACGCCTTACGGCTCTGCAACAAGAAACAGCAACACTGCAACAGCAACTCCAGGCAGCCAGTACCGCTGAGGCAACGCTACAAAGCCAAATGACCCAGCAACGCCAGGCGATCGCTCAACTCGAACAGGCGCTACAGTCTAGTCGAGCACAAATAGCCGCCCAAGCTGACCAAGCCCAGGCGATCGCCAGTCTGAAACAGGCCCATGCGGATTTGCAGCAACAATACAAATTGCAAGGCGATCGCCTCCGCACCTTAGAAGCCCAGACTCACCAAGCGACAGGCGTTGCCAGCATCGGCGAATTCTATCTCAACCGTTGGCGTAAATACTAAAATGCGAATTTTTGTCCTTAGATGATCTCAAAATTTCAGTTCCCAGTGGATTCAATAATCTGCTGGGAACCTTTTTGGGTGTTTGGGGGGCTGATAATTGTTCCAAACTGAATGGAGCAAAACCACTCAATTTTAATCCTGGGAAATAATCTTGATTTTCCAAGTCAAAGCGGATGATCGGACTCGAACCGACGACATTCAGCTTGGGAAGCTGACGTTCTACCACTGAACTACACCCGCGTAATTCGATTTAACAGTATATCCTGAACTTTTTCCCGGTAGCAAGCTTTTGACCATGGCGGCGCGAATGGCCTGGGTTTGACCAAAGATGCTGTACATCATTGCTTCGCGATAAAGACGTTGAGCCGGACTGGTGAGTAAATTTCCTGCTCCCCCGGACCAAGTAAGGGCAATTTGGGCGAAGGTTTGGGCCATTTGGATCACGCTTAGACGCAACGCTAACTGGGTTTGGAAACTTTCTGTTTGGGGTTCCTCAATAGCACGAAACAATTGATCATGGAGTGTCTGCCAATGATCTTCTAGGGCCGCTAAATCATCAAATTCAGCCGTTGCTAACCAATCGAGCACCCCCCGCGCGCAACCGAGGGCGAAAAAGCCATGGTTTAGAATCTGTTGGCGATCGCCTTTGTGAATCGTGCCGGGGGGCTGGATCACCAGAACATCTGTGGCAGGAACTAACCAATTTTGGAGTTTGACTGTCACCGTTTGACTCACTCCCATGGCGGCGAGGGGGAGGGGTTGACTACAAAAAATTTCTCCCTGCTCTGATGGCTGTGATGTTTCGAGGGGAATCAGGCCATACCATTCTGAACCGTCGGGTAATGTGGCTCCGGCGATCGCCTGTTGAAAAAAACCATAGCCCGTCACCCAAGGAATCGTTCCCGTTAAGCAATAACGATCACCCTGGGGAATTGCCTGTACTGCCGGTTCACCCCGCCGCCGGAGATGGGAAAAACCCACACCAATCCGCACATCCCCCCTGGCCATTTGGGGTAATAACCGCTGCTGCTCAGAGTTGCCGAACCGGGCAATGCGACTGGCCGCACTCTGGTGTTGGGTTTGCAGAAAAGCTAAAGTGCCCGAAGCCGCCGCCATTGCCACTGTGGCTTGGTAATATTCCATCGTGCTCAGCCCAGAACCCCCTAAATTTTCGGGCACCCGGAGCGTCAGGAGGTGGCGATCGCCTAGACCATCAAGGGCTCGACCGAGAGCCAGGGGATCTTGATCCAGCTTTTCCGCCTGGGGCGCGATCGATAAACGGAGATATTCTGCTAAATTTTCCCAGGTAAACTGACCCATTGATCAAAAATAATTTAACCCTACTTTTTTACAGAGTCCCTGACCATTAGCATCCTCAATTTTGCGGTTGCCCTAATTCCAAAAGGAAACTAGAAGATGGCGGTACAATAACTAAAAATCTTAACCTAACACCCTTAACTTCCCCGTCAATCCACTCACCCAACCACCTATTTCCCAGGTTCCTATGGCACTCATCATTAGTACCGTCAACATGAAAGGGGGCGTTGGTAAAACCACCCTCACCGTCAACCTCGCCGCCTGCCTTGCCCGTCACCACAAAAAACGCGTACTTGTTGTTGATCTCGACTCCCAGATTAGTGCCACCCTCAGTTTGATGCCTCCCCAGGATTTTGCCCGGATCCGCAAAGGCCGCCGTACCATTAGCCATCTCATCGAAATGGCCATCAAGCCGACCCTCAAACAAAGCCTGGACATCAACGACATCATTTGCCCTTACATTGCCAACGTCCAGGGCCTAGACCTCCTTCCCGGTGACATTGAGCTTTATGACGAATATCTCGTCTCGGAAATGCTCCACCAAAAAGCCCATAAAGATCCCAGCCTAGACTTTCAAGCCATCTGGAACAATTTTGAGCTGGTCTTAATTCGTAAGATCCTGGCCCCGGTAATGGATAAATATGATTTCATCATTATGGACTGTGCCCCCGGCTATAACCTGGTAACCCGGAGTGGTTTGGCCGCCAGCGATTTTTATATTTTGCCTGCCCGCCCCGAACCTTTGTCTGTGGTGGGAATTCAACTACTGCAACGGCGAATCCGTGCCCTACGGGATAGCCATCAGGATACTGACCCCAGAAATATCGATCCGATTAAATTAGATCTATTGGGCATCGTTTTTATTCTCTCTGGTGGGAGCCTGCTCAATCGCTACTATAACCAAGTGATGAAACGGGTTAGTGATGACTTTACCAGTACGCAAATTTTTAAATACAAAATCCCCATGGATGTGAATGTCGCCAAGGCCCTGGATACATTTCAGCCGGTCGTTGTTTCGATGCCAAATACGGCTGGAGCGAAGGCATTTATGAAACTCACAGAAGAGTTCCTGGCGAAACTCAAGGAAGCAGGGGGCCTCGCAGAGCAGCGTCCTTCTCGAATTAACCTCGCGGACATTGAATAGACCTGGGCAAGCTCCCATTTTTTGGGGTATGGTCTTTAGCGGATGGTATTTATTCCTACAAATCTTGAAGTGCTATGACAGATCTGGCTGTACTTAAAACAAAAATTGACGCGATCAAAGGTAAACGAACAGTATTACTCAAGCTGCTTGAAAATCCGAATATTGGCACTCTGCGGCTCGATGTTAACCAAGCCCTCGAAGAATTAGATGAATTGATTGCGGAGTTGGATCAAACCCTGTAGGCCATGATCGCTAGGCACCTTTACGGATGAAATATTGGTACGAAACGATCGCCGTTAGCCAGAGAATCTTGCTGGAGTTGTGGCGACGGCGACGGAGCTTAATTTTTTGGATTTTATTTCCAGTTTCTCTGCTGTTCCTCAATGGATTTATTTTGGCGGAGCGGGCAGGTTTGAGCTTGGCTGAAGCCATGGAATTTGCCGCCCCCTCAACGCTGGTAGGAGCAGCTTTATTTTTTAGCTGCTTGGGGGGGAGTATCGCGACGGTCGTTTCGGAACGGGAACAGCACACCCTCAAGCGTTTATTTATTTCTCCGTTGAGTGGGACGGCCTATTTTCTAGGAATTTTCCTAGCCCATTGTTTGATTGGGATTGGTCAGGCATTACTGGTCTTTGCGATCGCCATTTTTGTGGGGGCGACCTTCACGGGGTCGGTGCTGGTGGGCATTGGGATTATTTTCCTAAGCATCATCGCCTATGTGGGGGTTGGCTTTATTCTGGGCACTCAACTGGCGAAACGCACAGAAGA
The DNA here is from genome assembly GCF_001693275.1 of Picosynechococcus sp. PCC 7117. Taxonomy (GTDB): domain Bacteria; phylum Cyanobacteriota; class Cyanobacteriia; order Cyanobacteriales; family MRBY01; genus MRBY01. Next base: position 2,336,376 of record NZ_CP016477.1, read on the forward strand.
TGTGAACGCTTTAGTCGCGACCTTCGGCGTGCCGTTATTGATCCTTGGCGGTGCTTTTTTACCGACTTCCCTCTTCCCGGAGGCTTTGCTCAATGCGGCCCAATACAATCCGATTTTTCACATGAATGAAGCTTTGGTGGGTCTTTGGGCTGAGGGGGAAACTATCGGGGCGATCGCCAATCATCTGTGGTTTTTGAGCATCTTTGCCCTGGCGATGATTGGGGGCGGCTGGCTGTCCTACCGGCGGATGATCCAAGTGGAGCGGCAATTGTAGACTTTAAGAAATTTTTTCAGTGACCGCTTGAACCCATTGGGACAAATTTACGACGGGAATCCCCTGCTGTGTGGCGCTAGATCGCTCAGGGGCGGTGTTATAACCCCAGTCCGCGAGAAACAGTTTCAAGGTACTTAATTCAGGTTGCTGTTGGACTTTTTCTAAGGTTTTGAGGCGATCTTCAATAAATAAAAAAGTCTCTACCTCTGGAGAAAGCAATTGTTTTAAGGTGACGGTTTTGGGCTGTTTCTGCTCTTTGCCAAAAATCTGGGCCGCCGGGAAATCGACGTTTTGGTGCTGGAGTAACTGTCGCGTAAACCGGGCTTCCTTCGTCGTGATGATGTAAGGTGTTGCGTCATTTTGCTGCAATAAATTTTGCAGTAAAGCCACCATTCCCGGATAAAAATGATGTCGCCCCAGCCATTGATCTAACTGGGTTTGTAGTTGGCGATCGCGCACCTGATCAAGGGCTTCCATTAACTGGGCAGCACTGAGATTTTCCTGCTGTAGAGTTCGTTGAACAATGGCTGACCATGCTTGCCAAAGTTGAACCATGGGAATGCCCTGCTGCAGCGCCCGCAAAAGAATAATCATTTCCCAACCTGTTTCGATCAGAGGGCGTAGATCATTGAAACTCCCCTGCAAGGTTGCCGTTGGGGTTATGGGTTCGTCCGGCCAAATCTTTTGGTAGCCAAGCGAAGCGGAATGGAAATATTCAGGACGCCCGTCACAGATCACCCCATCGAAGTCAAAGGCGATAATTGTTTTTGCTGCCATTAGTCAGGGATTTGAGCCTTCATGCGTTCGAGGGTCAGATTCATCTGGTCAAACATTTGTTGGGGGGTCATGCCAAACTGACCAAGCTGGGTTTTCATCTGCTCAACGGCCATTTGAGCCATAAAGTCATCGGAGAGTTCAAAGCGCTTCATGAAAATTTTGTAGCGATCCATGACGCTTTCCATCTGATCGATGTACATTTTTTTGCCTTCTCGGTCGAACTTACCAAAGTCACTGCCGAGTTGGACTAAGTTTTGGTAGTCTTCAAATAACGTTTTGGCTTCCTGCTGGACAATTTCTGAATCAAAAAATCCCATCATTACTCCTATGCACTGCTGCGGCTTGGATAAGTTGCTCTACCATAGGGGGTGAGTGTCTTCCTTAAATTTTAGTGGAGGCATTTCCCGTCGCAAAGTATGGTTTTCCACATCTAAATGCCATGAAACAGGCGATCGCCAAATTTTTGACCCAGCCCAAAGACCGAAAAGTTGCTGTCGGTCTCGCCCTCCTTGGTTCGGTAACGCCCCTCTCCGGCGTCCACAAATTTTATGTCGGGCAACCAGTCTGGGGCGTTGTGTATATTCTCCTCTGGTCAACGCCGATCCCCCAAATTGCCTGTGCCATCGAAGCGGTCTGGTACCTACTGCAAGATTTTGACTCGTTCCAAGCTCGGTTTGGTCTAACAAAAGCTCCAGCGTCTGACCAGGCGATCGCCGCTGTCCAACAAACTGCTGCCATTGCCGAAGCGCTCCGGGAACTCGAAAAACTTCGGGTGGAAGGTTTGATCACCGAATATGAGTTTGAGCAAAAACGCCGCCAGCTCTTGAATTAACAATCTAAACATGGGCGCGGAGAGAGGTGCTTATTGTGTATAATACCCAGACGATGGTGACTTAAGCATGGATATAAAGTAGAAAAAAAATGACAAGTTCCCAACAACGGGCCGCCTTGCAACGCCAGATCTGGCAAATCGCGAATGATGTACGCGGCTCAGTCGATGGCTGGGATTTTAAACAGTATGTGCTGGGGGCGCTGTTCTATCGCTTTATCAGTGAAAACTTTACTGGCTACATCGAAGCCGGTGACGACAGCATCCATTACGCTGAGCTGCCCGATAGCGTGATCACGCCCGACATTAAAGAAGATGCGATTAAAACGAAGGGCTATTTTATTTATCCTAGTCAATTGTTTGCTAATATTGCCGCGAGTGCTAATACAAATGAAAGCCTAAATACTGACCTAACAGCAATTTTTGTGGCGATTGAGAGTTCGGCGAATGGCTACCCTTCTGAGAGGGATATCAAGGGGCTATTTGCGGATTTTGACACCACTAGCAACCGTCTCGGCAATACGGTTAAGGATAAAAACCTGCGGTTGGCGGCGGTGCTGAAAGGGGTGGCGGGACTGGATTTCGGGAATTTTGATGCCAGCCATATTGATTTGTTCGGTGATGCCTATGAGTTTTTGATCTCGAACTATGCGGCGAATGCAGGGAAATCGGGGGGCGAGTTTTTTACGCCGCAGCATGTGTCACGGTTGATTGCTCAGTTGGCGATGCACGGGCAAACCAGCGTGAATAAAATTTATGATCCTGCCTGTGGTTCGGGTTCGCTGCTGTTGCAGGCTAAAAAGCATTTTGATGCTCACCTGATTGAAGAAGGTTTTTACGGGCAGGAGATTAACCACACGACCTATAACTTGGCGCGGATGAATATGTTTTTGCATAACATCAACTACGACAAGTTCAACATTCAGTTGGGTAATACGTTGACTGATCCGCATTTTGGGGATGAAAAGCCCTTTGATGCGATTGTTTCTAATCCGCCCTATTCGGTGAAGTGGATCGGTAAGGATGATCCAACGCTAATTAATGATGATCGCTTTGCGCCTGCGGGGGTACTTGCGCCAAAGTCTAAGGCTGATTTTGCGTTTGTGTTGCATTGTTTGAGTTATTTATCGAGTAAGGGACGGGCGGCGATTGTTTGTTTCCCCGGTATTTTTTATCGAGGTGGCGCTGAGAAGAAAATCAGAAAGTATTTGGTCGATAACAACTATGTGGAAACGGTGATCGCCCTTGCGCCGAATTTGTTTTTTGGGACGACCATCGCGGTGACGATTTTGGTGTTATCGAAGCATAAGCTGGATACTAAAACCCAGTTTATTGATGCGAGTGGGTTGTTTAAAAAGGAAACGAAAACGAACACCCTGACGGATGAGCATATTGGGAAAATTTTGGGGGTGTTTGAGAGTAAGGAAAATGTTGATTATTTTGCGAAATCTGTGACCTTTGAGGAGATTACGGCGAATGATTACAATTTGTCGGTGAGTAGTTATGTGGAGCCGGAGGATACGCGGGAGAAAATTGATATAAACGAGCTTAATGCTGAGTTAAAAACGACGGTAGCGAAGATTGATCGCCTGCGGGCTGAGATTGATGAAATCGTGGCGGAGATTGGGGAATGAGTGATATGAATTTTCTGGAAAGGTTGTTGGATGGGGCGGCGGTGGAGTGGAAGCCATTGGGGAATATAGCAACATTACAGCGCGGTCGAGTAATGTCAAAAGGTTATCTAGTTAATAATGCAGGAAGCTATCCCGTATTTAGTTCCCAAACTGCAAATAACGGCATAATCGGTAAAATCAATACATTTGATTTTGATGGGGAGTTTATTAGCTGGACAACTGACGAAGCTAATGCAGGCACTGTTTTTTATCGAAATGGAAAGTTCTCGATTACAAACGTTTGTGGGCTAATAAAAATCAATGACGAATTAAACCTTAATTATAAGTTTTTATTTTATTGGTTAACAATTGAGGCGCAAAAGCATGTTTACTCCGGCATGGGTAATCCTAAGCTAATGAGTCATCAAGTTGAAAAAATTCCGATCCCTATACCATGCCCCGATCGCCCCCTTGCCATTCAAGCGGAAATCGTGCGGATTTTGGACACTTTTACAGAACTGACTACAGAACTGACTGCACGCCGAAAACAATATAACTACTACCGCGATCGCCTGTTGAATTTTAAAGAAGGTGAAGTGGAGTGGAAGACGTTAAAGGAAGTGGCTCTTGATTTTGGTCGTGGAAAATCAAAACATCGTCCGAGAAATGATCCGAAATTATATGGTGGAAATATTCCATTTATTCAAACAGGTGATATTAGAAACGCATCTCACATTATTCAGACATACAGTCAGACATATAGTGAGATCGGTTTAAAACAAAGTAAATTGTGGCCTAAAGGAACTTTGTGCATTACTATCGCAGCCAATATTGCAGAAACCTCAATTCTAGGATTTGATGCTTGTTTCCCTGATAGTGTTATTGGTTTTGTTGCAAATCCAGAGAAAACCACATCAGATTATGTGGAATATCTCTTGTCATCCCTTAAAACTAAGCTGGAGAAAAAAGGGCAAGGAAGTGCTCAAAGCAATATAAATTTAGGTACATTTAAAAGTCTTAGATTTCCTTTTCCTCCCCCTGAAGAACAAGCCCGCATCGTTGCAATCCTCGACAAATTCGACACCCTCACCACCTCCATCAGCGAAGGCTTACCCCGTGAAATTGAACTGCGGCAAAAGCAATATGAGTATTACCGCGATCTGTTATTAAACTTTCCACCCCCTCTAACTCCCTCTTAATCGGAGAATCTTGTCCCCTCCCTTCATAGGGGAGGGCTAGGGAGGGGTAAAACACTCTCAGGACACAGCAAAATGAAGCAAATTTTCAACAAAACCGAATACAAAACCCGCCGCCAAACACTCCGCAACAACATGACCGAACCCGAAAAAAAACTATGGCAAATCCTGCGCGGCAAACAAATGGGCGTAAAATTTCGCCGACAGCACGGCATCGGGCACTATATTGCTGATTTTTATTGCCCCGAATTAAAAATTGTCATCGAAGTCGATGGCGACAGTCATAAATCAGCCGAAGCACAAACCTATGACGCGATCCGCACTGATTTTATGGCTTCATTAGGTATTACTACTTTACGATTCACCAATGACGAAGTGATACACAATATTGAGGGCGTTCATCAGCAGCTTACGCAATACTTACCCCCTCTAGCTCCCCCTTAAGAAGGGGGAGAACAAGAAAGCTTGTCCCCTACTCTTTTCAGGGGAGGGCTAGGGAGGGGGTCAAGGCGATCATGCTGGCACAAATAAATAGAAACTATCCTGAACATCAGCTTTTACAGTTACAGATAACATAAAAATAAAAACGATGATTAATCAATATCAAGTCCGTTTATTTCACAATGGACGCAATCAAACCCTAAACATTCCCCACGCCTTTGAAATGCCGAGTGATGATGTGGTCATTCGCAAAGAAGGCGAGAAATTGATTATTGAACCTTGTAAGAAAAAGTCCTTATTAGAATTGTTGGCGACCCTGCCAGACATTGATGAAGACTTTCCAGATATTGATCAAGGCTTACCGCCCCTTGATGATATTCAATTTTAGCAATGACCTATCTCTATCTGTTGGATACAAATATCATTTCAGATTTGGTCAAGCATCCATCTGGAAAAATCGCCCAACGCATTGCCGAAGTTGGCGAGGCGAAGATCTGCACAAATATCGTTGTTGCCGCAGAGTTACGGTTTGGCGCAGAAAAAAGTGGATCACTCCGTTTAAAACAACAAGTCAATCAAATCCTTGAAGTGATGCCCGTTTTGCCCCTTGAGTCACCCGTTGAATTTTATTACGCCGAGATTCGCACCTATTTAGAAAGGGAAGGAATACCAATTGGTGCAAATGATTTACTGATTGCAGCCCATGGGTTGGCTTTGAATTTAACCGTGGTTACCGCAAATCAACGTGAATTTTCGCGTGTGCCAAATTTGGCTGTGGAAAATTGGCTCTGAGCCATCCAAACATAATTTCATCTAAAAAATCAAATCATGACCGACTATAAGGCGATCGCCGAATCCAATAACTTTATAATTCTCGATAAATACAGCAAAAAATTAAGAGTTAAGGAAAGCTACCAAAGCGAATACGATTTAGAGAGCGAATTTATTCAGGATCTAATCCAGCAAGGTTATGAATACCTGCCCAACGTCACCAATCCCCAAGCAATGCTAGCCAATGTGCGTGAGCAATTGCAAACACTCAATGATGTGCAGTTTACCGATAGTGAATGGCAACGTTTTGTCGAAACCTATTTAGATAAACTAAGCGACGGTATCACCGATAAAACTCGCAAAATTCATGATGACTATATCCATGATTTTGTCTTTGATAATGGTCGCATTCAAAACATCTACCTACTTGATAAAAAGAACCTTGCCCGTAATAAAGTCCAAGTCATCAAGCAAATTCAACAAAAAGGAACCCAAGCCAATCGCTACGATGTAACCATTCTGGTCAACGGTTTACCGCTAGTACAAATAGAACTAAAAAAACGCGGTGTAGCAATTCGTGAAGCCTTTAACCAAGTCCATCGCTACAGCAAAGAAAGCTTTAATACAGAGCATTCCTTATATAAATATTTACAGCTATTTGTGATTTCTAATGGCACTGATACCCGCTACTTTGCCAATACCACCCAGCGGAATAAAAATAGCTTTGACTTCACCATGAACTGGGCGAAAGTCGATAATAGCCCGATTAAAGATCTAAAAGACTTTACCGCCACCTTTTTTCAAAAAAACACCTTGCTCAATGTGCTGTTGCAGTACTCGGTGTTTGATGTGAATAACACTCTACTGGTGATGCGCCCCTACCAAATTGCCGCTACCGAGCGTATTTTATGGAAAATCAACAGCCCCTATGAAGCCAAAAACTGGAGTAAACCCGAAAGCGGTGGCTATATCTGGCACACCACAGGCTCCGGCAAAACCCTAACCAGCTTCAAAGCGGCACGGCTGGCGACGGAGTTGGAGTTTATCGATAAGGTGTTTTTTGTAGTTGATCGTAAAGACCTCGACTACCAGACCATGAAGGAATACCAACGCTTTTCCCCCGATAGCGTCAATGGTTCTGATAGCACTGCGGGGCTGAAGCGAAATTTGGAAAAGGATGACAACAAAATCATCGTCACCACCATCCAGAAACTCAATAACCTGATGAAGTCCGAAAGTGACCTAGCTAGCTATAACCAGCAGGTCGTATTTATTTTTGATGAATGCCACCGCAGCCAGTTTGGGGAAGCCCAGAAGAACTTACAGAAAAAATTTAGGCGATTTTATCAGTTTGGATTTACTGGCACGCCGATTTTTCCCAAAAACGCTTTGGGCGCAGACACCACCGCCAGCGTATTCGGGCGTGAATTACATTCCTATGTGATCACCGATGCAATTCGTGATGAGAAAGTACTGAAGTTCAAGGTGGACTACAACGATGTGCGCCCACAATTTAAAGCCATTGAAACCGAGCAAGACGAGCAAAAACTGAGCGCCGCCGAAAACAAAGAAGCCCTGTTACACCCAGAGCGTATCCGTGAGATTGTTCAATACATCTGAAGAACTTCCGCCAAAAAAACCACCGCTTGCAAGCTGGCAGCAAAGGCTTTAACGCGATGTTTGCGGTGAGCAGTGTGGACGCGGCCAAGCTGTATTACGAAACCTTTAAGCAGTTGCAAAAAGACCGCGATAAACCCCTAAAAATCGCTACTATTTTTTCCTTTGCCGCTAATGAAGAACAGGCAACCGTGGGCGAAATTTTGGATGAAAGCTTTAATGTCTCCGCCATGAACAGCAGCGCTAAAGAATTTTTAAGTGCTGCTATTAATGACTATAACGCCCTGTTTAAAACCAATTTCAGCGTTGATAGCAACGGTTTCCAAAACTACTACCGCGATCTGGCCAAGCAAGTCAAAGCCCAAGAAATCGACCTGCTAATTGTGGTGGGGATGTTCCTGACGGGGTTTGATGCGCCTACCCTTAACACTTTATTTGTGGACAAAAACCTGCGCTATCACGGTTTGCTGCAAGCCTATTCCCGCACTAACCGGATTTATGATGCTACTAAGACCTTTGGCAATATCGTCACCTTCCGCGATTTAGAACAAGCCACCATTGATGCTATTACCCTGTTTGGCGATAAAAATACCAAAAACATGGTGCTGGAAAAAAGCTATCAGGAATACATGGAAGGCTTTACCGATTTAGTGACGGGTGAAGCACGGCGTGGCTTTGGGTCGGTAGTGGCAGAATTAGAGCAACGTTTCCCCAACCCTGACGAAATTGTTTTAGAAAAAGACAAAAAAGACTTTGCTAAGTTGTTTGGCGAATACTTGCGCGTTGAAAATGTACTGCAAAACTACGATGAATTTGCCAGCCTAAAAGCCTTACAACAGGTCGATATAAATGACCCGGCGGCGGTTGAAGCCTTTAAAGCAGAACACTATTTGAGTGATGAAGACTTAGTGACCCTGCAAGCTATCAAGGTTCCTGGCGATCGCACCATTCAAGATTATCGCTCCACTTACAACGATATCCGCGACTGGTTACGCCGCGAAAAAGCTGCTGAAGCCCAACAGAAATCCACTATCGATTGGAATGATGTAGTTTTTGAGGTGGATTTACTGAAATCCCAAGAAATTAACCTGGATTACATCCTGGAGCTGGTCTTCGACCACAACAAGAAAACCAAGAGCAAAGCTGACCTCGTTGACGAAGTACGCCGAGTTATTCGCGCTAGCCTTGGTAACCGTGCCAAGGAGAGTCTATTGGTCGATTTTATTAATCAAACTGATCTTGACCAAATTGATGATAAAGCTAGCGTGGTCGAAGCTTTCTATGCTTTTGCCCAAGCTGAGCAGCAACAGGAGGCGGCAAAGCTGATTACCGCCGAGAGCCTAAATGTGGAAGCAGCTAGGCGTTACATCACCACCTCTTTAAGGCGGGAGTTTGCTAGCGCACATGGCACTGAGCTCAACGCCATTCTGCCCAAGATGAGTCCACTGAATCCACAGTATCTGAGCAAAAAGCAAAGCGTGTTCCAGAAAATCGCTGATTTTGTTGAGAAGTTCAAAGGTGTGGGGGGACAGGTTTAGGCTAATTTTTGACTCCATCTTGGGCGATCGCCTGTTGTTTAATCAAGCGTTGCACCGCCATCAATGCTCGGTTCAGTTCTACATTTTGGCGTTGGGGATTTTCCAGATAAGCCCTTTGCTCCTGCTCGATCATCAACACATCCTGTTCCACAAGGCCATCGAGTAACCCCTTTGCCGCATTGAAACAGAGATCCTTTACCCAACGGCGAAACGGCACAGGTAGCTTATGGAGTCGCCAAAAGGCATTGAGGGAAGTGAAATGCAATAGATAAGCACGGGTGCGGCTGCTGTGGGTCGGACAAAACAAGCACATAATCTTAAAATCATTCCCCAAGGTCGCGCTCCAGTTGGGATAAACATAGCTCACATCCAACGGTTCCGGGTGGAGCTTGCGCAGGGCCGGAAAAAACAATTGGGAGATCGACCAAATCTTATCAATTTTGTAATAGCTCTGGGCTTCGTAGTGGGCATCTACCCGCTGCTCAGTCACCTGGATATCCTCTAACTTTGCCGAGGCCCACGCTTGATAATTGTCGTGGAGGTGACCGTGGTACATATCCATCAAGTTTTCAATGAGATAGGAAAAATGTCCCTCACAGTCAATGGTCGTCACGCTGACAATGTAATTTAAATGCTCCCATTCTGGAATCGGCAACGGTTGAATAGCTTCGTCGGTTAAACGTTCGGGATCCCCCGGAAAGACCCAAATAAAACCATCCTGTTCCCGCACGGGGAGGGTGCGAATCTTACAAGCGGGCCGCTTTTGATTTTCCGCGAGATAGGGCACATGGGCACAGGTTCCAGACGCATCAAACTGCCAACCGTGGTAGGCACATTCCAAGTTATCCCCAACCACTTGACCAGAACTGAGTTTCACTTGGCGGTGGGGACAGCGGTCTTCGAGGGCTTGGACTTGACCAGCTTGATCCCGGTAGAGCACAAAATCTTCATTCCAGAGGGTAAACCCCAAGGGCTGATCTGTTAACTCGGCGCTGCGGGCGGCCACATACCAATGGTTTTTGTTGATGCCACAGGCGCGCACATCAAGCTTTTGGGGGGTCACAGAACTCGAACTAACAACGGCTTGGGGGTGGCGATTGTGCATGGGGAAGAGGCGTACCAGAGGATATTTTAATTCTCAAATTTAAACAAAAATCCTGACAAAATTCATCTTTCCTCACAAATTTGCAATTCTTATTTTTCCCGCAAAAATTCCCCCAATGATTCCCCATGGTTTCCCCAATCTATTTCATTTTTTCCACAACTTTCCCCAGGTTTTCCACAGCTCAAAACGATTTTCTTGGGGCTTGGCATTGGTCTGGGGAATTCTCTTTTTGAACCTAAGATCCACACTGCAAGGGCGCACAAATGTAAAGAACCGTAAACAAAATGCGCCTGAAACCCTTGATTTTTCGTAGATGACCAAAAGGCGATCGCCTTGGCGTAACATTTTGCAATATTGACAAACCCACCCCTCCATAGACAACAATAGGGCGACGACAGACGAAACTGAACAAAACGCCAAGACCCTTTTTTAGCAGTTCCGAAATCCGTTCCTTCGTCCCTCGCTAGTTTGATTTTTCAGTCCCGCAGATTCCGACAGAGCTAAAGTTAATGATGAACCCCACCGTGAGCATTTTGGCCGAAATTCCCGAAGCCCTACATCAATCCCTAACCGACTACCTAGAAACCCATCCCAATTGGGATCAAGACCGGGTTTTTGCGGCGGCATTGTCCCAGTTTCTGCTCCAAACCGGGGAAGGACAAACCCCACGGGAAGCAGAGAATTACCGTACCTGCGCCAGAGTATACTTAGAAACGCTCTTTGAGCAGTCGAAGTCCTACTAAGTATTTTGTGAGGTTATGGGTCAAGACAAACCACTCGTCATTCCCCAGTTGATTGTGGGACTGGGAAATCCAGAACCAAAGTACGATCACACACGCCATAACATTGGTTTTGAATTTGTCGATCGCCTCGCCGCAGATTGGGGTGCGACCCTCCAGGACAATCGAAAATTTCAAGGGGTTTGGGCAGAGGTGCGCCGCAACGGCCAGAAACTCGGTTTGCTCAAACCCACCACCTACATGAACCGTTCTGGGCAGTCTCTACGGGCTGTAATTGATTGGTACAAAATTCCCCCGGAATCGATGCTGGTGGTCTATGACGATATGGATCTCCCCCTAGGGCGACTGCGGTTGCGCCTGCAAGGATCAGCAGGGGGCCACAACGGGATCAAATCCATTATTTCCCACCTCGGCACCCAGAAATTTCCCCGCTTACGTATTGGCATCGGCAAAACCCAACTCAAAGGAGACCGACCGACTATTTCCCACGTGCTTGGGAAGTTTGCACCAGCAGAAAAGCCTGTTTTAAATGATGTCCTAGGGCTTGCGGAAGAAGCATTGGCCCTGAGTCTCCGGGAAGGGGTGGAGAAGGCCATGAGCCTCTATAATGCCCGCAGTGTTGAATCGAGTCAGTCATAAGGGTATTGCAAGAATTTTGAAAGAAAAGTTATCGCGGCTCAAGCCCTATTTGCGTTGGTTTATTGTTGGCCTGACGCTCTTTTTTTTGTTGGCAACCCTCCGGAACCATTGGCAAGAGATAGCCCAAATTCGTCTGGATCGCCGGGGGTGGCTCTTGGTGGGGGCAAGTGTCTTAGTAACGACAGCATCCCATGTGTGGTCGGCGTTGGTGTGGGGAAGGATTCTCGCTATCTTTCGGGTACCCCTTGGTTATGGGGAGGCGATCGCCTTATATCTGCGGACGAATATGGCGAAGTATTTGCCGGGGAATATTTGGCATTTCTACGGGCGAATGACCCGCATTGTGGCGGTGGGTAGCCCCTGGGGCGTAGCGAGTTTAGCGGTGCTATTGGAACCCCTTCTATTGGCAGCGGCGGCGGCGGTCGCCATGGTCTTAGGGTTGGGGCTTAGCCTCGCGCAACTGGAGCAATTGCCGCTTTTAAAACTATTGGTGCCCCTGGGCTTGATTGGTGTCCTCGGTGGCATTCATCCATACTTTTTCAATCCTGTCATCCAAAAAGTTTCCCAAGGGAAAACCCAGGATCATGACCCGGTACAGTTGAACATTTATCCCTGGCAACCCCTGCTGGGAGAACTGGTTTTCATTGGCTTACGGGGGACAGGATTTCTCTTAACTTGGTGGGCGATCGCCCCCCTGAGTGCTTTCCAGATTCCCCAACTGCTGGGGGTCTTTAGTGGGGCGTGGTTGGCCGGATTTATTATTCCTGGGGCACCGGGGGGATTGGGGGTATTTGAAGTGGTCGCCCTGGCCCTTTTAGAAACAGTGGGAAATACAAATGTCGGTGTTGGCAGCCTGTTAACCATCGTGGCCTTGATGCGGGGGGTTAGTATTCTGGCAGAAATTTTGCCCCTGGGGATTTGGGGTTGGCGATCACCCGTCCAAAAGTTGCCCCCAAAGCTTTGATATAGTGAGACCTCAAAGTCTGCGCAATACTTTTTGATTGTTATGGAACCTTTACCCTTGCCTTCCCACATCCACTACGAAACGATCCTGCAAATTTTGGAGCGCAAAGCCCAACGGGTCGCTGCCAAAGATCCCATGACCCAGACCCAAATTCAACAATTGATCCTCACCCTGCGCAAGGCTTTTTCTCAACAAAAGCAACTAGAGCGCAGTTGTGACCAGCTCCGTATCCCCTACGAGTACCATTGGTCCCTCAGCAATCAAACGCCAGACCACAGCCCAGAAGCATAGAATCTCAACGCTCCACCGTTTTTTGGGCAAGCTGGGTTGGCATTTTCCCGCTGGGCCTGGAGGACTCCCCTTTATAATGGATTTTGAACAAAAAATTCATAGCATAAACAGTTTTTTGATTTCGGTAGACCGAATTCGTTAGGCCAAAGTACCGGATCAGGAGCAAAGGTGGGTTAGGTTGCAAGTAGATTTAAATCAAGTTTTTCCGTTTCAGTTAGATCAATTTCAAAAACAGGCGATCGCCGCCCTCGATGCCGACAGATCCGTGGTGGTCTGTGCGCCGACTGGCTCCGGTAAAACTGTCATTGGCGAATATGCGATCCACCGGGCCCTCGCCATGGGTCAACGGGTTTTTTATACCACTCCCCTGAAGGCGCTCTCTAACCAGAAATTCCGGGATTTTGGCGAAACCTTCGGCGAAAAACAAGTGGGTTTGATCACGGGCGATATCATCATCAATGCCCAGGCGACCATCGTCGTCATGACCACGGAAATTTTCCGAAATATGCTCTACGAAACCCCCATTGGTCAGGTGGGCACGTCCCTAGAAAATGTTTCAACGGTCGTCTTGGATGAATGCCACTACATTAGCGATCGCGGTCGCGGCACTGTCTGGGAAGAATCAATTATTTATTGCCCCTCAGAAATTCAGATTGTTGGCCTGTCGGCGACCATCGGCAACCCAGAAATTTTTACCGCCTGGATTAACAAAACCCGCCAAGCGGCCCATGAAGACCACCCCAACAGCAAAGAACACCGCTGCGAATTAGTCGATTCTGACCACCGCCCCGTACCTCTAGAGTTTCTTTACAGCAATAAAAAAGGCTTGTACCCGCTTCTGGATCAGGGGGGGAGCAAAATGAATTCGCGTCTGCGATCGCGCACCAATGCCCCCCAAGGTAAGCGCAAAAAACGCCAACGGGAAGATTGTCCTAGTTTATTTGCCATTGTGCGCCAACTCCGCCAAAAGGATCTCCTGCCCGCGATTTACATTATCTTTAGTCGGCGGGGCTGCGATCGCTCGGTGACCCAACTCAACGACATCACCCTCGTTTCCCCAGAAGAAGCCAAACTCTTGGAAGCGACCCTGCTGCACTTTTTCTTAGATAACCAAGGGAAGCTCCAGGAAAAGCTCCTCAATCAATGTGATGACACCCCAGAATTTAAAGCCCTGGTGCTGGATTTCATCGCTAAAAATCCCTTTTCTACCGAAAAGCTAGTGGACTATCTCCAGGAAAATCTCCCCCTGCGCGAACAGCTTTGGCAATACCTCGCCCAACAGTCAAAATTTGCCCGTCCCGAACAGGTGGAACCTCTACTGCGGGGCATTGCCGCTCACCATGCGGGGATTCTGCCAGCCTGGAAAGAACTGGTCGAAAAGCTGTTTGAAATGGGCCTCGTGAAATTGGTGTTTGCGACGGCGACTTTGGCTGCAGGGATCAATATGCCCGCCCGCACCACGGTAATTTCTGCCCTCTCGAAACGTACCGATGAAGGGCACCGGATGTTGACGCCTTCGGAATTTTTGCAGATGGCGGGTCGCGCGGGTCGTCGGGGCATGGATAAAGTGGGCTATGTGGTCACTGTGGAAACGCCCTTTGAGGGAGCAAAAGAAGCCTCTCGCCTTGCCCTCTCTAGTGCAGAACCGTTGCGCAGTTGGTTTACGCCTTCCTACGGTATGGTGCTTAATCTGTTGCAGAAACATAGCCTGGAAGAATCGAAGGAACTCTTATCCCGGAGTTTTGCGGAATATCAGGTACAACAACAACTCAGCCCGGAACAGGAGGCGATCGCCGAACTGACCACGGAAATTGCTCGCCTCGACATTGACCTCGCGGCCTTTGATGAACGGCAGTTTGAACGCTACAGCAAACTCAAGGAACGGCTCAAGGAAGAAGAACGGCTATTGGGGATTCTCCGGGAGCAGGCGGAACTCGAAAACCGTAAACTGCTGGCCCCTTTGTTGGATCAGCTTCCCCTCGGCTCTATTTTGCACCTCAAAGGGAAAAACCTGCGGGTCAAAGAAGCGGTTCCCGCCGTCCTTGTAGAACAAACTGAGGAACAGCAGTTTCTGTGTTTGGGCACCGATAAGCGTTGGTACCTAATTAAAGAAACGGACGTGGTTGCCCTCAATGAAGGTCTTTTTCCCGCCGATCAACTGGCGCAAATTCCGTTACCCATTGATCAAAATCTCACCCTTGGGAAAAATGGCAAAATTGATGCTGAAGCTTTTCCCCTCGTGGCGGCGATCGCCGATTACCTTCTGCCCCTCACCGAAGCCCCTGAAGTAGAAGCCCAAAAACAACGCTTTGCCGCTGTCCAGGCCAAATTTGCCGCTTCTCCCCTGAGCCAGCAGGACAAACCCGGCAAACTCCTCAAACGTCACCAGCGACGCAAAGACCTCCGCAAAGAATTAAACCGTCGTCAAACCCTCTACCGTCAACATGCCAACAAACGTTCCTATTACTGGCAAGATTTCCTGAACCTGATTGAAGTCTTACAAGAATTTCGTGCCCTCGACGGCTATACGCCAACGGTTTTAGGGCGTACTGCGGCAACAATTCGTGGGGAAAACGAACTATGGTTGGCGCTGTGTCTGCTTTCGGGCCAATTAGATCACCTCGCGCCGGAACATTTGGCCGCCGCTATCTGTGCGATCATCAGCGAACCGCCCCGGGGTGATAGTTGGACAGATTATTCTCAACCCAATGCCGTTTTAGAAGTGCTGGGCATCCGCAAAAAAGACCAAGGCCATAACCCCGTTAGCCTGTGGGAACTGCGTCGGCAACTGTACCAAGTGCAAAAACATTGCGGTGTGACCATGCCCGTTTGGCTTGAAAGTAAATTTATTGGCCTCGTGGAGCAGTGGGCCTTGGGGGTCGAGTGGACAGAACTCTGTGAAAATACCAGCCTTGATGAGGGAGATATTGTGCGGATGTTGCGGCGCACGGTCGATGTCCTCTGGCAAATCCCCCAAATTCCGGAGATTAAACCTGTTCTCATGCGCACTGCCAAAGAGGCGATCGCCAAAATGAAACGCTTCCCCGTTTAAAATGATAAACAAATCTTTAATTCCAACCATCTTTCCCGTTAGCTTACTTTTCCTGTTGTTTATGGATAAGGCTTGGGCAGATCTCATGCCTACTGACGGATTAACTAGATATGAAGATTATAGGCAAGAACTTATCACTGTTGGTTGGATACCTAGTCCAGATCCAATCTTAAACAGAGATGTTGACGGAATGCCAGAAGTAATTTGTGGAACTAAAATTTGTAGTGCAAGCTTTATTTCTGCAGATAAAAAACAAGGCATAAGTATAGTTCTTTGGCCTGCATATCTTCAAAGTTATAACCAAAGAGCTTTGTATGTGGCACCACAGTTTGAAATATACGATTGTTCTGTAGAAAGTATGTCCGTCGAGAACTTTTACTGTGAATGATTTATGTGCATTATATCGAGCACTTTCCAAAAGATAAGATATGCTAGTTTGACTGTACGTATTGCTTGACTGCTATAACTTCCAGTCCAGATAAGTCCTATTTTAGGGAATCTCCAGATGATCGCCAAAATGAAACGCTTCCCCGTTTAGGTTTCCCCTTGCGGAAGCCAATCATCTGTGAGTAATTGCCCCAAATGAGAAAGGCCGGAATTTTCCCATTTCTACAAAATGTCTAAAGGGTTGTTATGGTTACGATTCGTCCGTTTCAAACTCAGGATATTCCGGCGATCGCCCAACTGTTCCACGACACTGTCCATACCATCAATGCCCAGGACTATTCCCCGGCCCAACTGCGAGCCTGGGCACCCGATGACTTGTATTTCCGCGATTGGGAAACCCGTTGTCATGCTTGCTTTACTTACGTTGCCGAAGAGGATAAACAAATCCTTGGGTTTGCGGAACTTTCGCCAGCGGGTCACATTGGCTGTTTCTATTGCCACAAAGACCACCAACGGCGGGGTATTGGTCGCCAACTCTATCAGGCACTCCTCGCCCAAGCAGACCAGTTACAACTCAGCACCTTAACCGTCGAAGCTAGTATTACCGCGAAACCTTTTTTTGCAGCCCTGGGGTTTCGGATTCTCCAAGAGCAACAGGTTCAACGCCACCAACAAACATTAACGAACTACCGGATGGTCAAGCAGCTTCGTTAAAATTTTCCACAAAAAAACCCCTAGGAAATAGGGGAAATGGTTTGGCGATCGCCATTGTTTCGCCACTTTGTAAAGTTAGTCGAGGTAGCCGATCAAAGTCGCCATATCATCGGTTTCGTTGGGGGCCACGGGGCGATTCCCCATAATGACGATGGTGTCGCTGACCTGGAGGTGGCTGGCCATAATCGGGCGATTCCCGGAAACGGTCATCGTGCTAGAAATATCCATCGTGCCCGCAGTCACAGGGCGATCTGCACCAGAAGAACGAAAGGTACTGGTGACCTTGAGGTGGCTGGGTTCAATGGGGCGATTATTGGGGAGGCCTAATTTGGTAGGCTCTTTTACAGAGAGAGCAACCACCTCGTCTTTTTTCGCCGTGCTACGGGAACGGGTGGGACTTTTAGTTGTGCTATCGTTCGTGGAAGTCGAATTTTCGGTGGTCATGGGATTTCTCCTTGAGGTATCTGAGCCAACACCTACTGAATCGAAATTTTAAGTAGGATTATGTTTTAAGAAGTTTGTCGTTACTTTAATTATCTCAAATGATGGGACAAAGATTCTTCGCTAATCTTAGACACATTTCGTCATAAATCCGCAACATTGTTTCTAAAGTATCTCATTAATTTAAGTTATGTCTAACGGGAGTAATGTTTTGTTTCGTCTCCATGCCCCTTTTGAACCTACTGGTGATCAACCGCAGGCGATCGCCAAATTGGTGCAATCCTTAGAATCCCAAGCGAAATATCAGACCCTCTTGGGGGCGACGGGTACGGGCAAAACCTTTACGATGGCGGCGGTGATCGCCCAGATGCAGAAACCCACCCTCGTTTTGGCACACAATAAAACCCTCGCGGCACAGCTTTGTAACGAGTTGCGGCAATTTTTTCCCTACAACGCCGTGGAATATTTCATTAGTTATTACGACTATTATCAACCGGAAGCCTACATTCCCGTCACCGATACTTATATTGAAAAAACCGCTTCGATCAACGACGAAATTGATATGTTGCGCCACTCCGCCACGCGATCGCTGTTTGAACGCAAGGATGTGATTGTGGTGGCTTCCATTAGTTGCATTTACGGGTTAGGGATTCCGAGTGAATATTTAAAGGCGGCCCTGTCTCTCAAAGTGGGGGAAGAATTGGATCAGCGGGCGGTACTGCGGCAACTTGTGACCGTGCAATATAACCGCAATGATACCGATTTAAGTCGCGGCAATTTTCGGGTGAAGGGCGACATTTTAGAAATTGTGCCTGCCTATGAGGATCGGGTAATTCGCGTCGAATTTTTTGGCGATGAAATTGATGCGATTCGCCTGTTAGATCCTACTACTGGAGAGATTTTACAAAGTCTTGATCAGATTAATATTTATCCAGCGCGTCACTTTGTTACGCCCCAAGAACAGTTGGCGATCGCCTGCGAACAAATCAAAGCCGAATTAGATAGTCAACTCACAGTTTTAGAAGCAGAAAATAAACTCCTCGAAGCCCAGCGTTTAAAGCAGCGAACGAGTTATGATCTCGAACTTTTACAGGAAGTTGGTTATTGTAATGGAGTCGAAAATTATTCCCGTTTCTTAGCGGGTCGAGAAGCTGGATCACCCCCCGAATGTTTAATTGATTATTTCCCTGAAGATTGGCTGTTAGTGGTTGATGAATCCCATGTCACCGTACCCCAAATTCGCGGGATGTACAATGGTGATCAAGCCCGCAAAAAAGTCTTAATTGATCATGGATTTCGGTTACCCAGTGCCGCCGATAATCGCCCCCTAAAATCAGAAGAATTTTGGCAAAAAGTGCATCAATGTGTCTTTGTTTCCGCGACCCCTGGTAATTGGGAAATTGAACAATCAGAAGCACGGGTAATTGAACAAGTCATCCGTCCCACAGGCGTTGTCGATCCAGAAATTGATGTGCGCCCCACCGACGGACAAGTGGATGATCTATTAGGGGAAATTCGTAAGCGGGAAAAATTAAAAGAACGGGTTTTAATTACCACTTTAACAAAACGAATGGCGGAGGATTTAACGGATTATTTCAGTGACCAAGGGGTAGCGGTTCAATATCTCCATTCTGAGATTAAATCCATCGAACGAATTGAAATTTTGCAGGCGCTCCGCAAAGGTGAATTTGATGTTTTAATTGGGGTGAATTTACTCCGAGAAGGTTTAGATTTACCGGAGGTTTCTCTCGTGGCGATCATGGATGCCGATAAGGAAGGGTTCCTGCGGGCAGAACGGTCTTTAATCCAAACCATTGGGCGGGCTGCCCGCCATGTAAAGGGTCGAGCCATTCTCTACGCCGATAATCTCACCGATAGTATGGCAAAGGCGATCGCCGAAACAGAACGTCGCCGCGCTATCCAAATCGCCTACAACAAAAAACACAACATCACCCCCCAACCGATCAAAAAGCGGGACGAAAATGCAATTTTATCTTTTCTCGATATTTCCCGCCGCTTAAATGCCCAGCAATTACAGCAAGTTGTTGAACACATGGAGGAAGTCCCCCTCGAAAAAATTCCCGATGTGATTAAGCAGCTAGAAGAGCAAATGAAAGAAGCCGCCAAAAATCTCGAATTTGAACAGGCCGCTCTACTCCGCGATCAAATTAAAAAACTCCGCCATCAACTTTTAGGGAGTCACGATAACTAGCAAACAAAAAAGCTGGAGAGAATTTCTCCAGCCCTGAGGATGTAATGTTATGCAATCAAAAAATGGTTTACTCGTCTTCTTCTAGACCAAAGACACGGGCGACAATTTTCTGGACTTTGTAACCAGAATCAATCGACTCGAGGGGATCTTTCCGCAGACGGTGTCGCAGACAGAGGGTAACGACCCGGCGAATATCATCCACGGTCACTTCGGTACGTCCTTCATAGGCGGCGAGGGCTTTGGCGGCGCGGTTAGTAACGATATCACCCCGGAGACCATCCACATCCGCTTCGGAACAAACTTCGGAGATCTTCACCTTTAGTTCTCGATCAATGGTGACCTGGGGTAAAAGTTCCTGGGCGCGGACAAGGCGTTCCTGTTCTGCTTTTTGCTCGGCGTCGTATTGTTGCAGAAATTCTGTGGGATTTTGGTCAAAGGCCGAACGACGTTCGACAATTTCAACGCGCTGTTCGGGATTGCGTTCGGTGCGGATCTCAGCGTGCATCCCGAAACGGTCGAGAAGTTGAGGGCGCAGTTCTCCTTCTTCGGGGTTACCGGAACCAACGAGGACGAAACTGGCAGGGTGACGAATGGAAATCCCTTCCCGTTCAACGGTATTCCAGCCGCCAGCGGCAGAGTCGAGGAGGACGTCTACGAGGTGATCATCGAGGAGGTTAACTTCATCCACATAGAGGACACCCCGGTTTGCTTTTGCCAACAGGCCGGGTTCAAAGGCTTTTACCCCTTCGGAGAGGGCTTTTTCGATGTCGATGGTGCCACAAACCCGGTCTTCTGTTGCGCCGAGGGGCAGGTCAATCATCGGCACTTTTTTGCGGGCGACTTCGATTGGTTCGTTGTTTTCGAGTTTTTGCCGCACTTCATCGCCCATGAGTTCGGGGTTTGTGGGGTCACTGTTAAAGGGATCGTTGGCAACCACTTCGATTTCGGGCAGGAGATCGGCTAAAGCACGGATGGTGGTGGATTTTCCGGTACCGCGATCGCCCATGATCATCACGCCGCCGATCTTGGGGTCGATGATGTTGAGTTTGAGGGCCAGTTTCATTTCATCTTGGCCGATTACCGCCGTAAAGGGGAACACCACACGACGTTTTACTTTTTCTTGGGGAGGAGCTTCAGCCGTTACTGTCATATCAATAGAAACTTTTGTAAGGGAACGTAATTTTTTATCTTAAAAATTCACAATTTATGATTGCTGATCACCCATCGTAACAGGTGCTGGGACGATAATGTAACCGGAGTGGCGATCGCCAAGGGTTTGGTTTTTCGCCTGGCCCCAGTACCACCAGTAGGCGCCCACATAGGCACAAACTAAGGCATCGATGCGGTCTTCGATTTCCTTGAGATCAGTGCCTTTGGCCGTTGGGATCGGTTGAACGAGATCGTCCCAGCGGTGATTTAAGCTCAATTGCGGGGTAAGAGTCGTCAATACCGCTTCAATCAGACCCACCAAACGTTGTAATTCCTGGCGGCGATCGCCTAACTTTCCTTTTTTGTATTTGATAATTCGATCCAGTTGAAATAGACGCACCATCGCCGGGTGGGGAAACACCTCAATCTGGTAACGGCCCGGTTTTCGAGCATCAATTTCTGGGACATGGCCAAAGCCTAAGGCCTCAAGATCAAAGCCCAATTGGGTGGTACGGGGCGCGAAGGGGCGGTTTAAATTCGCTGGATAACAACCCGCGTGGTATTTCCCAAAATATTTGTGGGTGAGGCGATCCGGGAGGCGCGTTCCCGTTTCATTGGGGATAACTGTCGGTGCATCCACCGCAACGAGGCCCATTGTTTCTTTCGGGAGCAGTTGATCAACCCAAGTGACGATCTCGCGGGGATCAAGAAGCAGGTCAAACTGGGCGATCGCCAATTGCTGATCTTGTATTTCTAAACAACACAAACCACTGGCACCGGACGTCCAACCAAAATCAACCCCCAGAAATTTCACTTAATTACCCACATCAAGACCTTCGGGGAGAATTGTCCCATCAAAAATCGCGTTGTGGAAATTTACTTGATCCACCGTTGCATCCAGCAGCACGGCCCGGGTCAGATTCGCACTGGTGAAATTTGACCAATAAAGCTTACTACGGAAAAGTTGAGCCTCACTCAGATCCGCCCCCCGCATGGTTGTCCAGGCCATTTGCACCTTCCGGAGTACCGCCTGGCGCAGTTTAACGTTGGTAAAGTTGGCGCTATTGAGTTTCGCCTGGCTAAAGTCTGCGTGGTCGGCGATCGCCCCAGTGGCATTGACCCCGTGCATAATTGCGTGGGAAAGGTTGGCTCCCTTTAAATTCGCGCCGATCAAAATCGTGCTGGTGAGGTTCGCATTGGCAAGGTTGGCCCCTTCTAGGTTGGCCTGGGTTAAGTTCGCCCGCCCAATAAAGGCATCCGTTAAGGTCGCGTTGGTCAGGTTGGCTTCCCGCAAAATCGCTTCGTTGAGGGTGGCACAACTGAGATCCGCTGAGACCAGTTGAGCATTGGTTAAATTGGCTGCCCGGAGTCCCCCATAGGTGAGTTGGGCGGTGGTTAAATTCGCGTCGGTCAGGTCACAAGAAATTAAATTCGCTTCACTGAGATTGGCTTGGAGACTGCTATTGGTAAGATCTGCCTCCCGAAAATTTGCCTGCTTAAGGGATGCCCCCGTGAACACAATCCGGGACAAATGACTTTCCCGCAGATTGATCCCATCAAAGTTGCCGCCCCCCAAAAACGCCCCTTCAAGGTCTACTTCCCGGAAATCCCGTTCTCCGGCCGCATAGCGTTTTAATAATTCTCCCGCATCCATTCGTTTCAAAATGGTATTCCTCCTGAGACTGTGATTGGGCCAAGGCTGTGACCCAAGACATGGCGAATATGAACTTTATGAGTTTTATGAATCTTTGGTCTGCTTTATCGCATTGTAGAGTTAGTGGTCTGGGGATTGGCGATCGCCGCAATGAAACGATAATTGTCAGATGAAATTTTCCCCAATAAAAATCCCACAGACGATCTGGAGTTGTAATCAAGCATCGATCTATGGGGAACCTAATGGAAATGGGCCGAGGCCACAAAAGTCGGTTTTATTCGAAGGTTTCTGTGGGGGTGATGAGCGAACTTTCCTCCGGAGTTCCATTAACAGCAGAGGTTTCGGCTTGTTTTTTCTGACGCCAATATTCCTGTAGTCGGGAGCGATAATCGGCAGCCGCGTTATTAATGTTGGAGTTTGTGCTCTCGCGGAATTGTTCTGGATCCTTATTGCCTAAGCGCATCATGTGGATCAAATCATAGGGATTGAAGCCATCTGTGTTGCCATAGAGGGAAGAATTTTCGCTTTGCTGATAGTTTCCTTCGAGATCGCTGGCAGTTTGGGCTTGGCTCGGCGCGAAGGGCACACTGGCGATCGCGACACTAAAACCACAGATGAGAGTTAGTAGAGCAGGTTTTTTCATGGGCTTATCGGCAATGGAGTTGCGCATAGATCGTCTTTGATGACCATTGTGCCGCAAAAAAGTTTCAGGCGTGAGGATAATTACCCTCGGTTTATGGTGAAATTTTGGCTTTGGCGCACCGACAAAAAACGTCCCCCCACGGGAGACGCCTCGGTGGTCTAATTGGGCAGTTAGAAAAATGTGTCCTAGGATGCAGGACGCAGTTCATCCCCAAAAAACCAAGTGGCGGTTTTATCATCAAAGGTCACGATCGCCCCAATGCCGCTACCGTCGGTGACGCGAAAGTCTGTGATGGTGCCTACTTTACCGAGTTTATCGGCGAGATCTTTACCAACACGATCCCGCAAACGGTAGATTTGTACTTTTTGCCCGATTTCCATGCCAATTATTGCTGTACTAATAAAGGTTTAGTTAGATTAAATCATTCATCAGTGTATCGGAAACTGGTCGCAAAGATGAATTTTAGCTGGATTTGCCAATCGTCACGGCTAGTACGGCGGAGTTGGATTTGTTCGATAAATTCCCGCAGGTAAAAGCGCCGCTCGGCTTCGGATAGGTCATACCAAAAAGATTCGAGGGTGATGGTTTTGGCGATCGCCCCCAGGTTAGCGGGGGGAAGTTGGTTTAGTTGGGTTTGCAGTTGGCTAATTTCGCTACGCAGCACATAGCGGCGTTGGGCAGCCGTTTCTGGGTCAAAAATGCCCTGGGCCGTGAGATCCGGGAGGGCGGCAATGAGGCTTTCCTTTTGTTGAATCTCCTGTTGAATCTGGCCCTGTTGCTGATCTAGGGAGGGGCCTTGGTATTGCTGGGCGATCGCGGGGAACTCCTGGCAAATGCTTTGTACGGTGGCCCGGAAAATTTTGTCGTAGGCGATCGCCCGGCATTTGGGCTTGCGGGGGCAGGCGAGGGGACGCAGGTATAAATAGGTTTTGGAATGATTACGCCGACTGACACGGCTAATGGTGAGGGCACTGCCACAGGTTTGACATTGCACCAGCCCGGCCAAACAGCGGGGGGCACTGGCACTGCGGGGGGCGAGGGGACGATTACGGCGCAGGAGGCGATCAATTTGGGCGGCTTCGTTGTCGGTGAGGATTGCGGCGTGGGTTTTGGGAATGGTTGTTCCGTCACAGTAATGGAGCTGACCCCGGTAGACAGGATTGCTTAACCAGTTGCGCCCGGTGGATACGGCAATTTTTTTCCCAAAGCGCTGTTCTAGGTGACGCACGGCCCCCCGCAGGGAACCGAAGAGAAGAAAATGTTCACAAAAATCTTTGACCACGGGGGCGGTACTGCGGTCGATGAGGTAACGGTCTTGGCCTCGCTTGTAACCGTAGGGGGCTTTGCCTGGGGGTGGCAGAAATTGGCGGCGGTTTTTGGCGTGGCCCCGTTGAATTTTTTGTTGTCTGAGGCGATCGCCAATGGTTTGAAAGAGTTGGCCCAGGGCTTTTTGATCCAGCGGTTGATCGCTTTGGTAATCTTGCTCGGTAGCGATAATCCCCACACCATAATTTTCGATGTGCTGGAGGCGATCGCCAATCTCGCTGAGGTTATCCCCCAATTCATCGAGGCGACGTAGTAGTAAATAATCAGGGCGATCGCCGGCGTCGAGATCCGTGAGTAACTGGGTGAGCTGTTGCCGTTGCCCCCAATCGCTATAAATGCGATCGACCTCGACCCCCCATAGTTCTGGTTCTGGGGCGGCATCCAGGAGTGGGTCACTGTAGCTGTAGACAAAAATTGTCATCCGCCTTGAACCCTCCTTCGGTTTAGCTTTCCTCTGGGTTGGCGGATTGGCTGTGGCGAATTAAATCTTCGGGGCTAAGTTGATCGACAAAGGCGCGAAATGCTTGTCGTTCTTCTTCATCGGCATCTCGGTCTACGGGAATTGAGGCCTCAGAAATCACTTCTTCGACGACCCAGATCGGGCTTTCGGTGCGTAGGGCAATGGCGATCGCATCACTGGGGCGACAGTCAATTTCTTGGGTTTCTTCCCCCTGGGAGGTACAAAGCACCGCATAGAAAGTGTGTTCTTCTAGGGCATGGATAATAATTTTATCGAGGGTGAGATCCCAAGCTTCCAATAGATCCGCAAAGAGATCATGGGTGAGGGGCCGTGGCGGTGTTTTTTGCTCCAAGACATTCATAATTGAGCGGGCTTGATCCTGGGCAATATAGATCGGTAAGGCACGCCGTTCCGAGGCATCCTTCAGGAGAATGATCGGGCTCCGAGTAATGGCATCAAGGGCAATGCCAGCAACGTGCATTTCAATCATGGATCTGGGCCTCGGGGTAGGGATGGCAACGGGAGCAATATTTGATTCCCTTACTAACTAGTATCCTACAGCTTCGATATTCTGGGGGGATGTTGGGCCTGATTTTCGGTCAATTCCCGCTACAATCGAATGGCCCTTTTACTGCGATCGCATCACGCCCTGTGTTTACTGGATTGATTCAAGCCCTTGGTACCGTTAAAGCCCTTGGTGGCGATCGCTTTGCCATCGATATCCAGGGCCATGGGGCCAGTCAAGTGATGTCGGATCTGGCCCTCGGTGATAGTGTAGCCGTAGATGGCGTTTGCCTGACCGTCGAAACCATTGCCGAACAGGGGTTTGTTGCTACGGCCTCCCCCGAAACCCTAAAACGCACCATCCTCGGTGATGCCGTTTCCCGCTCCAATTGGGTGAATATTGAAACGTCCCTGCGGGTGGGCAGTAAGATCGGTGGTCATTTTGTGTCAGGCCATGTGGATACCATTGGCGCTTTAGAGAAGGTTGTCGAAACTGCCCGTGCCTGGGAATTGTGGTTTACGGCGATCGCCGATTACCAGGCAACCTGGGATATGAATATTTCCCCTTGTTTGGTGTCCAAGGGAAGCATTGCGGTCAATGGCATTAGTCTAACGGTGGCCGAATGCGATCGCCTGGGCCAGTGGTTCAAAGTGGCAGTGATCCCCCATACTTACGCCGAAACGAATTTGGCCTACCTCAAGCCGGGCAGTTGGGTGAACCTAGAGGGGGATATCCTCGCGAAATATGTCCAGCGATTTGTCAGTTACCAACGGGAGCAAAAAGCCCCGGACATTGGCCTCGACTTCCTCCAGGAACACGGTTATTTATAACGACTGAATTGCCAGTTTTTTCTGGTGGGGCGTAACCTGGGTTTCTTCGCCCACAACGCTCGGTAATTGTGCCTCGGCTGCTTGGGTGCGGGGCCGCATCCGAATTAGGTAATAGCCTTTTTCTCCCAGGGGATCACAGGTTAAATTTTCGGTGATTTTTTGCCAACGCAGGGGAAAACTGGCGCGGTTATAGAAGGTGAGATAAAAATCAAAGCTCTGTAGCCAAGGTGATTGGATGGTAATTTCTAAACGTTCTGCTGCATCTAAAGCGCCGTAGAAAAACTGGGTATCGGTGGCGCCAACGGGCAGAAATTCTCCTTTGACAAAAGCTTCTGGTAAGACATCCCGAAATTTAAATAGCGTAAAAATATAGTAGTGGAGCAGACAAAAATAAGGGTTTGTTTTCTGGGCTAGGGTTTGATAAAAATCATTATTTTGGGGCGAAACGACCAAGGTCGCTACGGTTAGATCTAGGTCTGTTTTAACTGTCGGAAAGCGGGGATTCACCTTGGGGTGGTAGTAGCGTAAACCGACGGTATATTTGCCCTTGGGTAAGGAGATCTTGAGTTCTGTTTGGCTGGGGTCATCGGTGAGTTGCGTGAAATTCAACACCGTACGATAGCCCGGAAAGTCGTAGATACAACCGACCCAAGCTTCTGTAGATTGACGAATCGTTTCGAGGTTAATGGTGAGTTCTTTTTCGACAGAAAGTGGCCCCAGGGTACCGATAATGGCGTGGGTATTCCAGCGGGGCGCTTTGGTCATTAAAACGGGTAAGCTGAGGAATTTTTGGAGGGATTTTTCTCCAATAATGCGCCATTCTTTTGCATTTTTTTTATTCAGCGCTAAATACAAAGTGTAGAGATTGCCAATTAGGAATTTATTGACTTTATAAAAGCCAAAGGAAAAGATTGCTAAGGGCAGTTCTAACCAGGGTTTACGCGCCATTATTTATCAGAAAAATTGTGTCCTAGATTCTACCGTAGTGGGCGATCGCCCTTTGGGTTTGCCAGGCCCAGAGCTGATCCCCATAGGAAAAATGCCACCATTCGTTGGGGTGAATCACGAAGCCTGCCTGTTCCATGGCCTGCCTAAGCAATTGGCGATTGTGATGGTACTGCTGTTCTGGGGGCGTGGTGGCGGCAGCATAAAAATCTGGGTAGGAGCGATCGCCAATGTCGTCAATCTCTCCTCCCATCGGCAGAGGTTCTTGGACGAGGTTCACCAAACGCACATCCAGGGCCGCGCCGGTGCTGTGGGGTGGCGGTGTCGCTGGATCGCGGCTCGGTACGGCCCAAAATTGCAACACCTGCTCCCAAATCTGGGCTGTTTCGGGGGGAGTTAGGGGGCGATCGCCTTTTAGCTGGGCGAAAGTGTAGTCCACCATAAATTGCTGCACCGGGATCGGTCGGTAGGCATCGAAGATTTGAATTTGGAACTCTGGATGGGCAGCCCGCAAAAAATCCTGGGCTTGGATGAGTTTGTCGAGGACTCGACGGCGTAAAAAATAAGGCGATCGCCCCCCATAATCAGCTCCCAAAGCCATGTAGGGGT
This sequence comes from Picosynechococcus sp. PCC 7117, assembly GCF_001693275.1. Lineage (GTDB taxonomy): Bacteria > Cyanobacteriota > Cyanobacteriia > Cyanobacteriales > MRBY01 > MRBY01. Next base: position 2,364,098 of record NZ_CP016477.1, read on the forward strand.
GGGGCGTCACCAAAGAAAAAAGACCTGCGGGGATTGGCACCAGGGGGTCATCACTTGTTGCGATGGGGATCCGTTGATAGGGTTTGGTCATGGGACGGGGCAACTTAGGACAACGGTAGGCGATGGATCGCGTCATTAGTCCCAATCACCATCATCATTAGCGACTTATCCAGGCGATGCTCTGGCCCAGGGTTAATTTCAAAATGCTCTTCATTGCCCACTGCTAACACATTCACCCCGTAGTTGGCCCGTAGGGACAGTTCCGCTAGGGTTTTATCATGGAAAGCCTCTGGGATTTTAATCTCAACAATGCTGTGTTCTTCGTCAATATCAAAGCGGTCGAGGATTGACGGTTTTGTGAGGGTCATCGCGAGGGCGGCCCCAGCTTCATATTCTGGGTAAACAATGCGGTCGGCCCCCACCCGTTTTAGGAGCTTGCCATGTACCTCCGAGGAGGCCTTAGCCACCACATGTTCGACGCCCCCTTCCTTCACGTTTAAGGTTGTGACAATGCTTTCTTGGAGGTAATTCCCAATCGCCACAATGACAGTGTCAAATTCAAAAATACCCGCCTGACGCAGGGCCATCACCTCGGTGGAATCCAATTGCATTGCGTGGGAGACGAGTTTTTCGGAAACCACCTGGGCGACTAATTTCGGGTTGATATCGGTGCCGAGGACTTCGTAGCCCATGTTATGTAATTTTGTGCAGACGGCGCGACCAAATCGTCCCAGGCCAATGACCGCAAACTGACGACTTTCTTCCTGCCGAAAACCCTGAAAGAGAAAATTCCAATTCCGTAAATTCACCGTTTGTTTTACTCCAAAACCCAAATGGTTGTTAACTCGTGGCTAATGTGATTGCGAAAGGTTCAAAATGCTGTGGAGGCGATCGCCGCATCTTAACCGATGATCCTACTCGAATTTCAAGCGCTAGTGAAGCCTTGGGACATTCCTCTGGCCGAGGTGCTGCGGCTCAACCCACCAATAAATTTTCTTCGGGATAGCTAATGCGGCGTGGGGTGATTTCCCCGACGATGGCCGACATCAGCAAGAGTACCCCGACCCGACCACAGTACATGGTGGCAATTAGGGTCAGTTGACCGACAGCAGAAAGGCTGGCAGTAATCCCCGTGGACAGGCCAACGGTGGCAAAGGCCGAAATCACCTCAAACAAAATCGCAATCAATTCGATCTCAGGGTTGCTGATGGAAATAATCGCTGTAGCAATGGTAATCACGGTGGCAGAACCGAACACAACGGCGATCGCCTTAAAAACGATACTCTGGGCAATTTCACGGTCAAAAACAGTGACACGGGTTTGACCATAGAGCACGGATTTGGTGCAATTCGCCAGGATATTAATGGTGGTTGTTTTGATCCCGCCCCCGGTGCCACTGGGACTCGCCCCAATAAACATCAAACCCATGGTGATAAACAGTCCGGCGGTACTCAGCTTGCCGATGTCAATGCTATTAAACCCAGCGGTGCGGGTGGTCACCGATTGAAACCAAGCGGCGATCGCCTTATCACCCCAACTCATCCCCGCAAAGGTGGTTGGATTGGCCCATTCCACAAACAAAAAAGCCACAGTCCCCAGACCCAGGAGCCAGAAGGTGGTAGAGGTGACCACTTCAAAATTCAACGAAAAGGTAAAGCGTCGGCTTTTGCGCTGGAGACGGTGCCGCAACCACAGATACATTTCGATGATCGCCTCATAACCAATGCCACCAAAAATGATCAAGCCAGAGATCGCCCCGTTCACCAGGAGAGAATTTTGATAGCCCACTAAACTATCCGCAAACAAACTGAAGCCCGCATTGTTCCAGGCGCTGATGCTGTGAAAAATTGCGAGCCATAACCCCTCACCAGGATCAAAATCTCGACTAAACCGCCCAAAAAGCAGGAAAATCCCCGTCAGTTCCCCAATGAGCGTGGTAGCGATAATCGAACGAATCAAATTTCGACTACCTTGGTTGTAGGGTTGGTCAAAGGATTCTTTAATGGCAAATTTTTGGGCCAAGTCAAACCGACGCCCCAGCAGCAGCATGAGAAATGTCGAGAGGGTCATGTAGCCTAGTCCCCCCAGTTGGATCAACAGAAGAATAACTCCCTGGCCAAAGTTGGAAAAGGCTGTGCCTGTATCCACCACAATTAATCCTGTAACACAAACGGCGGAAGTCGAGGTAAATAGGGCGACGAGGGGACTATTCCATTCCCCGGAGGCGGTGGAAAAAGGCAACATTAAAAGCAACGTACCCAATAGAATAGCTCCGAGAAAGCCGAGGCAAATGGTTCTGGCGATGGTCATGGCCGATCAAGATTACAAAAAAGCATTTATAAAAGATCAAAAAAATGAAATGGCATTAGGCGCGCCACTGGGCAAGCTGTTGGCGGAGGGCCAAGCGGAGGCGCACCAGGAGAGGATTTTGTCGCTGGAGTTGGATATTGCCTGGGTATTGGCCTTGGTAATCAAAGAAATGATTAACCTCCTGGAGAATGGTGGCAAACCGGAGCAAAATCGTTTCGGTGCGGTATTCCTGAAAGAGGGCTTGGGCATTGGTGGCGGCTGGGGGATTGTTGAGGGCGGCCAAAAGGCGATCGCCATCGTATTCGACACAATAGGTACTGATTTTTTGACAATTGAAGCCCGGATCTAAGTAATCTGCTAAAGCACCGTTGACGCTACTAAAAACTTGGCAACCACAGGCGATCGCCTCTAGGGGGGGCAAACCAAAGCCTTCACTCACCGCATTATTCAGCCAATATTCCGCAGAATCATAGAGATAAATTTTACTGCGATTAAAGAGGGCCGCAAGGTCTGGCACGAAGGAATTTATCACTTCTACGCGACATCGTTGCTGGAGGTAGGGCACCAGTTGCTGGAGCACATAGCTAGAAGTTTTACGGGTTTGCACCAATACATCAATATCCCGTTCTTGCTGCCAGTTCTCGAACTCCGGGGAAATTTGATTGGGTAGATAAAACAAAGGATTATTCGGTGCCCGTTGTCCCCAATAGCCTAGGGAATTGCGACTCACCGCCCAAATGGGAATGCGACTGGGGAGCTTAAACCCATAGCCGGTGCTGTGGGCATGGTAAACCACCGGATGCGATCGCAGTTGTTTGACCAGACGCGGAATATCAAAGCCCCAACTGATCACAAAAATAGCTTCCTGGGGCTGCACCTGGGGCAGCAGTTCCGGTAAATAAAGGTGATCTGGGGATTTTTCTCGGTAGGTGACTAAATGGGCGGATTGCAGTTGTTGGGCCAGTTCACAGGTCTTGATTTCGGCAAAGAGGCCACCGCTGGCAAATTTTTTACTGACACCGGGGACGAGGAAATAAAGCGATCGCATAGTAGCCATTGGAAGAGTCTCTAAAAATATACTGTTTATCTGGAAAAATACTCGGCAGGGCCAGAAATCCCCTTAAAATCAGAGGGTCAGTGTTCCTTGGTAAGTTCGTCATGACCCCTCCTCTGCTTCAGGTTCAAGATCTACACATCGCCTATCCTGCCCAGGGTCAAGCTTTACAGTGGGCCGTTGCTGGGGTGTCTTTTCAGGTGAATCAAGGCGATCTCCTCGGCCTCGTGGGCGAATCCGGCTGCGGTAAATCCACCATTGGCCGCGCCCTGTTGCAACTACTGCCACGGGGTTCCCAGGTAACTGGCAATGCCACTTTTCAAGCAAAACCAATCCTCAATTTACAGGGCGAAGCCCTACGCCACTACCGGGGCGAAGTAGTGGGGTTAATTTTCCAAGACCCAATGACCAGGCTCGATCCCCTGATGACCATCGGCAACCACTGCCTCGAAACCCTCCGTTGCCACCGCCCCGACCTCAGCGCCCAAGCCGCAAAACAAAAAGCCCTCGAAACCCTGACGGCTGTGCGCATTCCCGAAAACCGCTGGCATCAATATCCCCACGAATTTAGCGGCGGGATGCGTCAACGGGTGGCGATCGCCCTAGCCCTGCTGCTCGATCCCAAATTCATCATCGCCGACGAACCGACCACTAGCCTCGATGTCACCGTTGCCAACGAAATCCTCCAGGAACTGACCCGTCTCTGCGCCGAACGGGAGATGGGCTTGTTGCTGATTTCCCACGATCTCGCCATGGTCGCCGAATATTGCACGGACATTGCCGTGATGCACCAAGGTCAAATCGTCGAAACTGGCCCCGTTAAACAAATCTTCAATGACCCTCAGCATCCCTACACCCAATCCCTCCTCGAAGCCGCCCTCCACCTCCACAGCGATCAAGAAATTTCCCCTCACCAAGAGAAACAAGCGATCCTCTCCCTCGAAAACCTAGAGCAACATTACACCCTGGAGATCAACCTGTTTCAACGGCTAATCACGGGCAAAAAAACCCAGGTGATCCGCGCTGTCGATGGGATTAACCTTGACATCTATGAAGGGGAAATTTTGGGCCTTGTCGGGGAATCCGGCTGCGGCAAATCCACCCTCTCCCGGACAATTTTGCAACTGATCAAACCTACGGGTGGCAGAGTTATCTTTGCAGGGAAAGAATTAAACCGACTGTCAGTGGGACAAATGCGACCGGAGCGACGGCACCTCCAGATGATTTTTCAAGATCCCCATGCTTCTTTGAATCCGTTGATGACCGTGGGGGAAAATATCGGTGATCCGCTCCACATTCACCAGTTAGCGACGGGGCCAGCGGTTAAAGAAAAGGTCTTGCAAATGCTCGAAAAGGTCGGTCTAACGCCCGCTGAGGAATATTATGCTCGCTATCCCCGGCAACTGTCTGGGGGGCAACAGCAACGGGTGGGCATTGCCAGGGCTTTGATTACCGAGCCGCGCCTTGTGATCTGTGATGAACCCGTGAGTATGCTCGATGCGAGTATCCAGGCTCAGGTTTTAGATTTAATGCAAGCCCTAAAAGCGGAGTTTAACCTAACTTATCTATTCATTACCCATGATCTGTGGGTGGCGAAATTTTTGTGCGATCGCATTGCGGTGATGAACCAGGGCAAAATCGTTGAATTAGGCCAGACTACCGACATTTTCAATTATCCCCAACACCCCTACACTCAGAAACTTCTGGGGGCTGCCCCCCTCCTCCACTCCGCGTAATCATCTTGCTTATTCAATTGTGGTCTGGGGTACGGGCCAGCTCCGGGACAGGATGGCTCAAAAACGTAAAGTAAAAAGAAGCCCCATAACTCTGGGGATCGAGTTCACCGGGGGTAAACCAGTCTGGCGGTGGATCACCGGCCAGCTCACCATTGCTCTCAACCCAAATTTTGCCACCCATGAGATTCACCAGACGTTTGGCGATCGCCAACCCTAAGCCACTACCCCCGTAGCGACGACTAATGGAAGCATCAGCCTGGATAAAGGGTTGAAATAGTTGATTGAGTTGCGCAACCTGAATGCCAATGCCCGTATCTAAAATTTGAAAACTCAGTTCCTCCGTTGGGGGGTCGCTCAGGGACGGCACCGTGTGGCTTGTGATCACCAATTGCACAGATCCCGTTGCCGTAAATTTGAGGGCATTACCCAAAAGGTTAAACAGAATTTGCCGCAGCCGTAAATCATCCCCCATCAAAATATTGGGAATCGAATCCGCCACACAATATTGCAAATCAATATCCTTTTGGTCGGCCTGTACTTTCAGGAGGGTGAAGACAGATTTCAACAGTTCCTGAAACGAAAAACAACGGGCTTCTAAGCGGAGGCTGCCCGACTCAATCCGAAGAAAATCAAGGATATCGTTGATGATATTCAGTAGGGTTTTACCACTGTCTTCAATAATGGCGACCAATTCTGCTTGATCGTCCTTGAGATCCATAGTCAGTAGCAATTGGGCCACACCAATTACCCCATTTAGGGGCGTGCGAATCTCATGGCTCATGTTGGCGAGAAATTCACTCTTTTCCTGGGCCGCCATTTCTGCGGCTTGTTTAGCTTGGATAAGGTTTAGTTGTCGTTTCAGGGCTTGATTATATTTAACCAAGAGATTTTCCCGCTGCTGATGGGCCAATTCTTTCTGGGTCGCCAGCTCTTCGAGGCGTTGATTTTGGCTGGCAAGGGTTTGATTCATCGCCTTGAGATCGGCTTTGGCTTGCTTTTTTTCGTTTAGTACCGCGATTAACATCAACGTCATCAGGCCAATGCAGGCAATAAAAAATTGCGAAAGCAGCAGGGAATTACGTAACGACTCCCCCACAAAGGTGCCATAGCCCTGGACGGTGCTAATCGCCACCATCAAAACGATCATCACCATCAGGAGTGTTGCGCCAACTTCTTTAAACTGAAAGGTTGTCCACACCAGGAGAGGGGCAAGGAGATATTCACCGTGGTAGCCGTTGATCACCAGGTGACTAATGCCGAGGGTCAGGGCGGCGATGCTGATGGCCGCTAACCAATATTTTTTGAGGTGATGGATAAATTCACGGTAGCCATGCTGGGTGGCAATAATTAGAGGCGCAAAAATGAGAATGCCAAAGCTGTCACTGAGAAACCAAGTCCCAGCAATTTCTGGATACAGCGACCAAGGGGCTTTTCCGGCCAGGCAAACGATGAGGGCACAGGCGATCGCCACGGGGAGGTGGCTCAGGATGCAACTGTAGAGGATAAAATTTTGGGTCGTCTCCGGTCGGTCTAAAAAATAACGGTGTTGGTTGCGACATTGTAACCAATAGGCCGCTAGGACTTTTCCGGCGGTGGCGATCGCCGTAATGCCGAGGGTCATCAACAAATTAGGCACACTGAGCCAAGCTTGGTAAATGACGATCTCTGCGACCAAAATGCCCCCCAAGACCCCCCACCACATGGGTAGTCCCCACACGACCAGGAAGCCCACCGCTAGCCCCCCCGGAATCCAAATGGGCGTCGAACCTGTTTCTGGGTAAACCGTAAAATTGTGAGAAAACAGGGCCGTAACACAATAGGCGATCGCCACGACCACGTGCTTCCACCAAGGTTCCGGTTGATGAATCAAAAAACGGGAAGACAAACGAGATAATGACGACAAAACCATCACAGAGAAAAGATTAGGGAAAATAATTGGCTACCGATGACTAGATTCTATTGTGGGGTGTGCTCGAATCGTTCATGACACCTATGCAATGAATCTCTAAGTACCTCGTCACCGAGCCAATCCCCCAGTATTCTAGACGCGACAAAATTTGCGGTCATTATCAAATTGTGGTTCCTGCCAAGAGTAAGCAAAATGACTCACCTGGGTAATGTCCGGGAAGCTAGCTTTGATGGCGGCCATTTGATCCTTGAGGGAAGGGCGATTATCCTGGGCACGGTTCCAATCTCCCGCCAAGGCCGGAATAATCTTTGTCCCCGCTGGCGCAAACTGACGCACCCGGTTAATTTCGTCAACGATGCAACTGCTGTTGCCACAGACGGCATAGGCCATGGGGTGCCACTCCATCGAACCAGGAAATTTATCCCAAGGTTGGAGGCGAGAATCAAAACCCCGTTGGCCGACGGGTTGATTACCCCCCGGAAAAAATACGGCCCCCGCAGGAATATTGCGACTTTGGGCCTGGGCGGCGGCGCTGTTTACAAAATCCACAACCCCTTGGGCCGCATGGCTGACAGTGAGATACCAAAGTTCAGCGACAAGGCGTTGATGGAGAACATTGACGTCTAGATCGGCTTCATCCCCCAGGATTTTTCGACCCTGCCACCGGGGCGTGCCTTCTTCGGGGTATTGGGCTAAAACTGCCGCCACATCCCCGACGGTAATGTTGCCCTGGCGGAGATATTTTTCGATGAGGGTTAGACCCTGACGATTTTCGGCGCGGTCGTAGAGGGCTTGGGCTGAGGCGGGGCTATAGATCCACAGATCTGCCACGGAAGCAGCCACGGAGCGGGCACCGGTGCCCCGGGGGTAGCGGATGTAATCAAATAAAATGCCATCGGGTTGCCGTTGGAGCATCTGATTGACAAGATTTTTATAGTCGGCTTGGGCGATCGCATTGTAGGGATCAGCGAAGGCTTGGGCACCATCTTGGACAAAGTCGAGGCTAGTTTCACCATAACCATTACGGGCCATGGCACTTTGGCGATCGCCCCGATTTCCATAGACATAGCCGTAGTTCATCCCAAAGAGCCAAGCATAGACCTCTAGACCACGCGCTCGGCCTTTCTCGATGATTTCAGCCATCACATCGCGATTTTCGAGGCCGGGGGTTTGGATACGGGATGGCCAGGGGGTATTGTTTTGGTTTTTGGGTAACAGGGCCTGGCTATCGGCAAAGACTTCGAGATAAAGCTGGTCGTAGCCTTTATTGACAATGTCGTCGAGAATCCGCTCAATCATCCCGGCTTTTGTGTCGCAAGGATAGACACGGAGCCACATGGCCTGGTGCCGTGGCCAGTAGGTTTGACGGCAACGCTGCAGTTGATCTTTGTGTTGTTGTAGGAGCGCTTGGTACTCGGCTTGGGCGCTACGATCACCTTGGATCGCGGCGGCGCGCCGTTGATCTTTCGCGGCGATCGCCCCAGCATTGAGGCGACAATATTCGTCTAGTTGATTATTGACTTGGGCCTGGGCGGTGAGGGGATCGATACCGAGGGAAAGGCCACCCAAACCAAGGGCGAGACAAAAGGCCTGGAGACGGTGACGCCAAGGTTGCTGCCGGGCCTGGGTAATTTTTCTGGGGCAAGTTCCCGTTGATGGTGGCCGCTGATCCATAAAATACTCACACTTGAAATAATGACAAAATAACTAGAAATCGGAATCGTGGCGATCGCCTTTTGCCGTCTTAAGGATAGCCAAAATTTCCAGGGACTACACGGCCCCGTTGCAAAGCCAAGAATTCAAACGCGCCACAATTGTTCCCCAAGGTCAGGCTAGGGGCGCTGGGGGGATGGGATTTCCATGGTGTCCGGCAGTTCAAACCCGGAGAGGTCTAGGTTTCCGGGTAAAGATTCTTGGGCATATTGGAAAGAACCGGGCAAAATTTCTTCAAAGAAAAACAAGGATAATTCTTCGGTGAGGGCCGCTCCAAGGCTTTCGCCTAATTTGTCGCCCAGATTGAGGTTCGTCACTCCTGTAAGGCTAACATCCGGTACGGTAATCTGCCGGGCGATCGCCTGCTCCTGCCAGGGCACCGTGAGGTTTAAATTCACCTGGATATTTTGCACCGCTAGTTGATCCACCGTAAATGTCGTGGTGGGTTGGCCATCGGCCGTGGTGGAAGCTTGGATCTGTGGCTCTAGTTGTTCGATCAATTGGGCGATGTTGACATTGGGTAGGGCACCCACAAGGCGCGGATCCGGCAAGTCATTTAGATCACCTTCGATGTTCACTGTGACCCCTTCGAGGTTGGCGATCGCCACCTGGAGGGGTTTGCCTTGCAGTTGGGGGTTTTGCAGTTCGATGTGACGAATTACCAATAGATTTTCCCCAGAAAAGCCCGGCACATTCGCAAAGGCCAAATCATGGAACATCACCCGACGTTGGAGGAGTTGCACCTCGGTCTGCCCCACTGCTGCCTCAATGCCCGTGCTCTCAGTGAGTTCGCTTTCGAGTTCCGTTTCCAGGCGCTGGCCTAACCAGTTTTCCGTTGCTAGCAAAGCTCCACCCCCCACTACACCGAGGGCCAAAATTGAACTCGCAATGATCAGGATGGGTTTTTTCATCAAAATGCTCCGTTATGCCAGACAGACCGAGTAGAACGATTCTTTGCCCAAGGGTAACATCACCAAGATTCTCCAGATTCGAGGGCGGGCCAGTCTCCGTTTGTGGCTGCGGTTGGCAACACCTGACAGTCTTGGCTCACTTTACGGCTTTCTTGTTGGGAGTGGGGGTCAAGGGCGATCGCCTCAAACCTCAACGCCAAAGCACCGGGGGGAATCGAAACCACTTGGCGACAATAAAGCCGTCCTTCGGGGCCTGGGGTAAAGGTCATTAGTTGAAATGGCCCGGCTAAAAGTTCCCGTGTTTGGCGATCCTGGAGCCACAGTTGTCCATGGAGGCGATCGCCCCCGGCGGGTAAACTCAATTCAACAACGGCTAAATCTGCCACCTGGTAAGCCGTTTTATCAAGGTGAAGCTGGGGTTCTGGAATCGGTAATGGTGGTGGATCAGTTTGTGTTTCTGGAGCGAAAGGCATTTCCGACTCAGGGAATTCGGCAGTTGTTTCTGGGGTAGCTTCCGGTACCTCTTCTGGGCTTTGGACTTCAAGTTGCTCATCCCAGAGGCTATCAACAACAATTTCCAAGCGGGGCGATGGTGTCGGTGTTGGGTTCTCTGCTTCTAGGGTTGCTTCAGGGGGGACTGTCGGCGGTTCCGGCTCCGGCATTAACCAGGTGGAATCTTCCCCATCCACGGCCAGGGCATTTAACCGGGTAAAAAACCGTGAATTCCAATCCAAATCCTCTGCCGGATGCGTTTCTGAAGCTTCGGCAGCAGGGGGATTAGAGTCTTGTGCAGCAGTATCTTTGTCTGTCTTTGGTGCCGCTGTCTGGGGGTCATTATCTTCTGAGGCTTTTAGGGCATGATCCGACGAGCTTACAGGTGCTTCATCGGTCGGTTCAGTTTGGTCTGACGGGGGAACATCAGGTACAGTTGCCTTGGCAGTGAAGTTGGGCAATTGCAGGCCCGTGGTTGACTTTTGACCTTTGGTTTTGAGCTTGGGGGGCAGAATGGTCGGGGTTTGCTGACTTTGGGGCTGGGGACTAGGAGCCACGGCCTCAGGGGTAGGAAGCTTGAGGGGTTTAGGTGTGGGCGTAGTTGGCGCTGGGGAGTCTGGTTTTGGGGGCGCGGTTGCTTGGAGTTGACTGGCGATCGCCCCATAATCTGCCATGAGGCTAAAGGTTTGCTGGGCGAGTAATACCTCTGCCTCTGTGTGTAGGGTGATTTCTCCGACCAGGAGCAGAGTTGTTAGAGGCCCATCGATGGTAATGGTTTGGCTAAAGGCACAGGGAAAATCATCAAGGGCGATCGCCGCCGTTAAGGTGGTTACCACTGTGGCTGTCTGGGGATCCCGAAGGGTAAACGTTAGGGTGCTAGGCTCAGAAATTGGTTGGCGATCGCCAGCGGCGGGATTGGGTTGAATGTCTCCCCGGAGTTCCGGTGCATGAGTTGTGTCCCAAGGATAAACGGTCTGCGCCAGGACAATCTGATAGGGGAGTGGGGCCGGAGGAATATCCAAAGTGGGCGGCGCGGGTGGTGCAGCGGCAATTTGAGCTTGGGCCACTTGATCCATTTCTGCCCAAATCGGCTCTAATTCTTCCCTGAGCAGCTCATCTAATGCCGTGAGGGAATTTTCTAGCAGGGCGGTGGCGTGTTCCTCTTCATCTGGTTCTGGGGATGCTGGGGGTGTGGATGTTTTTGACGTTTCTAACAGAGTGGGAGCCTCATCTACTCCGGCTAATTCTTCTAACGTTTCATGGTTTGCTGCACTTTGGTCAGCGTCGGCCAAAGAATTCATCACGGGTGTTGCTGCTGTTTCCTCCCGTGGAGGGGGAATGTCGTCGCTTATTTTTTGGGTAGACTGATCTGCTGTTTCTGGGTGACTGTCTGCTAAGGAAAACGTTGTTTCAAAGGAAAAGACATTGGGGTTTGGGGGCAGCGGCAACGGCTTAAATGTTGGCTGGGTGACCTGGAGCGTGAGACGTTTTTCCCAGGGGTTAGTCACCTCAAGGCTCCGGCAGATGATCACCCATTCTCCAGTGCCGAGGTGTTGCAGGGGCATGATCGCAAATAAGCCCTGGTCGGTGGTGACATCTATGCGCTGCGACCTTTGTCCTTGGGGGAAGCAAATCTCACAGTGAATTTCTACTTGGGCGTCGCCCCGGGCAGCTAGACGATACTCCCCAGGCGCTAAGCTCAGGGTCTCGGTCTGGAGGATGTCCCAATTGCGATCGCCTTTTTTTTGTAGCAGAAATTGCCAGTGCACCATCGACGCCTCCTCTGGGATTCTAATGTTTTGCCTGCTGAATTTTTTGACGCCACGACTCAAGATTTCCCAGCAGATCTGCTTGGGCCAGGGTTTCTTGGGCCTTGGTCTGGAGCCACTTGAGTTGTACCTGCTGGTTGGCGGCTTCTTCATCGCCGAGCACCAAACAGGCGATCGCCCCACTACGGTCAGCCCGTTTAAATTGCTTCCCAAAGGCACTACCACTGAGATCAAGCTCCACCGAGAACCCCGCAAAACGCAACTTATGGGCCAAAATCACAGCGGCGGCCTCGGCCTGTTCTCCTTTGGAAACGAGGTAAAAATCAAGTTGGGGGCCGGGGGCTTCTCCCAATTGTTGTAACAGGATCACCAAACGCTCTAAACCAATGGCCCAACCTACTGCTGGCGTTTCGGGGCCACCCAATTCCGCCACGAGGCCATCATAACGCCCGCCTCCACAGACCGTGGCCTGGGCACCGAGGTCGCTGGATTGGATTTCAAAGGCGGTGTGGGTGTAGTAGTCTAGGCCCCGCACGAGGCAAGGGTTTAACACATAGTCAATGCCCAGGGCCGTGAGGGAAGCTTGCACTTGGTCAAAATGTTTTTTTGAGTCATCCCCCAGATAATCCAGGATACTGGGGGCATTTTGGGCGATTTCCTGGGTTTTTTTATCTTTGCTATCCAAAATGCGCAGGGGATTGCGCTTGAGCCGCTCCTGGGAATCGGCATCGAGATCCGCCTTAAAAGGGAGTAAGTAATCCACCAGAGCTTCACGATACCGTTGGCGATCGCCGCCATTCCCCACCGAGTTTAATTGCAGGCTGAGATTTTTCAGGCCCAGTTTCTGCAAAATTTCCGTGGCGATCGCCATCACTTCCACATCGGCGCGGGGATCCGCACTGCCAAGCACCTCGACCCCCACCTGGTGAAATTGCCGTTGACGGCCCGCCTGGGGTCTTTCGTAGCGAAACATTGGCCCTGTGTACCACAGCCGCTGCACACCACCTTGGGCAAACAATTTCCGCTCAATATAGGCCCGGACTGCCCCTGCTGTCCCTTCAGGCCGGAGGGTAATCGGGCGATCGCCCCGGTCTGTGAAAGAATACATTTCCTTACTGACCACATCCGTCGCCTCACCAATCCCCCGCTCAAACAGGCTGGTCTGCTCAAAGATGGGCGTGCGGATCTCCTGGTACATCGCCCGGCCGAGGCAATCGCGCACCACCGCCTCCACCTGCTGCCAGTAGGCGATCTCCGGCGCAAAAATATCCTTTGTTCCTCGTAAAGCTTGAATTGTTGCCATTATGTCTAGAAAAAAGTACCAATCCCAGCTTATCGGGATGGGGCGTTGTTATTGTTCAGCAGAGGTAAAACTACCATGTATCCTGCCCCAAATGCTGTCAAAATCATGGCGATCGCCGCTACCAAGAGCACCCAAGCACTCACCCCAGCATCAAAATCCGTCCTACTCTCAAACTGCTCCGGGGGAACCGTCGTAAACTGCCGTACAGGTTCTGGTGTCGGTAGAGCCGCGATCACATTACTCGCAGTTGGCTTTCCCTGTGGGGGACGGTGGTGGGGCGTAACCGGTGGCAGTGGCTCGATGCCAAAATCGTGGCGGTTGACCATTTCCTTGAGGCGCTCTGTAGATTGCACTACCTGATGCACCTGGTTATATAGCTTCCGGTTGTGAACCCGTAACTGTTGATTTTCCTGCTGGAGGGCTGTCATCTCCGCTTGGGTGGCCCGGAGTTTCTCGGCCAGTTGTTGATAAACAGAAATGGGTACCGAAGCACCACTCTGGGGTAGGGGCGTAACGTTATCGAAGCTCGGAGAACTAGAAGGATTGGCAATCATGGTCAGCTCACACCAAAAAGAGCAAATATCCCTACATTATGATCGAATTCCAGGATTGTCATCTGTCGTGGGGAGCCAATCTACCTCAGGGGCCGTAGGTTTCCGACAGGGGACGGGCGTAGGGTTGTAAGGTACCCTGGTTTACCGTCAAAATTTGTGAATGCTTTAGCCAGTCTGCCCCAAAGGAATTGAGGTGAGTGGTTGTAATCAGGGTTTGGAAACGGGTTTGAATCGTGTCTAGCAGTTGATTTTGGCGGGAGGGATCAAGCTCAGCCAGGACATCATCTAAAAGCAACAGGGGCGGTTCTCCGATGATCGTCTCAATGAGTTGCAGCTCGGCGAGTTTGAGCGCTAAAACCAAGGTGCGTTGCTGCCCCTGGGAGCCATAGAAGCGGGCGGGGGTGCCGTTAATGGAAAATTCGATTTCGTCCCGGTGGGGGCCAACCATGCTGCTGCCCTGGTGTTGTTCTGCTTGGCGGCGTTGTTCTATTTTGTCGAGGCAGGCCTGTTGCACATGGTGGGGGTCATCCCGTTGCCAGGGAATATTGGGGCAGTAGGTGATTTCTAAGGTTTCGGTTTGGCTACTGATATCACGGTGCCAAGCTTGGGCCAGGGGCATCAGCCTGAGCAACCCCCGCGATCGCCTTCTGGTGACCCGCGAACCTGTAGCTGCCAATTGCAGATCCCAGAGGGTCAACTGTTGGGTCAAATCAGTGGGGATCGCCGCTTGGTTCCGGTGGAGTTTTTTGGCCGTCCTTAAGAGGGCATTGCGTTGCTTCAGCACCTGTTGATACTCCTGCAAAATCCGGGCATAGACAGGTTCTAACTGGATCAAAAGATTATCAATCCATTGGCGACGACAGTCAGGCCCACCCCGCACGAGGTCTAAATCAAGGCAGGAAAATTCCACGGCATTGAGGGTACCGAGGCCATCGAGTTGGCGACGGAGGGTTTCGCCATTGAGCTTGAGGGTGCGTCCCCCCTGGTTGCGGAGCAAAAGATCAAAGTCAACGGTGCCATAGCCGCGCTGAATTTGGGCTTGGATGCGGGCGGTGGCTTCCCCTTGTTTCACTAGGTCGGCGTCCCGGCTGGTGCGGTGGGTTTTAAGGCTGGCGAGCAGTTCGACGGCTTCGAGGAGGTTTGATTTTCCCTGGGCGTTGTTGCCGATCAAGATGGTTTTTTGGGCCGAAAAATCAACGTACTGATGCTGGTAGTTGCGAAAATTACGGAGGTGCAAGGTTTGCAAATACATTCTTTTTCTGTCGCCCAAGTCCCGAAACAGAACCCTGATTTTAGCGTGTTATGCCCAGGTTAAGGCAGTGGCGATCGCCTGGGGAATCGCAAACCAAAAATTGAGCCTGATTAATCACAGAAACGGTAATTAATGTGACCGCCGGCTTCGGCCATGACAGATGTCCAGGCGTAATCCTGCTGAAAGGGAATATAAAGCCAAGTTCGCCCGGTGGTGTCTTCACTGAGGTAGGCGGGCGATCCTGTCACCATAATCTGACTGCCGTTGCTGAGAAAGCCCACAACTGGCGCTGAGACAGTGGGTTCCTGCCTAACATTAAGACCCGTCCCCAAATCACTCTGAACGATCAAACAACCGCGAGAGGGTTGATCATTTAAGGTGGCTGTACTGGTGTGTTGGGCAACGATTTGATCATTGACGAGGCAGCGATATTGCACCTGACCTGTGCCAATGGCTTTCACTAAACTATTTAAGCGATATTCAAAAACGGGTTCTTGCTCTGCTGCTGTGGCGGCTTGGGTGCAGGTATATTCGTAGTCCATGTAGCCCCCCAGTTCCAGATTAGAAAACCCCGCACTAAATGACCAGTTGTCGTCTTCTGTTTCGTTGGGTCGCCAGGGTTCCCAGCCGGGTTCCGGATTGGCGATCGCCCCTGGGGTCGCACCCAGCCAACACCCGATCGCCAAACAAAATAGGTAAGGTTTGACTCGCACCATGTTTTTTCTTCCTTCCCTTGCAGATGACTTTGTTTCCACATTAGAAGGAAATCTTAGATCTGAAGCCCAGAACCGCAGATAATGTCCGGAGCTTAGGACAAAGTCAGGGCGGTGGCGATCGCCCAACCATCCACGAGGCACAGCAGCACCGTAAACCCCAGCAAAATCATGTACATCCACGGTTGAGACAGGGGCCGCACATCGCTGGTATCAATATTGGTTTGTGCTTCAATCAAGCCCACCATCTTCGCAAAACCTGCCACCCGCATCGGTAACAAATAAGCGCGATCGCGTTCTGGGGTGACGAAATAATAAACCAAGCCCCCTTGACCCGTGGTGCGCATTTTCAGTTGGTCGATTTTTTCCCAGGGCAATGACCAGCCCTTACGGGTCAGCCAGCGGAACCAAGTCGGATAGGTGACGGTAATTCCGGTTTCATCCAGACAGACTTTTTCACTGAGGGCACCGTAAAGAAAAATCGCCCCCAACCCCAAACCAACCCAGAGAAGTGCTGGCGAAACAGGGGCTTGGGTGACGTCCGCTAAAAACGGAATCGGGACTGTGAGTGAAACATAGAGACTCAACAGGGTAATGCGGATGAGGGGTGAAAGATTAAAAGTGGTCGCCATCGTCATTGCACCAAAATTGCTTGATTTCCTAAAACGTTTGGTTGAGCCAATCACGAATTAAAGGATTGACCAGTTCCGGTGTGTCGTCATGGGGGCAATGGCCGGACTCTAGGTAATGTTCCACGAGGCTAGGACAGTGTTGTTTAAACTTTGCGCCCCGCTCCCGCGCCCGAATCCAGGGATCTTTTTCACCCCAAATCATCAATAACGGTCGATCTAGTGCTTCCAGGAGATGATCGACTTTGGCTCCTTCTGGGGTGTTAAAAACCGCCGCGAAAACCTTGGCTGCCCCCGGATCATTGGAAGGGCGCTGAATTTCGTCGATCAAACGTTCGGTCACCGCCCCTTGGTTGACGTAAACCTTTTGCAGAGTTTTACGGATGGTGGCGCGCCGTTTGGTGTATTGGAAAATAAGCTGGGTCGAAAGGGGACTAAACAGAACTTTGCGGAGGGCTTTTTTCCAGGGTGAAGGTTGGGCCTTAACTTGGTCACTGAAGGGGCCAGCACTGTTGAGGAGAATAAGACCTTTAGCAACCTCTGGACATTGGGCTGCTGCACAAAGAGACGCATAACCTCCCAGGGAATTCCCGGCTAACACCACGGGTTCACCAATGACTTCGTTAATAAAATCCCGCAGTTGATCCCGCCACAGAGCGCCGCTATAAACAATGGGAGCCTTTGGCGATCGCCCGAAGCCGAGTAAATCAATCGCCCACACCGAAAAATCCCCTTGTAGTACCGTAATGTTTTTGCGCCAGTGGTCTGTGGAAGCCCCAAAGCCATGGACTAAGAGTAAGGGAGGTTTTCCTTGGCTGGTGCCGGCCTGGACATAGTGGATGTTATAACCCCGCCATCGCCAAAACTGACTGGGGGGATTTTCAGCGAAAACATGGGGGGAAACGGTCGCACTCATCGGAGATTTTTTTGTAAATAAATGTTAACTACTGCCATTGTATCGTTTTCTTCCGGGGGGTTCTGGGACGATCGCCGGGTGAGGTTCCCGTGAAATTTGTGCTATAACCTAAGCGACGGTTTTTGATTGTGACATTGTTTACTGCGGCAAAAACTCAACAGTTGCCGAGACAGTAAAAGTTCATCTTTTCCCTTGAATCCAATATTGCCTAGGAGGTTTCTTCATCATGTCTACCGGTGTGATCGAACAACGTTCCACTTCGACCATCCGTAAACCAGCCCCCCGCTACCGGGTACTGCTCCATAACGACGACTTTAACTCCATGGAACATGTGGTACAGACCTTGATGCAAACGGTGGCCGGTCTGACCCAACCCCAGGCGGTCAGTATCATGATGGAAGCCCACACCAACGGCATTGCCTTGGTGATCACCTGTGTGCAGGAACATGCGGAATTTTATTGTGAAACCCTGAAAATGCACGGCCTCACCAGCACCATCGAGCCGGACGAGTAGAGATATTTTGCTTTTTTAATCAAGGCGATCGCCAGATTGCGGCCCAGAAACAGATTAAATAGAAGGTGGCAAACCTCAACGACTTTTTCCCTTGAAACGATTTTGGCATCTCTGTAAAACCACCCCAGTACCCCTGCGGCTGGGACTTTTTTTCTTGAGTTTGGGGATCATCTGGCTTCCCCTCGCGGCCCCGTTGTACCTGATTTTTCGCGCCGACGAAAACCTGACCACCATCCTGACCATGGGACTGTTGTTTGTGGAATTTTTGTTTTACCTGCCCTTTTGGGTGAAGCAAGTCCACGGGGAAACGCAACCCTTCCGGCGCTATGGTTTGGTGTGGCAACGGGCGAATGGCGTGGATTTGGTTACAGGTTTGGCCTATGGCCTGGGGTTCACCTGGGCTTTGCTGATTTTTGAAGATCTGTTGGGTTTTATCGAGATTATTCCGCCTACAACGGCCTTGATTCGCATTGTGATCGAAGGAGCCTTGAGCGGTCTGGGGGTGGCCCTCGCAGAAGAATTGGTCTTTCGGGGCTGGGTTTATGACGAGCTAGAGCGGGACTATGGCTCAAAAATAGTGCTTTGGGGCAGTGCGATCGCCTTTGCGGTTTTACATTTCCTGAAACCCCTCCCGGAGATGATCCGAACGCTCCCGGTATTTCCCGGTTTGGTGCTATTGGGATTGACTTTAGTTTGGGCGAAGCGATCGCGCTTTGGTCGCCTCGGCAAACCCATCGGTCTCCATGGGGGCTTAGTTTGGGGCTATTACATTTTTAATGTGGGGGGTTTGATCCAATCCAAAGAAGGCGTTTCCCCTTGGCTAACGGGCGTTGACGGCAATCCCCTTAGTGGCCTGTGGGGCATTCTCTTCCTCGCAGTATTGGCCTGGCTTATGGCCCGCGCCGCCCAAAAATCCCAAAAACCCTCTCCCCTAGAGGGGAGTTAGAGGGGTGGCCCTAGAGGGGAGTTAGAGGGGTTTTAAACTGGAGAGAACTTAGAAAAATGTCTCTACTGCGCTTTGTGACCTTTCCCGAAGAATTTCGGCGGTTCCGCTAGGGTAAAGACTTCGGTGTGGGTGGCGATCGCCTCGCGGACATGGCGAAAAGTTTGCAACATCCCCAACAGCGTTAAGCCATCGATAATCTTGAAGCCACCGGTGGTTTGCTCAGCCAAAAGTTGATCCACGGCTTCCGGGTCGGGGCGCAGATTCAAATCCCCATCGGTGCAGATCGCAAAACCCCAGGGGGAGCCGTAGCTCGAAATGGGTGTCGAGTAGGAGGAAACATTAGTGTAAACGGCCTTGAGGGTGTTCACCAGCCGCGCATGGAGCCGCAGATTCGCCGGAGCCGTGGGGCCAGCCTGTACTGCCACAACCCCACCGGGCGCGAGCACATCCTTCAATTGCGTGAAATATTCCTTGGTAAAGAGCTTAAAGGAAGGGCCTTCCTCGATGGGATCAGACAGGTCAGAAATGATCACATCCCACTTCTCGGTGGTGGTTTCTAAAATCTTAAAGGCATCTTCAATGCGCAGATCGAGGCGTGGATCATCAAAGACCCCCTGGTGCATCTCTGGTAAAAATTCCTTACAGGCTTCTACTACTTCGCCATCGATATCGACCATCATCACCTTTTCGACGGACTGCCAGCGCAGCACTTCGCGCACCGTTGCCCCTTCCCCAGCACCGAGAATTAACACTTTTTTCGGCGCACCGTGGGCAATCATCGCCGGATGAACAAGGGGTTCATGGTAGAGAAATTCATCGCCGGTACAGGACTGCCATTTTCCATCCAGCACCAGGGCTTTACCATAGGCACCGCTTTCAACGATCGCCATCTCCTGAAATTGGGTTTGTTTATAGGCCAAAATCTTGGTGATCCCGTGACTATAAATATCCCAGGGCGTAATGTACTCGTTAATCCAATAGTCGGCTTTGACTTCGCTACCTGCCATAATTTTTCCCTTCTGACAATTGACCGGATACCAGTATCGCAGACTTTTTCATTTTTTTAGTGATCGCCCCCCAAAACCTTGTCCGGTAAGCTTTTTAAAACTTTATGCTTCCTAAAACTCTGGGGATTGAACCCGCGTCAGTGACTCCCTAGGCCAAAAGGCGATCGCCAAAAAGACAATCAATGCATTGATCCGTAAACTTGCCGTGAATAACCATTGGGAATTAACTTCATTTCTGCTATCTCGAACCCACAGCTTTCCATAAAAACTGAAAGTACAATATTTTTAGAAAAAGTACATTACTTTTTAGCCAAAATGGAACTATTTTTTTTGGCATCAAAACTATTTTACGATTGCTAGAATAATGCTATTGTGAACTGGTTTTTCACGATTTAAGTCAGTCCTTCAAAAAAAGATTACTTCTTGAACCATCAACAATCTAAATGCCTCCCATGATGCCCTGAATGTCGCCTAAGATTTTTAGCAGTCAAATCAAATTAAACTGGTCACTGCCTTGATATTTGGCTGAAAATTCCCCCCTGAATTTACCTCGACTTTTGCAAAGATTAACCTTCATTTAACCTCCCTAAAAACTTTGCTTAAGGCTGATGGACTTTTTGGAGAGAGGAGAGAAAAAACAAACATAAATTCTGCATTGATTTTCTGTAGTTATGGTATAAACATCTTGAAAAGTTTTGTGAATCTCAATTCATTTTTTCGAAGATTTACAAATTCATCAGAGCTTCAGAGAGTTTAAGCCTAGAAAAATCGCTCTAATCTTAATCTCTGACTAGCAGTCAATGCCTGAAAGCCTCGATCTCGCTAAAAAGTTTTAATCCATCGCTCACTTACGCTTAATTGCACAGTACACAATAGAGGAAACTATGAAACAGAGCGCTACTCGCCTCCGTACCTTATCTTTGGGTCTTGCTGGCCTCACCCTTACCGCTGCACTTGCAGCTTGTAATACTACCCAAACACCGACTGAAGGCACTGGCACAACTGATGCTCCTGCAGATAGTGCGTCTGGTTTGTCTGGCGATGTCCTCATTGATGGTTCTAGTACCGTTTTCCCGATTACCGAAGCCATGGCCGAGGAATTCCAAATCGCAAACCCCGATACCCGCGTAACCGTTGGGGTTTCCGGGACTGGTGGTGGCTTTTCTAAGTTCTGCGCTGGCGAAACCGATATTTCTAACGCTTCCCGCCCGATTTCCACCGAAGAAATCGAAGCTTGTGAACAGGCTGGCATCGAATATATCGAAATTCCCGTTGCCTATGATGCGATTTCCGTTGTTATTAACCCCGAAAACGACTGGGCCACTTGTTTAACCACCGAAGAATTGGCTAGCATTTGGTCTCCTGATTCTCAAATTAACAACTGGAGTCAAGTACGGGAAGGCTTCCCGGATGCTCCCCTCACTCTCTATGGGCCAGGGACTGACTCTGGGACTTTCGACTACTTCACCGACGCCATCAATGGTGAAGAAGGAGCTAGCCGGGGTGATTACACTGCCAGTGAAGATGACAACGTTGTTGTCCAAGGGGTTGTTAATGATCCCAACGCCATGGGCTACTTCGGTTTGGCTTACTACGAAGAAAATGCTGACAACTTGAATGCGGCGGCCATTGATGACGGCGATCCCAGCAATGGTGATGGCTGTGTGGCTCCTAGCACTGCGACGGTAGACGACTCTACCTATCAGCCTTTGGCTCGCCCGATTTTCATCTACGTCAGTGCAGCGTCTTTGGATGAGAAGCCCCAGGTTCAAGCTTTCATGGACTTCTACTCGGCTGAAGAAAATTCTTCCCTCGTTTCTGAAGTTGGCTATGTTGCCCTCAATTCTGAACTCTACGCCAAGGCCCAGGAACGCCTTGCTGCTCGCACCACTGGTTCGATCTTTAATGGTGGTTCCACCGTCGGTGTTCGATTGGGTGAAGTTCTCTAGGTTTTATTTTTAGGTTTCGCTGGGGAGTGGGGCAGATTCATTCAGAAAAGGCCCGACTCCCTTTATGCTTTGAATGAATGCCGCTGTTTTTGTAGTGGCATCGCTGATAAATCAAAATCATAAGTATTTAAAAATTATGACAACTAGTCCTTTTCCCCCCCTTGCTGATGCGGGACTCTGGCGGACAACACGGACATTTAGTAAATGGAGCCAACGTTTAATCGTGGGGCTTTTTGGTTTATTTGCCCTGGTGTCAGTGTTAACCACGTTTGGGATTGTCATCACATTGGTCGTCGATGCGGCGGGCTTCTTTAATGAGGTTTCCCTGTTTACTTTCCTAACGGATACCCGCTGGACGCCGCTATTTGTCGATCCACAATTTGGTATTTTTGTGCTGGTTTCTGGCACCCTGATGACGACGGCGATCGCCATTTCCGTGGCCTTGCCGTTGGGTCTGTTAGCCGCTATTTGCTTAAGTGAATATGCTTCCCCTGGGATCCGAAAATGGCTCAAGCCCGCCCTCGAAATTCTGGCAGGGGTGCCCTCCGTTGTCTATGGTTATTTTGCCCTGTTATTGGTGACCCCAGCGCTACGGGCGATTATTCCAGGGCTTTCTCCCTTTAATGCCTTGAGTGCCGGTTTAGTGTTAGGGATTTCAATTTTGCCCTTGGTTGCCTCCCTCAGTGAAGATGCAATCTATGCCGTGCCCGATAGCCTACGTCAAGGTTCCTACGGACTGGGGGCCACCAAACGAGAAACCATCGTGAATGTCGTCTTACCCGCCGCCTTGTCCGGGATTGTTTCTTCCTTTATTTTGGCTATTTCTAGGGCCGTCGGAGAAACGATGATTGTGACCATTGCCGCTGGTTTAAACCCGACCCTCACCCTCAATCCCACGGTGCCCATCGCCACCATGACTGCTTTTATTGTTCAAGTTAGTCTTGGGGATGCCCCGGCTGGCAGTTTGGCTTTTAAGACCATTTATGCCGTTGGTTTATCTTTATTCTTAATCACCCTGACCCTAAACATCCTCAGTTACTGGGTTGTGCGTCGCTATAGACAGAAATACGAATGAATAGTAACCCTCCCAATTCCCAAAATACGAACACCCTGTTCGATACTCGTCTTAAAACCCGTTACCGCTGGGATACCGCATTTCAAACTCTCAGTTGGATCGCTGTAATTTTAAGCATTGTGGTGCTGACCGTTCTCTTGATCGACGTTTTCTTCGATGGTCTGCCGCGCCTCGATTGGAAATTGTTAACTTCCTTTCCCTCTAGACGCCCCGAAGATGCCGGCCTCAAATCAGCCCTTGTCGGGACAATTTGGTTGATGATCCTAACTGCCATAATCACCTTTCCCATCGGTGTGGGTGCGGGGATCTTCCTAGAGGAATTTTCCGCTGAAAATACTTTCACGAAAATCATTGAAGTCAACATCAACAATCTCGCTGCCGTTCCTTCAATTATTTATGGTCTTTTGGGGCTACAGGTTTTTGTCCGGCTCCTTTCTCCAATGACAGGGGGACGCAGTGTTTTAGCTGGTGCTTTAACCCTCAGCCTATTGATCTTGCCGATCGTAATCGTTGCAACCCGCGAAGCCCTCAAGGCTGTACCCGATAGCCTCAGGCAAGCTGGTCTAGCCCTCGGAGCGACCAAATGGCAAGTGGTGCGCGAACAAATTTTTCCCCTCGCCCTACCGGGGATTTTAACAGGGACTATCTTGGCCCTTTCCCGTGCAATCGGTGAAACAGCCCCACTGATTACCCTAGGGGCCTTGACCTTTATCGCTTTCTTGCCTTCTTTATCCCTAGAAGGGCTCCAGACGCCATTTACGGCGCTGCCGATTCAAATTTTCAACTGGGTTTCCCGCCCCCAAGAAGAGTTTCACACGGTGGCAGCAGCGGGGATTATTGTTTTGATGGTGGTATTATTGGCGATGAATGGCACAGCTATTTTTCTCCGGAATAAATTCCAGAAATAAAGCTCTAAAACAAAATTGAGATTGATAAATTAGATCCTCCATACCCTGGAGGATTTCTTTTTGCGCTATTCGACGAAAGCTTTTATTTTTCTTCCGGCAAGAGCCATGTCCGCAATCCCAAAATGAGCAAAAAGGCCATGACATCAGCGGTAATGAGAAAAGCAATCCAGTTTTGATCCATGGTGACTGAGCTCCGGTGTCCTAGATATTGTTTTTGGGCTATGCAATCTAGGTAAACTATACTGTTATATCTATGGATTGGGGCAAAGAAAAACCTCAAAAATTTTGAGGGCTGTGATTAGATTTTGTTATTTATTGGGGGGTGGGGTTAGCCAACTGAATGAACATCGCCCCCTGGATTTGGCGATCGCCGGTTTGAAGTTGGAGAAAGCGGGCCGTTAAACCCCGGTCTTGGAAGATCCGCAGATTGAAGCGACGACTAAACCCCTGGGCAAAGCCATTCAGGAGGGGCGGAGGGAGGGGTTGATCATTCACTGCCCCTTCAAAGTCTGTGAGTTGGAATTGGCTACCAGATGCGAGGCCGAGGGTAAAACTGAGTTGGAGCGTCGCCCGCTCTGCTTCGCCTGTTTCGGGATTGATCTGAAACATTTCTCCGGTGAACTGGAGACGGTTTTCGCCGAGGAAATCGACGGTGGCATTTTCTAATTGGAAACGGGGTGGATTGGTGCTGCCGGGACGGGTGAGCAGACGATTAATGAGAGGTTGTATCAAGGCCGTAACTTGTGGAGACGTTAAGGCTTGATTGAGATCAGTTTCGGTGAGAACAAAGCGCACGCCTGCCTGGAGGGGCTGATCCAAAACACCGGGGCCAGGTTTGCCACTGCGAACTTTAGCCAGGTCAAAACTGAGGGGATCGGTTTCAAGTTCTAGCACCTCAAAACGTAGGCCAGGAAAAAGTTCAACGCCACGACTAGCAATCTGAACGCGGTCAATTTTGCCCTTGAGAAGTTGGTGACTAGGAACATTATCGACCCGCACTTCAAAGGTTTCTGCGGCTTGGAGGCGATCGCCAATGCGTTTACCGCTGACTTCCTCTAGGATCAAGCCCACTGGGGAAAGGGCCGTCAGAAAACCGGACATTAAGATTGCGAGAAATTCCATGGTGCGCCCCAGGCTGATGGTTCGTCCTTAACTTTAGCTGAAAATTTCTAAGAGACAAGCAATTTTAAATCCGCATTGACCGCAGACACAGTCGCTTGCCGCTGGTCATTGGTGGTGTGGCTCAGTTCAATTTGGAAATAAGATTCCGGGAGATAGGGTAAGCGTTCTGACCATTCAATGACCGTCAGGCCAGGGTCACATTCTTCGCCCTCCCAGTAGGTTTCGGGATAGAGACCATCGACTTGTGCAGGTTCAAGACGGTACAAATCCAGGTGATAGAGGGGAATGCGTCCGGTGTGGTATTCGTTCACCAGGGTAAAAGTCGGACTGGCGATCGCCTCGGTAATTCCCAAGCCGAGACCGATGCCCTGGGTGAGGGTCGTTTTTCCGGCCCCCAGATCGCCCTTGAGCAAGATTACTGAATTTTCTGGCAACCTTTGCCCTAGCTTTACCCCAAGAGCTTGGGTGGCGGCTGCATTTTCTAACAGAATAATTTCTGCCATTGCTCGCCTCAAATTACCAATTGTCTTGATAGTCTTCGAGGAGCTTGAGCAGATCCCCTTGGCCGGCGGTGGGGATCAGTTGGGCCAGGGTGACAAAAGCTTGTTTACCACCCAGGGGAACTTGGATCGAGCGTAAAACATCCATCACTTTTGCTTCGTCCACTGCACGGTCTTCAATGGCCGGGAAAATTTTCTCAGCGACGGTGGTGTGTAAATGGGCATCGGCTAAATATAAATGCCACCCAGACACATCGATATAAATATTTTCGCCAATCTCTGCGGCGAGTTTTTCGATTTGAATTGTGCTAGCCATTGGAAGCCTCCGAATAATCGGCGATCGCCGTAATGTAAAGCAGGTGTAACCCTAGAATGCCCAGCCAAACAAGGCTAAACGGTTTTACCCAGGGGCGCTCTACCGTCGTTTGAATCATGGCAGTAAACCAAATGGGCGAATTAATCGCGAGGTAGACCATCACATGGACAATAAAATTCATCCGGTCTTCGGCGCGACGGAATTCAGGATCAGTTTTACGGTCAGGTTTGCGCGGCCAACTGCGAGGCATAGGTTTTACCCATCACATTTACGGAACACAGGTGATCCTATCACAAGGATTTTCTTCAGGCTTGCCGGGTATAATCGCCGGATTTGCCCCCGGTTTTTTTCAGCAGTTGAATTTCAGAAATCACCATCCCTTTATCCATTGCCTTCGCCATGTCATAAAGGGTTAAGGCCGCTACGGAAACCGCTGTCAACGCCTCCATTTCGACCCCCGTTTCGGATTTTGTCGTCACACTGGCCTCGATGCGATAACCGGGTAAGTTTGCGTCGGCAATAAAATTGACCGTCACCTTTTTAATCGGTAGCGGGTGGCACATAGGGATTAAGTTCGAGGTTTGTTTCGCTGCCATGATCCCAGCAATGCGAGCTGTACCTAAAACATCGCCCTTGGGGGCATCTCCCGCTTGGATCGCCGTAAAGCAAGCGTGGGTCATAGTGATTATCCCCGTGGCGATCGCCTCCCGTTTCGTCACATTCTTTTCAGAAACATCCACCATCTGCGCTTCACCGTGGGCGTTGAGATGGCTCAGGGGAGGGAGGGAAATCTTTTTTTCAGAAAACTCTTGCATTTACCCAAAACGTCTGTTAGATTAGATGACTGTTGGTCAAACAACACAACTCTTCTCCATGGGTCTGTAGCTCAGCGGATTAGAGCAGCTGACTACGGATCAGCAGGTCGGGAGTTCGAATCTCTCCAGGCTCGTAAGAAGAGAAAACAGCCCTCCTAGGTTAGCCCAGGGGGGTTTGTTGTGGCAAGAATCTGAAGAGTCGTGATGTTTTGTTGACAAGCCCAGAGGGAAACGCAGAATATGACAAGAGACCAGTCAAACTGCACTCTTTCAAACAAACTCATTTCCCTCCGTCATGACCAAATTTTTAAACTATTGCCTATCTGTGGCTTTGGCGATCGCCGTTTGTTTTGGCGTGACCCAACCGGCCTCGGCTTTACCGCAACCGAGCTTTACCCTCGCCTCCCTCGCCCAAGGGGATGCGATCACTGATCCCGAAGCCATCCTCCGCTACGCCCTGCCCATTGAAAATCAGCCCATTCGCCGCCTCCAGGACAGCATGGAATTTATGTCCAAGGATCTACGGGCGAAACGCTGGGGGCCGATTGCAGCCAATGCCAAGAAAGCCAGCCGCGTCCTCTCCATTAGCCAAGATGGCATCCTCGAAGATGTTGTCCCCAGTTTTAAGGAACAGGCCCAAACGCTCCTGAGCGAAATGGAACAGGATGTCGCCACCATGAGAGAGGCGATCGCCGCCAAAGACCGTGAAGTGATCTGGACAAAACGTCGGGAAATCCTCAACAAAGTCGGTACGATCGAAGAAAATATGATCGCCGAATATCCGACCACGATCCCCGAAAACTATGCCAATCTACCGCGCTTATTGGGTCGGGCCACCGTCGAACTCGAAACTACCCAAGGGGACATTACCGTTGTCGTTGACGGTTACAACGCCCCGATTAATGCCGGAAACTTTGTTGATTTGGTGCAGCGGGGCTTCTATGATGGCCTACCGTTTAACCGGGCTGAAGATCTCTACATTCTGCAAACGGGCGATCCCGAAGGTGATGCCGATGGTTTCATTGACCCGAAAACCAATGAGTACCGTGCCATCCCCATGGAAATTATGCTCACTGGTGACCACGAAGCGACCTATGGGGCAACCCTAGAAGACCTCGGCATTTACCTAGCAGAGATCAATCTTCCTTTTAATGCCTATGGTGCCTTAGCCCTGGCCCGCCCCGCCGATGATGCCAATGGTGGTTCTTCCCAGATTTTCTTCTTCAAATTTGATAATGAATTAGCGCCGCCCGGATTTAACTTAATGGATGGTCGTTACTCTGTGTTTGGCTATACCGTCACTGGCCAGGATGTTCTCGAAAGCCTCAGCAAAGCTGACAAGATCATTACGGCTAAAGTTGTTAATGGCTCTGAAAATTTAGTTGTCCCCAACTAGATTGATCACCCTTTAATTTTTCGATTTAAAAAAACACCCTTTACCAACAACGGTTTGGGGTGTTTATCCTTTTGCAGGTTAGTTTTTAAAAGTTATGCCATCGTGTCAGCATTATATTGATTAGGGCCTGGTTGACTGTCGGAAGCAAAGAAGACAATTAAGACAATTACACCAATAAGCGGTACAAATCCAATTAAGAGCCACCAACCACTGCGGCCAGTATCATGCAAACGCCTGATGCTAAGGGCTATTCCAGGTAAAATAAAGGCTAAGGAATAGATAATACTAACCAAAGAGGCGATCACCCCAAGAAATGTTTCCTGGAAAACACCCAAGACAAGGGAAATCAAAAGGTTGATGATAAAAACATACCAGAATTCTTTGCGGCGGGCTCTACCACTAAAGTTTGTATAATTTTGCCAAGCCTTAATGTAATAATCGATAAATTCTTCAAATATACTTTTATCCATTGTTTTATTATTGTATTAACAATTGATTGGGCTTTTATTCTACATAAAAGATTCATAAAGAATTCAAGTCAATGCTAAAAGTCAACATTTTGTAATTATTAAATTGACACAAAAACAACAAGGTGACGGAAGCGTGAATTAAATGCTTTTCTATGCAATATACCTTTGAAATACAAGATGTTCTGGGCTAATGATCGCCTTCAAAAATTTAAAGACTCTTGATATTTCTGATGACAGAGGTCAATGCCTGTTAGCATCTGTAGAGATTATCTAGACATGCCTTTGGTCATGATTGTTTTAGCAGAACTTGCAGAAGCGGCGATTTCAACAAACTTGCAACAGTTTGTGTTGGTTTTATCGATCTCCCTAACCGTTGCAACCTTTTCACGGATTTTTAGTTGGTTGCGTCAGATCCCCTATACCCTCTTGTTGGTGATTGTGGGGCTGGGTTTGGCTTTTATTAATGTGCGTTTAGTGAATCTTTCGCCGGAGCTAATCCTTGAAATTTTCCTCCCACCGCTCTTGTTTGAAGCTGCTTGGAATATTCGTTGGCGCGAACTCCAGAAACAATGGTTGCCGATTGCGTTGTTTGCCTTGGCTGGGGTGGCGATCGCCATCTTTGGGATTGGTTTTGCCCTCAGTCAGTGGACGAGCTTGGCCCTGAGTTCTGCCTTGCTAGCGGGGGCGGCCCTCTCGGCGACGGATCCGGTGTCGGTGGTGGCTTTGTTCCGGGAGTTGGGGGCCAGTAAAAAACTCACGATGGTGATGGAAGGGGAAAGCCTCTTTAACGATGGAGTCGCAGTCGTGGCGTTTCTGTTGCTGGTGGGAATTCCCCTCGGTACCCAGACCTTTTCGATGTCGGCGACGGTGGCAACTTTCCTGGTGTTTGTGGGCATTGGTGTCGGCTTCGGTTGTTTGATTGGTTTTGGCATTTCTTTCTTAACCCAACGATTCGATATTCCCCTCGTGGAGCAATCTTTAACCCTGGTATCGGCCTATGGTACTTACCTTTTGACGGAGGAATTGGGCGGTTCTGGGGTGATTGCGGTGGTGACTGTGGGGATGATTTTGGGGAATTTTGGCTCGAATATTGGCATGAATCCCCGTACTCGCCTAGTTGTTTCGGAATTTTGGGAATTCCTCGCGTTTTTTGTGAATTCGATTGTGTTTCTGCTCATTGGTGATCAGGTCAATTTTGGCACCCTAGGGGAAAGTTTAGATGCAATTTTTGTGGCGATCGCCGCTGTGTTGGTGACGCGGGCCATTTCCGTCTATGGCTTGGGTTGGCTCTCCAATCAATTTAGTAATAATCCCTTGAGCTTCTCTGAACAAACGGTGCTGTGGTGGGGCGGTCTGCGGGGATCAGTTTCCATTGCCGTGGCCTTGAGCGTGCCTGTGGTGCTCGGCGATCGCCAAGAAATTATCAACATCATTTTTGGGGTGGTGCTATTCACCCTTCTGGTACAAGGCCTGACAACCCAGTGGGTTTTAGAAAAACTCGATTTGATTGGTGATCAACCGATTCGTCAGAAATATTCCGAGTATCTTGCCCGCCGCGTCGCCCTCAAACGAGTATTAAATTACCTCGACCAGTTAAACCTCGCTGCCGATGTGGACGAAGAATTTTACCGCTATGAACGGGATCTCGTCGAAGGGGAATTAGAAACCATCGAAGAAAAAATTGAAAAACTCAAAGGCAGTCATCCCCAACTGCAAGAACTAGATATGAAGCAGTTGCGCGATACCCTCCTGGATATTGAAGCGGACACCTATGCCGAATTTATCCGGGTGGGCCGTTTAAATAAAGATCTTTCGCCCCTCCTCCAGGAGACCTTGATCAAAGCCACCGAAAAAACAATCCAAAGTTAACCCCCCTTCGCAAAACAGATCATCACAATAAACGACAGGGCCAACCCAGGGCTAAGGAGGGTTGCCAGGGTTAAAAGTTCTTCGCCGGACATAAAAATACCTGTAATTGTGGGGATTCCTTTTCACGTTAAAGGGTTTTTCTGGCGATCACCCACGGGTTCACAGAAATTTAATTGTCTTTGCTCCAGCTCACACTGCCGCCGCCGCCAAAAAGCCTGTGTTACACTCTCCAACAGCATTTTTCGGGAGAGAAAAGCCCATGACCGTCGGGATTTGGGTACTGGGGGATCAACTGTGGGCCACCCAAGCCGCCCTCCAACAACGGGAAGACCAACGCTCAAGAACGCCGGTTTTGTTGATCGAAGCGGCAGACTATGCCCGCCAACGGCCCTACCACGGTCAAAAGTTGGTGCTGGTCTGGTCGGCCATGCGTCACTTTGCCCAGGAGCTAGAACAGGCCGGGTGGTCTGTCCATTATGCGATCGCCGCTGATTTGCAAAGTGCTTTAATCGACTGGATCACCGCTGAAGGAATTACGGAATTGTGGGTGATGCAGCCTAGCGATCGCCCCTTCGAGACCTTGATCCAGACCTTAGATCTCCCCTGTTCCCTCAAGTTCATTCCCAATAATCACTTCCTGTGGTCGCGGGCAGAATTTCACACCTGGGCCAAGAATCGTAAACGCCTCGTCCTCGAAGATTTTTATCGGGCGGGTCGCAAACGGTTTAATATCCTGCTCGATGAAGCGCAGCAGCCCCTTGGGGGTCAGTGGAACTTTGATAAGGACAATCGCAAGCCTCCTAAAAAAGATCTCAATCCTCCCCAACCGCTGACCTTTGCGCCCGATGAACTGACCCAAGCCGTGATCAACCGGATTAAAGATTTAGGTCTTGTCACCTACGGGCAGCTTGAACCTTTCCGTTGGGCCGTGACCCGCACCCAAGCCCTCCAGGTCTTTGAGCATTTCCTCGCTACGGGCTTAGAAAAATTTGGCACTTTCCAAGACGCGATGGTCACGGGGGAATATACCCTCTGGCATGGTCTGATTTCGCCCTATCTCAATCTGGGTCTGTTGCATCCCTGGGAATTGATCAAAAAAGCAGAGGCAATCCGGGAACAAAAGGCGATCGCCCTCAATAATCTCGAAGGTTTTATCCGGCAAATTTTGGGCTGGCGGGAATATCTCCATGGCCTTTACCATTACGTGGGCGCTGATTATGCCCAGAAAAACCATTTCAACCATCAACAACCCCTACCCGATTTTTACTGGGACAGCCGCAAAACCGATCTCAACTGCCTCAAACAAGTCTTACAACAAGTAGAACAAACGGGCTATGCCCACCACATCCAACGCTTGATGATCCTCAGCAATTTTGCCTTAATCTTGGGGGTCAAGCCCCAGGCCCTAGAAGCTTGGTTCCACGCCGCGTTTATCGACGCCTACGATTGGGTAATGCAAACTAATGTCATCGGCATGGGGCAGTTTGCTGACGGGGGAATCCTTGCCAGTAAGCCCTACGCCGCCTCGGCCAACTACATCAATAAAATGAGTGATTACTGCCGCGACTGTCGCTACCACAAAGGCGATCGCCACGGAGAAAATGCCTGTCCTTTTAATACCCTCTACTGGCACTTCCTCGACCGCCACCAAGGTCAACTCCGCAGCCAAGGTCGGATGAATTTAATCCTCAAAAATTTAGAACGGCTCTCCCCAGATGAATTGCAGGCCATCCGCGCCCAGGGCCAAACTTGGCAAAACCGCCTAAAGCCCGCTCCACAAGGGGAACTACCATAGGCGATCGCCACCGATTGTTCGCCATAACCACTTCATAAAAATCATAAAAATCAGGGAACTTTTTTTGCCCATTGATATCTTTCTTTATATTTTTCTTAGAAAGAAAAGTACATCAATATTGCTTTTTTGAAAAATTAGTAAAAATCGAAAAAAACACGGGAAAATCGATCAAGGCGCGACTACAATACCCCATAATGACAACATCTTTTGTGTGAGGCGATAGAAAGTAGATATGGCAGTTGCACCTCGACCCTGGCAGGTTTCCCCCTCCCGTCCGCAAAAATCCAGACCCCTCAAAATGGTAGAGTCCAAGGTTCGCAGCTTGCCAGCGCGGCCAGAACAGCCCTCTACAACCCCTTTGGTACAAACGCTCCGAATCAGTAAGCAGGTGACCCAATGGGTGGCGATCGCCGCCGTGACAACGGCCATGGGTTTATATGCCGGAAAAGCCTATTACCAAAAGGGCTGGAGTGAAGCGTTTAGTCACCTCCTCCAACTCCAAGACTACGAGGCAGATCTCATCGCCACCAGTGCCAGCCTCGGAGAATTTTTCCAGCACCAGGCAGAGCAACCGACCGCAGGACTTGTGGCGCCAACCCCAGCCCACAGCGTTTATGTCAAAACGCCTGCCCAGGTCTCTCTCCCCGCTGCGCCCCAAGATACTCTCCCCCACGTCCGCGAACAATCTCCCATTGGCTATTAATCATTGGTTTCTTGGTAGAGTGTTGAGCAGATTTGCCCTTAGCAATCAGGGGTCAAACCGATGACCATGCCTTCCCCCCACTCCCACCAACAACGACGGCAACTGTATCGGCGCAAGCAACAAGCCATCCGGTCTCGGCCGCCCGCACCGAAGCTGCTCCAACGGCGTTTATTCCTCGTCTGGGGCATTTTTGTGGTGGGGTTATTGGCTTTGGCTGTCCGGGTGTTCTACTTACAGATCATTGACTACGACAAGCTAGGGGCGATCGCCCAGTCCCAGCATCAGATCACCCTCCGCCCCTATATTCCCCGACGGACTATTGTTGACCGCGAAGGCAATATTCTAGCCCTAGACCGCATTTCCCATACCCTTTACGCCCACCCCGTCGGTTTCCGACTTCCCCAGGAGCTAGTAGACAATCTCCCGGAGGCGATCGCCCCCACAGACCTCCCGAAGGCCGTTGCCCATTATCTCGCTCCTATTTTGGGGGATGTTTCCCCCGCAGACCTAGAGACCACCTTACGCCGCCAAAAAAGCGGGATCTTGTTGCGGGCCAGCCTCGACGCCACCAAGGTCAGCGCCATTCGCCAATTACGTATTGATGGCCTGGAACTGGTGGAACGATATGGTCGGTTCTATCCCCAGGGGGACGCGACCGCAGAAATTACCGGCTATGTCCAAAAAGACGACCACCTGGGCCGGGCTGGCATTGAACTTGCCCAGGAAAGCTTAATCCAACGGGAGCCCATTTCCCTGAGTCTCCGGCGCAATGGCAATGGGGCGATCCTGCCGGGGAACCTCCAGGCAGAGGCGATGAAATATGATGACTGGGAATTGGAACTGTCCCTCGATCTCCCCCTCCAAAAGGCCGCCCGCCAAGCCCTACAAAAACAGATGGCTGCCTACAAAGCGAAACGGGGTGTTGTCATTGTCATGGATGCCCAGTCTGGGGAACTGCTGAGTCTGGTGACAGAACCCAACTACGATCCCAACAATTACGCCCAAGTTCAGCCTGAAAATTATGGTGTTTTTAAAAATTGGGCAGTCACAGATCTCTATGAACCGGGGTCTACCTTTAAACCGATCAATGTCGCCCTCGCCCTCGATGCTGGGGTGATTACCCCCAACACGTCGGTGAATGATCCGGGATCAATTCAGGTTGGCCCCCACCGGATGAAAAACTACAACGGTGCCGGAAACGGTGTGATTGATGTGGCGGGGATTTTGCGGGTTTCTAGTAACGTGGGGATGATTCGGTTGATGCAAAATCTGTCCCGGGATGATTATTATGACCGACTGCAAAGCTTGAGACTCACTGAACCCACAGGCATTGATCTACCGGGGGAAGTAACAGGCACCCTCAAGAGTCGCGAAAAATTTACCGCTAGCCCCGTCGAAGCAGCCGTGAATTCCTTTGGCCAAGGGTTAACTGTGACGCCCATCAAGCTGGTGCAACTCCACGGGGCGATCGCCAACGGTGGCACCCTCGTCGAACCCCATCTGGTGCGGGGACTATTCAACAGCCAAGGGGAACCCCAAACCGTCACTCCCAAAGCAGAAATCCCCAATAGTGCCCAGCAGCTTGCGGCAACCACGACTGAACCGGAAAACCCACAAATTTTTTCCCCGGCAGTGGCGAGAACTGTACTCGACATGATGGAAACCGTTGTGGACGATGGCAGTGGCGAAAAATCAAAAATTGCCGGCTATCGGATTGGTGGGAAAACAGGCACGGCCCAAAAAGCGCGCAACGGCCAATATATTCCGGGAGCCTACATCACAAGCTTCGTCAGTATCTTCCCCATCGATAATCCCCGCTATGTGGTCTTTGCCGCTGCCGATGAACCCACAGAGCCCAATTCCTTTGGGGGGACTGTCGCCGCTCCCGTCGTCCATGATGTGCTCCAGGCCCTAATTGTCCGCGAAAAAATCCCTCCTACTGGCCCTACAGTGGTACCAGAAGATTCCACAGAAACATCCCCCTAAGGAAAAACCAATTACAATTCCCGACACCGCGATAATTGCAGGAATTTCTGGAGAAATTCTGTGTATCCCGCAACCGCTGGTTCCTTGAAGGGATACACTAATAGAGCACACAGGTTAAACTAATGTGCTGGCACGCTTTGACCCAGGCTGCTCACCTTTATCTGCATTTTGTATCGACGCTATGAGCCCCCGCAAACTAACCGACCATGATAAAGAAGAATTACTCGTTGCCTACCGTGAAACGGCAGAAACGACTTCTACTTTGGCGTCCCGCTATGGCGTGAGCAGCTCTACCATTAGTCGCTTTCTTAAGAGTCGTCTCAGTGCCAGTGAATATGAGGAATTGATCCAACGCAAACGCCTGGGTCGTGGCAACCGTGGGACAAAATCAACCCCCGACCCGGAGCCATCGACGGCTAAAACCGTGGAAAAACCAAAGCTAGTCAAACGGGTTGAGACAGCTCCAGAATCTACCGATACAGCCGAGGAAACGCCACCCAAAACGGAACGGCGGCGCACCAGACGTAAATCCCGTGACCCAGAGCCAGAGGCAATCCCAGAGCTGGACACCTCCGACGCAGTGACCGCATTGGCCCTAGAGGATTCTGAGCCTGAACCGGAAGCTGCAACCTTTGAGGAGATCGAAATTAATCCGGATTTACTCGCCCTAGCCCAGGAAATTCAGTTGGGCGATCGCCAACAGGCTCTCAAGGAATTATTGGGGGAAGACATCGGTGATGACGATGAATTTGATGATGAAGATGATGAGGAATTTGATGATGAAGACGACGACGATGAAGAATTTGATGTGACCCCGGTCGCCCCCTCGGAAACGGTGGAAATTTTGCCCCTCGAAGCAGCCCAGTTCCCCCGCAATTGCTATGTGGTGACGGATCGTTTGTCGGAGTTGATCGCCCGGCCAATGCAGGATTTTCAGGATTTAGGGGAAATTCCCGACGAAGAAATTAGCCAAAAAACCCTCCCCATTTTTGATAACCACCGTGTCGCTAAACGGTTTATCCGGGGGCGCACCCAAAAAATCATCAAAATTCCCAATGGCGACCTTTTCCTCAAAACGAGCGGTTGTCTCGCGGCCAAGGGCATTACCCGCCTACTGCTCGATGGCAAGGTTTATCAGCTCCGTTAGGATCAGCGATTACGTCTCAAGGCCGCAAATCCGTGGAAAATAAGCCCCGGATCGTAATTCAAAATAGGTAACTGTTGGGCCAGCCACGCCCCATCTCCCCCGGTGCTGAAGATCTGACCCTGGGGAAATTCGGCTTGCCAAGCGCGAATAAAATCTTTGACCCCAGCGAGGACTGTGTAGGTAATGCCACTGGTGATCGCCCCGGCGGGATCATTGGCCCAACGGGGGGGCAATTGCGTCGGTAAATGGACTTTGGGTAAGGCGGCAGTGTGCTGGGTGAGGCTTTGAAACTGGAGGTTTAAACCCGGTAGAATCGCACCACCGATCCATTGGCGATCGCCGTTGGCCGCTGAAAAGGTTAAGGCCGTTCCCCCATCAACCACTAAACAGGGAAAGCCATACCGTTGTCCGGCCCCCCAGACCGCCAGGGCGCGATCAATCCCCAATTGGGGATAGAGATTTTCGAGGGGAATATCGGCCAAGGTAATGGGCTTGGCAGTGGGAAAATGAGCCTGTATCCAAGTGGTTTGTTGGGGGACGACCGAGGCCAGATAGTGCAACTGTTTCACACCAGGGGGACAAGTGCCATGGGCTGTGTGGTGCACCGTTTGCAAGGTATCTCCCGTAAATGTCGCCCAATGGAGCCGGGAGTTGCCAATCATTAAGGCCCACCATTGATCCATAACCCTGGCCTAACTCGGAAACTCCGTAGGCTGGACGGTTAACTGCCGCATTTTACCCCGGCGCTTGAGATCAATGGGTAAATCAGCACCGATGCTACTCCGTTCTACGACATCCTGGACATCAAAGGCGGTCAGGACGGGTTGATCCCCCACCTGCTTGAGGATATCTCCCACCTGGATATTGGCGATCGCCGCCGGAGAATCTGGGGCAACCTCAATCACCAACACACCTGTTTCCTGGTTTAAATCAAGATCCTGGGCCATGGCAGGCAGGGTTTCCCGCAATCGATTTTTCCCTTCTCCGTCCAATGCCAGCATCCGAATCCCCAGGTAAGGGTGAGTCGCTTTCCCCTCCGTAAAGAGTTGCTGGGCAATGCGTTGGGCGGTTTCGATGGGAATGGCAAATCCCAGACCTTGGCCATCGGCGCGAATCGCTGTATTTAAGCCAATCACTTCCCCCCGCACATTGAGGAGGGGGCCACCGGAATTACCAGGGTTAATGGCGGCATCGGTTTGGATAAAGCGTACCCGTTTGTCCGGAATGCCGACCTGGGCACTGGGGCGGTCAAGGGCACTGATAATGCCGACGGTGACACTGTTGTCAAAACCGAGGGGATTACCAATGGCGATCGCCCATTCCCCTGGGGTCAGACCCGCCGCATTCCCTAACGTTGCGGTGGGTAACCCCGTGGCGTCGATTTTAATCACGGCAATATCCGTTAGCTCATCAACACCCATCACTTGTCCTTCAAAGACCTGGCCATCTTTGAGAGTCACCTTTACCTTAGAGCTATTTCCCACCACATGGGCATTGGTCACCAGTTGGCCGTCACTACTGAGAATAAAACCGGAGCCCGTGCCCTGGGGTTGGCGATCGCCGTCAAAGGTGGGAAAGCCCTCTTCTAATTGAAAAAACTTCTTAAATAATGGTGTGGATGATGCCGAGGCCTCCGTCTGATCCAGGGCATCAATGCGCACGACGGTCGGCCCAACGGTTTTGACCGCTTCAGCAATAAAATTTACCGAGTCTTGGTTGAGATCCAGCGCAGCCAGGGATTGCTCATATTGACGAAACTCACCATAGGCCTGCAAAGATGCATTTAGCTGTCTTTGGAACCAATAGGCATGGCCCAAAAACCCCAGGCTTCCCCCGAGGATAAGGAAAGTCGTGTAGAGGCTCCACTGACGAAAAGATTGATTTAGCATGGGTGTGAGGAGACTGGAGGCGCAAAGATAAACGCAAGCTTGCCTTAAAATTATGGCAAAAATCTTGCTTGATTCCCTACTTTAACCAGCCCAGAAAACCTCTTTTGTTAATTGCGGTCAATTTTTAAAAAACTTTTTAAAAAAATCGGCTGCTAACTGCCTGAATACTCCTGCCACCCCAAGGAATATCTAGATTCAGAAAAAATCTCCCCAGTCACTTTCGCCAACAAAAAACCAGAGCTTGCTGACTCTGGCACAATATCAACCCCCGACAACTCGCCAAATTGTTACTGGCTGGTATGTTGGTAAACCTGGATTGAGGTACGGCTCGAACTTTGAATGTGGGACTCCTTGGGGTGGCTCGGATCGATCTGAGCGCCAGTTTGGATAATTCGCAGTTGTTGCACCTGCACCTGGGCCGGTTGTCGGCTGAGATCCGCGAGCGTTGGGAGGTGGATATTTTTGGGTAAACAGACACGGATCTGGGGATTGAGTTCTTGGGTATGGAGACGCCATCCCTCTGGACAGGTCATTTCTGTGGGGGTGGCGATCGCCGCTGGGGCACCAGACAACAGCACCATCAACCCCAAAGACAGACTATCCAACAACTGTACGCCGATACCTTGTGTTGATTTCATGGTTTTGCTCCATTGCAAAGGAGAATAAATTGAGAGATTAGGGACTAACCTCCACGGGGTTGTAGTGGCGGCCCCCCAGAACCTATGCAGTTCGTTCCCCAAGGCCGTCAAGATCGCTACCGAATTTGTCCTGGGCTGTCGGTGAAAATTTTGTCTTTTGTTGCAATCTAAAAGGCTTCTGGGAAAAGCTCACTATACTAATGGAGCAGATTTTCGGGCGGCGGAAAAATCCTGAAAAGTGCCCCAATGCTGTTGTGATTGTTTGAAGTCAAGTATTACTGAGGGAGAAAGCTGTGATGTTCCAGGTTTTGCGTCGTTATCTGAGTGCCAGTGTGGGCCTTGGTTGTCTCATGGGGCAAATGATCTGTGCACCAGCCCAAGCTAATCCAGTGGGAATTCAGTTCCAAGGGGATGCCAATGCTGTCTTTGTGGCCCAACAGCTCGGCTTTCCTCCTGTGCCTCCCAATACTGGGATTATCGGCCCTTTTTCCGATGATCAGGGTTTAATTTATCTGGATGCCCAAGGACGAATCAGTTATTTTTCGCCGAGTCAGGTGACGGTTTTTTTCGCCCAGGCCAACGCCAATAATGACCCCAAAATTCTCTATGCCTTGACCCCCACTGCCACCTACAGAATGCAAAATAATCAGGCGATCGCCGTTGACCCAAACACTATCGAAGCGGCGATTACCCCCTGGCCCTATTCGGGGGTGATGGTGAATGTTTTAATCGCCTACCTCCAGC
The DNA here is from genome assembly GCF_001693275.1 of Picosynechococcus sp. PCC 7117. Classification (GTDB taxonomy): domain Bacteria; phylum Cyanobacteriota; class Cyanobacteriia; order Cyanobacteriales; family MRBY01; genus MRBY01. The sequence continues at coordinate 2,403,148 of NZ_CP016477.1, forward strand.
AATACCAAGCCCAGCTAATGGTGAGTGGAGGCGTTACGGTTTCCGCCGAACAGCAATCCTATGTCAGTTCAATGCTCCACAACACCAGCATGAATATTTTGAATAATATTGGCAGTGAAGGTTGCACTGAACACTACGAAGATGTTTACTACCTCGGCTGCTGGTAAGGTGAGTACATCGCGTTCGGCCCCAAGCACAATCATTTGTTTGTCATTGGGTGCAGAGCGGCAAATATCGCTATCGTAAAATCGCAACACATTTTTGGTAATGGGCTCCCAACTCCTCAGCCTCGTCCCAGCAGATGCCTATAAGCTTCTGGTGGTTTTATTTTTGTCGTTTCTCATTGGCCTCGAACGGGAGGAACACAAACTCAATAAGGGCTATGCCTTTGGGGGCGTGCGCACCTATCCGCTCATTGGTCTGATTGGTTATAGTGTCGCTTTTTTGGCCCAAACCCAAATGCTAGCAGTGATCGGCGGTTTGGCGGTGATTGGTGGCTTTATGATGATTTCCTACTGGCACAAGGCGGAAACGTCACGGGTCGGTCTTACTTCGGAGATGGCGGGTTTGGCGACCTATATTCTGGGGGCGCTGGTCTACCACGGGCATTTTTGGGTGGCGTCTTCCTTGGCGATCGCCAGTTTGATTTTGTTGGAACTGAAGACGTTTCTCGAAGGATTGGCCGAGCGGTTTTCTGAGGAGGATATTTTCACCTTCACCAAATTTCTGCTGCTGACCATCGTTATTTTGCCCATTTTGCCCAATCAAGCCCTGACTACCTTTGATCTCAACCCCTTTAAAACTTGGTTGGTGGTGGTGGCCGTGAGTACCGTTTCCTACGGCAGTTTTCTGCTCCAAAGGCTCATTAAAGGTCAAGGTAGCATTCCCCTGGCGGCTCTTTTGGGGGGAGCCTATTCTTCGACTGTGACCACCGTCGCCCTGGCGAAACGTTCTAGCGTCGATCCCGCAAATTCCCAGCGTTATGTGGGAGGCATGGTGATGGCTTCGGGGATGATGTATTGGCGCTTAATTCTGCTATTGGAATTGTTTAATGGGGCTTTGTCGGAACGGCTGATGGGTTCGTTTTTCCTGTTAGGGTTGGTGGGAGTTGTGGGGGGCTTGGCGATCGCCCTCCGGAAAAAAAATGGGACTGATCCCCAGGCGATCGCCGCGACCCATCCCCAGGGCAACCCCTTGGAATTGAAGGCGGCCTTTAGTTTTGCGCTACTCTTTGTGGTGATCTCCCTCTTGACCCGGTACATCGTCGATTATTTAGGCGATCGCGGTGTGTATTCCTTTGCGGTGATTATGGGGATCACCGACGTAGATCCCTTTATTCTGAGCTTGACCCAATCGGCGGGCCAGTCCTTGTCTTTACCCCTAGCCAGTATTTCGATTTTGATTGCGACGGCGAGTAACAATGCGGTCAAAGGAATCTATGCCCGCTCCTTTGGCGATCGCCAAACGGGCCAACAAAGTTTATATTTTTTGCTGGGCTTTAGTGTGTTGGGCTTACTGCCCATTTTGACCCAGCTATTTTGAAGTCATCTTCACCGCTTGGGAGGGGATAGAGGGGTAGGTTTCTAACCTTTGAAATTAATCAACTGGTCGGGAGCCACGGCCCCTTTTTCTGTAATGATCGCCGTGATTAGGTGGGCCGGGGTCACATCAAAAGCCGGATTATAAAATTGCACCCCTTCCGGGCAGATGCGCGTATCACCAATTTGATAGACTTCCTTAGGATCCCGCTCCTCAATGGGAATTTGCTTACCATCGCTGAGGGAAAAATCCACCGTTGATAAAGGAGCCGCCACGAAAAAAGGAACATTGTGGGCCTTCGCGACGATCGCCAAACTGTAGGTGCCAATTTTATTCGCTGCATCGCCATTGGCCGTAATCCGGTCGGCTCCCACCACCACTGCATCGATGCGATCCTGTTGCATACAGTGGGCCGCCATGTTGTCACAAATTTGCGTCACCGGAATCCCTTCCTGGACGCATTCCCAGGTAGTGAGCTTGGAACCCTGGAGCCGGGGTCGGGTTTCGTCAGCATAGACCATCCCTAAACGATTTTCCCGCCAAGCTGAACGAATCACGCCCAAAGCTGTGCCATAACCCGCTGTGGCTAAACCACCCGCATTGCAATGGGTGAGGATGGTTAATTTTTCGGGGATTTCGGGAAGAACCGCCAACCCCTGATCACCGATCGCCTGGCAGGTGGCGAGGTCTTCATTGTGGATCGCCTTGGCGGTATCAAGAATTAAATTTTGCAACTCAGGAATATTACCAGTCGCCTCTTGAACCGTTGCCATTACCCGATCAATGGCCCAAAAAAGATTGACTGCGGTGGGACGGGTTTGGCGGAGGGTTGCGGCGATCGCCTCTAGTTTTTCCAGAAAAATGGTGCGGTCTGTGGTTTGGATCTCCTTTGCCCCCAGGTATAGACCATAGGCCGCCGAAACCCCAATCGCCGGCGCTCCCCGGACAATCATTGTGCGGATCGCCTCAGCCATGGCCTGGTAGGTTTTAATTTCGACGACTTTACAGGCGAGGGGGAGCAGGGTTTGATCCACGAGGAGAACGCGGTCTTCTTGCCAAACGATGGGGTTAATGGAGTTGCTCATTAAACTGGGAAAATTCCAACGGTGAAAAATCTTCCCTATTGTGGCCTGAGGGCGGACGAAAAAAAATACATTCGGTAAATTTCTCCGGCGATCGCCTTGCATCTCCGCTACCATGGCCATGTAAGGTAACTAAAACCCCCTAACGGCTTGGAGAAGCGGGAAAATGAGTGAATTCGCTGATTTTATGAGCATCATGCACGATGACCTTGGCGAACATTATCAACGCATCATGATGACCTATAAGGGGAATATCACCCCCGATACAGCGTTCCAGGCGGCGGCACTCCTCACGGCAGCCCAGAGTAACGCGACTTATACGAGTCAGCTCCAGGGGGAAATTGAGTCCCTCCGCAAAACCTTGATCGCCATTGAAAAATCCCGCCGGGATTCCCAAAGTTAAATCCAGTTAATTTCCTGGACGACAGTGACTATTCACTAAGGCGATCGCCGTAATTGAGGCTGTCACGGCCCGCAGGATCGAATTTCCCAAGGAAACGACTGGAATACCTTTGGCGATCGCCTGTTGGATTTCCGTTTCTGTCCAGCCCCCCTCCGGCCCGATCAGTACCGTAATTGCTGGCGGGAGCGTTTTAGGTAACGCATCGAGGAGATGCAGCGATTTCTCCCGTGCGCCACAGAGATAGGTTTGCTCTGGGGAAAGGGTTTCTAAAAGATTGAAAAAAGGTTGGGGTGCAGCAATTTCTGGCACAATCGCCCGTTCCGATTGTTCTGCGGCTTCGGTGGCAATTTTGCGCCAGCGTTTTAACTTATTCTCACTCGGTTTTAAAATTGTCCGCTCAGAAATCACCGGATAGATCTGCGTCACCCCCAATTCTGTACAGCAACGCACCACTTCATCGAAGCCATTTTTCGGTAAAGCTGCCACTAATTTCACTGGAATCGGGCATTCTGTTTGGAGATGCTGGGATTCGATTAATTGAATCTGCTCAGTCTCTGTCAGTTCACCAAGCCAAGCTTGGCCTAAACCATTTAACACAACCAGGCGATCGCCCGCCCGCAACCGTAGCACACTTAGCAGATAATGCCGTTGTTCTGTCGTTAAATTAACCCTAGAAAGATCAGTAAATTGCGCCTCAGAAACCACCAAACGCTGCATTAAATTAACCGTCTCCGCCCTATTTTTTCGAGCAATAGCACCATTGAAATCTCACCTTTTATCTCTTTGGGTAGATTTCTGTTAGTATTCTTACCTAACACAGGCCGATTGAAATAAAAGTTTATATTTTCCCCAACCCCAGCGAACCCATGGTCAATACCCAACTCCCCAATCTCACCCCCCAGACAGACAAGCATAAAGTGGTGATTATCGGTGGCGGTTTTGGTGGTCTTTATGCCGCGAAAACCCTCGGTAAATATGAGGCTGCCGTGGATGTCACCCTGATCGACAAACGGAACTTCCACCTGTTTCAACCGCTGCTGTACCAAGTGGCAACGGGAACTCTCTCTCCGGCGGATATTGCCTCACCCCTGCGCGGTGTCCTCAGCGGCAACAAAAACACCCATGTGCTCCTTGATGAAGTTGTAGACATTGAGCCCGATAGCAAAACGGTGGTGATGAACGAAGGGATCGTCAACTATGACAGTTTGATTGTCGCCACGGGGGTCAGCCACCACTATTTTGGGAATGACCATTGGAAACCCTACGCACCGGGCCTGAAAACCGTTGAGGATGCCCTCGAAATTCGCCACCGCATCTTTATGGCCTTTGAAGCGGCGGAAAAAGAAACAGATCCGGCACTCCAACAGGCTTGGTTGACCTTTGTGATCGTGGGTGGTGGCCCGACGGGGGTAGAATTGGCCGGGGCGATCGCCGAAATTGCCTATAGCGTTCTGAAAAAAGATTTCCGCAAAATTGATACCACCCGCGCCCGGATTATTCTCCTAGAAGGGATGGATCGGGTCTTGCCCCCCTACGATCCAAGTTTGTCGGCAAAAGCGCAAAAATCCCTGGAAAATCTGGGTGTGCAGGTACAAACCAAGAGCCTCGTGACGAATATCGAAGACCACCTTGTCACCTTTAAGCAGGGCGATGACCAGCTTGAAATTGCTGCAAAAACCATTGTCTGGGCCGCTGGGGTGAAAGCGTCTGGCATGAGTAAAGTCCTCGAAGACCGTTTAAGCGCGACCCTAGACCGAGCTGGTCGGGTCATCGTCGAGCCGAACCTGAGCGTTGCGGGCTACCCCGATGTATTCGTGATTGGGGACTTGGCCAACTTCCCCCACCAAAATGAACGGCCTTTACCTGGGGTTGCACCGGTGGCGATGCAAGAAGGGGAATATGTGGCAAAACTGATCAAACAACGGGTCAATGGTCAGGAGATGGCGCCTTTTCGTTACATGGAATTGGGTAGCCTAGCCGTGATCGGCCAAAATGCCGCCGTTGTGGATCTCGGTTTTGTGAAATTCTCTGGGTTCCTGGCCTGGTTAATTTGGATCTTCGCCCACGTTTACTACCTGATCGAGTTTGATAACAAGATGGTGGTGATGCTCCAGTGGGGTTGGAACTACTTTACTAGAGGTCGGGGGGCTCGTCTGATCACCGGAGAAAAGGATCTCGTCTCTGGATTCAAGCTCTACCAAGAAACTGCTGATAAGGAAACGAAGGTCAACATCAAAGTCGAAGCCTAATAAATTCTTAACCCATTAACCTGTAGGGGCGTTCCATGGAACGCCCCTGTTTTTCGTTGAGTATGTTAGTGATTTTGGGGTGGATGGTGTTGGGGTTGGGCGATACTATGGAGAAATTATTGTTTTTTCTTGTGGGCTGAGTGACCGATGGCAGTAACCCGTGATTCTCTCCAGGCGTTTGTGGATTACTGTAATGCCTATATCCAGGGGGATGAAAAGTCAGAGGCACAGACATTTTTAACGCGATTTTTCCAAGCCTTTGGCCATGCTGGGATCAAGGAAGTTGGGGCCGAGTTTGAGGAGCGGGTCAAAAAAGCGAGCAAGAAAGATAAAACAGGTTTTGCAGATTTGGTCTGGTCGCCCGCCCCTGGGGTAAAGGGAGTCGTGGTGGAGATGAAAAAGCGCGGGACAGATCTGGCGCTGCATTATTCTCAGCTCGAAAAATATTGGCTGCGGCTCACCCCGAAACCACGCTATTCGATTCTCTGTAATTTTGATGAGTTTTGGGTCTATGACTTTAACAACCAGGTCGATGAGCCTGTAGACCGGGTCAAGCTAGAAGATCTCCCGAATCGGGTAGGGACATTTTCGTTTATGGAGATCGGTGGTCGGGAGCCGATCTTTCGGAACAATCAGGTCGAGGTGACGGAACGCACGGCCAAGCGCATGGGGGAATTTTATCGGCTGGTGCGATCGCGGGGCGAAAGGGAAAAGTTTGTTTATTTCACAGAAGCGCAACTGCAACGGTTTACCCTGCAATGCGTCCTAGCGATGTTTGCCGAAGACCGGAACCTCCTGCCACGGGATCTATTTGTGGGGTTGGTGCAGGACTGTTTAGCGGGGCGAGATAATGCCTACGATGCCTTTAGTGGGTTGTTTCGGGCGATGAACTTGCCGGGGATCGTGCCCCAGGGTCGTTACAAGGGGGTGGATTATTTTAATGGGGGTTTATTTGGGGAGATTCAGCCGATTCCGTTAGAAAAGAGCGAGTTAGAAATTCTCGATGTGTGTGCGCGGGATAATTGGGCGAATATCCGACCGTCGATTTTTGGAAATATTTTTGAGAGTGCCATTGATGCGGATGAGCGCCACGCCAGGGGAATTCATTACACTTCTGAGAAGGATATCCGGCAGATTGTGCGCCCGACGATCGCCGACTATTGGGAAGGGAAAATTGACCAAGCGACGACCTATGAAGATCTCGAAAAGCTGAAGCAGGAATTACGGGAATATCGGGTATTGGATCCGGCGTGCGGTTCGGGAAATTTCCTTTATGTGGCGTATCAGGAGTTGAAGCGGCTGGAACGGGTTTTGCTCAACAAAATCTATGAGCGGCGCAAACGGTTCCAGGGGGAAGTTTTACAGCAGGAAGAAATCGGGATTGTGACGCCGTTGCAGTTTTTTGGGATGGATACAAATCCGTTTGCGGTGCAGTTGGCGCGGGTGACGATGATGATCGCCCGGAAGATTGCGATTGATAAGTTTGGGTTGAATGAGCCTGCTTTGCCGTTGGATTCTTTGGATCAAAATATTGTCTGCCAAGATGCGCTGTTTAATGACTGGCCAAAGGCTGACGCGATCATCGGGAATCCGCCTTTTCTTGGTGGTTCAAGAATTCGTTTAGAGCTTGGAGATAAGTATGCAGAAAAAGTATTTCAACAATTTTCTGATATGAGAGCACAAGTAGATTTCGCAAGCTACTGGTTCCGAAAAGCACATGATTATCTAGATAAAACTGGTCGAGCTGGTTTGGTTGCAACTAACTCTATTAGTCAAGGAAAAAGTAGATCTGTATCCTTAGATTATATATCTAATAATGGAGGAGTAATTCATAATGCAATATCGACTCAGCCATGGTCTGGAGAAGCTGCAGTTTATGTCAGTATAGTAAATTGGTGTAAACAAGAAGCTGATATTTATTGGCTTGATAACAAACAGGTTGCAAGCATAAATTCCGCGCTTAAATCTAGCATAGATTGTTCCCTATCTATTCATCTCAATGCAAACTCAAAATTTTCTTTTATTGGATGTCAGCCTAATGGCAAAGATTTTTTCATAGAAGAATCACTAGCTAGTGAATGGATTAAAACAAAAGCATTTAATTCTGAAGTAGTCAAAAAAACTTACTCAGCACAAGATTTAGTGAATTCATTATTTTTAGAGCCTCAAAAATATATTATTGACTTTGCTGATCGAAATCTAGAAGACATAATTAAGTATAAAATCCCTCTTGAGCATATAAAAAAATACGTCAAACCAGTAAGAGAAAAAAATAGGGAGTCTGTACTGCGAGAAAAATGGTGGAGATTCAAACGAACCAATTCTTCAATGCGTAAGGCATTAAAAAATCTCAAGTATTATTTTTGTGTTCCATGCCATTCAAAGTGGTTTATTTTTTTGATTGCAAAACAAGAATGGTTACCAAATAATTCCGTCGCAGTGGTAGCTTCGGATGATTTTTATGTGTTGGGAATTTTGACATCGGATGTCCATCGCCAATGGGTCAAAGCTCAAAGCTCATCATTGGGGGAGACACTCCGCTACACTCCGAATACTTGTTTTGAAACCTTTCCCTTTCCCCAGATGGCGATCGCAAAACTCACCCAACAGATCCACCAAGCGATGATCGATCTCCATGACTACCGCACCGCCCAAATGGAAGCCAAACAATGGGGGATCACCAAACTTTACAACGCCTTTTTCGACGAACCCGCCAGCCAACTCCATAAACTCCACAAAAAGCTCGATGCCCTTGTGCTCAAAGCCTACGGCTTCAAAAAAGACGACGACATTCTCGAAAAACTGCTCCACCTAAACCTTGCCCTGGCCGAAAAAGAAAAAAATGGCGAAAATATAGTTGGCCCCTGGGCGATCGATAACCCACCAAAATAATTAGTTCAACCAAACTCTATAATCTAATAAAACGTTTTATTTCTCAATTTATAATTCGGAATTATGGCTAAAAATGATTATCGATCAAATTAAACATAAGCTTAAAAAAGGACAATTTGAATTTAGTCGTCATGCTTTTAAACGGGCAGTCGAAAGAAATATCAATGAACAAGAGTTAAAAGAAATAGCCGACACCATAGAAATCATTGAAGATTACCCTGACGATAAATATTCCCCTAGTTTTCTTTTGCTTGGATTTACCTATAATAATCGCGCTTTACATTTACAAGTTTCAAAATTGGAAACCAATTTATTAAAAATAATCACCCTATACGAACCAGATTTAAACGAATGGGACAATTACAAAATAAGGAGAAAGTAAAAATGTTTCAATGTCATGTCTGCCAATCTCAGCATTCAAAACAAGAAGTGACCAGTGAAGTTTTTCAAATCAACGGTAAATTTTATTTAGTTGAAAATATCCCTGTGGAAGTCTGCCAACAGTGCGGAGAAGAAACTTTTAGTCGTGAAACAACAGAAAAAATCCGCAAAATGCTCCATGAAGATCAACAGCCAGCAAGAACAATCACAATGGACGTTTTCTCCTATCAAGCCGCCTCTTAAACCTTGCTTTAATCTGTAAAACATTTTATAGAAAGCATCAGTAATGCCTTAGAAGAAACTATTTACAAGTAAAAGCCATGACTTCACTACAGATTTCAGCCGAATCTTTACAGGGTATTTCTACCCTTGCCGCACAACTAAACCTTTCTGTCGATGATTTTTTTAAACAAATTATTCAAGGCAAATTAGCTATTATCGATGCTGAAGAATTAGAAGATTTATTAGATGTTCATGATGCGATCGCAGCCGAAACCAACCCAGAAAATCAAGAACGCATTTCTTTAGAGGCAGTTAAACAAAGACTAGCTTTTTAAAGCCGTTGACTAACTTTTTTCAAACGTAGAGCATTCGTCACTACCGAAACAGAACTAAAGGCCATGGCCGCCCCCGCGATCATCGGGTTCAGGAAAATCCCCCAAGCACTGAGAATCCCCGCAGCGATGGGAATACTGGCGACATTGTAGAAGAAGGCGAAAAAGAGATTTTGTTTGATATTGCGGAGGGTGGCGCGACTCAGTTTAATCGCTGTTAAAATCCCTGCCAAATCCCCAGAGATAAGGGTGAGATCACTGGCGGCGATCGCCACATCAGTACCCGTGCCGATGGCAATCCCTAAATCCGCCTGGGCCAGGGCTGGAGCGTCATTAATGCCATCCCCCACCATGGCGACCACTTCCCGCTGATTTTGGAATTGTTGCACCACAGCAGCCTTTTGGTCGGGGCGCACTTCTGCCTGTACGTGATCAATGCCCACCTGTTTGGCGATCGCCGCGGCGGTGCGGGGATTATCTCCGGTGAGCAGGACAACCTTCAGACCCAATTTTTGTAACTGTTTGACGACGTTGGGGCTAGTGGGTTTAAGCTGGTCAGCTAAGGCAATAATGCCCGCGAGTTGGTGGTCAATGGCGACCCAAATTACCGTTTTCCCTTCGTTTTGCCAGGCTGTTGCCTGGGCCTGTAACTGTTCTGTGTCAATGCCTAGATCCCGTAGCCAATGGGCCGTACCAATGTAGATATTTTGCTGCTGAATTGTGGCCTGTACCCCTTGCCCCGTTTGGGATTGAAAATTTTCTAGGGAAACGAGGGGCACATTCTTTGCTTGGGCGTGCTGAAAGACCGCTTCCCCCAAAGGATGCTCGGAGGATTGTTCCACGCTGGCGACCCAAGACCACAGTTGCGCCTCATCAATCAGGCTGCGACAGTTGGTGACGCTGGGTTTCCCCTGGGTGAGAGTGCCCGTTTTATCGAGGACAATGGTGCTGAGGTGGGCGGCAAGTTCCAGACTTTGGGCATCTTTAATCAAAATGCCATGCTGGGCACCAACCCCCGTACCGACCATGATCGAGGTAGGCGTCGCTAAACCCAGGGCGCAAGGACAGGCAATGATCAAAACACTCACTAAAGTCCTGATTGCCAGGGAAAGATTACCGGCGATCGCCCAAATAGAAAAAGTAATCAGCGCAATCATCAGCACGGCGGGCACAAACCAGGCCGTGACCTGATCCGCTAACTTTTGGATCGGTGCTTTGCTCCCCTGGGCTTCCTGGACGAGGCGAATAATCTGCGCCAAAACCGTATCTTCCCCCACATGGGTCGCCTTTAGGATCAAACGACCCGTTTTATTCAAGGTTGAACCAATCACGCGATCGCCAACGGTTTTTTCCACGGGCAACGATTCCCCCGTCACCAAAGCTTCATCCAAGGTGGAATCTCCTTCTAAAATTTCGCCATCCACCGGAATTTTTTCCCCCGGTCGGATCAACAGGCGATCGCCCACCTGCACCTCTTCTACGGGAATATCAACGGTATGTTCTCCCCGCAGCACCCGCGCTGTTTTCACCTGGAGGCCCATAAGTTCACGAATTGCCGCCGCCGTTTTCCCCCTGGCCCGTCGTTCTAAAAAGCGCCCCAAGAGGATCAGGGTAATAATGACCGCCGCACTTTCAAAATACACATCCCCCGTCAAACCCCAAGTCTGGAATTGGGCCGCAAACACCGTCGCCAGCACCGAATAGCCATAGGCCACCCCCGTCCCCAGAGCCACCAGGGTATTCATGTCAGCGGTGCGATTTTTGAGACTTTTCCACGCCCCTGTAAAAAAGCCCTGGCCCGGCCAAACCATAATCGGCGTCGTTAAGGCCCACTGCAACCAAGGATTGTGCCACCAATGGGCGATCCCCGGAATATTGACCCCCAGCATCATCGGTAGACTGCCGATTACTAGCACCGCACTTAAGGCTCCCGCCAACCAAACCTTGCGGCTGAGTTGGCGCAGTTGCCGCGCCTGTTCCCGTTCCTGTTGGTCTAACTGACTTTGGCGATCGCCTGTCATGAGGGGAATTGCTTCATAGCCCGCATCACTGACCACCTGCTGGAGGGTTTCGCCATTGAGTTGGCTGCCGTCAAATTCCACCCGCAGTTGCTCGGCAGCAAAATTTACTTGGGCAACCTGTACCCCGGCGGTGTTCTGGAGGGCGGTTTCAATGGTGGTGGCACAGGCAGCGCAGCCCATCCCTTTGATCTGAAACTGGCGGGTTTCCATGGCGAACTTTCCTCGATGATTCAAGTGCTGGCTCCAGGATAAAAGCTCTAGTGCACTGGAGAGTCAAGGCCGCAATTTCACGTTTTATGAAGCGGGTAGAATTTCCAATTGGCCCATCATGCCGAGGTCTTCATGGTCGAGAATGTGACAGTGGTAAACCGTCTTCCCTGCAAAATCCCGGAAAGCGATTCTGATTTTGACCGTTTCCCCGACCCGCACCAATACCGTATCCGCCCAGGCAATATTTTCTTCCGGTACACCGTTGCGGCTCACCACTTGAAAGCCATTCACATGGACATGGAAGGGGTGATCCATTGTGCCCGTATTCACAATTTCCCAATCCTCCACATCGTTCAAGCGGACGGTGGTTTGGGGTTGATCCCGGTAGGCTTCCCCATTGATCAAAAAAGCCATTCCCTGTCCTGGTACCATGCCATGGTTCAGGGTAAAACGACGGGTTCGGCTCGGCTCCGGTAAAGGTTCAACGGAAATTAATTGGGCGGGAATTTGCACCGGGGCGAAGGTTTGAGCACTGGGGGTAAAATCGGCGATCGCCACGGTGGCATTGTTGTATTGCTGGCCCATCATCCCCATCTGGGTGCGTTGATAAGGAAGGTTGAGTAAATGGATCGGCGTTTTCGGTAGATCCTGGGTTTTGATGAGCACCTCCGCCCGTTGACCTGGGGTTAAAAGTAATTCATCCCGCTCCAGGGGTTGAGAAAAAGCACCACCATCTCCAGCAATTTGCATTAACTTTTGGCCATAGAGTTGGAGACGATAGAACCGCGAGGGGGACGCATTTAGCAAACGCAGCCGCACCAGGTCTTTGGTCACAGCGATTTCTGGGTGAAAAAGGCCATTGACCGTAATTAGATTCCCTTCTCGACCCGCCATCAAATTCATGTGGGAGCCCATCATTCCTTGGGGTGGGCGATCGCGGTTAAAATCCTGGAGGACAAAAAATTCCTCTTGGGTGGCGCGGATTTCTGGCAGTTCATCCAAGTCCCCCCGCACAACGATCAGCCCAGCTAACCCCTGAAATAACTGTTCGGCGACAAAACCATGGTGGTGGGGGTGGTACCAGTAAGTGCCAGCCCGCTGTTGGGGATGAATTTCCAGTTCGTAGTGAAAAGTTTCCCCTGGTTCGATGTGGAGGAACACATTATCTTGGTTGCCTTCTGGGGAAAGATGCAGTCCGTGGAAGTGTAGATTTGTCGGTTGATCGAGGCTATTTTTAAAGTGAATAATTAGGCGATCGCCCGGTTGAACTTCTAGGCGGGGGCCAGGGATTTGACCGTTGTAGGTCATCATGTTGCGCGTGGGTTCTCCCCCAAGGATTACATCTTCATAGCGGGCTTCGAGGTTAATTTCCAGGGAACCCCCTTCACTGCGATAAATCTCTGGTATGGGGGCGGCTAAAGGACTAGAGTTTCGGCTTCGGAGGAGACTACACCCCTGCCAAAGCAATGCTCCCGTTGCGCCCAAGGCCGTTAAACCGAGAAACTCACGCCGCTTAATGCCCATTGTCTGTAACCCTTAATTACCTGGATATTCCTGAAAGACAGAAGTCGTGCCATCTTCATGGAGTGCCAAAACTTGGTAGGGCTGTTGGCGATCGCCCGCTTCCATCCCCGGAGAACCGATGGGCATTCCTGGCACCGTTAACCCAAGCACATCGGCAGGAGGATTTGCTAAAAACCGTTGAATATCGGCGGCGGGAATATGACCCTCAAACACGTAACCATTGGCAATGGTGGTGTGACAAGACGCAAGTTCTGGGGTGATGCCAAATTGTTCTTTGATGGCGCTGATATCCGGCTGGATGTTGTCTGTAAAGGTGAAACCATTGGCTTTAGCATGGTCAACCCAAGCACCACAACAACCGCAGGTGGGCGTCCGGTAAACCTCTGCGGCGATCGCCTGGCTGGGCACCGGCGTTTGACTTTCCACAAGGCGGCGTTGATCTCCCTGGGCCTGGGATTGACTAAAGGCGGCAACTCCCCCGATACCAAGCAAAAAGGCGATCGCCCCGACAGCAAACCAAGATTTTTTCACCATTACTAACACCGCAAATACAATTTACTTTCATCATAGACTCTCCCCTCAGCTAGAAAGTCAACGGGGTCAGGCGATTCAATAAGATATTGAAAAATAAGTTTGGTTTTCGTGATGGATCTTTTGACAAATAACTGGCTCGTGGCGATCGCCTTGAATTCGATCTTGATCTTGATCGCCTTTTTAGTGCCGAAAAAATTACTGACTCCCTGGGGTTATCTCCACGCTTGGCTGTTGGGGGTGCTGGTGTGGGGTTGTCTCGGTTGGCAGGGCTATGGGGTGGTGATGTTTTATTTCCTCGTGGGGGTAGGGGTGACAAAAATTGGCAAAAACATTAAAGAAGCCGCTGGGATCGCTGAAGGTCGGGGTGGTTTGCGGGGGCCAGAAAATGTTTGGGGTTCGGCCTTAATTGGCACCATTTGCGCCCTGGGCACTCTAATTGCGCCAGAAACGATTCAACCTCTACTCTTGCTCGGTTATGTCGCTAGTTTCTGCACAAAGCTCTCCGATACAAGCGCCAGTGAAGTGGGTAAAGCCTACGGGAAACGCACATTTTTAATCACCACTTTCCAAGCTGTCCCTAGGGGTACAGAAGGGGCCGTGAGCTTAGAAGGAACCTTGGCGGGAGTGGTGGCTTCGGTGGCGATCGCCTTGGTGGGGTATGGGGTCGGCTTAATCGATCCTCTGGGAATCTTCTGGTGTGTGGTAGCGGCTTTTGTGGCAACGAATATCGAAAGCGTGATCGGCGCAACGGTTCAAGAAAAATTTGCGGTTCTTACCAATGAGGTGGTGAACATTCTCAATACTTTGGTGGGAGCAACGGTGGCGATCGCCTTAGCTTCGTTATATTGGGCGGTAACTTCTTAGATTTTAAATCCTCTTTTTTAAAAATTATTTTGTGCAGTACCGATGACGACTTTTAACCCAGAAACCCAAATCACCAAGCCTTCTCCCCTCTCGAAAACCAAATTTCTTTCCATTGGCATCTCCGCCCACGGCACCATTGCAATTGGTATCTCTGCCCACGGGATCGTTGCGATTGGGGTCGCGACCCACGGCATTATTTCCCTAGGAGTTGTGGCGATGGGGGTGATCTCCTGTGGCCTGGTTTCCATGGGAGCCTTGAGTGTGGGGGCCGTTTCCATGGGGCTTTATTCCTTTGGGCGGCAAAATATGACCCTCAACGAACCCCACCAGCACAGTTTACCGAGCGAAAACTCAACAATGCCCACCGCTGCACCGCTGGCAGAACCCAGCCATGACCACAGCCACTAGGGACTATTTTTGCGGTTGGCTTTCAGGGCGATAATTTCTTCGCAACTCACCCGCTTCAGGTTCATATCCCGGCCATTGCTAAACACATTGCGATTCAACGTCCAGGTTTCCTGGGAGTTTTGCACATCGTTCTCAATGTTGGTGACAACGGCGGCGCTTAGGGTTTCTGTGTCCAAGACCCCGGCAATTCTCTGGTTATAGGAAGTGTAATAGCCCGCTTCATCGTTGGTAATCGTCGCTTCCAGGGTGCCACTGACATCGTTTGTGGGTTCTACGAGCAGTTCGGCGATCGCCTGGATGGTTTGCTCTTCGGTGCGGTAGCAATAGGCCCCGGCCTCTAGGGTCGTTTTATTGGTGATCTTGGGGGCGGCACTGTCGGCGGGCGCACTTTGGATCGGCTCCCCCTGCACCACCAGATTATCTTTGGGGGGGCTATTGTTATTTTTCGCGTTAGGAACTTGGGGCGCATTTTCTACGGGGATTTCTTCCGTTGGCAGAGGTTGAGACTCAGGGATAACGGCCTCCTCTGGGGAATTTTCACCACCACCACAACTACTCAGCAGCATCAAAGTCAGCAGCAGAACTGGCCCCAAAAATTTTGTCCTGTGTTGGGCAGAGAACAACGCAACCATAATTTTCCCAAGGTAAATCGTGACTCTATTTTATCGAGCGGCATGGGCCGAGAGCGGCGAAGTCGGGGAAATATTTAGGTTTGGCCCAGGGCAGCCCGTTGGATTTGGGCGGCCACCTGGAGAGCGTACAGGCTTTGTTCTGGCTGAATGTAGAGGGGTTTGCCCGCGGTTAAATGATCCAGCACTGCCACCGTATCCTGCAAGAAAACGCCGCGCCGACTGCCCGCATCGAGGTTTGTCTGGCGATCGCCTTGGGTGAGAATGCCTTGGTTGCCGTTGAATTCCAAAGTGCCTTTTTCGCCATAGAGACTAAAACGGCGATCGCCTTTGGGGATCAAGACTCCTTTACCGTAGGTGAGGTGGGCAATCACACCACTTTGAAACTTCAGTTGCGCCGTACAGAGACAATTTTGATAATAGCCGGGCAACTCCGCCGGGAGAAATTGGGCCGCCCCGGTGACTGTTTCGACCGTGCCAAAGAGATCTAGCAATCGGTTTACCCGTGACAGGGCCGCCACAAACGGAAAACCATAATCCTCGTAATGGTATGTCCAGTGGGGTAGGGTTTTCGCTTTGGGAGCAAGGGTAATGTAATGGCCATAGGCGATCGCGCCCAGTTCCGGTAAGGTCTGCCGAATCGTTTGGTGCAGTCCCCCCAACAGTTCAATATGCTCCACATGGAGGAGTCGTTTTTTCGCCTGGGCCAGTTGAATCAATTCAGCCGCTTCGGTGGGATCCAAGGACAAAGGATATTCCACAACTACGTGTTTCCCCGCTTCGAGGGCCGCCCGCACCACTGCCCCATGGCGTCGGTTGACCGTACACACGACGATTAAATCGAGATCGTCCCGCTGGATTAGATTTTCCCAAGAGGCGATCGCCGCTAAATCATAGTTACTAGCGAACTGTTCCCGTGCCGTTTGCCATTGACCCGCCACGGCCATTAGTTCTGCCCGTCCATCCCGTAAAAAGGCCTCTGCCCGCCGTTTCGCTGCGTAACCAGTACCGACAATGCCCACTCGAAATTTTGCCATCGCCTAACGCTTTTTCCTCAAACTGCTGTGTGCTTGCTGGGGCAGGTATTTTCCCGGAGCCCCCAAACGGGTTTAATGGAAACTGAAAACCCTAGTTGCAAAATTACATTACCGCAATGGCAAGTTACGAAGTTACTCTGAAAACCCCCGAAGGCGAATATACCGTCAGCGTTCCCGATGATATGTATATCCTCGACGAAGCCGAAAACCAAGGGATCGATATTCCCTATTCCTGCCGAGCCGGGGCTTGTTCTAGTTGTGCCGGAAAACTGATTTCGGGCACCGTTGACCAGAGTGATCAAAATTTCCTCAGCCCTGAACAGGTGGCCGCAGGTTATGTGCTCACTTGCATCGCTTACCCCACATCTAACTGTGTGATCGAGACTCACAAAGAAGAAGATCTCTACTAATTGGGCGATCCAGCGGCGATCGCATAAGTATTCCTGATGCAGTTTTAAAGGAAGATGACAAGGGGCGATAACCACATTCCATGACTTAGGTCGCTGAAGCACTCGGATTTGCAAGCTATAGGGATTCTTCTATTGCCCTAATTTTGTTGCCTCAAAAAACATAAGCCAGTCTTATATAAAGTGTGTGGGCTAACTTCATTCCTAATGCGACATTCGTTCTCTTTTGTTTTCCTTTATCATCAGAAAATGATCCATCAATTTCAGAAGGCATTTAGTGGGTTGCCCAAGGCTTAGGCCCAAGCACACTCTCGAATGGCCGGATGAAATCCTTGTAAACACCCTGTTACACCAGAGGAAACACTAATGGCTACATATAAGGTTACACTCATCACTCCCGACGGCGAAGTATCCTACGACGCTCCCGATGATGAATACATTCTAGACTCCGCCGGTGATGCTGGTTATGACCTTCCTGCATCCTGCCGTGCCGGTGCTTGCTCCACCTGTGCTGGTAAGATCGTTTCCGGTACTGTTGACCAATCCGAACAGTCCTTCCTCGATGATGATCAAATTGAAGCAGGTTACGTTCTGACCTGTATTGCTTATCCTCAATCTGATGTCACCATCGAAACTAACAAAGAGGAAGAACTCTACTAGAATTTCTCGGCCCACCTTGGGCAATTAGATAAATAGAACATTTAGAAGTGTTTCCCCTGGGAAGCGCTTCTATTTTTTTGCGACTAGGGTTCAAGCACAAAAAAATCCCCGACGGATCGGGGACTTAGGGATATTACTTCATTGAAAACTGCACACAGATTTAGCGCAGGGGGCTTAATTCTGGGGCTTGTAAAGTGGCGATGGGTTCGCTGGGTTGCTTGGCGATCGCCTGGGCCTGACGCACACTGGTATTGAGGGTTTGGGTTTTCGCATCGTACATTTGCATCAGCAGTTTCGGATAGAGTCCCACGCCGATAATCAAAACGGTAAAACAAGTGGCGATAAAGATTTCCCGGGGTCGCGCATCTTCATAAATGGCATTGCTCGGTAATACGCAGTCATTCCCAAAACACACGGGGGCATTGCCGGCGATCGCCACATTGGTCGGTTGACCGAGATCGCAACTGAGATCCATCTCGCGGGTGTAGAACATTTCCCGGAGCATCGAGAGCAGATAAATGGGCGTGAGGATTACGCCGACGGCAGCAAGGAAAACCGTAATTGTACGGAAGGTTGCGCTATAGGTATCGCTGGTGGCGAGGCCCACAAATACCGAGAGTTCCCCCACAAAACCACTCATGCCCGGTAGCGCCAGGGAAGCCAAAGCCCCCACCGTAAACATCGCAAAAACCTTGGGCATAACCTGACCGAGACCCCCCACTTCCGCGAGGACCATCGTCTTCGTGCGATCATAGGTCACCCCAGCGAGGAAAAAGAGCACCGACGCAATCAGACCGTGGGAGAGCATTTGCAGCATCGCCCCATTGATCCCTAGATCCGTAAAGGAGGCAATGCCAATCAGGACAAATCCCATGTGGGACACAGAGGAGTAGGCGAGGCGACGTTTCATGTTGGTCTGGCCAAAGGAACTAAACGCGCCATAAACAATATTGACCACCCCCAAAATCACCAACAGGGGCGCAAACCGCACGTGGGCATCGGGCAACAGTTCCATATTGAAGCGCATGAGACCGTAGCCCCCCATCTTCAGCAGGACGCCAGCCAGGAGCATGGAAACGGGAGAGGAAGCTTCGCCATGGGCATCGGGCAACCAGGTGTGGAGGGGAAAAATCGCTAACTTCACGCCAAAGGAAACTAACAGCCCAGCATAGAGCCACATTTGTAATCCCAGAGGATAATCCTGTTGGGCGATCGCCTCCAGGTCAAAATTCGGGCCACCGGGAAGATTTAAGCTCAGGGCCAGGGCCGCAACGAGAATGAAAATAGAAGCTGCGGCTGTGTAGAGGAGAAACTTCATCGCTGCATAACGACGGCGTTTTCCACCCCAAATACAAACGAGGAGATACACAGGGATCAGTTCGATCTCCCACATTAGGAAGAATAAAAATAAATCCTTGGCGACAAATACCCCAATCTGCGCCGAATAGAGCAGCAGCATCAAGGCATAAAAAAGCCGGGGGCGTTGATTAACTTGCCAGGCCGAAAACATCGCGAGGGTCGTCACAAAACCAGCGAGGAGAACAAGGGGCGCGGAAATTCCATCTACCGCCACGCTCCACTGAATTCCCAAGGACGGCAGCCAACGATAACTTTCTGCCAATTGAAACTCCGTCGCCTGGGGATCGAAATGTTGCCAAAAGGCAAAACACATCAGCGCAAAATCGACTAAACCGACGATTAGGGCGTACCAACGTACAGTTTTTCCTTCTTTATCAGGAAGCAACGGGATCAATAGGGTCGAAAGAGCTGGCAGGGCAATGATTGCCGTCAACCATGGGAAATCTGGTGCCATGAGTTGTTCGCTTCTATATGTAGAAATGTTTAGAATCCCAGCATCATACCAAAGAGGTGTGCTTTCTCCGCAAAATGTCGCAATCCCCCTGCCCAAATCCTCCCTTGAGGGAGGTGGTCGAAGACCGGAGGGTGTTCTCAATCAGTTATTGATAACCCACCCGTAGCCCCTCCCAGGAGGGGATAATTAGCCGGTGCACTGGAAAGTTCTAAAAATCCTCCCTTGAGGGAGGTGGTTGAAGACCGGAGGGTGCCATTCTCCCCTCGTAGGGGAGTTAGAGGGGTGTTCTCAGTCAACCCACCCGTAGCCCCTCCCAGGAGGGGATAATTGGCCGGTGTTCCGGAAAAGCAAAAAAATTCTCCCCTCATAGGGGAGCTAGAAGGGTGTCCCTAGAGACAGTACCAAGCAGGATTCGATTGATTATTACTAGCCCATCATGAATAATGTTGGGTGATTCAACCGCAGCAAAGCAAAGTCCGTGCTAGACATTAAACTCCTCCGCGAAAATCCGACCCTTGTCCAAGAACGCCTCGATGCCCGTAAAGCGGGAGAATACGATATTCAACCAATTCTTGATCTAGATATTCAACAACGCACCCTCGAAGGCGATCGCAGCCAACTCCAGGCCCGCAGCAATGAGATCGGTAAACTCATCGGCCAAAAGATTAAGGGCGGTGCCGATCCCAGAGGCGAAGAAATTGCCACCCTCAAAGCGGAGGGGAATGAAATCAAACAAAAGCTCGCCGACCTCGAACCCCAGGAAAAAGAACTCAAAGCCCAAATTTACAATCTGCTGTTAGCGCTGCCGAATCTGCCGGATCAAAGCACCCCCGTAGGCACCAACGAAACTGAAAATGTCGAAGTGCGCCGCTGGGGAGAAGAACATAAGCCCACCAATGAAAACATCTTGCCCCACTGGGAAATTGGTGAACAGCTCGGTATTCTCGAATTTGCCCGGTCAGTAAAAGTCGCCCAAAGTCGCTTTGTGAGCCTCGTCGGTGCAGGAGCAGCCCTAGAACGGGCTTTGATCAACTTCATGTTAGATCAGCAAATTGCGGCGGGTTACGTAGAAGTCATGCCCCCGGTGTTGATCAATAGTGATTCCCTTACTGGAACAGGACAACTGCCAAAATTTGCCGAGGAAAGTTTCCGCTGTGCCGACGATGATCTCTGGCTAACTCCCACGGCTGAAGTGCCCGTCACAAATCTCTACCGTGATGAAATTCTCGAAGCGGAAAATTTGCCCATTTACCATTGTGCCTACACCCCTTGTTTTCGGCGGGAAGCAGGTAGTTATGGCAAAGACACCCGTGGGCTAATTCGGCTGCATCAGTTTAATAAAGTCGAACTTGTAAAATTTGTCCATCCTGAAACCTCGGCGGCAGAACACGAAAAACTCGTTGCCAATGCCGAAGCGATTCTCCAAGCCCTCAAGCTGCCCTATCGCGTTCTTGAACTCTGTAGTGGCGATCTCGGTTTCAGTGCCGGGAAATGCTATGACCTGGAAGTGTGGCTTCCCTCCGCAGACACCTACCGGGAAATTTCTAGTTGTTCTAATTTCTATGATTTCCAAGCGCGACGGGCGGGGATTCGCTTTAAGGAAGCAGGGAAAAAAGGCACTCAGTTTGTCCATACCCTCAACGGTTCTGGGTTGGCGATCGGTCGCACCATGGCGGCAATCCTCGAAAATTATCAACAACCGAACGGAACGGTAGCTGTACCGGAGGTGCTGCGGCCCTACCTTAAGCGTGATTTTCTCTAGTCCATACGAGGTCACTGGTGCAACAACTGATTCTCTGGCAACTGATTAATTCAAACTTTCCCCTTGGAGCTTATAACTATTCGGAGGGTTTGGAATATTTGGTAGAGTCGGCTGGATGTTCTGAGATAGGAAGCTTTCAGGATTGGTTGGGGTTGCACCTGCGTTATGGTTCGATCCGCGCTGAAGTGAGCGTTGTGCTGCGGATTGTACAGGCGATCGCCGCTGATGATTTGACCCCATTGCAGTATTGGAATAGTTGGTTGAATGGGACGCGGGAAACCAAGGAGCTCCGGCAACAAAGTATCCAGATGGGCAATAGTTTATTGAAACTGTTGGGGGATTTAGACGAAAACAAACGACCACAGTTAGGGGCTTGCCGGGAGCAGATCGGCAAAAACTGCCATTATGCGATCGCCTTTGGGATTGCTGTGGCTCTTTGGGACATTGAGCCGCACCAGGCCGTTTTAGGTTATCTCCATAGCTGGCTGAGTAACTTGGTGAGTGCGGGGGTAAAGTTGATTCCCCTCGGACAAACCCAAGGCCAACGGATCATCTACCAGTTACAACCCCTAATCACCGAGATCGCAGAGACTTTGGTGACGCAAAAAGAGATGGATCTTTATGCCTGTACCTGGGGTTTAAGTTTGGCGAGTATGAACCATGAAACCCAATACACTCGCCTTTTTCGGAGTTGACCCCCAGGGGTTAAGATAAGGGGCATTCTTTTTTTCGGTGAATGGCTCAATGACGATGCACCTCAAGCTCGGCTGGCTCTACCCCACCCTCATGGGCACCTATGGCGATCGCGGCAATGTGATTTGCCTAGAAAAACGAGCCCAATGGCGACAGATTACCGTTGAAGTGATCCCCCTCGATAAAGAAGCGCCCCTAAACGTTTGGGAAGAGGTCGATCTGATTGTGGGCGGCGGCGCCCAAGACCGCCAGCAGGAGATTGTCATGCGGGATCTCCAAGGGGCCAAGGCAGAACAATTAAAAGCCCTCATCGAAGATCAAGTGCCAGGCGTCTTCACCTGCGGCTCACCACAACTGCTCGGTAAATATTATGAACCCGCCCTCGGCCAACGCATCGAAGGTCTCGGCATTTTAGATCTTGTCAGCAAACATCCGGGCTTTGGGGTAAAACGTTGCATCGGGAATGTCGCCTTTGAAATCACCGCTGAACCCCTCGCCACAGAATTAAAGGCCAAACTCAGCGATCGCCCCATTGCCATCGGCTTTGAAAACCACGGTGGGCGTACCTACTTAGGAGAGGTGCAACCCCTAGGCAAAGTCCTCAAGGGCTACGGTAATAACGGCGAAGATGGTTGGGAAGGGGCATTCTACCAAAAGGCGATCGCCACCTATGCCCATGGGCCACTGCTACCGAAAAATCCGTTCCTGGCCGATTGGCTCCTCGAAAAAGCCCTGGAACGGAAGTACAACACCGAAATTCACCTTGATCCCCTCGACGATCAACTGGCCCACCAAGCGCGCCAGACCATGTTCCAGCGCCTCACATTGTCTGTATCGAGCAGCCCCATTTAAGCAACCCCGTTTAAACTTAGCAAGTAGACCCTTCTCACCAGCACTGCCTGACAAAACCAATGGAGAAAGATGCGAAAAGCCCCTTGATCCTGATCATTCCCTGCACCCTGTTAATGACTGTATTTTTCAGTGTTTGGACGATCTGTGTGGTGGCGATCGCCTGTGTGGTGGCCTGGTATCTCTGGCAACAGTACCGCTGGCAGCAACTCTCAATCACCCTCACCCCCGATTTCCGTCGCCTGATCGAAGCCAACCAAGGGAAAATTACCGTAGCCGACTTAACCCTTGCTACGGGCTTATCGGGGAATGATGTCCGTTGGTTTCTCGAACGCAAAGCAAAGGAGTACGCCGCCCAGGCTGTGGTTTACCAAAAAACAGGCATTGTCTATTACTTTTTGACGAGCGGTGCCCTGGGCAGTATGTTCAATGGCAGTGATCCCGAAATCCCAGAGCCAGACCCCCAGGAACCCACGCCTCCAACACCTTTGGCTTCAAAATCACCGCCAGCACCGATGATTCAAACGGAACTCGCGAAACGTTTTTCCGTACATCCCAGCACCCTCCGTAAACGCCGGGGCCGTGATAATTTTGCCGAATGGAGTCAGGCTAAAGATCCCGATAATATTCCCTGGCGCTACGATCCCAATACCCGTCAGTTTTCGCCCCAGCAATAACTCTGTTCGTTTTTACCCCCATAATTTAATTCATTCTCCCATGCCCGATCTGCACCAACATCGCCAACAGTTTCCTGCCCTCGCCCACAAAACTTACTTTAACTACGGTGGCCAGGGGCCGTTACCCCAGTCGAGCCTTAATGCCATCCTCGACAGTTATCACCAGGGCGATCGCCAAGGGCCTTTTTCCCTCGCCCAGGGTCAATGGGAAACGGGCATCATTCAAGAATTGCGGGGGGCGATCGCCGCTGAACTCCAAGCTCAACCCCAAAATATTGCCCTCACCGAAAATGTAACCGCTGGCTGCAACATTGCCCTCTGGGGAATCAACTGGCAACCGGGGGACGAAATCCTCCTCGGTGATTGTGAACATCCAGGCATTGTCGGCATTGTCCAGGAGATTGCGGCCCGCTTCGACGTGAAGATTCACATTTGTCCCCTCTTTGACACCCTCAATGGGGGTGATCCTACAGCGGCGATCGTCCAACATTTAACCCCCCAAACTCGCCTCTTGGTGATCAGCCATCTTTTTTGGAATACAGGCCAGATATTGCCTTTAAAGGAAATTTGTACCCTCTGCCATGGCCAAAATACCCTGGTGCTGGTGGACGCGGCCCAATCCTTCGGGATGCTACCCCTTGATTTGCCAGCCTTGGGGGTCGATTTCTATGCCTTTACGGGTCATAAGTGGTGGTGCGGCCCGGCTGGGGTCGGCGGACTTTATATCTCCACCGAGGCGATCGCCCAGCATCGACCGACCTTTATTGGCTGGCGGGGGGTAACCCAGTGGGAGACAACAACTGAAGTGGCCCTCGCCCAGGATGCCCGCCGTTATGAAGTCGCAACTTCCGCTTATCCTCTCTACGTTGGCTTAATGGAGGCGATCCGCTTCCATCAACAATGGGGTGATACGGCCAGCCGTTATCAACAAATCTGTGATCGCAGTGCCTACTGTTGGGAAAAACTCAACGCGATCCCCCAGGTGCAATGTCTCAAGGCTACGCCACCCGCTTCGGGGTTAGTCTCCTTTCAAGTCGATACCGCCCAAAGCCACAGTGATATTGTCAAAGCCCTCGAAGCCCAGGGGTTTTGTCTCCGGACGATCCGCTTCCCGGATTGTATCCGCGCCTGTACCCATTACTTCACCACCCCCGCAGACATCGACCAATTGGCGATCGCCCTCACCACCCTCACCTGAGGCTCCCAAAACCTTTTAGATGAAACAGCGCTATATCTACTCATTATTGTTCCTATTACCTGGCTTCTCTGTCTCTCTACTGGGTACTTGGATCATAATGGGTACTGTCCTCGGAATACTCTGGTTATATGTCTTTGGCGACAATCCATGGCCAACGTGGATAGAGCCGCTGATATCTGTCTTGTTTTTGTTAATATTCTCTGGCTCATGGCTAATAATTACCGTAGCGGGCTATCGTGTCGGCAAAAAATTAGAGGCGAGGTCAGGGTTTAAAAGCAAACACCTTTGGCTATCTCTATGGGCAACCTTACTACCAATCGCGATTATTTTGCTCCATCAGTTAGGTAATGGCAACCTCGGCCCCAAATCTCCACAAGAACGTTGTCACGACTATTGTCTTTATCATGGCTATCAATCCAGCAGCACATCGCCACAGAACTCTGGCGGACAAACCTGTAGTTGCCTGGGACAGTATGGTGCGGTGGAAAGAATACAGCCGATTGATCAATTGCCACGCTGAAGGGCGGAAGCGGTCAAGGCAAAATCCCCAATTCCTGTAAACAGCGACGGGTAACCTCCAGGCGAGCGGAACCATCTTGGGGACTATTGATATCAATGTTGGTCGCAAAAAAGTACACATCATCGCCCCGTTCCACATAGCCCACATACCAACCAATATTCTGAACTCCGGGGTTCCCAAAACCAAACCAGCCTGTTTTGGCTCGAATCGTGTAATTGGGGGTTTGTTCAGCGATCATGATTTCCTTGACCATGGCGATCGCCTTTTCCGAAAAAGGTAATTCATTGGCATAGAGACGGCGCACAAAGTCCACTTGACCTTGGGGGGTGATTTGTAATGTGCCATTCAGCCAAAACTGATCAATATTCTCTAGAGCGCCAATGGTTTGATTGCCATAGGCGATCGCCTCGATCCACTGTTTCATCCGGTCATGGCCCGTCCGCCGTGCGAGGACTTGGTAAAACCACACCGCCGAATGTTTAAAGGCTTCCTTGAGATTCAGATCCCGATTCCACACCGGTAATTCCCGCGTAATCCCATCCCAGGTGAGTAACGCCAGCTCATTGGGGATTACCCCCGTTTCGAGGGCAATCAAGGAATTGGGAATTTTAAAAGTTGACGCGACCGGAAAAGCGGTGCGGTTGCGGTGGGCATTGTACTGAAAAGTCCGGTTGGCTTTCAGATCGTAGATTAGAATCGATCCCTCCAGCCTTAAGGCTTGGAAATGCTGCTGGAAATCAACCGTCTCCGATACTGTGGTAAGGGACGGGGGCGCTGCTGCCAATCCTGGTGAATCGCTAGACAGGGTGTATATCCCCATGAAGGATAAGGAAGTTCCTATCAGCAATGCTACGGTTCGGAAGGGGATCAAGGCAGGCATAATTGCACAGGGTAATCGCTTATCACTTCATCCTAGGGCCAAAGAGTTACGTTGAATTTGGTTTCATGCCTTGTTTGTCGATGTTCCCAAAGAATCATTCAAGGCGATCGCCTACAATCAAACTTTGAAGATTCCATTGGTTTGTCGTTGCTATGAATTATCTGATCGCCGTATTCCCAGACCGTATGACCGCCGAAGAAGCCTATACCCAACTGGAAAAAGCTAAAGTTCCCACCAAACATCTAGCTATTGTTGGTCAAGGCTACCAAACCGCCGATGAATTTGGCTTTATCGATCCCTCTAAGCAGGGGCGCAAGCGAGCAAAATTGATGGCCTATTGGCTAATCCCCTTCGGCTTCTTTGGGGGTTTTGTCTTCGATTACATTACGGGGTTAGATACCTTCGCCTGGGCTGGCACACCGGGTAATCATATTGTCGGGGGTCTCGCTGGAGCTGTTGGCGGGGCCATGGGGAGCTATTTCGTCGGCACAACCGTTGGTTTGGCGGTGGGGAGTGGCGATGCCCTGCCCTATCGCAATCGCCTCAATGCAGGGAAATACCTTGTGATTTATAAATATGAGTTGAACAAATACCGCGATTTGGTGACCCGGCTTCTCCAGGAACAAAATCCGGAAAATCTCCAGGGCTATTCAGAATCTGGAGGGATGTAAGCATTTGCCATGGCCGACACCCCTTCACCCAAAAAATTAGCGGCCCTTGCCGTTGGTGAGCAGGGAGAGCTTTTTGTAGAGCAGCACCTCGAAAGCCAAGGTTGGCAAATTGTCGCAACCCGTTGGCGCTGTCGTTGGGGAGAATTGGATCTGGTGGCGTTCCATGCCCAGACAAAAATTCTTGCTTTTGTAGAGGTAAAAACCCGACAACAGCACAGCTTGGATTATCAAGGTTTACTGGCGATCACCCCCAGCAAACAACGCAAAACCGTCCGGGCAGCTCTGCAATTTCTAGGCAATTTTCCCCAATATGAAACCTACGGTTGTCGCTTTGATGTGGCCCTTGTCACCTACAGCAAAACTGCAACCTTTCCCCAGGGTTTCCGCCTAGCTACTTACTTGGAAGGGGCATTCGAGGCCGATGCATTCTAGAATGTAGGGTGTTTTCCGTGATTCTTAAAGCCCTGTGGCGATCGCCCCATGACCACTTCTGAACTTAGCCCCACCTCCGCACAAAATTTACCTACCGTTGGCCCATTTACCATGTTTCGCCTGGGACTTTTTAACCTGGGTTTGGGTCTGATGGCGGTGTTAACCCTAGCGGTGCTCAACCGGGTGATGATTAGTGAACTGGATATTCCGGCGACGGTGACGGCAGGGGCTTTGGCAGTACCACAATTTATGGCTCCAGCGCGGGTCTGGTTCGGGCAACTGTCCGACAGCAAAAAGATTTTTAAGCTCCACCGCAGTGGCTATGTCTGGATTGGGACGGTGTTGTTCGGTTCGGCAATCTTTGTGGCGGTACAAATCGTCTGGCAGTTGGCCCTAGCGGTACGAGAAAATGGCGGCTGGGCCTGGTCTGGAGAGATGTTGCTGTGGGCGATCGCCCTGGGGGCAGTGCTCGGTTTCTATGGCCTGGCCCTCAGTTCTACATCCACCCCCTTTACGGCGCTGTTGGTGGATATTTCCGATGAAAATAATCGCTCAAAAATTGTGGCGGTGGTCTGGTCGATGTTGTTGCTGGGGGTTGTGATTGGCGGGATCAGTGGCAGTATTTTCCTCGATCAGGTACAACAAGCCGGGGTCATCCTGGGGGCCAATGCCGGAGCAATCATCACCCAAGGGGAAAAGCTCCTGAATACGCCCATCGAAAGTTTACAGGGGCCAATTAATTCTCTTTTTCTAGTCGTGCCGGCGATCACCTTTGGTTTGGGGCTACTCGGTATCCTTGGGATCGAACGCAAATATTCTCGCTTTAGTCGACGGACTGCCCCCACAACGCGGGAAGACCAAATCACCTTTCGGGACTCCATTAAAGTCGTCCGTAGCAGTCCACAAACAGCCATTTTCTTTAACTTTCTGGTAACTTTTACAATCAGCCTATTTATGCAAGAAGCCGTGCTGGAACCCTATGGCGGTGAAGTGTTTGGGATGTCCATCGGCGAAAGTACCCTGCTCAATTCCTACTGGGGGATCGGTGTTCTCGTGGGCTATAGCGTGACCGGATTTTTGGTGGTGCCGCGCCTAGGGAAGAAAAATACTGCCCGTTTAGGTTGTTTGCTCACAGCGGCTTGTTTCTTTTTAATCATTTTGGCCGGGTTCACCCAACAGCCCCAGATCCTCAGATATGCTCTCGTTCTCTTTGGGATGGCCACGGGGATCGGTACCATTGGCGCGATTAGTTTAATGCTTGATCTCACCGCCGCCGAAACCGCTGGTACTTTCATTGGCACCTGGGCGCTGGCCCAAGCGATGTCCCGGGCGATCGCCACTTTAATGGGGGGAGTCGTGTTAGATATTGGGCGGGCGATTTTTCAAACCCCCCTCTTGGCCTACAGTTCTGTTTTTGTGCTCCAAGCCGTGGGGATGTTCAGTGCCATTTTTATTCTCAATAACGTGAATATCCGTGAATTCAAAGAAAATACCAGGCAGGCGATCGCCACGATCCTCGAAGGAGAACTAGATGGCTAGACAAAGTGTCTATCTCTCGCTACCGTTAGGAAAACCATCTGAACAGTCATCGTTCCAGAACTAACCATGCGAATTCTAGTGACCGGCGGCGCAGGGTTCATCGGCTCCCATCTCATTGATCGCCTGATGACCGAAGGCCATGAAGTCATTTGCCTCGATAACTTTTACACAGGCCGCAAGCATAACCTTTTGCAGTGGATTGGCAACCCCTACTTTGAAATGGTGCGCCACGACATCACCGAACCGATCCGCCTCGAAGTGGATCAGGTTTACCACCTCGCTTGTCCTGCCTCACCGATCCATTACCAGTTCAACGCCATCAAAACCGTTAAAACCAATGTCATGGGCACCCTAAATATGCTGGGGTTAGCCAAACGGGTCAAAGCGAGAATTCTGTTGGCGTCTACCTCTGAAGTCTATGGCGATCCAGATGTCCATCCCCAGCCCGAGACTTACCATGGCAATGTGAATCCAATTGGGGTTCGCTCCTGTTACGACGAGGGGAAGCGGATGGCGGAAACCCTGGCTTTTGATTACCACCGCTCTAATAATGTTGATATCCGTGTCGCCCGAATTTTTAATACCTATGGCCCCAATATGTTGCCGAATGATGGGCGGGTAGTGAGTAATTTTATCGTCCAAGCCTTGCAAGGCAAACCACTGACGGTCTATGGGGATGGTTCCCAAACCCGGAGTTTTTGCTACGTAAGTGATTTGGTCGAAGGTTTGATTCGTTTGATGAACCGAGACTTTATCGGCCCTGTCAATTTAGGGAATCCCGATGAGTACACGATTTTGGAGTTGGCCCAAACGATTCAGAATATGGTCAATCCTGATGTTGAGGTGGCCTTTGAGCCGCTGCCCCAGGATGATCCGCGTCAACGGCAACCGGACATTACCCGTGCTAAAACCTACTTGGATTGGCAGCCAACGGTGCCCCTCAAGGTGGGCTTAGAAAAAACGATCGCCTATTTCCGCGATCGCCTCGCAGAATAACTAACGGACAACAACACGAGAAATTCACTAGAAATTGCGATGAAAGTTTGTGTAATTGGAACGGGTTACGTGGGCTTGGTCACAGGGGTTTGCCTGGCGCACATGGGCCATGATGTCGTCTGCATCGACAATAATGAGCAGAAAATCAAGCTCATGCAGGCGGGGCGATCGCCGATCTATGAACCCGGTCTAGCGGAACTGATGCAGCAGAAAATGGCCACCGGACGCTTGCAATTTAGTACAGACCTCAGTTTTGGTGTCAATCATGGGGAAATTCTGTTTATCGCTGTGGGTACCCCAGCCTTGCCAACGGGGGAAAGCGACACCCGCTATGTGGAGGCCGTGGCGAAGGGCATTGGTGAACATTTACCCGCCGATAGTTACAAAGTAATTGTTAACAAATCAACGGTTCCGATTGGGTCGGGGGACTGGGTGCGGATGATTGTCCTCGATGGAGTCAAACAGAAACAAAACGGCCATACGGTGCAGTTTGATGTGGTCAGTAACCCCGAATTTCTCCGGGAAGGGTCAGCAATTTTCGATACTTTTAACCCCGATCGCATTGTTCTAGGTAGTAGCAACTCCAAGGCGATCGCCTTGATGAAACAGCTTTATGATCCCCTCATCCAAGGGCAATTTAGCGCGCCAGAACACCCCAAACCGATTCCGGTGGTGGAAACTGACCTAAATTCCGCCGAAATGATTAAATATGCCGCCAATGCTTTCCTCGCAACGAAAATTAGCTTTATTAATGAAGTGGCGAATGTGTGCGATCGCGTGGGAGCAGACATTCTCCAGGTGGCGAAGGGCATCGGCCTCGATAGTCGCATTGGCAATAAATTTCTCCAGGCAGGCTTGGGTTGGGGCGGTTCTTGTTTCCCGAAAGATGTGGCCGCTTTAGTACACACTGCCGAAGATTATGGCTACCAGGCGCAACTCCTCGCAGCGGCAGTGACGGTGAATAATCGGCAAAAATTAATCGTCGTCGAAAAACTCCAACAGGAATTGAAAATTCTTAAGGGGAAAACCATTGGTTTGTTGGGGTTAACCTTCAAGCCAGACACCGATGATATGCGCGATGCTCCATCCCTGAAGCTGATTGCAGAACTTAATCGTCTAGGAGCACGGGTAAAAGCCTACGATCCGATTGTGTCCCAAAATGGCATTGGTCACGGCCTATCAGGGGTGATCATCGAAGATAGCCCAGAAATGTTAGCGGACACCTGTGATGCTTTGGTTTTAGTCACAGACTGGCAAGAATTCTTGCACCTCGACTATGGACAATTAGGCGATCGCCTCCAAAATCGGTTGATCATCGATGGCCGGAATTTCCTCGACCGAGACGCCCTCGAAACCCTGGGGTTCCGCTATGTGGGCATTGGCCATTAAGTGTTTTAAGCTTCAAGTTGAGGTTTGTGACATCAGTTCTGTGGCAGTTTCGCGCATGGCCAGGGCAATATCCTGCAAATCCTCGCGGTTCGTGAGGTAAGTATCTAGGGCATTCATCGGATCGAGGGATTGACCAATGCCCAGTTCCGGTAGACGGGGCCGGGACAGTTGGCTCACCAGTTCCGCTTGAATGGAAGCTTGATGGGCGGCTTTGAGGGCTTTTCTGAGGGCACGTTGGTCAATGAGTTCTGTCTGTTCGGGGCGAATTTTGTAGATGAGGCGGACAACGGTATCGGTGATCGAAACCTGTGCAATTTCGTTGAGAATCGCAGTTTCTGGCTCGTCTGCGTCGCTCACATCAATTTTGATCGTGCGGAACGCCCGGGCCGGGAGGGGCACAAATTCCCAATCCGCTTGACCTTTGCGGAGGTTGATTAAAACATAGCCCTTTGCTTCTTTTTCCTCGCTAAAATCAACCCGTTCAATGCTGCCAGGATAGATAATCGGGGGATCATTGCTGGGGTTGAGGTTTTGGTGGCGGTGCACGTGGCCGAGGGCTACATAATCGAGTTCAGAACGATTTAAGAAGGCCACTGGAATGTTAAAGCCTTTGCCCACAGCGAGGAAGCGCTCGGCCCCCAGGTTGGCGCGGTCGGCCATCAGATGACCCGCCAGGATCGCGGGAATTTCGGGATCGAGGCGACGAATTTCTGCTTCGAGGATCGGTTCGAGTTTCTGAAGGAGGATCTGGTGAATTTCGTTGAGGGTTTTGCCTTCGGTTTGTTGCCGGGTGAGGAGGGTGGCTTGGTTCAGCCAGGGCAGGGTAATGATTTGCAGGGGGCCTTTGGGCAGTTCGAGGGTGTGGGTGCGGAGGCGATCGCCCACGATAAAACCAGGCACCGCCAGGGTGCGATAGATATTTAAACTAGCGCCCCCATTGCCTTGGGAATATTGGTCATGGTTGCCGACGACAAGCACCGCCGGGATATTGTGGGCGACAAGGCGGCGAAATTGGCCCGCAAAGGCTTCGTGAATGTAGGGGGCGGGGGTGGCATCGGGGAAGGCATCCCCAGCAAAAATAACAAGGTCTACGGGGTCGGCGATCGCCCGGTCGATACAAAGCCCTAGGGTCTGCTCAAAATCTTCGAGGCGGGAATTGAGTCCGGTTTCTGGGTTCACCCGGCCATGGGAAAAACCGCTGCCCATATGGATATCGGCGAAGTGAAGAATTCTGAACATGGTGGCGGTGGTTTATTGTTTGATTTCTTACAATGGAAGGCGATCGCCCCTCCCATCACCCCCAATCATAATATGAAGCGTCACCGTGAGTCCGCCACCACTGTCTGTGAACGTCCTTCCCTCAAACGCCCCCGGCAACTGCAATGCCAGGCGATCGCCAATGATGATGTGGGTTATTTGCAAGCTTTTTTGCGGGCTGCTGGATTTTTACCCCGTTCGGCGGTGATTGACGGCATTTTTGGGCGCACCACGGAAGCGGCGGTTCGGTCATTTCAACGGGCGAATAAATTGCCGAAAACGGGCACCGTTGATCCCCGCACCTGGCGAACCATTGAACGTTATCAACAATTATTTTTAGCTTCTCCCGCGACGGCTGAACCTCCCTCCGAACAGGCCCCGGAACCCACTTCCCTTTTGCAACAAGATCGGCCCGAAAAACTTCTGTTGCGCCGGGGGGCTGGCTTTGAAATTTCGCCCCAACAGCAGGCCGTATATTATCTGCAAAAATTGCTGCAACGGGGTTTATTTATCCCAGAAACGGCCAAGCTGGACGGAAAGTTTGGTCGGCAAACGGAAAATGGGGTGAAGTTTTTTCAGGTGCGCCAAAAATTGGTGACCGATGGCATTGTGGGACTGTCCACCTGGGAAGCTTTGGAAAAATTCGTTTGGGATCAAGAGGTGATCGCCAAAAAATATGCTGATTTGCAACATTTTGCCAGTGGGGAATTTCAAGCCAGTGACCGCAAATATCCCATCCTTCACTTGGGCGATGGTTTAGCGACGCCTCAACTCCACGCCTCGGTGCGCTATTTACAACGCTTGCTGCAGCGGTTGCTGTCCCTGGAGCATTTCCCCATTGATGGTCACTTTGGCCCCCAAACTGAACAGGCGGTTAGACGCTTTCAGATGATTGCGGAATTAACCATTGATGGCGTCGTTGGTGCTCAAACTTGGATGACGCTTTTGAATCAATGGGTGGAAGTTTATCTACCCCTACGCCCCCTCAGAAGCTATGGCGATCGCCTGATTGCCTCCTTAGAAAATCATCCCCATCAGGATGCCGCCCGCAAAACGATTCCGATGCTTTTAGAAACCTGCCAACGTTGCGGGATCATCGAACCGACTCAAGTGGCTTATATTCTCGCTACGGCGGGCTATGCAGGGAATTTTGGTGCCAGTCTTGTGGAGCCGACCCCAGACCCAAACCTCGAAAGTCGCCGCGATTTGGGAAATATCCAACCGGGCGATGGACTGCGCTACCAGGGCCGGGGCTTCGTAAAAATTGCGGGTCGGTTAAACTATACCCGGTGGGGCGATCGCACCGGGGTTAACCTTGTCGATCACCCAGACTTTGCTGCCGAACCTCACCTCGCGGCGATCATCCTCGTGCTGGGGCTACGCGACGGTTCGTTTACGGGCCAAAAATTAGACGATTACCTCAATGGCGATCGCCAAGATTTTTACCATGCCCGGCGCATTGTCGCGGATCTCGATCCCGCCGCCGCAATAATTGCCCAATCTGCCATTGATTTCTTCAAGGTACTCCATTGAAACAGTTACTCAATCTTCTGATCCCCGAACCCAAAAAAGCCCAAGTGGGCCTCCCCCGTCGCCGTAAAAAAAGCAAAGTCAAAATCAAAACCGCCGCTGAAATTGCGATTATGCGGCAATCGGCGCGGATTGTCGCCACCGTCCTTAAGGAAATGAGTGAGATCATCAAGCCGGGGATGACGACCCTCGAAGTGGATGCCTATGCCGAACAGCGGATCCGCGAAATGGGCGCGACACCGAGCTTTAAAGGCTACTACGGTTTTCCCGGTTCGATCTGTATCTCGATCAACGATGAAGTTGTCCATGGCATTCCCCGGGCCGATAAACGCATCCACCAAGGGGATATCGTCAAAGTCGATACGGGGGCCTTCTTCAATGGCTACCATGGCGATTCTTGTATTACCGTCGGCGTTGGCAAAAAGATTAAACCAGAGGCCAAACGGCTAATGCAGGCAGCCGAAGAAGCGCTCTACAAAGGCATTGAGCAGGTAAAAGCAGGCAATACGCTCCTGGATATTGCCGGGGCCGTGGAAGACCATGTGCACAGCTACGGTTACCAGGTGGTGGAAGATTTTACAGGCCATGGGGTCGGCCAAGCGCTCCATGAGGAGCCATCGGTGTTTAACTTCCGTACCCGTGACCTGCCCAATGTCATCCTAGAAGCGGGCATGGTGTTGGCGATCGAACCGATTGTCAATGCTAAAACCAAGGAAACCATTACCCTCGAAGACAAATGGACGGTGATTACCCCCGATAAGTCCCTGTCGGCCCAGTTTGAACATACGGTGCTGGTGACGGAAACGGGCTACGAAATCCTCACGGATCGCGATCTGGTGTAATTACCCAAAAAGCGAAAAAACTCAATACAATGGGCGGCAATGTGTGTGGAATGTTGGTATGTTTTTTCCCTTCTTTATTGCCCAAGCGCCGCCCCCAGTTGAAATTGTCCGTCCCCAGGAAGTACGAGTTTTACCAGGGCAGTTAGACCAAATCCCTGTGTTTAATAGCAACAGCCCAGAAAAGGTGTTGGGGGAAGGAATTCTGCTGTCCACATTTCCCGCCACTGGCAAAACCCATCCAGATGCCCACCTAGATTTTTCTTTTTCGGGACGGTTTGATCTGTTTGCCCACCACGTCGCCCAGGGTTCCCCGGAGGATCTACGCAGTCTGCACATTGGGGCGATCGCCTACAATCCGAGCGATCAACCCGTTACCCTTTATTTTCTCAATGGAGCCAGTTATTTAAGTCAACCGGATGCCCCTTTTATTGCCCTTGATCCCCAAGTGCCGAATCCGAGGGGGAATGTTTACGCCGGGCCGGGCAGTCGGGTAATGGATAATCTGCTGCGCCGTCGTCTCCAGGAACAGTTTCCGAAGCAGTTGACCATCGCCCCCCAGAGCTACCAGATGATTTTTGATCTGCCGATTCCGGTGCGGGAATTGGAACCGCCCCTCAATGGTCGCTCGACCTACCTGGAGTTAACCAGCACTGGCCCCGTGTATGTGGCGAGTTTAGCCCTCTTTGAAAAACCCGATGGTCAAGGTGATTTCCGGCCTCCCACCCTGGCAGAATGGCAAGCGCTCTTAGAAATGGGGGAACTCTCTAGCCCCCGCGATCGCCCTCCCTCCGTTCCCGGTGCTCCAGGGGGACTAATCTATGGTCGGGTGGCTGGCGTTTCTGAAGGCAGCACTTGGAAAACCCAAATTTATGACAGTCCCACCTGGGATCTCACGATTCCTGCCCCAGGGGAAGCCTTTTCCTATGGCATTAGCACCCTCGTCGGCGGCACCCATGGCACGGGCCAGATCCAAACGGCAGAAATGTTGCGTCGCTATCCTGATACCGCCTATGCTGCTCACGGCAACTATGGGGTGCTCTACGATTTGACCCTGCCCCTCCACAATCCCACCGAGGCAACCCAAACCGTGGCGATCGCCCTTGAAACTCCTATCAAACAAGATGCCACCGACGAGGCTTTGCGCTTTTTTGATCCCCTGCCGACGGCGACCTTTTTCCGGGGGCCAGTGCGGGTCAACTACAAAGACGATACGGGCCGCTTGCGTACCGATTATTTCCACCTCGTGCAAAAGCGTGGCCAAGCCGGAGAACCCCTCGTCACCTTGGAAATGCCCCCAGGCGATCGCCGTTTAGTGAATATCCAACTGCGCTATCCTCCCGATGCCACACCGCCCCAGGTATTAACTGTTAAAACAGAATAGTTTAATGAAAATTACTAATTTTGAGCCAGCCTTTACGTCGGAAAAAAAGGAGTAAATAACTGGTGATCGCCCCCATAATTCCCAAACAAAAAAGATAACCCAGTGGCCAATTCAACTCTGGCATATTCCAGGGTGACTTTTCAGTATTGAAATTCATCCCATAAATCCCAGCAATAAAAGTCAAGGGAATAAAAATCGTCGAAATCACCGTTAGCAGTTGCATCACTTCATTCATGCGATTGCTCACTGCGGATAAATAAACATCCATTAGCCCAGACGCTAATTCTCGGTAGGTTTCGATCACATCAATGATCATCACTGTATGGTCATAACAATCCCGAAGATAGCGCTTTACATCTTCCCTAACCAGTGGATGGCCGTCTCGAATTAACGTATTGAGAGCATCCCTTTGTGGCCAGATCGCCCGGCGTAAAGCTAATAATTCCCGCTTTATTTGATGGATTTCGGTCAGGGTTGCCGGGGTTGGGGCGACGACAACTTTGTCTTCTAAATCTTCAAGGCGATCGCCTAAGGTTTCAAGCACCGGAAAAAAACCGTCAATTACCGCATCCCAAAGGGCATAGGCCAAAAAATCGGCCCCCTGGTGCCGCATTAAACCCTGATTTAAACTAAGGCGATCACGTATTCTCCCAAAACAATCCGCTTCAGACTCTTCCTGCACCGTCAAAAGATAATGCGCCGATAAAACTAAACTCACCTGCTCCAACCAAAAACCAGGATGATTCGGCTTGAGCATCACCATCTGAGTGATAATCAATAATTGATCCTGTTGTTCCTCTATTTTGGGCCGCTGAGGGACATTTGCAACATCTTCTAAAATCAGTGGGTGTAACCGAAAAGTTTCTCCTATTGCCTGAAATGTATTTGCATCACTCACTCCCCCAATATCAATCCAAGAAACAGAGTCTGTTTGTAGATAAGGATGACATTTTTCTAGGGAAATATCGTCGATTTTCAAGTAATGATTATCATCATAATCGATTAAAGTAATCCGGGGCTGAGATACTTTTTGGGGAATCCGTAAAGTCCCTTGAATACTGCCAGGTGAATGATAAGAATAACTAAATAATTTTTGATTTTTCCTACTTGCCTGACTTGAAAAACGATATTTCTTAAAGAGATTTTGATGCATATTTAGCACAACCGGAGCTATTTCAAGATAAAAAATAAAGGCGGGTTCACATTGATTGTGTTTACGCCTTTATTTTGTCATCAACTATTGCACTAGACCAATGCTTTATCTCTGACCAACTTATCCCAACCAAGATCCTTGAGGTTGTTGTTGCGGCGCAAAGGTCGCGTCACCAACTCTAGAATGTCCCGCGCATTGGTAAAGCCGTGAATCTGGGCAAAGGTAAATTCCACTGACCACTTCGTATTGATTCCCCGCGCTTCCAAAGGATTCGCATGGGCCATGCCTGTAATCACCAAGTCCGGTTGCAGGGCGTTAATCCGTTGAATTTGGTTGTAATTGTCGGGTTTTTCGACAATTTTGGGGATCGGCGTTCCCATTTCTTGGCAGGTGCGCGCCAGGAAATCCAGTTCTGCTTTTTGGTAACGCTTGTCCATGTAGGGAATGCCAATTTCAGCGACGGTCATACCACAGCGAATTAGGAACCGGGCAAGGGAAATTTCGAGTAAGTTGTCCCCCATAAAAAAGACCGATTTGCCGCGAATGAGCTGGAGATAGTCTTCTAAACTCTCCCAGATTTGTGCTTCCCGTTCTGCTAAGCCCTGGGGTTCGATGTCCAGCACGGAGCAGATTTTTTCTACCCAAGCTCTAGTGCCGTCGGGGCCAATGGGGAAAGGAGCACCAACGAGCTTACATTTGCGGCGACGCATCAGGGTAGTGGCAGTGCGGCTGAGAAATGGATTCACTCCCGCCACGTAATAGCCTTCTTGCACAACGGGTAATTCTGTATAGAGCTTGGTGGGGAGCCAACCAGAGACTTTAACGCCCTGCTTCTTCAGTTCGTGTTCCAGGTTTGCCGCCACGGGATCGGGTAAAGAGCCAAACAAAATTAAGGGATGATGCTCTTTTTGTTCCGTTTGCACAGGGGGCGCGTCTTCTTTTTTCTTGAGGCCCAAATTTAAAAGTTTTTGGAAGCGAGTGGCGGCAGCGGCATCTTCTTCTTTTTCTTTTGCTGGGGCCGGGGGTTCGCTGGGACAACGATTCGCCATTGCTGCGAGGACGGTATCTTCACCTTGGGTGAAAGCATAATCTAGGCCATTGGCACGGGCGACCACGATGGGAATGCCGATTTCTTCTTCGAGGCGCGGCGAAAAGCCTTCGAGATCCATTTTGATAATCTCGGTGGTGCAGGTACCGATAAAGACAATCACGCTGGGATTGCGATCGCGCTTGATTTGTAGACAGAGCCGTTTGAGTTCGTCGTAATCGTTGAGTTGGGCAGAAATATCACCCTCTTCGAGTTCGGCCATGGCGTAGCGGGGTTCGGCGAAGATCATCACGCCCATGGCATTTTGTAAGAAATAGCCGCAGGTTTTGGTGCCGATGACTAGGAAAAAGCTATCTTCAATTTTCTGATAAAGCCAAGCGACGCAACTGATCGGACAAAAGGTGTGATAATTGCCTGTTTCGCAATCAAAGGTTAAGTTCGGGGTTTCTTGAGCAACGGTCATAAAAGTTTTCCTAAATAAATTTGCAAATAGTTATGGAAATGGTGAATTAGAAATGGGGTGACACGATTGTTGCTCAGGGAATGCCCCCCAAAGAAATGAAGGGCAAACGGTGAGAAATTATTCGGTGGGTAAAACGGTTGGACTTGGGGGCGTAATCATTGGCTTTGCGGCCGCTCCTTTTTCCTCTAGGTTTCGGAGTTCCAAGAGTGGGTCAAAGTTTAGCCCTAAAACATCAACAATCGTGTCAAAATTCGCTTCAACTAAAGAAAACAGATAAAGACTTTCGGCGAGGCGGGGTTCCTTGGCGCTGATGGCACCGAGAATCACGGAACCTTGGGGGCGTCGGCCACCGTCGGGGGTCGCCACAGATTCGCCGCGATCCATCAGGATATTTAGCCAGTCTTGGTTATTTTCAAAATAATCTAGCCATTTGGTTTTGATGCTGGGTTTAATTTGCTCGAAAAAGCTCACAATATTTACTCTCCTCGTAAATCCACTGCAAGGGTTGTTTG
This sequence comes from Picosynechococcus sp. PCC 7117, assembly GCF_001693275.1. Taxonomy (GTDB): domain Bacteria; phylum Cyanobacteriota; class Cyanobacteriia; order Cyanobacteriales; family MRBY01; genus MRBY01. The sequence goes on from NZ_CP016477.1 coordinate 2,442,147, forward strand.
ACATTGGCGATCGCCTTTTTTGATCATTAGTGCCGTTTAGGGCGATCGCCTCTATTTTGAAGCAAAATTTAACCCATGAGGATGATCCAGGTGAACGATTGTCGGATCAGCGATTTCGAGACCAAGCCCAGCATCCTCTGGCCTAGACCATCATCAGATCCAGCTCATCCTCCTGGGTCTTTTCGACGGGCGGATTGAGATAATAATCCGAAAGCAAACTAAACAATTCCCGATCCGAAGCTTCGCTGGGCACAACTCCCTCTGGAGCCGCTAAGACTTGATCAGCAATATTGAGATAAAAATCACAGACATAATCCAACATCGAGTCCCCTTCTGCCATCTCAAAGAGGGTCTTTCCCTTCACCCGCGACACCCGGATATCTTCGATGAGGGGCAACACTTCCAGCACAGGCATCGGCACATGGCTCACATATTTTTCGATCAAATCCCGCTTCGAGGTGCGGTTCCCAATTAAACCAGCCAGCCGGAGGGGGTGCGTCCGGGCTTTTTCTCGCACAGAAGCCGCAATGCGATTCGCCGCAAACAACGCATCAAAGCCATTGTCCGTCACGATCAAACAGTAATCTGCGTAATTGAGTGGTGCCGCAAAGCCCCCACAAACTACGTCTCCCAACACATCGAACAAAATCACATCGTATTCATCGAAGGCATTGAGTTCTTTGAGGAGTTTGACCGTTTCCCCGACCACATAACCACCGCAGCCTGCCCCAGCCGGAGGTCCGCCTGCTTCCACGCAATCGACGCCGCCATAGCCTTTGTAAATTACATCTTCTGGCCAAATGTCTTCGTAGTGAAAATCTTTTTCCTGGAGAGTATCGATGATCGTCGGGATCAAAAAGCCCGTCAAAGTGAAGGTGCTGTCGTGCTTGGGGTCACAGCCAATTTGGAGAACCTTTTTACCGCGTTTGGCGAGGGCGACGGAAATATTACAACTGGTGGTAGATTTGCCGATGCCACCTTTGCCGTAAACCGCGAGGGTCATTGTCATGGGATTGCGTGCTCCTAAAAAATTCCGTTAGCTGCATTATTGGCAATCCTTGGGGGAATGGAAAGGTGCAACGGTTTGGGATCTAGCATTCAAACAGACTTATAGAGACTTGGAAGCTTTTATAGACATTCAAAATTTTAAAAATCAGTAAAAATCTCTAAATATTTTACAAAGATAATATTTATGTCTTTAGTTTATATAAATAAAGACAATACACAAAAAATAGATTTACAAATAAACCTGAGTATAAATGCGGGTTCTATCCAAAAAGGCGATCGCCAAATTTGATGCCCCCACATAATCCCCGCAGTAGGCCAACAGCCCTCCATAGACGAAAGCCAGCTTCTGTCTTTTGTAAAATCTGAGATTCAAAACAATGTTTGTGGCAACGATCCTTCTGGGCTACCCTAGGCATTTGCTAACGAAACGTAAATTTTTTGCTGTTTGATACAAAACGCAACCTTGCCGAAGATTAGGCAATAAAAAAGACGACCACCTCACAGGGCAGAACGTCTATCTCACTGGACGGCGATCGCCTGATGCAGATGTCATACAGCACTCAGTTACCGTCATGTTGAAACTTGCAAGGCAAAAAAAATTTAAGCGATGCGCTGTACCGATTTCAGGGCAAATCCCCGTTGTTTTAATTGGCTACTGAGGGCAATTTCATTTTCGACGCGATCGACGAACATCACCCCATCGAGATGGTCAATTTCATGCTGAATCACCCGGGACAACAGCCCAGAAGCTTTAATTCTTTTGGGTTTGCCCTGCTCATCCCGATAGCTCACTTCAATTTCGTCCGGGCGGATCACCCCAAGGTAAACCCCTGGAATGCTCAGGCAACCCTCTTCCATAGAACAAAGCTGTTTACCTGTTTTTTTAATTTCAGGGTTGATTAAAACCAGTGGTGCATTGGCCGGATTTTCTGGATCGGTATCAATGACAATGATGCGTTTGTTAACACCAACTTGGGGCGCAGCCAGACCGATTCCCTGGGAAGAATACATGGTTTGCAGCATTTCCTTCGCCAGGGTGCGGATTTCGTCATCCACTTTGGCGATGCGTTTTGCTTTTTGGCGTAGCACTTTGTCGCCGAGGTAATGGAGTTCTAAGGGAGGAGTATCTTGCTTCCCTTTTTCGACAGATATACCAACAGTCATAAATTTTCTAAAGTTTTAGGGTAACGACAATTTTTCTTGATATCATGTGCTTCCATTTTAACAAGGATTCCTATGGCTTCCTGTAATTGGCGGATTGCGGAGTTACCCGGCCTGAGCAAAGAACAACAGACCCAACTCGCCGCCCAAGGGATTCGCACCACCCATCAGCTTTTGTTAGCTACTCGCACATCCCAGGCAAAACAACAGTTAGCCCGTCGCCTCAAAATTCATCCCAATTACGTTTTGAAATGGGTGGCCCTGGCGGATTTGGCGAGAGTACCGAGTATTGGCACACAATATTGCGGCCTAGTATTGCACAGTGGCGTGGCATCGGTAAATCAGCTCGCCCAAACACCCTTTTCGCGACTCCACCAAAATATTATGAAGTTACAGGTGGCGAACCTCCAGCGCAAGGATTTGGCGCCGCCCCTGGGGTTGGTCAAGCAATGGGTGACAGAAGCACGACAGTTCCTCTAGGCATTGGACTAGGGCTTTGCTCTGGGAGGGAAAACACTGTAACCCAGAATCATTAAGCCTTGTGTGTTCTTAATCGGGTTTTAACGACAAAGGGTTGAAATCCCCGCCCCTTGGGGCGTAATTAATGCTCTATAATCATAAATCATATCGTTGACACGGCAACGGATAGCGAAAACCAAGCTAAATACATACAAAGTATTTTTTGTAACCGTGATTTTTGTCCTCGGGAACCGGGGAGTCCGCCTATCGCCAGAATATAAGACTCGCTATTCCTCGGAATAGAAAGCTGTTCTTTGGGTAGGAAGCCCCGCTGCTTGCGGCGGGGTAGTTCACAATTGCACCTCTTAAGATCGAAGTGGTGAGATTGATTTGGGCATAAATGATGCAGCCACCCCAAACACAAAGTTTTGGCGATTGGGCACATAAGGCGATCGCCAAGCATTACAAAAAAATCCTCAGCCACGAAGCGGGGGTTTTAGCCGACCGTGATCCGGAAGAATTGCACCAAATGCGGGTGGGGATGCGACGCTTGCGGAGTGTGTTGTTAGGGTTTGCCCCTGTCCTGGTTTTACCGGAGGCTTTGACCCCGAAACAGGTGGGCCGTTATGGTCGGGTTCTGGGGAAGTTGCGGGATGTGGATGTGATGACTCTGACTTTTCGGGAGCGATATCTGCCCCAACTGCCGACCGTTGAAGTCACAATTCTCGAAATTGCCCTCAAAAAATTAGCCAAGCGTCGTCAAAAACAACTGACTAAGGTGCGGAAATTTCTCAACTCGGCCCGTTATGGGGAATTCAAAGGGGCGACCCAGGCTTGGTTGGATCAACCCCAATATCAGGCGATCGCCTCGGTGGATATTCAGCTGATCTTGCCGGATTTACTCTTGCCCCAACTCAGCGAACTGTTGCTCCATCCCGGTTGGTGGGTCGGTTATAGTCCGAAGAAGCTCTCGAAAAAACAATTAGAAACACTTTTTGCAACCGACAGCCCAATTCTCCATGACCTCCGCAAGGCCGCCAAGCGATCGCGCTATACCATGGAAATTTTTGCGCCTTTTTATGGCGAAGATTATGCCGGTCAGCTCCAGGCGATTAAGAAAGTCCAAACCCTCATCGGTTTGCTCCAGGATGATGCAGTACTACAAACATTTTTAGAAAAAGCCCTCGGTAAAACGTTCGATCAGGAGTTGCCTACCCTCTGTCAAATTTTCCACGATAATCGCCACCAAACTTGGCACCAGTGGACAAAACTCCAGCACCAATTTCTCGATGCCGAATACCGCTATCAACTACACCAAACCCTCTGCCAACCGGAGCCTAGGCCACCCGTCGCTCAAAAATCAACGTCGAACTAACCCATTCACCCCGGTCATTGTAATTGCGCATGATCCGTTGTCGTTCGTTGTCGCTGACGAGCCAACCTGCTTCCACAAAAAAAGCTTGCCGCTGGGCCAATTGGGGCGGCACATTCATCGAAGTCCCATCGGGTAATAGCACCAGATTGCGGGGCGTCCTGCCTTCCGTAAAATGAATTGTGTTGCCTTGGATCTGTCCTTTGGAGGCGATGGTTTGGTGTTCTAATTCGAGGGTCTGGTGGAGATAATCGCCTTCTTTGCTGAGGGTTAAGCGGCTCTGGTGCACCTTGGGGGGATCAAGGTCGGGGGTGTAAACGTGGTATTCCGCTTCCCAGGTACCCAAAAGTTGTTCCACAGTCAGTGGTGGTCGTTCCTGGGCATTGCTTCCCTCGCGAAATTCTCGGATAAAGACCAATTTATTGAAGGTAAAGGCATCGCCATACATTTGCACCATCCGCATCCGGCGATCGCCTTTGATAAATCCATATTCGGCGATAAACGATGAGATGGACGAGAGACACATGGAACCTTTCGAGAAAGAGCCCGTATCGAAAAACATCGTGTGCCGCCCCAATCCGGTAAACTCCTGGGACATATTGCTGGTGGGTTCGCTGTCATAGCCGCCATTTTCAAAGCGCCGCAGGGTAAACAGCACCTTATCCCGGTTCCCGTCGATGAGTGATAGGGTCAAAATAGAGGGGACTTCCGTAGTGATCTCGCCATCTAGATTGACCCCCGCAAAGGAACCGCGCCAGTTCCCCAGATTTTTTAGAAAATTTTCCCACTGACTGGCCATCGTTATGTTTCCCTGACTAAACTGCACGGTCTTCTATTGTGCCGGAGAAAGAAAAGGGAAAGCAACTCCATCATGGATCCATGCGGGAAGGTCAAGGTTAACAATGCTTCAGCATGGCTCTAATTCCTTCACCTAATGTAAGACATTATCCCCTTGATTTAATTACTTTTAGTTGCACCTTAACTAAAAAATATTTGACTAAAAAACAACAATAAAATCACAAAAAATAGTCTTTACAAAATCTAAAATTAAACTTTGCTTAGTTTCTTTTTAACTCAATCAATTCTCTTTCCATTGTATCGTTGGGGTCGTGGTATTAATCAGATAAATATTAGGTAATGAACTTAAATAGTGGTGTGAAAAGCTTAGTGGCATCAATGGTGAAGCCCAAGCTACAAACTGGTTTCAAGTTAGCTCTCTTATCCACTCTTGCCGGCCTTCCATTGGGCACGCTAATCTTTCCGCCCCAAGCGATCGCCCAAAACGCAACTATTCGAGGTGAAGTTGTTTTCACATTAACGGATCTCGCCGGCGCAGAAATGCTCGCTGTCACAAAAGATGGTCGCCACGCCCTTGTGGTCGGCGCAAAAACAGCGACCTTAGTGGCGATCGAAGATAATGCCTTAACCGTTGAAGGGACTTGGACCCTAACGGATGAATTTTTGCCCGCAGGTTCTGCGGACGCCGAACTCACTGGAGTTTCCATTAGCCCAGACGGGGCCTTCGCACTCATCGGGGTCAAAGACGCAGATGACGCAAATCTGGATACCTTTGACGAAATGCCAGGCAAGGTCGTGGCCCTCTCTCTCCCCGATCTAGAACCCCTTGGGCACGTAACTGTAGGTCGCGGCCCAGACTCCGTGGCGATCGCCCCGAACGGTCAGTTTGCCGCCGTCGCCAATGAAGATGAAGAAAACGAAGAAGATCTGACGAACCTAGAAAATGGTGCTGGAACCGTTTCGATCATTGATCTCCGACGTGGCCCCAATCGCATGACCCAGGTCGAGGTGCCCATTCCCCCCGACAATATTCCCTTTTTCCCCCACGACCCACAGCCTGAGACGGTTCGCATCGCGGCTGATAGCTCTTTTATTGTCGCCACACTACAAGAAAATAATGCTGTCGCTCGCATTGAAATTCCCTCTCCTTTGCCCAGACGTCTAACCCCTGATATCTTTTCGGTGCAAAACTTTGATGTCGGCGTTCGTACGGGTTTCGGTTTAGTTCAAGATAAAGTTGGAGAAGGAAGCTGTCGTTCTGGCAGCTATGACCTATCCCTCAGACAAGAATTCACCTCTGCCCGTGAACCCGATGGCATTGCCATTACCCCAGATGGTCGCTACTTTGTCACCGCCGATGAAGATAATTTGACCAATGTCAATAACCAGTCCTACGAAGGAATTCCCTTAAGTCCCCATGGTACCCGCAGTATTAGTGTCTTTGACGCAACCACGGGTGAACTTTTGGGAGATAGCGGCAATTCCATCGAAGAAAGCATCATTGCCCTCGGCTTGCCCCAGCGCTGTAACAGCAAAGGCCCGGAACCTGAGGTTGTTTCTGTTGGTGTTGTAAATGGTCGTACCCTGGCATTCGTGGCGATCGAGCGTTCAGATGCGATCACAATCCATGACATTTCCAACCCTAGAAATGTTCAGCTGCTCGATACAGTCGTTCTCAACCCTGATGTTGTTCGGGCCGATCAAGAGGCTGGGTTTGAGCCAGAAGGGATTGAATTTATTCCTGCAACGAATCAAGTGATCGTCTCCAACCCAGAAGGCAACGCCATGAGCTTGGTAAACATCAATGTGATGCCACGCTAGGCTTTTTCTTGCGTTGAGTTTAAACAAATAAATATTTAGAATTAGAAACTCAAAACCCTGTGTGAGAGGCTTAGAAGCTAACACAGGGTTTGTTGATGAAGATGAATTTTAAAGGCGTTTAAACACTAAAAGTCAAACGTTCATCTTTCACATCGACTGTAATGGCACTGCCTGCTTTAAATTCACCCTTGAGAATCCCTTTGGCGATCGCCGTTTCGACATATTTCTGGACGGCCCGCTTGAGGGGTCTCGCACCATAGACCGGGTTATAGCCCACCTCGGCAATGAAATCATAGGCTTCTGGGGTGAGTTGAATGCTGATCTTTTGTTCGGCAAGGCGTTCGGCGAGGCGATTCACCTGAAGTTGAACAATGGAACGCAGTTGATCCTTTTGTAGACCATGGAAAATAATCAGTTCATCGATGCGGTTGAGAAATTCCGGCCGGAAGTTTGCATTCATCGCGTCCATTACCCGATTGCGCATTTCCTCGTAACGGGCATCATCCCCGGCAATATCGAGGATAAATTGGGAACCGATATTACTGGTCATGATGATCACCGTGTTTTTAAAGTCCACTGTCCGCCCCTGGGAATCGGTCAAACGGCCATCATCTAGGATTTGCAGCATCACATTAAACACATCGGCGTGGGCCTTTTCAATTTCATCAAAGAGAATCACCGAGTAGGGACGGCGGCGAATTGCTTCCGTTAACTGGCCCCCTTCTTCATAGCCCACATAGCCTGGAGGCGCTCCCATTAAACGGGAAACGGCGTGTTTCTCCATGTATTCGGACATATCGATCCGCACGAGGGCTTCTTCGGTATCAAAGAGGAATTGGGCGAGGGCTTTGGCGAGTTCCGTTTTCCCCACCCCCGTCGGCCCCAGGAAAATAAAGCTAGCCGTAGGACGGTTCGGATCAGCAAGTCCGGCGCGCGATCGCTGGATCGCTTCGGCAACGGCGGTAACGGCTTCTTCTTGGCCGACAACCCGACGGTGGAGTTCTGCTTCGAGGTGGAGCAGCTTTTCTTTTTCCGATTCGATTAATTTACTAATCGGGATACCTGTCCATTTTGAAATGATTTCAGCGATATCCGACTCGATCACTTCTTCGCGCAACAGAGATTCTCCAGTTACCTGTTGGGCCGCAAGATTGCTCTCGATATCTTTGATTTTCTGTTGCAGTTCCGTCAACTTCCCGTAGCGCAACTCTGCCGCCTTATTGAGGTCATAATTGCGTTCGGCCTGTTGAATTTCTAGGTTGGTTTTATCGATTTCCTCCTTGAGAAAGCGAATTTTGTCGATAAATTCTTTTTCCGATTGCCACTGGGCGTTGAGTTGGGACTGCTCTTCCTTGAAATTAGCCAGTTCTTTTTCCAGCTTGGCGAGTCGCTCAAGGGAAACTTCATCTTTTTCCTTTTGGATGGAGAGTTTTTCCATTTCCAACTGGAGAATTTTCCGGTCAATTTCATCCAATTCTTCTGGCTTGGAGGTGATCTCCATCTTCAGTTTGGCGGCGGCTTCGTCCACTAGATCAATGGCTTTGTCCGGTAAAAAGCGATCGCTAATGTAACGGTTGGAGAGCATCGCGGCAGCAACGAGGGCTGTATCGGCAATTTTGACCCCGTGGTGCACTTCGTAGCGTTCCTTCAGACCCCGCAGAATCGAGATGGTATCGACCACATTCGGTTCGTTGACCATCACCGACTGGAAGCGCCGTTCCAAGGCCGCATCTTTTTCGATGTATTTGCGGTATTCATCGAGGGTCGTCGCGCCAATACAGCGCAGTTCACCCCGGGCGAGCATGGGTTTGAGCAGGTTCCCGGCATCCATTGCCCCCTGGGTTGCGCCAGCGCCGACAACGGTGTGGATTTCGTCAATAAAGAGAATAATTTGCCCTTCGGAATCGGTGACTTCCTTTAAAACAGCTTTGAGACGTTCCTCAAATTCGCCGCGATATTTTGCCCCGGCAATCAGCGACCCCATATCCAAGGCGATCAGGGTGCGATCTTTTAGGGATTCGGGGACATCACGGTTAACGATCCGCTGGGCTAATCCTTCGGCGATCGCCGTTTTCCCGACCCCTGGTTCCCCGATTAAAACCGGATTATTTTTCGTGCGGCGGGAGAGAATTTGAATCGTGCGGCGAATTTCATCATCGCGACCAATGACCGGGTCTAGTTTGCCGTTGCGGGCGAGACTCGTTAAATCACGGCCATATTTGTCTAAGGATTCGTATTTCCCTTCCGGGTTTTGGTCGGTCACCTTTTGATTACCTCGAATTTGCGTAATGATCGTCTTTAATTTATTTTCTGTGAGGTCAAATTCTTTGTAGAGATTTTTGCCAAAACGGTCATCTTTGGCATAGCTCAAGATTAAATGTTCAACGGAAATAAAGTCATCCCCAAAAGATTTTCGGTGTTGATCGGCGCGGTCTAAAAGGAGGTCTAAACTCCGCCCTAAATAAACCGATTCGCTCGGTTGGGATATTTTCGGTTGCTGGGCAATAAAGGTTGCGGTGCGGTCTCGCAATTTGGCGAGGGGAATCTCTGCTTTGGTAAAAATACTTTTCGCGAGGCCGTCTTGCTCTAGCAGTGCCTGTAGCAGATGTTCAGATTCGATCTGCTGCTGCTGATTTTGTTTGGCAAGATCCGGCGTTTGGGCGATCGCCTGCCAGGCTTTTTCGGTAAATTGATTCGGGTTAGTGGGTTGCATAGGACAGAACAATAAATATTAAGATAAAGTCCCATCGCTTCTCCGAAAAGAAACCCTAGAACTTACTCATTTATTGTATTTTTGTCTGGAGAATTTGACAGTAGGGGAATCCGTCTCGAAAAGTCCAGATTCCCCATGGCCAAAAAGCGTTTTCAAAAAAATGGCCTGCCAGATTTTTTCTCAACATCAACGCCCAGGGTAAGACCTAAGCATTAAGGGCTGCCAGGAGTTTTTCGCCCATGCCTTTGCAACCCAGGAGAGTCATGCCCTCAGACATAATATCGCCAGTGCGGAAGCCTTGATCAAGCACCGTCTGCACCGCCTGCTCAATTTTTGCCGCTGCTTCCGGTTGGTCAAAAGAATAGCGCAACATCATCGCTGCACTGAGCACCATCGCCAAGGGATTCGCCTTATCCTGACCGGCAATATCTGGCGCAGACCCATGGACGGGCTCGTAAACCCCTGGGCCATCCGCCCCCAAACTAGCCGAGGGCAACATCCCGATACTCCCCGTAAGCATGGCGGCCGCATCGGAAAGGATATCCCCAAACAGATTCCCCGTAACAATGGTGTCAAACTGCTTGGGGGCGCGGATAAGCTGCATGGCGGCATTATCAACGTAGAGATGGGACAGTTCCACATCGGGATAATTTTCGGCCATTAGATTCAGGCGATCGCGCCATAGTTGCGACACATCCAGAACATTCGCCTTATCCACAGAACAGAGACGTTTACCCCGTTTTTGGGCAATTTCAAAGGCGACTTTCGCAATGCGATCCACTTCCGATTCGTCATAGACCATGGTATTGAAGCCCCGTTTCTCGCCCGTTTCTAAAGTGACGCTGCCTTTGGGCTTCCCGAAATAAATACCGCCAGTAAGTTCCCGCACCACCATGATATCGACCCCTTCAACCACGTCCCGCTTCAGGGTAGAGGCATCAATGAGCTGGGGCAAAATCGTGGCCGGACGCAAATTTGCAAACAGACCCAGGCCCGCCCGCAAACCCAATAGACCCGTTTCTGGCCGTTGCGTCCGGGGCAGGTTATCCCACTTGTAGCCACCAATGGCCGCAAACAATACCGCATCGCTGGCTTTACAAGCATCTAGGGTCGCTTGGGGGAGGGGTTCCCCGGTGGCATCAATGGCCGCGCCCCCCATCAAAGCTTCGGTAAAAACAAACTCTAGATCAAATTGTTGGCCAATGGTTTTTAAAACGTCCACTGCCACGGCCAAAATCTCGGGGCCAATGCCATCGCCAGGGAGGAGGGTGATCCGGTATTGCTGGGTCATAGGAGGGTGTTGATCTAGATATTTTTGCAACTGTTTATGATAGCGGGTTTTGGGCGGCCCCAAGGGGCAAATGTTAAACTAGAGACGTTATTTGACCCGGTGTGTCGCCCTGTGAATCGCTCCAATTCTTCCGGTGTTCTCTACCTCTTTATTACTTGTCTCGTCTGCTTTTTATTGCTCTGGATTTTGCGGGGGTTTGGGGTGCCGCCCTTTACGCTACTGCCGGGGGGCATTATCAATATCATGTTGCTCCTGACGCTCCTTTCTGGGATCCTCTATGGGCTGGAGTGGACAAAGAATTACTAACAAACCATGGCAAGATTAATCGTCGTTGGGGGTGGTGCGGCGGGTTTTTTTGGGGCGATCGCCGCTGCCCGGACGAACCCAAAGTTAGAGGTGATTATCCTCGAAGCGGGTAAAACATTTCTCAGTAAAGTAAAAATCTCTGGGGGCGGCCGCTGTAATGTCACCCACCATTGCTTTGATCCCGTGGAATTAGTCAAGGCCTATCCGAGGGGCCAGCGGGAATTACGGGGGGCCTTCAGTCAGTTTCAACCCCAGGACATGATTGCTTGGCTCAAGGCCGAAGGGGTCAATCTCAAAACCGAAGCCGACGGACGAATGTTCCCGGTGACGGACGATTCCGAAACGATTATTCGCGCTTTTCTCGCAGCGGCAACTAGGGCAAAGATTCAATGCCGCACCGGGGCTGTTGTGCAAAGCATTATTCAAGATGAAACAGGACAATTTCAGGTGAATCTCAAGGGAGGCGATCGCCTTTTTGCCGATTTCATTTTGTTAGCAACGGGAAGTCATCCTTCCGGGCATCGATTGGCCACTACCTTGGGCCACAAGATTATTCCGCCGCAACCATCGTTATTTACGTTTCAGATTAATGATCCCCGTCTCCAAGGTTTAGCGGGAGTGAGTGTGCCTGGGGCGACCGTCAGCATCAAGTTAGATAAAAAGAAAAAACTCGAACAAATGGGGCCACTCCTGATCACCCATTGGGGCCTCAGTGGGCCAGCGGTTTTAAAACTCTCGGCTTGGGGGGCGCGCACGTTAGCCGAACATCGTTACACAATGCTTCTCACAGTGAATTGGCTCCCGGACATCAATCCGGAAACCCTCCGTCAAGACATCCAAACTTTTAAAACTCAACATCCCAAAAAGAAAATAACGACCCTCGCCCCAGTGGATATTCCCAAGCGCCTATGGCAAAGTTTGACCCAAGCTGCGGGGATTAGTCCCGATCAAAATTGGGCGGATTTATCAAAGAAACAATTAAATGTTCTCTGCCAAGAATTAACCCAGGGCCAATACAACATCCAGGGGAAAGGCGTTTTTAAAGACGAATTTGTGACCTGTGGCGGCGTTTCCCTCAAGGAAGTGAACTTCAAAACCCTCGAAAGTCGCCGCTGTCCTGGCCTCTTTTTCGCCGGGGAAGTGCTCGACATTGATGGGATTACGGGGGGCTTCAATTTCCAGAGTGCTTGGACGACCAGTTGGCTCGCGGGTCAGGCGATCGCCCAAAATATTCATTAAGATCGCAACAACCTCATTCTTTTTTAAACCATGGTCCAAGCCGCGCCTCACCCCCAGCACATGACCTTTACCGACCTCGCCCAGGCTGCCATTCAGCTAATCCGAAACCAGGGTTGTGAGTACGGCGAAATTCGTCTTTGTACCTATCGCAAGCAGCGACTCTGGGCCCAGGATCGTTCCCTCAAACGCTTCAGTGATAATGTGAGCGCTGGTTTTGGGGTGCGGGTCCTGTGGCAGGGGGCCTGGGGATTTGCCGCGAGTCACCGGCGGACAACCGCAGAAATTGTGCGCGTTGTGCAGTTGGCCATTGATATTGCTAAAGGCAGTCGTCTCAGCCAACGGGAACCGATTCGCTTGGTGCCAGTGCCAGCCTACTGCGATCGCTACGAAACGCCGATTCAAATTGATCCCTTCGCGGTATCCCTCACGGAAAAGACAGACCTCCTCCTCGATTTAACGGATCGGTTCTTAGGCCATGATCCCCAGATTAAAAAAGCCTATGCCTATTTGAGCTTTACCCAAGAGGATAAAATTTTTGCGTCTACGGAAGGGTCGTTAATTGAACAACGGCTCTATCGCAGTGGCGCCGGGATGGGTTGTACGGCAGTAGCCAATGGGGATGCCCAGGGTCGCAAATACGAGCGATCGCCTTTGAACCTCGGCTACGAACACATCGAACCGGAAACCCTCCGGAACAATGTCGCGCGCGTCGCCCAGGAAGCTATTGAGAAAGTCCACGCCCCCGAAGCCCCCAGCGGTGAAACCACCTTGATCCTCAAGCCGAGTCATCTCTGGTTGCCGATCCATGAATCCGTCGGCCATCCCACGGAGTTAGACCGGGTCTATGGCTATGAGGCAAATTTTGCCGGGACGAGCTTCGCCACAACAAATCATCTCAATCAACTGCAATACGCAGCCCCCTGGGTCAATTTCAAGGCCGACCGCACCCAACCCGGTGGCCGCAGCACCGCTGGCTATGATGACGAAGGAGTCAAGGCCCAGGCATGGTACGTGGTCAAAGATGGTATTTTGACGGATTATCTCACCGACCGGGAAACCGCCCATCGCCTTGGTCGCCCGAAAAGTAATGGCTGTGCCTTTGCCGATAGTTGGGCCAGTGTTCCCATGGTGCGGATTCCGAATCTGGGCCTTGAACCTGGGGAACCAGGGGGCGATCGCACAGCAACCCTCGCGGCAATGATCGCCGATACCAAAGATGGTTATCTCATCGACGGGGATGATACTTTTTCCATTGACCAACAACGGCGGAATTTCCAGTTCGGCGGCAATGGCGTCTGGCGGATTAAAAATGGCCAGCTTCAAGGCATGGTCAAAAATCTTACCTACCAAAGCATGACCACAGAATTTTGGAATAAAGTCGAGGCGATCGCCCCGGCCTCGGAATTAGAACAGCGCGGCACCGATATGTGCGGCAAAGGCGAACCGATGCAGATTGCCCAAATGACCCACGCCTGCGTCCCCATCCGGGTGGGGAACATCACCATTGGTCGTTAAGCCGACGAAATTACGCCGGACGTCGTGGGTAAACGATCAAGGTCAGCCCACGCTTTGGCTTACTTTTGTCAAGGAATTTCGACATCCGCCTTTGATTTTAAGTATTTATGCGGGGAAACAACACCTGCTAAGATTTGTAAAATATGACTTGCAATTTTCCTGGCTTTTTAGAAACCAGCACTCCATAATCTATGGCTGAAAGGGTGCAAAAAATTCTCGCCCGTTGGGGCATTGCGTCACGGCGGGGCGCAGAAAAACTCATTCTCGCTGGACGGGTGACCCTCAATGGCAAACCTGTTCAATTGGGTGATCAAGCCGATCCAGAAGGCGATCGCCTCTGTGTTGACGGTAAACCCCTCAAGGCGACCGAACGCCCGCGACATTACTATTACCTCATTCACAAACCCAAGGGAGTCGTTTCCACCTGCGCTGATCCCAAGGGACGATCGACGGTTTTAGATTTGCTGCCCCCACCGCTCCGACAGGGAAAGGGGATCCATCCCATCGGCCGCCTCGATGCCCAATCCACAGGGGCGTTGCTGCTGACCAACGACGGTAATTTCACCCTGGCCTTGACCCACCCCCGCTACCACATTCCCAAAACCTATCGCGTTTGGCTCAAGGGAAAAGTACCAGAGCATGTCCTCGATCAGTGGCGTCAGGGGGTAATGCTGGGCGATCGCCGTACCTTGCCCACCCAAATTCACCTCAAAACCATTACCCAAGATAAAACCTGTATTGATATCATGCTTACCGAAGGGCGCAACCGCCAGATCCGTCGGGTCGCTGAACAGCTCGGTTTTCCTGTGGTAAAACTCCATCGTCTCGCCATTGGTAACCTACACTTGGGCGATCTGCAACGGGGCCAAGCCCGTCCCCTAACGAAAGCGGAGATCAAACAGCTCCGATCCCAATATAATTCTAATTTCCCATTCCATTCATCCGCCCCAGTCCGGGAGTACCAAGCATGAAGGAGACAGCGATCCATTCCCCCATCCCCCAGCAAGAATATCTCGCCCAAATTGGTGTCCAGTTGCAGCAACAACGCCTCGCCAAAGACTGGTCCCTCGCCTTTGTGTCCCGTAAAACGAACATTCGTCGGGCACTCCTTGAAAATATTGAAGCGGGTCGCCTAGAGCAACTCCCAGAACCGGTTTATCTCCAAGGTCTCCTGCGCTGCTATGCGGAATGTCTTGGCCTCGATGGCACGGCGATCGCCCAGGAATTTCCCCAAGCCGAAACCCAGAACCGTTGGCATATTCCCCGTTGGAGCCAATTTATTTACCATTTCCAGTTGCGGCCGAGTCATCTGTACCTTGCCTATTTGTTGATCATTGTTGCCACGGTGCAATCCCTGGGCAACATCGTCCGCAACCAAAACCCCAGTCTGACGCCCCAACTTGATCCAGCCCTCCTGGAGAGCACAACCCCAGCCCGCCAGGAACGTAACACAGCCCAGACCACAGCACTATCCCCGTCAGTCACCGCCCCGATCGACTCCAACAACAATGGGGCAGATGTACCAGAGTCCGTGGTGGTGGATATTCGCGCCCAGGAAATGGCCTGGATGCGCGTCGAAATCGATGGTCAAACGGCCTTTGAAGGCACCCTCGCCAAGGGCACCCAAAAACAATGGATCGCCGATGAAAGTGTGCGCGTCCGTTCCGGCAATGCGGGGGCCGTTTACATCACCATCAACAACCAGCAACCCCACCGTTTAGGGGAACCCGGTGCCGTCGAAGAATTTACTTACCAGGCTAAAGCAGACAACAACAAGCCCAAAACCCAAGCGTCTTCCTAGAGTTAACCCTCTAGCTCTGTGCTGAGTTGGTAGATATGGCGGCGGGATAAATTCAGCTGTTGGGCGAGGGTGCGGCTAGCCCCAGAACGACTCATGCCCTGTTGCATTAACGCCTGAAGTTGGGCCAAAATTTCAGCATCGGTCAGTGCCTCGTGGTCAGTTTGTGGGCTCGCTCCGGCCAAGATCAGGGTAAATTCTCCCTTGGGGTTGTGCTGCTGGTAATGGGTGAGGGCTGTTTCGAGGGGGCCGCGCCAAAATTCTTCATGGAGTTTTGTCAGTTCTCTCGCGCAGACAAGGGGGCGATCGCCTTCAAAATGTTCCAGCAAATCCGTTAAGGTTTTTACCAATCGGTGGGGCGCTTCGTAGAAAATTAGGGTGCGGGGTTCTTGGGATAACTCCGTTAGTAACTGGTGGCGATCCTTCTTTTTGGGAGGTAAAAAACCTTCAAAGACAAATTTTTCCGGCGATAATCCAGAGGCAATTAAGCCCGTGAGTCCGGCACTAACCCCAGGAATGGGTACCACCGTAATTTCTGCGTCGATCGCACTGGTGACCAACTCAAAGCCCGGATCGCTGATCCCCGGTAATCCGGCATCACTCACGAGGGCAATATTTAGCCCACTGCGTAATTTTTCGAGGAGTTGCGTCTGCCGTTGGTGACGGTTGTGGTCATGGTAGCTGATTTGGGGGGTGGTAATTTGGAAATGCTTGAGAAGTTTGCCGGTGTGTCGGGTGTCTTCGGCGGCGATCAGATCGACGTTTTTGAGGGTGGCGATCGCCCGGAAAGTCATGTCATCGAGATTGCCGATGGGGGTGCCCACCAAATAAAGGGTGCCGGAGGTCGTCATGATTTACGTGAGAAAAATTAGGGACTGGGACAAACTAAAAAGGAATGGTTTCTGGGGCCAGGAGCCAATCGCGGATCGTTAGGGCCGTCGCTGGGGCCAGGAGGACACCATTGCGGTAGTGACCCGTGGCCAGGAGGATATTGTCGTAATCCGCTAACCCTTTGAGAACGGGAGCGCCTTGACCGTTGGGCCGGGGCCGTTTCCCTGACCAATGCCGGAGAATTTCTGCATTTTTTAAAAGCGGATAGAAGGCGATCGCCTTTTGGAGCACTTGATCAGCGAGGGTGGTGTCTGGAGTAATTCCACCCGTTTCAGCGGGAAATTCCACCGTCGCCCCCACCCAATATTCCCCTTGGCCCAGGGGTACCACATGGATATCTTCAAAGCTAACCACGGGTTGAAAAGGGCTTTGCGGTTCAAGATTTTTTGGCACGCGCAGGTGAAAAGCTTGCCCCAACACTGGCCCCAGGGACAGGCTTTCGGTTAGATGTTTCGTAATTTCCAGGGAACCCAGACCCGCTGAAACAATGAGCCAATCGCAAGGATAGCTGTTTTGATCTGTGCTAATTTTTTGACAATGTTGATCCGTGATATCCAGTCTGGGCTGAGAAATTCCAAAGTGGCAGTGCGCACCATTCTGTTGGGCGACGGCTAGTAAGGCTTCGGTGAAGGGGACGGGCTGCACCTGGAAATCCTGGGGCGAAAAAACGCCGCCAGCGGCTTCCTTGGCTTGGAGGTGGGGACAATGTTGTTGAATGATTTCTTGATCCCAGATCGCTAACTGCCAGCCCGATGCTTGGCGCAATTCCCGGAGGCGATCGCCTTTTTCTAGTTCCTCTGGTTCCCGCAATAATTTCAAAATGCCGTGGGGATTGTGGGGTACTGGCTGACCTGCGGCGGCAAGTTCCTCTAAAAGTCTCGGAAAGCGTTCCATACTGCGGCGGCGTAATGTCCAGGCACGTCCTTTCGTTTTGCGACTGATGATCCCCATCAGCACCCCCAAGGCAGCCCCCGTCGAGCCCCTGGCGGGTTGGGCTGTGTCCAAAACCGTAATCTCGAACTGATCCAGTTGACTCAATTCATAGGCGATCGCCGCCCCAACGACCCCTGCACCCAAAATCACAACCCGTTTTACCATCACTTAATCCCTGACCTTGGCAATAACCGTGCGGTGACGGACGGTATTTTCTTGGATGAAGGGCGCTTCAAACCCAGCCCGCTGCAACTCCTCGGCCACATCAAGGCTGAAATACTGATCCAAATAGGGTTCTGTACTTTTGAGCAACGTCAAAATATAGGGGGGCATTTTTTTATAAACTTCTGCCTGGGGATTCATGTCCATCATTGCAAAATAGCCGCCCGGTTTCAGGAGTCGTTTCGCTTCCCGGAAAATGGCGATCGCCGCTGTTTGGGGAAGCTCATGGAAAATCAAAGAACAAGACACCAAATCAAAAGATTGCCCAGGCAGTTGGGTGTCCTCTCCGGGCGCGTGGCACCAAGTAAACTGATCAGCGTGATTGGCGGTGCGATATTTTGCCACTGCCAGAAAATAGGGCGACAAATCCACCCCTGTTAACTGAGCATTGGGGAAAACCTGCTGCAGCGCCTCCGTGCTCATGCCCACACTGCAGCCAATATCAACAATTTTTTTCGGGGTAATATCGATATTGAATTTCAAAATTTGGTGATAACTATCCCGCAACAACGCATCCCCTTGGACGTTCGGTTCCCCAAACAAGGTTGAATGGACAGAATAGGCCGCCGACTCGACCTCTAGGGCCGACTCCCAACCCAAATTTCCGGCTTCATAGGCATGGAAGGAACGCAGGTAGTATTCGGGATAAGCTAAATCTGGATTTTCAACCGCCGCGAGATCTGCTTGCCAATCCCGTTTTTGTAGGGTCGCCACAGTTTCTCGCCAGGGCACCCCTAACTTTTCGGCCCGTTGAATCATCATTGCCCTAGCACGGTTTTTTGCCAGGGCGGCGATTGGTCGGATCGCTAAAAGGCCGTTGACTAGCTTGACACGGAAATCAGTGGGTTGGCGAGGCGGTCTTACGGTCATCGTCGAAATGAATACAACAGGGTTTGTGGGCGTAATCTATTTTACAGGTGATCTTCCCTGGGGAATTTTTGGGGGCGATCGCCTTCGTGATTCACACCATTGGCCCCTAGCACTCTCTCTAGGCTCTCCGGTTACCCACCATGTACAGTCCGATAAATAAAAGCTAAAGTGGGGGGTGAGCAGTAAATATTTTCGGACTAAGGAATGATTTTTAACTCTGACTTCTTTTCCGCCGACGTTGACGAACAAGCCGCAAACAATTTAATGGAATACTTGCAACAGCAAAATCCGGACGTACTTGCACGGGTGGCCCAGTCCGCTAGCTCGGAGATAAAAGATATCATCGCCCACAATGTCAGAGGCTTAATCGGTGTCTTACCCCCAGATGATTTTCAAGTGAGCATCACCACCGACCGCGAAAATTTAGCAAATCTCCTGGCGTCCGCCATGATGACGGGCTATTTCCTCGGTCAGATGGAACAACGCATGAACCTAGAATCGAGCTTAGTGGAATCGGGTTCTCTCCATACGGACTTAGATTTTGAATAGTCGCTGGCAAAATTTGCCCAAAAAAAAGATGGTCTAAAAAAACCACCTCAAATAATCAAATTGTTTGATTCCGGTTCACAAGGGAAACTTTTCCCTTATTTTTATGCCTTAAACCAGATTGAGTTTTTTGCGGGCTGCCTCTACCCGTTCCTCGGCATTGGTTTGTACTGTGTCGAACTGTTCAATCACTTCACCGGGGAATTTTTCGAGGGCCTGGAGGGAAAGGGAAATGCGATTATTATTTTCTTCGATGTCCGTGATCAGCACTCGCACCGTCTGGCCGATACTAAAAAGGGCTTCGAGTTGGTCAACGGGCTTGGCGCTAATTTGACTGCGGTGGAGCAGCCCGGTCATGCCATCGAGTTCAATAAAAACGCCGTAGGGTTTAATGTTCACCACGGTGCCACTGACTAAAGCCCCAATCGACAGGCGACGCATCACTTCGGCTTGGGCGGCATAGCGCTGGGACAGAACCAATTTGCGACGTTCTTGGTCAAACTCCAGGAAATTAACCGTTAGGAGTTGCCCCATTAGATCATCGATATTTTTATCGACTAGGTGAGAGTTGGGAATAAAGCCCCGCAGTCCTTGAACATCACCAGTGACGCCGCCCCGGTTACTGCCTGTGACGCGCATTTGGACGGAGTTGCCTGCTTCGGCGGCTTGGGCGAGATCTTCCCATACCCGCTGTTCAGCTAATTTGCGGCGGGACAGGGTGACTTGGCCCTCGGCATTTTGGCCCCGGACAATCAAAAATTCAACGGTTTCGCCCACGGGCAGAGCTGTATGGGCATCTGTTTCACCTGCCAGGAGTGCGTCCCGGAGAGGAGAAAACCCAGGTGATTTTCCACCAATATCCACGAGGACGCCATCGGATAGATGTTCAAAAATTTTTCCTGTGACCACTTGTCCCTGTTCGAAATGGTAGTCATGTTCGGTGAGGGCATGCTCAAAGTCGTCCATGGAAAAGGCGATCGCGGGATTAGGCTCTGCAGTCATTGTGAATAAATGTCTGATACGAAAAAAGTTTGGAATAGGCTTAATCCTATCGTACTCCGGTTCTTTCGTAGCGTCAGGGTCGGAAGCTAGGCGGGATTAGGGGAGATGGGACATGGCTCGTAAAAGTTTTGGTCGGCCTGGAGCATGGCTGTAAATTTTTCGGCGGGCACCGGCGGACTAAACAAAAACCCCTGGATCTCGTCACAATGTTGCGCCTTGAGGAATTCTAATTCGGCCATGGTTTCGACCCCCTCGGCGACGGTGGTCAGTTCGAGTTGTTTCGCCATCATGATGATGTGTTTGACGATGGTGGAGTTGGTAATGTTGTGGGCGACGTTGCGGACAAAGCAGCGGTCTATTTTGAGGATATCGAAGGGGAAATTTTGGAGATAACTCAGGGAGGAGTAGCCTGTCCCAAAATCATCAATGGCAATGGGAAAACCGGAGTTTTTTAGGGCTTGCAGATGGGCGATCGCCAACTCCACATCCGAGATCAAAATACTTTCGGTCACTTCCAGTTCGATTTGGGCCGGATTAATCCCATACTGCTGGGTAATTTCGACCAGATTTTCGACCAGTTGAGCTTGATAAAACTGCCGTCCTGATAGATTAACAGCGATTTTAGGATCAGTAATTATTCCCCCTTGCATCCACTGTTGAGCCTGGTGACAAGCAGCTCGAAAGACCCATTCCCCAATGCTGGTGATCAAACCATTTTTTTCAGCGAGGGGAATAAACTTCGCTGGTGAAACCATACCTAAGGTGGGATGAAACCAGCGAATGAGCGCTTCTGCACCAACAATTTTGCCAGTCGTTGTATTAATTTTAGGTTGGTAATACAGGGTCAGTTGATTGTCTTGGATCGCGTCGTAGAGATCCGCATCAAGCAGTAGATTTTGGTGATTGGCATTAATTTGCGCTTCTTGGAAATGGAAATAATAGTTTGTGTTGCCCCGTTGCCGCGCCGTTTCCATCGCCTCTTTTGCTTGGTTGAGGTACTTATCAAAGTTGTATTCCCGGTAAGGCATGGTAATCATCCCGATGTACCAATTGATCAAGATCTTTTGCCCATTGACCGTCAGGGGGCTGCCAAAGGCT
The DNA here is from genome assembly GCF_001693275.1 of Picosynechococcus sp. PCC 7117. Lineage (GTDB taxonomy): Bacteria > Cyanobacteriota > Cyanobacteriia > Cyanobacteriales > MRBY01 > MRBY01. Next base: position 2,463,190 of record NZ_CP016477.1, read on the forward strand.
TCTAGGATCTGCTCTGCCATTTGATTGAGTTCGGCCTCATCCACCGCACAACTAGGGGGATAAATCACCACAAAATCTGTGTAATTTAAACAGGCTAAATAAGCATCTTCAGCCACCACTGTTACTAACTGGCGCACAATATGTTTGAGGACAGCATTACCAAATTGATAGCCAAATAATTCGTTGATTTTTTCAAAGCGATCAATGCTTAAGTAGAAAATAGGAATTTGCCACGACTCATGGGGTTTGAGTTGCTGCTGAACGGACGGTTCCCACTGTTTTAGGAGGCGGTTGAGGTCATCCCGGAGGGCGAGTTGGTTGGGAAGCTGGGTAATGGGATCGTGGGTAACGGCGTAGTTGATTTGTTGGCGATCGCCGGCCTGTTTTTTTTGCTGAAAATACCCCTGCCAGGAGCGATGTTTCCGCAAACGTGTTTTGATGGCGTCAAGTAACTCGTAGGTGGTAAAGGGCTTTGTGAGGTAATCATCGGCCCCCAAGTTCATCCCTTGGCGAATGTTTTCTTTCGTACCTTTGGCCGTTAAAAAGATGAATGGAATCGTTTCGGTTTCTGGATCTGCTTGGAGCACTTCTAAGACACCATAACCGTCCATGCCCGGCATCATGATGTCGCAAATAATTAGATCTGGACGATTTTCAATGGCAATGCCGACGCCAATCTGCCCATTTTCTGCTTCTAGTACCTGATAATCTTCGGCGATGAGCAGGGTAACGATGAGCTCTCGGATCGAATCTTCGTCTTCAATAACGAGAATGGTGGGGGAAAGTGAGGAGGCAACCATAGTAGATGTTTCTCATGGGACTTGATGCGTCAGTCAGGCTTTACTCACGAAAGAGCAGGGAATTTTAACGCGGAATGTGGTGCCAGAATTCACGAGACTTGCGACCATAATCGTACCATTGTGTAAGTCAACGTAACGTTTCACAATGTGTAACCCTAAGCCTGTGCCTGGAATTTTGCCAACATTTTGGGCCCGGTGAAAGGGTTCAAATAGATGGGGTAAATCGGCTTGGGGAATGCCAATTCCCCGATCAGTGATGGTGATGCTGATTTGGCGATCGCCACAACAAACTACTAGGCTGACGGCTTCACCGGGAAAAGAGTATTTGAGGGCATTCGAGAGTAAATTAGACAGAATATGGCGAATAATCTTGGCGTCTAGGACGGGGAAGAGGCGGCGATCGCCTTGGTATTGGGGAACGAAATCAAACTGGATCGGGTGGGTATGGCCAAACACCACTTGCAACTCTTCGATAATGTCCTGGCACAGCCCTTCAAAATGCACGGACGCTGGCTCTAGGGTGAGTTGTCCTGCATCGACGCGACTGACCGAAAGGACATCGTCAACGAGGGTTTGGAGCCGTTGGGCCGCCCCTTTAATTCGCTGTAGATGCCGCCGTTGCGCTTCTGGGTTGAATTTGTGGGCGTATTGTTCGAGGAGTTCAGTAAAGCCCAAAATCGAAGTCAAAGGGGTGCGGAATTCATGGGAGGCAATGTCAATGAAGCGGGTTTTCAGTTGATTGAGTTCTTTTTCGCGCATCAGGGCATTGTGCATATCTAGCTCTACCTGTTTGCGATCGCTAATGTCACGCATCACCCCAATCACCCAAAACTGATCCGAATCTTGCGCAGTAATATCCTTAGGAACTCCTCGGTCTTGGATCCAAACATAGGAGCCGTCATGGTGCTGAAACCGATAGTCCAACTCGTAGGCTTGCTGTTGGGCGAAGGCTTGTTCGAGGGTGGCCAAAACTTTCGTTTGATCGTCCGGATAGATCCGCTCTAGCCAAGTTTGACAATCATTACCCATTTCCGCCGCCGAATACCCCAAAACCCGCGTAAAATCCCCGTACCAAACCATTGCACCTGAGGTTAAACAGCGTTCATAGACGATGTCGCCAAGGGCTTGAATTAGAGCAGGATTATATTGCATGGGCAGGGTGGGATAAGACGCACAGAAAAAAAAGAAAAATCAGACGAGAAATGATGGGGGATTGCTGATCCTTAAACGGCAATCAATTTGAAAAGTTTGATAAGAAAGCCTCTGGAAATTAGTGTAATACTGATTAAATAAACTCATGGATGCTTTGCAACTAAGCTTTAAGGTTGGGCAATGGTAATGGTTCGGGAAAAAAATTTTTGGGAAGAAAAATATCAAACGGCTCAACATCGCTGGGATCTCGGCCAAGCAGCGCCACCGCTCCAGGATTTTTTCGCAAAGACAGCGCCATTACCCCAAGGGGAATGGGGGGTTTTGGGTTGTGGCCAGGGCCATGATGCTGTGTTTTTAGCAAAACAGGGGTTCTCAGTAACGGGGGTTGATTTTGCCCCAGCGGCGATCGCCGCCGCGAAAGCCTTAAGTCAAGATCATGGTGTTACCCTTACTTTACTCGAAGAAAATATTTTTGATCTCAAAAAAAGTCATAAAAGTCACTTTGATTATCTGTTCGAGCATACCTGTTTCTGTGCGATCGCCCCAGAGCAGCGTCCCGATTACGTTAGCTTGGCGGCCACAATTCTTAAACCAGAGGCCAAACTCTACGGTATTTTCTACACCCACAACAAAACGGGAGGCCCGCCCTTTGGCACAACCCCCCCAGGAAGTAATTCAGTTGTTTTCCCCACAATTTAAGATTCTTGCCCTCGATCCGATTCAAAATTCTGTGCCGAGTCGGCAGGGAGACGAACATTGGGGCATCTTCCAGAAAAAATAGGCGATCGCTTTAGTGCATCACCATCCCACCATCCACATTAAACGTTTGACCTGTAATGTAAGCAGCGGCTGGATCAGCGGCGAGGAAACGAATCATTCCGGCAATTTCTTCCGGTTGACCATAGCGGCCCAGGGGAATGTACTTGAGAATTTCATCGGCTTCGAGGCCTTCGGTCATGTCAGTGGTAATAAAACCAGGGGCCACGGCATTAACCACGATATTTCGACTGGCCAGTTCCTTAGCGACAGTCTTCGTAAAACCAATCACTCCCGCTTTGGCGGCGCTGTAGTTGGCTTGACCGGGGTTTCCCATTAGTCCGGCCACAGAGGCGATGTTAATAATCCGGCCCCGGCGTTTTTTCATCATCGGTTTAGTGACGGCTTTGGTGCAGAGAAAGACGCCCGTGAGGTTGAGGTCAATGACAGCTTGCCAGGCATCGAGCTTCATGCGCATCAGTAGGGTATCTTTTGTGATCCCGGCGTTGTTGACGAGGATATCAATTTGGCCCCATTGGGCGAGGGTTTTTTCGACGAGATCGTTGACTTGATCTTCCTGGGACACATCGGCTTGAAGGGCGATCGCCTCGCCTCCGGCGGCCTGAATTTCCGCGACCAATGCCTCGGCGGCAGCACTGGAACGGGCGTAGTTGATCACCACCTTTGCACCTTCTGTGGCGAGGGCGATCGCCGTGGCTTTACCAATCCCCCGAGACGCCCCGGTGACGATGGCCACTTGATCCTTCAGACGTTGTTGCGCGGCGGGTAAAAGCTCCATTGCCTATCTCTCCAAAAGTCTTTGCGTTTTGATGACTGGGTTATCATAGGAGTTAGGGTCGTGCGATCGCAACAATTCCCCTCGCAATCTCGTTTCGGAGCTATTTTCCATGGCTGTCAAAAAACAATTTTCCAGTTTTGAAGCAATGTTACAGGCCGCTGAAAAGCCTGTTTTAGTCGATTTTTATGCAACCTGGTGTGGCCCCTGCCAAATTATGGGCAAAACCCTCGAAGAAATCAGTCCCCAAATGGCCAATGAAATTCAAATCGTCAAAGTAGACGGCGATCGCTATCCGGCCCTTGCCTCCCACCACGGTGTCCATGCCTATCCCACCCTCGTGCTCTACAACAAAGGACAATTAGTTTCCCGCATCGAAGGGGCCGTTGCCGCGCCACAACTGATGCAACAAATCCGCCGCGCCCTCCAAAATTAAGCCTTCAATATCACTCTCCTGGTGGCGAGCTTAACGGTTACTGCTCAAAATATTCAATCTAAATCCCAGGGAATATTTACATTTCTTGACCCGGCCGGGTCTTTTTTTGTGAGCAAAAAATCACATCGTAAACTTATGAGAAGAAAGGCTTTTTTCCCCTTCCATTAGGGTTTCGATTTACGTTACAGTCAGAGATAAGGAAATCAAATAAAGTCACAGAAAAATTTTTTGCCAGTAATCCAAAAATTGGGGAATTTTTCGGGACATAATCGAGATTTTTGGCAGTTGATAGAGATTTAGGGAGCGCAATATGGTGTGGCAAAAGTTAAGAAAATTCGCAGGGCATTTCGTGGCGCGGCCAGTGGCGCTGCTGCTGGGTTTAGGCCTGACGGCGATCACCCCAAATTTAGCCCAGGGAGCAACCCTCGAACACCGTGCCCTGAGTCGGAGTGAAAACTTTTTTGCATCCCTAAATACCCGCTTGATTGCCCAGCAGCAAAGTGCCGTTTTCGTTTATGGAACTTCTCCCGTTGCCCAACAATTAGGCCAGGACTACATGGTGCTCCAGGTGAATGACAACAACCGGGTGCAAGGGGTCTTTTACCAAGTGAATTCGGAATATGCTTGCTTTTCGGGCGCGATTAACAACGGTAAGTTAGATTTAGCCGTCCTCGATCCCTACGAACAGGTGGCCTACGATTACCAACTGGATTATGTGGCTAAGGGGTTTGTCGCCGCTGGTGGCGATCGCCCGACGTTGCAGATGGTTCCGGCGGGTTTCCAACCGATCAATGTTCCTAGTGAGCTAGATTATGCCCTGCTCAAAGAATGTGCCGATTTCCAGACGCCAACTAAGGCCGTTGTTGATATTTAACACGCTTTTGAACCTTAAGATTCAGTCCCCCTAGATGAAAAAATTTAGGGGGATTTTTGATCGAGAAATTGGGCGAGGCTTAATCCTTGAGGAGGAGATAGTAAAGATTACCCGGATCGTTGACGAGACCGGCGCGGGTTTGGGTGTTTGGCCCAGTACCGAGGAAAATATCAACCCGGCCAGCCCCTTTGATCGCGCTGCCTGTGTCTTGATCGAGGACATAACGACTGACGGGGAGTTTTAACCAGTCTCCATTGGCCCGCTGGTAGGGGAGTTGGGTCGCAATAAAGGCGATCGCCCCTGGGGGAAAAATGCTTTTGTCGGTGGCGATCGACCGCTCTGCTAAGACGGGAACCCCGATACTACCGATGGGCGGCGACCCGAAGGTTTCCCGGAAAAAGATAAAGCGATTATTGCGGGGAATGTAATTACTGAGTTCTGTGGGATTCGCCTCAAAATAGTCAATTAATTTAGGGAGGCTCAATTCTTCTGGCTGAAAAATCCCTTCATTAATCAACTCCTTGCCCAAGCTGACATATTCATAATCGGTACTGCCATCAAAACCAATGGTCATGGTGCGGCCATCGGTCAGTTGCAACCGGGCGGAACCTTGCACCTGAATTAGATAGGCTTCGAGGCGACTTTTTAGCCAAACCAATTCATGTCCCCGCAAAGGACTATTGCTGGAGGGAATACCATCACGGCCTTCTAAGGCTACACGACCGGGGTGGGGTTGCGACCAAGTTTTAAAACCGGGGGGCTGACGATAGAGGGGATATTGAAATTCGTTAGTTTTAACGGGGCTGGCAACGTAGGCTGGTTCAAAGTAAGCGGTAAAGTCCACCTGGCCCGTGCCATCTTTACCCACAGACCGATAGAAGACAAATTCCCGCTGGATCGCTTGGTGTAATTGTCGGGGGTCGGGATATTGTTGCACCAACTGCCGAAAGCGCACTAGCGATCGCCGCACCTTTTCCCGACTGAAGCCGGGGACTTGTACCGCTGCATAATCCGCTTGGGCAGTATTGGTATCGATGTAGCGCAGGCTATGGTCAATGGCGTTAAGTAACTTTTGGCGTTCTTGGTTTTGCCACAGACCGTAATCCGGTAAGGTGATCGCCCCTGGATTTGTGGTCGGTTGGAGTACCTGGGCGAGGCCCGGTTGACTGACCAAACTTGCGCTGGCTCCCAGGGTGGCAATGGTTAGACTTGACCAAAAAATTTTCATAACATCTTCTTTCCTTAGACGCCCCACAGAATCTTGCCATTGTAACTTGAAGCCTAGAAATCTCCCGATTGCGTCCGGCCATAGGCGATCGCCACCTATGTTTTAGATAAAAAAAACTTATTCAATTCATCAAAAAGATAGTTTTCCCAATGGAGACAATTGGTAGGGGGCTATGGTTAGATGTTAATCAATACAAAATAAAATTTTCATAGATATTAAACTATGCTCCTGTTGCACTGACAACTTAACTCACACCCAACAGGCTAAGCAACGAATCCTTTATGGTTTGTTTAAGTGCTTTGCTCATCACTGATCTGAAAAATGCGTAACCATGCAGATAACCAACAAAATTCACTTTAGGAATATCCGCGGCGATATTTTTGGCGGGCTAACGGCGGCGGTCATTGCGTTGCCCATGGCCCTCGCCTTCGGGGTGGCATCCGGTGCCGGGGCCGAGGCCGGTCTCTGGGGTGCTGTGCTTGTGGGCTTCTTTGCCGCCCTCTTTGGGGGAACCCCCACCCTCATTTCTGAACCCACAGGGCCGATGACGGTGGTTATGACCGCTGTGATTGCCCATTTCACAGCCAGCGCCGCTACTCCAGAAGAAGGTTTGGCGATCGCCTTTACCGTCGTGATGATGGCGGGGATTTTCCAAATTATTTTTGGCTCCCTCAAACTCGGCAAATACGTCACCATGATGCCCTACACCGTGATTTCTGGCTTCATGTCAGGGATCGGGATTATCCTGGTCATTTTGCAGTTAGCGCCCTTCCTGGGACAGGCGAGTCCGGGGGGCGGCGTCATCGGCACGCTCCAAAATTTACCCACACTGCTGAGTAATATTCAACCGGGCGAAACAGCCTTAGCTTTAGGCACCGTGGCGATCATCTGGTTTATGCCAGAGAAGTTTAAAAAGGTAATCCCGCCCCAATTGGTCGCCCTTGTCTTGGGAACGGTAATCGCCTTTTTTGTTTTCCCGCCAGAAGTAAGCGATCTCCGTCGCATCGGTGAAATTCGAGCCGGGTTCCCAGAGCTGGTAAGACCGAGCTTCAGTGCAGGGGAATTCCAGAGGATGATTCTCGATGCGGCAGTGCTAGGGATGCTCGGTTGTATCGATGCCCTCTTGACTTCGGTCGTTGCCGATAGCTTGACCCGGACAGAACATAATTCCAACAAAGAATTAATTGGTCAGGGTCTAGGGAACCTCTTTTCCGGCTTGTTTGGCGGGATTGCCGGGGCTGGGGCCACCATGGGGACTGTGGTGAATATCCAGTCCGGTGGTCGATCTGCACTGTCTGGATTGGTGCGGGCCTTTGTCCTGTTGGTTGTGATCCTGGGGGCTGCGAGTTTGACGGCAACCATTCCCCTGGCTGTGTTAGCGGGGATTGCCTTCAAGGTCGGGGTTGACATTATTGACTGGAGTTTCCTGAAACGGGCCCACGAAATCTCCCCCAAAGGTGCCTTTATTATGTACGGCGTCATTTTGTTGACGGTCTTAGTTGACTTGATTGTTGCCGTGGGTGTGGGTGTCTTTGTGGCTAATGTGCTCACCATCGAACGGATGAGTAATCTCCAGTCCGAAAAAGTCCAAACGGTCAGTGATGCTGACGATAATATCCGCCTGACTACCACCGAAAAACGCTGGTTGGATGAAGGTCAAGGCCGCGTTCTTTTGTTCCAACTCAGTGGGCCGATGATCTTTGGGGTCGCAAAGGCGATCGCCAGGGAACACAATGCGATGGGTGACTGTGACGCTCTCGTCTTTGATATCGGTGAAGTACCCCACATGGGAGTGACCGCTTCCCTAGCCTTAGAAAATGCCATTGAAGAGGCCCTCGACAAAGAACGCCAGGTTTATATCGTCGGTGCTGCGGGCCAAACCCGTCGCCGTCTGGAAAAACTCAAGCTCTTTAAGCGGGTTCCCCCCGATAAATGTTTAATGTCGCGGGAAGAAGCCCTCAAGAATGCCGTGCTCGGAATCTATCCCCATTTGGCGGATGGTGTGACGGCTCCTAGTTCAGAGATGGGTTAAGGCCCTGATCTGCGGTGGGTTCCTGGCTATCTTGGTCTAACCTTCCGGCTTATCTTAGTGCGGTATGGTCGGCAGATAGCCCTCTCCGGGTTCGATGCAACCTATCCCTTTTCACTTTTGTCCCATCCCTGCAATATTTGCGATCGCTTTTTACCACAACGTTTGAGGCAAAAATTCTATGCTAAGTCCCACAATCTTTTCTGGTAGTCTGCCAGGATTGACGGATTTCGTTCCTTCCCTGTCCCTGGCGACAACCCCGGAAGCTGACTATGGTTCATTTGTTTTAACCGGCGTTTTAATGACCCTGGTCGTGATCTATGCCATGAGTAAGTTGGGGGGAGAACTCTCCAAACGGGTCGGCTTACCCCCTGTATTAGGGGAACTGGTCGGAGGTGTTCTAGTTGGGGTCTCGGCGCTCCACCTCATTGTCTTTCCGGAAACAGGGGCCACGGCGGCCGACTCAAGTTTAATGCTGTTTTTGCAGCAGCTTGGTGGTTTAGATGGCACTGCCCTTGAGCATATTTTTGCCAGCCAAAGCGAAGTGATCTCGGTATTGGCAGAGCTTGGGGTCATTGTGCTGTTATTTGAGATTGGCCTGGAGTCAGATCTCCGGGAGCTGAGTAAAGTGGGTTCCCAGGCTGCGGTGGTCGCGATTGTCGGGGTGGTGGCACCTTTCCTCTTGGGGACGGTAGGCCTAGTGACGTTGTTCCATACGCCGATTATCCCTGCTATTTTTGCGGGGGCCGCCCTCACGGCCACGAGTATTGGCATTACCTCTAAGGTGCTGTCGGACTTGGGTCAGCTAAAGTCCACCGAAGGCAAAATTATCGTTGGTGCGGCGGTGATTGACGATGTGCTGGGGATTATTGTTCTAGCGGTCGTCGCGAGTTTGGCCAAGACCGGGGAAGTGGATCTCCTGAATGTGGTCTATCTGATTATTGGGGCCAGTGCTTTTCTGTTGGGTTCGATTCTGCTCGGTAAATTCTTTAACCAAGGTTTTGAGGCGATCGCCGCCAAACTAAAAACCCGGGGCGCGCTGTTGATTCCGGCCTTTGCCTTTGCGTTGGTGATGGCGATTATTGCGAACCTCATCCATTTAGAAGCCATTTTAGGGGCCTTCGCGGCGGGTCTCGTGTTGGATGAAACGGATCTCCGTAAAGAGTTAGACCGTCAGGTGATGCCCATTGCCGACTTTTTAGTGCCGATCTTTTTTGTAACCGTGGGAGCAAAAGCAGACCTTGGTGTTCTGAACCCCTTTGAGTCTGCCAACCGCGCCGGATTAGTGATTGCTGCGTTCCTCATCGTTGTGGCGATTGTCGGGAAGGTAATCACGGGCTGGGCCGTCTTTGGTCAACCGGGGGTGAATCGCTTGGCCATTGGTTTTGGGATGATTCCCCGGGGAGAAGTGGGCCTCGTTTTTGCGGGCATTGGTTCTGCCAGTGGTGTGTTAGATAAGCCCCTAGAAGCAGCGATCATTGTGATGGTGATCTTGACCACTTTCTTGGCACCGCCGCTCCTCCAGGCTGTTTTAAATAAGCCCCAGGATCCGGATGTGCCTGCCGACCGGGAAGCCCTTGAGAAAAGTTTGTCGGTGTAGGAAATCATTAATGGGGGATTGTCGTCAGGGACATCCCCCACTCGGACGGAGGGAATTCAGCCATGTCGATGTCTATGCTCGAAGCCTGTGTGTTTGCAGTAATCTTCATTGGGTTTTTCGGCATCATTTTCAAAAAAAATCTGATTATGAAAATCCTGGCGATGGATGTGATGAGTACGGGGGTGATCGCGTATTACATTCTCGTGGCAGCCCGGGGGGGAATTTTTGCCCCCATTGTGGATGCTGACCAGGGGGCGATCACCTATGCCGATCCGGTGCCCCAAGCGGTTATTTTGACGGCAATTGTGATTGGCTTTTCGATTCAGGCCTTGATGCTCGTGGGCGTGATGAAGTTGTCACGGGATAATCCGACCTTAGAAACCAGCGAAATCGAGAAAAGCCACACGCCATGATCGACGACATCACAATTATTTGGATTTTGTTGCCGTTTGTTGTGGGGTTCAGTATTTATCTCTTGCCCCGCTGGAACCGTTACTTTGCTTTGGCGATCGCCGCTCTATCGGTGGTCTATAGTATCGGTCTGCTTTGGAGTCTAGAGCCTTTTACCCTAGAACTCTTGGATAGCTTCGGCGTCACCCTGATGTTCGATGAACTGAGCGGCTATTTCATTTTGATGAATGGGCTGGTGACGGGGGCTGTACTTCTTTATTGTTTTGACAAACAGAAATCACCGTTTTTCTACACCCAACTGGTGATCCTCCATGGGGCCGTGAATGCAACATTTTGCTGTGCCGATCTGATCAGTCTGTATGTCGCCCTAGAGTGCATTGGGATTGCTGCATTTTTATTAATCACCTATTCCCGGAGCGATCGCTCCCTTTGGGTCGGCCTGCGCTATCTCTTCATTAGCAATACCGCGATGTTGTTTTATCTCATTGGTGCGGTATTGGTCTACCAAGCGAGTAATTCCTTTGCTTTTTCGGGTTTGGCGGTGGCCCCCAAGGAGGCGATCGCCTTAATCTTTTTAGGCTTACTGACCAAGGGGGGCATTTTTGTCTCTGGTCTGTGGCTCCCCCTCACCCATGGAGAATCAGAAACCCCCGTATCTGCCCTTTTATCAGGGGTTGTGGTTAAAGCTGGCGTTTTTCCCCTGGCCCGCTGCGCCCTATTAGTGCCAGAGCTTGATCCTGTGGTGCGATTATTCGGTGTGGGTACGGCTCTGTTGGGGGTTGGCTATGCGGTTTTTGAGAAAGATACAAAACGAATGTTGGCTTTTCACACCGTTTCCCAATTGGGTTTTGTGTTGGCTGCGCCAGCGGTGGGGGGGTTTTATGCCCTCACCCATGGCCTCGTTAAAGGTGCTCTCTTTCTCACGGCGGGACAGTTATCCAGTCGCAATTTTAAGGTTTTGCGCGAACAGTCGATTCCCCGGGCCTACTGGTGGGTCTTGGTGTTAGCCTGTGCTTCGATCTCTGGCTTGCCCTTTTTGGCGGGCTACAGTTCTAAAATTCTGACGATGAAAAATATCCTGCCTTGGCAAAGCCTTGCCCTCAATGTGGCGGCGGTGGGGACAGCGATTTCCTTTGCGAAATTCATTTTTCTCCCGAAAAAAACAGACCCCAGCCTCAAAATTTTGCCGAATTTTTATGGCGCGATTGTGCTGCTCCTGGGGGGGTTGTTTGTGACCAATAGTTTTTACCTGGAAGCTTATCAACCCAGTAATATCCTCAAGGCGTTAGTCACCATCGGCATCGGTTGGCTGGCCTATGGGCTAATTTTCCAGCGGATTACGGTCAAGCTGCCCCGGGTCGTGGAGCAATTTGAACATCTGGTGGGGGTGATGAGTCTTGTGTTGACGGGTTTGTTTTGGCTGGTGTTAGCTTAGGACAACTCTCAGTGGTCGTTAGTTTAGGGAGGAGATAACCATGAATGAATTGACCATTGGCTGGGTAATTTTTCCCTTTGTGGTGGGCTTTAGTATTTATTTACTGCCCAAAATTGATCGTTATCTGGCGATTTTCGTTTCTGTTTGTTCGTTAATCTTTGGTTTTGTCCAAATTTTTCAGCCGGAACCCTACAGCCTCAAGCTCCTGGGAATGTATGGGGTAGATCTGCTGGTGGATGACCAGAGCGGCTATTTTATTTTGACCAATGCGGCGGTGGCGATCGCCGTGACGGTGTACTGCTGGAAAAGTAACAAAAGTGCTTTTTTCTTTACCCAGTTGGTGGTTTTGCACGGGGCCCTCAATGCTGTTTTTGTCTGCGCCGATCTGATTAGCCTCTATGTTGCCCTGGAGGCCATTAGCATTGTGGCTTTTTTGTTGATGACCTACCAGCGCACCGATCGTTCCATTTGGATTGGTCTCAGGTATTTATTCCTCAGCAATACGGCGATGCTGTTCTATCTCATTGGGGCGGTGCTAGTTTACCAAGCAACAAAATCCTTCGCTTTTGCGGGTCTGGCCGAAGCCCCCAGCGAGGCGATCGCCCTAATTTTCCTAGGCCTACTCACCAAGGGAGGCGTCTTTATTTCGGGACTCTGGTTGCCCTTAACCCACTCCGAAGCAGAAACCCCCGTATCGGCGATGTTGTCCGGTGTCGTGGTTAAAGCGGGTATTTTCCCTCTCCTGCGCTGCGGCATTTTGGTGCCAGACCTGGATCTGTGGCTGAGACTATTCGGGCTGGCCACTGCTCTGTTGGGAATTACCTTTGCCATTCTCGAAACCGATGCCAAACGTTTACTGGCCTTTAGCACCATCTCAAAATTAGGGTTGTTGCTCTCAGCACCGGCGGTGGCGGGTTTGGCGGCCCTCTCCCATGGTTTAGTGAAATCTTCTTTATTTTTGATGGCGGGGCAATTGCCCACCCGCAATTTTCAGGAACTGCGCCAAACTAAAATCGCGAGCAGTCTGTGGCTGCCCTTGGCGATCGCCTGCCTGTCGATGGTCGGGATGCCGTTACTGGTTGGCTTCAGCTCAAAGGCCCTACTGCTTAAAAATATTGCGCCCTGGCAGGAAATGGGTCTGAATATTGCCGCCGTGGGGACAGCCCTGGCCTTCGCCAAATTCTTGTTTATTCCCCATGATGCCGCGACGAAATTTACTGCAAAAAGTGTGACCTTTTGGGGGGCGATCGCCTTTTTATTAAGCGGTGTCATCCTCGGCAATGGTTTTTATCTCGAAGCCTATGAATTTTCTAATATCCCCAAGGCCTTGATCAAAATTGCCCTTGGCTGGGTGTTGTACTGGCTGATTATGAAACGTCTCGAATTCAAGCTGCCCCGGATCTTTGAAGAATTTGAGCAGCTGATCGGCGGCATGAGCGTTGTCTTAACTGGATTATTTTGGATGGTGACCCTATGATCGGCATTCTCGATATTTTTCTGATTTTAATGATCTGGTTTCTGCTCACGGCAGACCTGAGTGCCGCCAATATTCTCATCGGCGTGATTATTGCGATCTTGATGCCCGGTAAACGCTTTGATGCGGCTCAGATCAAAGATTGGCTCCATGTGTTTTGGGAAATTATCATTGCGATTCCCCAGGCCTATTTTGAAGCCTTTGAAATGATTTTTCGCCCCCATCTCTATGAAACCGTCACCATGGAGCGGGTGAAGCCAAATCGGACTCCAGGCTTAATTTTTCTCGATATTTTTCTGATTACCTTTACCCCGAAAACAATTGTGCTGCATTATCACAAAGACGGTTGGTACGAAGTTCACCGTGTGCAAAGGAGGAAACTCAAATGACCTGGATTTTTGGGGCGATGATCGGCGCGTTACTGCTGCCAATTTATGAAGCAATACAGGATCAAGATATTTGGCAAAAGCTCCTGGCCTTCGCCAGCATTGCCAGTAAGACCTCGGTGATGATTTTGGTGATTTCGGTGCTGCGGGATGACTGGACGGTCGGGGTTGTCGGTGTCCTAATTTTGTGCGTCGGCAATGCGGCGTTAATGCTACTAGCTCACATTTTGAGGCGGGTGAATTTACCATGAGCACTTTGATCAATATCCTCAGCTACGGCTGCATCATTGTGGGGGTGATCTTTTGGTTTTGGGGCACGGCTCCCCTGCTGGGTAATCGTTCTGTGTTGTTTAAATTGCATACTCTGTCGGTCTCTGACACCTTGGGTTCGATGGCGATTATGGCGGGGCTACTGCTAAAAATTCCTAGGGAATGGCCCCTGCTGATTTTGGCAATTATTGCCCTCGCTATTTGGAACACGGTACTGGGGTATGTGCTGGCCTATTGTTCGAGTCGTGGAGGCGGTGATGAACGGATCTAATTTTGACTGGTTTGTGGGGGCGATCGCCTTGTTATTGCCCGTGACGGGGGGATTATTAGTCGCCCAAAAAAATCCTTACTATGCGTTGGTGATTCGGGGAATCCTGGGGGCGATCGCCGCGCTCCTTTATGCAATGTTCGGGGCGGCGGATGTGGCTTTAACCGAAGCCTTGGTGGGGACGATGCTGTCCATTACCCTCTATGCGGTGGCCGTGCGTTCTTCGATGAGTATGCGTTTAGGGGTTTTGGCCACTGGCACAGATACCGTTAATCTCATCCAAAAAATTAATCCTCTGCTCAAGCAGGTACTGGGCAAATATCATTTACGCCTGGAACCCGTGGTATTTGAAGATACCCAAGCCCTGGGTCAAGCCCTGGCGCAGAAAAATGTGCACTGTATTTTGCAGGTGGATGGCGATGGGCACCTTCATGTCCTGAAAACCCGTGTACCACGGCTCTATGAAATCTTTAAAACCTCAGCCCTGACGGATGTGATCGAACTGCAACTGCTAGAGCCACAGCCTACCCCTGAAGTCGTTGGGCCGTCGTCGCCGCAATCCCTTATGGAGAATCATCAATCATGAAGTGGGTTTACCTTGCCTTTGGTATTTCTTTATTTGTGAAAATGCTCGTCTTCCCGAATTTTGCGATGGAAGGGGAGATTGGGGCGATCGCCGAAGTGGTGGCCGCCGAAGCGGGGGTACCCAATGCCGTATCGGGGATTATTTTGCGCAATCGCCTCTACGACACCGGCTTTGAAGTGATGGTTTTCACCCTGGCGATCATGGGCGTGCGTTTTTTACTGGCCGACGAACACCCCTCGAAGGAAGTTAAGCAATTTACCGATTCCCCTTCCATTGTCCTGGCGCGGTTGGGGGCGACCATTGCGGCCCTGATTGGGATTGAACTGGCCATTCGGGGACACCTCAGCCCTGGGGGTGGTTTTGCCGCTGGTGTTGCGGGGGGGACGGCCATTGGTTTGGTGGCGATCGTCTCTTCGCCTCAATGGATGGATGCCATTTATAAAAAGTGGAATGCGGCGATTCTCGAAAAAATTTCGGTACTGGTCTTTTTTCTCTTAGCAGCATTGTCTCTGATGGGCTTCCAGCTCCCCCACGGTGAATTTGGCACGTTATTTAGTGGTGGTTGGATCACGATCCTCAATATCATCGTGGCGGTCAAGGTTGCCCTGGGTTCCTGGGCGGCGATTTTAATGTTTATTCGCTATCGCGGTTTACTGTAGCCCACGGGATCAACGTAAAACCATGGTTTTTTGCTGGGATTCTAGGAAGCTGGTGATCCATTGTTTGAGGTGATGGGTTGCCCGACAATCATCTTCGTTGTAGCGGACAATGGCCTCTAATAATTGGCGATCGCCCGTTTCTAACCATTGGTCATACCAGCATACGGTTTGATCGCCGCTGACCCCCTGTTCGCGCCATTGGTAACCGAGGCAATTGGCCAGGGCCTTGAGGGAATAACTTTCTACGGGAAACACGAGATATTTTGTCACCCATTGGTGAATATCCATTAGGCGACCCACAATTTTTTGGAGTTGCTGGGGCGGTGTGCCGTATTTTTTCCCCAGGCGATTGAGGGTGTCCCGTTCATAGGGGGAAAAATGAAAAATCGGTGCTTCGGGAAATTGCGTGACAAATTCCACAAATTCTTGCCAAATTTTGCCTTCTTCCTCTAAAGTTTCTGCCACAAAACCGTAAAACTTTTCCCTTTGGTTTTGGTGATCGACCAGATACACCCCCAGGAGATAATCAACGTTGCGGTCGGGTTCTGCTTCGATATCAAAAAAAAGTTCGACGCTTCCCTGGGGAATGGGCTGGGTTTTGTTGGGACGATTGATGCGCCAGACGACTTCTTGGTGGACGATCGCCCGCGCCTGTTGTTGGAGTTGCATGGCGATATCGGCGCCTAGGTGTTGGCCCAGATGTTTGGGGGAGGTTTGGGCGAGGGATTCGAGGGTATTGACGCCGATGCCCTGGAGGGATTCGTAGCGGTTGGGGGTGACGCCGGGCACGAGGGATAAATGGTTATCCGCTTGGGCGATCGCATAGCAATGGTTGTGCCAAGAGCAGAGGTGACAGCGTTGCCGGGAAATAAAGACTTCTGGCTCTAATTCGGGTAATAGGAGGTTAATGCAGTCGGTGATCGTCTCCTGGAGTTTGTCGGCCCAGAGGTCTACGTCAACGCGGTGGGGACGGCGAGCCCGCAAAATGAGTTGGGTTAAGCGGGGCGATCGCCCTTGGATGGCCTCTAATAGAAAAGTGTGGAACATCGCCACCAGCTTGTATTCTGGCTTTGGTTTTTGGCCTAATTTGACGCTGATCGGTCGATAATGCCACTTGCCCCAGCGAGAAGGGCCTGGCTGTCGCAAGAGAACCGTGGGTTTTCCCACCAGGGTTAACTGTTCAATGGGTGTATCGGGCCATTGGTCAAAGTGATACAGTAAGACCCCCCGATAAATGCATTCGACCCCTGCGGCCATCAGTGCTTCTGTTTCGGCAGCACAGGTTTCCCAATCGGCGGCGGCGGGTTCGTGGTAGGGGCGTTGACCCAGATATTCCTGAATTTGGCGCTGGTTTTCCTTGCGTAATTTTTGGAGAAAATCTTTTTCCGATGTCTGCTCAGTGCGATCGCCATACAGGTCTAAAAAAGCCCGACGTTCACACCGCTTAAAATTCAACAACAGATCATCGCTCAGTAACATGTAGCACTCGGAATAAAAGAATCTCCTTGGAAAATAACATATCCCCCTGACCTCAGGCTGAGTAAATCTTTGCGGACTCCTTTAACCTAGGGGAGATTGGTGAAACAACAGGAGCGATAAAAAGAAATCCAACATAAAAATACCGATCCAAGTCGTCACCACCGCTGAGGTGGCAGAGCGGCCCACCTGCTGCGTACTGCCGACGGTGGTCAGCCCCCAACTACAGCCGATAATCCCTACCAACAGACCAAACAGAATCCCTTTGACGCCGACATTAATCAGGTCTCGGGGCTGGAGAAAAGTTTGTACAGACGTTAAAAAATTAATGGGGGCAAGATCATAGAACTGATAGGCGGCTCCGGTACCCCCGATCACCCCCACCACCAAGGCAAAGACCGTTAAAATCGGCAACATCAAACAGCAGGCCACCACCCGGGGCATCACCAAATAATCAACGGGATTAGACCGGAGCATATACAGAGCATCGATCTGTTCGGTAATTTTCATCGAGCCTAATTCCGCCGCAAAGGCCGACCCCACCTGGCCTGCAATAATGCTCGCGGTCAAAATCGGGGCCAGTTCTCGACAAAAGGCGATCGCAAACGCCCCCCCGACAAAACTTTCGGCCCCAAAGGTGGTGAGTTCCCTTGCAGTTTGGATCGTGAAGATCATGCCCCCAAAAAAAGCGACCAGCAGCACTGGCACCAACGCCTTCGGTCCCGCCGTTAGCATTTGTTCCGTGATCTGGTCACGCCGGAGTTTCCCACGCAGGAGACGCCATAGCACCTGGCCCAGCATTAAGCCTGCGCAGTAAAGCCGATACCAGAGACTCGGATCGCGTTTTTCCTCGATGGGTTCCATCTACTTTTGGCGATCGCCTTCAAAATGATGCGACTCTGACAAACTGAACGATCTCCAAACCTGCCTTAAAGCTCGAAATTAAAGCCAGCTTCCTTGAGCCGTTGATATTTAGCCTCATCAAAGGAGTAAAGCCGTGCCGCACGGTGGGCGACCCCAGTTTGCAACTCATCTAATTTAATCAGGAGATCCATTTTAAGGATTTTGCGCCGGAAGTTCCGTTTATCTAACTGGGTTCCTAAAATCTGCTCGTAGAGTTTTTGGAGTTGGGTCAAGGTAAATTTGCGGGGCAGCAGCTCAAAGCCAATGGGTTCATAGCGGAGTTTACCCTGGAGCCGTTGGGTCGCCACATCAATGATTTGCTGGTGATCAAAAGCGACATTGGGCAGTTCATCCAGCGAGAACCAAGCCACAGCATCGGCATCCGTTTGGGCATGAATTGGGTGATCCTCTAGGTTAATCAAAGCATAGTAGGCCACGGTAATCACCCGATCGCGGGGGTCACGATCCGGAGCCCCAAAGGTGTAAAGCTGCTCTAGAAATATTTTTTCGACGCCCGTTTCTTCCCGGAGTTCGCGCATGGCCGCTTCTTCGAGGGATTCATCAAGGCGTACAAACCCCCCCGGTAAGGCCCATTCCCCTTTAAAGGGTTCAACGCCCCGCTGAATCAGCATCATTTTCAGAGTATGGGTGGCGTCGAGGCCGAAAACAACACAGTCAACGGTAACGCTCGGTTTTGGATATTCGTAAGTGTAAGACATAGGATTTATGGGTTTTATGGGTTTCTTTTAAAAAGTAGAAGTAATGGTTAGCTCGCTTGGGCCTGGGGAATCAGGTTTTCGCGGTAGACATGGAAGCCCCCCTGTCGGAGTGCCAAGAGGGCCTGGTGATCGTCCTCGACCCAATAGTCTTGCCCAAGGCGAATAAAGGTGCGATCGCCGCCCCTCCCAACGATCACGATCACCGGGATCCGCCCCCGCTTCTTCTTATCCCCAGCCTGCTGTGACAAAATTTGCTTCAGTCGTTGCTGACTTTGGGTGTGATGAAGCTCACTCGGAGAGAGGCGAATCATCAACATTCGCACCTCTTCAATGGGTTCGAGATCGTCCACAATCAGTTGCGTTCGATCCTCTTTCTGTTGCACTTTGCCCCACACAATGACACGGCTATCAAGCTGTAAGAGTTGCTCAACTTTCTGATAAGTGCGGGGAAAGACAATCCCTTCTACTTGACCCGAAATATCTTCTAATTGAATAAAGGCCATAGGTTCATTGTTGGCCTTCGTAAAAATCTTGCGCATGTCCGTGAGAATCGCCACGGCGCTGACTTTTTTATTGATGTGGTTGGCGATCGCCGTAAGGCTAATGGGTGATAAAATCGGCGAAATCGTTGACCGCAGCTTTTCTAAAGGATGCTCAGAAACATAAAATCCCAGCAATTCTTTTTCTTGCCGGAGCTTTTCTTCTAAGGTTAAATCAGCCACCTTGGGCAACACAGGGGCTTCATCAAATGCCGCTGCCGTATCTCCCAGACTTTCAAATAAATTCGTTTGACCACTGGCCTTTTCTTTCGCTTTCAACTGTGCCCAATCCATCATTAAATCCAGACCCTTCAGCATTGCCTGGCGATTATCATGGAGTGAATCCAGTCCACCACAGGTAATTAAAGTTTCTAGGGCGCGGCGGTTCACAACACGCAAATCTAACTGAGAACAGAGGTCAGACAAACTTAAAAAAGGCCCCGCTTTCCGGGCCGCTAAAATGGCATTGATCGCATTTTCACCAAGGTTTTGAACCGCTGACAAACCAAAACGAATCCCTTGACCTACGGGCTTAAAATCCAGGTCTGACTCGTTAATATCCGGTGGCAAGACCAGGATACCCATGCGCTCGGCATTTTCCCGGTACTTGCGGACTTTATCTTTATTTCCACTGCTGGCACTGAGCAGTGCCGTCATGTATTCAACGGGATAGTTTGCCTTCAGGTAAGCAGTCTGGTAGGTGACGTAGGCATAGGCCGTTGAGTGGGATTTATTAAAACAGTTAGCCGCAATAAGACCCTGACCCAATAAGAAATTATGGTCTTGACTGAGTCCAATATCATAGGTCGGCGCATGGCCAATAAACTTACGGCGAATGATTTTAACCAAAACTGCGAGAACCTTAGGTCGAGATCAACCCTATTCTATATAAAAAAAGTCATATTTTTCAGTTTTGTCTTGGCACACTTTCAGCCGACAGCGACCCACTTGATCCCGTTACTTCATCTTTTTTGTAAAGCAAGTCTCCGCATTTTCACGGAGTCACAGAGGACAAAGGGCCAATTGTTCTATTTTTTAGTTTGCGCAAGCCACAAGGCAATAAAAAATTCCCTTTTTCGATAGTTTGGCTTTAAATTTTAAGCATTGCTATGGTGACATCATAAACAAACTTTTTCTAATCTTTAAAAAAGAGACAGGGTGACTCCATGAAAACTTTTCGTTTTTAACAAAAATGGGGGTCAGCCACGGGAGATGGCGAAGGGAGACGACGGCATTGAAGTTGCTGGAGAGGTTTGGGGCGCAAAGAATTTTCGCAAACCCCATTTAATTAGGCGCTCAACGACAACGGCTGCAATCAAAATCAGAAAAATAAAGGGCACTAGCAAAAGTAAGCCAAGGAGAGGACTTTCCCCTGCTTTTGTTTCAGGAACCACCGCCGGGGCAGTCGCAAGGGGGCTGGGCTGGGTTTCCTGAAGTTGGATTTTTTCTGGTGTCTGGGAGGTGACTTCGGGCATGATGTTAGTAGTCATCTCTTGTTCTAATGCAGCACTCATACGTTTTGCTCCACAAGCCTTATAATGTCCTTTGTCAGTTTACTGATAATAGCCCCCAAGGGTCACAGCGGCAAACGTTGAAGGATTTTGTGCCTGTGCCAGATATTTATTCTGTGGGTCGTTTGGATTTGGATAGCGAAGGGCTTTTATTATTGACCAATGATGCTCCTTTGAAGCATTATCTTTGCGAACCGAAATTTGCTCACCCTCGCACCTATTGGGTACAGGTGGAGAATATTCCAGACGGGCAGGCATTAGAACAGTTGCGCCAGGGGGTAATGGTGCAAGGGAAAAAAACCCGGCCGGCGATCGCCAATCTCTTGACCCCTGAACCAACCGTCCCCGCACGAGAACCCCCGATCCGCTTCCGGAAAAATGTCCCGACGGCCTGGTTAGAACTGACCTTAACGGAAGGGCGAAATCGTCAGGTGCGCCGCATGACCGCCGCAGTAGGCCACCCCACATTACGCCTTATGCGCGTCGCCATGGGTGCAGGGCCAGCGAGATTAACCCTCACTGGTCTAGGGCCGGGGGAATGGCGGCATTTAACGACGGCGGAGATTGGAGCCTTACAAAACCTGGTAAAAAAAGCCAAGCCAAACCAACGATCGCCCCACAAAAAAACAGCCAGCCGCAAACCGAAGGGAAAACGCCGCTGACTATTTTGATCTTGAAAGATGTTTGGAACGAAAACGAAACTCGAAGATTTGCTGGTAGTTGCCCACCAGATCCCTATTGAGAGGGGCGCTTAATAAGCGAGGGTCTCTAGGGTTTCCTTGAGGTAAATGGTGACTTGCTGATCGACGCTGAGGTTCTCAAGGGCGAGGATTTCGCAATGGTTTGCATACCAGCGCTTGAAACCAGAACTGCGGGCGATCGCCTGCTTCAGGCTGTCCCAAATGGCGTGATCTGGGGATGCTTCAGTGTAGGCAGTGGTCGAGTGCGGCATTTTTCACCTCAGGAATAACGCTCTGTATTTCATACTGTAACGCAATCGCCCAGAAAAGTAATGCTATCTAGTACACCGTTAGGGGAAATTTCTAGATAAAAATTTTGGCGCTAAATAGAGAGGAATTCGGGCAAAAGCAGCATTTTTTGCGCTTAATCGTCCATTTGCCAGGGTTCCCGGAGGTTATTCTCATCGAGAATTTTTTTCGGGCGCATCACCAAGAGGACTTGGCCTAAAATTTTGGCGATCGGTGCTTCGGCAAACCAACCCAATTCCACTTTGCCGTCGGCATCCACCGCAAAGTAGCTGTTGTCATTCCAAACAGTTTGTTGACGATCGAGCAAAATCAAAACGGGTTCCGGCTTACCGGGAATGGGCTGAGGCAGTTGATCGGTTTGGTGGAAGATCACTACCGGATCCCCCGCCGTCAGTACATTTTGCCAACTGGGTAGCGGCACCAGACTTGTCGCTGCAGCAACTGTCACGAGATTAAAAGGAGACGCTTGCTTGAGGGGAGACACGCTCAACAGGCGATCGCTTTCTAACGGTAAAGATCCCGCCACCGGAATTAGCAGGGGAACATTGGTGTCTTCGTCGTAACGGTAGAGGGGGAGGAGCGGGGCCGCCTTGGTGGGGCTGGTGGTGAGGTCACTGAGGAGTTGCTCGATTTTTTGCCGGGCGGTGGCAGAATGGGCAAATTTTAACCCCTTGGCGATGAGGCGGGTGCGGTCTTGTAAATCTTTTTTTTGCTTGGCGGAGCGCCAGGCTTGGTAGGCAACGGCATCCCCAGGGTGTTCCGTGAAACCATCGGGAATTTGGGGTAAGCGGGCAAACTCTTGCATCGCCCGGGCCAGTTCCTTTGCTCCATCAAATTCAAGGCTTTTGGCCTGGCACACCTGGGCGGCGATCGCCCTTTGGCTATGACTCAAGATCCGTAGCTCATACAGCACATCAGAACGGGGGCCACGGCAATAGGCCAGCAGATCTTCGGGCACACCACTACTTGCGATGCTTTGGTACACCTGGGCCGCCACAATGATCATATTTTGCTGGGCCGTCTGGAAACCTGTCTGCTCGAAAATTTCCTGGGCGCTATGGCCTGACTGCTGGAGTTGTTGGCAACCAACGCCCCACTCCACCCAAGTCCCTTCCTTGTGGAGTAGTGACCGGAATAAAGCGTCCGTTTCTTCAGGGGAGAGTTTGTGTTCTGGAGATTGCGGTTGTCCAATCATAAAGCCGAATCAAAAGTGGAATAACGTAAAATGATAGGTAAATCAGTATTTGCCCGATAAACTTAATCATAAAGCGAGACTGTTCTAAACCGATCCTTCCCCCAGTTCCTATGAATTTTCCTGCCCGTCGGCAACCCCTCCGCCAAGCACCCCACCGTGCGCATCCGTTTCAAGATTGTGCCTTGGGACTCGTTTCCACTAAGAGCTTTCCGGCAATTGTGGGCACTGCGGACATGATGCTCAAGTCAGCGGCAGTTACCCTTGTCGGCTATGAAAAAACTGGAGGCGGCTACTGTACAGCCGTGGTTCGGGGGAAAACAGCAGATGTCCGCCTGGCCGTCGAAGAGGGGGCACGCACCGCTGCTCAGTTTGATCAATACGTTTCTAAATTAGTCATTCCCCGACCGTTGCCAAACCTCGAAGCCATTTTTCCCATTGGCAGTCACTTGGCAGAAATTGCCCAACAGCAACGGGGCTATAGTCGCCTGAGTAATCGTTCTATCGGTCTCCTAGAAACCCGTGGTTTTCCGGCGATGGTGGGGGCTGCCGACGCGATGTTAAAGTCCGCTGATGTACAACTGGCCTCCTATGAAACCATCGGTGATGGGCTATGTACGGCGATTATTCGCGGTACTGTTTCCAATGTGGCGATGGCCATTGATGCGGGGATGCACGAAGCGGAACGAATCGGCGAACTCCACGCGGTGATGATTATTCCGCGACTGCTAGAGGATCTAGAACACACGCTGCCGGTGGCGGAATACTGGCTAGATAAAGCAGAGCCAATGCCAGACCTTGTGAAGGAAAAAGCGCCCCAGCGCATCGCCTTACCGGAACTAGAACCCGTGTCGGCTCCTTTGGTCATTGAGGCGGAACCAGAAATTGAAAAGGCCGTTGAAGTCGAAATTGTAGAACCTTTTGATCCGGGCCAGGGCTATTAATTCTGAGACAGGGCTGCTATGGTGACCCTGATGTTTTTTTAACGAACTAATGAGGCTGGTATCCTTCGGCTATGGCTGTTTCCTCCTGGGAACGGTGGTGAGCTATTGGGGTTTGGGACGGTTTTGGCCGCCTTTGCAACGCTGGCTGCTGCTACTGGCTAGTGTCTTGTTTTATAGCCTGCTACAACCACAGTTTTTACCATTGCTAGTGGGTCTGACGGCCTTGAACTTTTTTTGGGGTAAACTCCTCGTGCGCCAAGGCCCATCGGGCGATCGCCCCCAGTCTTTGCGGCAAGCTTTTCGATTGTGGCAATGGCAGCCGGGGTACTGGCTGGGCCTGGGGATTTTTCTGAATCTAGCGGTGCTCTTTGGGTTTAAATATATTCCTTTTACCCTGGAGAATCTAGTGTGGCTCTGGCCCTGGCCTGGACTAGAACAATGGGCGATCGCTTTCCCAGAAACTCTGATCGCGCCCCTGGGGATTTCCTTCTTCACCTTCGAATGTATCGCCTATTTAGTAGATGTGTACCGGGGTGCTCCCGCGGCCCAATCCCTATTGACATTTAGCAGCTATAAATTATTTTTCCCTAAACTCCTGTCGGGGCCGATTACTCGCTTTCATATTTTTTCTGGGCAAAGCCGTAGAACCGCAGGCTTATTACTCGACGAAGGGATCGAAGGATTATGGCTCATCGCCAGCGGGGCCGTGAAAAAAGTCCTCATCGCCGACAATCTGGGGGTTTTTGTGGAACTTTGCGCCAATAACCTCGAACGGGCAGGCAGCGGTGATCTATGGCTTTTTATTCTGGCCTATGGCCTCCAGCTTTATTTTGACTTTAGCGGCTATGTGGATCTGGCTCTGGGCAGTGCTAAGTTGCTCGGTTTCCAGCTCCCCACAAATTTTGATTTTCCTTATTTTTCAACGAGTTTGGCAGAATTTTGGCGACGTTGGCACATCAGTTTAGGGGATTGGCTACGCAACTATCTGTATTTTCCCCTGGGGGGATCCCGACGCGGGTTGGGGCGCACCTGTGCCAATCTTTTTGTAGTGATGTTTTTAGCCGGATTGTGGCATGGGGCCGCCTGGGGTTACGTTATCTGGGGTTGTCTCCACGGTTTGGGTCTAGGGATTCATCGATTGGGACAATGGTTTGCGAATCGTTGGCTGTGGTTAGAGAATTTCTGGGCGTCGCTGCCGGGAATACTGGGGGCATGGCTCTTGACCCAGGCGTTCGTGTTTTTGAGTTGGATTCCCTTCCGTTTACCAGATGGCCTCCGTGCTGTCTTGCTTTTGCGACATCTGTGGCATTATCCGGGGGATCTGCAATTTACCCAAAAAATTTATTTGGAAGGGCTTGGTTTAGGAAGACCTGATTTTTTGGTGCTGTTGGGTTTGCTCCTATTGGGCATGGGAGGAGCATATCTAGTGCAACGCCAGTGGCAACTCCAACTGAATTGGGGCCTTAAAGTGGCGCTGATTCCCCTCTGTTTCTACGGTATTTTGATTTTTGGGCCAGAGGGGAATATTCCTTACATTTACTTTGATTTTTAAGATTTCCAGTCGGTTTGGGATTGCTGGAGGACGTATTGGGAAACAGCCTGGATTTCTTCGGGGCTGAGTTTGTCACCGTAGGCGGACATATTGCCTTTCCCCTGGGTAACGAGATTGGCGATCGCCTCTACAGAGGTATAGCCATTTTTCGCCATGGCCCGTTTTTTGAGATTTTTGCCGCGCCGGACAATGTTGCCACCGTTGAGATGACAGCCGGCGCAATGGGCCTCAAAGATCTGGGCGCCCTGCTCGAGATCAGCACCAAAGGCAGGGGTCGCCAGGAGGGGCACCAGCAACAGAACGATCATCACAAAGACAATGACTTGGACAAGGCGTTTATTCATCGGTAGTTTGGGCGAGGATTAGTGTGCGTCGGTTCTATTCTAAAAACAAGCCGATACCGTTGTTAACCCGTCCGGCGGTAGTGGGGTGGCGATCGCTTAAATTAGCACCAAGGGCGAGGGCCGAAGATCCACCTCCATCTAAATTCAAGGCATCCGTGGCTCCCAGACGGCGGAGAATATTCGCCCATTCGTTGAGGGTTGCCCCGGCCGTTTCTTCTGCCGCGCCGTGGAGGGTCACCAGCAATATTTTGTTGTCTCGGGTTTTGGCGATCGCACTGCGGGAAGCTGACTGGATATTGAAGGCCGTACTAAACTGTTCTGCCTGGCCATTGAGAACAACCTGACCATTTTTCAGAAGGAGCGGCCCACCACCGACAATATTCGGTAACGTCGCAAAACTATTGGGGGTAAATCTGGGTCGCCGTTCTAGGGTCACCCCCACGGGAAATTTGGCCGCCCCGGTGCGAAAGGAGCGGAAGACCAACAAATAACCACCCTGGGGAATTTCATAGCTATTTTGGCCCGCTTTCCCCGCCGTTTCCTGGCGAATGACCTGGTCGCGGCCCCCGGAGGTCATCACCGTCAGCACAATTTCATTATCAACGGCTGTGGTGTAACGACTGCCCCAGGCGCGGTCATACAGGGCGGCCCCGGCTTTCACATAGCCGCTATTGATCAGTTCAACCCCGACCTGTTCGCCATTGCCCGCAACAATATCGGTTTCGACTTTGAGGCGGTCAAATTCCCAGCGGCCCGCATTATCCCAGGCCACCGCCCCCCGATTGAGAATCGGCCCTGAACGCAAAGCTCGATTGCCTTGGACAATTCCCAGGGGATATTGGTTATTGCGGTTAAAAAAGCCCGCATTAATGGCGGCGATCGCCTGATTGGTGTCTGCCTGGATCAACAGGGGCGCTAACCCTACGATTGTGTTGTTATCTGGGGTGATTGGCTTAAGCTGGAGTTGCCGTTGGGCCGGGTCAATTTCGAGCCAAGTCACCCGCACAGGCCCAGAACTGGCCGCAACATTTTCCTGTCGCCACTGCACCCCAGGGAGCCATTGCACAGACCGATTTTGATTTTCTGGTTGCGATCGCAAATCGACCACTAGGCGGGGGGGATTCGCCAAACTAAAGACCTGGATCTCTGGGGCCCCCGCTTTAAAGACAAGTTCCGTTAAACCGTTGCTATCGTTGAGGGTAAACGGCAGTGCATTCGCCGTTAATTGCGCCCTAAGCCGTTGGGCCGTCACTCCATAATCACTCTGGAGCCGCAGTTTTGTGGGGCTCACCTTTTGCCAGAGTACAGGCCGGTCTAGATCAATGACCAAGCGCGTGCCCCAGGTCTGTTGCCCCTGGCGGACACTCAAAATTTGCCCCTTAGGCGTCGTCAGCTCAAGGACATTGCCGTTGGGCCGAGCCTGCCACCGTTGTGCTGCGGCCAAAGCGGTCACATCGAGGTAACGGTAGGGAGCGGCAAAGCGAATCGGCAATTGGTAGGGAGTATTGTCAAACCAGGTGACTGGTTGTTGTCCCAAATCGAGGCCATTCCCCAATTCCATCCCCAGGGTTTTTTCCAAGGTCATCGACTCAATCCCCAGACGCACTGTGCCATTTTCTGACCACTGAGCCCAGGCTCCCCGGAGGGTTTGCCCATTGAGGCGAATTTGACTGCCCTTGGCTTGGATTTGGGTATTAAGGCTCACGGGATTGGCGCTCGCCCGCGGACTTGCCAAGTCTCCCACCAGCAAATTAGGTGTCCCAAAACTCAGCCCAAAACAACCCACTGTCCCCAAGAACCATTGCCAACGACGTAATCCCATCAAAGCCTACTCTTTCCTTACAACATCAACAAACACTGACTTTATCCCAGGGGAAATGTTTCACGCCCCCCAAACGACTGCCCTTTAACGGTATTCCCTATTGTTAAATGAATTTATTTCCTATAATATTGCTACGCTGTCTTTAGCGCAGATTTTGTCAAGTTAAAAATTAAAGAGCGTTAACGTCATCCCCTGGGGAAATGCAGTCGCTAAAATCCTGCCCAAAGCCACGAATGATCAGCAGTGGATAGAGATCATCGTCCCCAAAACTTGACGTCCGACAAAATATCGCTATTCTAAATAAGCCCAACGGAGATTTCTAGTCAAGCATTTCCAGTGGGTTCGTGTAGAGGCCAGTCGTCCCCAAAAATACGTCCCCTCCCCACAGCACACCAGGTTTTTTCTACCCTAAAATTCCTAACCTATGGACCGAGACATAATGAACCATCAAGGCACCTTCTCCCAAAACAATCATCAAGAAACAACAAACTACTACACCGGTCCCCGTTGGCTTGTGGAAGAACGGGATGCCTGTGGTGTTGGCTTTTTGGCCTATAAAGATGGTCGCAAAACCCATAAATTAATTGAACAAACCCTGACGGCCCTCGGCTGCATGGAGCACCGGGGTGGTTGTACCGCCGACCGTGAATCCGGTGATGGTGCAGGGGTGATGACGGCGTTGCCCCACGAATTATTTGCTGAATGGTTCCAAGCGGAAGGGATTACCCAGCCAGCCCCCGAAACCTACGGCGTTGGGATGGTGTTCCTCCCCCAGGCTGAAGCAGAATGTGCAGCGGCAAAAGCGTTAGTTGAAGATGTGCTAACCCGTCGTCAATTTAAAATTTTAGGGTGGCGGGATGTACCTGTGGCCCCAGAAACCCTAGGTATTCAGGCGCGGGAAAACCAACCCCAGATGAAGCAGGTGTTTGTGGTCTCGGAACAGGGGTTAACTGGCGATGAACTGGATAAAGCCCTTTATATTGCCCGCTCGGAAATTGGGAAGCACCTCACTGATGTTTTCTATGTGTGTACTTTGTCCTGTCGCACTATCGTTTATAAGGGCATGGTACAGTCAGAAGTCTTGGGTAAGTTCTACAAGGATTTAACCAACCCGCTGTATAAGAGTGAATTTGCGGTTTACCACCGTCGCTTTAGCACGAATACCATGCCTAAATGGCCTCTGGCGCACCCGATGCGTTTGTTGGGTCACAACGGGGAAATCAATACACTCATCGGGAATATCAACTGGATGAAGGCCCGGGAAAATATCCTCGAAATTCCCGGTTGGGACAAGGATGATATTGAAGCCCTCCACCCGATTGTCAATACCGATAATAGTGATTCTTTCAATTTAGACAGTGCGATGGAGCTGTTGGTTCGGGCTGGGCGATCGCCCATGGAAGCGGCGATGATCCTCGTGCCAGAAGCCTATCAAAATCAACCCAGCCTCAAAGAACACCCGGAAATCACCGATTTTTATGACTACTACGCGGGTATGCAAGAACCCTGGGATGGCCCGGCCCTCCTCGTATTCAGTGACGGTAAAACTGTCGGTGCAACCCTAGACCGGAATGGTTTACGCCCGGCCCGCTATTGCATCACCAAGGACGGCTATATTCTTGTGTCTTCGGAAGCGGGGGTTGTGGATGTCCTCGACGAAGATATTGTGGAAAAAGGTCGCCTCGGCCCTGGCCAGATGGTCGCCGTTGATTTCCAAACCCAAGAACTCCTCAAAAACTGGGAAATCAAACAGCGGGTTGCTGAATCCCAACCCTATGGCACCTGGCTCAAGGAAAATCGTCAAGTCCTCGAATCCCAAGATTTCGTTGGCGATCGCCAGCAAAACGAAACCGATCTGCTCCGGCTCCAAACGGCCTTTGGCTACACCGCCGAAGACGTCGAGATGATCATCAATGCCATGGCGGAGATGGGCAAAGAACCGACCTTCTGCATGGGCGATGACATTCCCCTGGCGGTACTGTCCGACAAGCCCCGTCTGCTCTACGACTACTTTAAGCAACGCTTTGCCCAGGTCACCAACCCTCCCATCGACCCCCTGCGGGAAAGTCTGGTCATGTCCTTGAATATGTACCTCGGCGAACGGGGTAATCTCTTGGATTGCGGCACTAAAGATGCCAAGGTGCTCAAACTGAATAGCCCCGTCCTCAACGAAGCAGAACTGCAACGGGTCCGGGATAGCCAACTGGGGGCCACGACCCTGGCAACGACCTATGCGATCGCCAATGGCCCCGATGGTCTCCGGGGTGCCCTCACAAGCCTCTGTGCAGCGGCGGAAGCTGCCGTTCGGGCTGGCAATAAAATTATTATCCTGAGCGATCGCACCGACGGCACCGTCGATCAAGACCACAGTTTTATTCCACCTCTCTTGGCAGTGGGGGCAGTGCATCACCACCTCATCAGCGTTGGCCTCCGCTTGAGTGCCTCCATTGTGGTCGATACCGCCCAATGTTGGAGTACCCATCACTTTGCCTGTCTCGTGGGTTATGGAGCCTCTGCCGTTTGTCCTTACCTCGCCTTAGAAGCCGTCCGTCACTGGTGGCATATTCCCCGGGTCCAGAAGCAAATGGCCGCCGAGCAAATTCCGGCCATGACCATCGAAAAAGCCCAGGACAACTATCGCCATGCCATTGAAGCGGGGCTACTAAAAATTCTGTCCAAGATGGGGATCTCCCTGCTTCAGTCCTACCATGGTGCCCAAATCTTTGAAGCGATTGGCCTCGGCATGGAAGTGATTAATGTCGCCTTCAAGGGCACCACGTCCCGGGTGGGTGGCATGACCCTCGCCGACCTATCCCAGGAAGGGATTGCGTTCCATAGTCGTGCTTTCCCTGAACTTTCCGGCAGTAAACTGGCCAATTATGGCTTTGTGAATTACCGCAAGGGGGGTGAATATCACATGAATTCCCCTGAAATGACCAAGGCCCTCCATAAGGCGGTGGCAGCTTACAACGACGATCAGCAAGAAGCCTTTGATCACTACGGCAACTATCAGGATTATCTAGAAAATCGCCCGGCGACGGCACTCCGGGATTTACTTGATTTCAAGAGCGATCGCCAAGCCATTGACCTTAGTGAAGTCGAGTCCGTAGAAAGTATCGTCAAACGCTTCTGCACCGGTGGGATGTCTTTAGGTTCTCTTTCCCGGGAAGCCCACGAAACCTTGGCGATCGCCATGAACCGCCTCGGTGCCAAATCCAACTCCGGCGAAGGGGGCGAAGATCCCGTGCGCTTTAAGATCCTTGATGATGTGAATGCGAGCGGTGATTCCCCGACCTTGCCCCACCTCCACGGCTTGCGCAATGGCGACACCGCCAACTCTGCCATCAAACAAATTGCCTCCGGCCGCTTTGGGGTAACTCCTGAGTATTTGATGAGTGGTCGTCAGCTAGAGATCAAGATGGCCCAAGGGGCGAAACCTGGCGAAGGGGGACAACTACCCGGCAAAAAAGTCAGTGAATACATCGCCATGCTGCGAAATTCTAAGCCCGGTGTGACCCTCATTTCCCCGCCCCCCCACCACGATATTTACTCCATCGAGGATCTCGCCCAGCTGATTTACGATCTCCACCAGATCAATCCTGCCGCGAAGGTTTCCGTAAAGCTGGTTGCCGAAATTGGCATTGGAACCATTGCCGCTGGGGTTGCGAAGGCTAATGCCGATGTCATTATGGTTTCTGGCCATGACGGTGGTACTGGTGCCTCGCCCCTCAGTTCCATTAAGCACGCAGGTTGCCCCTGGGAATTGGGTGTGACCGAAGTGCACAAGACCCTCATGGATAATCAATTGCGCGATCGCGTCATCCTCCGGGCCGATGGTGGTCTAAAAACCGGCTGGGATGTGATCATGGCTGCACTCATGGGAGCCGAAGAGTACGGTTTTGGTTCCATTGCGATGATTGCCGAAGGCTGCATCATGGCGCGGGTTTGCCACACTAACCAATGTCCCGTTGGGGTCGCAACCCAACAACAACGCCTCCGCGATCGCTTTAAGGGCATTCCTGAGCACGTGGTTAATTTCTTCTACTTCATCGCCGAAGAAATTCGTGCCATCTTGGCCAAACTCGGCTACCGGAGTCTCAATGAGATTATTGGCCGCGCCGATTTGCTCAAGCCCCGTGAAAACGTCAAGCTCACGAAGACCAGTGGTCTCGTCCTAGATTGCCTGACCAACCTGCCCGATGTCCGCGACAATCGCGATTGGCTGAATCACGGTGATGTGCACAGTAATGGCCCTGTCCTAGACGATGAGATTTTGGCAAATGCGGCGGTCCAACAGGCCATCCGTGAACAAGGCTCCCTGAGTCAAGAGCTCAAGATCATCAACACTGATCGCTCCGTCGGTGCCCGGGTTTCCGGTTTTATCGCCAAGCAGTACGGCAATGAAGGTTTTGAGGGAGAACTCAAATTCAACTTTAAAGGCTCTGCTGGTCAAAGTTTTGGAGCCTTTAATCTCTTGGGAATGACCATGCACCTCGAAGGGGAA
This sequence comes from Picosynechococcus sp. PCC 7117, assembly GCF_001693275.1. GTDB lineage: Bacteria > Cyanobacteriota > Cyanobacteriia > Cyanobacteriales > MRBY01 > MRBY01. Next base: position 2,494,845 of record NZ_CP016477.1, read on the forward strand.
GCCAACGACTACGTGGGTAAAGGGATGAATGGCGGTGAAATTATCATCGTTCCCCCAACCCAGTCCCAATATGCAGCGGCAGATAACGTAATCATCGGCAATACCTGTCTCTACGGGGCGACTGGGGGCACCCTCTATGCGAATGGTCGTGCGGGCGAACGTTTTGCGGTGCGGAATTCAAAAGGTAAAGCCGTTGTTGAAGGTACTGGCGACCACTGTTGCGAATACATGACCGGTGGCGTAATTGTGGTGCTAGGTGATGTGGGTCGTAATGTGGGCGCAGGGATGACTGGTGGCCTCACCTACATTCTCGATGAACACAACACTCTCCCCGAAAAGATGAATACAGAGATTGTGAACATTCAACGGGTCGGTACCGCAGCAGGGGAAAAACAATTGAAGGATCTGATCACAGCCCACGCCGAGAAAACCGGTAGCCCGAAAGCCAAGGCAATTCTTGCAAATTGGGCTAGCTATTTACCCCAGTTCTGGCAAGTGGTTCCTCCTTCTGAGGCTGATAGCCCTGAAGCCAATGTTAATGCGGCGGCAAAGCAACTCACTTCTGTTTAATGTGAATTATGTGAATTACGCCTAATTAACCCGTAAATCTCCCGGTAATCATCGGGGGATTTTTTTTGGCGATCGCCTACCCTTCCATCTACAAAAAAAGCGCACCATCAAAGTACGCTTGCTGAGTCAAAAATCTTGGTGAACCTGGGGGACGGACGTTACGACATTATTAGACCAAGGCGGCTGGACGACAAGATTCTTCCCGCCATTGCTCCAGGTCAGTGAGGGAGCGATCGCGATAAACGCCATACCGTTCTTTCTTGCTCCGTACGCGCTCTGCTAGGGGCGGAATAATCCCAAAATTGGGGGGCATCGGTTGAAAATGCTTGGGAGAAGCACTATGGATAAACTCGAAGAGAGCGCCCATCATGGTGGTTTCCGGCAAGGTCAAAGGTGTTAATCCTTGGGCTAACCGCGCGGCATTGGTTCCGGCGAGCCATCCCCCTGCTGCGGCTGCTGTATAACCTTCGGTGCCAATCAACTGGCCAGCGGCGAGGAGGGTCGGGCGTTTTTTAAATTGCAGCGTTGCTTCGAGCAACTCAGGGGAATTTAAAAACGTATTGCGGTGCATCACGCCCATGCGGACAAATTCAGCATTTTCTAACCCAGGGATCATCCGGAACACCCGCTTTTGTTCGCCCCAACGAAGATTGGTTTGGAAACCCACCATATTCCAGAGTTGACCTTGTTTATCTTCCTGGCGCAATTGCACCACTGCATAGGGACGTTTGCCTTTATTTTCGGGGGCGCGAAAATCTCCAAGGCGGGCATCAAAAAGACCCACAGGTTTTAGGGGGCCAAAACGCATGGTATCTTCACCACGGCGAGCTAATTCTTCGATGGGAAGACAGCCTTCAAAAAATTTCGCGGTCTCCAGTTCAAAATCTTTCAATTCTGCTTGCTCTGCTTCACAAAGGGCAGCCCGAAACGCCTGGTACTGGGCTGGATCCATCGGGCAATTGAGATAGGCAGCTTCTCCCTTGTCGTAGCGAGAGGCGAGAAAGGCAATGTCTTGGTTGATGCTTTCACCAACAATAATCGGACTGGCGGCATCAAAGAAGCTCATATATTCCAAGCCCGTGAATTGTTGCAGTTCTGTGGCGAGGGCAGCGGTGGTCAGAGGCCCAGTCGCTAAAACGGTAATTCCTTCGCTGGGGATTTGGTCTAGGGGTTCCCGGCGAAAGGTGACGAGGGGATGTTCGGCAAGCTTTTGGGTGAGATCTTGACTAAAAACGCCCCGGTCAACGGCTAAGGCTCCCCCCGCAGGAACCCGGTGTTGGTCGGCGGTGCTGATGATCACGGATTGGAGGCGACGAAGTTCCTCGTGAAGCAATCCGGCGGCGCGATCGCTGGAGGCCGCCCCAAAAGAATTACTACAAACCAATTCAGCGAGGTCGGCGGTATGGTGGGCTGGACTTTTTTGGACGGGGCGCATTTCATAGAGAGTGACCGGAACCCCGGCTTGGGCAATTTGCCAGGCGGCTTCTGTGCCAGCGAGGCCACCACCAATTACAGTTACAGAAGGCAGGGTCTTAGTCATGGGCGGTCAAGGTCAAATAGAGTTAGGAGCGGTATTCTATCTTACATTTTGGCTTTGGGGTTTAACGATGGGGGAAGACAAAATAAAACCACCCCGGAGGATGGCTCGTGGCAAAAATTTAAGGAAAAACTTAGGGGGCGATCGCCACCGGTCTAGCCGCAGGAATATCTTGATTTACCGGGGCCGGCTCTGGTTCATCTGTTTCCGAGCCAGTTTCTTGCATTGCCAGACGATAGCAGGGGATCGTGTCCGATAAAATAGCACTCGCCATCATCCCCGTATGAATTTCTAAGATCGCCTGGGGGAGGGCTTCAAACATTAGCCGTTGCCCGGGAAAAACAACCCGCTCAAAATACCAATCTTCAACATTTGTAATACGCGCAACTTGAATTTGACTGGTTGCATTTACATAGCAGCAAAGTAGAGCTTTGTTGTCATCATTTGGGATGGGATCAAGAATTTGAGCCATGGGATTCCTGGGTAAATATTTAAATAGTCTTTTATATCTCTCGATGATAAGCTAACACCGATTGATCCCCAATGGTTGTAACGTCTACTACAAAGACATAAGCTAAGCAAAATAGTTCTTCTTGAAAGTTTGATATTTCTTTATCTATTCGCATTTTGGCAAGATGTTTTCCGAATTTTTCTTTTGTAATTTAAGTAACAATTTTTGATATAAAACCTTATTCTTAAAAGTGTTTCTGGATCCCCAAAAGAATCTTAAGAAAAAATTAAGTTCTTTAAGCTACAAAATAACGCTTGGGGCCACGACGAAAGCCAATGGGCAAAACTCGACAAATCATCAGGAATTCCATCACCACAGGTCACGAAGGTGAAAATTCTCTGAATTCGTCCCGAGAGTCTAGGTATCGATCCGGCGATCGCGGTAATATCGACTGATCAAATCCGTTGTTTCGCCGCTTGTTTCACCATGCCTGAGTTAGAATCTCCCCGCGCCAGGGAACCTTTGAGTAGCCTGATTCTTTACCGTGCCTTTAAGTGGGGCTTTGTGAACCCGGTGTTTCGGACGTATTTTCGGGGCCGGGTGTATGGGATTGAGCATGTGCCCAGGGAGGGGCCATTTATCGCGGTGAGTAACCATGCCAGTAACTTTGACCCACCGATTTTATCCAATTGCCTCTGTCGTCCGGTGGCTTTTATGGCGAAGGAAGAATTATTTCAGGTGCCAATTCTCAAGCAGGCGATCACTCTCTATGGCGCTTACCCAGTGAAGCGGGGAGCTGGGGATCGGGGGGCGATCCGCGCGGCGATCAAAGCCCTCGAACAAGGTTGGGGCGTAGGTATTTTTCTCCAGGGCACTCGGACTCCAGACGGTACGATCACCGATCCTAAACCTGGTGCAGCCCTCATTGCGGCGAAAGCCCAGGTTCCCCTATTACCCATTAGTCTTTGGGGCACTGAGAAAATTTTAGTCAAGGGAAAGAAAATGCCCCAATCGGTACCCTTAACCGTGCGCATTGGTGAGGCGATCGCCCCGCCCCCGGCCGTGAAAAAAGAATCCCTGAACCAAGTAACCCAAACCTGTACCGAGGTTATTAATCAACTGCACCACCTAGGTCGTTGATCTGGTGATCCAAATCACGCTACGTAAGTGATGCAAACCCCCTAAATCGATGGCAGGGTTTGTTAGTCTAACGGTAGCTATTCTTACTATCTTGCTTGTTTTACCAATAGAAATGCTGGTCGCATCGAAGCTCTAGGGCAGTCTTAGCATCGCCAAAAACCAACGATCTCAGGCAAGACCCCCTTCCCACGTCAATTCATTTAATATTTACGTAATATTTACGAGCCATGGCCCAGGCCCAGACGGAATTTAAGATCAAGTTTTGGGGGGTGCGTGGCAGTATTCCTTGCCCCGGGCGAGAAACCGTCCGCTACGGGGGCAACACCTCCTGTGTAGAGATGTGCGCGGGAAATCAACGCCTAATCTTTGATGGCGGTACGGGACTGCGCCTGCTGGGTGAAGCGTTGGTCGCTGAATCGGTACCGATTGCTGCCCATTTATTTTTCTCCCACTCCCATTGGGATCACATCCAGGGGTTTCCTTTTTTTACGCCCGCTTTTCAGCCACAAAATCGTTTCAATATCTATGGCGTCACTGCGGACGACGAGATCCCGATTCAAAAACGGCTCCATGACCAAATGCTCCATCCCAACTTTCCGGTGCCTCTCCAGGTGATGCGGGCGGAGCTAAACTTTGTTGCCTTAGCCCTGGGGGAAACGGTGTCCCTCGGAGAAGTACGAGTCACCAATGGGCCTTTGAATCATCCCGGTGGCGCGGTGGGCTATCGGGTCGATTGGCAAGGTTTGGGGGTCGCCTACATCACAGACACGGAACATTACGGCGATCGCCTCGATGATCAAGTGCTACGGCTCGCCCAGGGAGCCGATGTCCTCATCATGGATGCGACCTACACGGACGAGGAATATCATGATCCGCGCCATAGCAAAGTGGGCTGGGGCCATAGTACCTGGCAAGAGGCGGTGAAGGTGGCCCAGGCCGCCAACGTTAAGCAATTAATTTTGTTTCACCATGATCCAAGCCATGGTGATGATTTCCTCGATGGCGTCCAAGCAGCGGCCCAGGCTATTTTTCCCCGAACGGCGATCGCCCAAGAAGGAAAGACCATTATTTTGCAAGCCTCCGGAGAAGGAAATCCTGGGCTGCCTGGGTCGGCCCAAGCACTATCCGTCTGATATCGGTATAAAATACGGTCAAATGTTTCGGACTGTAAAGCGTGCGGGTAATCTCATCAACAACTGAAGCGTTAACACCCACTTGCATTGCCCTGGGCAATTTTGACGGGGTTCACCGGGGACACCAGCGGGTCATTGCCCCGGCGGTTACCCAAGCAAGGGCGCTGTCCCAAGGGGTTGTGGTAGGCGATCGCCTTTCAAATTCTCCTAAAATCCACGCCACCGTTGTCACCTTTGACCCCCACCCCCGGGAGTTTTTCTCTGGGAACCCCCAACATCTCCTCACGCCCCTCCCAGAAAAACAAGCCTTTCTAGCGCAGTTTGGGATCGAACAATTGGTATTGCTCCCCTTCGACCGGGAACTCGCGGCCCTCTCTCCCCAGGAGTTTGTCGCTGAAATCCTCGTCAAACAGTTACAAACCCAGTCCATTAGTGTCGGGAGTGATTTTTCCTTTGGTCGGGGGCGGAGTGGCAGTGCCACTGATCTCCAGGCGATCGCCAAAAGCTTTGGGATTGATGTTCATATCACGCCCCTGTGCCGGGAAGCCGAAACAAGAATTAGCAGTTCTGCCATTCGCGAAGCCCTGGCGACGGGACAAATTCAATACGCAAATCAACTGCTCGGTCGTCCCTATTCCCTCCAAGGCACCGTAACCCATGGTCAAAAATTAGGCCGTCAAATCGGTTTTCCCACCGCCAATCTCCAGGGAGAAGCGACGAAATTTTTACCGAAATACGGAGTCTATGCGGTGCAAGTCACCAGCGATGTTTTGCCCACCGCCCAATGGGGCATACTAAACATTGGGTGTCGCCCCACGGTCACAACCACTGCCCTGCCGACGGTGGAAGTGCACCTCTTGGATTATCACCAGGATCTCTATGGGGCCAACTTGAAGGTTGATCTCCTCCATTACCTGCGTCCAGAACAAAAATTTGCCTCCCTCCAGGCCCTCCAAAATCAAATTCACCAGGATGGCGATCGCGCCCGTACCCTGCTCACCACCACCTCCAATCAGCATGAAAGAACGCATTCGTGACCTCACCGATAACCTCTCGAAAACCATCGTCGGTAAAGAGGATGCCATTCGTCTTGTCCTTGTGGCGATGTTAAGTGGCGGCCATGTGCTCCTCGAAGACGTCCCCGGCGTTGGCAAGACCCTTTTAGCAAAATCCCTCGCCCGTTCCGTCAATGGACGCTTTCAGCGGATTCAATGCACCCCCGATCTCTTGCCCAGTGACATTACAGGCACCAATATTTGGAATCCCAGTAGCCGCGAATTTGAATTTTTATCCGGCCCTGTGTTTGCCAATGTCCTCCTCGCCGACGAAATTAATCGGGCCACCCCCCGTACCCAGTCCGCACTCCTCGAAGTAATGGAAGAGCAACAGGTGACCGTCGATGGTGAAGCCCGTAAAGTACCTAAACCTTTCTTCGTGATTGCGACCCAGAACCCCATCGAATATCAGGGCACCTTTCCGCTCCCAGAAGCCCAGATGGATCGTTTTATTCTTTCGCTTACCCTCGGCTATCCTGGCTTTTCTGAGGAGGTAGATATGCTCCAACTCCACCAATCCCGCATTGCCCCAGAGGAACTCAAGCCCTGTATTTCTCTAGAGGAGATGCGTGAACTCCAAGGTCTTGTGAATCAAATCCACGTCGAAAAATCGATCCAGGAATATATCGTCAAAATTGTCCAAAAATCCCGTAATTACGAAGGGATTATTCTGGGGGTGAGTCCCCGGGGCACGGTGGCTCTCCAACGGGCGGCCCAGGCCTATGCGTTCTTGGCGGATCGAGATTTCATTACGACCGATGACATCAAATACCTTGCACCGTTTGTTTTAGCCCATCGGGTGATTGTCACTGGTGGCAAAGGCGCGAAGGACGTGATCAAGACTTTGGTGGCGACAATTACTGACCCTTCCACGCCCAATAGTGATTACAGTTTGCCGACGACCTAAAATCACCATGTTAAGATTAGTAACGTTTTGTGTTTTTTAGGATTAATGGGGCAACTGGATGTTCGGCAAAATTTCCCTGGGTAGTGTGGGTTTAGTGGTGGGAGGTATTCTCTCGGTGGTGGGTTTCGCGGCCTATGGCTTTGGTAATGCCACCTTAAATTTGGCGGGGATGTTCTACGGCATCCCGATTCTTTTGGGCGGGTTGGCCCTCAAGGCAGCGGAAATTAAACCGATCGCCTACAGCAAAGCGCTTTCACCGGAATTAGAAGCACTGCGGGACAGCCAAGCAACGGCAACTCAACAGCAAATCAGAAAAGATGTGACCCGGTATCGCTATGGTCAAGATTGTCATTTAGATGATGCCCTAGAACGCTTAGGATTAAGCCCGACGGACGAGGAACGGCCTCTATTACACCACATCCGCGAGGAATCCCGGGAAGGACGCTATGCGTTGGTACTGGAATTTAAGTCGCCGTTATTTTCCCTAGAAGATTGGCAGACCCGCCAGGAGAAAATTGAACGGTTTTTTGGCCCCAACGTGACGGCGGCGATCGCCCAACCCACAGAAGATGAAATTGAACTGGCATTGATTCGTGCTGAGTAGCCGATGGGGACGATCCATTTATAAAACTTTACGATGTTGCTAAGTATTGCAAAGGAAATAAAGCAAAGGCTCAGCTTTGGGCAAAACTAGGGACAATTACGCTAAAAAATCCAAAATTTATTTAATCGTTATTTAGGAGTCAAGATTTATGTCCCTTGCCCTTACCCTTGCCGCTGCTGTGCCCACCACCATGGCCTGGAGCCCCAAAGTCGCCGTTGTGATGGTGATCTGCAATGTTTTGGCGATCGCCATTGGGAAAGCCACCATTAAGCACCCCTCCGAAGGCCCCGAATTGCCGATGCCTGATATGTTCGGTGGTATGGGTCTCCCTGCGCTCTTAGCAACCACGAGTTTCGGACATATCCTCGGTGTTGGGGTGATCCTCGGCCTAGGTAGCATGGGTGCCATCTAAGAAACCTGTGTTTGCTGGTTTGATTTGAGCTTGTCATTATTTAAAATTCGTCGTTTTGTCTTTTGTTTTGGAGAAGGTTGTTGGATCCCCGGAGTTTTTCTGGGGATTTTTGTTGTGGGGTGGTTTTAAAAAATCCAGAGGCGATCGCCGTTAGTGAGCAACAACTCCGAACAACGCCAGCAAATTAGCTGTTTTAAAATAAAAGGCTAAACCTCCATTGCAACTGCCAGTCCAAAGTTGACCGCCCCTATGCTCGCCGAAATTAAAAGCCTTGCCGAAACCTTAGCGCCCCGTTTAATTGAAATCCGTCGCCATATCCATGCCCACCCTGAACTGAGCGGCGAGGAGCAACAGACAGCGGCCTATGTGTCTGGGGTTTTGTCTTCCTGCGGCATTGCGGTACAGGAGTCCGTGGGAAAAACAGGGGTGGTTGGTAACCTCCGGGGCCAAGGCACCGATCCGCGCACCCTAGGGATCCGCGTCGATATGGATGCGCTGCCGATCCAAGAATGTACAAAATTAGATTACGCTTCTACCCGCATGGGAGTGATGCACGCCTGCGGCCATGATGTACACACAACGGTGGGTCTGGGAGCAGCGATGGTCTTGGCCCAACTTCCGGAGGCGATCGCCGGTAATATTCGTTTTTTATTTCAGCCCGCCGAAGAAATTGCCCAGGGGGCGAAATGGATGGTTGATGACGGTGCCTTGGTGGGGATCGATGGGGTGATTGGCTTACACGTTTTCCCGACCATTCCCGCTAAAAACATTGGGATTCGCTATGGTGCCCTGACGGCTGCCGCCGATGATTTAGAAATTTTTATCTACGGTGAATCGGGCCATGGGGCGCGACCCCACCAAGCCATTGATGCGATTTGGATTGCTGCCCAGGTGGTCACGGCCCTACAACAGTCGATCAGCCGCACCCAAAATCCCCTGCGACCCATCGTCCTCACCATTGGCAAAATTAACGGGGGCCGGGCCGCCAATGTCATCGCCGATGAAGTACACATGACTGGCACCGTGCGATCGCTCCACCCAGAAACCCATGCGGATTTACCCCAATGGATTGAAAATATTGTCGCCAACATCTGCAATACCTACGGCGCGAAATATAAGGTCAACTACCAGCGGGGGGTGCCTTCGGTGCAAAATGATCCCGGTTTGACGAAAATCCTTGAACAGGCGAGTCGGGAAGCCCTAGGCGATCGCCATGTAGAAATTTTGCCGGAGCCTTCCCTGGGGGCCGAAGATTTTTCTATGTACCTCGAAAATCTCCCCGGGACGATGTTTCGCTTGGGGGTCGGCCACCAAAACCGCTTGAACTATCCCCTGCACCACCCCCTCTTTGACATTGATGAAAGCGCAATTCTGACAGGGGTCGTTACCCTCGCCTACACGGCCCACAAATATTTCCAAGCCACAGCCCCGGCCCCAAGCCACCAATCTCTGGAAAACATCCCACAATAGAGGGGATTATTTTTCGAGGTAACAGCAGCTATGGCTTTTCCCCAACGCGATCTCCGTCAAATCCACCGCCGCCTTGTGCCGATTATGGTCGCGCCTCTGTTGATTACGGTGTTGACGGGATCCCTGTTTCAAGTGGCTTCTTTGACGGGCAATACGGCGGATTTTTATTGGTTACTAGAGCTCCACCGGGGACATTTTGGCCCTGTGAATTTAGAGGTGATCTATCCTTTTCTCAATGCCCTGGGCTTGCTTTTGCTCCTGGCCAGTGGGGCGATGATCTGGTGGACGACGCGACCACGGCAGCGGCAACGCCCTTAAAAATTGGTAGGATTGGAAACATTCGCAGATTGATCGTCGGGTATGACCATAAAAATTGCTCACCTTGGGCCAGCGGGCACCAACGCCGAAGCAGCGGCACAGACCTATCAAGGATGGTTGCAGCGGGAACAATCGCCGGCTGTGGATCTAGTACCCTGCCAAAGCATTGCCCAGAGTTTGTATGCCCTCGCCCACGATGAGGTGCAGTTAGCGGTGATCCCGGTGGAAAATTCGATTCAAGGGTCGGTGGCGATCGCCTTAGATTTGGTCTGGGAATTGCACCCTTTATCCATCTGCCATCAAATTATTCTCCCCATCCACCATGCCCTAATTTCCTTCGCCCCAGACTTTAGCGAGATCAAAGAAGTCCGCTCCCACCCCCAGGCCTTGGCCCAATGTCAACGGTGGCTGGAAAAACATCTGCCCCATGCGGCCCTCATTGAAGCGAATTCAACCACGGCGGTCTTGGGTAGCCTCAAGGACAATCCTCACCTAGGGGCGATCGCCGCGCCCCGGGCAGCACATCTTTACCACTTACCCATCGTGGTGGATGCCATTGGTGATTTTCCGCAAAATTGCACCCGGTTTTGGGTTTTAGGGAAGAACGTCCAAACGGCTGGGGATGTGATTTCCCTTGCCTTTACCCTGCCCGCAAAAATTCCTGGGGTTCTCGTGAGTGCCCTAGAGGTCTTTGCCCGCCGCAAAATTAACCTCAGCCGCATTGAATCGCGTCCCACGAAACGCTCCCTGGGGGAATATTTATTTTTTGTCGATCTCGATGGTTGTCTCACAAATCCCGATGTTCAGGCAGCCCTGACGGAACTCCAGACCCACACAGAAATTTTAAAAATCCTCGGCAACTACCGCACGATTCCTTTAGTTTCCCTGGGGGCGATGCCCGCCCCTGATTTTCAGGCGTAGGATGCTCGTTTTTTGTTTGAAAAATAGGTGAATTACGGACAAACGACCCCTTAACTAGCGATGGAGGGAGAATTCACCGGAGCTTCGGAAGAGACAGTCGCCGTCCCATTCAGACCAGGGTTAGTTTGGCTAGGTAGGCGCTGCTCAATCATGGCGATCGCCCTGGTCACACTTTCGGGGAAAATCACCACCAAAGCCTCCTGGGGCGCTTCATCGAGGGCAACATTCAAGGCCCGTTGTTCATCAAGAATGGTTTCGTATTGGCAATTGGGATTTTCTTCTTGAATCCCCTGGCGGATTAAATCTGCCACTTCCCCTGCGTGGCGGCCCCGTTTGTCATCGTCTTCTTTAACGATAATTCGGTCAAAAACCGCAGCGGCAATGCGCCCCAACAAAATTAAATCCTCATCGCGGCGATCGCCAGGGCCACCCACCACCCCGATTCGTTCGCCGGGCCAGTTTTTCACAAAGGCACCCACGGCCTCATAGCCCGCCGGATTATGGGCATAGTCCACCAGCGCATGGTGTGTTCCCAAATCAAAAAGATTCATCCGCCCTGGGGTCTGGGCTGCCGAAGGCTTAAAGGTGCGTAACCCCTGGCGAATATGTTCAATATCAACGCCCTGGGCAAAGGCGGCCAAACAAGCAGCGAGGGCATTGGCGATCATAAACGGAGCCATGCCCCCCATTGTCACTGGCGCGTGCTTCACATGCTCCACTTGTAGCTTCCATTCTCCTTCTAACAACGTCAGATAACCATTGTCATAAACCGCCGCCAGTCCACCCCGTCGTATGTGCTCTAAAACCAAGGGATTATCCGGCTGCATCGAAAAATAAGTGACCTTACCTCGCACCTTTTCGGCCATGGCGGCAACGAGGGGATCATCCGCATTCAGAACCGCATAGCCATCGGGACTAACTGTTTCAGCAATCACGCCCTTGACCTGGGCCATTTGTTCAATGGTATTGATATCCCCTAGACCTAGGTGATCTGCTGCGACATTAAGGACGACTCCTACATCACAGCGATCAAAGGCTAAACCAGCCCGTAAAATACCGCCCCGGGCTGATTCCAGGACGGCCACTTCCACCGTTGGGTCTTGGAGAATCATCGCCGCACTTTGGGGGCCAGTATTATCACCCTTTTGGGCGAGATAGTCACCGATGTAAACCCCATCTGTGCTGGTATAGCCCACGATTTTTCCTGTTTGGCGATAGATATGGGCCGTTAAACGGGTAGTGGTAGTTTTGCCATTGGTTCCCGTCAGGGCAATGATGGGAATCCGGCTGGGGGCACCATCAGGATAGAGCATATCCAGTGCTGGGGCCGCCACATTTCGGGGTAAACCACGGCTTGGCGCCACGTGCATCCGAAAACCAGGAGCCGCATTGACCTCCACAATCACCCCATCGGTATCGGGGAGAGGCTGAGTAATGTCTTCAGTAACCACATCAATCCCGGCAATATCCAAGCCAATAATTTTGGCCACCCGCTCAAAGAGCCACACATTGTAGGGGTGGATATCATCGGTACGATCAACGGCAATCCCCCCGGTACTGAGGTTCGCCGTGGCTCGCAAATAGGCAATTTCTCCGTCCTGGAGTACGGTGTCCAGGGATAAGCCTTGGCGATCGAGCACTTTTAGGGCTGTTTGGTCGATGACGATGCGGGTGAGGACATTATCATGGCCGTCGCCCCGATTTGGATCGCGGTTTGTTTCTTCGATGAGGGTTTCAATGGTTGAGTGACCATCCCCGACCACATGGGCTGGTACCCGTTCGGAGACAGCAACGAGCTTACCGTTAATAACCAATACCCGGTGGTCACTGCCTTTGTAGTAACGTTCTACGATGACGGAGCGGGTTTTTGAGGCTTCGCCGGCGAGATCATAGGCGTGTTCTGCGTCGGCCCAGGTTTTGATATCAATGGTAATGCCACGGCCATGGTTGCCATCGAGGGGTTTAATCACAATGGGATAGCCACCGACATCTTCAATGGCATCCTCAAGGTCATCTAAATAGCGAATCACGGTACCACGGGGCACGGGGACACCCGCATCGGCCAAGATATTTTTGGTGCCTTCTTTGTCACAGGCTAATTCAACGGCTAAAATGCCAGATTGGTCGCTGAGGGTGGCTTGCAGTCGTCGCTGATGTAGGCCATAGCCCAGTTGAATCATGGAACGGGCACTGAGCAATGACCAGGGAATCCCACGGGATTCGGCCTCTTTGACGATGGTTTCGGTACTGGGGCCGAGGGCTGAGCTGGCACAGAGATCTGTTAGATCGGCGAGATCCTGCTCTAGTTCTTTGGGAGAATAGCGCCCAGTATCAAGGATGGATTGACAGAGGCGTACGGCGGCCCGTCCAGCATAACGTCCGGCTTGTTCGTAGATATATTCAAAAACGACATTGTAGACACCATGATCACCAGTGGCCCGGGTGCGACCAAACCCAACGGGCATACCCGCTAATTCTTGGAGTTCGAGGGCGACATGTTCCACGATGTGACCCATGAGGGTTCCTTCCCGGACACGGCTTAAAAAACCACCCCGGCAACCGGGGGAGCAGTGGTGTTCGACGAGACTCGGGAGGGTTTCGCTGAGGGCTTCGTAGAATCCGCTAATTTCGTTGGAGGGGATTTCCGCAATTTCTTCGAGATCGAGACGCATGACGATCAACTTTTTGCGTCGAATACTCCAATAATTGGGGCCTCTGAGGGTTAGGGTCTTGAGGATTCTCATAGGTTGGCGTGGTTGAAAGTCTGGTGGGGCTGGGCGCAAATGCCGCTGGGTGGACGATAAGCGGCGTTAGACCAATGCTATCCGCAGCAGTGGCCTGTCAAGGGGAAATGGTGAACTGGAGTATGACATTTGGCGATCGCCCTAGAATTGCTAATTATTCTAGGACAATTTGTTCGTGGATTATTTGTCGGTTAGTGACCATCATTTAAAGGTTTCCGGACATTGGCCGATGGTTTTTGAGGTCGTAGCGATCGCCATGGCAGAGAATATGCAGATGCAAATTATGGAGACTCAGCGGTTCCGATGTATCGACACGGGACTGATTTGTGTGGGTCAAATCCTGGGCATCAACAATGGTGACTGTCCCCCGGCCCAGGACTTCTAAGTACCCTTCCTGTTCAAAGACCGCCGCCGTATCTTCGTCAATGCCGATCCCCAGGCGGTCTGGATGCACGGCGATCGTACTCAGGAGACGCACCATGCGATTGCGGTTATGAAAATGCTGATCAACGATAATTTCTGGAATCATCCCCAGGCCCATGGCCAAATCCACCAGACCCCGGTTGGGAGATTCGCCGCTACTGCCCCCAGCGATCATATGGTGGCCCATCACCGCGGCCCCGGCACTGGTGCCAGCGAGGGTGATTTCACCGCTGTGAATCCGTTGACGGATGCGTTCCATTAATGGCGTATCTGCAAGTAGACCACAAAGGCGAAGCTGGTCGCCGCCCGTCATAAAAACGCCAGTACAATCTTCAACAAATTCTTGGTAATAGCGATCTTCAGCATGGATGCGATCGCGCACGTCCAAGACCTTAACCTTTGCGACGCCCATATCCTCAAAGATCCGTTGGTAGCGATCGCCAATCAGTAACGGTTCGCGGGATGCCGATGGAATAATGGCGATCGCCGCCCCAGTGCCCCCAGACCGTCGGAAAAACGAAGCGAGAATTTCCTTACCATGAACCTTATCTTCCGCTCCCCCAATGACAAGGATGGAACTCTTAAAAGAAGTTTGCTGAGCAAGAGAAGTTTCTGACGGCATTAGTTTAATCTTGAGGACAGGTGAGAGGCGAAATTCCAGATCCGTTTGCACTTGGTGAAGCCACCATGGGGGCCGAGCCATTGACCAGATTCCTGCGGTCTGAACCCTTACCAAAAGAACCAGAGAAATCCAGAAAAATCCCCACAATTATTGCATAGTCCTTGTCATTCTCAAATTAGCTGATTATTCTTTTTTAGGTCAAAAAACCATCACTTTCACTCCCCCTTTTTCTATGGCTTTACATTTCGATCTTGTGACCCTTTTTCCGGATTTTTTTACCTCGCCGCTCCAGTCCGGCCTCCTGGGAAAAGCTTTAGGGAAAGGCATTGCCACCGTTAACTTCACTAACCCCAGGGATTTCACGACCGATAAACACCGGAGCGTTGATGATGAACCCTATGGGGGCGGTGCGGGGATGTTATTAAAACCAGAACCTCTCTTCGCCGCAGTCGAGTCTTTACCCGTGCAACCTAAGCGGGAAGTGATCTTGATGACGCCCCAGGGACAACGGCTCGACCAACAACTTTTGGCGGAATTAACCACCTATGACCAGTTGGTTCTAATCTGCGGCCATTATGAAGGGGTTGATGAGCGGGTGCGGGAGCATTTGGTAACCCGGGAAATTTCCTTGGGCGATTTTGTCTTGACCTGTGGCGAAATTCCGGCGTTAACGTTGCTCAACGGCGTGATTCGCTTACTGCCGGGCACGGTGGGCAAAGAAGCATCCCTGAAAGCCGATAGTTTCCAGGTGCCGCTGTTGGACTATCCGCAATATACGCGCCCCGCTAAGTTTCGGGAGTGGGAAGTACCGGCGGTCTTGCGGTCTGGTAATCACCAAAAAATTGCGGAATGGCGTTTGGCCCAGCAAATCCAACGCACCCAGGCCCGGCGGCCAGATCTGTGGGAAGCGTGGCAGGCTTCCGAGGGGGAGGTTCAGGAATGATTGTGAGTCTTTATCACCGATTATTGGGCATGATGTTGGCGATCGCCAGCCAATTTGAGGGCCATGACACCTCGCCCCTGCTCCTTTCAATGCAGGCCCTGATGAACCAATACAGCGAAACCGGCACACCGGGCAGTTGGCGGCCCCCGTTCACCGAAGAGCCTTTAGAAAATGCGTTGTTGTTGTTGCCACTGTTGGTGTTTTGCCATGAAGATCCCCAGGATTTAGGCGATCGCCTGGGAAAATTTGACCTGCCCCCGGCGCAGTACCCTATGGTGTTGGATTTGGCCGGGGCCTTGAGTGCTTGTTTCCGAGAAAAACTCACCCCTGGGACATTCCGCATCCACATCGCGCAATATTCCCCGGTCGGCACACTACTACCATCCCCCTGGACTCCCCAACAGACCTGGACAAGATTCAGTCGGACGATTCGAGCCGAAAAACAGCTTGATCAGGCAACGCGACAACTTTTGCTAATCTATGGGGCGATCGCCTATGGTCACGGGCGTTGGTCAGAGAGTTTCGCCCTAGTCCGGTCAGAATCGAGTATTATCAGCCTTTGGGTCGCCATTTTTATCGGTGTCCTCCGGGGCGATCGCCATTTACCCCTATGTTTACGGCTACATCATGATTTAGAGGCAATGGAAATCCAAGTCTTACGGTTTTGGAGCCGCTGGTCGGGACTTCCCCCGGAAAATCAGTTACAGTTGGAGCAGGTACCCCTTATTGCAAGTCAGTCCGTTCTCCAATATCGTCCCCAGCTTCAACTTATTTCCCAACGCCACCTTGTTTAGCATCCCGCGATCGATTGCATCTTTCTGCACTGGGTGGACGTCTGAATGAATCGCATCTTTTTTCAATTTGCATATGAATTTTTGGTCTAATTCCAAACAGCATCGGGGCCAAGGGCAATCTCCCACCCGGCGGAAATCGCCTAGTCAACTTTCTGCTTCGGTATTGGCAGTGGTGGCGGTTACATCCTTGACTAGCGTGATTGGCGATCGCTTTTATAACCAGCCGCAACTGGCGGTGGATACCATTGCCCCGAAGACGATCACGGCTCCCAGCGATGGTGAATTTGAGGATACCAAGACCACTGAGGCAAAACGCCAGGAAATTCGCCAGGGCGCAATCCCCAGTTTGAAGCGAGATCCAGAAGTTACGCCAACTATCAAGCAAGACCTTAAAACCCTCCTCGATGACATTAGCCGAGTCCGTACCATTTCTGGCGAATTTCCCTTTCTCGATCCCCAAATTTTATCGATTCCGAGCCAAACAACACTCCGCCAAGCCAGTGCTGCCCAGTGGGAAACAGTATTGGCGATCGCCGATCAACTCGAAATTTCTCCCCTGCCGCCCCTTGATACCCTGCTGCCCACAGATGCAAATTTGGCGACCCCAACCCGGGAACTCTACGCCTATGCCGGGGGAGCTGGCCCTGCGGCAGTGCAAAGGGTGATCACGACGATCATGGTGGCCCGGGAAGGCTATCAACAGGCGATCGCCGAAGCCCAAACCACCTTTAACACCGACCTGTTTCAAACCCACCAAACCTTTTTACTCCGCCTGTCTGACGCAGAATGGGAGCAAGTCCGTAATGATATTCTCCAGGCTGGCGATCGCATTTTGACCCAAGGGATTCCCCCAGGCATTTCCCCAAGCCTCCTCCAAGAAACTATCCAGGTACAACTCGAAAACGATAGATCCGGGCGCGCCTTTGCCATCGACACTTTAAGCCAAACCCTGCGCCCCAACCTGATCGAAGACCGCGAAGAAACCAAACGCCGTTCCGAGCAGGCAGCCCTCGCCGTAGAACCCGTCGTTGTAAGCATTGATTCGGGCGAGGTAATTGTCACCAAGGGAGAGCAAATTAGCCAAGAAGATTTTGTGCTACTCGATGGCTTTGGCCTCAGCGATCGCCAAATTAACTGGTTGGGTCTCGGCGGTTATGCGCTCCTGGTTAGCGGTGGCGTTGCCATAACCATCCTTGTCGTTACCAAAACCAAGAAAAACCTGCGGCGGCGTGATTGGGTGCTGCTGCTGCTCATTAGCCTGAGTACCCCCCTCCTGGGCCTAACGAAATTTCCCTACAACAACAACTTACCAGCCGTCGGATTACTCACCGGTAGCCTCTACCATCCCCACATTGCGATCACCCAAGTGGCCCTCTTATCCGGGATTACGGGCATTAGCAACGAAAACATTAAATGGGATCACCTCATTGCGGCCACCGTCGGCGGAATCATTGCCGCCCAACAGAGCGGTAAACTGCGATCGCGCGAAGAACAAGCCAGCCTTGGCTTCACCATTGGGGCCATGCAAGCTGTCGTCAGCCTCGCCTGGAATCTCATTGCCAGTGCCAGTGCCGAGACCCTCTGGTATGTCCTCTTGCCAGAAGCATTAATTTTTGGCTTCTCTGGCACCGTCTGGATTATTATTGCCCTCGGACTATCCCCCTATCTAGAACGCTTCTTTGAACTGCTAACCCCCATTCGCTTAGCTGAACTTTCCAACCCGAATCGTCCTCTGCTCGCCAAGCTTGCTAAAGAAACCCCTGGAACCTTCCAACACACGCTATTTGTCGCCTCCCTCGCCGAAGCTGCTGGTCGCCAATTAGGCTGTGATGTGGAATTAATCCGCGCCGGAACCCTCTACCATGACATTGGCAAGACCCACGACCCCGAAGGCTTTATTGAAAATCAGCAGGGTGGCCCCAATAAACATGACCAACTCAGTCCCTATGAAAGCGTCGAAATTATTCGCAAGCACGTAACGGAAGGGGAAAAAATGGCCAAAAAACACAAGCTACCCAAGGCAATCCGTGACTTCATCCCAGAACACCAAGGGACGATGCAAATTTCATATTTTTATCACCAGGCCCGTGCCCTTGCCGAAAAAGAAGGCCACCCCCCAGACAGTGTGGATGAACAGTTATTCCGTTATGCTGGCCCGATCCCCCAATCAAGGGAAACAGGGGTGGTAATGCTGGCAGATAGTTGTGAAGCAGCCCTACGTTCCTTGAAAGAAGCGACCCCAGACCAGGCGGCAATTATGGTCAATCGTATATTTCGGGCCCGTTGGCAAGATGGTCAATTAGCTGAATCTGGCATTGCAAAAAATGAGTTGCCGTCCATTGTGGATGTTTTTGTAAAAGTATGGGAGCAGTACAACCATAAGCGTATTGCTTATCCCCAGGCCGTATTGGAGTCTCGCCGTTAACCCCAGGACAGAAATTGTTAAGATCTGTAAATAAGTACTCTAGGCTGACCCATGGAATTGACATACCTCGACAGTAATAGCTGGCTCATTGAGATGGCCGGAAAACGTATTTTGCTAGATCCTTGGCTAGTGGGTTCGTTGATGTTTGGGAATACGCCTTGGTTATTTAAAGGCGATCGCCCCCAGGATCGTCCCATTCCCGAAAATATAGATTTAATACTCCTATCCCAAGGGCTACCAGACCATGCCCACATACCTACCCTAGAGCAGTTGGATCACGCCTTACCCGTTGTCGCTTCCCCTAATGCGGCCAAGATCGTGGAGTCTCTGGGTTATCAAACCATCCACACCCTAGAGCATCACCAGAAATATACTATTGATAATTTAGAAATCTTGGCTCTGAAAGGGTCTCCGGTGGGGCCAACCACTTTGGAAAATGGCTACCTGCTCAAGGATCTCAGCACTGGCCAAACGCTCTATTACGAACCCCACGGCTACCATTCCCCGGAGTTGAAGCAGTACGCTCCGATTGACGTTGTGGTGACGCCATTGATTAACCTCACCCTGCCCCTCCTCGGCCCCGTGATCAAAGGTCAAGCCAGTGCCCTACAGGTTTGTGAATGGCTAAAACCCCAGGTCATTTTGCCCACCGCCGCTGGTGGAGATGTCAACTTTGAAGGGCTGGTGATGAAATTCCTCAAACCCCAAGGTACGGTCGCTGACTTTAAGCAGATGCTCCATGAAAAACAACCCGATACCCTGGTTTTGGAGCCGACGCCAGGGAGTCCTTGTACGGTTTTGGCTTAAAAAATAACCCCATCTAAAGTCCTGCCCGAATCCTGAATAAGCTATACTAAAAAGCTGCTCACATATCCGTAGCGATCGCCTAGTTTTGACTATGAAAAATCCTTCCCTGCGCCAAGAACCTCGATACGCGCCTGCCTCCGTGATTGCCCTCGAGCAAAAGACATCATTATTAGAATGGCTAGAAGAAAACGGTCGCATTATTTACCGCGAGAAAAAAGACGACTTGATCGATGAGATGGCAGACGATCAAGACTTATCTGAGCTGATGGATGAAGACGGCTTTGAAGATGATGATGACGATGATACTGATCTCGATTAAACAGAATACCCAAAAATGAATCTCTAAATTATCTCGTTGACCCCCCCAATACCATAAAGATATTAGGGGGTAGTTTTTTTATATTCAATTATCGTTTTTACTTAAAATCGGGATCAAAGTTTGTCGATAGGCTCTCCACTGCTGTTTTGAATCAGGTGTTGAACTTTTTCCTTTTTCTAACAAAATAACGCCTTCTTTAAAATCAACAATGCCATATTCATTTTGATCAACAATTTGATCAATTACCCCAACATAATCTTTCAATCGTTGCCAATCCTCATCGAAAGCGACTTGATAACGCACTAGACGCCATAGATCTGCCACAATAAAATCAACTTTTTCGATGTTTTGTTGATCGTTTTCAATTTCGATGCCGGGTAAACGAATAATTTCTCGACGACTAGATAGATGAGGAATGATGTAGGTTGTTGCGGAGACGCTTGCATCCTGAGGAATACGGCCAATCATGCCCTGAATATCAACACTGCGAGACCATTGCTCAATCGGGGACACATAAACCCAAGGTTGTAAGGAATCCGGAATCATAAAGTAAAGTGTCCGGTTAGGATTAGCTGTGATGGTAAAAGCGATAGATAAGGTTAAACAAGTAATCCAGAATTTTTTAAAAAATGGGCTGATTTGTCGGGGATGACGGGGCTGGTTTTTCCGGAAAAAATTATTAAAGCCTTCCCCAGACCACCATAGAATTACCCCATAACAAATACCTGGTACAACGGCAAGGGCATAGCGAATATTAATCGAGAGAACAGACATCCCTTTTCCTAACAGAAGTTTGAGCAAGGGAAATCCGGCGATCGCCCAAGCACTCGGAGCCACTGCCGGGACAAAAGCAAATGGCAAAAATTGTCCTGCGAGATATTTAATTGTCCGATCAAAAGGAGTAACCAGTTCCCTAAGAAGTAACAATGGATTGGAGAGCATTGCCAATAAAATATCAAAGGTGGAAGCCTCTGCCGCGTCTGTATATTGCCCAAATCGTTCGAGCATAAATCGCTTAGAAATATCCTCGGAAAAGATCGGCATAATTAAATTAGTTAGCAGCAGAATATACCCAAAACTAAACAAACAGACCGCCGCTCCGATTTTTGGAAAACGACGACTAAGGATCATATAGGCGCCCACCCCGAAGAGAACAATACCGCTATCTTCACGGATCATGACGATCAAAGGACACATAATTCCAAAGAGCCACCACCAACGTTTTTCCATGGCTAAAAGCAACGTAAACATAAAAAGAGGCAACTGGAAATTATCGTGAAAATTACATAAAGTTGGGCCAATTACAGCATTTGCACCGTAATAGCTATAGGTAATCCAACGGGCAGGAACTGGATCT
Organism: Picosynechococcus sp. PCC 7117; assembly: GCF_001693275.1. Lineage (GTDB taxonomy): Bacteria > Cyanobacteriota > Cyanobacteriia > Cyanobacteriales > MRBY01 > MRBY01. The sequence goes on from NZ_CP016477.1 coordinate 2,515,797, forward strand.
AGATAATGTCGTGCTAATAGGTACAGAACAAGACCCGCTGCCGATAGCATGGTAACTAGAAGTACGGCTAGGGTTGCAGCATGGGGAAAAAAGAAATAAATCGGCAACCACAGAAGTAGAGCAGGAGTGAAGTGTTGCCCAAGGCGATGGTAGCTGACATCTGGGACTTCCCCTGCATGAACAACATTGGTAGATAACTGTGAAGAGAGGCTACTTTGAAAAAAACGGCCATGGGCTCCATTCCACATAACCTGATTGAAGATGCCTTGGTCATAGGAGGAATAGAATGTGAAATGACGGTGCAGCACCAAAGCCATACAGATGATAAAAAAGATGCCGCTAACAATCAGGATAGGCCGCCATTCTTCCTGTTTAAAGGGGGTTTTGACGGGTCTGATGTCCTCAAGATTGACCATAGAACACTGCCTAACAATGAATCTCCAAAATCTTATCAGAGTTAGGAATCGTCGGAATTGATGGCTAAAGTGTGGCGGTCATGAGGAGATTGAAAGCGATGAATATCGATACCGAGGGGAATAATGCCGCTGGGGTTGAGAGGGAAGAGGGAGGTGTAATATTCTTGCTGGATTGTTTTGAGGGGGCAGGTAGCAGAAACACCTGGCAGTTGATAGATATCTCGTAGATAGCCCCAGAGATTTTTGTAATCGCAGATGCGGCGGCGATCGCATTTAAAGAGACCATGATAAACGAGATCAAAGCGAATCAAGGTGGTAAACAGGCGGATATCGCAGAGGGTGAGTTGGTCGCCTAGAAGGTAGCGGCGATCGCCTAGGCGTTGGTCTAACTGATCCAAAGTTTGAAAAAGTGCCGTTGCCGCTTGGTCATAGGCGGCTTGGGTGCGGGCAAAGCCACATTTATAAACGCCATTATTAACAGTGTGATAGATGAGGTCATTGAGGCGATCGCCTTCTGGTCGTAATGGTTCTGGATATAAGTCTCGCTCTGGGAATTTCGCAAACCGATTAAAGGCATCATTGAGCATCACAATAATCTCTGCGCTCTCGTTATTGACAATTTGGTACGTTTGGCAATCCCACAGCACTGGCACAGAACAGCGGCCACTGTAACCCGCCTGGCCCAATTGATAAAGCTCTTTCATGCTGCGGCAGCCCGTGGGGTCATTTTCCAGACGCCAGCCCCCCACTGACACATCGGCGATCGCCACACTCAGATCCACCACATCCTCTAGACCCTTGAGGATGCGGGTAATGGCTGTCCGGTGCGCCCAGGGACAAGTAAGGCCAATGTAGAGTCGATAACGGTTTGGCTCTGCCGGAAACTGCTCTGAACCGACCCAATGGCGAAATTGACTTTCGACCCGCTGAAAATTGCCCGTTGGGTCGCTGGGGGCCAATTGAGACATCAGGGTTTGCCACAGGCGATGCCAAACAAATTGTGCCGTTTGAATCAGAAACTTCGGGGGAACTGCCATAAAGCGATTACTTATTCCAGAGTTGCGCCAATTGTTGGGTTTTGAGTCCTGCTTCGATGGCTTCTAGCACCCTGGTCATGCCTGTGGTGTTGATAATTTCATATTTTCTGTCTGCTTTTTTACAGGCTTCCATGGCCCGCTCTGTCATGGAATGGCTAGCGTAGCCCGTGATAATGAGAATGAGGTCAACATTGGTAACCTGAGCTTCCCCCTGGGCAGAAAGTTGTAGACCATCCTGTTCGCTATACCATTGCAATTCCACCTGGGAACTGCGCAGGCGATTCTTTACGGCGGTTTGGAGGCGATCATGTCCGCCAAAAACTAAGACTTTTCCAACTAAGTCTGCATACAGTTCCGGGCGTTTATCCGATTTGCGGTGGCGGGATTTGGGTTGAATATTGGGATGGTGTTCTGTACGGGAACGGTTTTCGAGGGCTTTGTTATAGATAAAATTCAGGGTTTGTTCATGGGTTCCCCGCAGTCGCGCCACGGGGCCTTCTTCGCTGTGTTCGTTTATTTGGTTAATCAGGGCGTCAACCACTTCTTCGAGAGAACCTATTTCCTTGAGGTCATCCACATAGCCTTTGATGGCGATCGCCGCATCGGTGGCACTAAAAAAGTCTTGTTGTTCAAAGATCATATCGAGCAGATCGTCCCGGAGATCCGACTGCCAGCGTTGGACTTTTTCCCGCGCTTTTTCTTCTAAAAGTCTTTCTTCCCGGAGAACAAGCTGGGCATCGACAATTTCTGTGGCTTTTTCGGGTATTTCTGCTATTTCACGGCGAATATCATCGGCTTTTTCTTGTAATTGTTGGATTATGTCGGCATGATGATATCCCTCCGCCCGGTAGGTGCTGATCATCTCTTCGACTTTTTTGAGCAGGGGGTGCAGTTTTGCTTCCCGTTGGCGCACAATATCTTGGTATTGTTCGTCCCGCTGCTGCTGTAATTTTTTTTCTTCGAGGTGGGTCTTCGCCGCAGATAACAAATTTTCAACGGAGGCCTCTAGGTTTTCGAGTTCGATATCCATGGGAATTTAGGGGAGTTATGAATTTTATGATTTTTTGGGCTAGCTATAGATCTTAGCTAATCGTTTGGGGGGATAGGCGATTTAGGGTACCTTTCACGAAATTCCCGAAAAATTGCGATCGCTGATTTTGCTCAAAAACTCGCTTAAGAATCTGGCCGAGTTTCTCGAAATTAAGAGATTCAGAGGCAGTTTGGGGGTTTTGTTCTTGGAAATACTGGATTAAACTCAGCCCCGCAATGTGGGTTAGATAGGCAGCACTGACTCCCTGGACAGCACCCCCGGCAAGGTAGGTGATCGCGTTGGTTTTGAGCATCCCGCCGACGGCTTGGGTGGAGAGTTCCACAAGGCCAAGTTGGATCATTTGTTTGCCGAGGGTGGTGGCGATCGCCTGGGCCTGACCCAGAGAAAGACGCTGTTGATAGACCGCTCCCACATCCATAATCATTTGTCCTGTTACGGCTGCCGTGGCCAGTAAATCTAAAGCAGCGACGGGATTGGCAAAGGTCGCCCCAGCCGCCAACCACTGATATTTTTCGAGGATCGGTAAAGCCCGTTCCCGTCGGAATTGATTGAGGGTTTGCTTGGCATTGTGCTGGGTGAGCCGTGCGGTGCGCCAGATGGTTGACCACAGCAGTTGTTGTTGGGTTTCGGGCCGACTGAGGAGAGTTTGGAGTTGATGTTGTAGGGGGGCAACGACTGGATCCGGGCGTTCAAAATGTTCGGTGGCGGTGCCATCGGCTTGGATTTTTTTAACTTTGATGGCCTGAGGCGCGGCGGTGATGGGGAGGATATTTTGGGGGGCGATCGCCGGCTGACAATGGTTCCGCAGTTGGTTCAGGATCAATTCCCGTTGCTCCGGCTGATATTGATCTTGCTTGTTGAAGGCGATAAGGATTGTCTGGCGAGCTTGGTGCCAATGGTTGAGGGTTTGCCATTGGGAGGCCATCAAATCCCCATTCACCAGGAAAATCACCAGGTCGGCGGCAAAGACTTGGTTTTGGGCCGCTTGGTCATAGCTGGCGAGGTCGGTAAATAGGGGCGGTGTTTCCTGGAGGGTATAAGTTGGTGCGGTGGCTTGGAGCTGCTGAAGAAGAGTTGTTTTTCCGGTGCCCCGACCACCGGCGATCGCCACGGTGAAGTGGTCCCGTTGAAATTCTTGATTAAGGTTATCCAGGGTTTGCCTGAGGGTTGTGAAATCTTGATCGGGCACTTCTTGCTGGAGCGCCATCACCCACTGTTGGGCGTTTGCAATGGCTTGGTCAACGTCTTTTCGTTTGAGGGGATGCTGGGGATTGTCCTGGGGGTGTTGGGGCTGTTTTTTCTGCCAAAGCAGGAGGCCACCCCAGGCGATCGCCCCCCAAAATAACCATTCGCCAAGGTCGAAAATATTGCCCTGCCAGCGACCCAAAACTGCGAAAAATAAGGCTAAACCTAAACCGCCAACAAGAATGGGTTTTTGCATTGTTCTTACCCCGCCACATACAACAATTCGTCTATCTATGCTACTGCGAAAGGTGCTGGCCCTTAAGGGTAGGGGGCGATCGCCAGGGATCTTTCAAGAAATATTAAGGGTCAAGCTTGGCTCATATTGGGAGGGATTTCCAAAAAAACAAGGGAAACTAGATAATAGTCTCGATTTACTGCTTGGTACTGTGTGATGTCCGCCTATCTTCTGACTGCCCCCGCAAAAATTAATCTCTACCTGGAAATTTTGGGCGATCGCCCCGACGGGTTCCACGAGTTGGTGATGGTGATGCAGACCATTGGCTTATACGACCGGATTGAGGTGCGACAAAACCGCAGCGGCGAGATCAATCTCTATTGCCAGCATCCCGAAGTCCCCCTCACCGCCAGCAATATTGCCTACCGAGCCGCCCAGTTAATGATGATGCGCTTTGCGGATATCTACACCAGGGTGGGTGGTGGAGTTGACATTACCATCGAAAAAAATATCCCCGTGGCGGCGGGACTGGCTGGGGGGTCAACGGATGGCGCAGCGGTATTGGTGGGGTTGAATTTGCTCTGGGATTTAGGGTTAACCCAACCGGAATTACAAACCTTAGCAGCAGAATTAGGTTCAGATGTGCCCTTTTGCATTGGTGGGGGGACGGCGATCGCCACCGGACGGGGAGAAATTTTAGACCCATTGCCCGATCTCGATGGCATCCCGATTGTCCTCGCAAAGTACAGCAACATTGCCGTTTCTACCCCCTGGGCCTACCAAACCTACCGCGCTCAATTTGGGGAGCATTATTTACAAGATGCGGCGAGTTGGCATACCCGCATGACACAAATCCATTCCGGCGGCCTGATCAGAGCCATTCAGCAAAAAAATATCCAGGCGATCGCCCGCGAACTCCATAACGATCTCGAAAAAGTCGTTTTACCCGAATTTCCCCAGGTGCAACAACTGCGTGACTGCTTTACCAAACATGGAGCGATCGGCACGATGATGTCGGGCTCCGGTCCCAGTGTGTTTGCCCTCTGCGAAACCCTCGCCCAAGCCCAAGCCCTCAAAGTCCAAGTTGCCCAAGAATTAAACGACCCAGCCCTCGATCTTTGGGTGACGCACATTGCCAGCCCCGGCATCCAAGCGGACTTCCGTTAACTTTCCATGACTTAAAATAGTCACTTTTGAGTAAGTCCCTAAAATAACTAAGAGGCAATAAAGCAAAAAGCAATCTACCTGAAAGCAGTTAGATTGCCCCCATATATGCTCCCTATCAAATCTCTTCAATGTTATTTATAGCATCATGATTATTAAGTACTGTTGTCGCTTATCTCCACTATCTCAGTTTAATGCTTAGTTTTGCCGCCCTATTTGCGAAATCTCTCTTTTGCAAAAAAGAAATATCCTAATTGTTGGTATCGCAGATGATGTATATGGCATTGCAGCAAGCACTATTATTATGAAAATTCTCCGGGTGCTTTATTTTGCCAAAGAACCAGAATGCTACCTTCTTCACACGCTTTTCGTCCAGAAAAGCGCTATCTTTATTGTGGTAGGACTACTCTAAAATCACTTTCATTTTCTGGTTAATCAAAGACTTAATTAAAGAGCATTCCCCGCAATTATTCTCACCTAATATACTCTCATTACCTGGTCAATTTGCACTGAATTTTCGGATTTTGGCTCATTCTCCTGATAGCTAAACTTACGACACGAGTAACGATATAATTAATATCAACTACTCGTAAATATCCTTCCTCCAGTTTGGATTTTCCTCTTTGAGCTTGTAATATGGATAAGTTAACGTTTCTTTGTTTACTATTTTTAAGTAGCTTGGGGGCAACATATTTTCTTTGGTTTATTTGTCACCTCAATGGCCAACTATTATTTTATGGCCTCCATCTATGCAACAAGAAATGGCAGCCTAATACAAGTACAATTACCTCTCCCAGGCTGGATTGCTTTTATTTTAGGCCACTAGGCTTGACAGCGGTATACTTAGTTGGGGCAATGCCAATTGCTGTCTTAAGTTTATCAACAGCCTATCTTAATCATTGCTTTAATGCTTTCTATGGAATAGTAATCCTTGAATTAGTCTTTGGACTGGTATTTTTATTATTGCCAAATACTCAACGAAAGGCTTTTGATCTATTTGGATTTCACTTAATCCAACGCCATCGTCATTTGGTTATTTATACGAGTATTTGGTGCCTTGTTTTTTCAATATGGGTCATGGTTACTCGTCATTCTAATTTAGATACCTTGGTATTAAATACAAACCCTGATTTTTGGGCCTATGTTCGTCGTTATGGCGCAATGACTACAACTAATCTAAATTTTTATGGGATGACGGATAGTTTTGAATTTCCTGACAATTCTGCTTGTGCCTATTTTCTTGGTAGTCCCAAAAAGTTTAGTTCATTTTTAGGGGCAATAGTTTCGTATCTATTTTCTGATCTATCCTTTGGAATTACAGTATTTCAAGGCATGCTAGGAGCAACTCTATTCATGGCCCTTTTTAAAGACTGGTGTGCCACTCCCCTTGACCAGAATCAGTCCTTGAATTTAAGTGATCTTGCTTTAGTGATTTGGGCAGTTTTTTCTCCCCAATTATATTGGCTTTTAGTAAGTGCTTACTTTTCAAATACCTTGTTTATTATTGTCATTTCCTTGGTTCTTCGTCAAGCCCGAAATGCCTCTTTACATGAGAATTTATTTAATGCCCAAAATTTCCTTTGCTTGTTTTGCATTCAAGTAGTTGTTTTTTCTTTTTATCCAGCATTTTTGCCAATTACTATTGCTGTATATTTTTGCACAACTTTAATTTATTTAAAATACAGCGAAAGAAGTCTAAGCCAATTATTTTTTGATTACAGCAAATGTGCTGTTTTGATTTTGATTTGTGGCTTGATCTTTTATAAACTGTTCAATTCTCAATTTATTCTTGATGAAATTCAAAAGAGCATTAATCCACTGAAATCCCATGGAACGAATTTTGTACCCCTTAATCCCTGGAGTCTTTTTCAAGAAAAGCCGAAACCTATGGGAGCAAACAAGGATTTTGGTGTTTGGTTCAATGTGGTTTTAGGTTTATTATTTAGTGTCTATTGCCTTTGGCAACTCTATCGAGCCTACAGCCGCAACAAAGATTTTGTAATTAAACGTGATCTTTTGGCTGGTTGTACTGGTATGGGTTTATATAGTTTCTATTTACTGGCTTATATTCCATTAGAATCCACCTATCGTCTTGGGAAAATCGCCATCAGTCTCATTTATCCCCTCGGAATTTTTGCTTTGTTACCAGTTGTGGTTTGGTTAAAGGATTATTTCCGCCAACAGGCCAATTGGCAACGCCAGGCTGTTTTGGGTTTGGCGATCGCCCATGTTGTTTTCCACATTTACAAAATTACTGATGCGACGACGTTCCCCTCTGGTCAGGTCACCATGCCTAGCCCAGCCCAACAAAAAGAACTGTCGCAGTTAAACTCAATTACGATTATCGGTTGCGAACAGGTACACCAAAGTCAATTTTATGAACGCCTTGTGGGATTGCAAGTAGCTAAGCAAAACCCTCATCTTCAGGTAAATGTAGTCAATGAGCCCGCCAACCTGACCCCAGATATCATGGGCGATCGCTTAGTATTCGGCCAAATTATTCCTGGGCCAACCCCACGCTACAATGCTTGCAAGTTCGATTTTTAAGTTCCAAACCGTCCCCACAGGTTCGGGAACCTACACTATCAAGATCCTTAAATCGCACAGCACTATAGGAATAGTCATATGAACGAACCTAGAATATCTAGTCGTCATACTTGCACCAATATTTGAAAGTCTTATTCAAGTTAAATCGCTGATCTTTGGAGTCACACTGCTATGGGAAAAGTCGTCGGTATTGACCTCGGAACCACCAACTCTTGCGTATCCGTTATGGAAGGCGGTAAGCCGACTGTAATCGCCAACGCAGAAGGATTTAGAACTACCCCCTCCGTCGTTGCCTACGCCAAAAACGGAGACTTGCTCGTAGGGCAAATCGCCAAGCGTCAAGCCGTGATGAACCCTGGCAACACCTTTTACTCCGTGAAGCGTTTCATCGGCCGCAAACACAGTGAAGTCAGCAACGAATCCACCGAAGTTGCTTACAAAGTAGAACGCGACAGCACCGGCAACGTCAAAATTGATTGCCCCGCCAAAGAGAAAAAATTCGCCCCCGAAGAAATCTCTGCCCAGGTGCTCCGCAAGCTGATCGAAGATGCCAGTAAGTACCTCGGTGAACCCGTTACCCAGGCTGTTATCACTGTTCCTGCATACTTCAATGACTCCCAACGCCAAGCCACTAAGGACGCCGGGAAAATCGCCGGGGTAGAAGTGCTGCGGATTATCAACGAACCCACCGCGGCCTCCCTCGCCTATGGTTTAGATAAGAAGAGTAACGAAACGATCCTCGTCTTTGACCTTGGTGGTGGAACCTTCGACGTTTCCATCCTGGAAGTCGGTGACGGTGTCTTTGAAGTTCTCGCGACTTCCGGTGATACACACCTAGGTGGGGATGACTTCGACAAAAAGATCGTTGATTTCTTAGCCGAAGAATTCCAACGCACCGAAGGCATTGATCTCCGCAAAGACAAGCAAGCCCTCCAACGTCTGACCGAAGCTGCTGAAAAAGCAAAAATCGAATTGTCTAACGTTACCCAAGCGGACATCAACCTCCCCTTTATCACCGCAACCCAAGATGGCCCGAAGCACCTCGACATGAGCCTAACCCGGGCGAAATTTGAAGAGCTTTGTGCTGACTTAATCGACCGCTGCCGCATCCCCGTTGAAAACGCGATCCGTGATGCCAAACTCGACAAGTCTGCCATCGATGAAATCGTTCTCGTTGGGGGCTCTACCCGAATTCCCGCCGTGCAAGATGTCGTTGAGCGCGTGCTGGGTAAAAAGCCCAACCAGACTGTGAACCCCGACGAAGTTGTGGCGATCGGTGCGGCGATCCAAGGTGGCGTCCTTGCGGGTGAAGTTAAAGACATTCTCCTCCTCGACGTTACGCCCCTATCTTTGGGTGTAGAAACCCTCGGTGGCGTGATGACCAAGATTATTCCGAGAAACACCACCATCCCGACCAAAAAATCAGAGGTCTTCTCCACCGCTGTTGATGGTCAAACCAACGTCGAAATCCATGTCCTGCAGGGTGAACGGGAAATGTCCAAGGACAACAAGAGCCTTGGGACCTTCCGTCTCGATGGCATTCCGCCGGCTCCCCGTGGTGTACCCCAGATCGAAGTAACCTTTGACATTGATGCCAACGGTATCCTGAACGTCATGGCGAAAGACAAGGGCACTGGTAAAGAACAATCCATCAGTATTACTGGTGCATCGACATTACCGGATGACGAAGTAGAACGGATGGTTAGCGAGGCAGAGGCCAATGCCGCAGCAGATAAGGAACGCCGCGAAAAAATTGACCGCAAGAATCAGGCAGATTCCCTCGTTTACCAAGCTGAAAAGCAACTCGAAGAGCTCGGTGACAAAGTGCCCGCCGACGACAAGAGCAAAGCTGACCAAATGATTAAAGATCTCAAGGAAGCGGTTGCCCAGGAAAATGATGAGAAAATCTCGACATTAATGCCGGAACTGCAACAGTTGCTCTACACCATTGGCAGCAACATCTACCAACAAGCTGGTGGTGATCCTTCCGCCGCAGGGTTTGACCCGAATGCGGCAGCGGGTGGCGCTGCGCCCGGTGGTAGTGGCGGCAACGATGGTGGGGACGATGTCATTGATGCAGAGTTCTCTGAAACCAAGTAAGCGATCGCCATTGTGATTTCAATCGTATTGGCAATGTAAATAAACAGCGGGGGTAAGTGATTTACCCTCGTTTTTTTATGGGTGAATTTAACGGGTCATCTGCCGCAGGGCACGGGTTTGTTCCAGAATGTCTTCGACATCTTCTTCAGAGAGTCTCTCAACATAATTAATCTTGACTTCTTCAAGGAGGTCATTGATCAATGATTCCATTTGGGCGAGGCTTTCTTGGCCTTGGATCTCGGAGGTGATGCTGCTGGTGAGTTGGGTTAAGAGTTCTTCGAGCAGTTGTTCAAAGACAGGGTCTTCTTCGAGGACTGCTTTGAGGGTGTCTGCGGTGACTTGATAAAGTTGATGGGAAAGTTGTTTGGCCAGGGTGCCTTTAAGATCGCCAATGCCGGGCAGCATCTGTAAGCCTTGGTAGGCAGGGGACATGGAAATGACTCGATCCAGGGTATGGCGAATAACGGCTTCGGCTTCGGGCTGAATTTTGGGTAAAACTTGGTGGACTAAGAGGTTGGCCATGAGCTTTGCGAGCTCGACGGGTTCATTGATATCGTTTAGATCGACATATTCTCGGCTGGTGGTTTGGGCCAAAAGAGTGGCAAATTCACCCCGGTGGATGGAGCCTTGGATTTGATTGATAATCCGAATGACAACGACTTCGGTAATATCTTCGGCGATGCCAGCAACAAAACCTTGACTGGCTTGCTTTTGGATTGCGCTGAGATCAATAAGGTCGGCTTGATTGAGACGAACGATCACAGGAATCACTCGTAACCAACGGAAAAGAGGAATCAGCAGAAAGATATCGTACCAACGCCAGAGCATGGCATCAAACCAACTTACGCCTGTGCGACGCCGACTGATGTACCAACTCCGGGCCAGAAATTCGAGGAGGAAAGCGAGAAAGAAGGGAAAATCGAGAATGCCAAAGTTATCAATGTATTTGCCATTTTCGCCAATGGGACGGAAATAGTTGGTTTCTAGGAGGGGTTCGATTTCGCGTTCGTAAAAGTTGAATTCTTCACGCCAGCCATTTTCTGAGAGATATTCACTGCTCCAAAAGAGTTGAAAGGCATCTTTGGAGGAGGCAGAGGCATCGCCAAAAACGTGACGACGCATCCGGTTTTTAATCTTCTCAAGGGTGCCTGTTTTGTTGGCGATTTCAAAGGGATTGGTATCCACCATCTCAACGCTCAGTTCCCGGAGGTCGGCAAGGATGGCTTCTTGTTCTTGGTTGTAGCGGCGGAGTTGGGTGGTGATGTCTTGGCGATCGCCAGAGCCGACAATGCCATTATTTGAACCTGTAGACCGGAGGGTCAGATCGTTAATCTGCTGAATTTTTGCTTGGAGATCTTCGACCCGTTGGAGATAGTAGGCGGTATCGCGATTTTCTTCGATGCCCTTTACCCAGTCATAGGCGTGGGTTACATTAACCGGGAGAATGCGCACCGGCTCGGCGGGAAATTTCCATTCATATTTAGCGATGCGTGCGTAAAATTGAACTCGGCCCTGTAGCCAGAAATTACGCAGGGGGATGTAACTCAGGTCAAAGAGGACTAACACCAAATTAGCAGAGGCCAAGAGAGCCATACCCCGCTCAAAAAGCAGACTGGTACGATTACGTTTGGCACGGCCGGGTTGTCTGCGTGGTGCAATAGTCATGGTAAATTAAGGGCGATTTTTTGTGAATTTTGAGCAGGATTGAAGCAAATTTTCAGTTTATTTTATCGGGTTCTATGGGCAGGCGGACTAAATACAAGGTGTGTTTGAGCACTGAACAACGGGAAAGACTCTGGGCGATCGCCCGTAATGGTTACCAACCAGCCAAGAAAATGCTCCATGCCCGTATTCTACTCATGGCCGACCGCGCCCACCCCGACGGCAACTGGCAAGATCAACAAATCGCCCAGGCCCTGAGCGTTCATCCCAACACCGTCGCCCGTGTCCGTAAACTTTTTGTCAGCGACGGCGAAACCCAAGCCCTCGGCCGTAAACCCAGGGCGCAACCGCCAATCAAACCCAAACTCAGCGACGCTAAGATCGCCAAACTCCTTGCCCTCTACCACGACGGGCCTCCCCCTGGCCACGACTCTTGGTCCCTCAGTCTCCTGGTGCGAGAACTCAAAGCCCAAAAAATTGTCAAGCACATTTGCCGCGAAACGGTGCGTAAAATTCTCAAAGAACAGGGGATTCGCCTCAGTCGCCGCAAACGAGCCTAAATCCCTCGTTAACTTTCCAGAAAATTCTCCCCAAATCCGTGGCAATCCTGGCTCCTTCCCTCGTCTTTCCCCCTTCATTAGTTAAAATAAGTAAAGTTTTTCAAAAATTAGTGGATCTTCCATGACTGACGTTCCTGTCTCTCGTATTCGTAATTTTTCGATCATTGCCCACATCGACCACGGGAAATCAACCCTGGCAGACCGAATGCTCCAGGACACCCAAACAGTGGCGCAACGGGATATGAAAGAACAGTTCCTCGACAATATGGAACTGGAGCGGGAACGGGGAATCACCATCAAGCTCCAGGCCGCACGGATGCGTTATGTGGCGAAGGATGGCGAAGAATATATCCTCAACCTCATCGATACCCCAGGCCACGTTGACTTTTCCTACGAAGTATCGCGCTCCTTGGCCGCCTGTGAAGGGGCGTTACTGGTCGTAGATGCCTCCCAAGGGGTTGAAGCCCAGACCCTTGCCAACGTTTACCTCGCCCTGGACAACAACCTAGAAATTATTCCCGTTTTAAACAAAATCGACCTGCCCGGTGCTGAACCTGATCGAGTTACCGAAGAAATTGAAGAAGTGGTCGGTTTAGATTGCACTGACATTATTCGAGCTTCCGCCAAACAGGGCCTCGGCATCAACGATATTTTAGAGTCCATTGTCCAACAGGTACCGCCCCCGGCCGATACCATCGATCAACCGTTGCGGGCGCTCATTTTTGACAGTTACTATGACCCCTACCGTGGCGTAATTGTTTATTTCCGGGTGATGGATGGCGAAGTTAAAAAAGGCGACAAAGTGCGCCTGATGGCCTCCAAAAAAGAATATGAAATCGATGAACTGGGCGTCCTTGCACCAAACCAAGTGCAAGTAGACGCTCTCCACGCCGGAGAAGTAGGCTACTTTGCGGCGGCGATCAAATCCGTTGAAGATGCACGGGTCGGCGATACGATCACCTCCGCTGTCCACCCAGCACCAGCACCGCTACCGGGTTACACCGAAGCGAAACCGATGGTTTTCTGCGGTCTTTTCCCCACCGATGCCGACCAATATTCAGATCTGCGGGACGCTCTCGATAAATTGAAACTGAACGATGCGGCCCTTTCCTTTGAGCCAGAAACTTCCAGCGCCATGGGGTTTGGTTTTCGGTGTGGCTTCCTGGGCCTCCTCCACCTAGAAATTGTCCAGGAACGTTTGGAGCGGGAATATAACCTTGATTTGATTACAACGGCCCCTTCGGTGGTGTATCGGGTCACCACGACGGATGGGGAAGTGATGGAAATTGATAACCCCAGTCAATTACCAGATCCCCAAAAACGAGAAAAAATCGAAGAGCCCTACATTCAAGTGGATGTCATTACCCCGGAAGAGTTTGTGGGCACCATTATGGATCTGTGCCAAACGCGACGAGGCATTTTCAAGGACATGAAATATTTCACCGAAAGTCGCACGAATATCATCTATGAACTGCCCCTGGCAGAGGTGGTGACGGACTTTTTTGATCAGTTGAAGTCTCGCACCAGGGGTTATGCCAGCATGGAGTATCAGTTAATCGGCTACCGAGTTGGACAGTTGGTGCGCTTGGATATTTTGGTGAACAAGGATTCGGTGGATTCCCTCGCGATGATTGTCCATCGGGACAAGGCCTACAATGTGGGACGGGCGATGGCCGAGAAGCTCAAAGAGTTAATTCCCCGTCACCAGTTTAAGATTCCGATTCAGGCGGCGATCGGTTCTAAAATCATTGCCAGTGAGCATATTCCAGCCCTACGCAAGGACGTTTTGGCGAAGTGCTACGGTGGTGATATTTCCCGGAAGAAAAAGCTGCTCCAGAAACAGGCGAAAGGTAAGAAGCGCATGAAGTCGATTGGTACGGTCGATGTGCCTCAAGAGGCGTTTATGGCAGTTCTCAAGCTAGATCAGTAATTTTTTCTAAATCCCCACACTCACCCACTCAAAGAAGCGCAATCATGTGGGGATTTAACTCAGAAATCAAGCTAGATCAAAGCGATCTGCATTCATCACTTTTGTCCAGGCCGCAACAAAATCCTGGATAAATTTCTCGTTGCTGTCGTCTTGGGCATAGACTTCGGCATAGGCCCGCAGGATAGAGTTACAGCCAAAAACGAGATCAACCCGGGTGGCTGTCCACTTGACTTCACTGGTGTGGCGATCGCCAATTTCATAAAGGTTCTTACCGGCTGGCTTCCAGGTATATTTCATATCCGTCAGATTGACGAAGAAATCATTGGTCAATGCGCCCTCGCGGTCTGTGAGCACGCCATGCTTGGTGCCGCCATAATTAGTGCCCAGTACACGCATCCCACCAACCAAAACAGTCATCTCAGGAGCGGTCAGTCCCATCAACTGTGTGCGGTCGAGCATTAATTCTTCGGGGCTGACCACATAGTCTTTTTGGAGCCAGTTCCGGTAGCCATCGTGGAGGGGCTCTAACACTGCGAATCCCTCTACATCGGTCATGTCCGCCGTCGCATCACCACGACCTGGGGCAAAGGGCACCGTAATCTCCACTTCCGCCGCTTGGGCCGCTTGCTCAATGCCAACATTGCCTGCCAGGACAATTACATCTGCGACACTGGCTCCAGTCTCAGTGGCGATCGCCTCTAGTACTGGCAACACCTTAGCCAAGCGGGTCGGTTCATTCCCTGCCCAATCCTTTTGGGGAGCCAAGCGAATTCTCGCGCCATTTGCCCCACCGCGTTTGTCTGAGCCACGAAACGTTCTCGCACTGTCCCAGGCCGTACAGACCATTTCACTAACGCTTAAACCACTGGCCGCAATTTTTTCCTTAACCGCTTGCGGATCGTAGTCCGTCTTGCCCGCCGGAATCGGATCTTGCCACAATAAATTTTCCTGGGGCACATCTGGGCCAATGTAGCAGGACTTCGGCCCCATATCCCGGTGCGTGAGTTTGAACCAGGCCCGGGCAAAGGTTTCGGCAAAATAGGCTGGATCTTGGTAAAACCGCTCGGATATTTGCCGATAGTCCGGATCCATTTTCATCGCCATGTCGGCGTCGGTCATAATCGGGCTAAGGCGGATCGATGGATCTTCAACATCAACGGGCTTGTCTTCTTCTTTGATATTGATCGGTTCCCATTGCCAGGCTCCCGCTGGGCTTTTTTTCAGTTCCCAATCGTAGTTGAGCAATAGCCGAAAATAACCGTTGTCCCATTGGGTGGGATATGTAGTCCAGGCTCCTTCAATGCCGCTAGTGACGGTGTTACGACCAATGCCACGTTGGGTCTTATTCAGCCAACCCAAACCTTGGTCATCGAGATCGGCGGCTTCGGGTTCTGGGCCGAGTAAGGTTGCATCCCCATTACCATGGCACTTACCCACGGTATGGCCGCCAGCGGTAAGGGCGACGGTTTCCTCATCGTTCATCGCCATCCGCGAAAAAGTGATCCGAATATCATGGGCTGTTTTGAGGGGATCTGGATTACCATCTACACCTTCAGGATTGACATAGATTAAGCCCATCATTACCGCAGCTAACGGATTTTCTAGATCCCGCTCCCCGGAATAGCGACTGTGGGGGTTATCACTGGGAGCCAGCCATTCTTTTTCTGAACCCCAATAAATATCTTTTTCGGGATGCCAGATGTCCTCACGGCCAAAGGCAAAGCCAAAGGTTTTTAGTCCCATGGACTCATAGGCAATGGTGCCAGCATAGGCGATTAAATCGGCCCAACTCAATTTATTGCCATATTTCTTTTTGATCGGCCAGAGGAGGCGACGGGCCTTGTCTAGGTTGGTGTTGTCGGGCCAAGAGTTGATCGGAGCAAAACGTTGATTACCCGTCCCAGCACCGCCCCGACCGTCTGCGATCCGATAGGTGCCGGCGGCGTGCCAAGTCATCCGAATCATCAACCCACCGTAATGTCCCCAATCTGCGGGCCACCAGTCCTGGCTGTCTGTCATTAGTGCATGGAGATCCCGCTTGAGGGCATCAACGTCAAGGGTTTTGACTGCATCTTGATAATTGAAATCTGCGCCCATTGGGTTGGTTTTGTGGTCGTGCTGGTGCAGAATGTCCAGATTGAGGGCTTTTGGCCACCACTCCATGTTTGTCGCCATGCTGCTCGTGGTCAGGGCACCGTGCATTACTGGACATTTGCCGCCGGTGTTCGTGATGTGGTCATGCATTAATAATTTCCTCTTGCGAGTCAACACAGAGATACTTGTTGCCATAGTTGGTCTCACAATGGTGGTAATCCCAAGCCATCACCCTGGCAAACAGCCAATCCCTGTGCACTACATAACTAGAAATTATAGGAATGATTTTTTTGTAATGTCCCAGATGATACTTTTATTTTTACTTTCTGGAGTGTTCCTCGGAGGTCGGTAAACAGTTAGCGATAAACGAAGACGGGAATACGACTGCTCCGGAGGATTTGGGCGGTGGTGCTGCCAATGACGAAGTGGCGAATGCGGCTATGGCCATAGGCACCAATCATTAACAGGTTTATTTTGGCTTGGTCACAAAATTGGGCGATCGCCGTTTCGGAGTTGCCTGGAACAAGGTGGTAATGGGCCTCAATGCCAGCGGTGCTCAATCGTTGTTTGGCCTGGGTAAGGCAGGGATTTGTCGTGGCATCACCGGGTTTTTTCGTGACGGTCAGCACATGGATTTCTAAGGCTTTGAGGGCGGCACATTCACCCAAAAAGTCGAGGAGTTTGCGGCAACTGGGACTGTCATCGTAGGCGACGAGGAGGCGATCGATGGGTTGAAATTCGCGGGAGGTGACCAGGCAGGGTTTATGGCTCGACCGAATCAGACGCTCTAAATTAGCTCCGAGGTGATCGGGGGCGATATTTTCTGATTCCCCTCGTTTGCCCAAGATAATTAGATCGGTATTTTGTTCTAGGTGTTGGAGACAATCAATAAAATAGCCCACTTCATGGAGGAGTTTTGCGGGGGGCTGGCCAGCGGCACTTAGGGTTTCTTGGGCTTCTTGGAGAATTAATTTTGCCCGTTCGTGGTCGAGTTTTGCTTTTTCATGTTCAAGGGCGACCAAACGTTGAAGGAGACTTTCAGACGTTCCCAGGCCAATGCTGCCACTAAAATTACGGGCATCGGCGGCAGCCCTACTCCGGGCGTCGGTGACATGGAGTACGTTGATGGTGGCCCCCAGGCGATCGCCAAACCAAGCGGCATATTGATAATTGCTCTGGGCAAAGTTAGAGCCGTCGGTGCATAACAAAATTCGTTGCATGGTTTTTCAAGCTTTTCAAGAAACGTCTACGGGGGCCGGGGTTACTTTCGCGGTGTGTTTTTTACTATAGGTGGCCAGCTTATCTACCAGTTTCGCACTTTCGGCGTTGAGGCCCAGCAATTCCACCTCGGCTCCGGTGCGGTGAAACTTCGCCACGATGCGGTCGAGCATTTCCACAGCCCCTTGATCCCAGAGGTGGGCGGCGCTGAGATCGATGACGACTTGATCAACGACTTCTTCAAAATTAAAGGCGTCAAAAAATTCTTCCTTAGAGACAAAAAAGATTTGCCCCCGGACGGTATAAACATGGCGATCGCCCCCAGCTTCCACCCGCTTGTCCACCAAAACAACCTGGGCAATCTTATTGGAGAAAAAGACCGTACTCATCACAATGCCCGTCGCGACTCCCAGGGCAAAATTGCGGGTCAGGATAATTACCGTCATCGTCGTCAGCATCACCATGGATTCACTGCGCGGCAGACGGGACAAATTTTTGAGAGAAGACCAGCGGAACGTCCCAACGGAGACCATGATCATAATCGCCACCAAAGCCGCCATGGGCATCTGTTGCACCCAATCCTGGAGACCCAAAATCGCAATCAACAGAAAAATCCCCGCACACAGGGTCGATAAACGCCCCCGGCCACCGGATTGGACATTGATCACCGATTGGCCAATCATGCCGCAGCCCGCCATGCCGCCAAAAAAGGCTGTGAGAATGTTGGCAAAGCCCTGCCCCTTCGCCTCTTGGTTTTTATCACTGGGGGTATCGGTCAACTCATCCACTAAAGAAGCCGTTAAGAATGAAGCCAGGAGACCGACAATTGCCAGGGTGATTGCATAGGGAAAAATAATCTGCAGCGTTTCCCAGTTCAGGGGCACCTGGGGTAAACGGAAAAAGGGCAGGGCCGTGGGCAGTTCGCCCATATCCCCCACCGTGGGAACGTCTAGATTTAAGGCGATCGCCGCCACCGTCATCACCGCCAAAGTCACCAGGGGTGAAGGCACTACCGTCGTCAGCCGGGGTAAACCATAGATAATCACCAGAGATAACGCCGTGAGAACATAAACCATTGGCGATTTCCCGATCAGTTGGGGCAGTTGGGCCAAGAAAATCAACACCGCCAAAGCATTCACATAGCCCAAGACCACCGCCCGCGGCACATATTTCATCTGGCGGCCCAGTTTGAGGAACCCAAAGATCACCTGAATCACGCCCGTCAGGAGAGTCGTCGCAAACAAATACTCCAGGCCATGATCTTTCACCAGATCAATCATCAACAGGGCCATCGCTCCCGTGGCCGCTGAGATGGAGCCGGGTCTACCCCCCAGAAAGGCTGTCATCACCGCAATGATAAACGAGGCATATAAGCCCACCTTTGGATCAACCCCAGCGATAATCGAAAAGGCGATCGCCTCTGGGATCAACGCCAATCCCACCACTGCACCAGCCAGCATATCCGCCCGCACATTGGCAAACCATTCCCGTTTTAAAACGCTTAAATTCAATGTGTCTCCGTAACAAAAAGTTCAAGCCAAAAGCGTTAGGATGCTACCACAGAATTTGAAACGCGCGACAACGAAAACTAATCTAAGCTGTCCTGGAGAGCCATCTGCATCAAAATATCGTGGGTGCTGTCGCTGTGGCCATCGGCATGGGGTTCTTTTTGGTGGTAATGGCCGTCCTGCTGGAGCTGCCAAGATAAGCGGTTATCGGACAACATAATCCCCAGGATCTCGTTGAGATCGCCAATTAACTTGGGATCCTCTACGGGGGTCACTGCTTCCACCCGACGACTCAGGTTACGGGTCATCCAATCGGCGCTACCGATGTACATTTCCTCAGCCCCATCGTTTTGGAAATAGTAAATGCGCGAGTGTTCCAGGAACCGCCCAATAATACTGATGACGCGGATATTTTCACTGAGGCCCTCGACGCCGGGACGGAGACAACAGATCCCCCGCACAATCAGATCAATTTCCACCCCCGCTTGGGACGCCCGATAAAGGGTTTGGATCATTTCTAGATCGACTAGGGAGTTCATTTTCGCGACGATCCGTCCACTGCCGCCATTTTTGACATGGGCAATCTCCCGTTCGATCATTGCCACCATGCGAGACCGGAGGGTGACGGGGGCCACCAATAACTTACGGTAGGAACTTTGGCGGGAATAACCCGTGAGAAAGTTAAACAAATCCGTGAGATCTGCCCCCAAATCCTCACGACAACTCAGTAAGCCTAGATCCGTATAGAGGCGGGCGGTTTTCGGGTTGTAGTTGCCGGTGCCAATGTGCACGTAGCGGCGAATTTTTTTCTCTTTCTCTTGGCGCACCACCAGGACAATTTTGGTGTGGGTTTTTAGCCCAGCCAGGCCATAGACCACATGAACGCCTTTTTGTTCGAGGGTTCTGGCCCAGTTAATATTATTTTCTTCATCAAAGCGGGCTTTTAACTCGACTAATACCGCCACCTGTTTCCCATTTTGGGCGGCTTCGATGAGGGATTGAATAATCGGTGAATCACCGGAAGTCCGGTAGAGGGTCATTTTAATCGCCAGCACATCGGGATCCTTCGCCGCTTGGGTAATGAAAGCCTGAACGGTGGCAGAAAAAGAATGGTACGGATGGTGCAAAAGGCGATCGCCCTGGCGAATCAACTCAAAAAAATCCGACTCAAAATCTTCCGAAGAACGGCTCCCCTTCCCCGCATCAAGCCAAGCCGGGGCAGTGGGTGACCAGGGTTTGTCCTTGAGGTGCTTGAGGGGCAAACCGAGGAACGTAAATAAAGAATCTAGACCAATTAAACCCTCTACTTCATAGACATCAATGTCCTGGAGATCCATTTCCTTGATGAGCATTTGTCGCACATCTTCCGGCATGGAATGGTGAAT
Organism: Picosynechococcus sp. PCC 7117; assembly: GCF_001693275.1. Taxonomy (GTDB): domain Bacteria; phylum Cyanobacteriota; class Cyanobacteriia; order Cyanobacteriales; family MRBY01; genus MRBY01. Next base: position 2,535,889 of record NZ_CP016477.1, read on the forward strand.
TTCGAGGCGCACCACAGAACCGCTAAACCGCCGCTTATGTAACTGTTCCTCGATAGCGATCATCAAATCATCGGCTTCGTCCTCTTCCACCGAAAGAGACGCATTGCGAGTGACCCGAAAGGCATAGCACTCCTGGATATTCATCTGGGGGAAGAGGGTATCCAGATTATGGGCGATCACCTGTTCGATGGGCACCCCCACCCAAATCACTTTTTCTTGATCGGGGTAATAGCAAAGCTCTGGGGGTAATGTGACAAACCGCGGAAAATTCCCTGGCACCTTGACCCGGGCAAATCTTTCTTGTTCCTCGTTTTCTGGTTCTTTAATCACCACCGCAAGGTTTAGGCTGAGGTTAGAAATGTGGGGAAATGGGTGACTCGGATCAACGGCGAGGGGCGTCAGGACGGGGAAAATATGCTCCTGGTAAAAGTCATGGAAATAGTTCCGTTGTTCTCGGTTGAGGTCGAGGTAGTCAACGAGGTGAATTCCTTCCTGGGCGAGGAGGGGCTTAAGGGTGTGTTGAAAATGCTGATCCTGGAGTTGGACGAGGGGTTTGAGGCGTTCGTAAATGTCTTGGAGTTGTTCGGCTGGATTGCGCCCATCAAAGGAGAGTTTGCTGACCCCGGCCTCCACTTGTTGCTTCAGTCCGGCAACCCGCACCATGAAAAATTCGTCGAGGTTATTGCTAAAAATGGCGAGAAATTTGAGGCGCTCTAGTAGTACGTTGCGGTCGTCCAATCCCTCACTGAGAACGCGGCGGTTAAATTCAAGCCAACTGAGTTCCCGATTAAAATAATATTGCGGATTATCGAGGTCAGTTTTGAGTTTACTGGCGGTTTTCGCAGAGGACATATACTTTTTATGCAGAGGATCGAAACTGTGACGGGAAGCCTTTCTCGCCATTGTTAATAGAGTAAACCCCATGACCAATTGTTATCGCAAACTTTTGCTTTTTCTTAGCCTCAGCTTAATGATGGGGGCCGGGCAGGTTTCGGCGGCATCTCTGGTAGGGCCAATTCAGGATCCTTTACTCCCAACCCAGCAGGGCGATCGCCCTTTGAGTGAGTCCCAAGTCGCCCAACTAACCCAGACAATTATCACCCTAGAGGCTGAGGGGTTCGAGCAATGGGCCGCGGGAAATAAAGAGGCGGCTTTTTCTCGGTGGTGGCGGCAACTGCGGTTACGGCAAGTTTTACCGGATCGCCAAGCCGAAGTGGAAAGCCTGGGACGAATCGGGGCGATCGCCTGGGAAGATAATCAAACGGAGCCAGTACGCATTATTACCGAACGTTTGGTGGCCATCGAACAACAAAATTTTCCCCAAGACTATAATCTCCTGCTGCCCCTGGCCACGGCCTATGAACAAATTCGGGATTCCCAACGGGCGATCGCCCTCTATCGGCAGCACCTAGAGACCCTCGAAGATCCCTACAAACCAGAAATTTTGCGCCTAATTACCCAATTGGCCCTAGATTGGTTTAACACCAAGGCCGCCCTCAATGCCCTAGAAGAAATCGCAACCCTCTACGCCCTCACGGACGCAGACCGGGAACAACTCGCCGCCCTCTACGAGCAAACCCAGCAGCCCGAAAAGGCGATCGCCCAGCAACGGCAACTCACCGCTGTTTATTTCCAAGCACAAAACTTGCCCCGACTGATCCGCACCTACCAACAAATCGCCGAAAATTACAGGCAACTCCAGGATTATCCCCAGGCCGTAAGCTTTAGCCGCGATGCCTTTACCCTCGCCTGGGAACTGGAGTATTTTGACGCCGCCGAAAGTGCCCTCACCCAGTTGGCGACCCTTTACCTGGCCCAAGAGAAAAACGCCTCTGGCCTCCAGGTCTATGAACAACTGATTACCGTCCAAGAAGCGAGCTATAACCGCTTTGGGATGATGGAAACCTACCGCACCCTCGGCACCCTCTATGAACAGGCGGGCCGCTACCCCGATGCCCTCGTTGCGCTCCAAAGGGGATTGGCGATCGCCAAAGAATTGAACCACAATATCAACGACTTCACCCAAGCCATTGCCACCCTGCCGCTTCAATGAAATCTTTGCTCAAAAATCTTGCCGTTTTAGACCGCTACATCATCGGTGAACTCAATCTAGCTTTTGCGTTTGGCCTGGGGCTATTTTCCGCCCTGGGGATTGCCGTCGGTAGCCTCTTTGATCTCTTGGCCCAGGTGCGAGAATCTCGGTTGCTCTTTGATGTGGCTCTGAAGGTCATGGCCCTGAAAATGCCGGAATTTATCGGTTTTGCCCTGCCGATGGCCGTTTTGCTGGCGACCCTCATTGTTTACAGTCGCCTCTCTGGAGACAGCGAAATTATCGCCCTCCGCAGCCTGGGGATTAGTGTTTATCGCCTCGTTTTACCGGCCCTCATTTTCAGTATCTTGGCCACAGCAATCACCTTCGTTTTTAAAGACCAAGTGATCCCCCTCGCCAATGCTCAGGCCACCCAAACCCTTGAACAAGCCTTTTTACAAAAACAAGCGCCTTTTCGAGATGAGAAAATTATTTATCCTGAATATGGCGAAGATGATGTCCTCAAGCGCCTATTCTATGCCGCCGAATTTGATGGGCAGCAGATGAAAGATCTGACGATCATCGACCGCTCCAACGGCAGCCTGAATCAAATTGTCACCGCCGATGCCGCTGGCTGGGATCTCGCCCGTAATCAGTGGAATTTTCAAAATGGCATTATCTACTTCATTGATATCGACGGCTCCTACCGTAATGTGCTGCGCTTTGACCGCCACCAAATTCAACTCAGCAACGAGCTACGGGTGGACGAAGAATTACCCAAACACGAAGATATGAGCCTAGCCCAACTCCAGCAGTACATGCAGACTGTCGCCGCTGACCCTGACCGGGATGAGGCTTGGTTGCGGAAGTTGCGGGTGCGGTTCCAAGAGAAAATTTCCTTTCCCTTCATTTGTCTTGCCCTGGGTGTGGTGGGGGCAGCCATTGGTTTACGGCCCCAGAGTGCCGGGAAAGCCACGGGGTTTGGCCTCTGTGTGGGATTAATCTTTGGGTATTATTTTCTCGCCTTTATGATCAGTTCCGTGGGTGTGGCTGGGTATTTGCACCCCATTTTGGCGGCCTGGTTACCCAACCTGATCGTGATGGCGATCGCCTCTGGTCTTGTGCTGCAAAGCGCGAAGTAAGCCCATGGTCTGGCAATTTATCCTGGGCTGATTGGCTAGGCCTAAACGCAAATATCTTTAGTGAACTCTTATGACAAAAAAGCGCCTCTTCATTGGAGTTGAAAAGAAAATTATGTATGTAGTCTATTTGTAACTGGCGACATACATGAAGAAATACATTGCAGAATTTCTAGGGACATTCTGGTTGGTTCTGGGGGGATGTGGCAGTGCTGTTTTTGCCGCCGTCGTTGCCCTATCCGACGCTGACCTTTCCAACGGCTTAGGTCTGGGTTTTCTGGGGGTTTCCCTGGCCTTTGGTTTAACAGTTGTGACTGGCGCCTATGCTTTTGGGCATATTTCTGGTGGCCATTTTAACCCGGCAGTTTCCTTTGGCCTGTGGGCCGCCAAACGCTTTCCTGGGCATGAACTACTCCCCTATATCGTGGCCCAGGTGTTGGGAGGAGCTTTAGCTGGCCTTGTCATTTTGGTAGTCGGCAGTGGCAATGGCGCCTTAGACTTATCCGGCTCGAATCCCCTAGCTACCAACGGCTTTGGGAGTCATTCTCCAGGTGGCTATGGCTTACTGGCGGCTTTGATTACCGAAATTGTCATGACTTTTATGTTTTTGATGATTATTTTGGGTTCCACAGATCGCCGTGCCCCCGCTGGTTTTGCCCCAGTTGCCATTGGTCTTGGTTTAACATTGATTCACCTGATCAGTATTCCAATCACCAATACCTCGGTCAATCCGGCTCGGAGTACGGGCGTCGCTCTCTTTTGTGGCAACGTCGAATTAATCGGTCAGCTATGGCTCTTTTGGGTAGCACCTATTTTTGGGGCGATCGCCGCAGGATATGCCTATAGTGCTTTCTTTAGCGAAACAAAAGATACAACGGGTACTGGGGCGCCGACGATCGCTTAGGCCCATACCAGACATAATCTTTACCTGATATTTCCCCCATCGCTTGATTTTTCAAAACCTGGGGGATTTTTTATGGTCAATCTCTGGAATTAAGTTCGCTGGAGACAGGGAGCCTAATCACCAACATCCGCAATCCGAAAACCCATCTGGCACTCATAGGTCGTCGCCACCTTGGGAAAATTGCCATTGATGAGATGGCCGCAACATAATTTGCCCTGGCGTACGCGGGGGGTGCCACTTTGATCAGCCATTAAACAGCCCTGGCACACTTGATCAGTGGGTAAGATCTGTCCATCCGTAAGGATCATCAACATCTGCGCTTGCCTCCCATGGGATCCAACAACCACTCTTGCTTAATTTTTATTGTAAAGGGAACTGCTGATAAATTCGTTAAACTTGCTACACTGCTTAACCTTGGGGGCCATAGCGCCATTCACCTAGTCCGGCCCGCCGAGGAATGTTTGTTAAAATTTTAGCGATGCCGATGGTATAATGCGCCATCCGCAGGAAGTATTTTTAAATTTTATTTGCGATTGCGAAAGGAAGACCTCACCGTGACCCAAACTAACCTTGATTTCTTAGCCCAAACCGATAGCGTTGTTGCTGGGATGATTGCCAGTGAACTCAACCGCCAGCGGGTACACCTCGAACTCATCGCCAGCGAAAACTTCACCTCCCCAGCGGTGATGGCGGCCCAGGGTTCTGTCCTCACGAATAAGTATGCCGAAGGTCTTCCCAATAAGCGTTATTACGGTGGCTGCGAATTTGTCGATCAAGTAGAGCAAATTGCCATTGATCGCGTCAAGGAACTGTTTGGAGCGGCCCACGCCAATGTTCAACCCCACTCCGGCGCCCAGGCAAACTTTGCGGTGTTCCTAACGCTCCTAGAACCCGGTGACAAAATTATGGGGATGGACTTGTCCCATGGGGGCCACTTGACCCACGGTTCGCCAGTGAATGTGTCGGGGAAATGGTTTGAAGTGGTGCAATATGGCGTTAATAAAGAGACAGAACGCCTCGATTATGATGAAATCCGCGAAATTGCCCTGCGGGAAAAACCGAAGCTGATCATCTGTGGTTATTCTGCTTATCCGCGCATTATTGAGTTTGATAAATTCCGGGCGATCGCCGATGAAGTAGGTGCCTATCTGATGGCGGACATTGCCCACATTGCGGGATTAGTCGCAACAGGCCATCACCCCAACCCAATTCCCCACTGTGATGTGGTGACGACTACCACCCATAAAACGCTCCGTGGCCCCCGGGGTGGTTTGATCATGACCCGCGACGCCGAGCTGGGCAAGAAATTTGATAAGTCGGTGTTCCCCGGTAGCCAAGGTGGCCCCCTCGAGCATGTCATTGCGGGGAAAGCGGTGGCCTTCGGCGAAGCCCTCAAGCCGGAATTTAAAGCCTATTCTGCCCAGGTAATTGCTAATGCCCAGGCGATGGCCAATACCCTCGTCAGCCGTGGCTTCAAACTCGTTTCTAATGGGACAGATAATCACCTGATGCTTGTGGATATGCGCTCCATTGGCATGAACGGGAAGCGGGCTGATGCTTTGATCAGTGAGATCAACATCACCGCCAACAAAAACACCGTTCCCTTCGATCCTGAGAAGCCTTGGATTGGGAGCGGCATCCGTCTCGGTTCGCCAGCGATGACCACCCGGGGCCTCAAGGAAGTGGACTTTGCCGAAATTGCCAACATCATTGCGGATCGTCTGTTAAATCCCGATGATGAAGCGGTGAAACAGGATTGTCTGGGTCGCGTTGCGGATCTTTGTGAAAAGTTCCCCCTCTACCCCCATTTGCAGATTCCGGTAGCGGCGATCGCCTAAATTCTTTAATATCTTTTTAAATAATGGAAAGCTCAGGTTTAATGAAAAAGGTAACCTGGGTTTTTTCTTATTTCGGTTTTGCTCTACTCTCTCTGTTCTTAGCCAACGCCAATATGCCGAAGGAATTGTTGTATTTAGTCACGAGTCTAATCGCCCTGGTTGTGGTGCTGATTAGTACCCCCATTGTGAAAGCGATTGGCTTACGGAGTGGCCGGGTAGACCGACCCAACGAGCGGAAAGTCCATGACCGACCGATGGTGCGCTTGGGTGGCGTGGCGATTTTTATGGGCACCCTCGTCTCCCTGGGGACGGCTTGGCAGATGGATTGGTTCCCCCCTTTATTCCCTGGGGAGCAATGGCCGATCTTAGGGGTGCTGTTCGGGGCGATCGCCTTTTTTGGAATTGGCTTTGGGGACGATTTATTTGAATTAAGCGCCTTATCTCGACTGTTGATGCAATTCGTCGCAGCAGGCATCGCCTGGTTAATGGGGGTACAAATCGAATTTTTGACGATTCCGTTTACCGGGGAAGTGTTTTCTGTGGGCTGGTTGAGCCTACCATTAACTCTGATTTGGCTTGTGGGCATGGCCAACGCGATCAACTGGATTGACGGCCTTGATGGTCTAGCGGCGGGGGTTTCGGGGATTGCGGCGGCGGTGTTGTTGGTGACGACCCTCTATCTCAACGAACCCATGGTGGCTTTTATTGCGGCGGCCTTAGCGGGATCGGCCCTCGGCTTTTTGCGCTACAACTTCAACCCCGCCCAAATTTTCATGGGGGATGGTGGCTCTTATTTTATGGGCTTTACCCTGGCGGCGATGGGGGTGGTGGGCCTCGTGAAAACGACGGCGGCGGCAGCAGTACTCTTGCCCTATGTGATTTTGGCAGTGCCCTTGATCGATATGACCACGGTGGTTTTTTCGCGGATTAGCAGCGGCTCTTCTCCTTTCAAACCGGATAAACGGCACCTGCACCACCGACTTTTGGCGGCAGGTTTTTCCCATCGCACCACGGTGTTATTTATCTATGGCCTTACCCTCTGGGCAGGGAGTTTGGCGATCGCCTTTTCGGGTCTCCCCAGCGGCACCCTCTATGCGGGGATTACTTCCCTAATTGTCGGGGTTTGGGGGTGGCAACTGTGGCGCAGGCGAGATTTTCCTGTCCACCGCAAATAGTACCAATGGCAGATTCCCCTTGGCAGCATTACAACCCCGCAAAAGCACGCCTTAGGCAAACCATTTGGGACCGCTTGGCAACGGCTGGAGCAACGGTAACGCCTCCCCACGGCCACATTCCGAATTTCGTCGGGGCGATCGCCGCCGCTGAGAGGTTAACTGCCTTGGCAAGTTGGCAACAGGCCACGGTGATTAAGTGCAATCCCGATCAGCCCCAGGCCCCTGTACGTCACCAAGCCTTGGCTGCGAGAAAAACCTTGTATATGGCGGTGCCGCAGTTGGTGAATGAATCTTGCTTTGTCGCCATTACGCGGGAGCAGCTACCCCAAGGTCTCGATTTGGCGATCGCCGCTGAAAAAAACAACATCCTCAGATATGGCCGTCCCGTTAGATTCGCGGAAATGAAAACCATTGATTTAGCGGTGGTGGGCTGTGTGGCGGTGAGTGTAGCCGGCGGACGTACGGGGAAAGGAGCAGGTTTCGCCGATTTAGAACTAGCGATGCTTCAGCACTTTGGCCTGATGAACGAAAAAACGACCATTGTGACCACGGTGCATGATTTGCAGGTGGTGTCCCCCACCGCGTTACCCTTAGAAGCCCACGACTGGCCCCTAGATTGGCTTTGTACGCCCACAAATACTTATCAAACGCACCACAACCAGCCGCAACCCCAAGGCCTGGATTGGCAACAGATTCGCCCCCAGCAGTGGGAAACAATCCCGATTCTCAAAAAGCTTTATCGAGAAAGTTCGCCTTAGTAGGCACCGTTATTTTTCGGGAATAGCATCACAAAAACGGTTTTACAGACAATCCACAAATCCATAAACCAATGGCGATGGTGCACATAATACGAATCCATCCGTACCCTCGTGCCGTAGGGAATATCGTTGCGCCCAGACACCTGCCATAGCCCCGTGAGACCCGGACGAATGGTCAAAACTTTGTCGATGTGGCGACCGTATTTATAAAGTTCTTTGGGGACGAGGGGCCGGGGGCCAACAATGCTCATATCGCCTTTTAAAACATTCCAAAATTGGGGAAATTCATCGAGGCTGGTGAGGCGTAAAATATGGCCAATGCCAGTAATTCTTGGGTCTTTTTTGAGCTTGAAATCCTGTTCAAATTCGGCGCGCAACTCTGGCGATCGCCGCAACATTTCTTCGAGTACGGCGTCAGCATTAATAACCATCGTCCGAAACTTGATGCAGCCAAAGGGACGAAAATCCTTGCCAACCCGCCGTTGTACATAAAAAACAGGGCCGGGAGAGGTGAGTTTAATGATTAGGGCGATCGCCAAATAGAGGGGAGAAAATAGCACCAGAACGCCGAGGGAAAAACAAATGTCAAAGCTCCGCTTCGCCACCGCCCCATCAAGCCAACGCCGCAGGGACAGGGAACGGTGGTCGCTGGGGGCAAACAAAAATTCTGAGCCTTGTCGTGCTAGCCCAGCCACAAATTTCAGCGCATCAAACTGCCGATAAACTGCCATTACGATCCTCTCCACACACCAAAAACTGCCTGGCTGTTAGGGTCACGCCTCACCACTGGTCAAACCCTGGGAAAATGGAGCGGGGCGATCGCCATTTGCGCCATTTTTCTTGACAGTTGTCTACAAATTCTACATAGCTTTGCCGAAAAATGTTAGCGGCGAATTGCTGAGCTCTCACAAAACAAGCTTCCGGCTGAATATCTTGGGCCTGGGCTTCAAAACGCTCGACTCCATTGGCGATCGCCTGGGCCGATTGTTGAGGAAACAAAATCCCCGTTTTGCCATCGGCGACAATTTCGGCAGCCCCCCCGCGATTGAAGGCAATCACAGGCGTCCCGCAGGCCTGGGCTTCGACCAAAACAATGCCAAAATCTTCACAGCCTGCATAAACATAGGCCTTTGCCCGCGCCAGGTAATCTTCCACCACTTCATCCGGTTGCCGCCCCAGGATTTGCACATTGGGTTTTGCCATCTTTTGGAGCTTTTCTAATTCTGGCCCGCCACCAATGACCACCAAATTTTTGCCCAACTGGTTAAACGCTTCTACGATTAACGCCACTTTTTTGTAGGGCACCAACCGCGACACCGTCACATAAAAATCATCCTTTTCCTCTCGGTAGGCAAAGCGCTCTAAATTGACCGGAGGATAAATTACCGCCGCCCGTCGCCGATAGCAGCGCCAGATCCGTTGGGCTGTCCAGTGGGAATTGGCAATAAAATAATCCACCTGGTTGGCACTGATCACATCCCATTGCCGCAGTCGATGGAGAAAATACCGCGCCAAAATCCCTTTAATGCCCTTGCCGAGGCCAGAATTATCTAAATAATCAAAGGTTAAATCCCAGGCATAGCGCATCGGTGTGTGGCAGTAGCAAATGTGTAGCTGGTGGGGCCGCGCCAAAACCCCTTTAGCCACCGCATGGGACGACGACAAAATTACGTCATAAGCTTCAAGGTTAAATTGCTCAATCGCCAGGGGCATCAGCGGCAGATAGTTTTGTAAACCATATTTTGCCCGGGGAAATTTTTGTAAAAAACTGGTGGCGATCGCCCGACCATAGAGATAGCTATCAGGGTTAGACGACTCAAAATCAATCAGAGCAAAAAGATCCGCCTCAATGTCCTGGAGCATTTCTCGCACCACCAGCTCTGAACCCCCCGTGGCGTAGGGCGTCAACCATTCATGAACAAGCGCGTAACGGGTCATGGGGACTCCCTTCTCCAAAGCAGTGGTCAAACCGAAAATGCCAGCTTCTAGCGAATTCCAGACCTTTTAGTATATTTCACCCCACAAAATCCTCAAACCGGGAACCCCAGCAGGGGACAAAAGCGTCAATATATGTTTAAGTGCAGTGAAGTGCATCAGTGTCAGTATGCGGCATATACATACAAGCGTATAAATATAAGGGCAAGCATACGGCACCATCCAAAATTTTGTCCTTATTCTGTAGCATCTGAAAGAAACCCATGAAAACCAATCAGCTTTTAACATCCGTGAGTCGCTCTACTGCCCTGGCCTTTCTCGCACTCACCCTAGGACTTGGGGGCGAAAAAGCGCTGGCTCAGTGGCAACCGACTATTTCTGTCCCAGAATTTAAAAACGAAACCAATGGCAGCTATTGGTGGTGGAACAGCAGCACCTCCCAAGAACTGGCCGATGCCCTCAGCAATGAGCTTACTGCCACTGGCAACTTCCGCGTCGTTGAACGGCAAAACCTAGGGGCTGTCCTGTCAGAACAGGAATTAGCTGAATTGGGAATTGTTCGCCCAGAAACGGGAGCCCAACGGGGCCAAGTCACAGGGGCGCAATACATCGTGCTCGGTCAGATCACCTCCTACGAAGAAGGGGTCAAGGAAGAATCGACTGGCTTTGGGCTCAGTGGTATTCGGATCGGTGGCGTCCGGCTCGGCGGTGGTGGCCGTGGCTCTAGTGAAGAGGCCTACGTTGCCGTGGATCTACGGGTTGTTGACTCTACCACTGGGGAAGTGCTCTATGCGCGTACCGTTGAAGGAAAGGCAAAATCTGATTCGACTTCCGGAGGTGCAACAGCGAGTTTTGCTGGGATTAATCTTGGTGGCGATCGCACCGAAACAAATCGCGCTCCCGTTGGCCAAGCGCTCCGGGCGGCCTTGATTGAAGCCACTGATTATCTCAGTTGTGTAATGGTCGAACAAAATGGCTGCATGGCTGAATATGAAGCGAAGGACGAGCGCCGTCGGGAAAATACCCGGAGTGTCCTTGATCTTTTCTAGACCATTGAGCTCATTGCCCTTCCTTTAGGGACAATCAATATATAAGTCAGCGATCGCCGCTGATTTTTTTTGCCCATTTTTAGAAGACTTGTACCCCAAAAAAGCCCTTGAATCTTTGACGGCGGCTGCATATAATATAGAAAAGATAGTTTCTGTATCAAAAGTAACTAAATCAAGTTTTTTTAAAGGGAGTTTAAGGCTATGCGGATGCGTAAAGAGAAAAATGAAACCCTCCGGGCGATGGAACGGGTTTGGGCGAGACATATGCTCAAGCAGCAAGATGCCCAGAACAAAAATGCGGATGCAGTCCGGGAAGCAAAGGAAATTCTTAACGAATACGGCGAATAAGTCAGTTAAATAATTTTTACGGTAGGCATATGTGTTCAAACATATGCTTTTTTCATGGCTTGAAACCCCAGAGTGGGCTAGCCTAACTCAAAACTGGTCACCCCAAAAATATTTTGGACAGGAATTGTTGGGGGCGCTTGGGTATACATCCGTGCTGTTTCAAACACGGGCTGTAGTTGGTAGCGTTGAGCCAAGGCGATCGCCTCTGGATTGACCATGGGCACATCGAGGAAAAGTTCACTACCAGTGGGAAGACTGCCTTTGAGGGCGAGAAAGAGAATTTCTGCAATTTCAGCATTGTCAGCAAAGAGGGGGCCAATTTTATAACCCCGACGACAGGGACGTACCATGCCATAGCCTGTAATTTCAGTATTATTGACCATCACCCAGGTGGTGCTGTCCGGTTGCTGCAGCCAAGCTTTTAAAAAGGAGCGGCGATCGCCTGGAAAAAACTGCTGGTCATACTGACAAACTTCTTCAATATCGACCGCTGTCAAGGGCTTCAAGCCCGGAGATTCCGGAATCTGGCCACCACCGAGACCACTGTAACGCACGTTGTTATAGGCCAGATTAAAGCCCGATTTTTTGTAATTTTCCTGCTGGGCGACGACCCCATCGAGACCAACATTGCGACCAGCCACGGAGGCGATCGCCGCCTGCCAAATTTGCCAACCATAACCCTGGCCACGGTACTCTGGTTTGACGATATAGAAACCAATGAACGCAAAATTTGGGGCATATTTCACCGCCGAAATACTGGCGATCGCCGCCCCATCCAGCAAACCTACAAGAAATCCTGTGGGATCGGCGGCATAGAAACTGGCGGCATCCTGTAGGCCGGGATTCCAACCTTCCTGGGCGGCCCACTCAATCGCTAAATCTAGTTCCGTCCGGGTCATGGTTCTGATGGTGTAGGTTCCGCTCATCGGCGATCGCCCCCGTAAATTTTTTTCAGTCTAGCTTGGATATTTTGGCGACTTTTTGCTCTGTTGCATTTCCTGATAATTGCGTAGGATAAAAACAGTTTTTGGAGCGACATGGCGATGATTCCAGGCGAACTACGCCCCCAAGCCGGGGAAATTGAACTGAATGCAGGCCGAGAAACAAAGATAGTTACGGTGGCCAACACGGGCGATCGCCCCATTCAGGTGGGTTCCCATTTCCATTTTTTTGAAGTCAATCGTGCTCTGCAGTTTGACCGGGCAGGCACCAAGGGAATGCGTTTAAATATTCCGGCGGGCACAGCAGTACGCTTTGAACCCGGTGACGAAAAGGACGTAGAATTAGTGGCCTTGGCGGGTCGTCGCCATGTGTATGGTCTGAATAATTTGGTAGATGGAGCATTGGACTAGATGAGCACAGTGATTGGGATTGATCTGGGAGGCACGGCCATCAAAGGGGGAAAATTTAGCCCTGATGGTCTTTGTTTAGCGGAAAAAGCAGTACCTACGCCCCAACCCAGTACCCCAACCGCTGTCGCCGAGGCGATCGCCAATTTAGTCAATGAACTCAACTCAGATCGTAGTTGTAAAGCGGTGGGGATCGGCATTCCTGGCCCAGTGGATGGTACAGCGCGCATTGCCAAGGTTGCGATCAATCTCAGTGGTTGGCAGGATGTCCCCCTCGCCGATTGGGTGGAAGCAAAAACTGGTTTACCCACAACGTTAAATAACGATGCCAACTGTGCCGGTCTGGGAGAAGCTTGGTTGGGGGCGGGGCGCGATCGCAAAAATCTCCTGCTCATCACCCTAGGAACGGGAGTCGGTGGGGCGGTAATCCTCAACGGAAAACTTTTTACGGGCCATTACGGTGCCGCTGGCGAGTTGGGCCTGATTACCCTCAATCCCGATGGCCCCCCCTGCAATAGCGGTAATAATGGTTCCTTCGAGCAATATTGTTCGATCAATGGCGTTAAGCGGATTTCTGGTAAAGATCCTGGGGAATTAGGAGAACTGGCCCAGGCGGGAGATGCTGAGGCGATCGCCCATTGGCAAACCTACGGCAAACTGTTGGGGGCCGGGCTGACGAGCTTAATCTATATTTTCACCCCGGAAATGATTATTCTGGGGGGCGGCATCAGTGCCAGCAGTGACTTTTTCCTCCCAGCGGCGATCGCCGAAATTGAACGGCGGGTGCTGCCTTCTTCACGGGTGGATTTAAAACTGACCAAGGCCCAGTTAGGTAACAATGCCGGTATGGTCGGCGCAGCAAAACTCGCCCTCGAAAAAATCTCAAATACCCTGGACAATTAGGGAGAATTATTGATGCCATCTCTGTTAGCTTGATCTTTTTAAAAAGCCTCCGCCAAAATACGGAAAACACCATAAACGTCATAGAAATTCACTGCAATTAGTTAAAAAACGAGATATTTGCATTTGTTTAGGGGAACTACAACTAAAGTAATCTCGTCCCTTAGTTGTCCTCCTGGAATCCCTAAACCATGGCTTTCTACAAACAAATATCTGCTTTTTGCAGTGCCGCTTCTTTGTTGACAATTCCCCTGGCGATCGCCCCGGCCCAAGCTCAACAAAACTATCCCCTGACCTGTCGAGGTGGCGGGAATTTAAGCATTACCAACACCAGCGGTAACAATGTAAAAATTGTCTTCCGGCCAGCAACGGGCAGTGCTCCCCAAGGCCTGCAACCAGGGGAATGCAGTTGGCAAGATCGCGCCCTTCGTCCCGAAGAACCGAATGTGATTTGTGACACTGGTGTCCGCGCTGCCCAGTATCTCCCCAAACTCATGCAAAGTAGCGAATCTACGACATTCCGCGTTTTTAACGATAATACTCAAGGCTGTATGCAAGTCGTTGGCTTAGGCGCGGCTCCGGTACCCCCTACCACCACCAACGCCAATGAGCGGGCTCGTAATCCTGGCACGCCGAACACAAACCCAGCGACGCAGAATACGAATAACAATAACAACTCGTCTAACACCGAAAATACCGCAAATACGGGAAATACTGGGAATGGTTCATTTACCAGCGGAAATCCTTCTGGTTCTGGGCAATTCCGGCCTGCTTTAAGGGGAATTTGGGAAACTACTTACAGCTATACCAATGGGGAACTGCAGGGCTCTATCGATTGGGGATTGTCGACGGTCTTTGGCCCGGATAGCACTGATTTCATGACTATCACCACAGAGGGTTGGGACGCAAATCAAAATGCCTATGTAATCAAAGGAACTGTTCAACTAGGACTCCTTGGTGCCCCTTTGGGTGGCCCTGTGAGAGATTTTGAGATGACTTTTACGACGCCTTGTCAGTTTGAAGGGGTCTATGGCAACTCCCTAAACCGACCAATACCCTGGTCTGGCACTTGCCGCTGATCACGAGATTTTTTGACGGTGCAGAGAAATTTCCTTTAGGATAAAACCAGTTTTTCTGCACTGTATCTAGGTTGCGCCATGGTAGGCCGAAAGCTTGCTTTTAACCGTAATGCTGCCCTTGAAAAGGCGATGGAATTGTTTTGGGAAAAGGGCTATAGCGCCACAAGCCTTGCGGAACTTTTGGACTACATGGGGATCCAGCGGCAAAGTCTGTACAACACCTTTGGCAATAAACATGATTTGTTCCTGGAGGCGATCGCCTACTACGGCAAAATCGCAGTGCGCCAGCTAGAAGAGCGGCTCAATTATTCCGCTTCCCCCCTCGAAAATCTCCGAAATTTGTTTTACCAAACCGCCGACAATGCCAAACTCCTCGGTTGTCGGGGTTGTTTTGTCGTCAATGCGATGATTGAACTCGCGCCCCATGACCCCCAGGTGGCTGTCCTCGTGGAAGATATTGCTACCAATGTCGAACAAATTTTTATGGCCACTCTCAATCAGGCGATCGCTAAAGGTGAACTGCCTCCAGATTTTGACAGTCCGAAAACTGCCCGCTACCTCTACCACGTCCTTCTAGGATTAAACACCCGCATTAAAGGCTTGCCGAATCCCAACCAACTCCGAGAAACCCTCGATCTCGCCCTTATGGTATTGGAGCAATCCCCATCAAAAAGCCCCCTGGCTAATGAACCAGAGAGCCCATTCTCCCCCAGGGGAGATGTCGAAGACAGGAGAGGTTAGTCGCGGCTATTGATGGCAATCAACAAGCGCAGAATAAATACAAATAAGTTGATATAGGTCAAATACATTGACAGAGCAGCCGAGAGATATTGCTCATTACGGTAGGCACGGGGCAAGACATAGAAGTCAACCACCGCCGAACCAGCGAATAGTAATGTCCCCAACCCAGAGATCCCGACCTCTAACCAACTCGGCGTGTACACCCCAAAAAAGGCAAAACCGAGCTGGGCCAGCAAAACGACGAACAGGGCGATAATCCCCAGGCGTACTGTTTGGGCCAGGGCTAAACCATCTTCATCGGAGAGGTTTGAGCCGATATTGCGCCCAATAATAAAGGTAATACCACAGCCGAGTGCCGCGATCCCAACCCCTTGGATACCGACTCCCGCAGTACCAATGGCGAGGGCAACAATACCTGTGAGGGTGTACCCAGAAAGTAGACTGTAGCCGGCCAAGAGAGGGAGGGCGACACCATTGTTTCCCTTTTCAGCAACCCCACGGGCAACGAAAAAGAGGGCCAATTCAGCGATCAAGGCCACCCAGAAGGTGGGCATAAAGATGCTGGGATTGTTTTGGATCACCCCCAAACCACCATAGGTTCCGAGGGCTGTCAGGAGTAGGCCGCCCCCCAAGTAGGGCAGGGCATTTTTAATGACTTCTGGGCCAACCAGGGCTTGACCTTTGGCCTGCCGAATGGCGTCACGAAAATTACTGGTGTTGCTCATAGAATAAGTGATTTGATGCTTGAAAAGTTAAAACTGCTTACTTTCTATTTTGGCAAAACTTTTCGGGGGTGGCAGTACGGATTCCTTTACTGTTGGGGAGGCTTCCGGGGATAATAGAGTTTAGTTTGTGAACAGTTGTCAGTGAATTGAACTCACCATGCCGAAAACGGAGCGCCGGACGTTTCTGCTTGATTTTGAAAAACCTCTTTCGGAATTAGAATCACGCATCCATCAAATTCGTGATCTTGCTGCGGAGAATAATGTTGATGTTTCAGAACAGATTCAGCAGCTAGAGGCGCGGGCAGACCAGCTCCGGGAAGAAATTTTTAGTACCCTCACCCCGGCCCAACGGCTGCAATTGGCGCGGCATCCCCGACGTCCCAGCACCCTTGATTATGTTCAAATGATGGCGGACGAATGGTTTGAACTCCATGGCGATCGCGGCGGTTCTGATGATCCGGCCCTCATCGGTGGGGTGGCCCGCTTTGATGGTCAACCGGTGATGATGCTAGGGCACCAAAAGGGACGTGATACGAAGGATAATGTCGCCCGGAATTTTGGCATGCCAGCTCCTGGGGGCTACCGTAAGGCGATGCGGTTGATGGATCATGCGAACCGTTTTGGGATGCCGATTTTAACGTTCATTGATACCCCTGGGGCTTGGGCGGGTTTAGAAGCGGAAAAATTGGGCCAAGGGGAGGCGATCGCCTTTAACCTCCGGGAAATGTTTAGCCTCGATGTGCCGATTATTTGCACAGTCATTGGCGAAGGCGGTTCCGGTGGGGCCTTGGGGATTGGCGTCGGCGATCGCGTCTTGATGTTAAAAAATTCCGTTTACACAGTGGCGACCCCAGAGGCCTGTGCCGCCATTCTCTGGAAAGATGCCGGAAAATCAGAGCAGGCCGCCGCCGCCCTCAAGATTACAGCAGAGGATCTGAAAAGCCTTGAGATTATCGATGAAATTGTCCCAGAGCCAGCCTCCTGCGCCCACGCCGATCCCATTGGGGCCGCCCAACTCCTGAAAGCAGCGATCCAAGATAACCTCCAAACCCTGCTGAAGCTGACGCCAGAACGCCGCCGTGAATTGCGCTACCAGCGGTTCCGGAAAATTGGTGTGTTTTTAGAAAGTTCCTAACTTTAGGATCTGGTTTGGCATTCATGGGTACTGATTCTAATCATTTAGCAATATTTTGTAACATTTCCGAAATTTTGCTAGGATAAGAAGCCGCTGAGCCCTAATGTGAACTATGGGACTTTCCCCCAATTTTGTTCCTTTGCAAGGCAGTTACATCATCAGTATCCTTTCGTCTTTATTGGTAAACAGAGTTTAGGTCGTGGCCATTTTTTCTGGGATTTTCTATGGACTAAGCTAAATTTTTTTGCCCACCCATCGCGCTATGTTGAGTGCAGTTCCCTGCCCATGATCTCTCCTGTCCACCTTTGGCGATCGCCTCTGCCCCTAAATTCTTGCAAACCCTTGGCCCTTTTTCCTTCCTTTGCGATGGCAGCCCCCCTGATATCTAAGCTCAATGTTCAACAGCATGGCAGATTCGGGATTTTGTTTAACGCCTCATCCATTGCCATTCCGCAACTCCTGATCCCCAGACCCACCCGGCTGTGCCGTCATCGAATGACGCAGCTTAATCATGTCTGGCTAAAGTTTTGGCCGCTCCAGGATTTTTATTTCCGAAAGCGTCCCCAAAGTATTCTTCAAGGGATTCGACCATCCGTTGAGCCCAGTATTGAAGAATTGACCATGATCTCTAAAGCAGGGAATCCAACAGTTTATTGTTAGCGAGGATCTACTCTCCCCTGCCCCAGTTCCTTTTACTTCTTCATTCCATACCGAATTATGACAACATCTTCTTCAAGCGGCTTCAATGGTTCTACAAAAACCATGGCGACTGATGCTCTAGGTCGTGACCTCAATGATCTGGTAACTCGGCCAGACCGCAATAGCCACAATGGCAAAGCAGCAAGCATTCGCCCTGCCACAGAAGAAAGCCAACAGAGAATGGCAGAGGCTGTGCATACGATGCTAGAAGCCGTTGGCGAAGATCCTGACCGTGAAGGTCTCCTAAAGACGCCGCTGCGGGTGGCAAAAGCCATGCAGTTTCTGACCCAAGGCTATAACCAGTCCCTTGAAGACATCGTCAATGGTGCAATTTTCGATGAAGGGCACAATGAAATGGTATTGGTGCGGGACATCGATTTCTTTAGCCTCTGCGAACACCATATGTTGCCCTTTATGGGTCGTGCCCACGTGGCCTATATCCCGAATCAAAAAGTTGTGGGCCTCAGCAAATTAGCGCGGATTGTTGAGATGTATTCCCGTCGTCTCCAGGTGCAAGAACGCCTGACCCGACAAATTGCAGAAGCGGTCCAAGAAATCCTTGACCCCCAAGGGGTTGCGGTGGTGATGGAAGGGATTCACATGTGTATGTCCATGCGGGGTGTCCAAAAGCCCGGTTCTTGGACAGTTACCAGTGCCATGATTGGGTGCTTCCAGAAAGAACAAAAAACCCGTGAAGAGTTTCTCAACTTGATTCGTCACCAACCCAGCTTTATTTAAGGCAATTTGGGATTGTAGCGTTGCAATCTAAAACATAAGTAAGAGAAGGACAGCCCTAGGGTTGTCCTTTTTGCTAAATTGTCTATCAGCAATGGAAATCGATCAGCATCCTAGGCGGCATAGGTCGGAAAATCGGTATAGCCTTCCGCGCCTGTGGGGGCATACCAAGTGGCCATATCTGCATCAGGGTTTAAGGCCCAGTTATTTGCATAACGTTCAACGAGGTCAGGGTTACTAATAAAAGGACGGCCAATGGCAATTAGGTCCGCTTGCCCAGTGGCGATCGCCGTTTCTGCACTGCTTCGATCATAGCCACAATTACCCATGAGAACACCATCATAAACGGCCCGGAAATCAGCCAAGGTCAGCGGCTCTCCCAGTTCATGGAAGCCAAAGGCCAAACCATCCATCACATGGAGATAGGCCAAATTGTACCGATTTAGTTGACTGGCAGCATAGGTAAACTGCTCCCGGAAATCGGGCGAACCCATATCATTAAAGGAACCATTGGGGGAAAAACGAACACCCACCCGACGGGAATCCCAGACCGTTGTTACCGCATCTAAAATCTCGAAGAGCAACCGACAACGATTCGTGGCGCTACCCCCATAGGCATCCGTGCGATGGTTCGTTTTCGATTGGAGGAATGTATCGAGTAAATAGCCGTTGGCGGAGTGAATCTCAATACCATCAAAGCCCGCTGCTTTTGCCCTGATTGCCGCCTGGCGATACTCCTCAATAATCCCAGGGATTTCTTCTGTTTCAATGGCCCTGGGGACTTCATAGGGCTGTTTGCCAAGGGGCGTATGAATTTCTTCGCCGTTATTAATTTTGATTGCGGAAGGGGCGATCGGCAATTGACCCCCATGGAAACTGCTATGGGAAGCGCGGCCCATGTGCCACAATTGCAAGAAAATCTTGCCGCCTTTGGCGTGGACGGCTTGGGTGGTGAGTTGCCATCCTTCAACCATGGCGTCTGTATAAACACCTGGCGATTCATTCCAACCATTAGCCTGTTCTGAAATGGTTGTGGCCTCTGCAATAATTAGACCCGCCGAAGCCCGTTGGCCATAGTATTCCGCCATGAGCGCGTTGGGAATGCGATCTTTGCCAGCCCGTGCCCTGGTCATGGGAGCCATTACTACACGGTTTGTCAAAGGGAGATCCCAGAGGTGAAAGGGCTCTAAAAGCATTGCAAAAGTCGTTGTCATAGATTTAATTGTTCTTTTTGACTACTTGGTCAATAAAATATTTGTTCATTGTAAACTTTTTTAACAATCTTCCTAAAAACCGAGATCTGTCTTAGCCAAATCTGCCTCGACAAACAAGGTTTCATCCGCCATCGTTTGCCAGTCATGGCAGCCAATTTCTTGGTAAAACGCCTGGTCATAGGAGCGCGTCCGCATCACTACCGGCATCGGGAGAGCATGACCAAGCACGAGAGCCTGTTGTTTAGAATCTAATTTGGCCAGGACAGAGCGTAGGTTGCCGCCCCCAGAGACCCCCGTAAAAATCGCATCAATATCTTTTTCGTCATTGAGCAAGCAAGTTACCCGCGTGCCAATTTGGGACATGACTTCGTTGTCGATACCGGAGGGACGTTGATCGACGACCAGGAGAGTGACAAAATATTTCCGCATTTCCCTGGCGATCGTGCCAAAAATGGTTTGGTGGACAATCTTAGAGTCTAAAAATCGGTGGGCTTCTTCAATGGTGATCACCAGGGGCGTCGGTTTATTTTGGACGTTTTTGGTTTGCAGGTACAGATCTGCTTTTTTCACATAGGCGGCGTGAATACGTCGGGTAATCATATTTGTCGCCAACATATACGACAGCATATTAGATTGAGAACCAAACTCAATGATTACGTGTTTCCCGGCATCAAGGCTCTGAAGCAGTTGGTCGATATAGTTAAAGGGGCAAGTTTGGCGGATATATTTAAGGTTTTCGAGTCGTTTTAATTTCCGTTGTAGGGCCATAATAGAACCAGCATGGCCTTGGCGTTCTTCGCAAAAGAGGCGGATATCTTCATTGCTCATCTCCAGAAGTTTGACAATCCAGGTACGACCAAACTCAGAATAGAGGACGTTGGCATTATCGAGACTCGCCTCAGATAGCCCCAGCTCAAAACCAACGAGCCGAATATCTTCAATTTCAATTTGATCGAAGCTGAGGTAAAGTTCTTGGGCATCGCGTACCCCCCGCCGTTGGGTGGATTCTGAATCGAGGGTATAGATTTCAACTTGACCGGGGAAAAGTTGCCGGAGACCTTTAACGGTACTGACGCCTTTGCCCTCTTCAATCGCTTCCCAACCGTATTCAGAATGCATATCAAACATCAGGTTTACGGCGGCCCGTCGCTTGATAATGCCAGACAGCAATAACCGGGTTAGGAAGGATTTGCCGGTGCCAGACTTACCAAAAATGCCGTTACTTCGTTCCACGAAGCGGTCAAGGTCAAGGCAAATGGGCACATCCATATCAAGGGGACGGCCAATGGCAAATTTTTTGTGGTGGGGGTCGTCCTCCCAACCAAATACTCGTCGAAAGTCCTGTTCGTTAGCTTCGTAAACTTGACTGAAGTGACTGGGGATCGTTTTTACGGGCAGTAGCTCAAGGGTCTCAAAGTTTTCTGTTTCATGCTCTTCTGCTTGGCTGGGGGTAAACATCAGCATCGGTGCGAGTTCGACGGTGCCATAGGTGCTGGTTCCGGCGAGGACGGCTTGGAGGAAATCGTCGTTGGGATTGGGCGGATCGGCAAGGATGCGGGGGCTAGAGGTGCCCAGGGAAACATCGGTGAGAAGACAGAAAAATTGGGAGCGGCTCCCTTTGACGACGAGAAATTTACCGACGCGCATTTCTTCGACGGACACATCGCCATGGAGACGGACTTCGAGGCCTTGGCTTAGGGAACCTTGAATTACGGAACCAAGGGGGTGTTCGGTGGTCATGGGCAACTGAAGCAGGGGGGATTAGAGGTTGGTCGGAACGTCGATGGTTTGGGGACTAGGGCTGGGGGTGGTGAGACGTTGCCAGGTGTTGATTTGGGTTTGGGCGGCGTCGTAGGCAGCGGTATTGCGGGGGATCTGGCGGGCGGTGGCGATCGCCTGGGGGATTGAGATATTGGCTTGGCTCTGGGCCACGGAGAGAATCCGATAGCTCCATTGGTCAGCGGCTTGCTTTCCTTCGGCCCGCAGTTGGCTAGCGCTGCTGGGAATTTCTTGGGTAAGGTTGATGGCTTCTACCCAGGCAGAGACGGAGTTGCCATTGGCCACTTGGTAGGCGCGATTGAGATTATTGATCGCGGTTTGTTCTTGACGCCAACTCCTGACCCTGGCTTGCATTTCGTCATAAAGGACACGGTTCGGGGCAATTTGGTTGGCAACGGCGATCGCCTCATCGAAGCGTTTTTGTTGGCCGAGGGCCACAGCTCGGTCAAAGATCGGCTGATCTTCAGTCCGTTCAATGGTGTTGCGCCACTGACGAATATTTTCTTGGGCTTCGTTGTAGAGGGCGCGACCGGATTGGATCGTGCGGGCTTCGGCGATCGCCTCCTGGAGACGATTGGTCGCCGCTAAATCTTTTGCATAGGCCAGGGTGGGAGAGTCTTCAGCGATTTCAATTTGGCGACGCCATTGGCGAATTTTTTGGCGGGCTTCATCGTAACGGGGGTTGCCTGAGGGGACACGGTTGAGCTGGGCGATCGCCCGTTCATAGTCGGCGATATTTCCCCCCTGGGCCAATTCCTCAGCCTGTTCTAGGATCGCCACGTCTTCAATTTCCCGTTGCCAACGACTAATCAGACCTTGGGCCTGGTCATAGACAGCACTGGCGGGCTGAATACTTTGGATTTGCACCAGGGCTGTTTCGAGATCCTTAACGGTTCCTTGGTTCGCCTTAAGGCCAGCTTGGGCCAGAATTCGCCAATCGACCACCACATTGTCGAGGTTCAGTTGATCCGGTAGGCGATCGCAGAGGGCCAGTAAGTCATCCCAGCGGCGTTCATCAATGATGTTGTCGGTGTAGTCAATGATTTTTTCGCGGGCGTCACTAATTAAACGTTGGGCCTGGGGGTAAGCATAGCTATCTTGGCTAATGTTGCTCGCCTGGGCGATCGCCTGGAGCCAATTTTCTAAACCGCCCCGACGCAGGGCTGCATAGGCCCCTTCTAGCTGCTCCGTTTCCTTGCGAGCCAACTGAATTTGCGCCATGGCCTCATCGTACTTCACCGTAGCCCAGTAGCGATTGTCTAAATAACTGAGTTGGACGACTGTCCGCATCGCCTGGCTTAAATCCCCTGCTTCGAGTTGCCGTTGCAGGCTAGCTAGAATCGCTTCTCCCTCTTGCCAAATATCTTCCCAGGCCGTGATTTGGGCCTCAATTTCTGCTTGAAAACCGGCCTTTTCGGGAATATCGCGCACCATGGCGATCGCCTCATCCAACTTTCCCGCCTGGAATTCCACCTCAGCAAGGGCAATAATTTGCGAAACCCACACCTCAATGTTGCGGTCAATATCCGCCCGGAGGGGGTGATTCTCCGAAAAACCACTCACCATCCGAATCGCCTTTAGGTAGCTGGCAAGGGTCTGTTTCTCCGCCTCAATCTGGGCGCAGTATAAGCGGGTTGTGGCGGAGGCTAAAGGCAAGAACAGGGCACTGCAATTGTTGCTGCCATTAAAACTCAGGAGAACCGATGTCGCCAAAAAGCCTACGCCTCCCGATAGGAAAATTAAGAGCAACCCTAACCATTGCCAATTGGGGAGAAGAAATTGGCGTTTACGCGGAACCTCAAGGATTTCTGTCTCTGTCTCTGCCGTTGCTTGCTCTGGATCCCCATTGGCGATCGCCGTCGTTTCCATGCTTAAATCTTGCGTCCCAGACGCTTCCGATAAACCTGCTTCAGTCGATAACACTGGCTGCGATTGGGTGCCAACGGAAGAAACGGATTGCACTTGCGAGGGATCAGGTTTCTGGCTCATATAAACCGGAGGCTAAAATTTTGCAGACATGGATAGCTAAGATCTATGATACGTTCTACGCGATTTCATAAAAATTGGCATCATCATAGCATAGGCATCTTAAGCGTTTAGGCGCAGTACAAACCAAAAAATTGACAGCCTTTCCAAAGTTCTTTTCCAATAAATTAAGGAAGAGATATCGCCAAGGCCGTTTTATATCAGCTATTCTTGATTCTCTCAGTAGGATGTAGACAGAGATTTATAGATATGTCTGATAATATGGGCATCATTCGTCCCTTACTCAAAATCTGAAAGGCACCTCCGCTGCATCCTAGTGAGACTGCCCCATCACCACTCTGTACTATATAAATCGTTAAGGATAGGTTTGAAAGATGGAACAACAGCCTGAAACCCAAGTAGAAACTGGTACAACTCCGTTTAACAACGAAGCACCCGGTCCCATGACCTCCCCCCAAACCGAGCAGCCTTGGCAAGAAGCAGTCAAACCCATCACGGATTTTCTGTCTGAACTGCCTGAGGAGCTAGGGAAATTTTTCGCCGACTACAAACAACCCCTGATCACCGTCGGTTTGATTGTGGCAGCTTTGATTACCGTCAAGCTGACCTTTGCACTAATCGGTGCCATTAACGATATTCCCCTATTAGCACCCACCTTTGAGCTGATTGGTATCTCTTACACAGCATGGTTTGTCTATCGCTATTTGCTTAAAGCTTCAAACCGTGATGAATTGCTGGCAGAATTCAATTCTCTTAAGTCTCAAGTGTTGGGTAAAAAATAAACCTAGATTTCTCGTCTGGACTTGACTCTCCTCGGCACATGCCGAGGAATTTTGATTTTTAAGAGAGATAGTCAGTAACAGCTTTCTCTAATCGTGAAAATAGAATTATAAAATTAAAAATCCAACTATGCTCTGTTGAAAGTTTTGTTGGATTAAATAAATTCTTATAAAAGAATCTTCATTACAGGTGGTTCTGAAAATAAAGTCGCAATACTCTTATATTTTATTTGGAACTGCTATATTTTAACTCCTTTTTTATAAGTGTTCTCTAGAAAATGAAATTCTCCTTAATCACCAGCACATTAGGTGAAGATAGGCATGATAAAATCGTGCGCCTAATTCACTCTTTAATAAAACAAAAACATCAGGATTTTGAATTGATTATTGTCGATCAAAATGAGACTTCAAAACTCAAAGTAACATTAGAAAGTTATTTTAATGAGATCAATTTGATTTACCTGAAGCATGATCAAAGGGGGGTGTCAGCGGGGAGGAATTTTGGATTTAGGTATGTATCTGGTGAAATTGTCAGTTTTCCTGATGACGATTGCTGGTATCCAGATATACTTTTAATGTCAGTCAATACTTGGTTTTTAAATAATATTAATTGGGATGCTTTAAGTGGTTGTACCATTGATCTAAAAAAAAATTTGACAACAAGCAGATGGGATAAGAATCCAGGAGAAATTCATAAGTTTAATGTCTGGCGTAGAGGAATTACTTCATCCATTTTTTTGCGAACCTATGCACTTGCAAACGCCCAAGGTTTTGATGAGACACTTGGACCAGGTGCAGACTCTCCTTGGCAATGCTCAGATGAGACTGATTATCTTCTAAACTTGCTATCACAAAATAAGAAACTATATTATGATCCAGAAGTAAAAGTCTACCATCTTGAACCAATTACCCAGTATGACCAACAAGCATTGGCACGCGCAAAAAGGTATGCTCCAGGAACGGGCCGCGTATTAAAAAAGCATAGTTATCCATTTTGGTTTGTTGCAATCGCTTTATTAAGACCAATTTTGGGAACTTTATATTATGCAACTAAAATGCAGGGATGGCGGGCTAAATTCCACTGGCTTATTTTTCAAGGTAGATTAAATGGTTGGCTTTCTTCTAAATAATTACTCCTAAAGCCTCTTAAAAAAGTAGATCAAAAAACAAGCCTGAAAATCAACTTAAATTCCGGAGAATTTGTCTGGTTTCTTGTCCTGTTTTTTCCCATGAAAACATACTTGCTCTTTGGAGTCCTTTTTGCATTAGATCAGCATAAAGATTATCGTCTTTGGTGATGCGTTCCATCGCACTACGTATTTCTTGAACATTTTTTGGGTCTACTAAGATGGCAGAATCTTTTGCCACTTCGACTAATGAAGATTGATTAGATGTGATGACAGGTAATCCGCAAGCCATTGCTTCCAATAAAGGGAGACCAAAGCCTTCCCAAAGGCTTACAAACATTAAACAAAATGCTTGATTAAGAATCATAGGCAAGTCTTGAAAGGAAACATAATCTTTAAACAAGACTTGATTTTCTAATTCTAGATTTTTCACCAAATCAATTAACTGTGGCGTGTAACGTTTATCTTTAGGCCCAATAAGCCAAAATTCATAATCTTCTTTATCCTTAAGCAGAGAAAATGCTTTAATCATTCTAGGGAGATTTTTGTGTGGGTTATGGCGACCCAAGTATAAAAAATAAGGCTTTTTAGATTTTGACTTATTTGATTGCATGTAAAATTTTTTAGGATTATAAGCAAGATGAATAGGTGTAATTTTAGTAGCAGAAATATTGAAAAAACTCATCAAGTCATCTGCAGTTGCTTGGGAGTTACAAATAATATGCTTACTTTGATCTAACACAATAGGTAAAACAAATTTCTGATAATAGTGTAATGGAGATCGCTTGTCTGGATGGCGTAATGGAATTAAATCATGAACCATAACAACAGTTTTAGCAGTGGTATAAATAGGTGATTCTGGTAAAGGAGAAAAAATCAAGTTTGATTCTAGTTTTTGATAAATCTTTGGCAAAGTAAGCTGAGTCCAATATAGCCGTTTAAGATGCCCCTTTAAGCCAAAATCTGGACTAAGTTCTTTTGGAATTAGATAAGAATTAAAAGTTGTAAATTGATCATCAAAATTACAAACAAGAAATTTAGAATTTAGTTGAGAAAGGTATGGTGATATATTGCGAGCATAAATACTAATCCCTGTCGGCTTTTTAGATAAGATAGATAAGTTGACGAGTATCATATTAAAGATGCATCTTAGGTGTTTTTATTGATTTTTTTTGGAAATTTTAATGGATTTAAAGTATTTAATTGAAGACGAAATACAATTCTTGTCTGTGAAAAAAAAGCGTTGATTAAAAATCCAGAAAATAACTGAGAAATAACTGTAGAAATTGCTGCACCGACGCCAGAATATTTAGGAATCAAAAAGATATTTAGAATAATATTAAGTAACGCACCAGAAAAAGTTATCCAGAAGGAATAATTGCTTAATTTCTCTGCAATAAACCATGGAGAAATTCCTGTTCCCATAAATACAAATAATGTTGCCCAGATATGAATTTTCAAGATTGTCCCTGCAGCAAGATATTCTGGCCCATAAATCATCAAAATAAGAGGAGATGCAGTGAACAAAATGGGAAGTGAAATCATCAAAGATAGACGAATCAAAAAGGATAGTAAGTCTTTGATTTTTTCGTAATATTGTTTTTTGTTTTTTTCTTTTGCTGCATAAATTGAAGGGGAAACTGAAGCAATAATTATATTAGGAATAAAATACCATATTTCAGATATTTTAGTTGCGGATGAATAAATGCCAACTGCTTCTTCTCCAACGATGCTCCCCAACATTACTAAGTCTGTCTTCATATATAAGATGATGCTCAAACCAGATAAGATTAAGGGCCAGCTTTCATGAAGTAACGATTTTGCAATTTCAGTATTCCATTCAAGTTTGAACGGGCATTTTTTTAATTGATAAACTAAGACAAAACCACTTGCTTCCAGAGCAGCTTCTCCAAATATAATCCAGGCAAAATAAATCAATGGAACTTGTAGAATTAAGAGCGCAACTTTACTGAGAGTGACAACTATGAATACAAGAATTTTAATGGCAACTATATATTTAGATTGAACTTGAGCAGAAAACCAAAAATTAACGACTTCAAAAGCTTGGAATAAAATACTTGAACTTAGTATTAGAAAAATCAAGCTAAATTCAGTATTGTCTGTTCCCAAAAAAAGATAAACTCCTGTAGCAATAAGCCCAAGTGAAATAATGCTAGATATCACAAGTTTGAGCCAAAATACAGTGCCTAAAATTTTATTTTTTTCTTGAGGAAAATTAACTAGAGAACGAATAACTAAAGTATCTAATCCAAGCTTGGATAGGGGGTGAAGTAAAACAATAATTGCCCCGGCATAATTCAATGTACCTAATTGAGCAGCTCCTAGATATCTTGCCATCCAAGCACTCATAAAAAAACCGATTATCATCCGAACAGTATATTCAAATGACAACCACGAAATGTTACTCAAAATGGCTTTTTGTTCACCTATCAACTGCTTTTTGCATAACGACAGTCTTTTGAACATAAATGAGAGAAGTCGAGTCAGATGATGGTGTTATATTTAAGCGAAATGATAATATCAATTAAGCTAGATTAAATATCTTCAGATAAGTACAGAGTAAAGCGGTGTACCTTAGGCAATTTTATATTTTGCTGACTCATAGTATGCATCATATAAAGGATATGATCTGCTTGTAATAAAGTGCCATCATTGCGGCAACTACCTCGATAACGGAGTTGGACTTGGGTGGGGCTAATGACTTTTTCGAGGGCGATCGCCGTTAACATTTCTCGGAGATTCAGTTGCTTAATTTTGCCAGACTTTGTTTTCTTTTCGAGGAGAATTTCCGGAGTCTGACGGATGGTTTCGAGCCAAGCTTCCCATTGTGCCGCAGAAACAGGTTCTTCAGTTTCAAGATCAATCAGGTATTCTGCTTCCGTAAGGAGCGCAGTGGCGGCCTTAGAACGGACGGGCACTTCCTCAACGCGATAGATGGGCATATCGATGGGCAACTGTTCAGCGAGTCGTCGCCGGAAATCTTCTAGATCCAAGACTTGGCGCAACTCAAAATCAATAATTTCTCCTGAGCTGGTGGCTCCTAATGATAGGGCATTGGCGATGGAAATGCGGGGGCTCGGATGAAAGCCGTTGGTAAAAGCCACGGGAATTGAAGCGCGGCGCACGGCTCGGTCAAATAAACGGACTAAATCGAGGTGGCTCACTAGACGCATATCCCCTTGTTTACCAAACCAAACCCGGAACCGTTGTAGGCGTTCTTGATCCTTTTGGAATTGACCGACAAATTCGGGAATTTCGGGCGGTTGATAGACGACATTATGGCCAAAATCGGTGCTGCAGACGCCACAATGGGAACAACCATCAAAGGCACAGTCGGGAATGGTTGCTGCTTCGAGGGCTCGCTTTAGATCGTCCTTGAGCCACTGCTTGTCAATGCCTGTGTTGAGGTGATCCCAGGGCAAGGGGGCGTCGAGGGGATCATTGTCGGTGGTTTCAAAGATATTCCACTCGCCACTTTCGACTTTGCGGTATTTCCAGGTGAGGTCGGATTCGGCGATCGCCTGTTCCCAAGCGCCATAGGCTTTGTCTAAATTCTCCCACCAGGAATCCATGCCAGCCCCCAGTTCCCAGGCTCGGCGAACGACTTTACCCAAACGGCGATCGCCTCGGCCAACGAAATCCTCCATGGCTGAAATGCGCACATCGGTATAGTTCACCTTCACGCCGCGAATCGGTCGAAAAGCTTCCCGCAACAGTTCCTGTTTACGCTTAAATTCCGTCGTTGAAACCGAATGCCATTGGAAAGGCGTGTGGGGTTTTGGGGTGAAATTAGAAATGGTGATGTTGAAGTTTAAACGGCGATTGCTCAGGGACGCACATTCCCGCCGCAGCCATTGCACCGTTTCCGCGATGCCCAACACATCGAGATCCGTTTCTCCGGGGAGACCGATCATAAAATAAAGTTTGACCTTATCCCAACCCTCTTTTACCGCCGTTTGGATACCCCGTAGCAGTTCTTCATTGGTCAAACCCTTATTGATCACATCCCGCATTCGTTGGGTGCCTGCTTCTGGAGCAAAGGTCAAACCCGCTTTACGCGTCCCACCGACAATATTGGCAATATTTTCATCAAAACGATCCACCCGCTGGCTGGGCAGAGATAGGGAAATATTTTCGTCCTTGAGGCGATTTTTAATCTCGACTCCTACCGCTGGCAACGAGAGATAGTCAGAACAACTGAGGGAAAGTAGAGAAAATTCGTTGTAACCCGTCGCCCGCATTCCTTTTTCGATAGCATCGACGACTTTCTCTGGTTCGACATCCGTCGCAGGTCGCGTTAGCATTCCCGGTTGGCAGAAGCGGCAGCCCCGGGTACAACCCCGGCGAATTTCCACCGTCAGGCGATCATGAACTGTTTCTACATAGGGCACGAGGCCGATGGAATAGGCGGGAATTGGCGTGGCGACACGGCGCAAAATTCGCTTGGGCACTTCGTCACGGGTTGGATGCACAGAACCATCCGCCGCCATTGCGTAGAAGCGAGGCACATAAACCCCCGGTACCTGGGCTAAATCCAGCAGAGTTTCTTCCTTACTCAGACCGTTAACCTTGGCTTCTTCGAGGATGAAACCCACTTCGGGCAAAAGTTCTTCGCCATCGCCCAGAACGATAAAGTCAAAAAAGTCAGCGTAGGGTTCTGGGTTAGAGGTGGCTGTTTGTCCCCCCGCAAAAATGAACGGATAATTTCCTTGATCTCGTTCCTGCCAAGTGAGGGGAATCTGGGCAAGGGTAAGCATTTCCAGAATATTGGTCGCTCCCAGTTCATAGCTCAAGCTAAAGCCGAGAATGTCAAATTCCAACAGCGATCGCCTGGATTCGAGGGCAAACAGCGGCAGATTTTTTTCCTTTAACTTCTCGCTCAGATCAGCGGCGGGTAGATAAGTGCGATCGCACAACTGTCGAGGTTGAGCATTAATCACGTTGTAGAGCAGGATATGGCCCAAATTCGAGGAACCCACCTCATAGACTTCCGGATAGGTCAGCACCCAACGCACCACCGCCCCTTGCCAAGGCTTATGGATTGCACCCAGTTCATTACCCAAGTAGCGCGCTGGTTTGAAAATATCCGTCGTAATCAGCGCTTCGTAATCAGCCGGTTGAGGAAGACAGGGAGCCGTTGCCACAGGTGATGAACCTCCAAGGGAGTCGAGGGAAACAATTCAGTCCCCCATTATACCGGAGAGCCTTCGAGATGCTAGGCCGCGAGCAACCGGGATGCCTGCGCAAAAAATTCTGCTTCATCTTTGAAAATGCGCACAAACTGCTCCATTTGGGTCAGCTCCAATACCATACGCACCTGGGAATTGATCCCACAACAGCCGAGGCGTTTACCATGGGATTCTGCCAATTTTGTGCCCTGACTGAGCACCACCGCCGCCGCACTGTCGATAAATTCTACCTGCTGGAGATCGACTAAAATTTCTCGACTGAATTCGTCATTGATCGCCCCATGGAGCGATCGCCAAAATACGTCAAGATTTGAGGTTGTCAAAGCACAATTTGGGCGCAGAATAACAGGCTGTTGGTTTTTATCCATCGGTAGACTCTCCCCAGGGGAACTTCCCTGTTCACCCATCGTCTTAGTCACAACTTTTATACAAAAATCAAACAACTTTTTCGGTTGAGAAAACCCTGAAAAGGCTGCTAAACATTTGATTTGGGATAGAACCATTGTATGGGGGAGACTCAAAAATCAGGTGTGATGATAACTTATCCTGAACAAAAACATCTCGTTACCAAAAGATCCTTTATTGCTTCGAGAACGGTATGTTTGTTTACATTTTTTCTAAAAAAAGAAGCCCGAAGTTTAAAAATTATTTAAGACCGGGGAGAAATTGTGTAAACACCTCGAAAATGGAACCATGACCTAAACAAATTTCACCACTTTACGCTATTTAGACCATTCATTATTTACCCTTAATCAGCGACAATAAGAGAATCTTTCTTTTGTAATGAAATCAGTTCCTCATTTAGGGAAACATTACTACTGTGAGTACGCCATTTATGATTCGTCGTTTAGTGGAAAAAGCCCTTTTCATTAAACAAATGACCCCCGAAATTGAAAACGCGATCAACTCCGAGTTGACACGCCTTGGCCATGTTTCCGATGCGGATTATGAAGCCCTCGAACTTTTGATGGCAGAAATGGATGCGGGCCGGATTCAGCTTGTGCCCAGTCGCTTTATCTTTTGATTTTGACAAGACCCTTAAGCTGGCTGGGGTTTGGGGGCTGAGGGACAAAGGTTGGCGATCGCACAAATCTCACATTGAGGTTTTCTGGCATTACAGACGGCGCGACCATGGTAAATCAGACGGATCGACCAGTTTTCCCACTCCGGCTGGGGAATTAATTTCATCAAATCCCGTTCAATTTGTACCGGATTCTCAAATTTTGTCAGGCGCAAACGATTACTCAGCCGTTTCACATGGGTATCCACCGTCACCCCCGCACAAATCCCAAAAGCATGGGCCAGAACCACATTGGCCGTTTTCCGGGCCACACCGGGCAAGGTCAGAAGCTCTTCCATGGTTTGCGGCACTTCCCCATTGAAAACCGCCATAATTCGCTGGCAAGCTCCCTGAATATTTTTCGCTTTATTTCGATAAAATCCCGTTGAGCGCACTGGCTGTTCAATGTCTGCCACATTTGCCCCGGCAAAGGCCGCCGCATCAGGAAATTGAGCAAAGAGCGCCGGTGTAACTTTATTTACTCGCTCGTCGGTACATTGGGCTGAAAGAATGGTTGCCACCATGAGTTGCACAGGGGTTTCATAGTCCAAACTACAGGTGGCATCGGGATAGAGTTCGTGGAGTTTTTCGAGAACGGCGATCGCCCGTTTTTTCTTACTACGCGGGTAATGGGTAGAAACCATGGAGAAAGCAATAAAGCAGAAACAAGACCAACAATCTTAACAGAAATAAATAATTTGACTATTTTTTAAGTTTATGATGTAGCTCTCACCTGGACAACCCAAGTGGGAACAGAGTTAAAGTGTGGTGACATTGTGCTGACACCTGTTAAGATAGACGTTAAAGAAGCAATCTTAAAAACAGTTTCAATATTTTCCATAGGATTATTGAAGCTGTCTGCGAGGAAACTATGAGTAATACTTTGCTTGAAGAGAACCAAGCCACATATTCTCGGAACATTAAAATCAATATCAGAGCACAGCAAAATCAGCGAGATCTCATTGATCGAGCGGCTCAAGTGCAGGGCAAGAGTCGGTCAGATTTTATGCTGGAATCTGCTTGTCAAAAGGCACAAGAGGTTTTGCTAGATCAGGTATTTTTTACGCTAGATAATCAAAAGTACCAGCATTTTTTGGATTGTCTTGATGCCCAACCCTCACCAAATAATCAGTTAGCGACACTCCTGGCGAAGCCAGCACCCTGGGAATAACTGTCGCAATGATCTCGGCACCGCAAAAGTTAAATGAGAATCATGATATTCAGTCTTTTCAGTCTGGTGAAGTTTCGTTGGATAAGTGGCTAAAACAGCGGGCACACAGAAATGAGCAAAGTGGCGCCTCAAGAACTTACGTTATCTGTGTCCAAAATCGGGTGATTGGTTACTATTGTCTCGCGAACGGGGCGATCGCCGCCCAGGTTGCTACCGGAAAAACCCGTCGGAACATGCCCAATTCGATTCCTGTGATGGTAATTGGTCGCCTCGCTATTGATCAGGCTTGGCAAGGGCAGGGATTAGGAAAAGCGCTATTACGGGATGGCATTTTGCGCATTTTACAAGCCGCAGAAATTGCCGGGATCCGAGCGATTCTTGTCCATGCTCTTTCCCCTGGGGCCAAACAATTTTACGAGGGTTGCGGTTTTATGCCGTCTCCCTTGGAACCGATGACTCTGATGATTACGATCGCCGATGCCCGCAACGCCCTAGAATCAAATCGGTAAACTTTCCATTCGGTAAGGCTACGCTTTAAGTTTTCTGGTGGCTTCAGGTTAAACTAACTAAGTTCATTATTGACCTGATTTCGTTTCCCATGGCAACCTACCTCATTGAAGTTGGTACAGAAGAACTCCCTGCTGATTTTGTCGCGGCGGCGATCGCCCAATTAAAAGACCGCGTTTCCCATAGCCTCACGGAGTATTTTCTCACCCCAGACGGAATCGAAGTCTACGGAACCCCCCGACGCCTGGCTGTGTTAATCCAAGGGTTGCCAGACCAGCAGGCTGATCGGGAAGAAGAAATTAAAGGCCCCCCCGCTGCCGCCGCATTCAAAGAAGGTCAACCCACCAAGGCCGCTGAAGGCTTTGCCCGCAAACAGGGGGTTGAACTCTCCGCCCTGGAAGTACGCCCCACGGAAAAAGGAGACTTTGTCTTTGTCCAAAAGAAAACCCTCGGTCGCCCCACCCCAGAAATTTTGCAGGAACTGGTTTTAGGTTGGTTTACGGCCCTCGAAGGGCGGCGCTTTATGCGGTGGGCCGATGGTGATCTGCGCTTTCCGCGGCCGATTCGCTGGTTGGTTTCCCTTTGGAATGATGCTGTTTTACCCCTGGAATTGGTGAATGGCTCCGGTAAGTTAGAAGCGGGTTGTATTTCTCGTGGGCACCGGATTTTACATCAAGGGGATGTGACCCTGAGTAATGCGGCTGATTATGTGGTGACCTTGCAACAAGCCTTCGTGGAAGTTGATCCCCAGGTGCGGGAAGAAAAAATTGTTGCTGGTGTCAAAGCGGCGGCAGCAGAGATTGGTGGCGAAGCAGAAATGCCCGCTGATCTCCTCGCTGAAGTGGTGAATTTGGTGGAATATCCCACGGCGGTAGTCGGCGATATTGAAGCGGAATTTTTAGAGCTACCCACAGAGGTAATTACGACGGTGATGGTCACCCATCAGCGGTATTTTGCGGTGCGCGATCGCCAAGATAAAACAAAACTCCTCCCGAAATTTATTACGATTTCCAATGGTGATCCCAAGAAATCAGAGATCATCGCTGCGGGGAATGGTCGGGTGATCCGGGCGCGGTTAGCCGATGGCCAATTTTTCTACCGAGCCGATTGCGATGAACATTTAGAAACCTATCTGCCCCAACTAGAAGCTGTCACCTTTCAGGAAGAATTAGGGACGATGCGGGACAAGGTAGACCGCATTATGGAAATTTCCCAGCAGATCGCGGAACAGCTTGGCCTGTCTGAGGCGGACAAAGAAATTATTGCCAGCACCGCCATGCTCTGTAAGGCGGATTTGGTGACCCAGATGGTCTATGAATTCCCAGAACTCCAAGGCATCATGGGTCAAAAGTATGCCCTGGTCAGTGGGGAAGCGCCCGCCGTGGCCGAGGGAATTTTTGAGCATTATCTACCCCGCAATGCCGATGATATTTTGCCCCAAACCCTTGCGGGTCAAGTGGTGGGCATGGGCGATCGCCTCGATACGTTGCTTAGTATTTTTGGCCTGGGGATGATCCCTTCTGGTTCCTCGGATCCTTTTGCACTGCGACGGGCGGCCAATGCAATTATTACTGTCGCTTGGGACGCGGGTCTGGAAATTGACCTTGGAGAACTGTTAGCCCAGGGTGCGAAGGATTTTGTTACGGCTCATTCCGATAAAACGTCTCCCATCGAAGCCCTGCAAAGCTTCTTTCTTCAGCGGATTCAGACTCTGCTCCAGGACGAAAAAGGTATTGATTATGACCTGGTGAATGCGGTGCTGGGTGATGATGCAGAATACACTGAACGGGCCTTAACGGATTTACTGGATGTCGGCGATCGCGCTGCCTTTTTACAGAGCATTCGTGACGATGGCCAACTCGCAAAAATCTACGCCACCGTGAATCGTTCTGCAAAGTTGGCCGCCAAGGGGAACCTCAGCACGGATAGTCTCGATCCGACAGGGGTAATTAACCCGGAGAAATTTGCGCAAAATTCCGAGCGCGATCTCTTCGCCGGTTTAGTGGAACTCGTGCCCACCACCGAAGCGGCCCGCACCGAACGGGATTACCAAAAACTGATCGATGGATTAGCGGCCCTGGCCCCCACAGTTGAGCGGTTCTTTGATGGGGAAGATAGTGTTTTGGTGATGGCAGAGGATCCTGCTGTGCGGGAAAATCGCCTCAATCTCCTTGGGCTGTTGCGGAACCACGCGCGGGTTCTGGCAGATTTCGGGGCGATCGTTAAACAATAGATCCTTGTTTATTTTTAGAGTCATGGCAGGGACAGAAAGCTGTCTCTGTCAGGGTTTCCCCTGAGAAGCAATACAGTTCAATTTTTGGGGCGATCTAAAGTTCGGGAACCCGTACATTATCAGGAGTTGTCTGGATTTAATTTTCTCCGCTAAATTAGCACTCAGAGATTGAGAGTGCTAAACTTCAATCTAGCTAAATTTAGTCGTTTATTGATCTGGAGAAATTATCCATGGCAGCAATTAGCATCAATGTTTCTACCCTCAAGCCCCTCGGCGATCGCGTTTTCGTAAAGGTCAGCGAATCTGAAGAGAAAACTGCTGGTGGGATCCTCCTCCCCGATAGCGCCAAAGAAAAGCCCCAAATCGGTGAAGTTGTGGCTGTTGGTGAAGGGAAGCGCAATGATGACGGTAGCCGTTCCGCCGTTGATGTCAAAGTTGGCGATAAAGTTCTCTACTCTAAGTACGCTGGTACTGATATCAAACTCAGTGGTGATGACTACGTGCTTCTTTCTGAGAAAGATATCCTCGCAACCGTTGC
Organism: Picosynechococcus sp. PCC 7117; assembly: GCF_001693275.1. Taxonomy (GTDB): domain Bacteria; phylum Cyanobacteriota; class Cyanobacteriia; order Cyanobacteriales; family MRBY01; genus MRBY01. Next base: position 2,572,031 of record NZ_CP016477.1, read on the forward strand.
GTAATTATTTTTAGGTTTGACCTAAGCAATCGTTTCAGATTTTTCTATTTTTTCTCGTAAAACGCTCAACCTAGAAATTCAATCATTATGGCTAAATCTATTATTTACAACGAAGATGCTCGCCGCGCTCTCGAAAAAGGGATCGACCTCCTCGCTGAAGCTGTTGCGGTAACCCTCGGCCCCAAAGGTCGGAACGTTGTGCTCGAAAAGAAATTTGGCGCACCCCAGATCGTGAATGACGGTGTGACCATTGCCAAGGAAATCGAGCTCGAAGACCACATCGAAAACACCGGTGTTTCTTTGATTCGCCAAGCGGCTTCTAAAACCAATGATGTGGCCGGTGACGGAACCACCACAGCAACGGTTCTCGCCCATGCCATGGTCAAAGAAGGTCTCCGCAACGTCGCCGCTGGTGCGAACCCCATCGCCCTCAAGCGCGGTATTGATAAAGCGACTGAATTCCTCGTTGGCCGCATCAAAGATCAAGCTCGTCCGGTAGAAGATTCGACGGCGATCGCCCAGGTCGGTGCCATCTCTGCGGGGAACGACAAGGAAGTTGGTGACATGATCGCCAAGGCCATGGACAAAGTCGGTAAAGAAGGTGTGATCTCCCTCGAAGAAGGGAAATCGATGGAAACCGAACTCGAAATCACCGAAGGGATGCGTTTCGACAAGGGTTACACTTCCCCCTACTTCGTCACCGACACCGAGCGCATGGAAGCGGTTCTTGAAGATCCCTTCATCCTCATCACTGACAAGAAAATCACCCTGGTACAAGACCTTGTCCCGATCCTCGAACAGGTTGCCCGCCAAGGTAAGCCCCTCGTAATTATCGCTGAAGATATCGAGAAAGAAGCCCTCGCGACCCTCGTGGTCAACCGTCTCCGGGGTGTCCTCAACGTTGCTGCGGTTAAAGCGCCTGGTTTTGGCGATCGCCGTAAGCAAATGCTCGAAGATATCGCTGTACTCACCGGTGGCCAACTGATCACCGAAGATGCAGGCCTCAAGCTCGACAACACCAGCGTTGATATGCTCGGTAAAGCCCGCCGCATCACTATCACCAAGGACAACACCACCATTGTGGCCGATGGTAACGAGCAGGCAGTTAAGACCCGTTGTGAGCAAATCCGCCGTCAAATCGAAGAATCTGATTCTTCCTACGACAAAGAAAAACTCCAAGAACGTCTCGCGAAACTCTCCGGTGGTGTCGCTGTGATCAAAGTCGGTGCAGCAACCGAAACTGAGATGAAAGACCGCAAGCTTCGTCTCGAAGATGCGATCAACGCGACCAAAGCAGCCGTTGAAGAAGGGATTGTTCCCGGTGGTGGCACAACTCTGGCGCATCTCGCTCCCGAACTAGAAACTTGGGCGAATGATAACCTCACTGCGGAGCAACTCACTGGTGCTTTGATCGTGGCCCGTGCCCTGACTGCCCCCCTGAAGCGCATTGCTGAAAACGCGGGCCAAAACGGTGCGGTAATTGCTGAGCGTGTGAAGGAAAAAGACTTCAATACTGGTTTTAACGCAGCAACTAACGAATTCGTTGATATGCTCGCCGCTGGTATCGTTGACCCCGCTAAGGTAACCCGTTCTGCAACCCAGAATGCGGCTTCCATCGCTGGTATGGTTCTCACCACTGAGTGCATCGTTGTTGACAAGCCTGAAAAAGATAAGGCTGGTGCGGCTCCTGGTGCCGGTGACTTCGACTACTAAAGCTTAACTCCAAAATCTTGTAAAACTAATTTAATTTAAATTTTATTCCTCTGATTTACTTCAGGGGAATTTTTTTGTGGGTATAATTTTAAATAGGAACTATTTAAATTTGAACATTATCCATATCTCAAACATGCTAACAAAAGAAGAATGTATATTTGGTCAACAGGTATCATTAGAAGAAGGACAATACATTGAGTTTAAATCTTTTACAACAGACAAGTTGACACAGAAAAAGATCTCAGACAAATCCCTAAATTATTTTGAAGATTACTTTTTGGGTTTTATGAATGCAAATTTTGATCAAGATTCTTTTCTATACATGGGGGTTGATGATAATGGACTTATTCAAGGAGTCCCCATTGAAAGAAATACTCGTGACAAAATCCAAAAGTTATTATCAAGTAAATTACAACAGAAATTTAATCGTAAAATTAATCCTGAAATTTGTTCTGTAAACTTCCTGAAAGTTTCGGAATGCCCAGAAGATTATTACATAATTGAGTTTGTAATTGGCAGTCATCCAAAAAAAGAGTTTTTTTATACCAGAAAAGGTAGCTCAACTGTTTATCTACGTGATGGTGCGACAAATCCCAAAATACAATCAGATCAGTTACTGAAAGAGATAATCAGAGGGAGAAAAGTTAACAGATTAACAAGGGAGTCTCAAGAATTAAAAGACCAAATAGTCAATGATAAAAATAATATCGATCTAAGATATCAATTAATTAAGATTCTTGAAGAATTGGGTGATGCAAAGTCCATAGCTGGGCACTACGAAAAAATCATTCAAATACGTACTAATAAAGGAATACAAGATAGTGAAAATGATTCTGTCAGGATGCAACTTGCAAAATCCTTAGAGCGTCTCGAAAATTCGGAAGGGGCATTAGATGTATTAGAAACAGTTCAAGACAAAAACAATGATGATTTCAAGAGAGAAAAAAGTAAAATTCTAAGTTCCCTTCATAAAGAACAGGAAGCTATCTCAATCTTAGAATCAATTGTAGAAAATAATCCCCAAGATTACCTTTCAATAACACAAATGGGGTTGATGTATTATAAGCAACAATCATGGATTGAATCTATTCGCTGTTTTTCTAAAGCACTCAAGATAGAACCTCGATATAGATTTGCAAAGTACTGGAAAAAATCTGCATATCATCAGATGTTAGCAAAAAACGGTCAATGCTAGTAAGATATGGGGTAAGTATCTAAAGGCTATGCATTGATTTCTGTTGTGTTAACTGCGACAGTGTCCTTTAACGTTAGCTATATGCTACTAACAATTATAATAATGTGCTCTGATGACAGGGCTAAAAGCTGGAATGTATAGTCTTAGGTGCTTGCAAAAGTGACTTGAATTATTGAGTAATGTATTTAGAGTCTTCTTGTGAGCGATTAAAACATGATTTTTTAAAGCTCGAAAACAATAGAGAGTTAGCGGAACTATTAAATATTTCCTTCAGCAGAATCACTTATTATGTAGTAAGAATACCTGATTCCGCACGCTACCGCTCATTTCAGATCAAAAAAAGATCAGGGGGATTTAGAAAAATAGATACTCCTATTAAATCTTTAAAGATTATTCAACAAAAGCTCAGCCAAGTTTTATATAGCGTTTATCAAGAAAAATCATGTGTTCATGGATTTGTAGTGAATAAGGATATCATTTCAAATGCAAGAGCGCATACAAAGAAAGATTTTGTGTTAAATATAGATTTAGAAAACTTTTTTGGAACAATTAATTTTGGAAGAGTTAGGGGTCTTTTTATTGGTGAACCATATAATCTTCCCCAAGATGTGGCAACTATGATAGCTAATATTTGTTGTTATAATAATCAGCTACCTCAAGGAGCTCCTACCTCACCAATAATTTCTAATATGATCTGTGAAAGATTAGATAGAAAACTTCAGCAATTTGCACGCAAATATAAGCTTTTTTATACAAGATATGCTGATGATATAACTTTATCAGCAACACGTAAAGAGATTCCTTCTTCGCTAGCTACCGTATCTCCAGAAAACCGGAATAAGATTGAATTAGGAGATGAGTTACAAAAAATAATTTACGAAAATGGATTTAGTATCAATCATAAAAAAACACGTATTGCATATTCTGATCAATCACAGAAAGTAACGGGTTTGATAGTCAATAAAACTGTTAATGTTCCTCGAAAATATATTCGTGATGTTCGAGCTGCATTACATGATTGGGACAAAAATGGATATAGTAAGGCACAAGAAAAGTATCATTTAAAGTACGCAAAACAACCTTCTCTACAATCAAAAGATTCTCCTAGCTTACATGATTCCCTTAGGGGAAGTATTGAATTTATTGGTCATGTTCGTGGAAGGAAAGATAAAGTTTTTTGTCGTCTCATCGCTAAGTTAACTGTTTTAAAATATCGAGATTTAAGCAAGTCATAAAATCTATTCTTAATGCCATTATTTAACAGTTTTTTTCATACGGAGTTGGGGCACTAATAGCACAATAAATCAAAATCAATACCACAATTAACAGCTTTTCTTAATCAGCAAGCTGGACGAGAGAGATTACAGAACTAATTTGTGTCCATTTTAAAAAATCAATCATCATTGCTTAATGTTGCTTTTGAAGCCAGCCAAGCTGGGGTCTGCTATATATTTGGGATAGATATGGAGGGACTATAAATTTATGGATGCAGAACAGGAAAGAAATTGGGCGATCGCCTGCCATTTGTCGAGCTTGGCTTGGATTGTCTTAGCCTTTGTCGGCATTGGGGCGATTCCCTTTGTCAATGTGATTGCGCCGGCGGTGGTCTGGTATCTCAAAAAAGAGGAGTCCGAGCTGATCGATGCCCACGGAAAGGAATCGGTTAATTTCCAGATTTCGATGACCATTTATGGTTTGGCGGCGGGAATTATTCTTAGTATTTTGATCATCGCCGGAGTTGTTTTGATGATCCTGTTGGGCATTGGTGGCAGCAATAATCCCTTTGCGGCCCTGGTGGCAATTGTGACGGGGATTGGTTTCTTTATCTTTTTGGCGCTGATTGTGGCGATCGCCATTTTTCAGATTGCGGTGGTGATCTTGGCGGCGACCAAAGTTCAAGAAGGACAAATGTATCGTTATCCCTTTAATCTCAGACTACTGAAATAAATAACTTTCATAAAACAGCCCCCCTGGAATGATTGGCCAAGGGGGTTTTTAATTAAACTTTAGATGCAAAAATTAGCTCAAGACCCAGTGGACGAGGGTACGCACCGGGAACCCTGTACCGCCTTTGCTGTAAATATCGGCGTCTTTTTCTGACCAGGCTGGCCCGGCAATATCGAGGTGTGCCCAGGGCGTTTTTTCGACAAATTCCTTGAGGAACAACGCCGCCGTAATCGAACCGCCTTCCCGTGGCCCGGTGTTTTTCATGTCGGCGATGGGAGATTTTAAGCCTTCAAAGTATTTTTCTTCGAGGGGCATCTGCCAGAATTTTTCGCCCGCTTTCTCTGATGCGGTGGCGATTGCCTGGGCGAGATCATCATTGTCACTCCACAGGCCACAAATATCGTCACCTAGGGCAATGACGCAGGCTCCGGTCAAGGTGGCAATGTCCACAATCGCCTCGACCCCTAGCTTTTCGGCATAAACGAGGGCATCGGCGAGGGTGAGACGACCTTCGGCATCGGTGTTGTTCACTTCGATGGTTTTACCGTTGGAAGCCGTGAGAATATCCCCCGGACGCATCCCCCGACCACTGATCATATTTTCAGTAGCCGCACTAATGAAATGCACTTCCACATCGGGTTTGAGTTCGGCGATCGCCTTTGCTGCCCCAAAAGTTGCCGCTGCGCCCCCCATGTCCATTTTCATCATCGCGATGCTGGGGCCGGAGGGTTTGATGTTATAGCCACCAGAATCAAAGGTTAACCCTTTGCCGACAATCGCCACTTTCTTCCGGGGTGTGCCTGGGGGTTTATAAACGAGGTGGATAAATTTCGGGGGTAAATCCGAGGCCGCCGCCACCCCAAGAAAAGATCCCATTCCTGCTGCTTCGCAGTCTGCTTCTTCGAGGATATTCAGTTCCAGGCCATAGGTGCTGGCGAGGCTTTCCACGGAAGCGGCCAGGGTCACAGGATTAATAATGTTAGCCGGAGCGTTAACCAATTCCCGCGCATAGATCACCCCTTCACAGAGGCTTGTGCCCAAGGCGATCGCCGCTGCTTGGTCGCCAATGCCAAGGATTTCAACAGCTTCGAGGGCTAGGGGGTCTTTTTGTTCTGATTTGAAGCGATTATCTTCATAAAAGCCCAGATACATCCCTTCTGTAACCATTTGCGCTGTGATTGCCTCAGTTTCGGCCACTGGCAACTGCAAACCCAAAGTTGTGATGGCTTTGTCCCCTTTCACAGCCCGGGCGATCGCCGCTGCGGAACTCCGTAAGGCGGCACTATTCCATTTCTCGGCATTTCCCAGACCCACCAGGATCAACTTTTTGATCGGCGCACCACTCCCAAGACGGGTCACCGATAGCTCGCCGGATTTGCCTTTAAATTCCGTTTCAACGATTACTTCTGAGATCACCCCCGATAAGCGTTCGTCCAGGGCCGTCAAACTTTCGGGTACCGTGAGTACCGTTTCACTTTCAAAAAAACCCAAGGCGATCGCCTCACCAGCCCAAGCCGCTGCCGTTTGCGAACTACCGCGAATTTCCATAACTAAACCTCAAAACTTGTTACTGTCCTTTAGTCTGACATTTCCGGCAAACCCTGTCCAAGAAATTGCCCAGAGCAACATTACGAGGAAGAGCGCAACTTCTCTAGCACCTCGAAGGAGTGACCCTGTAGCAAATCTGTTGCTTGATCCAAAGAAACAGGCCGAGAAAATAAATAACCCTGACCAAACTGGCAATCCTGGCTCTTTAACCACTGGTATTGCTGTTTTGTTTCGATACCTTCTGCTACGGTTTTAATCCCAATGGATTTAGAAAGGGCGAGAATAGATTCTGCAATCACCCGGTTGCGGTCATTCAACTCAGAAATATTTACAAAGCTCCGGTCAATTTTTAGCGCATCAATGGGGAGCTGGTGTAAATAGCTTAAACAAGAATACCCCGTACCAAAATCATCAACGCTAATAAAAACCCCCTTGAGGCGAATTTGGTTTAACAAACGACAAGTTATGTCGATATTTTGAATTAGCATACTCTCAGTGATTTCTAATCCTAAGGTGTTAGGAAAAACCGGATAGCGTTCTAATAATCGATCCAGTGAAAATAACAGCGAATCTTGGAGTTGTTTAACGGATAAATTGACATGGACTTTCAGGGGCGTTTTAAACGCCTGCTGCCACTCAAATAATTGACGACAGGCCGCATCTAAAATCCATTCACCAAGGGGAATAATGAGCCCTGTTTCTTCGGCAACATCAATAAATTCATAGGGGGATAACAAACCCCGTTGGGGATGCTGCCACCGAATTAACGCTTCAAACCCTTCAATGTTGCCTTGTTCTAAATTAATAATCGGCTGATAGTACAAAACAAATTGCTTTTCTTCAATGGCAGATCTGATTTCCCCTTCTAATTGGAGACGTTTCATCGCCTGTAGGTGCATCTGGGGATCAAAAATTGCGTACTGTGACTTCCCATTTTGTTTGGCCCGGTACATGGCAATATCGGCATCCCGGAGCAGATCCTGGGCTGATTCATGGCGAGAGTCACCGATGATAATCCCAATACTCGTCGTGATAAAAACGCCGTAGTTAGAAATCTGGAAAGGCATATTCAATGTATTGAGGATGCGATCGGCAATATGCACAGCATCTTCTACCCCGTGAATTTCCTCTAGGAGAATGACAAATTCATCTCCCCCTAGGCGGGCGGCTACATCTGTATCGCGAATAAAAGATTTGAGTAAATGGGCGACTTCAATGAGTAATTCATCCCCAACAACATGGCCCAGACTATCATTGACTACTTTGAAATTATCCAGGTCTAAAAACAGGGCTGCAAATTCATGGATGGGATATCGCTTATAACGTTTTAGGGCTAGGTTGAGTCGTTCAATTAGTAGATTACGATTGGCGAGGCCAGTAAGACGATCATGGAGGGCGTCATGTTTGAGTTGTTGCTCCATTTTGATCCGGGTACTGATGTCGGTAATGGTCGCAACATAGCCTTGGGGTTCACCCTTACTATCAAGCTCAGCGGTGCCCTGGCCATATACCCAAAGTATCGAACCGTCAGAACGCTGAAATCGATATTCTAGGGTAAATAGTTCTTGATTAGTGATGGATTTTAGCCATTGTTCTCGAACGTAGTCAATGTCGTCGGGATAGACTTTTTCTAACCAGCCTTTATGGAGAGCCTCTTCGGGTTGAATTGCCAGCAGTTTACAATAGTAATCGTTGACATAAATACATTCATGGCGCAAATTAGTGCGGAAGATCCCAATGGAAACGGTATTAGCGAGGTTGGCATATCGCTGTTGACTTTCAAGGAGATTAGTCTCAATTTGATTGCGTCGTTTAATTTCTTTTTTCAGGCTATAGTTCCGGAGAATAAACCATCCTAGAAAGAGGAATGGTAGATAGACAATCAGGCTAAAGAAAAAATTTTGTAAGCTGATCCAATTAAATTTTTCGGGCGGCTCTAACCATTGGGCGATCGCCTGATAATAGACAGAATCACGATCTTGTAAGAGACGACTCATTTGCCGATCAATGCCAGGCAGGAGCTGCTTGGGATCGCCTTCGGGAACGATATAATGTAACCGGGCTGGATTAAACAGAATATTGGTTTTATTGACTGGATAGTCGGGACTAAATTTATTCCCAAAGAAATTATTGACAATGGCAGCATCAACTTCCCCTGTCTCTAACTGCTCAAACATCCCAGGATAACTATCGATGGGCACCAGTTCCGGCTGAATGCCATAGGCTTTAATTCTTTCTCGGAGGACTTCCTGTTGAATCCCAGAGGCGAGGATGCTAACTCTCCGTTGGTCGAGGTCTAAAATCGTCTCTAAATGAACACCCCGGCGCGCATAAATCTGTGACCAACTTGACAAAACGATGATGGTATTAAAATCAAAGACTTCATCTCGCGTGTCGGAATAGGCGACATCCACCATCAAATCGAGTTGCCCCTGTTCAATTTGTTGGAGACATTGATTCCATTCACAGGGAACATAGGTCACTGCCCAATTTTCCACACGCCCAATGTCACTCGTAATATCTACCCAAAAGCCCCGGGCCCGCCCACCTGAATCGATAAAAACCTTGGGATCATTTTGATAAACCCCCACGGTAATCGTTTTTGCTGGCTGATTTTGGGCGATCGCCTCTGTGCCGGAGAGCATCGCGGCAAGACCTAGAGCCAAGAGCACAGTGCTTTTATTCATTAAATTAGGAAGTTAGTAGATGGCAACTGAGGGAACAGGCTTCTTAAGTATAATTAAGATAAAAAATTAACGGCAACAGTATTAAGTAACACAAATATTACAACGCCATTATTCGTGAATTTTTGCCAGTGAAGCATATTGTTTATGGAGTGGTGGCTAAATAGCCAACAAGTGATTAATTGTTGACCCTAAAGTAAAGTTAGGCACAAAATTTGCAACTTTATTTTCGACTGTTTGACGGTTGACGGCGCTGATTTAAAGGTTTGTTTTCAGCTAGATTTTGATTTTTTGCCCCGGTTCTTTTTAAGAATTGGTTAAGAAAATTGATTTGCTGGATCGGGTCGCTTATCTTTATAGGGGCGATGACATTTTTATCTTTGTTTATCGTTTTTAATCCATCACTAAGGGATGAGCGTTTATGGCAAAAAAAAGTAGTTTTTGGAGTGATTTCCAAGCCTTCATCATGAGGGGAAATGTAATTGATTTGGCAGTGGCCGTCGTGATCGGCGGGGCCTTTGGTCAAATTGTCAATTCTTTAGTTGCAGATATTATTACGCCGGCGATCTTACAACCCGCCTTAAGTGCAGCTAATTTAGATGCCCTGGGTGAATTGTCTTTTAATGGCATTAAATACGGTCTTTTTTTGGCGGCTGTAATTAACTTTTTGGTGATTGCATTTGCGATTTTCTTGGTTATTCGGGCCATCGAAAAAATGCAACGGCGATTTAACCGAGCGAAAGCCATGGAAGAAATAGACGCGCCGCCACCTGCACCAGATCCAGCAGTTGTGGCCCAAGAAAACCTCACGGCGGCCATCGAACGTCTGGCTAATTTAATGGAAAATCGTCAGCAATAGAGCTGAATTCTCACAATACCTGACGGAAGGATTGCCTCCTTTGGTGGGGGCTTTTTTATGAGTGAGAAGAGGTGCCATCAAAGCCGATGTGATCGGAGCTATAGGCTTTGGGTTCGATGTGAACGGTGACCCTCGCTGGGGCGAAAATTTGCTCTAGGTGACGTTCAACTTTTTCGCTAATGGCATGGGCAGTGGCCACATCCTCGGCGGCGGCAATGAGGTGCATTTCAATAAAGACTTGCCGACCGCGCAAACCCCGTGACGCAATGTCATGGCAATTAATCACCCCAGGAATTGTCATCACTTGTTTGTGGATCGCTTCGGGGGCGATCGCCATTTCATCGACTAACCAAGGCAAATTATCAGTGAGCACTTCCCAGGCACTTTTAAATACTAAAGCGGCCACGGGAAATGCCAGCACCACATCTAACCATTGCAGTTGTGGTAGCCCCCAAATCTTCGCTTGCCAGACCCCCAAGAGACCCAACATCACAAGGATCGTCACCCAAATATCGCTCATGGTGTGTTTGGCATCGGCGAGTAAAATCGCACTGCCTACCCGTTGGCCTGCCCGCCGCTCGTAGAACGCCACAAAAATATTGATTCCCAGCACGACAATTAGCCAACTCAGTTCCCCCAGGCTGATGCTGATCTCACTTTGCCCAGCAATTAATTTGGCGATCGCCCCCTGTAAAATTTCAAAACAGGCAATCCCCAGAAACATCCCAATCCCCAAAGCGCCGACTGCTTCAAACTTTTGGTGACCGTAGGGGTGATCCCGGTCGGGTTCCGGTGAAGAGAACTTATTGGCAAATAAGCCCAGCACATTATTGGCGCTATCCGTAAAACTATGGAGAGCGTCCGCCTGGAGACTCAGGGAACCCGTGATCAAACCCACCACAGCCTTTAACGTCATCACGAGCAAGTTTAGCCACAACGTTAACCACAACACCCGCCGTACCTCCCGACGATTATCTTGGGGCAAGTGGTGCGAGGAATGACTATGCTCTGGCATGGTGCTTATGGGGAGAAGACGGATTGAATCGCAAATCCAGCGTAACCGAAGTTGCTTAATTCACACCCCTCACCGCTGTAAACTTGTTTGAAGCTGAGTCGCCAATTGACTTTCGCTGCGACAAGGTTCTAAACAATTTAACCCTTGACAGACGAGAGCAATACTATCCGCAGGCAATTCCTGGGTGGGTTTAAGCACCACCGTATTTAACAGGGTTTTTCTGAGTTTCAACAATTGCTGCGGCTTCGCTTTTACGACGGTGCCATGTAAGTACCAATCCAAGGCTAAAAGTAATGTGGGGCACTGTTGTGGGGATTTTTCGAGCACAGACCCAAAGGCCTGCAATGCATCCGTGGCGCGGTCGAGGTACTGGGTGTTTTCTGTAAGCAAGAAAAGACGCATCAAATTACAGATAGCAACGCCGTTGGCCGCAGGGGTGGCATTGTCTTGGTAACTGCGTTCTTGGATCAAGAGTTCGGGACTTTGGCGGTTGTTGAAATACCCCTTCAAATCTGTTGACCAAAACTGCTGATCGAATTCTGTCTGGAGGGCGATCGCCTTTTCGAGCCAATGCGTCTGCTCAGGGTGATTGGTCTGCAAATCCAGTAGGGCTTTAATAAGAAAGGCATAATCTTCCGACTGGGCCATCCCATCAGCTTCCCCATCAAAATTTAGCCGATATAAACGCCCCCCTTGCCATTGGTGTTCGAGGATAAAATTGATACAGTTGACGGCTAGTTCCCAGGCTTTTTCGAGGCCTAAAACCCCATAAATCCGTGCTAATCCCGAAATCATCAAACTATTCCAGGCCACAATTAATTTCGTATCTGTAACCGCCGGAATTCTGCCGGGCCAAGCTGTTGCCTTTGCTTCGGTGTTATCACGGGCGGGGGGAAACTGATCGAGGGCCTGCCGGGGCGTACCGTAGCGCTCTGTAAATAACTGGTCGAGAATCCCTTGCAAGCTCTCTGAAATTTCTGTGGACTGCCGTCGTTTTAAAACAATTTTCCCCTCAAAATTACCGTCCGGCGCAATAAAAAATGCCTGTTCCAATTCAGCAAATTGTGCCGCCGTGAGTTGCGTCTGGAGTTCGTCGTAATCCCAGACATAGAAAGCGCCTTCTTCTGGTTCTGGGTGCCCGGCATCGAGAAAACTATCGGCATCCTGGGCCGCGTAAAAATAGCCTTGAGGGGCCGTCATTTCCCGGGCGAGCCAAGCGACGGTTCCCTCTAGGGCCGTTTTAAAGGCAGGCTCCGTCACTCCCTCAGCCCACAGATTGGCGAGAAACTCGGTGATTTGCCCATTGTCATAGAGCATTTTTTCAAAATGGGGCACCGTCCAATGGGGATCGACGGTATAGCGATGGAAGCCGCCCCCCACATGGTCATAAATTCCCCCCAGGGCAAGGTCTAAACCCCGTTTGGTACTCACTAACAAACCGTTGTGGCGCGCATTCGAGGTAAAACGACTTCCCTGTAAGGCGATCGCCCCGTAGGGGATCATCGGAAAACTTGGCCCCGCATCACCCCGGCCCACAATGGCAGTACAAGGCTCTAGGCCTTTGAGAAACAGATTTTGATCGAGGGGCGCTTGGCCCTGGGGCAGTTGAGCAGAACGGTCTAAAATTGTGAAAATTTCAGTTTTAATCTCCTGGAGTTTCTCCGGCTCCTCATCAAAGAACCGTCGCAGGGACGTCAGCACATCCAAAAATCCAGGGCGATTATACCGGGGGGAAACAGGAAAATAGGTACCCCCATAAAATGGCATCAAATCAGTCGGCGTCAGGAAAATATTCAGTGGCCAGCCTCCTTGCCCCGTCATCAGTTGCAACGCTTGCATATAGATGCTGTCGATGTCTGGTCGTTCCTCGCGATCCACTTTGATTGGTAAAAAATTTTCGTTTAAATAGGTGGCAACTTCTGGATCCGAAAACGCCTCCCCTTCCATCACAGTGCACCAATGGCAGGAAGAATAACCAATGGAGAGAAAAATGGGCTTATTTTCTACCTTTGCCTGGGCCAAAGCCTCATCACACCAATACCACCAGTCGATGGGATTATCCGCGTGTTTACGGAGATAGAGACTTTTGGTGTCGGCCAAGCGATTCGCCATGGAAAGTGCTGCTCCTGGAAAGAATTTCTAAAGGCATTCTAGCGAATGGATTCTGTGCCAAATTTGCCAGGGTGATCAGTTAGAATCGAACAGCAATCTTTTGCCATCTATCTGCCCTCGGCCCCCTTTGGATTCATGTTAGACAAAAGCCTCGCTAGTCCCAGAGACCAATTCTTCCAAAGCTTCAGAAATTTGGGTGATTATGCCCGGCGTCCCCAGGGAGCAGCCGTCATCGGTTCCATTGCCTTGCATGGGTTGGCCGCAGCGACGATTCCCCTGTGGGCCAGCTTTGACAATGCGCCCCCAGAGTCCCAGGAGCGTTCGGTAGTGAGGGTGGTGGATTTACCCCCAGAGGTGCAAAATCGTCTTCCTTCGACAACAGCGTCCTTAGATTTATCAATTTTCGAGGCGAGCCCGGATTTCAATTTAGACTTGTCTGACTTAAGTGGTCAGGGGATGAATCCCAACGGGACCTACATTACTGGCCTCAATACCCTACCGACCCCCATGGCCCCTAGTCTAGGGCAAGATAGTTTTTCCTTTATTCCCCTCAGTCCGCCCCCAATCTCCAGTAGCTATACCGGGTTTGCACCACCGCCGCCGCCCCGGAATATGAGCTTTTTACCGCCACCACCGAACGTTCCGAACCAGACCAGTTCCCAGCTTCCTAATGCACCAACAGAGACAGAGCGGGGCGCTTTACCGACCTTGACACCTCCCAGACCCAATGGAAATTCTAGCCAACAGCAACAGTTCACGATTCCCACCAAACCCGACCCGGAATTAGTGGAACGGCAACGGCGACTGGAAGAAGAAGCGGCGATCGCCCTCCAACCCCGCACCAATAACCCCAACAGGGGCGAAGTGTACTTTGATGCTGATCTGCTTAAACCACGGGAACTGCGCAATAACAATGGCAGTAGCAATAGCAATAGTAACGGTAATAGTGGCACGAATAATACGAATAACCGCCCTCCCACACCCAGCGCCAACACACCGCCCCCAAGCCAAACGGCGGCCCGCAGCAATACAGCGGCAGTCAATCGTAGCCTGACAGGAAACTATCCCAAGGGGGCCTGTAGTAGCCAAGCTAGCGGTACCGCGACTTACAATGTCACCGTGTCCCCAGAAGGTAGTCCTTCCCAATGGAACCTGGTGCAAAGCTCTGGGACAAATGCCTTGGATAACCAAGCGAGTCAAGATATTCGTAACGCCCGCTTTGATGGGAAAAATAGCAACTACCGGGTCAGCGTGAACTATAGATACGAACCCGCTTTTTGTGCGGCGTTTATGCCGAAACCCCAACCTGCCCCCACCAATTCAACAAACTCAACTCCGGCTAATCCGCCAGCTCCAGCGCGTACGACCCCGAAAGCACCGGAGGCTTCAACTGAAACTGAGGCGATCGCCCCCGATGAAACTCCTTAACTTATCCCTGCAATGACCCCAGCTTTTTTCCAAAAACTACAGGCACACCAGGATCGCCTTAATGCCTGTCTGGCTGATTTTCAGCGGGTTAAAGTGCTCGTCATCGGCGACTTAACCCTCGATGAATTTTTGGTAGGTGCCGTGGAGCGACTATCCCGAGAAGCTCCAGTGTTAATCCTCCGCCATGAGCATACCCAACAAATTCCAGGCGGTGGGGCCAACGCTGCCTACAATCTTGCAAAACTTGGTGCTCAGGTTAAAGTAGCTGGGATTGTCGGCCAGGATTCCCAGGGAGAAGCCCTTTGCCGAATTTTTGCTGCTGCGGGTATCGATACCACTGGTATTATCCATGAAGCCCAGCGTCCAACCGTTACCAAAACCCGAATCTCAGGCCACGCTCGCCAGTCTGTCACCCAGCAAATTGTCCGCATTGACCGTAAATCCGACGCCCTCCCCAGTCACGAAATTCAAAGCCAATTAGTCGCTTATATACGCAGTCAAATTCCCCACGTTGATGCGGTGGTCTGCTCTGACTATGGGGATGGTGTTTTCAACGCAGCTGTTATTGAAGCTGCCCTTGAGCACCCCCATGTGATTGTCGATGCCCAAAGGGATTTACACCGTTTTCGGGGAGCGATGGTTTTTACACCAAACTTACCAGAAGCAGAACAGGCTGTTGGACAACTCATAGAAACCCCCACTGCCCTCAATCAAGCGGCTCAAACGCTTCTAGAGCAAACTCAAGCGAAATTTATGTTAATTACCCGTGGGGAAGATGGCATGAGCCTTTTTCATTCTGTAGATAATCAACTACAGGAAGAATATATTCCAGCCTTTAATCGGACTGACGTTTTCGATGTTACAGGCGCTGGGGACACGGTGGTCGCCGCTTGGGTTCTAGGTTTTTGTGCTGGGGCAACACCTTGGGAAGCAACGGTTTTGGGCAACCTTGGTGCGAGTATTGTTGTGAGAACTTTTGGCACAGCGACGACTTCCGTAACAGAGATGCAGGAAACTTTGCAATTGTTGCTGGATGAAGGTCTGGAAAATTAGTCTTCCAGCAGCTCTTTTGCGCAATTAATTGGAGAAAATGAGCAAACCCAGGCCGGGCAATCAGGTTAAAATATAGGACGCCATTATCTATTTTTATCCTAATACCGCCGAAACATTTCTCCATGAAAAGTGCCTTCCTCGATCGCCTACATAGTCCTGAGCGTCCTGTCCTTGTGTTTGATGGGGCAATGGGCACCAATCTGCAAGTACAGAATTTGACGGCGGCAGATTTTGGAGGGGCCGAATATGAGGGCTGTAATGAATATTTAGTCAAAACCAAGCCGGAAGCCGTGGCGACGGTACATCGCGCTTTCCTGGCGGCTGGGGCCGATGTGATCGAAACGGATACCTTTGGTGGTACATCGGTGGTGCTCGCAGAATATGACCTCGCCGACCAAGCCTATGAACTGAATAAAACAGCCGCAGAACTCGCCAAAAGCGTCACGGCAGAATTTTCGACTCCCGAAAAACCCCGTTTTGTCGCCGGATCTATTGGGCCAGGGACAAAATTACCGAGCTTGGGCCACATTGATTACGACACCCTAGAAAATGCCTTTGCGGAACAGGCCGAAGGTCTCTATGATGGCGGCGCAGATCTGATGCTCGTGGAAACCTGCCAGGATGTGCTGCAAATTAAAGCGGCCCTCAATGGCATTGAACGCACCTTTACGAAAAAAGGCGATCGCCTGCCGATTATGGTCTCGGTAACAATGGAAACCATGGGCACGATGCTGGTGGGCACTGAGATTGCCGCCGCCGTTGCCATTCTCGAACCCTACAAGATCGACATTTTAGGGTTGAACTGTGCCACTGGTCCCGACCTAATGAAGGAACACGTTAAATATTTGTCGGAGCATTCCCCCTTTATCGTGTCTTGTATCCCAAACGCTGGATTGCCCGAAAACGTTGGCGGCCAGGCCCACTACAAGCTCACCCCCCTCGAAATGAAAATGGCAATGATGCACTTCGTCGAGGATCTTGGTGTCCAGGTGATCGGTGGGTGTTGTGGGACGCGCCCCGAACATATTCAAGCCCTAGCAGAAATTGCGGCTGAACTCACGCCAAAAGAGCGTCACCCTGACTATGAACCCGCTGCGGCCTCGATTTACAGTCCCCAACCCTATATCCAAGACAACTCCTTTTTAATTGTCGGCGAACGCTTAAATGCCAGTGGCTCGAAAAAATGCCGCACATTATTAAACGAAGAGGATTGGGATAGCCTGGTGTCCCTCGCCAAATCCCAGGTAAAAGAAGGTGCCCATGTCCTCGATGTGAACGTCGATTATGTCGGGCGGGACGGGGTGCGCGATATGCATGAATTGGCTTCCCGCTTGGTGAATAACGTCACCCTGCCCTTGATGCTTGACTCCACCGAATGGGAAAAAATGGAGGCTGGTTTAAAGGTGGCTGGCGGGAAATGTATTCTCAATTCCACCAACTACGAAGACGGCGAAGAACGCTTTTATCAGGTGCTTTCCTTGGCGAAAAAATACGGGGCCGGGGTGGTGATCGGCACCATCGACGAAGAAGGAATGGCCCGCACCGCCGAGAAAAAATTTGAGATTGCCAAACGTGCCTATGATGCGGCGATCGCCTATGGCCTTCCCGCCCATGAAGTGTTCTTTGATCCCTTGGCTTTACCGATTTCCACGGGGATTGAGGAAGACAGAAACAACGGACAGGCGACCCTCGACGCGATTGAAAGAATCCACAAGGAATTGCCAGGATGTCATATCATCCTTGGGGTTTCTAATATTTCCTTCGGCCTAAATCCGGCAGCGCGCCAGGTGTTGAACTCTGTCTTTTTGCATGATGCGATGCAGTTGGGAATGGATTCGGCGATTGTGAGTGCCAGTAAGATTTTACCGATGGCGAAAATTGATCCAGAGCATATCAAAATTTGTCGCGATCTGATTGGCGATCGCCGCGAATTTGAGGGGGAAGTTTGCACCTACGATCCGCTAACGAAACTCACTGAATTATTTGCTGGTAAAAAAGCGAAAAAATCCGAAGCCATTGATAAAAATCTGCCTGTTAATGAACGCTTAAAACAGCACATTATTGATGGCGAACGACTTGGTTTAGAAGAGGCTTTAACTGAAGCTCTGGAGCAATATCCACCTCTTGATATTATTAATATTTTCCTGCTCGACGGCATGAAAGTTGTGGGGGAACTGTTCGGCTCTGGCCAAATGCAATTACCCTTTGTTTTGCAGTCAGCCCAAACCATGAAAGCCGCCGTTGCTTTTCTCGAACCCTACATGGATAAAGAAGAAGGCGATGATAGCGGTAAAGGCACATTTATCATTGCCACCGTGAAGGGCGATGTCCATGATATCGGTAAGAATTTAGTCGATATTATTCTGTCTAATAATGGCTATAAAGTCATTAATTTGGGTATTAAACAGCCCGTTGAAAACATTATCCAAGCCTACGAAGAAAATGGTGCAGATTGTATTGCTATGAGTGGGTTGTTGGTAAAATCCACTGCCTTTATGAAGGACAATTTAGAAGCCTTTAACGAAAAAGGGATTACCGTTCCCGTGATTTTAGGGGGAGCTGCTTTAACGCCCAAATTTGTTTATCAAGACTGTCAAAATACCTACAAAGGACAAGTGATTTACGGGAAAGATGCCTTTGCTGATCTCCATTTCATGGATAAACTCATGCCCGCCAAGGCCGAGCAGCAATGGGACGATTTTGATGGTTTCCTAGGGGACTATGCCGAGGCGAACCAGCGCACCTATAGCGGCGATGGTGAAGAAATTGCAGTCGAAGAAACCAAATCCCAAGAACCAGAAGTTGTCGATACCCGTCGTTCTGAATTTGTCGAGGATAATATCGCCCGTCCCCGGCCTCCCTTCTGGGGGACAAAAATTCTCCGGGCGGAAGACATTGATCTAGAGGAAATTTTTTGGCATCTCGATCTTCAGGCGTTATTTGTCGGTCAATGGCAATTCCGCAAAACCAAAGAACAATCTAAAGAAGAATACGATCAATTTATCCAAGACACCGTCCATCCGCTTTTAGAACAATGGAAACAAAAGGCGATCGCCGAAAAAATCCTTGATCCGACAGTGATTTATGGTTATTTCCCCTGCCAATCGGAAGGCAACACCTTGATCATTTATGATCCCGACGAATATGTCAGCGAACAGACCCTTAGCGAAGTGGCTCGCTTTGAATTTCCCCGGCAAAAATCCGGCAAACGCCTGTGCATCGCCGATTTCTTTGCGTCCACTGAATCGGGAGTTTTGGATGTATTTCCCATGCAGGCGGTGACCGTGGGGGAAGTTGCGACGGAATACGCCCGAAAACTCTTTGCCGCCGACGAATACACCGATTATCTCTACTACCACGGCATCGCTGTCCAAACGGCGGAAGCCCTTGCAGAATGGTGCCACGCCCGGATTCGACGGGAATTAGGCTTCGGGGATGCTGAACCCGACAATATTAAAGATATGCTGAAACAGCGCTACCAAGGCTCTCGCTATAGTTTTGGTTATCCGGCCTGTCCGAATATCTTGGATCAATACACCCAGTTAGACCTCCTGAAAACTGACCGCATTGGCATGTACATGGATGAAAGCGAGCAAATCTATCCCGAACAATCCACCTCGGCGATCATTACCTACCACCCTGTCGCGAAATACTTCAATGTTTGATCAAGCAAAGCCAATTATTTTCTTTGATGGGGAATGCAATCTTTGCAATGGTTTTGTTGATTTGATGCTTAAAATCGACCCAGACCAAAAGTTTTATCTCGCTCCCCTCCAAGGAAAAACGGCCCAGCAATATTTACCACCCCTCCCCGAAAATCCAGAAGACTGGGCGATCGCCTATTTTGATGGAGTGAATACCTACTATGCCTCCGATGCTTGCTTGGCTATCTGTCAAAGGCTGGGCGGCCCCTGGCAACTGTTCACTTTGGCCCGACCTTTACCGCAAAACTTCCGGGATTGGCTCTATCGGCTGGTGGCGACTAACCGTTACCGCTGGTTTGGCCAACGCACCTGTCGCACCATGGATTTGACGAAACCGTCCCCATTTCTGCCCTGAACCCCTCAAACTCGGTAAGATAAAGGGCGCACTTGTTTTTAGTTCCTCTACCTCAGACTCGATCAACGACCATGCGCATTAAGGAAATCCTCAACACCGCCGCCATCAATAGCACCATCACCGCCGAAGGATGGGTCAAAACCAAACGGGAATTGAAGGGATTTTCTTTCATTGAAATTAGCGACGGCTCCACGATGAATGGCCTCCAGGTGATTATCGATGGCAATCTGGCCGACTACGAAGCCATCATTAAAAAGCTCAATACAGGGGCTGCGGTTACAGCGACGGGGTTAGTGGTGGAA
The DNA here is from genome assembly GCF_001693275.1 of Picosynechococcus sp. PCC 7117. Lineage (GTDB taxonomy): Bacteria > Cyanobacteriota > Cyanobacteriia > Cyanobacteriales > MRBY01 > MRBY01. The sequence goes on from NZ_CP016477.1 coordinate 2,591,946, forward strand.
TCTCCGGGTAAGGGGCAACGCATCGAACTCCAGGCCAAAGCGGTGACTGTTCACGGGGAAGCAGATCCGGAAACCTATCCCCTCCAGAAAAAACGCCATAGCTTTGAATTTTTGCGCACCATCGGCCACCTGCGCGGCAAAACCAATACCATGGGGGCAGTGATGCGGGTGCGGAATGCCTGTGCCACCGCGATTCACCAATTTTTCCAGGAACGGGGCTTTATCTGGGCTCACACGCCGATTATTACCGCCAGTGATTGCGAGGGGGCCGGGGAAATGTTTGCGGTCACCAATTTTGATCTGGCCAATCCGAAGCGGACAAAAGAGGGAGCCGTTGACTATGCCGAAGACTTCTTTGGGCGACCGGCTTATCTCACCGTCAGCGGTCAGTTGGAAGCGGAAGTGATGGCAATGGCTTTCAAAGATGTGTATACGTTTGGGCCGACCTTCCGGGCAGAAAACTCCAATACCTCCAGGCACTTGGCGGAGTTTTGGATGGTCGAACCGGAGATGGCCTTTTGCGATATTGTCGGCGACCAGGATTTGGCCGAGGAATTTTTGCGCTACATCTTCAAGTATGTGCTGGAAGCTTGTCCTGAAGACATGGAATTTTTCAACAAGCGCATTGATAATTCTGTCCTCGCCACGGCTCAAAATATTATCGAGAATGAGTTCGCCCGCATTACCTACACCGAGGCGATCGCCCTTTTAGAAAAAAGCAATAAAACCTTTGAATTTCCAGTGGAATGGGGGATCGATCTCCAGTCAGAACATGAGCGTTATCTCGCCGAAGACCTATTCAAAAAGCCCTTGATCGTGAGCAACTATCCAAAAGATATTAAGGCTTTTTATATGCGTCTCAATGATGACCAGAAAACCGTGGCGGCCATGGATGTGCTCGCACCAAAAATTGGCGAAATTATTGGCGGCTCCCAACGGGAAGAACGGCTCGATGTGCTGGAACGACGCATTCAGGAGATGAACATCGAAGCAGCAGATCTGTGGTGGTATCTCGATCTACGGCGGTTTGGCACCGTCCCCCATGCGGGCTTTGGTCTTGGCTTTGAGCGCTTAGTTCAATTTATGACCGGGATGGGCAATATCCGCGATGTAATTCCTTTCCCCCGTACCCCTCTAAATGCTGAGTTTTAAGGTTTGTTCTTTAGTTTGCGATTCACAAATAAATTCAATCAAGACATATTTATCTTGTTGAAATCTCTGACATTGTTAGGGTGCAGAATAGCAGGCGATCGCCGCAATAAATAAACTTGGAAATTTGGTTAGCTAAAGGTGTGATCGGATTAAAGATAAACTTCAACCTTTAGCTACATTCCAGTTGTCAGGAACTATGTTTATTGGGTCTTTAAGGCTTCTGTGATTCGCACCAAATCATGCACCAATTCTGCTAATCGGGTTTCGATTGTTTCATCTACAATTTTCCCTTCCGCAAAAGCTTCCCGCGTCGCGTAAACAAAACGTGGCACGATTAAACAGCGGAAATCTAACATCAAATTGTTCGCAAAGGACATCACAGACATATAACTAGATTTGCCCCCCGCAGCACAGAGAAAACCCACCGTTTTTTCTTGCCAAGACTGACCAGTGAGTTCCAAGAAGTTTTTGAGAGCAGCATTCACATCGTAATTGTAAATAGGAGTAGCGACGATGATGCCCTCGGCTTCGGCCACCATTTCATTCAATGGAGGCAGGCTTGGGTGATCGTAGGTGCTTCTCCCGGCACAAAAAGGTAAATCAAGCTTTCTAAGATCCAGCCATTGGGCAGATTTTCCTTGATTTTGCAGCAGTAATTGTGCCTGTTCTGCGAGAATTTGACTGCGGCTTTCAGGATTAAGACTCGCACCAATAATTAAATAACTCATTTGTGATCTTGCTGATTTTTATGACATAGATGACAACGTTTCTAATATAGCTTCTAAAACTCTATGATTGGGGACGGCGCGTGCGGCGATGATTCATTAAGAGGCTCATTAGGTCAGGAATTTAGACATTTTTATTGCGTCAGCAACATAGAAATTTATGCGATAATTTGCAAAATATTTTTAGCTGGCAGTTTGTTTTTAAACCAAATAATTGGGTTCGGTAAATCGTCGAATTTTACGCCCGCTTTTTGAAGGTTGAGACGGTCTGAAATGGCAATGATTAGATTGGGTTGTTCAGCACGACGAATCTGAGCGAATTTTTTCTGAAGATATTCCGGTCGCCAATAACCGACAATTTCTAAAAGATATTCCTGGCCATCGGGATGCACGAGACGAAAATCGGGAATCATTACACTCCCCGGCAACGGAATCAAATCAACTTCCCGTTCAAGTTGCCATTCGGTTTTCAGTTTTTGCCAGCCTTTCACAAAAGATGCTTCGAGCATACTGTCGTAGGGTTTACCGGGGGGATAGTGGCTCACGAGATTACAACTGTCATCGAGGCTAAATTGTCCCTGGCGCATGGTGTTGCTGTAGGTGTCTTTGTATTGCAGGTGGGCCTCTAGTTGCCATTTGCTCACATGGAGCAGGGCCGGAATCATTTTGGCGATCGCCAAGCCATAGCGGGTACTGGCCTTAAATAAACTGGTGGGGCCATCGATGGTGATCGTAAAGCCCGTGTCCGCATCCCCTTCGATGTAGGTCATCAGTTGAAAAAGCTTCAGGTAGCGGAACAGCAGTTTGTATTCCCCTGGGTCATTGCGGTGGGCATGGATAATGAGCTGGCTCGCCTTGTAAAAAATGCCCTGGACTTGGGAGAGGTTATAGCGGTCGATGAGGGTTTCTGGGCTGGGGGCCGTAAACTCCGTAAGAATGTGATTTTCGGGTAAATCGGCATAGAGACCAGTGGCAACGGCTTCGGGGGTAACGGATTGGTCTCCGGCTTGACTGAGTTCCGTGGCGATCGCCTCCAGGATTTTGAATTGTTGTTCGGGAATTGGCATCGTTGCGGCGGCCTGGGCAAACACCTTTTCCCGCAACATCTGGGGTTCGAGGGGACTAACAATTTCAAAGGTGCTGAAATGATTTTTCAACAGGTGGGCCAAACCCCGCTGCACTTTAAAATCGGTGCTATCTCCTTCGATTTCCTGGAGTTCCGCCTGGAGGACTTTTTTCGCTTCCCCCTGACACCGTTGAAAACAGTCAATTAAGGTTTCGGCTAAGGCGATCGCCTGCTTGTTGGGAGCTAAATATTTCGGGATGAGGCTCTCCCCCTGGCGACGGTGCATGAGTAAATCCGTGGGCAGCATAAAAATCGTAAAATTTGTAACAAAACGTCGGCGCGAATAATCCGTCCCAATGGCCCATTCAACCGGGCAAAATCGCCCAAAGCAGGTTAAATCTAGACTTCAGATTACCTTAACAAATCCGTTATCTTAGATATAGAAAAATTATTAATCTGCCAAAAAACGCAAGATTACCGCCTGGGATGGAAGACTTACTCACCGTAGCCCGCACAACCTATCGCCCCCTAGAATGCCGTCCCGACAGTTATAGAGGTTGGTATCAGCAGGGACAACTCCGCTGGCTCGAAGGCAATGTCGATGAAGCGTTGCTCTGCTACCATCGCGCCTTGGAATATTATCCCAACGACTATTGGGCCTGGTATCACCTGGCGATCGCCCATGAGAAATTAGGCCATGTGGATGAGGCGATCGCCGCCTACCAACGGGCCTGTGCCATTGGCCCAGAAAACTATTGGTCTTGGTATGACCAGGGTTGCCTCTACATGGAAGTCCTCCAGGTTTACACCCAGGCGATCGCCTGTTTTGAAAAAGCCCTCGCCGCCCAACCCAACGACTATTGGGCGATTTATCGTCAAGGGGAATGTTGGCGACTCCTGGGCCGTCAGGATCGCGCTGTGGCTGCCTATGACCGTGCCCTCGAATTTCGCCCTGGAGATTATTGGTGTTGGTATCGTCGAGGCGATGCCCTCCAAGCCTGGGGAAAACCAGAAGCGGCCCTGACCAGCTACGACCAAGCCCTCAACGCGAAACCCAATGATTTTTGGGCCTGGTACCAACGGGGAAACACCCTCGCAAGTTTGGGGGATTACCCAGCGGCGATCGCCGCCTTTACCCAAGCCCTAATTGATGCCCCCGACGATGCAGAAACTTGGTATGCCCAAGCCCGTTGTTTAGCCCAGATCGGTGATGAACAAGGGGCTTTTCGGAGTTTAGAAAAGGCGATCGCCCTCGACCCGCTGACCTATTTCCCCCAAGCAGAAACGGCTCCCTGTTTTACACCGCTACGCTCCTTAGCTTCTTGGGAAAATCTCCAACAGTTAGCTCAGCCCACCCAAGCCTAGACCATGGTTTTACTGGCGGGCGTTGATGAAGTGGGCCGGGGCTGTTTGTTTGGGCCGGTGGTGGCCGCGGTAGTGGTGGTTAATACAATCCAAGAACAAGCCCTGGGGGAGCTGGGCGTTACTGATAGTAAAAAGCTGTCGGCCAAACGGCGAGAAACCCTCGTACCCCAAATTCAGGCTCTGGTAACGGACTGGGCGATCGCCTCGGCGTCAGTGGCCGAAATTGACCAGCTTAATATTTTGCAGGCGACGTTTCTCGCGATGACCCGTGCTGTTGAAAAATTACAGATTAAACCCACGGAAATTTTTGTCGATGGCCGCCAAACTATTCCTAAACTGAATTACCCCCAACAGGCGATTATTCAAGGGGACAGCAAAATAAAGGCGATCGCTGCCGCCAGTATCCTCGCTAAAGTGCAACGGGATCAAGACATTATTCAATTGGCAGAGCATTATCCTGAATATGATTTAGCCAATAACAAAGGCTATGGCACCCAAAAACATCGCCAAGCCATCTGGCAATACGGACTGACGCCCCACCACCGCCAAAGTTTTAAAATTCAGCCGCCGCCCCAACAGCTCGAACTCTTGCCGGAGCAGGAATAAAGCCGATACAGTGGGAGGCTAAACCCCACCCCGTTTGGTCTGCCCCCATGAAGCTTGCGACGACCCTAGAGGCGATTCTCTACATCAAAGCCCAACCCCTGAGCCTAGAAGAATTGGCCGATACCGCTGGACAACCCCGGCACCTGGTAGCCGATGCTCTTTTGGAATTGATGGATGATTATGCCCACCGGGACAGCGCCCTTGAAGTGATAGAAACCCCCACCGGATTTAGCCTGCAACTGCGGGAAAGCTTTCAAGCCCTCGTGACGAATCTCATCCCTACAGAGTTAAGCGTTGGTGCCCAAAGAACCCTGGCGGCGATCGCCTTAAAATCACCGATTCTACAAACGGAACTAATCGAATTGCGGGGTAGTGGTGCCTACCAACACATCCAGGATCTGCTGGCCCAGGGCTTTATTAAACGGCGACGGCAGCAAGAGGGGCGCTCCTATTGGCTCGAAGTGAGCGCGAAATTTCACCAATACTTTGAATTTGATGCTGAGGATCTAGGGCTATCCCCCAACCTTCCAGAAACCCCTTAATCTCCCCTTAAAACCGCGATCCATTGTCAAGAAATGTCACCCCGTCTGATACCCTACAGACAAACTATTTTCTTCGTTTGCGATCGCCATGCGTATAGCTCTGTTTACCGAAACCTTTTTGCCGAAAGTCGATGGGATTGTCACCAGACTGCGCCACACCGTAGATCATCTCCAACGCAGCGGAGATCAAGTAATGGTATTTTGTCCCGACGGTGGCCTACGGGAACATAAAGGAGCCGTGGTCTACGGCGTTAAAGGCAATCCTCTCCCCTTATATCCCGAACTAAAAATGGCATTTCCTGGGCCTTCGGTGGGCCGTGCCCTAGAGGAATTTCAGCCGGATCTCATTCATGTGGTCAACCCCGCAATCCTTGGCTTGGGGGGGATTTTCTTCGCGAAAAAACTCCACATTCCCCTGATCGCCTCCTACCATACCCACCTGCCCCAATATCTCCAGCATTACGGTCTTGGTGCCCTCGAAGGCTTGCTCTGGGAACTTCTCAAAGCGGCCCATAACCAAGCGGAATTAAACCTCTGTACCTCCACGGCAATGGTCGAAGAACTCCGCAGCCATGGCATTAAAAACCTGGATCTGTGGCAACGGGGCGTAGATACAGAGATGTTCCAGCCCAGCTTAAAGTCTGAGAAGATGCGCGATCGCCTTTCCCAGGGACACCCGGAAGCGCCCTTACTGCTCTATGTTGGGCGTGTGTCTGCGGAGAAACAAATTGACCAGATTAAACCCGTCCTCGAAGCAATTCCTGGATCACGCTTGGCGATCGTCGGTGATGGTCCCTACCGCGCTGAACTAGAAGCCCATTTTGCGGGCACCAATACCCACTTTGTCGGTTATCTGCAGGGTTTAGAACTGGCGTCTGCTTTTGCTTCTGCTGATGCTTTTGTGTTCCCGTCTCGCACAGAAACCCTTGGCTTAGTCCTCCTTGAAGCGATGGCGGCAGGTTGTCCGGTGGTGGCAGCTAATTCCGGTGGCATTCCTGATATCGTCACCGATGGCGAAAATGGTTATATGTTTGACCCCCAAGATCCTGACGGAGCCGTAAAAGCAACCCAAAAACTCCTCGCGATGGATGCAACCCAACGGGAAATGCTCCGGGTACAAGCCCGCCAGGAAGCGGAAAAATGGGGTTGGGCAGCAGCAACGGCACAATTACAGAGTTACTATCAGCAAATTTTAGAAAAAAGTAAGCCCCTTTCCCTAGCTGCCTAGGCCAGACTGCCGACATTTTTAGCCCCAAAAAGCGTTTGCCGCTACCCTAAAGGCATTTAGCTGTGATTGCAGGTGGTTTCGATTGCAATGTTTATTAATCTTCTGATTTTCTGTGGGGTGGTGGCGATCGCCTTTGGTTTGTTTCGGGCCGGTCTGCCGCGCTTCAAAACGTTTAAAAATTTTGCCCAGCGTTTTTTGCCCGCAATTGGTGTTTTGATTCTCCTCTTGGGCGCTAATTTACTAGGGGCTTACCAAGCAAAGCAAACCTTACAATTCACTGCTGATTTACCACCGATTACGACCTTGGCAACTCTCCGGGAAATTGAAGCAGGTCAACCTGTGGCGGTGGTGGCGGTGGCCAGCCCTGATAACCCGGTGCGAGGTCGAAACAATGAATATCTGGCCTATGTAGATGACAATGGTCTTTGGACGCCCCAAAGGATTCTGTTCGATCTCGATGATGCTCAGATTGCCATGGACGATGACGCCTATAAAGTGCGCAATTGGCCCCTAGACCGAAATCTACGTTTTCTCAATCCTCGGCAACAGGTGGTGATTATTGGCGAAAAAGAAGAATTTACGCGGGTCACTGGCCCCCAAAAAGGTGAAGTTACCCACAGCGTTGAGGGGATCTTAATTTTTGCCGGCTCCCACCAAGCCTTTTTACAGGATCTACAGCGGCGGATCTGGGGGCCAAGGATCATGGTAGGACTGAATGCCTTTGCCCTGGGGGCGATCGCCCTCTCGACCCTCGTCGCTGCTTTTCGGGTGACGGGCCGCAAACTCCCCCAAGACGCCCAAGAAACCCCAAATTTTTGAACCTGAAATTTTTCAACGGGGCAACCGGAGCATCAAGATAGAGGATTCCCTAGGATCAAGATTGCTTTTAGGGCGATCAACATTAACTTTTTTAACAAACTTGTTAAGGTCTATTGCGAGATTTTCTGAAACCTTGGCGATCGCCTGCACGCCCCAGATAGTCCGTGATACCATGCCCAACGTATAGTTCATCACGAGACGAGGAGCAAAGCCTTGGTACTACGGGTCGCTGTTGTGGGAGGAGGGCCAGCCGGTTCTTCCGCCGCCGAAATCTTAGCTAAAGCTGGCATCGAAACCTACATTTTCGAGCGCAAACTGGACAATGCCAAACCCTGCGGTGGGGCGATTCCCCTCTGTATGGTTGACGAATTTGACTTACCCCCAGAGATCATCGACCGTCGCGTGCGGAAAATGAAGATGATTTCCCCTTCCAATATCGAAGTCAACATTGGTCAAACCCTCAAGGACGACGAATACATCGGGATGTGTCGCCGCGAAGTGATGGATAGCTTCATGCGCAACCGGGCCGCTGACCTCGGCGCAACGCTGATCAACGGCACCGTCTTTAAGCTTGAAATTCCCAACAACAATACCGATCCCTACGTTCTCCACTACTCCGACCACTCCAACGGCGAAGTGAAAGGGGAAATGAAAACCCTGAAAGTGGATCTGGTGATTGGTGCTGATGGAGCCAACTCCCGTGTCGCCAAAGCCATCGATGCTGGTGATTATAACTATGCGATCGCCTTCCAAGAGCGAATCCGTCTCCCCGAAGACAAAATGGCCTACTACGAAGAACTGGCCGAAATGTATGTCGGTGACGATGTCTCCCCTGACTTCTACGCTTGGGTCTTCCCGAAATATGACCACGTGGCCGTCGGAACAGGCACCATGAAAGTCAACCAAGCCAAAATCAAGCAATTACAAGCTGGCATCCGGGCCCGCGCGGCGAAACGCCTCGAAGGTGGTGAAATCATCAAAGTAGAAGCCCACCCCATTCCCGAACACCCCAGACCCCGGCGCGTTGTCGGTCGTGTCGCCCTCGTTGGTGATGCAGCCGGTACTGTCACCAAGTCCTCTGGTGAAGGCATTTACTTTGCGGCCAAATCAGCGCGGATGTGTGCCGAGGTGATCGTCGAAGCTTCCAACAATGGTCAGCGCGTTCCCACCGAAGCCGATCTCAAGCAATACCTGAAGCGTTGGGATAAGCAGTACGGTGCGACTTACCTCGTCCTGGACATTCTCCAGCGGGTTTTCTACCGTTCCGATGCGACCCGCGAAGCCTTTGTGGAAATGTGTGCCGACATCGATGTGCAGAAGCTCACCTTTGACAGCTACCTGTACAAGACCGTTGTTCCCGCTAATCCCCTTAAGCAGATGAAGATTACCGCGAAAACCATTGGTAGTCTGCTGCGGGGTAATGCTTTAGCACCCTAGTTGTGCCTGTGGATCTCAAATTAACAGATTAAATAGTTGACTTTTTGGGGGGAGCATTTTTATGACCCCCTATTTTTTGTTGTAAATAAAAAACAAGTAAACCTTGATTTCTATCTTTGGTGTCCCTAGGCTAAACAACAGCATCCCCTAGCATTATCATTTAGGGTGCATTGATCGCTTTGCCACGAGATGAATTATCGGCAACGTCTCACTATTTTCTATGGATTTGCCCTATTGTTTGTGGGGGGGCTAGTGAGTGCCCTGGTGGGTCAACAGGCGATTGTCAGCAACAAAGCCGCCGCCGCCGAACATCTGGGAGACATTAATCGTCAGTTTGCGAGTCTGCTGGATCTGCGAATGTGGGCAAGGCTCAATGAAGTCAAAACCCTCGCGGTGATTCCTGTATTTGGCGATCGCCAACGGGATCCTGAAGCCAGACGGCTCTTGGAACAAGCCCAAGAATTCGTACCCATGTTTACCTGGATCGGCTTTCTCGATCCCCAGGGAACCGTCAGCATTGCCACCGACCAAATCCTCGAAGGCCAGTCCATTGCCAGCCGCCCAGTTTTTCAGGAGGGCCGCCAAGGAGAATTTATCGGGGATGTCCATGACGCAGTGTTATTGGCCAATAAATTCCCCCGTTTACCCAACGGAGAACCAATTCAATTTGTCGATATTGCAATACCAGTCGAGAGCATTGATGGGGTGTTCCAGGGAGTCCTCGCCGCCCACTTAAGCTGGGAATGGGCCGATAATACCCAGTCAACTTTAATGGAGCCCATTGCTGGGGAAAGGCAAAAAGAACTCTTCATCATTTCTGCTGAGGGAAATAAATTGCTTGGCCCAGAGGAATGGAGTGATGGAACATTGATGGGTTTTTTGCCCCTTGAGGAGCTCGCCCCAGGTGAATCCCGTTCCCTCGTGTTGCGTTGGCCCGGCGGCACCCGTTATTTAACGGATATTCGTCGCACCCAAGGTTATCAAAATTACCCTGGTTTAGGTTGGTTTACGGTGGCCAGACAACCAGAGGCGATCGCCCTCGCCCCAGCCCGCAGCTTAGCCCGCAATATCTGGGTGTATTCCTTGCTGATTGGTAGTTTATCCATTGTGGGGATTTGGTATTTATCCGGTTGGCTGAGTCGTCCCTTGCGCCGTCTGAGTCGCATGAGCCAGCAGGCATGGTCTACACCAGAAACGCCTATTTCTTCTCGGTATCGTGCCCCAGATGAGATCCAGACCGTAGAGCAAACCATCCGCCACCTCCAGTACGAAGGCGAACAGCAAAAAAAAGCTCGGCAGTTGGCAGAACAAGCCTCCCGCCGTGACCCCCTTACAGGTCTTACCAATCGTGAAGGTTTACGGTTGTTTCTCGCGGATTACCCAGAAGGGGCGATTCCCAATGATCAAGCCCTGGCAGTGCTGGCCCTCGATCTTGATGGGTTTAAGCAGGTCAATGATCACCACGGCCACGGCGTGGGGGATGAGCTTTTAAAAGCGGTGGCCAATCGGTTGCGTATGGAATTGCGGGTTGGCCAAGCCGGGGTTCGACTTGGGGGCGATGAGTTTTTATTGTTATTGCCTCTGCCCATGGCGCAAGCTGAAAATATTGCGAGGATCATTGCCCAAAAAGTTTTATTCGCCCTAACCCAGCCCTTTGAACTGAGTCACCATACCGTCGAAATTGGCACGAGCATCGGTTTAGCAATCTGGCCCATTGACCATGAAGATGTGTTGCTGGTTTTAGACTTCGCGGATAAAGCGCTTTATCAGGCTAAACAGGCTGGCAAGCGCCGCTATATCCGTTGGAAGGCCGTGTGAACTACCCCGCCGCAAGCAGCGAGGCTTCCTACCCAAAGAATAGCTTTCTATTCCGAGGAATAGCGAGTCTTATATTCTGGCGATAGGCGGACTCCCCGGTTCCCGGGGACAAAAATCACGGTTACAAAAAATACTTTGTATGTGTTTAGCTTGGTTTTCGCTATCCGTTGCCGTGTCAACGATATGATTATAGAGCATTAATTACGCCCCAAGGGGCGGGATTTCAACCCTTTGTCGTTAAATCCGCTTAGATTTGAATTTTAGCATTCGTTGATTCATCAAGTCGATGCAATATCTCATGGCCGTTACCACCGTCAGCAGTCGCCAGGAAGCCCAGGCGATCGCCAAACAAATTATGGATCTCCGTCTCGCGGCTTGTATCCACATTAGTGAAGTTGAAAGCTTTTATTATTGGGAAGGCCAACTACAGCAGGAACCAGAATTTCGACTCCTGTTTAAGACCACTGCGGCCCAATATGCTGCTTTAGAAACCGCGATCAAAGCCCACCACCCCTATGAACTGCCCGCCATTTACGCGATCGCCCTTGATCAAGTAGAAACCGCCTATGGCCATTGGATCGATACCAATGTCACCTCCGAGCATACCTAACCAAATCACTTCTAGGCCATGGTCTTTAGCCGCGACCAAAGGAGTTGTGTTAGCATTTTTTGGGTACTGTACTTCGTCACAGGAAACACTAGGGACGCGCCCACCGGGTGAATTCATCGCGTCTGTACCGTGAATCTTGTTAACGTTTGATAAAATTTTCTTTAACAACCCTGGGGAACCCGCTTTAATTCTTTTATTGAAGCCCCCAGCCGTGAGCTTGCAGTTTTATGTCTTTGTCGCGAATCATTAGTGGTGTAGTGGCGATCGCCCTGGCCTTGACCCTCATTGTCTTGGGGGGATGGTACTTTACCTTGGGAATGGGCATCCTCGTCTTTCTCGGCCAACAGGAATACTTCCGGATGGTTCGGGCAAAGGGATTAGCACCAGCGGTAAAAACCACTCTAGTCGTGTCTCAATTGTTGCTTGTGATTGCGACCTTGAGTCCGAGCCTTGCTGACGCCCTTTTTCCCCTCGCCGGGACGTTTATCTGCTTTTATCTTCTATTCCAGCCCAAAATGGCAACCATTGCCGATCTCTCCACCTCAATTTTGGGACTCTTTTACGGCGGTTATATGCCCAGCTACTGGGTACGACTGAGGATGGGCAGCCTCGCAGAAACGGAAGCCGTGAGTAACTTACCCTTCTATGGCTATCTTCCGGCTTCCTGGGGAGAGTGGTTTAATTTGCCCCAGGCTCTCAAGTTGACCTTTGTCGTGATGGTTTGTATTTGGGCCGCCGACATTGGGGCTTACTTCATGGGCAAATGGCTAGGAAAAACGAAACTCTCGGCCATTAGCCCTAAAAAGACCGTCGAAGGGGCTGTATTTGGAGCCTTGGGGACTATCTTCGTGGCGATCGCCGGTGCTTGGTATTTGGATTGGTCATGGTGGCCCATTACAGGCGCACTCCTGGGGCTGCTCATTAGCGTCACCACCCTGCTCGGAGATTTAACCGAATCCATCATGAAACGGGATGCAGGCTTTAAGGATTCTGGACAGTTAATTCCGGGCCACGGCGGCATCCTCGACCGCACCGATAGCTATGTCTTTACTGCGCCAGTCGTTTATTTGTTTGTGACCATTTTTCTGCCGATTTTTGGCTCCTAAACAGCAACCCTTAAAAAGTATGGGTCGTCAAGCAAAAGAGATCTCCACCCATTCGGGAGATCCATGGCAGTCAGTCCGAAAATTGAGGAGAAATTAAAAAATCGTTTCTAGACGAAGCAATTGAACCAGGGCCTAGAGGGTGACCAAAGAGTCAGATTCAGGACGCTGGTAAGAAAATTCTTTGGGCAGTTCCCGCTCGTACTTGATCATGTTGGCGAGCTCCTGGAGTTGGCTGATCGCTTCTGCGCCTTCTAGCTTCATCAGCTCCCGCTCATCACGCATTTCTGTCCAGGTGATGCCGTAATCGGAAACGAGAAAACGAATGAGATGATTTTCGCCTAGACTCACCATAAAGGAAGCGCTATTGAGTTCGGTGCCGCAGGTATAGCAGGACGCGAGGTAACCACGGTTCTCAAGGGCGATCGCCAGGGCCTGTAGACTCATGACGAGGTCTTTTACGAAATCACGATGTTGTTGAGCCAGTCGAATAAACACCTTATTGTCTCCATAGTGACACACCTATTCTAAACCTTATTAATACTTTTTTAAGATTTAAATTTACCGTGTAAAGTCAGCAAGATTGATACGCTACAGTTATCATACCCAAATGGGCCGCAAACCCTGTCTATACCGTTACTTATCAGTAATATGACGTTAGAAAACTTAGACATTGTATTTAATCTTACAAACTTATTTGTATTGCCCTTTTGGGGATTAATGGTCATTGCCCCCCAATGGCAAGGCACCCAAAAACTCATGGATTCCCTGGTGCCCTTTGGAATTCTGGCCGTTGTATATGTCGGTTTGTTTGCCCTTTCCCTCGATCCAGACCAAGCTGCAATCTGGTCAAATCCCACCTTGGGTGATTTAGCGGCTTTATTTTCGTTACCGCCGGTGATGGCCACTGGCTGGACGCATTTTCTCGTGATGGATTTGTTTGTCGGGCGCTGGATTTATCAACAGGGGTTAGAAAAAGGCATTTTCACCCGCCATTCCCTCGCCCTATGTCTTTTTGCGGGGCCGGCTGGGTTGTTGTCTCATATTGTGACGGCTGGGATCACTGGTATTTGGCGAAACCAAAGTAAGGTTGCGGCGACCGATGCCCCAGAATCTTAAAAACAAATAGCGATGAAGAAACTACACCTCGCCCTTTCTACCGACAAAATTGCAGCAACCGTGGCGGACTATACAGCCCGTTTAGGGACAGCGCCTTACTTATTCATTCCGGGGGAATATGCCCTCTGGAGAACCAGCAGTTTAAACCTCTCAGTGCGCCAAGATTCTACCTGCCCTCCAGGTTCCCTGAGACATTTGGGTTGGGAAGATTCTACGGCAACGGAATTTACCCAAGAAGTGGATGTGAATGGCATTATCTGGGAGCGATTTAATGCCCAGCACCAGGCCGATGAGATTAATAAAATTTGGCCAGCGGCTGATTATAAACTCAACCACAAAACTGAGGAAAAGCATTAAAAGTATGACTAGCGCCAAAACACTATATAAATCTGCGTTTACACCATCTCATTAGGGGGATCTACAAGCTATGTCACTGGCGGCTTCTGAATCTTGGATGTGCGAGCATGTGCCGGAGGGGGAATATTATGTGTACCAGGGCGGCAGCCATGCAGACGGGACGTTTATTCGCGTGTATGTCCCAGAGTCCGCCTCGCAACCTGGAAAAAAGCTGAATGCCATTCTTTATCTCCATGGGTTTGCCCTCTGTATGCCTTCTTTTTATGAGGCCCATCTGGTTGAGTTGGTAAAGCAGGGATACATTGTCTTTTTTCCTGATTTTCAGCGGAGTTTTTATCCGAATACAGCACCCCAAACGCCAACGCCACCCCGACAATCTCAGCCCCATATTCAGCAATGGCTAGCTGCTGCGACGCAAACTCAAAAGTCAGCCCAGAAGACCTTAGCAACAGAAGATATTCACCCTCTATTTTCAGAAATTTACGAACGGAATGATACGGGTTTAAGCCGTGGCCTATCTGCCTTTACAACGGGAGACTTGCGCCGCGTGGCCTGGGCCTTGGTCGTGATTATTTTGCTGCTGACTGTGTGTAGCTGGTTTCGGCGGGAGTATGGGAAAAATTTGATTCATCTTTTGTCTACGGTAGGTTTGAGCCTAGTGCATTCACCAACGGAATGGCTGAGTAATGCGATCGCCCTCCCAGAAGATGCTTGGGAATATTTAACGACCCAAGAACGCTATGCCCACTGGAATCAGGAAAGCTTAGAGACCTTTGCCTTTGGTCATTCTCTGGGGGGATTAATTGCCTTAAGTCTCCCCTCTGTGCTGAAAAATTCGCCTAGCAATCGCTTTTTCCCGAAGCAAATCGTCACAGCCGATCCCGCTGCCAGTACGGAAATGGGCATCCCCAAAATTGCGATTTGGATTTTGAAGTTGTTCCGGTCTCCTTTCACGGCAGCCCCGATTTTGATTCAGGATACGGGACAAGATCTAAAGCAGCCCGTGGCAATCTTACATGGTGGTTCTGATACCTTGGTGCCGCCCAGCCAATGGGTCGATCCGATGCGGGGGCAAGCTACTTCTAATTATGAGGCGATCGCCAGTGAAAATAAGGCGATTTATTTTTCCTATTCCAACCCAGAAAACGATCCGCCCCTGGTCGCCTTTCATAATCAAGCCGTGACTTCGACGCAATATTATGACGATGCTTTATTCAAGGATTTTGGCGGCGTTAAAGATGGCCCCAATGCTTACAATACCGATTATGTTTGGCCTGGGGTTACGAAGATTTTCCAGAATATTGCCACGCCGGAAAATCTACTTTCACATCTCTGTACGCCAAAATTTCAAGTAGAACCGACTCCCCCGGTGAAGCCTGCTTCAAATTGGAAGAAGTTTGCGTGGATTGCTGGAATTGCTCTATTGCTTGGCGTTGGCTTTTGGCTTTGGAAAACAGTTGGATAAGTTTTTAGAGATTCAGCAAATCAAGGCAGCAATCATCTGTTGAGGGGCGATCGCCACCATCCATCACTAAGGGAATACTCTCTCGATATCCTTAAATGTTTGGAGTCGATGCTAGACTTAGCACAAAAATATGAGGAGGGCGATCGCTGTGGCTTCTATTACCCTTGACCTTTCAGATACCCAATTCCAAAAGCTGCAAGATTTAGCAACCATGCATGGGATTGAGATTGAAGTTTTACTGAAGGCAAGCCTAGAGGATTGGCTTAATTCTCAAAAAACGGGGTTTGTTGATGCAGCCGATTATGTTCTCACAAAAAATACTGAGTTGTATCAGCGGTTAGCATAGTGCGTTTTCTGACGTTAATCGAGGTACTGGCATTACACCACAGAGTCATTGAGCAATCCGGTGGGGCATTTGGCATTCGAGATTTAGGCTTGTTGGAGTCGGCGATCGCCCAACCTCGTATGACGTTTACCTGAATCACATAGAAATTAACGCCTCTGTGGATGAACAAGAGTCTGTGGTGTTGGCGATCGCATCGGGTGAGCTAGGACGAGAAGCATTAGTAGAATGGTTGAGAGAAAACACTATAGCTCGCTAACAAATCATTAGTGCAATAACGATCGCCACTATTCATTACAAATCCATTACAAAGGGAGTATCCTCTCGATACCCCCTCCAGCGAAATGCTAGGAATTGGTCAGAAGATTTTGGGCTTCGGCGACCGCCAATTTCACCTGTTCAAAACCTGTGCCACCATAACTATTCCGGGCGGCAACCACCTGTTTGGGGGCGATCGCCTGATAAATATCTTCTTCAAAGGCAGGATGCAGTGCTTTCCATTCGTCCATCGTCAAATCCTTGAGCAATTTGTCAGCGGCAAGACTGGTTTTCACTACTTTGCCCACGAGATTGTAAGCCTCACGGAAGGGAACTCCTTTACTCGCTAAATAATCCGCCACATCCGTTGCATTAGAAAAGTCTTCGTTTACTGCTTCCTCAAGGCGTTGGGTGCGGAATTCAATTCCTTCACCGAGCAAAATGGTCATTGCTTCGAGGCAACCCTGCACCGTTTTAACGGTATCAAAAAGGCCTTCCTTGTCGTCTTGCAAATCCTTGTTATAGGCGAGGGGTAAACCTTTCATCAGCACGAGTAACCCTTGGAGATGTCCGAACACGCGACCCGTTTTGCCGCGCACCAATTCCGGAATATCCGGGTTTTTCTTTTGGGGCATAATGCTCGAACCCGTCGCACAACTATCTTTTAAGCTAATAAAACTAAATTCCTTCGAGGCCCAGAAAATCATCTCTTCGGACAGACGGCTCAGATGCACCATGATCAAGCTGGCAGCGGCGGAAAACTCGATGGCAAAATCGCGATCGCTGACCCCATCGAGACTGTTTTGATAGAGGCGTTCAAAGCCGAGTAAATTCGCGCTGAAATGGCGATCAATGGGAAAAGTTGTCCCCGCCAAAGCGCCACAGCCAAGGGGAGAAGTATTGGTGCGCTTGTAGACATCTTCAAGCCGTTCATAATCCCGTTGGGCCATCTGGAAATAGGCCATCAAGTGATGCGCCAAACTAATCGGTTGCGCCCGTTGTAGATGAGTATAACCGGGGATTAAAGTTTCTATATGGTTTTCCGCGTGATTCAATAAAACCTGTTGAAAGTCTCGCAATTGCTGTTGAATGCCGCGAATTTTGTCCCGTAGATAGAGACGAATATCCGTGCCTACCTGGTCATTGCGCGATCGCCCGGTGTGGAGTTTTTTGCCCACATCGCCAACAATTGCCGTCAAGCGTTTTTCGACTGCGAAATGGACATCTTCATCTTCGACGCCGGGGTGAAAGTTGCCCTCGCGATATTCCTGGCGGACTTGTTCTAAACCTTGGACGAGGATTTCACCTTCTTCGGCAGAAATAATCCCAGTGTGGGCGAGCATCTGGGCATGGGCCACTGAACCCGTAATGTCATATTCGATCAGTTCAATATCAAAGCCGATACTGGCATTAAACACGGCGATCGCCGGATGTAGCGATGTATCAAAGCGATCGCTCCAGGTTTTTTTAGCTTCTGTCATAACGGCACTAGCCCTCGCAGGAAATCACAATCAATTCTCTCGGTAAATCTTACGGCATCAAGCCATTCCCCTAAACGCCGATCTTCCCCAAAGCGGTGAGGAACTGACGATATTTTCCCCAAGGCGATCGCCACAAAACCATGGATGTCAGCTAAATCTAACTTGGCTTACCGTTCCGCCCCAGATCGCGTTAAGAATCGGCATCAGAGCAGATAGAATGATTGAGACAATTTCGAAAGTGAACGTAGTAGCCCTATGCCTCGCCGCGACGATATCAAAAAAATTCTAATCCTTGGTTCTGGCCCCATTGTGATTGGACAAGCCTGTGAGTTTGACTACTCCGGCACCCAATCCTGTAAGGCGTTGCGGGAGGAAGGCTATGAAGTGGTCTTGGTCAACTCCAACCCAGCCACGATTATGACGGATCCAGAAACCGCCGACCGCACCTACGTTGAGCCAATCACCCCCGAAATTGTCGCTAAAGTGATTGAGAAAGAACGGCCCGATGCCCTGCTCCCCACCATGGGCGGCCAAACGGCCCTAAACACAGCGGTTTCCCTGGCGAAGAACGGCACCCTCGAAAAATTTAACGTCGAGCTGATCGGTGCGAAATTAGAAGCGATTGAGATGGCCGAGGATCGCAACCTCTTTAAAGAAGCCATGGCCCGGATCGGTGTCCCCGTTTGTCCTTCCGGCATTGCGAGCACAATGGAAGAAGCACGGGAAGTCGCTATTGAAATCGGTAGTTACCCTCTCATTATTCGGCCAGCCTTCACCATGGGCGGTAGTGGCGGCGGCATCGCCTATAACCAAGAAGAATACGAAAAAATCTGCAAGTCCGGTTTAGAAGCCTCCCCCGTATCCCAGATTCTCGTGGAAAAATCCCTCCTCGGTTGGAAAGAATACGAATTGGAGGTGATGCGGGATCTCGCCGATAACGTCGTGATTATTTGCTCCATTGAAAATATTGACCCGATGGGAGTACATACAGGCGACTCGATCACCGTGGCTCCGGCCCAAACCCTGACCGATAAAGAATACCAGCGGTTGCGAGACTACTCCCTAAAAATTATTCGTGAAATTGGTGTCGAAACGGGGGGCTCGAACATTCAGTTTTCGGTGAACCCCCTCAACGGCGAAGTGATTGTCATCGAGATGAACCCCCGTGTCTCCCGCTCCTCTGCCCTAGCCTCGAAAGCAACGGGTTTCCCGATCGCCAAATTTGCAGCAAAACTGGCGGTAGGCTACACCCTCGACGAAATTCCGAACGACATCACGAAGCAAACTCCCGCTTCCTTTGAGCCGACCATTGACTATGTGGTCACGAAGATTCCCCGCTTTGCCTTTGAGAAATTCCCCGGTTCGGAACCGATTCTCACCACCCAAATGAAATCCGTGGGCGAAGCGATGGCGATCGGGCGCACTTTTCAGGAGTCTTTCCAAAAGGCGTTACGCTCCCTTGAAACTGGCCGCTATGGTTTTGGCTGCGATCGCCAAGAAACCCTCCCTAGTCTGAGCCATATTTCGACAAGTTTAAGAACCCCAAACCCCGACCGGATTTTTACTATTTATCAGGCGTTGAAATTGGGGATGACCGTCGAAGAAATTCATGATTTGACGGCGATTGATATCTGGTTCCTCGACAAAATGGCAGAATTGCTGGTCACGGAACGCTTTATGAAACAAACGCCCCTGACGGAAATTTCGGCGGCGGATATGCGGGTGATTAAGCAACAAGGGTTCAGCGATCGCCAAATTGCCTACGCCACCAAAACCAACGAAGATGCCGTGCGCGCCTACCGGAAGTCTATCGGTGTCTTGCCCGTGTATAAACTCGTGGACACCTGTGCGGCAGAATTTGAAGCCTTTACCCCCTACTACTACTCCACCTACGACGGTACGGAGTCTGAGGTAGTCCCCTCCGACAAACCCAAAGCGATGATCCTCGGCGGTGGCCCGAACCGCATTGGCCAGGGGATCGAATTTGACTATTGCTGTTGCCATGCGGCGTTCTCCCTCAGTGATGCGGGTTACGAAACGATCATGGTCAACTCCAACCCCGAAACCGTTTCCACCGACTACGACACCAGCGATCGCCTGTATTTTGAACCCCTCACCAAAGAGGACGTTTTAAACATTATCGAAGCTGAAAACCCCGCAGGCGTAATCATCCAATTCGGCGGCCAAACCCCGTTAAAATTAGCCGTCCCCCTCGACAATTACCTCAACGCAGGCGATTGTCCCGTCGATACCAAAATCTGGGGCACCCAGCCCGATGCGATCGACACCGCCGAAGACCGGGAACGCTTTGAAAAAATCCTCCACGACCTTGAAATTCTCCAACCCGCCAACGGCATTGCCCGCGACTACAAAGAAGCCCAAAAGATTGCCAATCGCGTCGGTTATCCGGTAGTCGTGCGTCCCTCCTACGTGCTTGGCGGACGGGCAATGGAGATTGTCTATTCCGACGAAGAACTCGACCACTACATGAAATACGCCGTCCAGGTCGAACCCGATCACCCGATCCTCGTCGATAAATTCCTCGAAAACGCCATCGAAGTCGATGTGGATGCCCTCTGTGATCACACTGGAAAAGTCGTGATTGGCGGCATTATGGAACACATCGAAGAAGCTGGGATCCACTCCGGCGACTCTGCTTGCTCAATCCCCCACACTTCTCTCCCCGATGAAGTGATTAATACCATCCGCGAGTGGACGGTGAAATTAGCCCAAACCCTTAAGGTTGTCGGCTTGATGAATATTCAGTACGCCGTCAAGGATAACCAAGTCTATATCCTCGAAGCGAATCCCCGCGCCTCCCGTACTGTGCCTTATGTTTCTAAAGCGACTGGACGGCCCCTAGCGAAAATCGCGTCCTTGGTGATGTCTGGTAAAACCCTCGATGAATTAGGCATTGACGGTGAAATTACCCCGAAACACGTCGCCGTTAAAGAAGCCGTCTTACCCTTTAACAAATTTGAAGGAACCGACACTCTCCTCGGCCCCGAAATGCGCTCGACTGGGGAAGTGATGGGCATCGATGTTGATTTCGGTAAGGCTTTTGCTAAAGCGGAGATTGGTGCTGGGGTTGAACTGGCGACAGAAGGAACGGTCTTTGTCTCGATGAATGACCGCAATAAAGAAGCCGCCGTGCCTGTGGTTAAGGATCTCATGGAATTGGGATTCCGGATTGTGGCCACTTCTGGTACCCGTCAAGTGCTCCTAGAGAACGGTATTGAAGATGTGGAATTGGTATTAAAGCTCCATGAAGGGCGGCCCCATGTGGTCGATTGGATGAAAAATGGCTGGATTCAGTTCATTATCAATACGCCCTCTGGGGAAGAATCCCAAGCGGATGGGCGGATGATTCGTCGCACAGCCCTCGATTACAAACTGCCGATTATTACGACTTTGGCAGGAGCTAGAGCAACGGTGGCAGCGATTCGGTCTCTCCAAGAGCATCCCCTCGATGTGAAACCACTCCAGGAATACATCAACGCTTAATATTCCAGTTCTGAATTGCGATCGCCTCTCGTTCATTCAAGGGGCGATTTTTTGTCCTTCTGTTTGGAGGAATCAGCCTGTTTCCATGGAGCGTAATTGCTGTTTTTGTGGCCCCAAAATACGAGCCTAGACTCTACACTCGATAAAATAAGCAAAAAATTCTTATCAAAATTGGAGCGATCGCCTGTGTTAGATGGAGAACAGCTATCCCATATCGTGTCCCAAGCGTGCCGTCATTATCAGTTTTCTAAAGCGATTCGCCAACGGGCCTGGGTAGAAATTGACCATCAAGCGCTGGCGGCTAATATCCGTGCCCTAAGGGGAATTCTCGCGCCCCAAACGGCATTGATGGCGGTGGTAAAAGCCGATGCCTACGGCCATGGTGCGGTCAAGGTCGCTGAAACGGTACTCAAGGCGGGGGCCAGTTGGTTGGCGATCGCCACCTTAGGGGAAGGGGTCGAACTGCGCGAAGCCGGAATTACTGCGCCGATCCTCGTTTTGGGGGCCACCAATACCACCGAAGAAATTGAGGCGATCGCCCATTGGGATTTGCAACCCACCCTCTGTAACCTGTCCCAGGTGGCTATTTTTAATGAAACCCTCGCCCGATTAGGGAAAATACTTCCTGTACACCTCAAAATCGACACCGGAATGTCCCGTCTCGGCACCCGCTGGGAGGAAGCACTACCCTTCGTTGCAGCGGTTCACCAAGCTCCGCACCTCAACATTGCCAGCATCTACTCTCACTTTGCCACCGCTGACGACCCAGACCCCACGACGATGGATCAGCAACACCAACGCTTCCAAGTGGCGATCGCCAAGCTCGAACAACAGGGAATACCGATCCCAAAACGACATATCAGTAATTCCGCTGCCACCCTCCACAGCCGCGATCTCCACTACGATCTAGTGCGCTTGGGCCTTTCTATTTACGGTGTCTATCCAGCGCCCCACCTCAGCCCCAAAGTCCGCCTCAAACCCGTGCTCCAGGTCAAAGCCCGCATTACTCAACTTAAAACCTTGCCCCCCGATACCGGTGTCAGCTACGGTCACCGTTTTATTACCGCCACAGACACAAAAACGGCCGTGGTGGGTATTGGTTACGCCGATGGTGTGCCCCGTCGCCTCTCCAATAACTTAAAAGTCTTGGTTAATGGTGCCTTTGCCCCCCAAATTGGGGCGATTACGATGGATCAACTAATGCTTGACGTTAGTCATCTTCCGGACGTCCAAGTCGGTGATGTGGTGACGCTCATTGGTACAGATCATGACCAGCAGCTAACCGTTGACCAATGGGCGAATCAATTGGGCACGATTTCTTGGGAAATTCTCTGCGGTTTCAAGCATCGCCTGCCCCGGATTAATCTCTGAGATTTGCACACGCTTTCTAAACTATTAAGGTTGCAATTCCTCAAGAATCGTAAACCGCACATGGTTCAGGGCCAGATCTCCTAGGGAAACTTGCTCTTTCGGGACAATTTCCCCCTGGCGGTACAACTTTTCAAAGGGGACGCCTTTCGCCATTTCTGCGTGGTACCAAGCCAGTCCCATGAAAAAGCGGGCTGGGTATGGCCCTCCCTCGCACAGATCATCGGGGTTCGATTCCATGGGCAGCCAACCATAACCCGGCAAATAAAATTCCATCCAGACATGGTTGTAATCGGGTTGGAGGGGCAGATTTCTCAGGTGGGCGTGGGCTGGACATTTGTAGCGGCCCACCGTCCGGCTGGCAATGCCATTGAGCCGAGCCAAAGCCAAGAGGACACCTAAATATTCACCACAGGAGCCGACCCCCCGCCGGAGGGCAATATCTGGGGTGTCGATGTGGGGCTTAATGCCGTAGGAGAGATGGTCATAGACATAGTTGCGGATGTTGTACATTTGGCGGAGCAGGTTGGTTTCGCTACCCACGGCATCGGTTGCGGCCCGCTGGATAATCTCTGTTTCCATGGCCAAATTTTCGTTATCCACCAAATATTTTGCTTGGAGTGCTTCTGGAATCGGTGCGAGGTTTTCGCAGTCCGGCGGCGTAAATTGATATTTAATGCCCCACACTTTGAGAATGGCCCGCCAGCCAAAGATATGGCGGTGTCGGTCATTGAGTTGGTCGAATTTAAAGACGGCGACCTTTTGACCTTCTTTTTCTTCAATGGTGAAGGGGAGACCGACGGGTTCGATGCTAACCACTTGCTGGCGATCGGTTTCAGCAGGGAGAGCAATTTTCCATTCGAGATCCTGCAATTCAACGGGATCGAGGGGCGATAATTCTTCGACGTAGCTCATCTCCAGGAGAAAGCCATTGGAGAGGGCATATTTTGCCTCTGGATCGTAGCGGAAATAGAGGGGATGCAGAAAGGTAACGTCGCGGTATTGGAGCTCGTAGTTGGGGTCGGCGTTGGGATTATCGCGAATGTAGGGTTCCTGGGAGGCATAGGCGACATAGAGAATGTCTGGGCCTCCTTCCGGATTCGGGTAGAATGTCAGACCCGTGGGGGATTCAAAGGGGGTCAGTAGACTGAATTTTACTTCGCCAGTGGCCCGTTCCAGGCAATAAACGGTTTGTTCGAGGCTATCGGAAACCCAGAGATCTTCGCCGCGAATTACAAGATTTTCAACGCCAATGCCAGGGGCATAAAGGCTAGTGATGGAGCGGCCATTGGTGGCATCGTAGATAAAAATTTCACCCCGTTTTTGGCAGGAAATATAAAGGCTATTGCCAGAAATTGCGACGCCATTAACGGTATCGGGAAAGCGGGTAAACAGTTCGGGGTTCCATTGGCCGTCGGTCATGGCGCATTTGTAGAGGCGATCGCCGCTGGTAAACCAAAGAATCTCGTCTTGGATCGCGAGGCCCGTCGCCCCGATAAAAGCCGACCAAGTGCGGGAATTGATAATTTGTGTTGCATCGGTTTGGGGATCGATCCGCATCAAGTAGCCATTGATATTTTCAATGGCCCAAAAATAGCCGTCGTGGAAGGCCACACCGTGGAGGGCATAGGTTGAAATGGGGCGAATGGTGCGGTGGTTTGTCGGGGTGGCAGTACTCAAAATCCCAATTTCCGGTCGTAGGTTGTATTCTTCACTAGGATTATCACCCATGAAACTCCTTTCGTTATCGTTTTAGTAAGGGAGATTTAGGGGGTTTTGTACAAAGATCTTGATGTTTCGTCGGAGGAGTAGGGCTGCATGACACTAGATCGAGGACAGGTGATCAGTTGGTTGCAAGACAATGTTTCGCGCGATCGCCTAGAGCATATCCTTGGAGTGGAACAAATGGCCCAAGCCTTGGCCCAACGCCACGGAACAGACCCAGACCAAGCGGCCCAGGCGGGATTATTACATGATCTCGCTAAGTTTTTTCCGCCGCCCAAATTGCTGCAAATCGCCCGACAGCACGGTTTAGAAATTGATTCGATTTGTGCCCATGTGCCCCACCTCCTCCATGCAGATGTGAGTGCAATTGTGGCGCGGACGGAGTTTGGGATTCAGGATGTGCAGATCTTACAGGCGATCGCCAACCACACCCTCGGCCACCCTGGCATGGATCAATTAAGCTGCATTATTTTTGTGGCCGATGCCCTAGAACCGAATCGAGGCGATGGTAAAAAACTGCAAAAACTGCGGCAATTGAGCGAAAAAAATCTTTATCGAGCCGTGGCGGGGGTTTGTGACTATATGTTGAAACACCTTATTAAACAGCACAAAATCATCCATCCCCGGATGATCTTGACCCGCAATTGGGCTCTGCAAACTAAAGGCGATCGCACCGAGTCAAGTCTTTAAAATCGCAACCCGGTGCCCCTGATCATGTTCTCAAGCTGACATTGAAACCTGTTCAGATCGCGTCTTCCCTAGGAAATCAACGTATGATTCTCTTTTTCTTGGGGATGACGCCGAGAACGGTGCCGCTGTGAGACGACTTGCTCCGGATCAATCCCGTCAAAGGTCGGTGGCAACCAAACGCGAATCACCAACAGCGCCCCTAAAACCAACAGAAAAATACAAGCGACCAAAACCTGTGTCCAAGGCGTTTCTAAAACACCGCGTACAATAATTTCTCGGAGCACAGAAACAATCGACACTTCCACCGCCACACCGATAGAAACCCGGTGTTCTTGCAGGTAGATAATCAGCAAGCGAAACAACTCTACCAAAATCAGTAAAAAGAGAATATCAGAAGTAACCGTCTGAAATTGCAGCGGCGGCAACAACGAAAGCACCATCTCCCGCAGTTGCAACACCATAAAGCTAAACAGCCCAACACACAGGCCAATCACAATCAAATCTTGAACCGTTTCTAACAGCCGCACAACATATTGGCTATTGAGCCAGCGGTACCAAGGGAGGGAGAAAGTTTGAGGCGTTTTCATTGGCATTAAATTAATTTAAAAACTACGTTGCTGGATGAACCCGCTTCGCTTGGGCTGTGCAGCGAAAAGAAGTGGAATACGCTCTGATTGGTTTCAACTTGACCATTGATTTTTCTCGTCTTCACTATTCAGAAATCCTGGGGCAGTTCATCATCCTAAGGAGCAAACCCAGAGTTGGACTTTCAAGATTGGCAATTTGGCCAACCTAAAGCGTTAGCAATAGCGACAAACTTCGCTCGGACATTTTTCGGCGAGGTAACAAAGAGCTCTAAATCGTAGGTCGATGACTTCTTCGTAAAGGGGATTGAGCTTACACAGTGGCGGAATTTTGAAGTGAATCAGACCAGCGAAGGAAATTTCTTGTGCAAAGGGGCACTGGGCGGGCACCAGTTGACAAATCAATCGGGCGCGATCTGGATCACAAATTTCTAGGCCATTGAGCCATTGACGGAGGGGTTGGAGCAGATCGAAAGATATCGTGGGCAAAAACCGCAGTTGCTGATTGGGATTTTTGAGAGAGGGTCGGCGGGAAAAAATAATCATGGCAAGTATTTTTTGGGAAGTAGGCGAAAAACCTTGTTCTTCTACAGTCTAGTAATAAGCCCAAAGAATATAAACCCTAAAATCATATAAATCTTGTTTATGTTTAATAATGTCTGCTTAACTAAAGCCTGTATCGGGGCGTCGCAAAAAAAAGTTGTTGTTTAGCTAAGTTCATGTTCCTTTAAGCCCCAGAAAAGAAGCGGTTATGATGGGGGTAAGTTTAGCCTCGGTTATCCCCTTGCCCTACTCTCTCCAACCCGATCCGGTGCAATTGTTTACGCTCCCCAATGGCCTCCAGGTGGTGCATCAGTATTTGCCGGGGACGCCTGTGGTGGTCACCGATGTGTGGGTTAAAGCGGGGGCGATCGCCGAACCGACAGAATGGGAAGGAATGGCCCATTTTTTAGAGCACATGATCTTTAAGGGATCGCACCAAGTCTGTCCCGGTGAGTTTGATCAAATTGTCGAAACTTGCGGTGGGCTGAGTAATGCCGCCACCAGTTACGATTACGCCCATTTCTACCTCAGCACTACAGGCGATCACCTACCAGAAACCCTGCCCTATCTGAGCGATATTTTACGCAATGCCACTATTCCCGACGCCGAATTTATCCGGGAACGCCAGGTGGTACTCGAAGAAATTAGTATCAGCCAAGATGATCCCGACTGGCTCGCCTTCCAAGCCTTGAGCCGTCTGCTGTACGAAAATCACCCCTATGGCCGCTCGATTTTGGGCAATGCCGAGCAACTGTGTGGCTATACCCCCAACCAAATGCGCTGTTTTCACCGGACCCATTATCAACCCCAAAACTTGATCATCAGCATGGTTGGTAATATTCAAGTCGCCCAGGCCTTGGATCTCATTCAAAGCAACTTTAGCGATTTTCAGGTGCCCTCTGAATGCCCCCCCTTTGAGGTGGAGGCAGAACCCCCTCTGATCGAGATTCGCCGCAATGAAATTCAAGTGCCCAATGTGGAAATGGCGCGCTTAATCTTCGGTTGGTTGGGGACGGGGGTCGAACAATTTAATGACGCAGTCGGTCTAGATTTGCTGTCGGTGATCCTGGCCGGGACAACTTCCGCTTGGCTGGTGCAAGAGCTGCGGGAAAAACGCCAGTGGGTTCTGGATATTAACAGTGGTTTCTCTTTGCAACGGGATTCTAGTTTATTTACGATTCAGGCCTGGCTCGATCCAGAACATTTAGACGATGTGGAACAGGTGATTGGCGATCGCCTCGCTGATCTGCAGACCCAATGTGTGACGGAAGCTGAACTACGCCGGGCGAAACGCATGTTGTGTAATGAGCATATTTTTTCGACGGAAAGTGCGAGTCAGTTGGCCGGACTCTACGGCTATTACCAAACCCTCGGTAACCTTGATTATGCCCACCACTATCCCCAGATGGTCGAAACCTTTACGATTGAATCACTCCAGCGTTTAGTGCGACAATATCTTTCTCCGGAACATTACGGTATCGTCACTTTAACCGGCACCTAAATGGCACAACTTGCAACGGCAGAAAACGGCTGGATAGACACAACCAAAGCCACCGACCCAGAGGCGATCGCCCTCGTCAAAGATTTACTCGAAACGCAGATTTACTGCAACCTCAGCACCTGTTCGCCGCTTGGTTGGCCCTGGAGTAGCCCGTTACTTTTCGTTTGGGATCAGGGCTTAAACCTCTATTGGTCATCGGCGATCGCCGCCCAACATTCCCAAAATCTTTACCAAAACCAAGGCCGGGCGATGGTCACAGTTTATGATCCTCGTCGCATTAAAGCCGCCTTTTTTGCAGGAACAGCCACAGAATTAACCGCATTAGAACCCCTGCGACAAGTTTTAAGCGGATTCGACCAGCGGGCCAAACGACCCACACCCCGACAAGCCGCAGATTACCTCGGAGCTTCCCCCCGGCGGATGTACCAATTCACCGCGCAACAAGTCTGGGTCAGTGGCGATCGCCTGTTATCCCAAGGGCAACTGATTGACACCAAAATCCAGTTAGATCTCGACTGCCTCAAGGATTATTTTTCCCCGTAAATGTGCACCACCACTTCCCTGGTATGGCGATAACTGCGGTGTTCCCAGAGATAAATGCCCTGCCACGTTCCCAACACCAAGCGACCATTGGCAATGGGAATTTGTTCAGAGGTCTTGGTCAGCACTGAACGAATATGGGCAGGCATATCATCGGGGCCTTCGGCGCTGTGAATATACGAACGGCCATCTTCTGGTACCAATTTCGCCATGAAATTTTCTAAATCTAACAGCACATCTGGGTCCGCATTCTCTTGAATGATTAACGAAGCCGAAGTATGGCGCACAAACACAACACATAATCCTGCTCTAATGCCCGATTCGGCCACATAAGACTCGATTTTGGCCGTAATTTTGTGGAGAGATTTTCCTTGGGTTTGGATTTGTAAGGCGCGTTGATGTTGGTGCAGCATAGGGGGCAGTAAAAAAATGCGGGCTAACTCATTTTAGAATAGGGAAAAATGAGCCAACAGCCACCATGTCCACCTGGTCTAATATTTCCCTTGCCACCCCTGATCTGAGCCAAGCGGCCTTTGTGGCTTCTAATGCTACCGTGATCGGCAATGTTAGCCTCGCCGAGGGATCAAGCATTTGGTACGGGGCTGTGGTGCGGGGTGACCTAGAGGCGATTCAGATTGGTCGTTTTAGCAATATCCAGGATGGAGCCGTGCTCCATGGTGATCCGGGTAAACGGACGGTGCTTGAAGATTACGTCACCATCGGCCATAAAGCGGTCATCCACAGTGCCCACATTGAGAAAGGCTGTTTGATCGGTATTGGGGCGATTGTTTTAGATGGGGTACGGGTCGGTGCGGGCAGTATTATCGGCGCGGGTTGTGTCGTCACAAAGGACGTTCCAAGGCGATCGCTCATGGTGGGCATTCCTGCCAAACGCCTCAAGGATGTGGGGGAGACCCAAGCAGCGGAATTAATTGACCATGCCAAAGCCTATTATCAGTTGGCGTTAAAACATTCAGCATTATCGGCCTGAGTCTGGCAGTCGGCGCAGAGGCCAAAGAATTCGAGGGTGTGGTAATAGACCTTGAACTTCTGGGTTTGGCACCAGTCGGTAATTTTTTGACTAATGGGACAACTATCGAGGGGATAAGATTGGCCGCAGTTGACGCAGTTTAAATGGTGGTGGTGGTGTTCGGTCATGCCAATTTTGCTATAGAACGATTCTCCTTCTGGGGTGACCCGCTCTTGGATTTTGCCCTCGACTTTCAGTAATTTCAGGGCGCGATAAACGGTGGCTAAACCGATTTTTAGGCCCGTTTGCTGCATCTCGAAATGGAGATTTTGGGCGCTGGTTTCGGTTTCTTTGGCTTGGATGAGCTGGAGAATGGTGCGTTGGTTTTTGGTGAGTTTCTTGGACATTAGGCTTCTGGTTGGGTGGATTGGCGATCGCCGTAGGCTTTGAGTCCGAGGCTCAGGAGATAGGCAATCCCTGAAACTAGGATAATCGTTGCCCCCGAAGTCAGATTAAAGCGATACGAGAGCCAGAGGCCCGTCGTCGTAAAGCTAATCCCTAAAAGACTGGCTAAACCCATCATCGTCGTGATTTTTTTCTGCCATTGGCTGGCGATCGCCGCCGGAATCGTTAAGAGGGCAATCACCATAATCAAACCGACAATTTGCATCACCATCACCACCGTCAGGGCAATTAAACCCACAAGGACGAGATACAGACTCCGCACGGGCAAATTGCGGGTCGTGGCAAATACTGGGTCGAAGGAAATGGCGAGGAGTTCTTTGTAAAGTAAGGCAATCAAGGCAATAATCACACAGTCAACGCCAAACATTAGCCACAGATCCGACCGGGGCACTGCCAGGATACTGCCAAATAAATAACTCTCTAAACCCGCTTTATAACCTTCGGTAAAGTCGATCAAAATGATGCCGATCGCCATGCCAATCGCCCACATCACGCCGATCAGGGTATCACCCCGTTGTTTGGTTTGTTGTTCAACCCAGCCCATTCCCAGGGCAGAGATCAAGCCAAAGGCGATCGCCCCCCAGATGGGATTAAATTGAAAAAAATAGCCCAGACCAATACCCCCATAGGCGGCATGGGCAATGCCTCCACTAATAAAAACAATGCGGTTGACGACGACAAATGTCCCAATAATGCCACAGGCGATGCTGACGAGGATTCCCGCCATCAGGGCATTTTGCATAAAGTCAAACTGGAGGGCGTCAAGCATGGTCGCAGGATGAAGAATGGTGGTGGGTTGAGGTCTGGGAGCCATCACCGTGATCTGGAAAAACCCGGTGGGGAATGCCGTGGGCAATGAGATCCACGGGGCATTGGTAGGTTTCTTCGATCATGGTGGGGGTGATCAGGCGATCATGATGATAATGCAAGCGGCGATTCAGGCAACCCACGGTTTTGACATAGGTAGAAATCGCGCCAAGGTCGTGGGAGATCATCATAATCGTCATGGATTGATTGAGTTCTTTGAGCAGTTCGTAAATACTATTCTGCACCTGGGAATCAACGTTAGCGGTGGGTTCATCGAGGAGCAGAATTTTCGGTTCTGAAGCCAAGGCCCGCGCAATATAAACCCGTTGTCTTTCCCCCCCAGACAACTCCCCAATGGGGCGATCGCCTTTATCGGCCATGCCCACTTGGACGAGGGAACGCTGGACAATTTCCCGGTCCTTGCGGTTGTAGCGGTGGAATAATTTCCGTTTCCCCAAACGCCCCATGTTTACCACATCCCGGACTTGGATCGGGAAATCCCGGTCAAGTTCTAGGATCTGGGGCACATAGCCAATGTAACGGCGGCCCTGGGTGACGGGACGCCCTAAAATTTTGACCGTCCCCCGTTGGGATTGCACCAAACCAAGCAGCACTTTCAGTAGGGTGGTTTTCCCGCCACCATTGGGGCCAATCAGACCAATAAAATCCAAGGCCTGTACCTGGAGGTTAATGTCTTCGAGGACAGGGGTCTTCGGATAGCCCGCCCAGACCCGTTCGAGGGAAATGACCGTTTCCATGGGGGAACTACTCCGTGGGATTAGGGCGACTGGCTTGGACAAATTCATCGGTCATGGCCAACATATTTTCTGACCAGTTGGGGGCGAGGGGATCGAGGGGCACCACCTCGGCGTTAATTTCCTGGGCGATCGCCTCGGCAGCTTGGACATTGAATTGATATTGCACGAAAATGGTGCGGATTTGCTTTTCCTTCGCGGTTTGGACGAGTTGGGCGAGTTCTGCGGCACTGGGTTCCTGGCCTTCGACTTCGATGGAGATTTGCTCTAGGTCGTAGTCCGCTGCAAAATAGCCCCAGGCAGGATGAAAGACCAAGAAGGTGCGATTTTCTAGGGGCGCTAACCGCTCGCGGATGGTTTGGTCGAGTTGATCCAGTTCCCCTAAAAACTGATTGAGATTATCAGCATAGATGGTTTCGCCGTCGGGGTCGAGTTGGACGAGCAGTTGATAAATACTTTCGGCCTGCTGTTTAACCCGCTGGGGAGACAGCCAAATGTGGGGATCGAGTAGTTCGCCTTCGTGGTCATGGCTGTGGCTGTGACCGTCGTCGCCATGGTGGTGGTGATCGGCGAGGGGTAATTTTTCGATGCCCTCAGCGGTGTCTAACCAAGTCATTTCTCGATTGGCGGAGCGGAGGCGATCGCCCCACACTTCTTCAAAAAAGATGCCAATGCCAATGTAGGCGTCGGCCTCACTGAGATCCTTTAACTGCTGGGGTTTGGGTTCATAATTTTCTGCTTCGATCCCAGGGCCAACCAAGGTTGAAACCTGGACGCGATCGCCACCAATTTTTTCGACGAAATATTGCTGGGGTAGAACACTAACGGTAATCTTCAGGGGTTCCTGCTGGGGGGTCGTTGCCTCTGGGGTTACGGGGCTAGAAGTGGATGTTTCCGTCTGGGTAGCGGGGTCTGCACCACAACCGAAGAGGAGCCCCAGACAGCTTAGGGCCGCGAGGGAAAAAGTTATTGGCGATCGCACGTTCGTTTCTCGCTTTTCTTGAAATGATAATCGTTCTTATTTTAAGAGAAAGGCGATCGCCCCGTAAACCCCCAAGCCCTAAGGAGCAAGTTTCGCCATGGTGAGATAGCCACCAATGGAGGGTAGTGCCGGTAAATAAAATTCTTTGAGGGTCTCCACCTGAAAGCCCGCCGCCTTGAGGAGCGCCCCCATCGGTCGGTTTAAATTACAGCCGCCGCCGCAACAGTTCATTACGCCATTTAGCCGATGTTGCCATTGGGCGATCGCCCCGTCCGGACTCAAGCCATGTTCTAGGGTCAAAAAGTAGCCATCTTTTTTCAGGACACGACGAATTTCCCGGAGCACTTGGGCAGGTTCCTGCACCGTACAAAGGGTAAAAGTGCTCACTACTGTATCAAAACAGCGGTCTTCAAAGGGGAGCGCTTCTCCCCGCAGGCCATGCCACTCGACCCGTAACCCCGATTGACGAATCCGCTGCTCGACCCGTTGTTGTAGCATTCTTTCCGGCTCTACGACATGCAACGTTTCTACTCCCCCTGGGTAATGGGGAAGATTGGCCCCGGTACCAAAGCCAATTTCTAGGACGTTGCCCCGGGCCGCCTGGAGTAATGTTTGCCGTTGTTGGGCGATCGCCTGGCGATGCATCACATAATCCAGTAAAGAAGGAAGAATAAAGCGGTTGTAAATATGCATATTTTTTTCCGTAGCCTTGGCCACACCCCCATGATTTTATTGCGAGGTGGGGTGATGATCAGTATTTTTACTTAAGAAATATTTTCTTTTTTGATGATGCCATGATTAAAAATATGAACAATATGACTTTTAAAAAATTGAGAAAAGTCATACCCTAAACGCCAACATTTTCATGGTCACCATTTGAGAAAACGGCTGATTTTCGAGTCATCGACCGCTAAACTCTTTATTTTTTAAAATGTAAATTAAGTTCTATAATTCTAAAATTCCACTGTCTTAAAATGTAGGCATCTCCAACCAATCAAAAGCAGCATTACCTATTCCCCATCGATTTCTTAAAGTGAGCCTTAACCTAGGCCCCTGACCACTGCATCTAAACCCGGTATTTATGGAAACTCTCATTCAAACCCTAATCCAGGCGGGGCTTTTAAGTGATACCCAAGCCCAAGTGGTGCGATATGACCGAGAGTTGCATCCAGAAATGTCCCTCGGCGAAATTCTCGCGCTCCGGGGTTGGGCAGTCGAAGAAACCATTGATTTTTTTGAACTGCTTTGGGAAATGCGTCACACACAGCCCGAACGGAAAAATATTGGTCAATATCTGCTGGAAGCCCACCTCATTGACGAAGAACAGCTAGAGGATATTCTAGCTGCCCAAAAACATGATGCCTGGGGACGCTCTCTGCGCTTCGGGGAAATTGCGGTATTAAAGGGCTATGTCAATCAACATACGATTCATTTTTTCATTGAACATTTGTTCCCGGATCAGTTGCACGCCACCAACAAAACCCCCTTCGCTCGGACTTCCTTGACCTCTCGTCCCGCGAAAAAGCCTACGCCGCCACGGAACAGAGCGACATCAAAAGAAACCCTGCCCCAAAAACCACCGAAACAGGCTCCCCCCAAGCCTTCCAAAAAACTTTTGAACCGCCAGGCAGCGAAAAAAACAAACCCCCAACTCAACCCACCGAAAAAGCCCGCCTTTAATCCGGAGGAAGCCTTTGCGACCAGTTTTGATTTGATGAATGCCGAAGACTTTGACCCCAAACAGCTTTGACACAGTCGTCTCAGCCAATGCCCTCTACACCGGCATCAAAATCAGACCACGGCAGGAGATTGCTAAATTCCGTAATAGTTGTGGGAGTAAAACCTTAGCAAAGGTTACGATTAAGTTAATTTTTCTGGCAACAGAGGGTTGAGTTTAGTGGGATAGATACAGTGCGGTCTTATTTGATGTAAATCGTCAAAGTTCTTGTTTGTCATCCAACCCTAGCCCAGAAATTACGAGCTGCAACGCATGGTCAATATTCCAGTGAACTTTGCTGCCCTCAAGGCCCAGATTATTGATCCGAGTCGAATGCCAACTTTTCCGCCGACGGCGGCGATCGCCGATGTGTTGGCGGGGTTTCGACCGTGGACAGTGCCCCAGTGTGTCGGGTTGCAGATGGTGGCCCCCTGTGTGCCGATTGTGCAGGCCGATCAATTGCAGGGTTTGGTTTCGCCCCAAACGGTTTTGAAGCTGATTACGGAAGATGTTGATTTGAGGCAGACCCTGGCACGAGATGTGATGACGGCTCCCCCCAAGGCGATCGCCCTGGCAGATCTAGAGTATCCCTGGGTCGGCCTCGACCGTATGCACCAGGAGCAGCGGGATCTCCTGCCGGTGCAGGGAGAGAACGGATTTTGGCTTGGTTTTGTGGAACGTCTTTCCCTCCAGCGCCTCCTGTGGTCGGAGCCTCTCCTGCAAATGCGACAAGTCCAGAATGTGATGGTGACGGATTTGTCCTTGATGCCTTCCCATAGCACCCTGTTGATGGCGGCCCATCGTTTACACCAGAAGCAACAGTCCCTCCTGATGGTTATGGAAAAAGCCAGTGCCATGACTGCTCCCTCATCCAATGGCTTGTGGGCAGTGACCCTATGGGATGTTTTGCGGGGCTATGGTAAGGGGAAAGAAGGTCTCACAACGGCGATCGCCACGGAGGGGAGCCATGATTTTCAGCGGGTCAAACCCACGGACTCTCTTTGGTCAGTGGCGGCCCATTTAGTCGAAACCAATGGCAGTTGGGCCGCTGTGGTTGACGAAGAAGAACAACTGTTGGGGAAGGTTTCTTGGCGAGAAATTTTGCAGGTCTTAGATCCCGTTGCCCTCCATTGGCAAACCCATAGCCTCCAACAACGCTTAGACCAAGTGGCCCGGCGTCCCCAAAAGGCGATCGCCCAGGTTGCGGCCCTAGAACCCCACCCACAAGGATTGCCCCAACGGGTGCTCTTGGTCGAAGGCCTTGCCACCGAGTCGGTGATCCTCCAGCATCTGTTGCACCCCCCCCTGGGCAGTACCCTAACCTTTCAAGTGACCCAGGTGGACAGTCTGCCCCAGGCGATCGCCCAATTAAAAACGGACACCTACGACCTGATTATTTTCGATGTCAACATCGTTTCTTCTGGCAAATTAGAAGCCTTTATGCGCTTACAAAACAGCGCCGCCCAACGACCTATTTTGTTACTCACCGATGATCGCCAAGAAGATATCCAACTGGCCCACCAATGCATCGAGCTGGGTGCCCAAGATTACCTCCTGCGGAGTCTGTGCGCGGGAGAATCCCAAACGGAGCGGGAAATTTTGATGCGTTCGGTGCGCTATGTCCTCGAAACAGCAGGAGCCAAACGTTCTCTCCAGCAGCAGGATCAACGACTGCAAAATTTAAATCAACAACTAAAGGCAGAAAAGACTGCTAAACAGGCGATCGCCCAACAACTGAAGCTGACCGATGGCCAGATGAAAGCCCTGTTTGAAGCGATCACCGACATTGTCTTTGTGATCAATCCCCAAACTTGGAAAATCAAGCAGGTGACCGCTCCCCAGAATAACCATTGCTGTGGCCCCCTAGATCTCTGCCAAGGGACTTACCAGTTTTTACAAACGCACCAAAGCCGCCTCACGCCATACCTTCATCAGGCGATCGCCAAAGGCACCACCCCAGACCATGAACCCTTGTCAGGGGAAAGCGTGAAGTATGAATATTCCCTGCAGCCAGATCCCCACCTCGCCCCCGTGTGGTTTGTCGCCAAAATCGTCGCCATTAACCAGCAGCAAGTGGTTTGGGCCGCTCACGATGTCACCCCCTTCAAACTCTCCCAACAAAAGCTGATCACCGATCAAGAAAACCTCACTACCATCATCCAAGAGCGCACCAGGGAACTCAAAGCCCTCAATGCAACCCTCAACACCGAAATTCAGCAACGGAAGCTCACGGAGGTAGAACTCCGCCAGGAATAGGATTTCCTCGAAACCCTATTTGACCTCACCCCGGCCCTATTCATGGTGCTGAACCGGGAGGGGCGCATTATCCGGTTTAACCCGGCCTGTGAGCAACTTACGGGCTATCAATTTACCGAGGTGGCCCACCAGTACCTCTGGGATCTGTTGTTATGGGATCGTTATGATGTCGCGGAGATTGTCCAGGAATTTCAACGCCTCCTCCAACAAAAAAAGCCCCGTACCTACGAGGTAGATTGGCGCGCTAAATCGGGGAAAGTTCACCACCTGCGTTGGTCCCATGGCGTTCTTTTGGATAAACAAGGGAACGTCCATTATGTGATCGCCACGGGGATGGATATGAGCGATCGCCAAGCCTTTGAAACCACCCTCAAAACCCTCAACCAAGAGCTAGAGTTCCGGGTGGAACAGCGCACCCGTGTGCTCGAAAATATCGAACAAAATCTGCGGCGTCAGTTGGCGGCGGTGGATGCGGCGGTGGATGCGATCGCCATTTTGCAGCGGGAAGAATTCATCTCAGTCAATCCCGCTTTTTTAGAACTGTTTGACTATCCCCACCGCTTAAGTTTGACAGGGCATTCCTGGAAAGAAGTGCTGTTTGCCCCCAGTGAGCAAAAACGCTTAGAAAAAGACATTCTCCCCCACCTCAATCGCCACAAATCTTGGCAAGGAGAGGCGATCGCCCAACGCCAAAATGGTCAGACTTTCACCCAAGAAATTTCCCTGACCATCACCAGTGACGGCGACTACATTTGCGTCTGTCGAGACATCACCGCCCGGAATCGCGCCGCCCTCAAAATCCGTGAGACCGAAGCCCTCCTCCGTTCCCAATATCGCAACTTTCCCATTCCCACCTATACCTGGCAGCACCGTCAGGGAAACTTTTACCTCATTGACTACAACAGTGCCGCCGAGATCGCCAACGATGGCTCCCTCCAGGATTTTCTCCATTGCCCCAGCCATGCCATTTACGGCGCAGACCACGCGATTCATCAGAATATTCGCCGCTGTTTCGACTTTAAAACGACCTTTGAAGAGGCGCTGCAAATTCCCTCCCCCGATGACCCTGAGGCATTTCAACGCTATTTTCTGGCCACTTATATTTATATCCAGCCGGATCTGGTGATGGTACACACCCAAGACCTCACGGAGCGCAAACGGGCCGAACGGGATCTACAACAGAGTCAAATCTTTTTGCGTCTGGTCATCGATAACAATCCCAACTTAATTTTTGTCAAAGATAAAGATGGTCGTTTTTTGTTGGTGAATCAGGCGATGGCGAATTTCTATGGCACCACGGTCAATGAATTAGTCGGGAAACGAGAATGTGATCTACATCCCGACTCTGAGGAAGCGGACTGTTTTATCCAGGCCGATCAGCAGGTGCTCCGGGAACAAAAAATCGTGGTCATTGACGAAGCGAAGGCGACGGATTTCCTGGGGGCGACCCGTTATTTTCGGACGGTGAAACTGCCCCTCCAACTCCCTGGCGATCGCCCCCAATATCAAGTGTTGGGCGTGGCTTCAGAAATTACCCAACAGCGCCGGGCCAAACGGGAGCTCGAAAAAGCCCTCACCCAGGAACGGGAACTCAACCACCTGAAAACCCGCTTCATTGATACCGCCTCCCACGAGTTCCGCACGCCCCTAACGGTGATCCTCGGTGCGGCCCAAATCCTCAGTGCTTACCATGACCATCTCCCCGAAGCGCGGCGATCGCAATATCTCAACAACATTGAAGATAGCGTGATCCGACTGCGACAACTGATCGATGATCTACTGACCATGAGTCGCCTCGAAGCTGGAAAACTGGGTTGCCAACGCCAAGCGGTGGATATTGTGACCCTCTGCCAAGATCTCATCGCCGAACTCAAAATTGGCCTTGGGAAGCAGCATCATTTCAACCTTGAGACCACCGGGGCGATCGCCGCTCCCCTGGCCCTCGACCCCAATTTGTTGCAACACATCCTGAATAATCTCCTCGGTAATGCCTGTAAATATTCAGCCCCCGGCACCACGGTGACCGTCCAGTTAGGCAGCAGTGCCGAAGCGTTGACCCTAAGCATCATTGACCAAGGGGTCGGCATTCCCCCAGAAGACCAACCCCACATTTTTGAATCTTTCTACCGGGCCAGTAATACCCAAAATATCCCCGGCACAGGTCTCGGCCTCAATATCGTGAAAGAATATGTGCAACTCCACGGCGGCCAGATCGAACTCACAAGCCAACTCAGCAAAGGCAGTCAGTTTACGGTAACCATTCCCCTCGCCGAGGGCAGCCCTGAAACAGCCAGAAACTGAGCAAGTTTCCCAGTCGATCCGGTTGCAAGTAGGGCAGTAGAACGCCTAGGTCAAGAAAAATTAACGGCGATCGCCCCTGGGAGCGGTAGAGAAGGGAACGGATCAAGTAAGATTGAGCAGCAGAAGTTACGCATATATCAAAGGTCAATCCGCCCATGTCTCTTGTGAAAGCAAAACCCGCCCTCCTTGTTTTAGCCGATGGCACCACTTACCACGGACGGTCATTTGGCGCGACAGGTACCACCTTTGGGGAAGTCGTTTTTAATACAGGCATGACGGGCTACCAAGAAGTCCTCACCGATCCCAGTTATCGTGGTCAGATTGTGACTTTTACCTATCCGGAGCTGGGCAATACTGGCGTAACTCCTGAGGATGAAGAATCCAGCCGTCCCCAAGTGAAAGGGGCGATCGCCCGGAACATTGCTCCCCGACCGAGTAATTGGCGTTCTACCCAAGCCCTACCCGATTATCTCAAAGAGCACCAAGTTGTGGGCATCTATGGCATTGATACGCGGGATCTAACCCGTCGCCTGCGGGTATCTGGGGCGATGAATGGCGCGATCTCCACAGAAATCCTTGACCCCGAAGAACTTCTCCGCCAACTCCAAGACGTCCCCTCCATGGAAGGCCAAAACCTCGTCAAGGATGTCACCACCGCTAGCGTTTACGAATGGACTGAAATTACCGATCGCCATTGGGAATTTAGCAGTAGCGCAACCGAAGCCCAGGAACTCACCGTCGTTGCCATTGACTTTGGTGTGAAACGCAATATTCTGCGCCGTTTGGCGAGTTATGGCTGCCGGGTGATCGTTGTTCCCGCCGACACCCCCGCCGAAAAAATCCTTGCCTATAATCCCGATGGCATTTTCCTTTCCAATGGCCCTGGGGATCCAGCCGCCGTCACCGAAGGCATCGCCACGGTTAAAGATATTCTTAAGGCTGAAAAACCCACCTTCGGCATTTGCATGGGACACCAAATTCTGGGGCTTTCGTTAGGGGCCGAAACCTTTAAACTCAAATTTGGCCACCGGGGTCTCAACCAACCCGCTGGTCTCAAGCAAAAGCAGATTGAAATTACCAGCCAAAACCATGGGTTTGCGATCGCCGAAGCCTCCCTCGCCGAAGATGTCGCCATTACCCACCTCAACCTCAATGACCGCACCGTTGCTGGCTTAGAACATAAAACCTTGCCTTTCTTCTCGGTACAGTATCACCCTGAAGCGAGCCCCGGCCCCCACGATGCCGACTACCTCTTTGAAAAATTTGTGCGTTCCATGAAAGCCCACAAAAATACCTAAAGGCGACGGTACCGCATCCCTGGCAGTTGGGTAATGAATCCTTCGAGTTCCCATTGCAATAGGGTCGCCGAAACCTGATCTGCCCCCATGCCAGACTGGACAACGATCAAATCAAAGGCCGTGGGTTCAGGGGCGATCGCCTGCCAAAGGGGAAGTAACTCTGGGGAAATTTGCCGAAAATCTGTGCTGGGCTGCGGGGTCGGCTCAACCACTGGCTCTGGGAATGACAAACTAAGCTGGGGAGAAGCTTCATCCAACTGGGGCAGTCCGCCCAACTCCTCGATCAGTTGTGTCTCCCCTAAAATCATGCCCGCTCCCCGCCGAATCAAGTCCAAACACCCCGTGGCCGCTTGCTGTTCGGGGGAATTGGGCAGGGCATAAACCTCACGGTTAAAATCCATCGCGTAATGGGCCGTAATGAGGGAACCAGAACGGCTGGGGGCTTCCATGACCAGGGTCGCCCTGGTCAACCCGGCAATAATCCGGTTTCGGGCGGGAAAATGGCTCCGGTCTGGTCGCGTCCCCGCCGGATATTCACTCAAAATTAAGCCCTGGGCCAGGATCTCGTTGTATAAATTGCGGTGGCTCGCGGGATAGATTTGATCAATGCCAGTTCCTAGGACGGCAATGGTGCGTCCCCCCGTTTTGAGGCAAGCACTGTGGGCAACACCATCAACGCCTTGGGCCATACCCGACACAATCGAAAAGCCCACCTGGGCGAGGGCCTGGCTAATGCGCGCTGTCCAACGTTTACCATGCTCCGAAGGATGCCTTGTACCCACCATGGCGATCGCCGGAATTTGGCCTTGATTTTCTAACAGCTTGACTTGGCCTTGGTAATAGAGCAACGGTGGCGGACTGGGAATTTCTAACAATAACTTTGGGTACTCTGGATCCGCTGGCGTCCAAAATTGCGGATTTTTCTCAAGGTGCTCATGGTAAATACGCTCTGGATCAAGGGGCGATCGCCCAGCCAAAATCAGGCGAATCAACTTATCCCCTAAACCATCCACTGCCCCCAACTCCTGGCCAGAAGCCTGCCAAGCTCGTTCCATGGAGCCGAAACAGTGCCAAATTTTTTTGAGGCGACTTGGGC
The DNA here is from genome assembly GCF_001693275.1 of Picosynechococcus sp. PCC 7117. Taxonomy (GTDB): domain Bacteria; phylum Cyanobacteriota; class Cyanobacteriia; order Cyanobacteriales; family MRBY01; genus MRBY01. Next base: position 2,632,542 of record NZ_CP016477.1, read on the forward strand.
CGACCCCCTTGATTTGTGACCAGGCCACCCAGTAATGCTGTTCCATCTTGATGACTAATTTAATTAAAAAATAAAAATGTATTGAGAAGAAGTTGCAGTAGCTGCTAAAATCACCATTACCTTGGAAAACATAACATCATCTCTCGATTACAACGCTTTATGAAATCCCGTTCCCTGTCCCTCTGCGGACTTTTTCTTGGCTTGGCGATCGCCACCGGTTGTACCCCAGCTACCAATAACAATGGTGCCACCGATACGACCACTGATCCTGGTACTCCCTCCAGCGAAGCAACCGGCGAAATTAACCTTTACTCTTCGCGGCACTACGACAGCGACGCAGAATTATACGAAGCATTTTCCGAAGCTACCGGCATTGAGGTGAATCTCATTGAAGGCAGTGACGACGAACTCCTAGAACGCATCAGAACCGAGGGCGAAAATAGTCCCGCCGATGTCCTGATCACAGTAGACGTGGCGAGACTCTGGCGTGCCCAACAGGATGGTTTACTGCAACCCACAGAGTCCGAAGTGCTGACCAGTGCCATTCCCGAAAATCTGCGCAGTAGCGACAATACCTGGTTTGGTCTGACAAAACGGGCACGGATTATCGTGTACAACACCGAAACCGTTGATCCGGCTGAACTGTCCACCTACGAAGACCTTGCTGATCCGAAATGGGAAGGTCGGGTTTGTGTCCGCAGCTCCAGCAACACCTATAACCAGTCCCTCGTGGCTGCGAAAATTGTCGAAAAAGGTGCTGAAGCCACCGAAGAATGGGTACAAGGTTTAGTGGCGAACTTCGCCCGTGAGCCGGAAGGGAACGATACCGCCCAAATTCAAGCTGTCGCTTCTGGGGTTTGTGATGTCGCCCTGGTCAATAGCTACTATGTCGCCCGTCTGCGTGCCTCTGAAGATCCCCAAGATCAAGAAATCGTGGCAAATATTGGGGCATTTTTCCCGAACCAAAACGAAGGCGAAGGTGGCACCCACATCAACATCAGTGGGGCTGGCATTATCGCCAATGCACCGAACGTCGAAGCAGCCCAAGAATTTTTGGAGTTTATGGTGACCCCAGAAGCCCAGGAAATTTTCGCCAACAATAATAATGAATATCCCGTGGTGGATACCGTTGCCCCCAATGACGTGGTGGCCCAGTTTGGCGACTGGACAGCTTCGGATCTACCCCTCGAAAGTTTTGGTGAGCAAAATGCCGAAGCCGTCATGTTGATGGATCGCGCTGGTTGGAAATAGATCCGGCCCCCTGCACCATTTGTTTTTCCTCTTATTGATGTACATAGCAATGATCTTCCTTCAAGACCTTTGGGGGAAGATTTTTTTTGCAAGAGGCTCCATCGAGGCCCGTTCATTTCTGTTATTTTTCAGGAGATTGACTTTTTCCCATAACCGCAATGAGGCGAAGATTTGATGGCGATCGCCACCGAAAGGAAACCAAAACCGAATCAGTTCCTCAGCAGATTATTCAGGATCACAAACATTAGCTATCCCCGGCGAAAATTGCCCCCAATCTCCAGGGCCGAGCCGCCCAAAAGCCCGCCTTATCCCAACGCCAAGCCCGCGCAAGTCTGACAAAAAACACATCGATTTTCCCGTAAAAAAACTTAATAGCATAAACCCGTAAAACCAGTTAACCTACGAAACTGAGCAGTCTTTTAATTTTGTTAACTTTCTTTAACAAACCTTTTAATATCTATTCATTTTCAGTAAGAACAAGGGACTTATTTCTATGGTCGCTAACCTAGCAACAATGTTGAGAGAGGGAACGAAAACTTCCCACACGATGGCGGAAAACGTTGGCTTCGTGAAATGCTTCCTGAAGGGAGTCGTGGAGAAAAAATCCTACCGGAAGCTTGTGGCAGACCTTTACTATGTTTACTCAGCGATGGAAGAGGAGATGGAGCGCCTCAAGGATCATCCCGTCGTCTCCCAAATTTATTTCCCTGAGTTAAACCGTAAACAAAGTCTCGAAACGGATCTACGCTATTATTTTGGCCCCAATTGGCAGGCCGAAGCAAAAATTACTCCCGCTGGTCAGGCTTATGTGGACCGCATCCATGAAGTGGCCCAGACCGCACCGGAACTCTTAGTCAGCCATTCCTACACCCGCTACCTGGGCGATCTCTCCGGGGGACAAATCCTCAAGAAAATTGCCCAAAACGCGATGAACCTCGACGGCGAAGGGACGGCCTTCTATGAGTTTGAGAATATCTCTGACGAAAAGGCCTTTAAAGACAAGTACCGGGCGGCAATGAACAGCTTGGATGTGCCGGAAGAAACGGCAGAGCAAATTGTCCAGGAAGCTAATGATGCCTTTGGCATGAATATGAATATGTTCAAGGAGCTAGAAGGAAACCTCGTTAAGGCCATTGGTGTAATGCTTTTCAATACCTTGACCCGTCGCCGCACCAAGGGCAGCACCGACGCTGATCTATCCCCGGCGAGCAACTAACAAGTTTCGTCTAAACCTCAAACAATGAATTCCTCAGTCGCGGTTGTGATTGGGGAATTTTTTTTAGCTATGGGTTTTGGGAAGCGGGAGGATTGGTCTCTGTATCAGTGGTTTGGTTACTTTGGTTTTGGTTCGAGGTTTGGCGATCGCCACGGGCAGTGGCAGCAGATAGACCCTCGCCTTGGTAGCCGAAATACCACAGGGCGATCGCCGCTTCCTGTTGAGTGACCGTTTTTTGGGGTTGGAAGAGGGTGGTATAGCCAAATACCCGCCGCACATTGGCTTGGTCACCGTTTTGAAAGTCCACGTAGAGGGCTTGGAGGGCTCTGGTGTCAATTTTGGCGGCATCCTGAAAGCCCCAGGTTTCGGCGATATTATCGAGGCTGGTTTGGGGCAGAGCCTGGCGACGGTCGAGGGGCACTTTCCAGGCGATCAGGCTTTCCCGGGTGAGGGGGGCATCGGGGCGAAAGGTGGTAATGGTGTCGTTGGTGAGGCTTGAGGGAATAATGCCGGCTTCGGCCAAGCCTTGAATGAACGGAAAGTCGGGGTCGTTGGCCGGTACATCGGTGAAGATGGGTTTACTGCTGGCATTGGCGCGGCGAATTTGTTGGTTTTGGCGATCGCCATAGATCGCGTTGTGGGCCTTGAAGAGCCAGCGGGCAAATTGGCGTCTGGTGATCACCGTATCGGCCTGAAAATCCGCAGCGGTAAAAACCTGGAGGGCAACGAGATCTTGTACCTGGGTAGGAAGTTCCGCATTTGCGTTATCGGTCGGTACTGGATCGTTAGTCCCGGTGGTGCTTAAAGTTCGGTAACTGAGGACGAAGGTGGTGCCTACAACGGCTTGGTCAGAGTTATTCGCTGTGGGAGAAGTGGCTTCTGACAAAGACAGGGTTACTTCTAGGTCGCTGGTGCGGGCGACAATTTCTAAAAGGTTATCCGTCGCGGCAGTGGGGGACGCGACAATTTCCCAGGGAGCTTCGCCAAAGGCTTTACGGTAAAAGGCTTCGAGGCTCTGGACATTATCGGCGATCGCCCAGACGGTGGTCTTGTCTTCTGCTTGAATGAGGGTTGCTTCGGGATAGAGGGGAATTTCTGCCGGAAAATCAGTCGGTAAGGACGAATCTGCTGGGGGGTCGGTTTCAGCGGCCTGTTCCTGTTGTTCTACGAGGCGCGGATCGGGGGCTAGACTCTCTTCTAAATTGCCCAACTGGGCACAGCCCCCCAAGAGAACCAATAACCCACCCAAAAGTCCAAATTTTTGCCAACTGTACTGCACGCCTGGTTTGCCGCTAAATTCACATCGTTTGTGATCGTAGCGTATTCCCTCGCTCGGTTGGCGATCGCCTTTTTGGAAAATCGAGTTTTAAAATCCCTGAAAAAATTATGCCCCTTCAGAATCTTTTGCCTCCTTGGGCAGCGGGACAAAAGTAGTGGGTAGCGGCGAGGTTTCAGAGGATGTTGTCGTTGTCTTTTTCTCCTTTAACTCAGCCAGGAGAGTTTCCACATTTTGCAACACCTCGTTATTGCTGGTGTCTGCATCGTTATCCTGCAACAGGCTTTTCACCTGGGCCAACAGCGTCCCCAGCTTACCGTCTTCTAAAAGACCATTGACCAACGACAAACCGCTCGTCGAGAGCAACAATTTATTAATCTCCCCCAGGCCAGCCCCATCGCCATTGGTGCCCGGAAAGGCAAATACTTTTGCATCGCCCAGGACGCCGGGTTGGGGAGCGAGGGACTTCATAATGTCTGGCAGTTGGTCGGCGAGGGTCGGTAAAAAGAGCTTCATCAATTCCGCAGTGCGGTTGGCATTGCTCAGGGCATTTTCTGCTTCGATTAGAGCCTGTTTCCCCTGGGCCTCGGCGAGGGCTTGGTAGCGGTTGGCATCGGCCAGGGTGCGGATCGATTCGGCCTCTAGTTCCGCCGCTTGACGGGCAATTTCTGCTTGACGTCGCCGCCGGAACACATCAATTTCCACCACGTTTTGGTCAGCGATGCGTTTTTGATCGGCTTCTTTTTCGGCATCAATAATTGCCAGGCGTTGTTCCCGGTTGGCCTGTTCGACGGCCTTGGAGGTGGCCACAGCTTCTTCGGCCCGGGTGCGTTCGGCCTCGGCGGCGAGGCGTTCTTTTTCTTTATTGGCAATGGCGATCGCCGCCTGTTGTTGAGCAATTTTTGCTTCTTCTTCCGCCTCCGCCATGGCAATTTTGAGGGCTTTATTTTGCTGCTCTAGGGAAATATCGGCGGCAATTTGGTTTTGCTGAATTGAGAGTTTCTGTTGAATTTTTTCCTCTTCGACGGCCTTTTCCTGGAGGATACGATTTCGTTCAATCTTGGCTAGCTCTTGATCCTGGGATGCCTGAATTTCCTGGGCCTGTTGCGCCTTGAGAAACTCAATTTCCTTCGCCTGATTTAACTTAGCTTCTTCCTTCGCCTTCGCAAGCTTCAGGGATTTTTGTTCGGCGGCCAATTCCTGTTCTTCGATTTCTACCTTGGTGTTGAGTTCTAGCTCCCGCTTTTCCTTCAGCACCGTTAACTCAACGTCGAGTTTTTGTTTAATGGATTTTTGGATTGTTTCCGTGCGGAGGCGGACCCCTTGGGCATCGAAGAAATTATTTTCATCGTAGGTGTCGCTTTCTTCGATTTCAGAAATGGCAATATTGTTGAGGGTCAGCCCTACTTTCTTGAGATCCTGCTGAATTAGATTCAAAACCTCGTCAGCAAATCCCAGTTTGTCAGAATCAATTTCGGCAATGCTTTTGCGTTTAGCGGCGGCCCGAATTGCGTCATCGGCTCGTTTCTCCAGGGCTTCTTTGATATCTGCTTCGGAAATGCGTCCCTGCTTGGATAACCGGGCGGCGGCGACTAAAACATCTTCTTCATTGGCATTGATACAAACGTAAAATGTGACTCGCATATTTGCCCGCAAGTAATCTTGGGTGCGGACAGCGAGGTTTCCAGTACGTTCGACATCGATGGAAATTTCCCGCAGCGGTACGCGAGTTAACTCGTGGAACCCCGGTAGAACAATGCAGCCCCCGTTGAGAATAACCGTTTTCTTTTTGCGAATGACGCCCCCGGTACGGACAAAGGCTTCGTTGTTGGGGGTAATGACATAGACCCTGGTGTAGGCCCAAATGCTCATCAAAAAGAGCACAATCAGGGTGACGATAATGCCTGGAAAGATCAACGCGCCACTAACGGGGAGTTGGGCGGGGGTCAGGGTGGCCGAGGCCGGGGAGGTGGGATGCGGATCAAGCCGCAGTGCCTGGGTGTCGATTTCGGAATCGAGTAACTCTACATCCATGGTGCTCAGTTCAGGCAGAGATTGGAGCAGGGTAAACCAAAACTTCATGGGGCACGCATCCTTTGGTAACGGGCATTCTGTTTTTATTTTGCCCGTGTCCCCTGGGAATCAAGCGATTCACGCAACAATATTTACATCTGTCCGATGAATGGGCTTTTTGCGATCGCCAGTTCCAAAAAAACAGTGCGGTAGGGAGCCCATGGCTATGTACAATGGAAAAACTGTTTGCTCTCCAGAGAGCTTTAGAGATATTTGTACGAGAGAGGACAAGAAAGGTTTATGAACGTTGGCGATCGCATCCGTGTTACGGCATCTGTCATTGTGTACAACCACCCCCAAAACCGGAAAAAAGCCTTTGATCTAAAAGGTATGGAAGGGACCATCGAAACGATTATCGGCCGCCCGATCACCGCAACGTTACCAATCAAAGTCCGGTTCGACCCGAAATATGCGGCCCACCTCCGGGAAGAGGAAATCGAAGTCATCTAAAACTCAGTCAGGGGCGATCGCCATGACGAGCAACTATCATTATCCAAAAACATCAAGAAGATTCTTGGTGTTTTTTTCTTTAAACCAAATCCTAAAACTGCTTAATACCATTTAGATCATAGGCATTTTTAATTTTTCCAATTTCTGTGCTAAGTCTGCCTATATGTCTACATACAATAGCATCGAAAAAAGCCGCAAAGTAACCGTGTTCAACAAATCGTTCACCATACTCTAGCTCAAAGTTTCCTGGCTGTTCTATAAACTTTCCAATGTGCTGTAAAACTTTTGTTTTCATCATGAAAGGCCGAAAAGAAAAGTGAGGCCAAAAGCAGTTAGTTAGTGAACCTTTAGGATATTTTTGTAAAAAATAATTGACATTTATTGAGTTTCTGCCGCCAGGAACATATTCATGGATAATATGCCTGATTGGTTCTTTGTTTAAGATTCCTCCTACAATATGTTGTTCATTTAGTAATTCCGTATAGTTTCGATTAAACATGACTTGGGCAAGATTCTCTTGGCTTTCTAAGATTGAAATCGCTTTTTCTATATAAGGCATGGATACTATAAATTCCCAGTCATCTTCGAGGTGTAACCAATAGTTACTATCTATCAAGTCAAATAAAAGATTCATACTTTGGGCATGACCTTTTTGCTTTTCGTCCTTGAAGATAAATTCAAAAAAAGGATATAGCTTTTGCATTTCGTTTCTATTTTCAGGAGATGAATTATCATCAATGCATATGAATTTATTGATTTTATATAAATCTTGACAGCAGTTTAGAAACGAATTTATTGTTCTTTTAAATAAATCAAGTCTTTTACATGAAGTAACAGTCAAAGTTACTGTACTTGATTTATTAAATCGAATTGCTTGACTAAGACTATTAAGTAGAAGTGATTCAATAATATCTTCGGGATATTTTGTTTTGATTTCTGCAATAACATCAACACAAAATGAGGCATTTTTTTCAACTCGTTGCCTATCTTTTTCTGGCAATAAATCCCCCAGTAAAAGTTTCTGACAAAGATTAAATGATTGTTTTTTATCACCAGTCCAAAATGCAGCAATGGCCGCTTCATCCATTGCTCTATAACGATAAGCCGAGTTTTCGAGAAACAAAGTATCATTTGGTTTCTTGATTTTTAGCGCTTGTTGAGCAAAGATATTTGCGAGGTGATATTTTTGTTTTTCTCGATAAAATCGAGCTAACTCTACTAATGGTTCTGCGCGACTGGGTCTAAACTGATAAGCAGCTAAATAAGCATTACATATTTTCTCTTCTGGCTCATCTAGGCGCTCATTTAATTTTGCAATTTGATATAGCGAATACCAGATTTCTTCGTTCCATCCGCCAATTTCTATACGTTTTCTGTATGTTTCTCTAGATTTTAATAAATTATTATTGTCTCTATAACTTTGAGCCAGATAAAATAAACTCCTCGAATTATTAGGATTTTGTTTTAGATCTTCGAGCAATAAGTCAATATCTCTCTGGAATTTTCCAGCCCGGTTAAAACCTGATGCATGATCGATAAACCACAATTCCTTTAGTTGTTTTGGCAGACACGATATTGACAAATATTCATGGGTTACACCTATATATTGAGCTTCTAAATTGGCTTGTATTAGTCTTGTATTGTAATACCATAGTTGGTTTCTTTGTTGGATACTGTAAGCTGGCTCGCAGAGTCTAGACTTAAAATTTATATCGTCAACAACCAGCTCCATATCTGCATCAGCAAATAAAATATAATCTTGAATAACGTGAGAGTTTTTTGCCTTTTTTAGTGCTTCATTTCGTGCCTGTTCCCAATTAATAAAGGGGAATTCATGTATTGTTCCAGGTATTTTGTTACTGTTGAAAATATTTTGGATTTTTTGTATTGTATCGTCGGTCGATCCTGTATCACAGATAACATATGAGTCAATCCAAGATAACATTGAATTTAAGCAGCGTTCAATGTTTTCTGATTCATTTTTAACGATCATATTTAAACATATTGTCGCCATCAGAAGCTCCTCAGAATACTTTTAGATATTTCTATATATTATTTCAAAGCTACCATTTGTCAATTATCAAATAAAAAAGCCTGTCCTTCAAAGACAGACTTGCTGAGTTCGTAAAAATTTAGACTTTTAATCGAATTCAAGTTGTAAGCCAGCACCAAAACCAAAGGTATTTCGATTGATCCCCCAACCTGCCGTAACACTAAAATCAATAACTGTTTTTTCTAGCGCTTCGTCGGGATCTGTAAAACGAAAGATTGCGCCAGCCGCAACAGCAGACTCTCCTTCAAAATTACCAAATCCCATGCCGAAAGAATATTTCTTGCCATAACTTAAACCACGAGTAGCATTGATCATGGCATAACCCATGGCAATACCGGAACGATTATCCAGGATTTCCTGTCTGTTCTGCTCAATTTGGTCTCTGTTGTTTTCAATCTTGCCATAGATGTTGTTAAGTGTTTCTTGATCGACTGCACCAGTCGCACCTGTAGGGCCAGTGGGGCCAGTATCGCCAGTGGTACCGGTCGCACCCGTAGCACCTTGAATACCCTGTTCACCTTGTTGACCTTGAGGGCCAGTGGGGCCAGTATCGCCAGTGGCACCGGTCGCACCCGTAGCACCTTGAATACCCTGTTCACCTTGTTGACCTTGAGGGCCAGTGGGGCCAGTATCGCCAGTGGCACCGGTCGCACCCGTAGCACCTTGAATACCCTGTTCACCTTGTTGACCCTGGGGGCCAGTGGGGCCAGTATCGCCAGTGGTACCGGTCGCACCCGTAGCACCTTGAATACCCTGTTCACCTTGTTGACCTTGAGGGCCAGTGGGGCCAGTATCGCCAGTGGCACCGGTCGCACCCGTAGCACCTTGAATACCCTGTTCACCTTGTTGACCTTGAGGGCCAGTGGGGCCAGTATCGCCAGTGGCACCGGTCGCACCCGTAGCACCTTGAATACCCTGTTCACCTTGTTGACCTTGAGGGCCAGTGGGGCCAGTATCGCCAGTGGCACCGGTCGCACCCGTAGCACCTTGAATACCCTGTTCACCTTGTTGACCTTGAGGGCCAGTGGGGCCAGTATCGCCAGTGGCACCGGTCGCACCCGTAGCACCTTGAATACCCTGTTCACCTTGTTGACCTTGAGGGCCAGTGGGGCCAGTATCGCCAGTGGCACCGGTCGCACCCGTAGCACCATCGAGATCACAAAAAGCTTGTCCTTGAATATTCCCAGCTTGATTGGGTTGTTCAACTTGAGTTACTTCAAAAACCCCATCATTATCTGTATCTGCGACATCGAAACACGTTGCTTCTTGACCTATTGTCTGTGCCATTATTGAGGATCTTTCTCGAAACGTTCCAGGAAGCAATGACTGTACAAAGTTTAAAACTACACCTGCAGAGGCATATAAAACAATTAATGAAAGCTTAGATTTTTTTGTAGACTGCATATTATCTAAAAGTGTTTATGGCTTTAATGGTTTGGCAAAACTGCTTAAGTTCTCGTGCTTTTAAATCCTCTAAATAATATTAATTTAAATCAATATTGCAACCCTGTGTAAATTTATATAAAGCACTCCATAAAACACGATAATGCTCGAATTCTTCATGGTTTCTTCATATAAGCTTTATGTGTTTTTTATATAGTCAAGAAAACTGATAGAGACTTTATGGACTTTATGACTTCTGGGATTAAAAATTATGGTACATGGCAAAAAAAACGGAGTTTTTTTCTAAATGCATTTTGTCAATGCGTTATTTGTCGCGATTTTAGGGTGCTCAGTGTAAGCTTTAAATTGCCAATTTTTGATCTCATGCATACAGTTTTGCTATTTACTAGCCAATATCTACGATGTGATATGACAAAGTCATTTCGCGTACCCCAAGCTTGAAATCAGGTTTAATAGAAAGGCTTCAGCTATTTCACGGAAATTATGGGCGCAAGTAACCTTCCACAACAATCGCGCTGGCAATTTTGGATTGATCGAGGTGGCACCTTTACGGATATCGTCGCAAAACGCCCCGATGGCGGGCTGGTTACCCATAAGTTGCTGTCAGAAAATCCAGAATGTTACCCCGATGCGCCGGTGCAGGGTATCCGGAATTTATTGGGTCTCAGTCCGGATCAATCGATCCCCACTGAAAATATTGAAGTGATCAAAATGGGGACGACGGTGGCGACCAATGCCCTCCTGGAACGGAAAGGCGATCGCCTAGTTCTCGTGATCACCCAGGGCTTTCGGGATGCGTTGCGTATTGGTTATCAACATCGCCCGGATATTTTTGCCCTAGAGATTAAACTGCCGGAGATGCTCTATGAACAGGTGATCGAAGCGCCGGAACGAGTCGATGCCCAAGGCAATATTTTGCAGCCATTGGATCTCGATCAAGTACGGCAGGATTTACAAAACGCTTTTGATGCGGGGATTCGCAGTTGTGGCGTGGTGTTGATGCATGGCTACCGTTACCCTGACCACGAACGAAAAATTGGGGCGATCGCCAAAGAAATTGGGTTTACGCAAATTTCCCTATCCCATGCAGTCAGCCCGTTGATGAAGCTGGTCAGTCGGGGCGATACGACGATGGTAGATGGTTATTTATCGCCAATTTTGCGCCGCTATGTGGATCAGGTGGCGGGTTATCTCCAAGCCGAGAGCCAGGGGCCAAAGCTGATGTTTATGCAGTCCAATGGGGGATTAGCCGAGGCGACGCAATTTCAAGGGAAAGACAGCATTCTCTCCGGGCCAGCGGGGGGCATTGTCGGCGCGGTAAAAACCTGTGCGATCGCCGGCTTTGAGAAAATTATCACTTTTGACATGGGGGGCACCTCCACCGATGTTGCCCACTACGATGGTAGCTACGAACGCAGCTTTGAAACGGAAATTGCTGGGGTACGTTTGAAAACACCGATGATGGCGATCCACACTGTCGCGGCGGGGGGCGGTTCCCTAGTGCAATACGACGGCGCACGGTTTCGGGTCGGGCCAGAATCTGCCGGGGCGCATCCGGGGCCAGCCTGTTACGGCAAAGGGGGGCCACTGACGGTCACCGATTGCAATGTGCTGTTGGGAAAAATTCAGCCAGCTTTCTTTCCGCAGGTTTTTGGCTCAGACGGCAAAGCCCCCCTAGATCGCGTCATTGTTACAGAGAAGTTCCAAGCCCTCGCTGAAAATTTAGCGCAAGAGCCCGCCGAGATTGCCGCTGGTTTTTTGGCGATCGCCGTGGAGAATATGAGTAACGCAATCAAGCAAATTTCCCTGCAACGGGGCCACGATGTGAGTGACTATGCCCTCTGCTGTTTTGGTGGGGCTGGGGGACAACACGCCTGTGCGATCGCCGACACCTTGGGGATTAAAACCATCGTGATCCATCCCTTTGCGGGGGTACTGTCCGCCTATGGCATTGGTTTGGCCGAAATTCGCATCTTAAAGGAAAAAGCCATTGAAAAGGTTTTAGCAGTAGATCTTTTCCCTGAACTAGAAGCAGAATTCCGGCAACTTAAGCACCAGGCCACCGGGGAACTTAGTCAGCAACATCCCCCAAGCCAAGCCGAAATTTTTGAGGAACGGAAAGCCCATCTCAAATACCAGGGCACCGACTCGACGTTAATTGTCACCTTCGCTGATCAAAAAACCATGGTGGCAGAGTTTTCCGCCCTCCACCAACAACGCTATGGGTTTACTCTGCCCGACAAGGCACTGATCGTCGAATCCATTAGCCTAGAACTCATTTGCGAAACCCAAGCCGCGACGGAAACGCCCCATCCCCAACGCACTGCTGGCCCTGTAAAACCGATGGAAACAATTGCGATGTACAGCGGTGGTCAATGGCAACAAACCCCCGTTTATGACCGCGCGACCCTCCAGCCCGGTGATGTTATTCCCAGTCCTGCCCTAATCATCGAAAAAACTGGCACAAACGTCATTGAACCCGGTTGGCAAGGCCGCTTAAATGAATACAATCACTTGATCCTCGAAAAAGTCAGTGACATCTCTCAGGAAATTACACTTGTAGCCACAGATTTCCGTCAACCAGATCCCGTCACCCTCGAAATTTTTAATAATCTCTTCCGGGCGATCGCCGAACAGATGGGCGTGACCCTGCAAAACACCAGTTACTCGGTCAATATCAAAGAACGCCTCGATTTTTCCTGCGCGATTTTCGATCCCCAGGGTCACCTCGTCGCCAACGCCCCTCACATTCCTGTCCACCTCGGCTCCATGAGTGAGAGCGTTTACAGCTTGATCCAGGCCCACGGAACGCACCTCCAACCCGGAGATGTGTATATGTCGAATAACCCCTACAATGGCGGCACCCATTTACCCGACGTGACGGTGATTACGCCTGTTTTCGCGCCGGGACAAGGGGAAAATACTCAGGCTAAACCTTTATTTTTCGTTGCGTCTCGCGGTCACCATGCCGATCTAGGGGGGATTACACCGGGGTCGATGCCGCCCCAAAGCACCCAGATCCAGGAAGAAGGGATTTTAATCGACAATGTTTGCCTTGTGAAACAGGGGAAATTCCAAACGGAAACTGTGGCGCAATTGTTCACGGACGCGGTTTATCCCGTGCGCAATTTAACGCAGAATTTAGCGGATCTCCAGGCGCAAATTGCCGCCAACGAAAAAGGACTCCAGGAACTGCAACGGCTGGTGCGCCATTACGGTCAGGGGATGGTTTTGGCCTATATGCAGCACGTGCAAGATAACGCCGAACAAGCGGTCAAACAGCAGCTTCAACGACTCCGGGATGGAGAATTTACCGTCAATCTAGACAATGGCGATCGCCTCCAGGTCAGCATCCAAATTAATCACGAGCAGCAAACGGCCACGGTGGATTTTACCGGCACTGCCCCCCAATCGAAGACGAATTTTAACGCCCCGAAAGCCGTAACCCAAGCGGCGGTGTTGTACGTTTTTCGGAGCCTAGTACAGGACGATATCCCGCTAAATTATGGTTGTCTAAAGCCGATCAAAGTCATTATTCCTCCAGGCTGTCTGCTCAATCCCCAATATCCGGCAGCGGTGGTGGCGGGCAATGTGGAGGTATCCCAGAATATTACCGATTGTTTGTATGGCGCTTTGGGGGTGATGGCGGCTTCCCAGGGAACAATGAACAACTTCACCTTTGGGAATGCCCAGTATCAATATTACGAAACCATCTGCGGCGGCTCCGGCGCTGGCCCAAATTTCCACGGGACGGATGCGGTGCAAACCCACATGACCAATTCTCGCCTGACGGATCCAGAGGTCTTGGAATGGCGTTTCCCGGTGCTCCTAGAAGAATTTTCCATCCGTAAAAATAGTGGTGGCCCAGGAGAATTTCATGGCGGCAATGGCATGATCCGTCGCTTGCAATTTCGGAAACCAATGACCGCAGCGATCTTGTCCAGTCGGCGATTAGTAGAACCCTTTGGGCTAGAGGGGGGCTTACCGGGCGCTTGTGGGGAAAATAAAGTGATCCGCAGCGATGGCACTGAAACAATATTGCCCAGTACCGTTGAAGTGGCGATGGAAAAAGGCGATCGCCTAGAAATCCAGACCCCTGGGGGGGGTGGCTATGGCTCCCCTAGTTAAATGCCCTTCGCCCCGGTAATTTTCGTCTGATCGTTCACGTAGGCAAAATAAAACTTTGTGCCACTGAGATCGGTTTCGCGTAGGTTACTCCCCAGAAAGCTGGTGTTGTGGAGCACCGCATCCTGGAAATTACTGCCACTGAGGTCTGCCTGGTCGAAATTGGTATTTTGCAGGCGGGTATTGCTGAAATTTGACTTGGGAAAAACCGTTTCGATGCAGGTGGCACAGGACAAATCTGCCCCAGAAAAATCAATGCTGCCCTGGTAATAGGGATATTTTTTGCTGCCTTGGGTGGCACTGCCATTGAGGTTCGTGCCGCAGAGCCGCGCGCCGATAAATTTAACGTTCGACAAATTGGCATTGGCCAACTCCATTCGCTCCAGATTCCCCTGGGAAAAGTCCGCATCTACCAACACCGCTCCTTCCCATTGACTGTTAGTAAATGTCGTTGCCGTAAAGTTGCCTTTTTTGCCGTTGGTTTGGTTGAGGATCGCCCCCGCAAAGCTCGCCTGGAGACAGTTGGTTTCTCCCAGATTGCCCCCGCACCAATGCACATTCTGGAGATTTGCCCCCTGAAAGTTGGCGCGGTAAGCATTGGCCTGATTGAGGGTTGCAGCGGTTAAATTGGCTTGGTTGAAATCAGCGTTCACTAGACAGCTATCCGTTAAGTTAGCTTCTGTCAGATCTGCTTGGCTAAAGTTAGCCAACTCACCGTTGATACCTGTTAAATTCGCTTGCATCAGTTGGGCCTGGCTTAAATTTGTGCCTCCTAGGTTCGCCTGACTCAGATCGGCCCCTCGTAAATTGACCCCCTGCAAATTGGTCTGACTGAGATCCATGCCGCTCAAATCAGCACCGGCGAGGTCGGGTAAATAGGTTTCATATTCCCGGAATTGGTTCCAGGCTTTGATGCCAGCTTCCCCGGCTTTGAGGAGTTGGATCGCGCGCTTAGTGCTGATCAGGTTAGATGACTCCTGGGGCGCTTCACTATCGGGCGGATGTTGGGTAGTCTTTTTTTGTTTGGCTGTTTTTTCAAAGTGAGCAAGAAGTTGTTGGATCTGCTGTTTGATACGGGGTGAGTGCACCACCGATAGGGCTAATTCGAGATAGGTTTTAATTTCTGGGGCGATCGCCACCGGATTATTGTCGAGCAACTGGCGGCTGTAGAGCATTAAAACTTCGCCATAGAGATCGGCGCATTGGGGATCGGTAGGAAATTGCCCGTAGAGACCCTGGGCCTGGGCGATCGCCGCCTGGAAATTTTGTTGATCCCGGAGTTGCCGGACTGTGCGCAATCGATCTGCTTTTTCAGTGCCTTGGAGGTCTTGGTTATATTTTTGTCGCTGTTCTGGATTAGATAAAATTTCGTAAATCTGATTGAGTTCCTTAAAGTCTTCCTCCGCTTGTTTCCGTTGGTCGGCGGGGGTATTGATCGTCAGGGTGTCTGGGTGGAGGGCGATCGCCTTGCGTCGGTAGGCCGTTTTAATTTCCCGTTGGTTGGCCGTAATCTGAATCCCCAAAATCTCGTAATAATTCATAAGTGCCCTGCTGCGACCGATGATTTTCTATCCTAGTGCCCACCCTTTAACCCGTCGCAACGGTGCCGTGATTTATCAACTAAACGTTAAAAATATTTATGCTTGGATACGCAATCGTTATGATCTGAAGGAGTGACAAATAACCCAATCTTTTTTGAATCACCTCATTTTTACTGCTGTTCCGTAGCCCCCGATGCCCCACCAACCCCTACCGATCCAAACCGAAAAACCCGTTTATTCTTGGGCTGGCCATGATTTAGCCTCCCAGGAACTGCAAATGGCGAAAAATGTGGCCTCGCTGCCGTTTGTGTTTAAACACGTTTCCCTGATGCCCGACGTTCACCTAGGGAAAGGAGCCTTGGTGGGTTCTGTCATTGCCACAAAAGATGCCATCATTCCTGCGGCGGTGGGGGTCGATATTGGTTGTGGCATGGCCGCCCTCAAATTGCCCTTTAAAGGCGATCGCCTCGACGGCAAACTTAAGCAAATCCGCAAAGACCTCGAAGCCATTATTCCCGTTGGTTTTGAAGAAAACAAAGACGTTGATAAAACGGTGAGTAATTGGGGCGGCTGGCAAAACTTTAAAGATCTCCACCGGGGCGTGAAAAACCTCGAAAGCAAAGCCCTCAAACAAATGGGTTCCCTCGGTGGCGGCAATCATTTCATTGAGGTGTGCCTCGATGAAGAAAATAATGTGTGGTTAATGCTCCACTCCGGTTCGCGGCATATTGGCAACAAACTTGCCCAATGTCACATTGGCACCGCCAAGGATCTTCTGAAACTCGCGGAAACTAAAGTACCAGATCCCGATCTCGCTTATTTCGTGAAAGGTACGCCGGAATTTGAAGCCTATTGGCGCGATCTCCAATGGGCTCAAAATTATGCTCATTTCAATCGCGATGTGATGCTGGCGCGGTTTAAAAAGGTCATCGAAAAACATCTCGCTGGTGGCAAACCAACAAAAGCCTTGATGGTTGTGAATTGCCATCACAACTATGCCGAACAAGAAACCCATTTCGACGAAGAGATTTACGTCACCCGTAAAGGGGCAGTGCGGGCACGCCAGGAAGACTACGGTATTATTCCCGGTTCCATGGGCGCAAAATCCTACATCGTTAAGGGCAAAGGCAACGTGATGAGCTATTGTTCCTGTAGCCACGGTGCGGGCCGTTTAATGTCGCGGGCCAAAGCTAAAAAAACCTTTACCTTAGATGACTTGGTGGCCCAAACGGCTGGGGTTGAATGTCGCAAAGATACCGGCATCATCGACGAAATTCCCGCCGCCTACAAACCCATCGAACAGGTGATGGCGAAACAGGCAGATTTGGTGGAAGTTGTCGCCACCCTGAAACAAGTGATTTGCATCAAGGGCTAGTGAAAAGGCGACATCGGAAACTGACTGAGGTAGTCCGACGCGACGATCATCGAGCCAATGCCATCGTTGGTAAAGATTTCAAGGAGGAGAGCATGGGGGATCCGCCCGTCGATAATGTGGGCTGCTTTAACGCCTTGGGCCAGCGATCGCACACAACAGGTCACCTTGGGAATCATTCCCCCGGACACAACACCTTGATCAATTAACTCCCGCGCCTGCTGCAGATTCAAGCGGGGAATCAAGGTTGCGGGATTATGGTAATCCTCTAGAATGCCAGGGGTATCGGTGAGTAGGATCAGCTTTTCAGCACTAAGGGCGGCGGCTAGCTCCCCGGCGACGGTATCGGCATTGATATTGTGGGCTTGACCTGTTTCATCGGCAGCCACGCTGGAAATGACGGGCACATAGCCATTTTCCACGAGGGATTGAATCAATTTGGTATCAATGGTGGTCACTTCCCCGACAAAACCAACCCCTTCTTTCCCGACATGGCGGGCTTGGATCATATTGCCATCTTTGCCACAGAGGCCCACGGCAGCGCCACCTTCTTGGTTGATTAAGGAAACAATTTCTTTATTCACCCGACCGACGAGCACCATTTCCACCACATCCATGGTGTCGGCATCGGTAACTCGCAGGCCATCTTTAAACTGGGGTTCGATGTTTAATTTAGCCAGCCAGGTATTAATCTCTGGGCCACCGCCATGGACAACAATCGGCCGCATACCGATACAAGAGAGAAAGACAATGTCGCGAATCACTTTATCTTTGAGGGTGCTGTCTTTCATCGCGGCGCCACCATATTTCACCACAATGGTACGCCCCGCAAATTGTTGCATATAAGGGAGGGCTTCGCTGAGGATGCGGACGCGGGTGGCTTCGACTTCTCTGATGTATTCGCTTTCCATGAATTGTTGTCGTTTCTAGGGATGGACTGAGCCCGGTGATGTGGCTCGACATGGGTCGGTATTGTACGGGATCGGCGATCGCCCCATTTGTTCCCGATTAGCATTTTTAACGAATTTTTAGGTTTGGGTCTTAATTCAAGGGCGATCGCCAATAAATTCTGGCGGTTTCCGCAGCACCGAAGGAATTTGGGCGATGATGTCCTCTGCCACGGCCCGGGGGGGACGATTGCCGGGAATTTGGATATGTAAATCTGCCTCCGCATAACGCGATCGCCGCTGTTGGAGCAGTTGCGTTAATTTGCGCTCAAGATCAACATTTTGCAAAAGGGGGCGCGACGTATCACTCCGCAGCCGTTCTACCAAGATTGGCACTGGCACATCCAGCCAAATGGTCAAACCCTGGCGCAGATAATACCAATTGGCCTGGGACACCACAATACCGCCCCCCGTCGCCACCACCGTCCGGGTTTGTACCGCGATTTGCTTGAGGACTTGGGTTTCGAGTTTGCGAAATTCCGCCTCTCCCATCTCGGCAAAAATCTCACTGATCGACTGCTTTGCTAGGGTTTCAATGATGCTGTCCGAATCCAAACTGCGGTAATTCATCAACTCCGCAATAATTTCTGCGAGGGTACTTTTCCCCGTGCCCATCATGCCGATGAGATAAATATTTAAACCTTTGAGCAAATCATCCATGGATTAGCGAGTCCAAACCGACAGACAACCATCATAAAGGGTTTTTTCCCACTGCCCTAACGACGAGAGCCGAGGGGAATTAAACTGCCCAAAATCAGACCCAGCCCGACCCCAATGGCGAGTAAGATGCCGAAGGGTAAACGCACCGATTGCCACAGAAGAAAGCGGATCGACACCAGTTCAATATTTTGGATTGACACCACCGCCACCACCACCATCACAGCGGCAAGGAGAGACATGGCAATCAAGCGGCCTAGGGTCTGCATGGGTTATGCTCCGCGACTAAACAGCTTGAAATAGCTTGCCACAAAAAATTCCTTGATGGGAAACAACAGATAGGTGAAGGGGTTGATGGTGACAATGATATTGCGAAAATCTCGCCTAGCCCCACCGACGATCCCCTTTGCGACCCAGCGGGCTGACATCACGCCCACGGGATTTAAGGCACTCTTGAATGGCCCTAAAATTAGCTTGCGGATCACGATGGGAGAATCCAACCGCTGTAAAGTAACGAGATCGCCTAAGGCCCGCTTACTCAGTTCATAGAGAGGACTGACGGCGGGACTGACTTCCGCTTCGGAGGTGTTTACCCAAATTTCTTTGCGTACCCGGTCTTGGTTGGTTTCCACGGTGCTAAGGAACAGCTCAATTAAACGCTGCTGGGAAAAGGTATTGATCGCGTAGGATTTGTGGATTGCTGCGGGGGTGCGATCACCATGGACATTGATCCCGTGGTTCAGGACAAGAATGTCAACTTTTTTTAAGGTTTCTAATAAATCTGCTTCTGCGCCGATCTGCCAAGGCACCGTTTGCAGGGGGATTTCTTGATTCTTAATTGTCAGGGAAATGGTTTCTTGGCTCGAAGTGAGGGCGATCGCCTTGGCTCCAGCCTGGTGTAGTTCCGTGAGGAGAGCATGGCCCAGGGTCCCCGAAGCACCGGTTACAGCGATTCGTTTACCTTTGAGAGAAAGTGCCGTGCCCATTAGTTTATCCACGAGGGTAAAGGTGCCACAATAATAGGCCTCCTGGTTATCAAAATGGTGCCGCCAGTGGTAGGGGCGATTCACAAACCAATCCCCTGGTAACTCGGTAAAGTCTCCGGGACGGTGGGTCAGATCCGTCAGTTCATCCACGTAGGGTAAACCCAAACCCCTAGCGATCGCCGCCCCCAAAAACGAGAGCGTATACAAGCAGCCCGCCAATCCCAGCCAAGCCGTCGGCACTGCCAGCGCAACCAATAGCCCCCAAAGCAGTAGCCCAAAACTGAGCATCACCAGCGCCTCTGGCACATCATTGTACCAATGGGCTTTTCGGTAAATTTCCGCGTTGACTGGCGTTAGATCCCGCCGGAAAACCCGATGGTGCCATCCATGGAGGCGGCCCACTGGTTCCCAAACATGGGCAAGGACATGGTACAAATCCCGCACCAGTTCCACCCAAAAGACAGACCCAAAAACCAGACCACTACCGAGAACAAGTTGGCTACTGCTGATCATGCCCAAAGAATTACAAAAGAATTATCGAGAGTTTTTGCTACCCAATTGTTGTAGCATTGTTTCTTTTTCTTGGGAACTTCAGACGTTGCCCAACCTTCCCAGGCTAACAACCCAATCCCCCCCTTTGGCGATCGCCTTAAACCCCACCACACCCTAAACTTGATGTCTGCCAATTTATACTTGACAAAAATAAAAATCAGTGGATTTTAAAGTTGTTTTTGATGGCGATCCCCGCAAGCTTCGACAAAATAAGGCTTTAGGCAGCCCCGCAAATCTTAAGACACCCTGAATTTTTCCCGCTGATTTGCAAGACAATGTATTAGAATGGAGCTAAGTTAACAAAAATTAAAATATGCTGGTTCCAATTCTCATCTTTGATGTTGCCTTAGTTGCGTGGTCACTCCACCTGATGCAACAGGCATTTGACCAACAGGAGTTTTCTCTGATGTTGGCAGGAACCTTAGTTGCCGCCGCCGCCGCTGCCATGATGGTTGTGTACTTTTTGATGAACAACTGTCTCCATCATTTGTTGTTGTCCTGAGAAGCAAGAAATAAAACTCCCAAAATAAAGCCCCCCATGCACGATGGAGGGTTTTATTTTGGCCTCAACCGAAACTGTTGGCACGAAATTTTAAGCTTCTACGCCCACAACGGCACCATCGAGGGCCTCGACTAATTGGCGCACCGTTGCCACCATCGCCAGGGGATCATTGAGTTTATTGATTGCAGAGCCGACGCCAATCCCAGCAGCACCAGCGGCGATCGCCATGGGAGCTGTCACATCAGACAACCCAGACGCACACATCACAGGGACATCTACCGCGCGGGAAATGGCATGGGCTGCAGCCAAGGTGGGCGCTGCCTTTTCGATTAAACCAAGGGTTCCAGCGCTGGTGGGACGGCTGGAAGTGCCCCCTTCTGTTTGGATAATATCTGCACCCGCTGCCACGAGTTGTTCGGCGAGGGCAACCTGCTCATCGAGGGCAAGGATATGGGGAACCGTTACCGAAAGGGTTACGTTAGGTAATAACGCACGGGTTTCTTTAGTGATTGCCAGCACTTCTTCTGCCTCAAAGCGAATCCCCTGGGCGTAGAATGCATCAAAGTTTCCAATTTCCACAAGATCAGCCCCCGCTTCAACCGCATCAGCTAAAACTTGAGCATCAACCCCAGACACGCATACAGGCAGAGAAATGACTTCTTTCACCTGACGAATCAAATCTGCATCGGCGGCAATATCGACGAATGTTGCGCCACCGGCTTCGGCTGCCCGGGCCACAGCGAGAACATTGGTCGCATCAAAGTTATTCAAACCACTAATGACTTTTAATGCCCGACGTTGAGCAAAGGCATCTTTGAGCATGGGATCCATAGAATCAAACAGTTATTCAAAATTTTTGCTTCCCTCTAGTGTATCCTTCAATGTTCCTTCCTTCGCCGCCGGATCGCCTGACTCGCTAAAATTGTTCGCGTCCCCCTAGAGAATCTTGGTAATGCCAGAACAATGTGATGCAAGTTTGAAAGTCTGTGCGCAAAATCTTGGCCTCGACCGAATTGATCGCCATGTGTTTATCTGTGCCGATCAAACGAAGCCCAAATGTTGTGATAAGCAGGCCAGCATTGACGCTTGGAATTATCTCAAAAAACGCCTCAAAGAATTGGGATTAGACGCTCCCAGTGACGCTTTACCCCACATTTTCCGCACGAAAGCGAACTGTCTCCGGGTCTGTAGTCAGGGGCCGATTTTGGTGGTTTATCCCGATGGCATTTGGTATCACAGTGCCACACCAGCGGTCATTGAACGGATTATTCAGGAGCATTTAATCGGCGATCGCCCCGTCCAAGATTATGTATTTATGGCCCATCCCCTACCCGAACCATCGCCAGTAAACCCCGTCCCAAATCCCTAATCCCAGCCAAAATTCCTTTGCTAAGATTTGGCTAACCCTGATCTTTGCGACCCTATTCCTGCCATGAGCGATTTTCCTAATCCCCAAGGTACGACTCTACTCCTGATTGACGACGATCCCAATCTCATTTTGTTAGTGCGCGATTATCTCGAATTTCGCGGCTATGACATGTTGACCGCGGCCAATGGTGTCGAAGGCCTGCAAATCCTCGAAGAGACAACCCCTGACTTAATCATTTGTGATGTGATGATGCCAGAAATGGATGGTTATACCTTTATCCAAAATGTCCGTCAAAATTCGCAAATTAGCTGGATCCCTGTAATTTTCCTCTCGGCAAAAGGGCAAACCCGCGATCGCATCGAGGGCCTGAACCAAGGGGCGGATGTGTACCTTGTGAAGCCTTTTGAACCAGAAGAATTAGTCGCCCAGGTGGAATCGTCGTTAAACCAGGCCCGGCGTATCCTGAGTCATTCTGGGGCGACAACCTCGTCCATGGCCTTTCAGGTGCCGAGTCATGTGGAGCTTACCCCCACGGAAACTAAGGTTGTGAGCTTTGTGGCCCAGGGACTTTCTAACCGGGAAATTGCCGAGAAGCTCAATGTAAGCCAGCGCACCATCGAAAGTCATGTGTCGAATATGTTGAACAAAACCAGCTTAAATAACCGCACGGAACTGGCGCGGTGGGCCATGGACAGTCGATTGGTGTAAAAAGCTTGACAATTTCCGGTGCGCTTTTGCTATACTTGCATACGGTTTAGAGACCAATGCCCACGTAGCTCAGTTGGTAGAGCAGCTGATTTGTAATCAGCCGGTCGCAGGTTCAAGTCCTGTTGTGGGCTTTTAAAATTGAATGTTTACCAAACAAATGAGGAAAGGCGATCGCCTTTTACTGAAGGAGCACCATGGCGGCGGAAATTATCTGTGTTGGCACTGAGATTCTTTTGGGAGATATCGTCAATAGCAATAGCCAGTACCTTGCCCAGGAGTTCGCAAAGCTTGGCATCAGCCATTATTTTCAGTCTGTGGTGGGAGACAATATTGCTCGCATCCATTCCCTCCTAGAGATTGCCGTGCAACGGGGGACAGAAATTATTGTCTTTACGGGTGGCCTTGGCCCCACCCCCGACGATCTCACCACCGAGGCGATCGCCGCCTATTTCCAAACGCCCCTCGTCGAGCGACCAGAGATTGTCGCCGATATCACCACAAAATTTGCCCAACGGGGGCGCATCATGACCCCCAACAACCGTAAACAAGCCCTTTTGCCGGAGGGAGCGGAGATTCTCCCAAATCCGACGGGAACTGCCCCTGGTCTGATTTGGCAACCCATTGAGGGACTAACAATTTTTACCTTTCCGGGCGTCCCTGGGGAAATGAAGCGGATGTGGCAAGAAACTGCTGTCCCCTACCTCAAGGCCCAAGGCTACGGTCAGATTGTGATTCACAGTGAAATGATGCGCTTCCGGGGTATTGGTGAATCGAGTCTGGCCGCTAAAGTGAATCATCTTTTTGCATTGACGAACCCGACCGTAGCTCCCTATGCCTCTAAGGGAGAAGTCAAGTTACGGGTGGCAGCCCGGGCAGAATCCGTTGCCGCAGCTAAAAAATTAATGGATCCGGTGGTTGCAGAAATTAAGGCGATCGCCGGATTGGATTATTTCGGTTCCGATGGGGCCAGTCTCCCCCTAGTCATCGGCGACTTACTGCGGACGCGCCAGGAAACCCTAGCCGTTGCCGAATCTTGCACTGGCGGCGGCCTAGGCGCACTAATTACAAGCGTTTCCGGCAGCTCCGACTACTTTTTGGGGGGTATTGCCGCTTATGCTAATGCCGTAAAAATAAACCTTCTCGGCGTGAATTCCGCCGACCTGCAAAACCAGGGGGCCGTCAGTGAAACCGTGGCCCAACAAATGGCGCTGGGGGCCAAACAAGCCCTCGGTAGCGATTGGGGCATTGGCATTACCGGCATTGCTGGCCCGAAGAGTGATGACTCCGCCAAACCCATCGGCTTGGTTTGTATCGCCTGGGCCGATCCCCAAAATCACGTATTTAGCCACACCTACCGCTACGGTACAGACCGAGACCGGGAATTAATTCGTTACCTGAGTGCCTGTGATGCCCTCGATGGCCTCAGGCGATATTTAAAGAACGACAAATCTTAAAGTTTTGTTACGAAATATTATGGTTTCTGAGGAAAAAGTCTAAGCCCTAACTAAGGATTCGGCGATCGCGCCCCGAAAAGCTTGTGTTATTCTTAATATATCTATAAGAACAACGTACCAAAGACGCCAAGATTTATGATGAATAAATTAGAGCGTGGTACATCGAGTTTACAGGAGTCGTCTTTTTGATGGGCTATATCGAAAAAGTACTGGAAAAACTCAGAGAGTGGGCGGGCAAAGTCATTGAAACCCTCCTTGGGCCAGCGGCCGAACCTGAGCCTGAACTCATCCCGATCCCTGTCCACGACCGTCAACGTCGCCGCTACTAAAGGCCTCGGACGTTGGGATGCTAACCTTATTAGTTAATCTGCGTTAGGTTCACCACCGTTGTCCACCCTGAATATCCTTGTGCTCCACGGGCCCAATTTAAATTTGTTGGGCTTACGGGAGCCTGAAATCTACGGCGCCACAACCCTCAAAGACATCAATGCCCGCCTCGAAAAGGAGGCAAAAGCTCTTGATGCCTCTCTGCACTGTTTTCAATCCAACCATGAGGGCGCGTTAGTCGATCAGATCCAGGCCGCCCTCGGTAAATTTTCTGGCATTTTGATTAATCCGGCGGCCTACACCCACACCAGTGTCGCCCTTAGGGATGCTTTAGCGGCGGTAAATTTACCCACCATAGAGGTGCATCTCAGCAATATTCACCAGCGCGAAACCTTCCGTCACCATTCCTATATCGCGCCCATTGCAGTGGGTCAAATCTGCGGCTTTGGGGCGGAAAGTTACTATCTCGGTTTACGGGCTTTGGTAAACCATATCCGCGCTAGATAAAAATCGCCATGGTGCAGCGGAGTACAGGAATTTGGCTGGTGATCGCCTTAGGACTTGGGGGAATCACCTGGGCTGTTACGCAACGACAAAATACCTTAACACCCTCAGAATCAGGTTTCGTTGCCGCAGATGCTGAGGTGCTTCTTCCCATTCAGGAAGCGGAGATCCAGACTTTATCTTTAGACATTCAAGGGGAAACCCTCAACTTTGAACAACGCTTTGCACCCGTCCCTCAATGGTGGCTGACTAGTCCCGTTGAAAAACCGGCAAATCGGGGGGCGATCGCCTATTTGCTCAATTTACTCATCGAACCCCAGGGTTACGCTAGTTTTTCTGTGGCCTCTGAGGAACTGGCCGATTATGGCCTCCTTGAACCCAAAGCTGTGGTCACGCTCCAAACAGCGGCAACTCAACCCTCTCAACTCAGCCTCGGCACTGAAAATTTTGACCAAACCAAAATCTATGGTCGCCTAAATGATGAAAATATTGTTTTAGTCTTGCCGCTGGAATTTCGTCATGCTGTAACCCGGCAGTTGTCGGAATGGGTGGATGAAAGTTAAGCGTCAACATTCTAAAGAAATTGTTAGGATCAAATTCCTTTTGTGGTGTATGTTAAGGGTTTCTAACGTGAACGTTCGGGCAATGAGAAGATGGTGAATATTGCGGTTGTTGACTACGACATGGGGAATCTCCACTCCGCCTGCAAAGCCCTAGAAAAAGCGGGGGCAACTCCCACAATCACGGATCAATCGGAACAAATCCTGGGGGCCGATGCGGTCGTTTTACCGGGGGTTGGGGCGTTTGATCCGGCGATGCAACATCTCCGCGATCGCCACCTCGAAGCTTCCATTCACCAGGCGATCGCCAGTGGCAAACCCTTCCTCGGCATTTGTTTGGGGATGCAAATTTTATTTGACAGTTCCGCCGAAGGCACA
Organism: Picosynechococcus sp. PCC 7117; assembly: GCF_001693275.1. Lineage (GTDB taxonomy): Bacteria > Cyanobacteriota > Cyanobacteriia > Cyanobacteriales > MRBY01 > MRBY01. The sequence continues at coordinate 2,658,247 of NZ_CP016477.1, forward strand.
GAAAAAGGTTTAGGCATTATTCCCGGCAGCGTGAAACGATTTCAGCCAGAGCCAGAGATTACCATTCCCCACATGGGCTGGAACCAACTGCAACTAACCCAACCGGATCATCCCATTTGGCAGGATTTACCGAAAGATCCCTTTGTTTATTTTGTGCATTCTTTTTATGTGGCCCCGACAGATCCTGAAGTAAATGCCGCCACCGTCACCCACGGCCAGCAAACCGTCACAGCGGCGATCGCCAAAGATAATTTAGTTGCGATGCAATTTCACCCCGAAAAATTCTCAGCAATTGGCCTAAAAATCCTCGAAAATTTTGTGCACTGGGTTAAGCAGCAATGAAATTCTTCAAGTCTCTTGTAGAAAAATGATTTAGAGATTTATTAAAGTCTCCCTTCCGAAGAGAGATTTAGAGGGATATCCCCCTTCCCAATCAACTTTCTTTACCTTTACCGTTTTCCTTTACCATGGCCCAAATCAAACTGATGCACGCGAAACTCCACCATTTGCGGGTGACCCAGGCTGAGCTAGATTATGTGGGCAGCATCACCATCGACCAAGCCCTGATCGAGAAAGTGGGAATTTTGCCCCTCGAAGAAGTCAATATCTGGAACGTAGAAAATGGTAACCGCCTGACCACCTACGTTTTGCCTGGTGAGCGAGATAGTGGTGTCGTCTGTCTCAATGGTGCGGCGGCCCATCTTTGTAGCCCAGGCGATCGCCTGATTGTCGCAGCCTATGAATTACGCGATCGCGCCAGTGTTTTAGCGCAAGGTCATACAGCAAAAGTGATCCTGGCCGATGAGCAAAACCGCTGCCAGACGTTTTTTGAGCAACGCCTCAATCCCCAAGGCCAACCAGGGGCTAACTTACAGGTAACAGATCAATCCTCAGTGACGACGGACGCACCGATGCTAATTTGCTAACGATCCCTACAAATAGGGTGATAAGCATTGGTTGAATTTTCGCGGTAGGATAACAGTTAGCTCTAAGCGTGCTTTGTTATACCGAAAAACTATGTTAAAGAAATTTTTATCTCGCCTTGTGGCGATCGCCCTGGTGATTATGGTGAGCGTAACCGGGCTAACAGCCTGTAGCGGCACCAGTGCCAGTGGCCTAACCGGGAAATATGTAGATGATACTTTGCTCGTCGTCGAAAATCTGACTGAAGCCATTCAACTACCTGGCGATGCCCCTAACCGTAGCGAAGTGCAGGCAGCGGCCCGCTTGCAGATGAATGAATACATGTCCCGCTATCGTCGTGACCCCAAAACCTCTGGGTTGCGTTCTTTCACTACCATGCAAACTGCATTGAATGCTTTGGCTGGCTATTACAGTTCCTTTGGTAGTCGCCCCTTACCTGAAAAATTAAAAACACGTTTAGCGACAGAATTTGAAAAAGCGAATATTGCTGTTAAACGTGGAATTTAATTAATCATCTCCAAAGATATTTAAGGAATTGACAAATAGTTATGTTAATTCCTTTTTTATTTCTTTGCAAACCAAAAGAGAAAAAAATGCTCTGTTTAAGCAATATGAATTCATAGATTTTTTTATACTTCTACTTTTAACCAATGAAGCCGATCAATGCTCTAAGAGAATCAATAAATAAGCAATGAAAAAAATCAAAATTGGATTTATCATTTCTAAGTACAAAGGACTAGCCACCAAATATAATTATGGGCTAGAACAAAACACTTATTTTCTGGTGCAGTTATTTCGCTCTATTCCAGAATTTGATGTTTCCTATGTCATTTGTGAGGAAAATGTCCTGGAGGAATCTCTAAAAAATCGTGTGGAAGTTGGAGAAGATACGCCATTAGTTGAACAAAAAGATCTCAACCCAGATTTAGATAGCCACTTAATCTATGATGTATTGATCACGACAGAGGCTTATCTTGCGCCTAACTTAATGAAAAAAATCAAGGAAAAGTACTCCACTAAAATTGTTGAATTTCATGCTGGGATCATCATGTGGGGGTTGATTGAAGATGTTATTTACAATATTGAAAATCGTTTTAGCGGTGCACTTCTTCAACGTGAACCCGGCATGGTTGATGAAATCTGGATATCACCTCATCATGCCTATCACAAATCCTATGTCGAGACAGTCTCTAAATCTCGAGTGACGATTAGTCCTTATTTATATGAACCTTGGTTTTTGCAAAAATTAGAAGTTGATCGAATAACTATCAATCCTAATTTTAACCCACGCTATCAAAAGAATAATAGTAAGCATATTGGCATATTAGAACCCAATATCAATCTTGTAAAAAATTTTGTGATTCCGACAACAATTGTAGAATCTTTATATTCCCAAGATTCGTCTATTTTTGGACGCAAGAATGCTCGAATTTATTGCTCCAATCATATTATTGAACGTCAGGCTTTTAAGCATTTTTATAGCTATCTGAGTTGCCAAAAGATTTTATCTTCTGAAAAACGCTATCCAGTAATTGATATTTTTCACTCTGACTGCAGTCTAGTTATCAGCCACCAACATCTCTGTGAACTAAACTATCTTTATCTTGATGCTTTGTATTACGATATTCCTCTAGTCCATAACTCTCCTTTCTTGCAAGATTGCGGTTACTACTATCCGGAATTCGATGTCAAAAAAGGTGCACTAGCTCTTAAACAGGCCTTAACGGAGCATGATCTGAAGTTAGACGAGTATAGAGATCAAGCTCAAAAGACTTTGTATCGGTACAGTACTAAGAATCCAGACAATATTCGTGGTTACCGAAGCATTATCCAAAATTTGGTTAATGATCAACTTGAACAAGCATAAGCACTACGGCTACATTTCTTATGTGCTTCAAAAAGTGGATTGAATTCATGATGACCAGTATCAGAAAGTCATAAAAGTCACATTGATTAATACATGAGATATAGTCATGTATTACGCAAAAGACTTAAGAAAAACAAATACTGCAACACAAAGACATTTGCTGTTTTTCGGAAGGTTTCGAGGTATATTTTGGAAGCAATCAGTTCACACACCTGTTTCGTCTCCTCAAAACGGCACTCTCTTAGACTAGTTTGCTAAACCTAAATTCTTGACAAACGCAATAAGTTAAAATCTGGGCTTTGCAATCCAGGAAAGATTTTTAAGGTGACTAGTCTAAACAGTACAACTAGGGAAACAATTCTCCAATGAAAATCAAAAATTATAGCCTCTTATTCAACAACATCCTTGGACTTGCTGTCCTCCTCAGTGGTTGGTCTTTTGCATCGCCTCGTGCAGCAGCACAAGCTTGTCCTGCCCAAACAATTGATGGTGTTACTGTAATTAGCTCTGTCTCTTTTCAGAACTTCCAATTGAACATCACTACTGCGGAAGTGGCAACTGAAGGTTCTACTCAAAATGCTGTTGATAATTTAGTTAGTTGCAACAATGCTAACTCCACCAACATCGTGAGTAACGCTAACGATATCGCGACCAACTCCACCAACATTGTGAGCAACGCTAACGATATCGCGACCAACTCCACCAACATTGTGAGCAACGCTAACGATATTGCGACCAACTCCACCAACATTGTGAGCAACGCTAACGATATTGCGACCAACTCCACCAACATTGTGAGCAACGCTAACGATATCGCGACCAACTCCACCAACATTGTGAGCAACGCTAACGATATTGCGACCAACTCCACCAACATTGCGACCAACGCTGCTGACATTGCTGATCTTAAGCAAGATGTCAAGGAGCTCAGAGCTGGTGTAGCTAGTGTTATTGCAATGGATAATGCAGAACCTGAACTACGTCCTGGCCACCGCTTTGGTATTGGTGTTGGTTTTGGTACTTTCCAAGACGAAACGGCCCTCGGTGCCGCCGCAAAATTCCTCTTCACTGATCCAAACAGTACCGGTACGGCTGTGACTTTTAAAGGTAGTGCCGGATGGGGATTGAATGAAGATACATTCTCAGCAGGTGCTGGTCTCGGTATTAGTTTCTAAGATCACATCCTATTGATTGGGTAGAATTTTTTTCTCTACTTTAAGTAAGATAAACCTCGTACTTTATATCTTTAGGTATGAGGTTTATTTTTTATAAAAAAATGACTTACGACACTAATGCCAAGTGTAGACTAAGGTGATTTAGCCTATCTACTCAAAAAAACTTTCATTTGCAATATATGATGAATAAATATCAAAATCAAATTATCCAATTTAAAATCTTTGGAGAGCGCCACACTGCAACAAATGCGATCGCGAGATTACTGATACAAAACTTTGATTTAGATTATCCTTACTATGATTTCCTCGGTTGGAAACATCGCAAAGCTCCTAATGCAGAGGAATTGCAAAATAAGCCCTTGGTTGCTCGCACATTATTTATTATCACAGTACGTCATCCCTATGAATGGGCGGCAGCAATGCACCGTTGGCCGTACTGCGATTCTGATGCAGTCATTCACCGGTACAGTTTCAAGCGATTCTTAGACTATCCCATTGAAGACTACGCAAGTATTTTAGATATGTGGAATCAAAAATATGCTAGCTATCAAAAGTTCATCGAACTGGTGCCCTATGTAAAAGTTATTCGATATGAAGATTTCAAAAAAGATCAATTAGCTGTTCTTCAGGATTTATATCAATGGATACCTCAACCAGAAAAGCCGGAAATTTTTAACCAATATATGCATGGTGGCGTTGGTTGGAATTTAACTTTAACGAATCGCACTATTGAAAAACTTATCTATCAACATTGGCTACAATTTCCAGTGGATGCTAGTAATTCTAGTGCCCCTCAAAAACCTCTGGAACCAATTACTGATGACATTGCTAGCATGATTGATAAGCAGATAGATGATTCAGTTTTACGTTATTATTACCCGACGCTTGCTTAACTAAATTTTTCACAATTATTTGCCAAAAGCACTGATCCTAGCGGAGATATTTTTGCAGTGCTTTAAGCAGTTCGTCTGGTGTACCTGTCTTTGAAATAAAGTCTGTGACCCCAGTTAAGCGCCCTTTAACGCGATCAAAAAGACGATTATTATCGGTCATGAGCAAGACTGGTGTTTGACGAAATAGTGATAGTTTTTTCAATTGGGTACAAAATTCAAGGCCATTTGTGTTGCCATCAAGTTCTAGATCTAAAAGGATGAGATTCGGTTTTTCTGTTAAGAGATCCGGCAGTGCCTTGGTGAGATCGGCGATCGCCAAATAACGATAACGCTGTTGCTTGAGGATTTGACGGAGGTGCTGATGTTGTTTGGAGTCTAGGCTTAGATAGGCGATGAGTGGCTGATTCTCAGCAATCACTGGTTTTGAAGCCGTCGGCTGGGGGGGAGCATTCGTCAGCGGTGACGACAGATCATCTAACATCTTGACATCAATAAACCCTAACTTCATGTAGGGCATCAAGAGTCGGGCGACCTGGGGCACATCCTGTTTGAGACGGATCGATAAATCCCAAAAGGTTCGCCGTCCCGTGACCAAACTCGTTAGTAACTGGTAATTGGCTTCCGAAGAGCGCGCCTGTAACAGATCTGGTTTAACAATAACAGGGGCAACCTGGGGCGACAGGTGGGCAATCTCTAGATTATTCCACTGTTCAAAGAGTCGCCAAGCTCGCAAAATACTTTGGGCTGGGTCAATTAAAATCAGCGGATCTTCCTGCTGCTCTGTGACGGGGTCGAAATGGTAGGTGACTTGCGTACTCTGGCTGACTTCAAAAAAAATCTCGGTGGCGATCGCCTCAATCATGCGACGAATTTGATCACGCGTAATCCGTTGTTGCCCATGCCAAGTTTGAATCAAATCATATTCCCAATGCAGTTTAATCGCCTGGGATGTAATGGCCGATAAACCCTGTTGCAATAGTTGCGTATTGGCCGCGATGTGGGGCATTTGAGCCGTCAGATGACGCCGCCAACGCCGTACCGAGTGGGTTCCCCCCGAAGCATAGATCAGACGACCAAAATACAGGAAAAAAGACCATTGATGCGATCGCGGATCCGTCAAGATCAAGCGACCTGTGAACTGCGGCATTTTGAGGGTCTGAAAAAGGGTTGTTTGCTTCGCTGCATCAAAATTGCGAATCGGAATTTCCGGGGGCAAGTTGGCATTTGTCATCGCATAACCCTTAAGCTTCAAAATAGAAACACCACTGCAACATTAATTGACAAACAAACCGCAGTGATTGCCTACACTAATACTCAATACTAAGTCATTTATTCTGTTCCTATCATCACCATGACACACCAAAGTACAGATTTTTCCCGTTTAGCCAAACACCTCGAAGCCTATACCCGTAAGTATGCCCATGAAGTGCTGCTACTTCACCTAGGCCACGGGGAAATAGAAGACCAAATTATTATTTTTAAAGGCTTTTCTAGTTCTTTGATGCAGCCAACAGACTATAATCCCGATAACCCAGTTCTAGCAGAAATGCCAATTCTCAGGATTGATCGTCTCCAAAGTCCCTACAATCCAAACCAGCCTATTTTCCTCGAACAAAACCTTTCCCTAGAACAGATGCAGCAATACCTGAGCGATGCCGACATCTGTTAAAGGCTAATTTCTCTAACCGACAAAAAAAGGAGAGCCACCTTGTGACTCCCCCAATCATCAGGGTGCATCTACTATCTTTAATATAGCCCAGTCTACCTGGGGGGACAATCCCCTCACCCCAAGAAAATTTCTAGCCCCGCAGTTTCTGGGCCAGGATTTGGTTGAGCAGTTTCGGATCAGCACGGCCGCTGGTTTTCTTCATCAGTTGCCCCACAAAAAAGCCCTGTAACTTTGTTTTTCCGGCGCGGAATTGTTCTACTTTCTCAGGATTGGCGGCCAAAACTTCGTCCACCATGGCCTCTAGGGCACCTGTGTCTGAAATTTGGGTCAAGCCGCGACTATCAACAATTGCCTTGGGCGAACCGCCTTGCTCTAACAGTTCCGGGAGAATTTCTTTGGCAATTTTGCCGCTAATGGTGCCATCGTGAATTAAATTGACGAGTTCAGCTAATTGCGTTGCCTTTAGGGGAAGCTCAACAATCGTTAGACCGACATTTTTATTGAGGTGGGCAGCGATGTCTTGGGTCACCCAGTTGGTCACTTGTTTGGGATCTGCCCCAGCCGCCACAGCCGCTTCAAAGTATTCAGCTACGTCGCGGTCATCGGTTAAAACTCTCGTGTCATAGGAAGACAGACCATACTCAGTTTCGTAACGCTCTCGTTTTTGGGCGGGGGTTTCGGGGAGTTCGGCAGCCCATTTTTCTAGTTGTGCTGGGGTCACTTCAATGGGGGGCAGGTCTGGCTCTGGAAAATAACGGTAATCGCTGGAGCCTTCTTTTTTCCGCATACTAAAGGTGCGTTGGCTACTTTCATCCCAGAGGCGCGTTTCTTGGTAGATGGGTTCCCCTGTTTCGACGGCTTTGATTTGTCGCTCGATTTCGTAGTCGATCGCCTTTTGGATCGCACTGAAAGAGTTCATATTTTTGATTTCGACTTTGGTACCGAATTCTTCTTGGCCGACGGGGCGAATGGAAATGTTTACGTCACAGCGGAGAGAGCCTTCTTGCATGTTGCCATCGCCGATGCCGAGATAGCGGACGAGGCGGCGCAATTCCTGGGCGTATTCAGCAGCTTCTTTCCCAGAACGAATATCGGGTTCGGAGACAATCTCCAGGAGCGGAATCCCGGTACGATTGAAATCCACTTTAGAGTAGGTAGAACCCGCGAGGCGATCGCTCCCGGCATGGACTAATTTTCCGGCGTCTTCTTCCATGTGGAGGCGGGTCACGCCAATGGTTTTTTTGACGGGGGGGTCACTGGGTTTGTCGGCGATTTCAATTTCTAGGTGACCATGCTCAACAATGGGCAGATCGAATTGGGAGATTTGATAGTTTTTGGGTAGGTCTGGATAAAAATATTGTTTTCGGTCAAATTTGCTGTAGGGGCTGATTTTTGCATTGAGGGCCAGGCCCATTTTCACCGCCGATTCCAGCACCTTTTCGTTTAAAACGGGCAAAACTCCAGGATAGCCTAGGCAGACGGGACAGACATTGCTGTTGGGGTCGCTGTCAAATTTAGTAGAACAATGACAAAAAATTTTGCTGGCGGTATTGAGCTGACAATGGGTTTCGAGCCCAATAATCGCTTCATACTCGGTTTTGCGGGGTGCTGCAACTGCCATAGGACTTTTTTTATTTAGGAAACGTACAAAAATCAATAGCCTCTATTCTATCCTTGGCTGGTTGAGTTACTGTGCTCGGTTAGGGTGATACCAAGGAAAAAGCATTGTTATTACAGCTCAGAGAGCAAAGAGATCCTGTGGGGTCAGGGTCAATTCAGGAAACTGTTTTGAAACCAGCTTCTCTTCTTGTGTGAAAATCCTTTCATCGTATAGACCTTCATTAAAAGTCAGAATTGTAATTTTTTCGGCGCTCGGATCAATGAGCCAATATTCCGGAACGGCGATCGCCGCATATTCAGAGCGCTTATAACGGTAATCTCGAATCACCGACTCTGGATTGACAATTTCCACGACCAAGTTGGGTGTCGATTGATAGATGCCAGCTTGATCCACCGCAGCGGCAACCTTTTGTTGATCAACCACCATCAAATCGGCAATCCGTGATTTTGCGTAACCAACCCGCAACCCTGTTTCCCGGAGGCAGTACAGGGGGAGATTTAAGCGCGTGATTTCTTGTTTCAGGCGATCGCCCAATTTTTCCGCAAGTAAAATATGGCGAAAGGTGGGGGGCGTCATTGCAACTAAATTGCCATCTTCAAGTTCGTAGCGGGTATCGGTGCCGTCATCATGGCAATACGCTTCAAAGCTATAACGGTTTGTCGAGGTGGCAACCATGGGCGGAAGTTTCTTTAGGGAAATAACTTCATTGCTTCCCATTGTACTGGACTGTTTTTCCAGACATCGTTAAACGTTAACGGCTCGCAATTTGGGCGAGGTGCCAATCGGGGCGGAGGTTTTGGGCGTGGCGCAGGTAAGAGTGGTAAATCTCCGCCTGGGGTTTGGGGGTATTGAGGTGAATTAAGACGCGAATACAACGCTCCAGGCTTCCTTGGACAGCCATTTGCTGCACATCGAGGAGGGGCACATTATCCCAGTTGGGCCGTTGCCGGGCGATCGCCGCCGGAAAAATAGCGTCCAAATCGGCAGTGGCAGTGAACACCACACTGATAATTTCTTCGGGGTCTAGTTGGTTGCGGACTTCAATGTCATCGAGTAGTTCCCGCACCGCATCGGCGATCGCCTCCTTGGTATTGGCCGTTGCTGTAATTGCGCCTCGAATAGCCCGCACCTTCCAGTCCACGTTGGTTTCCTCCGCCTCAAGCATCAAAAATTTTCGAAATTAGGGTCGATAGAGCCACAGGGGGTGTCCCGCCGTTGCCAGTTCAAATTCTACCCAATTAAGGGCGTTCCCCACGGGCGAACTCAGTTGATTGCGACTCAAAAGGCGAGTAATCAGGGGTTTGGGTTCCTCAATGGTGCGACATTCTGCCTTATCTGGATCTAAGCCCGCTAATTTTGCGGCCCAAATACGTGCATCTTCTTCAGTGCCGAGGCGATCAACGACACCAAGCTCCTGCGCTTGTTCTCCGGTAAAAATGCGACCATCGGCAAAGGTTTTCACTGTTTCCACATCCAGATTGCGGGCTTCGGCGACGGTTTTGACAAATTGGCCGTAGCTGACATCGATCATTTCCTGGAGAATATTTTCTTCCGCTTCGGTCAACTCCCGGTCAAAGGACAAAATATCCTTGTAGGGGCCAGACTTAATCACCTTAAAAGAGACACCAACCTTTTCGAGAAGCCGCTCTAGGTTATTGCCCCGCAAAATAACGCCGATGCTGCCTGTAATTGTCCCCGGATTTGCAACGATGTGCTGCGCTCCCATGCCGATGTAAACGCCCCCGGAAGCCGAAATATTGCCGAAGCTGGCGACAATCTTTGTTTTTTCCTGGAGTTTTTTGAGGGCGTAATAAATTTCTTGGGAGTCGCCCACGGTGCCCCCAGGGGAATCGATCCGCAACAGCAGGGCCGGATATTTTTTCTCTTCGACTTCTTCGAGGGCTTTTAGGACTCGTTTTCGGGTATCAGCGGCGATCGCCCCGGTGATTTCAATACGCGCAACTTGTTTACGGGTTTTCGGAGGAAACGGCCACACCATAGGGATTTGTCAAAAATAAATAATGAAATGTTAGCAGGCCCTGCAGATTAGACGTTGAGGGCACTAATCCCCTATGCTAACTGATCCGCTGGGTTTTACCGTGGTTTTTCCGGCGGTAGTGGGCAAGTTTTGGGGGCCAGTGGCGGGGGGACTGTACGGGAAAGAACAACAAAAATTATAAATTTCCCCTATGCTTAACATTACTACACATTACCGCGAGTCTTTATAGTTGCCCTGAATTTATGGCCCTCAATCTCTCGAAGTCGAACTTTAGTCAATTTCCCTTGGTACTGATTGCACCCTTTTTCCTGTGGGGTACGGCCATGGTCGCGATGAAGGGCGTGATCCCCCAAACCACACCTCTTTTTCTAGGAGGGGTGCGCTTAGTGCCAGCGGGATTATTGGTGTTGCTGTTCGGACTCCTATCGGGACGCGATCGCCACATTTCTTGGCAGGGTTGGCTCTGGATTGGCCTTTTTGCCCTAGTCGATGGCCTCATGTTCCAAGGCTTTTTAGCAGAGGGACTCGTGAAAACGGGAGCAGGATTGGGTTCCGTGATGATTGATTCGCAACCCCTTGCCGTGGCCCTTTTATCGAGTTGGCTATTTGGGGAAGTGATCGGCCTCTGGGGTTGGCTAGGGTTAGGTTTCGGGATTTTGGGGATTAGCTTAATTGGCATTCCTGATGCGTGGATTTTGGCGCTGTTCCAGGGAGATCTTTCTTTTTTTCAGTGGGAAAACCTCGGTATTAGTGGTGAAGTGTTGATGCTGGGAGCTTCCCTATCGATGGCAGTGGGCACGATTTTAATCCGTTATGTCAGTCGCCATGCGGATCCGGTGATGGCAACGGGCTGGCACATGATTCTCGGCGGGATTCCGCTCTTTATTGCTTCGGATCAACTAGAAACCCTGCAATGGCAATTTATTAGCACGTCGGGCTGGTGGGCCTTGGCCTATGCCACGATTTTTGGCAGTGCGATCGCCTATAGTTTATTTTTCTACCTGGCGTCCGAGGGGAATTTAACCAGTCTTAGCGCCCTGACGTTCCTCACCCCTGTTTTTGCTCTAATTTTCGGCAATGTCCTCCTCAACGAAAAATTAAGCCCCCTGCAATGGGTCGGTGTGGGCTTGACCCTGGTGAGCATTTATTTAATTAACCAACGGGAAAAAATTGCCGCTTGGTTTTCCCAAACTGAAGCTGTAGCAGGGGTAGGCACGCCCCAGGACAGTAAAATTCCCGTCGAAAGCAGTAAACAAAATTAGGTTTCTTTCTGAAGCAAATGCTGGTTTAGAAACTGGGATATTCGGGCTAAGGCGATCGCCGGAATTTCGTGGCCCCCAGAAAATTCAAAATAGTCGAGGGGAACGCCCACTTGACCCAGTTGGGTTTTGGCTTGGTGGGCTGCTTGGATCGGCACCACGGGATCTTGGGTGCCGTGGATTAGTAACGTCGGCGAAAAATCCCCTGGCCGTCTTTGGGGTTCGTAATGGAGATAGCCGCTGCAACTACAAAGGGCCGCGAAATTGAACTGTAAACCGACATCGAGGGTCATCGCGCCTCCCTGGGAAAAGCCAATCATCGCGGTTCGTTCCGGAGGAATGCCCGTATTTTCTGGTAGGATTTGCAGCCACTGAAAAAGGCGATCACGCGCCTCTGGCAAACCCTGAAAATCTTCCCGTTCCAGGGCATACCAAGCCCGCCCCTGGGGACTTTGGAAATGGGGAAAAGGTGCATTGGGGAAAAGAAAGTGACAGTGGGGAAGATCCAGCATCCGGGCCAAGGGCTTGAGGTCATGGTAGTTGGCCCCCCAACCGTGGAGCATCACCACCAAATATTGCGCGGTCTCCGGTGGGCAGTTGGCAAATTCTAAACTTTCTAACGGGGCGATCGCCATAATTTTCTATTCTCCAAATTTTCAAAACATTAAATACCGCAAACAAAAAAAGAGAGCCGCCATAGCCCTCTTTCACATTTCTCACTCAGAACAATTAACGGTCAACGGAACCCATAATCACGTCAATGCTACCGAGGATCGCCATAATGTCCGCTACTTTCACGCCCTTTAGCAGGTGGGGCAAAATTTGGAGGTTATTGAAGTCTGCCGAACGAATTTTCCAGCGCCAGGGGAACACATTGTTATTGCCCTGGATGAAAATTCCCACTTCGCCTTTGCCACTTTCGAGACGGACATAATGTTCACCGTCAGGAATTTTAAAGGTCGGCGCAACTTTTTTCGCGATGTATTGGTAATCGAAGTCGTTCCATTCGGATTTTTTCCCTTCTAACATCCGCTTGGCTTCGAGGTTTTCGTAGGCACCGCCGGGCATTCCTTTCAGGGCTTGGCGAATAATTTTCACTGACTCGCGCATTTCCCGAATCCGCACCAGATAACGGGCAAAACAGTCCCCAGCAGTTTCCCACTGCACATCCCAGTCAAAATCGTCGTAGCATTCGTAGTGGTCTACCTTGCGGAGATCCCATTTCACCCCAGAGGCCCGTAACATTGGCCCTGACAGACTCCAGTTGATCGCTTCATCGCGGGTGATCGTGCCGACCCCTTCTACCCGGCGGCGGAAAATGGGGTTATTGGTGATTAGTTTTTCGTATTCATCAACTTTGGGATCGAAATAATCGCAAAAATCTAAACATTTATCGTTCCAACCATAGGGCAGATCGACGGCTACACCACCAATGCGGAAATAGTTGTTGTTAATTAGGCGCATTCCGGTGGCGGCTTCCCACAGATCATAGATCATTTCCCGTTCCCGGAAGATGTAGAAGAAAGGCGTCTGGGCACCGACATCCGCGAGGAAGGGGCCAAGCCAAAGAAGGTGATTGGCAATGCGGTTCAGCTCCAGCATGATCACGCGGATATATTGGGCGCGCTTCGGTACTTCGATATCGGCGAGTTTTTCGGGGGCATTAACGGTGATCGCTTCGTTAAACATCCCTGCGGCGTAGTCCCAACGACTCACATAGGGGACATACATGACATTGGTGCGATTTTCGGCAATTTTTTCCATACCCCGGTGCAGATAGCCGATGACGGGTTCGCAATCAACGACGTCTTCCCCGTCAAGGGTGACGATCAAGCGTAATACGCCGTGCATGGAGGGGTGGTGAGGCCCCATGTTAATCACCATAGGTTCGGTACGAGTTTCAATTCTTGTCATGGATCCGCAGGTCTTCCGTTATGCTTATTTAAATTAAATCTGGTGATGGGGTGAGATGGTTTGTTTGTGCATTGCGTTTTTCCAATCTCCTGAATCACCGTTGCTTATGAGTTGCAGTGATTGGCTTTTAGATGGTTTGACGCTAGGTTTATTTACTCTCTGAACATTATAAAGTTTCGCTTAACCATGACAAGCTTGCCCACTTTTCGGCGATCGCCTCTTCTGTTACAGGCGTTGACCCACCGCTCCTTTGCCAACGAACAACCAGAGACAATCCAAGACAATGAGCGTCTGGAATTTTTAGGCGATGCGGTGCTCAAGTTCATCATGGGAAAGCTGCTGTATGAGCGTTATCCTGACTTTCAGGAAGGGGAACTGAGCCGGTTGCGGGCCAGTTTAGAAAATAATCGCCACCAGCTCGCTGAATTTGCCCAGGCCTTGGGTCTCGATCAGATCTTGCGCCTCGGCAAAGGGGCCGAAAAGGAAGGGGCCAGGCAAAACCCAGAGATTTTAAGTAATACCTTTGAGGCGGTCGTCGGGGCTTACTTTCTAGATGCGGGGATCGAAGCGGCGATCGCCTTTGTCGAAACCTTAGTCATTCCCGTGGCCGATCGCCTCGTGCAACAACCAAGCAATTCCCTCGCCCAAAATTTCAAAGGCCAATTGCAAGAGTGGGCCTTAGCAAACCACGGTGAAATCCCGAAATACAAAACCCTAGAGGAATCCGGGGCCGACCATGCAAAAACTTTTACGGTGGCGGTTTATCTCCAAGGACAGGAATGGGGCCGGGGTCAAGCGGCCTCGAAGAAGCAAGCCCAAAAAGCCGCAGCCCAGGTTGCTTTACAAAAATTAACCTCTTCATCAGTGCCCACCGAGCCGTCTCCTAAACCACCTGCAACAGATGATCGTTTTGCCCTCCTCCAAGCCCTTGCCACCCAAATCACCCCGCGCCAATCCCTTTAATTGGGCGAGAAAATGGCTGTCCTTGATCCCCGATGCAGGCTTGGTTTGGTGTCGCTGCGAAAAATTTCGATACAATATAGTGTGATTTACTTTACAAAACCACACAATTCATTGACGGCGAAACCACTGTGACCCAGTATCCTTCCGTTGCCCCCGACCACAAACTTGGTTCTACCACCTTGACCCGCTATGACGCCAAGGCGATCGCCAAACATTACCGTTGGCGACCCTGGCAATCCCTATGGCGGGCCTTTACGATTATTTGGTTATTTGGGTGGTTTTCCTTCAAATTGTGGCTAGATAGTAAACGCGAAGAAGACCCCGAAACCCGCGCCCGTCGCGCTAACGAACTGCGTGAAATTCTGACCCGCTTAGGGCCGACATTTATCAAAGTGGGGCAAGCCCTTTCAACCCGGCCGGACTTGATTCGTCCCGACTTTCTCGAAGAATTAATCAAGCTCCAGGATCAACTGCCTTCTTTTGATAACGAGATTGCCTTTGCGATTATTGAAAAAGATCTCGGTCGTCCCGTCGATGACATTTACCAAGAAATTTCCCCCCATCCCGTCGCGGCAGCCAGCCTCGCCCAGGTCTATCGGGCACGTTTGTATAGTGGTGAAGAAGTTGCCGTTAAGGTACAACGTCCCAAATTACTCCCGCTGCTGACCCTTGATCTGTACCTGATGCGTTTAGGGGCAAGCCTGTTTGCCCCCTATCTTCCCCTCAACTTGGGCCATGACTTGACGTTAATTGTTGATGAATTTGGCACCAAGCTTTTTGAAGAAATTGATTACATTAACGAAGGTTGCAACGCCGAGAAATTTGCCGCTAATTTTCGCGACGATCCCACCGTTAAAGTCCCTGCCATTTATTGGGAATATACAAGCCATCGCCTTCTCACTCTGGAATGGATTCAAGGTTATAAGCTCAACGAATTAGACCGCATCCGTGCCGCTGGCCTAGACCCTGACAAAATTATTGAAATTGGCGTAACCACGGGACTGCGACAATTGTTAGAACATGGTTTCTTTCATGCTGATCCCCACCCAGGTAATCTGTTTGCCACCTTTGATGGACGCATGGCCTACATTGATTTCGGCATGATGGATCAGTTGGATAACACCACCAAAGAGACCATTGCTAGTTCCGTTGTCCAGCTGATTAATCAGGATTATCAAACTCTGGCGAAGGATTTTGTGGAATTGGGTTTTCTCGCCCCTAAAACAGATATCCGTCCGATTATTCCGGCCCTAGAAAAAGTATTAGGGAAAGCGGTGGGGGAAAGTGTCGGTGATTTTAATTTTAAGACGATTACCGATGAATTTTCGGCGCTGATGTATGAATATCCGTTCCGGGTGCCGGCCAAGTTTGCGCTGATTATCCGCTCCCTTGTGACCCAGGAGGGATTGGCCCTGAGTTTGAATCCGGATTTCAAAATCGTCGAAATTTCCTATCCTTATGTTTCCCGGCGTTTGTTAACCGCTGAAACCCCAGAGCTACGCCGCAAGCTCCTAGAAGTACTCTTTAAAGACGGAAAATTCCAATGGCATCGCCTCGAAAATATGTTGGCGATCGCCCAGGCAGATAATCAGTTTGATATTTTACCCACGGCCCAAATGGGTTTTCAATATCTAATGTCCGAAGAGGGTGCAGAAATTCGCCGGATGATCCTCCTGGCCTTAACGGAAGACGATCGCCTCCATACCGAAGAAGTACAACGACTCTGGGCGCTCCTGAAAGACGAATTTCAACCCCAAAAATTACTGGGGGCCGCCTGGTCAAACCTCCGTCAATTTTCCGGTGAGCGTTTAACGGCTGTTTTGCCGAGTTTCGCCCAATCTCGGTCATAATGAAGGCTAGTTAATAAAGTTTTGTTAAAAAATCCATGGAAGAATATTATTACTATTACATTCCCCAGCCGCCGTTTTTGTTGGTGGGCCTTGGCTTGTTTATTGCCCTAACTAGCGGCTTTGCGTTCCAGAGTACCCTGAAGCTCAAAGCACGGGGGATTGTTGCCAATAACGACGATATTCGCAAACAGTTATCCACCATTGATTTACAACTGCCTCTCTTTGGCATTGGTATGGGCATGAGTATTTTTCTCGCCAGTGGTTTAGAAGTCTTTTTTATCCCCGCTTGGTTTGCCTACAGCTTGTCTTTACCTTTAACTATCGGCACTGTGGGTCTTTTATGGAAACAATTGGAGCGAGTCTTTGCCATTCTCCGGGAAGGTGGATCAAAAGCCCTAGAAGTTGATTCTTTCAATATTTTTTAAGGCCAATTTAGCGCCCAACACAACCGAATTATCGCTCAATCGCCTCCTTTAGTCCGGGAAAAAATGCACCAGGTTAAATCCTGAGGCTCGTCCCAGCAGTTCCAAGGGAGGCAATGCTTCTTTTAGGGCCGGTTGTTCTGTTAACAGATTTTGGTGAATGAGCCAATATTGCTCGCCAACGGGCGCTTCGAGGGGCTGGGGACGCACAGGGCGATCGCCATAGAAATCTAAGCTGGGCCGACTGTAATCAAAGGTGGTGAAAATAATCGCATCGGCTGGGGTTTCCGCCCGAATAATGGCGGCAATGGGTTTGACCGGAAAGACTTCGTTAATTTCCCAGACCCAAGCCTGGGAGCAAAACAGCAGAGCTAAACCGCAATACATTCCTCCCACCAAAATATAAAGAGCCTGGGGCCGGGGCCAAAGCCAGGTAGTCACGGCAAACATCCCCCCTAGGGTAAGGGCCATTAAAATTAAGGGAATCTGGGGATCTGTGAAGTAGAGATAAATACCTCCCCCCAAAGCGGCGATCGCCAACAACCCAAATAGCCCCCGCAGAAACATCGCCTTGCGTGGTGGTGCATCCCAGAGTTTCGCTAAGTAATGTCCCAGCGCAAGGGCCAAAAACGGGTAAACCGGCATCACATACCAGGGCAATTTTGTCCCCATCACAGAAATTAAACCCAGATAAAAGATGCTGCCCGTCAAAATTAATTTGCTGCTGGATATTTGGCGGGTCTGCCAAAGATATTGATAACTTTGGGGTAGAAAAAATAACCAAGGGGCCGTGTATTTGGCTATTTCTAATAAATAAAACCAGGGGGGCTCTTGGTGACTTTCAACGGTACTGGCGACCCGGTCAAACCCTTGGTTGAAAAAATGGACCTGAATAAAAGTCGCACCATAATGCTGAATTTGCGCCCCATACCAGAGAAGCACCGGGCAAGCGCCGAGACCCAACCCCAGCCAAATATAGGAATTTTTAAAAACAAACCAGCGACGATCCCAAATCACAAACAACAGGGCGATCGCCCCCAGGGGAAGCATTAATAACCCCTTGACAAAGGTAATGATGCCCAAGCCCAGACCGAAGCCCAGTCCCCAGATGGGAGATTTTTGCACCTTGAGTAAACACCAGAGACTGAAGATGAGGGCCGTTAAAACCAGACCATCAAGCATCAGCAGACGACCATGGCGCACCACTGGCAAGAGGGTGAGATAGACCAAGGCACTCCACAGGGTAGGTGATCGCCCCTGGAATAATTGCCGTCCGAGGCAGTAGAGGAGAGGCACTCCCAGGGCACTGCCGAGAGCCCCCGGTAAGCGACTTGTCCATTCATTCACGCCACCGAGGGTATAGCTACTGGCCACGAGCCAATCCATTAAGGGGGGTTTCAGCAGGTAAGGATCGCCGAATTGGGTGGGATGCAACCAGTTGCCAGTACGGAAAATTTCCCGCGCCACCAGTGCCCTGGTGCCTTCATCCCAATCCCGGAGGGGCATATTTCCCAGATTCAGGCAAAACAAAAAAAGGGCCGCTAGGCTTAAACCTAAGATAATTTGGCGATCGCCAAGGGTTTGGCTCCAATCTTCCCACCGACGCTTGCTGTGGCTCATGAAGAAGTTTTTGTTTTACGGCTGGTGGTTTTTTTTGCTGTTGTTTTTTTCGTCGTCGTTTTCTTTTTTGTCGTCGAACGCTTCTTCGTTGCTTTGCTACCCGCTTTTTCGGCGATTAGTTCGAGGGCCTTTTCGAGGGTAATTGTTTCTACGGTTTCTCCTTCTGGCAAACCTGCATTCACTTTTAGGTGATTCACGTAGATACCATAGGGGCCTTCATAAACATTGACTGGTTCGTTATCAGCGGGATGTTTCCCCAGTTCCTTCAGGGGCGTCTTTGTTTTGCCCCGGCCACGGGAACGCTTTGGTTGCGCTAATAGTTCCATGGCCCGTTCAAAATCGATCGTAAAGAGATTGTCTTCTTTTTTGAGAGACCGATAATCTTTACCTTCTTTCCCTTGGTCGTGGACAACATAGGGGCCAAAGCGACCGAGACCCACTTTGACGGGTTTGTTGGTTTCGGGGTGTTCTCCCAATAGGCGCGGTAATGCTAACAGATCCACCGCCATCTGTAGGGTGAGCTCTTCAGGCTTAACGGTTTTGGGAAGGGAAGCACGCTTGGGCTTTTTCTTCTCTTCGGTGACTTCGCCCAGTTGAACGTAGGGGCCATAGCTACCCACAAGTAAATAGATAGGATCGCCTGTTTGAGGGTGCGTCCCCAATTGTTCGGGGCCTTCGGTTTTTTGTTTGAGGATTGTTTCAACCTGCTCCGGATCGAGATCGGCGGGGGTTAAGTCCGCTGGTAGGGATGCAGTGATCGTTTCTTCGCCGTTAGCAGCTTCAATGTAGGGGCCAAAGCGACCAATTTTGACTTTCACGGGGAGGTTTTCGATGGCGATCGCCTTCGCAGTGGCCGGATCAATATTTTCCTCGCGCACTTTTACTTGGGTACCCAGGCCATCATCTCCGAGGTAGAAATTTTTTAGATAGGGTAACCATTGGGCTTTGCCGGTGGCAATCTCATCGAGGGTCTGTTCCATTTGGGAGGTGAAATCTGTATCCACCAGATTGGGGAAATGTTCCTCCAGGAGGGCCGTCACCGCAAAGGCCGTAAAGGTGGGAGTTAAGGCTTTATCGCGAATTTGCACATAACCGCGATCAACGATAGTGCCGATGATTGTGGCGTAGGTGCTGGGGCGACCAATGCCTTTACTTTCGAGGGCTTTGACCAAACTGGCCTCGGTATAACGGGCCGGGGGTTGAGTATTGTGATCGACTTCTTCTAATTTTTTGCAGGTGGGTTGGTCTCCTTCCTTGAGATCGGGGAGCACCACTTCTTGGTTTTCGAGGGCAGCATCGGGATCATCAGAGCCTTCCACATAGGCCCGGAAAAAACCCGGAAAATCAATGCGTTTACCAGCAGAGCGGAACTCGGCATCATCGACCTTGAGAATGACCGACAGTTGAGTGAGACGAGCATCGGCCATCTGACAGGCGACGGTGCGTTTCCAAATGAGGTCATAGAGGGCTAACTCTCGACCACTGAGGCCGGTTTCCTGGGGCGTACGAAAGCTGTTACCCGCAGGCCGGATCGCTTCGTGGGCTTCCTGGGCTCCTTTACTTTTCGTTTTGTATTGGCGCACCTTGGGGCTGAGATATTCTGTGCCGTATTTTTCTGCAACGCAACTACGGGCTGCGGCGATCGCCTGCTCGGAAAGATGCACCGAGTCCGTCCGCATGTAGGTAATGTAGCCCTCTTCGTAGAGCTTCTGGGCGGTACGCATGGTATCCCGCGCCGAAATACCGAGTTTGCGGTTGGCTTCCTGTTGCAGAGTGGAGGTGGTAAAGGGGGGCGACGGGCGGCGGGTACTGGGTTTTTCTTCGGTTTTGCTGACCGTCCAAGGTTGATCTTGTAAACGCTCCTTGAGGGCGATCGCCTCTGCTTGGGAGAGAACGACAACTTTTTTACCCTTGCTGAGTTTCCCCGTGGCCGCATCAAAGTCACTCCCAGACGCTAATTTCTTGCCGCCGAGGGTGATCAGCTTGGCCTCAAATTTTGATTTCTTCTGGAGCAGTTCTGCCTTGAGATCCCAGTAATTTGCTGATTGGAAGGCCTGCCGTTCCCGTTCCCGTTGCACCAACAAGCGTACAGACACCGATTGTACTCGTCCCGCCGAGAGACCTTTAGCAATTTTGCGCCAGAGTAAGGGCGAGAGGGTGTAGCCCACTAAACGGTCTAAAATCCGGCGGGTTTCCTGGGCATGGACGAGGTTTTCGTCAATTTCCCGGCAATTAGTTAAAGCTTTTTGGATGGCTTCTTGGGTAATCTCATGGAAGACCATCCGTTTAATCGGCACCTTGGGCTTGAGCACTTCGAGCAAATGCCAGCTAATACTTTCCCCTTCGCGGTCTTCGTCCGTCGCCAGAATCAATTCATCGGCTTCTTTGAGGGCTTGCTTGAGTTCGGTGACAACTTTCTTCTTTTTCTTCGGCACGATGTAGAGGGGCGCGAAGTTGTTTTCCACATTGACCCCAAGCTGAGACCAGGGCTGCCCTTTTTGTTCCTTGGGGATTTCCTCGGCAGAGGAGGGTAAATCGCGGATATGGCCCATGGATGCCGTCACATGATATCCCTTCGGTAGATAGTTCCGAATGGTACGGGCTTTGGTCGGGGATTCAACGATGACAAGGGTAGACATGGGCTGTCAAAAAAAGTGAGGGTTTAGGTGTTTAGGCTTCTGATATACCTTACATATCTAATCAATGGCCCATAAGCCCCTGTTTCGTCAAGGATTAAATTTTTCTAAGTCTCCGGCATAGAACTGAGAATTCAGGCGTTTACCCTGTTTTTAAGGTTTTGTTGCACGGCAACGGGTTGAAATCCCCGTCCTTTGGGGCGTACCATGGGTTGATACATCTTGACCACTGCATCCCGCAGCGCAAACTTAAGCCCAGCGGGTCGTGTCGCAAGAAAAAGTATTGGGTCTGGGGAACCCGGACGCCTGCCTGTGGAGGCAATGTAAGACCAAAAGAACGACTGAGATCTAGAGGCCATTGCTGTCGAATCAGGAAGCTCTGCCCGTCTGTGGTGGGGTAGTTCACTGGAAGTTGGTTCACTAAGCCGAAGAGCAAAGATGGATTTTTCAAGCACTGTGGCAAGCCAGTTGTACACTGGGGCAATTCTGCCGGAAAGTATCGTTATTTTGACCCTCATCGTTGTTTTGGTGGGGGATTTAATTGTCGGACGCGCTCGTTCGGGTTGGATTCCCTACGCGGCGATCGCCGGACTGTTGGGGTCAGTATTCGCCTTGTACCTCGGTTGGGATAATCCCCATCCCGTTGCCTTTTTGGGGGCATTTAACAGCGATAACCTCAGTATTTTATTCCGGGGCATCATTGTCCTGTCTACGGCCTTCACGATCATGATGTCGGTGCGCTATGTGGAACGTTCCGGCACCGCCCTCTCTGAATTTATCTGCATCTTGCTCACGGCCACCCTGGGGGGGATGTTCCTCTCTGGGGCGAATGAGTTGGTGATGATTTTTGTCTCCCTCGAAATGCTTAGTATCTCGTCTTATCTACTGACGGGCTACATGAAGCGAGACCCCCGTTCCAATGAGGCCGCCCTCAAGTATTTGTTAATTGGGGCCGCGAGTTCGGCGATTTTCCTCTACGGTGTGTCTTTGCTCTACGGCCTATCGGGTGGCAAGACAATTCTCAGTGAGATTGCCCTTGGATTTACGGATCCCCAGGGGGGCCAGTCTCTTGCGTTGGCGATCGCCCTGGTCTTTGCGATCGCCGGGATCGCCTTCAAGATTTCAGCGGTGCCCTTCCACCAATGGACCCCTGACGTTTACGAAGGTTCTCCGACCCCCGTTGTTGCGTTTCTCTCGGTGGGGTCTAAGGCCGCTGGTTTCGCCCTGGCGATTCGTTTATTGGTAACGGTTTTTAACCCCGTGAGCGAAGAATGGCACTTCATTTTCACAGCTTTGGCAATCCTCAGTATGGTCTTGGGGAACGTGGTGGCCCTGGCGCAAACCAGCATGAAGCGGATGTTGGCCTATTCTTCCATTGCCCAGGCGGGTTTTGTGATGATTGGCCTCGTTGCGGGGACTGATGCGGGCTATTCCAGCGTAATTTTCTATCTGCTGGTGTATTTGTTCATGAACCTGGGTGCGTTTACCTGTGTGATTCTTTTCTCTCTCCGGACGGGCACAGACCAAATCGCGGAGTATGCAGGACTTTACCAAAAGGATCCGTTACTGACCCTCGGCCTCAGTGTTTGCCTACTCTCGCTTGGGGGCATTCCGCCCTTGGCTGGGTTCTTCGGGAAAATTTACCTATTCTGGGCAGGTTGGCAAGCGGGCCTCTATGGCTTAGTGCTGTTGGGTTTGATCACCAGTGTGATTTCGATCTACTACTACATCCGCGTGATCAAGATGATGGTGGTCAAGGAACCCCAGGAAATGTCTGATTCTGTGCGCAATTATCCAGCGGTCACCTGGACGGCTGTAGGGATGAAACCTTTACAAGTGGGTCTGGTACTGTCGGTGATTATCACGTCTTTGGCGGGAATTCTCTCGAATCCGTTGTTTGTGATTGCGGATCAATCCGTCACCAGTACACCAATGTTGCAGGCGGCAAATCATCCCACAGAACAGGTCGTTGCCCAAGTAGAAAGTGAAATACTTGGAGTGGCGATCGCCGATTAGAAATTCTTACTCTACAATTTAATATAGTTCTCTAGCTCCAGTTTTCAATATAAATTGGGGCTTTTTAGTACAGTCTATACGTTGAAAATTATGAAAGAATTATTCCAATGGAAGTTGCCTCTGTCAAAGGAAAATTATGATAATCTTTGGAGAGAGGCTATATTTATTTTTGATACAAACTTTCTTTTAGATCTGTACAGAGGATCTTCCTCAACAACCGATGATCTGATAAAAATCTTACAAGAATTAAAAGATAGAATCTGGTTACCATATCAGGTGGCTGATGAATTTTTAGATCGTCGGGAGAAAATATTTAATGAAGGAAAAAACTCATTTAATGCAGCACTTGAAGCCATTGAAACTTGGAAGTGTTCTCAGCTTAAGTTAAAAGACCTCCAAGAGAAACTCAAGCAGTCAGGTAGGATTATCAATGCCGAAATAGAGGAATTCTTCGATCTAAGCCTTGATGAGTATGACAAACAAGTCAATCAAGTAAGTGATGCTATATGCTCAAGAATAGCTGAAACCCAAGAAAGCCATCGGATTTATTCTTTAAATGAAGATTCTGTTTTACCTATTCTCCTTGAGCTGTTTGAAGAAAAAGTAGGGCTCAATTACGAACAGAAAATATTAGAGAATTTGTATAAAGAAGGAGAGACTCGATATGAAAGAGAACAACCTCCTGGCTTTAAAGATAAAAATAAGGAAGATGATAGAAAATATGGTGACTTAATTCTCTGGAAATAAATCTTGGATTTTGCAAAAGAAAAACGATGTTCTGTGATTTTTATAACAGGAGATAGTAAAGAAGATTGGTGGATAAGAAATAATGAAAAAATTGTTGGCCCACATACCGAGTTACGAAAAGAATTTCATGAAGAAGTTGGACAGCTCTTCTGGATGTACCGGACTCAACGCTTTCTGGAATTGGCCAAAGAAAAATTAAGTATAAACATTAATGATTCTTCAATTAGCGAAATTGAAAATATTGAAAATTCACAACTACAAGAAAAAAAATCTGCGTTGCTGTATTCAGACAGAGAAGCTGATTATAATTTACCGGGCTTAGATTTTTTGAAGCCTAATAATTGGTTGGGGTCAAGGTCATTTGCTGATATAGAGCGGGCAAATAAAAGTGTGAATAAAATACTTGAGTCTTTTCAGCTTTCACAAAAAAATATTAAAGGACTTCAGCCTACCCAAGAAGTATTGGAGGCACTTGGGTTATTCAATTCTGATCAAAAAGTACTTGAATCACTTAATTCTACGCAAAAAGCAATTGAAAAAACTCTTAAACTTTCACTCTTATCCGAAAAATTGCAACAATCTCTAGCGTATTATCAAAATCTTGAAGATCAACAAAAGAAAATACTTAAACAGATTGTTTTGTTAGATTTACAATCTTCTTTAAACGGTCCAATAACTGCTATCCGTAATCATCCTGATCCTGGACAAATTTCACAAGATAATTTGTCTGACGATTGATTAAAACAAAGGTGTGAATATTGAAAAAAACAATCCTTGTTTGTTGTCACCATACTTGTCCAAAACAGGGTTCAACGGCGATTTTGGCCGCCTTCCAAGCCCAAACTCCGGCGGATGTTGAAGTGCGACAGGCTGGTTGTTTTGGGGAATGTGGCAATGGCCCCCTGGTGCGCGTGCTGCCCGATGAGGTGTGGTATGCCCATGTACAACAAGCCGATATTCCAGCAATTGTTAAACAGCATTTGCGCCAAAACCGACCCGTCAAACAGAAGCTCTATGGCAAATTTCACCAACCCAATCATGGGGCGATCGCCGCTCTCTTTTTATTTTTTTCCTTTTTCGGCTTTCTGATCGGGCTATGTTGGCTCTTGGCTAGTCACACGGAAGTCTTTTGAAAATCATGAAAATAAGCTGGCCGCCAGTGATGTTTACGCGCCAGAACTCGCTAAGATGAGGGGCGATCGCCTTTTATTCCCCTTAAACCGCTCTAAAAACTATGGATCTAAAATCCCTGATTCGTGACATCCCTGATTTCCCCAAGCCCGGCATTCTCTTCCGCGACATTACCACCCTCCTCAACCACCCCGAAGGTATGCGCTACACCATGGATGCCCTAGTGCAACTCTGCCTTGAAGCCAACCTCAAACCCGATCATGTGGTGGGGATGGAGTCTAGGGGGTTTATCTTTGGGCCGACCCTCGCCTATAACCTCAATGCTGGTTTTGTCCCCGTGCGTAAACCCGGCAAACTCCCCGCCGCCGTCCACACCGTCGAATACGAACTCGAATACGGCACCGACACCCTCGAAATTCACCAGGATGCCGTGGGGTCTGGGGACAAAATTGTCATCGTCGATGACCTGATCGCCACCGGGGGTACCGCCAAAGCCACCGCAGAACTGCTTACAAAAATTGGCTGTGACATCATTGGTTTTGTGTTTATCGTCGAACTCCTAGATCTTAAGGGCCGCGATCGCCTGCCAGACGCCCCCGTGCTTTCCCTCATACAATACTAGGCAGGATTTGGAACACCCGATTTAACCCCCCAATGAGCATTCGTAATCCCCTGACGATCTTTGATCGAGAAACGATTTTTTATATCTTAAAGCGCCTACTCCAGGCGATTTTTACCCTATTTTTGGCTTCGATCCTGAGCTTTGTGATTATCCAATTGGCTCCAGGGGATTACCTTGATGCCCTCCGGCAGAACCCAAAAATGACCGAGGAGACGCTCTTAGATCTCCAAAGTCGTTTCGGCCTCGATCAACCGATTCTGACCCAATATGGCCGCTGGCTATGGCGGGTGGTGCGCTACTTTGATTTTGGCATTAGTTTTGAATCCTTCCGGCCTGTCCATGAGCTGCTCCTAGAACGGATGCCCGCCACCCTACTCCTGGCGCTCACGTCAATTATCGGTACCTGGGCGATCGCCATTCCTTTAGGGATTCTCAGTGCGGTGAAGCAAAATACCGTCCTCGATAAATTTTTGCGGGTGATTAGTTACCTCGGCCAGGGTTTGCCCAGCTTTATTACGGCCCTCGCCTTGCTGATGGTGGCCCAACAGGTTTCCCCGTTACTCCCGGTGGGGGGCATGACCAGTATTAATTTCGTGGATCTCCCCTGGTACGGCAAAATTCTCGACATCGGCTGGCACATGATCCTACCCACTATTGCCTTGAGCTTAACGGGCTTTGCGGGGTTGCAACGGCTGACCCGTGGTCAACTCCTAGATGTGTTGCGGCAAGATTATATCCAAACGGCGCGGGCCAAGGGCTTACCCGAAAATCGCGTGATCTATGTCCATGCCCTCCGCAATGCGATCAATCCCCTCATTACCCTGCTGGGCTTTGAATTTGCCAGTCTGTTGAGTGGCTCATTTATTTCTGAATTTTTCTTTAACTGGCCGGGCCTGGGAACTTTGACGTTACAAGCGGTGCAATCCCAGGATTTGTATTTAGTCATGGCGGCCCTGATGATGAGTGCAACCATGCTCATTGTGGGGAATCTCCTGGCAGATTTGATGTTAAAGTTTGCTGATCCCCGCATTAAATTAGACGATTTGAAGTAATTGCATCATGGCCTCCAGAAGGCGCTACAGCAGCAAAGATTTATGACCAAGGTTCCCCCGTTGGGGCTTCTTTTCCTAGAGTAGAGAAAACGACGGGGGACTTATTTTATGGTGCGTTGGCTGAAGCGTCTTTGGTGGAATCTTGTCCATAAATCGACCCATGTCCGTCAGGAACCACTCAATAAAGTGAGTATTGTAATCCTGATTTTGATCGACATTTTTGTGTTGATCAATGTGTTTCAGGGTCTTGATAGTGTTGGTAACTGGCCCCTTTCGCCCCAGGAACGGTATCCTTGCTACCGCGTTTATCAGACCTATCAAAATAACAATAACTCCGATAAAGACTTTACCTGGGTAATGGAAATGTTGGGGGATTATCCTTCCCAAGACATTCAGCTCGTTGAAACAGAAGGGCGCTTGGGGGAAGTTTCTAGCCAGTGCGATCGCCTTTTGGCCCTCACACCAACGGTAAAAAATCCGGAAACCCTGGCTTTATCCAAAGAGATTCAGAATTTACAAACCCAAATTAATGAAGTCAACCAACGCATTGCCACCTACAAAGAGCAATATGATTCGACGCTTTTAGAAGAAATTGCGGGCCAAGATCCGAATCAATCGATCAACGAAACAACGGCAGCCCAAACGAAGGCCGACATTGAGGCCGCCGAAGCCCAAAAAGCGACCCTGACCGAGACCCTAGATCGTAAAAAAGCCGAGCTTCTTAATCAATCAGAGGTACAGGCTTATTTAACGGCCATTGGCGATCGCCAATTTTTTGCCACTTTAAAACAGGATTTTGAACGGGCTGAATTTTGGCACCCCAATCGGCAATTCTTTTTGCAGACCCTTTTCCTCTTACCGCTGATTTTGATCAGCTATTTTTGGCATCGTCAGGCCGTAGAGCGGCACCGGGGAACCCAGGCGCTTTTAAGTTGGCATTTATTACTTATTTTTCTGATCCCCCTGCTCATTAAAATTCTCCAATTTATCCAGTTTGGGAATCTAGTGCGGGCGATTTTTGATGTCTTGATCGCAATTTTTGGTGGCTTAGTTTTTATTTCTAGCTATCTGCTGATCTTGATTATCCCGCTGTTGGGCTTTGGCTTGATTAAATTTCTCCAGCGGTTTGTTTTTAATCCCAAAGTCCAGGCGAAAAGTCGCATTCAAAAACAGCGCTGCATTCAATGTAGTAGTCGGCTCCGTAAAGACGATCAATTTTGTCCTTTTTGTGGATTTGAACAATGGATTAGTTGCCCAAACTGTGCGGCAAAAACCTATAAATACACAGAATATTGTCGCCAGTGCGGGGTGGATTTATCGGATTCTCTGCCCCAGTAAATCTAAAATTATTCAGGCCGCTCTAGGTTTTCTGGGAGGTCAATAAAGACCCGGTCTTCTGGGGTGACGCCCCGGACAATCTGGGTGCGATCGCCGACGGTCGCGCCGATGATCACAGGCTTAAATTGGGGGGTGTTATTCGCATCAGGAATGAGCACCCCGGTTTCGCCATTTTCTGTGGCGATCGCCACCGTGGGCACTGTCATCACATTAGTTAAATTTTGGCCGACGAAAGTAACGTCAGTATTCATCTTCGAGCGGAGAAATTCCCGACCCGATAACAGGGCAATGCGCACCTCAAAGGAAGTCACATTATTTTCGACAATCGCTTCCGGGGCCACCAACAACACCCGTCCCCGAAACACCTGGGCGGGATCCGCATCGGCAACAATTTCCACATCCTGACCCGGTTCAATTTGCTGAATATCCACTTCTGGCACCCTGGCGACCACCTCCAAACCCCGCGCTAGGGCCAAAATAGACGAAGAGGTGGCCGAGGCCGTACTCGAAGCGGCAGTCGTTGGCGTTACAAATGCCCCTTCGGTGGCGAATTTTTGGGTGATCACCCCATCAAAGGGCGCCCGAATAATGCTGTCTTGGAACTGTACCGCCGCAATTTGTCGCTGGGCCTGGGCCTGTTCGAGGGCCGCTGTCAGTTGAGTTAACTGGGGTTCAGCGTTGCGTTCGAGGCGATCTAGGCTCGCTCTGGCTTCGACGGTGGCAGCGGTAAGGGCTTCAAGTTCGGGATTGGCGGTATTTCTGACCTGGGCTAACCGTTGCTGGGCTTCAAAAAAGCGGGCGCTAGCATTGTCAAATTCGTTGCGGACATCGTCATAGGTTTCCTGGGCGATCGCCCCACTGTCGAGGAGTGTTTCAAAGCGTTCAACCTTGTCCTGGGTGCGCTGGAGATTGGCTTGGGCTGCCGCCAGTTGCGCATTGGCTTGATCAATTTCTTTGGGAATACGCTGCTCCGCCTGTTGCAGTTGGGCTTGGGTGCGAATGTAGCGGGCGCGGGCTTCTTCAATTTCTCCCTGGATACGGGTTTCTGTGGCCCGAAGTTCGGCAATGCGTTGTTTCGTCAGAGATTCAGCACGAATCCCCTCGGCATACAGTTCACTATTGTCCATAATTGCCAGTTCTTGGCCTTCGGTGACAACATCTCCCTGTTCCACGAGCAGTTGGGCGAGGCGACCGGGGGTTTTGGGACTAATGTTGACGCTCTGGATCGGTTCGACAATGCCGTTGGCCTCGATGCGCACCGCTAAATTTTCCACTTCAACGGGAACGGTCAGGGCTGCCAGTTGTTCTTCATTCACCCCTGCTTGGCGATCGCCAAACATTCTCGCCACCGGCAGACCAATGAGTAGCACCCCACCAGCTAAGGCAGCCAAGGACAAAACAACTTTTTTGGGGGTGACAAGGGCACCAATCATAGGAATTTTTGCGGGGGGTTGCGTGAACAGGACTAATCCGTAGTCTACTGTAATCCCTCAAAATTGAAATAGTCCCCCGTGGGGAATCTTTTTACAATGGTTTTACGTCAATTGCGGGGGAAAGTCGCTAGACTTGGTTTTAAGAATCGTTGTTTCGTGAAGAGTTGAACCGTGCCTAAACATCGTTGGTTAGTTGCCCTTGGAGCCTGTGTTAGTGTGTTGTGGATGGGAAATAGTCCTGTGCGATCGCAGGCGGTACTGCCCCTGAGGCGGGATTTTGACCAGGCCCAAATGGAACAACAGGGGCTGATGCTCATCGAAGATGCAATTCAACTTTCTCGCTTCCAACAATATGAATGGGCGATTCCCCGGGCCAAACTCGCGACCCAACTGGTGCCAGAACGTTTTGAAGCTTGGTACATTTTGGGCACTCTCCTCGTGCAAGAGCGGGAACTTGATGCCGGGATTCAGGCCCTCACCACAGCAAAACGACTCAACCCCCGTGAAAGTGGTGTCCATAGTATTTTGGGGTCGGCCTATTTCCAACAGGGAGATTACGAAGGGGCACTACGGTCGCTGAAAACGGCTACCCAGCTTGGGGACAATTCCATCGAAACCCTCTTTGATCTCGGCAATACCCAGTACAAACTCAAGCAATATGATGCGGCGATCGCCACCTACAACCAAGCCGTTGCCCTCGATGCCACCTTTTGGCCGGGGATTAATAATATTGGCTTAATCCAGTACGAACAAGGCAAGGTTGATGCTGCCATTGACAGTTGGCAAAAGGCGATCGCCCTCGACCCCACCGCCGCAGAACCCCAACTCGCCGTTGCCGTGGCTACCTACACCAAGGGTGATCGCGCGAAGGGCTTAGAACTGACCCGTACCGCCCTAGATCTCGATGGTCGTTACGGCGAAATTGATTTCCTCGTGGAAAACCTCTGGGGTGAAAAATTGATCCAGGCCACTCAAACTGTTTTTGATACGCCAACCGTCCAGGCTTTTTTTACAGAACTCGACCGCAGGGCATTTCAACCGGAGATGGAACCCTAGGGACAAGGGTGCGATACCATAAGCATCACTGCTTCTCTGTTGATGGGAAAACATTGCCGTGGCCCAGGTTGTACTCAACGATATTCACAAATCTTTTGCGGATCGCTCCACCGGAAAAATGACCGCCGTCTTGCGGGGGATTAACCTCCAGATCCAGGCGGGGGAATTTATGGTGCTGGTGGGAGCTTCTGGGTGTGGTAAGAGTACGTTATTGCGACTCATTGCGGGCCTCGAAACGGTGACAACGGGACAAATTGCCATTGGCGATCGCCCGGTGAATGATCTTCCGTCTAAACAGCGAGACATTGCCATGGTGTTCCAAAATTACGCCCTGTATCCCCACCTCAATGTCTATGACAACATTGCCTTTGGGTTGCGGCGGATGCCCACGGCAGAAACGAAAAGTCATTGGCTGCAAAATACCTGGCGGGGCGTCACCAGACCACTCCCAAAATCCCTGCGTTATCAACCGACTGCCGAATTACAGATCCGCCAAAAGGTGCAGCAGGTCGCCCAACTGTTGCAGATTGACCATCTCCTCACACGACTCCCGAAACAATTGTCCGGTGGCCAAAAACAACGGGTTGCTCTGGGGCGGGCGATCGCCCGCAATCCCCAGGTTTTTCTGATGGACGAACCCCTTTCTAATTTGGATGCGGCCCTGCGCAGTGAAACCCGCGCCCAGATCGTTCAACTCCAGCGTCAACTGGGGATTACAACAATTTACGTGACCCACGACCAAACCGAAGCAATGACCATGGGCGATCGCATTGCAGTGATGCACCAAGGGGAAATTCTCCAGGTGGCCCCGCCCCTTGAAGTTTATAATCGCCCGGTAAATCGCTTTGTGGCGGAATTTATTGGCTCGCCACCGATGAACTTTCTGTCGGTGCAGTTGACCGTCGCTTGCGTCGTTGAACATCCCCAATTCCGCTTTCCCGTCCCAGAAGGTTGGCGACCCTTACTCCAGCCCTACCAGGGGCGATCGCTCCTCCTGGGCATCCGGCCCGAACACCTCAGCCTCAGTACCGCCGCCCCCGAAAATCTTGAAGTGGCGATCAATCTTGTCGAAGCCCTGGGCAATGAAACCTTCCTCTCGGCTCACCCCGTTGACTTGCCGCTACAAAATCTCAAGGTGCGCATTCCCCCCAAGGCTAAGGTTGCCCCCCAGGAAAAAGTCTGGTTGGCCTTTGATTTAGAGCAACTCCACTTTTTTGATCCAGAGACGGAATTCAGCCTCGGTCAACCCCACCCCAAGGGTGAAGCGGAACAACTGATCCGTTAAACTTTGGGATGTTGAGTCGTGTGGCGATCGCCCCAGCACCCTATGAATGAATTGCTGACCAAAATTCAACACACCACGCGCCACGCCAAACAGGCAGGGGCGCTGCATTCTTTGACCACGGCCCAGGAAGTGATTGTTGACCATGGGATTCCCTTTGTGGTGCGCATTTTAGAGCAACTCGACCGCAAGGAAAATTATCAAGCGAAGCAAGAAAAAGCGAAGGTGAATCCTTTTTTGCCCTACGAACAGGATTTATTCGTTTGTGATCTGACGCCCCACCATGTCTGTCTGCTGAATAAATTTAACGTCGTCGATCACCACATTTTGATCATCACCCGGGAGTTTCAGCCCCAGGAAACCTGGTTAATGGAAGCTGATTTTACTGCCCTGGCCCATTGTCTCCAACGTCTTGATGGCTTGGCCTTCTATAATGCCGGGGCGATCGCCGGGGCGAGTCAACCCCACAAACATTTGCAATTGATCCCTTTCCAAAGCAATGGGGAAACCTTTTCAGTGCCCATCGACCAAGTGTTATCCCAGCTCAATGATCGGATGCAGCCCCAGCAAATTCCTCTTTTTCCCTTCATGCACGGGATTATCCCTCTACCCCAGGATTACGACGGCAAGATTTTGTTCGATTGTTACCTCGCCCTGCTGCGTTTTCTCCGCTTCATTGACGGGCCGCTCAACCCCGGCTGGCAAACCCAAGCCTATAATCTTCTCGTTACCCGCCGTTGGATGTTGCTGGTGCAACGGGCCCAGGATCAGTATGAAAAAATTCCAGTGAATTCCCTGGGGTTTGCGGGGGCTCTTTTGGTGCGTAATCAGATGCAGTTGAGTTTGCTCAAAAAATTAACCCCCCTGCAACTATTAGCCTCAGTGGCGGCACAGGGGGATTTATCCCAAAGGGCGATCGCCCCCTTTGAATAAGCCAAAAAACTGGCTATGTGGGCTGTACCAAATCATCCAGGGAAGCCGTGGGCTGGTTGTACATTGCCTGGAGCACAAGGGCCGGATCGACATAGTTCCCGGAATATTTCAAGCCCCAGTGGAGGTGGGGGCCAGTGGTGCGTCCGGTCATCCCAACACGACCAATGCGAGTGCCAGCGCTCACTTCCTGACCAAGCCAAAGCTGAATGCCACCGTTGCGATCCATGAGGAAAGTCCCTTGACCAGAGGAAGAAACATAGCCACTGAGGTGACAGTAGATATGTTCCCAATCACCGGATTTAATCTGGATCATTGTGCCGCAGGCGGTGTTATCCGAAAGGCCCACAACTTTACCACTCCACCAGTTACGGATGTAGCTGCCGAGGGGGGCGGCAATGTCTAAGCCTTGGTGAAATTGGCGTTGGCCACTGGTGGGCGACGTGCGATAGCCAAACCCAGATGTGTAACTTTGAAAATTTTCGACGGGAAAGGAAGCCTGTCGCCAACTGTTGTTGATACTAACGCGGGTTTGGGCCTGGGCGATCGCCAGGGGTGTTGATTGTGGCTGAGGTAAGAGATTAAACCCCAACACAAGGGCCAAGGTCACAGCCCCCAGCAGGATTGGTTTAATCCAGCGGCGAGCACGACGGAGATAAAACTGTAGGTTAAGCATTTACATCAAAGCCTAAAATCCATGGTAAGGGGATGTCCCAGACAAAAAAGATCATGTTGACAAACCATTGTAAGTCTAGTCTTTAGTCTGCGCACTTTTGTTTCACAGATTTTTGACCTGCACCACTGCTGGCATGACATTTTTAAGACTGTTTTTCCGACTGGGAACCCACCAAATTCGGTTCTACCGTCGGGAAAAGGGCCGATTCTGTTCCCGAAATTGCCGCGTGGTGTTCGTAAAGCTCTACTGAGGGCGTGGGGTGTTCTTCAAGATCAGCCTGGGGATCCCCTGCCGGGAGCCATTTCAAGAAGACAAGGGGCAATAGGGTCGTCAGATTCGTGATCGTGACCAAAAGCCAAAGTCGGTCAAAATTGGTTTCTGTCACTCCGAGCCACTGGGTGAGAAGAGCCCCCAACTCATGGGAGAGTAAACCCGCCAGGTTCCAACTCGACATCAACAGGGCAAACATGGTCGCCTCGACACCGGGCGGACAAAGGCGCGCTGACAAAACCAAAATGGGCATCAGGGCAATTTCGCCAGTAACGGTCAAAATCAAATTATCCCCCAAGCTAAACCAGCGATCATCAATGCCCAAAGCACGGTTGGCGTGGGTCACAAGAATAAGGGTGGTAAAACCAAGGACGGCGGAAATGACGGTACTCCACCCCAACATTTTCCGGAACGAAACTTGCTTGAGATATTTTTGGTAGATGGCAATCCCCGCCAGGGCCGCAAAGCTAGTAACTAGGCGCACCCGCCCTAAAAATTCCGGGTTAAAGTCTAGCTCGTTGGTGACAAAAAAGAAAAAGGCAGAATCGGCACTGGGGGTGGCCTGCCAGAGGAAAACAAAGGCCGTGGGCAACAGAATTTTTTTCTGCCGTACTGCTCCCCAGAGGGTTTTCATCTGGTTGCCAATGTTATCGGTGGTAGCTTTTAGGGATATGGCTTCACGGGGTTGCTCAATAATTAACAAGGCGATCGCCGATACCAACAGCGGAAAAATGGCCGTAATCCCAAACACAACCCGGGTACTAAATTGTTCCAGTAACCAACCGCTCAAGTAGGCTGTTGTTAAACTCCCCACCGCCGCCACGGCCCAGGTCAAGGACTGGAGTGACCCTACTTTATCTAAAGATTCGGCCCGGGCGCGTTCGACCACCACCGAATCGACAATCACATCACTAATTGCCACGGAAATCGAACTCAAGACAATCATCGTTGCTGCCAACCAGGGCGCTTGGACAATGGTGGCCATCGCCGCCCAAGCACCACAACCGAGTAAGCCCGCCAAAATGAGATAGGAGCGTCGTCGATAACCAAAGATCGGAAAGCCATCCGACAAAAAGCCAAAAAGGGGCTTGACGACCCAGGGAAATGCCGCGAGTCCCGTAAGGGCTGCCACTTCTGCCGGGGTTAGGCCGAGGTCATCTTTGAGGAAAAAGCTCACCGCAAGCCGGGAGAGATTGAGAATCCCCTGGACGAAATACACCGTCAACAGAGCAAACAACTCTGGGGTGACAGCATGGCCGAAGAGGGTTGGTTTTTTGAGATTGTCGAGAAAGGTCATCAAGGGAACGCTTATGATGAAGTTTTGTAAAGTCTTTTCTCAGTATAGACAACCTTTTCTGAAATCTGTTTAGCGTAAACCAAACCCTAAGCGATTAAATTCGGCTTTGGTTTCTTCCGATAAGGAATGTGTAGTCAGGGTTTTGAGCAGAGCCAAAGGAACGGTAATGTGGTCTGCCCCAGCAATTATGGCATGGGTGACTTCGGCGGCGGATTTAAGGCTGGCGGCCAGAATCGTGGTTTTACTTCCTTGTAACAGAGCTTTCATGGCGCGGAGAAGGCTACTACCATCCCCCTGGAGGTTTGTGGCGCGGTTCACGTAGGCGATCGCATATTTGGCACCACCTTCTGCAGCGATTAACGCTTGGGTCGGCTGATAGATGGCGGTGACAGAGCAGCTCATTTCCGGGGCGAGTTTGGGCAAAGCCTGAAAGCCGTTGAAAGTGGCGGGAATTTTAAGCACGAGCTGATCGCCAATGATTTCCCGTGCCCGGTGGGCCTCGCGGAGCATCCCCTCACAGTCTTCACTGACTAACTGGTAATAGAGTTCTCCAGGCGTGATGGCCGCCAAGGTTTTTAGGGTCACTTCCGGGGGCGCATCACTTTTGGCCAGGAGGGTAGGATTGGTGGTAATGCCCTTGACCCAACCCCAGGCCATGGCTTCGGTGGCTTCGGTGGCGATCGCCGAATCTAAATAAATCATGGTTCCCTTTGGGCGCAATGGTTTGGTATGCCTTGAGCCTAGCCAATACTGGCGAGGGTATCAATGTTTGCCGTGGTCATGTCTTTGCAGGTGCGTTTAATCAGGCCCGTTAACACTTTACCGGGGCCAATTTCTACGGCCTCTGCAACTTCTAGGGCGCTCAGTTGCTGCATGATTTCGAGCCAACGGACAGAACCGGTCATTTGGGCCTTGAGGCGCTCCTTGAGGGCGGCTGCTTGGGTTTCCGGTTGGGGATCGACATTAGACAGTACGGGTACCTGGGCATCGGCAAAGGTAACGGCATCGAGAATCGCTTCAAATTGGGCGGCGGCTTCGGCCATAAACGGGGAATGGAACGCACCAGAAACATTCAAGGCGATCGCCCGCTTGGTTTTGACACCATTCATAATCGCATCAACGGCTTCTGGGGTACCGGAAATGACAACTTGTTGTTCGCTGTTGTCGTTGGCGAGGGTCACGCCCTCGGTTGCCGCAATTTTTTCCATTAATTCAGTACGGTCAAACTTCATCAGGGCCGCCATTTTCCCCCCAGACGCTTGATCCATCAGTTGGGCGCGCTTTTGCACTAATTGCAAACCGGCGGCGAAATCATAGACCCCAGCCGCATAAAGAGCGGAATATTCACCGAGGCTGTGGCCCGCCACAAAGTCTACCTGGGGCGCTTTCTCCCGGTAGCGATCGCAGAGAATCGCCTCTAGCACATAGAGACAGGGTTGGGTGTAAAGGGTGCGGGAGAGGGTCGCTTCATCCCCCTGGCATTTTTCTAGAATCGACCAACCGAGGATTGCCTCTGCTTCAGCAAATCTTGCTTTGGCGACGGGATGTTCGGCAAGATCAACACCCATGCCCACCGCTTGAGATCCTTGGCCCGGAAAGACCCACGCAATTTTACCCATTACACACGCTCGTTATTGTTGCTACAAAAATTTTCCAGACTTGATTATAGGGGATGGCGATCGCCCCTCATTTTTTCCCAGGCTTACAAAGCTCCGGCTGCCGTCTGATCAATCACCCCAAAGCCAAGGTGCGACGTAATATTTAGCGCCTGGAGTACCGGTTCACTGTCTGCCCCCTGGAGATAGTCAATGACCGTCACTGCACAGTTCCCCTGTTTCACCGCCCAAATATCCTGGGGCTGTAGTCCCATCAAGCGACAGAGAATCACCTTGTTAATGGCATCATGGGCGACCACTAAACCCACTTGATTCGGGGTTTGGCTATACTGCGCCACAATCTCATCCCAGGCTTCGTTGGCCCGGTCCCACACCTGTTGGAGATTTTCCCCCTCTGGCATCTGGACTGTTTCTGGCTTGGTTTTCCACTGGGCCAGCATGCCGGGGAAGCCCGCTTCAATGTCAGCTTCTAGTTTGCCTTCCCAGAGGCCATGGCCAATTTCTTCTAATTTAGGGTGGGTACCCAACACCACCCCAGGATGGGCTTGCAGAATGATTTCAGCGGTTTCTTTGGGCCGACTCATGGGGCTAGTCATGCCGAAATGCAGGGTCACATCCTTAAGGAATGCACGGGCTTTGGCGGCTTGGGCTTGGCCATTCTCATTTAATGGAATATCCATGGTGCCTTGGAAACGCCCTTCCTTATTCCAGTTGGTTTCCCCGTGGCGCACGAGCAGCAAACGGAGACCTTTGTGGCCCGGACGGTAGCTGGGGAGGGGCAGGCCGAGGTGGGCCGTTTGGTTAATTGATTCAAATTGAACAATGTCTCCCAACTGGCCGACAAAATTCAGCACATTGATGCAGCAGTTAGATTGTTGAATGCTCTGATATTTACTGGGGGGGATGCCCGCCGCACTCATCAATAAACAGCGGTTGATGCCATTGTGGGCGACGATTAAAATAGTCTCCCCTTGGTGTTTGGCGAGGATTTCCTGCCAAAATTGTCGGGCTTGGTCATAGAGGTCTTTAACCGGAGAGTGCTCGCTCCCATCGGCGTGGGTCATCACAAATTCAGCGGGATTTTCGTGCCAGAGGCGATAGGCTTCTGGATATTGTTCTTTGACGTCACTTTTGAGGAGTTTTTCCCACTGGGGCAAATTAATTTCTAGCAGACCCTCACTGGTGATGGGAGCGGGGGCCTTGTCGAGGTGCTGGTGGATAATTCCAGCGGTTTGCTTGGCCCGTTGGAGGGGGCTGCAATAGATCGCAGCAAAGTCGATGCCCTGGAGGGTTTGGCCTACGGTGGCGGCGTCGGCACAGCCTTTGTCGGTGAGTACTGATTCATCACAACGGCCCTGGATCATTTTGAGGGCGTTATAGCTACTTTGTCCGTGACGCACGATTATGACGCGGGTTGCCACCTTGGTTTCCTCCATTATTTGGGTGTGGTGTTGCGAGGGGGGAATTTTTGCCTACACCATAGTATCTGGTTCGGGGTCAGGGGAAAAGGTGAAGTTCGGGCTATGATTTTGGGGCATGAATACGGGGAAATTTTTTGCAATGGAACGGGCTGTGGATGTGGCGATCGCCCTCGGAAGTAACTTGGGTAACTCCTTAGAAATCTTAGAAAATGCCATTCAACATTTGAGCGAACATCCGGCGATCGCCCTAACGGCTCGGTCTGCTTGGTACCGCACAGCCCCGGTCGGCCCGCCACAACCGGACTACATCAATGGTTGCGTGACTGGTCAGGTGCGCAATCTCAGTCCCGAAGCTCTCCTCGAAATCCTGTTGGCGATCGAGCAAGTATTTGGACGGGAACGGCGAGAACGTTGGGGGGCGCGGACGTTGGATTTGGATTTGCTTTTGTATGGCCAGGACATGATTTATCTGCCCCATTTGCAGGTGCCCCACCCCCGGATGCAGGAACGGGCCTTTGTGTTGGTGCCTCTAGCAGAGATTGCGCCCCATTGGTGTGAACCCCGGACCCAACGAACGATCCAAGCCCTCAAGGAACGGCTTCCCCTCACTGGAATTCAGAGATTAGACAGCGAAACTACGGGGAACCATTATTGATTGTAAATATCTCCCCCTAGGAAAAGCAGCGGCAACGGTAATTCTGACTATGATGGAAGATATTGGACGAATGGCAATATTTGGTGGAGTGTTCCCATGGTGCGTATTTTTTCTAGGCTGTTGGGTGGTATGGGTCTAGCCTTGGTTTTGGGAGGAACATTGACGCCGGCGATCGCCCAAGCGCGCCCCTGTGGTTCGACTCCTTGCCTCTTCGCCCAAGGTGCTGGCATGACCGCCGATTCAGTGGATGAATTGGTATTCCAGGGCAATGAATATTACGACCAAGGGCAATATGAACTGGCCCTCGCCGCCTACGATGCCGCCTTGATTTTGAATGCGAACGATGCAGAGCTTTGGATCTGGCGGGGCGTTACCCTAGGGGCCTTGGGGCAGCACGAAGAGGAATTGGCCAGCTATGATCAGGCGATCGCCCTTGACCCCGATCAAAACCTGGTGTGGTACAACCGGGGCGTTGTGTTAGGAGCTTTAGAGCGCTACGAAGAAGAACTGGCTAGCTATGACCGCGCCCTGGAACTGGATCCAGGGGATGTGGATGCTTGGTATAACCGGGGTATTGCCCTGGGCTTTCTGGAACGCTATGAAGAAGAATTAGCCAGCTACGATCAAGTACTAGCGTTAGATCCCGCAGATGTGGATGCCTGGTTTAATAAAGGCTATGTTCTGGCCGATCTAGGTCGCCATGAAGAAGCGATCGCCACCTATGCCGCCCTCCTAGCACTCGATCCCGACGACGCCGAAGCCTGGAATAATCAGGGTATTTCCCTCGAAGCACTGGGGCGCTATGCCGAGGCGATCGCCAGCTATGACCAAGCCCTCGCCATTGACCCAGACTACGAAGACGCTTTGATCAACCGAGAAATTGCCCAAGCTGCCCTAGAGCAACTTTAAACTTCAACTAAATCAATCTTTATCAAAAAAAATACCCAGCTCCGGTGATGGGTATTGCTTCAGCTTATAAATTTGGCTCAACTTTTTTCTATTGATGGCTCTATTGGTGACAAGTACAGCCCCCATGGCCACAGCCTTCACTCCCTGCGGGATGGCCATCGGCACAGGCTTGGCTGCAATAGCTCTTACCTTCCTTTTGGATAGCGCTATTGAGATCCACGATGCAAAGACAAGATTCACAGGCACACTTCATTTGGGTCACAGTTACCATGGTTTAAACCTCCAAGGTATTGTCTTAAATAGTTGAACGATTGTTCACATTTTTAGATTAACACATGAACAACTATTCAGGTATTGTTTGGATCAACGAACCATGACAGACCACAGTGGCAAAATCTTGAACCAAGTCAAGGCCCAACGGATGGCCGAATTTTTTGGTGTCTTGGGGGATGCCAATCGCTGGCGTATTCTTTCGGCCCTGGCCACCGGAGAGATGCGGGTGGGGGAACTCGCCGCCGCCGTTGAAATGAGTGAATCGGCTGTCTCCCACCAACTAAGAACCCTGCGCACGGCACGTTTAGTGAGCTATCGCAAGGAAGGGCGGAATGTGATTTATCGCCTCAAGGATCACCACATTCTTAATCTTTATCGTGACGCTTCGGAGCACCTAGACGAACCAGAGGATGGACACACCCACTAATCAACGCGGCTGCCGGTTGCTTGGCGGATATAGGCTTGATCTGCCTCGTAGAGTTTGCCCATCGCTGGATTGTGGGGCGGTAAACCCAAAATGGCAAGATCTGCTTCGACCATAATCCCGACGAGGGTCGGAAAATCAATACTCGGCTCCCAGTTCAGTTGTTTTTTAGCCTTTGTGGGATCGCCAATGAGTAAGTCCACCTCGGCAGGACGGAGATAACGGCGGTCAAAGGCGACATAATCTTCCCAGTTTAGATTAACGTAGGCGAAGGCGGTTTCTAAAAATTGGCGGACTGAATAGGTTTCCCCTGTGGCAATGACATAGTCGTCGGGTTTGTCCTGCTGCAACATCAGCCACATCGCCCGCACATAGTCTTTTGCATAACCCCAGTCCCGCTTGGAATCGAGGTTGCCGAGGTACAGTTTGTCCTGCTGTCCGGCGATAATTCGGGTGATCGCCCTGGTGATTTTCCGAGTAACGAAGGTTTCCCCCCGGCGTGGCCCTTCATGGTTAAACAAAATGCCATTGCAAGCAAACAGATCATAGGATTCGCGGTAGTTCACCGTTTGCCAGTAGCCATAGACCTTGGCGCAGGCGTAGGGACTGCGGGGATAAAAGGGGGTCGTTTCCTTTTGGGGCACCTCTTGCACAAGGCCAAACATTTCCGACGAACCGGCTTGGTAGAAGCGTACTTCATTGCCCGTCCGTTCCTGGTAGTCCCGAATCGCTTCTAGGATACGCAGCGTCCCCATCGCCACGGTATCCACGGTATATTCCGGCGAATCAAAGCTCACCCGCACATGGGATTGGGCACCCAGATTGTAAACTTCATGGGGCTGGATTTTTTCGATTAATTTTCCTAGGGATGTGCCATCGGTGAGATCCCCGTAATGAAGAAAGAACCGAGCGTCGGGGGTATGGGGATCGACATAGAGATGGTCAATGCGGTCGGTATTAAAGGTAGAAGCGCGACGGATAATGCCATGAACTTCGTAACCCTTTTCGAGGAGTAGCTCCGCCAAATAGGAGCCATCTTGTCCGGTGATCCCTGTTACCAGTGCTTTTCGATTACCCATGGAGCTCGTGTTTACTCAACATATCAATTAAGCAATTTTAGAACAGTATTCACCGATATGGACTTTAAGACGCCATTTACATGGTGCCCTTAAAAAGACCCTGGGGCCGCACCAACAGCAAGACCACCATAATGAACAGCGCAACCCCCAGCTTGTAGTCTGGGCCAAGCCAGGCCACACTGAGTTCTTGGGCAATGCCAATCACAAAAGCACCGGCGATCGCCCCGTAGGGATTGCCAATGCCCCCCAAGATCACCGAGGCAAACATCGGCAAAATTAAAAACCAGCCCATATTCGGCCGCACCGTGGTGATCAGCCCGTACATACTGCCGGCGATCGCCGTTAAAGTCCCTGTAATAATCCAAGTCCAGAGCACCACCCGTTCCACATCAATGCCGGACACCCGTGCCAGGTCAATATTGTCAGCTACTGCCCGCATCGCTTTGCCAACCTTGCTATTTTGCAGGATAAAATGCAGCCCTAAAATTACTAAAACCGTCAGCACCATCACCACGACCCGATAGTAGGCAATACGCAAATCTGGCACCGTTTCCGGGAGTCCCACAAGTTCGGTCAAGTTAATGGCCCGTACCACCGGAAGATCATATTGTTGATTGCCACTGCCCCAAATAAACAGCACTGCACTACGGATAAACAGTGCCAAACCAATGGAGATGATGATCAAGGTTGTCGGTGTCGCCCGCTTATCTCGCATCGGCTGCCAGAGTAATTTTTCTGCCACGAGCATCCCACCAATGGTGCCAAAGGCCCCTACCACCATCGACAGCCAAATATTTAACCCCAGGGAATTACTTAGCCAGGTAATGTAGGCTCCCAAGGTCATATAATCCCCGTGGGCAAAATTGGATAAGCGCAGAATCCCGTAGGTTAGGGTCAGTCCCACGGCAGCAAGGGCCAGGATACTCCCGACCGACAGACCATTGAGAACGAGTTGCAGGGTGTCCATGGCGAAGGTGAAGGTAAGGGCTAAGGAAATAAAAAATGAATTAATCTTACCAAGCCTACCTTGGCAGGGGAAAACTGGGAACGCAGAGGGGAATGCTACAATTTGAAGCCATAAAATCTTCCCTATTTAAACCCATAAAATTCCCCTTCCGGTGCTATGCAAGAGTTTTTTGAGAACGTCCTCCGCTACCCCCGTTACATGATCAGTTTGATCCTGGGGATTTTTATCAGTGTATTTGAATGGCTGAAGCCGCTATTTTTTAAAAATAAAGCGACGGCCACCGCCACGATTGGGCTTTTGGTGGGTCTCTTTGCGTTTCTCTACTTCACCCTGCGGGCAATGCTTGGTTTAAGTGTTGTTTAGCTTTTTTGTAAGCTGGACAGAAAATTTTAAGATCAGACGTAGGGTGGTCAAAAACGATCCTATGAGTTCGATCTGGGCAAAAAACGGTGCATAATCCTTCTTTCCAGACCTTTGCGGCCTTACAACAGCAACTGCGCCAGCGTTGGCAAGATTCGGCTGATTTTGAGGCGGAC
The DNA here is from genome assembly GCF_001693275.1 of Picosynechococcus sp. PCC 7117. GTDB lineage: Bacteria > Cyanobacteriota > Cyanobacteriia > Cyanobacteriales > MRBY01 > MRBY01. Next base: position 2,700,789 of record NZ_CP016477.1, read on the forward strand.
GATCAAGATATTTTAGTGGTGCCTTCTTTTAGTGTGGATCAGCGGGTCGGCCAGAAGGTGCCTGGATTTTTGCATTATGAAGAGCGGTTACTGTTCTCACTGATTCGCCTGCGCAATCCCCACACGCGCTTGATTTACGTTACTGCCCAACCGCTCGCTCCCTTAATTATTGATTATTATCTCCAGCTCCTATCGGGAATTCCGTTTTCCCATGCCCGCGATCGCCTGCTCTTGGTGACCACCTATGACAACTCCTACAAACCTTTAACCCAAAAGATTTTGGAGCGGCCCCGGCTGGTGGAAAGAATTCGCCGCGCCCTGCGCCCCAACCAGTCCTATATGGTGTGTTACAACTCAACGCCCCTAGAACAGGAACTGTCAGAAAAACTGCAAATTCCCCTCTTTGCCGCTAGCCCCAGCCTGAACTATTGGGGCTCGAAAAGTGGCAGTCGCGAGATCTTTCAGACGGCGGGTGTTCCGTTTCCCGATGGCAGTGCTTTGGTAAAAACGGTGCCGGAATTGATCCAGGTTACGGCGCAACTATGGGAGCGACAACCCCACCTCAAACGAATCGTGATCAAACTAAACGAGGGCTTTTCGGGGGAAGGGAATGCAGTGTTAAAGTTACCTGCTCTGTCGCCAGGAGCCAGTTTTACGGAACATTGTGAACAGATTGCGGCGGCTTTGCCCAAGCTCAGTTTCCAGGCCAGCGGCGAAACCTGGGATAATTTTGCCTCGCGCATTCCCGAACTAGGGGCGATCGCCGAAGCCTTTATCGAAGGAGATCCAAAGCGATCGCCCAGTGTCCAAGGGTTAATTACGCCCAGTGGCGAAGTCCAAATCCTCTCGACCCACGACCAAATTCTGGGGGGACAGGATGGCCAAATTTACTTAGGATGCCATTTTCCAGCCGCCAGCGAATATCGCCTACAGTTACAGGAACTGGGCCTAAAAGTCGGCAAGATTCTCGCTGAAAAGGGAGCGATGGAACGCTATGGCGTTGATTTTATCGCCACCGAAAACCCCGACCACAGTTGGGATCTCCAGGCCATTGAAATTAACCTCCGCAAAGGGGGCACCACCCATCCGCTGATGACATTGCAACTGTTAACCAACGGCTTCTATGACTGCGCTACAGGGTCATTCTTCACCCCCCAACACCAGAAAAAATACTACATTGCCTCCGACAATCTCCAGAAACCCCAATACCAAGGCCTCCTGCCCAGTGATTTGATGGATATCATCGCCGCCCATGGCCTCCATTTCGACAGCAGTACGAAAACAGGGAGCGTGTTTCACCTGATGGGCACTCTTTCAGAATTTGGCAAATTAGGGCTGACCAGCATTGGGAATTCTCCCGAAGAAGCCGCCCAAATTTATCAACAGGTCGAGCAAGCTTTGGATTTAGAGACAACCAGTCAACGCCCTGCAACGGTCACGCTTCCCTTGACGTGGTAAGTCTTTTCTAAGGAACCTCAATCCGTATTCTTGGGCAAGATGCCACAGCACCACCTTTGAGAAGGGCTGAGGGCTTCAATACTTGCGCTCTTTGGGCTCAAAACGATTAATGACGACGGGCATATACTCAATCGTTACACCTGTGTCGTTGCAGAAACTCAGGGTATGGGCTAGATAGGTTTGATCATCCCTGGTGGGGAAATCTTCCCTGGAGTGCGCCCCCCGGCTTTCTTTGCGGTGGTAAGCAGAGGTAAGAATGGCTTCTCCGACTTTTAAAATGCTCTGTAACTCTAGGGCTTCAATCAGTTCCGTATTCCAATGGATATCTTTGTCATCAAGAAAAAGATGATTGTATTGATCCTTAAGATGTTGAATTTGTTCTAGCCCTGCCGCCATGGTTGCCTCGGTTCTAAAGACACCACAATGGTCGCTCATGGCGTCTTGAAACTGCTGCCTGAGATTATGGATGCGCAGATTGCCGGATTGATTGAGAAGTTGCCCGATGCGATTTTTCGCTTCGTCTAAATATTGTTGTTCGTTAATCTCTGGAAAAAGGCGATCGCCAATATAATCGGCAATCTTGCCACCGACCCGCTGGCCATAGACCACACATTCCAAAAGAGAATTGCTGCCGAGACGGTTGGCTCCATGGACAGAAACACAGGCGCATTCCCCCGCCGCAAAAAAGCCCTCGGTTAATTCGGTACTGTTGCACCGCACCCGACCATCGGTATTCACGGGGATGCCGCCCATGGAATAGTGAGCCGTGGGACGCACAGGCATCGGTTCATTAATGGCATCAACGCCGACAAGACGGTAGGCTTCTTCCCAACAAAAGGGTACCCGCTCCATAATTTTTTCCTTACCCATGTGGGTGAGATCGAGATGGACAAAATTGCCGCCCGCACTACCATCAGGATGAATGCCCCGTCCGGCCCGAATTTCTAGGGTAATCGCCCGGGAAGTAATATCCCGTGGGGCCAATTCCATCTGCTTCGGGGCGTACTTTTCCATAAAGCGATCGCCATCACTATTTCTCAGATAAGCTCCTTCTCCCCGCACCGCCTCCGAGATCAGAACTCCCACTGGAAAAAGTCCGGTCGGATGGAACTGCACAAATTCCATATCTTCTAAGGGCAACCCCACTGCCGCCGTCATCGCCAGACCGTCTCCGGTGGAAGCAAAATCATTGGAGGTCGTATTAAACACCCGGCCATAGCCCCCCGTTGCAAACATCACGGCCTTCGTTTGGACAATTTCTAAATGTCCAGTTTCGATGTGATACATGACAATGCCCTTCGCCTGATTCTCCTCAAAGATCAGGTTCATCACGTACCATTCGTCGTAGATTGTGACCCCATTGCGCCGTAGGTTATTCACCAGTTCATGGAGGATCGCGTGACCTGTTTTATCGGCGGCGTAGCAAGTCCGTTTGTGGGAATGACCCCCGAAGGCGCGTTGGGCAATGCGACCATCCTCTAGGCGCGAAAACAAAACCCCTAAATGTTCCAATTCGATAATCACATCCGGGGCTTCTTTCGTCAGAATTTCGACGGCATCTTGATCGGCGAGGTAATCAGAACCTTTGACCGTATCGAAGGCGTGGGCTTCCCAATTATCTTCTGGATCAACATTTTTCAAGCTGGCAGCAATCCCCCCTTGGGCCGCCACGGAATGGGAGCGGATCGGATGGGTTTTCGCGACGAGTCCCACATCAAAGTTTGGATTTTTCTTTTTAATCTCAAGGGCAGCGCGGCAGCCAGCCAAACCACCACCGACAATAATGACGTCGTGTTGCAACATATCCACAAAGATCAGGGGTTATTCTTTCTATTGTGGGTTAGAGGTCGGGGAGAAAGGCGATCGCCCTTACGGTTTTTTACATCTCTCTCTCCTGATCAAGACTTTCCAAAGGGAAAATTAGAGCGTTACGATAAAGGGGTGAAGCAATCTCTTTTTCCTGCCCAATCCCTCACCGCTGGCCACTGGTTCAAACTCATCTGTGGTGCGAGTTTTCAGCATCTCCCCGCCATCCGTGATTTGACCCTCGTCTATAGCTTAGTGGGTGCCGATTGCATTGATGTGGCCGCCGATCCGGCGGTGGTGACCATGGCCCAGGAAGCGCTCACCCAGGCGGAGGCGATCGCCCGTCAAAATCCCGCAAAATTTCCCCAATGGCAGGGCAAACCCTGGTTGATGATTAGCCTTAATGACGCCGAAGATCCCCACTTCCGCAAAGCGTTTTTTAATCCAAATCGTTGTCCCGCCGATTGCCCACGCCCCTGCGAAACCGTTTGTCCTGCCCTAGCGATTGATCACACGGGTGTAATTGGCGATCGCTGTTATGGTTGCGGCCGCTGTTTGCCCATCTGTCCTTTGGGTTTAATCGAAGCGAAAAATTATATTTCTAGTCCCCACATTGCGGCGGAAATGATCACGACCATGGCGATCGATGCGGTGGAAATCCATACCCAAGTGGGCCATTTTGCTGATTTTCAACGGCTTTGGCAGACCCTCAAACCCGTCCACCATCACCTCAAATTACTTGCGATTAGCTGCCAAGATCATCCCGATGTGTTGTCTTATCTCGAACAATTGCTCATAGAAATTCAGCCCCTAGATTGTCTCCTCCTTTGGCAGACCGACGGACGACCGATGAGTGGCGACATCGGCAAAGGGACAATCCATGCCAGTATCCAGTTCGCCCAGAAGGTTCTCCAGAGCGGCTTACCGGGTTATGTGCAACTGGCGGGTGGTACGAATAATCACACCTTCGATAAATTGCGACATCTTGGTCTATTGAATGAAGGGCGATCGCCTTTTATTGCTGGGGTTGCCTTTGGCGGTTATGCCCGAAAAATACTCCAACCGTTCCTTGAAAATGCCGTTGAAATGCAGCCGCAACCCCTCGAATCTGATCCCGAACGGTTTGACCAGGCGATCGCCCACGCCACCCAGTTGATAAATCCATTAAAATCTTCGTTAAACCCAAGCCTTAGTCTATGACTGCACCCCAATCCCCCGCTTTTCCGGCCCACCGTCGCCTCGTGACGGACGATCTCGAAAAACTGCTGACAATTTTGCCCGATGCGATCCGCGATCGCCTCGCCGACCACCCCAATAAAAACGCCCTGATTGAAGTGGTGATGGATCTCGGTCGCATCCCCGAAGCTCGCTTTGAAAATAGCACCGAAGACCTAGGCGATCGCCCCATTAGCCGCGAAGATTTGCAATATTCCGTAGAGCGGGTGGGGATGTTTAGTGGCGACAACCGGGCGGGTATCGAACGCACCCTGCACCGGATCAGTGCCATGCGCAACCGCCAGGGGGACATCGTTGGTTTAACCTGTCGCATCGGTCGCGCCGTGTTTGGCACGATTTTGATGATCCAGGAACTCGTTGAAAGCGGTAAATCGATTCTCCTGTTGGGACGGCCTGGGGTCGGTAAAACCACGGCGCTGCGGGAAATTGCGCGGGTTCTCGCCGATGACTTTGGCAAACGGGTGGTGATTATCGATACCTCCAACGAAATTGCCGGGGACGGGGATATTCCCCATTCCGCCATTGGTCGCGCCCGCCGGATGCAGGTGGCTACCCCGGAATTGCAACATAAGGTGATGATCGAGGCGGTGGAAAACCATATGCCTGAAGTGATTATCATCGATGAAATTGGTACAGAACTTGAAGCCCAGGCCGCCAGAACCATTGCCGAACGGGGTGTTCAACTTGTCGGGACAGCCCACGGTAATCGCATCGAAAACCTGATTAAAAACCCGACTCTCTCGGATCTTGTCGGCGGCATCCAAGCCGTTACCCTGGGGGATGAGGAGGCTCGCAAACGGCGATCGCAAAAAACCGTCCTCGAACGAAAAGCGCCTCCAACCTTTGATGTGGCCGTAGAAATGCTAGAACGACAACGGTGGGTGGTTCATAGCGATGTGTCGATCACCATTGATACCCTCTTGCGGGGTCACCAACCGTTACTGGAAGTACGCACCGTCGATGATCAAGGCAATGTGAAGATCACCGAGGAAATGGAGCACCCCGTTGAGATTCCTAACTGGAACCCCCAAACAAAGATGGCCCCTGAACCCAGCCGTCCACGGGGACTGCGTGCTTCTGGCAAAATGGCTCCTCTCCCTTTCGGTAGCCAGAAAAAAAAATTAGTTTCCCCGAGAAGCAACGCCCTCGATCCCCTCATTGATCAATCTTGGATTGCCCGTGATCCGCAACAGCAGGAGAAAGTGCGGGTGCCTGGCCCCAACGGTGAAGATTACCCCGTGTATGTCTATCCCTACGGCGTCGGGCGATCGCAGCTAGAGCAGGTGATCGAAATTTTGCGGCTGCCCATCGAACTCACCAAAGATCTCGAAGGGGCCGATGCGGTTTTAGCGTTGCGATCGCAGTTAAAAAATCACTCTAAATTGCGTCAAATCGCCCAAACTTGCCATGTGCCGATCCATGCGGTGAAGTCCAATACGATCCCCCAAATCACGCGGGGTTTGCGGCGCATTTTGAATTTAGATGATCCCCAAAACCAAGAACCGACGGATTTACGGTTATTTGCCCAAAGCAATAGTGACGACGAAATCGATGCCCTCGAAGAAGCCCGCCTGGCGGTAGAGCAAATCGTGATTCCCCAGGGTCAACCCGTGGAACTGCTGCCCCGTTCGGCCAAAATCCGTAAGATGCAACACGAATTGATTGAACATTACCGTTTGCAATCATCGAGCTTTGGGGAAGAACCCAACCGCCGCCTGCGGATTTTCCCTGCCTAATTCACCTCTAACGTCGAAGAAGTACTTCTGCCAAAGGTTTCGGCGTTGTATTGCAGTGACACTTCAGCCCCAGGATAGTCAAAGCTGCCGGGGGTGATGGCGCGGACTAAATAGTGCAGGTTGTATACGCCCGCATTCAGGCGATCGCCATAGGCAACGACTTTATCTTTATAGATTTTCTGGTAACGCAATTGCCATGCGTCCTGTTGGGGTTGGTAATAGGTGGTGGCGGTTTGGAAGGCGGTATCAATCGCCTCGAAGCCGGCGGGCAGGGGATCGCTAATCAGCACATGATCGACGGGGTGATCGGTAATTACTTCTAAGCCAATGTCAAAGACTTGTCCGGCTTCGACGCTAAAGGGTTCTTTGAGGTCGTACAACCCATATTTACGAACAACCTCGGTTTGGTTGGCGGGGCGGATATAGCGGGTGATGCGCAATCCATTTAATTTGCCGGGTTGGCTGCCCGGGAGACGGTAGTTAAATTCACTCAGGTAATGGAGTTTGCCGTCGCCGTCTTGTTGAATGATCAGTTGGCGATCGCCTTTGGGGAGATCCTGCATCGGCACATTGACAGTGGCACTGGGATTTTCGTAGCCTTGGAAATTAAATTCACCCAATTGTTGGCGGTCAAGTTTGACAATACTACTCAAGTTCGGTGGGGTCGTTTCGGTTTCGCTATAGACGGTCAGTGCGGTGAGGGCTTGGGCGTTGTCATAACTGGTTTGCCATGTGCCATCGCGCCGTTGATCGAGCAACCCTTGTAAGACTTGGCTGAGGGTGGTGGGGGTTTGCTCAATGTCCACAAAAAGCCGGAGGGCTTGGGACTGGGCGGTGGTGTTGGAGTGATACCAAAACCAGCGTTGGGGCAAATTAATCTGGGCGGTGCGTCCGGTTTGATAAATTAACTCGTTGACTTCATCAGCTAACTCCTGGGCTTGGATTTGCCAATCGAGCAGTTGGGAAAGGTGGCGGGCTAATTTAATGTTGCCGACGGTATCAAACTCCTCGCGGGCATCATACAAAGTTGCCGCAAAGTCGCCGCGCACATCCCCCAGTTGATCGAGGGCTAAGAGGGTTTCGAGGCGGACGGTATTTTTACAATTGGTGGTGCTGCATTCGCTAAATTGGGCAGGATTGGCAAGGGTTTGATCAAGATAGGTTTTCAGTTTATTCACCAAATTTTCATCAACGGATAATCCGGCTTGCTGGGCAAGGGCGATCGCCTCGGCGGCGTAGGGGGTGACATAGGGATCGGGGGTGTCGTCTCCGGGGAAGGAGGCAAAGCCACCACTGGCGAGTTGCAATTGGCTGAGATGGGTGAGGGCTTGGCTCGCTTCGGTTTGGATATCAAAATTCTCGAAGGCTTGACCATAACGCTGTTTGAGGATTTCTAAATTCGCGGCAATGAGTAGTTGACTGGCAGTGGGTTCGAGGAATGGGAAATCGTCGTCGTTAAACGTATCTTGGGCCGGGGCGGTTAATTCTGGGATTAGGGTACTGGCAACGGTGACCGTTAAACTGCCTTGGTTGGGAACCACCTGCCGATCGATGTTCAGGGGAATTTTTACTTCAGCCTCGGTCAAAATCCCCGTGGCGATCGCCTGTTCTTTGACCGCTAATTGCTTCACGTCGAGGGGCACTTCCACGGCATCGGCGACCCCATTTTTCTGGGTTGTAAATTTAAAGGTGGCGGTTCCGGCTTCGTTGGCGACCATCGGGAAACGGTACACCTCGGTATTATTGCCAATTTCGGCGGTTTGCGTTTGCCGTTGTTTATTCCCTTGGACAAATTCCATCGCCCCCTGTACTTGGGCTTCAATATTTAAGCGACCTTTGGCACCCGTGGTATTGGTGACCATCACGCCCCCCTCAAGGCGATCGCCCACCCGCGCAAATTGGGGGAGAACGGGATTGGTGAGCAGGGGTTGGGTGGCGATAAAGGTTTCGTCGCCATTACCAAAACGCATTTGATCATCCGTTGCCACCACGAGGACGCGCCAGGTGGTCAGGTCATCGGGCAGCATGAAGGAGACGACCGCTTGACCGTTGCTGTCCGTTAAAACGGAACTATCGTAGAAGGCGATCGCCTTAAAATCGGTGCGGGTGCGGGTATTTGCTAAAGCCGAGGATGCGCCACCGCCATAACCCCAACCTTTTGCTTCGGTCGAGTCCATCGGCGCAATGGTCACATCGGGGCGATTGTCTGCCCAGCGGGTGGTGATCGGTTGATCGCGATAAATTTCAGCCAGCAGATCGGGAGGACGATAGCCCGTCAATTGCAAAATCGCTTCATTGACCACCATCACCGTTAACTGTCCGGCAACGGGTTGATCCGCTTGGTCTTTGAGTTGCAGATTTAAGGTTTGTGCGTCACCGGGCATCACCTGATTCTGCTGGGGCTGAATGGCGACGGTTAATTTTTTCTCGGCGAGGCTCGTGCGGAAATCGTCAAAGCCAATTTTCATCAGCTTATCCACACCATTTTTGCGGGCAGCTTCAATGGATTCCCCCTTATGAATTAAAACGGCTTCCACCGCAGCATTGGGCAACATCTCCGGCGTGACGGTAAATTGCACTTGGGGGGCGGCTCCGGTCACGGTTTGCTGGGTTTCGTACAGCACGCCGTGGCGAATCACAGAAAAATATAGTTCTGCTTCGGGGTAGGGGGATTGAATTAATGCGGTTGCGGTGTCGCCAATTTTGTATTCATCTTTGTCGAGGGTGACTTCCACGCGGTTATTGTCGAAGCGATCGCCCCAATTAAACCAGCCCGCACCGCTGACCCAAATGAAACTATCGGTGGCGGCGGCATCGGGTTGCCCGCTAATGGTGGCATGGAGGCGATAGGAACCACTGTCGGGGGCAGTCAGTTCAACGGTTTGGGGTTTGGCAGCAGATTTAATAGTTTGGCTGGCGATCGCCTCGTATTCCACTTGGGGGCGTTTAACTTGAGATCCCTCGATAATTTGGGAAACTTCGCTGTAATTGACCTTCTGCAATTCTAATTTGACCGTTTGCCCTTCCATCGCTTTCCCGTCGGGACTGGTGACAATCACTTGGGTTTTAAAGGGTTTTTCCGCATCGGCAACAAAATCATGGTTGATCCCAATCAGGCGATCGCCGGGCAACGCGGTAAAGGTTTGGGTATTGGACACGGATAGATTCGCCGCATCGGTCACTTCCGTTTCCACGCGATAGGTCACTGGATAGGGCAAATCTTTCGCCACTTCAATTTGCTGAGAACTTTGTCCCCCATCGTTTAAGGTTTTTTGCGTTTGCAGAACATCGCTACTAATGGACGGCTCCGTTTCCGACCAATGCCACTGCCGCCCAAACTGGAATTCGTCCCACCCCTCCGGTTGAAAATAACCGCGACTGCGGGTGACGTAATAATTCACCTTGCTGTTGCTCACGGGCGCACCAAACAAATAATCGCTCTGGGTCGTAGCCGTCAGGCGATCGCCCATCTTTGCAAATTTTTGATCAAGCTTGAGATCCACTTTGAAATTGGGCGGCCGGAATTCAGCCACTCGAAAATCCCCGTAAATATTCACCCCATTCGGTGCTTCGGCGCGGAGGTAATAACTCCCCAAATCCTGCGTTTTCGGCACATCCCATTCCACCGTAAACGTGCCGTAGCGATTCGTTTGGAAGTTGCCTAAAGTGGTCTCTTCCCCCTCTGGATTACTCAAGATTACCTTGTAATTTTGGTTAATATCCTGCCGCAATTTCCCATTTTTTAAATAATAGGCAACCCCTGTAAAATAAGCCTTTTCGCCCGGTTGATACAGTTGGCGATCGCTAAAAATCGTGCCCCGCCCTTGGGTTTCCCCATTATCCCAATCGGCATAAATCCCGTAACCGTAGGAACCGCTGTACTCATCGGTACGCGTAAAAGCCCAGTCCGAATTTTCGCGGGCAATCACGAGTAATTGCGGCGCATATTCTTGACCCTGCACACATCTGCGCCAATCACGTCCCGTCACCAGCAAATTACCACCCCCATCGGTCTGTCCCGTAAAACAAGCTTGGGGATTTCCCTTCGTTTTTTGATCTAACTTGGATTGATAAATTTCGATCTGGACATTAGGGACAGCCTCCCCCGTATCCAGATGGTGTACCCGCACAATGCCCGACTCCGGAAACCACTGGGCAAACACCCCCAAATTCGTCAACTGCACCAAGCCATAATATTGTGGCGATCGCCACTGGGTTTGATTATTCTGATCCTTATAGGTATTGGTTTTTGCCGTAATCCCGTAGGCGAGTAAACCCGTATTCCCACCCAATTTTTCCCGAATCGGAATCGGCGTTTTCACCGACTGATTTTTCGGTTGTTTGACTGTAATGCTTTCCCAACTGCCTTCTGACGGCACTAAATCAGTGCTGTTATTTTGCGGATAAGCCGTTTCCGCATAAACCAAATCCGTCGGTTGCACCACCCGATAACCCACCTGAAACTTGCTTTCGGGTAAATTAATCGTTTCAATATCAAGATTCAGATCCGTCCCCGCCGGAAAAATATTCAGATCCCGCTGCGCCCAAATATCCGCCGCCACATCACCGGGGTTATAGGTAATGGTTTGATCCTTGCCGAGGGTCTGCCCGTATTGATCCTTAAGATTTTTGCTAATCGTGATCGTGTAATCGGTATTCGGTTGGAGCACCCACGGATTCAGATCCACCGAGCGGCTACCGGGATAGGTACGAACGGCGAGATCATCCCCCTCCGGTTTTGGGCTAATCGTAATATTTTCTACCGCCGAATCCGCATCCAAACCATTATTAAAAACCAGTTGCGCACTCCCTTTCACAAAGCGACCATAGGCTCCCCCCGCATCCGGCTGCCCATAGAAAGTCATTTCTTCATATTGCAACGGCGCATAGGTTTTAAAGACGGAACGAAAGCTTTTTTCGGTGGGCAAGTTGCCTTGGTCTGGGGCGATTCCCGGTTGAAATTCTAGGGTGTATTGACTTGCTTTCTGTAAAGGTTGACGAGGTTTAATAATGTATTGCCAGGTTTTTTCTGGATCGAATTGACCGTCTGAAAGAATATCTGCTGGCGGTTCCTGCATCGTAACAGTTGCCTTAACTTTGCTCTGGCCGCTGACAAAAACAGTATGTTGCTTGAGGGAGTCGAGGTCGAGTCGGGTGTTGCTAGTCACTGTGCTTGCTTCCTCAAGACCCAAGGGTTCTGCATCTTCGGGCAAAGTGCCAACAACCCCGGGTAAATTGCTGAGGCGAATTTGGGGCGTTTGAAATGTCCAAGCTAAATCTTCCGTGAGTTGATTATTTTCGAGATCCCCTAAACCGGATTTGAGAGTGACTTGGAAACGGGTAGCTTTGGGTAGGGGTTGGTCGGCTTGAAAACCAATCATTTTCGGTGTGAGAAAGCGAAATTGCCCAGAAATGGCGGGAATCAATTCAATCTTTTGGAGGAGGGCTGTTTCCTGGGGGCTTTCGAGTTGGGCGACGGGAATCAGGGGATGTTTAAACAGAATCCTGATTTGGGCGAGGTCGGCGGCTTCTCCGGTGGGGCTAATTTCGGTGATCCAGTCGGGTAGTTCTGGTAAAGGGAGCGCAGCAACGGCGGGAAAAGGCGCGGCTTGGTTGGTGACTTGGCTGATTTGGAGGATTTGTTGGCACCCAGACAATCCGGCGATCGCCAACAGACAGCTTAAACAGGCCAGTAAGAGAAATTTAACAAAGCGACGTGGAAACCCCATACAATGCCCTCTGATTCTCTCTTCTGTGATAACGAATCCCCCTGGCAATAAACGATTTTTCGTATATTTCTTAAAAACGACAAAGATATTAATTCGTGACGAAATTGTGGCGATCGCCGGGGGAGCCATTGGGTAAAATGACGCAATCTTGATGAAAAAGTCGGCTGCTCTGCAAATATCCCCTAAAATGGCGGACAAATTGTGAGCAAATGGGCTTGATAACGATGATTCCTCCGGGAATGGATTGGCGATCGCCCCGTAGCTTTTCCCTACCGATGCCATGGCACCTCTTTTTGTTGACTCCCTCAAACAGCAGTTCCACACCTGGTTTACCCAGCAGCAGGCGACCACGGAAGAAGCTGCCGACTTGGTAGAACTCCCCGATACCCTGTCCCTCCAGTTGGCGCGTCAACTGGAAACCCTGGCGAGTCCAGAGGGCTATTGTGCGCCTGTCAAAACCTCCATTACCGAGGCCATTGAAACTTGGCAAACCAATTTAGAAGCCCCCAATAGTTTTGTGCTCCTGGGCAATCCCGTGGAGCCGCTCCCGAAAATTTTGAGTGAGAGTATTCCCCGCCAAACTTTCCCTGATCTGGAAATCCTCACTCCCCTCGCCTGTTTGCAGCGCCCCCTCCACCCCAGGCACATTAGTCAACAGATCCAAAAGGCCCTAGAGCTCTATCCCCAGATTGATCTCAGCCCAGGCGATCGCCAAGATCAGCCCACTGTGGATCAACTAGAACAACGACAAACCCTGGTGATTATTCCCTGTCTAGAGCAATGTTTTCTCCGGTGTATTGGCGGTTGGGAAGGCATCGAGACCCTCCGGGATATCACCATTCAAAATCGCCACTGTTTCTGGATCATGAGCTGTAACCATTGGGCCTGGGACTTTCTGGATTTTGTGGGACAAATCAGCGCCTATTTTAGCCATGTGGACACCCTGCCTAAGTTAAAAGGGGAAATGCTCCAGACTTGGTTAGAACCCATTGCCCAGGTGGTTTTGCCACCCCCTAACGTCCCCGAAGACCCGCCAGAGGATACGGCTGAATCAGATTCCCCTAAAGGGGAGCGTCTCGATGATTGGCAAAATCTCGCTAGTCAAGCCGACGGCACAGGTCAAATCGCCGCAAATCTTTGGCTCCAAAGCTTACGGATTCACCAAGAGCAAATCGAGCAACACCCAAACCTCCAATTTGATTTCGACGCAACAGATCCGCACCAACAGCCCCTCACCCTTGAGAGCGTTAAACCAGCTCTACCCAGTCTGCCCAGCTTAGCCAGTGGTGATCTCTACATTCTCCATTCCGTCTTGATCCATGGCCAAATTAGCCGCGCCCACCTAGCCTTGAGTTTGGGAGAATCTCGGAATCGCATCCAAGCGCGGATCCAGTGGCTCCTCCGCCAGGGGGTGTTGCGGGAAAATCAAGGGGCCCTCTCCATCCAAGCGGCCCACTATATCCGCCTCAAAAGTGAGCTGGCCAATAACAATTTTTTTGTGGGGGAAGATTGATCGATGGGAGTATCCTTTGTGCCGATGTCTGAATGGTTCACCCTCTTAGCCCAGGTTGACCCGCCTGAAAATTTATCCCAAAGACTTTTAACGGATTTCACGATCCAAAAAATCCTCCGGGCCGTGCTGGCGATCGCCATTGCCTACGGCACGATGGCCCTGATCCAAGGCACCATTAACTGGCTGTCGGAACGGGTGCCCCGGCGCTTGCGGCTCTTGATTAAACAATCAATCCCCTTCTGGAAAGGCTTGATCCTAATTTTAATCCTCGCTTATCTGCTGAATTTATTTTTTAATCTCTCCCAAAACAATCTCATCGCCCTAACCGGCACCATCGCCGTGGCCTTGGGTTTTGCCTTTAAGGATTATGTAAGCTCAATTATTGCCGGGGCCGTGGCCTTGTTTGAAGCCCCCTACCGCGTTGGCGATCGCATTAAAATTGGCGAACATTATGGCGAAGTCGTTGGCTATGGCTTGCGGGGGATTCAGCTCCAGACCCCCGACGATAACCTCGTCACCATTCCCCATAACAAAACCTGGACAGAGGCCGTTTCCAATGCCAATAGCGGCCAACTCGAAGCCCAGGTCGCCACGGACTTTTTCTTTGGCCATGGCGTTGATGTGGAGCAGGTGATCCAAATTCTCTACCAAGCGGCCTACAGCAGCAAATATACCCAGCTTAAGCTACCGATTGTGGTGGTGATGCAAGAAAAAATGTGGAGCACCCAATTCAAGCTCCGTTGCTATCCCATGGATGCGAGGGACGAATTTATCTATAAAACGGATTTAATCCGTCGCGCGAAACAAGCCTTCGCCCATCAAGGTCTGCCTTATCCGAGGCTTGTGCCCCAAACCATGGATGCCGAGGAATAAGTCTTAATTATATTGATCTAAAAATCCGCCCGTTAAAACCCGGCGATCGCCTGGGGAAAATCCAATAGAAAGCACGTGCGGTAATCATTACGGTGAGGATTGGGGTCACTAGAAACGGTAATGCTACCTTCTAAATGTTCAACAATGGTTTTCACGAGGGCGAGACCAAGACCAGTACCAGGAATGGCCTGGGCTGTGGCCCCGGTGCCCCGACGAAATTTATCAAAAATTTGGGATTGTTCTTCGGCGTGGATGGCGGCTCCATCGTTACAAAGGCGAATTTGAATCCGGGCGGGCGATCGCCCCAAATATTCAACGCTGAGGGTAACGTTACTCTTGGGGGTGGCATATTTCCCGGCATTGGTGAGGAGTTCACTCATGGCATTGAGAAACTGTTCTGGATCCGTCTCAAATTGCAATTTTGTGCTGAGAGCCTTGGGCTTAAACCGGAGGTGAAACTGGAGTTGTTTGAGGGGAGTCCAACGATCTTGGAATTTTTGCACAAGCTCTGAGAGGGCCGGGCCGATGGCGAGGCGTTGGGGTTTGAGGGCAAATTCACTGGCCTCTGCCTGTTGGAGCTGGAGCAGGTCGTGGATGAGTTTGCTTTCTCGGTTGAGTTCTTGATCGAGAATGTTTAAATAAGTCCGTTGTTTTTCTGGCGATCGCCCCGGTTGTTTGAGCATTTTAATCGCCAGCTTCATCGTTGCCAGGGGAGTATTGAGTTCGTGACTAACAGTGCTCAAAAAATCATCCTTCAAGCGATTAAGGTGCCGCAGTTGTTGAATTTGGTGCCGCATCTGTTGACTAAGTTTCGCCTGGACTTCAAGGCTCCATTTCAATTGACTCGTGCGTTCTTCGACTAGGGATTGTACCTGCCGGAGGGCCTGGTGGTGGATCATCGTGCGGCCCAATTGGTGAGCAATGCTGGCCATGGTTTGAATTTCTTCGGGGAGCCATTGTCGGGGCGATCGCTGGGCCAAAATCACAAAACCTAAGACCGGTTGACTGTGCTGGGGAGACAGTTGCCCACCCATTAACGGAGCAAAGAGTAGGCTACGAACTGGGGATCCCAGGAGAGGAGATTGCCAGGGATGGGTTGTGGTATCGGCGATCGCCCACACCAGAGGCGCTTTTTGCCAAGCCACCTGACAGAGTTCACAGTCCTGGAGCGACCATTGGGTCGGCAGCTCAGACCAGCTAGACTTAAGCTCCAAAGTATCCGTCGGATCAGGTTCCTGTCGTTGACGGAGGGGATTCGCCGATTTGAGTAAAAGGATACCTCCCTGCTCGACGCCGAAAATTGTTTGGAGTTGGGTACTGGCGGCCTGAAATAATTTTAGTGTGTCTTGAATTTCATCAATGAGCTGCTGAATTTCCCGCTGGGCCTGTTGGTACTGTTGGCAGTTGGCGATGCGGTTTTGCTGGGCCAAGATCCCAAGGGCCAACTGGAGCGGTGGACGGAGTGCCTCAAGGGTGTTTATCTGGGGTAAGGTTTGGGACTGACAACCGAGCCATAGATAACCCTGGGCCTGCTGTGCGGGGAGGGGCACAGTGGCGATCGCCTCCAGACCCTGGGCCATCAGAGCGTGGTAAGGCGTGTGACGTAAATCGGCATAGGTGCAAATGTCAGGATGAAATTCTTGGGGTAGAACAAAATTGACATCGGCTAGGTTCGTGGGCCAGGTCTCGGTGAGGCTTTGGGATGGGCTTAAATCGACCCTCAAACAAACCCAATCTACCTGTAACTGCCGGGCGATCGCCGCCGTTAAGCGGGCTAAAAGGCGTGGGGATGAGATGCCAAATTCTAAGCAGTCGTAGAGGGCAGCGGAGACCATGGTTTCGCCTGAAATATCTTGCTCTATTTTTATTCTTCCCCGTCATCCTCAGAATCATTCTCTAGGGCTTCTGACTCCACCGCCAAAAACTTTTCCAAAATAAACTGTAACTTCGGCCGCGCAATGTAGGGCCATCCCCCTTCCGTTTCCATGTCCCGCAGGATGTTGTACAGATCCCGCCGTCGTTCCGGGAGACTCGGATAAAAATAATCTTCAGAAATTTGACGATGGGTAAATTCTAGTTCGCGCAAAATCTCCAGGAGCCTTTCCCCATTGCCTTCATATTGGGCGGCGATCGCTAATAATTCCTGCTGGATACGGTCAAGTTGTTCAGAGAGATTAGCGGCAGAATCAGGGGAAACCATGGGCATCGAAAATCAAAGATAGGACAAAGTAGACCCGTCGATCTTACTATTTATTCCCGCCAAAATTTGCCAGGGAGTCGCCCATTTCTCCGGTTTTCAGGGGATCAATGCCGCTATTTTCCGATCTAACCCGTCGGGCATTCCAAAAACTTTCCTTTAGAATAGGACGAGAATATTTTCTTCAAGATCATCACCAAAAATCTCCATGTTTAAAGGGTTGTTCCGTCGTAGATTACTCGCCAGTTGCTTAATCGCCGTGATCAGTTGGCAACTTTCCCCCGCCATCAGTTGGGCCCAGGTTCCTGGTGTGACCCCCTCGATTCAACCCTACCTCGACCAAGTCATTGAAAATATCACCGAATTTACCCTCGACAATGGCTTGCAATTTATCGTGCTCGAAGACCGGAGCGCCCCCGTCGTTTCCTTTGTCACCTATGCTGATGTGGGCGGCGTCGATGAACCCGACGGCAAAACAGGGGTGGCCCACTTCCTCGAACACCTCGCCTTTAAGGGCAGTACAAACCTCGGCACCACTAACTACGAGGCCGAACAAGTCCTATTAGATCGCCTTGATCGACTCTTTGACCAAATGCAGCAGGCCAAGGAAGCTGGCGACATGGCCCAGTTCGAGACCCTTGAAACCGAATTTCAGCAGGTGCAAGCAGAAGCCAACGAATATGTCATCCAAAATGCCTTTGGCCAAGTGGTTGAAGCCGCTGGGGGGGTTGGGTTAAATGCCGCCACGTCCGCCGACTATACCCAATACTTTTACAGTTTTCCTAGCAACAAATTGGAATTGTGGATGTCCCTCGAATCGGAACGCTTTTTAGATCCTGTTTTTCGGGAATTTTATAAGGAGCGGGAGGTGATCCTCGAAGAACGGCGGATGCGCACGGACAACTCCCCCATCGGCAAAATGGTCGAAGTCTTTCTTGATACGGCCTTTTCAGCCCACCCCTACCGTCGTCCGGTGATTGGTTATGACGAAGATATTCGCAATTTGACTCGCCAAGACATTAAGGATTTCTTTGGGGAACACTACACCCCCGATAACCTCACCATCGCCATCGTGGGAGATGTAGACCCCACCCAGGTCAAAGCCATGGCAGAGGTTTACTTTGGTCGTTTTCCCAAAGCTGCAGCCTTGGAGGAACCGCCGCTTCCCGTGGAGCCGCCCCAAACAGAAACCCGTTCTGTCACCCTCGAACTCCCCAGCCAACCGTGGTACTTGGAAGGCTACCATGCGCCCCAGCTAACAGATCCAGATTATGTGGTGTATCAGATTATCGCCTCAATTCTCAGCAATGGCCGCACGTCCCGTTTGTACAAGTCCCTTGTAGAAGAGCAGCAGGTGGCCCTGAATGCGGAAGGGTTTAATGGTTTTCCGGGGGAAAAATATCCGAATATTATGTTGCTCTATGCCCTAACGGCTCCAGGAAAAACCGTAGATGATGTGGCAGCGGCTTTTGCGGCGGAATTGGAACGTTTAAAAACAGAGCCGGTGAGTCCCGAAGAGCTAGAGCGGGTAAAAACCCAAGCCCGGGCCAGTCTATTGCGATCGCTAGATTCCAATATGGGGATGGCGCGTCTGTTGGCGACCTATGAAGTGCAAACCGGGGACTGGCGGGAGTTGTTCACGGAGCTAGACCGCATTGCTGCGATTACGGCGGAGGATGTGCAACGGGTTGCCCAGAAAACCTTTACCCCAGAAAATCGCACCGTTGGGAAGTTGTTGTCGGCACCGACGGAATAGAGACGGAATAAAGGCGATCGCCTCAGAATCAAAAAATGCGGTGCGAGTACATCCCAGAGAGTTAAAGGCCTTTGCCTTTGTGTGTAGATACACTCTACTGAAACCATAGAGGTAACTTATCGTGGGTCAAAACTGACACGCTATTAATTGACTAATGAAATACAGCTAAAGTGTTTATGCACACCAATGCAAACACCTCACAGGGCTATGAGTTGTGGGGAGTGTTATGTTCAAATCACGAAATATTAAGAATAGCTACAAAGTGTCACAAACAATTCTCGAAACAGTGATTTACTGCAAGTTTAGGTGTGGTTTTAAAGTATCAGGACAAAAATTATCGATAAAACTTGCACTTTTCATAACAAATAGTAATCAAGAGCCTAGTTTATCTAGCTATTCACCACCCCACATTAACTACTTTGCCAAATAAATAAAAAGCAATCAGTCTAAGGGTAGATTTTCGATCGTCTTGAATTTTTGATGAAGAGTGATTGAAAAATAAAGTAGCTCATCTAATATGTGAAGAATATTGTTTCACTTGTTAAATAAGTTTGGATTCCCTCGGATTTTTCGGGAAGTCTACGTAAAATAGAAGCATAATTTTGGTGTGTGGGTATGAACTTCAAGAATTTAAAACAAGTCAAAGGTATTAGGGCAGTAGTCTATACTGCGATCCTTCTATCTTGTGGCCCTATCTTCGCGGCTTCAGCGAATCCGGCAGAGCATCTTCTCTCAGACTCCAGCCCGATCATAGAAAGACAAGAAAACAAAAGACGCGTCAAACCTCAGTCCGTCCCTGAGCTTGAAACTCGACAGCAGACAAGTTTAATTGCTCAATCTGGTAGTGGTGCTTCATCGACAGGCCAATCCTCGTTACCAGGAGTCACTGGTGGCGTCGAAGATACGAGTGTTTCAGAGCCTGGCTCCCCTTCTAATATTAGAAATGTTGATGAAGAATTAGAGCAACTGCTCTCTGAGCCAGACGAAGTATCGCCAGAGTCAGAAGTTGATGACGAAAGTATCGTCGGGGAAGGAGAGGATCCAGAACAAGAGCTAGAAGATATTCTTTCTGAATCAGACAATCAGAGCGAAGACACTGACGTACAAGTCATTTCTGACAGTCAGCTTCGAACGTTAAATCCCCGGTATTCCACTGTTTATCTGGACGAACTTCCTGTTTCTCACCTCTCTGACCTAGAGGTATCGACTAATATTCTCAGTGGAGATTTCACTATTCGGGACACCGGTTTCCAAATCCTGCAAAATTTAGGGTCTAGTACGAGCGCCAGTGTTGAAGATAATGTCTTAACCACAGAATTCCATGGGAATTTTCTCCAAGTCAAGACAGCCCAACAGCTTAGAGAAGTGACGACAACATTGGAAGTGCCTGTAACAATTCAGGGCTTTCGTATTCGATTTAGTCTTACTGGCTCCTGTGAGCTAGTACCTCAAGCAGGTGAAAATCCACCAGATGGTTCTATCTGCAGCTATACACCACCGGTAAGGCTTGTTTATGATGAAAATGAACCGACCAATCTAATTCCTACAGATATTCTCCTTGGGGATGACATTCCCGATGGCTATCAATTTAGAGAAGTTGTTCCTGCCTCAGATGGCGATGGTGAGCCTATCCCGGGATCCTTACTGGCTAGAATTGAAGAATTTGATGGTGATGGTTATATTGGCTCTGTAGAAACCTTGTTGGAAGGTGAGAAGCAGCTAGGCATTGATGTGGATGTACGCAATTCTGGTTTTGCTGAAGATACGAGCCGCGACCGATTTACCAGAAGATCTGAAGAAATTGATTATGTAGTGACCACTAAGGTTGCCAATGTTCGGCAAGTCATTAAGCAGAACAGCGAAGAAGCTGTTTTAGGTCGTACCGTCCGGGCGCTCAACATTATCCCCAATGATGAAAGTGTTGAGTTAGATATCGTTGCCCAGCTTGCGAGTATCTGGTTACCTGATGCAGAGCCGACTCTAGAGGGAACAGATGAGCCCTACAACGCTAATATTAACGTTAATATTTTCAGAGCAGCCGATGCAGCTAGAGTGCCGGCGAATAGCTTTGCTTGGTATCATGCGGGTATTGCTAAAGCAGAAAGTCTACCTCCATTAGCACCAGGTGAAGAGCGTAAATTCTCAGACATTCCAGTTGGTCGCTACAACGGGATCTGGCTTGGTTTATCACCGGTAATTGATCGCAGTTTTGAAGTAACCGAGAACGGAACTCGTTTTAGAAATATCTCGGCACCACGTTTAGTAGATTCTGTATTTGAAGAAGCTGGTTCAGGTGATCTCGACGAAGAGCAAATCAATGTTGATATCTTTGGTTTGTTTTTGGATGAGTTTGGAGAAGTAACAGATATCATCGACTTTGACTTTAGCGATATTCCGGATGCTTATACCCAGGTAGGTCTTGACATTTTCGAGAGAGATGCGATCGCCCCTAATACTCTTGTTTATCGTGAACGAACAAACTACATTCCCCATGTAAGTTTCACCGGAACTAAAGTTGATGCTCGCAATCGTAAGCGCTATTACACTGGTCTGCTTTGGGACTATACCGAAGGAGAATCAGGGCAAAAGTTCCGTTCTTATCTAGGTGCTGATTATCAATATCTCAACCCAGAAAGAGGTGTGCGAGCCTTTACTGGTTTGATTGGTTACATTAATCCTGACCGAGACTACTACAGTCAAGTTTGGGGTGAAATTGCCAAAACGTTTAGTTCAGCTGATAAAAATACCAGCTTTACTCTCGGCACATCTCTCGTTTATGCCATTGACCAAGCAGACGACATTGGTAACGATATTTTCGTTGATGCAGACGCCAGTAAGTTTTTATTAAGTGCCGGTGCTCGTTTTGGTTCCATCAGACTGGGTGTGGATCAAAATATTGACTTTTTCCCGAATTCTGATGATGCAAGCACAGTTTTATCCGCAGGCATTGACTTTGGAGAAAGTGTTACCTTTGCCGGTTTTTATACTCCCTACGATGAAGGCAATAATGTCGCTCTAGTGGGAGCAAACCTGGGTTTCCGCTTCGGTACTGACTACAATAGCCCAAGATTATCTCTGGGTTGGAGTCAAAATGAGTATCGATTTGATACTAATAACTTCATTGACAATCGCTACACGTTGACCTTCCGTGTTGGTCGACCTGGCAATCCGTTTGGTCCTCGGTAAGAGTCAATTTAAGTTCCTCCATTCAAAAAGCATAAAGATGGCGAAAAGTAAATTTTCGCCATCTTTATTTTTATTCTTAGTACTATTAACAAATAACAGTTTAGATATAGCAACCTTGTTATTGACAAGTTATTTTTAAGAGCTTATTTTTGTATTCCTCATTTTTAAGATCGAGGATAAGAGGATAAATTGTCTAACAACAAGCACAAAGATTAAGACACGGCCAGATAATCTGAGAGAATGTGTTTCTGGAAATTACTTACACATCGAATTTTTAACTAAGACTAAGATCTCTTTAAATTGACTTTTTTATGTCACCATTCTTAGAAATTAAAATGCCATCTGATTACGGAAAGTAAAAAATCTATTTTCTGCATCAAAGAATAGCTTGGTAATTTCTCATCTTAATCAAGCCATAAAAATAAGACTTAGACATAACATCTAAGCCTTTAAAATAATTGATTATTCAATTTCAAGAACTGAATACCTAAACCTAGGAAGGATCTTCACCAATAGTGAATTCAACAACTTCTCCTTCATCATCGAAGGGGTTTAGCTCGTTAAGTTCGATAAATACGGAGGTTTCAGAATTACCGATAGCATAACCTTGGGTAATGACAATGTCGGGACCAAAAGGAATTTGCACAGCAGCAGCACCGGTTGCAGCAGCAGCGTAGCCGTCACCAAAAGCAACGGAGCCAGAGAAGCCAGTTTGATCAGTGCCAAAACCACCGACAACTTCCTGATCTACAAAGGAAACGGAAGCAGCGAATTCAGCTTTTGCGGAAGAGGCAAAACCGAGAGAAAGAGCAGCAGCACCAGCGGCAACAGCAGCGATTTTTACAAAGTTCATTTTTGTTTCTCCAATAATCAAAATTTTGAATGTGTAATTGGATGGAGCTTATACTTAATATATAGCCCCTTACTCTAGTAAATATACCCCACTTCCCCAAAAAAACGATCATTCTTTATAAGAAATTTACGTTTAATTGTTGTGAGTAATTAATATTTTTTTTGTTAAGAATCAGTCAAGTTAACAACTACATTGAAAGCTTTTTTTTTTCAAGTATCCCAGGGAATAATCTTTACGTAAGTATAACTTTGACAGCAAGGGCAGTTGGTTTTCGTGTACTGCTTATGGGTTTGGGTTGTTAATTAGATTGTTTTTGGCCAAAAATAAAGATTGAAGTTTCCATAACACCTTGCATTTGTGAAAGTTACTAAATTTTTATATAGTCACTTATTCAAAATTTGGCGATCGCCTTTTTTCCTTTTTCTCTCCTCCTGCCTGCTGGTGATCAGCCTCAGCCTTGGATTGCAGCAACCAGCGGGAGCAATTTTTGGTCTACCCTTACCGGAAGCAGATCTAGGGGAGGTGTTGCCGAACAATGGTCAGGAGCTAATCGTCGATCGGTGTGTGTATTTGGATGGCCACTGTATTTTTAAGGTGGCGGCTCCCCGTTCGGAACTTTCGACACGGCTAAACTATATCCAAACCCAGCTCAACCGAATTAAACGGGTGTATGACGCGGAAAATGCCCCAAACATTCAAGTGATACCTGTTGGATCTGAGGGGGAAGCGAACGGTGATCTAGAAAACAATATTCAAATCCAGGTGGGAGATGATGAATCCATCCGCTTGATGACCGTGACCCGCTGGGACGCACAACTGAGTGGCGAAGATATTGAAGGACGCACCGAGCAGATTATTGGTCAGATTGAAAGTGCCTTAGACCGGGCTCAGTTTGAACGAACGGACACATTTTTAAAACAGCGGGTGGCGATCGCCATTGGTGTTGCCGTGGTGGCCTTAATCCTAGAAATTTTCGGGCGGCGCTGGCAGCGTAAACTCCACAAACAACAGGAGCGGGAAGCAGAATTTCCCCAAGGCAATACGACCCTCATTTCAATTCAACTGAGCCAACGGCAAAGCAACAACCTCCGGGAAGTCAAAGTTCGTTTGAGCCAACTGCTTCAGGGAGGCGCGATTACCGCAGCCATTTTTATTAACTTGGGCTTATTTCCCCAAACGCGGATCGCCCAGGTTTGGCTGTTGGGCATTTTTAGATATCCTCTTTGGCTCGCCTTGATTGCCCTAGTGAGTTACTTACTAATCCGGCTGAGTTATGCGTTGATTGCCAAATTTAACCAACTCCTGGCCGATGGTGCCCTCGAAGCGTTTACATTCATCACCCAAGAGTCGAACCAGCGGCTAGAACTGCGGGTACAAACCTTTTCCCAGGTGATGCGCAGCGTCGTCACCCTGATTATTTTAGTGATTGCCCTGCTGGTCTTTTTTTGGTCGATTAATATCAATATCGCGCCTCTCCTTGCTGGGGCTGGGATCATTGGTTTGGCGGTGTCCTTTGCAGCTCAAAATTTACTCAAGGATATTATCAATGGTTTTTCGATTATCCTCGAAGACCAATATGCCGTTGGTGATGTGATTAATGTGGGCTCGGTGACGGGTTTAGTTGAAAATATCAACCTGCGCATTACCCAAATTCGGGATGCAGAAGGCCGCTTGATTACGATTCCCAATGGAGAAGTGCGGATCGTCGCTAACCTTTCAAATCAATGGTCACGGGCCGATCTTAATATTCCGGTGCCCTACGAAACAGATGTCGATTTTGCCCTCAAGGTGTTGGGGGAAGTGGCCGAACAAATGTATACGGATCGAGATTGGCGATCGCGCATTATTGAAGCGCCCTTAGTCCTGGGGGTGGATAATTTCAATGAGCGGGGTATGGTGATCAAGCTGTGGATCAAAACTTTGCCCCTCAAACAGTGGGAAGTGTCACGGGAATTCCGGCGACGGGTCAAAATTGCCTTTGAAAAAGCGGGAATCATTATTCCTGTCTTCCAGAGTGATGTGTGGCTCCACGGTACAGATCAACCCTTAGAGCCTCCCCATTAAGGGCGATCGCCTTGCTCAATTCATTTTCTATAATTGAGATAAATACTTATTCCTTTTCCTTATCCAAAAAAAATGGAAATCGCCTTTCCACCGGAAATTCAAGCTTTTGTACAACGTCAAGTTCAGGCCGGAAAATACGTGAACCAATCCGCCTTAATCGTTGCGGCAGTGCAGTTACTACAACAACAGGAAGATCTTTATCAAGGTCGCCTGTTGGAATTACAACGGGAAGCACTGATTGGTTGGGATGCTCTGCAACAGGGTGAGGTGATGGACGGAGCAACTGCCCTTAATGAAATCCGACATCACATACATGAGCAGTACCGCCACCCAGAAGTATGACCGCAAGATTTCGGCTCACCAAGCCTGCCCTGAAAGATATTGAGCAAATTGCTGATTACATCGCTCGGACTGGAGGAGTCGCCCAGGCAGATCTATTTTTGGACGAATTAAACCAGAAATTAGTAAAAGTTGCTCAATTTCCGAAACTTGGCCGCCAAAGAGATGAAATTTTGCCCAGTGTACGCAGTTTGTCCCTCAAAACCTATTTGATTCTCTACTTACCAACACAGAACGGCATTGATATCTTGCGAGTTGTGAGTGGTTACCGCGATCTCACTCATCTATTTGAAAATTAGGGCGATCGCCTTCCCTTTAAATCGGTACCAGTTTCATCGTCCGAAATGACTATAATGTAACCCTTGCAGTATTTCTGATGGTTGTCCTTGACTGAGATCCAAGCCGAAACCCTTAAACTTCTCGAATGGCAACGCCTATGCCAACATTTATCTACTTTTGCCGCAACAAAGTTAGGGGCGATCGCCGCGCAGCATTTGGTTTTTCCCCAGAGCCAAGCAGACAGTGAGATTCTCCTCGCTCAAACCGTCGAAATGCAGGCCTTGGATGAAGCAGTGGACAACGGCGTTTCCTTTGAGGGGATTGGCGACATTAGTGATGCTTTGGAACGGGCCACCGTGGGCGGGCTGATCACTGGCAAAGATTTATTGCTCATTGCCACCACCCTGGCCGGAGTGCGTCGTTTGCGGCGCTTGGTGGAAAATGCGGAACTAGAACTCCCCCAACTGACGCGCCTGGTAGAGCAGGTGCGCACCTACCCGGAATTAGAACAAGATATTCACCATTGCATCGATGACCGGGGAGATGTTACAGACCGAGCCAGCCCGAAGCTCGAAGGAATTCGCGTTAAAATTAAAGGGGCCAGGGAGCAGATTTACCAAACCTTGCAGCGGATCATGCAGCGGCACAGTGGCTCGATCCAGGAAGCGGTCATTACCCAACGGGGCGATCGCTTTGTGTTGCCCGTTAAGGCAGGGCAAAAGGAACAAATTCCTGGCATCGTCCACGATATTTCTAGCACGGGCTCGACCCTTTACATCGAACCCAAGGGGATTGTGGAGCTGGGTAATCGCCTCCGCCAGGCCGTGAAACAAGAGGAGCGGGAAATTGAAATTGTCCTGCGTCAGCTCACCGAAAAAGTGGCCGAGGTAGTCGAGGATCTCGAAAAACTCCTGGCGATCGCCACCACCCTCGATCTCGCCATGACCCGTGCCCGTTACAGCCTTTGGCTCGATGGGCACCCGCCTAAATTTATTGCCTCTGATCAACCGACGGTATTGCGGCAGTTGCGCCATCCTTTGCTGGTGTGGCAAGAGAAACAAGAAGAAAGCCTGGAAGTGATGCCGATCAATGTGCAAATTCGCCCAGAAATCCGCGTCGTGGCGATCACGGGCCCCAATACTGGCGGCAAAACTGTCACCTTAAAGACTCTGGGAATGGCCGCGCTCATGGCGAAAGTGGGCCTTTTTATCCCGGCGATCGCCCCGGTGGAAATCCCTTGGTTTGACCAGGTTTTAGCTGATATCGGCGATGAACAATCCCTCCAGCAGAGTTTATCGACTTTTTCTGGCCATATTCGCCGTGTAGGTCGGATTATTGAAGCTTTAGACCAGGAGAGTCAGAATAATCTTGTGCTCCTCGATGAGGTGGGGGCCGGCACCGATCCCACCGAAGGCAGCGCCCTGGCGATCGCCCTGTTGAAATATTTGGCAGACCAGACCCAGCTCACGGTGGCCACCACCCACTACGGGGAACTGAAGGCCCTAAAGTACGAGGATGAGCGCTTTGAAAATGCCTCGGTCGAATTTGATGAATATTCCCTGCGGCCCACCTACAAGTTGCTCTGGGGGATTCCGGGACGTTCCAATGCCTTGGCGATCGCCCAGCGTTTGGGCCTAGATGCGGAGATTGTGGAAACAGCCCAGGATCTGTTGGGGAATACTAATACCAATGTCAACGAGGTGATCGCCGCCCTCGAAGCCCAGCGCCGGGAACAGGAACAAAAAGCCAAGGAAGCCGAAGCTCTCCTCAAACAGACCGAACGGTTCTATACGGAAGTTTCCAGTAAAGCCGCCGATCTCCAACGCCGGGAAGCTGAACTCAAACTCGCCCAAGACCAACAGGTACAAGCGGCGATCGCCGAAGCTAAAGCCGAGATTGCCCAGGTAATTCGCACCTTACAAAAGGGCCAACCCACCGCCCAAAAAGCCCAGGTTGCCACCGAAGCCCTGGGGGACATTGCCGCCAGCAAAATGAGTCAACCCAAACGGAAAAAACCGGGTTATCAACCGCAATTGGGGGAAAAAATTCGCATTTCTAAGCTGGGACAAACCGCCGAGGTCATTGAACTAGACCCTGACAATAAAACCCTCGTCGCCCGTTTTGGGGTGATGAAAATGTCCCTCGATTGGACAGAAATTGAATCGCTCCAGGGCCAGAAAGTCGAGGCAGAGCCCAAGCCAAAAACCCCGAAAAAACAAGCGCCACCCAAAGCAAAAACACCTGAGACCGTGACGGTGCGCACCACCCGCAATACCATCGATATCCGGGGACAACGGATGCACCAAGCAGAAAGTAGCCTCGAACAGGCGATCGCCAATGCCACTGCTGCGGGTTCCCAGGTCATTTGGATTATCCACGGCAAAGGTACCGGCAAGCTCCGGGAAGGCGTCCATGAATTTTTGAAATACCATCCCCAAATTCAGCGCTACGAACTCGCCGATCAAAAAGAAGGGGGGGCTGGCGTCACCCTGGCCTATTTTTCCTAAGAAGGCCGCATACTACAATATTTCCCTGGGAATCCTTTTGTACCAGAACACCACTCTAGCCCCAGGGACTCAATGCTCAAGCTCTTTAAACGCTACGAAAAATTAATGATTCAAATCTTGCTGGCGATGATGGCGATCGCCATTGGCTTAGCGACCCTGGATTTTGGCTGGTTCCTGTTCCAAAGTATTGCCGCCCCCCCAATACTGTTGTTAAACGCTGACCAACTGCTAGAAGTTTTTAGTCTCTTTATGCTGATCATTATCGGCATCGAACTTTTAGAGAGCATTATCAACACCTATCTTTCTAAGGGACGCCCCCATTTTGAGGTGGTTTTATCCGTCGCCATTATTGCGATCGCCCGGAAGGTAATTATCCTAGACATCAAAACCACCGATAGCGTGAGTTTATTCGGCATTGCCGCAATTATTCTTTCCCTGACGGTGGGCTATTACTTCATGAAGCAAAGCCACCCCGAAGATGGGTATTCCCCCGACCTAGATCCGACCAAAGACCAAAAACCGCCCCAGTAGCGTTCTCAAACATTGAACACGGAGCGGTAATTGACGCTATTTAGAGATTTCACTCAAACAAAATTAGCCGGACAAACTATAGACCGTTGGCCTGGAGAGGCGCATCTTCAACCTTGACCCGGTGGGTGGTGAGCACCATGCCATCACTGCGTACCACCAGGGCCGAGTACCACATATCTCCCGCTTCGGTGGGGGCTTCTACCCGTTTAAAAATGCCGCCAGCAGGCAGAATATCCAGGTCAAAGGCCTCCGGATTCGTGTAGGTGCTACTGGTAATCGGTTCTTCGAGGGCACCCCCCAATAAAATTTCTTCTCCCAAGGGATCCTGCACAATCACATCAAAGCCAAAATCAGCGGCAGGGGCAACGGTTTCTGGGATCAAGACTTTCAAGGCGGGGGGATTGTCGCCACTGGTGAGGGTTGACGCTTCAGACAAAATATCTTGGCTAATCAGTTTGTCCCCTTGGAATGTCTGTTGGGAACGGATTGTACTTTCATAATGAACCCAGCGGCCTGCTTGTTTCTTGAGGCCCCGCACTTGGGTTTCGGTTTCGGCCACGAGGCGATCGCCTGTTTGTTCCCAATTGAGGAGCTTGGTGTTGTAGCTCAGGCGGGGATATTCTTCCCAGAGTTGGGTTAACAAGTCCTGGAGATCCGTTTTGGAGAGTCCGTCGCTGTGGGTAAAATTCTCACCATAAAAATTTAAGAGTTGTTCTAATTGTTGGTCATTGGCGGCTTGGTCAATGTCTACCAAAAGATCCGTGAGGGAAGCTGGGGCAGTGGCCGGAGTGCGGGCCTCGCTGCGTAAACCAAATCCCAGGGTTAAAACTCCCGTGGCGATCGCCATGCCAAAAAACCGTTGCCAAGATTGCCAGTAGCCCATAAATTTTCGATCACTCCTTCAAGCGGACAAGTTCCCATCAGTTGATCAGAACGTGTAATCTATTCTAGAACCTGAGACGAAAAACGACTGAAATTGTGGCAAAGGCAGTGACCCGAATCTTGATGGCGGCCAGTGGCACCGGGGGACATCTCTTTCCGGCCCTGGCGGTGGCAGAAAAATTAACGGACTGTGAGATTGAATGGTTGGGGGTACGCGATCGCCTCGAAACGGATTTAGTGCCTAATCAATATCGCCGTCACGCGGTCACGGCCAAGGGACTCCAGGGCAACCCCCTCCAAAAGCTAGTCAATGGTTTGCAGTTGCTCGCGTCTATTTTTCAAACCTACAAAATTTTAGGCGATCGCCAGATTGATCTTGTCTTTACCACCGGGGGATATATTGCCGCTCCGGCAATCCTGGCGGCGCGACTGCGACGAATTCCGGTGATCCTCCACGAGTCCAATGTACTTCCCGGTAAAGTGACCCGCCTGTTGGGGCAATATGCCACTGCTGTGATTATGGGCTTTCAGGAGTCGGCCCAATATCTACCCAAAGCAAAAACCATTCACCTCGGCACCCCAGTGCGAGCCGAATTTCTCACGCCCCAACCTCTAGAGTTGGATATTCCAGGCGATCGCCCCTTGATTTTGGCGATGGGAGGCTCCCAGGGAGCCGTGGGGATTAATCAATTGGTGCGTCAATGTGCGGGCCGCTGGCTCGAAGCCGGAGCCTCGATCGTTCATATCACCGGGAAAAACGACCCTGACGTTGGTCAGTTCCAGGCCGAAAACTATCTCACCTTGCCCTTTGTTGAGAATATTGCTCCCCTCCTGCAACGGGCGGACGTGGTGATTAGTCGCTCCGGGGCCAGCGCCCTGACGGAATTAACCATTACCAAAACGCCGTCCATTCTGATTCCCTATCCCTACGCCGCCGAGGATCACCAAACCCTCAATGCCCAGGTTTTTGCGAAACACGAAGCCGCACTGTTAGCACCCCAGGCTGAATTAACCCCTGAATCCCTTACAGCGATGGTCTTGGGTCTATTGGGAGCACCGGGAAAACGGGAGGCGATCGCCGCCAATGCCGCTGCCCTAGGGATGCCAGAAAGTGCCGAAAAAATCGCCTATTTCCTGCGTACTACTCTGCGTTTGTAGGGGTTTCAAGATTCGGATCACCCGGTTGCGTCGGTAGAGGTTCACGGTTTAACAGCCAGTTCAAACCAAAGGCCGCCAGGACTAACATCAAAAGAATCGCCACCAGACTCACCAGAATTAAGGTGAACTGGGATAGACTGTTTTCTGTTTCTGGTTCCGACGCCAGTTCCGCCTCAAGGGTTGTGTCTAGGGCGAGATCCGGGGGGACAAATTCTGGCTCAAAGTCTTCAGGGGCGGGAGCCGTTTCAAGTTCCGCGGCCTGGGTGAAGGTGTCCGTTGTGAAGCGGTAGAAAGCGATCGCCGCCGTAATGTTATCTTCAGGATTTTTGGCGATCGCCTTCTCAATCAAGCTCTGGAGCAGAGCCGCCGGGGGCAAATGACCCTGGATAATCACCGGGGCGAAGGTCTGCCAATGGGACTCTAAAAATTGCTGGTCACTCAGGCCGTCAGAACAGACCACCAACACCCCATCTTCAGCAAACACGAAGCGGCGAATCACAGGATGGAGGCGATCGCCCCCTTTAATCCCTAGGGCTTGGGTGAGGGCCATGTGATCGGGGCGCTGTGACCCTTGACGATAAATGGCCCGGCCCGCCTGGACTTCCCGACTGAGCACATCATCGTCCACCGTTAAGCAAACGCATTGATCTTTAGTGAGCCAATAGGCCCGGCTGTCCCCCACCTGGGCAATGTAGAGTTCGTGGCTGTGGCTATCCTGGAGTTCGTCGGCCTTGGGTCTTTGGGGTACCTGGAGGGCAAGGGTTAGAGTAGTGGCCATGCGATCGCCTCCCGTGCGTCCTTCTTGATCGTTACGTTCGGCGATCAAGTTATTTGTAATGCGAATGTAGGCCGCTAGCTGTTGTTCGATGACCGCCGGGGGAACCACTTCATCGGTATCAAATAGCCCTTGGAAAAAACCTGTCAATTGCAACTTGAGGGATTGAATTGCCAACTGACTCGCTACTTCACCTTGGCCATGGCCTTCAACGCCGTCACACACCATTAGTAAATGATCACTCAAGGCCAGGGTTGCCGTAGGGGGAGCGGCTAAATCCTGGGTCGTGGGGTAGTGGGCATCTTGGTTGCTTGTGGGGAGTTTTCCCTGGTCGGTGGCACTGGCGATCGCCATTTGCAGATGTTGCTGGCTAGACTGCTCTAAAAGGAGCTGATTTAACCGGGGCAAAATGATCTCTAGATCTGCATCCGCTTCGCTGAAACTTTCAATTAGTTCCGTCAGCATTGCTTGGACTGGCGGCGTGCTTTCGGACAGGAGCGATCGCCAGGACGTTACTAAGGCCCCTAAGGTGACAGGGGCACCAGGGGGATCGGCCAATAATTCCATCAGTCGGAGTCGCCAACCATCGACCCGGATATTTTCTAACGGCAAAAGGCTAGTGCCCATGGCCACGGCTGCCAAATCTTCCCAGAGATCAAGCATTTGCCACAGCCAATTTAACTGTTGCAGCGGGGAAGCATCGGCCCAAACCGATCCTAGGGCAGGCAGCAGTTCCCCTTGATTGTTAATTGGGATGTTGTCGAGGAGTAAAATTTCCCCTTCCGGGAGAGACAAAATATCGTAAATGCGGGGCAAGTGCAGTTGACGGGAATATAATTTGCCATAGCGTTGGGCCAGGTCATTGGGGGCTGTGCAGTCCGGTGGTGCTTCGGGCTTGGTGTCTTGCCAAATTTGCGGCGCAACCACCCAGTAGCGATCGCCAACAAGATCCGCTGCCTGAAAGGTTAACGCCAAAGAACCCGATGCTCGGAGATAAGGAAGAGTAATAGACATAAACTTTAGAAAACAGTACAGCGCACAAACAGCCCAGGCCCAGTAGTCAAGCTATGATGAAGTCAGCGGTCAATGGTGCTGACCCACGGAGGCCATCCCTGATCGAATTATATGGCGAAAAATCCCCAGTATTAGGGTCTCGGTGAATGCTCAATCCTTTAATGGTCTGGTTAATTATTGGCGCGGTGCTTTGCTCCCTAGAGTTTATTTTTCCCACCGCCTTCATGGAGTTTATGCTAGGGCTTGGGGCCGTGGCTGTGGCTGTCATTGTGTATCTCATTCCGAGCCTGAATCCGAATATACAAATTTTTCTATGGCTGCTGTTTTCGACCATCGCCATTGTGAGTTCCCGCCGTTTTTTTACCCCCAAAACTTCCATTCGAACCCTCAGTGATGCTGCCGATGCCGAAACCCTAACGGCGATCGCCCCCGGTGAAGCTGGCCGCGTTTTGTACGAAGGCAACTCCTGGCGCGCCCGCTGCGCCGACGAAACCGTCACCATTGATCCCCACCAGACCGTTTATGTGCTACGTCGGGAGGGCACAACCTTAATTGTTATGCCCCGGCATCTCCTTGAACCCTAGGCCCATGTCCCCAACTCAGAAGAGGTTTAGTTAAGCTCAGTTAACCTGTAAGCAATTCTATAATTTGAGAAGTTTTTCACCGATAAAATACATTTAGATTGCAGCTTTTTTCCGACACCATTTCTTACCGCTCTAGCCATATCTATGTACCAGTCCCTTGCTGCCCTATGTGCCGCTTTGATGTTAACGGGCATTGTCTATGTCCTCGTAAAACATGATCAAAAAATCGCGATGCGGCAACAGGACTATCGCTACATTATTTTTGGTTGCATCCTGTTAGCTTTAGGGCGTTGGTTATCTTTTTTGCAATTCTCCCAATACCTCGGTACCCAGTGGCAATCTTTAGGAACGGTCTGGCAGTTCGGTGAGCGATTTATTAGTGAAGGTGTTGGGCTGATCTTCGTTGGCGTTGGACTGGTGCGGTGGTTGCCAACTTTAACGACGTTCCAGCGGCGGGCCTCTGCCTACAGACAGACCAGTGAAGCCTTAGAATCCGAACGCAATATTCTGCAAGGATTATTTAATAGTCTCCAAGGCGCGTTGTTCGTCTGTGATGGTGCGGGTAACTTTATCCGTTGGAATCGTTTTTATCAAGAAGTGCTCGGTTTTAGTGATGCAGAGATGTCTCACCTCAAGGCGATTGAGACGGTTGTGCCTGAAGATCGAGAGTTTGTGCAGCAACAGTTACTAGAAGTTTTTAGTCAAGGCTATGCAGAAGGGGAATTTCGAGTCCGGACAAAACAGGGCAAGACCTTAAGACTATATGGATTTGCGTCGCGGGTTGAGCTTGATCTCGATCAAAATGCTTCGGGATTTACGGGCATTGCCATTGATATTTCCGCTCTCAAACAGGTCGAAGCGGAACTACGACGTTCCCAACGGTCTTTGCAGATGCACAATTGCTTCTTGACCTTGGCCCATGCCCTTACCCAGCGGTTACATGGCTCCCTAGAAATTGAAGATATCGCCCGGGAAACCACGACAACGCTACATCAGTACTATGCAGAGACTTGTATTGGTTTTTATTTATTAGAAGGTGCAACTTTTGAGGATGGCCTACTCAAGCTCCAGAGCCATGCGGGTTTTTCGTCGGAAAGGCGCGTTGCCCTCAATCAACTCACCGCCAGCCATCGTCTTTTTCGCTATGCTTTGCAGGATAAAACGCTCCAAATTTTAGACGCTGCGGAATTGGCTTGTTTTTGTGATGATCTCAGTCCCCAAAGTGTTGCCCTGAGCAATGCGGCGAAGGTTTTAACGATTCCTTTGATTTTCCATGAACAACAGTTTGGCTTGCTGTTGATGCTATTCCAAGAGGATAAAACCTTAGCTTCCTATGAAATTGATACCCTCCGCGCCCTGGGTCAGTCGATTTCTTTGGCGATCGCCAATGCGCACCATTTCAAAGAACTGCGCTACCAAGCCCGCTACGATAGTTTGACGACCATCGGCAATCGCAATTTATTCCATGACACGATTCAGGAATGGTTAAATGCGCCCTCCTTGGGGTACGAGTTAATCATTGTGATGCTCATTGACCTAGACCGTTTCAAGGATCTCAATGACACCCTGGGCCACAAGCTTGGGAATACCTTTCTGCAACAGATTGCCCTGCGCTTACTCTCGGCCCTCAGTCCCTACCAGGGGATTGTCTGTCGTTTGGGGGGAGACGAATTTGCCGTTGCCTGTCCGATGATGCACAGCGAATGGGAAGAAGCCTGCCAGCATGCGGTGGAATTGGCCGATATTTTGCAGGCGGCAATCCAACAGCCCTTTGTCACGGCGGGCAATGTGATTCATATTACGGCGAGCCTGGGAATTGCGATGTTCCCCAACCACGGGACAGACAGCCACGCCGCCCTCCGCAGTGCCGAAGTGGCGATGTATGCGGCAAAACAAAAACGCACGGCCTATGAGATTTACCACGAAGATATTGACCACTACACCCCGCGTCGCCTCGCCATTCTCTCTAGCCTCGGGAAACCGAGCGCCCGCCAACAATTCTTTTTGTGCTATCAGCCCAAGTTTGATCTCCGGCAAAAAAGACTGATCGGCGTAGAGGCTTTAGCCCGTTGGCACCACCCCACGTTTGGGCTTATTTCCCCCGCTGAATTTGTCCCCCTCGCGGAACAAAGCGATGCAATCCACGCGCTGACCTACTGGATTTGGGAAGAAGCTTTCCAACAAAAAAAAGCCTGGCAAAACCAAGGTCTTGATTTGGCGATCGCCCTTAATCTATCGGCCTGTAGCTTGTTAGATCCAAACTGCCTAACCACCTTTGAGTCGCTCCTCCAGCAATATGAAATCATCCCTGCACAGGTTGAACTCGAAATTACAGAAACCGCCCTCATGAGTGACCCGCGCTATGCCCTAGAGCTATTACAATGCTTCGCTAATCTGGGGGTGCATTTATCCATTGATGACTTTGGTACCGGATATTCTTCTCTGAGTTATTTACAGCGGTTTCCGGTTCATGCCCTAAAAATTGATCAATCCTTTGTGGTGGATATGCTCACCAACGAACAAAGCCTGGTGATTGTCCGCTCGACGATTAATTTAGCCCATAGCCTCGGCCTAGAAGTGGTGGCAGAAGGGGTCGAGAATCAGGCCATCCTGGATTTACTCAAAGAAATGGGGTGTGACATAGCCCAAGGATATTTTCTCGGGCGTCCTCAAAGGGCCGAACAGGTCCATCGCTTCTCCGCTGAAGGCCTCAAGCGAGTTGTTTAGAAAGACACTACTTGGGCTTGCCGAAAACCTGAAAAATAAAGTGGTGAAATGTAAACTTTTTCGACTTTCTTGTAGCCACCACGACAGGCACGCCGTCCCAAAGAGATATATTGTTACAATAACTTAAAGAAAATACCAGTAAATTTAATTTGTATCAGCTATGGGTCGTGTTGGGGTCTTATTACTTAACCTAGGTGGGCCAGACAAATTAGAGGATGTCCGTCCTTTTTTATTTAATTTGTTTGCTGACCCCGAAATTATTCGTTTACCCGCGCCATGGATGCAAAAGCCGCTTGCTTGGCTCATTTCCACGCTCCGGGCCGGCAAATCCCAAGAAAACTATAAAGAAATTGGCGGTGGTTCGCCCCTCCGACAAATCACCGAAGCCCAGGGGACAGCCCTCGCCCAAAAATTGGCGGAGTGGGGTCAAGAGGTCAAAGTTTATGTGGGGATGCGCTACTGGCACCCCTTCACCGAAGAGGCGATCGCCGAAATCAAAAAAGACGACCTTGATCAGCTTGTGGTATTGCCACTCTATCCCCAGTTTTCTATTAGTACTAGCGGGTCTAGCTTCCGGGTGCTCGAAGAAATGTGGCGCACTGACAAAGACCTCAATCAACTCGATTACACCCTCATTCCCTCCTGGTATGACCATCCCCAATACATTGCTGCGATGGTCGATCTCATTCGCCAAGAGCTGGATCAATTTGATAACCCAGACCAGGCCCATATTTTCTTTAGTGCCCATGGCGTCCCCCAAAGCTATGTCGAAGAGGCAGGGGATCCTTACCAACGGGAAATCGAAGAATGCACCAAGTTAATCATGGAAGCCCTTGGTCGTCCCAATGACTATACCCTGGCCTACCAAAGTCGTGTTGGCCCCGTGGAATGGCTCCAACCCTACACCGAAGATTCCCTCATTGCCCTGGGCGAAAAAGGCGTGAAGGATTTGGTGGTGATTCCCATTAGTTTTGTGTCTGAGCACATCGAAACCCTCCAGGAAATCGATATTGAGTATCGGGAAGTTGCCGAGGAAGCTGGCATTGAAAATTTCCGCCGCGTTCCGGCTCTGAATACCCATCCATTGTTCATCGAATCTTTGGCGAACTTGGTCACCGATTCCCTCGAACAATGTCCTCGCACCTTTGGTCAGGTCACCCACCCCAAAGAAAATATGAAAATGTATCCCCAAGAATTGTCCTGGGGCATGAATACCAGCGCCGAGGTCTTAAATGGCCGCCTCGCCATGATCGGCTTTTTGGCGTTGTTGTTGGAGTTGATTAGTGGCCAAGGCCCGCTCCATTTTGTTGGCATTATGTAAATAACATCCCCTAGCTCCCCCTTCGGAAGTGACATCCCCTTAGCTCCCCCTTTCAAAGGGGGATTTTTGTTAAATGACGCGCTCGTTGCCGCCATCAAGGGGAATTTGGGCGGCGGTTGTTTTAGCGAATAGATCACTGCAAAGGGTTACGGCACATTCAGCGACGTCCTGGCTAGTGATTTCCACCTGGAGGAGATTGTTTTTCTTGTAATCTTCAATGGTCAGGCCGTAGGCTTTGGCGCGTTTTTCGAGCACTTCAGGTGTCCAAATTCCTGTATCGAAAACGGCATTGGGATGGACGGTATTGATCCGAATCCCGTCTGAACCCCATTCGAGGGCGGCCACCCGTGCCAGTTGGTTGAGGGCCGCTTTGGAAACGGAATAGGCAGCCACCCCTTGACCTGGGGCAGCAACATTTTTCGAGCCAATGAGCGCGACCCGGCCCCCTTTCGGTGCCAGTTTCAGAAAAGGATGGCATTCCCGCAGCAGAACCAAATTGCTGTCGAGATTAATGCCGAGTACCTGTCGCCAGTGGTCGGTGGGAAGATTGGCGATCGCCTGACTGGGGGGGAAAATACCGGCATTGAGAATCACCAGATCCAAACCGCCAAAATACTGAACCGCTTGCGCTAGGACGTTTTTGAGTTGGGTTTCGTCGGTGAGATCGCAGGTCAGGCCCAAAAAATCGGGGCGATCGCAGAGGGTTTCGATGGCGGGGTTGATATCCAGAGCTACCACCGCTGCACCTCGTTTGAGGAGAGATTCAACGCAGGCTTTGCCAATGCCAGAGGCGGCCCCTGTCACCAGGGCAATTTCCCCGGTAAATTCTGGTGGATTGCCGCCTTTTTTCAGTTTGGCTTGCTCTAGATCCCAATATTCCATGTCAAAAATATCTTTTTGAGAAAGGGCTTGGTAATGACTGAGCTGTTCAGCGCGGGAAATAATTTCGATGGTGTGGCGATAGATATCGGCGACAATGTTGGCGGCTTTTGCTGTTTGACCAATGGTAATTAAACCGAGTTCCGGATCGAGAATTACCCTGGGGGCCGGATCAAGCATGGTTTTGGGTTCCTTGGCCTGGGGCGCTTGGTTGGTGAAATAGGCTTTGTAAGCGGCGGCGAACCCTTGCACATCGCGGCCAATTAGGGGCACAGGTTTGGTGCGAATTACATGGTCGGGGGTGGCGGGATTTTGTTGGGAAATGCGCGCTAAATCGTCCCTCTGGGTAAAGTTCAAAATTTCCGGGCGGCGATCGCCTTTGAGAATGACCGGGAAACCTGCCACCTGGGAAACGTCGTAACGGAGTTGGGCTAGGGTTTTCGCGATGGGAGTGTCACTGGTTTTTACAGAACGTTGGGGAATCTGCCAAGCCCCTTGCTGCTGGAGATAGGTTTCTGCTTCCTGGACAAGGGCAATCATCCGTTCGTAGGATTCCTTGGCGGTGGCCCCAAAGGAGAAAATCCCATGGTTTAACAAAATCATCCCTTCGGTTTGGCCGTGGGCTTCGGCGGCAAACCTTTCGGCACAAAGGCGAGCCAGGTCAAATCCCGGCATGATGTAGGGAATAATCACCAGGCGATCGCCATAAATTTCTTTGATTCGCTCCAGTCCCTCCGGCGTGTTGCTAATCGTCACAATTGAGTCGGCATGGGTGTGATCGACATATTTGTAGGGCAAAATGGCGTGCAAAATCGTTTCCACCGAAGGAGTCGGGGCGGTGGCGACGGTCATTTGGGTCTTTAGTTCGTTGACCATCTGGGGGTCACTTAGACTGGGTAATTGAGCCAATTTCAACAAATGCTGCAGCCGCACCGGGGCAAAACCGGCTGCTTCGATGGTTGCCAAATCCCAACCGCTCCCTTTGACGTAGAGGATTTCTTCTGTTTCGCCAACTAGGTTCGTTTCCGTGACCTTGACAGAGGTATTACCACCGCCATGGAGTACCAAAGAGGGATCTCGCCCTAACAAACGCGACGTGTAAACCCGCAGGGCCAAATCCCCCTGGTAGGTGGCTGCTTCTTGATCATTCCAAAGGCTTTTCATGTACTGACTTTCCGTGAATCTGCTCAGTACAAATCTTAGGCCGCTTCGGGTTGCAGAGCTAAAATTTACGGCGCTAAGCGTTGCCGTTGCCAGGTGCGATCGCCTTGTAAGGTAAACACAAGTCGGTCATGGAGCCGACTGGGACGTCCTTGCCAAAATTCAATTTTTTCGGGCTTCACCAAAAAGCCGCCCCAATGGTCTGGCCGGGGAATCTCTTTATCGGCGTACTCGGCTTCGAGGTCTTTGAAGCGCTGTTCGAGAACTTCCCGGTTGGCGATCGCCTGGCTTTGGGCAGAGGCCCAGGCCCCAATTTGGGATTTACGGGGGCGGCTGGCGAAATATTCATCGGAGCGTTCAGGAGGCAGTTTTTCGACGGTGCCTTCGATGCGCACTTGCCTTTCTAGGGGTTCCCACCAAAAGACCAAAGCCGCATATTGGGTTCCTGTTAGTTCCAAACCCTTTTGGCTGGTGTAGTTCGTAAAAAATGTAAACCCTGCTTCACTAAAATCTTTTAAAAGCACAACCCGTGAACTGGGTTTCCCGTCAGGGCCGACGGAGCTGAGAACCATCGCATTGGGCTCACGAATTTCATCAATTTCCGTTGCCTGTTGGAACCAGGTGGCGAATTGCACCATGGGATCATCACTCACATCATCTTCATGGAGACCCGCTTTGGTGTAATTTTGGCGGAGATTGGCAACGTGCATAATCATCGGCGGCACCAACGAACTAACGGTAATGGACTCAAAGGACAGAACAAAAGTCGCTTTGTATTGTAGTGGAATTTTTTTGCGGATGTTGGCCCTAAAAACTAACCACCACTGACGGGAGGAATCAAAACCACCTCATCGCCCTCCTGGAGCACTGTTTCCGGGGAGACAAATTCTAAATTCACGCCAAAGCGGGTGACGGCCTGCCATTCTGCCAAACTGGGATGTTCACTGAGAATGCGCTGGAAAACGTCCATAACCGTACTGCCAGGGGCAACTTGCCAATGTAAAACTTCGGTGCCGTAGGTTTCCTGGTAGATTGCGAAGAGCTTAATGGTGATTTGGAGCGGGGCAGACATTGAATGTTTTCGGGTGAGGGGGAGTTGTGAGGACATTTTCAGAGGATCATAGCGGTGTTGTTGGGGTTTCGCCAAAGGAATCACGCTGACAGGATTTTTTTGGGGTATCCTTGGGTTAAATTTCGCCTCCTTCCAGATAACAACCATCGATGAATCTCCTTGAGTGCTACAAAATTTTAGGGTTACGGGTTGATGCAGAGCTGGAAGCAGTAAAAGCGGCCTATCGTCGTTTGGCGCGGCAATGTCACCCGGATGTAAATCGCGGCGATCGCCAAGCGGAATACAAATTCATCCAGATTACCCAAGCCTACAAAGTCCTAGCAGAAATCCACCGTTCTCCGGACAAACAAACCTGGCTCCCGTCCCCAGAACCACAGCAGCCCCCAGGGAGGGCGATCCTTTCTCCTTTAGATCAGCGGCTGAAGTGGCAGAGCTACCAACGGCTCCAGGACTGCCTACAACAACAACGCTATGCCAGGGCGATCGCCTTAATGGAAGGTCTAGCCCAGCGGCTCCCCCAGGATCTAGAGGTGCGCCAATGGCAAGGGATCACTTATCTCAGTTGGGGCCGCCATTTACTCCAACAGGGGCAACACCACAAAGCCCGCACCTATCTCCACAAAGCACTCCTGGCTGACCCCCACAACCGCAAGCTACGCCAACGGGTAGAGGAACTATTACAGACAATTTTGATCCCTGCGATTTAATCGAGGCCGCAAAAAGTGTAGTAACCGCCGTCATTGCACCTTTTCTGGTGGGTGGGTGGCTGTTGGGGACTTGGACATATTTGACGAAAACTGCTGGCGATCGCTTAATGAGTACCACAAAATAGGTTTAGCCTTGTTTTAAGACGAATCTTAACCCTGGATCGGCTCAGCCAAAGACATCTGCTGCCAAAGGCTGACAATTAAGTTTTGTAATCCTGGGTGCGTCATCTGTCCAAAGGCAGATCGCTAGATAGACATCGTTAAGAAATGCAGATATGATGAAAGAACAGTAAAGAAAAACCATCTTTTTGTAATGGAAAAATAAAGTACATATACTTACTAGCAAAAGTAGCTCTAAAAAAAAGGAGATCGCCGCTAGAGCTTGTCGTTAACAAAAACATTTTTTCTGCGCTGTTATCGGCCAGTTGTTGTTCCAACTGACCCAACAAAATTCAAAAAACCAAATAAAACAAAGTTTATTTTTTTTAGAGAACTTCTTTAAAACAAACTGACTCAGGTATCTTTTTTTGATCAAGGAGATGCCCTCTTTGTAGTAAAAAAATCAAAAGCAACCCATAAATTGCTCGATTTTTGACGACGATTTTGTGTGCAAATACAAAATATTTAATCCATTTAACTTGATATCCGTAATATCAATTAGGCATTCTTACTTGGTACTGTTTTGACCGTAAAAATACCTAAAAATGCCCTTAAAACCACTATACTTAGGTGTAATTAATATCTTTTAAACATATAAATCAGTGAAAATAATTGCTTTTTCTTGTGTTTTTACCTGAAAACAATGAACTTTATGAACTTTTGTATTTTTGTTTTTTTTGCTATTAGGTTTTGGATCTCTT
This sequence comes from Picosynechococcus sp. PCC 7117, assembly GCF_001693275.1. Classification (GTDB taxonomy): domain Bacteria; phylum Cyanobacteriota; class Cyanobacteriia; order Cyanobacteriales; family MRBY01; genus MRBY01. The sequence goes on from NZ_CP016477.1 coordinate 2,741,992, forward strand.
TTGGGTATGATTAGGAGTATAAAGCAAAAAGAAATTTGTCAAGCCAGACGATCACTGCCTCAAATTCAAAAATGCTTTACAGGTCAGAAGTTTTTTGTTTTAAAACTGAGGAAAAGCCATGAGATCCCACAACTTTTTCAACTCCAAATCTGCCAAGCTTATTATTGGTGGTACGATCTTTGTCTCAGCCATTACCGCTGCTAACTTCACAATGCTGTCAGCTTATGCTGATCCAACGGATGCTAATGATGTGGCATCTTTCTCCGGAACAGTCGATGCTCAATGTGCTATCAAGACGAGTGCAGGCTTTGATGCAACGGCTGTTGATTACACACCAGACAACGTGACGGTTCTTGAAAATACCGGACTATCCGCAAGTGACCAAATTGACTTTGACTGTAACAGTGAAACAGTGAATATTTCACTCACTAACATTACTGCCACCTCACCTACTAGCACGAATACTGGCGCTGACACCCTCGAAAGCAGTGTTTCTCATACTTTCACTCAGAGTATTAATGGTGCAGGAGCAACTGCATTTAGTGATGGCTCAGGTAATAATCTTACTGGTGAAATTACTGATGCAAATGGAGATATTAGTCTTGTAATTGCTTCGGCTTGGTCTACGACTGCTGATGAGTTAGTCGCTGGTGCTTACTCTGCATCTGTGACTGTAGACATCACCGCACAGTAGTTTCTACTCTTTCCTTGATTGTTGTGTCAGAACAGTTTCCTCTCATTTTTTGGGGGGAACTAACCTAACCATTGCACCTTAACTAAATTCATTTTTTTCTTCGGCAGCTTCTAAAATATCAAGCAGTCACGTCATCGGATCACACTTCAGGTAATGAATTCTCAAGCCGTTCCATCTCCCAAGTGGTGGTTTCAGATCATCTTCCTCTCTCTGTTTTTGAGGGGATTCCAAACAAAGCAAGCCTCCGCCCAAACCCCAGGATGCTTTACGACGAATGTCCCCTCTTCCCCTCTCAGCTACGATGTCACCAGCACAACCCAAACCGAAAGCTACGCCGTGACATTTCGCTGTACTGATGATGGCACGACCGGAGGAAACAACCTCAGTAATGTCGATCTAGATGTGACGCTACTGCCGCTTACGGCACCGACCACTGGCCCGGCTAATCTGGATCTCGGTTCCCCGAATGGCGTTACTCATACAGTTTCTGTCGGCACAGGGGCTTCTTTTACAAATCTGGTCGATACTCAAACCACCGTAAATACCAGTGGCTCAACCAATTTAGTCGTGTCAACTGCTGGTGGTAAAGGCGAAAATCTCTCCCTCGATGGTACCGGAACGATCACGGTGAATATCCAGTCCAGATTTGCCCTCCAGGGGAGCGCCTCCGAATTTGCTGCTGGCACCTACACCACCCAGTTTGAAGTTGATGTAACCCCAGTTGGTGGGGGCACCACTGCTGATGAAACTACCACAATCAGTAGTACGGTCAGCCCCAGTTGCGTCCTCGATAATGTGATTCGCTTCCGGGAAACAGCCACCCCCTATATCAAAACAGGCAGTGAACCCAATGTTTCCCAGCTTCAAGCCAGCGATACAGCGAAGTTTGACTGTAATGCCACCACCGTCGATATCAACTTTAGTGCAGACAGCGCGACCTACACGCCGCCAACAGGGGGGGCAACCAACCTGACCGCGACCCATCAATTCGCCTATGAACTCAATGGCAACGGCTTCAACAATTACAGTGGCCCAGAGCTTATTGAAAACCAAAATACAGATGACAATGGTGATGCAACCTTAACGATTCGCTCCACCTGGACGCCGAATAGTGATCAACTGTTCGCTTCAGAATACAACGCCCAAACCACTGTCACCATTACGGCTAAATAATACACACATAGGCAATTTGTAAGCAGCCTTTCTCCGTAGATTGCTTCTGGGCCATCATCTTTTCATTATCCATTACTTCTTTTCTTCCTTGTCCTATGGCTTATTCTGTTGTGTCTTGGCGCAAAAACCTTAGCTGGGCGCTCTGTTCTTTGGCTTTACTTTTGCCACTCCCCCTCAACGCCCAGGTGCAAGTCTCTCCCATGGTGATCAAAACAGAAACCAGCCAGGGGATGGCAAATGGGGTGATCAGTCTAACAAACCAGGGAACCCAATCCCAGCGGGTACGCCTCTCGGCGGAATCTTTTACCTATACTCGAACTGGTTTTTCCACCGCAGAGTCCGATCCCTATGACCTCAGTCCTTATTTGATGTTTTCCCCTAAAGAGTTGGTTCTAGAACCCGGCCAAACGAGACGAGTGCGACTGATTACGCGAATGTTGCCTTCGACGGCAAATGGTGAATATCGGTCGGTGATCTTTGCTGAACCCCTGCGAGAACGAGATGAAGCGGGGGGCGGTTTGAGTATTCGGGCCCGTGTGGGGGTGACAGTTTACGTGAAACATGGCCAGGTCAATTTTGCCTTGACTCCCGTTGAGGCGAGCTACGATCCAACGAAACAAGAATTTCAACTTTTGGTGAGTAACCCCAGCAATGGTACGGTGCAATCAAAAGGCACCTGGACATTGTCACAAAATGATCAGCCTTTGCTCCAGGCAGATATTGATCAACGTACTGTAATTGCCGGAGGCGATCGCCTTTTTCCGCTAGAGCTGCCCCCAGACCGGACTAACTTGCCGGCGGGAACCTATCAAGTAGCAGGGCAGTTGCAATGGAGCGAATCTGGAGCAGTGACCACAACACCATTTTCCTTTGATGTCACGGTGCCTGCCGCACGGTAGCGTGCCTTAACCCGACCCTCACCAATGGGAAAAATAAATTCAGCCAGATGACTTATTTTGTTGTGAGAAATTGTGGCGCACTCTAACCTGAAAAAGTCTCACATTTTTCCCCGTCGTTTAGAGTATTTACCCTTGACCTTTCGGCTACTACTATTCAGCTTTTTCATGCTTTTCCTATTGGGTGCTGAGGTTGTTGATGCCCAACAGGACAGCGAGCCTGCTGATAATGGTGCAACGGAAACCACGTCGGAGACTTTCCCTGCATCCTTTGATTTGATTCCGGTGGGGATTAAGCTTGGCGATCGCACTGCCAATCCTGGCACCTTGGTTCGGGGTTCAGAAAATGGCATTCAAGCTATTGATTTTTCCAACTGGGCGATCGCCTACAATGATGTCCTAAAAGCGCTCCAATTTACGGCAACCCCCCTTGCCGATGGCACCATAGAATTGCGGTCTCCGGCAGCAGTCATCAGGCTCGATCCCAGCCTTCTCGATACAGATCCACAATTGGGCTTGGTATTCACCGTCACCCAGATCCGCGATCTGCTACAAATTCCGGTGGAGTTTGATATTTCTGAATATGCTATTGTTCTGACCCCTGAGTGGCTGAGGGCATCAGGTTCTTTGGGATTAACTGGGCGATATTCCCTCCCGGAGCGGCCCATTGTGCTGGAGGGTCTACCCCGCATTGAAGCTCCGAATTTGTCTTTTAGTGCCATTGGTCAAGAAATTCGTGTGACAGGAGGAGGCGATCGCCCCACAGAATACGAAGGCGATCTGGTTGGCATCGGGACATTTTTTGGGGGAAGTTGGTACAGCAAGATTGATCAACGCGATTTAACCGATCCCCGCAGTTGGCAACTCGAAGAATTTCAATACCTACGCCAAACCCCTAGCACCGACTATGTCATCGGCGATCAGCGTACCTTTTGGCCAGAGGGCAGTGGTCGCTATACAGGTGTCAGTATCGTGCGCCGCTTTGGCTTTCAACCTCCCACCGAATTTACCAATGCCAGCGATGGCTTTAATCCCCAACAACGTCTCAATAGCGATCGCCTAGAGCGTGATATCCGAGGCCGCGCCGAACCAGGGACCCTCGTTCAACTGGTCAATAAAAATGGCAATTTAATTGTTGGGGAACAACTCGTTGATCAGTCTGGCATCTATCGCTTTGAAAATATTCCCAGTGCTTCTACCAATAAAGGCAGAGGCGGCATAGCCGGTAATCGCTACGAACTTCGACTTTATCCCAATGGTCAACTGAGCGCCTTCCCAGAAATTCGGGCCGCTGAATTTTCTTCTCTGCCTGGGCAGCTGAGTAAAGGCACCTCAGCCCTCCTTCTCTCTGCTGGCTTTGAACGGCTTCGACAAGCGGATACTTTTTTTGGCTCCCTCTCGGATGATCTCCAGGGAGGATTCGCCTACCGTTGGGGCGCCACGGACAATCTCACCCTCGGTACGGGTCTTTTTTACGATGGTCAACTTAAAGGTCTAGGGGAATTTTTCTTTCAGCCCGGTCGATTGCCCCTGCGGATCACGGGAGCAGCAACCTTTAATAGCGACGAACAACGGGGAGAACAACAATCTGATCTCCGCTACGATCTCAATGTCCGCTTCAATCCAGGCCAGAGGTTTGATTTTGAGTTTGACAAAGATGAACTATCTGAGCGCATTCGCACCCGCTGGGATGTCAGTGACAATTTTCGTCTTGCCTTCAACAGTAACAGCAGCGATCAAATCGCCCAGGCCACTTGGCGGCTTTTTCCGGGTTTTAGTACGCGGGTTGGTTGGAGCTTTAACAATAAAGCCCTGGAAGGTGGATTCGACCTCAGTGGTGCCCTTGGGGATCTTTTAATTCGCAATAGCGTAACCTTTAGTGCCGACCAAAGCCCTGATTGGCGATTGTTTTCCCGCTATCAAAACCTCACCCTAGACCACCGGCTGCGTGACCGTCAGATTGCAACGGAAGTAGAGTATTTTTTCCGTAATCCTGAAGCCCTGGTGGATACGGGTCACTCGGTCTTTGTGCGCTACCAAAGTAGCCCCAACGAGGACAACGAGGCCCGGACGAACGAGCTGCTCGTGGCAGGGTGGCGCTATGAAATGAATTCGACGGTGGGCGATCGCCTTTCCGACTGGATCGTCGATCTTGGCTATGGCGTTGGCACCCAGGGAGCAGGATGGCAAATTGCTGTAACCACCAATCAGCTCTTGGGCCTGAATCTAACCGCGCGGTACCAAGATATTTCTCTTACGGGTAATGAGTCAAGCTTCAGCCTCCTCATTGGTTCCGATGCAATCCTTTCACCTAATTTCAGCCTAAAACCCAGTCGCTTTGAACGTTTACGAACAGAGGGTGGCATTGTGGTGATCCCTTTTATCGATGCCAATCGAAATGGTGTCCAAGATGAAACAGAAACGGCCTATTTGCAAGGGATTGAGGCGGAAACCGCAGACTTTTTATTCTTGATTAACGAACAGCCCATTAACCGCTTTAGTGAATATGAGCCGGATTTGCGACGGAGAGGAATCTTTGTGCGACTGCCACCAGATACCTATCGCTTCGATGTAGATCCGGCGGGCTTGCCCCTGGGCTGGCAGACAACGCAGTCGGCCTTTGCAGTAGAAGTGAGTGCTGGTAGTTACACGCCTATTTATGTGCCCCTTACCCGTGCCTACATTGTCGCGGGCACGGTGGTCAATGCCCAAGGGAAACCACTGGGTGGGGTAAGGGTCGAAGCAGTCAACCAAAACAACCCCCAGGAGCGATCATTGTCGGTGACCAATGGCGCAGGTATCTACTATCTAGAATCTGTAGGAACTGGTGTCTATGACCTATTCATCGATGGCAAACCCGCTAAACCGGGCCAGCTCCGCATTGAGATAGATGCTGAAGAATTTACAGAATTGGATTTGCGCCTGTAATCTTGGTTTGCGGTTAAGCCTCGACATATTGGGCGATCGCCTTCAGGAAGCGCACCGGGTGAAACGGTTTTGTGAAGTAATCATTGGCACCGAGATCCTGGGCTTTCTGGCGGTGGAGATCATTATCGCGGGAGGTGAGCATTACGAAGGGTAAGTGATCCCATTGGCTTTGGCCCCGCACCATTTGCAAGAGGGTAAAGCCATCATAACCAGGCATTTCCAGGTCACAAATTGCGAGATCAAAGGTTTGTTTTGAGCGGTTGAGGAGGTTCCAGGCCTCTTTGCCATCCCGGCACTGCTGCACCTGATAGCCGACTTGATTCAATAGTTTATTGAGGGTACGGCGGACAGCAACAGAGTCATCAATGACCAAAATCGTCGGTTGGCGCTTGGGTTGTTCAGGGGCGGGGCTAGAAGCTTGGGGTTGCTCTGGGCTGGTCAAGAGTTGCTCAAAGGCATCGGGTAAAAGCACCGGAATCACTTCCCCGGAACCCAACACGGTACACCCCGCAACGTAGGGAGGATAGGCCACGGTATTGTCTAGGGATTTCAGCACCAGTTCCCGCTCCCCAAGGATTTCGTCCACGGCGATCGCCAAAGATTTTTTCCCCTGGCGTACGATCAGACCGATGGTGGGCGCTGGTCGCTGTTCCGGGGGCAAGAGGAGATTGCTTTGGGGATAGGGCAGCAGTTGATCGAGGGCATGGAGTTTGAGGGGGGTGCCCTGCCAATCGAGAAATTCTGGATACTCTAAATTGTCTTTGTTAACCAGCGAGAGCACAGCTTGGACAGTCACCGAAGGAAAGGCGATCGCCTGTTGCTGGCAGCGGCAGAGGAGTAACGGCAAAATATTAAAGCTCAGGGGAATGCGGATCGTAAATTTTGTCCCCTGGTGCCGCTCACTACTGGCGGTAATGGTGCCCTTGAGTTGGGCCAGTTCGAGGCGGACAATATCAAGACCTAGACCCCGACCGGAGAGATCGCTGACGGTGTCCCTCGTCGAAAAGCCTGGGGCAAATAAATATTCAAGGATTTCGGCTTCGGTCGGTTGGTGATTGGGCGCACAAAGTCCCTTGGCGATCGCCTTTTGTTGCACCCGGTTTAGATCAATGCCCCGGCCATCATCCTGCACCAAAATTTCCACCATATTGCCCCGCAATTGCGCACTGAGGCGAATGGTTCCCGTCTCGGTTTTTTGGGCTTGGCGGCGTTCCTGGGGCGGTTCAATGCCATGGTCAAAGGCATTTCGGATTAAGTGGGTCAGGGGCGTGCGCAATTGTTCCAAAATTGCTTGGTCTACCAAAACCTGTTCCCCCTCAATGGCTAGCTGTGCCATCTGGGGATAGCGTTTGCTTAAGGTCTCCAAGGACTGACGGAAACGGCGTGCTAAGTTGCCAAAGGGCATCAGGCGTGATTGAGTCAGATCCTGGTTGAGATACTCTAACTGTTGCCGCACCCCTTCTAAAGATTCTTGGAACTCCCACCGCATTAGTTCCAAATCTTCCTGGATCTCCTGCACCTGAACCATTAGTTCCTGGAACTGCTGGAGTTGGGAATGGGCCTGGGTGTATTGGTCAAAGTGGAGGGTATCAAATTCTGTATGGGTCGTAGTGGCCAATTCTAAGGACGGTTTCTGGCTGCCACCATTTTGGCCTGAACCAGCGGTAGCCACAGCCAATTTATCGTAGAGGGCTGTCACTTCATCGCGGATCGGGTTGAGTTGCTGGGTTCTTTTTTTAAGATTGCGGCTAGCCCGGAGGAGTTGATCTTGGTGCCGGGTGAGTTTTTCATAGCCAATAAACAGTTCCCCAACGGCATTCCCCATGCGGTTGAGTTGCTGGATCGGCATCCGAATTTGCAGGCTAGAGGTTTGTTTGGGAGCAGGTTTTGGCGTGGCAGGAACTGGATCGGGACTGGGGTCAGCCTCGGCTGGGATCTCAAGTTTTGGTGGTTCTGGAACGCTTAGGAGAGCTTGGAATGATTCGCTAATCTTGGCCTCATCAGGGTTGGTTAGGTATGCCTGGGTCAGACGACGGATTTCGGCGATCGCCCCTTGGCTGAGGGTAACAGAATCAATGGCCGCACTATCTAGGGCCGTTTGGATCAGGGTGGCAATGGCCTTCAGCCAGGGAACCCCAAGGGCATCCCCTAGGAGGCGGCATTCTTCTTCGAGGGTTTTGAGTTGGCGGGCGGCACTGCGGGGGGTGGGATCGTGGGTGAGGAGTTTTTCGAGGCGCTGCACACAGGCTTCGAGGTCCACCTTAAGGGCGGTGGCGACAAATTTACTGGGGGCATTACCAGCAGGAGCAATGGCTTCGGGTGCAGGGGTCTGGGCCTGACCGAGAAATTCTTGGAGGGCGATCGCCATTTGTGCGGCCCCCGGACTGTCCCCTGGGTGGTCGTCGTCCCGGGCTGCCAAGTCGAGGCAATGTTGCACCTCCTCCATGGCGAGGCTGATCAAATCGAGTGCAGTCTGTTCTGCTTTAATCCGGCCGGCGGCGATCGCCTCTAAGAGATCCTCCATCTGGTGGGCTAGGTTGTGCAGGGTCGATAATTCTGCGATGCCAGCGCCCCCTTTGATGGAATGGGCAGCGCGCACCAGATCTTGGTATAGCTTTGCCTGATCGTGGCCTGCGGGTTGTTGGAGTTCTGCTTGCAACAGCCCCATACTTTGGTGGAACAACTCAACAAAATCCGGGGCATCTTCCAGCAAAAAGCAGTGGCGGGCTTCGAGGGCGATCGCCTTTAAACTAGCAGCATCCAACATGGCAAAGATAGTAAAAGAACATTAAAACAGCCGAAAAATACAAACGTTACTCAATCTCAAAGCGGGACGAAGAATCCTTCAGGGCGATCGCCACCTGGGTTAGCGCATCCAACTGACCAGACATCGTTTGGGATTCTGCCGCCGTCTTTTGGGCCACCTCCGCCGCCGATTGCATAATTTTCGTGACCTTCCCAGACACATCCCGCTGGGAGACCATTGCCTTCGAGATCCGCGCCAGCACTTTGTCAATTTCCTCACTAATGCGGGACACACTCTGGAGCGTCGTTTTTGTCTTTTTCACCAATTCTGTTCCCGTGACTACTTGGGAAGTACTTTCCTCCATCATCTGCATCATCTGAGCCGTTTCTTCTTGAATCCCGCCGATCAACTGCTCCACTTCCTGGGCTGCTGTGGTGACCTGTTCTGCCAAGCGACGTACTTCATCAGCGACCACCCGGAAACCCTGGCCATTTTCCCCGGCTCGCGTTGCCTCAATGGAAGCATTAAAGGCCAGGAGGTTCGTCTTTTCGGAAATGTCAGAAATGATGTTAACGATCTTCGAAATTTCCTGGGAAGATTCTGCTAGACGTTTCGCTTTCTTCGAGGTATCTGCCACTGAACCCCGAATTAGATCAATACTTGTCACCGTTTCGTCCATGGTTGCCTGGCCTTCCTGGGCCGCCAAACGGGATTTTCGGGCAATTTGGGCTGCCCCCTGGGCCGATTTCGCTACCGCTTGAATGGATTGGGCAATGCCTTGTACCGAACGTTCCGCCGATTGGATCGCCTGTTCCTGGACTGTGGCTTCCGTGGAGAGGCGCGTGATCAAGTCATTGTTGACGATCGCCAAATCATATACCTCGTCTGCCGAAGATTTCACCTGGGAAACCAAGGCCCGCAGACTCCGGAGGGTGGCATTGAAGGCATCGGCAATGGAACCCACTTCCCCTTCGTCTACCATCGCCTGTACCGTGAGGTTCCCCTGGCGCACCTCTTCAATTTGGAGCAGCAACCGAATCACCCCTTCCTGGAGACGTTCCCGCTCCTGGCGTTGGAAGGCCGCCTCTTGATCTTTAGCTTGAGCTTGGGCTTCGACGGCATCGGTAATGGAGCGAATTTGCGCTGCCATATTATTAAACGTGGTGGCTAACTGCCCTACTTCATCCTTGGCAAAAACCTCGGCCCTCGCATCAAGGTTCCCGGCCCCAAACTCAGTGGTTACCTTTTGGAGGCGCTTGATCGGTCTTGTGATCGTGCGTCCCAGGAGCCACGCTAGACCAGCCGCCACAAAGACCCCAATTAAACCCACCGTTGTCTGAAGCAGTAAGCTGTCCTGGATCAGGGCATTGAGGGTATTTTCATCGGTGCCCCGGACAATGATCGCCACGGGTTCCCCGGCGCTATTGAGAATGGATTCCGCCGCGAGGGTATAGGAGATGCCATCGATCACCTGGGTATCGACCACGGTTTCCCCCCTAGCGTTAACGGCGGCCGTCAGGAAAGAGAAATCCGGTAGCGTGAGCAGATCAGGGGCATTAAGGGAGGTCTGGATCACCTTACGGGTACTGTCTTCCCCTTCTTCCTGGGCATCCTGTTGGTAGAGGGCACTGGCGAGCTGGAAACCACCATCGGGATTGACTTGGTAAATCGCACTGTAACCGCCATTGAACGCGCTGACAGTATTCGCGGCAATATCCAATTTGGCATTGAAAATCACATCGCCGGAAACCAAGGCCCCAAGAAGATTATCGTTACTGCCGATCACGGGGGTAACGGTGTAGCGGACGAGGGCAAATTCGCCTTTTTTGGTGCCAATGGGGAATCTGGTTACTTCTCGATTCAGGTCATCCCAAGAGAGCAGTTCGCTGGTTTTGAGTTGCTGTCTCGTTTGGAGGGCTTGGGTGACGAGGCCATTGGGGTCAAACACTTCCCCTTGGCGATCGCCGTTGCCGTTGGTGATAATCCGGAGATTCGTACTGACCAGGGTGGCATATTCGATATTACGGGCTTGGATTTCGTTTTGGAGAATGGCCTGCACCTGGGCGAGCTGTTCAGGGGGAACGGTACCTGTACTTTGGTAGGCCGCTGCGGCGGCGATGATTGCAGCGTTATCCGATTGGCCCCGGAACCCAAAACCCATCTGGTCAATTTTGACGTTGTAGTTAATGTCGTTGACCGCGAGCTCTGAGGTGGCCTGTTCCCGCAGCTGCGATCGCCCAGAAGTAACAATAATCACCGCCCCTGCTGCCACCACTCCGGTGATCGCAATGGCACTGGAAACAAAAATACCGATGAATTGTTTCTGGGCAATGGAAAGGTTTTGTAATCGCTTCAGGGGAGGGGAGGTGACATCGACATCGGTATAGTCAACATCGTCGTAAACCAGGGCAACGGGTTTGGGGGCTTGGTCTGGGAGGGCGATCGCCGAGGGGTCATCGGTCTCTGGATCGGACTGGGGCAACTGTGCCTGGAGATCCGCAAGGGCTTTGGCGGCACTGGCGGCAAAAATGCCTTCGGGATCTTGGTCAATGATTTGCTGATAGCTGGCGATCGCCTCTGGAAAAAAGCCTTCGCTTTCGAGGGCACTGGCGAGGCTAATTTGGGCGACCATGTCCGTGGGATCAGCGGCGATCGCTGCTTGCAATGCCACAATCTCTGGGCTGTATTCTTTCGTTTCTGAGACTTCTAGGACAATGGGAGATTCTGGCGGGTGGGCCGTAGCCGTTGTTCCGTTCCCGTTGGTTGATGCCGCTGGGCGATCGCCATTGTTACCATTGCCATTCTTTACCTCTGGGAAATCCATCGCTTCCCCTAGGGCAAGGAGCGCCTGTTGGGCACTGGCGGCAAAAACGCCGTCTTGATCCGAAGCCACAATGTCGCGGTAAACTTCCGCCGCCTCCGGCAAAAAGCCTTCGGTTTCCAGTTGACTCGCCAGACTGATTTTCATCACGATATCTGTCGGATCAAGGGCGATCGCCGCCTGGAGTTCTTTGATTTCCTCAGAAAAAGCCGGAGAAGTTGCCGTGTTCATGGTCTGTTCTGTTGTGCCCATAGGTAGTGATTCTGTGAAATTGACGTTGAAAAAACTCAAAATTTACTGATTGACCGGGACGCCCTGTAGGTGGCGGGATAAATGGGCCATGGCCAACGTAAATCCCGTCTCTGGCCCCTTGACCAGTTGGCGATCGCAATGGGGATAAAATCTCTGCCAAGCCGTCGCCACCGGAGCCGCCTCCCCCAAGTCAAACGGCGCAATGCCCTCAAGCTGGGTTACCACAAAGCCCACTTGCCCTGCATCCCCCTGGCCAAGAAGCACCACCGTTAGCTTTTCCTGGGGATTGGGCCGCGCTGCAGATGTTCCTAATCCCGAAGGCGATCGCCGATCCACCACCCAAATCAACTGCCCCCGTTGGTTCGTCACCCCCAACACCCCTGGAGCGACCCCTGGTACCGGGCAAATGTCTTGGCGGGGCAGGGTCATCACTTCCAACATATTTTCTAGGGGAATCAACAAGCGCGTTTGGGCAAGGGGATCAGCCCCAGCAGGATACAGTTGAACCCGGAAGAAATCGGTTTGGGTAGGGGGAGCGACCATGGCAAAATCAGACCTTTATCGAAGAAAAAACAGCACTATCTAAGCCAAATACTCTTTGACTGTTTTCATGAATTCCATCGGACTGTAGGGTTTTGTTAAATAAGCATTGCCCCCTTGACGTAACGCCCAAAAACGGTCGAAGTCCTGGCTTTTGTTAGAGCAAAAAATAATTGGCACCTCCTCGTAACCCAGACTTTCGCGAATTTCTCGGCATAAATCGAGGCCATTGAGCCCAGGCATCACAATATCGAGGAAAATTAGATCCGGTTGGTCATGGTTGCGCAGCCAAGTTAAGGCTTCATCGCCATTGTCCGCCAGGCTGACCTCTAGGCTCATTTTTTCCAGGAGTGCCCGGACAAGGGTTTGTTCCGATTTAGAATCATCAACAACTAAAACTTTTTTCATCTTATTTTTCTTGATCAGTGTTAGAACTTGGCGCAATTTATTCTGAAAATTGAGTTTAGAGATTATGAAATACAACCTCTAGGGCGTAGATTGCGCTGATGTTTGCTCCACATAGGACTGCACCATCCGTATCAAATCCTGGGGATTGAACGGTTTAGCAATGTAGTCAGAAGCCCCCACCATCTTGGCACGGAGGCGATCAATAATTCCATCGCGCCCCGTAAGCATCACCACGGGGATATCCCTAAGCATTTCGGATTGGTTGAACAGGCGACAAAGTTCGTAACCATCGATTTCGGGCATGTTGATATCCATCAGAATTAGTTCTGGCCGTTGGCGAGCAAAGGTACTCAGAGATAAAGCAGGTTCAGTGACCCCGATAACCTCAAAGCCACTGGCTTCTAGGGTCATTTTGACGACCCGTTGTATTGATTTGCTGTCATCAATACAGGCAATGCGGGGTTTGGGTTTTTGGGGAACGCCCGCATAGGGAATAACTTCAATCAAGCCTGTCTTGACGAGGGGATGGAAGAGTTGGCTGAGTTCGAGGGTAGAACGGCGGGTGTGGTGACTCAGCTCATAGAGGGTGACTTGTTGGTCGAGGTGCTCCCGGAGGCTTTCCATAAATTGATAGTCCTGGAGGTTTAGCCAGGAGCGGCTCCGGATTTCACGGAAATCTTTGACTTGTAGGCGCTGGAAAGGGGAAGCGATTTCGGGGCGGAGTTGTACCCATTGGCGAACGGTCGGCTGGATTGGGCGCACCATTTCTTTGAGGGACAGGGACAGCAACAGGGGATCTAGATTAAGGGCGCGTTCAAATTTAATGGCAGCGCGGGGCAGGGATAAAAACTGGGCGATCGCCTCTTGGGTCGTAAAAAATAAAACTTGGCGGACTTGCTGGAGGGACAATTTTCCGGCTTTCCAAATTTGACAAATGTAATCGTAATCTTGGGAAAAGCTATCTCCCATGGGAAATTTCGCTTTCGGAAACAGTTGCCCTAAAAGATACGTTAAGCGCTCCCGTTTACCCATACCGCTGGTGGCAAAATGCAGCTTCCCGCCCCCAAAATAAAGCTGCCAAAATACCGATTCATCTAGGGGATCGTAAATGGTCATGGTCCCCGACATTTGCCGTTGGATCAGGGATTGGAGGACTTGGCCCGGAATCACAACGTTTTTGGTGATGGCATCTTGCACTTTCATATGAAACACACTAGCGGGAATTGATTTGAAGAGGATTTAGCGCCTTTGGTCTTTACCCGTGGCTGGAAAACATGGATCGGGAGGGTAGTGGGTAAGCGCAGCGACAGAATTATGTCAGGGGCAATTTATTCTAGATCGACTTTATCGCCTGAAAAATATGGATTTCATAGTTTTATCGGGTTGCCTGGTGACTAGGCTCAAACCGCAGTACAAAAAGCTTGAATAAATGGGGCTAGGGCAAGATTGAAAATTCATGGTGCTTGGGGGCAACTCTATTAGTTAATCTGAGCAATACTAATGCTACAGAAAGAGATTATTTTCTTACCATAAAGACTTGGTTAAAAGTAGTATGTTTAGCTACGAAAAGACTTTGACCTCACCGATCTTGACGCCCCATTAATATACTTCAAACCTAGATATAGCAAGGAATTTTAGGATTTTTACCTCGTGCTGTTCCAATGGTGTCTAAATTGAAATCGGGGGAGCCTCTTAACGACGGATTAAGTGATCGAGGCGTTCTTGGATGAGCAGTTGGAAGAGGGCGCGGAGGGTTTGGAGGCCAAAGAAAAATACGGTAAGGGCGATCGCCCCGATGAGGAAGAGAGAGGCCGCCTGGCTCCAGACTAAAATACCGACCACGCTACTAAAGCCCCAGAGGATGCCGTACATCATGGTTTTGATCGCGAGGTAGATGCGGCGCAATTGGCGATCGCCTTCAACGGATTTAACGCGAAATTGCAGTTCCCCTAACTCAATGCGTGATTCGAGGCGTTTAATGGCCATTTCGGTGCGGCTGGGTTTCTGGAATTGGTACAGGACAAATTCTTTAGTCTGTTGAGCGAGGCTCCCCAGGCGATTTTCCCCAGGTTTGTGACTCACGGCCAAGCTACGAATAAACGGTTGGGCCGCCGCCATGAGATTGTATTGGGGGTCGAGGGCGCGGGCAATGCCATCGAGGGTGGTGAGGGCCTTGATGATAAAAGTCATTTGGGGCGGCAGGCGAAACGGTTGCTGCTCAAACATCAGGTAGAGCTCGTTACTAATCTGCTCAAATTCCTGGAGATCAATGGGGCGATCGCGGAACCGATCCAAAAGAAACGCGATCATCCGTTTCACCGGGGTCATATCTGCCATCGGCTCGATGAGGCCCATGTAAACCAAAGTTTCGACCACCTCGTCCGTATCCTTGCGCAGCACCGCAAAAAAGGTGCGCATCATCTGGGTTTTTTCCATGGATTTGACTTCGGTCATCGTGCCGAAATCATAGAAAATCAGCTTCCCTGTGGCATCGACGGCCATATTACCGGGGTGGGGATCGGACTGAAAAAAGCCATCCTGGAGCAGTTGTTTGAGATAAGAAGAAATGCCGAGGCTGATCACATGGTCTGGGTCAATATTGCTCGCTTCGAGGGCAGCCCGGTCGTCAATTTTAATGCCCGGTAGATATTCGAGGGTTAAGACCTTGCGGGTAGTGTATTGCCAATAAACCTTGGGCACGAGAATTTGCTGATCGTCGGCGAAATTTTGCCGGAAATGATCGCCATTTTTCCCTTCATGGATGTAGTCAATTTCTTGGTAGAGAAGCTCGAAAAATTCCCGGTAAATCTGATTGAGATTGTATTTTTTGAGGTCTTTTAAAAAATAACTGGCCCAATGCAAAAGTTTTTCGAGGACTTGCATATCCACTTGGAACAGACGACTCAGGCCGGGACGCTGGACTTTTACGGCTACTTCTTCGCCGCTGTAGAGGGTAGCCCGGTGCACTTGGCCCAGGCTAGCGGAGGCGAGGGGCTCTAGTTCAAAATCCTTAAAGAGGGCGTAGATAGATTTGTTAAATTCTTGCTCGATGACGGCGATCGCCGCCTGACCCTTAAATGGCGGCACCCGGTCTTGGAGTTGGCTCAGTTCCTCGATGTATTCGATGGGAAATAGATCCGGGCGGGTTGACATGGCCTGGCCAATTTTGATGAAAGTCGGCCCCAAATCCAGGAGATGATTGACGAGCCAGCGGGCTTGGCGATGGCGTTTGCGGGCGGGGTTGCCACCGGGGAGTCGGTCTTTGCCGAGCCGGAGGATAAACTGGGCGGCCACGGTAAAGATTTCCAGTTGCCGTTGC
Organism: Picosynechococcus sp. PCC 7117; assembly: GCF_001693275.1. Classification (GTDB taxonomy): domain Bacteria; phylum Cyanobacteriota; class Cyanobacteriia; order Cyanobacteriales; family MRBY01; genus MRBY01. The sequence goes on from NZ_CP016477.1 coordinate 2,757,769, forward strand.
CTGAGACTCAGTTTGCGCCGTTGCCAGCGGGGAGTTTTCACGATTGATTTTGCCCTAGATTTCGACCATCCCTCATCATACAGAAAAGCTTCAACCCAAAAACGTGTTTAGGTAGAGTTCGATCAGGCGATCGCCCCAAAAGAGACTACTAATCGCCCCCAAGGCAAGAAACGGCCCAAAGGGTAAATGTTGCCCCCGCTGGTGTTTACCGAGGCCCATGGCCCCGCCGATAATCATTGTGCCCAGGGCGCAGGCCAAAATTACCGTTAAGAGGACGTTTTGCCAGCCCAGCCAAGCGCCAATCATCGCCAAAAGTTTCGGATCGCCGCCCCCCATGGCCTCTTGGCCCAGCATGGCCGAACCAATGACACCAATGCCATCTAGTAACCACAGCCCCAATACCGCCGCCCCAATGCCACCCAGAAGGCCATAAATTGCTCCGGTGAAGCCATTCGCCTGGAAACCTAGCCCCATCTGGAAGAGTAAACCGAGTACGAGGCCCGATTGGGTTAAGGGGTTGGGCAGGGTAAAAGTGTCGTAATCAATGAGGGCCAGGGCCACCAACCAAAACAATAGGGTAAAGGCGGCGATCGCCTCTAGGGTCAACCCAAATTGAACCACCGTGGCGACACAGAGCAAACCCATCAGCGTTTCGACGAGGGGATACCGGGCGGCAATGGGCGTTTTGCACCAGCGACATTTGCCCCCCAACAGGAGCCAACCCAACACCGGAATATTTTCCCGTGCCCCTAGTTGGTGGCCGCAGTGGGGACAGCGGGAGGGGGGATGTGCCAGGGATAAACCCGCTGGCAGCCGATAAACCACCACGTTGAGGAAACTGCCGAAACAGGCTCCCCAGATGAATAGAAAAATAAAGGCGATCGCCAGTAAACCGGACTGTTGTAAAAGCGCGAGCATGGTGATGTCTCTCAAACCCTAGCCAACCAGCCCCATTATCCCCTTAGGCGATCGCCAAATTTTCAAAAACCCTAAAACAATCTTTTTCCTAGGGATTGACCTGAAGAATCAGGTCATTGGCCAAGGTGAGATCAAGATCCGTATCGGTTTCTACCACCAACAAATCCACGCGATCAAGGCCCAAAAATTGGGGGATTAAGGTTGCGAGGATGCCAGCACCAGCGCCAATTAAGAGTTCCTCTGTGGCGATCGCCCGGTCTCCGGTAATGGCGGCGATCGCGGCGGCGGCCCCCGTACCTAAGGCCGCATTTCTCAACAAATTGCCCACATCAGTGCCCCGACGCACACTCTCCGTATCTGTGATCACCTGGGAGGCCGCGTTGATATTGTACATTTGGCCGTTGGGTAACTCTAGGCGTTGGGCGACAAAGCGCGTCCCATTCCCTGACGGTCGGAACTCCCCTTGAATTTCACTGCCCTGGGGAATCAGCACTATCCCCTGGGTATTGACAATATTGGCATCCACCGTGAGGGTTACTGGTAAAATTTCATCCTGGGTTAAGAAAATTTTGTCAGCGGTGTAACTAATCGGAATAATCGTGCCCGCTGTGATGCGATAGTCCACAGCCACCACATCCTGGGTGACGATATAAGGGGAATTTAGTGCCTGTACCTGGCCCTGGGAAAAGAGAGCCTGATAAATAAATGCGGCCACCTCAGCCCGTGTGGCATTGCGCTTGGGATTGAGTTGTTGCAAATTGGCATAGTTCACCACCATCTTTTGTTCTGTCGCGGCGGCAATGGGGCTCCGGGCAAAATCAGCAATATTCGCCGCATCCTGGTAATAGCCGAGGGTGGTATTGATGTTGTTACGGGCTGAATAATTTAAACCATTGGCTAGGGCGACTAAAACCTGTTCCCGGGGAATATTTTGTTCGGGGCGGAAAACCTGACCTGGATATCCCGAAAGAAAGCCCATCTCATAGGCATTATTAATCGCATTAAAAGCCCAATAGCTGCTGGGGACATCCACAAAATTAATCGCACTGCGGTCTTGGCTCTTGGGGAGGGCTTTCTGCACCATGGCCGCAAATTGAGCACGGGTTACAGGTGCATCGGGCCGAAAAGAACCATCGGGAAAACCGGCAATGATCCCCCGGTTGACTAATTCATTAATAAAGCCTGTGGCCCAATAGTTACTCGGAACATCTGGAAATTGGCTTGTTTGGGCCACCACCGCTGCGGGTTGTAGCAACGATCCCTGGAAGGGTAATGTACTTCCTAGTCCGAGGGATAGGGCTAAAAGAAGAGCGGTGGATTGCTGGGTTCGCTTCATAGAAGGCATATTATTTTTCCTTGCGTTTCAGATTAGGGTGACTGCTTGATTTCAGGTTAGCGTTGTTACCGTCACTTCTCACTTAAACAATGCTTAAATCGAATTATTTAAGCTAAATTTGCTAGGTTTTTAGACGACTTGTTCCCGTAAATGTTCCGCTGATTTTTTCGTTTTCAACTGCTTGGAAATGTTCTGAACAATAATGGGGATTGCTAAATTTATGCAGGGATTATTGAAGACTAGCCCTACTTAAAAAATGTTTCCAGCTAGTCAAAAGCAACATAAAAAGGCGATCGCCTTTGGATCGCCCGATGGTAATTTTGTGAAAATTTTGATTGTTGTGGGGCTATTTCGGCATGTCGTTGAGATCAAAGATAAAGGGGGCACTGGAGCGTTGATCGCCCATGACGAGCACCTTCGGCATTTGTGCGCCTCCTTCTTTCCAGGCTTCGATGGCTTCTTTTTTGAGCACGAGGTCTCCCCCCTGGGCCTTGAGGGTTTCCGCGAGCAAGCGTTGGGCTTCGGCTTTCCCCTTGGCTCGGTTGATATCTGCCTGGGCCTGCTGTTCGGCTTCTTGGGCGACGTAGATGGCCCGCTGCGCCCGCTGTTCGGCGATTTGTTTTTCTTCGACGGCGCGGGAAAATTCTGCGGAGAAGTTTAAATCAACGACGCTGGTGTCGAGGACAAGGATGCCATATTTTTCGAGGCGGGTTTCGAGGGCGGTATCAAAGTCATCCTTAAGTTCGGTGCGTTTGGTGATCGCTTCTTCGACGGTGCGCTTAGCAGCAGCAACCTTAAAGGATTCTTGGGTTTGGGGGGCAATAATTTTCGAGACGATATTTTGTAGGGTGCCCTGGGTACGTCGAATTTCGACGACTTTCACGGGATCGAGGCGGAAGTTAATGGCGAAACGGGCGGTCAAATCTTGCAAATCCTTGGTCGAGCTTTGGGCTGGGACTTCAAATTTTTGGACAGTGACGTCGTAGACATCCACGCTGGCAATCAGGGGCGGTTTGAAATGAATTCCTTCCAGGAGAGCGCCGTCCTGGGCTTTCCCAAGAACGCTCAAGACACCAGCTTGGCCAGGATTAATGATGACAAACGCATTGAGCACGATGAAAAATAACAGGGCGATCGCCACCCCAATCAGTGAGAGGGGAAAATTTTGGTTGGGAGTAATGTTACGCACGCGGTTTTGGTCTCCAAATCAGTTCTAGCGGCTCGGTTTTCCATCCCATTGTAGTGAAGACGACCAGGAGGCAAAGGGCAAAACCCAAAGGCGATCGCCCCAAGGAAATGTAACAATTCGTTAAGCTAAAAGCACTGACCCCAATCATTCCGTCTGAAATTTCCTTTTCTAATCTATGGTTGCAACGCCCCTCCCTGAACCCACTGCCGACACGACGCCTGCCTTTGATTGGCACGCAGCCTGGTATCCGATCCATTTCGTGCAGGATCTCGACAAAACCAAACCCACCCGCTTCGTCCTGCTGGGGGAACCCCTCGTGATTTGGTGGCAGCCCAAAACCCAGCAATGGCAAGTCTTTGGCGATGTGTGTCCCCACCGCCTCGCGCCCCTATCCGAAGGTCGCATTGTCGATGGCTGTTTAGAATGTCCTTACCACGGTTGGCAATTTGCGGAGACGGGCGCCTGTACTAAAATTCCTTTCCAAGCCCCAGACGGTGAGGCCCACCACAGTCCCAGAGCCCAGGTAAAAACCTATGCCAGTTGCGTTAAACAAGGGTTGCTGTTCGTCTATGGGGGCGATCGCCACGAGGCAGCCCAAACGCCGATCCCGACAGTACCCCAGTTAGACCAACATCCAGGGGAATGGGTGATGGCTGATGTATTTCGTGATATTCCCTACGACGCCACAACCCTCTTAGAAAATGTCCTGGATACGAGTCATGTGGCCTTTACCCACCACCCCCGGGTCGGTAACCGTAAAAATGCCAAGGAATTTATCCTCGATGTTTCTGAAGTAGAAAAAACAGGCTTCACGGGCAATTGGGAAGAAGGCCCCCGACGCGGCACCCTCGGCGCCCAGAAAACAACTTTTTTTGCGCCGGCTGCCATGTGGCACGACATTCCCGAAAGTCCCTTTGGCCAGGTGATGACCGTTGTCTACGCGACCCCCACCGAAAAAGGACGCTGCCGGGCGATTGTGCGGCTCCCCTTCCGTTTTAAAGCGGCCATACCCCGACTCGCGTTTAAATTTACTCCCCGGTGGTTTTCCCATCTGAATCAAATGGGCATCCTTGAAGATGATCAAATCTTTTTGCATCTCCAGGAACGGGAATTGGCAAAATCGACCCAAAACTACGCCAAAACCTGTTATTTGCCGACCAGTTCAGATTTGTTTGTGTTGGCCTATCGCCAATGGGTAGAACGGTATGGCGAACCTTTCCCAGACGAAGATTTTTCGCCCGCAGAACCACAACAAAGCCAATTGTTAGAGCGTTACCATTCCCACACCAAAAATTGCGCCAGTTGTACCCAGGCTCTTCATCGAATTCAGAAAGGGAAAAAAGGTGTCATTGGTTTGGGATTTCTGCTGTGGTTGGGTTTGCCCTTCGCGATTTTTTCTGGTTTGCCCACTTGGAGCCTTGGGGCGATCGCCACGGTGATTATTCTTTTGGCGGGCCTCTGGTGGCAACTCTATCGCCTAGAACGTCGATTTTTTGAAGGGGAATATCCCCCAACGCGAAACTATCAAAAGTGATCAGGACGTACTCTCTTTAGGGAAATTTCTTGTAATCAGCCAGAAAACCTAGGTCACCTCCCCAAGAGCTGCTTATAATTCAGCTAGAGTCGGCTATTCCGAGAAAATCTGCATCAGTTCTTGGCCTCAGCAACTATCTCTATCTAACGGACTTGTTTGCCCAAGACCCAACTGAAATTTATTTCGCGCACTACTTTTCCCTATCTTTTCCCTCTAAAAATCCCCATGAAATCCACCTTACGGCCCCTGCTCTCTTGTTTACCCGTCCTCCTCGGCTTTTGGGTTGAGGGGGCGATCGCCAATCCCAGTCCCACGGTTCCCACCACAATCCCTAACGCCTACCCGGTGCTGGTGAGTCAAGTTCCAGTTGGACGACAAGTTGCCACCCAAAAAACAACCTACGCCCCCAGTGAACCGATTATGGTGAACTACGCCAATCTACCGGGCAATTCTGGAGATTGGATTACCATCGTTCCGGCCAATGCCCCCGACAATAGCTACGAAGAATGGTTTTATACCGATGGTCAACGCTCTGGCTCCCGTCAATTCAAAGGTCTCGCTGCTGGCAGCTACGAAGTGCGGGTTTACCACAACTGGCCCAATGGCGGTTATGTCGTCCAGGATCGGTATCGTTTCACTGTCGGGACACAAGCGGCAACACCAATTAACAACCGTCATATTTCTACCAATAAAACGGTCTACCAAGCTAATGAACCGATTATGGTGAACTACGCTAATCTCCCTGGTAATCGCCAGGATTGGATCACCATTGTTGCGGCCAATGCCCCAGATGATAGCTATGGTGAATGGTTTTATACCCAAGGGCAGCGCTCAGGTTCCCGTCAATTCAGAGGTCTCACCCCAGGTAATTATGAAGTACGCGTCTACTACAACTGGTCTGCGGGTGGTTATGTCGTCCAAGATCGTTACGCCTTTACGGTGCGCTAGCCAGCCACCAATCTAGGCCAAATTTAATTGATTCTTGTCTTCCAATGCTTAAGCTCCCCGATAGAAACGTTCACCAAGCTTAAGCAGCGGAAGATTTTTTTAACCCTTGCTTATGAAGACGGCATCGAACAAATAAAATCGACTTGGGTCTAAACTTTAGACTAAATTTGCTTGTCTAGGATGGGCAAATTCGTTTTCCAACACTCAAGTCTGACATATCAACGCAGGATCATCTTCTAAAAGAGTACCGTAGACCTGCTGGATTAAACTGCGGGCGTGGTTATTCTGAGCATCTACAGAGCTATTAAATAGAGCAGAAATAATCACTTGATTACAAGGGAAATACACATAAAATGAACGATAGCCCAGTGTTTCGCCTTGATAAAACCAATAATTGCCCCAACGTTCGTCGTAACCCTGGATAATCCCCAAACCAAAACCATAGGGATCTGTCGCTGTTGTTTGGGCGATCGCCTCTCTTGTCTGTAAAGAAACGATTTGCTGCATTTCTTCTTTTTCTTCAGCGGACAGCAAATTGTCTTCAACGAATAATGTTCGTACCCAGTAGATAATGTCTTCTGTATTTGAAACTAAGGCCCCCGCCGCCCCTGCCCAAGACAGGTTGTTACGGCTAACATCTTTTCCCACAAGTTCTGGGTTGGTTTGACACTCCCCTGCCTAAAGGTGAGGGGATTCTTTGCTCAACGACTCAACTTGCCCTGACAGAACGGATTCAGCCAGAGTAGTGGTCAAATCTCCCAAAGCGTACATTCCGGTGTGCCCCACCGTACTCAATCCTAAACGCAAGATGTTTATCGCTGCATTATGGTCACGGTCTAGCTCACAGCCACACTCACACACATGAGTCCGCACTGAAAGAGACTTCTGCACCGTTTGACTACAGGCGCTACAGTTCTGGCTGGTGTAGTGGGGTGGCACAGCAATGGTAATCTTCCCAAACACCTTACCGAAATACTCCAACCACACCCGGAACTGATACCAACTTGCATCGTTGATCGCTTTCGCTAGGCAATGGTTTTTCACTAGATTTTTCACCCGTAAGTTTTCATAGGCCACTACATCGTTAGATGAGATTACGCACCGTGCCAACTTCACCGCATGGTCTTTACGCTGCCTACTTATCTTCAGGTGAACTCTCCCTAGTCTGTTGATTGCCCTGCGTCGATTACTGCCTCCTTTTTGCTTGCGAGAAACAAGACGATGCGCTCGTTTGAGACGCTGCTCCCCTTTGCGCAAAAAGCGAGGATTTTCCACCGCAAACCCATTGGAGTCGGTGTAGAACTCTTTTAAGCCTACATCTAACCCAATCGCTTTTCCTGATGGCATTACTGATTCCTGACGGTCTACACTTACCGGAAACTGAGCATAGTAGCCATCAGCCCGGCGCACTAATCGCACCCGCTTAATTTGCTCTGGTTGGTAAAAGTTCAGGTCACGGCTTCCCAAGAGTTTCAATCGACCAATCTTATTTTTGTCAGTGAAGACGATGTATTTACGATTGTCCTCTAACTTCCAGCCTGAGGTTTTATATTCCACAGAGCGACTGTTCTTTTGGAATTTGGGATAACCCTTTTTGCCTAAAACTTTCTTCTTGCAGGCTTCGACGTGAGCGCTCAGCCGAACGGCTTCGTAAAAACGAGCGATCGCCGACCAAGCCCGTTCAGCGGCAGATTGTCTAGCCTGAGAGTTCAAGTCATTGGCAAAAGGAAACTCCTTGGCCAATACTGCGCATTGTTTATTGAGGTCGTACTTCGTGACATTGGGATTATCCATCCAATAGCGGATAGACTTATTCCGGATGAACTGAGTTGTCCGAATAGCCTCGTCAATGGCGTTGTATTGAGCAGGTTTACCTTTGACTTTAAACTCAAGAATCAGCATTAGTTCGAATGTTCTAGTGTTTATACTGGATATTTTAAAATAAAACAGAAAATGTAGTTTGCTTCTTCCCCTTGGTCAGACTTCGGCGAGCTCAGTCGAGTCGTCGCTCGGCTTATATCCCCGCTCTAAAAGAGGCAGGGTTTTACGCCGACTTTCCGATAATTTGGCAAGCCAGATGTCATATTCAAAAGCTGCGTGGTTGTAATGCCAGATCAGTGGGAATATTCAGGTAAATATTGGGTAAAGTCAGCATTTAGATCAAGGGCTTGGTTACGGTCATTTTGAAGCAGTAAAGCCGCCGTAAAAGATTTCGTGATGCTGCCGATGTGAAAGAGGCTTTCGGCTGTAATGGGCGCACTGTTGGGGTCATGACTTTCCCGACCGATGACGTAGGTTTGGGTTGGGGCTTCGTTAACTTTAACGGATAATTGAATCCCAGAGAAATTTTCTCGTGTTTGGTATTGGGTGTAGTGTTCTGTTAAATATTGATTAATTTTTTGATCGGGTAGCGCTTTAGCAATGGTTGGAAAGGTCATGGAAGTAGTAATTCCCAAGAAGGCTAAAGCTAGCATTTTAAGCATGATAAATATTTAATTCTATTTGACACCGCATTCATTATGGAATGAATATTCAGAGGCGAGTCCAGTGGTTTAAAAATATTGATGTGAGGCTTTATTGGGGATTTTGATTTGTTTTTTGGAACGATTTTTTTAAGGTGAGGGAATTCGTCACAACTAATACAGAACTCATGGCCATTAAGCCTGCGGCTACAGCGGGACTGAGGGTGAAGTTAAATTGCGGCAAGAGAATCCCTGCGGCGAGGGGAATTGCGATGAGGTTATAGCCAAAGGCCCAGATTAAATTTTGGCGGATCACTTTGACGGTCGCTTGGCTCAGATGGAGGGTTTGGGCAAAATCCATCAGGCGATCGCCCATGAGGATAACGTCAGCGGTGGCGAGGGCAACGTCGGTACTCCCCTGGAGAGAAATGCCAATATCGGCGGTGGCGAGGGCTGGCGCATCGTTAATGCCATCACCGATCATCGCGACTACTTTTTGTTGAGCCTGGAGGCTGCGGAGTGCGGCGGCTTTTTCGATGGGGGAAAGGGCACCTTGATAATGATCAAGCTGGAGAGTTTGAGCAAGATTTTTGACGACGGGTGCTTGATCGCCACTGAGGAGGATTACCTCTAGATTTCTGGCGCGTAGATTTTCGATTAGAGCGGCGGCATCGGGACGAATTGGATCGGCGATCGCCACTAAACCAGCCACCTGGTGATCGATGGCAATAAAAATGGTGGTTTTGCCCGTGGCTGACCAAGTTTCGAGATGGTGATGGCAGGCTTCCGGGATTGTAATTTGGGCGGTCTCAAGCCAGGCTTGGTTGCCAATATGTACCGACTGGCCATTCACTTGACCGACAATGCCTTTTCCCAAAGCGGTTTCAACCTGATCAGGGGCAAAGAGTTCTTGGTTTTGCTGTTGGGCGATCGCCACAAAGGCTTGACCATAGGGATGGGTGCTGCGCTGTTCCAGGCTCGCGGCCCATTGCAGCAGGGAATCTTGCGACCAAGGGGCAAAGCTAACCCACTCGACAATCTGCGGTTTGCCCTGGGTGAGGGTGCCTGTTTTGTCAAAAACAACGGTGGTCAGTTGATTGAGGCGTTCGAGAATATCTCCCCCTTTGATCAAAATGCCCTGCTCAGCCCCAAGACTTGTCCCCACCAGGAGAGCCGTGGGCGTCGCTAACCCCAAGGCACAGGGACAGGCCACCACCAAAACGGCGATCGCCAATTTCAGGCTTAAGATTTCTGGGTTCGTCGCCCCTGGATCTAACCAGAGTTGGCTGCCGATCAGCTCCCAAAATAAAAAGACCAACACCGCCAAAGCCATCACCCCATAGGCAAAATATCCCGCAATGATATCCGCCATTTTTTGCACGGGCGCTTTGCGGGTCTGGGCCGCTTCTACGGTACGAATAATCTGGGCGAGCATCGTATTTTGGGCCGTTTGGGTGGCTTGCACAATGATCACCCCCAGTTGATTGAGGGTGCCGGCCTTCACCGATGCGCCGACTGTTTTTTCCTGGGGCAGCGCTTCCCCTGTCAACATCGATTCATCCACCGTGGTTTCACCGCGAATAATTGCTCCATCCACAGGAACTTTTTCGCCGGGTAAAATGCGCACCCATTCGCCAATCTGTACCTGGGCCACGGGAATTGTAATTTCTTCGGTTTCACCTTTTTGTTCTCGACCCATCAGGCGCGCCCCCTGGGGTTGCAGAGCGAGGAGGGATTCGAGGGCGGCGATCGCCTTAAGTCTGGCATTACCTTCAAGGGTGCGGCCAAGGAAGATAAAACCCAGTAACATCACGGGTTCATCAAAGAAACATTCCCAATCCAACTGGGGCATCAGCCAAGCCACACAGCTTGTCAGGTAGGCGCTCAATGTTCCGAGACCCACCAGAGTATTCATATTGGCATGGCCTTTAATCAGCCCCGTCCAACCGTCCCGCAAAATCGGCAACCCCGGAATAAATAAGGCTAAGGTGGCGATCGCCCAATGGACACCCATCAAATGAAGCAGGGGGATTTTCAGGTCCGTCAGGTGATGCAAATGGCCCAGGCTCGACGCGAGGAGCAAGACAATCGCCGCCCCCAAACGCCAATATTGTTCTCGCTGGGATTGGGTGCGTTTTTCTTGGTATTGGTTAAAGGTTTCGACTTTTGTTGCCCTGGGTTCGCTAGGAAAGCCAGCTTGGGATAGACGGTTGGCGATCGCCTCTGGTTGAATTTTTTCTGGCTCATAGGTGACCACCGCCACCTCCGTAATCAGATTCACCACCGCCGAAAGCACCCCAGACTGCTGCGTTAACTGGCGTTCTACGGCCTTGACACAACCCGCACAACGCATCCCCTGAACATCAAAGGTCGTCGTGGTTTGTGGCGCAAGGCGCGATTCGGGAGAAAGAGAACGGGAAGTCATACCAAAGGCCCCAACTGCAACAGGCTGTCCCCTGAGTATGCCAAAAATTTTTCGTCCCAGGGCTGATTATTACCGTTGTTTGCAACCTAGGGCCGCCATAATCGCTTGAAACTGTTCAAAATGGGGTTTTTGTTTGTAAAGTCTCAGGTGCGGCATTAATCTTTGTCGCTGATTCGCCGGAAAATCCGGGGCAAAATACTCCGCCAACGCACTCCCCCACAGCAGTCCCTGGAGCGCACTGGTTAGGTTTTGGGGGCGGCGGTTCAGGCTAGCACCACTAAAATCTAAAAGCACGGGCTGGCATTGAGCGTTAACAATCACATCCTGGGTCAAACGCCCCATGTCCCCGCGATCTAACCCCACCTGATCGAGGGCAAAGGCTTGGGAGAGGATATTTTCCATCACCGTCCATCTCAAGGTTTGATGTGCTTGACCTTGGTGGGTCTGCAACCAAGCCAGGAGCGATCGCCCCGCCACAAATTCCATTAAGAGGAAATCCGCTGCACCCTTGAGCAAACGGGGGCCAATGCCGATCTGATTGGCCTTGACTAAACAGTCAATTTCCGGCCACAAGCTGTCGTGGTTACTATCCAAACGGCGAATTTTCAGCGCACGGGGCTGCCCCCGCCAAAGCACCATGACCACAACCCCCACGTAACCCAACCCCAGAATCGGTAGAGTACCGAGGTTTTTCGTCCCTACCGCAACCATCGCCTCAATGCCCCACTGTTTCAAATGCGATCGCCGCCGCTCGATCTCCGGTGTTGTCGCCTGGGGATAACCCAAAATCTCCGGGGGCAGTGGCAGCAAAGAACCAGTCAAGACCATTCCAAAAAATTTCCTATAGCAGAAGGGAACCAATGTGGGAGAATATAGCCCTATCCCTTGCCCCCAGGAGTCGAGATTATGCAAGAAGCCGTGGGAGTCATCGAAACCCTAGGTTTTCCCGCCGTCCTTGCCGCCGCTGATGCCATGGTCAAAGCGGGCCGTGTCACCATTGTGTTTTTTGACAAAGCCGAAAGAGGTAATTTTATCGTTGTCATTCGGGGTCGCACCTCAGAAGTGCGCCCTGCCATGGAAGCCGGTCTAAGGGCCGCCGAGGAAACTGTCGGTGGTCAAGTGATGAGCCATTACACTGTGCCCAATCCCCCCGATAATGTTGTCGGGATTTTACCCCTGGAATATACCCAGGCCTCCCTCGAATTTCGCTCCTAGTGCAGCGAAGATCTTGGTGTTTTGCCCAGTTTAGAGAATAATATGTGCTTGGGTGAAGAACCAAATATGAATAAGTTTTACTAATCACAAAGATAAAGGAGACCCCCTATGCCCGCTCAAGCTGCGGTTGGATCACTTGAAACAAAAGGCTTTCCCGGAGTACTTGCCGCTGCCGATGCGATGGTTAAAGCCGGTCGTGTAACCCTGGTGGGTTACATTCGGGTTGGTAGTGCCCGCTTCAATATCAACATTCGTGGCGACGTTTCGGAAGTCAAAACGGCAATGGCTGCGGGTATTGAAGCCGTCGAGAAAGCCCATGGTGGCGTTTTAGAATCCTGGGTGATTATTCCCCGTCCCCATCCCAACGTCTGTGCGGTACTGCCCATCGACTACAGCGAAGATGTAGAACCCTACCGGGCCGCCGTAGAAGGAACCCGCGTTTAAATTAACCTTCTCAAAACCGCAGATTCATCACAGAAAAGCCTATTTCGATGGGCTTTTTTCGTTGTTGGGTCGGGCTACGGGTGATGTTAAATAGAACCATAGGACTGGATAAATTTGGAGGGAATCATGGCAACTCAGCTAATTGACTTGGCGCAACAAACGCGGGCGGCGGCTCAAAAACTAGGCACCTTAAGCCTGGCCCAGCGCAATGATGCTTTGGCAAAAGTGGCCCAGGCCCTCGCTGCTAATCAGGCGAAGATCGTCGCGGCAAACCAAGCGGATTGTGAAGCGGCCCAGCGGGATGGGATTGCGCCAGCCCTCTATGCCCGTCTGAAGTTGGGAGAGAGCAAATTACAAGCGGCGATCGCCGGTATCCAGGATGTGATTAATCTCCCCGATCCCGTCGGCCATCTCCAGCTACACCGAGAATTAGATCAAGATTTAGTGCTGAAGCGGGTCACTTGTCCCCTGGGGGTTTTAGGGATTATTTTTGAAGCTCGCCCGGAAGCCCTAATTCAGATCACCAGCCTCGCAATTAAATCGGGTAATGGTGTGATTCTCAAAGGGGGCAAAGAAGCGATCCAATCCTGCACTGTGTTGACAGAAATTATCCAAACCGCCCTCCAGGACACGGCTGTTTCCCCCCAGGCTGTCACCCTCCTGACCACCCGCGAAGAAATTAAAACCCTCCTGTCCCTCGATGAATATGTGGATTTGATCATCCCGCGCGGTTCCAATGCCTTTGTGCAGTATGTGCAGCAAAATACGAATATCCCCGTGCTGGGCCATGCCGACGGCATTTGTCACCTATATGTTGATGTAGCGGCAGATTTAAGCAAAACTATTCCGATTGTCGTCGATGCGAAAACCCAGTATCCGGCGGCTTGTAATGCGGTGGAAACGCTGTTAATTCACGAAAAAATTGCCCCAGAATTTTTACCCCAGATTGCTGCGGCTTTAACGGTGAAACAGGTCACTTTGCGCGGCGATGCGGCAACCCAAAAGATCATTCCTGTCCAACCTGCGACGGCAGAAGATTGGCGTACAGAATATAGTGATTTAGTGCTAGCGATTAAAGTTGTGCCCGGTGTCGAAGCGGCGATCGCCCACATCAATACCTATGGCTCCAAGCATACCGACGGGATCATCACAGAAGATGCGGCCACGGCCCAGATTTTCCTCAATGAAGTGAAAGCAGCGGGCGTTTACCATAATTGCTCGACCCGATTTGCCGATGGTTTCCGCTACGGCTTCGGTGCAGAAGTAGGCATCAGCACCCAAACCCTGCCGCCCCGTGGCCCCGTGGGTTTAGAAGGACTTGTGACCTACAAATATCATCTCGTCGGCAATGGTCAAATCGCCGCGACCTATAGTGGCCCCGATGCCAAGTCTTTTACCCACCGAGATCTCTAGCGATTATGGCGATTATGGCGATCGCCGGATAAGTGGAATTCCAATTTGCCCCTAGCTTTGGGGCATTTTTTTTGTGATCAGTGGGATTGATTGACTTTATAAGCAGCTTCTTGATTTTTTGTGAAGCATCAGTGGTCATTGTCAATTTAATAGTGATTTAAGAATATAAAATATTTCTTTAGATAGAGATCATAGCTCGTTTTGTAAAAACAACTTCATCAAAACTGATTGCAATTGTTTTTACTCTAAATTTATTTGAATTTGTTTTGTTTTTTGTTGCGGCACTGATCGTATCTTTGAATCCTTGAAATTCATGCTTTAAAATCCATATTAAATATGTAAAATACTTTCGTCGAAAATAAAGAATCGTTTGTTTAAAGCTTTTATAGAGGGTCTTTGTCGAGAATTTTAAGTAGATTTTAAAGACAAAATTCATTGTTTGAATTTGTCAAATTTGAAGTAAATAAACACATTTTTTATTGCTTAATTTTCAAAAAAAAAAAACGAATTGCAAAAGAAAATTTTAATGTATCAAATCCAAGTAAGCAATGACTTTTTAATTGATTTCAAAATCTGATTCTACGCTATTAAATTTATTGGAGGTCTGTTTAAATACATGAAAAATTATTTAAGGCTGACTTTTCTCAAACTAATAACCTTAGGATTGTGCTGTATTTCTCCTATGCAGTCTAGTCTTGCCCACAGTCCGACTAATTTGCAAAATGACCCGGCCTCTACCAAAACATCTGGGCTTGAATTTCTCGTCGGCGAGTCAGATCTAATCATTTTCGGCGAAGTTATTGACATTCAATATCGCAACTCTCAACCCACACGGGAACAACCCCAAGGATTACCCCATACTTTTGTAACTTACAAAATTCGTGAAACCTTACGGGGCAGAACGCCAGGGGAAACGATTACCTTGCGAGTGCCCGGTGGCGCCGATGGCAGTGGTGGCATCTACATGGAGACTACTGCACCGATATTTGCTCGCAACCAGGCAGATATTTTATTTCTAACCGGAGACGCCGTAACGGAATGTCCCTTGGTAAATTGCGTTGACGGTCGCTTTAGGGTTGTAGACAATCGTGTGTTTAATGGTTGGGGAATTCCCGTGGTTGAAGCGACAGAAAGACTAAGGATTGGGGGAAAACCCCGCTTTGATCTCAATGTGATCGAATTACCAAGGCCTTCTTTTGAGCTGTTATTAAAACAACCAGAAACCCAAAGAATTATTCAGCAAGAAAGCCAGAGAACGGGTCAAAGCATTGCCGAGCTACAACGACGCTACGAAACAGAAGCACCTGCGGCTTATCGGGTGGGTTATGGTTTTCAGGCGGCAGTGGCAGCTGGTGATAATTTCGATTCTCCTGAAGCAGCTCCCATAGAAACCTTTGGGCCGCCCCTCAGTTTGTCTGCGTTTTTTGAAGCTGTACGCCAGTGGAACAACCGGGTACAACCCCCCCAGTCTTCAATCCCATCGGCTGATCCGAACAAACCATTCAATGTGGCGGATCCAAGGTTAGAAGAAGTCAGAGCTGTCACAGTTCCGGATCAGATTACCGAAGAAGAAAAGAATGATGTTCAGGCCCGGGAAGGAGAAGGACAAATTCGTGATCTTTCGCCTAATTTGAGAGACCTTTCACCGCAACCCATTTCACCTGAGCTAAGACCCGACTTAAGACGGATAAACCCCTAATTCAGCCAGAATCACAACCAATTATTACAGGGGCTTTTGCTATGAAGTTCAACTTGTTTAATCCCTATCTACTTGCGGCCTCAGCCATTATCTCTGCTTGTTTTATCCTGCCAAAACCCACCCAGGCAGCTTCCTGGCTAGAGTGTAATGGTGATAGCGGTAAGAAATTACGGTGGAGTGGCAATTCGACAACAGCCCGTATCAATACCATTAGTTTTCCGCCCGGTAGTTTACTGCAATCGGTGGAGCGGGGCATTAACGCGACCAATACCAACCCCTCTCCCTTTGTGATCAACACAACAACGGAAACAGGAGGAGTTGGTAGTGGCAATGGACAAAATGAGATTTACGCGAGTAGTATTTCTCCACCTGGGGTCGCCCGGATGCGGTACCACTGCTACTGGTTATTTGGTTGGCACTATGGTTTAGATGAAGTGGATATTGTCCTTGATTCATCGGGCCGTTCTTGGACGACTTCCCAGAATAAGAGCTCTAATACGGTCTACACGGGGTCTCGTTTGCCGATTGATGCAGTAATTAACCATGAAGCGGGGCATTACCTCGGCTTGATGCACGTTAATTGGGAATACAACGTGATGGGAGATTCTTGGCGGCATCACCATACTAATGGTGCCACAGCACGTACTTATTTTGGAGAAGATGCTTCCCATGGTTCCCGTGTTCTTTACGGCAGTCAAAATTCTACGTTTAATGATGTTTCTGCATCCCACTGGCGCAGAACGGGTGCAAGTGGTGAGTATTCAAGTCATGGGCGGGTAAGGATTCGTAATGCTTCTAATACAGCCACTTTAAGTGGGATTACGATTGCGGGGGAGCCGGGCTATCGCGTCAATCGTGGCAGTACAGTTCGTCCTGAATTTACGATTGAGAATAATGGTAAGCAGACCCATAATAATGTTTCCTATGGGATCTACATTTCAACCAATGACTATATTAGTTATGGTGATACCCGCATTGGCGGTGGGTCGTTTGGGTCAATCCATCCGGCGGACGTTTATACGACGACAATTCCAGTCACGATTCCGAGTAATCTGAATCCTGGTCAAAATTACTGGCTTGGGATCATCGTGGATGAGAACAACACCATCTCTGAGGTCAGTGGTTCTAATAATCGGGCTTACATTCCAATTCGCGTAGACTAAACAAGCGTTATTGACCTTCTTCTAGGCGTCGTTCCCAATCTTTGGCGAGGTCATCACGCCCTTGCAGTTGTTGATCGAGAAGATCTTGATCAGTGCCATAGGTGATGGTTTCGCCGGTGAGAATTTTCTGGGTTGCAAATCGCTGGGCATAGGCTAGTTTTTGTTGCAGTTCAGGTTCGCCAGTGTTGAGTAGGGCCGCCCGTTCTTGCCGCTGGGCGTTGCGATTTTCGATGGCTTGGTTGCGGCGCTGGAGCCAAAAGTAGCGGCCGAGGGGAACCGCCAAAAAGGCGATCGCATAGGCGAACAAGAGGGGATAAAGGGCCTGGGCAAGACCCACCAAGCCGCCAAGTTCGGCCACCAGGGCTGAATCTTGCAATAAAACGCCTAGCATCAGGGCCAAGACTAAGTTGACACCCCCAAGGGCGATCGCCAAAAATTTCTGACCTGTAGGAGCAAGGGTAAATGTCCAGCGCTGTTCTTCTAAATAGTTGGGGACAGATTTCTGACGGCGTTCCTGGGCTTTGACCTGGAGTTCTGGGAAATAATAAACTAAGTCTCCCGTGGGGGACACTTCCGGGTAGCCATTGAACCGGGCCAAGACCGGTAACATATAACTTTCTTCCGTCTGTTCCGTGGATGATAGCTTATCGAAATAGGGGGAAAGTTGTTCGGCGATCACGGCTCCATCGTTGTTTTGGATGACTTGACCGATGGTTTGCCAGCGACGTTCCTCCAGGTTTGGATTGGGATCACCATCGCCGAATAGAAACGAAAAAACGGCTTCGAGGAAATTCATTCCCCCCTTCTCGGTGTTGCTCGTTGTGCTTTTTGAAGATGTTGCAGAACCATAGCGTCGGGGGCCGTAGTAGTTGGGACTAAAGACACGAAATGGATTAGGCCCCCACCAAACGAGCCAGGGCAGATTAAAAGAAGAACTACGACGGCGGGAAGAATTGTTATTGTCCTGACTACTAGCGGCTGTCACTAGAGCCAGAATGGCGATCGTCATCAAAAGAATCGAGAGGATCAGGGCGATGCCAAAGGAGATCCGAATCAGGAAAAAGACAACTCGCCAGGTTTTATCGAGCCATTCCTGGAGCCGAATTTTGAAATATTTATTGCGGAGGATTGTCCGAAAGTTTTTGGGAAACTCAAAGACAACATCCCCCGTTTCTGCCACCTGGAGGTGCCCACCGGCATCGGCTGCGAGATTATAAAGACCGTTTTGGGCCACATTGAGTTCTAGGCCAGCCTGGGTCGCCACTTCCCCGACAGTCGCTCGATATTGGAGGGTTTCGACGGCGCGCATTAGTTGGGGCGAGAAGGTCATGGCTCTTTGGATCGTTAGAAATAATCTGGGGGGCTTCTGTTACCAGTATAGAATTGGGTTGAAATTCTGGGGGACAGAGAAATGCTGGGAACGGGATTATTGATCACCTTGGTGGCGATCGCCCTTGGGGTGTTACTCAACCGAGCGATTCGCGCCGATCAACGCTGGTTTTTCCAATTGCGCCGTCCGGCCTGGCTCACCTTTGAAGGCATTATCCCAGTGGTGTGGACGAGTATTTTTATCTGTGGGATTATTTCCGCTAACTATGTTTGGCATGCAGATCCCCAGGAGTTTCGCACCTGGCTGTTGATGGCGGGCTATGGTCTGTTGGAGTTGGTGATCTTGGCCTATACCCCTGTGATGTGCAAAACCCGCAGCCTAACGGTGGGAACCATTATTGGGGCTGCGGGTTTCGTAGTGGGTTTATTGTTGGCGATCGCCGTTTTTCCCGTCTCGAAAACGAGTTTTTGGCTTCTGTTGCCTTTTTTGCTGTGGAGTCCAGTCGGCACCTACATCACCTGGGAAATGATTTGGCTTAATCCTGGCAAAAGTTAATCCCTAGCGTACGTACCACCAGTAAGTAGCCATGGGAATGATTGTCGCCAAGAGAAGCAACACCACAACCCAAATGGTTGAACTGGTTGTTTTTGTGTCTTCGGCCTTGGTGAAAGTGCTTTCGATGTTAATTTCGGCGATGTCTGGGGGGCCAGGATCTGCTTCCCCGTTCAAAATGGTGCCAATGCGGGCCTCAGCATCCAGGAAGGCTTGGTTATAGGAACTGCTGCGCAGGGGATAACCGATCGTTTCTCCGGTAATACTCTCGGCTGTCTCCGGTGGAATCAACTCCTGGATATTATTTCCCAGGGCGATCGCCACATTATTCGTCAGCACATCCATCGCCACCACGATTTCATCGGCCCCTGCCTCCGGTGTCGGAAACCACTTAGCAAAGACCTTGTCGGTAAATTCTTCCATGGTTTGACCATAATCAAGGCGACGAATCGCGACAAAATGCAGACCCTTGCCCGTTGTTTCAGCTAACTCGCTGAGCTCTCGATTTAAACGCCCTTCGTTGGCACGACTAATTGCTTCTGCTTGATCCACAATCCAGATCGGTTGATCCCCCGTGGCGTAGGGCACATCATAAACACCAGTGGCCTGGGCTGCCGAAACAAAACTCCCAAAGGTAAACAATACCGTTGCGAGCCACACCCCCAGTTTTTGCCACCATTGCAAGCTTTTGGGTTGAGATATCATCTTAAAAACTAGTCCAAAAATTGTGCGTATCTTTTAGGTTCTAGAATAAACCAAGGGCGATCGCCACCGAAACTAACTGACCTTTGAGCCGCGCCGATTAGCCCAGTCGCGCTTTTCCTTAAGCCCCTTAAATTTTAGGCATTGAATTCTGTCAGACACAAAAAAACCCAGTGAATTTTCACCGGGCTTTACAAACAACAAACTCAATTGACCAGATCTACTAATTTGTAATTTTTAAAGTCATATATTGTGGCGGCCGTCGAATAACCAAATAGAACATTAGATTATCCTACAGAACACCTTGTATAAAAACTTATCAACCAATCCCTAGATGGTATACATCATCGGTAAGGCAATACAGAGACCATAGGCAACCAGGGCACCACCACAGCCGCCAATCAAGAAGCCAGCCGCAAACTCGCTCCAGCCTTCCTTGGTTCCTAGATTTTCAGGAGGATTGGGCGTGGTTAGAGTTGCGGTGGGTGTGCTGACGCCGACACTTCCGTAGAGGGAAAGGGCAAGGGTCAACAGGGAAATCAAGCCAACGGTTCCTAATAGGCCAGCAACTCCAGCAAAGTCTGCATTCCGCAGCGGGCCGAGGAGAGCAAAGGGGCCATAGAGGAAATAACCATGGGCCATGCCAATTTCTAGACCACGGCGCTGTGCCGAAAGTCCTTGACGATAACCCGGTAGATTATTAATGAAAGCTTTACTAAATGCAGAAGCATTAATCGGAGTCGCGAGGTTTCCTACTTGAGGATCTCCACCATGTTGAATAATGTCCATTTAATGTTTAAGCTCCTCTCAAAACAAACTTACAATTTAAGTTCAGATAAACACTTGTTACGGATTATAAGAGATATTGCTAGATTTACTGGCTTTCTTAGTATTTGGCAACATTTAGGGCAAGTCCTGGGAATTTCGGCCATTTATGTTAAGAATCGTAATGTCTGTTCCCTCCCAAGACCTCTGGCAGTAATATCCAAGGTATTGTGAAAACCAGTTTGTTAATAGCATTTAGGAAAGATTTAATATGAACGGCGCCTACGCAGCTTCTTTTCTGCCTGTAATCCTTGTCCCCTTGGCGGGTGTTGTTTTCCCGGCTTTAGCGATGGGACTTCTGTTTAACTACATCGAATCTGACGCTTAAGTAAAAAATTCTGGGCGATCGCCTCAGGAATTTACCTCACATCTAGGATTGTTCTCGTTTCCCCATGCACCGTAACCAGAGGTTGTGTGGGGAATTGTTTTTGGGGTGTGGCACCCTGGGATCAAGGCAAGCTTGGCCCATTGCTGGCCATTGTCGTTAAGAATAGAAAATGGCTGCTGCGTGTTCCAGCACCATCATCTCCCAGGAGGAAAAGTAATGGAATTATATTTTTTTCGCCATGGCATCGCCGCTGACCGGGCTGATTATGCAGAGGATGGCGATCGCCCTTTGACGACCAAAGGCGAAACCCGAACAAAACTTGTGGCCCAACGATTACAGCAGCTTGGTCTCCACTTTGAGGGGATTTTAACCAGTCCTTTATTACGGGCCAGACAAACCGCAGAAATTTTGGCCGCCGCAGAGCTAGGCCCCCACCCCCAAGTTTTTCAAGGCCTAGCACCACGGGGTTCCCTGGGAGCATTTTTAGCCTGGCTAGAACGTTGGGAAGCTGCTCCGGATGCAAAATTAGTCCTTGTGGGCCATCAACCAGACTTGGGCGAATGGGCTGAGGCGATCGCCTTTGGTCAGACAGGCCACCACCTCAACCTCAAAAAAGCAGGCATCATTGGCCTTCGTTCCGGTGCCGCCCGGATCCAAGCCCACACCGATAATGAGCTATTTTTGTTGACCTCGCCAAAATGGCTACTGCCATAATCCCCGTGATAGGCTAAGTTAGCCACGGGCATCAAGAAATTAGCCTCAATATTATTTTTAGGATCTAATCAAGGTACACAGTATGACGACTGGTTGCGAATTTAAACCCGGCTTAGAAGGAATTCCTGCAGCCCAATCCAGCATTAGCTTCGTCGATGGAAAAAATGGCATCCTCGAATACCGGGGGATCCCGATTCAAGAATTGGCCGAAAAAAGTTCTTTCCTCGAAGTTGCCTACCTCCTGATCTGGGGTGAACTGCCGACCTACCAGGAACTTGAAGATTTTAAAAACGATATTCTCTATCACCGTCGGATCAAATACCGCATCCGGGACATGATGAAATGTTTTCCGGAAACCGGTCACCCGATGGATTCTTTGCAAACATCGGCGGCGGCCCTGGGGCTATTTTATTCCCGGCGTGCCTTGGATGATCCAGAGTACATTCGCCACGCCGTTGTTCGTCTGTTAGCTAAAATTCCCACCATGGTTGCGGCGGCCAATTCGATGCGCAAGGGAAATGATCCGGTTCAGCCCAACGATAGCCTTGACTATGCGGCGAATTTTCTCTACATGATGACCGAGCGTCGCCCCTACGATCTCCAGGCGAAGATTTTTGATATTTGCTTGATGCTCCACGCCGAACACACGATCAATGCTTCCACTTTTTCGGCGATGGTGACGGCTTCTACCTTGACGGATCCCTACGCGGTGATTGCGTCTGCCGTTGGCACCTTGGCCGGGCCGTTGCATGGAGGGGCGAACGAAGAAGTGCTTTTGATGCTCGAAGAAATTGGCTCCGTCGAAAATGTTCGTGGGTATGTCGAGACCTGTGTCGCGAATAAACAAAAGATCATGGGCTTCGGCCACCGGGTTTATAAGGTTAAAGATCCCCGGGCGGTGATCCTCCAGAGGTTAGCGGAGGAACTGTTTGAACTCGAAGGGGAAGACCCGTACTACAAGATTGCTCTGGAATTAGAAAAAATCGTTGAGGAAAAATACGGCCACAAGGGAATTTTCGCCAACGTTGATTTCTATTCGGGCTTGGTTTACCGCAAGTTAGGGATTCCGAGCGATCTATTTACGCCCCTGTTTGCGATCGCCAGGGTTGCGGGTTGGCTCGCCCACTGGAAAGAACAACTGGGTGTCAACCGGATTTTTCGACCGACCCAGGTCTATACCGGTGTGCATAATCAGACCTATATTCCAGTAGAAAAACGCGGCTAAAGGAACAGTGTTCACGATGAAATTATGCCGATGGCGCAGCTTAGGACTGGGGGTATTGCTGCTCTTTCTGTGGGGCTGCGGGGCAAATCCCCCTGGCCTGGAAACCGAAATCCTGACCCCCAGCAACCAGTGGCAAACCCTCACTACAGAACAGGTGCAGTTGGACGTTCCACCGGGCTATGTGGGCGGCAATCCAGGCTTAGATCTCCCCGCTCTGGCAGCCACCTTAGAGGCCTGGGATAAAGGCGATCGCCTTGAGTGGCTTAATCAAAATGCCGAAACCCTAGAATTGCTTGCTTTCCAAGCAGAGGGCGATCGCCTGAACAGCATCACCATCGTCCAAGAAGAACGCCCGGAAACCCTGACCTTAGAGGATTACCTCCAACAACAGGTGGCGACACTCCAGGCCGCTGGCATTACGGTGAGCCTTACCCAAACGACGGATCAAGGGCGCTTAGAATTGAACCGAGGCGACCTCACCCAGGTGAATTATGTCTATCCAGAAACGACCACCTTTTGGGTAATTACCTATAGTAGTGATAGACCCACCGCTGCCTTTACGGCTGGGGTCGAGCAAAGCCAACAAAGTTTTCAGGTGCGCCCCGAGTCATCTTAGAAATGCCGTGAACCTTGATCAAGTAATCATTGCCTATAAAGCGGGTGACCCCTTCGCTAAAAAATGGGCCGAACGCTGTGCCCACGAATTAGAAGCCCAGGGGAGTCGGATTTTGCTCGGCCCCAGCGGCTTTAAGGATAATCCTTACCCTGTGTTTTTGGCCTCAGTCAGTGAACCCATTGATCTCGCCATCGTCCTGGGGGGAGATGGCACCGTTTTAGCAGCAGCCCGCCACCTCTCTAAGGAAAATATTCCGATTTTGGCGGTGAATGTCGGCGGCCACCTGGGCTTTTTGACTGAACCTTTTGAGCAGCTTGAAAATAGTCAGGCCCTTTGGGAGCGACTCCGCAACGACACCTACGCGGTGGAAACTCGGATGATGTTAGAGGCCAAAATCTGTGAAGGCGATCGCCAAGATCCAGAAATTGTCAGCGAAACCTTCTATGCCCTCAATGAAATGTGTGTCAAACCCGCTGCCGTTGACCGGATGCCCACAGCCGTCTTTGAAATGGAAGTCGATTGCACCATTGTGGATCAGTACCACGGGGACGGGTTGTTGGTGGCGACTTCCACTGGGTCAACCTGTTACACCGCTTCTGCGAATGGGCCGATTATGCACCCTGGCCTAGAGGCGATCGTAGTGACGCCCATCTGTCCTTTGAGTCTGTCGAGTCGCCCGATTGTCTTGCCCGCCCGCTCCAATGTGGATATCTGGCCCTTGGGGGACTACGATCTGAATAACAAGCTCTGGATGGATGGGGCCTTGGCGACTTCCGTTTGGCCGGGCCAGTGGGTCAACGTCCAAAAGGCCCATTGCTACTGCAAATTCATTATCCTGCGGGAAACCTATTCGTTTTACCAAACCATTCGCGACAAGCTCCAGTGGGCCGGATCGCGGATCCGCTACCAGAATAATCACCGCAATTGAGCTTAGAGTCCATTTATGAAGCCCCTAAGCCCCGAATTTGGGGAGATTTAGGCTTCTACATGAGACTTCGGCGTGAGCTCAGTCGAACGGGACAAATTAAGAAATTCATTTACTTTATAAATAGCTTATAAATAGCCTCGCCCAGGCAAAAGAGATGGCGAAAAAGTTTGGGAACAGCCTAGAAGGTTTAAAAGAAGAAACGCAACAGCACGGAGCTAATAGCGCTGAGGATATTGCCAGCAGTATTTCCAGAATCTTGTTTCGGGTTGAGGGCGAGGTCAATTTCATCGAGTAATCTCTGGCTGGCATCTACACCAACAGTTGATCCTTGGCTGGTGAACAGGGTTTGGGCAAAGGTGGCATCCTGTTGGGCCTGGGCAAAATCGCGCAGTTGGTAGCGGGCGATCGCCCGGGATAGATAAATAGCCCCATTGTCGGGTTCTTGGTTGGCGGCGGCATCATAGTAGGCGATCGCCATGCGGTAATTTTTATTTTCCCCTTCCACAAAGCCCCATTGATAAAGTTGCTCCGCCGAAACAGGAGCATCCAACAAACCCACCGCTCGCGCAATGTAGAACGTCCGCAGGGAAGTATTGGTAAAATTCGCCCCGGCTAAATAGGCTTCCCGGAGATCCGCGCCGTCTAAATTGGCCCCTTCTAGATCAGCTCCGGCTAAATTGGCCCCTACCAGGGAAGCTCCCGTTAAATTGGCCCCCCGCAGATCCGCAAGGCTCAGATCCGCCCGACTCAGGTTCGCTTGACGTAAATCCGCCCCCCGCAGGTCAGCCCCATCTAAGCGGGCATTGGCAAGGCCGCTCCGGGTCAGTTGGCAGTTCTGACATTGACGACTCGATAGCAGTTGGCTGAGGTGGGTCAGGTTTTCGGCTCGTACCTGGGGGGCGATCGCCAAAGGCAAAACACAACAGGCGGTAAAGAGTAGCTTTTTCATCGGGAATTGGGGAGGGAGGACTGGAACTGTAGACCATCAATCAGGGCAAAACGTTTCCGGCTACCACCGATTTTTCTGCGTCCATGGTAGCAGTCAGGTTCTCGCGAGATGACAGATCCATAAAATTCTTTGGGGTTGGGGGACGAAACAACGGGGATATGATGGGGATTAGCGTTTGTCACCGACAGTCTACCCATGACGCCCCTAAAACTTACCCTGAAAAATTTCCTCAGTTACCGTGATGCTGTTCTAGATTTCACGGGCTTTCACACGGCCTGTATTTGTGGGCCAAATGGAGCTGGGAAATCATCCCTATTAGAAGCGGTGACTTGGGTGATCTGGGGCAAAAGTCGCACCAGCAGTGCCGATGACGTGATCCACATGGGCGAAATGGATGTGCGGGTTGATTTTGAGCTACTTTGTCACCAACAGGTTTATCGAATCATTCGAATGCGATCGCGGGGGCGAGGGGCGACTTTACAATTCCAAGTGCGATCGCCGACGGGGGACTTTACCAGCATCACGGGTAAGGGGATTCGGGAAACCCAAGATCTCATCGACCAAGAGATCAAACTAGACTACGACACGTTTATCAATTCCGCCTATTTACGTCAGGGCCACGCCGATGAATTTATGGTGGCCAAGCCCGCAGACCGCAAAAAGATTTTGAGTGATCTCCTCAAGCTTGACCGTTACGAAAGCCTCGCCCAACTTGCCAAGGACAAAGCGAGATCCTTTAAACTCAAGGCCGATCTTCTCGAAGAAAGCCTCGCCCCCCAAACCGAACAACTCCGGGCGAAACCCCAGCTAGAAGCAGAACTCGCCGCCATCGAACAGACCATTAGCGAAGGCAAGCAACGGGAAAACCAACTCCAGGAGCAGCTCCAAAAAATTCAGGCGATCGCCCAACAACGGCAATTCCTGAAAAACCAAGTCGATACGTCCCAGCAACAGTACCAGCGCCGCCACCAAGACCTGACGCGCCTCAGTACCCAAGCCCAACAACTCCAACAGGATTTAGCGCAAAATACAGCGATCCTGCACCAGACCGACACCATCGAAGCCGAATACCAACGTTGGCAAACCCTCCAGCAGCAGGAAGAACAGCTCAACCAAAAATCCCAGCAATACCAAGACCTCCAGCAGGAACAACAAACCATTCGGCAAACTATCCAGGCCGAAGAAAACGAGGGACAACGACAGATTCAGCAGCTAGAAGTACAGATCCAGACCCTCACCCAGCAGCAAGCTGCAGTCCAAGAAACCTTGGCGATCGCCCCCGACTTGACCACCGCCCTAGACCAACTAAAGCGCACCCGCAACCAGCTCAATCGCCTCGAAGCCGCCC
Source organism: Picosynechococcus sp. PCC 7117 (assembly GCF_001693275.1). Lineage (GTDB taxonomy): Bacteria > Cyanobacteriota > Cyanobacteriia > Cyanobacteriales > MRBY01 > MRBY01. The sequence continues at coordinate 2,784,032 of NZ_CP016477.1, forward strand.
ACCACCAAGCCCAACCCCTCCTCCAGCAACGACAACAGCTAGAAAACCAAATTAGTCAGGCCGCCGAAAAACTGAAGTTACAATTGGCCGCATCTCGACAGCAACAGCAAAACCTCGCGGAAAAAATTGCCCAAATTCCCCAACAGCGGGCGGAATTGCAACGCCTCGATCAAACCATGGCCGATCTAGACCGCCAGAAAAAACATCTAGATCAGATTCAGCAACAACACCTTGATGTTTCAACCCAACAAGTCCGTTTCCAGGACGCTAAACGCAACTGTCAAACGCAACTCCAGGAACTCCAACAAAAACTTGCCCTGCTGCAACAACCGGGGGCGACTTGTCCCCTCTGCGAACAAAACCTCGACCATGACCACCACCAAAATGTGATGGCCAAAACCCAGGCCCAGTACAGTGCCACTGAAGCAGAAATTCTCACCTTCCAAAATGAACTTAAACGTTGCGATCAACTGCTGCGCGACTACAACCAAGAACTGACGGCCCTCGACCAAGTCCGGAGTAGCTATGAAAGCTATGACCAACAGATGATCCGCCTGGAGCAGGCCATTGAAACGAACCAAGCCCTCGAAAAGGAATTGAAACAGGTAGAACAAGAATTACTTAACCTAGAACGCGCCCTCCGCCTGGAAGCCTACGCCGAGGATCTGCGGGCAGAATTGGCGGAAGTGCAGCACCAGTTAGAGACCCTGAAATATGATGAATCCCAATTGGCGATCGCCAGGGAAACTGAAAAAGAATACCGTTGGGCAGAACTCAAAGAGGTGGAATTAAACCAAGCGCGCCAACGCCTGGACACCCTCCAACGGGAAATCCCCCAACAAGAAGCAGAACTTGAAACCCAGCGCCATCAACTCGACCAAAATAGACAAACATCTCCCTGGCAAGTCCGCCTCGTACAACTCCAAGAACAGTTAAACGGCCTCAACTACGACCGCAATGCCCACCAACAACTCCGCCAAGCACTCCAGCAGGGGCAAATTTGGCAACAGCGTTACCTCGAACTGGGCCAAGCCCAACGGCAACAAACCAGCCTCGAAGCGCAACTACAGGATTTAAACCAACGTCAAACGGTTGCCCAAACGGAGCTGGCGCAACTCGAAGAACAAATTATGCAATTGCAGGAAAATTTAGACAATCTTCACGCTGATCAAGGGGAGATTAACCACCTAGAGAGTCAATTGCAAACCTGTCGCCAAGCCTTGGAAACAGCAATTACCCAACGCGGCCAAAGGCAACAATCTTTAGAAAATCTCCAGGCGATCGCCACCGCCCAGAAAAACAGCAAAACAGAACTCAAGGAACTGCGGCGCCAATACCGAATCCACCACGAACTCGGTCAAGCCTTCGGTAAAAATGGGATTCAGGCCTTGATGATCGAAAATGCCCTGCCCCAACTAGAGGCCGAAACCAACCAAATCCTCGGTCGCCTCACAGAGCACCAATTCCATGTGCAGTTCCTCACCCAAAAAGCTAAGAAAGGCAGCAAAAAAACTGCCGCCCAGATGATCGACACCCTTGATATTGTCATTGCCGACGCCCGGGGCACCCGCGCCTACGAAACCTATTCCGGGGGGGAAGCATTCCGGATCAACTTTTCAATCCGCCTCGCCCTCGCAAAACTCTTAGCCTACCGTTCAGGCACCACCTTGCAAATGCTGGTCATCGATGAAGGCTTTGGCACCCAGGACACCGAAGGCTGTAACCGCTTAATCGGGGCAATCAATGCGATCGCCGCTGACTTTGCTTGTATCCTCGCTGTGACCCACATTCCCCAGTTCAAGGAAGCCTTTCAAAGCCGCATCGAAGTCTACAAAGATCAGCAGGGCTCCCAACTCCAGGTCAACAACTAACCCCCATATTGCCAACAACTGTGCCTAGAATAGAAGCTGTAACAAATCGCAACAGTTGCCCCTGGTATGTCCTTTCACCTCTCTGCCTGGTCCATCAAAAATCCAGTGCCGACCCTCGTGGCCTTCATGATTATGACCATCGTGGGGATCTATTCGTTTTTGAATCTTGGCATTGATAATACGCCAAACATCGATATTTCTGCCGTGACCGTGAGCGTCAGCCAGCCAGGGGCCGCCCCAGAAGAGATTGAAACGGAAATCACCAAGAAAATTGAAGATTCCGTCGCGAGCCTCGCCAATATTGATCAAATCACCTCCACCGTGACCGATGGCAATTCCCAGACGGTTGTGAATTTTGAGTTGGGCACCGACACCGACCAGGCGACCAATGATGTGCGCAATGCGATCGCCCAAATTCGCTCATCTCTACCCCAGGACATCACTGATCCCATTGTCCAAAAACTTGATTTCGCTGGGGGAGCCGTGATGACCTATGCCCTCTCCTCTGGGGAGCGTACCGTCGAAGAACTCAGTGATCTCATCGATCGTCGCATTGGCCGAGAACTCACCAATGTAGAAGGGGTGGCCGAAATTCAACGGCTGGGCGGTGTTGACCGGGAGATTCGCGTCGATCTCGATCCTGATTTGCTACAGAGCTTGGGGATCACGGCAACCCAAGTTAATGACCAGATTGCTCAGTTTAATCTCAACCGTCCGGGGGGCCGCCTCGAACTGGGGGGCAATGAGCAAAATGTCCGGACTCTTGGTAGCGCAGAGAGCATTCAAGAATTGCAGCAATACCCGATCACGTTACCCAACGGAGATCTGGTGTCTTTAGAAAACCTTGGCCGCGTGGAAGATAGCTTCCGGGAACCCAGGGTGGCAGCGACCCTCAACAACGAACCAGTGGTGGCATTCTCCGTACTCCGGAGTCCTGGGAGTACCGTTGTCGGCGTTGATCAAGGGATCCGAAAGGCGATCGCCGAGTTGCAAACCACCCTCCCAGAGGATCTCCGTTTCGATTTGATTTTTACCCGCGCCACAGAAATTCAAGCCTCCTACGACGGCACCATTATGGCCCTCTGGGCGGGCTGTATTTTAACGGTGATTACCGTGGGCTTTTTCCTCAAGGACTGGCGGGCCACTTTAATTACCGCTGCCGCCTTGCCCCTCTCCATTGTGCCGACGTTCTTTGTGATGCAGGCCCTCGACTATACCCTGAACGGGATGACCCTCCTCGCCTTGGCCCTGGCGATCGGTAACTTAGTCGATGATGCGATCTGCATGATTGAAAATATCGACCAACACCTGCAAATGGGCAAAAGACCTTTCCAGGCTGCCATCGATGGCGCTAGGGAAATTGGCCTCGCCGTAGTGGCAACCACCGCAACCATTGTGGCTGTATTTCTGCCCGTGGCCTTTATGGGGGGCGTGCCGGGACAATTTTTCCAGCCCTTTGGGGTCACCGTCGCCGTCTCAACGATGTTCTCGACCCTGGTGGCCACCACCATGACGCCGATGCTGAGTGCCTACCTATTAAAATCAAAACTAGGGGCTTTTAATGGCCAGAAACAACCGGGTTTTTACCGGAATCTGCTCGGCTGGGCGCTGCGCCATCGTCTCACGACCCTCCTCGTTGCCTTAGCCTTTTTTATCGGTAGCCTCCAGCTGATCCCCTTCATTCCTACAGGACTTTTTAGCAGTAGCGATACGGGCATTAGTACAATCGCCTTTGATCTGCCCCCGGGTGCCACCCTGGCCGATAGCGAGCAAGTGATGACGGAAGTGAGCGATCGCCTCCAGGCCAATTCCGCCGTGAGTAGTGTTTTGGCAACGGCGACCAACGTCAACAGCGGCACCATTTATGTTAACCTTGTGCCCCAAGCGGAACGGGTTTCCCAGGCAGAATTTGAACAAACCCTACGGCGTGATTTCCAAACGATTCCGGGGGCAAGGGTCTCCTTCCAAAGTACGGGCGGGACAGGCAATTCTAAGGATCTCTCCATTGTGCTCAAAAGTGAAAATGCCCCGCTTCTATTAGAAACAGCGACGACCCTAGAGCAACAGATGGGCAGCGTGCCGGGGCTAGTTGACATTTCGTCGAGCGCAAGCTTGGTTAAACCCGAACTAATCATTCAACCTGATCCGCAACGGGCCGCCGATCTCGATGTTTCTGTGGCGGCCATTTCCCGCACTGCTTCCCTGGCCTTAATTGGCGACAATGATTTTAATTTGCCTAAGTTCAATTTAAGCGATCGCCAAATCCCGATCCGCGTTCAACTCGATCCCGCCCAACGCAGCAACATTGAAACCCTCAAAAATCTCCAGGTACCGAGTAACACCGGTGAATTAGTCCCCCTAGCTGCTGTGGCTGAATTAAAGCTCGGTAGTGGTTCGGCCCAGATTGACCGCTTTAATCGCTTCCGTCAAGTGGAGGTGGGAGCCAACCTAGAAGGAACATCCCTAGGGGATGCCTTTGCTGCCGTGAATGCCTTGCCCGTGATGAGCCCCTTACCTTCTGGCGTGACCATTGAACCCGCGGGCGACGCAGAAATTATGCGCGATATTTTTAGCCGTTTCCTCACGGCGTTGGGGGCGGCTGTCCTGTGCATCTATGCAATTCTGGTGCTGCTTTACAACAACTTCCTCTATCCCTTTGGGATTCTAACTGCTTTGCCTCTCTCCATTGGGGGGGCTTTGTTGGGGCTGATGATTACCCAAAAGGAACTGGGTTTATTTGCCCTGATTGGCATTGTGTTGTTGATGGGTCTGGTGACAAAAAACGCAATCTTACTGGTGGACTTTACCCTCTCTGGCCTACGGGAAGGCAAAACCCTGAAAAAATCCCTCGTCGAAGCTGGGGTCTCCCGGTTACGGCCCATCTGTATGACATCCCTCTCGACCATTGCCGGGATGTTGCCCATTGCCCTGGAGTTGGGAGCCGACGGTGCGACCCGGAGTCCGATGGCGATCGCCGTGATTGGGGGCTTTAGTACCTCCACCGTTTTGACCCTGATCGTCGTACCGGTGATCTTCACCTACATTTATCGCTTTGTCCGCTGGCTCGTTAAACCCTTCCAAAATGCCCAATCTGCGCCCCTATGATTTCCTGCCACAAAATTACAGATTTTATCGGACTTGCTCGGATCACCGAAATTTTGTGTCACCATAGTACATCCGAGTAATTTTTATCGATATTGCGGGCCTGACCCTTAAACCATTCCAGGCCAATCCGAATTAGCTCCTATAGAAGAAGAACACCCTATGACCACGACGACAACTCCCAAAACTTGGAAAGAGGTCCTTGGCGATCGCATTCCGCCCCAGATGGCCGAAGAAATTGACACCTTTGAAAACCAAATGGCCCTCCGCTGCCAGGACAAACTCGACGAAAAAGTGTTTGCCGAACTGCGTCTTCGTCGGGGCGCCTACGGTCAGCGTTACGATAACGGCTTCCGGAATGATGGGGTCAAAGCCAAAGCAATTCCTTTTCCCAAAACAGAACTCACCAAAGGCCCCGATACCAAATGGCAGGCCCCAGGCATGCAGCGGATCAAAATTCCCTATGGGGGGATGACCGCCGAACAAATGGATGTTCTCGCTGACATTTGCGAAGAATATTCCGACAACATTCTCCACATCACCACCCGTCAGGACATCCAACTTCACTTCATTTCCCTCGATAATGTCCCGGATATGCACCGTCGCTTAGCGGCAGTGGGCATTACGGTACGGGAAGCCTGTGGTAACTCCGTGCGCAACGTTACTGCTTGTCCCCTCGCTGGTGTTTGCCATGACGAAGTCTTTGATGTCACAGGCCATGCCCAAGAACTAACGGACTTTTTCCTCGGTCACCGGGATATCCAGGATTTTGGCCGTAAATTAAAGATCGCCTTTTCTGGTTGTGAAGATCATCCCTGTGGTTTGACTTCCATGCATGACCTTGGGTTTATCGCTAAAACCAAAGAAATTGATGGTGAAATCGTTAAAGGATTTAAGGTTTATGTCGGTGGCGGCTTAGGTTCTGTACCTTTCCTGGCGAAACTCTTTGAAGATTTTGTGCCCCTTGAGGAAATTTTCCCCCTCTCCCAGGCCATCTTCCGCGTCTTTGCCCGCCTTGGGGAAAAGAAAAACCGCAACAAAGCCCGGATCAAGTTCCTCGTGCAGAAACTGGGCCTAGAAGAATTTAAACGTCTGGTCACCGAAGAACGGGCAACTCTCGAAGCTGATCCCGGTTGGACAGCCTGGGTGGATCGCCTGACAACCTACGAAGAAAAAGGTAAACTCGCTCCTGTCGCTGCGGATCAAACCTTCGACCATGGGGAAGAATTCACCAAGTGGAAAACCACCAATCTCTATCCCCAACGGCAAGCGGGCTTCTATACCGTCGCGGTTTCTCTGCCCCTAGGGGATGCTACTTCGCCCCAATTCCGGGGTCTGGCTGATATCGTCCGCAAATATACCAATGACACGGTACGGACAACCGTTGAGCAGAATATCTTGATCCGTTGGGTACATGAAGCAGATCTTCCCGCCCTCTATGCAGATCTCAAGGCGATTAACCTCCATAGTGGTGGTGCCCATTCGATCATTGACATTACCGCTTGCCCGGGTACAGATACCTGCAAATTGGGGATCGGTAGTTCTCGCGGTTTAGCTGGGGAATTACGGCGTCGCATGGCCCTCAAGGGTTGGCAGTATGACCAGGCGGTCAAGGATATCCGCGTCAAGATTAGTGGCTGTTTCAACTCCTGCTCCCAGCACATGGTGGCAGAAATTGGTTTCTATGGCTCTAGTCGTCAGGTACAACGGCGACGGGTGCCCCACTTTAACTTGGTACTCGGTGGAGAATGGGCAAATAATGCCTCTACCTACGGCAAATCCATGGGGGTTTTGCCCTCGAAGCGGATTCCCGATGTGGTGGAATTTCTCATTGATACGTTCATGCAGGAACGCCTGGAGAATGAGAAATTTACAGAATTTTTCAACCGCATTGGCCGTAAGGAAATGAAAGAGCGACTCCAGCCCTTCACGGAAGTGCCTAGCTACGAAGCAGATCCTTCGTTCTATTCTGACTGGGCCGATACCCGCGAATTTACCCTTGGGGATATTGGTGTCGGTGAATGTGCGGGAGAAGTGGTCACTCTCACGGACTTTAGTATGGCTGACGCAGAAAGCCTCCACTTTGATGCAACGGTGCTGCTTGACAATCCGCAAAATGGCGATGTTCAACTGGCGGCGGATAAGGCGATCGCCGCCATGGTTAGTGCGGCCCAGGCCCTGTTGAAATTCCAGAACATCGATATCAGCGATAATCCGGAAGTGGTGAGTGCTGAGTTCCGCAAGTATTTCTACGATACGGAACTGTTCTTTGATCCCTTTGCGAAGGGGAAATTTGCCCAGTTCTTCTTCTCCGCCCTGAAGCATAAAGACAAAGCCGCCAGCCTTGAACAGTCCCAGCGCTTGGTGGAAGAATCCCGTCTCTTTATTGAAGCAGCCCACGCTTGCAACGGTCGGATGATCGAGGCAGGGATCACCAGCCCAGTGAGCTTTAAGCAATGGCTCCTGAAGCAAGGATTTGGCATCAACTAAACGGCACAATGCTGCGTTAGGTTCCTCAGAAAAAATCGGGTGGGCAAAGTTGCTCACCCCATTTATGTCCGCCTTGATCTGCTTTAATGTTGCTCGAAGCAATTATTGTCTAAGTCGTCACTGAAAAGTAAAAAAGCTTGTGTATATTGAACGTTTTTGTGTAAAATTCCCGGCCCAAATGCCCGCTGGTTTTGATGAGGCATCGTTAATTGGCGTTTTTCAAGGATGGATCCGGGATGAAAAAATTGGGGGCACCTTAATTGATGTGGTGGACTACCGCCATGTGCCCGACGGCCCAGGGATTATGCTCGTCACCTACGAAATCAACTACATGATGGAGCACCAAGGGGGCTATGGCCTTTATGCCCAGCGGCGCTGGAGTAGCGTGGAAAATCAACCCCATACCGAGGCGATCGCCGATTTAGTCCAGTCGGCGGCTAAATTTGGAAGTTTGCTTGAACAAGAAACAGAGATTACCCTCAAGGGCAATGAATTTCTCTACATCAGCAATGACCGCCTGAACGGGCCAAATACCGATGAAGGATTTGCGGCGGTGAAAGCAGATCTCAGCGCTGCCCTAACCCAAATCTATGGTGGGAAAGCCTTTACCATTGAGCGGGTACACAACAATCCCAAAGAGCGCCTGACCCTTTCTGTCAAGGTGGATAGTCCGGTGGCGATCGCCGAACTTTGTACGGTTGCATAAGGATAAAAAAATCCTTTAAGATGACATTTAACAGGATCAAGCCTACCGCGTTGGTGACTACCAATATTGTTTGTTGATCTATGCTTGAGCTAATTGGGAAGCCGATTAAGTTCTCGCGGCAGTAAACCGAGCTTGTACTCGGAAACGAAAGCTGAGAGCTGTTCTTCCCCCCTGGATTTTCCAGGTCAGAAGCTGAGGTAAGACGGCGTGGCGGGTGCAAGTCCTGTGTTTTTTTTGCTCAATTTTTGCCGCCCAAGGCTAGGGTGCTTCGTGGCGGAGTTTCCAAATCAGGCTTGAGGTGAAGTTTGTCACGATATGGGCAATCACAGGCACAAGTAAATTTCCGGTGGCGATCGCACTGTAACCGAGAATAAACCCAATTACCGTCGCCCAAACGGCATAGGACCATTGCTGGGCGCCGCTGATGTGGAGTACCCCAAAAATCAAGCTCGATAAACAAAGGGCGCCCCATCCCAAGCCCAAGCCCGGTAGCATAATCCCCCGAAACAGAAATTCTTCACTTAGTCCCGGCAACAGTCCCAACCAAATGGCATCGGGCACGGCCAGGGGTTTGAGGACAAATTCAAGGTAAGTATCGACACTGCGACGGTATTCTGCCCAGACAGCGTAGAGGAGACTGCTGGCGACAATGATCCCCAAGGCGATCGCTACCCCCTGGATAAGAGCCAGTCCCGAAAATTCCCAGGCCAAAAGTTCTACATTGCCGATTAACCGCCAGAGATTTCCCACAATAAACAGCAACAGCGCTGTGATCCCCATAAGAAGGAGCACCTGTTGGCGGGATAACGGTTCTAAGGGCGGTTGGTTGGATTGATTCACAATAAATATCGATCTAGATTGCATTGAGGGGGGGCACAGTGGGTCGCAGACTCGAAAAATCTAATCCGGCACGGTGGGCGACCATGATCCCAATTGCCTCCAAGTATGAGTCTACCCGACGGGCTTTAATCCCAACGGATTCTGGAAAAATGCTTAATGCAGTGTCATTTTCGTTTACAGCAATGATCAATGTTTGGGTCTGGGCGAGGCTCAAAACGGCACTACCGCCGCAGGCACTGGCGGGGATCACCAGGCTATCGACCTGATCCGCCCAGATCTCCCCAGCTTGGCGATCGCCTTTTGTCACAAATTGGGGCGCGTAGCTCAACCCGGCCAAAATACAGGGCAAAAAAGTGTAGCCTAATTCTTCGGCAGCGGCTTTTGGGGAAAGTTCCGGTTCAATGGGTAACGGTGCTAATGCCGGGGCATGGGCGCAGGGAATCTGAAATTTTTTCACGAGCAGGTGGGAAATCACTGCTTCAGCCCCCGCGAGGGCATCGACCCCAGATCCCTGGCGATACTGGGCGAGTAACTCACTATCTTCGTCGTCAGGAAAGCGAGCCACAACGGCGATCGCCTCCACTTTGGCCTGGGTAATTAGTTTTTCCGCCGCCCGCAGCAAACTGCCCACATTTTCAATCGTCCCCCAACTGACCCCCGTTTCCGAAACTTTGAGGGTGACATTCAAGGGCGCATCCGTCACAACATAATCTGTGATCGGCAAACCTAAGGTCGCGCGACAAGCTTCGGCCCCCTGGATGTGACGGGTTTTTAATTCTGCTTCAATGCCTTGATCGAGGAGTAATCCCACTCTATTTTGTCGCACGGGTCGTAACCCCCAGTTCCCCGCAGCGAATTGATCGAGGCCATAGCCTTCTACATAAAAGGTATTGGGCATGGGCCAAAACAGTTGCGCCCCGTTTAAAACATTGGGGTGGGTAATCAGGCGATCGCACACCTGGGCCATCAGCCGTGCAATGGGAATCCCATCCCCCGCATAGCCACCAATTTTCGCGCCGATCCCCGTGGGGATGATCAGCATTGAGGTGTAGGGAGCAGTGCGGCTTGGGGTCGGTGCGAGGAACATAAAAATTCACTGGAAAAGAACGTTTGAGAAATTTAGCACTAATCCGGTAACCGCTTCAGCCCCCAGGTTTTTGGGTGTAAACAAGAATCTTCTCCGGCACCGATGCCGGAAGTCCCAAACAATACGATATACTCCACACTGAAACGATGTCAGTCAATCGAACACAGCAAAGGCAATGGTAGCGGTAGCAATTTTGGCAGCAGGCAAAGGTACACGGATGAAGTCGGATCTCCCAAAAGTCCTTCATCCCCTCGGCGGGCGATCGCTCGTGGAACGGGTGATTGAAAGTTGTGCCCTCATTAAACCAGAACGAATTTGTACCATTGTCGGTTACCGCGCGGCTGAGGTAAAAACGGCCCTGGCCCATTTGCCCCACCTAGAATTTGTTGAACAAACGGAACAACTCGGCACCGGTCATGCTGTCCAACAGCTCCTCGAACCTCTCAAAGATTTTGTGGGCGATGTCGTGATTCTCAACGGCGATGTGCCTCTCCTGCGCCCTGAAACCATTGCAGATCTCGTTAAAACCCACCAGAAAAATAATAATGACGCGACCCTGTTAACGGCCCAACTACCGAATCCCACGGGTTATGGTCGTGTATTTTGCGATGGTGACAACCTAGTCACCCAAATCGTCGAACATCGCGACTGCAACGATGCCCAGCGCAAGAATAATCGGATCAATGCGGGTGTCTACTGTTTCAAGTGGGAGGTGTTGGCCGAGGCGCTACCCAAATTAACCACCAACAACGATCAACAGGAATATTACCTCACGGACGTTATTCTCCATTGCGATAAAGTGATGGCGATGGATGTGGCGGATTTCCAGGAAATTAGCGGTATTAATGACCGTTTTCAGCTTTCGGCAGCCTACGAAATTTTGCAAGACCGCATCAAGGAAAAATGGATGAAGGCCGGGGTCATGATCCACCAGCCCGATACAGTCACCATTGACGACACCGTGCAGCTCGAACCAGATGTGCTGATCGAACCCCAAACCCATCTGCGGGGCAATAGTTTGATCAAGACTGGTTGCCGCCTAGGGCCGGGCAGCTTAATTGAAAATAGCGTCATTGAAGCTAATACAACAATTCTCTACAGCGTGGTGAGTGATAGCCAGGTGGGGGGGAATACCCAAATTGGCCCCTATACGCACATTCGCGGCCAGGCTAAGGTTGGGGAGCAATGCCGGATTGGGAATTTCGTGGAGGTCAAAAAATCGACCATCGGCAACAATACCAACATGGCCCACCTCTCCTATATCGGCGATGCCACCCTAGGAGCAAAGGTCAATATCGGCGCTGGGACGATCACAGCAAACTATGACGGTGTGAATAAGCATCAAACAGTGATTGGCGATCGCAGTAAAACCGGAGCCAATAGCGTCCTGGTTGCGCCCATCACCATCGGCGAAGATGTGACCATTGCGGCAGGCTCAACAATCACCAAGGATGTGGATAATGATTGCCTCGTTGTCGCCCGGGCTCGCCAGAAGGAAATTAAAGGGTGGCGCTTGCAGTCTTGAACGGAGAAGCAGGCGTAATGGGGAATCAAACCTGATTAAAATTGCCGCCGACTGAAAATAAAGATGGCGATCGCCTGGAGCAAAATCACATAGACAAGGCCATAGATCGCACTAAGTAGTAGGGTTTGGCCATCGGGAACCACCCCATAGACCACCTCATTACGGAAATTGAGACGCGATAAATCCGGCAAAACTTTATAGAGATTTTCGGTGATCCACTGAACTCCGGCATTTTGGCTCAATTCCCCTAATTTCACTAAATCGGTGCTGAAGTGGCCCATCAGGTAAATCCCAAAGGAGAACAAGGTCGCCAACAGAGAACTGGTAAATACCCCAAAGGCGATCGCCACGGCAATGATCAGCATTAGCTCAATCAATAAATAACCGAGGGAAAGGGAGATTGGCCCCAGCGGCACCGTTGAGTCCTGCCACAACAGCGGCATCATACTTTGTGACCAGGCCAAAAGCGCGAAATAAATAATTCCCATGGCAACTAACATCACCGCCACCACCGCCGACAGCCCCAGATGCTTCCCGACAATCAGTTCGGCGCGGCTAATCGGTTTGGGGATCAGCACCAGGATTGTGCGTTTTTCAATTTCTTTGTTGACCAAGCCTGTGCCGACAAAAACAGCCACCAGCACACTCAAGATACCGATCATCCCCAGGCCAAAATCTACGACGATCTTCGCCCCTGCCGTCGCCGACACATCGGGTAAAATCCGTACCGCCAGGGCAAACACCAGGCCGTAAAATCCCAAAAAATACAAAATGCGATCGCGGATCACTTCTCGAAAACAATTACTGGCGATCGCCCAAATGCGCTTAAGATTCATCGCTTTTCTCAACAGGACAAGCATCAAGGAAACAGCATATCAAGATTTTTTCATCCCGCAGCGAAAATGCCCCGACAAACACCCCAAAATCGTGATTTTTTAACGATTTAATAAAAAAGGCTGCATCCCTTCTCAGCCATGGGTGAGAATGCCAGAGTATCCCTACAGATGAAACTGTCCCTCCCCATGAGCCATCCCCACGCTGCCCAACTTCAAACCCTCATGGCCCAAGCCAATGTGAGCGATGTCATTCAACTGGCGGCCTATTCGCGGGTCGCAGCGCGGCAAATTTACCGACTGCAAGCTGGGCTCATTCATAGCATCCCCGTCGAAGCCGTGGTGAAATTGGCTCAATATTTTGATCAATCGGTGGATAAATTTCTCGCTCTGTTTCTGCCCACGGGTATTCAGCCGTTAGAATTTACCCCCAAAACAACCCAAACGACTGGCGTTGACCCCGCCGAACTCGAAGCCCTTCAAGCAGAGGGCGATCGCCTCCGCGCCCAACTAGAAACCCAGGCCATTAACCACGCCGAGGAAATCGAGCAGCTCCAACACCATCTCCAAGCCCAGCAGCAGGAATATACCGACAAAATCGATCACCTCCAACAACAGTTAACCGACCAAGCCGAAGCCCAGGCCCAGCAGGAAGAAACCCTCAAGGCCGAGTATGCCCGCCTAGAAACCCAACTCGACAGCCAACAAGCGCAAAATGAGCAACGCTGGCAACAGGAAGCCCTGGATATCCTCGAAGCTTGGCTGTTGCAATGGTCTGCCGCTGCCAAGGCCGCCCAAGACAATGCCCAGTTCCCCGCTAGAACCCTGGTGGCCCTCACGCAGCCCTTTGAGCAACTCCTGGCGAGCTGGGACGTAACCCCCATCGGCACCGTCGGCGAAATTGTGGACTATGACCCCCAAGAGCATCAATTGGTGAAAAATCACAGTGATGTCGGCCCAGGGGATGCGGTAGTGATTCAAAATGCGGGCTACCGCCAAGGCGATCGCCTTTTGCATCGGGCGAAAGTGATCCATCAGGAAGAACCCAAAGGGACAGAAAACTAAGGTTTGTCATTGAATCCTAATCTCCAAGCCCTAGTGATGACAAATCCACCATGCGCATCCTAAAAAGCACTCCCCGCCAACTACATATCGAATTTCCAGAAGAATGTACGGCCCAAGCAACCTTAGGAATCGTATTTGTAATTACGGCGTTACTTTCCCTAGGATTAGTACTGATGGCAGGAGGGGGCGAAAGTCTTTTTTTTCTAGTACTGTCAATAGTGGTCGCAGTTTATTGCTTTTTAGAAAAAATTCCCTACGCCTGCTTAATAGACCGCACCGCAGCACAGCTAAGCATTCTTCGTCGCAATAGTTTAGGTCAGCAGCAGTCCCTCATCTACTCCATCAATGACATCGACACTGTAACTGTAATCCGAAATGTGCGCCGAGGGCGGCCTTGTAGCACCAATGTTTGCTTGAAGTCAGGTGGGCGATCGCGGCTAATGTCCTACCAATCCTGTGCCGCTCAGCACCAAGTTGCAGATCGAATCACAACTTTCTTGCAAGACCCATAGCTACATCTGGCTGAATTGATGACACACTCCAGGGATCTAAACAGAGGTGGGCGATTGTTCCTGGAGATTTTTAACATAGTCTCGGAAACGGTGGAGATCGGCTTGGATGGTTGATTCCACGACCCGGCCTAAGAAGAGATTATCCATAACCTGTCCCAAAATACCGGGAATATCGTAGGCAATGCTGAGGCGAACAATGGTTTTGCCATGGCGGTCGTAGAAACGGATCGCCCCCCGATTTGGTAGGCCATCAACGGATTCCCACTGAATAATTTGGTGCTTAACAACCTTTGTGATCCGAGAGAGCCAGGTAAATTCAAAGGAACCACTGGCCAATTTCCAGCGGGACAGATCTGGGTCGTCCTTGAGGATGGCGACAGAATCAATCCATTTCATCCACTGGGGCATTTGTTCGAGATCTGACCAGAGTTCCCAAACGAGATCGATGGGGGCGTCAACTTCTACCTGTACGCTGTGCTCTAGCCAACCTGACATAAAACTTTATAAAACCAAACATCCCCCTCACTGTAACAGAATTCCCGAATGAATTGGTACCGCTTCTGGAGGGGGAAATAGCCCCTAGTCTTTAGGCAGTTCGTACTGGGCGACGATTTTTTTCGCAAACTCTGGCACATGGGCATCTAGCTTGCCTGGGTAATTGCGGCGGGTATAGAGATAGTTCCGCGTAAAGTGAGAATCAATGGAAAATTTTGCGTACTCTAAACCCTTCGGGCCAATTTTTTCGATCACGACTCCCATCAGTTTCGCGGCCCACATTGGTAGAGTAACGCCTTTGTCATAGGCAGGAATACTATTTTGCACAGCGGCGCGGCGATCGCCTTTAGAACTAACCGGCTGCGTTTCAATTTGATCGGCGACGAGATCAAACATTTCCTGGCCTGTTTCGTTGCGCACCACCATCCACTGCCAACCAAATGGTGCGCCCATGTAACCCACCACGAGATCCGCTAAACCGTTGGTATAGTCGAAGCAACTCATACAAGACGGTGCAAACACATCCTTCAGTTGATTGGTTTTTAAGCCAAAGAAGGGGACTGTTTCCGTCGAACCATCCTCATGCTTAAAATGCACCTTAAAATCCTGCATGAACTCGTAGTAAACCACCGTTTCCGGGGAGCGACTGGTGGTATCGAGGAATTTTTGCAAACCCGCGCGAGTAACATTATCCACACAGGGCAAGCCCAAAACATAAAGTTTTTCGAGGCCCAATTTATCCTGTACTGCCCGCAAAGCTTGGATCTGGCAACCCACACCGATCACCAATAGTTTCTTAAATTCCCCCTGTTCAATCTGCTCTAGGATCGTCAAGTTAGGCGACAGGGTCGGTTTGTTGACACGGGCGGCGAGGATTTCCTCTGGGGTAGTGGCGATGATCGGCATCGGCTGAAAGCGATCATCAGGGGAACTCTGCACACAGACCACACCTTCTACCAGTTTTTCTTCGAGCATTTTGCAGGCGAGGGAACTAACAATCCCCGTCCATTGCGCCCCTTCGATGGGTTCCGTTTTCCGGGCGGCGACCATTTTTTGATGCACGCCAAAATACATTTCCTGCTCTTGGTCTAGATCCCGCTTGCGGCCATGGACTTTGGTTTCGAGCTTGTCAAACTGCTGGTTCAGAAAAGCACAGGCTTCTTTGACATAGTGGATAAAATGGGTGTCACAGAGACCACAGTCACTACACAGGGCCTTGGCCGGACGGACACTTCCCCGGGGTAAACCTTTCGCTTTCTTGTGGGCAGGAATTTGGGCAGTCATGGGCAGCAAAGTCGATCAAAGAACAGTATTTGTCAGCGTAATGGAAAGGATTACCGGAAAGGGAGCTTTTGTGACGAACTGTAACGCGATCGCCGTCAGGATGATTGAAGACCGAAAATCAAGCAGATATCAATCGGCAGTTCAAACACCGTATCCAGGTTGCACAGGGGAAACAAGCCAAACGAGAAATTTATTAATTTTGCCAAATCCACCAGATTGACCTCGAACCAGAGGCGATCGCCTAAGTTGGTAGTACTAAAGGGGTAATGAGGAATTGTAGTGATGGATGAAATTCCACAATAGTCCAATGTGATTAAATACACACTTGGAGAAGGCTAGACTGCGTCTCACAAACCGTGACATCCTTTGCCTCACAGTACAATTAAAGCGCTCAATATAACTGGTTTTACCACTCTGTTTGCTAACCACCCGATGACGCTTTGAAGGGAATACGCCACGGTAGGCTTCCCACTCATCCGTGTAGAAGACTCCACATTGCCGATATACCCCAGGCAATGACGCCCACAGTGCTTTTGCACTCTCTCGACCACGGCAACCAACGTGCAGACCAATAATTTCCCGGGTTTGAACGTCAAGGGCCAGCCAGACCCACTGTTTATTGCCTTTGTGGTCAACAAAAGACCAGAGTTCGTCACACTGCACCTTTAAAGACCCCTTTTTTTGGGGACAACCTTGGCCCTTCTTGGTACTTGTGCTGCTTTCATATTGACGTAATTTTGCAGCCATTGTTCAGAAACTTGAACAGCTCTGGCGATGCCGGCCATCGAAATACGTTCGAAAAGCAGACGGTCAATCAGAGCGCGGGTTTCAGCATCAATGAGTTTATTGGTGGGATGTTCCACGAATTGACGACCGCATTGCTTGCAGAGAAAGCGCTGTTTACCGTTGTGGATGTGCCCATTTTTGACTGTATGTTGGGATTGACAGCTGGGACATTGAGGCATGGGTCGGAGTCAATGACTTCCGTTCTACCTTAACAAAACCGTCATTACCCTTTTAGTACCACCCCTAAGTTTTTATCAACAAAGAGTCGTTTCTACTTATTCATAAACATTTTGGCGATGACCAACACGAATAATTTCAATGATTAATGCATTTTTTAAGACAGAATAAATAATGCGGTAATTGCCTTTGCGAATGCGATAAGTTGAGGACATCCCAGCCATTTTTTTACAACCATTAGGATAGGGATCAGCCGCTAAAGATTCAACAGCTTTAATAATTTCTGGAATAATCTGAGGTTGAATTTTTTGAAGTTCTTTTTTTGCTGAAGCTTTCCAGCTAATTTGGTAGGAGTCCATCAGCTTTTAATTCTTCGATAAATACTTGATGTTCTGTTGTTTCTTCTTGTTGCCGCTGAATGACGATGGCAAGGTCTTCAAGCTCTTCAAGTAGCGCTTCAAATTCTCGGATGGGTAAAATGACTTCTGTTTGTTTCCCGCTTGAATCTGTGACATATTTCGGATGCAAATCTGCAATATTCATAATCATAATCATTACAGGTGTTGGAAACGGATATTCAGCATCGTAACATCAAATCCACTGGGTGCCGCCCATACCCAAGGCTCGTCGGGACTGGACAAAATCCTGAGAAAAATTTAAAAGTGCCCGTTGGCCGACTGCCGTTTCAAAAACAGTAGAGAGTACAAAATCCAGCTTTTTAGTTTGACAAACATCTTGAAGACGGGACGGAAAGCCGGCGATCGCCAATTTAACAACAAAGACACCGCGCCAACCCTGGGCATAGCAATGTTCTAAAGAAGCGACCTGGGAAACGGACTCATCGAGGGCGATTTGGGTCTGAAATTCGACGTTTAGCTGCAATAAATCCGAAAAATGCGCAGGAGCTAAAGGTTGCTCGATAAATTCTAGTTTTGCCTGGGCTTCCCCCCAATCTAACCATTGCTTCGCTTGTTCTAGGGTTAAACCACCATTGGCATCAAGGCGCAACTGACCATCGGCGGGCAAGGTTTCCAGGATCTGCTGGCAGAGGGCGATTTCTGTTGCGGGTGTATCCAGGGCAATTTTCAGTTTAAAGGTGCGAAATCCTTGTTGTAGTAAAGTTTGTAGGTCTTGGAACAGGGTGGGCGATCGCCGGATTAACTGACAGAATTTTATAGGGTGTAGAGGGGCTAAATTTTCGGTACTGGCAAGATTAAGTTGGGCCGTCTCAAAACCGAATTGACAGGCTGGCAGAGCATCGGGAATCGCCGCAATTTGCCCATCAGTAATGTTTCCTCCAAAGGCAGTACAAAAGGCGATCGCCTCCTTAATGGTTTCTGTTCCAAACCACGGCAAAGGTGCAATTTCCCCCTGGGTAATCTGTCCCATTTCATCCCGGAGCGACAGAATAATGCCCTCCCGCACCGTCCACAAACCATGGTGAGTTTGCAGAGGCGTTTTAAAGGGGCGGCGGTAGGGGGCAAAGCGAAATTGATAATTCACCTACGCGACCCGCTGCACATCAGGAAGATTTTCCAGGAAGGTCAAAGGCCGGCTCATATTTGCCGCAAACCCTAAAATGTTTTGGTCGCAGTGCTGATATTGCAACGTGCCATCGGCATCAAATAAGAATGTTGCTCCTCTTTGGGTCATATACTGGGCATCGGGCACGTAGGTAGACCAATTCCCCAGGACTTCGGCCATATTTCGCAGGCGGAGGGTCGCCAATTCTAAGGGCCGCTGAAACCCTTTTCCGCCAGCCGCCGCAAAAAATTCTCCTTGTAGGGCTGGTAAAGAAGCCGCTTTAACGACCTCATCATCGGCAAACAGTTGGGGTGCTTTTTTATCCCCTGTATAACCCCGCAAAACTTCCTTAAGGGTGCCCGGACTGCCAATGCCAGCACACATCAACATCAGATTCACCCAAGCATTTTGCCCTGCTTTGAGTCCGGGAATTTTCCAGGTTAGACCGCGATATAGACCCAGTTCTTGATGAATCGTTGCCTTGGGATCGATGAATAATTTCTCGGCCGGGAAACCCGTATAGTCACAAAATTTCTGACCGGAACGGCGATCGCCAATGCCCACCGCGACACAATCTACCCAGCGACAGAGATCAGCATCTTTTTGGAGCCACCAAGCATACTCAAGACTGTCAAAATCGCCGAGTTGGGATAGGATCAGCACCATAAGGGGTCGAGTCAAACCAGACGGTACCAACGGTGTCAGTTGACCATCGCTCACCCGCTGCCGTTCTGTGTGTTGAAAAAACTGAAGATAATCCACGGTTATTGGGAAACATTTAGGATAGAGAACAAGGGTTGCTATGGCACCATAGCCTCACCTTCGTCAGGATAAACAGATTTCTTTTAAAAATGCTACAGTGCCTGTCGCCCTATGGTTGCTACTCATTATAGTGTTGCGGTTTTATCAACGGATATCAGCGTTTACCAACGGCTGCAAACGCTTTTGGTGGGGGAACAGGCTGAAGATTTACAACTGGTTTGGCTTGATTTGACGACGGAGTCTGCCCTGCAAAGTTTGGGCCGCCATGATCTTTATCTCAGCGATGCACCACTGCCTTATTTGATTGACCATGCTGAAGTGCTGCAACGGTGGCCTTGGATTGGGTTAGCGGATGAGGTAGCGCTACAGGATGAAATGTTGCGCCTTGGGGTTTTGGATTGTTTTTTGTGGTCTGAACTGACGGGGCCGCTGCTGGTCCATACGCTGCGGGTTGCCCTACGGACGATGTTGGGCCATGGCCAGGGGACACTTTCGCCTGCACCTTTAGGTGATTTCCAAGGCGATCGCCTCCAAACGTTGATTCAAAATATTCCGGGCACCGTGTATCGCTGTTTAAACACGGCAGAATGGCACGGGATTTACTTCAGCGAAACCATTGAACAATTGGTGGGTTATCCTGCTGCGGACTTTCTCCCAGGGGGCGATCGCCATTATGCGAGCCTAATCCACCCCAATGACCAGGCCTTTGTGCGCCAGATTATTGAGCGTAAAATACAGGAGAAAAAACCCTTCGCCCTTGAATATCGCCTCAAACATCGCGACGGCACAGTGCGATGGGTCGATGAACGGGGACAAGGGGTCTTTGATGACCAGGGAAATTTGCTGTGGCTCGATGGGGTGATCATTGATATTTCCGAGAAAAAGGCGATCGCCCTCGAATTAAACCAACAGGCCATCCACTACTACGAAAAAACACCAGCAATGTTGCATTCGATGGATGCAACGGGGCAAATCCTTGCGGTTAGTGATCGCTGGTTGCAGGTGCTGGGTTATGAACGGCGGCAAGTCATTGGCTGCAATGTAACTGATTTTTTGACACCAGTTTCCCGCCAGAAAGCCCAACAAATCCTCCTGCCCACCTTAACGACCCAAGGCTCCGTAGAAGATGATGCCTATCAGTTCATCAAGAAAAATGGCGACATTCTAGAAGTGGAGTTGGCGGCTGTCTGCGAACAAACAAACCATCACTCTCGGCTATTAGTCGTCTTGACGGATGTGACCGCCCGTAATCACTTAGCCCAACAGGTCAACCGTTATCAAACCCACCTCGAAGATCTCATTGAGCAACGCACCCAAGCCCTCGCCGCGAGTCAAGCCCGCCTTGCCCAAGCCCAGGCGATCGCCCAGATTGGCGTTTGGGAATGGGATGTCCAGGCAAATCAAACCTACTGGTCTCCAGAAACATTTCAAATCTTTGGCTTTGCCCCCGGTGAAATTCAACCCAATGCGGAAACCTTTTTTGAGCGGGTGCACCCCGACGACCGCGATCGCATTCGCACCAATATTGAAAATATCTTTACCGGTCAATCCCTCCCAAGTTCTGAATATCGCATTATTACGCCCGACGGCGAAGTGCGTTACCTCAAGGATTACCACGAGCTGACCCGGAACGAACAGGGACAACCCATTTTCCTGGGGGGGGCAGTGCAAGACATTACGGCTATGCAGCAGACCCTCAATGCCCTGGCCGCCAGTGAAGCCCATTTAGAGAAGGCCCAGGCGATCGCCCACATTGGGAGCTGGGAGCAACACCTGACAAGCGATGACCTCATTTGGTCTGACGAAGTTTATCGCATCTTTGACCTAGAACCCCAGGCGATCGCCCCAACTTTTGACCAATTCATGGCGATGGTACACCCTGATGATCATCCCCACATTAAAAACAACATCAAAAAATTAGAAGCAAGACAAAGCATCAAGGGCTTTGAATACCGAATCATCACTGCCCAGGGTCGTGAAAAAATTGTGATGGAATATGCAAATTCCCTCCAAGATGCCCAGGGTAACGTCTATGGCTTTGCTGGCACTATTCAAGACATTACGACGATCAAACAGACCCTCAATGCCCTGCAAAAAAGTGAAACGCGCTTCCGTGAACTGGTTGAGCATATCGACGAAGCGTTCTGGATCAATTCCCCTGACCCCACCGAAGTGATTTATGTCAGTCCGAACTACGAAAAAATTTGGGGCCTTAGCTGTCAAAGTCTCCTTGATGACGGCACATCTTGGCTAGCAGCAGTACACCCAGACCACGAAGGGCAAATCCAACAGGCGATCGCCCAGATGCAGCAGGGCCAAAACTTTGACGAAGAATACCGGATTGTCCGCCCCGATGGGGTTGTGCGTTGGATCTATGCCCGCTCTTTCAAAATCTATGACCCAAGCACTCAACAACTGTTGCGCCATGTGGGGGTCATGACCGATGTTACCGAACGCAAAGAAGCAGAACTCAAACTACAGTCCCAGGAAGCGCGCCTACGGACAATCTTCGACCAGGCCGCCCTGGGGATTGTGCAAATTGACCGCACCAATCATTTCTCCTTGGTCAATCAAGCCTTCTGTGAGATCTGTGGCTACAGTGAAGCAGAATTACAGCAGTTCACCTGGCAAGAACTCACCCACCCTGAAGATATTTGTATCTGTCATGAGGCACGGGCAAAGCTCGACCGCCGCCAAGCGGCCAGTGCTGTTTTAGAAAAGCGTTACCGTCACCGCCTGGGACATTTTATTTGGGTGAAGGTGATTTGCTCTTATATTTACGATGACCAGGGCCAACCAGAATATCTTTTGACCATTATCGAAGACATTAGCGAATACAAACAGGCGGCGATCGCCCTGGTCGAAAGCCAGCATCGCTACCAAAAAATGGTCGATGGCATCCCCGCGATCATCTACCAATATTCGCCCCAACGGGGTGGTTTGTTTTATTCTTCCCAGGTGGAGCAGATCCTTGGCTATGAAGTGCAACATTTGCTAGATGAACCAGAACTCTGGCACCGGTCGATCCATCCAGAAGATGTCGTCGATGTCGATCAAGTCCTCCAAACCTTACACACCGGGAAAAACTTTGAGCTGGAATATCGGATCCGGGATGCTACTGGAAATTGGCACTGGTTCTACGACTGCTCCTTTAATATCCATGCGGTCGATAGTGGCGATCTAGTTATTGATGGTTTTGCCCTAGATATTACGGAGCGAAAAAACTTTGATGAGGTGCTCCGCCATCGCCTCAAGCTCGAAACCATGCTGGCTGAGATGTCCCATCTGATGGTCGTTGAAGCTGAGCTGAATTTAGAGAAAGTTTTAGCGTTACTGGGGCGTACTTTTCAGGCAGACCGCGTTTCGGTGATGATCAGCCAAATGGAGGCCAACTCTGTCGAACGCCTTGTGAGTTGGCATGCTGGCCCTCACCTCGACCTCGACGAAAACTTTAACACCATCGATCTCAGTGCCTATCCTTGGTGGTTAGACCATTGGCAGCAACAAAAAGTCATTCTCTTTGATCGCCAACATCCCCTCCCGGAAACGGCAAAACCGGAACAGACATTGGTCGCTTACTTGGATCTTAAGGCAGTATTGTGGGTGCCGATTCAGGATGCGACCGGGCAACCCTGGGGTTACATTGCTTGCTCTTCGACAGCGGTAGATCATCTGCTGTGGTCAAAGGAAGATGCGGATATTTTGGCGATCGCCGGGAACTTGATCTACAACTATTACCAGCGGCAGCAGGCCAATAAGCAACTCGAACTGGCGAAGGAATTGGCGGAGGCTGCAAACCATGCTAAAAATCAGTTCCTCACAAGCATGAGCCATGAACTAAGAACCCCCCTAAATGCGGTCTTAGGCTTTACCCAAATTATGGAGCGATCGCCAGACCTCTCGACGGATCACCAGGAATACCTCAGCATCATTCATCGGTCGGGGAAGCATCTCCTTGCGTTGCTCAACGATATTCTTAACCTGGCCAAATTTGAAAAGGGCACCCTACAACTAAACCCCAACCTGTTTAATCTCCATGATCTTCTGGATGATCTCGCCCAAATGTATGCCCTCGAAATCCAGCACAAAAATATCCAGCTTGATATCCACTGGGACGAACAGGTGCCCCGCTATATCAACGCCGACCAAGCAAAACTCCACTCCGTGCTGCTCCATCTTTTGAATAACGCCCTCAAATTTACCGACAGTGGCTGCGTTCAACTGACGGTCAAAACCCTGGCGCAAAATCCCCTCCGTCTCCGGTTTAGCGTCACGGATACAGGGATTGGCATTGCCGAAACAGATTTCACCAGACTCTTTGATAATTTTGTGAAATTAGAAGCAGGCGATCGCATGGGTCAAGGCAGTGGTTTGGGCTTGGCTCTCAGTCAAAAATTTGTCAACCTCATGGGCGGTGAAATCGTTGTCAGTAGCCAGCCAGGAGTCGGTTCTTGTTTTTCCTTTGAGCTCACGGGGGCGACCCCGGCCAACCCGATGTACCTGGCCCTCTATCCTCCCCAAGCACGGGATGAACAACTCCCAGCCTTAACACCAGAGGCCTTACAAAAATTTCCCCCTGAATGGTTAACTGCCTTTCACCAAGCCGCCCTCGCGGCCCGGGCCCAACACCTCAAAGCCCTCATTGATCAACTGCCGCCCCAGGCAACGGCGATCGCCCGGGCCCTAGAAATCTTGGTACAAAAATTCGCCTTTGATACCCTGGCCAAACTCAGCCAACAAAGAACCCCCAATGACTTTTCTTCATCAAAGGGGGAAACTGGAAGTTAGCCTAAAAACGACCGTGATTTAGCCCTCACTATCCTTTGGTTTGGGTCGAGGCACCGGTCTCGCTCTGGCAGTTGCCCCATGGCTGTCACTGGCGTGATGATCGGCGACGGGTCTGGGCTTGCTCTTGTCGCGGTTAAAGGGTTTTCCGCCTGGCTTGGGGCCTTTGCGACGGCTGCTGATATAGCCAATATCTTCGCAGGTTTGAATCATCAGCATATTATCGAGGAGCTTCGCCTGGAGATCGTAGAAATGGTTAACGGGGCGATCCGGCAGAGCACCGATCAGTTGAATCTTGAAAAACTTGGGCTTGTCCCCTTGCTTCTTCGGGGATTGGCGAATTTTAACGATGACTTTTTTGGATTCGGCATCATAGAAAACCACCTGGCCGCGAATGGAAAAATAGCCGTCTTCGACTTGGTCACTGGTGGGAATAGACTCCGTGAGGGCCTCTGGATCATCAAGGTTTTCGGGCTCCCAAATGCCGAGAATCTGGAGGTGGAGATGGTTATCATCCTGACGGGTGCGGGGATAGACGACCCAAACGTGCTCTTGGTTGAGGTCAATGTGATTTTTGATCAGGCTAATCACACGACCCAACAAAACGGCTTCGATGGTGCCATCTGTTGTGGCGATCGCCCCCTTACTAATTTGCTCTGGATCTTCGGGGGTATATTTGCCGCGCACAATGCCAATGGCCCGATATTGACGGGGGTGGCTCGCGGGGGGAATGGGATGTTGCCGTAGTTTTTGGGAGGTCGTCTGGTCCTCATGGGGATTCGGCGCTGGTGGAGACGATAGATGATGGTTAGATTCAGACACGGGCTTATCCAATGCTTTCTAGGTGGGCTAACAAAAAATACAGATCGTTTTCGATACCAGATAGTCAACTATCAGACATCAACATCATCGGTAGGCGATCGCCATCACGATAAAAATTAGCATTCTGCCTTCGATCATATAGGACGGACGAAGACGTTTAGCGCCTGCCTATTGTACTCAATGGGGTGTCAGAGGTGATAAATCAGTAAAATTTAGATAAAATTTTGCCAACCTTCTGACTTTTCCGGTCTTTTGGGTCTGGTTTTTATCCCTCTAGTTTTCCCCACTATCTATAGCCATGGCGAGTCACATCATCGAAAAATACTATCGTCCCCGTCCCTGGGTCTATGGTCTTTCTGGGCTTCTGTTTCTGTTGGCTGGGGGACTTTTGGTGATGCCCCGCTTCGACCAGTGGATGTTGGCCCGGCAGACGGCAGCGGCGGCTAAGGTGCAACCCGAAACAACTCCTGATCCGGCGATCGCCCTCCTCGAAAAAGACCAACAAAGTTATGAAATCTGGTTAGAAAAAGAACCCAATAACGAGAAAGCGCTGCGGGGTCTCTTGGATACCAGCCTCAAGCTTAATGATTTAGAAAAAACGGCCACTGCCCTCGATGGTCTGGCGCAAATCCACAGTGATAATCCCGATTACCTCGTCCTGTTGGGCCAGGTGGAACAGGAGGCCAAGGATTATGAAGGAGCGGCGGCCACTTACAAAAAAGTGTTGTTGACAGATCCGACCCACATCAACGCTCTCCAGGGCATGGTGGATCTGCTCCTGGTGCAAAATCGGCCAGAGGGGGCGATTGAACTGCTCCAAACCACCCTCAAGGACATGGGGCAATTAACAGAAGACGAAACCATTGAAATTGATCCAGAAAAAGTGACGTCTATTCAACTGATGCTGGGGCAAATTTACGTCGCCCAAAAACGCTTCGGGGAGGCGATCGCCATCTATGACCAAGCCGCCACGGTGAATAAAACAGACTTTCGGCCAGTCCTCGCCAAGGCCATGGTCTTAAAAAATCAAGGGAATGAAGCCGCCGCCAAACCCTTTTTCATGACCGCGATCAACCTCGCCCCCGCCACCTACAAAGACCAAATTAAGGAAATGGCCGTGCTCAGTGCCGCAGATCTCAAGGCCCTCGAAGCCGTCCCCACCGAAACCGATCCAGAAGCAGAGGCAACGGAATAATTTCCCTGGGGCGATCGCCTATAATGGCGGCTTGAAAATCTTTCCCCCGAACCCATGTCCGACGCCCCCCAAACCCGCCTGGCCCAACTGCGATCGCAACTGCAAAAAGCAGCCTATGCCTACTATGTCCTCGATGCGCCGTTCATGGAGGATGCTGTCTATGACCAGCTCTATCGGGAACTGGTGGCCCTGGAAACGGCACATCCCCAACTCATCACCCCCGACAGTCCTACCCAACGGATCGGCGACCAGCCCGCCACCCAATTCACCAGCGTCAAACATAATATCCCCCTCTACAGTCTGGAAAATGCCTTTGACTTTGGGGAACTGACCCAGTGGGAACAACGGTGGCAACGGGCGTTGGCCGGAAAAATCCCCAGCGATTCCGGTTATGTGTGCGAACTTAAAATCGATGGCTCGGCGATCGCCTTAACCTACGAAAACGGCATTTTAGTGCGCGGAGCCACCAGGGGCGACGGTGTGACAGGGGAAGAAATCACCCAAAATCTGCGTACCATTCGTACCATTCCCTTGCGTTTAAACCTCGACAATCCGCCCCCTTTAGTGGAGGTGCGGGGGGAAGCTTTTTTACCCCTAGAAACCTTTGAAAAGATTAACCAAGAGCGGGAAAAAGCGGG
This sequence comes from Picosynechococcus sp. PCC 7117, assembly GCF_001693275.1. Classification (GTDB taxonomy): domain Bacteria; phylum Cyanobacteriota; class Cyanobacteriia; order Cyanobacteriales; family MRBY01; genus MRBY01. The sequence continues at coordinate 2,810,531 of NZ_CP016477.1, forward strand.
CGAAAATCTATTTGCTAATCCGCGAAATGCCGCCGCTGGTACTCTACGACAACTCGATTCCCGGATTGTTGCAGCTCGCAAGTTAGACTTTTTTGCCTACACCCTCCACCTCCCAGAATCGCACAATTCCCCTCAGCTAAACAGCCAATGGGAAGCTCTCGAATTTCTGAAAAAAATGGGGTTTCGAGTCAATCCAAACCGTGAGCTTTGCCCTAATTTAACTGCCGTTAAAAATTATTTTGAAAAATGGGATGAAGGCCGCAAAAAACTCCCTTACCTGACCGATGGGGTTGTCGTTAAACTCAATGACTTTTCCCTCCAGGCTGAGTTGGGCTTCACCCAAAAATTTCCCCGCTGGGCGATCGCCTTGAAATATGCCGCCGAGGAAGCCCCCACCACCGTCAAAGACATCATCGTCAACGTGGGCAGAACGGGGGCTGTCACTCCCATGGCCGTCATGGAACCGGTGCAACTGGCAGGAACAACGGTACAACGGGCCACCCTCCACAACGAAGACCGCATTAAAGAATTAGATCTTAGAATCGGTGATACAGTCGTCATTCGCAAAGCAGGGGAAATTATTCCGGAAGTTTTGCGAGTTTTAGTTGATTTACGCCCAGAAGCAACTATTCCTTACGAATTTCCAAGTCATTGTCCCGAATGCAACTCAGCCCTGGTACGCCCCTCTGGAGAAGCCGTCGCCCGTTGTGTGAATAGTTCTTGTCCGGCGATTTTGCGGGGTTCCCTCGTCCATTGGGCTGGCCGCGACGCCCTCGATATCCAGGGTTTAGGCGAGAAAAATGTGATTCTTTTGATTGAGCATGGTCTAGTGCAATCCATCGCCGACATTTATGACCTAACCAGCGAACAGTTGCAGTCTCTCCCCCGTATGGGGCAAAAGTCAGCGGCAAATTTAATCCAGGCGATCGCCCACTCAAAAGATCAAGACTATGCCCGTGTTTTGTATGGTTTAGGCATCCGCTTTGTGGGGAAAGTCAATGCAGAAATTTTGGCACAAAACTTCCCAACTTTAGACCAACTCCAAAAAGCCAGCTTCGCCCAATTACAGGGAGTTTATGGCATTGGCGAAGAAATTGCCCAGTCCGTCGTCGATTGGTTCCGGGTGGATGCGAATCAACAATTGATCGAAAAGCTGCAACAAGCGGGCTTGACCTTTGCCCAAACCCAGACGGCCCAAACCCAAGCCAATCATCAGATTTCCGGTAAAACCTTTGTGATCACAGGGACATTACCGACCCTCAAACGCACTGAAGCTGCCGAAAAAATCAAAGCAGCCGGCGGCAAAGTCACGAGTTCTGTCAGCAAAAATACTGACTATCTTGTGGCGGGCGAAAATGCCGGATCTAAACTAGACAAAGCCCGACAATTGGGGATTCAAGAACTGAATGAAAACCAGCTTTTAGAGTTGTTGATATAGAAAAAATCTTTTGAATATGACGCAATCTCAACCGCCAATTGCCGCCCTGGCGCTCCGTTAGAGAATCGATGGCAAGTGACTTGGGATTTGCCGTGGAGACAAAAACATTTGCACTAAAAAAATATCAAGAAATTTAACGAAACCGCGCTTTTAACCCCCGGAAATCCTTGCTATGATTCAGAAAACTCCCCCTAAGGTACTGAAACGATGACTTATCCTAATTTTCCTGACGAAATCCCCTGGACGGAAGAAGCGAAAACCAAATACAAAAATATTCCTTTTTATGCCCGTTCCCAGGCGCGACAAACCATCGAAGAACTTGCCCGTGAAGAAGAAGTTGAAGAAATTACGGCGGAACTGGTGATGCGCGCGCAACAAAAATTTGGGAAATAAGTCTAGAGCTAGATTATGGTGGTGGCGATCGCCAAAAAAATTCCTAGATTTGGGGAGCGACCCGTGCGAATTTTTTACTCTGTCCCGGATACGGTGCATCCATGATTTTTGATGCGTCAAACTTAGGCTACTGGGTGCTTCTGGGGAGTGGCATCCTGTTGTATTTGTTTGTCATTTTCTCTGGGGGTGGGGACGATGACCTCGATATGGAGGCCGATTTTGATGCGGACATTGACGCCGATATGGACTTAGATGCCGACATTGATGGTGATCTCGATGGGGATACCGAGGTTGAGGGCGAAGGGTTTGGTCTCTGGTCGGTGTTGTCTTGGTTTGGCTTTGGGCAAGCGCCGTTGATGTTGCTTTTGGCCACAGATTTGAGTCTGTGGGGTCTGTTGGGATGGATGTTCAACGTGGGCCTGGGGACACCGACGGGATTTTTAGGGATTGTGGTCTTTTTTGGGAGTGGGGCGATCGCCTTCTGGATCGGGAAACTGTTGGCTTACCCCCTGGGGAAAGTGTTTGCCGCCTTTGGGGAAGATGTCAGCAGCGATCGCCTAATTGGGTGCCTGGGGGTGGTCTCTTCTAAAACTCTCCCCCATTACGTCGCTGGCAAAATTGGCCAAGCGGATGTGTACGATTCGGCTCGGAACCTGATGACTGTCCCGGTGAGTTTACCCCACTGGGCCGAGGTGATTCCCCGACGGGGCGACAAAATTTTGATCGTTGATCGCACCGAACATAGCTATCTGGCGATCGCCAAGGATAGTTCCGACGAAGACCGCTGGCTCGCTGAAGTGAAACAGCTTCCCCAATAATCTTTTCCCCTTTTGCCCTAGGATAAGGCCAGGCCAAATCGCACCTTGTGGAGAGTGAGCACCGATGCCGATCGAAATTATTGTGATCGTCGCCGCTTTAATTATTTCTTGGTTAGTTTTTACCGCGTTTATCAAAATCGTGAAAACCAGCGTGCAAACCGCTGTGACCATTGCGGCCATTGTGCTGGTGTTGCAACTGGTCTTCGGGATTCAGTCGGGGCAGGTGATTACACAGATTATTGAACTCCCCCGCATCATCTGGGACTTTTTCAATAACCGCTAAGGCATAAACATTAAAGACCTTTGGCTAACGGTACTGTTCAATTAAATCCGCCAGACGGTCGAGTACCTGCTTAATTTGCGCATCGGTTTTATGCTCTAGGCCCATGGCCACCATCAATAGGCCCATTTCCACTGCATCATTTAGGCTCAAGGCTAGATCAACGGCTTCGGTAGCTTCGAGGACATCATGGAATTTTTCTGGGTGATCAACGCTTAGGTCAACGTAGATAGCAGCAGGGTTTTTGCGAGGATCGTCTCGTTTTTCTTCCACGCGAGAGATGCGATTGGCCCGTGCCGTCACACTGGTCACATTACTGGTGAGGGTGATGTCACCCGTGGTGATTTCTGTGGTGAATAGTTTGTTTGTCATGGTACAAACCCCTCGGCGATCGCCAACGATAATTTAGAACAACATCGGCTACTTTTAGCTTAACTCCCTCCTTTGGGGGCAGGCCGGAAACTGTACATATCTTGAGCTTGATGGCGCTTTATGGTCTAAACCGAACTTTAGGGCAATGCCGACGAGAGACTTCTGTCCCAAAGGCGATCGCCTCCCCCGTAAACCCCCGTAAAAACATTGCCAAAATTTGAACAACCCCTTGTAAAATAGCTAGGTTGTATTCTGCGGCACATCTCGTGATTGAACGTTATACCCTCCCCGAAATGGGGAATCTCTGGACAAATGAAGCAAAACTCAAGGCCTGGCTGAAAGTCGAAGTTGCCGTCTGTGAAGCGCAAGCAGAGTTAGGGTATATCCCCACAGAAGCCGTAGAAGAAATCAAAGCCAAAGCCCAGTTCGACGAAGCGCGGGTTTTAGAAATTGAGAAAGAAGTGCGCCATGATGTGATTGCTTTTCTCACCAACGTCAATGAATATGTCGGCGATGCGGGACGCTATATTCACCTCGGCATGACCAGTTCCGATGTTCTGGATACGGCCCTTGCTCTGCAGATGGTGGATAGCCTCGATCTAATCCTGACCTGTGTCGAAGAACTGATTCAAGCGATTCGCTACCAAGCCCAACAACACCGCTACACCGTGATGGTGGGTCGTTCCCATGGTATCCATGCCGAACCGATGACCTTTGGGTTTAAGCTGGCGGGTTGGCTGGCGGAAATGCTCCGGAACCGCGATCGCCTTGTCGCTGTGCGCAAAGAAATTGCCGTGGGACAAATCTCTGGCGCTGTGGGAACCTATGCGAACATTGAACCCCGCGTTGAAGCTTTAGCTTGTCAAAAACTCGGCCTGGATCCCGATACTGCTTCGACCCAGGTGATTTCCCGCGATCGCCACGCCAACTACATGAACCAATTGGCTGTGTTGGCCGCCAGCATCGAACGCTTTGCCGTAGAAATTCGCAACCTCCAACGCACCGATGTATTAGAGGTCGAAGAATATTTCTCCAAGGGTCAAAAAGGCTCTTCAGCGATGCCCCACAAGCGCAACCCGATCCGTTCTGAACGTTTAACCGGGATGGCACGCTTGGTGCGGGGTAATGCGATGGCCGCCCTCGAAAACGTTGCCCTCTGGCATGAGCGGGACATTTCTCACAGTTCCGTCGAGCGGGTTGCCGTGCCCGATAGCTGCATCCTCGTGCATTTTATGCTGCGGGAGACCATTAGCCTCGTGAAGAATCTTTTGGTGTACCCAGAGAACATGAAACGTAACATGAACATCTATGGCGGCGTGATTTTCAGTCAGCGGGTACTGCTGGCCCTCGTCGAGAAAGGCTTGACCCGTGAGGATGCCTACCGCCTTGTGCAAGGTTGCGCCCACACCGCCTGGAACACTGAAGGCGGGAACTTCCGCGCCAACGTCGAGCAAGATGCGGAAATTACCCAACACCTCTCTGGCGAGGAGATTGCAGCCTGCTTTGACCCACAATTCCAACTGCGTCACCTCGATCAGGTCTACCAACGCCTCGGTATCTAAACCTTTCGTTTAACCGACGTCAATTTGGCGATCGCCTTTTTTGAACTAAGATCCAAGAGAGGCGATTTTTTATGGATAAATATTGATCTTCATGGAAACAAACCCTAACCGCTGAATATGTTGATGTTCAATATTGATCATCGCCAAGATAGTTAAGAGACCCTATAAATTAGGTGCACCATGGAATGTAGAGAATGCACGAATCGAAATAAACTCGATTTCGAATTCACAATGGCCTTTCAACCCATTGTCAACCTAGAAACCCAAACAATTTTTGCCCATGAAGCCCTGGTGCGGGGTTTAAATAATGAGTCAGCCCAAGCAATTTTTCAACACATTAACGACAGTAACCGCTACTTATTTGACCAGTCCTGTCGCACCACAGCGATTCGTCTTGCTGCAGAACTGCATATTCCCTGTTTTTTGAGTATTAATTTCTTACCCAATGCCGTTTATGAACCAGAACGCTGCATTCGCACAACCCTAGAAGCGGCGGAAACCTATGGATTTCCCATTGAGCAAATTATTTTTGAGATTACCGAAAGTGAACAAATCACAGATTTAGTCCACCTCCGAAAAATCGTTGAATATTATCGAGCCCGTGGTTTTAAAACAGCCATTGATGATTTTGGGGCAGGCTATGCTGGGTTAAATCTTCTATCAGAAATTCAGACTGATTTGATCAAACTTGACATGGCCTTAATTCGCGGCATTGACCAAGATAAAGTGCGGCAAGCCATTGTCAAAGGTGTACTACAAGTTGCCGGGGAACTCTCTAGTCTTGTCATTGCCGAAGGCATTGAAACCCAAGCAGAATTAACCACCCTCCAAGGGCTAGGCATTAACCTTTTCCAAGGCTTTTATTTTGCTAAACCCACATTTCAATCCCTGGCCCAAATTCCGTCAGATAGGTTTGCCAATGTCGCTTAATTTTGGCGATCGCCATGGTCAATATCGCCCTTCTCCTCTGACGCATTTTTTCCAAGTTGACCGTGGCCTTCTCATCTGCGCATTCCTAACTTTTCCCAAAGCATCGCTCCGACTCTAGACGCCAAAAATACTGTGTAAGATAAGAAGAAGTTGTTTTCTAATTGAAAGTGAAAAATATTATGCCCACAGTCAGTAGCCAAGCCCCAGGTGCCGATACCTTAGATGCCAGTAAAAGTGGCCTTCCCGTAACGATTATCACCGGATTTCTCGGCAGCGGCAAAACGACACTACTAAACCACATCCTCAGCAACCAAGAGGGACTAAAAACCGCTGTCCTCGTGAACGAATTTGGGGAAATTGGGATTGATAATGAGCTAATTGTCACCACCGAAGACAACATGGTGGAACTCAGCAACGGCTGTGTCTGCTGCACCATCAACGAAGATCTGGTGAATGCGGTGCATAAAATCCTTGATCGGGGTGACAAAATTGATTATCTCGTCGTTGAAACAACGGGGCTGGCAGATCCATTACCTGTGGCCTTGACCTTCCTGGGGACAGAGTTACGAGACCTAACCCGCCTAGATTCCATTGTGACCATGGTGGATTGTGCCAATTTTAGTTTGGATTTATTTAATAGTGAAGCGGCCTACAGCCAAATCGCCTACGGTGACATCATCGTGTTGAATAAAACGGATTTGGTTGAGGAGTCAGACGTTGACGCCCTAGAAGTCAGAATCCGCGACATTAAAGAAGGGGCTAGACTCCTGCGCACCCAAAAGTCTGAAGTACCCTTGCCGTTGCTACTCAGTGTGGGCCTGTTTGAGTCGGATAAGTATTTTGATGTGGCAGATACCCATGTGCATCACCACCACAGCCATGATCACCACGACCACGACCATGGGCATAACCATGACCACCACGATCATGACCATGTTTGCACCCCAGAGTGCGACCACGACCACGAACACCATCATCACCACTCAAACCATTTAGAAAACGATGGGTTTACGTCAATTTCTTTCCAAAGTGACAAACCTTTTGCAATTCGCAAGTTTCAATATTTCCTAGATAATCAGTTACCCGTGAATGTGTTCCGGGCGAAGGGAATTCTGTGGTTTGATGAAAGCCCGCTACGCCATGTGTTTCACCTGAGTGGAAAGCGGTTTACGATCGATGATTCGGAATGGAAACCTGGGGAAACGAAAAAAAATCAGTTGGTGCTGATCGGCCAAGATTTAGATGAGGCAACGTTGCGACAACAGATAGAAAACTGTTTCTGCATGCCCTCCAAAAATCGTGGTCAGGGTTTTTCGTAATATCATTTCATTTGCCAACGGCATTAACCGCTGAACGGCCAATCTACACAACGCCTGGGGTAAGGAAAGTCAATTTCTTTACCTCTTTTTCGTCTCGGCAAGATGATCGAGATTTACCGCTAAGATGGAAGGACTTTGGTTTTTTAAGCGCGCTGTTTTTTGGGTTTAATTTTTTATGCGATCGCCCGCTCCTTCCCGGACTGTAACCTTCCCCTTTTGGCTGACCCTCTGCTTACTCTTAAGTTTAGGCACTGTAGGGGTTTTAGGGACAGTGCCAGCCGTTGGTCAGGGGCGCAAACAAAACGCCGAACAAAAATTACTCCAGCGTAAAGATGCGGATCGTCATTTTGAACTTGCTCGCCAGGCCCACAGCGAAGGCAACCTAGAAACAGCACTGTTTCACTGGCACCGGGCCGAGGCGATTTATCGACAGTTTCGCACTTGGGATCAGCTGAATTTAACCCTCACAGCCTTAGCTGATACCTATTTGACTCAGGATAATCTCCAGGCAGCAGAAACCGTCCTGCGGCAACAACTCCATCTGGCCCGCGATCGCCAGGACGTACAGACCCAAGTTGTGGTGCTCAATCAACTCGGCTATCTCCTTGAAAGCCAGGCCCAACCCCAGGTTGCGGCGGCTATTTTTGCCGATGCCCAGGCGATCGCCGCTGGATCGACCACAGGCAAAATTCCGACCATCGCAAATGAATTTCAAACAAAAAAAGCGGCTAGCCATAAATTCTAGCCACTACATCAAGGGTGAGGAAAAGTTTTTTAGGTTAAGTGGATAAGTCCAAGGTTTTTAGCGAGGGAATACGAACCCATATTCAAAGATTGAATATATGATTGCCGCCTAAAACTTCATTTCAAGGTTGAACGATAACACTGCATCCGGTACATCTTCACTCAGTCCAAACAACAAAGCAACTCTTGGTTCAAGCACACGATCTTTACCGAGGCTAGTCTCAAAATAAGCCGCAGGGCCAATAAAGTGGGATTGCTCTTCTGTTCCACCGAAAAATCCTTCTAATTCGCCATAGGCTTCGATTCCTAATGCAACTGATTCACTGACAGGGGTAGAAGCACCGAGAGCATAAGCCAACCCTGCATCTTCGTCTTTGAAAGGAATCTCAACTATGAGATTGCCAATAAGGTTAACGTCTCCAATAGTGACTTCTCCAATAGGGCCAATTTCAAGGGCACCTTCATCAATACCACCTTCATTGGGAATTTCAAGCCCTGCAAAAAGGCCAAAGGCACCGCCATGTCCATGGCCATGCTCTTCATCATCGTCGTCATGGCCATACTCTTCTTCACCTGTCGTAAACAAGAACACGTTAGTGAACTCAATGCCTTCAACCTCTAAGTTCCCGCCTTCGATATCTGCTAACTCAATAGCAAAAGTGGGTTTCCAGAAATCAGTGACTCCATAGCCAAGAGCAAATTCAAAGGCAGCTGCTTCTTCATCGTCTTCTACTTCGCTAAGGGTAACCCCTGACAGTACTTCAAGCTTGAACTTACCTTTATCTACATCAGGATGAATGATTTCAAAGACTTGTGCCTGTGCGGAAGTAGCCTGGAATGCCCATAGGAATAGACCCGGCAAAAATATTTTTTTTAGTGAAAGCATTATCAAAAGACCTCAAGGATTAGATAAAAGGATTCAGATAGGGACAAGAGTATACAGTGAAATCAAACCCAGAATGATAATCATAATCATTTTTGTTTGATTATCAGTTCACTATAAGCAAACTAAGAGGAGATAAACTTCTGTGGAGAAAGTAGACTGGCGGCGATCGCCATACTTGTAGAAATGAGAATATCAAGGTGATAAGAGCAGACTGACACGCTACTCGCTTGGGATATACCGGAATAAAAAGAGATGAGTATGCTGTGCAAGTTAAGAAACAGTGTCGATCAAGCTTTCATCTCAATTGGGGATCGCATCCTTCTACAACAATGGTTTATCTAACGCAAACACGGGCAGGCTGAGTGTGTTCGCCGCTGGGTACGTCCCATGAGAGACCTTAAACTCGCTGCAGCGAATCCTTGGGTTGAGTGCATTACAAAATTCTCCACACACTAAATTTACGAAAACAATAATGATAATCGTTTTCGTAAAAGTCTACAAGGGAGATCGTCTTTTGTGGAGTCTAGTTGGCAAGAATGCTAGCGGGGTGATTCCGCATCAACTGGCGAAAAACCAAGGCAAGCCGCAAACATAAAGTAAAAGAAATCAATCATTTTTTTATACCGAGAAAATAAAGTGGTTTTAACGAAATATCTGGTCTAGCCTCAGGACTCCGCTAAAGCATGGTCTAAACTGAGGGTCGCTAAATAATATTGGGCAAGATCAGGAGCCGTGTGGGGCTGTCTACCTTGGGATTGCTCTGGGGCATGGCTATCTTGGCGGAGCTGCTGGGTAATATCGGTTGTACCGCAGGAGTGGACAATTTTCATGGGATACTTTAATGAAAATAATTCTTATTTAAACTAGATAAAGTGTATCGATACTTAGGAAGTTCGTCAATAGTATTGATACTTATTTTCAATAAAATCTTGGGTGAGTTTGTTTACTCACTCCAGAGCCGCAGGAGATTCGCCACGCTTTTCGAGAGAAGATCAAATTCTGTGGTTTTACCGCTCTGGGCAAACAGGCTACGGCGACTGACATCGAGATCAAATAAAATTTCCCGCTTTTGGGCATCGCGAATCCAACTTTGTACCCAACCCACCGCCACCAAGCGCGTTCCTTTCGTCACCACATTCACCCGGTGCAACGAGGTAGAAGGATAGGCGATCGCCGTTCCAGCAGGCAGTTTATAGCTTTGTTCAGAATCTGCCCCTTCAATGACAAGTTCGCCCCCTTCATAGTCACTAGGTTCATTGAGAAACAGGGTAAATGAAACGTCTGAGCGCATCCCATTCATCAGGGCATTGTCGGTGTGGCGACCATAGGCCATGCCGGGGCCGTAACGGCTAAACAGCAGGGTGTGGACAGTTTTGGGACGGATCGCCGTTTGAAAGAGAGCATTGTTCTGGAGGGCTTGGCGCACTTGCTCTTCTAGGGCTTGGGCCGTGGGGGTTGCCTTGGCCAATTGTTGATTTTCTTTGACCAGTTTGGCATACCAACCTGCCGTAAGTTTGCCATCGACAAATTCGGCTTCGGTCAAAGTTGTGGTTATTTTTTCGAGGGCCTCTGGTGTCAATACCTGGGGAATTTTAAAGAACATTTGTCTTACCAAAAAATCTAAAAAACCCCAGTTTTACCGGGGTTACTGTCAATGATATTCACAGAACTTTGGGATTAGCGGTTGCTGGCGGCTTCAATCTCAACAATACGGCTTAAGACTTCCTGGGGCGTTTTCACGGGGGTTTGGGGTGGTTCCACCGTGGGCCAAGCGGTTTTGAGATCGGCTAAAGCCGTGGCGATCGCCTCCTGAGTCTCCGGGCTGAGTTGATCCGCAACCTGTTCATAAAGCATCTCGCTATGGAAAACAAAACCACGGGAATCTTGGTATTCCACCGCTTCGACGATCTGATCATTGGCGATCGCCGCCGCGTATTCTTCCCCGGCCACCTGGAGGAGATTATTCATGACCCCAAGGACAAACTCAGGGGACTGCAATTCTGCTTCGCCCAAAGCCGCAAGCGCTGTATCAATAGCCTCAATGGAAGCGTCGAGTTGGGTTTGTAATTCGGGAGATTCCGGTGCTGTCTTAATCAAATCATGGGCACTGTTGAGGACATCTTTAAAATTGACCACGCCGCGATCACCCAATTGACCCTCAATGGCACCATACAATTCTTCTACAGGGTGGCCAATATGCGGTTCTGCCTGTTCATATTCCCCCACCGCAATTAATTCTTCGGCCACCATCAAATGTCCCAACATCAACGAGAGGGTCGTGGCATAGTCTTCATCGGGATTGCTGGAACTGGCACCTTCGCCCCCTTCACCACCCTCTCCGCCTTCGCCGCCATGGTCAGCACTATTCTGTTCTACGGCTTCCGTCGTGGCAGCATTTTCTCCTCCCTCCCCACCGTTGTCTGGGACAGAAGTACCGCAAGCCCCAAGGCTAACAGCTAAACCCAGGGTTAAGAACAATTCAACGGGCTTCATAGATTTCATACTAATTAAGAATAATTTTCAAGCTTGCAATACGCTAAGGTTTTTAGTAGTTCTTGTCAATAAAGATTTAGGCTCCGGCTGGGAGCACTTCAAAAAAGCCCATGCAGCCATGTTCGGCGATGTAATCTTGATGGGGATGGAACATATATTTACCAGGGAAAGGATAGGCAAACTCTAGGATGTGCCGTTCGGCGGTGCCCATGGTGACCACATCGCTTGCTTCGTGGGGCGTCATAGCCATGCCAGTGCGATAAAGCTGAAAAAAGTTGGCGTGGATATGGAAGGTAATCGCCGGATCAAACTCGATCATATTCAAGACATAAAGTCGTACCAGTTGATTTTGCACGATGGGGATGGGGCGATCGCGGAACACGTTGGGAATGCCGTTAAAAGCATACAATTCGTTTTTTTCATCATCATTAATATCGTAGCCCCCTAGCACCAACACCATTTCGTCAGCGGGCGGTCTTGGTTCAGGGGGATCAATAATAAAAAGTCCGAATAAGCCTTTACCGATGTGGCGCGTCACCGGGGCAATGTGGCAATGGTACAGGTGGACACCGTAGGGTGTTGCGTCAAATTCATAGATAGTGGTTTGACCATGGCGCACTGGTTTGACCCCATCCATCGTATCGGGGTGAGTCCCATGAAAGTGGAGGGTGTGGGAGTGTCCATCGGCATTATGAAAAATAATTCGGACGCGATCGCCTGCCGTTGCCCGTAGGGTTGGCCCCGGCACCCGTTGATTAATATTCCAACTCACATATTCAAGGGCGGCATTGAGGTAAATAGTGCTGCTGTTGGCTTCTAGGTGAAATTCTCGCACCCGTTGCCCCTTTTCTTCGCTCACTTCCCCGTAGTCAAAATCTCGCAAAATTTGCATCGGGTCAAAGCCATTGCGGGTAATGCTGTCTTGGTCGAAGGTCACCGGAGGAATTTTGACTTCAGCTTGGGCAAGAGAGTTTTTTTTACGCCAACCATAGGTGGCGATCGCCCCTGTTCCCAAACCGACTAATCCTGTCTGTAAAATTTGCCGCCGACTCCAGCGAGAGAAAACCCCACCACGCCTTAAATTATCCATAAACTAATTTCTACTACCCAATTCGTCGCCCGTTATCAGCGGTTGACCACCCTAACTTGAAACGCCATTGATCCTGAACTGGGCTTTTTTAATAATCCAATACCTTAATAAATCCAAAACCTTCTCTAAAACAAAAGGATCTAAACAGAAAGACTTGCAAATAAAATTTTGTCTATCTTAGGCAATGCTCGAAGTACAGGGTTGCTTCACACAGCCTTGTTCATGGTGATCCTGCAATAGCTGGGCGGCATATTCTAGGCAAGTGCCACAATCCATTCCAACGCCCATCACACTCGAAAGCTCTTTCATAGAGCAGCTTTGTTGTTCCGCAGCTTGGCGGATTTGCTTTTCGGTAATGCCACGGCAAAGGCAAACGTACATGGTGACCTCAAGGGGAAAATGCTTGATTTAACTGTCATCCCCTACTATGCCCTATTCTGAAAATTATTGCAATAGATTCTCATTCTTTGTCCTAAAGTTGATCAGAAAATAAAATTTTGTGAGTAAAGCCCCCCAATGTTGGGAACTGCCCTAAGCTAGACATACCGAAGTATTTATGACACCTTTTAGATTAAAGGTGGCCGATTTGGAGTGAAATAAGGCGAAATGCAAGGAAAATCCGGCATTAACACCCAGCTTAATGCAGTCTTAAAGTCCCAGTTGACTGCAATTAACCAGTTCTTTCTCCACGCGAGAATGGCCAAGAATTGGGGCTTGGGGACATTGAATGATCAAGAATATAAGTACTCCATCAAGGCCATGAAGCAGGCCGACAGTCTTATTGAACGGATCTTGTTTTTAGAGGCCTTGCCCAACCTCCAGAGCCTTGGCAAATTGATGATTGGTGAAGATGTGCCAGAAATGTTGGCCAATGAGCTAGCGACCGCCACAACGATCCGCAATGAGTTACTAGCAGTGATTCAATTGTGTGAGACAGAACAAGATTATGTCAGTCGTGATCTTTTGGGCGAAATTCTTGAAGAAACCGAAGAACAGATCGACTGGTTCGAGTCCCAGCAGTGGCTGATCGAAAATTCTGGTTTAGAAAACTATTTACAGTCGATGATGTAGATAGGGCAAGGGTATGGGCCACGCTATGGCCATGTTTTTATTCACTTAGAGTATTGAGACAATTCCGATGAAAGGTAATCAAAACGTTTTAGAACAACTCCACAAACTGCTGCGCAATGAGCTAGCAGCCCGGGATCAGTATTTTACCCATTCCCGGATGTACCTAGACTGGGGCCTGACAAAGCTCTATGAACGCATTAACCACGAGATGCAGGACGAGACGGGCCACGCATCTCGATTGATTGAGCGGATTTTGTTCCTCGAAAGCACTCCAGATCTGTCCCAACAGGATGGGTTGAACATTGGTAAGACTGTGCCTGAGATGCTCCAAAATGACCTCGATTATGAGTACAAAGTCATTGGGGATCTCAAAGGGGCGATCGCCATTTGTGAGACAGAACAAGACTACCAAACCCGCGATATCCTCCGGCAGATGCTGGCCGACACCGAGGAAGACCATGCCCACTGGTTAGAGCAACAGTTGGGACTGATCGAGAAAATTGGCCTGCAAAATTATCTGCAATCCCAGATGTAAAGCGCCATATATCGTCATTGCCATAAAAAAATGTAGGGGCTTGCCATGGCAGGCCCCTACAACTACTTATTGGTGTTGATTTTTTCTATACGCTTGCGGCGATCGCCCCTTTCCCAGTGGTGAGATATTCATAGGTTTGGCGCATCTTGAGGCCAACGAGCACTTGGAACAGACCTGTACCGTTATCGGAACCGGGGTAGTCCTTGTGCTTCAGAAGCAGCTCAGTCATTTCACCATAATACTTAGTGCCCGTTTTGCTGAGGTGGCTTTCGATGTAAATCATTTCTTCGAGATTATCGAATTTCCCGTCTACTTCCAGGACAGAAACCTCATTGCCGAAGTAGTTATCGGGGCCATAGTACATCTTGATGCCGGGATAGTTACAGGTGAGCTTCCGGCCACAGGGACGCCAGTTGATGGTAGAGCCTTCATCAAAGAGATAGGCTGGTTCGAAGCCCGCAACTCCTTCTTTTTGGACGAGGCGTACCCGGAGATATTTACCTTCTTTGTCATCGACAAGTTCAGTGGGGAGCACCTGGATCACCACATCGGCGAATTCTCGTTGGGGTTCGATATAGGCGCTGAAATCCGGTTTCCGGGCATTAATTGAAGCGAGAACATCCTCGTAGGTGTGGCCCCGTTCTGCCATGTCCCGTTGAATCTTCCACTGGATTTTGACTTCATCGCTGATGTCGAGGTACACGCCGAAATCGACTAATTCCCGCACCCGGGCATCGTAGAGGGGATGTAGACCTTCGATCACAACAACTTTGTTGGGTTCAATGCGTTCGGGCGGGTCAATTTCCCCGGTTTCGTGGTTGTAGATGGGCTTATCAATGGCTTTTCCGTTCTTTAGATCACGGATTTGCTCTGCCATGAGATCAAAATTGTTGGCCTTGGGATTGAGGGCAGTTACCCCAGCTTCTTTGCGGCCTTTGCGGTCAAGGCTATGGTAGTCATCAAGGCAGATTACCGTCATGAACTCTTCGCCGAACAGATCGGTAAGCCGGCGTAAAAAGGTAGATTTTCCGCAGCCGGAGTCCCCGGCAACACCAATAATAACTACACGGTCTGTCTGACTGGTCATAAATTTCCTCTGGATCTGCAAATTTTATGTTTTAAACTCATCCGTTATCTATGGCGGGAATTCGTGACGAATCGGTTTATTCGCGAGGCTCAGGCGTGTAAATAACCTTAGCTTTGCCACACTGTCACCCCGAAGGCGATCGCCCAGATAAACTCGGTACGAAAATAATTGCTTTTATTAATTTCGCCGCTTATTATACAACGGCACTAACATTTAACCATGGTGCTCCCCCAGAAGCGAACAAATATGGAGTTTGTTTGCCGTTCATGGGGAAACACAAATTTTCTTAAATCCCTGTTAAGGCCCCGTTTGCGCCTAATGGGTCACGGAAAAATAAAAAGCCACCCCAGAAGGTGACCTTGGCATATTCTTCTTAAGGATGGGCGTTACTGGATTTGAACCAGTGGCATCCTGCTTGTAAGGCAGGCGCTCTACCGCTGAGCTAAACGCCCTTAAGCCTTAACAACTATAACAGGGGATTTTTTAAAACGCAAGGGGAGAGGCAAAAGTTTTTTTGAACTGCCTCGTTTAGATTGACTAACGCCGCCAACGGGCTTTGGGAGTATCTTGATTGCATTTGAAATTTTTACGGGGCTTTCGGGATTGGGACTTAGGGGCCAGACCCAGGGCTTTTTGGTAAATGCGTTCGTTTTCTTGGACAGAGGTTTGCAGATCAACCATCGGTTTCGGGTAGGTTTCCCCCAAAATAATTTGGCGATCGCCTAACGCTTGCACAGGTAAACGCCAGGGTTGATGGATCTGTTCACCGGGGAGGGCCGCCAACTCCGGAAGCCAGTGGCGCACATAGTCCCCCTGGGGATCGTAATCCTTGGCCTGTTTGGGAATGTTGAAATAGCGAAAACCCCGCGCATCATTCCCCACGCCAGCGGTGTAGTTCCAATTGCCCCAGTTGCTGCACACGTCGTAGTCAATGAGTTGCGACTCAAACCAAGCGGCGCCCCAGCGCCAGTCAATCCCCAGATTTTTCGTCAGAAAGCTACCAACATTTTGCCGGCCCCGGTTGGACATAAAGCCCGTATACAGGAGTTCGCGCATATTGGCATCGACAAAGGGAATCCCCGTTTGGCCCGTCCGCCACAGTTCAAAGGCTTCGTGGTCTTGTTTCCAAGGAATTTTTACCCCCTGTAAACCTTCGGGTTGGAAAATTTGGTTGCCGTGTTTGGCACAGATCCAGCGGAAATAATCCCGCCAGAGCAGCTCAAAAATCAGCCAGTAGGTGGAGTTGTTAGCGATCCGTTTTTGTTCGTATTCGGCGACTTGGGCGGCAATGTAACGGGCCGAGAGACAGCCCAGGGCGAGCCAGGGTGAGAATTTTGAGGAGTAATCGGCTCCTAACAAACCATTGCGGGTTTCTTTGTAAACCTTGAGGCGATCGCCTTCCCAAAAATAAGCCTGGAGTCGTTGCAAGCCTGCCGTTTCACCGCCTTTAAACGGGAGCACACCACGGGGATCAATGGTTGGTTCCGGCAAACCCAAATCCTGGAGACTGGGAATCTCGCCTGGAGCAAGGGTTTCGGGGAGGGGGGGCAATTGGGTTGGTGTGGGTACTGGGGAGGCGATCGCCGCATACTTTTCCACATCCTTACGAAATTGCGTAAAAACCTCCGGCACTTCGTTGATCCCAAAAGGCAAATCCCCTGGATCGTGGAGGGTCGTTCCCCAAAACGTTTCCACTTGAACGCCCCGTTGCTTTAGGGCTTGGCGCAGTTTTCGTTCAACGCGGGTTTCCTCTGCCGTCACCTCCCTGTGCCAATAAACAGCGTCAATCTGCCATTGCTGACATAAATCAGGGATTAACTTTTCTGGGATGTCCTGGCGCACAATCAAATCACTGCCCTTGGCACGGAGATTTTGCCGGAGATCCTGGATGGCTTCCCGGAGAAACTGACCCCGAAAGGCACCTGTTTTTGGGAAATCTAGCCCAATTGAACCAAACTCCCGGGGGTCAAAACAGTAGAAAGGAAAAATCTGGGCCTGTTGTGCTAGGGCTTCCTGGAGTGGCTGGTGGTCATGGAGCCGGAGATCACGGCGATACCACAGAAGAATATTGACAGAAGACATTGTGATCTAGCGAACGATAAAGTAGAGGCTCATAAGGTAACGTTAATTGCCATGGAGATTCAATTGATTCGGGGACGCATGATTTTTATGAGTTTTAAAAATTGTCCTCTCAACTCAAAATAAAACTGTCATAGTTTTTGCTGAAAATCACTTGAAATATCCCAAAAACAAATCGATAAGAGGCAATTCAAATGCTAGTCCCCAAGGTGATTTTTCGGCATTTTAGCGTATCTTACTAATCGTCATAAAATTCTTCCAAGCTAGTCTACCAAGAGATTTTGGGTGATTTATGCCTTTTTTAGAAGTTAAGATTAAACACAAAAAACTGTCAGAAATATGTATGACTTGTACTATTTATTGCTAAGATTTAATTTGAGTAGCTGATGTCATTCTTTTGCTCATCATTATTGGGGTAAACACTCCGATAAAGTTAATTTTTGGTTAAGCCACACCACAATATACCCCCATCATTTTTTAATGATTGTCCGTGGATTCTATGATTGCTCCTCCAATCCTGACTAACGAAGAACATCGTCTTGCGGCACTACACCGTACCTATCTACTGGATACCCCCCAGGAAGCAGCCTTTGATCTCATCACGCGGTTGGTGGCGCGGCTCTGCGGCACAAAAATTGCGGCAATCTCTTTGGTGGATCGCGATCGCCAGTGGTTTAAGTCACGCTATGGCTTCACCCTCGAAGAAACCTCCAGGGTTATTTCTTTTTGTGCCCACGCGATCGAGGATACTGAGCTTTTTGAAATTCCTGACGCCAGCCTGGATAAGCGTTTTTGGGACAACCCCCTCGTGGTTCAAGCGCCCAAGATTCGTTTCTATGTGGGTGTTCCTCTGTATACAGCCGATGGTTATTGTTTGGGTACCCTCTGTGCGATCGATGATCGCCCCCAAACTCTTTCTGACAGACAGCGCCACCATTTACTGGGCTTGGCAAAACAAGTGGAACGACATATCCATTGGCGCACCGCGTTTTTGGCCCAGTATCCTGACTCCCAAACATTGGTCTCTCCGAAGGAAGCAGCTCATCAAGGCCCCCACTGTAGTCTTTCTTCTGTGGTTTAGCGCTGTGGCAAATTTTTCATGGGATGGCGATCGCCTTTTGCTGTGAGTTTAATGGAGAAAATCTTTGAGGGCAGCGATCACCGCCTGGGGATTACTCAATTGGGGAAAATGCCCCTTGGCGTCAATCCAGTGGAGCTGACTACTGCGAATGGCTTGGTGGAGATATTCGCTTACAGCTTTAGCCACAAAAGGATCATTCTCGGCTTGCAAAATTAACGTTGGGAGCTTCAGTTGACTCACCTCGCGACGATAATCAGATTTGAGGATCAGCGAAAAGGTCAAAAAAGCATAATCAGGCCGTAGACGGAGGAGGGTTTTTGAAAATTCCGCCGAGAGTAATGGTTGCTTCGGGGTATTCATGATCGATGGCGCATATTTACGCACCCATTGGAAATAGTTCTGGGACATTTCCGCCAAGATTTCATCGGCTGTGGCCTGATCAAAACTCCCCACATAATCTTGGTCATGGATATACCGGGGTGAGGCACTGATGAACACTAAACGGGTAATGAGATTGGGGTGCTTGAGAGCCACCAGGGTGGCGGTCATACTACTGACTGAATGGGCGACCAGTTGCACTTCCTCCAAGTCGAGGGCCTCACAAATGTCGAGAATGTCCTGGGCGTAACTTTCGAGGCGTGTGTGATGTAGTGTCTCGTTTTCGTCTGCCTGCGATCGCCCACAACCCGGCAAATCAAAAAGCACCAAACGGTAGTCCGCCGCAAAGGCCGGGGCCACTAAACGCCAACTGGTTTGATCACTGCCAAAGCCATGGGCAAAGAGGAGTACCTTGTCTGAACTGGCATTGCCGAGGATTTGAACATTATGTTTGGTCAGAACATCAGTTGTCATATCGATTATGTAAGCAAAACACTTGTTGAACTTGCTTCCATCATGCCAAGAAACGCTCTAGGCCGCAGCGCCCAGGGTTTAGCATTAACAAAACCTAGATCAATTTAGGCATCGGTCACTGCAAATTTTTCGATAATCTCGGCGCTAGAAAGACCTTGTTTGACCCACATTTCCGTCTGTTCAATTTTTGGCCCTAAGCCCACCAAGAAGTTGGCAAATTGTGGCGGATTCGCCATTAACGTTGCCGCATCCTTTGGTAAATCCACTGCACAGGCCCGAATGCCTTTCCCAGCCCAACGGGAAAACCAAGCTGCAATAAAACCCGCTTCTAAATGATAGGACGGTGTTTGTTCTGGTTTCAGGCCAATTTCCGTACCCAACTGCATCATCGAGGCTTCTACCTGTACCTTGATTAGGCCCAAATCACGGTGGGTAAAATCTAAATTTAAGTGCCCAAAACCGTGGGTTTCCCAAATTTGCCGCATCATCACCAAAAATTCTAGGGCATTCATCTGGGGGATCGTGCGTTGGTAGTATGCTTCAATTTCTGTTTTCAAGCGGTCGTAAAAGGCACCCCCCCACCAAAAACCAAAGGTATAGAGGGCGAAAGGGGTTGCTTCACCTGTTTCTTCCCGTAGGGCTTTATGGATGCTCCGGAGCAACACTTCTGGTACGGCCAAGAGGCGATTCCCGTGGCGTGTTTTTAAAAGGCCCGTTTCCGGTTGGCATTGGATATAGGTGCGGGGGGTAAAGTAATTCCCAGGGACAGGGGACAAAGTCATGGTTATTCGCTCAGGTATTGGTGGGTGACTTGGAGATAGGGCAGCATCAGTTGGGCGTATGGGGCGGAGAGTTCTTCTTGGATGACCTCTTGGATAATGCGGTAAACTTCGTTGTTGTATTTTTGATTTTTCAAGGCCCGCATAATATTTTGCATCCAGTACAGGAAGCGATCTTTGAGGAGTTCTTCGTCCTGGAGGAGCATCGCTGTGGCGCAGTTGCGGAGGACTGAGATGAGGTCGCCTTTACATTTTTTGAGAACTGTCTCTGGGGCCGAGCGCAATAGCACTTCGTTTTCGGTTTGGAAGCGCCGGAGGGTCTCGTCGACGATTTTTTCTTCTTTCTCTTGGATCAATTGATAGGTGATCCGGCGATCGCCCCAGGATTGGAGAGTCTGATCGACTTGATCAAGATCTTGGGGTTCGATATAAGCCCCGTCGGAACGTTCAAGGAGGGTTTCTAAGAGGGTGATCATAAAAATTTATCCTGATGAAAAAAGTAGGCAAAATTTACGCTGGAAAAATTCTAGGTTTTTCTCGAAAAGGGACGGTAAATTGTTTTATTTTTTAATAATTCCGTTTTTGTAAGGAGTTTTAGCCACCTAACGCCCTAAATATCGGCGAGATCTAATAAATCGTCGAGTAGGTCGTAGTCATCGGGGTCAACTTCTCGGAGAGTTTGACCTTGCTCTTCCCAGGTGAGGAGGGCGACAAGATCTAAATTTTTGAGGCCATCGACGGTTTCGATATTCTGTAGGCCCCGAATGAAAAAGTCGGTATCAGATTCCTCGGTTTCAACAACGGGCGATCGCCTAGGTGAAGTCCCTTGGAGAGTGGCAGCATATTGATCCAATTCGGAAGGCGGCGCACTCCACTGTAGGGCTAACAGCAGATCATCCCGGGAGAGAAAAGCTGCTTCCTCAAACCCCTTGAGAAAAAAAGGGCCATCTGGTCGAGGCGATCGCCGGACGAGGGTCGGGGCAGGGGTTGCCCCACGGGTAGGGACAGGGGCTGCCGTAGGAGGCTTGAGTTTTTCAAAAAGTCCCACAAAAGTCGGAAACCAGCGCCGGAGTAGAGAATCATCTTGTGCCATGTGATTTGATTTGTCCTTGAAGTGTGCCTTTGCTTTATTCGCGCCCAACCGCATCAAGTGCCGCTTCCGTTTTGAGCGCCTGAAAGCGAGCTTCAATATCCGCCGCCGTTGCCCCAGATGTCAGCCAAAATTCCGCCGCCTTCACCCGTTTTTCCGAACCGATTAGAAACCGACAAAAATCATTCCCCATGGAATAACACTGAATTTCAGTGCTACTCAAGGCCCGGTCAAAAAAGCTCGAAAAGAACCCCGCAAATAGCCCCGCATAGAGGAAGCACACGGGCTTACCGACATCACCGAGGGTTTTCGCCACCGCCGAGTCAAATAGATCAATAAATAAAAAGCCTTCCTTAATCGAAGACAAATCCACCTGCCATTTCCCCCACCCCTGGGCCGTCAGGGGCCACCACCAGGTTTCGAGGGCAAACCGGAGCGCCGCATCTTTAAAATACAAGCCGAACTCATCCTGGAACCATACCTTAAATTGGGCCGCATCTTCGACGCCCCACTCCTGGCCGATCAAGTACATTAACCAACCGGAAGCTTCACCGACTTCATGCTCAAGGCCCTTTTGTAACCCAATAATGAAATCTTCCGTGGTAAGGAGATTCCGTTGGCCATGGCGATCGCTTACGGTGCCTTGGGTGGGATCAAACTGAAAGAAGGTATGACGACTATAGTGGCAGGCTTTTTGCCAGGAACGGTGGTATGGGAGAGTTTGGGAACGGGCAGAAGAAACCATAGGATCAATAAATCGCAATCACAACAGTGAGAAAGACAAGCTTAAAAAAGCGAGAAAAGCCAAAACTAATCAAAGTAGTTGGCAATATTTGACACAGAAGAGGGTTGGAACACATCCAAAAGATTGGTTTCTAAAGCCGCATCAATATTGGCCATTTTTTCGAGGGCCGAGCGCAGAATTAATTTGTTTTCTTCGACGAGAATTTCTCCGGTCAAAGGGTGAATAATATTTTGATTAGCGCGGGTACCAACCAGGGATTTGAGCTCGCCCATGGAACCGATGTACATCCCCCTGGGCACTTCGATAACGGCCCCATCACCACAGATCTTCGTTTGACAGGCAAGGCGAGAATTGGCTTGGGCGGTGGCAATAAAACTGAGGGTCAGTCGTTCTTGGTCATTCATCGGGCTGAGGGCTTCCCCCCCAGATTTGACGTAAATATGACAAGTGGCACAGCGCCCTTGGGCACCACAGGCCTGCATGACACTCATGTCTTCCCGGAGTAGCACATCAAGCAAGGTCTCTTGGCCCTGGACGGGAACGGTTTTATCGAGGGGTTGGATTGAGATTTTATTCACGGGGAATTGGGGGGGTAAAAAATTTAAAGGAGAAAGCGACAATCAGCTTCGCTGAGGGCATATTGGCGGAGCAATTGGGCAAAGTCTACAACAATGCGTTCGCACTCTTGGGTAAAGGTCGCTACCCATACTTTGAGGCTCTGTAGTTCGGCCTGACTGAGGTGCGGTTCGGGAGAGGCGATCGCCCCTTGCTCTGGATCAAAACTGCCCCAGTGATCCACCACCCAACAGTCCAAAAGGGGATGTTCTGACTGGAGCGTTTGCTGGGCTTTTCGCCAATAATTACCGATGGCAAGGTTCCCAAAATACTTTTGACTAAATTCACTAATTTGATTCAAAGCAATGATGGCTCTGGCCCTGGAAATATCCGTACCCTTAGCTGGATTTGTGACCACCGGGATTGGGATGGGCGGCATGGTGCGCTTGGCCGTGGCGGCAACGGGCTCTAACAGAGGAAACAAAATATCTTGGACCGTAGCTTGTAACTGGGCGAGATGTTGCACATAGCTGCTGAGTACCGCTCGCACCCCCTGTTTCAGCGCCCAATCACGAAAGTAATCATTGACTAGGGGTTGGTGGGCGAGGAGTACCACGGGTAAATCTTGCCAAAAATCTCGACATTGCCGAAATAAATCGAGACTGTTGGTATGGGGGAGCGTGCCCAGTAACAGTAACTGGGGATGACGACGGTCGCATTCTTTGAGTAGAGCCTGCCTCGTCTCAGACACGCAAACAACGGCTCCAGCGCGGGTGAGTTGCGTGGCAATGGGCTTATACACGCGCTCATTCATTTCCGCGATGAGAATGATCTGGTTGTGCAAAGTAGATGTACCAACCATAGGCGGTAGCTTGGAACAAGCAAACGACGATACAAAACTCAACAAATTGTCATTGGCGACAACATTGTCGATGTCTAAATCTAATTTTTTAGGGAGGCACCACTGGAACCAAGCAATTCAAACGTCCAAGTCCGTAATTTGTTTGGTTAGTATGGCTAAAAATCGAGTTAACTCATTACACATTCTCAAAGGGGACTAGAACCCTTTGAAAGTCCTGGATTTTGGACGATATCTAAGAAACCCCTTAAAAAACGAGAGTTATAAGACTAGGACTTTGTTATGGAAACCAAACATAGCATGGAAATCTCAGCCCCCCGGCGAAACCCACAATCAATCAACAAAACTTAATTGTTTCTTAATGAAAATTTATATTTTTTTCTAGAAAAGGACTTCAGGCACTTAACAGGCGTTCGAGAATATCCTGAGTCACAATGCCCCCCTGCTTAACAAGCAGTTCTCCGGTGCGGGGGTGGCGGATATCTTTCGGGGCATAGCGATTTTTTAGACGATCGAGAATTTGTTGTAACTTTGTGAGGGTACGGGATGGTAGGTCACAAACAACGGTTTCTCCGTCACGCACATAGGCCTGGCAACTGAGGCGATAGGTGTCGCTAGATTTTTTCAGATTGTTGAGGATGGTTTGTTCTTGGGCCGTCACCGGGCTGAGTTGGGTCGCACCACTAACAACATGAACGACACAGGTACCGCAATAGCCTTTGCCGCCACAGATGGCATCGAGGTGAACTTTGGCCCGCAGGAGCGCCTTGAGGAGAGTTTCGGTTTCGAGGGTTTGGAGTTGGATCGCCAGGGGGTCGATGCGGATTTGCGCCATGGTTAAATTCGGCTCAGAATTGGGATTAGGTAAGGGAACAAACAAGAAATCTTTATCAAAATAAGTCACAAGCTTTCCCCTGGCAAACTTTCTCAGGTGAAAACGGCAGGGAAATTTATTTCAATAGTTTTAGGGAGTCAGTAAAGGTGATGCGACAAAGTTTATGGGCTAGACAAAATGGGTTGGGGCGATCGCCTTGGGTTTGGGTTGGGTTAATTTGCCTCGGTGCTTGTAATGGGCAGTCTATTAGTTTGGAGGAACAGCCAGGGGATGTAACAGCGCCATCTACCCCGGCCAATTGTCCCAGCACCGATGGAGCAGCCCAGCGATTGACGATTCAAGCGGATCTGTCAGTGGCGGATCAGTTCGATTTTACGGCGTGGGACATTCAAGCTGATTCAGATACTGTGACGGTGCAAACTCGGCATCATCAATTGGTTTTTTGTCGGGAAACCCAGAGTTGGGCGATTCTGCCGCCAACCACGGACAACACCTCTAATGCCGTTCAGGATCAGGAGTTGCTTTTAGCAGGGGAAGATCCGGCGTTTCAAACAGTCGAGCTAGCGGGAGAAGCCTATCAATACCGTGTCCTCTTACGGCCAAATCCTTTTCTAGATTTTGAGAATCCCCCCGAAAAGGCAATTTTTGAACTGATTCCCCCAGGGGAAACCGAGGCGATCGCCTTAGATCTTTATACCCTCGAACAGTTGCGGGCCAGTGGCATTGGTGCGGATCTAGGCATTCCCACGGTGACAGCGGCCATTCCTGTCGAAGAAACGTTATTTTTTGCGGTTTCCTCAGAGCAAGGGGAAGGCTTTAGCGGCTTGAGTAGCCTAGTTCGCTATGACCCAAGCAACGGCAGCCTCGAATTACAGCAGCCGGACGAGTTGATTGCCACCCAAATTACTGACCTCCAGGCCACAACCAACGACGATCAAACAACTCTTTGGTTGGGGACAAAATATGCCGCCGAAGGTTCAAGCCTCATTCCCGCACGGGGCTTGGTGGCCTATGAATTTAATCAAGATTGGCGTGATGGCAAAATCTCGTTTCACACGATTCACAACAGTCCCTTGATCGGGGCGATTCCCACCCAACTCTATGCCGAGGGGGATGTGCTCTGGGCGGCGACGGGGAACGGCATTTGCAACATTCAGTGGCGCAATATTGACCAGTGGGACGCGTGGAATTGTTGGCGCTTTGCCCTAGAAGCACAAGTGCCAGAGTCAGGTTTACCTATTTACCGCAGTCTGTTGGCAGAAACTCCCAGCACCACCCTAACCGCAGACACCGCCGAAGTGCTCTGGTGGGCGAGTACCGTCCCCTTTGGCATTGCCCATGAACAGCCGAAAAAAGGGCGTTTTGAAGTTGCTTATCCCACGGGTTTTCGGGTGACGGTACCGGAAGGGGCTTTCCAGTGGGACAGTGAACCCGGTGCGGATTTGTTGCCTTGGGAAGATCGTCTCTACTGGCCCGGCGAAGAATGGCATTGGGCAGGCGATCGCTTTGGGCGGAGTTTTGATGAAGTGATGGGGCAACAGGTGGGCCTGGGGCCAGTGGGCATTAGTGAGCAGGGCTATAACCCTGAAGGGATTCAAGATCTCAATGCCCTGCGGGGAGACTTAACACTTTTTGCCCTCGACCTAGACAGTACCACCGTGGATTATTTTTCCGGCTGGGTGGACGATGCTCTCCTCGAACCCGACTTTACCCTTGTTCCTTCTGAGAAAAAACCGATCACAACGGAATCCCCCCTCAAGGCGATCGCCGCTGAACTTTTCTAGAAAATTTTCTGGGGCGAAAGATAAAAAACTGCATAAGCAAAATTTCTGGTCACTATCACCTGGCAACACACAACAATCAATCAACAGGTAACTGACCCATGACTACTTTCACTTTCTCTCGTCCCCAATCCCTCAAACTTGCTACCGCTGGTGCTTTCCTCGCTCTCGGTGTCCTGAGTATCGCTCAACCCGCTAAAGCCGATAATGTTTCTAGCAGCACAATGATTTCTAATCAAACCAGTGCCGCCGTCGGTGTGGGGAACTCCACTTCTAACACCATGGGCCAATCAAATTTCCAAAACCAAAGCGGCTTCTTTAGTGGTGGCAACAACGGCGCCCAGTCTACAATTGTCGGTTCCCAAACTGCCGTGGCTGATGGCTTTTTCAACAACGTCAACAACAACCTCGGTCAATCCAGCACCCAACTCCAATCCGACGCCTTTGGGTTTGGCAATAATGCCAGCGTTGCCCAGGTGGGCGCCAGCCAAACAGGTGCGGGGAGCGGTTTCGGCAACAATGTCAACAACAGCAGCTTCCAGAACAGCTTCCAAAACCAAAGCTCTATCTTTTCTTTCTAAGACCAACACCAGGGCAGTGGTTTAACCCAACTCTCCGTTCACAACTGCCCTGTTTTTCCCCTGTTCCCTTCACCGAGGCCAAATCAATGAAAATTCTCTTTGCTGGTTCCCCCTTCTGGATTATCTTTACCCCTTCTCTGCTTGTTCCCGTGACTTCTATCGGGATGCCCGCCCAGGCCGCCTGTGTGATGACCGATGTGTCCCTCCAAGTGGCAATCCACGGTTCTCCAACTCCCGCTAACCAAAGTAACCAAGTCTTTATGGGCACAGGCAACCAACCCTGCTGGGGCAATACCACGACCAACACGAGCAGCCAGCTTTATGTCGGCTCTGGTAACGCCACCCAACAACGCACCAGTAGTCACTTTGTTGATGGCAATGGCGCGAGTCCCCTGGCTCCCTACGGCATCCAAAGTCCAACCATTGGCACCCAAATTAGTGTTCCCATTGATATCTATAGTCCCGCCCATGATCCAAATTTCATGGAGTCCCTGGGATTACCCCTTAGCCCTTAAATCTACTATTTACTTTTTACTCGCCCCCGGAGAAACCAACCATGTTTAACACAACTCGCAAGCTCGCTGTTTTTGGTTTAACAATGCTACTGCCCCTTAGTTTTGTCCCTGGGGCGATCGCCGACGACTATCAACCCTGGCTAAGCGTAGAAGAGGCCAAAGAATTCTGTAATACCCAGGAAATGGAAGACATGACCCAGGTGAACAGTTTCCACAACGAGGCCACAGTGACCGATAGCACTAGCACCCCGGACAGTACCACGACCCAGCATATCGATGCCCAAAATACCGGTTGGGGCATGCAAACCATCGGTTCCATGAGTGCCAAGGATTGCTCTGCCGTGATCCAAGCAGAAGCCCACCGTTACGCCACCTACCAACAGCTAGAAAACGTGCGCTATGTGAATGACTCTAATTTGCGCCAAGGTCTTTTGGGGAATATGTTGGCTTGGTAACCGGTTGGTGAACTACTCCTTCCTCGCTTTAGCGTGAAGAAGCTTCCTACCCAAAGAACTGCTTTCTACTCCGAAAAATAGCGAGTCTTACATTCTGGCGATAGGCGGAAAACCCTCGTTCCGAAGGCCAAAATTCTTTTCTTGCAACACTGCCCGTTTAGCTTGGTTTTCGCTTAGGGAGAAGTGGTCAAGACAAACTTATAGTAGCATGAGTCTAACTCGCTTTCATCCCCTCCCTGCTCGTCACAATAAACTGTGTGCGAGGAAGACGAATTCCCGCTTGTATCAGTTAAGAAAAAGCTCAATTAAGATGTATAGCGACAGGATAATGATACTTACAAAAACACCGCTATGCATTTTTGCTTGAATGGGGAACCCAAGGGGAGATCATGAGTTATCCGAAGCAGTACTGGCACCTATACCGCATCAGTCTCCAGCATCGCCAAGGATACCACTGGGCACCACTCCCGACCGCCCAAACTTGGTTAGAGACCACAACTTTTTCGGCTAACACTTTACCAGAGCAGCTCCTCCAGGTCTTTCAAGGCAACCAAGGGGAATCATATTATCAGGCATTAGCAGGGCTATGTTTACGGTGTTACGTCTCCCAACCGATTCTCCAAAGTTGCCAACGCCTCGCGAGTTTATTTAGTGCCCAACAGAATTTTTCTTACCAAGACCTTTTGCCTCTGGTGCTCCACGACGACGGCCAGAGGTTAATTTTGATTGATGAGGCCACGGACAGCAATCAAGTCCAACTCAACGAAGCGGCCCAACTTAGCCCCTGTCAGTTTCAGATTTTTGCGGTGGAAATTCTCCGCTCCTATGGGGCTCAACGGGAAAATAAACTCAGTTTGAAAAATTGGGCTTTTTTGAAAACGAAACAACATCCAGAGATTCGGGCTTTTTTAGCGGAATTTGGGTTTCAGCACCTCACGGATTGGGCCTTGTTAAACCGCGCCCGCAAAAGTCAGTTTGAGCAGTTAGCGCCTGCGGATCAATGTCTGCTGAAGGCTTTCCATGGGGTGTATCGTCGCGATCGACGCCAACAGACGAAACAACGCACCAAGTGCCAAACCCCCACGGAAGCACAACTTTTGGAAATGGATGCCTACTGCGTTGACCAGGGTTATCCGAGCCGCGCCCCGAAGTTACTCCTGGGGGATTTGCATCGCCTCGCGGAACAGTTGCGGCAATATGACATTTGGCGATCGCGGGAAAGTTTAGAAACCTACGACGCCGATAGTGGTGACTATGCCCCCAGGCGGGATCTTCCCCACGAAAGCCTCGATGAAGGGAACCTCGAACAACGGGAGCTGATCCAATTTTTGCATGACCAATTGGCGATCGCCTTTGACGAGAGCCTCCAGGACAACCTCAAACAAAAACAACAAAAACTCGCCAAGAGCAAACGCTACAAACCTTTTGCTGATCGCTACTTGCAAGGTCTTTTTCTCTATTACATCGAGGCCCAATCCCTCGCCGAAATTGCCCCCCAACTGGGCATGAGTAGCTGGGATCAAGCCCGCCGCATCCTCAATCCTGGGGATCTGCTGAATCAAGTGCGCCGCCAAACCACGGAAAAATTGCTCGCAAAACTCCTCGATCTCGCTCGCCAAAAGGGACTCACTGGCCCGGAACCCGACCCAAACTACCTAAGTTCCCTTTGCCAGCAACTAGAACAATTTGTAGACCAAGAACTGTTTACGGAGGCCGCCGCCGAAATCCGCAGTGGCAAAAACCGTCGCTTCGACAGTGCCTACGCCCAAAAACTAAAGCATTACTTAACGAATGCCACCCCAAACTAACCCCTAATCTTGCTTGACGCCGAGGAGCCCCAAAATGTTCACCCAATCTGAATTCCGCCTACTGATCCCCGAAGAAATTACCCTCAGCGAGCTTGACTATGCCCTTGTCCAAACCTGGCCTGCTGGAAATTTGCCAGAAGCTGACCAGTGGCAGGCTTATTTAAATGGGCTGGGGTTAGTGGCCTTTGAAAATTGGCTTGGCGATCGCCTCCCAGAAAAACGTCGCCAACGGGATCTGACCCATCTGCCCCAGGTGGCCTATGTGACCGTAGGGGGTTTTAAAGTTTGCCTTTTAGCCCAGAGCGATTACCTCGACGAACAGGTGCTCTGGCCCCAGGAATACATTGAACAACCGGAACTCGCCGCCCATTTCTACGGCATTGTCGAAGTCGATGAAGAAGCAGAAACTGTCATTCTCAGGAGGATCAGCCGGGGCGATCGCCTCCAAACTGCCCCCAAACGGGATGGCCATTATTGCTTCAGCCTCGATCACTTTGATGCCGAACTGAATCATTTCCTCGCTGACTGCCGTTACCTTTCCCCCGCCGCTATTCCCCTCCCCGTGAATGCCCTGGCAGAACTCAGAACCCAGGTGACAGAAACGATCACGAAACTCGGCAACTGGTTTGATAATGTCCTCGATCAAGGTTGGCAGGCCCTCGATCAGTTGATGCTGCCTGAAGCCCAGCTCGCCTTTGCCACCCGTAACCTCAGCGAAGATATCCAAGCTGGTAAACTCCTCGATCTTGGTTTGAGCCTGGGCAATGAACAGGTGGTTCTCCTCGTCACCCTCGCCCCCACCGACGAAGACGATAAAGTTCGCATCCAGGCACGACTCCTCCCCTTTGAGGCAGAGTATCTCCCAGCGGATTTAAGTATTTCCCTCAAATCTAAGTCCGGCAAGGTGCTGCAAACAATCACCAGTCGGCAACAGGACAGCTACATTCAACTCAAACCCTTTAAGGGTGTTCCCGGTAAAGTATTTCAAGTGGAGGTAAGCGGCGATGGTTGCACCGTCAACGAAACCTTTGAAATTTAATTGGCTCAGTGATGCTAGCGTCACCATTTCCCTGGCCTTTGGTCGGGGGAGCCTCACCGAAGGATTTCCGACAATCACAGCCCAGATTTGGGAGATGGATGTCCCTTTACCTCAGCAATTTGTTGGGCAACTGCCCGCTTTCCCAGACCTGCTCAATAGTCTGCAGCAGTGGCAAACGGTTTATCTCGCCCTCGCCCAGCGGCTGCAATTAGGACGACAGCGACAGGCCGAGGGAATGCGCAGTTTTGACGAAGAAGACGATGATTTTGAGATCGAAGAAGACGCCGTTACCCATGTATCCCAGGTCAGCTTTGAGGACTTGTCCCAGCGGCTCCAACGGCAACTGAATGAATGGCTCCTCAGCCCCGGATTTACGCCCATTGTCCAGGCATTGCGATCGCATCTTTCCCCAGAGATGCCCCTGCGGTTAATTTTGCAGACAGATGACCCGCATTTGCACCATTTGCCCTGGCAGGGTTGGCAATTTTTGGTGGATTATCCCCTGGCGGAAGTGGCCCTCAGTCAGCCCCAGTTTTATCGTTTAAAAGAGATCACCCCCCAGAAAAAACGGCAACAGGTACGCATTTTGGCGATCCTCGGTAGTAGCCAGGGCATCGATCTGACGGCGGAACAACAACAACTCTCTGAAATTCCCGATGCGGAGGTGCAATTTTTAACGCAGCCCACCCGCCAGGAATTTGATGCGGCCCTCTGGGATGAGCAAGGTTGGGATATTTTATTTTTCGCGGGCCACAGCCAGACAGATCAGCAAACGGGCCGCCTCTATCTCCACGATGGGCCAGAACACCGCAGCTTGACCCTGGAGCATTTACAGGAAGGCCTCCGCACAGCTTTGGAACGGGGGTTGCAGTTGGCGATTTTCAATTCCTGTGATGGGTTGGGTTTGGCGAATAGTTTAGGTAATCTCCAGATTCCCGTGACCATTGTGATGCGCGAACCGGTGCCGAATCGAGTCGCCCAGGACTTTTTTCAACGTTTTCTCGAAGGTTATGCGATCGCCCAACTGCCCCTTTATCAAGCAGTGAAACAGGCTCGACGTCAACTGCAAGGCCTAGAAAATGATTATCCTGGGGCGGCTTGGCTACCAATCATTTGCCAAAATAGCGCTTTATTGCCCCCCACTTGGTTGCAACTCGGTGGTTTGCCCCCCTGCCCCTATCGCGGTTTGAACACCTTCCAGGAACAGGATGCGGCGGTTTATTTCGGGCGGGAAAGTTTGCGAGAAAAGTTGGTAGAACGGCTCCAAAGCCAACCGCTGTTACCGTTGGTGGGAGCATCCGGTAGTGGGAAATCGTCCCTGGTGTTTGCGGGGATTGTGCCCCAGTTGCGACAGGATGCTAGGTACAACTGGGCGATCCAAGTGATGCGTCCCGAAAATGATCCCGTAGCAAGGTTGGCCCATGCCGTGGCAATG
The DNA here is from genome assembly GCF_001693275.1 of Picosynechococcus sp. PCC 7117. Taxonomy (GTDB): domain Bacteria; phylum Cyanobacteriota; class Cyanobacteriia; order Cyanobacteriales; family MRBY01; genus MRBY01. The sequence goes on from NZ_CP016477.1 coordinate 2,842,038, forward strand.
TGGCAGCCCGATATTTCAGAAACAAAATTGTTGCAATCCTTCCGAGGGGATACTCAAAGTTTAGGGACAGCGTTAGGACAAATTCAGCAAACCCAACCAAGGCAAACCCGCCGACTGCTGATCATTGATCAATTCGAGGAACTTTTTACCCTTAATCACCCAGAGGCACAGCGGCAATTTTTAGATCTGTTGGTGGCCGCCATCCAAGAAGCGCCCCAGTTTGTGGTGCTGCTTACTCTGCGGGCCGATTGTGTTGGGCCAGTGCTAGAACATCCCGGCCTGGGGAAACTCTGGCAACGCCATGAACCAGAATTTCTGCTGCCCCTTTCCCGTACGGATCTCCAGGCGGCGATCGCCCAACCTGCAGCCCTGATGGGAGTAAGGTTTGAGCCGGGTTTAGTGGAAAAAATAATCACAGAAGTACAAGACCAGGTGGGGAATTTACCCCTCCTCGAATTTGCCCTGACCCAACTGTGGCCCCACCAAGAGAAAGGTTGGCTCACCCATACCGCCTACGAAAATCTGGGGGGAATTACCGCCGCGCTCCGGGACTATGCCGAACAGGTTTATGGAAAACTCTCCGCTGACCAGCGGCCCCAGGTGCAAGCCCTCTTTTTGCAACTGATCCAAGTGCGGGAAGGAGCCGAAGCTACCCGACGGATTCTGCCGCAAACAGAAGTTAAAGCCTGGCCTCTCGCGTTGCAATTAGCTTCAGAACGGCTGTTGACGACGAATCGTGACCCGATCGGCAATACTGAAACTGTCGAAATTGTCCATGAAGCGTTAATTTGTCACTGGCAACGTCTCCAGGGTTGGATTGCCGACAATGCTGATTTCCTACGATGGCAAACCCGTTTAAATAACGCCATTGAGCAATGGGAAAGCCACAATAACAGCGACGGTTATCTGTTGCGACAAGCGCCCTTGGTGGAGGCAGAGTTTTGGCTGGATAAAAGCCCCGATCGCCTCAGTGATGCCCAACGGTTTTTTATTAACTTGGGTCTGGATTTGCGTACCCAAGAGGAAACGGCGATCGCCCTACGGCAACAACGGGAACTCGACCAGGAACGGAAAATTCGGCGCGGTGCCCAAAAACTGGCGGTGCTTTCCTCTGTGGCTTTGGTATTGCTAGGTTTAGCAGGGGGCTGGACTTGGTGGGAACGCCAACGATCGCTCAAAATTATCGAGACGATTTCGATTAATAGCTCGGCCACAACCCCGACCCTCCTCCGGGATTTACCCCGGTTCCTGACCATTGCCCAACGGCGACAAAATACGGGGGACTTTGATTTGGCGATCGCCTATTACCAGAAAATTTTGCAGGAGATCACCAAACTCCAGGCGCGACCTGATTTAGCGGCGGCCCAGCAGCAGGAATTACAAGACCTTGCCAGCCAAACAAAACAACAATTAGTGGCTGTAATCCAACAGCAAAAATTGCCCACCCTCGAAACCGCCCTCGCCCAGGGAGAATTTGGCAGCCTCAAGCCCGAAACTAACCTTTTGGATTATGAAGATCAATATACCCCTGGGGCATTACGGGAAACTTATGGCCTCCTTTTACGTCCCCAGGGAACAAACGCTGACCTCAACCAGGACGGGGAAATCAATAACCCGACGGAAGCCCAGCAACTCCCCTGTCAGCTTCTCCAAGACCTTGAAGCCCTCTGGCGTGACCACACCGATCAACAATGTGGTTTCTACGGCGATCGCTCCTTTTATGCCGCCCCGACCTGTGCGCCCCTCCAAGGCAGAACATTGACAGAAACGATTTTTGTGGGGGATTACGAGGCGATCGCCACGCAACTGAAAGCTTGCCAGGTGGCCCCAGAATCCGCTGATCCCTATGAATAATTTGACGCATTATTTAGCCAAACCATTGAGGAAAAATACCGTGAAGCCCCCAAAAATTGCCCTCCTGAGTAGCCTTTGTTGCCTCGGTTTTACGTCCTTGGCCGTGGCGACCTTGCCCCAAGCCAGCCAAATTGTTTCCGTGCGGGGCAATTACTTAATGATCCAACGGGGTAATCAACGGCCCAGCTTTGCCCGGATCGGCGATCGCCTCGAAAATCGTAGTCAAACTCTCCTTGTCCCCGGCAATAACTACTCCCTGGCGCGGTTGTCCTTTGTGGGGGGCGGCCAAAATTATGCTGGTTTAGCGGTGCAAGCCGGCCCCGATCTCCAGCAAACCCACTACCAATTTCCCTGTGTCGTCAGTCGGGGTAAAGTCACCCTCAGTTGGCGTCAGGGCAATAATCGCGGTTGTGAAGAAGGGATTTATCTCAGCCCCAACCGCAGCAATAAAAAAGGCTTGAAACAAACAGAAAAAGAAAAGGCGACGACAAAGGTTATCGAGGGGATCGTCATCCAGCCCAAGGACAACAATGAAGTGATCCTCCAGGCCCGCACCCTAGGCGATCGCCAGATTGTTGATGCCCTAGTTGGCGAAATCACCCTCACTTCGGCGGCTCACCCCAGAGGGTTTACGCTCCAGCCCGGCCAACGCTACAGCCTCGATGGGACGAACCCTAACGCCAGCCCCCAGGTGGAACCGATTAATGCGACGGCCATTCTCAATTCCCCCGAATTGCAAGAATTTCTCGCCCCCAGTAGTTGGCTTCCCCAAGAAGAAACCCTGGCCAATGCTCCGACTACCCCCGACTCCGGCTGGCCGATCCGTCCCCCCGTCCAGCAACCGCCGACCGGAAATACCGCTGGGTCAAATAATGGCGGTTTCTGCGAAAACTACTTCACCGCTCTCCAAAGTTTTCTCCAGGAAGCCCAAACAATCGCGCCGGGAGCTTGGGACTTTACCAACAACCCCTATGCCTTTTTGGCGCAACCGGAGGCCAGTTGGCTAAACGATGTCAATGCTCCTGAGGGGCCACAACTGACGCGACTCCAGCAACGGGCCGAGGACTTTATCCGTGAGTTTGAGCGGTGTCAGTTTGCCTTACCGGATTTACCGACTGATCCCGAACCTGAAAACAATCCCAACGATCTCCCCCCCGAAAATCCAAATTCATCCCCGGAAATTTATCCCGATAGTCCTTCGTTCTACTAAAAAACCATGTTTAAGCCCATTACGTTATTGAATGTTGCGCTTCTGGGGCTTCTGGGTTTTACCCCCCTCCTCCAGGCCAGCACCCCCAATGCCAGTCAAATTGCTTCTCTCCAGGGCGATCGCCTCTTACTCCAAAATGGCAACCAACGCCCCAACCCGGCCCGCGTGGGCAATCGTCTGACCAACCAAAGTCAAGCCTTAATCGTCCCCGGCAATAACCGTTCCCTAGCGCGCCTTGCGTTCGTGGGCGGTGGCCAAAGTTACGATGGCCTCCTGTTACAGGCGGGGCCAGACCAACAACAAACGGAGTACCGCTTTCCCTGTGTCATTGTCGGCGGCAAAGTGACCCTCAGTTGGCGTCAGGGGAACAATCGCGGCTGTAAATATGGTGTCCATCTCAGTCCAGGACGGAGTTCAGCGGCCCCTAAACAACAACAGAAACCCAGTGCTGCCAGCAAACAACTATCCGAGGATTCTTCGGAGATCAAGGAAGCCTCCCTCACCATTCAACCCCTGGGAACTGACCCAATTTTGCTCAGGGCTGTTGTTGACGATAATCTCCAGGCCATTGAAACGCTCCAAGGGGAAATTTTGATTATTTCGGCCCAATATCCAGAGGGTTTGCGGCTCCGTAGTGGTGAGCGTTATTTCAATTTGGGTGACGGTCAAGATCAAGTGGAGCCTTTTAACCCCACCGAGGCGATCGCCAATTCCCCAGACTTACAGGAATTTTTAAACCCTGAGATCTGGCGCGAGTCCCAGTTACCGGCTCCCGTTTCCCAGGACATCAACAACCACCTGATCGCGTTTCGGGATCTCAATCAAAATACGGCCGCCACCGATACCCCGGACATGACCGACCTGAGTTTAGCCTGCCAAGCTGAGGTAGATTTTTATCTAGCCAACCTCAAAGCCACCATGGGCAATACCTGGCGGCCCCCTTATCCCCCATCCCCAGGGGTCTGGCGCACCGAAGTTAACTATCTCCTCACTAAAGATGGTCGCGTCCAAAATCTCCAGGTGGCCCAGTCCAGCGGCGCCAACATTATTGATCAGGCGGCCCTAAGCCATGTGCGTACCCTCGAACAGCGATTCGAGCCGTTCCCTAGTTGCTATCCCTACGAAGCTTTGCCCGTCGATAACAACTTCACCGTCCGTTATCAATAGAGGCGTTGATCCTAAAAAACTGCATCAGTTCCCCAAGCCAGTAACTACTACCCAGCATCGAGCCAAGGTGATGATTCTCCCGCACCCCTCGAAGCCGCTATTTTTACTGGAAGAACCTGCCATGTTGTTTCAATCCTCTCTCTACCAACGCCTCCTCAAGTCTGCGACGATTCCTTTTCTGTCTCTCTTGGTAATGGGTACCCCGGCCCCCGCTTTTGCCAACCCCCAAGGGGCGATCGCCGAGCCTTCCCTTGAAGTCCAATTGCAACAACTCAAAGCCCGCCTTGCTGGTCTCGAAGCCCGCACTGGCAGCACCGATACCACTACCCAAACCGTTGCCGCAGCACCGATTAACTCTTCCCCGAATCATCACTCACCTACGCCGACGACCCTTGCAACGCCTTCCATCACTCCCGCTGCCCCCACTTCCCTGATGGCAAAACTCAGCCCCGCCAGTGCCATTTTGGTGAACTTTCCCAGTGCTGTCGTTGTCGATGTCGGCCAAAAAGATGACTATCCTTTGACCCTGCCGTTATTCCAAGACCTCCGGAGTGCATCGGGAGAACTGCTTGCCCCAGCAAATACCCCCATTACCCTACGGGTTAAACCCCATAAAGATGGCGCAATCCTCGTTGCTGATTCGATTATTGTCAATGGCCAAGTGGTGAATATCCAGGCCCAAAGTAGCACGATGATTCCTGGCCGCACCGTCACCCAGCGCACCGCCCAAGAAATGGCCAAGCAAAACAGTGCCGTTTGGGGAAATCTCACCACCTCCCTCGCTGGGGCTGCTGGCACAAGTATTGGTACCCAACAACAGTTTGGTTTCCTGGGCGCGGCAGTGGGGATTCTTTCCGGTATGGGTTCCCCTGATGACCTCCGGATCGTCGAAATTCCGGCTGGCTCTGTCCACCTCCTGCAAGTCCAAGCCCAGAATTAACTCTGGTATCACTTCCAGCAAGGCAAAATTTAAAGTTTTAACGGGTAAAGGGTTTGGGAATCACCTTTTACCTTTTTCTGTGGTCACAAACAAGCTTTATCTAAGACACCATCGCCAGGAGTCGTTCAGCAACGGTTTCAGGAACGGGCATCACAGAAAGACGATTACCCCGCCGCACCACGGCAAATTCTTCGGGGGTAAAGCTGGCCTTGAGTTGATCCAGGGTGATGATCTCGGCACAAGTTTCTTGGTAGCCCACTTCGACGGTGTACCAGCGGGGTTTTTCTGGGGTCGCCTTGGGGTCAAAATATTTACTTTCCGGGTTAAATTGGCTCGGATCAACCAGATTCGCTTGGGTGACCTTAGCAAGGCCGACGATACCGGGGGGTTTGGTGTTGGAGTGGTAAAAAAAGAGGCGATCGCCTTTTTCCATTTGCTGTAAAAAATTCCGCGCTTGATAGTTCCGCACCCCATCCCAGAGTTCTGTCCCATCGGCAGCCAAATCCGCCAAACTATATTCACTGGGTTCTGATTTGATCAACCAATAGCGCATGGATGCAGTGATGGCACGGAAAAAACAATAGCAAGCATCACATCTACTGTAGCGTGTTTTGGTCAGGCAGAAGGACAATTTCTAGAAGGAAAATTTGGGTTGCATCGGCCCTAAAGTGTAATCTGGAGAGCACGTCATTCGTTTCTCAGCCACTTGATTTTAGTGCGTTTGCCAGTTGATCTATGAAAAGCCAAGCCGATCTTTCCGCGCTCCTGTTTGCACTTGATAGCCGGGGATATAAGGCCTACAAGCAGATAAAAGGGGAGTACAGCTTCCCAGACTTCACACTGATCATTGATTATGTCCAGGGAGATCCCTTTGCCGCTCCGACCCAGTGCAGTGTGATTGTTCCCCAGGCGATCGCCCAGTTTCCCCCTGCCCTCTACAACAGCCTCAGTCGCGAAATTGCCCTACGGGATTACCTCACCAGGCAGTTTTATCAAGTGGCCAAAGACTTTAGTGGCTTTCGGGGGACAGGTAAAAGCGGCTTGATCCAAGGGGTAGAACCTGCCCAGGAAATATTAGAACGCACTGCTGTATTTATTGATGACCAGGACTTAGAAGTACGTTTTTGGGTGGGCTTACCCGCTAAGGGACGGTCGATTTTAGGTCGCCAAGCGGAGGAAATGCTGTGCTACGACCTACCCCAGATTGTCCAAAAGTCCTTGCTTTTCCAGAACCTCAACGCCGCGGCCCTAAAAACCCACGTCGAAACTAGCGAAGATGCCGACTGGATCCGCAGTGAACTGGCGAAACGGGGTCTTGTTGCCTTCATTGCCAATGGGGCGATTTTACCCAGACAGAGCGGTGTCGATGCCCATCCTTTAACAGAAAATGTAATTCCCTTCCAGAGTCCCCCAGAACTGACAGTAAGCTTTGACTGCCCGAACCATGGCTCGATCACAGGAATGGGCATTAAACAGGGGATTACCCTGATCGTTGGGGGCGGCTACCATGGCAAATCAACGCTGCTCAAAGGAATTGAACTGGGCGTGTATAACCATCTGCCGGGGGACGGGCGGGAATGGGTGATCACCGACGCCAACGCCGTCAAAATTCGAGCCGAGGACGGACGCAGCATCGCCAGTGTTGATATTTCGCCGTTCATTAACCAGTTACCCCAGGGCCAATCAACCCAAACCTTTTCGAGTAATAATGCCAGCGGCAGCACCTCCCAGGCCACCAACATCATCGAAGCGTTAGAAGTGGGAGCAACGACTTTACTACTAGATGAGGACACATCCGCCACGAATTTTATGATCCGCGATCGCCGCATGCAACAGCTCATCCACAAGGACAAAGAACCGATTACCCCCTTTGTGGATAAGGTGCGCCAGCTCTACCAAGATTATGGGGTTTCAGCAATTCTCGTGATGGGGGGCAGTGGCGATTATTTTGATGTGGCCGATACGGTGATTGCCATGGATAATTTTCAACCCCAGGACGTCACCGCCACCGCTAAACACATTGCGGCCAGCCACAAAACTGAAAGACTTCTAGAAGGGGGCGCACAATTTGGCACCATTACCCCCCGCATTCCCGCCGCCGAGAGCATTGATGCCAGTCGGGGAAAACGGGCCGTCACTATTAAAGTGCGGGATACCAGTCGCCTTGGGTTTGGCACCGAAGATATTGACCTCAGCGCTGTGGAACAGTTGGTTGAAACGACCCAACTGCGGGCGATCGCCCTTGGTATTCTCTACGGTCGTGATCAGTATGGCCAAGATAATCTCACCCTTACAGAAATGTTGAACCGGGTTTTAGGCGACATCGAAGCAGAAGGACTTGATATTCTCAGTGAATATCCCCAGGCCGATTTGAGCTATTTTCGCAAATTTGAACTGGTGGCGGCCCTCAACCGCCTGCGATCGCTAGCCATTGTCCCCCAGGTGACAACATAAATTTTTCTCTCAAAGCCCTGGGATTTCCCCGATGGAATGACACACTGGAAGGAGAAAGGCACTGCTCTTGTTGTCACTGTCGGAGGACGCTGCTATGTTACCGACCCCATCTGCCCAAACCACTACCCCTGGGCCACAGACGACGGCGATTCAAAAAATTCTCGTGGCCCTCGACTATCGCACCGAAGATCCCAGCATCTTTGCCCAGGCCCTCAATTTCGCCGAAAAATTCCAAGCGGCCCTCACCATTTTTCACTGCGTCCAGCCCCAACCTGTGGCGATGCCCGAAATCGGCTCCCTCGCGGCCTACGGAGGGATGATCGATTCAACGGCGATCGCCCTCCAAGAAGAACAATTCCAGCAGCACCTCAACAACGTCGATCATTGGCTCCAAAGCCTCGCTCACCAAGCCCGCCACAAAAAAATCCCAACCACCATCCACCAACAAATTGGTGATCCCAGCGAAACCATTTGTGCGATCGCCAAAAACCAACAAGCCGACCTAATTATCCTCGGACGCCGGGGTTTAACGGGCCTAGGGGAAGTCTTTTTAGGGAGTGTCAGCAGCTACGTACTCCACCATGCACCCTGTTCCGTTTTGGTCGTCCAACATCCCCAAACTCCGGAAAAATCCCCTAAACACCGCAAGTAATCGTAAATCCCTTTACATAATTTGCTTGAGAAACGACACATCCGCATCACCAAAATGCACACTGAGGGCAATGTGGAGGTTTTCTAAGGATTTGATCAACCAAGGTACCCCCTCTTGGGATTGGGATTCGTAGTGGCTGAAGAGAATTGAAAAGCGCCTTTCGAGGTGGGGTTTCGCCTTACCGCACATCAAGACCAACTTCAGGAGCAATGCCACCGTCACCGTCGGGCCAAGGTTCGTGATCATATCTACAAAAACGTAATGCTCTGGCCGCTGGGGACTTTCCACAATGAGATAATTGAGCAGTTGACTGGCCGTGCGCATCATCAACAACTCATTGGGTTTTTGGTGATCGTAGTTCGGCAACATGGTTTGCAGCTTTTGGTAGAGCCTCTGGTTAAACTGCAACTTGCCATACTTTTGATCGACGCTAGAAATTAAGTAACTAAATAGCTCATGCTTAAAGTCTTCGTAGGAGAGAATTTCCGTCGTCCGGCGTAAAAAATATTGAGACAAGTCCCGGTAGCTGTGGCCCCGCTCCGGTTTCCCCACAAAATATTTCAGGGCAGTTCCCAACTCTCGCTCCGTGAGTAAAGTGGGATTTTGCACCCCCTGGAGCATTTGTTTAGCATCTTGAATTGAATGCTTACGGCGAGCCAGTTGAGCCAAACGCACCTGATACATGACATATTTGGAAAGGTCTAACTCAAAGGCCCGTTGAATTCTCGCTTGCACCTGACGGACGGTCTGCTGGTGTTCAAAGCTGCTATCTTCACTGAGCAGGCAGTGTTCATACAGATAGGGATAGCGTTGAATTAATTGGCCTACCGAAACGCTTTGGTCATTCCAGGTAAATTTCTTTTTACTGTCGTCGTCTTCTACCACCCGCGCCAAACGTTGCAGGGTGAGATATTGTTCGGAGGTACTAAAGTCCGCCACTAATTGGCGATGTAATTTCGTCAGGCGGGGCGTCGAAAGGCTCGGCGGCGGGATAGAGTCAAATAGTTCAACCAACCGAGGGATCGATTTTTGGAGCTGGGGGTGGATTTGCCAGCGGTTGATAATGATGTGGCAGCAGCGGTTCAGAATGAATTTAAAATCTTCTTCGACACCAGGGGTTTTGAGGATAGTGATCAGGGCCTGGTGTAGTTCGGGGGTCGGCGCTTGGCGTCCTTCAAGGAGAAATTGCTTGAATTCTTGGAGCAGCTCATCGGGGGTATGGCTCTGGACGGCGTGCATCAAATAGTCATATAGCTCTTGTTCGGCGGAATTGGTTTGCCGGAGATAAGAGGCGATGGGAGTTACTTTCGTCACGCTAATCGAGGAACTGGGTAAGGGATAGGCTGATGACAAGGCGAGGGACGACAGAGGAGAGCTATTAGATTTAGGGGAGGCTGATTTTTTTCTATCTTAAGTGGCAACTAAGGGGAAGAGGCGCGGCTTTTTGTGTTTTCTTGGTAAAGATCAAGGCTACGGTTGTAAAAACGGGTCTTGGGAGAGTTGAGCTTTGCTGCGGCTATTTTCTCTGATTTTACTAGGCTTCTGGGGTTTGGTTGCTAATTTTGTCACAGGGCATCTCTTTATAATGTAGGCGATCGCCGCCCCGACGCTGGTGACAAATATCACTAGGGGCTACCCAAAATCCCGTAAGATTGCCTAGGAAAGTTTGTTGTGGGGTTACTCAAGTCATGGGGATTGTGTTGATCTTGTCTCAGTTGACGGCAATCTTGGGGGAAAATTTACGGCGATCGCCCCAGCAGATTTCCCCTGAACCCGCCACCGGCGTTTCGACGGACACTAGAGATTTACAGCCGGGCAATGTGTTTGTGGCCCTCGTGGGCGAGAAATTTGATGGCCACGATTATGTTGACCAAGCACACCAGGCCGGGGCGATCGCCCTCATTACCAGTCGGCCCCTAGAGACGGATTTACCCCAGTGGATCGTCAACGATACCCTCCGGGCTTACCAAGATTTAGGGGCGTGGTGGCGGCAACAGGTCAACATTCCGGTGATTGGGATTACGGGTTCTGTCGGGAAAACCAGCACCAAGGAACTGATTGCGGGGGTTTTGGGCACCCAGGGCAAAGTGCTCAAAACCGAGGCCAATTTTAACAATGAAATCGGCGTCCCCAAGACCTTGTTAAACTTGACCCCAGACCATGATTTTGCTGTGATTGAAATGGCGATGCGGGGGCCAGGGGAAATTGCCCGACTCGCAGAAATTGCCCAGCCAACGATCGGCATTATTACCAACGTCGGGACAGCCCACATTGGTCGCCTCGGATCACGGGAGGCGATCGCCAAGGCCAAATGCGAACTGCTCGAATTTATGCCCAAGGACAGCGTGGCGATGCTCAACGCCGATAATGAGTTACTGATGGCGACGGCAGCAACGGTTTGGTCTGGGGAAACCCTCAGTTATGGCTTTAACCAGGGGGATTTAACCGGGGAATACATCGCGCCGGATCAAGTCAAAGTGGCCGATCAAGTATTTCCGGTGCCCCTGGCGGGTCAGCACAATGCCCTCAATTACCTGGCGGCCCTGGGCGTGATGCAAGTGCTGGGTTTTGGTTGGCAGGGTTTAACGACAGAAATTTTCCTGGCCATGCCCAAGGGGCGATCGCAGCGCCTGGTGCTCCCCAATGACATTGTCTTATTAGATGAAACCTACAATGCGGGGCTAGAGTCGATGTTGGCGGCCCTTGATCTGCTCAAACAAACCCCCGGCGATCGCCACATTGCCGTGCTTGGGACAATGAAGGAACTAGGGGAATTTTCCGAGGCGCTCCATATCCAAGTGGGCGAAAAGGCCCAGGCCCTCGGTCTCGATCAGCTCTATGTGCTGGTGGATGACCCCGAAGCCCAGGCGATCGCCGATGGTGCCCCAGGGGTGCCGAGTCTTTGTTTCCCCGACCATAGGAGTTTAATCGAGCATTTACAGGCAACTATGCAACCCGGCGATCGCCTTTTGTTTAAAGCCTCCAATTCCGTGGGTCTCAGTCGCGTGGTGGAAGCGCTCCAACAGGCCTATGCTGCCTAATTATCTGGATGTAGGGTAGAGTGGAGGTTTGGCAGACCTCTGCCGTTCGGGAAAGTTAAAAAGCCTCAAATTGCTGTTGCATTGACTGAATCACATCGGCCCCCAACAGCGCCACAAATACCCCAAAGCTCAACAGACTTAACAGCAAAATTTGCACCCGCAACAACGTAAAACGGCGGAACAGTTCCCGTTGGTAATATTGGCGAATTTGACTAAAGCTGAGGGGCAAGGTGCCGGCTGTTTCCCCAGAACGAATGATTTGGCGCACCATCGGCGAAAAATAGGGGGCGATCGCCGTCGTTAAGTCTGTGCCCCGGCGCACCTGGGGTTCAATGCGTCGGCAAATGGTTTGGAGGTCTGGATCTGGAAATCCCTCGGCTAACCAGGCGATCGCTGCCGTTAGGGGCAAACCACAATCCAGGGGCAACTGGAGATAACCCAGATGAATGAGCATCTGCAACCGAGTAATGTTTCGCAGCGGTGGCACCCGCCGTAAACCGAGGCGCAGCGGTTCCCAAGTGATCGCCCCATACAGAAAAACCATTAAGGCGATCGCCGTAACTAATGCCGTCGTCCCGAAGTCTCCCGCCAGGAGTGAGCCCCCCAGCAGCAGATAAATAACCATCACCCAAGACCAGACCATGACCAGTCCCCGCAGGAGCATCCCTCGGATTAAGCGCCGCCGTTCTGCCATTTCCACCAAGGTATCTGACACATCCCGGCAAACGGTCACCAAGGCCCCACTGGTTTCGGCCATCTCCAGGAGGGCGATCGCCCAGGCCGAAAACTGCGATCGCACCGGTAGCCAACTTTCCCGGAGACTATGGCCCCGCTCTAACTGTAAAATTACCCCCTGCCAAGGCTCCCGTTGGCGCCGGGGAATTTCCCCCATGGCCAAGGCCACCGCCTGACCCAAGCCCATGCCTGCTTTGAGGGTTGACCCCAACTGCCGAAAAAATAACGCCTGTTGCTGTTCTTTCATTGCAAATTATCTCTCTGCTGCACCATCGCAATCTAACCTCCCAGTACCGATAAGTATTTTTTCTTAGGTTTTCTGGCGATCGCCCTACCCATGCCCGTAGGCTAATGCGATAATTCACCATAGTGACGCCAGCCAAGTTCATAACCCTTTAAGTAAAACAAAAATTCCATGATGCAAGCCCGGCACCTTTCCCCCAAGCACATTCTTCTTAGCCTCCTCGTTATTCTCATAACAACGCTATCCCTATGTGTCACCCCCGCCTGGGCGAGCCTCAACGATGATCGCTACGATGGCAATGTTTTTGTTCTTTACGCAGGCAATGGTTCCCTCGTACCGCCCCGCCTCTCCCTCCAAGAAACTAGGGAACGGGAACTTCCCGCCATGTTGGTTTTTTATGCCGACGACAGTAGCGACAGTAAGCGTTTTGCCCCCATTGTCTCCGAAATCCAGTCCTACTACGAAAAAGTGATCAGCATTATCCCCGTGGCGATCGACTCCATTCCCCAGAAAAAACGCTACAGCAAAGACGAAGTCGGTTATTACTACGGCGGAAAAATCCCCCAAACCGTCATCCTCGATGCCAAGGGCAAAGTCATTTTTAATGAAGTCGGCCAGAGCGATTTTAACGACATCGACAATACCTTCCGGAAGCTCTTTGACCTGCCCCTACGGGAAGGCGAGAACCTCAAAAAACCGATCCAATCCTTTAACGAATACAACTCCGGTTTCGCCCAATAACCACTACTTTTTCCCATAATCCAGTTCCTAGAGAATGAGCCAAGCGCTGATTCTCTTTTTTTATGTCCTGGTTTCACCTCCCCAGCCCAGGTAACTTTTCCACAACAGAAGCCCATCAAGACAAACGACCTGCGCTAGCCTGAAAACAAATCCTGCTTATATTTACTCAACAACCATTGAGGCAGATTCCAATGAACCCTTTAGTATTTATCATTTTGGCCCTGGGTGGTTCCGCTGTTTTTGGTTCCGTCAAGATTGTCAACGAAAAAAATCAATATTTAGTTGAAAGCCTCGGTAGCTATAAAAAAACCCTTGAACCGGGCTTAAATTTCGTCACCCCTTTTATCGACAAAATCGTTTATCGCGAGACCATCCGGGAAAAAGTTTTAGATGTCCCCCCCCAATCTTGCATCACCCGTGACAACGTTTCCATTAGCGTGGATGCGGTGGTTTACTGGCGCATTGTCGATATGTACAAAGCCTATTACAAGGTAGAAAATCTCCAATCGGCCATGGTGAACTTGGTTCTCACCCAAATCCGCTCGGAAATGGGCAAGCTAGAACTTGATGAAACCTTCACCGCCCGCACCGAAATTAACGAGCTCTTGCTGCGGGAATTGGATATTTCCACGGATCCTTGGGGCGTAAAAGTCACCCGGGTCGAACTGCGCGACATTGTACCCTCAAAGGCGGTGCTGGACTCCATGGAGCTGCAAATGGCCGCTGAGCGGAAAAAACGGGCCGCAATCCTCACCTCTGAAGGGGAACGAGAATCGGCGGTCAACTCTGCCCAGGGTCGTGCTGAGTCCCAGGTGTTAGAGGCCGAATCCCAGAAAAAAGCAGCTATTCTCCAGGCAGAAGCAGAAAAAGAAGCGATTATCATGCGGGCGGAGGCGAAACGCCAGGAAGAAGTGATGCGCGCCCAGGCCTCTGCCCAAGCGATGCAAATTGTCGCCCAACAGCTCAAAACCAATCCTGCCGCCGGTGAAGCGTTGCAGTTTATCTTGGCCCAGCAATACCTCGAAATGGGGCAAACCATTGGTAGTAGCGGCAGCAGTAAGGTGATGTTCCTCGACCCCCGCAATATGATGTCTACCCTAGAGGGGATGAAATCGGTGATTGGTAATAATGCGGATATTGCCGCTTTAGACTTGGATTTAGACCAGTTGGATCGCCACCAGGCCGGTTAGATGCATTGCGGTTTGAGATAAAAAATAAAAACCTAAAAATCATGCTGAAAATCCCCCTGCATCCACAAGGGGATTTTGTGTTTTTAAGAGATCTTAGGTGAGGTTCCCCTAGGCGGCGATCGCCATTTCTGTTTCTTTTTCCTTAGCAGCCATACTTAGGAGCAAATCTAAAACGCGATTGGCATAGCCCCATTCGTTGTCATACCAGGCCACTACCTTAAAAAAGTGCTCATTCAGCGCCATCCCAGCCCCGGCATCGAAAATGCTGGAATGGGGATCGCTGGTGAAGTCTGTAGAAACCACATCATCCTCGGTGTAGGCCAAAACACCTTTGAGCTCACCATTGGCCGCCTCACGCATCGCGGCACAAATTTCCCCATAGGAAGTGGGTTTTTCGGTGCGGAAGGTCAGATCAACCACCGAAACATCAGGGGTCGGCACCCGCATTGCCATCCCGGTTAAACGTCCGGCCAACTCCGGTAAGACCAAGGTCACTGCCTTTGCCGCGCCAGTAGAAGCCGGAATAATATTCTGACCTGCGCCGCGACCACTCCGATTGTCTTTTTTATTGGCTCCATCCACGGTGGGCTGGGTCGCTGTCATCGCGTGGATCGTCGTCATCAACCCCTCTGCTAGGCCAAAGTTATCGTGGATCACCTTGGCAATGGGGGCGAGACAATTGGTCGTACAACTGGCGTTGGACACAATGCGGTCATAGGCCGGGGAATAATCATGGTGATTTACCCCAACCACAAAGGTGGGAATGCGCTGGGGTTCGCTGGTAGGCGCAGAAACAATTACCCGTTTCGCTCCGGCTTCTAGGTGCTTGGAGACGCCGACAAAATCCCGGAAACATCCAGTAGATTCAATCACATAGTCAACGTTCAATTCTTCCCAGGGCAACATACTGGGGTCTTTGACCATCGTGCAGCGGATAAACTGACCATTCACATAAATACCATCGGCGGTGGCTTCGATGGTGCCCGGAAAACGACCATGGGTAGAGTCATATCTGAGGAGATAGGCAATCTTTTCCGGGGAAATCAGATCATTGATGCAAACAAAATTGAGATTGGGGTTGTGGAGGGCAGCACGAAAAACGAGGCGGCCAATGCGGCCAAAACCATTGATTGCGAGATTGAGAGAAGCCATAATATTTGTGCGTCAGTCCAACTGGATAGAACTGGGTAGGTTGGTTACGGCCCCATTCTAGGCAGTGAATTTGGGTCGGCTGAGACAGCTCAAAGAAGTATAAAGTTACGAAAAATTTTCTTCTTTTACGAAGGGTATGGGCAGATGAACTTTAGTAACGCTAATGGGGGGATTGCCGTGGCGATCGCTTTTTTTGCTGCGATATGTTTCGGGGATCGCTCCAGAAAAAAGCAATGCCGCCCTGAGATCCGGTGTTGTCATCGCCAGTTCATGACATCCAGAAGTTGCGAAACGTAAAGCCTGCCCGAAAATCTCGACAAAGGGGGTGATCGCTTAAAATTCTGTAAAGCTTCTTCGAGAAATCATGCCTGGCCCCTGAACCAAGGGGTTACACTAGAGGGCAATCTTGCTGGACTACTTACTGAGCTTTGGTGGTGCTAGTCCTCGGTTTTAAAAATTTTTTTATATTAATATTTCCGCCGTTAAAAAACTATTTTGTCTCCCCCGACGCTAATATGCCAGCCCCCTTGCCCATCACCATTGAGCCCTTTACTTGGTCTAATCTCGACTTGCAGCAGACCTTTCAGCTGATTGATCGCTATTTGCCCCTGAATCTTTGCCGTAATCACGAAATTCTACCCCTCACCCTCCAAGATCGCTGTCTCACCCTGGGCATTGTCGATCCCCAACGCTCAAGCGTCGCGGCCATCGTCAATAAACTGCTCAGTCGCGGCGGACTGCAACTCAAAGCCCAAAAGCTTGATCTCAAAACCTACCAGCTAATTCTGTCTTCTTACCTGAATTACCATCAAAGCAAGCAAAAATCTCCGCCCCAACCCAAAACGTCCCCAGTCCCTGGCCGAAAAAACGCCACCCCACCAATCTCAGAACGGGCGACTTTAGTCATGGAAAATGGACCACCACCCATGCCGTCGTCTGTTTCTAATGATGCGGATCAAGACACTGCCGTGTTTTCTGGGGAGACAACGGCTCTACAGATGCCGGTGAATAATGAACTGTCCGAATTTTTTCGACATGTGCCAGCGGTGGTGATTCCCAAGGGGCCAGTACAACTGCAAGCGTCACCGTCTGCTACGGCGAATGATGCAGGGGAATTGCAAATTTCACCGCAATATCTCAACACTCCCCTCGAAGAACTCAACCACTTATCCGCGTCGCAACTATACCAAGAACTGTTGGGCCGCATTTTAACGGAGGGCATTGGCCGCCTCTATTTTGAAAACCACGCCCGGGCAGGCCGCATTTTTCTCAGTGAAAGTGGTTTGATGAAAGGGTCATTGTCCGGTATTCCCCAGGAAACATTCCACGGCATCCTCGATGAATTTAAGCGCCTCGCTCACCTGCCCCCAGGGCCCATCGACCGACCGAAAAAAGTGGAAATGGAACAATACTATCAGGGTGAGCGAATTTTACTGCGGCTGCGGGTCATGCCGGGACAGTACGGTGAAGAGGGCACCTTGCAAGTCTTACGGGGTCAAGCACTGGCGTTTTATCAACAGCAGCAGATGGATGAACTTGGACAAGAGGCCATTGAAGCGGCCCAACGTCTAGAGCGGAAATTGCGCCATATTTATCTGCGGAGCCAAATTAATCCGGCTCCCCTTAATGCTTTGGATGAACTGTATGGTTTTTGCGATCGCCTCCGAGAACAACTTGATAATCTGAACAAGCCCCACCAATAACGATCTTCAATTACGGATTTGTTGACGATACCATTGACGGAGAATCTCTGGATCAATGCCGAGATGATAACCGAGGAGCATTTTTTGGTTAATCCAAGTGGTGCGCCACAGACCCAGTCGCTGCCATCTGCGAGCTGAAGTTTGTACAGGTTGGCTTGTCAGGCGAATCTTGCCCCGTTTTCTCAGCCGTTGCATTAGCTCATAGTCTTCCATAATGGGAATTTCGGCATAACCCCCCAGGGCTTCAAAATCCTGACGCCGCAAAAAAATGGCCTGGTCACCGTAGGGCAAAGCCAAAAGTTGCGATCGCCATTGGACTAACTTTTCTAAAGCACGAAATCGCCACCGAGAATCGGCAATTCCTAAAGGAAAGGCTCCAGCCACCACCTGGGAATCCGCCAAGGTCTCTGTCACAAGGGCAGCAAAGTCCTGGGGTAATTGGGTATCGCCATGGAGAAACAGAAAAATGTCTCCCTGGGCGATCGCCGCCCCTCGATTCATTTGTTGGCCGCGCCCCCCAGTGGTTTGACAAAGGGTCACCGGAAACTGACGCACTAGATCACAAGTCGGATCCTGACTGCCCCCATCCACAACAATAATTTCTAAAGGAGTAGGAACTTGGAGCAAGGATTGTAAACAAGGGACAATACCGGCTGCCTCATTTAAAACAGGCATAATCACTGAAATCATGATTTCTAAAAACTTGAGGCCCCAATATTAGGACGCACCCGTAACCGCACAAGCACCGCCGTAATGTTGTCATGACCATTGCGTTCATTAGCCAGGGCAATTAAGCGATGCACCCCTTCATCTAAATTGGCCCGGGCACTCAGGAGGGGGAGGAGCATTTCTTCCCAGGTCGTTTCAATTAAGTCATTGTCCGATAAGCCATCGGAACAGAGCAAAAACAGACTATCTTCGTTCACCTGGAAAAAATTAATATCCGGCTCCACAAAACTATTTTCCCGGGGGCCAATGGCCTGGGTCAGTTGGTAGGCATCGGGCCTCCCATAGGCAATCTCTGGGGTGACGCCCCGATGTAATTCCCGCTGACCCACCTCATGGTCAACGGTGAGTTGTTCGAGATTTCCTTTGCGGCTCACACGATAGATGCGACTGTCTCCCACATGGGCGATCGCCACCTGATTGTCTTGAACCAACATCAAAACTAAGGTCGTGCCCATGCGCCCGCTCCCAGAACGGGAATTTTTCAAGTTGATATTGTAAACCGCCTCATTGGTCTCCCAAATGGCCTGGCGGATCACGGCCTCATCCGGTAACTTGTCCTGCCAATGCTCCTGGAAAAAAGCCTGAATCGTTTCCACAGAAAGGGCACTGGCCACTTCCCCCGCCGCATGGCCGCCCATACCATCACAGACCACATAGAAGCCGCGCCCTTGAATTTGTCTCCCCAGGAGATTTTCCTGCTTTTCGATGCGGGTACGCATACCAAAATAGTCCTCGTTGTGATCCCGCTCTTGACCAATATCCGTGCAGCCTGCATCGTCTAAACTCACCAAATTCATCGGTAAGACTACCGTTGAGGCTTCCTCTTCCTCTGGGAAAGCCAAGGGTTCAAAGTCCCCCGAAGCAATGCTCCCTCCAGAATGTTCAATCTGGGGTGAGTCCTCGGCTTCTGATTCAGGATTAGCCGTTGCTGTTTCTCCGTCCGGGGTTTCTGCGAGATCTTCTGGGCCTAAATCAGCCGACAACAAAACATCATCCAGGGTGGTTAAATCCTCTGGCTGTAATTCGATGGCTTCTAACTCTCCCTCCACTTCCCCATAAAAATCATCGGTATCTTCTGGGGCGAGGGCACGGAGGGCTTTTTTTAGGCGGGAGACCGTATCCAAACCACCAATTTGGGCCGTTTCAGTCAGCTCATAGAGGGGTTGCCACGCTGGTTGGGTAGATAGGTGAAACAAATCTTGCCATAGTTGAGGCAGTCGCTGCAGTGCCGGGAGATGGTCTGGATCATCCTGGAGGAGTTGTCGCACCACGAGGCTTTGGTCTTCGTCGAGGTATAAATTTGTTGGTTCAAGGATAGTTTGGCAACATTGGAGGGGCACCAATTCTCGCCATAGCTGCACCATCTGAAAACACCATTGCAGCAGTTGTTCGTAGAGGGGGGTTTGTACTTGGCAGTAGGTTTTTAAGGGCGTGATGGGCTGTGGGCGTTGCTCAAACAGCAGCACTTGATATTCTGGCTGACGCCAAGCTTCCAGGAGTTTTGGCACCGCAGAAAAATCATCTTGCAGGCTGAGATACTGACGGGCGATCGCCGGAATTTCTTTATCTTGCCAGAGGTCGGGATCAGCGAGCTGGGCGGGATCGGTTATTTCTAACTCTTGGAGGGCAGTTTCTAAAATTGTTGGGGTTTCTGGGGTTGTATCGATCACCGCGAGCCAAGGAAATGTTTCGGCCCGTACCGTTGGGCGATCGCCCAGGCGATAACGACCAGCTTCATCAAGGGTTTCTCGTGCTTGGCAAGATGCCGCTTCACCGTCCAGGATCAAGGCTGTGAGAGGCCGACTGACCCACCCTTGGCAAGATTCACATTGCTCTTGCTGTAACCGTACGGGCGTTTCACAGTGGGGACAGGGCCTCGTCAGAGAGCTTCCACAATACTGACAGAAACGATTTTCTGGCGGGTTTTCTTGGGTACATTGGGGACAAACAACCATGGTCACAGGGGCCTTCTGGATGGGGGGGACCCGCGAAGCTTAACCTAAGCTTGTGGGGGAGAAACCTAAATTTGCAAACAGTCTGGGTGTTTTAGGAACTTTTGAGCAGCGACGGGCCATGGTTGGCTTTAACGTTATAGAAACAACATTGGGGAGTAGCCTTTGCCCGCAAGCACAACTGACTCCCCAGCGATAAATAGCTACATTTTCATGTTGGCCGCCTCAATCGCGCCTAGGTAGATTTTTTCGGGGCGAGAATCATCATCATGTTACGCCCTTCTCGTTTGGGTCGCTGTTGAATTTCACCGACTTCTTCGAGGTCTTTGGCCATGCGATCTAGCAGTTTTTGGGCGAGGTTGGAGTGTTGGATCTCCCGGCCCCGGAAGGTGATCGTTGCTTTGACTTTGTCGCCTGATTTGAGAAAGCGCTGGGCACTGTTTACCCGGACTTGGTAGTCATGTTCCTCAATTTTGTAACGCATTTTGACCTCTTTGAGATCCGCATTGTGCTGTTTCTTTTTGGCTTCTCGGGCGCGTTTTTCCTGCTCGAATTTGTACTTCCCGTAGTCCATAATCCGGCATACTGGCGGCTTGGCGGTTTCGCTGACGAGGACAAGATCGAGGTCTTCTTCTTCGGCGATCGCCAGGGCCTCGGCGGGGGTCATGATGCCAAGTTGTTCCCCGTCTCCACTGATGACTCTGATATTTGGAAAACGAATTCTTTCGTTAATTTTCGGGAGGTCACGTTTTACGCGTCTTTTATCTTTCACAGGCTATGCGTTGAATGTTGTTACGATTTGGTAGGTAGGTTTATTACAGTCAATAAAAAATTGAGAACTATGCCCATTTTACTCATTGGCGGACTTTTCGTTACGTCCTGGGGCAGATTTTAGGGACAATTTGTGATGATTTTTCAAGCGAGGATGCTCAATTTAAGTTATGGCGATCGCCCAACACCCTAGGGGAATAAATGCTGCAATGGCGCTTCAACCTTGGTCACAACGGATCGGGTCACAACGGTGCTGGATTTGGCGGGGCTGGCAGATTCGTTACAGTTTTTGGCGCACGGTTCCGGAAAACAGGGGGCGATCACCCCTTGTCCTCCTCCATGGATTTGGGGCGGCCCTGGAGCATTGGCGTCATTTAATGCCCTTGCTGGCCCAGGATCGCGATGTGTATGCTTTGGATTTATTAGGGTTTGGGGGTTCGCGGAAAGGCAGCGCAGAGTTTGGCGTCCCCCTCTGGACAGCGCAACTGAGCGACTTTTTAAACCTTGTGGTGCGGCGTCCGGTAATTTTGTTGGGCAATTCCCTTGGTTCTTTGGTCTGTGCCAACCTGGGCCAAGATCCGAAAAATCAGGTCGAGGCGATCGCCCTGATGAGTGTACCGGATGTCGCCCAACGCCAAGCGATGCTCCCAAAACCTCTGCGCCCGATTGTCAATGGTTTGGAGCGCAGTGCCATGCAACCCTGGCTCCTGAAACTCATCTTTCGGGTGGCGCGCCGTCCCTTTGTCCTGAAAAATTGGCTGAAATTAGCCTATCCTTCCTGGCCAAACATTGATGCCGAACTGTTAGCAATTGTGCAGGCCCCGACCCTGGATCAAGATGCTGCTCAAGCATTTGTTGCCCTGAGTCGCCGCGTTGGTCAGCCAGGTTTTGCGCCGCCCATGGCTGAGGTTTTTGCGAAAATGCCTTGTCCGATATTGCTGCTCTGGGGTGAACAGGATCGCTTTGTCCCCGTGGCGATCGCCCCCCAACTTGCCGCCGTTAATCCCCGGATCACTCTAAAAATTTTGCCCAGCCTTGGCCACTGCCCCCACGACGAAGCCCCGGCCCTCATCTATGAATTATTTTCCCAATGGCTAGAAGGTGCCAGCGAGCTATAGTAATATATCCCCTTGGTTTTAGTACGTAGCGCCGCCCCAATCCCCAGACCATGATGAAACACACCCTCTCAGTTCTTGTTGAAGACGAAGCCGGAGTCCTCACCCGCATTGCCGGACTCTTTGCCCGTCGTGGTTTTAACATCGAAAGCCTCGCCGTTGGCCCCGCCGAAAAAGAGGGTATTTCCCGGATTACCATGGTTGTTCCCTGCGACGAAAAAGAAATTGAACAGGTTTCTGCCCAACTCGACAAGCTCATCCACGTGCGGGAAGTGGACGATGTCACCGCCAAACCCTGTGTGGAACGGGAACTGATGTTGGTCAAGGTCAATGCCGATGCGAGCCAACGCTCCGAAGTGATGCAATTGGTACAGGTTTTCCGGGCGCGGATCGTCGATATTTCTGACAGAACCGTGACGGTGCAGGTGGTGGGTGACCCCGGCAAAATGGTCGCCATCCTTCAAATGCTCGAAAAATTCGGCATCATCGAAGTGGCGCGGACTGGAAAATTAGCCCTCGTCCGGGAATCTGGTGTAAACACAGAATATTTAAAATCTGCCGGTAGAAAGGCCTAATTTCCCCCATGAGTGCTAGGGACAGACAGTGCATTACAGCATTGATGAAACTGTCCTAACTCTTCTGAATTCCACAAAATTTTTCTTGATTTTCCTGGGACTGACTTGATGTTTCTTAACATCTAAGCCCGCCTTTGTGTGGCTAAGATCATGGGGTGACACATTTTGATCAGGGATAGTCTAGCTATGAATCAGTACCCCAACCCAAATCCTCAGCCTGAGGATGATGGCTCTGCGAATGAAGTCGCGAAACTGCGCCAAGAACAGCAAAAAGCGGATGCGATTCGGAAAAGGGTTTTGTTTAGGCGCATCGAAAATAGCATTTACATTCTCGTGGGTTTACTGGAAGTGCTCTTAGTCTTGCGGTTTTTCCTGCGGCTATCTGGCGCCAACCCAGAAAATACCTTTGCAAAATTTATCTATGCTCTTTCGGGGCCTTTTGTCTCGCCCTTTTCAACGCTGTTTATCAGCCCGGTAGAACGCACCGATGCAACCCTGGGCACGAATATTTTTGATGTCAATCTCCTTATTGCGATTGTGATCTACGCGCTGTTGGGCTTCCTTGCCAGTTGGATTGTTCGTTACATCTATCGGCAAGTTGCCCCGACAGATTTCTAGGGAGCGGTAAGCCTAAAAAAATTTTCATTGGGAGCCGGGCGAGAACCTTGTAAAATAGGGCGAATGTGCTTGCTGTCTTGCCCTTGGTTTGACACAGTAGCGACAAAAAGTTTGTATTGAATCTATTCCTAGGCGATCGCCCCTGTATGACTTCTCCCGTTCGTTTTGCCCTGACAACTCCCCTCTATTACGTCAATGACGTGCCCCACATTGGCAGTGCCTACACAACGATGGTGGCCGATGCGATCGCCCGTTTCCATCGCCTTAAGGGGGATGACGTGCTCTTTATTACAGGCACCGACGAACATGGCCAAAAAATCCAGCGCACCGCCCAGGAAAAAGGCGTTGATCCCCAGGTACACTGCGACGAAATCATCGGTAGCTTCAAGGATCTCTGGCAGCACTACAACATCCAATACGACCGCTTTAGCCGCACCACCGCCCCTAACCACGCGAAAATTGTCGCCGAATTTTTCCAGCGGGTCTGGGACAACGGCGATATCTACCTCGCCCAACAACAGGGCTGGTATTGCGTCGCCTGCGAAGAATTTAAAGAAGAAAAAGACCTGATCGAAGACCACCACTGCGCGATCCACACCAACAAACAGGCCGAGTGGCGGGACGAAGAAAACTACTTTTTCCGTCTGTCTAAATATCAAGTCCAACTCGAAACCCTCTACCAGGAAAATCCCGACTTCATCCAGCCCGCCAGCCGTCGCAACGAAGTGATCAACTTTGTGAAACAGGGATTGCAGGATTTTTCAATTTCCCGCGTCAATCTCGACTGGGGTTTCCCGGTACCCACCGACGAGAACCACACGATCTATGTTTGGTTTGATGCGCTGTTGGGTTATGTTACGGCTCTGCTAGAAGACGGGGAGGAAGTCAGCCTCGAAAATGCCCTAAAAAAATGGTGGCCCATCAACCTTCATTTAATTGGTAAAGATATTCTGCGCTTCCATGCGGTCTACTGGCCAGCGATGCTCATGTCGGCAAACCTGCCCCTGCCTGATAAAGTATTTGGCCA
Organism: Picosynechococcus sp. PCC 7117; assembly: GCF_001693275.1. Classification (GTDB taxonomy): domain Bacteria; phylum Cyanobacteriota; class Cyanobacteriia; order Cyanobacteriales; family MRBY01; genus MRBY01. The sequence goes on from NZ_CP016477.1 coordinate 2,865,908, forward strand.
CGGCTTTCTCACCAAAAATGGCCTCAAGATGGGTAAAAGCCTCGGCAATACCATCGACCCCATCGCCTTGGTCAATCAATATGGTGCCGATGCCCTGCGTTACTACTTCCTCAAAGAAGTGGAACTGGGGAAAGATGGTGATTTTAACGAAACTCGCTTCGTGAATGTGGTCAATGCTGACCTGGCCAATGACCTGGGGAATTTGCTAAACCGCACCCTAGGCATGCTGAAAAAATACTGCAAAAGCGAAATTCCGTCCCTAGATCTGGCTGCCATTGCCGCCGACCACCCCCTCAAAGCCCTGGGGGAAACCCTTGGCGATCGCACCTGTGCCGCCTACGACAACCTCAACTTTACTGCCGCCTGTCAGCAGGTATTAGCACTCATCCAAGCCAGCAACAAATACATCGATGACCGCGCCCCCTGGGCCTTATTTAAAGCGGGAGAACAAGCCCAAGTCGAAGAGATTCTCTTGACGATCCTAGAGTCAGTGCGTCTGGCGGCCTATTTACTGTCTCCAGTGATCCCCAATCTCAGCAATCAAATTTATCGTCAATTAGGTTTCCCTGGCGACTTCAATCGCCCTGAAGACCTTGTTAATCTGGCTCCCTTTGCCAGCCATAGCCGCTGGGGTCTGCCTTGGTCTGAACGAACCCTAACGAAAGCCCAGCCTATCTTTGCCCGCCTTGAAGTCCCTGAAGCCTCTGCTTAAGCGCAGCCCCAAAACCGAGGGAATGATAAAAGTTTTGACGAAGTTCCAGCTTTCTCAGTAAGCTTAGTTATTGGGTTTCCCTTTTTTACAATGGGGCATCTATTTTTTTATAAAAACTGTTTCATAAATATTTTCGTTTTAATAAAATCTCAAGAGGCATAATCACAATGCTGGATCACTTTGGTAGCGATCCGGTTTTCTCGCCTGAACAGGTACTTGAAAATCGAGGTCGTGTTGCGATCTTTATCGATGGTTCTAATCTATTCTATGCAGCGCTGCAATTAGGCATCGAAATCGACTACAGCAAACTTCTTTATCGTTTAACGGGCGGGTCACGGCTACTGCGGTCTTTTTTCTATACAGGGGTTGACCGGGCTAACGAAAAACAGCAAGGCTTTTTGTTGTGGATGCGCCGCAATGGTTATCGGGTCATCGCCAAGGATTTGGTGCAACTGCCGGATGGTTCGAAAAAAGCCAATTTGGACGTGGAAATTGCAGTGGATATGATGGCCCTCGTGGGCTCCTATGATACGGCGGTGCTCGTCAGTGGTGACGGGGATCTGGCCTATGCGGTGGATGCGGTCAGCTATCGGGGAGCACGGGTTGAGGTGGTTAGCCTGCGATCGATGACTAGCGATAGTTTGATTAATGTGGCAGACCGTTACATTGACCTAGAGCAAATCCAGACGGATATCCAAAAGCTCCATCGGGGCCAGTTTTCGGAACCGAGGCTGATGGAAGATCGTGGTGGTGGCACAATTGAGTTACCCAGTCATGAGTAAGTAAATGTGATGGTGCGTTTGTGTCGATGGAAATGGGGGCGATCGCCAAAAATCTTCGCCTTAGCACTACTCCTGATGGGGAATCTTGGGGGAATAACGGCCTGTCGCAATAGCCCGCCAGCGGCGGAAACAGAACCCCAAAGCCAAAATTCTGAAAATCGCCTCATTGTCGAAGATGCCCTCCTCGAACAATCCGATGCCGAGGGAAATATTCTCTGGAAAATCCAGGCCGAAGAAGCCATCTATAGCCAAGACCGCAAAGCCGCCACCCTCACCAAGCTCGTGGGGAACCTCTACCAAGATGGGGAAGTGATCCTCAGTCTCCAAGCGAACAAGGGCCAGGTGATTAACGATGGCGATCGCATTATCCTCGAATCAGGGGTTTTAGTCACAGATAATCGTCAGGGGGCCGTCTTTGAAACCGAGAAAGCCGAGTGGGAACCCGCCAATTTCATCCTCCAGATCACCACGGGTCTCCAAGCCAAATATCCCAACGGCACACTCAGCGCCAAACAGGGCAAATATTTCATCGACCGCCAGGATTTAGAACTCGCCGATACCGTCGAAGTGGTCATTGTGGAGCCCCCCTTGCAACTCCAAGGCAGCAAGCTCAATTGGCTCGTGGCTGAAGATAAAATTACCGCCGCCGAGGGCCTCACTGTCCAGCGTTACACCGCAGAAACGATCACCGATCGCCTCCGGGCAGATCAAGGTGAAGCCCAACTCAAAGCCCAGAAAATTATTGTCAGTGGCAATGTCTTGTTAAATAGCCTTGACCCAGAGATTCAGTTTGCCAGCGGAGCCGCCACCTGGGATATCCAAGCGGGTATCATTACAGGCCAAGATTCTGTACAACTCACCCAAACCGCCGAACGAGTCCAATTTCGAGGCAACCAAGGACGCTACAATCTCAAGACCCAACAGGCACAATTGAGCGGTGCGGTCAGGGGAACGAGCGAAGATCCCCCCACCTCCCTCAAGGCCAACCAAGTGGATTGGAATCTCACCGCCGAAGAAGTGGTGGCCGTGGGCAATGTGGTTTATGAACAGACTAACCCCCGGGTCAAACTCAATGGCGATCGCGCCGTGGGTAAATTCAAACAAAATCAATTGGTTGTGACAGGGTCAGCCCAAAAACCAGTCACCACGGAAGTCATCCCCTAAGTGATCAACAAGTTCAGCACATCCTTAGGGAGCGACACAGCCCAGCAGCGAGGGGATACCAGTACAATGGTAAATCGCTAGGTACATCAGGCAGTGCATTTATCTAGTTGTAGGCAATTCACCAAAAAAGATATTGAGATCAGATAAGGCCATGGGTAAAGTTGCAGTTGGGTTATCAGGGGGCGTAGACAGTTCCGTCACCGCAGGGATTCTCCATCGCCAGGGCTATACCGTCGAAGGGGTGACCCTCTGGCTGATGAAAGGCAAAGGTCAATGTTGCTCGGAGGGGATGGTCGATGCGGCAGATATTTGTGAGCAATTGGGCATTCCCCACCACATCGTGGATAGCCGTGATTTGTTTCAGAAATACATTGTTGATTATGTTGTGTCTGGGTATGAAGCGGGAGTGACACCTTTACCCTGCTCACAGTGCAATCGGATGGTGAAATTTGGGCCAATGTTGCAATGGGCCAAGGCAGAGCTGGGCATTGATCAGATTGCGACGGGCCACTATGCCAGAATTCGTTACAACGACCAAACCGGACGCTATGAACTGTTGCGGGCGGTGGATCGCCATAAGGATCAATCCTATTTTCTCTATGATCTCACCCAGGAAATGCTGGCGGGGACGCTGTTTCCTTTGGGGGAAATGACCAAGGGCGAAACCCGGCAAATTGCAGCGGAAATGCAGCTTTCGACGGCGAAAAAACCAGAAAGCCAAGACCTCTGCCTCATTGAAGCCCATGGTTCGATGAAAACCTTTTTAGATAAATACATCGAACAGCGGGAAGGAGAAATCGTCGATCTCGACGGGAAAGTGCTGGGGCACCATACAGGCATCCATCATTACACCATCGGCCAACGAAAGGGCTTGGGCATTGCCGCCCCGGAACCCCTCTATGTGGTGAAGCTAGATAATGTGATGAATCGGGTGGTGGTGAGTACCCGCGATCGCGCTGGTCGGTCTGAATGTACGGTACAGCGCATGAATTGGTTGGCGCTCCCAGGCATTACAAGCCCCATCCGCGCAGAGGTGCAGGTGCGTTATCGCAGTGGTGCGGTGCCTGTGACAGTGATTCCGCTAGAAGGCGATCGCCTTAGACTCGTTTTCGAAGAACCCCAATTTGGCATTACCCCTGGCCAAGCGGCTGTGCTCTATGACGGCGATCGGGTGCTGGGGGGCGGCATTATCGAACATCCCGAAGCGGCTTAGTTCTATTTGCCGGACATTTAGGGGCGGGGGGAAACCAGCCGTTGCCGTTGGGCCTGTTCAATGGCTTCAAATAACGCTTGAAAATTCCCTTCGCCAAAGCCCTGGGCCTGTTGTTTGCGTTCGATAAATTCCCAGAAAAATGTCGGCTCTTTAAAAATAGGCTGGGTGAAAATTTGTAGGAGCATTTCCTTGGGCGATCGCACCACATCCACGAGGATTTTTTCCTGTTGAATTTGGGGCCAATGGGGTAATGTTTCTAGGTGGGGATAGCGATCACAGAGATTCTTGTAATAGGTGGCCGGAACGTCGAGAAATGCCATATTTGTCCGGCGAAAGTGCCCGATTTGCTCCGGTAAGTTTTTGTATTTCAGGGCAATATGTTGAATCCCAGCACCACGATTAAACTCGATAAATTCTTGGATTTGGGAACGCTGTGCCGTTTCCGGATTTTCACAGCAGTCTCCCGGTTGATTAATGGGTAGTTGAATTCCGCTGGGATGGGAAAGAACCTGGGAAGCGAGACCGGAATAATTGGTTTTGATCGTAAAAGTTTGCTGACGGTTAAACCCAAACTTATCTTCGTACCATTGCACCGTTTCTTGGAGTTTTCCTACTGGTACATTGAGCACTAAATGATCGATTTGGGTATTCGTTCTAGGAACTGTATCTCGATAAATAAGGGTGTGTTGAAACCCGACATTATTGCGTAGTAAAGTAACAGATTGATCGGTATTTTTTGGCTGAAAAAAAGCTTTTTGGTCAATATAAAAGGCAACATCCGCAACACCACAGGGATGATGGGTTAAATACTGGGCGACGGTATCGGCAGGGGTTTGGGGCGCCGAGAGCATCAGGGTTAACTCTGGGCGACTGAGTTGGATGGTGTTTTGAGGTAAAAACGAAAATGTTGCTTGGGGGGCGGTGATGTTGAGTTGAAATTTTGTTTGAAACCAGGTCTGCCAATAATCCAGATCGTCTACATAGAAATGGACATAGGCGATCGCCAAATTCGGGGGGCTCTGGTTTGCCATGTGTCGGGAAAGATAAACAACAGCTCCTATTCAACTTAGCGTACTTTCTCAGGATTGACCGATGGCTTGGGTTATTGCTGGGAGCGTTCGAGAAAGTCTCGGTTGAGCTGGGCTGCTTTTTTGCCACAGAGGTAACTGGCGATCGCCAAGGGCAGCCAAATCACTGTCAGCAGCCGACCAAAGCGTTCCCCAGTGCGGCGAATGTCTGCTTCGGTGCCGAGGGCAATTTTTAAGCGACCTCCCAGTGGATCAACCAATTGTTGATCCCGCAGGGCCGCCACCACCGTGACTGTTTGGCCGTGGGGCAGGACGCGACGATCTAAATCCGTCGTAATGTAATCAAGTCTGCCCCAATCTGCGGCGGTGAGAGGGAAGGTTTGATCGGCATAGGTAATGGCTTTGGGTTTACTTAAGCGGGCCGATTCTCCGGTGCGTTCGATCTTGGGACGCTGGTCAGGCTCTGGTTGCGCCGCCGGGAGGGGAAATTGCTCCAGGGCGATCGCCAAGGGAATGCTGGTCTCCCCATCACTCAAAAAAACCTGCTCAACGGCGGCTTCCCAAGTAAACAGCACCTTTTGAATTGTGTCTTCGGCAGTGCTGGGGCCATTGCGGGCGACCAGTTCAATTTTGCCCTGAATGATCTGTAGGGCGGGATCATCGGGCAGCGTTGGGGGATTGTCCGCCACAAGATAGCCTTCGAGCTTAATGAGATCGCGATTCGTCGTTGCTTCACTGGCGGCCTGTACCGAAAGCGACTCCACCTGGGCAAGTTCCTGGGATGTTTTGAGAGCTTGGCCCGTTAGCCCCATCAACAAAGAGATCACCGCTAAACCACCACTGGCGATCGCCCCCAGCACGAGGAATTCAAATTTGGCATATTCATTTTCACTGACATTGCGCGGTGCGTCCTTCCACCAACTCCAGCGCATCCGTCGTTTTGGGCTCATGGCTTTTCGGGGCGGGTTACAACGAAAAATTTGTCACGGAAAATTCAAAGGCGATCGCCTTTGAAATACATTTTAAAAACTGAGCTTCAGGGCATTGACGGGCACATCATCCCAAGAATCAACGGTGCGGATCTTTGCTTCCCAGCCGATGGTGGTTTTATCCGTGGCGAGTTTTTGTTTCCATTGCTCATGGCAATCCTTCGCGGCTTCTTCATTTTGACAAGCGATACAAGCTTGAAGAATGCCCGTCGGATCAATTTGTTCATTTACCCAAATGGTCATCGCAGCTACCTTAAAATGATGATTTCACCGCTCATTCTAGCAACCTCTTTTAAGGGCTCGATCAACTTGGTGATGGAGTGTTGCAAGATCCAAAGAATTATCAAGCACCACATCAGCCCGCTGGATTTTTTCGGCGAGGGGCATCTGGCTGGCGATCCGCGCTTGGGCCTGGGCAATGCTTAACTGGTTACGCTGCTGGAGCCTCGCCAACTGCTGCTCAGAAGTACAGGCAACCACCCAAATTTCCGTAACAAAATCCGTTAACTGCGCCTCAAACAGCAGTGGGATCGCGCAAATCACCGTGGCCTGTGTCTCCTGAATGGTTGCTAAGGCTTCACGGAATCGCTGGCGCACGTAGGGATGAATCTGGGCTTCGAGCCACAGTTTTTCGTCGGGATCGTTAAAAACAATGTCCCCTAAAGCTTGGCGATTGAGGGAACCATCGGCGTTTTGTACTCCCGCCCCGTAGCGGGTAAAAATTTGCGTCAATATTGCCGAGGGCGGGGCGATCGCCTCACGGGCATAAACATCGGCATCAAGAATGGGGAGTTGGTAACGTTGGGCCAGGTAAGTCGTTACGGTACTTTTTCCCGTTGCTATTCCCCCTGTCAGACCGATGATTCTTGGTTTTGTCACTTTATGGTGCGACATGACGTTTCACTAACAGTGGAATCCCGCAGTCATGCCAAAATTCAGGGCTTATCCCGCCGCTAGACATGCCGCCATGCATAAATCTTTCGACGGTGAAATGTTCTCTATGATTGATGGGGTGACCTGTCGCTACTTCGTATTCCTTCTTAAGGATGCTTTTGAGTTGTTCGGGTGTGTCTGGCATATCAACGTTATCCAGTCTTTCCTTCAATTCATGCCAAAGATATGGATCACCCCGCAATCCCCATTGTTGGGGTTCGTCCTTGAATATTTCAGATATTTTCATTTTCTGTCAGGACTATAAAGTCAAAGGTAACCAGCGTGAGTCAGCGCGTCTGGTTTACCGCATTGTTAGCAGCCTTTTTGATCTTAACTTTTTCCCAAGACCACTGGGGCCATCCCTGCGACTTATCATATTTTTCTTTCAGTATGCCGGTTTTTTCCAGCAATTCAAAATTATCCTTGTTTTTTGCGAGGTTATTGACCTGGTCCTGGGAAACCTCGAACTCAACGAGCTCCGATTCAATTATTGCTGCATGACGCGTTTCTACCTCAAACACTACTGTATACTTTCCCGCCTCGAATAGAGGATTGTTTTTCCTGAAATCTATGCGATCAATTGTTGTCTTAGCCTTAAGGAAATCATCAAGATTCATTTGACCAGTCCTCGTTTGGTGGTTTAAATGTTCCTGATATGCACGATTTACCTTTTCGGCTTTTTCAATTAAGTCAGGTGATTGCATTCGAATCAGTGCAACCGTCATTTCATCCCTCGTTACATTCAAGCCTATCGCGTCATCAGTGCCATCTCTATCGACTATGAACTGCCATTCGAACAAAGTCTCGCGGCCTGATTCATGCGTGACTCTTGAAGTGATTCGTGTAATTAGCACGGAACTATTCTTTGCGTAGAATGCTAATTTGGGATTGAAGATTGGGCCTAGTTCAGTGAACCCAATTTCTGCCCAGTTATCTGATAGAACTTCAAGACGTGGCTTTTCTAGTATCTTGATAATCACCGAAATTAGGTGCGGAATCCAGGCCAATGCTCCGAGTATTGCAGGAATTGACGTGAGCCATGCCATCATTTTATTCTCCGTTTGTTGTCCTGGTGGTTGCTAACTAGGAGTTACACCGCACCTGCAGCATCACAACCCAAATCTACCAGAATATTACCGCAGACTTTGGCTACAGAATAGCGGCCAAGAGGCAAATACCATAATCACAGATAGCTTGCAGATCATTTAACTCAAGTCGCAGTTGCTTACCAATGAGCACCGCTGCCTGTTCCAGCAATTCATCCAAGAAAAAACCGATATGCTGATTGTTTTTCATTTTGGCGATTCTTGGCGATCGCCTTACGGACATAAATATCGGCATCAAAAATGGAGAGCTGATCGCGTTGGGTCAAGTAAGTCTTGCTATACTTTTTCCCGTCGCGATGCCCCCCATCAAACCGATGATTCCTGGCTGCGTCACCGTTCGCGAATCATCCTATAGCTTGGCATGACTGCCATCACAAAACGGCGCATCTTGGGTGTGTTTACAAAGACACAGCGTCACTTTTTTCTTCTCTTCTAGGGTGAACTTTTGGGGCTTAAATTCTGTACCCTTGTGACTGCCATCGCAAAAGGGTTGATCCGCAGATTTACCGCAGGCACACCAGAAATAATCGCCGGCCTCAAGTTCCAGCGTCATGGGCTTTTTCGCCGCAATCGTTGGTTTAGCCATATTCATTTTTCCTCTATAAACTTTGGGCAACAAACTCGGCTGACCTAGGGCAAATCAAACAATAAAAATTCCGTTTCGGCCCCTTGACCTGCAAAAATCAGTTCTGTTTCGCCACTGATGCCAGCCCCATCGCCCGCTTCCATCGTAACGCCATTCACCGTGAGGCTTCCTTTGACAATTTGTAGCCAAGCATGACGGCCCTCTGCCAATGGATGGGTGACCTTGGCTCCAGAAGACAACAGTGCCGCATAAATCGAGGCATTCTGGTGAATTTTTACGGAGCGATCGCGCCCATCGGGGGAAGCAACAATTCGCAATTGATTTTCTTTTTCTTCCGGGGCGAAGTAGGTTTGCTCGTAGCTGGGTTCTACATTTAGTTGATCGGGGGTAATCCAAATCTGCAATAAATGCACAGGCTGTTCTGACGAAGGATTAAATTCGCTGTGCAAAATGCCAGTGCCCGCGCTCATGCGTTGCACATCCCCAGGACGAATAATCGAACCATTGCCAATGTTATCTTTGTGGGCCAGTTCCCCTTCGAGGACATAGGTGACGATTTCCATATCGCGGTGGCCATGGGTGGCGAATCCTTTGCCTGGGGCGATGTAATCTTCATTGATCACCCGCAGGTTAGAAAAATTCATGTGGGCCGGATCGTAGTACTGGGAAAACGAAAAACTAAAGTAGCTCTCTAGCCAATCTAGTTTGCCACGACCCCTTTCAGCAGAGGGACGGAGTTGAATCATAAAAACCTCCGAGGCGTTTTTTAGCGGGTTTAGGTGATTGCTTCTATTGTAGATTGCCGCCAAATAAAAGACAATAAGCTATTTTATATACAGAATGTATCTTAAAAAGAAACAATAGGCCATGGATAAGTTAGCCAGTTTGTATGCCTTTACCCAGGTGGTGGAAGCGGGAGGATTTGCGGCGGCGGCACGACAGATGAATGTCGGGCGATCGGCGGTGAATAAGCTAGTGATTGCCCTCGAAAATCACCTCCAAGTTCAACTCCTCCACCGCAGTACCCGCAAGGTGACACCGACCCCCACGGGCCTCGCCTTCTATGAAAAATGCGTCCAGATTTTGGCGGATCTAGAGGAGGCAGAGCTATCAGCTTCGCAACTACACGGGGAACCCAAAGGCTTGTTACGGGTAAATGCGCCGATGACCTTTGGCCGGATGCAGGTGGCCCCCCTCGTGGCAAAATTTATGGCCCAATATCCCCAGGTGCAAATCCAACTCACCCTAGAGGATCGGTTTGTGGAGGCGATCGCCGAAGGCTATGACCTCGTGATTCGGATCGCTGAACCCGTCGAATCGGCCAGTCTCATTAGTCATCCCCTCTGTGAGACAAAACTAAGCCTCTGTGCGGCCCCCAGCTACCTAGAACGCCATGGTATCCCCCAAAGTCCTAGGGATTTAGTTCATCACAACTGTTTGCGCTACGGCCCCACGGGCAATACCTGGCATTTGGTCGGCCCCCAAGGGGAAGTTTCTGTTAACGTGTCCGGCTCTTTTTGTGCGAACAATGGTGAAGCATTGGCGATCGCCGCGGCGGCGGGCTTAGGCATTGCCCAGTTACCCCAATTTATTCTCGATGCAGCCCCCTGGACAGAACAACTCACGGTGGTCTTGCCTGAATACAATCACCGCACCCTCAGTACCTATGCCCTCTATCCGATCAATCGCCATCTTTCCACCAAGGTAAAACTCCTGTGCGAATTTCTCCAGCAACACCTTGCTGCTGCTGATCCTTCAGGCTAACTTTAAACACAAAAAAACCTCCCCCTGAGGTTTGGGAAGGCTTTCTGTTTTTTATGGTATGCGGATGGCGAGACTCGAACTCGCAAGGATCGCTCCACACGCCCCTCAAGCGTGCGTGTCTACCAATTCCACCACATCCGCTCGTTTTGACTTGAACGAATATAGCATACTCATTTGGTGATCGCCAAGAGTTTTTGAGAAAAAAATTATCCAATCTCTGAAAATGGTTCTTGTCTTTGCCGAAAGTCTCCAGCCGATTTCTGTCTGGTTAATTTCTGGACTGACCTTGGTCTGGGTTTTGGGACTTGGAGCGTAACGAGATTTGTCGTTGCTGGTTATAAATGGGGCGCTGTTGCTCGATGCGATTAGCCACCTGAATCTGTTGTTGCAGTTGATCCGTCGAGGAAACCAACTGACTGAGACCATTCACCAAATCAATCAGATTTTTCCGAAACTGCGGATCTCCGGTTAGCTCATCCAGGTCTGAGGTGATTTTTTGGGTATTTTCAAAGGTGACCCGGGCTGCATCAAGGGTTTTTTGCAACATCAACACATTGGTTGGATCGTTCAGGGCCGTTGAGACATCCTTGAGATTTTCCGAAGCCGTTGCCGCGTTGGCCGTTAGCACCGTGAGATTTTCCAAAATTTCCTCGGTATTCGCTGCACTGAGATTTTGATTGACCGTATCGAGGGTCGTATCAAAGGAAGCCAAAGTGCGCTGCATTTGATCACTGGTGCGCCCAATGCTATTGAGGGTACCCACCAGAGCCTGGCGATTTTCGACCACAAGGCTATTAAAATTCCCTGTTAGCGTATTCACCTGTTCAAGGGTGCGGTTGAGTTGATTGGAACTAGTCACTGCCGCATCACTGATGGCTTGGGCATTCTCGGCAAAATTATCCACTTCTCCCCGCACTTCCTGAGATAACAGCGCTAATTCTTCGGTGAGGATCGCCACCTGGGCCGCCGCATCACTGGAATTGTCCGCCAAGGTACGTACAATTTCAAAGAACTCTGGATCACCATACAGTTCACTAAATTTGGTGGTATTGCGGAGCACCTGCTCGAAGCTCACCCCGATCACCCCCTCTAGGGTTGTACCATCACAGAGAATTGCTCCTTTTTCCGGGCAGTCCGCTGCGAAGGGACTCTGGGCCATTTCTGCTTGGGTTAATTCTGTTTGGGGAATAATTTCGAGGGAGGTTTCTCCGATAAGTCCCCCTTGGTTTGCCTCGACCACGACCTCTCGCGGCATGATCAGATCGGGGGTTTGGATTTGAATTTGGATCTCAACGCCATTGCTAGAAGGTTGTACGTCAATGATGCGCCCCACCTCCAGACCCCGGTAGCGGACGATCGCCCCCTCTTGCATCGCATTGGCATTGTCAAAGCGGACATTAATCGAATAGGTGCGTTTCCCCAGGGTTGCCCCTGTCAGCCAGATGAGCACGACGCCGAGCAGGGAGAGTCCAGCGAAAATAAATAAACCGAGGGAGCCTTCTTTGAGGGTACGCGATCGCATTGGATTCGTCAGTAGGGGGAATAAATTTACGTTTTATTGTATGGGGGAGGATGAATTTTAGCCGATAACTTTAATCGGGCCTTCCACCGCCGCGTCAAAAAACTGGCGCACAAGGGGATTATCGGTCTGGTCAATTTCTGCCACTGTCCCCGTCCATTGGATCTTACCGCCATAGAGAAAAATAACTCGGTCAGCGGTGCGACGAATCGTGCTGTCCTGGTGGCTGACCATCACGTAGGTACCACAAACCCCTTGCATTTGTTGGAGATGGCGCACGAGATCTTCAATCACCGTTGAGGCAATGGGATCAAGGCCAGCGGTGGGTTCATCGTACAAAATAATTTCGGGATTGTCCTTGGGATTATCAGGGTTGGCCATGATTGCCCGGGCAAAGCTAACTCGTTTGCGCATCCCCCCAGAGAGTTGGGATGGGTAGCGATCGCCGACCCCTGACAACCCCACCATATCCAACCGTTCTTCTACCAATTCGCGAATGGTTCTCGCAGACAGGTTTGAATGTTGATAGAGCAAAAAACCGACATTTTCCGCCACGGTGAGGGAGTCGAAGAGGGCCGCCTGCTGGAAGACCATGCTGATCCCAATGGGATCGTTGCCATCCTCGATCAGTCCCCGGCGTTTGATGCCATTGATATAAATTTCCCCTGCATCTGCTGCCAGTAGTCCCGCAATAATTCGCAGGATGGTGGATTTCCCCGTACCAGAGGGGCCAATAATCACGAGGGCTTCTCCCCGATAAATGCTCAAGTCAACATCATCGAGAATGACATTTGACCCGAAGGCCTTGGAAATTCCCCGCAATTCAATTAAGGGTTCGGCTTGGGTGGCAACCATAGGACGCAAAAGATGAGGGCAATTGATTTTAACAATAGCGATAGATCCGCAACTACACCGGCAAACGGCGATATTTTAGGTAATAACCCAGAAATAACAACGCCACTAGGCCCCCGGAGCCAAGGCCTACCCAACTGGGCACCCAAAAGGCCACTTCCAGATGATTGAGCTGCCCCGGTTGTAATGTCCAAATTAGGCGATCGCCTTCCTTGCGGGTGACGGGCGCCGCCGTCGTGTTGCGATTAATCACCCGTGCTCCCAAAGGCGTTTTTAGGCTGACGTCTAAATCCAGGAGGGAACCGGGACTGAGGATCAAACTGCCCCGCTGGGACAAAACGCCTAAGGCCCGCAAATCCACATCCAGGGTGGCTCGGTTACGTTCAAACAAAAGCCAGTTTTTTTGTTCAAGGGCGATCGCCGATTTGAGTTGTACCAAATCGAGATCCGTGGCCTGGAGATTTTGTCCTTCCGGGTTAAAAAAGTCATTGAACTTTTCTACTAAATCTGCCCCATTGTGGAAGGGAATTCGTACATCCAACTCCTGGGTCGAGAGCCGCTGGGCAGAACCATGGAGCCCCCTAGCGCGTTTTTCCACACTTTTGAGCCAGTGCTTTGCTTCTTGCTGATTAAAGTTCGTAAACTCATCCCCCAACTGGAGATGCTGGTGAATTTCGCCATGGTGCTGGTGGTCGAAGGCGATCTCCACATCATAGTCCACACAACCCGCCAGGCAGAGGACACACACACAACAGAGACTCAGCAATCGGATCAAAGATTTCACAGGCATCATCGCTCACAATGCAGGGGCAAGTATGGCAATTTTAACTAATGAGGAGTTCGATACCCCAAAAATCGACACACTATTTATCGATTCTAACAGGAAGTGCAAATCTGTTAGAATGTAGCTATGTTGAATTTGACCTACAGCTACCGAATCTATCCAGAAGTTGACCAAGAAGCACAGATGCTTGATTGGTTGGAGCAATGCCGTCGCGTGTATAACTACGCTTTAGCAGAGCGCAAGGACTGGATAAATTCGCGTAAATGTCCGGTCAATGCTTGCAGTATCAGACAGGAATACATCATCCTTGCTGACGCGCCATATCCCGACTACTACAAACAGCAAAACGCGCTGACCAAGGCAAAAGGGGTTATCCCAGAACTGAAGGCAGTTCATTCTCAAGTCTTGCAAGATGCTTTGAAGCGGCTGGATAAGTCGTTCAAGTTTATGCAAGAGAGAGGGTTTGGATTCCCTCGTTTCAAAAAGCTCGGTCAGTACCGCTCGTTTGTATTTCCGCAGTTCAAATCGAATCCAGTCAACGGATTTGAAATAAAGCTGCCGAAAATTGGAGCCATGCCCATCAAGCTGCATCGACCGATTCCAGAAGGATTTGAGGTTAAACAGGTGCGGATCCTGTTCAAGGCATCGGGTTGGTATGCTCAACTGATTCTGCAAGCCGATGTTTCTATTCCTGATGTCACGCCCCATGGCGAACCCATTGGCATTGACTTGGGACTGGAGAAATTCTTGACTGTATCGACGGGTGAGTTGGTGGAGCGCCCTCGCTTTTTCGTGGATTTGCAAAGCAAGCTTCGATGGCTGCAACGCAAATTGAGAAACAAGAAAAAGGGTTCTGCTAATTACCGCAAGATTCAAGCCAAGATTCGCAAACTGCATGAACACATTCACAACGTTCGCCGCGAGTTCCACTTTCTGACGGCTCACAAACTTTGCGATGGTGTTGGCATGATTTTTGCTGAGGATTTGAACCTCAAAATGACCAGTCGCGGTATGTTGGCAAAGTATTGTTTGGATGCTGCTTGGGGGAGTTTCTTGGAAATTCTCAAGTGGGTTGCTTGGAAGCGTGGAGTCTATTTTGCGAAGGTTGACCCCAATGGGACAAGTCAAACTTGCCCTCAATGTGGAGCGCACACTGGCAAGAAAGAACTGAGCGAACGAGTACATCATTGCGATGAATGTGGATATGTAACTGACCGAGATGTTGCTGCCGCTCAAGTGGTAGAACAACGAGGTCTTGCTAGCACTGAGCAATGTCGAAGTGTAGCCGTTGGACAGACGGTGATACTGCCTGTGGAGGAAGGTTGCCTAGGAACCCCGATGAAGCAGGAAATCTCAAGAGCGATCTTGGGAAGCCCGCGCTCTACCCGCTTCGGGTGAGCGTCGGGAGGATGTCACACCGCCCTGGACGCAACCCCCAACTTGCCGAACAGAATCGCTGGCATATAAGCACTACCACCAACCCATTCGCAGGTGTCACTAAAATCAACTAAATCTGCAAAGGCTTCAAAGATGCTGCCCGCCACCATGGTATTTTTCAGGCGACCAACAATTTCGCCGTTTTCGACTTTGTAACCGAGGTCAAGGTTCACGGAAAATTCTCCAGCTAGCTGATTAGATTGACCCGCTCCTAACACTTGATCAACGATCACGCCTTCCTTCATGCCCTTGATCAGCTCCGTTAACGGGGTTTTCCCGGCCCCCATGCAGAAATTCACCATGTCGGGACTGGGACGAGAAAGACCGCCCCGGAAACCGTTCCCCTGGGCCTCGGCGTTGCCCCGGGCGGCCCACTGGCGATCCCAATAGAATTGCTGGACAATGCCGTTTTCGATAAAGGTTTTTTTCTGGGTGGGGGTGCCTTCGTCGTCAAAGGGACAGGCAGAAACGCCAATGGTGGGATCTTCGTAAATACTTAGGCGATCGCCAAAGAGTTGTTCGCCAATTTTTCCGGCGAGGGGTGAGGCTTTTTGCACGACCACTTGACCGGAGAGAATCGTATCAAACAGGCCGCCGATGGCGCTGAGGGCCGCCCTGGGGGTAAACAGCACCGGGTATTGGCCGCTGGAAATTTGGGCCGCTTTTTCGGCATTGGTATATTTTTCGATGAGGGTAGCGAGGATTTTGTCATAATCCGGTTCCCCATCCTTGGCGACATCGTAACCGTAGGCATTGAGGAAATCTTCCCCCTGGACAAGATTTCCCCCCAGGCTGGCACTAACAATTTTGCTGTTGCGCTCGCCGTAGACGCCGCTGGTAGTGGCCAGTTTGGTCTGACCGGAGCGGATATGGAACCCCGCACTGACGAGAATATCGTCGTTGTAAGCCCGTACTTTTTCGATGAGGGTTTCGCCAATTTTTACCAGTTTTGCGGTTTCTGGCAGCACATAATCGCTTTCGGGGACAACCCCTTGAAAATCCTTGGCAAACTCAAAATCCACGGGATCACCGATTTCTGCCGTGGCGATCGCCGCATCAACGACATCTTCGAGGCGCGTTAAATCCGTGGCACTGGCAAAGCCCAATTTCCCATCGACGACCACCCGCAGGGCAACCCCCTGGCTCGCTTTGGTTTCGAGGGACTTGAGGCGATTATTCTCAAAATCGATGGGAGTATCACGGCTACTGCGGTAGTACACCTCCGCTTCGATACCCTTTTGTTTGGCGAGATCCAGGATTTGCTCAACTACCATAAAACTTTCTAAACACAATTTGAGAATAACGGCCGCTCCCCATTGTAGAAGATTCTTTTGGATCACCGGGGGCGATCGCCTTTGGCTGAAAATTGCCTAAAAAAAAGAGGGACAAATGATCTTTCCCTCCCCAAAATCAATTAATTGTTCTAGCCAAGCCAAAATTTACCGAAACATACTGCTCACAGAACTTTCTTCGTGAATGCGCCAAATGGTTTCACCGAGGAGATTGGCCACCGTCAGCACCGTCAGTTCTTCAAATTGCTTATCGGCAGGCACCGGAATCGTATTGGTTACGATAACTTCCTCAAACAGGCCACTAGAGAGCCGTTCCACCGCAGGCCCAGAAAAGACTGGATGGGTCGCACAAGCGTACACTTCCTTGGCCCCTTCCTTCTTCAATAGTCTGGCCCCTTCCTGGAGCGTCCCAGCGGTGTCGATCATGTCATCGACGAGAATCGCGGTTTTTCCTTTGACTTCCCCAATGACGTTCATCACTTCGGCGACATTGTGGGCCTGGCGACGTTTGTCAATAATGGCCAGGGGCGCATCATCTAACTTTTTCGCAAAGGCCCGCGCCCGCGCCACCCCGCCCACATCGGGAGAGACCACCACAATATCCTCTAAATTTTTGCTTTTGAGATAGTCAATGATCACCGGGGAACCGTAGACATGGTCACAGGGAATGTCAAAATACCCTTGGATTTGCGCCGAATGGAGATCCATTGCCAGCACCCGACCGGCCCCTGCCTGGGTAATCAAGTTAGCCACCAGTTTCGCTGTAATGGATTCGCGACCAGCGGTTTTGCGGTCAGCGCGAGCATAGCCATAGTAGGGGATCACCGCTGTGATTTGGCGTGCCGAAGCCCGACGACAGGCATCGATCATGATCAACAGTTCCATCAGGTGATCGTTGACCGGACGGCAGGAGGGTTGAATGAGGTAAACATCGCAACCCCGGATCGACTCTTGCACCTGGATGTACATTTCACCGTCGGCAAACTGCTTCCGGATCATGGGGCCAAGATCCATGCCCAGATAACGGGCCACTTCGTTGGCTAGGGGCAAATTCGCCGATCCCGAAAAAATCCGGAGACGGTTGCTATCGGTGGGGGTTTGCAGAACAGATTGTAAGGCGAGGGTGGCGGAGTGGCTCACAGCAGAATAAACCTCTCTTTCGGTTTGATAAAGGACATCCAAGGGATCAGTGCAGACACCATAATCCTCCTTTTGGTCGTTTCGGTGATATGTGTTACTAAAGTACAATTACTTAGCCCCATTTTTTAGACTGGATAGATACGGTAAAACCATTGGGGGCAATCATCGCCACTGGAAAGGATTAGGGTTAATAGAAAATAAAAAAATTGTTAAGGAAGGTGCTGATCTTCAGGGTCTATTGTACTCAATAAACCTTTAAATTCAATTTGAAATTTTTCTATGCTGCAAAATTGCTTGTTAATCGCGGGAACAGACACGGAAGTGGGGAAAACAGTGGTCAGCTCGGCCCTGATTGCCTATTGGCGTCATTTTCTTCCTTTTTCTCGGCTAGGGGTAATCAAACTACTCCAGACAGGGATCGGCGATCGCCAATGGTACGAAAAATTCTGTGATGGGGGAACAGTTCTCAAGGTGCCTTTGGAGTATGAAACCCCGGTTGCGCCCCCGGTGGCTGCCCGCCTAGAGGGAAAAGCCATTGATCTGGGGATCGTCTGGCAGGAGCTCCAGGATTTGAGGAATGCTCAAGATTTTGTCATTGCTGAGTCCCTGGGGAGCTTGGGATCGCCTGTAACTGACGAGTTGACGGTGGCAGATTTAGCAGGGCAGTGGAAGTTGCCGACGCTGTTGGTGGTGCCGGTGAAATTGGGTTCCATTGGTCAGGCGATCGCCCAGGTGAGTTTGGCACGGGAACGGAAGGTCAATCTCAAGGGAATTATCCTCAGTTGCGGTACCCCCGAAGCCATGGGACAAATTGAGGCTTTGACGCCACCGACCATGGTGCAACAGTTCACCCAGTTGCCTGTGCTTGGAATCATGCCCCACTTGGAAAACCTTTTAGACGCGTCGGCTCTGGCAAAAATCGCCGCCAATTGGCACTTAGAACAGTTGGTTTCTAAGGAACATTTGCGGCCCCAGGCTCCTTTGTCACAGTAACTTGACCCCGATCAATGTGCCAACAACGGTCGGCGATCGCCTCTAATTCGTGGGGATCGTGGGTGACGATGAGCAACGTCCAATGTTGTTTGAGTTTCGCCAGTAATTTTGCCAACTGCGATCGCATCGACCAATCCAAGCCCGCCGTCGGTTCATCCAACATCAACAGGTTTGGCTGGCGAATTAATTGCACCGCGAGGGATAAACGCCGTTGCTGGCCGCCACTCAGGGCATGGGGTGAAGCCTTGAGATCCAAATTTTCGAGACCCACCTCCGCCAAAGCATCTTGGATTTGTTCTAGGCGTAATTCTGGATGGCCAAACCGGACTTCCTCTAAAATCGTCGAGGCGCAAAAGTGACGCTCCGGAAATTGAAACACGAGGCCCGCCAACTGTTGCAAATGGAGATTTGTTAAGGTTTGTTCTTGCCAGCGGATCTGCCCCTGGGTCTGCTGGGCCAAGCCCGCCAAAATTTCGAGTAACGTCGTTTTCCCAGAGCCACTCGGCCCCACAATCATTCCCATTTCCTGGGGAGCTAACTTAAGGTTCACCTGCTGCAAAATCGGCTCAGGCGTTGCCGCAGGATGGTACACCAAATCTTGGATGTAGAGCATTGACAGGCCCAAAGAGAAATCTTTTCCCAAGCTACCATAGCCGTTTGTGTAAGGGGGCGATCGCCTGGAAAATCGACCGGGTAAACTTGAGGCCAAATATTTACTTTTCTTCACAGAAAAAATTGTTTTTACTCAGTGAAGAATGAACTTTCATTGAAAGTAATTGTTTTGGTCAAGAAACCCTGTTAAATTAAGAATTGAAGTTAGGTAGAACTTAACTTCCCTGGCAGATAAAACAGCCACTGTCTGAGTAAAGTAAAGTTAGTTAAGGAGATAAACCAAGCTGTTTCTTTGCATATCTGTCTCGTCGAACGAAGCAAAACCACTCAAGCGCGAAATCCATACTTCCAACCACCTGTAGCAACAGGGAGCAACCTAACTGAATAAACTGTCAAGTCGGGCAGCAAGATAATTCAGTTAATGTCTCCAGAGAGTCTTAGTTAAAGGGTTCCGGAAGTTCTGAGGAAAGTAGGTTCTGGGTGGTTTTGTTCTATTAAGGTTCAATTTGTATGGGAAACTCTTCACCCGAAAATCCCTAAACTTCCGCAAGGGCGATCGCCAATTTCTCAGCAAGAGCTGCGACCCAATTTTCATCTTGTTTTGTATAGCTGCGGGGAATATTTGTCCCCAAAACTAAGAGACCTGTTTCACCGAGAGGCTGACAAATAATGCCCTGGGTATTTTCTGGTAAATAATCAAATTCAACCCGCCCCGGATACATTTTTAAGGTCACCAGATACACTGCCTTTTGGGTTTCGAGGACTCGCTTGGCGATCGCCCCAACATTAAAATCTTTTTTCGCCCCAAAAATGCCCCGCCGCAGAATTGTCTCGCCATCACGGTAAACCACCACCGATTTTGTCACCGTATTGGTCAACAGTAGGTGGGATGCCCAAGCCAGTTCTGTTTTGACAGCGTCCGGCAGATCCTCGGCCAATTCAAACTGCTCTTCTCCTTCTAGAATCACCGCTTCTGGAGCCTTGGGCTGGATCTGTTCCCACAGCAAGGTGGTCAAAATCAAAACAGCACTGAGAATTACCCCCACCACGTCGGAACGGGCCTGGGAATCACTGAGGGCGGGAGTCAGTAAACGGTTAACCATCAACATTGTGCCCCCGATCATCCCGACGGTAAGCGGTAGATATTGCAACGGATTGCGCCCAGAATCAGCCATGGTAAACCCCAAGATATTTTGTTTCAGCTTCCCTGAATTGATCGTTGAAAGTCAATAAAACCCCAAACAAAAACCACCTCGCCAGGGTCGCTCAGGTGGTCAACGGGCAGTGATTCAATATTTTGATGAAACTTGATCGCGCAGAAAACCTAGGGGCAGTATAGGGTTGCCGCGGTATCACGGCCTGTGGTGGGATTGGTGCCGCTGGCCAGTTCGCAAAGCTTGTCATTTTCCCGCGCCAAGATCAGGGCATCAGTAAAATCGGCCCCTTCAATAACTGTGGATGGCGTAATTTTGACGCTGGCGAGGAAAGCCCCCTCTAGGTTGGCATTTTTAAAGTTCGCGTGGCCAATGCGGGCAGAATCTAAGACGGCTCCCCGGAGATCAGCCCCTTCAAAGTTGACGAATTCGAGATTAGCCGAGAAAAAACGCACCCCCCGCAGGTCTGAATAACTAAAATCGCAGCCCCGGAGACTGGAGAGATCGTAACTATTGTCCCGCAAGTCCTGGTGGGAAAAATCTTCTTGAATAAAGGTGCGCTTGTTGTAGTCTACGGCCCAGGCCTTTGGTGGGTCAAAATTGCCCCAGGCGAAACTTATAATCCCCACAACCAAGGCGATCGCCATTAGCCGTTTGCACATTGCTAGCATACCAGTCAGCTCCCAAGCTCTTTTCGTAAAGTTCACTCAAGCCTATTTTATCGGGAATCGACCCCAACAAAATACGTCCGCAGCATTGACCTGGATCAAAAAAAGTGTCTTTTCTCCAAAAAAATAATTCGCTTTTTAGAAATCCTTGAGGACAGTCGTTGAAAAATAGATTCACCTTTAAATGTCGATCAATTTCCCATAGAAAAGAGTTGATTTGTTCAAAAAACTATTGATTTAAAAACTAAATTTTTGACAAAGAGCATCACTAAATCGGCATGAATAAAGCTAACATCTGGCCATTAAAAACCATAAAGTTTCTGCTTCTTTTTAGCGGATGATTATTATAATTTGATAGAAGACAAAGCCAATCTATACTTAGACAGCTACGCGCAGTCAGTCTTGAGGACAATGGAAAAATTAACCCTAGCGTGGTCGTTACAAAATCATCTACACCACTACACATTCCACCAAGCTGCAACCACAAAAGTTGCCCAAAAATTGCGGATTGGCCGAGACCCAGCCCAGTGTGACATTATCTTTGCTGACCGCAGTGTTTCTTCTCTCCATGTTGAGCTATTTTTTAGTGCGGCCTTAGATGCTGCGCTCATTCAGAATCTGCGTCCCTCTAATCCTCCGCTCATTGATGGCTTCCAACTGACCCAAGGAACAGCCAATCTATCCCAGGGCAGCCAAATTCAACTGGGTCGCATTCAATTGCAGGTATCCCAGTTAGTCCTACCAGGCCAAGCTCAGGTGGCAGCCCCGCCCCAACCCCAACCCCAAGTCCTCAATACGGCCTCGGCCTACGGTTTAAAATGCCCTAATCCGTCCTGTGGCAAGGTTTCTCGATATGATGAGCAGGTGCTTAAACAGGGATGTCCCTGGTGTGGATTTTCCTTAGCCGCTGCAAATACGGTGATGATGGTGCGGCCACAGTCCTAGGGTTTCTCTTGTTTTTCCTCAGAATTCATTGATATGACAACATTGCAGCAGGTCTGGTTAAGCTGGAAAGATCCCCTCACAAGTGACATGCAAACCTTAGCTCTGGGGTTACCCATTGCCATTGGTCGTGATGCTAACAGTATGCCGACGGCGATCGCCAATGGACAACCTGTCGCCAAATTAACCCTCAATAGCTCCCAAGTTTCTCGGTACCATGCCCTCATTTCTCTCCAGGCCGATCAACTGTGGATTGGGGATCAAAATAGTAGCAATGGCGTGTTTGTGAATGGCCAGCGCCAAACCCAAAGGAGCTTGAAATCTGGGGATGTGGTGCGGATTGGCCCCTATGAAATTTCGATTACCACCACCGCCCCCAACCAACCTGCGACCCAGCGCCGCTCCAGCGATTCTTTCATTCAGGTGCCAGACCAACAACTGCCGGATCCCCCCAGCAGCAGTTCCCCATTAGAAGCCTTTCCCCCCGCAGAGTTTCAAGCGCAGTATGTCAGCCCCCAACAGTTATATGCCACCGGATTACCCGTCGAAGAGATAGACTATGTGGCCATTGGGGCCGGGCTTGGCAGTTATATTTGGGTTGATTTTTTACGGGTTTACGGGGTGCAGGCCCAGCAAGTTCGTGCTTTGGGCCTAGAAGGAAAACCCTATGGCCGCTACCAACGGCTCTGCTTAAACTCGCAAATTCCTGCCCACGAGCGGCTACGGTCGAACTCGGATTCTTGTCCGGATAATCTCTGGGGTTGGCCGAGCTATGCGTTACGGGAAGCCTACGGCGATTTTTTGCGGGGACATTTCCAGGCAGCTCTACGGCATCTCTGGCAGGTCTTCACGGAACCGATTTTGACGGAAACCTATACGCCTCGTTCTGGCAATGTCTTCAAATCTATTGACCGGGAGGCGGCACGGATTGGGTGGCACCATATGTATCGCTTTGGGCGGGTGCGGGCAATCCGGAAAACCGATGATGGTCGTTATGCGATCGCCTATTCTGCGGGACGGGGCCGCCATGCCTTTGTCATTGGCCGTTATGTTCATCTGTGTACCGGATATCCGGTGATCCAATTTTTGCCAGATCTCCAGGACTACCGCGAAAAAACAGGGGATTTTAAAACGGTCGTCAATGCCTACGAGGAACATGACCACGTCTATAGCACCCTCGAACGCCAGGGGGGGACAGTCTTGATTCGGGGTCGGGGGATTGTCGCCTCTAGGGTGATCCAGCGCATCTACGAAGCCCGCCGCCGTAACCCCAACATTTCGATCTTGCACCTAATGCGATCGCCAAAACCCGTGGGAAATAAATTTGGCCTGGCCCAGCGACCCGTGAGCAACCATTTTGAACTGCAACCATTTAATTGGCCTAAGGCCTGTTGGGGCGGCACCCTGCGCGAACAATTAGAAAACGCTGCCCCCAGGGAACGCACTAACCTCCTGGCCGATTGGGGCGGCACCACCACCGCCGATCGCCATGACTGGCGCGATATTATCCAAACGGGTTTAGATAAAGGCTGGTATCGAATTGTTTTTGGGGATGTCGTAGCCGTCGAACCCGATGCCCAAGGACGTCCGGTGACGCGGATTCGCGAAAAAGGCATCACAGGGGAACTCACCCTCACCGCCAACTACATCATTGACGCCACGGGTCTCGATGGTAAAGTCAAATCCACCCCCCTGCTCAATGACCTCGTGACCCATTACCAACTGACCCTGAATGCCCTTGGCCGCTTCCAGGTGAACAATGATTTTGAAATGCCGGAAATGCGTAACCGCTCAGGACGAATGTACGCCGCCGGCGCCATTACCTTTGGTGGCCCCCATGCCGCCGTCGATAGCTTTTTGGGGTTGCAATACTGTGCCCTAAAATCAGTAGAAGCCTTGGCTCAGGAAAATGCTTCCCAGGTGCGCCCTTTGCATCCCTTGGCTTCCCTATCCCAATGGTTTAAATGGATTAACAATCAAGCCCCATGACCCCAACACTCCTTGGCCGCTGGCAAACTCGACTTCTTTTGATGGGTACGGTCGGTGCCCTCCTCACAGTCTGCTTTGCAGAGGGACTCTGGGGTAATCCCGTTGGTGCTGTCTATTGGGCGGTTTGGGGTTACATCACCGTTTTTGGCCTTGGCTGGGACTGTCTTTACATCTATTTACAAAATTACCGTTGGGATCAAGATTGGCCGGCGATTCTACAATGGCTGGCGGCCCTCTGGGAAGGGATATTCTTTTTGCTTTTGTGGGCTGGCTTACCGAATTTTGCGGGCGTCGCCTTACCCCTAACGGCAGATCTGTCTTTAACCTGGTTTGTGATTCACTACGGCTCGGTTTGGCTGGGGATCTTTGTGGTGTCCCAGAGTTTGATGCGTATCTTATTTCCCCTGTGGCGTTTCCATGGTGGACGTTGGTTTTAGAAACGAAATTTTCCCAGAGGCGGCCTTGATATTTGACGGTAAGTAGAGGGCGATCGCCTTTTTGAAGTGGGAATTTCTCACCTCTAACCAGACTTTTGAGATTCTCCGTTTATGATGAAAGCATCAAAGGCCCCAAGTACTCCTTTGACATCGCGAAATATAACCTGAAGCCATGACGAAACAGACAATCGGTTCTGGTCGATATCAAATTCTCCGTGAGTTGGGTAGTGGAGGATTTGGCGTCACATACCTCGTAAAAGACAGCTACATGCCCTCCCAGCCCATCCGGGTCGCAAAACAGCTTCGGCCCATTGAGGATCAATCCGAAATCTATCGTCTGGTGCAGGAACGTTTCCAACGGGAAGCCGTATTACTAGAAGAACTCGGCAGCAATCCCCAAATTCCGAGCCTCTATGCCTATTTTGAGGAAGATGGCAAATTCTACCTCGTCCAGGAGTACATCGAAGGTCAAACCCTAGAAGCACTTTTAAAAAATGAAGGGCCCCAGTCCGCCGCCACCGTCCGGCAAATCTTAGTGGACACCCTCGATATTTTGGAATTTATCGAAACCAAACAAATTATCCACCGGGACATCAAGCCAGAAAATATCATTCTGCGCGCAGCGGACAAAAAACCTGTGCTGATTGACTTTGGTGCAGTCCGAGAAATTATGGGCACCCAAATGATGATCAGTGGTGCCACCCCAAAAAGCTCCATCGTGATCGGTACCCCTGGATTTATGCCCCCGGAACAGGCATCCGGTCGGCCCGTTTTTTCGAGTGACTTGTATGCCCTCGCTCTGACGATGGTTTATCTCCTCACCGGAATGATGCCCCAAGATTTTCAACATGACCCCATCACCGGCGAATTAACCTGGCCCAGTCAAAATATCGCGGATCAACACCTGGTGGCGGTGCTCAATTTTGCCATTAAGCCCAATCCGAAAGAACGGTTTATGACGGCTAAGGCAATGCGGGCGGCCCTTACAGCGGCGATGCCCAACAATCAAGCCACGGAGGTCATGCCAGAAATTTTACCGACCATCGTTGCCTCTACCATTGCCACAGCACCAGTTGGCACGGGTTCCAATGCTAATGCTGCGGCTGGTACGCCGGTCACACCGCCAACCGAGATTACCGGGGGAGACCAAGCCCCACCGACCTATCACGTGGCCGAAGAGCTTTCTTTTTCGGCGGCAGATCTACAACAGAACAGTTCCAAAAAACGCGGCGCTCCCTGGGGATTACTCCTGGGTTTAGGGCTACTGGGACTGGGTGGCTACCAACTTTATCAAGTGGTGCAACAACGTCAAATTGCCGGGGAAGTCCAACCAGGGGTAACGCCCAGTAATCCAAATCCGGGGACAACGCCACCGGGAAATGGAGAAAACCCAAATCCTAACCCCACTAATCCGACCACGCCAGCAACCCCGACAACTCCCACACCAACAACACCCGATCCGGTTATTACCGCCCCGACTGATGGCGTCTTTTTTGGGGCGATCGCCTTTTCGGAGGCCACCGGGGAATATGGCTATGTGATTGATGTGCCGACCCAAGCAGAGGCCGAGCAAGCCGCTGTGGAAGATTGTGAATTTTTTGCTGCGTCTGGTGATTGCCAAGCCTTAGTCTGGTTCCGCAATGCCTGTGGGGCGATCGCCATGGGGCCAGAGGCCTATGGCAGCGGCTGGGGGGCTGATATTGAGAGCGCCGAGGCAGCAGCCCTCGATGTGTGTAGTGATTTTGGCTCCGGCTGTGAGGTGGTCGATTCCATTTGTACGAGCCAATAACCATTGTGGGCCTGGCTTCCCAAGGGGTAGAGTAATAATCAGTTTGAATTTTCTTGGGTTTTTTCTACCATGGCCACTCCGCAAACCGCCCCCTACGGCACTTGGCGATCGCCGATTACCTCTGACCTGATTGTTTCGAGCAGCATTGGTTTGGGGGCAGTGGCCTGGGCTGGCACAGATCTTTACTGGCTTGAGGGCAGACCCCAGGAAAAAGGGCGCAATGCCCTGGTAAAACGCAATAGCGACGGAACGACAGTTGATATTACGCCGCTGGGTTTTAATGTGCGTAGCCGTGTCCATGAGTATGGTGGTGGTGCTTTTCTAATTACGGAAACTGGCACCGTTTATTTTTCCAACGATGGCGATCGCCGCGTTTATGTCCAAAAGTCAAACCAGGAACCCCAGGCCCTCACCCCAGAAAATCAACGCCGCTATGCTGATTTCATTCTTGATGCAGCCCGCAACCGTTTAATTTGTGTTAGCGAAGACCACAGCGTCCCAGGCCACGAACCCAAAAACGATTTGGTGGCGATCACCCTCGATTCCGGCGACCTTCAAGTCCTTGTTGAAGGCAATGATTTCTACACTTCGCCCCGTCTTTCCCCCGATGGCACAACCCTCGCCTGGGTCAGTTGGGATCACCCCGATATGCCCTGGGACAACAGCCAACTTTGGATCGCGGCGCTTCAAGGGGATGGCACCCTAGGAGAAAAAACGCTCGTAGCTGGGGGCAATGGTGAATCCGTCGTTGAACCCCGTTGGTCGCCCGGTGGTGTGTTGTATTTCAGTGGCGATCGCAGCGGCTATTGGAACCTCTATCGCTACGTTGAGGGAACTGTCCAAGCGGTCTATCCTGCCGAAGCGGAATTTGGCTATCCCCACTGGGTATTTGGGGAATCGATCCTCGGCTTTGTCGATGAAACAACTCTGGTGTGCACTTACAACGACCACGGCACTTGGAAGCTGGCGACCCTCAACCCCGACCGCCGTGCCCTTACGCCGATCCCCGTCCCCTACAGCAGCATTAGTGACCTCCAGGTGCAGGGGGAAATGATTGCCTTTATCGGCGGTGCCGCCACCCAACCCACCGCCATTTTTACCCTGGATCTGTTTACGGGGGAAACGGTGCGGGTCAAGGAAGCCAGCACGTTACAGATTGATCCCAGTTATCTGGCCCAACCCCAGGCGATCGCCTTTCCCACAGAAAATGGCCTCACCGCCCACGCCTGGTATTACCCCCCAACAAACCAAGATTTCCAAGCTCCCACCGACACAGCACCACCTCTATTGGTGAAAAGTCACGGTGGCCCCACGGCGATGGCTGCAGCGAGCTTAAATCTGCGGATTCAATATTGGACGAGTCGGGGTTTTGCCTTTGTGGATGTGAACTACGGCGGCAGCACGGGCTATGGTCGGGAATATCACCAACGCCTTGATGGGAATTGGGGCATTGTCGATGTGCAGGATTGCGTCAACGTGGCGAAGTATCTTGTGGAAAAGGGGTTAGCCGACGGGGAGAAACTGGCGATCGCCGGGGGCAGTGCCGGGGGATACACAACCTTAGCCGCGCTCACGTTCCATGATGTCTTTAAGGCCGGGGCCAGCTATTATGGCATTTCTGACCTGGAGGTACTCGCCACCGATACCCACAAATTTGAGGCCCGCTACCTCGACCGCCTCATCGGTAAATATCCCGCAGAAAAGGAAAAATACGTCGGGCGATCGCCGATCCATTTCACCGAAAAACTCGCCTGTCCCGTGATTTTCTTCCAGGGCTTAGAGGATAAAGTCGTCCCCCCCAACCAAGCGGAAATGATGGTAGAAGCGATTAAAACCAAAGGTTTACCCGTTGCTTATGTTCCCTTTGAAGGAGAGCAGCACGGTTTCCGTCAGGCCGAAAATATCAAAAAAGCCCTCGACAGCGAATTTTATTTCTACAGTCAAATCTTTGGCTTTACTCCGGCCGATGTCCTCGACCCTGTGGAAATTATCAATCTCTAACGAAAATTGGCCGGATCTTGGTCGCGGCGGTGGCGCACGGGGATCGGTTCCCCCTGTCTTTCCCCAGCCAGTTTCGCGGTGTTTTCCAAAGCTGTTCGTAAATGTTTTGCCGCATAGATCGACATATCTCGCGGTACATTCAGGCGATCGCGCAGATACCGCAAGGCTTTGTCGGCATCCTTAGGTGGCTCACAAACTTCTCCGGTGATCATGGCGGTTAGGGCACAACGCAACGCTTGGTCAAAAAATTGATCATTGGCGGGATTAACCTTAACAATATTGCGGCGATGTTTAATCACCCGGTACAGGGCTTCCTGTTTGGCGTTGGCTGGCTCAGGGTAAGCGACATCCGGCAGCCCAAACCAATCCCCTTCATCAACTTTGAGCTGATTCTCTAAAGCTTGGGGTTCGCCGTTGGCATAGCAGCCGCCCATTTGTGGAGGAAGGTCATGGACATGGGTATGGAAATCACTCTGGGTACCCCGGTAAGTTAGGCGAGTTTCCATGGCATCAAACCAGGCGGCAAATCCAGGATTTTCCTCCCGCAGGGAATAGCCTTTGTAGTAGTAGAGGCTGGCATTCATCCGCTCTACATAGGGCGTGAAAATCACATCAACCACGCTAAATTCTTGGAGGAAGTAAGGGCCTGGGGTGGCGGCTAAGGCTTCTTCTACCTGTTGCACCACCTGGATAAACTTGCGGCGACCTTCTTTATCTTGTCCGGGAAATAGCGGTGGTCGACAGAGCCAATTGCACCAGGCGCGGAATAGTAATCTTTCGAGGCGACGCAGGGGCAAAACTCTGGGATCCGTCAGACTAGAAGTGAGCGGCCCAAATGCCTGTTCTAAGGCGAGTAAAATATCGTCGCTCTCGGTGATCATTCGTCTATCGAGTTCCAGGGCTGGCAGCATGCCAGAGGGGACTTTTTGCTTGTACCAGGCTTCTTTTTCGCCGTAGCAAAACATGGTTACTTTCTTGATGCGGTAGGGGATGCGCATTTCTTCGAGCCAGAGCCAGACCTTTTGGCAGTAGGGACACCAGGCATGGTTATCCCGGTAGAGAGTGACCCGAATATCGCTTTCTGACTGACCAAAGAGCCGTAAACAGGATTGGGCGTTGGTCGGGCCGTTTTCGTAGTCAAGCTGAAAATCGGTGAGGGCTTCGAGTTCTGGCCAACTGAGGGGGGCAAAGGTCATCGCTTTTGGGGAAATACGCAACAGTTGATTATTATGACGAAATTTTGTGGCTGGGGGCGATATCTGGTCAGAAAAACCCCCCAAATTTAAAACTTGAGGGCAGCACTGTGATCAATAATTCAAAGAATTAACTGTTCGTGGCAGTTTCTGGGGCGATCGCCTTTTCGGCGTTGGTATTTAAGCCTTGGACATAGGTCACATTGGTCGGGTAAGCGAATTCAATGTTCCGCTGACTGAACGCCTCAAAGATGGCTAGATTGATTTTTTGTTGGGTATCCATGTAGAGGGCGTAGTCACCACTTTCAACGTAGTAGACAATTTCGTAGTTCAAACTAAAATCGCCATAGTTGGCAAAGTGAGCCCGGTCGAAACTAACCTGTTCTTGGGCGCTAATGATGTCCTGGATGAGGGCCGGAATAATTTCTAATTTTTCTTTAGGCGTTTCGTAAAGCACACCGAGGCTAAAGACAATCCGTCGCCGC
Source organism: Picosynechococcus sp. PCC 7117 (assembly GCF_001693275.1). GTDB lineage: Bacteria > Cyanobacteriota > Cyanobacteriia > Cyanobacteriales > MRBY01 > MRBY01. The sequence goes on from NZ_CP016477.1 coordinate 2,895,472, forward strand.
TTCATGTGCTTAAAGTTGCGGATGCGGGAGCCCGTGAGGTCGGTGTTGGCCATGACGATTTCTTCGCCGCTGAGACTCTTGAGCCTCGTGGTTTTAATGCCGATATATTCCACGGTACCGATGAAATCGCCCACGATAATAAAGTCTCCCAGGGCAAAGGGACGGTCGAGGACAATGGAAAAGTAACTGAATAAATCCGTTAAAATCCCCTGGGCCGCAAAGGCGATCGCCAAACCCCCAATCCCCAGACTGGCGACCACGGCAGAGATATCAAAGCCGAGGTTATCCAGGAGGAAGACCGCACCGATAGCCCAGAGTATGGCCCGCAAAATGGGCATCAGCGCACTAAAACTTTGTTCTAGCTCAATGTCGCCTTTACGCAGGAGGTAAGAGCGAATCGCATATTCTGCCAATTGGGAAATGAGCTGAATACCGATCACCGTCGTGGCAATAACCGTTAAAGCCCGCACCGCTTGGTTCAAAATGGGGTGCAAGTTGAGATTCCCAATCGCCAAAAAAACGTTCCCCACATAGAGGAGACGCACTAGGGATTGACTGAGAATTTTTGTGATGCGCGGATCGAGGGTCGTTTGGGTCTTTTTGGCCCAGCGCCGCAGTGAACTGAGAATGAGCGCCCTGAATCCATTGATCAGGAGAAAGCCCACCACCAGCACGGCGATCGCCATGGCATAGGCGGCGAGGGTATTCCCCAAAATACTTCGGGTAAGAAAATCTAAATTCATAAAAAAAGATGCTTGAAGCTGCGTAAAAATTAAAAAAAGAATGAACATTTTGCAGTAAATGCCCGTCCAACTTAACAAAAATACATGGAATCCGCTTCTAATCAATGGCGTAAAAGCAATCTTTCCTGGGGTAGATTTTTTGATTCTTGAATTTCCGAAAATGGCGATCGCCAGCCTCCCGGCGCGGATCAGTTAGGATAATTTGAGCCCTTTTTGCCGCAGTTCACGCAAACTCAACCCATGAATATCTTGCTCCTTGCCCTGGGGATTAGTGCCACAATTTTGGCGATCGCCCTCATTAGCTATCTGCTGACAGCCCGCCGTTACAAATCTGCCGACACCGTCGCCGACTCCTACGACGAATGGACCGAGGACGGCATCCTTGAATATTACTGGGGCGAACACATTCACCTCGGTCACTACGGCAACCCCCCGAGGGCGAAAAATTTCCTCAAAGCCAAGGCTGATTTTGTCCATGAGATGGTGCGCTGGGGCGGTTTGGATCAATTACCTCCTGGAACCAAAGTGCTGGATGTGGGCTGTGGCATCGGTGGCAGTAGCCGCATCCTCGCGCGAGACTATGGCTTTGACGTAACTGGGATCACCATCAGTCCCAAGCAAGTGGAGCGGGCAACTCAACTCACCCCCCCAGGAATCAGCGCCAAATTTGCCGTTGATGATGCGATGAATTTATCCTTCGCCGATGGCAGTTTCGATGTAGTTTGGTCCGTAGAAGCTGGCCCCCACATGCCCGATAAGGCGATTTTTGCCCAGGAACTGCTCCGGGTACTGAAGCCAGGCGGAAAATTAGTTGTCGCCGACTGGAACCAACGGGACGATCGCCAAATTCCCCTCAACTGGTGGGAAAAACCCGTGATGACCCAACTCCTTGACCAATGGGCGCACCCGAAATTTTCGAGCATCGAAGGCTTTTCGGAACTGCTAGAGGAGACAGGTCTTGTTCAAGATCACGTGATTAACGCTGATTGGAGCCGAGAAACGCTTCCTTCCTGGTTACACACAATTTGGGTCGGCGCAATTCGGCCCTGGGGTTGGCTGCAATACGGTCTACCCGGTTTTATCAAGTCAGTACGGGAAATTCCGACCATTCTGCTGATGCGCCTAGCCTTTGGTACGGGCCTGTGTCGGTTTGGGATGTTCCAGGCGGTGCGGGGCGAGGGCAACCCAGTGGCTGAAAATCGGACAACCCAGCAGGCCATTTCCCGTTAGATGAATCCCGCCAAAAAGTTTGGGCAAAAGGGTTGACATCTCAAAATTCTTCAGTTAGATTGTATAACTGTGAGTCGCAAGCGAAACAAACAAAAGCGCTTCTGCTCAGTCCGCAAGCCCCCATCGTCTAGTGGCCTAGGACACCTCCCTTTCACGGAGGCGACAGGGATTCGAATTCCCTTGGGGGTACTAAACCTAAAGAGAGCTTCAGTTTTGGCTGGGGCTCTTTTTGCATTAAGGGAGAATTTTTTTGACCATGGTAGCCCTGTGGACAGCAGAAATCTTAGCGGAAATGCGGCGATCGCTTTTGGATTGGTACCAACAGGCGGGCCGCACATTACCCTGGCGCAACGAACCGGATATTTATCGGGTCTGGATTTCGGAGATTATGCTCCAGCAAACCCAGGTAAAAACGGTGATTCCCTATTACGAACGGTGGTTAGCACAGTTCCCGACGGTGGAAGCCTTAGCCGCAGCGGATTTACAGGCTGTTTTAAAGCAGTGGGAAGGGTTGGGATATTACGCCCGGGCGCGGAATCTTCACCAGGCCGCGCAACAGGTGGTGACGGATTTTGCTGGGCAGTTTCCCGAAGATTTAGACAAGATACTGCGCCTCAAGGGAATCGGGCGGACGACGGCTGGGGGCATTCTCAGTTCGGCTCGGAATTTACCGCTAGCAATCCTCGATGGCAATGTGAAACGGGTTTTGGCGCGGCTCATCGCCCTAGAAGTTCCGCCCGTTAAAGCGTTGAATGAACTATGGGATGTTTCAGAAAACTTGCTCGATCCAGACAATCCTAGGGATTTTAACCAAGCCTTGATGGATTTGGGGGCGACCCTCTGCACGGTGAAAACCCCAGCTTGTCCCCGTTGTCCTTGGCAAAATCATTGCACTGCCTATCTCAAGCATCAACCGACGGATTTTCCCCGCAAGGCCCCGAAAAAACAAATTTCCACGAAAAAAATAGTAGCGGCGATCGCCTTTAATCTGGAGAATCAAGTTTTTATTCAACAGCGGCCCCAGGACGGACTTTTGGGAGGACTGTGGGAATTTCCGAACCAGGAAGGCAATATTCAGCCCTTACTCACGGATTTATTTCCGGGGGCACAGTACGAACGCAGTTTAAACACGGTTTTCCATGCCTACACCCATTTTAAAATCCAGGTGGAACCGCAAATTTATCGGGTAAATTTATCAGGGGCGGGTTGGGTCTCGCTCCAAAGCCTCAAGGATTATCCTTTCTCAAAAGCCCATCTCAAAATTATTGAACAGTTGCAAGATCCTCAATTAAGCTTGCCGATCTAACGTTTTTTGCCGTGGCATTGTTTGAATTTTTTGCCACTGTTACACCAGCAGGGTTCATTTTTCTTCGGTTGTAGGGGCGGCAGAATGTCCCCTTCGAGGTAAAACCAGCGGCCTTTTTCTTTGATAAATTGCGATCGCTCGTGGAGTTGACCCACTGCCTTAGCTTCCTGGTAAACGGCGACAAATTCCACCATACCCGTTTCGTCCTGGGGGCGTCCCGCTGCCGTTGCAATAACCGTTAAACTCAACCAAGAAATGCTATTCGCCGTTGCTGTAATCAATTGGCGACTATCTGCATTGTGGCGGCTGGGATGTTCCGTTTTCAGCAGGTAATCCACATCCCGAAAACAGTAGGCGGTGTAGCGCGATCGCATCAGGGCTTCGGCGGTGGGGGCAGCCAGTTGACCTTGAAGATAAGGGGCACAACATTGGGCCAAAGGCTTTTGACTGCCGCAGGGACAAAGACGGGACGGGCGATCGCCAGAAATTAACACAGGCAAACAATGGGAAAGAACGGTCTTATTTTACCGAGCTACCGAATTCTAAAAGTTTATTTAAACGGTGTAAGCCAGCCCTGTTGCCTCCCGAAATTCAACGCCAAAGCCGTCAAACCAAAGACCACAAAATTTTCGCCACAGGCCGCCACAAAGGGCCAACCTTTTTGGGCGATCGCCGATCCCGCATCCACCAGAGCCACCCCCCGCACCAGGGCAAACGCCGCAATCACCCCAGCATTCAATTGAGGATTATCATCGGTGCGCACCGCATAGCGGTAAGTCAGGGCAAACAGGGCACCGGATAAGGCGGAAGTACCCAGATTAACCAGCAAGGTGAGAGTGCCAAGGCCGCCCCCAAAATTTAGGGGCAATCCTTCAGAACCTGCGAAACGATGGAGTAATAAAAGTCCGAAGCTCAGCAATCCGGCAGTCACACCACCGGCGATCGCCGTTTTCAAAGAGGCAATGCGTTCGGCAGCAGAAAAACGAGAAGAAGTTGTCATGGGGGTCAATGGCGGTGATTTTTCTTGATTTTAAGCGTTCTGACCTTGGCTTGCGGTAGGGTAGCAAGCAGCAGCTTTTTCATCGTTTCCGGGGCCTGGGATTTAAGAAAATGAGTGATCTTGTTTTTGTTGGGGGGGGTCATAGCCATGCGATCACCCTGAAAATGTGGGGGATGCAGCCGCAGGCAAAGGCGCGGTTAACCTTGATCAGTGATGTCACCTATACGCCCTATTCTGGGATGTTACCGGGCTATGTGGCGGGTTTTTATGGCTACGAAGAAACCCACATCGATCTACGGCGCTTGGCCCACTTCGCCCAGGCAGATTTTTTGAAAGATAAAGTGATTGGCCTCGACCTCGATCACAAGGTTATCCATTGCGAAAATCGTCCCCCTGTCCGCTTTGACTATCTCTCGTTGGATATTGGCAGTACCCCGGCAACAGAAACGATCCCTGGGGTAAAAGCCTATGCGATCGCCGCGAAACCTGTCCCCCAATTTCTCGACGTTTGGCAACGAATTCTCGACACGGCAAACCAAGCGCCCGACCAACCCCAACGGATCATCATTGTCGGTGGCGGGGCCGGGGGCACAGAACTCGCCTTCAATATCCACCATGCCCTCAGCCAACGTTTAGCTTCGCCCGAATTATTAGAGTTGCACCTCGTCCACCGGGGCCAGCAACTTATGGGCACCAACCAAAATCCTGGGGTCAGTCGCCAAGCGCAAAAGCTGCTGCAACGGCGGAATGTCCAAGTCCATCTCCAGGAAACGGTCGTTGAAGTGATGCCTACGGGGGTACGGTGTCAGTCTGGATTGGTGCTGACAGGCAAAGTGATTTGGGTGACCCAGGCAGCAGCCCCCTCTTGGATCAAAGAAAGTGGCCTCCAAACTGATAACCGCGGTTTTGTGTTGGTGGATCAAACCCTGCGATCGCCTTCCCATCCTTTTGTGTTTGCCGCTGGTGATATTGCCACCATGCGCGACGAACCGCGACCCAAAGCGGGGGTTTTTGCGGTGCGCCAAGGGAAACCGTTACTACGGAATTTACAGCGGGTTATCCTGGGCGAAACATTAGAAGCCTACCATTCCCAAAAACGTTATCTTGCGCTCATTGGCACGGGGGACAAACAGGCCTTTGCAACCTGGGGAAAATTGAGTTGGCGATCGCCTCTGTTGTGGCGCTGGAAAGATCACATTGATCGCAAATTTATGGCGCAATTTGCCGACTTGCCTCAGATGTCCCGGACAAGCGAATTTCCAGCCCAAGAACAACCTAAAATGTATTGTGCTGGTTGCGGTGCTAAGGTCGGCAAAGATATCTTAGCGAGCAGCTTAAAGGGCTTAAACTTACCCACCCATGCTGATGTGATCGTCGGTCTAGATCAGCCCGATGATGCGGCGATTATTCAAATTCCGAGGGATCAACTCCTCGTCCAAACCATTGATTATTTTCCGAGCTTAATCAATGATCCCTTTCTACTCGGCCAAATTGTCACCCATCATTGCCTGAGCGATCTTTACAGTATGGGTGCAACTCCCCACAGTGTTCTTGTACTCGCTACATTGCCCCATGGCAAAGCGAGGGTACAACAGGGAATGTTGCAACAATTGCTTGCAGGGGTTGTCGAAATTTTAAATCGGGACAACATTGCTTTAATTGGCGGCCATACTAACGAAGCGGATCAACTGGGGCTGGGCTTGACCTGCAATGGTTTGTTGCAAAAAGACGCAATTTGGCGCAAAACTGAGCTAAAGCGAGGTCAAGTATTAATTTTGACGAAATCGCTTGGGACAGGCACTCTTTTCGCCGCAGAAATGCAAAGAAAAACAAAAGGACATTGGATCGATGGGGCGATCGCCGCCATGGTGCAATCCAATAAAACAGCGGCGGAGATTTTACGAAACCATGGGGCCACGGCCTGTACCGATGTAACCGGGTTTGGACTAGCAGGCCATCTTCTGGAAATGTTGCAACCCAGCGGTTTAGGGGCTGAAATCTACCTTGATCAATTGCCTATTTTGGAGGGGGCCAGGGAGACTCTGCAACGGGGTTTAACCAGTTCCCTCGCACCCCAAAACCACACCGCCGAACAGTTTATTCAAGTCACCCCAGCCCAACGGCAACGACCAGACTATGAACTACTTTTTGACCCCCAAACCTCCGGCGGACTCTTGGCGGCGATCGCCCCAGAAAATGCCCAAGCTTGTCTCCAAGCCTTACAAAGCAACGGCTATGCCCAAAGCGCGATCATTGGTCGGATTGTTAAGTCCCCAGCAAGCCAAGCCCAGATCAGTATTTCCTAAGGCACTGGCACAAAATCATAGCCAAAGCCCGACCGTTCCCCTGGTTGGACGGTGACCATTTCTAGGGCCTGGTTGCGATCGCCGGACGGCAAAAATTGAATCGTTTGGGCCGCCCCCGCTGCGGAAAAATTTGGATTAGCGAGAATTTGTTGCAAACCTTGACGATCGGGTGTGGGGCTTTGTTGAATCCCGGTCATGAGGGCGATCGCCGCATCGTAACTTAGGGCCGTGCGCCAGTTCACATCACCCCCCCACAGAGCGCGGGACACCTGGGGAAAGGTGCCATTGGTATGGTTCAAAATGTGCCAAGGAATCGCCACCACCATATCCACGGCATCGCGCCCACCAATTTGTAGGGTTTCTGGTTTGTAGAGGCTATCGCCAGCGACAATGGGAAGCTGATTTTCATTCACCTGGATGATCTGGAGCGCTTGGTTGAGGGTCGGGGTATCGGTGACGAGGGCGATCGCCGTTGCCCCTTTATTTTTCGCGTCCGTGAGAGCTTGGGCACCATTAAATCCCCCAGGGCTCACATCCACCTCGGCCACCACGGTACCACCACGGGTAAAGAGTTCTGTGGTGAGGCTGTCCTTGAGGGAATTACTATAGCCACTGGCACTGTTAAAAAACACCACCACTTGCTGCTGATTCAGACGCTCTAAAAGATAGTTGGCCAGGGCTGTCCCTGTGAAGCGATCGCTCGGTACTGTCCGAAAAATATAATCCCCTGCTGTAGAGAGGGACACCGCCGTACTCGTGGGGGAAATCATCACCAGGTTCTCGGCCTCATAGATTTGGGCCGCCGCCAAACTGGTATCACTACTAAAATGACCCACCACCCCTAAAATGTCCGCTTGATCCGCGAGGGCTTGGGCCACCTCAGCGGCGATCGCCGGATCGCCATCATCATCAGCAAGTACCACCAAAAATCCGCGACCCCCATCAAGGGCTTCCTTTTGGGCCTGGGCCACACCCCGCAAAATTTCCTTCGCGCCGCTTGTATCGGTATCCACTGGTAAAGAGACCACTACGGCGATCGCCTGGGGATTGGCAGTTTGCTGGCGGATTTTAGCGTTATTCAGATAAATCAAAGTTTCAGGATCGTTGGGGCTCGCCTGGAGAGAAGCTTGAAAGAGCCGAATTGCTTCCGGGAAATCTCCTGTTCCATAGGCCGCAATTCCTTGTTCTTTGTCCGGTTGGCGATCGCCTTGGAGCAGTAACCTTTCCCCTCGACTAAGGCGATTTGCGGTTTCCCCCTGGCCAATTACATCTCCCAGGGAAGCCGGCAACTGGAGAGATTGATTTTGTTGGAGAAACCACCAGCCACCAGCGCCCAATAACCCCAAGGTGATCACCAAGGCTCCCAATAATGCCGCCGTATCATTCTTTTTCGCCATGGCTTTTTTCTCCTCTACTACCGAATGCCTCTACTGTGATTGTGCCGAAAAATTCCCTCAAAACGTTGCTTCATAGCCGAAGAAACCATAAATCTTTTTGAATGACGTCTTTTTGCCTCTTATCCAGTTGATCTGGAATCGTTTGATCTGTCGGCAAAAATTCCAATGCACCGGAGGAAGAACCATTACGCAAACCAGAGGAGACTTTAAAGGCGATCGCGGAGCTTGACCAAGAGAGTGCAGAAAATTTGGCTAGTATTAGGTCGATGTTGGGTTTGTCGCTGGTTTCGGCTTCGCTCAACCAGCTTTTAAGACAGATGAGGGCTGAGCGGAGTCGAAGCCCGATCTTTTGACAACAAGGAGTTCAACTATGCCCCACATGTATATTTTGGAATGTGCCGACGGATCGTTTTATACGGGTAGTACGAAGGATTTAGAGCGGCGTTTATGGCAGCATCAAAATGGGCAGGGGGCTAATCATACGAAGAAACGTTTGCCTGTTAAATTGGTTTATGCGGAATATTATGATCATGTAGCCAATGCTTTTTATCGGGAGAAGCAGGTGCAGGGTTGGAGTCGGGCGAAAAAGTTAGCTTTGATGAATAGCGACTGGGATCGTCTTCATGTTTTGGCGGAATGTCAAAACGAGTCGCATTACCAAAAACGAAGAATTAACGAGGGCTGACAAATTAATGAGGGTTGAGCATTGTCGAAGCCCGGTCGCTGGTTTTGGCTCCGCTTAGCCAGTAAAGGCGATCGCCTCCGGTGCAAGAGCGTTCCAATCCTCAACTCTCACTTATGTCACTGATTAGGAGCATCTACCTATGATCCCGCCGGGATAGGTTTTATACTGGATAGGACATAAAAATTCCAAGTCAAAAAACTGCGAGGTATTACAACACCAGTGTTTGTCCTCTCCGGCTATGAATATTTCCTAGGCTTTCTCATCGTCAGTAGCCTAGTCCCGATCCTTGCCCTCACCGCATCGAAACTGCTGCGTCCTAAAGGGGGCGGGCCTGAACGCAAAACCACCTACGAATCAGGGATGGAACCCATCGGCGGCGCGTGGATTCAGTTCAACATCCGCTACTATATGTTCGCCTTGGTGTTCGTTGTCTTCGACGTGGAAACCGTTTTCCTTTACCCATGGGCGGTGGCCTTTAACCAACTCGGCCTCCTTGCCTTTGTTGAAGCCCTCATTTTTATCGCAATCCTCGTGATTGCCCTTGTGTACGCCTGGAGAAAAGGAGCCCTTGAATGGTCATGAATCCGACATCCTTTGAACAACAGCAAACCGAAAAACTGCTCAACCCCATGGGGCGATCGCAGGTCACCCAAGATCTCTCGGAGAATGTCATCCTCACCACCGTTGATGACCTCTACAACTGGGCGCGCCTCTCTAGTCTGTGGCCGCTCTTGTACGGGACAGCCTGCTGTTTTATCGAATTTGCCGCCCTCCTTGGCTCCCGCTTTGACTTCGACCGCTTTGGCCTCGTGCCCCGTTCTAGTCCTCGTCAGGCAGATCTAATTTTGGTCGCTGGTACCGTCACCATGAAAATGGCTCCGGCCTTGGTGCGTCTCTACGAAGAAATGCCCGAACCGAAATATGTGATCGCCATGGGTGCTTGCACGATCACCGGCGGGATGTTCAGTAGCGACTCCACCACCGCTGTCCGGGGCGTTGATAAGCTGATTCCGGTGGATCTATATATTCCCGGTTGTCCCCCCAGACCAGAAGCCATCATTGATGCCATTATCAAATTGCGCAAAAAAGTTTCTAACGAAACCATTCAAGAGCGGTCTTTAAAAACAGAACAGACCCACCGCTACTACAGCACCGCCCACAGCATGAAAGTGGTAGAGCCAATTCTCACCGGGAAATATTTGGGTATGGATACCTGGAACAACCCGCCGAAAGAACTCACCGAAGCGATGGGAATGCCTGTTCCCCCTGCACTGCTGACCGCGAAACAAAGAGAGGAGGCCTAAGCGATGGCAGAAGAAAATCAAAACCCCACCCCCGAAGAAGCCGCCATTGTTGAGGCGGGTGCTGTCTCCCAATTGTTGACAGAAAACGGTTTTAGCCACGAATCCTTAGAGCGAGATCACTCTGGTATCGAGATTATTAAAGTCGATGCTGATCTCCTAATTCCCCTCTGCACTGCCCTCTATGCTTTTGGGTTTAATTATCTCCAATGTCAAGGGGCCTATGATTTGGGGCCAGGCAAAGAATTGGTGAGTTTCTACCATTTGCTGAAGGTCGGAGACAACGTGACCGACCCAGAAGAAGTCCGCGTTAAGGTATTTCTACCGAGAGAAAATCCAGTGGTACCTTCGGTGTATTGGATTTGGAAAGGGGCCGACTGGCAAGAGCGGGAAAGCTATGACATGTACGGCATTGTCTATGAAGGACACCCCAACCTTAAGCGGATTTTGATGCCGGAAGATTGGATCGGCTGGCCGCTGCGGAAAGACTATATTTCCCCTGATTTTTACGAACTCCAGGACGCTTATTAAGGTCTACTGAACAGCATTGACGGCTTGGAATTTATGGTGGCACCTCCTAGATGGGGGTGTTTTTTTATTTTGTAGCTTGGGGGAGACTACAACATTTTCTGAACTTTTGGGTCAGTGGCCCAACGGCGTTGCCTACCATTTGAAAGAAAACTCCTGAGAATTTAGAGATAGCAATGGGTATCAAAAAGGCGATCGCCACTTTTTTTATTAGCACAGCACTTTTTCCCCTAGGCTTCAGCAGTGGTGCCCAGGCCGAGGTCGCAACTCTAGAATTTGATTACGAAACCCCCGATCACTCTGGAAGTATTACCAGCCAGGGAGTAACGGCGAATCTCAGCTATGCCGAACAAACCAATCCAGAGGGCTGGAGCAACTATGTTCCGACCTTGACTATTCAGGTGGATGAGCGAGAAGTGTTACGGCGGACAGAAGACAGTTCCTTTATGATGTACAGCCTGGTGCAAATCGCGGAGATGGATCCGAAGAATGACTTCCCAGAGGTGATTTTTTCCCAATATTCCGGTGGTGCCCATTGCTGTGCCATGGTGCAAATTTTCACCCAAAATCCCGACAACAATACCTGGGAAGTGGTCGATTTAGGAGCCTTTGATGGGGGGCCAATTCCCGTCGAAGATCCCGATGGCAATGGTATTTATGAATATGTCACCAGTGATAATCGGTTTCTCTATCGCTACAGCAGCTATGCTGGCAGTTTTCCGCCCGTGCAAGTTTGGCAGCTAGACGGTTTAACTTTACAGGATGTCTCCCAAGAAGAACGGTTTTACCCCCTCCACCGGGAACGACTCCAAGCGATGTGGGCCGCGATTCAAAATGCAGAAACAGAAGGCTATGAAGTGAATGGGATGCTGGCGGGCTATGTGGCGACAAAGGCCATCCTCGGTGAAACCCAAGCGGGCTGGAATTTAATGCTCAATCGCTACGACAGAACTAGTGATTGGGGCCTCGAAGAATGCCGGGGCAATTTTGACGATCAGGGCAATTGTGAGGGGGGCTTGTTGACCTATGATTCTTTCCCCGCAGCCCTCAAAGACTTCCTAGAAGAAGCAAATTATTTAACAGCAGGAGAAATCAAGTAATTTTTCTGGGAAAAACTCACGGTAAATATTTAATGTAAGCGAGGTCACAGCGGGCGGTTTCGACATCGGTGATCGGTTGATAGCCTTGGCTTTCATAGAGTTGAACCGCTTCCTTGAGAACAGTGACAGTTTCGATCCAGATTTCTGCAAAGCCCCGGTTGGCGATCGCCTTTTCGAGTTCCTCCAGGAGATATTTTCCTAAACCCTGGCCCCGCACTTCAGGCAGAAGGTACATCTTGCGGATTTCGACGGCCTTGTTGCCTTTAGGAATGGGGTAGTAGGCGGCAGTGCCGACAATGGTTCCGGCCTGCTCGATAACCCAAAATTCACCACCCTGTTGCCAATAATACTTGTCGATATTAAATAATTCCTCGTCGGCTCCTTCCGGTTCCCAGGGTAAACCGTACTCTTTTAAAACCTGTTCAATGACCTTGGCCGCATCGGCGCGATCGCCTGGTTGCCAATCCCGTACCCAAAATTTATCTCGCCAAACTTGATCCATGGTGCAAAGCCTTAACCTGAGGCGAAGCTATTATGCCATGGTTTTTATTGATCGCTCTGGAGCTTAATAATCGCGGCCTCGATATTTACGGGTTTTCGGGGCAGGGGCTTCCGGTGGTGGTGAGGCAACAGTCGGCGTGGGCGGTTTTAGTTCAGGTGTATTTGAAGACACGGCAGGGGGAGCAACGGGAAATTCTTGACCCGCTTCTAGCTCCCGTTTCAGTTCCATGATGCAGGTGACGAGGGTATTGTTGACGATGTTGATATTTCCCAGCACCTTGGCGACGGTTTTGAGGCCACTGACGGCTTCGATCGCAATGCTATTGAGATCAAATTGAGGTAAAAGATCTGCTGCTCCATTGGCGATCGCCGTTTCTCGATCAGCCGGGGCCACCTTACGGGTTTGGGCCGCAATTAAAATCACCGGAATCGGTTGCTCAAAGCTTTGCATCCACTGGCAAAATTTTGCCGTATCAAAGCTGGGTAGTTGTTGCTCTAATAAAATCAAGTTGGGTAAAGATTGTTGGGCCGCCGACAAATCCAGGAGCTCTCCCTGCAGATCAACGCTAAAGGGCAAGATCACAGACTGTAGCCCTTGGGAATGGAGGATTTTTTCCCAGATGTTCCCCTGCAACTCCGCTTGATGGAGAATCACGATTTTATCGGCAATGTTCATCAGCATTGGTTTTTATGAATATCCATAGGGGTGTGCGGAGGGGCGATCGCCACAGGGTAGAAACCCAAGTGATGCAACGGATATGACTCAACGGCCGCTGAGGGCTTGGTGGGTAACAACATCCCCTGGGGAGATACAGCTCATTTAAAAATTATCCTTGAGTCCAAGGTTCATCTTAAGGAGTATAAATTTTTTTCTTAGTGACGAAAGCTACATTTTGCGCGGCTTTAATGACGTAATACAAGATTATTACGGCAATACACTCATGGACCATAATTATGGGTTCTTCATTTTTATTTTGCTATGACTTTTTCATTTGATTCGTGGTTTCGGGGGCCTTCCCCTCGGCTTGGCTACCCATTTCGCCGCCAGGGCCGCTTATTGCTTTTGGCCTGTGTGTTACCGCTCCTTTGGCAGGGGGTGGCGATCGCCCAAGGGAGCCTTGGTGAAATTCCCCCAGCCGTTCAGGTCACCCTAGATACCCTCTGGGTTGTTTTCGCAGCAATGCTCGTGTTCTTTATGAATGCGGGGTTTGCGATGTTAGAAAGCGGCTTTTGTCGGGCGAAAAATACCGTCAATATTTTGGCGAAAAACCTAATTGTCTTTGCCCTTTCGAGCCTTGCTTTTTGGGCGATCGGTTTTGCCCTGATGTTTGGCGATGGCAATGCCGTTTTAGGCTGGAATGGCTTTTTTCTTACTGGAGCAGATAATAGTCCCCTCACGGGTTCGGCCTACAGTGGGATTTTTTCGTCCCTAAGCTGGGCGGGGATTCCCCTTTACACCAAGTTTTTCTTCCAATTGGCCTTTGCGGGAACGGCGGCCACCATTGTTTCTGGGGCCGTGGCGGAACGGATTAAGTTTGCTTCTTTCGTGATTTTTAGCCTGTTCTTAGTGGGATTTTCCTATGGTATTACCGGCCACTGGGTTTGGGGGGGCGGTTGGTTAGCGACCCTCGGTTTCTATGATTTTGCCGGATCAACGGTGGTGCATTCGGTGGGCGGTTGGGCTGCTTTGATGGGGGTGATCCTCTTGGGGCCGCGCCTCGAAAAATTTGCTGGCGATCGCATCAATGCCATTCCGGGTCACAACATGAGTACCGCCACTTTAGGGGGATTAATCCTCTGGTTGGGTTGGTTTGGGTTTAACCCAGGTTCGACGATGGCCGCTGATCCCGATGCCATTAGCCATATCATCGTTACGACCAATATGGCTGCTGCCGCTGGGGCGATCGCCGCGACCATTACCTCCTGGATTCAATTTGGGAAACCAGACCTCTCGATGATCATTAACGGTGTCCTGGCTGGGTTGGTGGGAATTACTGCCGCCTGTGCCTATGTAAATGTTCCTTCGGCCATTGTGATCGGGGCGATCGCCGGGGTGATCGTGGTTTTTTCGGTGCTGACCTTCGAGGGTTTACGCTTTGATGACCCCGTTGGTGCTCTCTCGGTGCATCTCGTCTGTGGTATTTGGGGCACCCTGGCCGTGGGCTTATTTAGTGTGGGGGGCGATGTTTACCCCTGGTATGCCGCCGATGCTGGCCCCAGCGCCGGATTATTATTCGGGGGTGGTGTTGCCCAACTGCTCAGTCAATTTATTGGTGTTGTCGTGGTGGGTATGTTTACCGCTGGCTTTAGCTTTGCCATCTGGTTAGTCCTAGAACTGAGTATGGGCCTCCGGGTGAGCAAAGAAGAGGAACTAGAAGGCCTCGATATTGGTGAACATGGTATGGAAGCGTACCACCGCTTCTTCCGGGAATAATCTCAGCACCTCCTTTCCTTTTAGGGACTCACCCGCCCCCTTCGGCACCTCCCTCCAGAGAGAATGTTAGGAGGCTCTTTAGCATCACCAACAAAATCTCCTTTAGAGGGGATTTTTTTTACATAAAAAACACCCTAGGTTTTAGGGTGTCGAAACAAAAGCTCAGTCGGCAATATTTTCGTTTTTTAAAAAATTGTTTTACTGAAATTAGCGTTTTTGATGTTGCGCAAAGGAAATGTAATTGTGCTCAGCGTCGTAGAGGTGACATTGCTCGGTAATCGCTTTCATCAACTCCCAAGAAAATTTGGTTTCGTAGAGATATTCACCCCAATTTTGCTTGATGCTGGCGTAGGCTTTGCGGAGATTGTAGGAGGGAATCCCGGTGGAAAGGTGGTGGGGCACATGGACATTGATGTCGTGGCAAAGGACTTCAACCCACTTGGGATAGTCGCAATGGACGGTTCCAGACAGTTGGGCGATCGCCTCATTCCATTTGTCCCGGTAGCTAAAGGGAATTTCCGGTACGGTGTGGTGGACAAGGGTAAAGGTGCTCATCCAGAAATGATAGCCAAGCCAGGGTATCAGCCAGAATTTCACAACGCCCCAAACGCCGAGGGTGTAGAACATCACCGGAAAGGCGATCGCCCCAGCAATAATCACAAATAGGGCCGAAAAGCGCACCTGTTCCCGTTGTTTTCCTTCAAAGGCGAACCAATTGAAGTGGAGTTTCAGTTGGTGAATCACCGAAGCGAGCCACCAGAGTTTGCCCCGGATCGCCCGGTAAACGGCTTTAATAAATGCCGGAGAGTCATCGTATAGCTCAGGGGTAAAGGGAGCCCAGGCATTGTCCTCATCCATATTGTTGGTGTAGCGATGGTGATGATTATGGAGAATGCGCCAGCTATGAAAAGGATAAATAAGGGGCAAAAAGGCCAGGTGACCGACTAAGTTATTGACCCAATTTTTACGGGAAAAGGAGCGGTGGCCGCAATCATGGCCAATCACAAAAAAACCCGTTAGGGCAGTTCCAGTTAAAAACCAAACGGGTAAAAGTAAATACCAAGGGGCGATCGCCAAGAGGGCATAACAACCCACCACCGCCGCCACACTTAACAGCACCCTAGACCAAGCTTTTAGCGGATTTATTTCGTAGACGGAACGGGGCAATGTATCGAGGATATCCCGGAGCCGTAGATTTGGATGCTTTTCTAAAAGAGTTGTGGCACTAGGGCGCACAGTAACTGATGTCATTGATATTGTTTGCGAAATGTAACATGGTTTCTAAAGGTTATACCACGATCACTATGCAAGCGTTTTTTTTCGATTACCGGGTCTGGCTCTTGGCGAGTCTCCATTGTTTGATGGGGGTGATGGCGGCATTGGTCTCTTGGCGCAAGGGTTACAGCTTCCGGCGTTGGTTGGGTTGGGGCCTTTTGGGAGGGACACCAACGCTCATTTTTGCCCTGGGGCGATCGCCTCATAATTCCCCCACCGATCCTGAGAAAAGTCCGCCGAACCATCCCCTTTAGCCTCCCTAGACTTTCACTTTTGTTTCATATTCACGAAACATACCTGATAAACTAAGCCATGGTTTTAAGCGAGATTTTCCCCAAGTAATATGACGGCCAGTCACCCCCCCAAACAGGAAAGACCCTGGAGTATTTGGACTGTTTTCGGCTCCACTTTTTTGACGATTTTCATTGCAGAAATGGGGGACAAAACCCAGTTAGCCACCCTCTTGATTTCGGCCCAAGCAGCTTCTCCCTGGGTGGTCTTTCTGGGGGCCGCCCTTGCCCTGGTCAGTACGAGCTTACTGGGGGTAATCATTGGCTATTGGCTCGCCCGGAAGTTGGCCCCCGATATTTTGGATATGTTTGTTGGCGTGCTGCTGCTCGTGATTGCGGGTCTTCTGATTGTGGATATGCTGGCAGCCTAATGCCTTTCCCCAGGCAACCGTTCCTGGTTTTTGATTAACGTGATTCACCGATACCGATAAAACAGTTTTCTCACCCATGGTAGATATCGATTGGCAATTACTAAGTCTCACTTTTATTACCGTCTTCTTGGCGGAGATTGGTGACAAGAGTCAACTGGCGGCGATCGCCTTAGGGGGCAGTTCCAAATCACCCATTGCCGTATTTTTTGGCTCCGTGACGGCCCTAATTACCACCAGTCTTTTGGGTGTCATTGCCGGGGGAGCTTTCGCTGCGTTTATCCCTGCCCAGATTCTCAAGGGTCTAGCGGCCATCGGTTTTGCGACCCTCGCCGTACGGTTGTTGTGGCATCCGACCCCAGCAGACGAAGATTAGGCCTCTATTTCCCCAGTCCGCAGATCGACGGGAGAAAAAAGAATCTTCTACACTAGAAGGGCAGATTTTTACGCCCTTGCGTTGGGTTTCCCATGGTTGCCACCGTTAGCTTAGATGCCGTTCTCCATAAACACCGGATTCGTCCCACGATCCAAGCGCTCCAATCAGAAATTGTCCAGTGGCGTCGCCAGATCCACCAGAAACCGGAACTGGCATTTCGAGAAAATCTGACAGCAGAATTTATTGCCCATAAGCTCACGGCATGGGGCATCCCCCACCAAACTGGCATCGCCGAAACCGGCATTGTCGCCCTCATCGAAGGTCACCAAAAGGGTAAAGTGCTGGGGATTCGTGCCGATATGGATGCCCTACCGATCCAAGAGGAAAATGAGGTGGATTACCGCTCCCAACATCCGGGGGTGATGCACGCTTGCGGTCACGATGGCCATGTGGCGATCGCCTTGGGGACGGCCAAATATCTCCAGGAAAACCGCGACAGTTTCCGGGGATCTGTGAAAATTATTTTCCAACCTGCTGAAGAAAGTCCCGGTGGCGCGAAACCAATGATCCAGGCGGGAGTGCTCCACAATCCCGATGTAGATGCGATTATTGGCCTGCACCTATGGAACAATCTTCCCTTGGGCACGGTGGGGGTACGGCCGGGGGCGTTGATGGCGGCGGTCGAAAGCTTTGACCTGCGGGTACAGGGGAAAGGAGGCCATGGTGCTCTCCCTCACCAGACTGTCGATGCGATTGTGGTAGGGGCGCAAATTGTCGGTGCTTTGCAAACCCTTGTGTCCCGTATTGTTAATCCCCTCGATGCAGCAGTAGTCACGGTGGGCGAATTTAAAGCGGGCCACGCGATGAATGTGATCGCCGACTATGCCGATCTCAAGGGCACCATCCGCTACTTCAACCCCCAACTGGAAAAAACCATTGGCGATCGCCTCGAAACCATCGTCAACGGCATTTGCCAGAGCTACGGAGCCAGCTACAAATTAGACCATGTGCATCTTTACCCGCCGACGATCAACGATCCCGCCATGGCCGAGTTGGTGCGTTCCGTCGCCGAGGCAACCATCGAAACACCCCTAGGCGTGATGCCCGAATGCCAAACCATGGGCAGCGAAGATATGTCCTTTTTCCTGCGGGAAGTGCCCGGCTGTTACTTCTTCCTTGGTTCGGCCAATCCCTACTTTGATCTCGCCTACCCCCACCACCATCCCCGCTTTAACTTCGATGAAACAGCCCTGGGAATGGGGGTAGAAATGTTTGTCCGTTGTGTCGAAAAATTTTTAGCCTAACCCCATGCAACTCCACGCCGATTTACAAGAACGCGTCGTCCTCGATACCAACGCTTTACCCTGGCAAGCCTCACCCATGGCCGGGGTCGAACGGCGAATGTTAGACCGGGATGGGGCCGAAGTTGCCCGTGCCACCTCCCTGGTACGCTATACCCCCAATAGTTATTTTTCGGAACATACCCACGGCGGCGGCGAAGAATTTTTTGTCCTCGAAGGCACCTTTGCCGATGAACATGGGGAATATCCCTCCGGCACCTATGTGCGTAATCCCGTGGGTTCCAGTCACCGTCCCCACAGTAAAACGGGCTGTACGATTTTTGTGAAGCTCTGGCAAATGGATCCGGCGGATCAAACTTTTGTGCGGGTGAATACCAAAGCTCAATCCTGGGTACCCGGCTTAGTGAAAGGTTTATCGGTGCTGCCGTTGCATAACTTCCAGGGGGAAAATGTTGCCTTGGTGCGGTGGGAACCGGGCACTTATTTTCAAACCCATCGCCATTGGGGGGGTGAGGAAATTTTTGTCCTGGAAGGGACTTTTGAGGATGAACAGGGCAGCTACCCCGCCGGCAGTTGGTTGCGCAATCCCCCTGATAGTATTCATACTCCCTTTAGTCGAGCAGGCTGCATTATTTATGTGAAAACGGGCCATTTGTAAGGCATCCATCAAATACCAGGGGATTTTTGCGTTTCTGTGGGATCTTGCTTTGAAAATCTGTGCTAAAACCCAACATAGGTGCAGACACTATCATTGAGTAGCGTTAACCCGTAAAACCATAGGTAAATTTCCCCGGAGCCATATGACTTTTTTTTGGCAGAATGATGACCTGGCTACGGGTCAAGGGATCAGCTTTGAGCAGCCGATTTTCCTGGATAGTCAGACGTCCCTCACCGAGGCGATCGCCCTCATGACGGGTCAGGAAAAAGATTCTCCCCAAAGTTGCTTAATCATTACGGAGGGGGAACAAATGGTAGGAATTTTAACGGAGCGGGACTTGGTGCGGCTGTCCCTCTCACCGAAAGCACTCCACCAAACCTTGGTGCGGGAAATTATGACCAGCCCGGTGGTGACCATTGAGCAGAAAAATTTAATCGACGTTTTTTCGGCCTATAACTTAATGCGGCGGCATCAGATCCGCCATTTGCCCGTCGTGGATGAACAGCAGCGTGTGATTGGGGTTACAACCCTCAGTCTGTTGCGGCAGGCGTTACATTTGGGCTATTTTCTCCGGTTTCGGGAAGTGCGGGAGGTGATGTCTAGTCAAGTGATTTCCGCCCCACCAGAAACCTCTGTCCTCGAAGTTGCGCAATTGATGGCGAGGCGACGGATTAGCTGCATAGTGGTGGCCATCGAAGCTGGATATTTCATCAAGCCTATTGGTATTGTCACAGAAAGAGATATCGTCAAATTGCAAGGCTCTGGTGCTGATTTAGAGGCATTGGGTGTTGGGGAAGTGATGAGTGCGCCCCTCATCCAGTTACATCCTGGGGATTCCTTGGCGATCGCCCAAGAAAAACTCCAACGGCATCGGGTGCGGCGGATCGTTGTTACCGGAAAAGACGGGGAATTACGGGGTATTTTGACAGAAAGTAATCTCTCGCAAATTCTCGATCCCCTAGAACTGTTCGGGATGTTAGAAATTTTGCAGCATCGAGTCAAACAGCTGAGTGAAGACCGCGATCGCCTCTTACCCCACAAAAATCTTCACCTCCAGCAGGCCCTAAAAAACGGTGAATTTTTGCTCTATTACCAACCCCAGCTCGACACCGATAGCGATCACATCATTGGGGCAGAAGTGTTAGTGCGTTGGCAATCACCGGAACAGGGTTTGGTTTCACCGGGGGAGTTTATCCCCCTCGCCGAAATGACAGGCTTTATTGTGCCCCTGGGGGAATGGATCCTCAAAGCAGCCTGTACCCAAGCCGTCCAATGGCAACAACGGGGCCTGACTCCCTTGCAAATTTCGGTCAATCTTTCGAGTAAGCAACTACAAAGCCCCCAACTGGTGCCCTGCCTCAAGGCAATTTTGGCGGAAACAGGGCTTGAGGCCCGCTGGCTCAAACTAGAACTGACCGAAAGTGCCCTAGTGGAGAATGTTGATTTTACGATGGCCCAATTTCGGCTGATTAAGGAACTAGGCGTGGCGATCGCCATTGATGATTTTGGGACGGGTTATGCCTCCCTGGGGTACCTGCAACATTTTCCCTTTGATACCCTCAAAATTGATCGCTGCTTCGTGGAAAATATTCACCAAAACCCTAAAAATGCCGCCATCACCAAAGCCTTGATCAACATGGCCCAGCGGCTTAACTTTTCGGTCGTCGCTGAAGGGGTAGAAACGGCTGAAGAAATGGAATTTTTGCGCCAACATCACTGTTACACATTCCAGGGTTTTTTCATTAGTCGCCCCCTGCCGACGGCGGCCTTCGAAACATTTTTAGCAAATTATCCAGCCTAAAACTCCGAATCATTACGAAACCCAGTCGTCGTTGCCCGTTCCCCGAGGGAAACAGTTATGCTGAAATTGCGAAAATATTTGCCTCTGTCTGCGGGGTTTGCCCCCAATAATTCACGCCTTATCAAGAAATAGCCATGATGCAAGTCGGACTGCAAGCGCTCCTTAGTGATGCCCATTTGGATGCCACCCAGGCCCAAAGTCAACGGCAACTCTCCCTCTCCATTGGGGCGATCGCCAGTGATTTTCAAGACGCCACCCTGCCGCTCAATCTTTGTTTAGTGCTCGATCACAGTGGTTCAATGGCTGGGCAACCCCTCCGCACCGTTAAAGAAGCCGCAATACAACTGGTTGACCAACTGCGGGAAGGCGATCGCCTCTCGGTGATTGCCTTTGATCACAAAGCAAAGGTGATTGTCCCCAACCAAGACGTCACGGACAAAGCCCACATCAAAGCCCAGATCGATCGCCTTGAGGCCGCCGGGGGCACCTGTATCGACGATGGCATCAAGCTTGGGTTACAGGAGCTGGCCAATAGCCCCGGTAAACGCGCCGCCCAGGTGTTTATGCTCACCGATGGTGAAAATGAACATGGCGACAATGGCCGCTGTTTGGAAATTGCCGCCGTCGCTGCCGAACATGGTGTCACCCTCAATAGTCTCGGTTTTGGCGAAAATTGGAACCAGGATGTCCTCGAAAAAATTGCTGATGCGGCCAATGGCAGCTTGGCTTATATTGAAACCCCCAATCAGGCCCTCACCGAATTTGAACGACTGCTCCAGCGGGCCCAATCGGTTGGTTTAACTAATGCTCAACTGCTTTTACAACTTTCTCCCGGTAGTCGCTTGGCAGACCTCAAACCCCTCGCCCAGGTGGCCCCAGAAACCATCGAGTTACCCGTGGTCAAAGAAGGCGATTTTTACGGTGTCCGCCTTGGGGATCTCTTAACCGAAGCGCCCCGGATCATTTTGGCCAATCTCTACATCGACCAACTGCCCCCCGGCCACCAAGCCATCGCCCAGGCCCAAGTCCGCTACGATGACCCGGCCACGGGCCAAACTCGGCTCATCTCAGAAGCGATTCCGATCACCGTAGACGTCCAAGAAAACTATCAACCAGCCCCGAATCCGGTGGTGCAACAATCGATTCTCGCCCTTGCTAAATACCGACAAACCCAACTGGCCGAAGACAAGCTCAAGGCAGGCGATCGCCAAGGGGCCGCGACTCTCCTCCAAACGGCAGCAAAAACGGCGATTCAACTGGGTGATACCAATGCGGCCACTGTCCTCCAGCAAAATGCGACCCAACTCCAAGGGGGCCAAGACCTCTCCGAAGGCGATCGCAAACGCACCCGCATCGCCGCAAAAACAATGATTCAACCTTAATCTTTAGGAAACCACCCTACTCACTCGTCAAATTCAACTTGGAGCGTTGTCCCTTCAAAGCTGACCAAATCCCCGTGGCGTAATTTCCGTTTGCGGCGGGTTTCTGTTTCTCCATTGACCTCCACGAAGCCCCCCTGGATGACCATTTTGGCCTGGCCCCCCGTCGCCACAAGGTTCATAATTTTCAGAAATTGATCAAGCTGAATTGTAGGGTCGTCGGTCGGCATCTGGGTCATTGGGGTTAGACAAAAATAAAAAATTTAGAGGGTTTCAGCAAAGAGGGTCTGTACCTCTTGCCATGCTGCTTGGGCGGCCTGTTCATTGTAACTGGCACGGCGATCGCAAAAGAAGCCATGGCCAGCCCCTTCATAGCGAACAATCTTGTGCTCGACTTGGTGTGTTTTTAAAGCCGTCTCGATCTGATCTACTTGAGCCGCCGGAATCGACGCATCGGCCATCCCAAAGAAACCGTAGAGTTTGCCTTGGATTTCAGAGGTGTAATCAAGAGTTGTCTGGGTTGCTTCCCCAGGACACCAGGTGGTAATCCCAGCACCATAAAAAGACGCTGTTGCCTTAATCTCCGGCAAACTGGCCCCCAAATAGACCACATGACCACCAAAGCAAAAACCAATGCTACCAACCCCCGTGGGCTTCACCTGGGGCAGATCATAAAGATAATCAATGGTTGCCTGGAGATCACTAAGCAGTTCTGTGGCCTTAGTTTGTTCTTTATATTGCCGTCCGACTTTCACGTCTTCTGGGGTGTACCCTGTTTCAAATCCTGGGGCCAACCGTTGATAAATCGCCGGGGCGATCGCCACATAACCCAAGCGGGCAATGCGGTCAGTGACATCACGAATGTGGCCATTAACCCCAAAAATTTCCTGCACCACAATCACAGCGGGCAAGGGTTCCGCACTAACTGGATAGCTCAAGTAAGCCGCAATCTGCAGATCACCATTGGGAATTTGAACCGTTTCTGTTTGGAGTGGGGACATCACAAAAACACTGGATAAATAACTTCGTCGTTCCCATTTTAAAAGGTGCTTCCTGCGAGATTGCTTTGCCCATAGTCACAAAAAAAGAGGGAAAGACTCCCTCTCTTAAATCAATGTATTGAACTTAAAAGTTAAATATTTTGCCCTAACGCTTCGGCAAGAAGGCCATCGGGTTAACTGCTCCCTGACCCTTCGGATGAATCTCAAAATGGAGGTGTGGGCCAGTGCTAAAACCAGTGCTACCCATGGCTGCAATTTGTTGGCCTTGCTTGACCTGTTGGCCTTTGCGTACCATGATCCGGCTATTGTGGGCATATAGCGTGACACTGCCATCACCGTGGCGGATCTTGACGAGGTTGCCATAACCACCAGAGTTCCAGCCAGCCGTAATCACTTCACCACTGGCCGCCGCAAAAATGGGGGTGCCTGTGGGGGCAGCGATATCAATCCCCCGGTGCATCCGACCCCAACGGGGGCCATAACCAGAGGTAAAGGTTCCTTTCGCCGGCCAAATATAACCATTGAAGATTTCAGCGCCCGGTAAATATTCATCGGGAGAGGCCAGGGGAGGCAGATCTGGGCTCACGGTTTCACCAACAGAGAGACGCAGAAGCGCGTTGTAGTTGGCGACGTTGCCAGGAGAAGCCGCTGCAATTTCCTGGGGCGCTTCGGGCACTTCCACGGTGCGGGGGGCCGTAGCAGAAGGCTCAGGTTGTTGTCCTTGCCATTCTGGGTTAACTACCGGGGCCGGGGCCGCAGCGCGCTCATTGCTAGTGAATTCGACATTGGGAGCCGGAACCTTGAGGGCAATGGGCGTTGATTGCTGTTGATATTCCCGACGTAGCCGCGCGATGTCAGTTTTAAGCTTTTCTACGGCGGCTTCCGTGGTGATTCGGTCGCTGTCCGGTGCGGTTACAGAACCAGTTTCTGCCTGTAATTTGGGCTGCGGTAGAGAAACGGCATTCGCTAGGGTTGCACTATTACGATTCACGCCTTGGGTTACCTCCATTTGGGGAACAAGGGCCACAAATTCTTTTTGGGGCTGGGGTTGCTGGGCGCGAGCCGGAATCGCTAGCTTTTGGTTGACGTAGATTACGTTGGGATTGAGCAGCTTATTGGCGGCAATCAATTCACGCCCTGAGATGCCATAACGACGGGCGATCGCATATAAAGTTTCCCCGGGACGAACCACATGGGTTTTGGGCACGGCATTGGTGTTTGCTGCAACCAAGACTTCCGCTGGGGCTGCTGGAGTAGCGGCCTTTTCTTGGGGACGCACCAGAGGCGTCGAGGCATTGCTCTGGGCTGGCGGAACAGTCAGGGTGACAGAGCGGGCCTGTTCTGCTTTTTCTTCTTTTTTCGCTTCCAATACCAATTCAGGGGTAGGAGATTGGAGCTGGGGGGGTTCCGGTAAACGCTGGGGGCTAGAAACCGCATTATTAGCGATTAAGGTTTCCGGTGTGGGTTCCGCTTTGGCCGTGGGCGCACTGAAGTCCTGGGGTTTCGGTACAGGAATTGTGACAATGCCCTTGGGGGCAGCGGTGGGTGCCTGGGGAGTCAAAGCAGTGGAGCTAACCAAGGTTTCGGGTTGAGGCGCCTCTGTTTTGGCCTCAAAAATCACCTTTTCCACAGGCTGGCTTTTTAGGGCTTGAATACTTTCGACGAGTTTGTCCTGTTCGGCGCGTAATGTAGCGGTAGGTGCGTCGGCCTCAAGGCGGGCAGAATCGGCATCCATGAGGGCTTGGGAAGGAAGCTCAAGGGCGGCAACTTCGACGCTGGGCTTGGGGAGCGTGGGTTGCTCGCTGGGGGCGATCGCCGGAGAGTCAATCTCATAACGGGCGATCGGTTGTTGGGAAGGGGCCGGAATTTTTAGTGCTTGCCCAACCACTAGAGTACTTTCGACAGTGAGATCGTTTAAGGTGGCGATCGCCTCAGGGGCCACGCCATACCGTTGAGCAATGGACCAAAACGTATCAGCTTCAGCAACAATGTGCTTGATGGCGGGTAGTTCAGGCTCAACCCTACTGACAGAATTTGAACTTACAGCAGCGACGAGTTGGGGGGATTCGACCTCCGGAGCCGTTGCTAAAGTAACTGGAGCAGGAATCATAAATGTTTCTCCTTGGGAAAAAAGACGGTCTGTTCGTGAATTGGGCAAAGCCGTTACTTCCGTGGTCAACACCGGAATCGGTGAAATTTTTCGTAGCCCTCAATGGGAAGACAAAAAATGTGAGAAGTGAGGCACGTTTTCCAGAAAACCAACAAGACTCCAAGGGGAGCAGGCTGGTGGGAAAACAGACGCTTGGTTCGACTTTACCGACGTTGCCAAAGCTGCAGTACCTTCAGGGGATACAATGCGGTGCTTTTGGGATACGTCCTTCAAAAACAACCTCCTACTTGTGTCGAGCAGTGGTTTCATTCTGCTTCAACTGAAACAATTGAAGTAACAATTCTACCGACTTCTCGTGATTGAGATCACTTGAATTGGACATTTGGTGAATGTCTAGGAAAGGTTACCCTGGTTTCTTCTTTTTAACAAGTCTGGGTTGATATATTTTGATTTTTCTGGGGGAAAAACACTGGGATCAATGGGTAGTCCAGGATACAGAACAAGGGTGATTTCAGTTAATATTTAGTTGCACTTTTCCCCACTGGCGATCGCCTAGCATATTTTTTCGGTTTTGACAGCTTCTCTAGCCCAGACACCTATTGCATAAGCTTTTTAGGCTTTCTAAGTGCACATTTAGCGATAGTATTTTTGTTTTAAAAGAATAAAATCTCCACCGATTCAGGGGAGATCTGTTAATGTTTTCGGCGCACTACGGGGGGGCGGTGATAGAAATATCTTATCGGGGAAAACTAAAGCCCTAATTGACGCCGCACTTCAAAGAGACCCACCGCTGCACTCACGGAAAGATTAAGGCTCCGAACATGGGTCTTATTGATAGGAATAGTTAGGGTTGCATCGCAGCGTTGGAGCAGTTCTGCGGGGAGGCCTTGGGTTTCACTGCCAAATAGCAACCAGTCATCATCTTGGTAGGTGAATTCTGTGTATTGGCTCGTGCCCCGGACGCTGTAACCCAGGAGACGCCCTCCTCTGGTGGCCTGGGCCTGGAGGAAATGCTCAAGGTCGGGATAGAAAGAAAGTTTGACATGGGGCCAGTAATCTAGGCCGGCGCGTTTTAGGTGGCGATCGCCAATTTCAAAACCTAGGGGGCCAACGAGGTGTAATTCCGTATCGGTCGCCGCACAGGTACGGGCAATATTACCTGTATTGGGGGGAATTTGGGGGTGAACAAGAACCAGTTGGGGCATCGGCGCAGATTAATAAACAAAGTCTTACAAACAGTTAAAGATACCCATTCAAGCACCTAGGCAACAAGGGCAGCGGGTTCGCACAAATATTGGGCTAATTCTTGATCGAGGGTTTCGGCTTCGGCGATCGCCTTTTGGATAATCATCTCTAAAGGTTGACCTTGACGATGGGCCTGGAGCCATTGTTGAGCCTGATTCCCCTCCCGGAGTAACTTTTGCAAGGGGCTGAGAAAACAAGCAAATCCCGCCTGTTTCGCAAAGGGATAGACTTCTGTATAAATTTCTTGGATCCAATCCACCGCTTGAATCGGCTGGCCTGTGCGCCAGTGATAGAGGGTCGCCTCTAGGCTAGATTGGGCCGCCAGTTGCTCATTGGCATCGGTAATTTCCAAAAGGCGGGCTGGATTTAGCTGACTGGACTTGAGGGGGTCGAGGTGGGGCTGGGCCAAAAGCTGCTGGATTCTTGCTTCGACGAAGGCGACAATGGCCAGCAATTGCAGGGGATGGATCACCAAATCACAAATTCTCAATTCCAAACGGTTTAAGGAGTAGGGACGGCGATCGCCATTGGGACGCACCGAAGACCACAAATGTCGGACATTTTGCATCGTCCCCAGGCGGAGTTGCTCATTAGTCCAATCAATAAAATGTTGATGGCTGGTAAATAGGGGCACCTGGGCCGGAGTTTTCGGGAACACTTGCCAGCGGCGGGAATGGGAACCCGTCACGCGACCATCTAGAAACGGCGAGGCCGCACTTAGCGCCAGGATCAACGGGGCTTCGAGGCGCATTAACCGACAGGCCCGCATCAAAATTTCTGGATCCTCAATGCCAATATTAATGTGGACACTGGCCGTCACCACATCGGTGCCATAGGTCTGTTCAATATAGGCATGGTAGGGATTTTGGGGATCCGAGCGAAAAAAGCGACTCGCATCACCGAGAGAGAGGGTACTGCCAGGAATGAGGGTGTAGTTCCCCAGGGTTTTCAAAAACTGACGCAGTTGCAGTCGGGGCTGCAAAATTGCACAGAGCAAACTTTCATAGCTGCAACAAGGGGGCGTGGTGTATTCGACATTGCGATTATCGGGTTCCCGCACAAAGCCTTCGAGGGCCTTTACCACTTGATCGGAGAGGCCGATAATTTCTCCGGTGGGGGTGCCTGTGTAGATTTCAATCTCTAAACCTTTTGATAGCAGCAAAATGTATCCTCAAATCCTGGCAATGGGGGATGAATCATGCAGATTATCCAGCAATACACTATTTTATGCTGCCCTTCTCTCTCCTTGTGCGAAAATTTCTCCCTGACGGTGGGGAATTTTAAGTTAATATACTCATTCTCTTAATAAACGCCATTTTAAAATTGCTTTAGATCAAACCATGAGTCAATGTACAGTCCAGGATAAAGCCGCCAATACATTACCCCTAGACACCCGGGTAAAATATCTCTCGATCCAAGCGGAATTGGAACTATTGCTCCAGCAAATCCGGTCTAATCCCCAGAAGCAGGAGCGAGCCTAGGATAAATGGGGCGTCATGGTTTTTCATTGGGGCCATGGCTCCTCATTTTTAGATTTTTAGGGATTTTTTGGCGGAAAACGAAAGGGGCGATCGCCTTGTCAAGGGAAAAATTAAGTATTTCTTTAGAAAGGGCAACCAAAGATACAGAAAAAAAAATTGCCCGTGTTAATCTGGGATACCTTACGGCTCCTCAGCCATTTCCCTTAAATTTATTTTCTCCCTGAACCCCTCCTCCATGGCAAATTCCATGACCCCTAGCACTCCAGTCGGCAAAGTTTACCTTGTTGGGGCAGGCCCCGGTGATCCTGGCCTCTTTACCCTAAAGGGCAAAACCCTCCTCGAAATGGCTGATGTGGTTGTTTATGATGCCTTGGTCAGTGAGCCAATTTTGGCGATGATCAATCCCCAGGCCGAACGGATCCATGCGGGGAAACGCCGGGGCAGACATTCACTCCCCCAGGAAGAAACCACAAAAATTTTGATTGAAAAAGCCCAGGAATTCGCCATTGTGGTGCGCTTGAAAGGGGGCGATCCGTTTGTTTTTGGGCGGGGCGGCGAAGAAATGGCTGATCTCCAAGCCGCAAATATTCCCGTCGAAATTGTCCCAGGCATTACCTCTGGCATTGCCGCTCCCGCCTACTGTGGCATTCCCCTCACCAGCCGTGGTTATAGTTGTTCAGCAACCTTTGTCACAGGCCATGAGGCCGCTGGCAAGTATCGACCCCAGGTCAATTGGCAGGCGATCGCCCAGGGTTCCGAGACCCTTGTGATCTACATGGGCATCCACAATCTGCCCCAAATTATTCCCCAGCTCCTCGCAGGGGGCTTAACCACAGACACTCCTATTGCTCTAATTCGTTGGGGAACGCGCCCGGATCAAGAAGAACTCCTGGGTAATCTTGGGGACATTGTCCAAAAAGTCGAAACAACGGGCTTTGCTGCACCGGCGATCGCCATTGTGGGTCGGGTAGTGGAACTCCATCCCCAGTACGACACCCTGTTACATACGGCAAATTAAATCCCCTGATTTTTGGGAGAATTTCACATTCTCACTGTAGTCCACGGGGCAATCGATTACCGCTGGTACATCCTGGGCTAGGGCTTCTTTTAAGGTTGGCACAAGGTCGGCGGCGGCAGTAATCCGATAACCCTTGAGGCCCATACTTTCTGCAAACTGCACAAAATCGGGATTACCAAACTCCACAAAGGCTGGTGCGCCGAACTGGTTAATCTGTTTCCAACCGATCAAACCATAGCCACCGTCGTTAAAAATTAGGGTGACAAAATTCGCCCCAATGCGCAGGGCCGTTTCGAGCTCCTGGCAGTTCATCATAAATCCTCCGTCCCCCGTGACAGCCACGACATTTTTTTCTGGGTGGACTAATTTCGCTGCTACAGCACCGGGAATCGCAATGCCCATCGCCGCAAATCCATTGGAAATCAGGCAAGTATTGGGGCGATCGCAATGGTAATGGCGGGCCATCCACATTTTGTGGGCCCCAACATCGGAAATGACGATGTCCTCTGGGGCCATCACTTGGCGGAGATCGTAGATGATTTTTTGGGGTTTGACCGGAAAACTAGCGTCGGTGCCGTGGCGTTCATAGTCCTCCCGAATCTCAGCCCGGACATTGAGAAATTTTGGCGCGGTTTTGCCCTCACGGTCTGTGCGTTTACGGATTTCATTTAAGGCATCACCAATGTCACCAACGACTTCTGTGAGGGGAATATAACTACTGTCAATTTCGGCGGCCACTTCACCAATGTGGATAATTGGGGTCGTTCCCTCTGGGTTCCAGCGTTTGGGGGAATATTCGATCAGATCGTAGCCCACTGCAATCACTAAATCGCTCTGTTCAAAGGCACAGGTGACAAAATCGCGCTGTTGGAGTCCCACCGTCCACAGGGACAGGGGATGGGTGTAGGGAATTGCCCCTTTGCCCATAAAGGTGTTGACCACGGGAATATTCAACTGGGTGGCAAAATCGGTGAGGGCTTCGGCGGCATCGGCGCGAATAATGCCATTACCCACCAGGATTAAAGGACTCTTGGCATGGGCGATCGCCTCGGCAGCCCGGTTTAAACTCCGGCTTGAAGCATAGATTTTTTCACGACCATCCCGCTGGAGGGGCTGACCTTCTACGGGCATCGCCGCAATATTTTCAGGGAGGTCGATGTGTACGGCCCCTGGTTTTTCCTGCTGGGCAATTTTAAAGGCACGACGTACCACCTCCGGGGTCGTGTTCGGCCGGACAATTTGTTTATTCCACTTGGTGACGGGGGCAAACATCGCCACCAGATCAAGATATTGGTGGGATTCAATGTGCATGCGGTCGGTACCCACCTGCCCTGTAATCGCAATCAGGGGAGCCCCATCGAGGTTCGCATCGGCAACCCCGGTCATTAGATTGGTAGCCCCAGGCCCCAGGGTAGACAGACAAACCCCCGCTTTTCCGGTTAAACGACCGTATACATCGGCCATAAAAGCGGCACCTTGTTCATGGCGGACGGTGATAAAGCGGATGGGAGACTCCTTAAGGGCTTCGAGGATATGGAGATTTTCTTCCCCCGGCAGCCCAAAAATATACTCCACCCCTTCATTTTCTAGACATCGGATCAATAATTCTGCAGTATTCACGGGCGATCGCCTCCTCAGGCACCAAAATCGTTGGGATAAAGTCGGGGGGTTATTTTAGCCACACCGTTTTGGCATTCACAAAGGTGCGAATCCCAGCGAGGCCCAATTCTCGCCCATAACCAGAGCGTTTCGTCCCACCAAAGGGGAGGCGGGGGTCAGATTTCACCATGCCATTGATAAAAACGGCCCCAGCATCGAGCTCTTGAATAAAGCGTTGTTGTTCTGCTGGATCATTTGTCCAGGCGCTGGCCCCTAAACCAAAGGGAATATCATTGGCGAGGGCGATCGCCTGATCGAGATCTTTAACCGTAAAGACCATCGCCACCGGCGCAAACAGTTCCTCCTGGAGAATCTTTGCCCCTGGGGGAATCTCTGTCAAAATGGTCGGCGGATAAAAATAACCGGCGCGGTCTAGGGGTCGCCCGCCCAACAAAACCTTGACCCCAGCAGCCACCGCTTGATCCACTTGGCGGCTGATATCCTGCAAGATGCCCTCCGTTGCCAAGGGGCCAATCTCCGTCTCCGGTGCCATGGGATCGCCGATCTTAAGACTGGCAAATTTGAGGTGGAGTTTTTCGAGAAATTCGGCGGCGATCGCCTCGTGGAGAATAAATCGTTTCGCGGCAATACAAGATTGACCATTGTTCATCGTACGGGCTACAGTACCGACCTCGACTGCTTCATCAAGATCCGCCGACGGAAAGACCACAAAGGGATCACTGCCACCCAGTTCCAACAGCGTCGGTTTAATTTCCTGGCCCGCTAGACTGGCTAAACTCGCCCCCGCTGGTTCGCTCCCTGTTAAGGTGGCGGCCTTCACCCGGGGATCTTTAATCACCTGCTCTACCTGGGACGCGCCAATTAACAAGGTTTGAAACACCCCTTCCGGAAATCCTGCCGCCTCTAAAATCGCTTCCACCGCCAGGGCGCACTGGGGCACATTGGACGCATGTTTTAACACCGCCACATTCCCGGCCATTAATGCTGGGGCGGCAAAACGAAACACCTGCCAGAAGGGAAAATTCCACGGCATCACCGCGAGCAGAATGCCCAAGGGCTGATAGCACACATAACTTTCTGTGGCCTGGGTTTCTGTGTATTCGTTGGCCAAAAACTGTTCACCATGTTCGGCATAGTAGCGACAGACTAAAGCAGATTTTTCGGCTTCGGCGATCGCACTTTTATGGGTTTTTCCCATCTCAGTGGTCATAATCTCCGCAAACTTACTGGCGTCCCGTTCGAGGATGGCCGCTGCATTTTCGAGCCACTGTCGCCGTTGGCTAAAACTGGTGCGCCGATATGCTTGAAATGCTTCCTGGGCCTTGGCTAATTTTGCGTCAATTTCTGCTGGGGTCAGGGCTTTAAAACGCTGACAAATTTCTCCGGTCGTGGGATTGATCGTGGCGATCGCCATAACTCTCTCCTTTGCCGCTGCGGGCTTGAGGCCTCCACTCTTCTCAGTGTAAGCGGGAATTTTTGCAATTTTTAGCGATACCGATAAACCTAAACAATCCGTGACATACACTCGACACGGATATTTTTATGCAAGGGAGATTTTTTAAAACGGCAAATTTAGGATTCCTAAAGACGCGTTTCTAAATATTGCGCGATCATCAGTTCTTGTCCCGCACGGGAAGTAATAGTTTGGCGTGTGCGGTGTTTATCCCCAACAAATTTAATTTCTTCTTCAAAACTGGCGCCGTCGTAGGCAGTCTGGAGTCGCATCACGTGGGGTTGAATCAATTCAAATTCGGCCACAATCGGGGCTGTTGTCGAAAAACCACGGTCGCGGTACATCAACTGATCCCGAATTCCAAAAATCGTCTCTCCTTTGAGAGGTTTGCGCTGCACATTGGTATAGGTGCTTTCCCAAGTAACTTTTGCCCCACATTGAAAGGCCTGATCAGGGGAAAGGTGGTGGGCGATCGCCAAGGGTTTGAGGTGGGGATGCTCGGCGGGTAAAAAGACGACTTCGATTGCTGAAATGGCCTCCAGGGGTTCCTGGTCACTGTTGAGGGTGTAGTAGCGGCGCTGGGAATGCCACCGACCGGCAGAGCGCTGAAAAAAGGCGGTGCTGGCACTGGGCGAAGTCGCAAGTAAATTCATGGGCAAAGAGCTTCGAGAGCTGCGGCAAATGTCAATGCTTAGTTTATATATTGTTACATTTTCTTGTAATCCTGGGCAAGGCAAGGGCGATCGCCTCACCCAGGCGCGGCCCTACTTCACGTACTGCCACTGATTGCGAATGAGGGAAAGAAAGGTGGCGTACCCCGCAGAGGTGGACGGGAAATCGGGTTTGTAAAATTCCGGGAACTCCGTGTAGGGACGCCAGGGATCAAAGGCTTTTAACCTAAGGTGTAGTACCCCTTCCGATGCGCCACCATTGGGGCTCCAGGTCATTTGTCCTGCTGTTTGCATGGTTTTTACTCCTTACTCGAAATAGTCAATGAGTATTTATAACTATTATTTTGGGGAAATAACCCAGGGTTTCCGTGGGATTTGTTACGGGGTGAGAGAGAAATATGCGGAAGTGTTAACTTTTCGTAATATTTCAACCCAAGCTGGCGATCGCCTTTTTCCTTTCTCTCAGCAGTTGCTTTGGCTTAAACAGGTTCCTCCGTCAGTTGGGCCATAATTGCGGCGGGAGTCTGGGTGGTATCCAGGGTTTTAACCAGGGGATGTTCCTCTGGGATAAAGGATTCAAAATGTTCCTGTTGGCTCGTGAGCAGATCGGCTGTCGCATCGGAAATATCGTTGGTGCGGGTCGTTAACCGCTGGGCCAAAATTGGCAACGGTGCCTGACAGTGGAAAATTTCTAGGGGAATGTCCTGGTCAGCACAAGCTTTAATCACATTTTTACGATAGACAAGTTTGTCATATTTGGCATCGAGGATGACGGTAAAACCCTGTTTTGCCAACAGTAAACCAAGCTCTTGTAGGCGAGCATAGGTTTGTTCATTCATCGCTTCACTGTAGAGGCGGTCATCGCCTTTTGCTTCTAAAGATAAGCCTGCTAAATGTTTACGCACAGCATCGGAGCGCAGTTGAATTCCATTCCATTGGCGAGCTGCCGCCCGGGCCATCGTTGATTTGCCAGCACCGGATAAACCACACATTACAATCACTTTTCCCTGGGGGCGTTGGGTATAGCGCCAAGCTAGATCGTAGTAATCTGAAGCGATCGCCGCAGCCTGGATTTTTGCTTCTGGGGCGATCGCCGGATCATCTAAAAGAAATGAAGTCACTTTCGCCCGCACATAGGCCTGGCGACTCAGGTAAAGGGGCAAGACCTGGAGCCCTTCCCAATCTCCGGTACGTTCAACATAGGTATTGAGAAAAGCATTCCCCTGCTCCCTGGCCCCCCGCGCATCTAAATCCATCACCGTAAAAGCCACGTCATACATGGTATCTACGAACCGGAAAGGCTCATTGAATTCGATGCGGTCAAATAGTTGAATCTGATCTTGCCAAAAACAAATATTGCGCAGGTGCAGATCGCCATGGCATTCTTTGATTTTTGCTTCGCGGCGGCGTTTGGCAAAAATTTCCTCCCGGCTAGCAAAGAAATTATCTGTAAATTGTTTGGTTTGCTCGAAGCGCTCTTGGGTCTGGACAGTGCCAATATATTTGGCCGTTTGGGCGTAGTTTTCATCAATGGCCTGGCGGATTTTGGCAATTTCCCCAAAGCTCAGAATGTAGTCGTTGGTGGTCGCCCGTTGATGAAAATCAGCGACAGCTTTTCCCAGTTGCACCATGTGCGCTTCGGTAAGGGTGCCTGCTGTAAACATCTCACTCAACAGATTTTCCTGGGGGAATTGACGCATTTTCACGGCATATTCCACCACTTCCCCTGCCCCATTAAAAGCATAGGTTTGGCCGTCATAGGTAATGGGCAGCACTTCTAGGTACAGGTCAGCAGCCAGGGCACGATTTAGCTCCAGTTCTACTTTGCAGAAATGTTGACGCTTGTCTAGGGTCGAAAAATCCAAGAAGCCGAAATTAACCGCTTTTTTTAGTTTGTAGGCATAGTCCCCAGTTAAAAACACGTAGGACACATGGGTTTGCACTAAGGCGATCGCCTCCTGGGTCGGGTGGGGATATATCGCTGGCTGTTGTAGCGCTTCAATCAAGGCCGAGATCGAATGGGACATCTAAAAAATTTCACCGTAGAAGATATTGAGGTTTATTGTGCCATCTTGCTCCGGTTCCCTCTGCCCAGAGTCTGAATCACTACTATTTTGTCTAAGTTAATTTAGTCTTTTTACGAAGCAATGCTTGGTTCAAGTTGAATTTGTGTCGTTTGGGGAGTAGGTGCTGACAGGGCCTCAAAAAAGTCCTTAAATAAAAAGCACAGATCCCAAGACAAAACATAGAGGCGTTGAGGATGAAAATCGGTGTCCCCAAGGAAATCAAAGACCAAGAATTTCGGGTTGGTTTGTCACCGAGCAGTGTGCAAGTCCTCGCCAGTGCGGGTCATCATATTTTTATTGAAACGGGGGCGGGCCTCGGTTCTGGATTTACGGATTCGGAATACCAACAGGCCGGAGCCGAAATTGTTTCTACGGCGGCGATCGCCTGGGAACAAGACATGGTCGTTAAAGTCAAAGAACCGCTCCCCTCAGAATATGGCTCGTTGCGCCCTGGTCAAATCCTATTTACCTATCTCCATTTAGCCGCTGATCGCCAGCTCACAGAAAATTTAATGCGATCAGGCGTGACGGCGATCGCCTACGAAACGGTCACCGACGGCAAAGGTCATTTACCACTCCTTGCGCCGATGAGTGTTATCGCTGGGCGCTTGGCCGTGCAGTTTGGGGCGCGCTATCTCGAAAAACAGCAGGGAGGCAGAGGCGTTTTACTCGGAGGTGTCCCTGGCGTTGGGCCGGGTCGTGTGATGATTCTTGGTGGGGGGACCGTCGGCACCGAAGCGGCAAAAATGGCCGTGGGCCTTGGGGCCCAGGTACAGATCCTCGACATTAACGTCGATCGCCTCAGTGATTTAGAAGCGCTATTTGGCTCCCGGGTGGAAC
Organism: Picosynechococcus sp. PCC 7117; assembly: GCF_001693275.1. Classification (GTDB taxonomy): domain Bacteria; phylum Cyanobacteriota; class Cyanobacteriia; order Cyanobacteriales; family MRBY01; genus MRBY01. Next base: position 2,930,956 of record NZ_CP016477.1, read on the forward strand.
TACTCTACAGCACACCGACCCAAATTCAACGCTGGTTACCCCTCGCCGATCTGGTGATTGGGGCCGTGCTTTTACCGGGCAAACGTGCACCAATTTTAGTGTCCCGTGCCGCAGTCAAACAGATGAAACGGGGTTCTGTCATTATTGACGTAGCCGTAGACCAAGGGGGCTGCATCGAAACTCTGCGGCCCACCAGTCACAGTGCCCCCACCTATCTCGAAGAAGGGGTTGTCCATTTTGGGGTGCCCAATATGCCGGGGGCCGTACCTTGGACAGCAACCCAAGCCCTTAATAACAGCACTTTGCCCTACGTTCTCCAACTGGCCAATCAAGGTCTAGGAGCGATTAAACAAAATCCGGCGATCGCCCAAGGATTAAATATTGCCGAGCGGCGTTTAGTCCACCCTTCGGTGCGAGAAGTCTTTCCCGATTTAGCCGACTAAAGTTAAGCCATACTTAGATTTTCGCAAATGAAGCTCGCTCTTTGTTTACTGGAATAACACCCGCACAAAAGTTTCTGCCCGTCGTTTGCCCTCCATATCTCCTTGGGCATCAAACATCGCGATCGCCTTCTCTAGATCTTGACGGGCCTCTTGATTTTGCCCCAGACCGGCCAAGGCAATACCGCGATTGTTGTAAGCAACGGCAAGTCCCTCATTGAGATCAATAAGAACATTCGCATCCTGGAGTGCTTTTTCATATTCGCCCGTCCGCACATACAAACTAGACCGGTTGATTAAAGCAATGACGTTTTGGGGATTGAGGCGGAGTGCTTGGCTAAAATCCTGAAGCGCTTCTTCCCGTAGGCCGGCATTGGTTAAGATCAAGCCACGGTTGATGTAAGGATCAACCCACTCAGGCATGAGCGTAATCGCCTGGGTCAAATCGTCATAGGCTTGTTGTGCCTGGCCAAGTTTATGGGAGACGGTTCCCCGACCAAAATAAGAGGCTGCAGAATTTGGATCTAAAACAAGGGCACGATTAAAGTCAGCGATCGCCTGTTCGTATTGCTCTAATTCTCCGTAGGCAATCCCCCGGTTATTGTAAGCTTCAACAAAATTTGGATCCCGTTGAATCGCTTGATCAAAAGCGGCGATCGCCTGCTCATATTGACCTTGGGCAAGGGCGATAAGACCTTCCTCTAGAGATTTTTCAGCCTCACTCAATGGCTGTTCTTGGGGTACATCAGGCAGCAAATCAGCAGCGCTTTGGGCTCGTCCCAGGGGAATTTCCACGAGCAATAAACTCGAAGCACCAATGGCTAACCCCACAAAGACCTTCAAGATCAGTCGGTTAGCGAAACAAAAACGCAAAAAATGAGCCTGATTCATAATCTTCAAATTAAATCTTCTAACCATGTTGAGTCAAAGCTCTTTGAGTACGATAGATACTGATATTCATCACAGCGCAATGGGTTTGTTTTTGCTTTTCTGGATCAAAAAGCCCCTAGATCAAATTCGCCAAGAGATCTGTAATTTCCCCTTGGACATCCCTGCGGTTGTCATCATAAATCATCAAGGTATTGAGGTCGGCATGACGAGAAAATTTTTGTACCTTACGCACGTCTCCATTGGTCGCATCAAGGGCCGCCGTAATCCCAGAGTGACGAATGCGGTGGGGTGATAATAATTTTGTGACGCCTGCGGCCTTGGCTGTGTTCCGGACTAACTGGTAAATAGCTGTCCCCGTGAGACGGTGGCCCAGGTGAGCGCGATCAAGGGCAACAAATAATGGCTGAATTTTATTTTTAGATCCGGGACGGACGGCTAACCAAGCTTTAAGGGCTGTCACTGTTGCGGCAGAGAGTGTGACCCATTGTTTTTGGCGGCCTTTTCCCTTACCTAAAATTGCGAGCGATCGCCGTTCGAGGTCTAAATCTTCTAAGTTGGTTTGGACAATTTCATTACGCCGCAGCGCATTATCCCAGAGCAATCTCAAAATAGCGTAATCACGCTTTCCCTTGATGGTCTTCTGGTTAGGAATTTTTAAAATTTGTCGATAAACAGTTTGTGAAATCCCAGTGGTGTCCCGATAGCGACTGACCTTTTCTCCTTTGATGCCACCGAGGGTATAGCGACATTGCCCCAACTGATTCGCCAAACGAACCAATGCTTTGAGGGCGGCAAGACGACGATTAATGGTGGCTTCCTTGAGGCAGCGGACATCCCGTAGATGATTTTTGTAGCGCAGAACGAGGGCGAGGGCCTGGGGTTGCTCCAGATTCAGAAAGGCTTCGACCAGGAGCGGTGTGGGTTCGTTGGCATCGGCCACAAACCGAAAAAAATCACGAATATCTTTTTTGTAGGCTCGCCAGGTATGGGGCGATTTTTGGTTCTCAAGGAGTTGACTCAGAATGTCCGGATTGTCCGCAGGGACGGAAAAAGGGCCAAGGCTAGCCAGGGATGTTTCCATAATCGGCGATCGCGCAAATCTTTATTTTCTCTACATTTTAGCGGTTTAGCTTATGATAATCTTACTTTACTTAAGCTCCAGCATTGGAACCTAGATATCATAAGGCTTTCCACTGTTTTTAGTATATCAGATCTACCCTATTTTTGCAATAAGGAACGATTTTATTAGCATTTGAAGCTATCTTATTCTCAATAGAGTATTACCGATAATTATCGACAATTCCCGTATTTCTCAGCTCCAATTCAGAGACATCATTGATAACAATATCTTATTAATGATAAACAACAGATAAATGAAAGGTTATAAAATCTCTGAGAGGGAATATAGAGCCTCTGAGGAGAGATAGCCTCATATTGATAGATAAGACCTAGACAACTAAATAGCCTCCTTCATGGATAAGAAAAGAGCCAGTAACAATGTACTGACTCTAGGTGAAGGTTTAAAATTGTAGACTAAAACACCATTTTGATTAAATTTGTGTTAATCCAAATATTCGATTATCCGATCCACTCTCTCTAGTATTTGGTTGGTCTTGTCCTGTAGTTCCTTGAGGATCTCCTCAATCTGTTCAAGCACTTCGTTATCTGCCATTATCAATAACCTGTCTTTATCTTGATGCCCTTACTGTATCAGAAATTCCAAAACAGAAAGTGAGCAATATGTAGCATTTTGTGATCCGTTGCGTTAGACTAGGCGGGCTTGGTCAACACCAAGCACCTTTAGTCAAAATGGTACACATTATGAATTATTTCAAAATTAATCATGACAAACTACTTATCCTTCAGCGAGGTCATGACCCGCCTAGGGTTTAACGATCCTCAAGAGCTCTTAGCTTGCGTTGAGGACGGTGTTCAGAATCCTCACACAGGAGAAACCTACTTCTTAGCGTGTGAGACAGACGCAGAAGGCCACATGGTCTTCGATTTTGAGGAGCTTTATCGATTTGCTGATGCCATCAGCTTTGATGAAGATATCGAGTTGTACCTAGATCTTGCTTGGGAAAGACATCTCCAAGAAAAAAGAGGAGATGATTTCACCAGAGGCGATCTGTTGGCTGAGATGTTTTATTCAGAGAGACATGGGTATCTAGCTGAACACTATCTAGCTGAACACTATAACAACCCTGATCATCGACTCCTAGAGCTTCTACTAGGGGAAACATCTGAAGAACTCTCTGAAGATCCACCTACTAAACTCTCTCCTAGCAAAACTGAAGAAAGACCCTCTGGAGATCAGATTATTGAGGACTTCCATAAGAGAAGAATAGACTACATCGTAGAACACGATCTAGATCCCTACTCAGATGGATTCCTAGACGATCTCCTAGATGACATAACTGAATAACCAGACATAGGCTAGCTCTCAATTGAGGGCTAGCTTTCTTAGTGTACAAGCGAGACAATAAAAAAGTAAATTGAAAATCACAATAAAGAGTAAATTAAATCGTCAGATTAGGGAGGAGGAATAGGGAGGAGAGAAAGGGAGAACAGGGGAGAGAAGAGAGGACAAGTAATAAGTAAAACACTAAATACACTCAAACCCTCACCCTGTATAGCTTTGAGTGCTCTTCGATTTTTCGTATACCCCTAGTTTAATCAACATCAAACCTCCTGTTTCTTCATCAGCAGGAGGTCTTTTGTTGTCTAACAATCTGCCTACTTTCTAACACTTTAAATCCGTATAGTGAGGACATACAGTTACAAAACGAAAGTAAAACTGATGTCTGATTTAAAAAATAGCATTTTAGCTCTCAACCCTAAAGCTGATCCTTCAATATTAGAGGATTTAGTTCAATATTGTTCTGAATATTCCCTCAAGTGGATTCCTTCTACTCAAGGTAAGGGAGCTTATTTCATAGCCTCTCAATTGTCTGAAGCTAAGGGACTTGATGTAGAAGATTATAGAAAGAATTGGAGTGATAAAGCCACGACCGCTACTAAACAGCGGTCGTCAGATTCAACCAAATTAGCGGGTAAGGAATATAAGGTAACAGCCAATGACCTTAATAAATTAAAGAAAATCTATCACGCTATGTATGGAGAATCTCTAGGTAGAATCAATTCTCTCCTAGTAGTTGATTGGAAGAGAGCTTATTCATATTTAGTACAGGGATCTAGTGATACCGCTAAGGACTTCCAAGGATTAGGAGCTAAAGCAATTGAGAGAGCTACCTCTACTCAAATAGCTCAATTCTCTGATACTAAATCTATTTATTCCACTGAGTTAGAATTCCATGCTGCTCTCACTTATCTCTCCTCTCTCACTAATTACACCTTAAAGTCTGAAGTAAGTATCTTAGATACTACCGATAGTAAATGTAAGCACAGACGCTTTGATTTAATCCATCAACAGCCTCATAGAACTAAAGGTAAGGTAGTTACCATCTATGAATTAAAAGCCAATATGATCACCTATGAGGATGTAATCAACACCATAGAGGCTAAACAATATCTCAAGTTAGCTAAGGACAATTATGGAGAACATACCTCTATCATCTTTGTTAGTCCTCTAGGTGGTAGTCCTGAAGCTCTAGCCTATGTTCAGAACTTAGATGATGTGAGCATTATGACAGGTAGACAGCTCTCTCTCTTCTTATTAGAAAAGGCTAAACAGAAGCATGATAAATCTGGAGATGGTTATTTTGTAGAATCTCTTCTACCTAAGAACAATTCAATCATTAAGAAGCTAATAAAAAGTCCTCAAGAATCCAGATTACAGTTATCAGCAGCTCCAAGTAAACCAGCACCAGGGCCTCGTCGAGCACGTACTTTATTATAGGATCTAGGTGCTATCAATAGTGCTGCTATCTTCATATAAGGCTCTAATTTCTTAGCTTCCTCATATTCTTTATCGAGTTGTTCAGGTGTCTTTTTTATATCAGCCAGGAAGCTCAAAAAAAATGGAACAGCAACTACAAATATAATGGCTAGACCAAGCCTGACGTGTTCTCCATGGCAAGTAGACGCGGTTCCAATTGTCAAGAAAAAAATAAATCCGATTAAAACTGAAAGACAACCCATTGTAAGTAACTCCCTTGAGATTGATTTCCAGACTAGATCTTGAAAATCATGAGCACCATTATAGTAAATACCTCATAAATCGAAGAAAGAGTTTTGTTACAATTTGACACTCAATAAAAGCTGTTTGCGATTCCCTCCCAACTCCCTAATCATCTAGGGAGTTTTTTTATTGCCTACTTTTCAACAACTACTTAGTTATATAGTAATAGTAACTAATTTGAAGGAATTAATGAAATCACCAACTACTGAAGAGCTGTTTATTTTATTCCTCAAAGGCAACAACTTAAGGACTATTTCCAAAATGACTAACATTCCTAGATCTACTTTGAGCTATAGATTTTCCAAACATTACGGAAAGAACTACTCCAGCTTAAAAACTAAGAATGGAGTGAGAACCATCCTTAAAGAGTACCTAGAAGGAAATCTACTGAATCTAAATCATAAGAAGTCTCTTAGAGAGTGGATTTGTCACAATGATGAACTCATTCTAAAACACGATTTAGAAAACAGAGACAACATTCTATTTACCAACAAACAGTTAGACTCTCTCACTTATTCTGAGTGTTCTAGATCTGATAAAGATTGGAAATACATATTTGAAAACGTACTCATTCAAGCCGCTTAACTACTATGCCTTACTCAACTCAACATTCCTATATTGATCAATCCGATTTAGTAGACGTATTAGAACTATATTTCCTCAATAGCTTAGATGATGTAGAGGAGTATCTACCTAATCTCTATAAGCATCCTAGAAACCTCAATCCTTCTAACTCTTTATTTGGACAAGTAACCACTGAAGAGATGGATTATTGTTTCAGCTTCCTAACTGAAATAGATAAAAAGATAATGAAGTACATCATCCTCAGAGATGAAGAATCCTTAGTAGACATTACAGACCATTACATTTATCAAGTGTTACCCAATCAGAACAGTAAACAGTTTGATGGGTTACACAATTGGATATGGAAAGTCTATTTTGAGGCTAAAGATAGCATCAGTTATACATTGTTAAAGCTTCTTTAATTGGACAAAACCTATTAATAGATATCGATAAGTGATGAGAGAGCCCTGCTTCTCTCATTTTTTTATATATGAATAAAAATAAGAGAAACAGACTAACTAAAAGACATGATCAATTTATTCTCCTGCTACTGAGTCTATCACCCTCTCTAGAGTTAGAGCAGATCAGTGAGATGTTTGAGAATAAATATGGTTTTCCTCTCAAGGATCACCAGCTCAGTAAAGCAATTGAAAGAGTTAAAGATAGGATTGATGACCTCAAAGATTCAGAGGCTCTCACTCTAGAGATTGCCTATGAAGTAGGGTTTATTACTCTCCATAGTCGTACTAATAGAATCCTAGCCTTAGAGGATATAGTCCACAAGAATATTAACGGCTATAAACATCAAGTGAACTCTCCTAAAGGTGAGATTGTAGAAATCATCAAGAAGGATCATAAGGTAGCTATTGAAGCCCTCAAAGCTATTAAATCTGAGATGGGTAAGGATAATGAGAAATCAGCTATTTACAACCTACAAATAGGTGAAGCTACTCCAAATGATGAAGAGGATGATTTAGAGTCTGATGATGAATTATAAATATGACTTCCTTAAAACTCAATTTACATAAAGCACAGAAAGAGGTATTTGATGATCCAGCTAGATTTAAGTTAGTAGTAGCGGGTAGAAGATTAGGAAAGAGCCGCTTATTATTAACCACTGCTATCACTAAAGCAATGAGTTTTCAAGGCTCTATTGATCCTGCTTCACCTCCTGTAGTGTTAGTAGTGATGCCTACATTAAAAGCCTGTAGGTCTATCCATTGGGAACCATTACTCAGATTATTAGAAAGGCAACCTTTCATAGAGAACATATCTAAGAGTGATTTCAGAATCAAACTGAAAGGAGAGAAGCCAGATATTCTCATCAGAGGTGCTGATAATCATGGAGACAGTCTTAGAGGTTTAAAAATATATTGGGCTGGAGTAGATGAGATACAGGATTTCTCTCCTAAAGCATGGGAAGAGGTAATCTATCCTGCTTTATCGGATACTCCTAACAGTAGTGCTCTGATGATTGGAACTCCCAAAGGTAAGAATCACTGGTTATATGATTTCCATCTGAGAGCTAAAGTTGAAGAGAATTGGAATTATTTCCACTACACTACTAAAGATAATCCCTTTGTTCCTAGAGCCTTCTTAAGGCAAGCTAAAAAGACATTACCTCCTAAGACCTACAATCAAGAATTTAGAGCCAGCTTTGAGGATTTTGAAGGTCAGATATTTGATCAATTCAAAGACCATCACAAGATCACCAAACCTGTAGATAGTGATCAATTATCTTATTATATTGGTGTAGATTGGGGTGAAACAAATCCAGCTTTATCAGTTATTGCTCTCAGTCACGATTATCAGAGATTTTATATAGTTGACTCCTGGTATAACCACAGTAAAGCAGCTATTACTCAGGATGAATTCCTAGAGAAGCTCATTCAGTATTGTGATAAATATAATGTGTATCGCTGCTATATGCCTGATGACAGACCTAGCTCTATTATTAGTGCTAGAAAACTAGGAGTTAAGAGAGGAGTTAACGGTTTAAGAAGAGCTGTATCTGTTAGTAGAAATGAGATAGGAGTGATGGATGGTTGCGATATGATCAACTCCTTATTCTATCAAGACAGATTATTTATCCTTTCCACTCTCAAAGATGTAATTTCTCAGTATGAGAATTATCACAGAGATACTGATATTTATGGAAAACTCATTAATAAGCCAGCTAAGAATCAAGGAATACACATATTAGATTCTAGCCGCTATGTAATTACCAGTTTATATAAGAAGATACTTCAAAAATAATGTTATATCCCCAAACTATATCTCTATCTCCATTAGAGAGTAAGCATCCTGAATACAATAGATATGATTCAGCTTTAAGAGAGATAGATCTATTAACTTCAGGAGGCTATAAGCTTAAATCTGTAGTTAAGGAATTCTTACCTGCTAGACCTGGAGAAGATCCTGTTACCTACCGTAGTAGAATCAACAAATTCACCTATCTAAACATCCTAGGCTCTGCTATCAATGATCAAGTAGCCAAGGTGTCTAATGGTTCTCTAGTGGTATCTGGATTATCAGATAATCCTTTATGGAATGAATTCAGAACTAATACTGATTTAGCTAACAGACATGAAAAGAGCCTACTCTCACAAGTCCTTAGAGAGGCTTTAAAGTTTAAGAAGGTCTACATTCATCTAGATAAACCTAAGAGCCTTGTAGAGCCTTTAAATAGAGCTCAGGAGCAATTGTTAGGTTTACGTCCTTATACTGTTCTATATAGCCCGTTTCAGGTAATCAATTGGTCTGAGACTTCAGGTAAATTGAATTGGATCAAAGTAAGACAAGTAGTAGAAGAATCAATTAATCCTCTATTACCTCCTGTTACTAAAGTCATTTGGACTATTATCGACAATGAGCACATCACTAAGTATGAAGCTACCGTTAAATTAAATAGTCAGGGTGAAATAGAGCAGATAAATGATGAATTTATCAATGATGAAACCCAAGTAACTCAGATTAGCAGTGTAGCTCATGGATATGGAGAAGTACCTGTAGTTAAGGTAGAGATACCTGAAGAGTTATGGGTAGCAGATCAAGCGGCTCTAAAGGCTTTAGAACACCTGAGAATAGATTGTGCTAAGTATGATCTATTAACTATGGCTTATTTCCAGAGAACCTATAAGAAGATCAATTTACCTGATGATGACTTTGAGGTATCTCATATTGATTCTGCTGATCAACCTTTACCTACAGGATTACAGCACGTTTTAGAGTTAGAGAAATTTGATTGGAGTGAGCCTCATGGTTACATCCTACCTCACCTCATGGACTCTCTAAGCCAGATAGAAGATCAAGTAAAGGATTTAGTATCTCAAGGTGGTTTCTCCTCTAATAAAGGAGCTATAGCCCAATCTGGAGAATCTAAACAGATGGACTTCTATAAGGAGGAGAGCATTCTGAGAGCTCATGGTGAATTACTCATCAAAGCCTATGAGCAACTATTACATTTAGTAGCTAGAGCATTAGGAGAGAATCTAGACATATCAGTTACTGGGTTCTCTAACTTTGAAAATAACTCTTTAGATGGTGATATCAAGAAATTAGATCAGTTATCAAAGATCAATTTTGAAGCTTTAAAACTCAATCTACCCAATGAAGCTTATAAGGTAATGTATAGCTCCTTAATATCCAAGTATGTAGGTAATATCAATCCTGAACAACAAGAAGTGATCAACAATCAGATTGATTCCATGTTGTTAAGTTAAAAACTTGGACAAAATCTATATATAGAGGAACTGGTTAACCTCCACAAACCAGATTACTCTCTAACTTGGAGAGAGATTTTTATTAAATACCAAGATACATAAGATTTTTAATTATGACTCCTGAAGAAATTCAAGCATTAGTTGCTAGCCAGTTAGATGATAAGCTCTCTGAATTTAGAGAGGAATACACTAAAGCTAATCAAGGATTAGCGGCTAGTCTCAGTAAAGAAGTTAAGAAAACACTAGAGAAGATTGAAGCCTCTAGCACTTCTCCTCAAGATAACCCTGAAGTAGAAGGTGAAAAGTTAAGTCTTAAGTCTTTAGAGAAGCAATTAGAGGATATGAGAAAACAGTTAGCAGAAAAGGATCAAGAAACCTTTAAAGCTAAGAAAAACAATGCGATCAATCAACTAATTGCAGAATCAAAAGCTTTAAACCCTAAAGCATTACAGAAACTCTTTGATCTAGAGTATGGCGGCTACATTAAAGAAGAAAACGGTAGCTGGTATGTAGATAAGGGAGAAGATGATGTTGTTTCTTTACAAGATGCCTTGGATTCTTATCTCAATTCTGAAGAGGGTAAATTCTATCTACCACCTTCAAACACTCAAGGATCTGGCTCTACAGAAGTAAAAAATATGAGTCCTAATCCTAATCAACCCGTTAAAGCAGGTGAAGCTTTAATGGAAGCTTTTTCACAATATTAATTTTTAAACTATGTCCGTAATTATCGATCCCGTTAAGTCTCTCCAATTAGTAGTAGAAGAAGAAATTGCTTCTCTTCCCTTGGGTCTGTATCCCATGCTCAACCGCTTACCCAAGCGTGTTATCTCTCAGAAGGTAATCAAATGGAATGTTAACGCTGGTGGTGCTGGTGTAACTGGTGAAGCTACTACTGCTGATGTTTCTACTTTCTCTGATGATGCTGTTGTAGGTGCTCAATTGAGCATCGGTGATAACCGTTTACGTCACAGCTTCCAAGTACAGAAAGAAGATATTGCTCAGGCTAGAGCCGCTGGACAGGGTGCTCTACGCGATCTCTTTGGTTATGAAGTTCAATCTGGTATCCGAGCTCTCATGGAATCCATGAGTGATCTTGTTTATACAGGTGCTGGTACTGCTGGTGATGGTGGTGTTGTTGGTTTAGAGGCTGTTGTAACTCAAGATGTTGCCTACGCTGGTATTGACCCTGCTACTTATCCTCTCTGGGAATCCATTCTATCTACTGATGTTTCCAATAGAGCCTTAACTTCTACTCTTCTTTTCGATCATGAAGCTGCTATTACCTCTGTAGGTACTGGTTTTACTGCTGTATATACCACTCCTCAGATTGCAGCTAGATATAAAGAAGTCTTTGCTGCTAATGTCAGCATCAATAACAATCTTCCTGCTGGTCAAGCTGATCTTGGATACACTGGTTTAACCTACGCTGGTAGACCCATCATCCAAGACCCTTACTGTACCGCTAATACCCTTTACTTTGTTAATGAACCTGAAGTAACCCTCTACACCTTTGGGCAAAATAACACCGCTAATCAGAATGGTATGCAGGTAGCTGTAAGTGCTTTACCTTCTAATAATCCTGATGCTGAGAAGTACGTTATCTACGTTAAAGGTCAACTCAAAGTAGCTAACCGCTTGAAAGGTGTATCTGCTCTAGACTTCATCACTCAGTAAACTCTAATTTTAAATCAGTCATCTATGAGGATGGATTTAATCTATCCTCATTTTTTTATTTATTAAAATAATGTCCGTGTCCCTATCTCAATCTCAAATAGAAAACATTGAAAGAATAGCAGGGTATCAGACTGTAGATTTAGTAGTAAGAGATAAACTGAGCTCCCCTTATTCTCAAGCTATCTATGATCAAGTTATCAAATTAATAGATCAATTAGAGCAGATAGACCTTTTACTGGATGAAGCTTTAGATACTAGCTTTGTTAGAGAAAGTGGGAGATCTAAATTATCTTATGGTGCTCATGTAAGACACCTTAAATCTGAAGGAACAAGATTACTAATGGAGTTAACTCATATCCTAGATATAAGTATCCGCTACAACAAATACAATCCTAGTCCTTCAGTTAATAGAGTATCTCCTACTGTCTCTTATTGGTAACAATATGTCCTTCACAATAAAAACAACTGGAAAGATTTTTAAATCAGGGTTTAACTTTGAGAAGGAAATTATTGAACCAGCTATAGATTTTACAGCTTTATGGGCTAGAGCTACCATCAGTGATAGAACTCCTGTTAAGACAGGTAAATTAAGAGCTGGTTGGTATAACTACATGAATAATCCAACTAAAGCCACTATTGATAACCCTGTATTCTACGCTAAATATGTAGAACCTAGACGATTTATGGTTAGTAGATCTATTCCTGAAATCAGAAAAGCCGCTGCTTTAAATATATCGAAACGTATTAAAGAAAAGCTATGACCCTATATAGTAAGCTAGCTACAATAGAGTCAAGAATGGCTAGCATAGAAACTAAATTAGGGCTTCCTCAGAGGAGAGATCTAGTATTAAGAACTCAGACCTATGATCCTGATCAAAAGAAAGTAATCACTACTGATACAGTTATCAACCCTAAGCCCTATATCACTACAGTTCAACCACGCTATTCAAATCTACAGGTATCAATTGAGGGTATGGATTCTATATTCATATCGGCTAATGATTTACAAGTAGAGATACCTAGAACTTATCCTAAAGAAATATTTAACCCTGCTGATAAAAGCACTGTTAGATTTTATGTAGATGTTTCTTTAGATCCTTCAAATCAAATCATCTACCAAGATCCCGCAACTAAAAAGATAGATGACTACTCCTACAAATTGGTCTTTGTTATTGATGAAGATCCTGTAGTGTGGAAGCTCATTCTTACTAGAGAGAGGGATAAGAGATGAACATACAAACAGTAAGAAATGATCTAAGAGCGTTTATATCTTCAAAGGTTCTTATTCATGCTTGGGATTTAGATTATCCTGATGTACTTTATACCGTCATAGATGATCAAGAATACCCTGCTAATACAGCTATAGAATTACCTGTACAGAACATCTTCCATGTTAAGGATGGTAGGAACAGCATTAAGACTTCAGCTAGGTTTACTTACCGTATAGCTTATATCTTTCCTGAAGTGATGCCTTTTAATGATCTTCCCTGGAGATCCTTAGAGGGAATAGTTTCTACTATCCATATAAAAGCATTATTAGAGCCTCCTGGTGGAATTGAGTTAATCCTACCTGCTGAGATAGAAGATTCTCTATCAGTAGCTAGATCTGATGATATGTCTGGAGATTGGCTTATTTATTTAAACTTTGGATTTGATGTGACCTTTAGGACTACTGAGCTACCTGATGTAGGAGATTTACAACCTCCTGACATTTCCGATTTTGGAACTCTTCAACAGCTTCAAATTCAAGTTAATAGAGCTAAACCTGAATTCTCAAGATTAGACAACACTACTTTTAACGAAGATACCGTAATAACTATTACTGCAAATGACAACTAACATTTTTTCAAATATTTTAAGCCCTAGTGTGAGAGTAGTAGAAAGCACTCAGGGTTATAGATCTCTAGAAATAGCATCTCATCAGACTGTTTACATGATTGGATCTGCTGAAACTGGAGCTACTCTAACACCTACTCAAGTAATCTCCTTAGAGGATTTTACTAACGTATTTGGAGCTAGTCCCTCTGAGAATGCTGTTAAGCTATTCTTCAGAAATGATCGTAGAGGTATTCTCTACTTCATCAATGCTCCTATTGCTAAACGCTTCACTGTCACTGTAGATACTGCAACTCAGGGAGCTGATTATACAGTTACTATTAATGGAGTTGATGTTACTTATACTGCTCAGATTGGCGATACTGTAGACAGTATTGCTAGTGAATTAATCAGCGCTGTTAACCTATCTGCTGAAGCTGACACTGTAACAGCCTCTTCAGGAGCTGCTACTGATGAATTAGTAGTAAGAGTAGATGATCCTCTAGATACCTCTCTTACTGTCACTGTTAACGCTAACATGAGCGTTGCTGATAGCACTCCTAACTCTCCTAGTTCTATTGATTATGTCTACGCTATAGAGAATAGTTTTGATGTAGAAGACGCTTATGAGCAAGGTTTCCTCATTGCTCCTGAAGCCTTCACTCTCCTAACTGATCAATCTGATAGATTGTCTGTAGGTTTAGCAATGGAAGCACACGCTTCTAATGACCAATTTGATTGGGTAGCTCTTATTGATGCTGGTGCTAGCTTAACTCCTGTACAAGCTAAGGCTGAAGGTCTTCTCTATAACTCTCCTCAAGGTCATAGCTCTTTCTTCTACCCTCATTTAGTTGATTTAGAAGATGGCGTTGTACCTGCTTCTGCTGGTGTAGCTGGTGTAGCTACTAGACGCTTCAAGGATGAAGGATTCCAACAACCTCCTGCTGGTGCTAAATTCCCTGTATTAGGAGTTAAAGATGTAGTTACTAAGGTTTCTACTCAAGTTCAAGACACTCTTAATCCTGATGGTATTAACGTAGTCAGAAATCTACGAAATAAGGGTGTAGTAGTTTGGGGCATGAGAACTAGATCCAGCTCTGAATTCTACAAATTCATCAATACCCGTGTGATCATGAATGTTCTTAACGGTACTCTCCGTAAGGGCTTTGATAATGAATTGTTCAGCGTTATTGATGGTCAAGGTGTCCTATTAAATAGCATCTCTCAAACCGCTGCTAAGGTCTGTTCTAGACTCTGGAGAGGTAAAGCTTTATTTGGTGCTACTGAAGTAGAAGCCTTTGAAGTTAAATGTGATTTTGAAAACAATACTCCTGAAGAATTAGAACAAGGGAATGTATTACTAGAGGTTTATGTAGTACCAGCTCCCGCTATGGAGAAATTGCTGATTTCTACTATCAGAGTGAGTATTGGAACTTTACCTCAAAATGAAAATCAGGTGGCTTTCACTCCTTTAAACTAATCAATAATTATTTAACGTATAATGGCTAGACTAGACTCTATAAATCCTATCAATAACTCAGACTACCTGTTAACTATTGAAGGTCTTAATAGTGGTGGAACTCCTGTATATTTCACTGAGTTCTCTGGTATTAAGTTGTCCCGTAAATCCTCCTCCTTTAATGATGGTTTATCTAACGTGGTTAGAAAGACTGAAGGTGGCTTAAAAGAATATCAAAATGTTACTATCGGTAAACCTCATGATCCTGAAGCTGATCAGGTAGTAATTGATTTCATTAAACAGAATGAGAATGGGACTCCATTTGATTTCCGTCTTAGACCCATTAAAAGAGTGAGCTCTTCTAATGGTACTAATGAATTTAGAGGTAATAAAGCTTGGGATTTAACAGGCTGTAGAATTGAAAACTTCACTATTGCTGAAGGTATTGATACCTCTGATGGTACTAAGACTACAATGCTTAAGATTGAATTCAGTCTTGAAGCTGCTGAATATAAGTAAATTTAACTAATAAGCCCTCATTAACTGAGGGCTTTTTTTATCGATATGACAACACCTAAACGTAAGCCTCCTAAAGTAGTTGAAGCTCCCGTAGAGACTAAACCTAATAGTGATGAATTTCAAGCTAAATTCAATCCTGATACTCAGACGGCTCAATTCAGTTTAATTGATGGTACTCCAGTAGAGATTAAATCACCTAAAGCTAAACAATTTTTACTGTTAGATAGCTTTATTAATCATGCTAGTGAAGAGTATAAGACTGAGAGTTTTATCTTTCTTAAGTTAGCTTCTCTATGTATCACCTCTTTTGGAGATAAAGATAGCATCAGTTTTGAAGAATTAGTAGACCTCTTAGAGATTGAGGATATTGAGCGTATAGGAGCCTCTATGTCCTTTTTTCGAGATAAATTTGATTATCTCAGCAGAAAATCAAGTAATGTTTAATGTTCAGAATTCTGGATATTTTACATTCCCTCATTTAAGTAAAAGCATCATAGCGGCTACAGGTGGTCACATTAACCCTGCTTATTTCCAGATGTTAGATATGGAGATATCCGAGTGTCTATATCATCTGTTTATTTATGTAGACCACACTGAATCTAATAGACCTTCAAAAGTAGATGAATGGGGAATAAATAATAGTGATTTTGAATAATTATGGCGAGTAATAATAACAATGTAATAGTTACGATATCTGCTAAGGATGAAGCTACTAAGGTATTCCAAGGTCTAAATCAATCCTTAGTAGCAGGTGTAGCCGCTGGTAACTTATTAGCTGATACTATTAAGAATGCTGTTGGAGGTGCTTTCAATTTCCTTAAGGGTACAATCGCTGAGAGTGCTCAAATTCAACAGAGTAGTATCACCGCTGCTAGTTCTATAGCTGCTCTTACAGGTAAATCATTTAGTGATGCTGGTAAGTTAGTAGATGAATTAAACAATAAATTAGCTGATGCTGCTGCTTCATTACCAGGGACTACTCAAGGATATAAAGATATTGCCCTAGGTATATCTGACAATTTAATTCCTGCTTTTACTGATGCTTCTGGAGTCCTAGATGAGAGATCCTTTGTAGATGGGTTAGAAGATATCACAGTAGGTTTAGGTGTCTTAGGAGCTGCTTCTAATGTTGCTGCTAGTGATGTATCTAAATTCACTGCTAAATTCTTAGGTGGATCTTCAATGTCTGAATTGAAGAATCTAATGTTTGCTGAAGCTAACCCTGCTTTCCTAGCAATTGTAGAGAAAAAGCTGAGTGAATCAGGTAAGAAGTTAGAGGAGTTAACCGCTAAAGAGAGAGCTACTATCCTTCAAGCTGTTCAGAATGAGTTAGTAACAGATGATGTTATCTTTGCTGCTAGTAATTCTGTTTCTGGTATGTGGGAGGGCTTTAAATCTAGTCTATTTGATCAGACCTCTGGAATCTTTGGTTTGATGAGAGATTTAGATGAGGATATGGAAGGTAATCAAAGTGTCTTTGCTTCATTACAGAGAGTGATGATGAAGATCTTTGGTTCTGATGGAGTTATCACTAACCTTAATCGTATTCTTCAGGAATTAGGTATAGAAGTAGACCCTATGGAGGGTTTAGCTAATGGTCTAGGTAAAATTGGAGGATGGTTAGACAGTCTGAACAGATGGCTTAGTACCCTCTCTTTACCTGATCTACAGAATCTATTCTCTGGAGAAGGAATAGGATTTAGATTATCTCAATACTTCTCAGGTGTACTAAATAGAGCATTTGGTTTCCTCAGTAATCTTAATGATGGAGCTACTGTAGAAGGTATTGCTGATAGAGCTACTAATTTACTAAAAGAAGGGCTTCAAGCCGTATTTACTAATATAGCTGGAATATTAGTTAGCACTGATTGGGGTGATGTTGTCTCTGGTATTATCGGTTTATTTAGATTAGGTTTTGCTCTATTGAGAGTACCTGCTAGAGCCTTATTTGATTTCATCATTGAAGGTATTCAAGGATGGATTGCTTTAATAGGTCAAGGTATTAACAATCTAAAGGATAGATTTGTTGAGAGATTCTCAGGTGTTATTAACCTTGTAACTAATGCTGTAGATGCTGTTAAGAATGCTTGGCAATCAGTTAGAAGTGTATTTGATAGCCGTTGGAATGGAGTTAAGACAGCAGTTAACAATTTTGTAGGTAGAATCACCTCAGCTATCAATAATGTAACCAGCTTCATTAATAGAATTCCTGGTGTTAATATCCCAACAGTAGGTAATGCTTCAGTAGGTAATTCCTATGCTGGAATGAATTTCTCCTCTCTTCTGAATGCCGCACAGAGAGAACTCAATAATGCTCCAGGTGGATCTAATCTAGTAGTCGCTAATGATTCAGAAATTATCCTCAACAGAGCACAACAATCAACTATATTATCTGCTCTTAATGGTAGAAGAGAAGCTATCAATTTTAATGTAGGTGGTATTACCGTTAATTCTCAGAATGGAAATCCTCAACAGATAGCTGATGAAGTGATGAGAGTTATCAGTAGAGAGTATGCTCGATTCAGTCAAAGTTACTCTACAGCTCCTGTTATTTAATTATGATCAATGAACAATTATTAAACAAACTTGAAGCCGCTAGTAAAGTAGAAGGTATCTTTGCTCATCTAGCAGATTTACAAGGTAATGTAGTAGCTGAGTTCTTATTTAATCCTGAGCAGAAATATTACAGCAGATCAGCTAGATATGCTGAAGGAGTAGCGGCTTTAACTTCATTACCTTCTCAACAATATCAATACTCCTCTGGTTTAGAATTAAATCTGAGTAACCTACTCCTACAAACTCATTCTCAAGGTAAAACTGTTAAATCTATCATTCAAGGAATACAGGATTTAATGGTAGCTGATCCTATCAATGAGAAATATACACCTACTCCTGTTAAGTTTGTTTGGGGTTCTGATTCCTTTGGCCCTTGTGTAGTCACTAATCTCAATTGGAATGAAACAGCTTGGTTAGATGGATTAGTAGCTGATGCTAGATTAGACATCAAACTTCTAGAAATACCTGATCCTTCAACTAGAAGCCCTCAACAGGCTCAACAAGGTACTCCTAATACTAATCCTGACCTAACAGACAGAGAGAAATCAACAGCCTCTACAAAGGCTAATGAGTGGCTTAAATCAAACACTTCAAAATTAAACTCTACATTAGCTCCAATAGTAAAAGCTAATCGCTACAGATTACTTACTTCAAATCAAGGAAGAGTATCAATACTAGACGCTAAGAATAATGTCTTAGGTATTGTTGGAGATTACATTAACGGTTCATTTAATACAGATAGCAATAACATACAGAAATAATGATTATCAATGCTAATGGAGATAAATTAACCATCACAGCAGGAGATTCTCTATCTAAGATTGCTAATGATGTTTTAGGTGATTACTCCCAATGGAGAGAACTCGCTTATGTTAATGATCTCAACATCTTTCAACCCTTAGAAGCAGGGATTACTATCGATTTACCTAATAGAGCAGAATTACAAGCTGAGATTGATTCAGTTACCAGTAGAGTTACTTCTGCTGTTAATAATGTGGAATCTAGAGTTAATGAAATAGTAAACAGTAGAGAAGCTCAATTGATATCTAAGATTCTAGGTGTAGATACGAGTAAGCTCCTAGAGGGTCTTGACCTCAGTTCAATTACAGAAAATCTATCAGATCTTCAGCTACCTGATTATCAGTTGCTAAATTGGGTGCTCTAATATGTTCAATCAAAATAACCCTAATCCATCTCAATCTTTATTAGCTCCCTATGTAAGGATAACCCTAGGTAATAGTGATGATGAAGATAAAGATGTATTTATAACTGGTGATGGTAAATTACAGAGATGTACTGTCACTCTAGGAGAAGGGCCATTACAATCTAATTGTCAATTTAGCGTATATGATCCTGATAAAAAACTGATAGATAAGTATCTAGCTTATGTTGAGGAGAATGATGGATTAGATCCTGTAGATGATGGTGTTACTAGCTCTACTCCTATTGATACTGCTAGTAGTCCTACTGGCAATGCTGAAACAGCAGTAGGTCAAGTTATTTATCAGAATGTACAGGCTACTTACTATAGACTGTCTAGCACTACTGGCACTTATGGAACTGTTAACTATGATGCCAATCAAGCGGCTATGTATAACGCTAAATACGCTAACTCAGTAATGAAGGTAACTAGCCTTGATACTGGGAAATCAGTATTAGTGAAAATTGTAGATACAGGCCCATTTGCTAACGTTAACGGTAGAGCTATTAGACCTCTACAGGAGCATCCTACTAGAAAGATAGATTTAACTCCTGGTGCTGTTAGAGCCCTAGGCTTATCTGAATCTCAAGGTGTTTATAACGTTAATATTGAATGGGTAGAAGCAGATATGAATGCTGCTCAGGCTGAAGTCAATAGACGTAGAGGAGCACCTGGACAATGGGTTAATCCTCCTGATCTTGATCAGACCTCCTTTGCTGGATTATCTAATAACAGTCAGGTAAGAGAGACTACAAGACAGATAAGCAGTCAAAATAATCAAAGATTACCGCTAGTATCAGCGACTAGAACAGGTACTAAGAATAGTAATGGTCTTTATATCTACAATGTGACCTTCAAGGCTGTAGATGAAGAATTCACCATCCCTATGGTTTCTGGTGTACCTAGCACTCAAGATTCAGGACAGGAGAACGTAAGCGGCTCTCTAGCTCCCTTACCTTCAGGTGAGTATTCCCTAGCTCCTGTTGTCACCAGTGGAGGTTTAGTAGCTAATCCTGCATTAGGTGGAGTATGGGCTGCTCTCACTCCTAAATTCAGCACCAATAGAACAGCATTAGGTTTACACCATGATGGAGGTGCTCTAGGTACTGCTGGTTGTTTAGCTACTATTACTCTAGCTGATAGAGATCGTATGGTAGCTTTCCTTAGAAGACATAGACCTACTGTATTTACTCTAGGAGTAACATCAGCTCCAGCTACTGCTACAAATAATGCTGCTAGCTCTAGAGATATAGCCAGAACTAGAGTAATTCAGGATATCCCTAATACAGCCTCTAGATCAGGTGGTCAGATATTGATAGAGATGGGATTCAATGGTGAATCTATAGTTGCTTACAGTTTCCTACATACTGGAATTACCTATGATTTATTTAAACCAGATGAATTACAATTCTCAGGTCAAGCGGCTAACTGGGTATTAACTAGAAGATCTAAGAATACTGCTTATACTAATATCACTCTTAGGAAGCTAGCTAAGAAAATCACCTCCTATTATGGTCTTAATCTAGAGATGGAAGATGAAGGGCCAACTTATGAATACTTTCCTCAAAGAGGACAAAGTGATTATGATGCCTTACTGATTGAAGCTAGAAGATTAGGTTATAGAGTTTATACCAAAGGTAATACCTTATATATCAGATCTAGAGATCAAGCTTCTGCTGATAAAGAAGTATTCTTCTTAGAATATGGAGACAATCTAGGTACTCAATTTACTCTAAATCATACTGCTTCTACTGATTCATCTGGAGGAGCTAGATCCTCTACTCCTGGTGCTAACAATAAAACAGGTATTAGGAAATATGAGATTGATCCTACTACAGGTCAAATTAATCAGACTGAGAAAGAAAATCCTATAGGTACAGGACAAGATGAATTATCTGTTACTGGTTCTCCTATAGTTCAACCTCAACCTAAATCTACTGAAGCTCTAACTGAAGAGGATAACCTCAGAGTAGACAATGAAAATAGAGTTAAAGGAATTACTGCTCAGGCTTCAGCTCCTACTACTCCAGAGGCTTTATTAGTAGATCCTGATACTCCTTTAAGAACTAAAAATATCAGTAAAACAATAGATAGATTTTGGGTGGTTGATTCTGTAACTCACAATTATGATTTAGGTTACATGACTACTAACTTTAATCTGTATAGTCCTTTGAAGAATAAAAGACCTACTACCGCTATTAATTCTAATCCAATTACTAATACTAATAATGGTCAAGCTACCTCATTTAATCCTAACTCTCCTCAATTTATCAACCCATTACCTAATGCTACATTTACTAGTCCCTATGGCCCTAGAGGTGGAAGATTACACGCTGGAGTAGATATCAGTAGTAGAGGAGGTTCAGGAGCTGGATCGCCTATCCTAGCCGCTGCTAGTGGTACTGTTACTTTCGCTGGTTTCGGTAATAGCTCTAATGGTTATTCCTCCTATGGAAATATCGTAGTAATTGATCATGGTGGTGGTTGGACTACTAGATATGCTCACTTGAGTAGTATTTCAGTTAATCAAGGTGCTCCTATCAATCAAGGAGCTACGGTAGGTATAGAAGGAAGTACAGGTAGATCTACTGGTACTCATCTACATTTTGAAATTAGAAAGAACGGTACAGCAGTTAACCCAGAGCAGTATGTGAAATTGAGATAATGAATGAAATATTTAAACTTTGGAAACAGTCAGAAACGGCTAGTCAGATAGCATTAGACACTGTTAATAGAGTATCCTACCCTAGCTTAGGTATTGTCACTAATAATGAAGATCCTGAAGGTAGAAGACGTATTAAAGTAGCTCTACCTTCAAACCCTAATCTAGAAAGTGATTGGTTAATTAGAATAAGCTCCCATCCTTTTATAGATGCTCCATTACCTCCCATAGGACAAACAGTAATCATCTTTTATATTGATGGTTTAGAGACTAAGGGAGCCTACCTACACATCATTAATGATACTAACCCTGCTTTAGATAAAGGTGATCCAGTTAAGGATTTATTTGAATCCATTCCAGGAGATAAAGATACTCAAATTCAAGGCTCTCTTAACACTCAGATTGAAGGCACTCTTAACACTCAAATTCAACAAACTGAAGATAGAAGAATAGAGGACAATTTAACTGTTGATTGTGGTTCTAGAATTACTCTACAAACTGATTCAGGAGCTTCTATTTTATTAACTGAATTTGGAGAAGTGATAGTAACTGATTCAGTAGGTAGAAGTATTAGATTAGGTGGAGGTGTAGATAACCTCAATCAATTCAATCTTAATGGTCACTCTATTGATATATCAAATGCTTCTGATTTAACCATTAATGGGACTTCTGTAGTAGTGGTAGGAGCTGACACTTCTGACGGAGCTACTGTAATTAATAAAGGTTATTAACTCCTATGGAAATAAACACAATTAAATTCCCTCTCACAGTAGCTAATGGCAGTCTACAAGTAGTAAGCGGTGCTGATAGAATCAGATCTCATATCTTACATTATTTACAAGTGTTTAAGGATGAAAGAGTAATGCGTCCTGAATATGGGATAGATGATTATTTATTTGACAATGTAAGTAACGTTACAGCTATCACTTCTGATCTACTAGCTGGCTTAAATAGATATATCCCTGAAGCTCAATTCTCTGTAAACGGCACAGTAAATGATTTAGGAGAGGTTCTTATTAATATTTACTGGCTTTATGAAGATGTAGAATCCTCCTTTGAAATTACCTTATAAACTATGGAAGATATTAACAACTTAATCCCACTAGATGAAGTCATATTAGATAACAGAAATGAGGAGGAATTATTTGAACAGGCTAGAGTAAGGGTTTTTAACTCCTCTCAAGGTACTCTCAATGATTTTACAGAGAATTCACCCTTAGCTTCAATACTTCAAGGTCAAGTGTTTGCAGGTGCTGAATTCTTATTCTATGCAAACCAATTACCTCTAGCTCTAGTAGTTGATTTCCTTAAAGTGACAGGAGTACAGAGAAACTTAGGCACTAAAGCTAAAGTAACTCTTACCTTCTCTATTACAGCTCCTCAACCAGTATCTTATGTTATTCCTGCTGGATTTGAAGTAGTAGATGTAACTTCTAAGTACAGTTACTTTACAGACTCTACTCTCACTATTCCTCCAGGATTAACTCAAGGTTCTATTACAGCTACTGCTGAAGAGGTAGGTAGTGCTTACAATTTACCTGCTTATTCTATTAACAATTTTATTCAGCCTCTCACTTTCTTAGCAGGGGTTACTAATACCGCTAATGCTGCTGGAGGTACTGATGAAGAGCCTATAGCTACCACTATTAAAAGAGCTATAGAACAATTGAATTTAAAGAATCTAGTATCAGCTACAGATTATGAATTAGCAGCTCAGGAAATACTAGGTGATGGTTCTAGATGTAAGGCTATTGGTCTATTAGGTGCTCAGAAACAACCAGGAGTATTAGGAGCTGTTCACTTATTCCTCATCAATGCGAATAAAGACCCTGCTAATGATGCTCAATTAACTCAGGTTAAATCAGCTTTATCTTCTAGGATTCAGCTAGGTACTAGCTTATATGTTTCTCCTATGGAGTTAATTAATGTAAGTGGTGATCTCATTGCTGAATTAGCTGAAGATGTTTCTCCTACTGAAGCTGCTGATGATTTATGGCAAGCCTATCAAGAATACTTAGATCCTTCTACTTATCCAATAGATGAGGATGTAATCCTGAATGAAGTTGAATATCAACTGAGATTAACAGGAGTCATCAATAAGATTCAATCCCTTGAGTTAAATGATCTAACCTCTAATATTGCTCTCCCTAATGCTTATACTCTCCCTAACGCTTATAGCCTCACTATGACTCTCATAGATAGTGAGGGTGTTGTTTGGGAAATGAATAGAGGTGCTGGAGAATTCCCTGATTTTGAGCCTACTCCTTAATTATGAATACTTATGAAGCATGGTCTACAGGTAGACCTATTTATTCTAGATTACCTGATTCATATAAAGAAAATAATGTAGCCGATCACATTACCTCCTTCTGGGATCAATTGTTAGTAGATTATAAAGCTAAGGTAGACGATTTACCTAGACAATTAGACCCTACTAACTGTGATGCTAGCTGGTTAGACTTCTTAGCTCCGTTATGTGGCTTCTATGGTGAATATTGGGATACTAATTGGCCTGAAGATTCTAAGAGATTACTACTAGCTAATTCCTATACCTTGATATGGAAGGATAAGGGCTCTAGAGAAGCTCTATCTTTTATTCTGAGTGCTTTACATATTGACCATAAGATCTGGGAAGGTAACGGCTTTATCTTAGGTACTTCTCAATTAGGTATCGACACATTAGGTACAGCAGCTTGGCAATATAAAATCCTGTTACCTAAAAAATACAAACCTAATAGCTATGAATTCCAACTAGCTAATAAAATCAATCGACTCCATGGGCCTCTATGGTGTGAATCAGAAGTAATTTATGAGCATTTAATATTATAAAAATATGACCACTGTACTCGGAACAATTAAAGATTCTGCTGGCAATGTATTAGATGGGGTTCTCACTGTAACATTAGCTGGCTCTATGGTTAATGCTGTAGAAAACGTTCTATTCACTCCTAATCCATTCTCCTTTGATATAGTAAATGGAGTAGTTAATATTGATTTAGAAGAGAGTGAATCTAAGAACACCTCCTATGAATTTAACTTCTTTCCTTATAGACTTAATGAGACTGTAGATCCTCCTGTACTGGAGTTATCTAATGTACCTGTAGC
Source organism: Picosynechococcus sp. PCC 7117 (assembly GCF_001693275.1). Classification (GTDB taxonomy): domain Bacteria; phylum Cyanobacteriota; class Cyanobacteriia; order Cyanobacteriales; family MRBY01; genus MRBY01. The sequence continues at coordinate 2,955,708 of NZ_CP016477.1, forward strand.
TCCATTCCCTTTTAATGCTGTAGTTCCTCAATTTGCTTCAGTCAATTTAGCTGATTTAGCTCCTACAGGAATAGTTACTGATGTATTAGATACAGGAGCACTAAGGGTAGCTCAATTAATAGCAGAAGATCAAAACCTATCTGATCAGGTAGGTGGTGTATTCCCTCTAGGAGAATGGGATAATGCCACTGAATATAAGAGAGGTTCTATTGTCACCTATCAGGGTGATAGTTATGTAGCCTCTACAGCAGTACCAGCAGCTATATTACCTACTGATACTGATTATTGGATGTTTTTAGCTTCTAGTGGTGGAGCTGGAGCTTCTGCTGATCTAACTCCTTATGGTTTAGCTTGGGATGGTTCAGATTTAATCCCTACTCAGAATACTGTCTATGATGAAGTTGAAGCTGTTAAGACCTCTATTAATACTAAAGCTCCTATTGATTCACCTACCTTAACAGGTACAGTTACTCTCCCTTCTACTACTTCTATAGGTAATGTCAGCTCTACTGAATTAGGTTATTTAGATGGAGTAACCAGCGGTATTCAAACTCAGATAAACTCTAAAGCTAATTCAGCATCTCCTACCTTTACAGGAACTGTCACACTACCTTCTACTACCTCTATAGGTTTAGTTAGTTCCACTGAATTAGGCTATCTAGATGGTGTTACAAGCTCTCTACAGACTCAATTAAATAGTAAAGCTAATTTAGCTTCTCCTTCTCTTACTGGTACTCCTACAGCTCCTACCGCTACCGCTGGTACTAATACTACTCAACTCTCTACTACTGCCTTTGTTCAAACTGCTATCTCTAATCTGAACTTAGGTACAGCAGCTACCCTTAATGCTGGTACTGCTGCTAATAATGTTGTTCAATTAGATGGATCTTCTAGATTGCCTGCTGTAGACGGTAGCCAATTACTTAATCTCCCTAGTGGATTCTCTGATCCTATGACTACTAGAGGAGACATTATCTATAGAAACTCCTCTAACGTTACAGCTCGATTAGGTTTAGGTACTAATGGACAAGTATTAGGGTCTGATGGTGTTGATTTAATTTGGACTACTCCTAGTGGAGGTGGTGGATTAGATTTAGAAGTTCTAGATGAAGGAGTTTCTTTAACAACAGCAGCTACTTCTATCAACATAGTAGGCCCATACATAACAGCTACTAATTCTAGTGGTGCTGTGACTATTACTAGCACTGCTGGTAATGCTCTTACTACCCAACCTCTTAGCCAATTTGCTTCTACCACTTCAGCACAATTAGCCTCAGTTATTTCTAATGAAACTGGTAGCGGTTCTTTAGTATTCTCTGGTTCACCTTCTCTTACTGGTACACCCACAGCTACTACAGCTTCTAGATCCACTAATAATACTCAGATAGCTACCACTGCTTTTGTACAAAATGTAATTAGAAATGTAACCACTTCTACTATTAGTAGTGGAACATTAACTATCAACTTATCTACCACAGAAATTACTGAAGTAACTCTCAACCAAAATATTACTACTTGGAACTTAAGTAACTTCTTTTCAGGATTATCTAAGTTAACGGTTTTTTTGATTCAAGATGGTACTGGAGGTAGAACTGTCGCATTTCCTGCTAGTTGGATATGGGCTGGAGGTATAGAACCTACTATCACTTCTACTGCTTTAGCTAGAGATATTATTCATCTAGTTTCTCCTGATAGCGGTACTACAATCTACGCAACTCTCATAGGACAAGGATATTCATAATGTTTAATTTAGATAGTAAGGCTCTAGATGTAATTAATTTCGGTCTAGAGCAGCTTAATTTAGAGGAATCAATACCTGAAGAGCATCAATGTAAACCAGCAGAAGAAGCCATAGTTACCCTGAATCAGGATAACCCTTTAATGACTGCTGGTGAATTTTGTGAGATAGCTAAAACCTTTCAAAAATGGGCTGGATTATGTAGCACTTGTTTAGAGTTTAACTCTATTCAAGCTGAATTAAATGAAGAGCTTCAATTAGTTATGTTAGAAGCAGCCTCATCTCATTTTACTTTGGCTAATAAGTTGTATTTTTTCTTTGGTGACAGTTTACCAGAACCATATAAGACAATTATCAAATCTCAGTTAGAGCCTAGATTACAGGATTATGTAAATAGTATCCCCGAAATACAACATTTAAAGAGGAATTTTTAATGTTAGTTACAAGCTGGAGAAACCCTACAGCTAACACTTTGATTGCCAACAATGGAGAGCCTCTAGTTAATCCTAGTAATGCTTATATTGATGATAATGCTTATGCTACAGTTAGTGCTTTACCTAAAAATACAGATTCTGATAAATATAGATTTACTGGATTTGGTTTTACATCCTCAGATATACCATCAGGTTCAACAATATTAGGTATTCAGGCTAGTATAAGAACTTTTGTTAGTAGCACTTCTAGTAGCCCCATAGCTACGTTAAATCTTTATAGACCTACTACTACCACTGAGACTAGCAGTAAGGTCATTAGTTATACCAGTACGTCTGAAGTGGCTTATGTTTTACCTAATTCAGTAACTGAATACAGATGGGATACTGATTGGAGTTATTCAGATATAGTTGGCAATTCTGATTTTGGAATCTCTATTTACTTTAGCCATAGTTCTTTTAGTGGTACTAGAGATTATAGCTTAGATGAGATAGCACTGAGAATTTTCTACACAACAAATACTACAGCCACAGCTTACTCAGGAGCTTTATTACTCCTTTAATACATAAATATAATAATAAAACAATATGACCATATTACAAGGAACTATTAAAGATTCAGCGTCTAATCCTTTAACAGGAAATCTAATAGTTGAATTAGCTGGAGTGATGGTAGATAACACTACTACTCCTCCTAGTGTTCTTACTCCAGAGCCTTACACTTTTTATATCGTAAATGGTGCTGTTAGCGTAGATATTCCTGAATCAGAAACAGAACAGAATAGCTACAGATTGAGATTCTATGTAGAAACAGCTCCAGGTGAATTTGAAGATAATCCTGAGTTTGATTTCTATACTCAGATACCTAACTTAGCCACTGTAGATCTAGTTAATCTCATTCCTACTGGAATGGTTAATGATATGTTGGCTACAGGTGCTCTGAGAATAGCTAAATTAATTATTAATGACCCTAATCTCTCTACTAAGGTAGGTGGTGTATTCCCTGAAGGTGATTGGGATAGTGAAACTGAATATAAGAGAGGTTCTATTGTTAAATATCTGAATAGAGCTTATATCGCTTCTATTGATGCTCCAGCAGGTGCTTTACCTACAGATACTATCTATTGGATGAATTTACCTACAGAGCCTGATGGATCTCTATTACTAGGTGATGCTACTCCTTATGATGTTTCTTGGAATGGTTCAGGTTTAGCGGCTTCACAAGATACTGTATATGATCAGATTGAATCTGTTAAATCAACTGTTAACACTAAAGCCAATATTAATAGCCCTACTCTTACAGGTACAGTCACTTTACCTAGCACCACTTCAATCGGTAATGTTAGCTCTACTGAGATCAGTTATTTAGATGGCGTTAGCAGCTCCATACAGACTCAATTAGACTCTAAAGCACCTCTAGCCTCACCAGCATTAACAGGCACTCCTACGGCTACTACAGCCTCTCTAGGTGACAGTTCTCTGAGGATTGCTACTACTGCTTTTGTTGCTAATGCTATTGCTCCTAAAGCTCCTTTAGCTTCACCTGAATTAACTGGTACACCAACAGCACCTACAGCTACTTTAGGGACTAATACAACTCAATTAGCTACTACTGCTTTTGTACAAGCTAATAAGAGAACTGATGAAGAAATTGAAGATTTAAGTGCAGGTCTTTTAACCAGTGGTACTCATACAGATATCTCAGTAACTTACAATGATACAGCAGTACCTCCTACTATTGATTTAGAGTACACAGGGACTTTAAACAAAACAATAATCTATTCTGATTCTTCAGCCTCATTAGGCTTTACGGGCTTAAGACGACATCCTATAGACGGAATTGTTCGGTCTGTTTCTTATGCTTCTATAAGTACAGTGAATGACAATTTCACCCTACAACCAGGAAATTATTTAATTGAGCTTATTTGTAGACCATTAGCTAATGAAGACCCTATTGTTGATATTTATCTTTATGATGATGATACTGAGGCTGTAGTTACTGATCTTGCTGGAAGGAATTGCCAAGGAGAGGTTAGAGCAAGCACAGGTAATAGTAATACTGCTTTCCAACCTGGAGGTACTTTATCTTTTTTATTGACTGTTTCTACAGCAAGAACTTTTAAGGTGTTGTTAGAAGCCTCTTTGTCTTCTAACCAAGCATTCAATGCTGGAGGTCAGAATGGTCTTCAAATTGTAATCACTCCTAATGCTTTCTAATTACTATTGCCTAATTATAAATGAATATTTTGAAATTCTTAATGCAGTTAGCTTTCATGGAAGCTATCTTGAAGCCTGTAATAGTAGCTCTAACTAAATTAGTGTTAAAGGATTACCTTAAGCCAGCTTTTAATAAATTAGATGAGCTGCTGATATTACCTGACAATTGGGAGAGACTTATAGAAGCTCCCTTTGAATGGATATATCAAAATGTAGTCTCTGATTATAGTGAATTGGAACTGATAAAAAGAGAGTGGTTATCTCAATTACTCTTAGATGAATTTAATATGAACACTTTCCTCAGTAAGGCTGATGTCAGAACACAATAAAGACTTACAGGATCAATTACTTGAAGCAGGTAAATCTAATCCTGGTTTTGATATATATGATTTCCTATTGATGCTCATTATAGGTGCTCCTCTCATTAAAGCAGCGGCTTTATCTGGCATAGGAGTATTTATAGTATTCTTCTCTAATATGCCTCCTGAGAGAGTTGGTATGGGATGGAGCTTAATAGGTTACTCAATAGGTGCTCCTACTCTCAATGAGAAAGGAGTTCAGGAATTAAAAAGTAAAAAGAAGAAGGATTTAAAGCAATAACTCTTATGAAGCTTACAGCTATCCGAGATACTAAAATTAAATATGAACCTGTTCAATCCTCCACTATTAAGGAGGATTTTTTAGTGCATTCTCTCTCTAAGAAAGAATCACTAGAAATCAATTGGATTAAATATGATGCTGATACTAAGCACTATCTCTTTGAATTGAAGGAACCTATTAACGGTAGATTCAATTGGTATGCTTATAAATCTCACTTTGAGACAGATTCTCCAATTAATACTTATCCTAATTTGAAGGTTCCTTATTTCTCTCAGAGAGATAATAAAATCAGACCTAGCCAAACTTGTAATGTTACTTCTATGGCTATGGTAATAGCCTTCTATGACTTAGATCCTAATCCTAAAGACCAAGTACAACTAGAGGATGAAATCACCCGCTATATGGTCAATAAATGGGGTAATAGATCCATTTATTATCATGGTCTAATATCTCAAGCTTTCAACAATTGGGGAGTTAAATCTAGATTCAGCACTACTACTAGCTGGAGAGCTATTAAAGAGCACCTACAATCAGGTCATCCTGTTATCTATAGCGGTAGATTCACTAGATCAGGTCACATCATTGTATTAAGAGGCTTTGATGATAAAGGTTGTTGGGTTAATGATCCTTGGGGAGAATGGTTTAGCTCTGGTTATCAAGCTACATCGGGTGAGAATCTCCATTATTCATGGAATATGATGCACAGGCTTAGTTATGGCGGCTCTAAAGCGGCTTGGGCTCATCTATGTAAGCCTCTTTAAATAATATAAATTAACTGCTTTAAATTAATAAAAATAAATAAATAAATAATTATGGCTAGAAAAGTTTTCAATGATGGAGATATTCTCTTTGCTGATGACGTTAATGTGATCGGTAATCCTATTGTTGATGGTCAAGATGAATTAGGACGTGGGCCTAAAGTCTTAGATGATTACTTATCAGATGAATCAGACCAAATAAAAAATAGATTTTACAATTTCTATGATCGGCTTAAGGTAACAGAAAACGTAGGATTAACCGTTAACTATAATGGTGGAAATGTTCTCTTAGGTAATGGCTCTAGAGTAACTCTCACTCCAGGTACTCTCAATTTAACGGATAACTCTACTCTATTTATCTACGTTAATAATTCAGGGAATGTAGAGGTAGCTAACTCCTTAGCTAATGAATCTTTCCCTATGGCTTATGTTGTGACCTCTAGCGGTAATATCACTACTCTAGAGGATCTCAGAGATAAGCTCATTGATAGAGTAACCGCTGCTGGTATTCCTCCTGTAGATGTTATTCCAGCAGGTTCAGGTATGGAATATTACGGCTCTACTCTCCCTAATGGTTGGTTATGGGCTGATGGAAGTTTCTATGATCCTCTTAATTATCCAGCTCTCTTTAGTGCTATCGGTTATACCCATGGTCAATCAGGTAGCTTATTTGCTGTACCTGATAAGAGAGGTAGAACGGGTATAGGAGCAGGTCAGGGTGCTGGTTTATCTAATAGAACTCTAGGACAAGTATTAGGAGAAGAAAGAGTAACTCTATCCATTAGTGAGATGCCTTCTCACTCTCATGGATTAAATCAGACTCCTCACTCTCATGGTATTACTCAAACTCCTCACTCTCATGGAGTGAATGATCCAGGTCATAACCATAGACTCTATTCATGGTCTAGCGGCTCTAGTGATGATAGAACTGATGCTCTTAATAGAGCTAACACTTCTGTAGCTGGTGAAGTGGAACCCGGTAGATCTTATCTAGATGTAAATGGTAGTGGTACTAAACTCATTGAAACTGCTACTACAGGGATATCTCTACAATCAAGCAGCTTAAATATATCTCTCAATACTGCTAACGCTAATATCTCCGTTAACAATAACGGTGGTGGAGCTTCTCATAACAATATTCAACCTTCCTTAGTCTGTAACTACATTATTAAATTTTAATCACTATGACTCATGAAACTAATCCACCGCTTCATCATGAAACTCCTGAGCATATCACAACAGTTCAGGGTGCTATAGATCCAGTATTAGCTAATAAGATATTTGATCAAGTGGTGCTTCAATCTTCAGGTATCGCTTTAGGAGTGCTATTTACTCTAGGAGTGTTAGTTTTAGCAGCTAGATCTATGGGTTTAAATGATTATCTACAGAGATTGATTAAGAAAGCTGAAAAAGATTCAGAGGTGCTAGAAAACTTACTAGAAACTCTTATAGAGAGTAGACAGAACCTTAATGAAATTAGATTGGAGATATCTAAAAACAATCTAGAACTTAATGTGATGTTACTCGATATGGAAGAAAATATATTGAGACAGATTCAAACACTAAATGATGATCAATCATAATTCTCTCATAATTCACTTATCAATTGTTTAAATTGAGCTAAATGATTTGTTAGTGAAGTGGGAATAGATGGTATGATAGGGACTTGATGAGACTCCTATATAGAGCGTTTTCTAGATAGAGTTGGTGATCATCAATCCCTTATCTAGTCTAGGTTTCAGCTCCCAATATCAATTATGACAAGTTGCTTGATGTGGTTGATAGATTGATGAAGAAATTTATAAGAAGCTCATGCCTCCGGCATCAAAAAATGTCAAGCTTTTTTAGGGGATTTTAACAAAATTTAACAATTTAATTTGCTTATATATCTATATAGTTATATTTGACAAACCCTATAGTAGGTATAGGCTTTGTCAAATGTGTGCATATAGCTATTCAGTGATTAATTAAACATTCTTAACATCAGTAATATTGATGCAACTATAGAGTTTAATCACCATTAGATATATAAAAAGCTCTCATCAATGAATGAGAGCTTAATTAGTGACACTTATAATAGTTAGACTGTACTGATATAGGCTTATTTGTGATTTAGGATAGGTAATAACCTATACAAAGGATTTCAATTCTAATTGAGCATACTTCAAGCCTGATTGAGTCTTAGCGTATTCAATAGCTTCAGGTGGTATCTCTCCTATGGTTACTACTCCATCGTGTTGATTGCTAATCACTTGGTAGTTATGGTTAGAGGATATGACTGTAAGGTGATGAATGAAAGCGGCTTCATTGCCTTGTAATAGGAAAGCAGGGAGCTTTCTCTTTAGTTCAGGTGTCCAAGATCCTTTCTTATCTTTATAGTCATCAAGAGTAAGAGTCATAGCTGCTTTATTGATGAGTATCTGAGAACCTCTAGGGTAGACACTGTTCATAGGGATGTAGGTATCTAGCAGCCAATCTACCCAATGATTGAGGACTTTCTTTAAGGGAGAGAGGACAGTAAACAATTCAGCAGCGGCTTTATTGGCTAAATCTTTATCTCCATTGAACTCATTGAGTAAGGCTCTACTGATGGAGTTGTCATTATCTTTGACTGTAGATGTGAGATTAGCACCCATTATCAGAGCCATGAGGCAGTGTTTCCAGGTGTCTACACTAATTCCTACCTGATCAGCATAAGTCGGCTTAGAGGACTCTAAATAGGTGGTTAGCCAAGATGTATCTATATGAGCATACTCTAACCATTGAATCAGTCCATAGATTTGAGAGGACTTGAGATCATAGTTATACAGATTGGGTATTCCAGTAAAAGCGGCTTCTTTCATCTCTCTAGTACAGCTCTGTAATCCTATTCCATGTTCACTCAGTCTACCTGTTAATTGAGGAGAGTGAACAGGAGTGTATTTATAAATTGAAGAATGCTCTGTAGTCACAATATCAGCTTGCAATATGTTGTGATAAGCGTTTAAGTCCTGTTGATAGCGGTGAGGGTTTAGTTCACCTGCTTCTACAGCGGCTTTAGATTGGCTTAGGAAGCGGTCTATTTGTTCTTTGTTGAAGTAAACCCCATTATCTCTTAAGGTCTTCATGCTGTCCTTAATAAGCTGAGGATAAGGATTGCGATTGTGATCATAATATTTAGTCTTATTGGATTTTTTGGATATCTTACCTGTCATTAGGTTATATATCTGCTTCCATCCTTCTAATTCAGAGGGATAATAACTGTTAATGTTCTCTAGAATGTATAGCGGTACTCTGTATTCTCTACAACGTTTATAAAATTGACTATATTCAAACTGAGCACCATTAATATCAAATTGTTTGACCTCGATAAGCCCGCTATTTATCAATTCTTCAATATCAGGGAAGTCTCTACCCCATTCTTGCTTAATGGTCTTATAGGGGAAAGGAACCCATCCCTCTTCATCTCTATTGGTAAGTAAATTGGTGTTGTACAGGATATGACAGAAGAATTGCTTTGTATTTTGATCAAATTCACTGAGCAGCACATCGTAAATGTGATTGAACACTGCTTTAGGAACTCTGAAATAATTGATAACGAAACTAGTTTTCATAATTGGTATAGGGTGTTTTCTAACCTTCATCTACTACTATACAATAACAGCTTTTTAAAAAGTAGGCAGGGTTGATATTTTGGGTTTTGAAGGGTTGATTGATGAGGCTGAAATTAGGGGGTATACGAAAAATTTAACAGCCCTCTAAGCCTTGCTGTATATAGCTTGTAGCTGTTTTTATGTACTACCTATTACCTGTCTCCTCTCTTCCCCCCTCCTTTTCCCTCTCCCTCCCTCCTCCTAGCTGACGCTTCAATTTGCTCTTTAATTTACTTTTTTATTGTCTGAAATTTGGGGGGTATACGAAAAATAAAAATCGCTGTAATCCTTATGGAGTAAGCGATACAGCGATTTAGTGTTTTACCTATTACTTGTCCTATCTTTCCTCCCTAATTCTCCCTTTCTCCCTCTCCTCCTAATCTGACGATTTAATTATTCTTTAATTTAATCTTTATTGTGATTTTTGTTGTTCTCTGAATTCAGTGATAGTCATTCCAAAGGGAACCGCTACAGCCTCTTCATCAGTCCAACCTCTAGCTAATCTATTCCTCACAATATAATCGTTGCCAGCGATCCTTCTAGACCATTCTAAGAGGGTCAATTCTAATCCTTGATACTTAATGGTCTTCGATTTTCCCTTGAAGGAATGAGCGATATTCTGAGCATGAGAGACATATTCCAAATTTCTAGCTCTATTGTTATCTCTAGAGCCATCTTTATGATGTACCACCGCTTTAGGGTCTGGAGGATCACCAATAAAAGCCTGAGCTACCAATCTGTGAACATCAAACCTCTTTCCTCTCCTCTCTCTATGGAGAATAACATATTGATAGCCGTGCCTATCAGTAGCCTGAGAGAGCTCTTTACTCTGATAGATAACAGGAGTCCTTTTACCTGATTTGTAAGCCTTAATGACTGTCCTAGTAACCGATCTTACCTTTCCTAAATTACTGACTTCATAGAAACCTTCATAATCTTTAATTGGTTTCCATCTCTCTTTAATTCTTGGCATATCTTAACCTAATGTATCTAGACTGAGCTCTCAAAATGTGATATAGATCATCTATCAACTGTCATAGATAATAACAGCTTGATAGCGATAATCTTACTTTTCGTAAGCTTGTTTTAAAAGCATTGATTAGCGGTCCCAACCCCAACTTGAGCGTTCAAATTGAGGCTGAGTAAAGAGGTTTTAGGGAGAACGGTGGTCAAAGAGCAACCAACAGGCCACACCAAAAAATGGCACAAAACGTAGGGTTTGCCAGAAGCTATCTTTGGCAGTGAGATCACCCATGAGGAAAATTTGGATAAACCAAAAACAAAGGAGATCCACCATGAAGGCGACGGTGAGGCGGCTATCTCCCAGGCGCAAGAGAAAGTAATCGAGGCGATCGCCGAGGAGACCAAATTCAGGACGAGCTAGACCAAACCAACCAATGGCAATAATGCCGACGCAGATTCCGACCCAAGCAAAAAGGCGCGTAAACCATGGTTTAGGTAAAAAAGGCTGAGGGGCAATGGCTCGCCGGAGTGCCATGTAGGGCAGCAAAAAAACATTGGTAAGAAACATCCCACAACCCCAGAAGGCGAGGTATGGCAGATGTTGACCCTTGCGATCGCTCGCCATTACTGGCAGAAAAAGCCACATCCAGGCGACAGCAAAATTAAAGAGGGCCTCATCTACAGGATTGAGCACCGGGGCCAAAGGCGATCGCCAACCCAAATAATTTAAAATCGGCAGCACAAAAAAGAAATTAAGCGATTCTTGTTTCACCTCTGTCAAAGTTGCCGGTTGCAGTTGCCACAAAGGTTCTCCGCCGAAGGGGAAATGACTGGGGGCAAGGAGTAAAGAACCCACATAAAGCAGCCAAAATCCCCAAAAAAAGTTTAATTTTAGATTCATTACCATCAAGACATTACTTTTTTGTGTTTCACCTTAGAATACTGGCCCAGGCTTGGATATGGTCAGAGGTAAGGGTTGGGTATTAGAGATCATTCGCTGCAATTAAAGAATCCTTTCTTTCTGTCTCGTACGCCCCAAAAGCTCGTTAGGATCAAAACGGAAAATTCAATCCTTATATTTAGTTTCAGTAAGTAAAAATTCTTATGCCTACATTACAAGATTTTTTTCAGACCCATCATTTAGCGAGTGACGATTATTGTGTTTTTGGCGTCGCCAGTTGTTTTGTCCGGGAGGAGGGCGAAACCCAGGCGGTTTCTATCCTAGAACCGATTCCCTCAGCGGCTCTCGAAGCACTGTTAAAAGGAATTCCCACATCTTATCGGGTTGCCCAAGCCCTGCCCCTTGGGGATGTTATCCAAGCGGATCAAATCACCTTACCCACAGCCCTAGGCGATCGCCTGCAAATTCCCGATGACTTTTTAGAACGCACCGCCGCCGCCGCCCGCACCTACAAACGCCGCCCCGAAGCCCAGGGCCATATCCCCCTAGGGACACTCCACCAGGAGTTCAACCATTCCACTGCGAAAAAGCGCGTCCTCAATCAGGTTAATATCGTCAACACAGAGGACAATGTGAAGCAACATGCCCATACCCACAAAGTTCTCTAAATGAATTTGTAGACACATTTTTGGCCTAACAAAAACTCACACTATGCTAAAACTCTACGGTGGGGCGCGTAGCCGTGCCTCAATTGTGCGTTGGTACCTCGAAGAGCTCGGTGCTGACTATGAATTTGTCTTTCTCGATATGCAGGCGGGCGAACATAAACAACCGGATTTCCTTGCCTTAAATCCCTTTGGGAAAGTGCCCGTCCTAACCGATGACGAGGTTACTTTGTTTGAATCCGGTGCCATTTTGCTCTACCTCGCAGAAAAATTTGGTCACCTCGGCCCTTCCCCGGCAGATAAGGCGATCGCCTACCAATGGGTGTTATTTGCCAACTCGACTTTTTCTATGGGACTCACCCCGGCTGAAAATCGCAATGAAGTTATGGCCCGTTATTTGCAGCCCCTAAACGATATTTTGCAAAACACGGCTTTTCTCTTAGGAGAAGCATTTACGGTGGCGGATGTGGCCGTCGGTTCAATCCTCGCCTACATTCCTTTGATGTTCCAAGATGTGGATCTCAGTGCTTACCCAGCCCTACAGGCTTACTTAAAACGATTAGGCGATCGCCCCGCTTTCCAAAAAGCAATTATGAATCGCGGTTAATTCTCGTTACATTTAGTTACAAATTAGTCGCAAAAAACAAAAAAGCATCCCCGCAAGGATGCTTAATCAATTTCTTTTTTAAATAATTCAAAAATGGTGTTTATTTGAAGCCCACTGCCGCTTGCCATACAAATGCCAACAGCAAGAAGAACAAAGGAATTAGAGGCAAAACATCCACGAGGGGATCGAAAATTGAGTAGGCCTCAGGTAATTTCGCAAGTAATAATGCCGCTTCCATATATTTCCTTGTTGAACTGATTTTTCTTATGGTTTGCAGTCAATCCTAGCATGAGTTGGTTCGGGTTCTAGCCATTCGCCGAATTCTTCCACGAAGCGATCGCTAAGGATTGATTCACGAATTCTCACGGTAAATTGAATCAATTCTGTAACGTTATGTAAAGAAAGTAGCATATAGGCTAACATTTCTTTCGCTTTGATTAAATGGTGCAAATAGGCCCGCGTAAAATTCTGGCAGGTATAACAAGGACAAGTTTCATCCAAGGGGCGAAAATCTTCTTTAAACTGGGCATTTTTTAAATTCCAGCGATCGCCTTTGACTAGGGCCGCACCATGGCGCCCCAACCGCGTCGGAATCACACAATCAAACACATCAATCCCCGCGGCGATCGCCTGGGCCATTTCCCGATAGGTGCCCACCCCCATCAAATACCGAATCTTGTTTTTCGGCAGGAGCGGCGCTGTATGCTGTACTACTTGGCGAATATTTTCCGGCGATTCCCCCACACTAACACCCCCGATGGCATAGCCCGGTAGGTCTAATTTCGTTAAATCTGTCACCGCTTGGGAGCGTAAATCTAAGAAAATGCCCCCCTGGACAATCCCAAACAACGCTTGATCGTCCCGTTCATGGGCTTCAATACATCGCTCTAGCCAACGATAGGTTCGTGCTGTTGCCGCCGCCACCGCCTCCCGGCCCGCATCTCCTGGTGGACATTCATCAAAGGCCATGATCACATCAGCACCCAGGGCATTTTGAATCTGGATTGATCGCTCCGGGGTCATATCAATCAAACGTCCATCCTTCGGCGAACGGAACACCACCCCTTCCTCACGAATCTTACGCATTTCACTGAGACTAAAAACCTGGAATCCCCCGGAATCCGTGAGGATCGGCCCCTCCCAAGCCATAAACCGATGCAGTCCTCCGGCTTTCTGGACAATCTCCTCTCCCGGTTGTAAGTGGAGGTGGTAAGTATTTGATAAAACCATCTGGGCCTGGGCCTGGACTAAATGATCCGGCGTGATGCCTTTCACATTCGCAAGGGTACCCACAGGCATAAATCGGGGTGTTTCCACAATTCCGTGGGGCGTATGAAACACGCCGACCCGGGCATTCGTATGGCGACATTCCTTATGTAGCGAAAAATGAAAATGGCTCACAGATGATGTTCCGAAGATCAATAAAAAATAAAAACGGCAGCAAAAGCCACCGCTTATTCTACCGAGTTCAGGAAACAGAACCTAGAAATTGAAATTTTCATCGTCATCCATGTGGACATCCCAGCGGGCCGATAAAACCTGAGTCACCATCTCTTCTAAGGTACTTTCGGGAACTGCTTTGGTATTGAAAGGATTGGCTTGGGGATTTTCTGCTACTTCCAACCGTAAGACACGATTATCCTGCACGAGTTCAAAATAAGTCTTATCGGTTTCAGCCTGTTTCAGGGCAAGGTAATCGAAGCTATGTAAATTTAGATATAAGGACTGATTGACCACCAAAGTAGCCTGTTGTTCATCATCAAAGACTTCTACAATCCAACCTTCGCCCTGTTTTTGCACTTCGCCATCGAGGTAATGGGAATAGCGGACCCATGCGAGATCTTGGAGTAGACGTTTCATGTCACTTTTATTGACAAGAATACCGGTAGAAACCACACAAGGAGCGGGTAAGGAAGTGGGATGACATTGATGACTCATGGGAATTGACTAAGGGTAAACAAAAAAATATGACAGACTGAAGGTAAATCATCCATAACACTGCCTAGACATGGCAAGCAAATGAGCGCCACCACATCAGGATGAGCCTATGCGATTGTCATTTTACTTGTACAAAAGCTAGCACCCAAGGACAAAGGCTGTGGTTTTACAGTATTGTCTTGGTGTTATGGCGGAGGATGTTTATTAACGGTTTCCAATGCCTCGCCATAATCTTAACTTAAGGTTTGAATTTTGACATCTGAAAACCCACAATCTATCCAATTCTGAGCATCTCAATCAATTTATGGTTCGTTTTTTATCAGGCTTGCTACAGCTTTGGCGATCGCTATTGGGGGCCATTCTTTTTTACACGCTGTTACCACTGCCCAAGGGAGTACAGCCTAGTTTTATTCGCATTGCCCGTTGGTGCCCTTGGGTGGGCTTGATTATTGGGGGGATATTACTGGGGAGTTTTTGGGGTTTAGAGAGTTTAAAGGTTCCCACTTTACTCAGAAGTGCGATTTTAGTTGCCTTTTGGTTGGGTTTGACGGGAGGCTTACATTTAGATGGGGCAATGGATGCGGCCGATGGTTTAGCGGTGACGGAACCGAAACGCCGTTTAGCGGTGATGGCTGATAGTGTTTCTGGTGCATTTGGGGTGATGATAGGGATCTTAATCCTGTTGCTCAAGGTCGCTGCCCTCGAAGGTTTAGGATTAGAGTCTTGGTATTTTTTTGTGTTGATACCGGCCTGGGGGCGATGGTCTCAGGTGGTGGCGATCGCCTTTTATCCCTACCTGAAAGCTGAAGGCAAAGGGGCATTCCACAAGCAGCAGTTCCAGTTATATCCAGATTTGTGCTGGAGTATCTGCCCCATGCTCTTATTCGTATTTTTGAGCTACTTTTTCCTACCGATTAGCCAATGGTTGAGTGTTATACTCAGTAATCTTTGGTTTATGGCAGTGGCGATCGCTGTCAGCACTTGGTTTGGTCATAAATTCCAAGGTCATACAGGCGATACCTACGGTGCCACTGTGGAATGGACTGAAGTCGCTTGTCTCGTCAGCATCGTTTTACTCGCGAATAGGCTGTAGGCGCGTTACTTTGAGCGAAAAATCACCATTTCCCGTTTCCCCAAAGGCCCGTACCCGCACAATATAGCGTCCCGTTTCGTTGATGCGCACAAATAGTAATGAATTCGTTGAACCGTCGGCGGCATCGTCATTTTCCGCAATCGTCGAACCATCCGCCGCCAGCAGCAACACAATCGTATCAAAATCGTCCGAAAGCAAGTCAATGGCGACTTGATCGCCCTCTTGGAGAGTAATCACATAATCCCTAGCAAACCCCCCTTCCCCCGTGGGGATATCCTGATCCGAAAGCCGCTGGTTAATCTCTTGACCAGAGCGAATTCCAAGGGGTCGATACATCATCTCATTGGCGATCGCTTGATTTGCCAGCCCTAAAACACTAAAAAATCCGAATATACAACCCCAGTAAATCCGATTCATTCAAATACCTATCAACTTATTGGCTTACTCTTCATACTCTACAACACTACCCAAGCAACGGAATGGGACTTCACTCACTACAAAACAAAGGATAAAGAAAGCAAGATAAAATAAAGCCCTCAATTTTCAGATTGAGAGCTTTGATTAGAATATAAAGTTGAAGAATAAGATATTCAGTTTTTCATAAAAGAGAGAAGCTTGGCATTGAGCTATTTTCCCGGTAGGCTACCCCACAGGTATCGTCGCCGCTATAGCGTTTCACATCTGAGTTCGGGATGGAATCAGTGTGGTTCCACTATGCTAGAAACACCAAGCAGTGGTGTGGTCTCACACCCTCAAGACTGCACAAAATACTTATTAGTTCATCGAAATACTTAGTCTAACCATCTGTTTAAGGACAAGCCCTCGGTCTGTTAGGACATCTCGGCTCCATATGTTGCCACACTTCCACCTAATGCCTATTAACGGGTGTTCTTCCCGTGACCTTACTGGATTAACTCCATGAGAGCACTCATCTTGAGGTGGGCTTCCCACTTAGATGCTTTCAGCGGTTATCCGCTCCGCACTTGGCTACCCTGCGTTTACCGTTGGCACGATAACAGGTACACCAGCGGTGCGTCCTTCCCGGTCCTCTCGTACTAAGGAAGACTCCTCTCAATGCTCTTACGCCTGCACCGGATATGGACCGAACTGTCTCACGACGTTCTGAACCCAGCTCACGTACCGCTTTAATGGGCGAACAGCCCAACCCTTGGGACCTACTTCAGCCCCAGGTTGCGATGAGCCGACATCGAGGTGCCAAACCTCCCCGTCGATGTGAACTCTTGGGGGAGATCAGCCTGTTATCCCTAGAGTAACTTTTATCCGTTGAGCGACGGCCCTTCCACGCAGCGCCGTCGGATCACTAAAACCGACTTTCGTCCCTGCTTGACTTGTAGGTCTCGCAGTCAAGCTCCCTTCTGCTTTTGCACTCGATGGCTGATTTCCAACCAGCCTGAGGGAACCTTTGTGCGCCTCCGTTATCATTTAGGAGGCGACCGCCCCAGTCAAACTGCCCACCTGATACTGTCCTTTCACCGGCTTCACGGTTTAAAGTTAGAATTCTAGCCTTGTTAGAGTGGTATCTCACCAGTGACTCCATTACTCCCACAAGAGTAATCTCAACGTCTCCCACCTATCCTGCGCAAACAAAGCCCGAACCCAATACCAAGCTACAGTAAAGCTTCATAGGGTCTTTCTGTCCAGGTGCAGGTAGTCCGTATCTTCACAGACAATCCTATTTCGCCGAGCCTCTCTCCGAGACAGTGCCCAGATCGTTACGCCTTTCGTGCGGGTCGGAACTTACCCGACAAGGAATTTCGCTACCTTAGGACCGTTATAGTTACGGCCGCCGTTCACCGGGGCTTCGGTCGTCAGCTTCGCCTAAGCTAACCAACTTCCTTAACCTTCCGGCACTGGGCAGGCGTCAGCCCCTATACGTCCTCTTACGAGTTTGCAGAGACCTGTGTTTTTGGTAAACAGTCGCCTGGGCCTCTTCACTGCGACCAGCTCTCGCTGGCACTCCTTCTCCCAAAGTTACGGAGCAATTTTGCCGAGTTCCTTAGAGAGAGTTACCTCGCGCCCCTCGGTATACTCTACCACCCTACCTGTGTCGGTTTCGGGTACGGGTCTTATGCTTTCAACACATAACTAGCTTTTCTAGGCACTATCCTTTACTACGCGGAGACCGTAGTCTCCTCCCAATCCATTCAGGGTGTAGCTATCTTTCATGCGTCATAGTTATGCTCCCACATAGGAGTTGAGGAATATTAACCTCATGTCCATCGACTACGCCTTTCGGCCTCGCCTTAGGTCCCGACTAACCCTCCGCGGACGAGCCTTCCGGAGGAACCCTTAGGGTTTCGGGGTATGTGATTCTCACACATATTTTCGCTACTTAAGCCGACATTCTCACTTCTATACAGTCCACATCTGCTCACCGCTAATGCTTCACACCATATAGAACGCTCCCCTACCACTCTTTCGAGTCCGCAGCTTCGGTAACTTGCTTAGCCCCGTTCATTTTCGGCGCAGGAGCGCTTGACCAGTGAGCTATTACGCACTCTTTCAAGGATTGCTGCTTCTAGGCAAACCTCCTGGTTGTCTATGCACTCCCACCTCCTTTATCACTTAGCAAGTATTTTGGGACCTTAGCTGGCGGTCTGGGCTGTTTCCCTCTCGACGATGAAGCTTATCCCCCACCGTCTTACTGGCTGAATTTTACATGGTATTCTTAGTTTGTCTCACTTTGGTACCGCTCTCGCAGCCCGCAGCGAAACAGTGCTTTACCCCCATGCAAGGAAACCAACCGCTGCGCCTAAACACATTTCGGGGAGAACCAGCTAGCTCCGGGTTCGATTGGCATTTCACCCCTAACCACAGCTCATCCGCTCCTTTTTCAACAGAAGTCGGTTCGGACCTCCACTTGGTATTACCCAAGCTTCATCCTGGCCATGGTTAGATCACCCGGGTTCGGGTCTACAAACTGTGACTAACGCCCTTTTCAGACTCGTTTTCACTTTGGCTTCGGCTTTTCACCTTAACCTGCCACAGCCTGTAAGTCGCCGGCTCATTCTTCAACAGGCACACGGTCAGACGTTAAATCGTCCTCCCATTGCTTGTAGGCTAACGGTTTCATGTTCTATTTCACTCCCCTCCCGGGGTTCTTTTCACCTTTCCCTCGCGGTACTTTTACACTATCGGTCACACAGTAGTATTTAGCCTTACGAGGTGGTCCTCGCTGATTCAACCGGAATTTCACGTGCTCCGGCCTACTCGGGATACAGTTAGGCTACTTTGATTTTTGACTACAGGACTTTCACCTTCTTTGGTGTAGCTTTCAACTACTTCGTCTAACCTCTATAGTCCACATCACTGTCCCACAACCCCAACCGCCTAAGCAGTTGGTTTAGGCTCTTCCCGCTTCGCTCGCCGCTACTAAGGGAATCGATTTTTCTTTCTCTTCCTTCAGCTACTAAGATGTTTCAATTCGCTGAGTTGGCTCATACCATCCTATATATTCAGATGGCTGTATTTAGGGTTGCCCCATTCGGAAACCTCCGGCTCAATGCTTGCTTCCAGCTCCCCGGAGTATATCGTCGGTAACCACGTCCTTCATCGCCTCTGTGTGCCTAGGTATCCACCGTTAGCCCTTTGTAGCTTGACCTTTTTTTCGAGGTCAGACTCTTGGCTATTTTTGGATTGTTTGTACTTTCGTACTTTCCTACCTAGCTATTATTTCGACTATCTAATATTTTTTTGTGCAGTTTTCAAGGTGCTTTGCTGAAATCTCTTTCAGCATTCAACAACATCTTTCGTCTTTTTTCTTAGACTGTGGTGTTGATGCTGAGATTGTTTCATTATTTCGTGGTTTTGGTGGAGGTAAGCGGACTCGAACCGCTGACATCCTGCTTGCAAAGCAGGCGCTCTACCAACTGAGCTATACCCCCATTGGTATCAACAATTGATGATTATCAACGGTTGATAAGTGGGCCATCCTGGACTTGAACCAGGGACCTCACCCTTATCAGGGGTGCGCTCTAACCACCTGAGCTAATAGCCCATGTCCACGAACCTAAATTTGAAAGTGACTCCCGTTCCTCCCCCTCGCACGACCTTCGAGATGACCTTACTGCGTTCTATTTGCTGATTGCTTTCAAACTTCAGTAGGTTAGGTCTCCCTAAAAGGAGGTGATCCAGCCACACCTTCCGGTACGGCTACCTTGTTACGACTTCACCCCAGTCACTAGCACTGCCTTCGGCGCCCTCCTCCGCGAACGGTTAGAGTAACGACTTCGGGCGTTGCCAGCTTCCATGGTGTGACGGGCGGTGTGTACAAGGCCCGGGAACGGATTCACCGCAGTATGCTGACCTGCGATTACTAGCGATTCCTCCTTCATGCAGGCGAGTTGCAGCCTGCAATCTGAACTGAGGCCGGGTTTGATGAGATTCGCTTGCCCTCGCGGGGTTGCTGCCCTTTGTCCCGACCATTGTAGTACGTGTGTAGCCCAAAATGTAAGGGGCATGATGACTTGACGTCATCCCCACCTTCCTCCGAGTTGTCCCCGGCAGTCTCCCTAGAGTGCCCAACTTAATGCTGGCAACTAAGGACGAGGGTTGCGCTCGTTGCGGGACTTAACCCAACATCTCACGACACGAGCTGACGACAGCCATGCACCACCTGTCTCCGTGCTCCCGAAGGCACTCTCGCATCTCTGCAAGATTCACGGGATGTCAAATCTTGGTAAGGTTCTTCGCGTTGCATCGAATTAAACCACATACTCCACCGCTTGTGCGGGCCCCCGTCAATTCCTTTGAGTTTCACACTTGCGTGCGTACTCCCCAGGCGGGATACTTAACGCGTTAGCTTCGGCACTGTCCGGGTCGATACAGACAACGCCTAGTATCCATCGTTTACGGCTAAGACTACAGGGGTATCTAATCCCTTTCGCTACCTTAGCTTTCGTCCCTCAGTGTCAGTTACGGTCCAGTAGAGCGCTTTCGCCACCGGTGTTCTTCCCAATATCTACGCATTTCACCGCTACACTGGGAATTCCCTCTACCCCTACCGTACTCAAGTCACACAGTTTCCACCGCCGATCCACAGTTAAGCTGTGGGCTTTGACAGCAGACTTGCATGACCACCTACGGACTCTTTACGCCCAATAATTCCGGATAACGCTTGCACCCTCCGTATTACCGCGGCTGCTGGCACGGAGTTAGCCGGTGCTTATTCCTCAGGTACCGTCAATATTCTTCCCTGAGAAAAGAGGTTTACAATCCAAAGACCTTCCTCCCTCACGCGGTATTGCTCCGTCAGGCTTTCGCCCATTGCGGAAAATTCCCCACTGCTGCCTCCCGTAGGAGTCTGGGCCGTGTCTCAGTCCCAGTGTGGCTGCTCATCCTCTCAGACCAGCTACTGATCGTCGCCTTGGTGGTCCCTTACACCACCAACTAGCTAATCAGACGCGAGCTCATCTTCAGGCCAAAAAAGATTTCACCTCTCGGCATATCGGGTATTAGCAGTCGTTTCCAACTGTTGTCCCCGTCCTGAAGGCAGATTCTCACGCGTTACTCACCCGTCCGCCACTAAGCCCGAAGGCTTCGTTCGACTTGCATGTGTTAGGCATACCGCCAGCGTTCATCCTGAGCCAGGATCAAACTCTCCATATTAGATTCCTTACTCATTCGTTAGAATTTTCATTCGTCTTTAGCAAGAGATGTTTTTTAAGGCTCTCTTTATCCTTAACTAAGTTCCTTGGTATCGATTGTTTCAATCTCAACCAGCTCACTTGTTATAATCTTGTTTAAAACAAGGGGGCGGATAGTCACTTTCAAATTCTATTCTTTTGTCTCGGTTCGGGGCGGCGGTCCAGTGCGTCTCTCTCAACCGCGCTTAACTATATTAACCACACAACCCGGAGATGTCAACACCTTTTTCTAATCTTTTTTCGGTATTTGGATGAAAAATCCCTGGAATGCCCTCAGAGCAAGAGGTTTGGTGGCTGGAAAAATTTGGAACTTTAAGTCCTTAAGCCCATCAATCTGGATTTGACAACCACCTCCCTACGTTTGCTCTCGATTAGGTGAGGATTTCAGCGAGTTGGTTTTGCTCCCAGAGTTGTTTGTATAGTCCGTCTTGGTTAATTAGCTCTTCGTGAATGCCTGTTTGGACGATTTTGCCGTGATCCATGACGAAAATGCGATCGCCTTTGGCGGCGGCGGAAAGTTGGTGAGTAATGAAGATGACGGTTTTATTTTGGGGAGAGCGGGAGAGGTAGTCGAGAATTTCCGTGGCGGTTTTGTTGTCCACACTAGAGAGGGCATCGTCGAGGATGAGGACAGGGGCATCGATCATAAAGGCGCGAGCCAGGGAGCTACGCTGGCGTTGTCCACCGGAAAGGGTGATGCCGCGTTCGCCGACCAGGGTGTTGTATTGCCTTGGAAAGTTCAGAATTTCGTGGTGGATTTGGGCCTGTTGGGCTGAGGATTCAATTTCGGGTTGGTCGCTACCGGGTAAACCGTAGGCGATGTTGTCACGGATTTGGCTACTAAATAGAAAACTTTCTTGGGGTACATAGGCGATCGCCTGGCGTAGATCTTGAAGGCGAATATCAGTGAGATCTTGCCCATCGAGGAACAGTTGACCGGGTTCAATATCAATCAGCCGCGGCAGGGCATTAGCAAGGGTCGATTTCCCTGCCCCAATAGACCCCACAATGGCAATGATTTCACCGGGGTTAATGGTGAAATTGAGATCATCTAGGGCCGGACGATTGTCACCGGGGTAAGTAAAAGAAAGATGCTTGGCAATAATTTGGCCTTCGACCTGGTGACGATCCAAGGGATGGGCAGTGGTGCGGTCTTGGATGAGGGGTTGATTGTCGAGGATGGCTTCAATGCGATCAATACTCACCTCACCCCGTTGATAGGACGTAATCGTAAAGCCCAGTAGAGCCGTTGGTACGACCAATCGCTCTACCAATAGGATGAGGGCGATAAAGTTCCCCACCGTCAGTTCATCAGCGGTAATGGCCCTCGTCCCAAAGATCAGCAGGATCAATAGGCTGATATAGGAAATTCCTTCAATAATTGGAAAGAGGAGATTCCGAATCCGGGCGAGGCCAAGATTGGCTTGTAATAACTTTTGATTTTGCTTGTCAAAGGCTTGGCGTTCGTTGGCTTCCTGGGCATAGATTTTGATCAAAGAAATGCCACTCATGTCTTCTTGGATCAGTTGACTGAGCTCTGAAAGTTCCTCTTGGACTTCTTTTTGTTCGTCCCGCAAGCGACCACTAAACAGTTGTACCGTGAGTAACATGGCTGGATAAACGGCGATCGCCATCACGCTAAGCTTGCCATGGAGCGACAACATCACTGGTAAGGTCATCGCGTAGGCAAACACCGTATTGGCTAGACTAAGCACGGAAAAACCCAGGAGACGACGCACATTATCCACATCACTGGTGGCCCGGTTGATTAAATCTCCGGAGGATTGACTGGCAAAATATGCGGGCTCTAGGGTGAGGAGATGTTGGAAAATTTTTTGCTTTAGATCAAATTCCACTTGCCGACCCACACCAAAAATCGCCACGCGGGAGAGCATCCGGATGCCCCACATGACTGAGGCGAGGAGCAACATTAACAAAACAGCACGGGTTAAATTGCCTAGACCGATATCTGTTTGGAGCGAATCTACTGTGTTACTGAGGATAATCGGCAGATAAACGCCCAGGCCATTGACAAGAATGAGGGCGCCAATCCCTAGCCAAATGTCCCGTTGATAGGGTTTGAGGTAGGCCAGAAGTCGGCGCAAGCGAGAGGGAGCAGCCATAGCAGGTGTGTGATTCTAAAACATGGACAATTCTTCTATTGTGACGGATCGGCTCCAACGCTTCATCGAAATAGAGAATTTCTGCATCTTAGAGCCTGTTTATAAAGAAAAAATTAAATCAAGACTGGATAAGGGATTTGGCTTCATTCGTCGCCATGTAGATCAAGCGTCCTACATCGCTTAAGACCATTACTTCGCGGTAGATATAACCGCTTAAGATTTACTTTATAAATCCCCTCTTAAAGGTTGGGTGATAATAAAGTGGCGATCGCCTTTTGGGGAAAAGAATCTATGCGGGTAATTGGTTTAATGAGCGGCACTTCGGTAGATGGCATTGATGCGGCTCTGGTGGAGATTCAGGGGGAAGCTGACGCCATCGAGATTGAATTACTCGGCTTTACGACCTATTCCTACGCGCCCCCACTCCGGGAAAAAATCCTCGCGGTTTGTGCCGGAGAAAAATTCAGTGCCTTTGAATTCGCCGCCCTCGATGACGAAATTGCCCACAGTTTTGCCACTGCGGCGAGGCAACTCCAGGAACGCTACGGCAAAGCAGAGTTAATTGGCTCCCACGGACAAACTATTTTCCATCGTCCCCCCAACGGCAACTTGGGTTTGAGTTGGCAACTGGGGCGTGGTGAGGCGATCGCCCAACAAACTAAAATTAAAACAGTCAGTAATTTTCGTCGGGCCGATCTTGCCGCCGGAGGACAGGGCGCACCGCTTGTGCCGAAGGTTGATGCTTACCTTCTAGCTGACTCAACAAAACACCGCTGTATTCAAAACCTAGGGGGCATTGGCAATGTCACCTATTTACCGCCAAAAAATCAGGCCGATTGGGAAAATTACGTGATCGGTTGGGATACTGGCCCCGGTAACGTGCTATTAGATTTAGCGATTCAAAAGTTAACCAACGGTGCCCAAGCCTACGATCAAGATGGCATTTGGGCATCCCAGGGGACCCCCCATTTAGGTTTGGTAGAGCGCTGGCTAGCCGATCCTTTCATTGAACAACTACCGCCTAAGTCTACGGGTCGGGAATATTTTGGTGTCGATTTCCTCGAACAATGCTGGCGTGACGCCCAGGATTTCCAGCTTACAGAGGCGGATTGGTTGGCGAGTTTGACAGAATTTACAGCCTTAACGGTGCAGCAAAACTACGAACTCTTTTTACCGCAACTGCCCGATGAAATTTTTCTCTGTGGGGGTGGATGTCGAAATAGTTATCTCAGAGAACGCTTACAGGCCGCCTTCGGAAATCAGATTCCCGTCAGAAGCACCGACAACCTAGGCTTAAACCATGATGCAAAAGAGGCGATCGCCTTTGCGGTATTAGCCTACTGGCGCGTTCAGGAATTTCCGGGAAATCTGCCGAAGGTGACGGGGGCGCAATGTCCGGCTCTGCTGGGAGAAATTCATTGTCCTTACTGAACAAAGGGTTCGAGGGTGGCCACCACCGATTCTGCCAAGGTTTGGAGATGATAGCCCCCTTCCAGGGCAAACATCATTGGACAAGGTAACTGCTGGCAAAATTCGCTAAAAGTTTTGTAATCCTGGGGTTGGAGATTCATTCCTGCTAAGGGATCTTTCGCGGTGGCATCGTAGCCCGCACTGACAATTAATAGATCCGGCTGAAACTTTTGCAAGTAAGGTAAAACCACGTCCTGGAACTTTTGGGTATAGATCCTTCGATCTGCACCTGGTTTGAGGGGAATATTTAAAATATTTTGGTGGCGACCGTGATGGTGAGCCTGGCCAGTGCCCGGATAAGCCGGATCCTGATGGAGAGAACAATAGACAATCTGGGGATTTTCCTCGACTAAATATTCTGTGCCGTTGCCATGGTGGACATCCCAATCGAGGATCGCCACTTTTTGAACCCCCGCTAAACCCAGGGCATAGTGGGCGGCGATCGCCACATTTCCCAGCAGACAAAATCCCATCCCAGTGCTGCGGGTGGCGTGATGGCCAGGGGGCCGCACCAAGGCAAAGACAGGCTCCTTCGTTGTAAACGCTAAATCGACCCCATCCAAACAGACATTCACCGCCAAAAGCGCCACATTAAAACTTTGGGGTGAAACAGGAGTATCCGGATCCCAATAGCCACCGCCAGACTCTGCCAATTTTTGCAGTTCTTTCAAATAGTAGTCGTCATGCAATTGGCGCACCCAGGGCAAAGGATCTCGAAAGGTGATCGCCGTTGGTTCGTGCCACTGAATTTGGTTCGCCCAGGAGACTGTTCTCAGGGCTTGGGCGATCGCCGTTAACCGTCGCGGACTTTCTGGGTGGGAGCGCCCCGTGTCATGGTCAAGAAATTGATCAGAATAAATCAGATGAATCATGGTATTCGCTACACTAAAGCATTGCTAGGAACAAAAAACAATGAAATTTCTCGGTAAATTGATCGGCCTTGGCTTGATTCTTTTGGGCATTTATTTTCTGGGTAAAAATATCTTTTTCACAACCGGCGGCTATCGCTATTCTTTTTGGCGTGGTATTTCTGCCGATCTTGCCGTCATGACCCTGGCTGGTGGTGTCGTTTCCCTCTTCACCCTCCCAGAAAACAACCGTACATTGGGTTGGATTTTAATTGGGGCCTCAATTCTTTTGATTTTTGCAGGGGGACGCGCGGTTCTCACCCCTGTCAGTCTCTGGCAACTCTTTATTTCCCTTGCCTCCATGACCTCCGGTTACCAACTGCTGCGCACTGGCCGAATTAACCTTTAGCATACTGGGATTTTTCATCTGCCTAAATCCTTTGTGACAAAAGCTATTCTACAAGCCACAAAAAAAGGCAGTTGCTTAATGCAAATAGCCGCCTCTCAAGATTTTTGACTTTACTGGAGTCTAGCCATCCAGCAGCGCTTCAACAAATTCATAACTAGAGAAGGGCCGGAGATCTTCAATCCCTTCCCCAGCGCCGATAAAGCGAATTGGTAAACCGAGTTGTTGGCTCACCGCCAGAGCAACACCGCCCCGGGCCGTGCCATCTAATTTTGTCAGGACAACGCCACTGAGTTTTGCCGCTTCCGAGAAAACTTGGGCTTGCCGTAGACCATTTTGGCCGAGGGTTGCATCTAGGACTAAGAGGGATTCCACCTGGGCATCGGGAGCTTTTTTATCGACAATCCGCCGGATTTTCGCCAGTTCATCCATCAAGTTTTTCTTATTTTGTAAGCGGCCAGCCGTATCCACGAGCAAAATTTGTGCCTGCCGTGCTTGGGCGGCGGTAATACCATCAAAAACCACCGCTGCGGGATCAGTATTTTTACCGGGGTTGGCGATTACAGGAGTGTCAGTTCTTTCGCCCCAGACTTTTACCTGTTCGACGGCAGCGGCCCGGAAGGTATCAGCAGCAGCAATGACGCAGCGATAACCCGATTGGTTGGCAAGGTGGGCCAGTTTACCGATGGTGGTGGTTTTACCGGCACCGTTGACGCCAGTGAGCATCCAGACATTGAGCTTGTCGGCTTCGGGAGCAAATTCGGTACTGGGTAATTTCGCCAGGGGTTTGTCGAGGATATCCCGGAGGATTTCTTTGAGATAGGTGATCGCCGCTTCGGGAGGCAGTGCTTCCTGGCGGAGTCGTTCCTGGAGGGTTTCGATAATGTAATCGGTGGCCTCAATGCCCACATCAGCCTGGAGTAGGAGCGATTCAATTTCTAAGACTGCTTCGTCATTGAGCGGCCCTTGACCCACCACAGCCTTGAGTTGATTGACCAAACTACGGCGGGTTTTACCGAGACCATCCCGGAGCTTTTTGAGCCATTCAATTTCTTCGAGGGAAATATCACTGGCATCACGGCCTTGATCAGCAAGCACCTTGGCAGACCAAAGGAAATTTTCGTCAAACTCTAGTCCTTCCGTATCGATCGCCGTTTCTTTGAGCTTTTCGAGGCCGTCGGACTTTTGCATCCAAGCAGGCGTTGCTGGGGTAGTTTCCGGTTCTGGTTCCGCTACTGTCTCGCTATCTGGGGTACTCTCTACTTCGGCAGCAATTACTTCCGGCTCTGGTTCTGGGGCAACGGGCGCGACGGTTGCGGCGGCTTCAACCTCGGTTGGTTCACTGTCTGGTTCTGGGGAAACTGCTTCTGCTGGGGCTTCCGGTTGAGGAGTAATTGCTTCGATTGTTTCTGGAGCCGTTTCTGGAGCTTCTGCCGTTGGTTCGGGGGCTGGTGTTTCTGGTTCAGTTTCAGCAGGCGTTGATTCTAGTTCTGGCTCCTGGGGTTCTGTGGCTTCAGGTTGAGGGGTCTCAGTTGTTTCAATACCCTTTTTTGCTTGGATATTTTTGTAAGCGGATTTCGCCCAGTTTAGGTAGTCAATTTCTGGGGTTGATGGCGTCTCAGGTTCGGGGGCAGCAGCTTCCTCCGTGGGGGATTCTGGCACCTGTTTTTCTGTAACGGTTGGTTCAGAGGTGTCTTGGGATTTGTCAGTTGTCTTGCGCCGGAACCAATCAAAAATAGCCACAGAAATTCCTAGGAGAGTAAATGAACTGTTTTCATTATTATGGCTTGATTGGGGTTTGTAAACGGAGGGTTTCCCGACCGTTTAGGCATTGGCGACGGGGTGGTTTGGTATGATCGAGCGATGGTGTTTTTCCACTAGAAATTCTATTTTGTTATTTGGCGATCGCCTTTTCCCAGCCTATGAATTTACCGAAGGATGATTTGCTCAAGGGCGTTGAAAACCGTGCAGAACTCAGTCGGCTGCTCGACCAAGCGGATCAGGCGATTCGCACTTGGGAAATTGTCCAGACGGATTTTCTCTCGCCGCCGGTGCTCTACGAAGCCTTAGAAATTTTTGGCAAGCTCACGGAAGTCCAGGTTATCCATGGGGGCGGCTACCCCCAAGCAGAACGGCAACGGTTGGCGATCGCCCGCGAAGAAATTCCCCTCGATGCCAGCCATGTAGAAATTGCCGCCTTGGACATTGCCGGTAATTTTTTGTTTGATACGGCGACCCACCGAGATTTCCTGGGTTCGCTCCTCGGTACCGGGCTCGTGCGGGACAAAGTCGGTGACATTCTCGTCTTAGGCGATCGCGGTGCCCAGGCTTTGGTCATTCCGGAACTCGTGCCCTTTTTAGAAACATCCCTAGTGCAGGTGCGCTCCGTACCAGTGAAAACGCGGCCGATTCCCCTCGAAGAATTAAAAGTACGCCCCCCGAAAAAGAAAGAACTCACTACCGTCGAAGCGTCCCTCCGTTTGGATGCCATTGGTTCGGCTGGGTTGGGGATGTCCCGGGCAAAAATGGCCGAGGCGATCGCCAGCGGGAATGTGCGGGTTAACTGGAAAACCATTACCCAAAGCAGCTACAACGTCAAAGCGGGCGATCTGATTTCCCTCAGGGGCAAAGGCCGCGTCGAAGTTGGCGAGATCAACATGACCAAAAAAGAACGTTATCGCGTTAATCTCACCCGTTTTGTTTAGGCTTTGTCTTTGACTAATTTGTAGAGCCGCTTAAATTCCCGCTGGCGTACCCGGTGTTCCACAATCGGCTCTGGGTAATCATGCTGCTGACAGAGTAAACGGGGAATTTGGCCCGTGAGTAAAACCTGGGTATCCAAACCGCTGAGCTCTGGCAACCAGTGGCGAATGTAGTCTGCTTCGGGGTCAAATTTTTGAGCTTGGGTGTAGGGGTTAAAAATTCGCAGGGGTTTAGGATCCATGCCGCTGGAAGCACTCCACTGCCAACCGCCATTATTCGCCGAGAGATCACCATCAACGAGGGTTTGCATAAAATATTTCTCGCCCCAACGCCAATCGATAATCAAATCCTTGGTGAGAAAACTAGCAACAATCATCCGACAGCGGTTGTGCATCCAGCCCGTTTCATTGAGTTGGCGCATCGCTGCATCAATAATCGGATAGCCCGTTTGACCAGTGCACCAAGCTTGAAATTTCTGCTCGTCATTTTCCCAGGGAAAGTCTTTAAACTCTTCCCGGTATGGCCCCTGGGCAAGTTCCGGAAAGAAAAAGAGACAGTGTTGATAAAATTCTCGCCAGGCTAATTCCTGCTGCCAGGTGGTGACGCCAGCTTCTGCTTCTTTACTGCGGCAATGTTTTAGGGCCGTTTCTGTGGCTTGCCAAACCGTCCGAATACCGATCGCCCCAAATTTCAACGCGGCACTAAGGCGAGAGGTGCCATCGATCGCCGGAAAGTTGCGATCGCCATCGTATTTTTCAATCAAATTCTCGGTAAATCTATCTAATTGCTCCAGGCTGGCCGCTTCCCCCACGGGTACAGTAAATGGTTTATCCCAACTGAAGCCCAGATCAGCCAAACTCGGTAAGGCGATCGCCCCTAGGTCTTTCGCTAATTTCTGTTCTGCATCACTCAGCCCTTGGCAATCTTTGAGGGCCTTAACGGGGACGGCTTTGGGCTTTTGTGACCAGTTTTTCCAGAACGGCGAATACACGCTGTAGGGCTTTTTCGACTGGGTGAAGACTTTCCCTGGGGCATGGAGGAGCTGATCCCAAAAGGTTTCTACCTTGGCTCCCACCTCACGCAAGGCGATCGCCATCTGGTGATCTCGCTGTTGGGCATAGGGTTCCACGTCTAGATTCCAGTAGACCGTATGGACTTTGAGAGATTCTGCAACTTTGGGCAAGACTTCTAGGGGATTCCCCTGGAAAATCAGCAGTTGACTGCCCGCTTTTTGGTAATTTTCTGCCAATTCTGTTAGGCACGCTAACAGATATTTCACCCGCGCCGGAGCCACATCTTCTTTTTCTAAAATGGCCGGATCGAGGCAGAAAATGCCGACCACCTTGGCCGACTGTTGCCGTGCTTCTGCCAAGGCGACATTATCCTGTAGCCGCAAATCTCGCCGATGCCAATGTAAAACCAGTTCAGCCATCCTTAAAAATTGCCCTATTCGCTGCGGCTTATATCCTAATCGAGCCACAAAAAAGGAGCAAGGCAAAGCCCGACTCCTGGCATTTATCTCTTTATTATTTCACTGGGAAAAAATTATTCAGCCTTTCCAGAGGACTCTTGTAAACCCATCATGTGGGCATTGCTCTTGCCGGGGATGACCATCGGATAACAGTTTTCGTCCTTTTTCACCCGCACATCCAACAACACTGGGCCATCGTGGGCCAACATTTCGGCGATCGCCCCTGACAGATCATCCGGATGATCCACCACCATCCCCTTCACCCCAAAGGCTTGGGCGAGCAGTTCAAAGTTCGGCATCCCCGCTTCCATATTGGAGGAAGAATAGCGCTGACCATAGAAGTTTTGCTGCCACTGGCGCACCATCCCCTGCCAGCCGTTGTTGAGGATCACCGTCTTTACTTTAATTTGATATTGGGCCAGGGTTGCCAGCTCCTGTAAACACATCTGGAAGCTCGCATCGCCACTGATACAAATCACCTCTTCGTCGGCGATCGCCACCTTTGCCCCTAGGGCCGCCGGAAGGCCAAAGCCCATGGTGCCCAAGCCCGCACTAGAAATCCAGCGGCGGGGGCCATTTTTCAGGAACTGAGCCGCCCACATCTGGTGCTGACCCACATCCGTCGTGTAGTAGGCATGGGGAGCCTGGCGGTCTAACTCCACGATCACCGACTGGGGCGAGATCGAATCCGCAAAGCGAGGCGCGACCAAAGGATGTTTTTCTTTCCAGCCTTGAATTTTATCCAGCCATTCTTCCGTGGGCTTATTACCGAGGGGTAAACCCTTGCCGCCTAGCTGTTGCAACATTTCAATCAACACATGGCGCACATCACCAACAATGGCGACTTCCGGTAAACGATTTTTACCCACCTCAGCGGGGTCAATATCAATGTGAATCACCTTCGCTTCCGAGGCAAACTCATCTAATTTCCCCGTCACCCGGTCATCGAAACGGGCACCCACCGCAATCAAAAGATCACATTCACTCACGGCGAAGTTGGCATAGGCCGAACCATGCATACCGAGCATCCCCACGGAAAGGGGATTATGCTCATCAAAAGCGCCCAAGCCCATTAGGGTTGTGGTCACCGGAATTTGGAACTGTTCAGCTAATTCTTTAATTTCTGCGTGGGCACCAGAGGTAATGGCACCGCCCCCGACGTAAAGCAATGGCTTGCGGGATTCAGAAATTAGACGTACCGCTTCCCCAATTTTGGAGGTATCTCCTTCGGTGCGGGGTTTGTAACCAGGGATATCCACATCACCGGGTTCAACGGGAATATATTCACACAATTCCAGGCCGACATCCTTGGGGACATCCACTAATACAGGGCCAGGCCGACCTGTGCTTGCAATGTAAAAGGCTTCGGCAACGATCCGAGCCATATCCTTCGGATCCCGCACTACGTAGGAATGTTTCACTACGGGTAGGGTAATGCCAAAAATATCCGTCTCCTGGAAGGCATCTGTACCGATCGCCGCGCGGGTGACTTGGCCTGTAATCACGACCATGGGGATTGAGTCCATATGGGCTGTGGCAATCCCCGTGACGAGGTTTGTCGCCCCAGGGCCAGAGGTACCAAAACAAACCCCCACTTTGCCAGTCGCGCGGGCATAGCCATCGGCGGCATGGGAAGCTCCCTGTTCGTGGCGCACAAGGATGTGCTTAATTTCTCCCCGTTCTTCCACTGGGTGTAGGGCATCGTAGATGGGCAGGATCGCACCACCGGGATAGCCAAAAATGTATTCGACACCATGGCGCTTGAGGCTATCGATCAAAATATATGCACCGGAACGAACCTCTGAACGGACAGCAGTCTCAGTTGCTGCGGGGGAAGTTGTTGAAACCACGGGAGTTACCTAAGGAATAACTTAAAGGACGAAGAATACACCAGAAATAAGATCTCTGCTTCCCTATAATTTTTTCCGATAGGGGGATAGATTATTTTGGCGTTTTGTTGTATTGAAGCCTACATTTTAAAAGAATTCATGCAGACTGTCGAGATACTGTATCATAGGCTGCTTTTAACTTAGATCAGCTTATTTTTGAGAAGCAATCCCCTGTAAAGGGTTTGTTACATGGATGTCAGCGAACAATCATGAATGACACCTCTCTAGCTCCCCTCATAGGGGAGAATGGCACCCTCCGGCCTGGCGGCCACCTCCCTCAAGGGACACCCCTCTAGATCCCCTCATAGGGGAGAAGTTCATAGGACTCGCCAGTATACCCACCAACTGTTCCCCTCTTGAGAGGGGTTAGGGGAGTGTTAGCTCCAGGGGAAAGACACCCCTCTAACTCCCCTCGCAGGGGAGAAGGTACCCTCCGGCCTAGCGGCCACCTCCCTCAAGGGAGGATTGGAAGCATTCTTGGGTGGCTTGGATGAGGGGATAGAGGGGGCCAAGCTGTTCACTGCCATTGGTGCCAAAATCACTGTGGCACAGATAAATTTGGGTATCAGCGCGGGCCAGGAGGTCTTGGATAATATCCTGAAGCCGTTGGCGATCGCCTTGTTGTTCGAGCGCCAGAGACCAAGGCTCCCCTTGCCAATTGCGTTGAAACACACCGTAGCCAAACAAAGTTGCGGCACCGCCTTTTTCCCAGAGACGTGATCCCGCATCCAGCCAAAACTGATAGGGGTGATGGCGACGGGCGGAGCGGTATTGAAAGATGGTGACGAGGGTAATGGAATTGGGGGGTTGGTGGTTAAAGTTGTACTGGGGGCGCGGATTGGCGGTAATGGTTTCTGCTTGGATTAGTTGCAGCAGGTCAGCGAGCTGGGCTGTCGTTGTGTCTTGACTCCCTATGCGATCGCCACATTGCCAAAAGTGCTGGGCGGTCTCGCTGAGTTCCCGCAGGGTTGCCAGTTGGCCATAGCTGGGGGCCAGTTTTTGCAGATAAAAGGTTTGGATTGCCTGGTTTAGGGTCTGCAAAATGCCCTGGGGCGTAATTTGATGGGTTGCTTGGGTTTGCTCGATCCACTGGCGGATGGCTTCGTAGGCTTGGGTGGTTTGATAACCGAGGCGATCGCCCCTGGGCATCGTCGTTGCTGGGAGCAGTTGGGGCCGCTCCGGGTCGGGCTGGAAACAATAATCCACCAACAAACCAGCCCGCACGGGATCGATTAATGGCTTTTCGCTGGCGGTCTGGGATAGCATCATGAGCATTTCCGCCACAGCTTGGCTCTGGATTAGCCGTCCACTACCGGGATAAATTAACGCCAACAAAGTCAGCAGCGATCGCCCCCAGGGAGAACTTGCAATGGGCCGCTGTTCCCGCAGGGGTTCCAGGGGAATTTCGGCAACGGCCAGGCTTTCCATCAAGGTATAACGGGCGACCTCATCTAACCCAGGCGCAATAATCGCAATGTCTGCTGGCGCAATCCCCTGGTCTTTCACTAAAAATTGAATTTGTTCACCAACCCGTGTCAGCAGTTGGGCGCGAGAAATGGTTTGAATGGATTGGATAGTGGCGGGTAGTTGTCCCCCAAACTGGGGTTGGGTCACGGTCTTTTGAATTTGCGCTGTGAGGGTCGCCCCCAGGCCCGCTGGTCGTTCTAGGTGAATCACCTTGCACCGTTGCGCCAATTGGCTCCAATAATCAGGATCACCGCTCAAACCGAGGCGAATTCTCCCAACGGGATTTTCTGTAAAGACTCCGGTGCAACCTTGATTTAATAAAATGTCCGCTAAATCCTTGGCGATCGCCGGATAATCTTGGCCATCATCGGCGAAAATTGCCCCAAACCGTTGCCCTAGGGAAGCTTGATATTGTTCATTTTTGAGTAAATATTGCCCGTAGAGATTGTAAATAATGCCATAGGTGAGAAAACCTCGTCCTAAGCACCAATCCCGCCACTGTTGGATCAGTTTTCCTGCCGTTTCTGTAAATTCTTGGAGGTTTGTCTCTGCACCAATGGCCACCGTGCCTGTCAGTAGGGATAACTGTCCAGCTATCAGCCGCTGGGGAATCTCTTCTAGGGCAATGCCCGCCGCCCCCGCCAGCAGCAAAATATCCAATAGCCGTCGCACCAGACGATTTTGAAACCGCTCATTGGGCAGTAATTCCCAGGTAGCTAGGGTGTCGGCCCACAGTTCCCGCGCTAACTTTTGTTCCATCTCTGGCCGCAACCGCAGGGGAAATGGAGGGGCGATCGCCAACTGTTCACAGATTAATGGGAAAAATAGCTCTACCTCATCGGCCATGAACGCCACTGGGGTTTTACTCACAAAAGGATAGCTGCCGCGAATTTCTTGGTGAATCAAGTCCGCCAGCAGCCGCTGATTTTGATTATTCGCCGCCAAGACCAATAATCCCGGCACCAATACCGCCTGGGGATCCTGCCCTGCCACCCAAGCTTTTAGCCGCGCCACCAATGCCGTCGTTTTCCCAGAGCGCGACTGACCCCGTAACCAAATTGCCCCCATCAGACCCCCGTTTGTGCCTAACAATTCTTTTACAATATTGACCTAACATAAAACACACAAAAAAATCCTCCCTTGAGGGAGGTGGCCATCAGGCCGGAGGGTGTCACTCCCCTAACCCCTCTCAAGAGGGGGACAGTTAGCGGGTATGCTGGCAAGACCGATGAACTTCTCTCCTTAAGGGGAGTTAGAGGAGTGGCCCCTAGAGGAGAGTTAGAGAGGTGGCCCTTATTAGGGAATCCCAAAAAATAGTTTGTGGGTGTCTGCCCAGGCCATACAAGCAAATCTGAACCCAATGAATCTAAGCACTTTCATCAAAAAAGCCCGCCGCTGGTTTTACGACACCCCAGACCGTGCCCTGGAGCAAGCCTACCGTGCCGCCCTCAATATCCAGGCCATTGAACTCGAACACTTTGGTGGCAAACCCGTTTCTGGCCGCAATGCTGACTACAGCGACAGTGTGATCCGCTATTTCCAAGGGGAAGTGCGCAAACAACTCAAAATTATCGAGGTGCGCCTGCGAGAATTTCGCTCCTTTAATA
Source organism: Picosynechococcus sp. PCC 7117 (assembly GCF_001693275.1). Classification (GTDB taxonomy): domain Bacteria; phylum Cyanobacteriota; class Cyanobacteriia; order Cyanobacteriales; family MRBY01; genus MRBY01. The sequence goes on from NZ_CP016477.1 coordinate 2,990,901, forward strand.
CTGTCGTTCCCGTCTCCGAAGAAACAATCCAAAAAAAAAGCGAGCAATATCTACTACCCCGATGCCGCCGACAAGCCGACCCTGATTATCGAGAAACTACGCTTTATTGACGAAATCACCGGACGCTATGGCCGTGGTCTGTCGAAACAATCCGTCGCCCTTGTTCCCCTCAATGACGAGACTGCCCAAACCAATGGCGATCGCCCCGATGACAAACCCAAGATCGAGACGGTGTCGGACAAAACTGGTCTCGTACCCCGCTCCATCATGCGGACATTCTCCCGAATCCAGCGGGAGATCGATCCCAAGTCCAACGAAGCAGAAGCAGAAGTAGTCACAAAATTTCGGCGATCGCGCAACAAAACCGCTGTTTCGATTCGGTTTCTCCTTACCCTCGTGATTGTGCCCTTGTTGGTGCATCAGTTGGCGAAAATTGCGATTACGCCCTTCGTGGAAGAGCATTTTTTCACAGAGGCAAGCCCGGCATTGTTCGTAAATTCCGATCTTGAAAATGAAGCTTTTGAGGAATTAGAGCATTACCGAGCAACTTTAGAAATGCGGCAGTTGGTAGGGTTAGCGCCAGCTCTCACAGAGGCAGAAATCACTGAAAAAATCCAAGAAAAAGCGACGGAAATTGCCCAGGATTATCGCGCCGAAAGTTACAATGCTTACGAAAACATTTTTTCAGATATTTTTAGCTTCTTTGCTTTTGTGGGGATTTTGTTAATCAGTAAGCGCGAAATTGCGATGTTAAAGGGCTTTTTAGATGAGATTGTCTATGGCCTTAGCGACTCAGCAAAGGCATTTCTTATTATTTTGTTTACGGATATTTTTGTGGGCTATCACTCCCCCCATGGCTGGGAAATTATCCTCGAAAATGTGGCAAAACATTTTGGTATTGCGGAGAGCCGAGATTTTAATTTTCTTTTTATTGCAACATTCCCTGTAATTCTGGATACGGTCTTAAAGTATTGGATTTTCCGTTATCTGAATCGTATTTCGCCTTCTGCCGTCGCCACGTACCGCAACATGAACGAGTAAAAAATCCTCCCTTGAGGGAGGTGGTCGAAGACCGGAGTGTGCAATCCTCCCATTAAGGGGAGCTAGAGAAGTGTCTCTATAGGAAAAACAAAAACTTTAAATTTCAACAAAGTAGCAAAAGATTAGCGGTCTGTGAGAACAGTTTTGTAGTGGGTGCCGTCACAGCGGACGGCATCGGCATCGGTAATCGCATCGGGGTTTAGTTGCATACCCCCGGTGCTAAAACTACCAGAACCATCAATCACTTCTAGGGTAATATTAGCAGCAGTACTTTGTTCTTCGCAGACGATAGACTTTAGGGTAACAACACCATTGTTGACATATAAAACAACACCACCAGCATAATTTTTAACTGCTAAAGGATCTTGGGGATTTGCAAATAAATATGTTGCATAGGGAATTGCGGTATTCTCAGTTAATCCTGGTGTTCCGCCAGAGTAGACATTTGTATAGCTGTAATTATCACTGACGACCCTAATCCCAAAAATAAGTTCAGAAATAGAGTCAGCAAAACGACTATTTTCTTGATAAAAACCGAGTTGACTACGATTAACAATACCTAAAACATTTCGTGCTTCTGTTTGTCGTGCCTTGGCTGAAAATCCCAAGTATGCAGGCCAGGCTATTAGTGCCAGAATTGCAACAATTAGTATTGAGATTAATAGTTCAATTAGTGTTAATCCTTGAATATAATTCAAGTTATTTAATTTTTTGTCTTGAGCTTTTTTAGTATGCATATGATTAAATTTATCAACCATATTGTATTTATTTCAAAAAAACTGACTACTTCTAAAAAATAGTTTTAATAACTCGAAATTATCAAACCAAAAAGCCAGCTCTTGTATCTTTTAAAAGCTGGCTTGTCAAAAAATATTTTTCTGACTTGAATATCAGTAATGATCCTGAATTAATCTATGTTATCGGAAATTTAGCAGAGAGTATTCTCTTAGTTACTGTCACCAAGTTCGATACTAGTAGTGCCGTCATTAGGACAAGTGATTGCCCCTTCAGCACTACCAGTAGTAGAAAAGCTAGCTGCAGGAAGACCAGGAACAAGAGTAGGATCGACTTCTTCACAAATAGATGTTGTTGTCGTTGTGTTACCGTTCTCTGTAAACACAGCAGCAGCACCTAAATAGTCTTTAACAGCTTGAGCATCTGCTGCGGTCGCAAACATTGTGGCATTACTATTAGCAGGACTAGAAAAACTACCATTATTTTGTGCAGCAGCATCACCGTAAGAGTAGTTTTCTGTTTCGTTGGCAAGACCTAAACCAAGAGCAGCAATGTTAGTAGCAAATGTTTGATCTTCTAAATAGGCTGCCTGCTGAGCTTTATTCAAAGAAGCAAGAGCTTGTTTCGCTTCGGACTGACGGGCTTTAGCGGCTTGGTTCAAGAATGCGGGCAGGGCGATAGCAGACAGAATACCGATGATGATGATTACAACGAGCAGTTCAATCAGAGTAAAACCTTTGTCAGCTTTCTTCTTGTTGAGTTGTTGCAGAAGCTTAAAAGTGAAATTTTTCATTTGGGGGCATCTCCTTATCCCGGCCTCAACCGGAATCATGTATCCGTTAACCCTAAATTACCCACCCACTTTCTTTTCCTATCACCCCCCAAAAAAATAGATCTCCCCTTCGGGGGGAGATGCCGTCAGGCAGAGGGGGGGTTACCCCAGGGGAGTTAGAGAGGTGTTCTCAATAGGTTACTGCTCAACCCACCCCAACCCCTCCCAGGAGGGGATAATTGGCCGGTGTTCCGGAAAGTTCTAAAAATCCTCTCTTGAGGGAGGTGGTCGAAGACCGGAGGGTGGTATCCCTAGAGGGCTGTCCCAAAAAAAAGTAGAACGTAAGATTACAAGAAAAACCATCCTTCCCATGCGCCGTAAAATTCTGCCCTACAACAAACATCTCGTCGGACGCGCCCGCCAACTCCGCAAAACCATGACCAAAGGCGAAATAATCCTCTGGCAACACCTCCGCAAAAAACAAATCCTCGGTGTCAGCTTTCTGCGCCAACGCCCCATCGACCAATTTATCGTTGACTTTTATTGCAAGGACTGGATGCTCGCCATCGAAATCGACGGCAGTAGCCACGATAGCCTCGCCGCCCAAGAACGAGACGCTTATCGCCAAGCCAAACTCGAAGCTCTAGGCGTTTCTTTCCTCCGTTTCAGCGAATACGATGCCCAAAATCACCCAGAGGCGATCGCCGAAACTATCAAAACCTGGCTCCTCACCCACCCCCAAAAAAAAGTTCTCCCCTCGCAGGGGAGTTAGAGGGGTGTCCCTTGAGGGAGGTGGTCGAAGGCCGGAGGGTGTTCTCTCCAGAAAGAAGACAATCACAACCGAGCGTGTCAGCATTTTGTGATAGCAGCAAAAGTCCGGTTTTTTCAAGCTTTTTCCAGGGCAATGTCAAGCTATAATCTGCCTTGATTCATCTATATACGGTATTTAAACTATGGGTCGCGCAGAAAAAGTTGTCCTCGCCTATTCCGGCGGTGTCGATACATCCGTTTGTATTCCCTATCTCATGCACGAATGGGGCGTCAAGGAAGTAATTACCCTTGCCGCAGATTTAGGACAAGGCGAGGAGCTAGGCCCAATTAAACAAAAAGCCTTAAATTCTGGGGCTGTAGTTTCCCTCGTTGAAGATGGCCGCGAAGAATTTATTACCGATTACGCTTTCCCCGCGATTAAAGCCAATGCCCTCTACGAAAATCGCTATCCCCTCGCCACCGCTTTAGCGCGTCCCCTCATTGCGAAAATGCTCGTCCGGGCCGCCGAAAAATATGGGGCTGATGCCGTTGCCCACGGTTGTACCGCGAAAGGGAATGACCAAGTACGTTTCGACCTGGGGATTTTGGCGCAAAACCCAGAAATCAAAGTGCTCGCACCAGCGCGGGAATGGGGCATGAGCCGGGAAGAAGCGATTACCTATGGTGAACAATATGGGCTGACCTTCCCCGTGAAAAAATCTTCGCCGTTTAGTATTGATAAAAACCTGCTCGGTCGCAGTATTGAGGCTGGCCCCCTCGAAGATCCGATGTGCGAACCCCCCGAAGAGGTTTTTGAAATGGTGAAAGCTATTTCTGACACCCCCGATGAACCAGAATATTTAGAGATTAGCTTTGAAAAAGGCGTCCCAGTGACGGTGAATGGCGAAGCCCTTGGCCCGGTGGCTTTAATTTCTAAGTTGAATGAGATCGTCGGAAACCATGGCATTGGCCGGATTGACATGATCGAAAACCGTGTGGTCGGCATTAAATCCCGCGAAATCTATGAATCTCCGGCGATGTGTGTCCTGGTGGATGCCCACCGCGATTTGGAAAGTTTAACCCTCACCGCCGATGTGACCCAATATAAGCGCGGCATGGAGCAGACTTATTCCGAGTTGATTTATCGGGGTCTGTGGTTCTCGCCCCTGAAGCAAGCCGTAGATGCGTTTATCGAGCAAACTCAGGAACGGGTTACGGGCGTTGTGCGCCTCAAACTTCACAAAGGAACAGCGCGGATCGTCGGTCGTCGTTCTGAGAAATCAATTTACACGCCGGATCTGGCAACCTACGGGGCCGATGACAAGTTTAACCACGAGTCGGCGGAAGGGTTTATTTATATTTGGGGTCTTCCTACTCGCGTTTGGGCTCAGGCCAATAAGTAACGAACACCCATCTAGCTCCCCTCAAGGGGAGTGGCACCCTCCGCCTGCGGCACCTCCCTCAAGGGAGGATTTAGGGGGGAGCTTTTCCGAAACATCAGCCAATTATCCCCTCCTGGGAGGGGCTAGGCTTCGACGTGAGACTTCGGCGTGAGCTCAGTCGAACGCTCAGCCGAACGGGTGGGTTAGCCAGTAGCCTACTGAAATTCCCCTACAGGGATATCACCCTCAGGCCTAGCGGCCACCTCCCTTGAGGGAGGATTTTTTTGGCAACTTTGCTTCTGGGGAAGATTTATGATGGATAGGATGTAGATTATGGCGATCGCCTCAACGGAAATCACCTGAATGGAAATCACATTTTTAGGAACCAGTTCTGGTGTGCCGACCCGGGCACGCAATGTATCAAGTGTGGCGTTGCGATTACCGCAGCGGGCCGAGGCTTGGCTCTTTGACTGTGGCGAAGGAACCCAGCATCAACTTCTCCGTAGTGATCTCCGTTCGTCCCAAATTAGCCGCATTTTTATTACCCATATGCACGGCGATCATATTTTTGGGCTAATGGGTCTGATCGCCAGCATGGGCCTCGCGGGAACGGGACATCCCTTGGAAATCTATGGCCCTCCTGGTTTAGAAGAATATCTGCGGGCCTGTGAAAAGTATTCCTATATGCGCATTGGCGATCGCCTGCGGGTACATTTAGTCAAACCCGGCTTAGTCTTCGAAGATAAAGAATTTCAAGTGACCTGTTTACCGCTCAAACACCGAGTCACAGCCTTTGGGTATCGGGTGACTGAAAAGGATCGTCCCGGCAGATTTAACCTCGCTAAAGCGCAAAAATTGGGGATTCCCCCTGGCCCCATTTATGGCGACCTCAAAAAAGGGAAAGTCGTCACCCTCGATGATGGCCGCAAAATTAACGGCTCAGACCTCTGTGGTCAACCGGAAATTGGCCGAAAAATGGTCTATTGTACCGACACTGTTTTTTGTGAGGCGGCGGTGGAGTTAGCCCAGGATGCGGACGTCTTAATTCACGAGGCAACTTTTGCCCACAAGGATGCAGAGATGGCCTTTGATCGGCTCCATTCCACTTCGACGATGGCCGCCCAGGTTGCCCTTTTGGCCCAGGTGAAGCAACTGATCATGACCCACTTTAGCCCCCGTTATATGCCGGGAAATGAGCTGACGTTAGATGATCTTTTGGCTGAGGCCCGGGCGATTTTTCCCAATACGATCATGGCGAAGGACTTTTTAAACTATGCGATTCCGCGTCGCAAGGCCCTAGCCCAGAGCTTACATTAGGGTGAGGATGCGGATTTTTGAGAGTTTATCGGCTGCTAAACCGTCTAATTCCTGCAGTTCTAACCAACCCTCTTTAATGAGTTGAGCGAAGGTAAAGACGAGGCTTTCAGGGCTGAAATCGTATTTGCCATCTAGATAATGCCGCCGGGCACTCAAAAAATCATTGAGCTGCCAGAGATCAGCGGGGTCTGCGGCGAGGGTTGCCTGGCGTTTTGCTTCGGCCATCACTGCGGCAATTTCTCGGCGGTAGGATAATTCAAACGCTTCTTTGGCGATTGTTTTTTCTTGCAGTGACCATTGAGTATTCGCAGTGGGCATCGTTAGCATGGGTGAGTAAAAAAGTGAATTTTAAAATAAGTATCGTTTTGACTTTAGTAAGTTCAAACTAATGGGCTTGATTATAATAAGTTATGTATCAAAAGCGCAGTCTAAATTCTCATAATTCCGCAATTTGGCGGCGATCGCCGAGACACGAATACCGCTCAAGCGACGTGCTCACAGGAATTTAAGGTTTTTATTACAATTTTGTTAAGAAACACCGTGATCCGGTAGCTGAAACCAAGGTTTATGGGGATGACGATGGTGTTCTTCGTGAAATGTGCCGAAATGGTAGCAGCTTAAAAATGACCAAATTCGCCACCCAATTGACTGTTTACTGATGCGTTTAGGGAGAGAGGGGCGATCGCGGTGGGGCAGATAAGTCCCAAAGAAAAACAGTTGCCAAGAACTGAGAAAAATCGGCAGCAGACAAAACACAAAAAAATTTTCGTAGGGCACATGGCCCAGCACATTTAACGGTAAGGCGATCGCCCCGAAAATTAGCACAAATCCCCAGAATTGCCGCCACGCTAAATATTTCCCCATAAAATGCCAGTACCAAAGCAGCGGATGGCGGTGCCGCCCATTATGAAAGTCCGGGTCTCCGGGTTGGGCAGGGTGGCGATGGTGCTTAGCATGGTTGCGGATACAGTCTTTGTAGGACAAGCAAGCGTACAAACTGACCCCCCAGCGGCCCAGGCGATGGTTCCAACGGGGGGAACTCGGCAACAAATTACCGTGCATGGCGTCGTGGGCCAGGATAAATAAACCTGTGTGGAAAAAAGTTCTCACGAAAATTCCCGCAACAATCCCAGGCCAGGACAGCCCCATTAGCGGATGACTCAACCAATACACAGCACTTCCCAGCCAAGCCGAGAAAATGGCGATCGCCCACAGTAGTCCCAGACCCTCTTCTTGCCGCATCAATTTCAAAATGTTGCCTCCAACCACGCCATACTGACAAAAAAACGCCCCAATTGGGACGTTACCAGGGATGAATTTATTGAGAATTAGGGCAATTCATCCAAGCATTCACTACTTACGCACAAGGTTGAGCAGTTCTTTCGCAGACGCGAGCAAATCAACGGCCACAAAGAAGATTTTCCCTTCAGGATTGAGGAGGAAGCGCCAAGCGACATTCATGCCTACCGCAGCACCAAACCAGGGCGTTTCACAGGTACCAGTGACTTTAATTTGGGTGTAACCATCATCAGTAGGTTCTACAACCCCTTTCTTCGGGTTGAGTTTCAGATTTTGACATTCCTCTTGGAAGAAGCGTAATACGGCATCTTTGCCGACAATCGGACGTTGGAACGGCGGCTGGAGAGCACCATCTTCTGCAAAGAGGCTGATCAATGCCGGAAAATCATTAGCATTGAGGTTGGTCATGTACTGGTTAATTGTGGGGTTATCGACACCTTCAATTTCGATTTTTTCCCGCTGTGCAATTTCCGTCGGCACGACAACCGGCTCAGAAACACGCTGATACCCTTCCATCTTGGCTGGGTCAAAACCCATATCCACAACGGCATTTCTCAAAACCGTAATTTGTTGGCCGGGTTCAAGGCTACGGATCGTATCTAAAACCGCAGAAGCATTGGCAGACAGCTTGTAGCCAGCGGGAATCGGTGCAACACTGCCTTCTTCCATCCATTCGCCGAGGCGGTACCAGAAACCGAGCTTAATATTTACAGACCAAGTCGCATAGGTGCGGTTGATAGGCGTATCGATACGGTTCGCCAGGTCGCACATTACCTGGGCTTGATCCTTAAAAGAGAGCTGCTTGATTTGCAAAAGGGTAGATTCTGCAAACTGCATATTTGCCGCACCAGGAGCAGCAATAGTGATTGACTTACCCATTTCCAGGTAAGCGAACCAGATTAATGCCAGTTGATCCTCTGCACTCAGCTGACTAAACCGAGCGCTGGTAGCCGGCACAACATCCGCAGTTAATGTACTGGGGAAGATGTTTCTTGCTGCATCGAGAGTATAAGGCATACAAATGTGCTCCGTGAAAGTTTAGTTTTTGTCCTTGAGTCAAGGTTAACACACAAAAACTTAACAATTGTTTACATCTTGGATAAGAATATGTTGGCAATGGCATTACTTTTGATTAGTCAAAGTGGGAAACTTAGACAAGGCAAGCCTTTTGGATCTCATCGACACTTTCTCAATTATCTAAGGCTAATGTCAAAATTGTTTTATGTTTAGCGCTCAGATTAAGGGGAAGGCAATGGAGAAAATTGTGGCTGGGTACAAGGATCAGCTAACGGATCTGATCCAACGGTACAAAAATCAAGTGGATTTTCTAGCGATTCGTTTGGAACAGTCAGCGGGGAGCAGTATTGTTTTGCGGTCAAATAAGATCGAGACCCTCAGTGAAAGTACCTCCCTTGGGGGCCAGGTGCGCGTTTGTCACAAGGGCGGTTGGGGGTTTGCGGCCTTTAATAATCTCGAAAATCTGCAGCTCCGGATCGAAGAGGCGATCGCCGCCGCGATTTTAATCGGCGATGATGAAACACTTTTGGCTCCCATTGACCCAATCCAAGCGGTTTGCTCTTTACCCCTAAGCGGAAGCGACCCACGCCACATTCCTTTACAGCGGAAAAAAGAATTATGCGATCGCTACAGTGATTTGCTCTTGAGCCAGAGCGGTAAGATTACCAGCACCAGGGTCAGTTACGGCGACAGTACCCAGCACATCATCTTGGCGACTTCAGAGGGCACCCTGATCGAACAGTCCTGGGTTGATCTAGAAATGCGTTTTTCCGCCACGGCCCGTGATGGGGAAACGGTGCAAACCGGGCGGGAAACCACCGGTTCCCGCAAAGCCTACGAAGATCTAGAAAACCTCGATGAACAAGTTAAAGGCGCAGCCCAGCGGGCCGTTAACTCATTAACCCTCCCCACAGCCAAAGGCGGCACCTATACCGTTGTCATTGACCCCATTTTGACCGGGCTATTTGTCCACGAAGCCTTTGGGCATCTCTCCGAAGCGGACATGGCCTATGAAAATCCCGATCTTCTCGAAACCATGAGCATGGGCCGACAATTTGGTGGGGAAGATCTCCAGATTTTTGATGGAGCCGCCCCAGTAGGCCATCGTGGTAGTTATCGATATGATGATGAAGGCGTTCCGGCTACCACGACCCAATTGATTCAAGATGGCAAACTTGTGGGCCGCCTCCATTCCCGCGAAACCGCTGGCAAGCTCGATGAAAAACCGACAGGCAACGCCCGCTGTTTGAACTATCACTATCCGCCCATTGTTCGCATGACCAACACTTGGATCGAACGGGGTAAAACGCCCGTTGCCGACTTACCCACGGACATCAAAGAAGGGGTGTATGCGAAAAACTGGCTCGGTGGCATGACCAACGGTGAAATGTTTACCTTTAGTGCCGGGGAAGCTTGGATGATCCGCGATGGCAAAATTGCTGAACCCGTCAAGGATGTCACCCTCTCTGGCAACGTCTTTAAAACCTTAAAAAATATTGAGGCGATCGCCGACGATTTTTACTGGGACGAATCCGGTGGTTGCGGCAAGGGAGGCCAAAGCGGTTTACCCGTCGGTTGTGGCGGCCCCTCCCTGCGCATTCGTGATGTCGTCGTCGGCTAAACATCCTCCCTAGAGAGAGGTGGCCGAAGACTGGAGGATGTTCCGGCCCCCAAAAGATCCTCCCTTGAGGGAGGTGCCGAAGCCGGAGGGTGGTGTCCCTAGAGTGGAGAATGTTGAATTTTCAAAATGCTTGTGCCAGCATAAAGAGGTTCTACCGGATAAAACCTGCCGGAGAATAGGAGGTGATGCCCATGAATGACAGTAGTAACAACATGGGTCTCACAGTTAAAGTAAATCGGCTGCGTGCCGGGGCTGTTCTCTAAAATTTTGCTTACTCTGCTGAGTAGGTTAAGAGAGTCGGAGTTCCTTCCGGCAGTCAGATTTTAACTAAAGAGACCCGACTAGACCGCCCTTGCTTCGTTATCGTAGAGATAACCCTAGTAAGGGCGGATAGTTTTTTAGAGGAGGTTTTCTCCATGGCAACCCGATTGACCGACACCGAAATCCAAGCACAATTGAGTCAATTTCCTGAATGGTCAAAGGTTGATAACAAAATTCAACGCCGATTTAAGTTCAAAAACTTTATTGAGGCCATTGACTTTGTAAACAAACTCGTCGAACCGGCCGAAGCCGCCGACCATCACCCCGACATCGAGATTTCCTACAACAAAGTCACCGTAAACCTAACCACCCATGACGCTGGCGGCCTTACCCAAAAAGATTTTGATCTCGCCGGAACTTTCGATCAACTGTAAACGTCAAAAGCCGCCAACACCTCAAACAAAACCTTAAGGAAAAACATCTGGGAAGTTTTTAGATTTTCTATCTAGAAGAAAAAAAATAAGCGCAAGCACTCTATCGATTCAAAATCCAGGAGGCTATGCTGTAACATTTCTGACAAAACTTCTCAGGTAACTTTTACTTAATGGATAGGTAAAGGAATCATCAAAAAATTCTTATGACGAATCCATTCCCAATCCAAAATTTTGAGCTAATATGATTGATACAAAGGCCTAATCTGAAATCTCAGAATCTAGTGCCTAATGTGTGAGGAAAAACAAATGAAAACATCTTTATCTCTCTGGAAGTCTCTATCCATTGCTTCCGCTGCTGTCGGCGTTTCCGTTGCCACTGCTGGCACCGCCCAAGCCCAAGCAAATAACAGCGAACTCCTTAATCAAATCAACACCTACAGTCAAGGTGACATTGCTCAGGTAAACAGCGTTTTCCAACTCAGCGATGTATCGCCTTCTGACTGGGCCTTTGACGCGCTTCGTAACCTAGTCGAAAACTACAACTGTATCGTTGGTTACCCCGATGGCACCTTCCGTGGTAACCGTCCCCTCAGCCGTTATGAATTTGCGGCTGGTCTGAACGCTTGTTTACAACAAATCGAGCGGATGATACAAAGCGGTGGTTCTGAAGTAACCCCCGAAGATCTCGCTGCACTCCGTCGCTTGATCAACGAATTTGAAGCGGAACTGGCTACCCTAGGCGCTCGCGTCGATGACCTCGAAGGTCGCGTTGAATTCCTTGAAGATAATCAATTCTCCACCACAACTAAACTGAAAGGTGAAGTTGTCTTCGCAATTGGTGATAGTTTCGGCGACGTGAATGCCCTAGACTTTCGCCTTGAAGGGGGTGAAGGAGACATCACAATTGATGATGTTGACTTGACACCTGGCTTCTTGAGAGATGGTGTAGCCAGCGGGTTTAACGGTGCCACCATCGTTGCCAATGATGATGATGATACTCAAACGACTTTCACCGACCGCGTTCGCCTGACCCTTGAAACCAGCTTCACCGGTAAAGATACTTTAATCACTCGCTTGACTGCTGGGAACTCTTCATCTTTCTCCCCCACTGCAGGTGCAGTTGTTGATGATGGTCCTGATCTCGGCTCTGGTGTAGGCTTCCAAACCTTTAACCTCGACACTGGCAACGACGTTGTCATCGACTGGTTGGCCTACTACTTCCCTCTCCGCAGAGCAAATGTTTACCTCGCAGCTTTTGGTGGTCTCCACAGTGACTACACCAGCACAACCTTCGGTGCAACTGGCCTTGAAGATTTCACCGGTGGTAGCGGATCTCTAACTCAACTTGCTGCATCCAGCCCCATCTACACCATTGGTGGTGGTTCCGGTTTAGGTTTCAACATGCCTCTCGGCCCCGTTGATATCTCCTTGGGTTACCTCGCTGATGAAGCAGCCGATTCCACTGAAAGCAATGGTCTGTTCAACGGTGAATACGGTGCACTAGCACAGATTGCTTTCAACCTCGGCGATCGAGCTGAGTTGGGTGTAACCTACGTCAACAGCTACCACGACAGCGGTGCTATCTATGACTTCGGTGGTGGTTCTGCAGTAAATGGTACAGCTTGGGCGAACGCTCTTGGCTTGTTCGGCACTGAAGCCAATAGCTACGGTGTTCAAGGTAAGTTTGACATTACTGACCGTATTTCCTTAGCCGCTTACGGGATGTACACTGATGCCAAAGTTTCTGGTTCTAGCGACGAGTTCGACATCTGGAGCTATGGTCTTGGTGTAGCCTTCAACGACCTCGGTAAAGAAGGTAACGTTCTTGGTCTCTTTGCTGGTGCTCCTCCTTACCTCGCAGAAGGTGATCTCAAGACTCCTCTGCAAGTTGAAGGTTTCTATAAGTACCAACTCACCGACGGAATCTCCATCACTCCTGGCGTAATCTGGTTGAAGGATGCGGCTCAGGGTGTGCTGGGTGAAGAAGATGCCATCATCGGTACTCTCCGCACTACCTTCACTTTCTAAGTCAGTTAACTTTGTTTAGACAGATTTAATTCTCACACTTTTTGATTTTGAGAAAGCCTCACCTCCGGGTGGGGTTTTCTTTTTGGACACCCCCACCCCTCAAGGGGAGAAGACACCCTCCGGCCTGTCGGCCACCTCCCTCTAGGGAGGATTAATGCTTCTCTAATTCCCTTCATACTCTGTTTTTCTAAAGCAGGATATTAGGGGAAGATGGTAAGTGATGTCTATGGAATCAGAACTTGATGAGAATTAGTGTTTTTGGGATGGGGCTAATGGGGACACCGATCGCCCTGAAATTAGCCCAGGAAAATTTTTTGGTGACCGCTTACAACCGGACAACAGACAAACTGAATCCTCTGGAAGAACAAGGTTTAACAGTAACGACGAATCCCCAAACGGCGATCGCCAACAGTGATTATTTAATTTTGACCCTCAGTGATGCGGCGGCAATCCAAACGGTCTTATTAGAAAACGCAGATACTTCCTTTACAGGGAAAACAATTATCCAGATGGGGACGATTGCCCCGGAAGAAAGTAAGGCGATCGCCGAAGAAGTTCAGCGACGTCAAGGTCAATATCTAGAAGCACCAGTCCTCGGCAGTATTCCCGAAGCGAAAAAAGGAACATTATTGGTGATGGTCGGGGGCGAAGAAACATTATTCCAAGCCTGTTTGCCAATTTTTAAAACCCTGGGGCAAGACCCGAAATATATTGGGGCAGTGGGTCAGGCAGCAGCCCTGAAATTGGCTTTAAATCAGTTGATTGCGGGCTTAACAGCTAGTTTTTCCCTGAGTTTAGGGTTAATCCAACGGGAAAAAGTCGATCTTGATAAATTTATGGGGATTTTGCGAGATAGTGCCCTCTATGCCCCCACCTTTGATAAAAAACTGCCGCGCATGGGCGATCGCACCTTTGCAAATCCCAACTTCCCCACAAAGCATTTACTCAAAGATACTAGGCTCTTTTTGGCAGCCGCAAAAACCGTGGGCCTCGATACGACTGGGCTAGAAGGCATTCGAGACATTATCGAGCAGGCGATCGCCCTAAATCTCGCCGAGGCAGACTACTCTGCTATTTATCAAGTGATTAATCCTGGCCCCACACCTTAGCGACCATTTGATTACGACCGCGGGCCTTGGCTTCGTATAGCGCGACATCCGCCAGGGCGACAAATTTTTCTGGATTCGTCGTCACACAGCCTGGTTCAATGGAGGCGATACCCAAACTGACCGTGACAATCGGCGCTACCAAAGAGCTCTGGTGGGGAATCTGCAAACTGCGGACTTGCTCGATGATATTTTCTCCTAACAATTGCGCCCCAATACCGGGGGTATCTGGCAAGATGACAATGATCTCTTCGCCACCATAACGGGAAACTAAATCTGTGGGTCGCTTCACTTGGCTGGCGATCGCCTGGGCTACTTCAAACAAACAATGATCACCAGCCTGGTGACCATAGGTATCATTGTAATTTTTAAAAAAATCCACATCAATGAAAATAATCGAGAGAGGTATTTGATTGCGGAGCATCAGTCGCCATTGACGCTCTAAAACCAAATCAAAAACCCGACGATTCGCCAGTTGGGTCAAAGGATCTAAAGCCGCTAACCGTTGCAATTGCACATTCGTCGCTTCCAAACGTTGGTAGAGCTTTGCCTGATAAATGAGATGGCGCACCCGTTGGCGCAAAATTGTCCAGTGGATCGGTTTGGTGATGAAATCCGTTGCCCCGGCGGTAAAGGCCTTGGTGACTGATTCGTCATCCTCCCGGGCCGTAATCATCAAGATGGGAGTGCGGGCGATCTTTGTCAGCAGATCTTCTGCTTGTTGGTAGGCCACCAATTCGTGACGAAGCAGGAAAGTTTCCTGGGAAGATTCAGTATTTTTTGCAGGAGAAATTTCAGTGCTGGCTTGGAGTTGTCGAAAGGCATTGCAAAATTCCAAGCCATCCATGACCGGCATCATAAAATCCAACAGGATAATATCGGGCATGGTTTTTTGGAATATTTCTAGTCCCTCTTGACCATTGGTTGCTTCAGCGACTGCATAACCTTCTTTTTCCATCCAAAAACGAATCAGGCGACGCGAAATTGGATCGTCATCAATGACAAGAATTAACGGTTGATCATCCTGCATTGAGGCAGAATCAGCGGTCATAGATTCTAGGCGCAAAAAGAACTATATGGTTATTCTAACGGGTTACTGCCCTAGGCAATCGGCCCTCTGATGTTAATTTGACGACCTTTCAGAGATTTTCAGTATGATCACTTAGGCTGCTATTCCTGCTCGATTTGGGTGACGCGGCGCACGTTCAAAGTATCGCTCATGTTTTTAATTTGATTAATGCTGTGGGCTAGTTGTTGGGCATTACGAATTTCAATCCGCAAAGAAATAATCGCTGGTTGGCCGTGGCTCGTTTTGACATTGGTACTCCGCACGTTGATGTGCTGATCGCTCAGGCGTGACAAGATATCCCGCAGGACTCCCACCCGGTCAATGACTTCAATGCGGAGATCCACAGGGTAGACCGGGGCGTGCTTTTGGTCGATGCTGGGATTCCAACTCACAGGAATTAGGCGATCACCATCGAAGTTTTGCACATTGGCGCAGCTGCGGTGGTGAATGGAAATACCTTTATGGCTGCGGGTGACAATACCGATAATCGGTTCGCCGGGCAAGGGCGCACAACAACTGGCGATGGTATAAACCAACCCTTCAATGCCAGCAATGGGGTATTTATGGCTATCTTGGAGGGGCTTGGCCGGTTTCGTCGCTGTGTTTAAAGAAGCTTCTAGTTCCAGTTGGGGGAGATGTTCTTCTTCCTGGTCGCGCACTTGATCCCGCCAGCGGTTCACCACTTGGTTGAGGGTGACTTCGCCGTAACCCAAAGCCGCCAACAGATCCTCAGTGTTTTGGTAATTGCACTTGTGGGCAACGGTTTGCATCGCCTCGGATTTGAGGATCGAATCGAGGCCCGTTTTCCCTAATTCTTTTTCGAGTAAGCTGCGGCCCCGTGCTAAGTTTTCATCCCGCCGCGATCGCTTAAACCATTGGCGAATCCTATTTTTGGCACTGGGAGTAACTACATAATTGAGCCAATCGAGGCTGGGGTGGGCATTTTTTTGGGTAATAATTTCGACGATATCGCCATTGCGGAGTTTTTTCTCTAACACCGACCAACGGCCATTGATCCGCGCCCCTTTCATGTGGTTCCCCACCTCGGTGTGAATGCGGTAGGCGAAGTCGATGGAAGTAGCGCCTTTGGCCAGGGCCACCACATCTCCATTGGGGGTAAAGACATACACATCATCTTCAAAGAGATTGTCCTTGAGGTTATCAATGTATTCTTCAGCATCCTTGAGGTCGCTTTGCCATTCGATCAGTTGCCGCAACCAAGTGAATTTTTCGTCTTCGGAAGTGAAACTAGCGGCGGAATGACCAGCTTCTTTGTATTTCCAGTGGGCGGCAATCCCGTATTCGGCGATGTGGTGCATTTCCATGGTGCGAATTTGCACTTCGAGGGGGCGACCATTTAGGCCGACAACGGTGGTATGGAGCGATTGGTAACGGTTGGGCTTCGGCAGGCCAATGTAGTCTTTAAAGCGTCCAGGAATCGGTTTAAAGGCATCATGAATCACCGCCAGGGCGCGGTAACATTCGTCATTGGTTTCGACAATAATCCGAATCCCAGCGATGTCAAAAATTTCGTCAAATTCTTTGTGTTGTCGTTGCATCTTGTGATAGATGCTGTAGAGGTGTTTCGGGCGACCTTTAATTTCCCAGACGTGGAGGCCCAGGTGACGCAGGCGATCGCGGATAATTTCGATGGCCTCTTCGAGTTTGGCTTCCCGCTCGGTGCGTTTTTCGGAAATGTGTTTTTGCATCGAACGGTAGGCTTCCCGCTCTAGATACTTAAAACAGAGGTCTTCTAGTTCCCATTTAAAACGCCAAATCCCTAAGCGATTGGCTAGGGGCGCAAAGATTTCACGGGTTTCCAGGGCAATGCGTTCTTGTTTGTCGGGGCGCAGATGTTCGAGGGTGCGCATATTGTGGAGGCGATCGGCGAGTTTCACGACAATCACGCGGATATCCTCGGCCATGGAAAGAAACATCCGCCGGAAATTTTCTGCTTGGCGTTCTGTTTTGCTGGAAAAAGTAAACTTGGTGAGCTTGGTTACCCCTTCAACAAGCTTGCGGGTTTCAGCGCCAAAGCGTTCTTCAATTTCTTCGGGACTGACTTCTGTGTCTTCGACCACATCATGGAGAAATCCCGCCGCAATCATTGCGCCATTTCCGCCTAGATCAAGCAACAATCCTGCTACGGCAATGGGATGGGCAATATAAGGCTCACCAGATTTACGGGTTTGACCTTCGTGGAGGGCATGGGCAAAGCGGAAGGCTTCACCGATGAGTTGGCGATCGCCTTCGGAGACCCCGACCAATTGCTCTGGCTGATAAAGGTAATTTTTCAACCAAGCAGGTAGCGGCACATCAAATTTTTCTGTTTCGGATGCGGCAGTTAATTGAACGGGAGAAGCAGTCATAGAAACACAGGGGAGAAGAAAAACAACAACGACAGCGACAGTGGGTTAGGCAGAAGCAGGACTATTGACAAAGGTGATTTAACTTAAGCTTAACCCACGCTTCTGGGTGGTCAAGAAAAAGCTAGGGACTTGCTCCCAAAGAATTAAGAATATGGAGTTATGAACTTTAACACTTCCACAATGGACCTAACGTAAAGACTGGTCTTCACTTAAGTATAGGTACCTTAATTCTCACGTGAACTACCTGATGCTCTACGCCTAGCGATGAGCATGGGCTTCCTGATTCAACGGGAACTGCATCCAACAAAACAGACGTTTTGCCAGGTTGTCTTACATTCCCTCCACAGGCAGTATCGCTGGTTCCCAACGACAATACTTGAACTGAGTCCAGTCGAAGTATCCGCAAGCCTTCATTTCTGATATTGATTGCTGCATTGATGTCCCTGTCATGATGAGTGCCACACCCTTCACAATTCCAAGTTCGTACATCCAACGGCAGACTTTTTACCCGGTTTAGACACACATGGCAGGTTTTAGAACTAGGAAAGAAGCGGTCAATCTCCAGATATTGCTTTTTTTCCCATTCCGCCTTGTACTTAAGCATCGTGCAAAACATTCCCCAGCCCGCATCACTGATTGCTTTGGCTAAATTATGATTTCTCACCATGCCCTTCACATTGAGATTTTCCACCACAATCACTTGGTTTTCGTTCACTACCTTGCGGGATAGCTTGTGGAGAAAATCCCCTCGACAGCGCGCAATCTTGCCATGGACTTTTGCCACCGCCAACCTTGCCTTCTGTCGATTCCGACTCCCTTTCCGTGTCCGAGAAAGCCTTTGCTGTTTTCGCTTTAGGTTCCGTTGATGCTTGGCAAAATGCCGGGGGTTTGCAAACTTAGAACCCTCACTGGTAATCGCAAAGTGAGTCAATCCCACATCAATCCCTACAGCCTTATCGGTCGGCCCCGACTCAACCTTTTCCTGTCTATCATCCACCAACACAGAAGCAAAATATTTACCATCAGGAGTTCGTGAAACCGTGACGGTTTTTATCGTTCCCTCAAGAGGACGATGAACACGACAGTAAACAGCACCAATCTTGGGTAGATGTACGTAATCCCCCTCAAATTTGACATTCTGGGGGTAGCTAATGGATTGCTTTCCATGCTTTGACTTGAAGCGGGGCAACATTGCCCGCTTCTCAAAGAAGTTTTTGTAGGCAGTCGAGAGATTGAGGGCGACCACCTGAAGGCACTGAGAATAGGGTTCTTTTAGCCATTCATGCTCCTTTTTGAGAGTAGGCAAAAGCCCTTGAAGATAGCCACGGGATAAACCTTTTCCAGTTGCCCGGTAAGTCTGTTGACACAAATGCAGCGCATAATTCCAGAACCAGCGAGCACAACCAAAAGATTTCGTGAGAGAAACCTGTTGGTCTGAAGTCGGATAAAGTCTGTACTTATAAGCGCGGTACATTAGTTAAAAAAGTGATCAGAAAGTTGTGCCATAAAACAAAAGTCTTGCTTTATTACCTCCGGGTCGAACCTCAGTGTCGAGACCTCGCCGAATTTTTGCTGAAGTATTTTGAAATGATCACCAATGTTAATTTTAATACAGTTTTGATGGCTTGTTTGTTCTCTAAATTTGCACTATCTACTCGATGAATTTTTCCGCCTATCAACAATTAAAAATCGATCTGCAAACCCTGGCCACAGATTTAACGCCCCTCCAACAGGAATCGGGGGCTTTAGTCCGTCAGGGCCAAGGGTTCCTCAGCTTTTGGGAAACCCAGTTAGCCCCCCTCACTGGGGAACAGCTTCCTGAAAAAATCTATAGCGCTTGGCGATCGCTCCACACGGAATTGTATCGGGGGCTGCGGCTCCTCAATACCGATTTAATCTTTCTCCAGGGCAGTCGTAGTCCCAGCACCCAAAGCCAAAAACAACAGCAGATCCAAACCCGCCTGACCCAACTCGATCAATACTGCACAGAAATCATTAAGCTTGGCGATCGCCTGACACCGGAAGCGTAAAGTGAAACTCGCTGCCCTGGCCTGGGGTACTATCGACCCAGATGCGGCCTTGGTGGGCTTGGATAATTTGCCGACAGACGGCCAAACCCAGACCGTAGCCCTCTTGGGTGGCGTCTCGCTTAAGACGAAAATGCCCCTCAAAAATTTTTTCCTGTTCCTCCTCCGGGATACCATGGCCCGTATCAATCACACTCACCTGTACCTGTTGGAGGGTGCGATGGAGGCCCACAAGCCGCACAAGCCCCCCTTCAGGGCTGTATTTGATGGCGTTGTCTAGTAAATTGACAATGACCTGCCGGATCAATTCCCGGTCTCCATAAACCTCCGGCAGATCCCGGGGGATATCTAAAACTAATTGAATTGATTTACGTTGAAACCGCTCCTGAATTTGCTCTGTGATTTGTTGGCATAGGGGACTCAGGGCCATCGGCTGGGGCTTAACATCTAATTTGGTCAGCAGTTGCCGTGACTCTTGGAGCAGCTCTGTGATCATCCGGTTCATGATCTGGAGTTGGTTTTTCGCCTGCTGATAAAGCTGCCCCCGCAACCCAACTGTTTTTTCCGTTTCCGGACGTTTTGAGAGGATTTCTAAGGTTTCGATGGCGATGGACGTTCCGGTGAGGGGACTGCGCAAATCATGGGCCAGCATCGCCAAAATCTGATCTTTAAATTCAATTTGCTTGAGGAGAGCTTCTTTTTCCCGTTGCAATTGGAAGATTTCGTCGGACAGGCGCATTACTTCCTTAGAATGTTCTGTCTGGGACGCAGCCAAGCGGCGATCGCATCGTTCAACCTCTGCCAATTGGCGATCGCCAAGCTGTTTTCTGAGTGCCGCTACTGTATCCAGCCACTGGCCCCACCACCGTTCTAGATCCGGCAAAATATTGCTGCCTGCAAAGACTTGCAACG
The DNA here is from genome assembly GCF_001693275.1 of Picosynechococcus sp. PCC 7117. Classification (GTDB taxonomy): domain Bacteria; phylum Cyanobacteriota; class Cyanobacteriia; order Cyanobacteriales; family MRBY01; genus MRBY01. The sequence goes on from NZ_CP016477.1 coordinate 3,011,041, forward strand.
GCTCCGGAAAAACCTTGACCAGAGAAGGCGTCGCCACCAAACGATACAATTCCACCAGTTGGGGTTGATCTTTGATATTGATAATTTCCAAAGAAAAATCCGTTTCTTGCCGCAAACGCTCAAGATAATCTTGCACCCGCTTGATCTCACTCCGATGGGCCAAACGCTCATCCGTAAACAACAACAATCGCAGTTGCATATCGGCCGTAACGGGTGAAAGTTGAGATTGATCTTCAGCAGACACAGGCAGTTCAAACAAGACAAATTCGCCCCAAGAAAGTAAGTGATCCACAATCTGTCTACCATGCACAATCTAGGGGAAAAGAACAGTTTATGGTGAGCTTACTCCAAAACCCATTGTAATCCGTAGAGGACCAATTACCCCATGTTCCCAGAGCCTCAAACTTGAGTTAGATGCGGTGCATTGACCAAATCGTTTTAGAATCTAATGGAAATTGACACCGACGCCTCAAAATCGTTCAGCAAGCGACTCTTTTTAAGGAAGGAATACCACTATGGCTTTAGGCTACGTTGCCCTCGTTCTCCATGCCCACCTCCCCTTTGTCCGTCACCCCGAAAGTGATTTTGTCCTTGAAGAAGAGTGGTTATTTGAAGCAATTACCGAAACCTATATCCCTTTGCTTCATGTATTTGAAGGGCTAAAGCAAGATGGGATCGACTTTAAAATTACGATGAGCATGACCCCACCTTTGGTGGCGATGCTCCGGGATCCTCTCCTCCAAGACCGCTACGACGCCCACATGAAGCTGTTAATGGAGCTGGTCGAAAAGGAAATTGTTCATAACAAATACAACGGTCACATTAAATATTTAGCGGAGTATTACCACAAAGAATTTAGCGCCATCCTCGACACCTGGGAACGCTATGACCGGGATCTCGTGACGGCCTTTAAGCAGTTCCAGGACAGTAACAACCTCGAAATCATCACCTGTGGTGCCACCCATGGCTACCTCCCCCTGATGAAGATGTACCCCCAGGCAGTTTGGGCACAATTGCAGGTGGCCTGTGAAAGCTACGAAGAGAATTTTGGGCGTCCCCCCAAGGGCATTTGGTTGCCTGAATGTGCTTATTATGAAGGTTTGGAGCGGATGCTCGCCGATGCGGGACTGCGGTACTTTCTCACCGATGGCCACGGCATTCTCTATGCGCGCCCCCGTCCCCGCTATGGTAACTATGCGCCGATTTTCACCGAAACAGGGGTGGCTGCCTTTGGCCGGGACCATGAGTCTTCCCAGCAGGTATGGTCATCGAAGGTGGGTTATCCGGGTGATGTCTGTTACCGGGAGTTTTATAAAGATCTCGGTTGGGAAGCGGACTATGAATATATCAAGCCCTACATTATGCCCAACGGCCAGCGGAAAAATACGGGGATCAAGTACCACAAGATCACCAGTCGTGATGGTGGTTTATCCGAAAAAGGCCTTTATGATCCCTACTGGGCGAGGGAAAAAGCGGCAGAACATGCGGGCAACTTCATGTACAACCGGGAGCAACAGATTGGTCGTCTGAATAAGATGATGGGGCATCACCCGATTGTGGTGTCTCCCTATGATGCGGAATTGTTTGGCCACTGGTGGTACGAAGGCCCCTGGTTCTTGGATTACTTTTTCCGCAAGTCTTGGTACGACCAAAATACCTACCAGATGACCCACTTGGCAGATTATCTAAAAATGGAGCCGACGCAACAGGTGGCTGTGCCGTCCCAATCGAGTTGGGGATACAAGGGATTCCATGAATATTGGCTTAACCAGACGAATGCTTGGATTTATCCCTATCTCCACAAGGCTGCGGAACGCATGATCGAGCTTTCGACGCGGGAACCAGCTGATGAACTAGAAGAACGGGCCTTGAACCAAGCAGCTAGGGAGTTGCTGTTGGCACAGTCATCGGATTGGGCGTTTATTATGCGCACAGGTACTATGGTGCCCTACGCGGAACGACGTACTAAGAGTCATGTGTTACGCCTGGAAAAAATCTATGAGGATGTAAAGATCGGCAAGATTGATGCGGGTTGGCTCGAAAAGATTGAGAAGATGGATAATATTTTCCCGAATATTGATTATCGGGTTTATCGGCCTTTGTAGGCAGAACACCCCTCAAGAAACACCTCTCTAGCTCTCCTCAAGGGGAGAGGACACCCTCCGGCCTATCGGCCACCTCCCTCAAGGGGAGAAGACACCCTCCGGCCTATCGGCCACCTCCCTCAAGGGAGGATTTTTTTTTGGACGGTTCAAAAAGTGGCACAGGGCAAGAAAATTTCTGGGATTGGGTCGCCACAATGGTGGTAATAAAGGCGATCGCCCTTGGGGCAGGAGAAAAAAATCTGATGGTTAGTTACAGTTTTATTAGCTTTGGATTTGGGTCGGGGTTTCTCGCCCTAGTGGTCTTTTTCATTTTGCAGTGGCTCCAGATTCCGGCGGGGAGTTTAGTCGATTGGCTGGTGGGCATTGCCAGTTTTTGGTGGCTGTTAGCGGTGGTAACGATTCCGTGGAATATTTATTTTGAGGCGGAAGAGACAAAGGCAGAGGCGGTGATTTCTCGCCAGAAAAATATCCCCGTTGATGCCCAACAGTTAGCCTATGTGGCAAAAATTGCTCGGTTTGGTTTGCTGTTGGCGATCGCCCTCCATCTGCTTTCGGCTTTGGGATTATATGGTCTGGCGGCCTGGGGCATTAGTCCGGTGGGGTATGTCACAGGCGGGGCAATATTATTGCTCACGGCATTGCGGCCAGCGGTGCGGGCTTACCAATTTATTGCCCAGCGTCTTATGTCGATTCGCCAACAAATTCAATATCCCCGGGAAGATGTGGTGGAATTACGTCACCGGGTGGTGACCCTAGAGGCAGGAGTTAAAAACCTACAAGAAATAACCGAAAAAAATAGCCAAACCCACCAGGAAGAATGGCATAGCCTCCGGCGCGATTTAGCGAAAATGCGGGCCGCCCTCGAACAACTAGAAGCCACCAATGAAGCGGCTCACCAACAACTCGCCCGGGAAGCGACGACGGCGATCGCCCAACTCAGTGAAGACAGCCAAGTGTTGAACCATGTGCGGGAAATTATTCACTTCTGGAAACAAGCTTAGGTTTAAGGTTTGCGCCGTTATGCCCTAATGGTCAAAAAGTCCCGATAGAATGGGAGCAAAACATCATCCCCGCACTCACTATGCCTCAGTTTTTGTTGACTTGGTTAGCGACGGCTGGCTCCCTCTTTCTTACGGCCACCATTGTCCCCGGTTTAGAAATTAATGGCCTGACCACAGCCTTGATCGGGGCGATCGCCCTTGGGTTTGTGAATGCCATTGTTAAACCAATTTTGATCCTCTTTACCCTGCCCCTGACCATTTTGACCCTCGGCCTATTTCTCCTGGTTGTCAATGCGATCGCCTTGGGGTTAGTCGGCTACCTCACACCGGGTTTAGAAGTCAATGGCTTTTTCCCGGCGGTGATTGGTTCCCTGGTGCTGACCTTTATTTCCAGCTTGATCAATCAACTCCTCGGCCAAGACGACGAACTCACCGAATAATCTTTTTTCGTCACTCACTCTACCCAAAATTTCGCCTCCCAGTAGTGAACCGGGGGGCAATTTGCTTTTATGCTAGGGAGAAAATCGGCAATCTTTACCCAAAATCTATGGCAACTGCGGAAAATCTCTTGGTCGTCAATGACGTCTATGCAGGATATATCAAAGATCTAAACATTCTCCAGGGCATTAACTTTCGGATCGCTCCCGGAGAATTAGTGGTGGTCATTGGCCCCAATGGCGCAGGAAAATCGACCCTCGCTAAAACGATTTTTGGTCTCCTGACCCCCAACCAAGGCAACATTACGTTCAAAGGAAAACCCATTACTGGCCTGCGTCCCAACCAAATTGTGCAACGGGGTATGTGCTACGTCCCCCAGATTCAAAATGTCTTTGCCAACCTGAGTATCGAAGAAAATTTAGAAATGGGGGCCTTTGTGCGGTCTGGCTCCCTCGAAAATCTCAAGGAACAAATTTATACGATGTTCCCCGTGCTGAAACAACGGCGCAAACAACGGGCGGGCACTCTCTCTGGGGGCGAAAGGCAAATGTTAGCCATGGGTCGGGCTTTGATGTTAGACCCGGATCTTCTCGTCCTCGACGAACCGTCAGCAGCTCTTTCCCCGATCCTCGTGGCTAGTGTTTTTGAACAAATCAAAGCGGTCAATCAACTGGGTAAAGCGATTATGCTCGTGGAACAAAATGCAAAAAAGGCGTTGGAATTTGCTGACCGGGGCTATGTTTTAGAAAGTGGCTGTGATCGCTTTGAGGGCACAGGGCAAGATTTGCTAACGAACCCGAAGGTCGGAGAACTCTACCTCGGTGCCGCCTACAAAGAGACCTAGATTCGCTACAGTAAAAACTAGAGCTTGGGTAATTGCGGTCGTGGTGAAGTTTCTGGACAATCTGAAAACCTCTTGGCGGCAATGGTGGCGATCGCCGGAAGCAGAAACCCCAGAAATTATTGATGTGGCCGCAGAACCCATCGAGACGCCCCCCCAGAAAACATCCCCCAAGCCCTGGCAACGGGTCATTGAGAGATTTCGCCCAACCCAGCCAGCGGTCACAACTCTCCACGACGATCTCGAAGAACAGGTTAAAGCCAATTTACGGGAACAGGATAAAACCCGCATTGCCCAGGTATTCCAGCGGTTTGCCCAGGGGGTAACGCCAGCGGATATTGAAAAAATTAAAGCTCATTTAGGGGAGATGCGCCGGGGGCCAATCAAAGATATTTGGCAAAAGGTGCAAGGCCTCGCCCAACTGATTAAGGATCCGAATGTGGCCTGGCGGTCAAAAACCATGGCGATCGCCGCATTGTTGTATTTAGTTTCGCCCCTCGATGCGGTGCCGGATGTGATTCCCTTTGCGGGGTTAGCCGATGATGCAGCGGTGATTATTGCGGTGGGTTCGACCCTCGCCTTTGAGTTAGAAAAATACATGACCCGTCAGGCAGAAAAAAAGGCCGAAATCGAAATTAAAAAGCACACCACCAACGTCAGAATAACACTTCTCGGCAGTATTGCCGCAGCGGCGATCGCCATTCTCGTCAAAATTGTCCTGAATATTCTGTCGTCCTAACCAACAAGTTTCAAGAAAAAGAATACACAGGCGTTTCTACAACTTTGAGGGGCGGTTGTTGACCCCAGATAATTTCCTGCAACCGATCTACCGTCTCCGGCGCAAATAATTTCTCGCCCGTCTCCTGGCAGACCCTAGCCGGGACATTTTCCACAACGTAAATCTTCCCGGCAATTTCCACGGAATAGGTCACAAAAGAATCAACAAAAGTTTCTTCAAAAGCAATGTCGCTCATCTACTAATTTCCTGTAGCAACTTCCTCCATTTTGCAAAACACTACATTTGCTTGAGGTAATCCTCATAACCGATCGCCGTTAATTGAGTTTGTTTATTGAGCACCATCTCCTTGAGACTTTGACGATAGGCTTGCACTTGTTGTAAAAGCGCTGGATCGAACGCCCCTAACATTTGCACCGCCAACAAACCGGCATTGGTCGCATTGCCGATCGCCACTGTCGCCACCGGAATACCACGGGGCATTTGCACAATGGAATAGAGAGAATCCACACCGCTGAGGGTACTGGTTTTAACGGGCACCCCAATCACCGGCAAAGGCGTCAGAGCAGCAACCATCCCCGGTAAGTGCGCGGCTCCACCTGCCCCAGCAATAATCACCTTTAAACCCCGTTCATGGGCTGTTTGGGCATATTCCACCATGCGCTCCGGGGTACGATGGGCAGACACAATGCCAACCTCGTGGGGAATATTAAATTGTCTACAGATGGCGATCGCCGCTTCCATCGTGGGAAGATCAGAATCGCTCCCCATAATGATGCCAACCAGGGGATTAATTACACTCATAGGTTTTTAGCTCATGTATGTCATGCCGACTAACCATCATAAACAAAGGGAGAACTCTTCACAAACCCTGATCAGGGCATGTCTTGTTGGTTTAGAAGGTCAATTTTGGTTGCGATTCGATGCAAATCGCTGTTTAACACATCTGGAGCCAATGGAAGCCGAAATTCCACTAGAATTCCAGGAAAATATCCAGGATATTGCTGGGGATTTATTATCCCTAGGGGGAGTGGATTTACAGATTAACGGTGGTTTGGGTTTAGCGTTTCCGGAAGTGACCCAGACGGATCTGCCGAAACTTCAAGAAATTTGTGATTATCTTTGGGGCCAGGGCATTGACGCATTTTGTCCGACCATCGTCACCACTTCTTTAGAAAATATCCGGCGATCGCTGGCTGTTTTTGCCGAGCTTTGGGGAGACCCGCAACCGAATACAGCAAAAATTTTGGGGATACATTTAGAGGGGCCATTTTTAAATTACGAAAAACGAGGGGCGCACCCAGCCCAACATTTACAACCGTTGACCCTGAAGAATCTGCAACAGGTAATCGGCGAATTTGCCCCAATGATCAAAATCATTACCCTGGCCCCAGAACTCGATTCCAGCCATAAATGTGTGGAATATCTGCGCTCTTTGGGGATTGTTGTTAGTTTGGGTCACTCCCTCGCTACAGAAACAGAAGCCAATCAAGCCTTTGCCCGTGGCGCAACGATGATCACCCATGCCTTTAACGCGATGCCCAGTTTGCATCACCGGGAGGCGGGTTTATTGGGAGCAGCAATGGTTAATCCTGACGTTTACTGCGGTCTGATCGCCGATGGCCAGCACGTCAATCCCACGATGTTGGAGATTTTTTTGCGGGCCGCGAAACGACCTTTTTTAGTCAGTGATGCCCTCGCCCCCATTGGTCTCCCGGATGGGGTATATCCTTGGGACGATCGCCAAATTACCGTCACCCACGGCACGGCTCGCTTGGACAATGGCACGTTATCCGGCACGACGTTACCGCTGTTTGCCGGGGTCAAAAACCTTGTCCGGTGGGGTATTTGTGATTTAGAAAAGGCGATCGCCTTAGCGACTCTGGCCCCCCGAAAAGCCCTTGGTATGGCGACTTGGACAACGGGCAAACCCATCAACCTTTTGCGTTGGCAAGGAGTAGATGGCACCGTTGAATTTAGCCGACTTTAGTGAATTTTTTCCACGTGCCAACCGGTTTGGGCACCAATCTTACCCGCTTTGACAAACCGCCAATTGCCCCGCTCAAAGCTATTTTTCCCTTTTTTGGGACTGGGTTGAACGCCGATCAATTGGGCCACTTCGTCCGTCGAAATCATCCAACCTGCCGTGGCGGCCTGTTCTAAAACGCTGAGATAAGCGAGGGGATTAGACGCTTGACGGGATTCCGAAAGGGCCGCTTCTACTCTGGCAAGCTTCTGGGCGATCGCCGCCATTTCTGTTCTCATGTCCCCTAGCTGATCACTTAAATTTTGCACGACCTCCTCTAGAGCAATTGTTGTCACCGTCGGGGTATCCGTTGGCAGAGGATCTGCTTTTTCTAAAACTTCTGGCCCTGCTATTGTCCCAGGCTGAGATGACGAAACAGTTGGCATAGGTTCAGGGGAAGTCGCTGATGGCGAATCATCCCAAGGATCTGGGGCTAATTGATTTGCTTTTTGTAAGTTCGGCTGAAAATCGTGGGTTTGAATCCAGGTACGATTAACGGCAGTGGCCAAATCCTGGAGGTAAGCTGCCGTTTGGGATTTACCTTGGTCTTCAAACTGCCGGGCTACCTCCTGCATAAACTTCACCAAATCCGGGGTGATTAATTTTTGATTCGCCGCTAAAATCTGTTGCTCTTCTCCCCGACGACAATTTAAAAGCGCTTCGATCAATTGGGCATAGGCTTGGGTAGTGGCATCTGGTTGGGGCGCGACCGGATTCGGTTGGGTGAGAATGTGATGTAATTTGCCCGCCCAGTTGTGGAGATAGCGAGCCCCATTCAGTTCACCTTCCGCCGCAAGGTAGTTAGCCACCTGTTCCATCACTTCAATAAATTGGGCATCCACCAACTGCTCGTTTTGCCGCAGGACAATCCACTCTTCACCCCGGCGGCAGTTTAAGAGTTTTTGTACCAAATCAAGGTAAGCTTTCAGATTTTTCTGTTCCATGGGTAATGGACTCAAAAATAGAACCATATATCTACCCATTGTGTCCTATTTTGGTGACATTTTAGCCAAGTAATTAGGACTTCACAGAGCTAAACAAATCAAGGCAAAAAACTTCATAATTTTCCTAGGGATAAACTTGAGGATAGTTAATAGGTTCAATATAGTTACCATCACATTCATCCTTGAGGAGAAACCGATTTAAGCTGAGATCTGTACCTGTAAATTGATAAAACCCCAAGCTACCGCAATCCCCTAAACCTCTGCCTTTCGTAAAAATACTAATGGTTTGGCTACTCGGATCATATTCTGAATACCCAGCTCTGGTTACTTCTGTTTCTTTAATCAATTGTTGATCCGTATCTTGGTAGAAATAAGTAATCGGTAGTGGCGTCAGATCGAATTGATCCTCGTCTCTTCGGTATAAAAAATAATTCTGGAGCAGTTGATAGGCCGTCGAGCCACAAACAAGGTGCACAAGATACTCATCTTCACCCACACGGTAAACATTAGAGGCCGCTTCTGTGAGCTCCGATTCAAATCTAAACTCTTGGCAAAGCCCCAATTCTTCCCGGTTTTCCAAAAGCTCCGGAATGATTGCTTGGCTGATATCAGGGGAGGAATAATTCTGATCTACTACTTCTACTTCCTTCGTATCGGCCCCTTGAGAATTAACTAGGGGCAATGGTTCAGCGGGAACAGGAATTGGTTCTTCTGTCGGATCGGTAGGTGTTGTTCCGTCGGGTTCAGGGGCAGAAGGATTAGACTGATTTTGGCAACTGCTTAACCCCAAGCCAAGGCTGATCAGGGTACTAAAAGTAATAAATTTAAACCTCATATATCTGACCTCCACGCACTAAATCATAAGAGAGTTAACCAGTTAATTAAAGAGCCAGGGAAGAACTTAATTTCGCAAAAATCATCCGTCCCGCAGAGGTTTGTAAAGATGAAGTAACGGTTACAGCGACATCGGAACCCATAAATTGTTTCCCTTCCTCGACAACGACCATGGTGCCATCTTCGAGATAACCCACCCCTTGTTTTTCTTCCTTTCCTTGCTTAAGAATTTTTACATCTAAATTATCTCCAGGGAGATAGATCGGACGAATCGCTTGGGCAAGGTCATTAATATTTAAAATCTCGACTTTTTGGAGATTAGCAACCTTTTGCAGATTGTAATCATTGGTCAAAAGAATCCCATTAATTTCCTGGGCCAAATGCACTAATTTAGCGTCCACAGTGGCAATGTCATCGTAGTCTGCGGGGTTGACAGAAACCCGTTTGGGAAAACGATTTTGCATACTCTGGAGAATATCTAAGCCCCGACGACCCTTGGCGCGTTTCTGGTCGTTGCTAGCGTCGGCGAGTTGCTGTAATTCGTTGAGGACAAAAATTGGAATGAGGATTTGTCCTTCGATAAAACCTGTTTTAAGGAGTTCTTCTAGGCGACCGTCAATGATACAGCTTGTGTCGATGATCTTTGTCGGCGAAGGACGGAGGGTTCCTTCAGCAACGAGGAGAGTATCTAAACTATTGGGATTGATCAGCCGCAGAAAAGTGCGCCCGTGGACATCGGCGAGGCTTACGCCAAGGTAGGCAAAGGTGATACTGCCGAGAATGGCAAAGGTAGGCTTAAGAAAACCAAACTCTGAAGGAATGGGCAACAGAAAAATGGGAGCAAGCATTAAATTTGCCACCAAAAGCCCAATCACTAAACCCACAGCACGGGTGACGATAATTTCGATGGGGGTGCGCCGAAATTGTTGCTCGAAGCGGCGATAGGTACTCTGGGCGAGGAGACCGATGGAAAGGCCCAGGAGTGAGGCAAAACCGGCCCCCACCCACCGGAGGGCGTCAATGTTGGAGGCTTGGTCACGCACGGAGGCAGGGAGTAAATCAATGACATCAAATCCCACAAGGGCGATCGCCACCACAAAGATCAGAACAAGGAAAATATCGAACATAGGTCTTACCCGGCTATAAGTCCCAGTTTTAGGGGGAATTTGGGGTTTAGGATAATGGAGAATAATGCCCTCATTATATCGGTGAGCCTTCTATTCCTTCGCGCCTCTGGGAATTAACAAAATTTGTTGATTTCTGCGCCAATTTTCCAGCTAAATGCTTCCTATTCCCCATTGAGACTGTTCTACCGTGGTTACCAGTGCCTACCTCCATCTCCCCTTCTGTTTACGCCGTTGTTTCTACTGTGATTTTCCGATTACGGTGACAGGGGAAAAACAAACTGCGGGGATTCGCACCCAGATGGAGGAATACGGGGCCTGGCTCTGTCGGGAAATCCGCGCAACACCGATCCTGGGGGGCGAGTTAAAGACGGTGTTCTTTGGGGGCGGCACACCCTCTTTATTTCCAGTAGATCTCTTGGAAAAAGTTTTAAGAACCCTTGATCAGCGATTTGGCATTGCCCAGTCAGCAGAAATTTCCCTTGAAATTGATCCAGGTACTTTTTCTTTAGAACAATTGATCCGGTACAAAAATATTGGTATTTCTCGCCTAAGCCTTGGGGTACAAGCTTTTCAGGATAATTTGCTAGCAAACTGTGGGCGATCGCACAGGGTAATAAATATATTTACTGCGTGTGATCACCTGGAGCGATCGCAGATCCCCTGGAGTTTGGATCTGATCTCCGGATTACCAGATCAGACCCGCGACGATTGGCAAGCTTCCCTTGATCAGGCGATCGCCCTTAATCCCCACCACATTTCCTGCTATGACCTAGTGATCGAACCCCAAACCCCCTTTGGCAAACAATACGAACCTGGTGAACGCCCCCTTCCTTCCGATGAAAATACCGCTGCCATGTATCGCCTCGCCAGTGAAACCCTCCGCAAAGCAGGCTATGACCACTACGAAATCTCCAACTATGCCAAACCCGGCTACCAATGTCAGCACAATCGCGTCTATTGGGAAAATCGCCCCTACTATGGTTTCGGCATGGGGGCCGCCAGTTTTACCCAAAATCAGCGCTTTTCTCGGCCCCGCACCCGCGCCGAATATTACGCCTGGGTTGAACAATACGAACAAAATAATGGTGTTTTAGACGTGGCGGTCTTAACAAAAGGCGATCGCCTCCTTGAAACCTTGATGTTGGGTCTCCGTTTAACGGAAGGTTTGGATTTATCTCAACTGATCACAGAATTTGGCCAAAGTCGTGTGGATCAGATTCTAGAAATCCTAAAACCCGCTTTTCAGAAAGGCTGGGCTCTCCTTTCCCCCACAACGCCACCACGTCTTGCCCTAAGCGATCCAGAAGGATTACTGTTCTCCAACACCATTCTCGCGGAACTTTTCCACCACCTCGACCCAGAAAACCCCGTAGAATAATCACGCCTTTCCCTTTCTCTTTCCCTACCCATGATTGATCTTTCTCAGAAAAAAATCCTTGTCACTGGCGGCGCTGGCTTCCTCGGCCAACAAGTAATTCACCAATTGATCCAAGCCGGTGCTCAACCGGAAAATATTACCGTCCCCCGTTCTTCCAGTTGTGATCTACGTCGTCTCGAAGCCTGTCAGCAAGCAGTCCAAGGTCAGGATATCGTCATTCACCTGGCGGCCCACGTGGGGGGAATTGGCCTCAACCGGGAGAAACCCGCTGAACTTTTTTATGACAATTTAATGATGGGTACCCAGCTAATCCACAGTGCCTACGAAACGGGGGTCGAAAAATTTGTCTGTGTCGGGACGATTTGCGCTTACCCGAAATTTACCCCTGTACCTTTCAAAGAAGAGGATCTTTGGGCAGGCTATCCCGAAGAAACCAATGCCCCCTACGGCATCGCCAAAAAAGCGCTCCTCGTGCAACTAGAAGCCTACCGCCTGCAATATAGTTTCAATGGTATTTATCTACTCCCGGTAAACCTCTACGGCCCTGGGGATAACTTCAAACCGGAAAGTTCCCACGTGATCCCCGCTTTAATCCGTAAAGTCTACGAAGCGCAACGGGATGGTGTTAAACAGCTCAAGGTTTGGGGAGATGGCAGCCCAACACGGGAATTTCTCCACGCAATGGATGCGGCCCAGGGCATCGTTTTAGCAACGCAAAAATATAATGAGGCAGCCCCCATCAATCTAGGAACCAATACAGAAATTTCTATTAAGGATTTGGTCGAGCTAATTTGTGAACTAATGGCCTTTGACGGAGAGATTATCTGGGAAACGGATAAACCCAATGGACAACCCCGCCGTTGCCTAGATACCCAGAAAGCCAAGGAGAAATTTGGTTTCGAGGCAGCGATTGGTTTACGGCAGGGTTTACAGGAGACTATTGATTGGTATTGCCAGAACCCAGAATAAATATTTCCCTTTGGGGAAAATCTAGGAATTGGCCGCGTTTTGTAGATCGGTAACGGTGGGTTGTTTTAGCTTACTGGCTAATCCCATGCGCTCCAGGAGACGAATAAAAGAATAGGTAAAGTCCGGTAGGTATTTCACCTTACCTTTTTGAATTGTGATTCCGTGGCGTACCGACCAACCAAAGGCATGGTGCAGATTGTGCCAACCTTCTCCGAGGCCAAGGACGGCAACCCAACCATTGTTACGGCTGTGATCGGTGGTTTGGAAAGGGCGATCGCCCCATTTGTGACAAACGGAATTCACGAAAGCGACACCATGAAATAGGAGAGTGGTGCTGATAAAAAATGCGGCCAGATATTCCAGGCCGCCGACCCCATAGGACAATGCGCCTAGGGCAATGAGGGGCACAAAATGGAAGCGATCAATCAGTTTCAGGATTGGATCTCGCTCAATGTCAGCGGGCAATTTTTTCGGGAAGGTATTGGGAGAAATGAGCCAGCGGTAATGGGCCCACCAAAACCCCTCCTTAGAGCTGTGGGGATCACCGGGATGGTCACTAAACCGATGGTGATCTTCGTGGTGAGCTTTCCACCAACTCGGCCCCATTTGCCCCGCCGAGGCAGTAATAAAACTGCCGATCCATTTCACCCAGGGGGAAGCTTGGTAGGCTTTGTGGGTCAGGAGACGGTGGTAGATGGCAGTGGTGCCGAGCATTCTCAGCCAGTACCAAAAGATAATCCAAAGGATAGCTCCCCAACTGAGACCTGTAAAAAAGGCGATCGCCATGCCGAGATGACAAAGGATAATCCAGACTGGGCCAGTGGCATAGCTGAGGAGCGTTAGTCGAGAATAGTTGCGGGGACGGGGATTAGGTTGTGGTGGTGTAGAGGGAATCGGGTCAAGAACGTTGCTGTAATGCGTCAAAATGCTTTCCTAACGAGTTGAGAATATCTTCTATGAAACCGTGTTTTTACATAACTTTACAACTCGTAAGTCCCGAATCCCTTGCGGTCGGGTCAAATAAATTCGGAAATGTCTTCGTCACAGTCATCGGCTAAATAAGATAAGGAACGGAAGCGGAGGCCGACCAATTGTTCATAGAGGGGGTTGAGTTTGCACATTGGCGGAATATGGACAATTTTTTTGCCAAATAGCTTGATATCCCGCTCAAAGGGGCATTGGGGCGGCACCATCTTACAGATGAAGCGGGCCACGCGGGGATCGTCAATGTCCATGCCATCGAGCCAGTTGCGGATTGGTTTAAGGGCATCAAGGTGAACTTCTGGTTGGGGGGTTTCGGTGGTGACAGTTTCGGGGTCGTAGAGGGTTTTTTCAAGGTTATGGAGGGCGCTGAGATCTACCCCAAGGGCTTTCCCAAAGGCTTTGATTTGATCGGCTTCAACAATGGAGTAGACCCCATCGGCGATCGCCATCATCACCGCTGTCCGGAGAAAATTTTCGCGGATATTGAGATCTTCTCCGAGGTCAGCCGCCAACTCTTGGCCCGTAATCGGTTCTAAGTCCCCTAGGCTACTGTGGGGGGCGAGTTCGTCCTGGGTCAGTCGCGTAATGAGCTCTTGCTCTTCGGCATCAAAATGACCGTCGGCCCAGGCAATGGTCAGTAGTCCCCGTAACCAAGCCGTGATTTGGCGATCGCTGTAGACAGTTGTGCTCGCAGAACTCATAGCTGTTTCAAAAATCTGTAACTCTTTCCCCATTGTAGGCAAGAAATCAAGAAGCCATAGAAAATACAGTGAAATTAATCCATGCCCCAAAAAGATTAAGATCTAATTATCAATTTTTCGGGCTGCTTTAACTAAATTAATGAGGTAAAATCGATGTTATTTATTGATTTTTAATAAGCTAATTTTCTAAACACTGTTTTGTGATTTACAGAATATTTTCTAAGTATTTGTTGGAGGTAGATCAAAACCAAAAGTAAAACAAAATTTAGCCCCTTGGTTAACCCGTGTTTCGGCCCAGATCTGTCCCCGATGCACTTCGATAATACGCCTAACAATTGCTAAGCCAACTCCTGTTCCTTCAAATTCAGATTGGGTGTGGAGTCGCTTAAATGGCAAAAAAATCTCTTCTAGATGTTCTGCGGTAAAACCAACACCATTATCTTCTAGGCAGTAAGTTTGAGAATCGATTTTATAAAATTTTATTTGAGGATTTTTGACCTTGCTGGTGTATTTCCAGGCATTTTCAAATAGGTTTTCAAAGGCCATCTTAAGGAGCGGGCGATCGCCTAGGATAATTACATCCGGTTCGATTTTAATTTCTATGGCTCGATCAGGGGTTTCACCTTGGAGATCCTGAATAATTTCTATGGCAATTTCACTTAAATTAATCCTCTCAAGGGTTAATTGCTTTTCTTTGATTTCTGCAAGGCGCATCAAGTCAGAAATGATATGATTCATTTCCTTAGCAGAATTCGCAATAATATCTAACGTCTCTAAGGTTTCTTCGTCAAAGGTATCAACATCACCTAAGAGCAAGTCACAAAACCCTAATAATTTCGTTAATGGCCGCCGTAAATCATGGGAAACCATATAGTTAAAGGATTTTAGATCTTGGTTGATCTGGGCTAACTGGTTATTTTTTTCTTCAAGCTCCTGGGCATTACGCAAAATCTTAAGTTGATTTTCAACGCGCACAAGCACCTCATACATATCAAAGGGCTTATTAATATAGTCAACACCCCCTAAGGAAAAAGCCTTCACCTTATCGAAAACATCATTTAAAGCACTGATGAAAATAATGGGAATTTTGGCGGTGTCTGGATTAGCCTTTAGCCGTTGACAAACGCCATAACCATCTAAGATGGGCATTTTAATATCCAGCAGGATCAAATCAGGGGGATCCGCTGCCACTGCTTTGAGGGCTTGTTTGCCATTGATCACCTGTCGCACTTCGTGGCCCTTTTCAACCAAAATTTCTGAAAGAAGTTGTAGGTTTTCAGGAACATCATCAACAATTAAAATATCGCCTCGGTGCTGCAGATAAGAATCTTGAATCATAATGCTTAAGTTCACCACATTGGCTTTGGAATTACCCCTGACAGGATGGCATTGAAATGATGAGAATTACGCGCATTAAAACATTGGTTTGGCTTAAACCCTAGTTTTCTTTTATTATTCCATTAATTTTTTTAGAAAAATGTAAAGAGTTCAAAAAGTATGCCATCCGGCTTTCATGATGCTTATTCTGATGATACAAACGTTAAAATTCTGGGGCGCTCTGGATTGTGTGTGGGTTTTTGGTTTTGGGGTGCATAAAAGTTAAGGCTGTGGCCTGGAGATGTAGACGGGGGGCGGCCCGGTTGCCATAGAGGCGATCGCCAAGGATTGGATTGTTTAACCCGTCGGGGTGGGCGCAATGGACCCGGAGTTGGTGGGTGCGGCCTGTAATTGGCTTGAGTTTGAGGCGATGGGAATCTAATTTAATGAAATAGGTTTCGCTGGGTTTGCCCCGTTGCGCATCTACTTTTTGCCGGGGGCGATCGCCAGGGTCTGCCCAGAGGGGAAGGGTAATTATTCCTTCTGGACGCTGAATTTTTTCCTCTAGGAGAGCTTCGTATTCTTTATGAATTTTGCGGCGGCGAAACTGGGTTTGCAGATTCTGTTGGGTTTCAGCGTTTTTGGCAAATAAAAGAATTCCGGACGTATCTTGGTCGAGGCGATGGACAAGGAAAATATCTTGATAATCGCGGCGCAATCGGGAAAATGCACTGTCATAGGTCTGGCTACTGCGCCCTGGAATCGAGGGGAGACCAGCGGGTTTATGGATGGCAATAAGGCTGTGATCTTCGTAGATGATTTCTAGGGGAATTTCTGGGGTCGTCAAAATATCTTGAAAAGATTTCCCCCCCAAGCCCGAAAGCAAAAAGCCGAGGATCGGTTGGCAGCGCTCTTCACAAGCTAAATAGAATTCGCCTACTTGTTTGTCAGGGCTGTTTTTACCCCACCAAAATTCCGCCATGGCCAAGGGTTTAAGGTTCTGTTTCGCGGCATAGTTGAGAAGCTTAGGCGCACAACAATCGCCGGTGCCGGTGGGTAAACCAGTGGGAAATAAATCGGCGATCGCCTTTGATTCTCCTTGAAAATTTTTGAGGTGATAGACCTGGTGCATCCGTTTTTGGAGGGTGCGAGACAGGGTTTTGCGGCGCTGGCGGAGGCTTTGTAAGTCTTGATCAGCTTGGTCAATAATCACCGTGAGAGGATTAATCTCTTGATCCCTGGCCTGTTTGAGATCGCGTTTGTGGTTGCTTTCCTGGCGGCTTTCTTCTTCAAGGGCGGCGATCGCTTGCGCTAATTCGGCTCCCGTTAAATGGGTCTGGTAAACTTCGCGTTTTTGGCGGCGTACCTGTTTTTTCTGGCGACGTTCTTGATTAAACTGCGCGATTTTTGTTTGCCATTGTTGCTGCAACGTTTGGTAAGTTTTTCGTTCTGGTAGGGTTTCTAGGCGTTGGATTTCCCGGCGAATCTGGCGTAACTGGGCGAGAATTTCTTGCTCTTCTAAAATCAGGCGATCGCCCCCATCCATCGGTGGCACCCAACCGGGGAGGACTTTTTCGCCTTTAAGCAGTCCCGAAAATGCCTTGAGAAATACCCGTTGCCCGGTGGCCGTTTCTGCTAGCAATACCCCGTACATTTTCCCTTCCCAATTAAAATCCGGATTTTCCCTTAGTTCCGCCATTAATTCACGGGCGATCGCCTCAGCATTTTTGGTGCGGGGGAGACGACAAAGTTGTTTAGTGGCCGGACAAACCCCCTCATACCAAGCAGTAACAACATCGGGTTCCAATTGTGGTTGATAGGGGAATCGGGGCGAAGCCATGACAATACGACGCTCATCTTTTGTAAACGTAAGCCCTTTATTTTAGGCGTGAGCACACCGTTTGTCCGCTGGTGACCTATGCGATTGCCAATAGTTGGCGCAAACATAATATTGATTGGCGTGCCTCAAACTTAAATGCTGCCGTGACAAAAATATAGCCGAAAATAAGCATCCCCACGGGAATGAAACCGATTAGAACAATAGATAATTCTAGTAAATGAAAAGCGGCGATCGCTAACAATCCAGAAGCAAAACCCAGCCAACCAACCATGAAACAGATTATTAAAATATGCGGGGCCATTGTCACTTTAATAATGCTTCCTTCCCCTGTGGATTTGATTTTACCTTTCATGATCGGCAGAAAAGAATTTGTGTAATGGATGACACGTCGAATTTCAAATGTGTTTTGGCTGACGGTACCTCGAACAATGTGATTTTGAATGGCATCGACTAATCTTTGTCGTACTGCTGCTGGTTGAAGATGTGTCTTGAGAATTAACTGAGTAAAAGGGCGAAAAGTCATCGGTTGGTTTGGTTTTTGTTGCGTCTTTAGAATACTTCGCCGCCGTCTAGGAGCTGAGCCATTGGTTGCGGTTGCTGCTGGAGATGCTGCTGGAGGTGACGGGGATGATCGGTAATGAAATAATCAATGTTTTGTTCTACAAGGCGATCAATCTGGGCTAATTCCTGGGCCAATTTTTTCGGGTTTTGACTTTTATGGGGTGGTGAAAAAATCGTCCAAGCACCGACGGCTAATTGGTGTTGATGGAGTCGCTGAATGGTTTGTTTTTTAAATAGATTAACGTTGAGACTGACTAAGCTGGCATCGAGGATTTTTTCTAAAATGTGACTTTCAGTAAATTTGCGAATGAAGAAATTTTTGGTCACCAAAGGCGAGTAGAGAATGCCTGTTTCAATGGGGTGATGGGTGAGCTTCAGCCAGATCAAAGCCCAAATACTAAAGGAGGTAACAAATGCTTCCTGTTGCAGCCCCATTTTTTCGATCAATTGGGCGACGGCAATGCCTGTTTTCCGTTGCTGGAGGTTGAGGCGGGGGGCTTTCATCTCGATATTGATTAACAATTTGCCCCGCAGTTCGCTCAACACATCTTCAAGGAGAGGAATTTTTTCGGGTTGGGGATAGGTGTAGGTTTGTTTGCCGATTTTGAGGGAATCTTTAATGCGCAGGGTTTGGATCTCTGGCCAGGTCATTTCGGTAATTTTCCCTGTGACCCCCGTCAGCCGCTTGGTATAGAGGTCATGGAAAACCACCAATTTGCCATCCTTTGTGAGGAAAGTATCGAGTTCAACGCCGTCTAAACCTAAGGCGATCGCCTTTTGGAAACCCGCCATGGTATTTTCTTGGTGATCGGTCACAACCCCCCGATGGCCCAAGATTAGGGGATGTGCGGACGGCTGAAAAAATCTCGATTGCATCGCGGAAAAATCCTCTAATCACTTCTCCCACGGTAAAAAGTAACAGCGCGACAGGGCATAATGGGGACAGTAAACTTTACAAACAGTTACAAATTCCATGACATCTGCGGCGGTTTCCCTCGATAAAGTCACCAAGGTTTTTAGTAAAGTCCCGGTGGTCAATGAGCTTTCCTTTGCGATTCAAGCTGGGGAAATGTACGGTCTGTTGGGGCCAAACGGGGCGGGGAAATCCACCACGATCCGGATGTTGATCACCCTCACCGAACCCACAAGCGGCAAAATTTCCATTGCTGGGGAAGATGTGATGCAAAATCGCGCCCATGCCAAACGCAATATTGGCGTGGTGTTGCAACAGATGAGTGTGGATGTGGATCTCACGGTTTGGGAAAACTTGGAATTCCATGGCCGCCTACACCATATTCCCAATCCCCGTCGGCAACGGTTAATTCGTCAGTCTCTGGAGTATGTAGAACTGAGCGATCGCCGCGATGCTCTGGTGAAAACCCTATCGGGGGGGATGAAACGCCGCGTCCAGA
This sequence comes from Picosynechococcus sp. PCC 7117, assembly GCF_001693275.1. Taxonomy (GTDB): domain Bacteria; phylum Cyanobacteriota; class Cyanobacteriia; order Cyanobacteriales; family MRBY01; genus MRBY01. The sequence continues at coordinate 3,030,255 of NZ_CP016477.1, forward strand.
TTGCCCGTGCTCTGTTGCATGAACCCAAAATTCTCTTTCTCGATGAACCCACCGTTGGCCTGGATCCCCAAACCCGCCGTCGTCTCTGGGAAATCATTCGTGACCTCAACAAAAATGGCATGACGATTCTCCTGACCACCCACTACATGGAGGAAGCTGCTACCCTCTGCGATCGCATTGGCATTATGGAAGCGGGTCGCCTGATCGACGAGGGCACTTTCGAGGAACTCCAGGCAAAATATGGCAAAGGTTTAGTCGTCAAACAAAAAGGCGATCGCTGGGAATACAAATTTTTCCCGACCCTCCAAGAGGCAGAACATTATCTCGACAACTTGCCCGATAAAACCAGCATGATGGTGCGCGAATCCAACCTCGAAGATATTTTCGTCGAACTCACCGGGCGGCAGTTGGACTAAGTTTTGAACGAAGTCAACGCTCACCAAATGGTGCTCAAATCCAATTGAAAATTCGGTAAGACAGTTGCGCCATCGAGAAACTCAGGTTGCTCAAGAATTTCTACGGGTTGACCGCTGCGATACACCTCAACTTGCCGATTTTGACGATTAATTAGCCAACCCAACCGCGACCCATTGTCGATAAATTCCTGTAATTTGGCTTGGGTGCGGGCTAGGGAATCCGTCGGTGACAATAGCTCCACAACAAAATCTGGACAGAGGGGTAAAAATCTCGTCTTTACTTCCGGTGCGAGGGCTTCCCAGCGGGCCGAGGGAATCCAGGCGGCATCAGGCGATCGCATCGCCCCATTGGGCAAAATAAATCCCCCAGAAGAATCAAATGTTTTACCCAGTTTGCATTGGTGATTCCAGAGCCATAATTGTGCAGTGAGGCTGGCATTACGTTCGCTAGTTTCGCCACCAGTGGGGGACATAATCGCTAAATCTCCTTGGGCATTCCGCTCAAAACGGAAATTTTTATTTTGCTGGCAGAGTTGAAAAAATTGTTCGTCGCTGAAATTGCAATTTTCAAGATTTAACTCTAAAGGAAGGGTCACGTCCATTGCCTAAACTTCCACCGGTGGGCTACTACTGCCATTATAGTGAGCTTGTTCAAGGCTCAAATTCACCTCTTATTTTTCAGCCCGGTTTGTCGCAGCTTGTTGAAAAAGGGCGGTGTATTGTTCAAACCCTCCCGGAAAAGCAACGTTAATTTGTAACGGATCAGCCGGATCGGTAATGCCCCCAATCACTTGGGTTTGACCATTGATTGTCCCCAGTTTTAAGGGAATCCGATTTTTTAATTCTCCCTGGGAGCTGTCGATATACACGACGAGATTGCCGCTCTTTGCCCATTTACCAATGTCTTGGACGAGCTGAAGGAATAGGCGATCGCTCCCCCCCCGTCGAACTTGATCGCCTTCGGTGTGACTTGTGACCGTATCGCCGACGCCAACGATTAACGGCATCAATTGCGGATCAAAATTCTCTTGCACCAGTTGCAATAGTTCCTCGTGGTTTTGGGGCGCTTGGCGAGCGTTAAAGGTTTCCCCTAGGGGATAGTGGCCCGTGCGTTGGGCATAATAATAATTCAGCAGCACTAAAACCCCCGCTTCTTTGACGGCACCACGCACCATAAACTGAAAATCTGTGGTGCCAGAATCCTTGGCTGTGGCAAAGCGAACAATTTCTTTCCCCACATTATCTCTGCCTAGATTAGGCGCATAGTGCACGAAAAAACTATTGTCTAAACCCTGTTGACTCGCTTTTTCAAGCAAATCATTCATCAGGGTTTCCATGGTGCGCTGGAGGTCTTGGTAAATCTCTAGGCGATCGCCTAAATATTCGGCCAGGACATTTAAATTTGCCGTTGGCGAAACGAGATTATCTAAAACAGAAGCATGGATCAGCTCAGGTTGAAGCTCAGCGGGGAAAATATCAGCGTATTTAGTAAAAAATCGCCCTAAACATTGACCAATTAAATCTGGCACCGTTCCAAGAAAATCTAGCTCTGCCTGGCTGACACCGGGATGGGAAATCTGACCATTATCCGTCTGCCATTGCACGCCCCCCGCCGCTAAACCGGGTAAATAGCTTGTTTCATCTTTAGCTGCAACATTGCGAAATGCCCGTTCGACGATGCGATTTACTCCCCTTCTGCCTTCATGTTCACCGTTGGTGAGGACAAAAAAGTGGTCTTTAAACTTGCGTGTGGCGCGGATATAGTCAGGATCAATTTTGCGGGTTAAAGGGTCTTTGACTAACCCCATGCAAACGCCATCTAAATCCTGAATAATGAGTAAATTTTCTGTGTTGCTGAGGGTTGAAAGGAAGGCTTCATGATCAAGGGAATAATGTTGGTCATGGAGCAGTAAAGCAGTCATAAAGTCTTTTGAAATTCAATGGGTGTGCAGTAGTTTGAGGAATTCGTATCCCCTAGATCTTCTTTGTGAAGGGGGACTTGCTGTGGGCAGAAGCCCTCCCCAAGGAGGAAGTTTAGACCCAGTTTTTCGCTCGTTCGACGGCTTTTTGCCAGATTTTGAAATGCGCTTGGGCTTGGGAGGCGTTGGCACTGGGTTTAAAAACGTAATCAATCTTGCGGTTTTGCACCAGGGTTTGGTAATCATCCCAAAAGCCAACGGCCAATCCGGCGGCAAAGGCTGCTCCCTGGGCCGTGGCATCCAGCACCGCAGGACGTTCCACGGGAATGCCCAATACATCGGCCTGGAATTGCATCAGAAAGTCGTTATTGCACGCGCCGCCATCGACTTTTAATTCTTGGATCGGGGTACCAGAATCTTGGTTAATTGCTTCGACTACTTCCTTCGCTTGGTAGGCGATCGCCTCTAGGACAGCCCGTACCATGTGTTCTTTTTTGACGCCTCTCGTTAAACCGAGAAATGCGCCCCTGGCACTCATATCCCAGTGGGGCGCCCCCAGGCCACTCAGGGCAGGGACAAAGTAAGCGCCGCCGTTATCATTCACCCCTTGGGCAAGATCATTCGTTTCCGCCGCCGTTTCAATAATTTGTAGGCCATCGCGCAACCATTGGATACAAGCCCCAGCGGTGAACATACTCCCTTCGAGGGCATAGCCAATATCGAGATTTGTGCCATCATGATGGGCTTGGGTGCACGCGATGGTCGTTAGGAGCTTATGTTTGGAGCGTTTAATCTCGTCGCCCGTGTGCGCCACCAAAAACGCCCCTGTGCCATAGGTGCATTTCAATAAGCCGGGGCGATCGCAACCATGGGCATAGAGGGCCGCCTGTTGATCCCCAAAGATGGCGGTGATCGGAATTGCCGCCCCCAATAAACTTGGATCAGTTTTACCAAATTCCCCTAGGCTCGACTGCACCGTTGGCATCATCTGGCGGGGAATATCGAATAAATCTAACAAATCCGGATCCCAATCTTTTTGGTTGAGATTGAGCAACATTGTCCGGCTGGCATTACTGTGATCTGTGGCGTGGACTTTGCCTCCCGTAAGATTCCATAAGGCCCAGGTGTCGATGGTTCCCGCAAGGACATTATTGGGATTGACAGCGCTATTTTCCTTGGCCCAGCTTAGTAACCAGTTCAGTTTTGTTGCCGAAAAATAAGCATCCAGCACTAAGCCCGTTTTGTTGTAAATTTCTGCCGCTTTCCCTGCTGCATTGAGGGTTTGACAGAGGGGAGCTGTCCGCCGATCTTGCCAGACAATGGCCCGATGGAGGGGTTTGCCAGTGGTCTTATCCCAGAGAACACAGGTTTCTCGCTGTACCGTGAGACCGATCGCCGCAATGTCTTGGCTTTCAATGCTGCTATTGTTGACGACCTGTTGCATGACGGCTTTGGTGTCATTCCAAATTTCCGTTGCATCATGTTCGACCCAACCGGGCTGGGGATAATATTGGGTTAATTCTTTGTAAGCTTGGGCAACGATATCGCCTTTGTGGTTAAACAAGAGGGCACGATTGCCAGTAGTACCAAGGTCTAGCGCGAGGATGTATTTTTGATGGGCCATGGTCATTGTTGAAATAAGGTTTTTAAAAGGGGTTAGATAAATTTAAAAGGTGTGTTTTTAAGTCGATTTTAGTTTGGAATTTATCGTTTAAGGAGGGATTTCAGACAATAGAAAACCTTCGCCATTATGCAGGTGAATTTGAGCTAAGTCACGGCTTGTATTGATCTCTAAGGTGGGAGTGGCGATCGCCAACTGCCAACGATCCAAATCCAGGGCGAGCCATTTACCAATCTCAACGGTCTTCGGAACCCCAGCCATGTGCGCCACTAACACAAGCCGCTGTTGGGTGTCGGGATTGGTGCGCCTGCCGTAGAAAATGGTGCGTTGGTGATCCGACCAATGGTGCAGGCGATCGCCCCTTGCAGGATCGAGATGATTTCGCAGCCAAGGCTGGGCCTGGCGATATTGCCGCAAACGTAAATTAAAGCTCGCCCGCTCATCCGGTACCGATCCACAATAATGGGAGACCCGACAAGCCTCGTGGCCATCCTCCATAAAGGCGATCGCTATTTCCTTCAGGTTGGCAATGGTAATCGGCTTTAAAAAATCAAATTGTGGTTCTAATTCGGTTTGCAGAAAAATCGCCAGCTTTGGTAGATCATAGCCAATCGCTTCAATGGCCTGTTCCACTGCTTTAAAGAACTGCCGCATTAACGAGAGATCATAAAAGCCCATGGTTTTAAACCGCCGAAATGCCCAGGATTGTCGGTAAATTTCCGGCGTAATTTGCCAATAGAGAAAGCCAATTTCGTCCGCCATAATTTTGACGGCATATTGATCATCTGTATTCCGAAAAAAGCCCCAGGGAGTGTGCATTAATGCATTTAAAAAATCCATCGGAATTCCTGGACTAAAGCCATGGATCCACAATTGGGTTGCCGGATTATCGTAGGCATTTTGTAAAATTTCTGGCAAAGAATCCCCTAAATATTCATTAATGCGAATTGCGACGGTGTTAATGTGGTTGCCCTTGCGTACCGTGTCATGGTTGGCACAACCGGTCACCCAGCGATCGCCATGGGCCATAATTTTGCACACATCCCGCCATTCCCGTTGCCAAAATCCCTGTAACGTGGGCGTATTATGCTCGAAGATCAACGGACTCCATTGAAAACAATCGGGCTTTAGGTAAATTAAATCCAAATGGGTAGCCATATCTTCCCAACCGACATTGGGCCAGGGGCGGCCATCTTCATAGATGGTGTACAGCTCGCGGGTCGCTGTCCCAACGGTTTGGGGTACCGCAGCCATCTTCAGCAGGAAATCATTGTCATAGTCTAGTTGGCCGGAAATGGCGTCGGACACCTGAAAATCTTGACCCCCATCGACCCGAATCCCATCAGCGCCTAAATTAATTTTTCGCCGCTGCAACTCCAGGAGAACAGCCCGCACCATCGGATTTTGCTGATTTGTATCATGGCCATACATATTTGCGCCCCGGAAAAATTGCGCATTAATTAATCCCAGGGCTTGGTGATGGATATGCCCGTAAACCAAGTCGAAAATAATCTGGATCGGGCGGGCAAAGGCGGTGTGGAGCGTGGCAATAAAATCCACAACTTCGGCGGGTCTGAGGGTACTGAGGAGGGCGGGACTGGTGGCCGCTGCCCCTAAAATCAGATCGTCATAGCCCCAATTTTGGGTGTCTGGTTTTTTCAAGTGAACTTGTACTTCTTGGTTGGCGATCGCCCGAATTTGCCAAAAAGCATGGATTGTTTCATTTTCGGCGGGGCGAAATTCCACCGTGGGTTCAATGGGTAACAGTTCAATCGCATCAAAGCCCACATAGTTTTTTTCAGCGGCGGTGAGGGGTTGGCTATTGGCCAATTTGCGGGCGAGGTCACGATAAATGCGTGTGAGTCCAGCTAGGGTGCCCGTGGGGGAAGCGGTACCCACATGGATTTGCAAAATATTGCGGGGCGGTGTGACCCAAGTTTCCTGGTGAAAATAGTCGCGGTCGGCCCTGTCTCGCTCCAGTTGGGCGATGTCGTAGAGCTCGGCTGGCGCAAACACACCGTAGGGCAGGGAGTGGGCAAAGACATCGCGGATAATCTGTTCACCACTGCGCAACCAGTAAAACGATCCCGCTTGGGTACGGGTGCCAGCTTTGAGACCCGCCACAACACCCCAGGCAAATTCCCCTTGGCGCGGCAGCTCTAGCACCTCCCGACGGAACGGAATGACTTGATCGGCAAGGCGAAAATCGATTGCCTCCATGGGCGTAAAAATTTCGAGGTAAACGGGGCGATCGCCCACCTCCGGAATCCAGAATCCTATTTGGGTTAGGCCATCACTGCCATAGGTTGCGCCCAATTTCTGACTCAGTTGTTGCCCCCGCTGAAATGGGTCTGGGGTGCCCGTGGCGATCGCCTTAGCCCAGGTCAATAAAGCTTGGGTGGGGGCTTCGACAAGTTGAATGGGGGGTGAAATATTCACGCGAACCTGAGGGCAAAACTGTAATTGACAATTTACCCGTGCTTGCTACAGTCGCCATTTTACTATGCTGATCTTAGTGACAAAAAATTCCAAAGCTAGTTTGTCACAATAAAGTTGATCGATGCAGTGTTCCCAATTATGGGATAGAAAATTTTTTTGACTGTGGCGATCGCCTTGGATTATCTGCCAAAGATGATCGGAATAATAATCGCCAATGTTGCCGCCACAATCAGGCTAAAAGCAAGGTTAACGACTTGGGTAGAGGCTTTTTGGTATGTATCGACGCGGTCATTAATAATCCGCACATCACCATCTAACTTGCTGACCTTATCGCCAAGGGAACTGATTTCAGAACCTAATTTTTCTAAAGTAGCTTCAATTCGGTCTAGTTTTTCACTGGTTCCACTTTCAGGCATGGGCATCATTGCTTAGGATAATCTCATTTTACACTGCTCAGTAAAGTGGCTAAAACACCATCAAGGGCATCGACCCTAAGCAAATAGTGTTAGTTTTTAGACTGTTGCGTGAACTTGTTAATGTCCAATCCGTCTTCTAACCCGCCCCATCAGGCCCTCGCCCCCCTCAAACTGAGTACCCAACTGGCCTATGGCGCAGGCACCGTTGGTGTTTCTATGACTGGGAATATCCTGGTCTTTTTTGTCTTATTTTTCTTTACGGATGTGGCGGGTTTACCACCGGATAAAAGCGCCTTAATTCTGATGGTGGGCAAGGTAATGGATGCCATTAGTGATCCTGTTGTGGGCTGGTTGAGCGATCACACTACTTCTCGCTGGGGGCGGCGTTTTCCCTGGATGATCTTTGGGGTGGTTCCGTTTGCGTTGTGCTTTGTGGCCATGTGGGGAATTCCGACGACCAATACCCAGTGGTTGTTGATCTACTACATTACCTTGGCGCTGATTTTCAATACGGCCTACACAGTCATTTTTTTACCCTACGTCGCCCTCACCCCAGAGTTGACGTCTGATTATAATGAGCGCACCCAACTCAATAGTTTTCGGTTTACCTTTGCCATTGGGAGCAGTATTTTGGCGCTGGCCCTGGCCCAGGGAGTGTTTCGGGTGGTGCCGGTGGTGTCCCAGCGTTACCTTGTGCTGGCGGTAATCACAGCGGCGATCGCCCTTGGCAGTATGTATTGGTGTGTGCGCGGTACGTGGCAGCGGGTGCAGTTCATGGAGCAGTATCGCCAACAGCACCAACAGCGCCACCAACCCCGTTTATCCTTGGTGCAGCAACTACAGATTGTTTTTAATAATCGCCCGTTTCTGCTGGTGATGGGCATTTATCTCTGTTCCTGGCTGGGGGCGCAACTTACGGCGGTGGTGATGCAATACTTTGTGGTGAGTTGGCTAGGGCTTTCGGATTTTGTCTTTACCCAGTTTGCCCTGGTGGTGCAGGGAACAGCCCTACTAATGTTATTTGTCTGGAGTCGCCTCAGTCGCCGTTGGGGTAAACGCACCGTTTATGCTCTAGGCATGGGGTTCTGGATTGTCGCCCAAGCAGGGTTATTTTTCCTACAACCGGGTCAAGAAAAATGGCTGTTTTTGTTGGGATTTATGGCGGGCCTGGGGGTTTCAACGGCCTATTTGATTCCCTGGTCGATGTTGCCGGACGTGATCGAACTCGATGAACTGCGCACCGGGCAGCGACGGGAAGGGGTTTTCTATGCGTTTATGGTGATGCTCCAAAAGCTCGGCATTGCCTTTGGGATTTACATTGTTGGCAAAGCCCTTGATTGGGCGGGCTACATTGAGCGGGTTCCGGGGAGTCCCCCGGCGGTACAGCCTGATTCTGCCCTCTGGGTGATTCGGTTGGTGATTGGCCCTTTGGGGACGGTGTTGCTCATTGGGGGATTGATCTTGGCTTATTTTTATCCGATTACCCAAGGGTTTCATGCTGAGATCCGCCGCAAACTCCAAGCGGGCGATCGCCTATCCAGTCCAGCCAAATAAAACAGGATTGATCCTGTAAATAAATACTTAATTTTTTGTTCTCTAGATTGGTTGGGATAGCTTAGTTTTTTATCGCAAGATTGCAAGATGTAAGGCTTTTATAGCGGGCTAAACGTTCTTCGCTATGGTGAAAAAAATTGTGGCGGCATAGAACAAGTTTATGGCAACCAAACAGAACAATATTCTTTGGCGACGGGTAATGGCGATCGCCGCAATCCAGGCAGCGATCTCTTTAATGTGGATTGCCTATCGTGCCTATCTCGGTACGTTGTTGGGCGGGTGGGGATTTTCAGAGGATTTTACGGCGCAACTGCTGACGGTAGAGGTTTTATTGGCGGTGGTGATGGAACCGGTATTTGGGGCCTTGAGCGATCGCCAACAGCGTTTTTTAGGGAGTCGGTTGCCTTTAATCAGTTTGGGGGTGATTTTAGCGGCGGCTATTTTCATTGGCTTGCCGATCTTGGGAGTGTTTCAATTGCCATTGCGGTGGGTATTGCCCGCAGTTGCCATTGCTTGGGCCTTGGCGATGACGATGTTTCGTACCCCGATTTACGTGCTACTGCTCAAAAGTACCCCCAGCCGCGCCGAGTTGCCCCTCGCCATCTCTGTGCTGACGATGGTGATCGGGGTGATGGGCGTTCTGAAACCGAGTATTCAAAATGGATTGTTAGCGGTGGGAGCTTTACCGGCTTTCCTTGCGGGATCAGTGACGTTGTTAATCGCCTCTTTGTGTTTAGGATTGGTGCTACCGAAGCCTGCTGCGCCCTTAATTGAGGAGGCACCAACCCCAAGCCCCTTACCCTGGTTGGGTTTTGTACAAACGATCCTCATGGCGATCGCCTTCACCTGGGGTAGTGCAATTGTTTTACAGCGGTGGCTCGATTTATTTGGTTCAATTCCGCTGACGTTAGGGATCAGTGTCGGCCAGGGCTTAAATTTTCTGGTGGCGATTTTGGCGATTCCTGTAGGTTGGCTAACGCTCCGGTGGCAGCGATATCCCCTCTTGGGTGTTGCCTTTGGTTGGTTGACCATCATTCTCTTGCTGCTGTTGGGGGCACCCGCCCAGGATGGCGGTTATGTGGTTATTGCTCTGCTCTGGGCCTGGGCCTTGGCGACCGTCAGAAACGGCACTTTACCCTACATTTTTAAGACAATTCCGGGGGATTGGGCTGGCTTGGGTATCGGCATCTTTTTTGGAATTTCTGGCCTTGCGGGGATGGTTTTGTCCCAGTGGGTACCAGCAGAAGCAAACCGTTTGCAGGGCTTAGTCGGGGTGGTTTGTTTGGCGATCGCCACAATTCTGGCTCTCATCTCCCAACATAAAAAGGCGAGTGCGTCCCTAGCTAACGAAGCCCCAAAATCATAACTGTGCAAGCTGCCACTTTTGTCTTGATGCTCCCTTTGTTCGGGGTTGAAGCCACTTTCTTCAACCGACTATATTTGGCCGTATTTCATTACGGTCTGCTCTGGATTGATGAGGGGAATCTATAACAGAACACACTTCAAGTCGATGAAGAAACGGCAGTAAAAATAGCAGATTTTTCAATGGAGAAATTGTCAAAGTTAGGCCTCAAGATTCGGAAAAGTTCATAAGAAATATTTCAATGCAAGCTGTTTTGTAAAACAGAATACTTTTTTGCTGTAATATGCAGCTTTAGGATGCAAAAGTAATGGCATTACTTGAATTTGCTTGCATTCAGCTTAAATAAAACGACTCAGCACTCTCAGCAAAGATACAAGTTTTTTGAAGTTTTTCCCACTGAATCTTAATAATTTTTTTTGGATATAAGACAGATTATGTGTGGTGTCTATATTCAACGATTAAAATCGAAATTTTCCTGAAACTCTCTTTTAGCAGTAGTTTCAAGGCTTCATTAATAATAATTCCAGTTCATAACCATCAAAAACTGCATAGGACAAATTTTTCTATAACTACTACCTTGCAACTGATTCATAACTGACTAACTTTTTACAAAGACTAAGAATTATGTTTAACTTTGATTCCTCTCCCCTCCTCAAAAATGCCGCCCTTGGAAGCTTACTAACGCTGGGATTCGTGGGCACAGTCCAACCCGCCCAAGCCCAAAGCACCATTCCCTACTGTATCTCTGTCAAAACTTACACAGATTCCGGCTCTGGTACAGATAATCCTATTTACATGACGATGCATGGCGAAAACGGCACGAGTGAACAATTCACACTGCAAGGTAGCCATGAAAATAATGATTTAGATGAATTTGTCCATGAAACCTTAGATATTGGCCTTATCAATAGAGTCACCATTGATGTCGATGGCTGGCTAGCCGATAAATGGGCCGCCAACTATGTCCGGGTTTACCGTGATACCACCTGTAATCGTAAAGATGATGCAGACGGATGGTCTGAATTCTCAATTCGCAAATTTTTAGATTACGATCCCGTATCCTTCAATCGCACAGGGGGAGCACTGCCTAGGGTAACGGTTACGCCTGCTGGCCCCGTTGTGAATAACCCGATCAGAATTACTTTGGCCCAATTCAGCAATAACCCAGGTACTCTTGAGCAGGAAGTAATGCGCATTACAGAAAGCTGGAGTCGGGTCGATGGCGTTTCTGTATCTAAAGACACGACTAATACCGTCGGCGCTGGAATTTCGATCACCTATGAAAGTCCGGAGACCGTGGCTGGAACCTTTGGGGCAGAGGCCCGTGCAGAATGGCAACGTTCCATTAATGAAGCAAGTTCCGAATCCCAGGAAAAAATGAGCGCTTCGGAATTTAATTGGGCATTTATGGCACCAGCTCATACAGCGATCATCCGTAAGATAACGTTTGAAGTTCCCTATGCTGAACAGGTGTATCGCTCCTCTACGGGTGAAAGTCGTGCTATCCGCAAAGTTGGTGCGCAAATTCGTCCTGTTAGTTCAGGTGATTTCCTCGTTATCCCTCAGCGCAACGAAGATGGTTCAATTACAACAATTGGTTTAGATACTCTAGAAGACGAATGGTTTACGCATCTCGATCCTGACCAAGTCAATACGATTCGTCGTCAATATTTACCCAAGTGGTTGCAAGCAGGTTGGGTTGTCTCTGGTCAAGGCGGTCAAATCATTGGTCAAACACCATCCACGCCAGCACCTCCCACAAACCCGACACCGCCCGTAAACCCAACAACTCCTACACCGAATGCCGTAACCGGAACCCTGATCAAATTTGCGAATGGCTATCTGCAAGAAACAAGTCCTGGGGTTTGGCAAGAGTTCAATGCCAACGGTCAAGTAACATTCACCTTCCAGGAAACAGGACGCGACGACTGGTCTGTTTATCTCAATGATTCCTCCCGGAATGTCCAGCTTCAGTTAGATTTGTACCGTAAGATGATCTTCTATGGGCAAAATAACGGGCCGAAAAGTGATCTATATCCGATTACAGCCTCAGATATTACCCTAGCGAGATTTGCAAACGGTCATCTACGAGAAACCAGTCCCGGAGTTTGGCAAGAGTTTAATGCTAATGGTCAAGTAACATTCACCTTCCAGGAAACAGGACGCGACGACTGGTCTGTTTATCTCAATGATTCCTCCCGGAATGTTCAACTTCAGTTAGATATTTATCGCAAGATGATCTCCTATGGACAAAATAACGAGCCGAAGAGCGATCTATATGCTGTGACTTCTTTCTACCGCTAATACCGGATATGACGATCAACAAATTAGTAATCTAAGGGCTTCAAAACAAGGAGCCTATTTTACTTATCAAGTATTTTACGGTAAGCATCTCAAACACAAAATAATCAGATCAAATATTATTTAGGTCAAATTCAACCTCAAAATACACCCCAGTAAAGCAACAAAATTACTACTCAAAGCGACAAAAATTATGTTTAACAAACTTGCTCTCTTTTCCTGTTTCACAACTTCAACGATTAGCCTCCTATTTTCTTTGAGTTTACCTGCAACTGCAAATACAACTCGTGCCGTTGAAGCTGGACCAATTTGGAATCAAAGTGATGCGAATATCAAGTGTCCCCGACTCGCTCAGGAAGAAGGAGGAACCTGGACTGGTCACTGGTGGACAACAATTTCAGGAGTTATGTCTGTCTGCCAGCTTGAATTTTCAAATAATCTTGAGAGCAAAAGTTTCTCTATTCTCAATTACAATGTAATGCTCTTAAGCCGCAATATTCCCGGCCAAGGCAATCTCATGCAAAATTACCGCGCCCAAGAAATTGCCACAGCGATTCGTAATTCAAACCCATGGGATGTCATTGTCATTAATGAAGCCTTCGATAATGAAGCTCGAAACAACTTATCGCGCAGTTTAAAAGAAGCGGGGTATTCCTCTGCTACTGAAGTAGTAGATACAAATAATGGAAAACTAGAAGATGGTGGGGTATATCTGCAAAGTCGCTGGCCGATCATGGCAACTGACCAGATTATTTTTTCTGATTGTAGTGGCTTTGATTGTCAATCCAATAAGGGGGCTGTGTACGCCAAAATTAATAAAGAAGGGATCATTTATCATATTTTTGGGACTCATCTACAAGCAGATACGGAAAATAGCGGTGTCAGAGCAAATCAATTAAGACAATTGGAGACTTTTATTAATCAAAAAACAGGGGGTGCACAAGCACGGAGAGAAGCAATCATTATCGCTGGTGACCTGAACTTTAATTATCAAACTGCTGAATATGACAATGCTCTTGAGACTTTAAATGCTCAGTTTTTAGGAAATATTCCCCAAGGTTATACTTTTGATCCTCGCATGAATGATCTCGCAAAATATCGCTATCCAAATGATCCATCTGAATGGCTAGACTATGTATTGGTTAGTAATGAAAGTATTCAACCGAATCGCACAACACTTGATCTTACAAAGTTTCGTACAACCTCCCAGTATGAACTGCCAGGGAAAGGTGATTTTTTGAATTTATTTGGTGGAACAATGGTGCGTGACTTGTCAGATCATTATGGACTATCTGCAATCTATCTTTTCTGATTTTGCAACATCATTCGATGATCTTAGGATTAATGATCTAACAAGACCATTAGCTTTTACTCGTCAAAAATACGCTCAAGAACGAGGCCTTGGCTATCTTTTAGTTCAAAGATCTTTAGCGCATCTTCTGTTTGACCAATGTCTAAACCAGGGGTGGCGATCGCCACACGCCATTCAGAAAGATCCAACTGGAGCCAATCACCGAGGGTAATGGTGGTTGGCTCGCCGCCCATGTGGGTCACCATCACGATTTGTTCTGGGGTTTGATCGTTCTCTTCGGCAAGAGGTTCCGTGCGCAGACCGTAAAAGATTGTGTGTTCTTCGTTACTGAGACGATTAAAGCGATCGCCTTCCTGGAGATTTTCCCGCAGCCAAGGGTGAGCGCGACGATATTCCCGCAGGGCTAAGTTAAATTCCGTCTGGGCGGGATCAACCCGGTCGAGATAATGGGAAACCCGACAGGTTTCGTGGCCATCCTCCATAAACGCCATGGCAATGGTCTTCAGTTTTGGCACCGTTAAATGGTCGAGGAAAGCCTGGTGATCGGACTCCCCAATTTCCTGCATCGGTTTAACTTCACAGACCCCATCGGGATTACCGATACAGCGTTGGCACAGATCGGCGGTTTTCTGTAAATCGTAATCTGTAACGATCATCGCCTCGTTCAAGGCGCGCATAAACCGCTTCAGAAAATCTAGATCCTCAAAGCCCAACTGTTTGAGATGCCGAAAGGCCCAGGGTTTAGCAAATAATTCAGGAGTAATCTGCCAGTCCAAAAAGCCCACTTCCTCCGCCGCGACTTTGACCCCATAAAGTTCGTCAGTATTGCGGAAAAAGCCCCAGGGCGCCCGCATCAAAGAATTAATAAAATCCATCGGCAGGCCGGGCATAAAGCCATAGACCCAGAGGGTAGTCGCCGGATTATCGTAGGCATTTAAAATAACTTCGTTGAGGGTCGCGCCCAAATGCCAGTTAATGGCGGCGGCTTGGGCATCGATTTGGTTCCCCCGCCGCACCGTATCGTGGTTGGCACAACCGGTGATCCAGCGATCGCCTTGGAACATCACTTCAATAATGCGGTTCCATTTGTAATCCCAAAACCCTTCGATGGTGGGTGTATTGTGGGCAAAAATCAATGGCCCCCATTGGTAGGATTCTGGGCGCAATTCGATCAAATCGCGATAGGTTGAAGAATTTTCCCAACCTTCTTCGGGCCAGGGCCGACCGTCCTCAAAAATGGTAAAGAGTAACCGTTGGCGATCGCCAATATCTTGGATCACATCACTCATCGCCAACAGATAAGCATCGTCCTGCTCAACGCGACCGGAAAGGGGATTAAAGAAGCGGAAATCTTGCCCGCCATCAATGCGAATGCCGTCAGCCCCGGAGTTAATGCGTCGCCGTTGCAACTCTAAAAGGATCGCCCGCACCTGGGGTAATTGGTGGTTGAGATCCTGCCCGTACATATTGGGGCCTTTGAGGTACTGATTGTTCAGGAGCTCCAACGATTGATTGTCCGCGTGGCCATAGACCAGATCATAAATAATTTGGATCGGCCCCCCCGCAAAATTATGGAGGGTACTGATAAAGTCCACCAATTCATCGGGACGGAGGCTACTGAGGATCGTTGGGTTGGTCGCCGCCGACCCTAAAATCGGCACATCATAGCCCCAATTTTGGGTTTTGGCTTTGCGGAGGGTGACTTCTACTTCGAGGCCACAGGCCATTTCCCCGGTTTCAATAGCTTCATTGGGGGCGATCGCAAAAAATTCGTGGTGGCGGTTGTCCCCCTCAAGGCGATATTCAATGGTGGGTTCAATGGGGAGCAATTGCAGCGCGTCGTAACCGACATAATTTTGTTCGGCAGCGGTGAGGGGTTCTCCGGCGGCAATCTTTTCCGAGAGGCGCTGGTAAACCTGGGTCAGGCCCGCTAGGGTTCCTTCGGGGGAGGCTGTTTTAAGGTGAACCTGCAAAATATTTAAAGGGGCTGGCACCCGGGGCAGCACTTCATTGGCATTATCAAGGATCGGCCGTTCCCAGGGGGCTTGGTCGGGGTCGAGGGGGGTCGAATGGGCCTCAAAATAGGCAAGGTCTGTTCGTTGCCCCTGGAGGCTGTCCATGTCGTAGAGTTCCGCTGGCCCAAAAACCCCATAGGGCAGAGAATAGGCCAAAACATCACGGATGATCGAAATTTCATTCTGGAGGCGATCGCAGTAGCGCAACCAATACAGAGAGCCCATGTGCTCCCTCGTGCCTGGGTGCATCCCCGCAACCACACCCCAACAGAATTCCCCCTGCTGTTTGAGTTCTACACAGTCCCGGCGGCACTTAATGGTTTGGCTGGGAGCGCTAAAGTCCACCGCTTCGAGGGGGGTAAAGACTTCCAAGAAGATGTCGCGGTTTGTTTGGATCACTTCCCCTGCCAGTTCCGGTGTCCAGAAACCGATCTCTGTGAGGCCATCCGCCCGGTAATGGGCCCCCAAGCGTTTGGCGAGGCGTTGCCCCTTGTGGAAATAACTTTCATTGGAATGGGTCACTTGGGCTGCCCAATCTAACAAAATTTGGGTGTCTGCTTCGCTAAGCTGAATTTGAGAGGCCGTATTCACTATCTAAGTAACCGTAACAACAACTAATTCATTGGATCGGGTGCCTGGGGCGATCGCCCGTTGCCAACCCATGCATCCTCGCATCTGCCGAATGACTTATCTTTTGATCGCAAAACAGCAAAGATAACTGATGAGTCGATGAGATAAATCAATATATCCTGACAGAATCAAATTATTTTTTCGGCTATCAATTTGTCGGCGATCGCCCCCAAAAAATCACTTTAAAATGCGGCTATTCATACCTTAATTACTTCAGAAAGCATCAGGAATCTTTGTGATGCATCGATTTTTTGAGCTTAAAACTACCTTAATTTAAGATTAAGTTTTGCCCGAAAGATTAACCTTTCGACGGGCTTTCACCCCACAGATAACCGTTTAAATAAAAAGTCCCACCCATAATAAATCATTATCTTTCCCTCCGGCAAGCCATCACTAACTCAGCCAAAAACATAAACTGAGAAAAATGTTATAATGAAAAAGTGTCCAATTGAATACGATGGCCATTTATCGACCATTTTTGTAGTTTTTACGGCCCATGAAACAAGCCCTCGGAAGTTTTGAAACCCAGCTTCCCCAGGTGAGCTTCCCCACTAAATTTGCCGTTCGTCGGGAAATAATGGCAACGCCCTTTACACTGGGCCCCTAAATATTTGTTGGTGAGCATCGCCCCAGTGTTGTGCCTCTGGTTGTGGGGAGTGAGTTCAAGGCTAGAGCCAATGGTTGATTTGGGTGCTGTGTAACGGCGATCGCCAACGGTTTGCCCCCCAAGATCCAGGTTGCAAATCATTTTTACCCGGTGCCCCCGGCCCACAACATCTGCTGGACACAGGCCCATTGTTACCGCAAGCGGCCTTTTTTTATCTGAACCATACCAACCCCTGGAGGTCTTAATGAAATCTTCTCTCGTCATTCTCTACCATAGGGAACCCTATGATGAGGTGCGCGAAAACGGTAAAACCTTCTACCGTGACAAAACAAGCCCTAACGGGATCATGCCGACCCTCAAAAGCTTCTTTGCCAACGCCGAACAAAGCACCTGGGTCGCTTGGAAACAAATCTCTGGCAAACAACAAGAAAAATTCCAAGCCAAGATGGCATTTCCCGGTCAGGAAAACTCCGTGGTTCACCGCATCCCCCTGTCCGCCGACCAGGTCAAAAACTTCTATCACATCACCTCAAAAGAAGCCTTCTGGCCAATTCTGCACTCCTTCCCCTGGCAGTTTACCTACGACTCCTCAGACTGGGAAAATTTTAAGCAAATCAACGAAATGTTTGCCGAGGCTGCCTGCGAAGATGCCGATGACGATGCTCTGTTTTGGGTCCATGATTACAATCTCTGGCTGACCCCCTACTTCATCCGCCAGAAGAAACCCAACGCGAAAATTGCCTTTTTCCACCACACGCCATTTCCGAGTGTTGATATTTTTAACATTCTGCCGTGGCGTGAAGCGATCGTAGACAGTCTCCTCTGCTGTGACTTGTGCGGTTTCCATTTGCCCCGCTACGTGCAAAACTTTGTCGCCGTCGCCCGGAGTTTGCGCAAGGTCGAAATTACCCGCCAAGTGCCCGTCGATGAGCACGCCTTTACTGCCGTAGGCACCGCCCTCGCAGAACCCGAAATTACCACCCAGTTGAAATATAAAGATCACCTGGTGAATTTGGATGCTTTCCCCGTGGGCACAAACCCCACCCAGATCCGCGCCCAGGTAGAGAAAGCCAGTACCCAAGAACGGATCCGCAAAATCCGGGAAGAACTGGGCAGCAACAAGCTGATTTTGTCCGCTGGACGGGTGGACTACGTGAAGGGCACCAAGGAAATGTTGGTCTGCTATGAACGCCTACTAGAACGGCGACCGGAGTTGCAAACCAAAGTGAATCTGGTGGTTGCCGCGGCCAAGGCTGCCTCTGGGATGCGGGTTTACAAAAACGCCCAAAGTGAAATTGAGCGACTCGTAGGTCGGATCAATGGTCGCTTTGCCAAGTTGAACTGGACCCCGATTTTGCTCTTTACCAGTGCCCTCTCCTACGAGGAACTTCTCGGTTTCTTTGGGGCCGCAGATATTGCCTGGATTACGCCGCTGCGGGATGGCTTAAATCTGGTCGCCAAAGAGTATGTGGTCGCCCATGGTTGCGATGATGGGGTCTTGATCCTGTCAGAATTCGCCGGATCAGCGGTGGAACTGCCCGATGCGATCCTCACCAACCCCTACGCGGCAAAACGGATGGATGAATCCATTGATCAAGCCCTGGCCATGCCCGTCGAGGAACAACAGCGGCGTATGAAGAGTATGTACCAGGCGATCCAACGCTATGACGTGCAGCAGTGGGCCAATCATATGTTCCGGGAAGCCAAGGCAACGGCAGTCCTGGGTAAGGAGCCGACCCCCGTCTAGGTCGTTTTTTTGCTTAACCTGGGGGAGAGGCGATCGCCGCCCCAAAAATCCCCTGGGTTGGGTAGTGAGACAAAAACGGTGGATTGCACCAGTCATGACCCAAGCCAACTAACCGCACAAGTTTGACCCTAATTCCCAACCTGAATAATGCGAGATTTTCAAACCATTCAAAACACAACCTACGATCTAATCATCATTGGTGGCGGCATTAATGGCGCTGGGATCGCCCGGGACGGGGCCTTACGGGGCTTAAAAACCTTGCTCATTGAAAAGGAAGATTTCGCCAGTGGCACCACCAGTTGGTCTACCCGTCTGATCCATGGGGGCCTCCGTTACCTAGAGTATTTAGAGTTTCATCTAGTGCGGGAGTCCCTCCACGAGCGAGAAGTGCTCCTGCGTACCGCGCCCCACCTGGTGCAACCGCTTCAAATGACGATCCCCCTCTATAAAGGGGCGGCCCGGGGCTACTGGCTCATCCAAGCGGGGATGTTGCTCTACGATATTTTGAGTTTTGATAAAACGGTCCCCTCCCACCGGATGTTGAGCGCCCGAAAGTTCCAGAATCTTTTCCGCACGGTGCGATCGCAGGATGTGGTTGGGGCCGCCCAATATTACGACGGCCAGGTAGAATACGCCGAGCGACTCTGTTTAGAAAATATTTTGGATGCCCAGGCAGCGGGGGCCACGGTTTTAAATTACACCGCCGTCACAGCTCTCCAACGGGATGAGAATACCGCCACAATTCAGGCGATCGCCTGTGAAGATCAACTCACGGGCCAAACCTTTACGGTTCAAACTAAAGGCAGCATGGTCGTGAATACCTCCGGCCCCTGGGTTGATGAAGTCTGTCAGTTAGGCCGCGCCGCCGGCGAAGCTAAACCCATCGGCACAGAACAAAAAATGGGTGGTACCAAGGGAAGCCATATTGTTGTCGATCCATTTCCTGGTGCTCCCCAAGCGGCCCTCTATGTGGAAGCGGCCAGCGATAATCGCCCCTATTTCATCATTCCTTGGTTGGGTAAATACCTCATTGGCACCACGGATCTGAAATATACCGGGAGCCTCGATCATGTGAAGGCCGACAACGACGAAATTGATTATCTCCTCGCCGAAACCAACCGGGTATTACCATCGGCCCAGCTCAGTCGGGCTGATATTCGCTTTACCTATTCCGGGGTGCGGCCCTTACCCTATGTGGGGGACAAAAAACCCGGCAGCATTACCCGCAGTCATATCTTGTTTGACCATAGTCCTGAAGGGGCGAGAAATCTTATTTCCCTAATTGGTGGAAAACTGACCACTTATCGGCAAGTGGGCGAAGAAATGGTGGATTTGGTCTACCGCAAGTTGAATCGTCCCGCTCCCCCTTGTCCCACCCGCAAACGGACTTTACCGGGGGCGATCGCCGCCGATTCCCACACCATTGAAACCATGATCCGTCGTTATACACCCACCGTTGATCGCACCACGATCCAACATCTGTTCCGGATGTATGGCGCTAAAGCCCCGGAAGTCCTCGCCCTTGTGGATGATGCCCCTGACCTGGGTGATCGCCTGGTGCCCTATCTCCCAGATATTAAGGCCCAAGCGGTCTATGCGGTGCGCTCTGAACTTGCCCATAACCTCAAGGATATTTGCCGCCGCCGCACCACCCTCGCGATGTTGGCCAACTACGGCTATGATGCCCTGCCGACCCTCGTGGCGACCCTCAAAACCCACTGTGGTTGGGATGATGCCGAAGGCGATCGCCAAGTGGCCGATTACAAAACCTTCATTGAGCAGAACTGTCTGCCTGACTATCGCATTGAGGCCCAGGCCCAGGCCTCAAAAACAGAAGTTTATTCCTAACGGTTTTGCCGTAGATCCTTACTTACACTAAAGCAAACAACTTCACCGGTAGGCGGTTGGCGTTGTTTTCGTTCCCGACTCAAGTTTGTTAGACCCGATTTTTCTGAGAAGATAGATGACAACCATTTCTCCCAATGACCTTGACCAAGACGCCCAATCCCTTAATACTGTTGTCCCGACAATACGTCTAAAGTCTGTGAATACAAACCGTAAAACCATTGCCATGCTGGGGACTGGGGCCTGGGGTTCCGCCCTCGCCACCCTAGCCGCCGTGAATGACCATGATCTGCGGCTCTGGTCGCGCCGGGGTGAGCTTTCTCTCGAAGAGGCGATCGCCGACGCTGACATCATCATTTCGGCCATCTCCATGAAGGGGGTATCCGACGTGGCAGAGCAACTCAAGGCGATTTCTCTCCCCGCCAAGGCAATTATTGTGACGGCCACCAAGGGTTTAGATCCCAAGACCACCCGGACTCCGTCTCAAATTTGGCAAGAAACTTTCCCTGACCACCCAGTAGTCGTGTTATCGGGGCCAAATCTCTCGAAGGAAATTGAAGCTGGTTTGCCCGCCGCGACGGTAGTAGCCAGCACTGACCTAGAGGCCGCGGAAACCGTCCAAGAAGTATTTGCGTCCGACTGTTTCCGAGTCTATACCAACAATGACCCCCTGGGCACTGAATTAGGCGGCACCCTAAAAAATGTGATGGCGATCGCCGTGGGAGTCTGCGAAGGCCTCAAGCTCGGTACCAATGCCAAATCAGCTTTAATTACGCGGGCGTTGCCGGAGATGATTCGCGTAGGGGCGCACTTAGGAGCCCAACCGGAAACCTTCCTGGGTCTTGCAGGGCTGGGAGATATGCTTGCTACTTGTACCAGTCCCCTCAGTCGCAACTATCGCGTGGGTTACGGCCTGGCCCAGGGCAAATCCCTAGAACAGATTCTCGAAGAACTGGGAAGTACCGCTGAAGGGGTAAATACCACCGCTGTATTGCTCGATTTGGCTAACCGTGAGGAAATTCCGATCCCCATTTCCCGGCAAGTTTATCGTCTTCTCAAGGGGAAAATTACGCCCATGGAAGCGGTGACAATGTTGATGGAACGGGATCTGAAGCCAGAAGCCTGTGATCTGCTGGAATAAAAGTGATCTCTATGGCCCCAGAGCTCTAGTTACAAAGATTTCAAACATGATTAGGGGCGATCGCCGCCTCTTTTTTTGCGGTGTTGTGCTAAATTCGCACCATGGTTATGGCGTAGGGAACTTTCATGCGGATAAAAATTTGTGGGCTGACCCAGATAGACCAGGCCCAGGCGATCGCCAAGGTGGGAGTAACGGATCTGGGATTTATTTGTGTCCAAAAATCGCCCCGGTATGTGACGCCCACCCAACTGGCAACCCTGACGGAAGCCTTGCCCGCGCACATTGGCAAAGTGGGTGTTTTCGCGAACCAGACATTGTCTGAAATGCTGGCAATCATTAGTCAGGGCAACCTCACCACCGCCCAACTCCATGGCGATGAATCCCCAGAATTGTGCCAGCAACTCCGCCAGCAACGGCCCGACCTGGAAATTATTAAAGCCCTGCGGATCCGCGATCGCCGCTCTTTAGAATGGGCAAAACAATACGAAACCGTGGTCGATGCACTGCTCCTCGATGCCTACGATCCCCAACAACTCGGCGGGACGGGCCACCAGATTAACTGGGATGATCTGCGCCAATTTCGCCCAGCAATTCCTTGGTTCCTCGCGGGGGGCCTCAATCCCGATAATATTGCCGTCGCCCTGGGCCAACTGCATCCCGATGGCATCGATCTGTCGAGCGGCGTAGAACTGTCCCCCGGCATTAAAGACCTCAGCAAAGTTCAAGCCTTGATGACTGCTCTCCAGATGATCGCCTCCCAGCCCCTCCATGCCTAATTCTGTGCCAATTTTTATTTTGCTTGGCGGAAAAAGCCAGCGCATGGGCACCGACAAAGCCCTTTTGCAATGGGGTGAACAAACCCTGCTCCGGCGTACCCTTGAGATAGCCACGGCCCTCAGTGACGAAATTTATCTCTTGACCCCCTGGCGCGATCGCTATCAACCCTATCTCAGCACCACTGTCCACTGGCTCGATGATCCCGCTCAACAGGGGGGACTCGTTGCTTTACATCAGGGTATGAAAACCCTCAATCTCCAGGGCTGGGTTTTACTGCTCGCCTGTGATCTGCCCAAGCTTGACCAGGGGCAATTAGAGCAATGGCTCAAGCAACTCGCAGCAATTCCAACAAACTACACCGCCGCCCTCGTTAATCAAGGGCAATTTTATGAACCCTGCTGTGGTTTCTATCGCAATACGGCCCAAACTTCGCTCCAACAATTTATCGATCAGGGGGGGCGCTCTTTTCAAAAATGGTTAGCCACTGTGCCTGTTTTTTCGCTGGCGATCGCCAACCCAGCAATGCTCTTTAATTGCAACACCCCCGCCGATTTCGCTACCTTGAAGACGCAACCGCCCTCGCCGTAGCCAATCAATTGACCGACCCAGTGCCATGCAACAAACCGCCCTTAACCTAATCGCCATCGGTGTTTTCTTGATGACCATGACCAGCCTTTTGGGAGGGATTTTTCAGTTGTCTCCCTTTGTCCCCGCTGGCATTACCGCTGCCGTGATGGCCTTTGCCACCGTGGATACGTTCAATTGGCAAGGGCGAGGCATGACCTTATTCCTTGATTTGTTTACCCCCGCCGAACAGCGCCAACGCATTTTGCACCACGAAGCGGGCCATTTCCTGGCGGGTTATCTCCTCAGCATTCCAATTACGGGCTACAGTCTGACCCCTTGGGAAGCGATTAAGCAGGGTCAAACGGGTCAAGGAGGCGTCAGTTTTGATCTCGAAAGCGTCGAAGCTTCCCTCAAAAATCCCCAGCAGATGAATCTTTTACTCGAACGTCTCAGCACCACCCTAATGGCAGGGATCGCCGCCGAAACGACGATCTACGGCAAAGCCCTAGGGGGAGCCAACGACCGCGACCAACTCCGCCAACTGTTAGCTAAACTCGGCATTTCTGTCGCCAGCTACCAACAACGGGAGCAATGGGCCCTACTCCAAGCAAAAAACCTCTTAGATCGCCACCAAGATGCTTTCCAAAATTTGGTCACCGCAATGGCTGACCGCGCCCCCCTAGAAGAATGCTTTTCCCTTTTAAATGACGAATCCCAAGCCTAATAATTTGATCAAACTCAAAAATAAGTGTTGTTGGCGAACATTACATTTACATTAAAAGCTTTATATTATTAAGCCTGCTAACGATAGCTTAAGTGATTATTTGGTAAGCTAATCATCTTGGCAAAGTTGCTGATAACGAAACTTACTGTCAATTTGATGAAGATATGGCTGTACCCAGGCGCAACCATAGCCCACAATCTGTTGCATGTCGATTAAATGATCCATCTCCCAAAGAATCACCACATCATCTAAACCACCAGAAACCAGCAAAGGACGATGGTTCTCATCCACAGCACGAAAGGCGATATCCAGAACCCGGTCTTCATGACCCTCCAGGGTGAGACGGAGAGTGCCATCTAGACTCCATAATTTAACCGAATTATCCCAACTTCCTGTCACGATAACGGTACCCCACTCCGTTGGTAAGCCAGTATTGGCGGGAATAAAAGTTACCGTATTCACCCGTTTTTCATGACCCTTAAGGGTTGTGAGTAAAGTACCATCCATGGCCCAGAGCTTCACTGTTCCATCTTCACTCGCCGTTGCAATCCTCTGACTGTCGGGGCTGAAGGCTACATCCAGGATGGTATCGCTATGACCTTGCAGTGCAAATTGGGGCTGAAGTGAAAAATGATCTGTTTCACTCCGTCGCCATAGCCAGAGAACTTTTTCTTCCCCCGCAGTTGCAATCCATTGATTGTCAGGGCTAAAGGCGACTGTATATAGTCGGTCATGATCTTTAGTTAAGGCTTGTATCAATGTGCCTTCTTTCTGCCATAACTTGACGGAGCCGTCCCAACTGGCTGTTGATAGTTCCTCGCCGTTAGGACTAAAGGCCACATCAAATACCACATCCTGATGGGCGTTGACCGTTTTTTGTAATTGGCCATCTATGTTCCACAAACTTAATTGACCATTGTTATGGGCGGCGGCGATCGCCTGACCATTTGGACTGACAGCCACCGACCATATTTCACCACTGGCACCGGCACCAAAGGCTAAGGTTTGCAGGAGTTGTCCGGCTCGATTCCATTGTTTAATTGTGTTGTCAGCACTGGCTGAAAAGATTGTGCCGTCAGGGGCAATGGCAACCCCCCATATCGAGGATTGATGGCCTCGCAGAATTGTTAAATTATGCGGCTGCGGTTGCCAGGTGCGGAGCATAGCGTCCCCTCCCCCCGAAACAATTTGTTGACTATCCGGGGTGAAATTTGCTTCCCAGGTGCCAGTAACATGACCCATCAAACTTTTAATCTGGTGGCTAGCTTGATCCCAGAGCAGCACCCGATTATCCCAACTGGAAGAGGCGAGGGTTTTTCCATCAGGACTAAAATTTAGATCCACAACGGCACTAGTGTGGGCGGCAATGCTTTGCTGTACCGTCCCATTTAAATTCCACCAAACCAGATTGCCATACCAGTCCCCGGTCACCAAGGTTTGCCCATCCCGGCTAAAGGCAACGCTGACGAGACGATTTTCGCCACGGTTACTTTCGGTGGGATTAGACCATGTTTGCAATGTATCACCCTGCAAATTCCAGAGAATCAGCGTATTGTCCCAACTCGCAGAAGCGAGGGTTTGGCTATCCGGACTAAAGGCCACATCCCAAACAAAGTTCTGATGTCCTCTAAATGTGTTGACCAATTCTCCCTCTATCGTCCAGAGCTTGACGGTGTTATCTTCGCTGGCCGTCGCGATCCATCGTCCATCGGGACTGATATCAAGGGCCATCCCTCTGCCCCGGTGTCCATCGATGGTTTTGAGCAGAGTGCCATCCGCGGCCCACAACCGCAGGGTGCCATCTTTCCCTGTAGAGGCCAGGACCTGACCGTCCGATGAGAACGCAATGTCATGCACTTCCCCTTGATGGCCGGCAAGAATTTTTATCTGGGTCCCCTCTGCATTCCAGAGGACGATTTCCCCCTGGTGATGGGCCGAGGCCATGTGTCCATTGATCGGATTTAAGGCAAGGCCGAGGATGATTCCCTGATTTGTATTAATCCGGTTACGTTCCACGGCTTGAAATGTTGCTTTGCGTAGGTTTTGTTCAACCTGGTGCACCAATGGACTGGGGGGCCACCAGAGTTTTTGGATACGGTTTTCGGCCTGGAGGGCAGTGACTAGAGCATCAAGGCGATTCCCAGAAGCGAATTGGGCTTCCGATTGATTGGCGATCGCCGCAATTTCTTGCAGAGCAAACTGATGCTTTTGGTGCCATGCAAAGACAGCCAATGTACTGGAAATTAAAAAAGCGGCACTGACTGAGCCGAGTAACCAGCGTTGCAGGCGCTGCCGTTTTTCCTGTTCAACGAGGCGGGCTTCTACTTCCCGTAGCCGTTTTGCTTCCTCCTTACGTTTGACTTCATCGAGGTCGGTACTTGTCCCAAACCATTTGATCACTTCTCCGTTATGGTCACAAATGGGCACCGCTCGATTTAAAAACCACCGATATTGTCCCTGGGCGTCCTGCATCCTCAGCTGTACTTCATAGGCTTGCTTGGTGGCAAAAGCCCGGTCCCAAGCCGCTAAGCTGGCATGAAGATCGTCGGGATGGATCAGACTATGCCGCTGGGTGCCAGCCAGATCTTGGAGGGACAGACCCGAAAAATCATGGCCCTGTTGGTTGGCATAGGAGAGATTACCATCCGGTTCAACAATCCACACAATCTGAGGAACCGCCTCCGCCAACTGCCGAAAAAAGCGTTCACTCTCTTGTTGAGCATTAAGTGCTGCCTGAATCCGTTGCCGTTCAATATCCTGACTGGCCGCTAAAAACTGATAATCTACATCACTCAGGCTTTTGTCTCTGGCCCACTGTTCAGCATCTCGCAGGGATTGCCCCTGTAATAGATAGGATTTATCTTGACGACCCGAGGCCAGCCATTGCTCCAGGATATTAGCGTATGGGCGCAGCTGATGGAGTTGACGGTCAACCCAGTTGAGGCTAAAAACCTGCTGGTAAATGCGGTTCTTGATGGTGAGTTGATTTCCCTGACGAACGACTAATCCCGAGAGTACTAAATCGGTTTGTTCACGGCTGTCATCGGTATAGACAGGTTCCTCCTGCAGCAGTTGTCGATAAATACCGAGTAAACGACCTGTGCGATTTTCACGCCAAAGTAGATGATCGCAGATAGTACGTAAATGAATAGGCTCATCCTGAGATTCCCAGTTTTCGATGAGGTGCGATCGCACAATGCCTTCAACCCAAACTTCGACCATCCCTGCTGATAACGCTAACGGCACCTGATCAGCCTGTTGCGCAGTCTGTAGCACAAGATCACACAGCTTTTGGGTCAAAAACGGTTGCCCGCCTGTCCAATCGAGAATGCACTTCAAAACCTGTTCTGGATCGCTAACCCAAGGCTCTAAGCCTGGTTGGAGGGGTTTACTTTCAGCTAAGGTGAAACCTGTGAGGGGAATAGCACGGCCCAAATTAAAAGGAGTACGTTGCTTATCAGCGATCAGATCGGAAGGGGTTGTCACCCCAAATAGCCCAAAGGTTAGACGACAGTAGCGTGGATCATGGGAGCGCTGGTTATAGCAGGAACGCATCCAGGCAAAAAAATCGTCGGTAGAAAAATCTAGGCTAAGCAGACTGTCAAGCTCATCGATGAAGATATACAGAGGTGGCCCCTCAAGGTCAGGAAGTAACAGTTCTTCTACAAGCTGATTTAGGCGTTGTACTAGAGTTAAGGCTTGATTTGCCTGCCACCATTGACAAAAATCCTTCTGGTACCCTAACCCCAGACTCTCAAGTATACTCATGCTCACCCCGGCATACCATTGGGTTTGAATCAGACCGATACTGCCCAACCGTGTCATATCCACATAGGCACAGCGGGCTCCGGTTTGTTGCAATTGTTGTTGCACTCGCACGAGGAGAGATGATTTACCCATCTGGCGGGCACTGAAAACATAGCTAAACTCTCGCGCTTTTAATGCTTCATAAAGCTTGCTATCCGCCTGTCGCACGACATAATCTGGAGAATCTGCTTGTAAACAGCCACCAACGTTATAGTGCAGGTTAGTCATGCGGCTACATCCATCTAAGACCCTACTTAAGGGCTGAATTTATAAATCAATTTTGCCTTATGTTTGGGAGAGAGCATGGGTTAGGTAGTCTCGATATAGATTTAACTTAATGAACCACCCTCCGGTAGTACGTTTAATGAGTCCTGCTGCCTCTAATTGATAAGCCAAAATTGTGTCTAGGGAAACGGGGTCATTGCCCATGACTAAAGTTTTGAGTTGAGCAGTTTGTTCTGGGCCATCTTGTACGTTGACCAAGAGCCGTCGCAGATAGGGGTAAAAGATACTGTTGGGCGTTGCTGCTGTATTAATCAATTCGTCGAAACTGAGGTCGGCCTGGCTGAGATGGTAAAAGGCGAGATTCAGGAGATATGGGTGACCACCCAATAGAGCGAAGAGGCGATCTAAATTGAAACTTTCCAGCGATAAGCCATAGTTCTGCGCTAGGGTCTGTACCTGGGCCGGGGTAAACTCTGACAACAAAAGCGGCAAACCAATATTAAAAGGTGATTGGTTGATATCTAGTGGTAGGTAGTGATCCGTCGCATAGGTTACCACCTGTCGTAATCTGCCCCAGATCCCATTGCGGCGGGATTCTTCATGCCAAGATCGCAACATGGGCAAAAAAGCTTGGGCACTTGCTGGGTAGACAAAGAGCCGATGTAACTCTTGGATACTGAGTAGTAATGGGGTGGAGTGGGGTTCTAGCAGTTGTTCTCGTACATAGGTCGTCGCGCTGAGGGTATTGCCTAAAATATCGCTCCAATGATCTTCTAGGTTTGACGATCGCCCAAGACTAAGGGCAAAAACACTGCAAAACCAGCGCAAGAAATTGCCACTATCGGCCAGGATATCAGGATCTGCCTGTTTCAAATCAACAAAGGCAATCCCGTAATTTAGTTGTTCCCCATGGGCCAAAATCCGTAGCAGTAATGAACGCTTGCCAAACCCAGATGGTGCTTTCAACCGGACAACACAGCCTGGTTGTTCAATTTCATGGCAGGCCCTGGTCTCAAGGGGAGGACGGGGAATGTAAAAGGGGGAATCTAAGGGGAGAGGCCCGCTGGGATAGGTTAATCCTTGGGATGGCTTAGCTGCCGCAGCAGACGCGGTGACTGTTGTTATCCCTTGTGCTGCGTAATGATCCTCAGAAAATTGATAATCAACAATATCTAATTCAAGGTCAAATGCTCTAAACAAAGCAACCAACGACCGTCTATCAACGCTAGAGTCATTGGACCAGATCCGACTAATAGTTGCTGCCGAAATCCCTGCCCGCTGACTAATCTCTTTGAACAGGAGTGGCTTGCTCTGATTCTCTGTTTCTTCCACTTGCCGGATGGCTTGTTGTAAACGCTGGCGACCATAGGCACTTAAGACAACCCCTCGTTTTCGCTGGCTAGAAAGATGATCACTCACTTTTTGATATTGAAAGACACTAAATATATAAACAAATGTAAAAGACCAGAGATATTAGGATTGTAAGCGAAATCTGTTTTATTTCCATAGTTTTTTGTTGATTTAGGTAGCAACCTCTTCTCTATCTTTTTTGTGACACAATTCTTTATGCTTATTTCATTTATTTCATTTAAGGTTGTCCCTATCTGGAATTGATTGGTAGTCCCAAATGTGAATGTTAATAAAAATTGATTTGCGAAAAGTTTTTTATCTTCTTTTTATATTTGTAAGGCGGCTATCGTCATGTTTATGGAATAGTATTAAGGGACTAAGTAATCCTATTGAATTATGTCGGTAACCCTAAAGAAAATTTCAACCCTCAGCATTGCCAGTATGCTCATGGCTAGTCAGGGACTGGTGTGGAATTTCGCTGCTTCTGCCGAAGTGCTCAATCGCTACCATGGACGTTGTAAGTTAAGTATCAATAACTCAACTTCCTATGATGGCTACTGCACAACTAGACACATGCAAAATAGCCAATATGACCAGTCAGTTGTCATTCAATTGGATAATGGAACCCAATATGATTTTCGTGGTAGCAGTCTAGACTATCTAGAAGTTCAGGATTGGGATGGTATTCACTCAGTTACCCACCAATATGACCGAGACCGTGAAATTTTCATCTGGAATACGGCAGGTAGTCAAAACAGCCTTTCCGTAAAAATGGACACTCAGCATGAGTCCCAAACTTCCCATGACGATGATAGCGGCAATGGGGGTACTGTCGGAGCAATTATTGGCGCTGGTTTGGGGTTGCTGATCGGTAGCTTGTTTAGTGGTGGTAGTGATAATAAGTCCCCTAGTACTTCTTTACCGGATAATCCCTATGCAAACAATATGGACTATTACAATGCCACTGCTTATTTTAAGTGTTCCGTAGGAGATGCGGATAAAGATCAGCAATGTCCTGGTGGCATTAAGCGCTATGGTGGCGGCAGAGCTTCCATTACTGTACTTTTCCCCAATCGCAATGAAGTTACCTATGATTTTAATGGTAGCAATGTGACCAGTTCCTTTAGTAATGATCTGACATGGGGTAAGTCAAATGATGTTTGGTCTATTGGTATTGACCGGAATTTGTTTATCGATATTCCTGAAGCGGCTGTCTACGGCGGCTAACGCTTTTTTAAGGCACTGATTGCACTTTTCAAAATCAACTTTGAACAACAGACTTTCAAGAAAATTATCCTGCAAAAATAATTTATTTTGTTAAGATATTCAAATAATTTTTTTGTTGTTTCTTGTTCCCATAAAAATATCCTAGGGGATAAAAGTATACATATACTTGTCATGAAAATTAATCAGTAATTATCTGTATATTTTTCCAAGACAACTACAATAAAGTAAAAGTATGAGCTTTGTAAGTAATGCCATTTGTTTAAAATAAGCTCTTCTACCATGGTGAAGTTATGGAAAAAATCTTCAAAAAACTAGGTTGGGCAGCATCTATTCTATTAATTCCTAGTGCTGTTGCCTTTAGCCCCGCCGCCCAGGCAGAACTATGTCACCATCGCGATATCCGTTATGACTGTGGTGATGAACATGTAGACGGTCGATTGTCTAAATACAACTTCATCAGTGCTCCCTTCCTCAGAAGTAAAGACTATCCAACGATTGTTAAAGATCTCCAGGTTCTACTACATGAGTTAGGGTATTACGAAGGAAAAATCACTGGTGAATATGACTCCGCCACAATGCTAGCTGTCAGAGCATTTCAAGATGCCTATCAGCTCGAAGTAACAGGCGAAGTGAACGACATCACTTGGATGGCGCTCAAAAGCCATGAGGAAGATGTTGTCTTTGAGGCAGGCGATCGCCTTGACATCGCCACCGGCACCTACATCAACGTTCAGAGCAGTTCTGCCGCTGCTGTCGAGTCTACAACAGCTAGTTCTTCGGCATCCGTCAGACAAACAGAAGTGGTCGAACAAAGAACTACTGTTCGTCAAACCGTGACCCAAACGAGTGGTAGTGCGACACAAATTAGTGAAACAACCCAAGCCAAGCCTGTCCGTGGACTTTGGTAATTCGACTTTTCTCAATCCTGCTCTTTTCTTGAGTTGCTTTCAGTAAAACTGTTAATTAATACAGTTTTCATCCTTACCTAAAACATCATGTCGTGAGGAATTTCCCATGGGACTAAATCCTAAATTATTTACCCTGTTTGTTTCTTGGTTTATCACCAGCATTTTGACAGTTTCTTTCGGCCCAGAAGCTGCTCAGGCGAGAAGTTTGAAGCCAGTGGCCCCTGAAAGCCCTGCTGCTTCTCTGGTTGCTCAGGGACCCAACCAAGCTGAGTATCTAGATGCTTTCTTCAACTCCGGAAAGTACACTTACTGTGATGCCCAAGTTCTGGGGAACTACTGGGGAGAATCTGCCGGTAACGCGAAAGTTCGTATTGGGATGATCTTATTAGGCGAGATCAGTAGTCCCAATCAACTCAGTGCAGATCAAAGACAGGCTCGTCAGGTTGCCGTTGATCGCCTTTGGTCTAGTCAGCAGCTCTGCTTTTTTGATCAAAAGGGTCTTACCTATGATGATGCTGTTGATCTAGCGAACTATTGGGGTAGTCAAGATCCGTTCCACGCTAAATTGTACGTCGAAAAACTCTTAATTCGGGGCGACTATCAAGAATTTGGTCGTTCGATGGACGCCGCTCGTCGTCAATATGATGGCGTCTAAGGCAACTTGATAATATTTTTGAACTAGACAGGGTAGTTTGCCCTGTCTTAATTTTTTCTACTCAATAATGACGACCCTAAATTGGAAAATTGGCTTCGAGCTTGAACTGCTTGCCCCCAAAGGCTTCAGTCGACAAGATTTAGCAGAAGCGATCGCCGAGAAATATCAAGGCTCCGTCCAGCGTTTCTTTTCTCTCCAGTCAGAACCCAGTAAAGTCCCCGGTAAACCAGTCTTTCAGAACTTAACTCATGGTTTCGAGGTTCTGGATGCAAAGGGAAATTTTATCGCTCGCTGTGTGGATGATCTCACTATCCAAGCAGATCTAGATAAAAGTTGTCCTAGCCTACCGGATTGGTATCGCATTGTGAGTGATGACGCTAGGCTTTTACATCTCATCAAACGTCAGGTCAATCCAGAGGATGCGATCGCCGATATTTTGCAACCCATTGCCGAATTATTTGGCACACCAATGACAGAGAGTGAGGGAATGTTTCGTGTCAGTGATGAGGTTGGTGCCTCTGTGGCGATCGCCGTGCCCTTACCAGGGGAGCGGGAACGTCCCTGTGAATTAGTGACAGCCCCCATTGAAACGGATCATTTTGCTGTCTTAGATAGTCTCTTAGCCATTGCTCGGGAACTGGGATTTACAATTCCCACAGAGGCGGCTACCCATTTCCACTTTGATGCCACTCGTCTCTGCTCTACCCCTATTTTTTATAATCTCGTCAATACCCTATGGGAAGAAGGGGAGCATTTACGTCAAAAAGTAAGGACAAATCCCCATTGTCAACGCTTAGGAAAATGGCCCGAAGAACTCCTTTTCTTGGTTAATACTCCAGGTTTTACGGCTCTTAGTTGGGATGAAGCGGTGACACATCTCAAACAACTGGAATTGACGAAATATTGTGATTTTAATATTAAAAATTTTATTTACCGACTTCCCAATAAAAATACCTTTGAGGCGAGAATTTTTCCCGGTTGGCTAGAGACAACGCCGGTTATCGAAGCCGCTAAACTCATGGAAGATATTTTATGGTCAGCCGTCGGTTGATCTCTGCTTTTAGGTTGCAAGTTTATAAAAAATACATTACCGACAATCCTACTGATTATGCTGCACACTCAATTTCACCAATCTACCTTATCGCTCTTTATCGGCTTTATCGCTGTGGGTAATGTTTTGAGTCTGCCCCAGTTGGCGATCGCCCAAGATGTTCAACCTTCCGAGGTCTCCCTCAATGATCTATTGCTGTCTTCAGTCAAAACGCCGCTACCTCCTTTAGGCAGTCCGACCACTTATCTTCCAAGCATTAATCAGCCAGTGCGTCTTCATCTGCGGCTTGGAGAACGAAAAGTTTATGTTTACCAGGGTGACCAATTGAAAGCGAGCTTTCCTGTGGCCATTGGCAAAGCAGGTTGGGAAACCCCCACCGGTGAATTTTCTGTGATGCAAATGATCAAAAATCCCGCCTGGGAACATCCCTGGAATGGGAGTATTATCCCCCCAGGAAAAGATAATCCCCTCGGGGAACGTTGGATTGGTTTTTGGACAGACGGCACAAACTTCATTGGTTTTCATGGCACACCAGACGAAAGCGTGATGGGTCAAGCGGTTTCCCATGGTTGTGTGCGAATGCGCAATGCAGACATCAAGCAACTTTTTGAACTGGTCAGTTTAGAGACGGCAGTCGTCGTTCAACCTTAGGCTCTGATTAATCGAGAGGAAGGAGCAAAGACGTTGCCACATCCTTTTTAGACATCCTCTAAGCTTCTTTGTGGAAGGACGCTTACCCCAGTTATTCTCAACTCTGGCTGAATCATTGAGAGAAAATTATTTCTATCTTCGATTATTTGATGGAGATTCGGAAAGTCATTTATGCCACTAACACCATTGACTCTTTAAATCGCTCTCTGTATAAAGTAATTAAAATAAAAGCTGTATTTCTTGATTAAGATTCCGTATTTAGGCTAATGTATTTAGCAATGAGGAATATTGCTCATAAATGGAAACGTTTCATGCGAGATCGAAAAGCTACTCTATCCGATTTCTCCATCTTTTTCCGGAATGTTTTCTTCTTCAACTCTCTCTACATAAAACTTAGATCACTCTCATGCAGGTCTACACAAGCTTTGTATTTCAGGATATTTTTCTTGATTTAATAATCTCAACCTGTTTCATGAGCTCTTTCCACTCAAAATTCTTCAAGTTATCGAAACTCTAGAGATTTATCTTGTATATTTAATTGAGGAATTTTATTTTGAAATGAGAACTACAAGACTCCGAAGATTAATACAAAGTTTAGCGTATTTCATTAGTCTTTTTCTACTGATTTTTACATTGCTTATAAGTTGTTTATTTCCAACTTTTGCTCAATCATTTACTAATTCAGAATTGCCGGAAAATACTCTGATCTCTGATAATAATACCCCAATGTTCAGGAGAGGGAATCTAAATGTTTCCCCTGTTTTTCTGAGTGGAAAAATGCTTGGGACTATCCCCTCATTCGTCGAATTAAGAACCGATAATGATATTCTGGAGAGCATCTATGATGCGTCAACCCGCTCTTATATTTTACATAGCAAGCTTGTCAATGTCTTAGAGAATATGCTCCGTTATACTCGAGAGATTGTTCCCCAAAATATTGGATTAGAACAACAAGAGAAAATCCTAGAGGAACAATTAATTACCAGTGTTGATGAGCAAAAAGGTATAACTGTAGTCCTTGTTTCCTTTCCAAAGGAAAATTTACCAGAGGTACTGTTTTCAGTAACTCAAGCTGATATTGAAAGGCCTCGATTGGGAGGCTCACAACCTTTTCAGATCGCAGATAACGTAGCGACAAGAGCTAAGAGTGATCTTATTCAAGCTTGGAAAGAACGTCAAACTCCTCACTTATTATCTCAGGCTCAACAGGCCCTTTTGATTCTGACTGCTCTGATTGGAGCTAATTTTTGTCTATCTCGAGGGCAGAAATGGTTATTTGCTAAACAAAACAATCTTGATGAATTCTTTTTAAATTCAGAAGATAAAGCTTCTCAAGATCAAATCGTTGATAAATTAAAGAGTTGGAGAGGCATGGAAGTCACTGAACTGCAATTTCAGAACTTTTCAATGAGCCCAAAATCCAACTTGAATGCATTGTATAGATCAGTTTTATTTTGGACTCAATGGCTGGTATGGCTCCTTGGAATTGGTTATCTTTGTAGCCTCTTCTATTGGTCTCGTCCCTTCAGTAATTGGATTTTAGGGGTTACGATCCGTGGGACTTGGGCTGGAAGCGTTGTTCCGAGTTGGGCTCCCATAGATTGGTTGATTAGCCTTGGTCGGCAAGCAACACTAGGTACACCATTACTTATGTTAGTGCTCGTGCTGACCTCAAGGTTGGCAATTAAAATAGGTGATGTTCTCTGTGAATACTTAGCCCAAAAATCTTCTGAAAGGCAACTACAACAGCGCCTGACGATACGATCTCGTACCTTGTCCAAAATGTTCAAAGATTGGCTCAGGACGATAATTTATTTGTTATTAGGTTCTGCCATTGTTTATCATCTTCATGAGCTAGGTAGTATCAACCAATCGGTTGCCTTTTTCTTTGGCTTCTTCGGCTTTGCAATATCTTTAGCTTCCCAAAGCTTACTTAAAGATTTAATTGCTGGGGTGATTATTTTATGGGAAGATCAGTACGCTGTGGGGGATACTGTAAAAATTGGTGATCAAAATGGTTCAGTGGAGAAAATTTCTTTACGAGCGACCCAGTTACGTAATTTAAATGGTGAATTGATTACCATTCCGAATGGGTCAATTGGAGTGGTACAAAATTTATCGAGTGATTGGTCACAAGT
This sequence comes from Picosynechococcus sp. PCC 7117, assembly GCF_001693275.1. GTDB lineage: Bacteria > Cyanobacteriota > Cyanobacteriia > Cyanobacteriales > MRBY01 > MRBY01. The sequence goes on from NZ_CP016477.1 coordinate 3,065,661, forward strand.
TAATTATGCTATTGAGGTAAGTTATGAAGCTGATGTCGATCACACCTTAGAAGTGATCGACAATGTGGCACAACAACTGTATAGCGATCCAGCATGGCATGAGAAAATTATCAAGAAACCTGAGATCTTAGGAATTGATAAAATTGCTCATACAGGTATCTTGATTCGTTTGCTTATTAGAACTAGACCACTCGAACAATGGTCTGTGGAACGGGAATATAGCCGTCGCTTGAAAAAAGCTTTTGATGAAAATAACATTGAAATAGGCATTCCAAAACTTCAATTAAAAAGTAATAGCAATCCTTAGAGGCCGTTTATAAAGTAAATCTTTAGGAAACTAGCCGACGTAGCATAAGACGACTCATGGAAGCGTAAATCCCTGCCTCCGATACCTCTGGTAATTGCTCATAGTCCTTACTAAGGCGACGATACCAATTCAACCAACCGAATGTACGCTCAACAATCCAACGTTTTGGTAACACCACAAATGCCTTACTGTTTCTGCTAATCACTTCCACCTTGGCTTGAACCATTAACCACAGACTTAAGGCAAAACGCCCTCCCCGATATCCGGCATCGACCCACATCAACCGAAATCGTCTCAATAGTTCCTGCTGCTGTTCCCTGAGTTCCATCACTGCCGCCAGGGTAAGGCTACGCTCTGAGCCATTCCCTTCAGAGACCAGGACTTTGTAGAGTAGCCCTAAACTGTCGACTAGCAGGTTTCTCCGTCTTCCTTTGACCTGCTTACCACCATCGAAGCCATAGACTTCGCCCTTTTTTCTGTCGTTTTAACCGATTGGCTATCAGCAATCAAGACGCTAGGTTCTGCGCTTTTCCCCACTGATTGGCGACAGCGGGTACGCAGAGCATGGTTGATTTCTTCCCAGACTCCTTGCCTCTGCCATTTGCGATAGTAGTAGTAGACTGTGGAAGAGGGAGGAAAGTCCTTGGGCAGATAGGCCCATTGACAACCCGTTTTGAGGAGATAGAAAATTCCATTGCAGACCTGTCGCATATCAGTGGTACGTGGATGACCGCCGGACTTTGGAGCAGGAATTAAGGGTTCTAGTAAAGCCCATTCTGCATCGCTTAAGTCACTGGGATAGGAAGCTTGAGACATTGGTGCTAGTTTCCTGTGTCGTTATGCTTATGTTTGACCTTAACGACTTCACGGGCAACAATCCTATTCTCTTTATCTTTACTTTATAAATACCCTCTTAGATAGTATTTATAAATTTAAAATAAAGAAGACAAAAAGTCTTTTTCTGGGGCAGAGTAACAAATTATATGAGAGAGAAATAAAAAAATGATAATGAAGCGTAATTCTTTTTCCCAGATATCAGTGTTGACGGGTGTCACAATGCTGCTGTTAAGTTCTCCGCTCATGGGCTGCCAGACGACGGAGACAAAAATGCCCAACTCATTTTCTGAAGTATCCATGGAACAAACAACACAAGATTCACTGGATCCAAACCATTCCCTTGCCGATACAGACTGGTATCTTGTGGAGTTTCAATCGATGGATGACGCAATTGGCACCATTCGTCCCGATGATCCACGCCTGTACATCATGCGCTTAAAAGGCGACGGGACAGTCTCTATGAAACTAAACTGTAATCGTGGTGTTGGTGATTGGTCTGCCGAAGCTAACAACGAAACAAGCGGCGGTTCCTTTCAATTTAGCCCTTTAGAAACAACCCGTGCCCTTTGTCCTGAACCTAGTCTAGATGAAAAAATTGCCGCTGATACAGCATTTATTCGCTCTTACATCTTAGAAGATGACAAACTTTATCTGAGTTTGATGGCCGATGCTGGTATTTATGTTTGGCAACGATATGATTCTTCCATCGGTGCACTGTTCCAAGCAGAACCAGACCCAGCCATCGAAGCGGCCATTCTCGATGCTTTCCCTGACTATAGACAAGAAATTATTGGTGAAGATGGACAGCAGGCACGCTATGTTTACAGTCGAGTAGACTTAAACGGAGATGGAAAAGAAGAAGTTTTAGTCTATCCAATGGGTTCTATTTTCTGTGGCACAGGAGGATGTGATTTATTGTTGCTAACCCCGGAAGATTGCGCTTATTCCCTAATCAATTCTTTTCCGATTAGTCGTCTGCCGATCATTGTCACTGACGAGGTTGCAGCAGGCTGGCAAAATCTAATTCGCCCCGAATCTGGTGGTGGTGCTACACCGTCCTATGTTCTCCATGTTTTTGACGGTCAGCAATACATTGAACAGGAGCGGCTCCCAGGGGATGTGCAACCTGAGGGGATATCTTACCTCCTGGGGGAACCCACATTTGATGAAGGGGCCATCCTCAAACTTAATTAACAATAGTTGGTCATGATCGTGACTGCAGGCGAATCCAGGCATTAATCTCGTCCCCTACCGAGAAAGACCCCACTGCCTGATATGATTTGTGCTACTTACCCTTGTCCGTTTACTATCACCATCCATGTCTAAAAAACATCCTATTGTTGCTGTCACTGGATCCTCCGGAGCCGGGACGACCACCGTAAAACGCGCCTTTGAGCATATTTTCCGTCGTGAGCAAATCAACCCCGTTGTCATCGAAGGTGATAGCTACCACAAATATAATCGGGTCGAAATGCGCCGCATGATGGCCCAGGCTTCCGCCGCCGGGAAAAACTTCAGTCACTTTGGCCTTGGGGCGAACGTCCTCGATAAACTCGAAGCCCTCTTCAAAGAATATGGCGAACAGGGCTCCGGACAACAACGCTACTATCTCCACAGCCCCGAAGAAGCCGAACACCACAACGAAAGACTCGGCGTCAGTTGTCAGCCCGGAGAATTTACGCCCTGGGAAGATATCAAACCCAACAGCGATATGCTCTTTTATGAAGGGCTCCATGGGGGCGCCGTGGGTAATGGCATCGATGTGGCCCAGTACGTTGACCTGTTGGTGGGGGTTGTGCCCATCGTCAACTTAGAGTGGATCCAAAAGATTTCCCGGGATAATGCCGAGCGTGGCTACAGTGCCGAAACCATCGTTGATACGATTTTGCGCCGGATGCCCGACTATGTGAACTACATCACGCCCCAATTTTCCCGCACCCACATCAATTTCCAACGGGTCGCAACGGTTGATACCTCTAATCCGTTTATTGCGCGGGACATTCCCACCCCCGATGAGAGCTTTGTGATTGTCCACACCAATCGCTGCTTCTACGAAAGATTTTCCATTGATTTCCCTTACCTGCTCAGTATGATTCCGGGTTCCTTCATGTCCCGCCATACGACCCTGGTTGTTCCGGGGGGCAAAATGGGCTTTGCCATGGAAATTATTCTGTCGCCCCTCATTGACCAAATGGTCGAAGAAGCCCGGAAAATCCGTTAGGAGTTGTTCCCAGGTTTCTAAGCTTGAAATTAATCATGGGTTATCCAATCGCCTCTGCCGCTGGTGGAGGCGTTTGCTTAGGGGCCAGCAACCGTAACAAAATCTGCGGTTTGTGCCGGGGCGACTCAGCCAGGGGATAAGATAGAAACCACTGTGCTTTCCTGAAAATAGCAATGGTTTTTTCGTCAGTATCCGCAACGCAACAACGAGATTGGCCCTGGATTCGGCGGCGACTGGTGGAAATTGTCGGGCGGGATGGCGTTGTCCGGCGCAAGGAAGAAATTCTTACCTATGAATGTGATGGCCTCAGTGCCTACCGTAAACGGCCTGCCCTGGTGGTGCTTCCCAGAACCACTACAGAAATTGCGGCGATCACCAAATTTTGCCACGAGCAAGAAATCCCCTGGGTGGCGCGGGGGGCTGGGACAGGCTTATCGGGGGGGGCTTTGCCCCTAGAAAATGGCATTTTAATCGTGACCGCGCGGATGCGAGAAATCCTGAATGTGGATCTTGAAAATCAGCAGATTACCGTGCAACCAGGCGTGATTAATAATTGGGTTACCCAGGCGGTGAGTGGGGCTGGCTTTTACTATGCCCCCGACCCTTCGAGTCAAACGGTCTGCTCCATTGGGGGCAATGTGGCGGAAAATTCCGGCGGTGTCCATTGCTTTAAATATGGCGTCACCACGAACCATGTACTCCAACTCAAAGTCGTCACCCCCATGGGGGATGTGGTCACCCTTGGCGGCGTTGTGCCAGAAATGCCGGGCTATGACTTGATGGGCGTTTTTGTGGGGTCAGAAGGGACTCTAGGCATTGCCACGGAAATCACCTTGAAAATTTTGAAGCGACCGGAAGCGGTTTGTGTGCTTCTGGCAGATTATACGTCCATCGAGGCGGCGGGAAATTCAGTAGCGGCGATCGTCAGTGCGGGGATTATTCCAGCGGGAATGGAGATTATGGACAACTTCAGCATTAATGCGGTGGAAGATATCGTCAAGCTGAACTGTTACCCCCGTGATGCGGCGGCTATTTTGTTGATCGAAATTGATGGGATGGCGGCGGAGGTCAAGGCAGCAAAGGAACGAATCAAGGAAATTTGCTTGGCCCAGGGAGCGCGGCACATCACCAGCGCCAATGATCCAGAAACCCGGCTGAAATTGTGGAAAGGGCGTAAATCAGCCTTTGCGGCGGCGGGTAATATTAGTCCCGATTATTTTGTGCAGGATGGCGTGATTCCCCGGACAAAGTTGGCCGAAGTTCTAACCGAGATTAATGCCATTGGCGATCGCCACGGATACAAAATTGCTAATGTTTTTCATGCTGGGGACGGCAACTTACATCCGTTAATTTTGTATAACAGCGCCATTCCAGGGGATCTAGAAGCCGTAGAAAAAGTCGGTGGCGAAATCCTCAAGCTCTGTGTTGCGAAGGGGGGCAGCATTTCCGGAGAACATGGCATCGGCGCGGACAAAAAAATGTATATGCCGGATATGTTCAACGAGGCCGATCTCGAAACCATGGGCTATGTGCGAGAAGCCTTTAATCCAAAGGGATTAGCGAATCCCGGCAAGCTGTTTCCAACCCCCCGCACCTGTGGCGAATCGGCCAAGATGACCAATGTGGCCGATCTAAAAAATAGCGAGATTTTTTAATGGGTCAGCCTAGGTTCGCTGCCCACAAAATTGCTGGAGGATGATTAATTTGCTTCCATAGCCCTAGCGGGGCAAGACAAACCCCTTGCGCGCCAGTTGACTCCGCAGCGCTTGGATCATCACGTAGTCTAGGGTATCTTTGGCGTCTTCATCGGTGGGCAAACTGCTGAGATAAGCTTCCCGTTGGGCCGTCAGGTCACGAATTTGGGCCTGAATTTGTTCGCGTTCTGCTTGGGTATTAGCGATGTAGGCTTCTTGTTCTGCCAGACTAAGACCCTGCAATTCCTCTGGGAGGGCAGTTTCTGCGAGGGTTTCAAGGCTTACTTCTGCTTCGGCGATCGCATCGACAAGATCCCAAGAACTGTTGCGGTAGTAGGCAGAGCTTTTCGAGATTCCCCGCGTCACAATGGCGGCCCCAGCATTCGCATCCTGTACCAATTGTCGCTCTAAGCCCTGCTCACCTAGACTGCCGTAGGGCAGATAAGTTTGGTTTAGTTCATCATTCAGGCGACGAATTTCAGCGTCATAAGGAGAGGGTTGAATCACCACAGCGCGATTTTGGTCGATATTAAAATTGGCCCCATCCCCCAACTCGGCTCCAGCAGCCCACAGATCCCGCTCGCGACTTTCGGCATTGCCGCAGTAGATTGTATTGACCAGAACATCTTGATTTTTGGCGAGATTCACCGCCTCGGCCCAGTTCACACTCCCCTGATCAAAGGGTTCATTCCCCGCAATAAAAATTGTCCGGAAGTCTTCGGGGTCGCTATCCCAATTGAGTTGGTTAATGGCATCTTGGATCACCCAGCCGCTATATTCCTGGCCGCCATTGGTGCGGATCGTAAATAATGCCTCTGAAACCCCGTCCAGTTCCGCTGTGAAATCTGTCAGTTGACGGTTAAAGCCTTCGTCGGGGGGTAAAGAATCATTGCCATAGTGGTATAGGGCCACCTCTAGGTCGGGGATTTCGCCATCTTTGCGCACATCTGTTAGGGCATTGACCACCGTCCACAACTGGCGGCGGGTCTGGTCAATGAGGCCATCCATACTATTGCTAGAATCCAGCAAAATCGCAATTTGGATCGTGGGTTTTTCTGCCGCCCAAACTCCCCCGGTGATCATAGTTAGGCTAGTGGCGATCGCCCCTACCGATAACGTTCGTTTGAATTGAAACATCTTTACCATCTCCCCTTGAGTGTTATGGAAAACGTTTATTCTTCCCTGACGTAAAAATCCCTCCTTTTGTTCAATGTCACTCACTAATGGGAGCGAACCGTAATTGTGTCAGTATTTAACCTCTCCTCCTTGGCTTTTTTCCTTGGGCAATATCAATTTAGCTAAAAACCTTGGACTTTTGAGAGACCCCCCTCTAACTCCCCTCCAGGGAGAATGGTTTAGGGGATTGGTAAAATAACAATGGATAAGTCCTATCGCCCCCGTCGAGTCAGGTCACAAATGCTACAGGCACTTAATCGAATTACTTTTGATCCAAATATCATGAGCGGTAAAGCTTGCATCCGGGGAATGCGCATACCGGTTTCCCTGATTCTAAACCTGTTAGCAAATGGCAAAAGTTCAGCCGAGATTATTGATGATTATCCTTACCTAGAACCAGAAGATATTCAGCAGGCGATGCTCTATGCGGCCTGGCTAAGTGAGGACAAAATTATTCCTCTGGGGCAACCCAAGGCCTCATGAAATTTTTGGCAGACATGGGAATTTCGCCCAAGACAGTGCGCTGGCTACGCAACCAAGGCCATGATGCCATTCATCTCCTAGAGCAAGGTTTAGAAAAGCTTACCGATGCACAAATTTTAGAAAAAGCCCGTCAGGAAAATCGCATTATCTTGACCGTTGATCTCGACTTTGGGACTTTATTAGCACTGTCAAAGGCGAAGCTGCCGAGTGTCGTCATTTTTCGCTTAGGGAACGCCAGCCGTGAGGTCATTGAAGACCGTTTAGCATTCGTTTTAGAACAATGTTCCACAGAATTGCGACAAGGAGTTGCCATATCGGTTGATGATGAAAAAGTTCGGCTTCGTTCTTTACCCATGTAGACCGCTCTAGAGGCACCCCTCTAACTCCCCTATGAGGAGAGAATACCCTCCGGCCTTCCGGCCACCTCCCTCTAGGGAGGATAGTTCGGAGAGGGAATAAAGGCGATAGACTGAAAGCTGTATTTAATCATGAGATCAGCCCGTCCCTATGAGTCTGTTTGCGGAACCCCCTGTCATCCCCGATTGTGCCTGGAAACGTCCCCTTGGTTTGGGATGGGATCACCCCTACACCGTCCGCTATGGCAGTAATTTAGACGATGGCCCCTGGCATGGGATGCCCCTCGGTGGGTTTGGGGCGGGCTGCATCGGGCGATCGCCCCGGGGAGATTTTAATCTGTGGCATTTAGATGCGGGGGAACACACCTTTCGCAATGCTGGTGCTTGTCAATTTAGTGTCTTTGAACAGCCGGAGGGAGAAGTAGCCCAAGCCTACGCCATGAGTACCGTCGCCCCTGAGGATGGCACCTTGGGCAGTTGGCAATGGTATCCCGCCGAAAAAGGCACCTATGCCGCCTTATACCCGCGCAGTTGGTACGAATATCAAGGGGTTTTCGCCGCAGAGCTGACTTGTGAGCAGTTTTCGCCGATTATTGCCCAGAATTACCAAGAAACCAGTTATCCCGTCGCTGTTTTTGAATGGACGGCCCACAATCCCACCGATAAGCCGATCACCGTCAGTATTATGATGACTTGGCAAAACATGGTGGGGTGGTTTACCAAAGCCCAAAAAACGCCGGAGGTGGTGCTGCGGGATGACGGCTCCCCGGTGTACGAATACCAATCCCGTTGGGGCGATAGCACTGGCAATTTAAACCAATGGGTGCAAGACCGCTACCGGGTCGGCTGCCTGCTGAATCGGGTGCGGCCCCATGCGGATCTCAGCGAAGGGGAAGGCCAACTGTGTTTTGCGACGGTGACGAATCCAACCCTGGAAGTCTTTTATCACAACCGTTGGAACCCGGTGGGGGATGGCCGCGATGTGTGGGATTATTTTGCCGGGAATGGCTCCCTGCCAGACATTGAAGATGAAACACCGGCTGCGCCTGGGGAACAAATTGCCGGGGCGATCGCCGTACGCTTTACCCTCCGACCCGGCAAAACGAAGAAAATCCCCTTCTTTCTCGCCTGGGATTTGCCTGTGATGGAATTTGCGCCGGATATCACCTATTTCCGCCGCTACACAGACTTTTTTGGCCGGAGTGGGAATAATGTCTGGACGATGATCCGCACGGCGATGAAACATAGCGATCTCTGGAAAGAACGGATCGCGGCCTGGCAACAACCGATCCTGGGGCGGGATGACCTGCCGGATTGGTTAAAGATGGCCTTATTTAATGAGCTGTACCTCTTAACCCAGGGGGGCAGCCTCTGGACGGCGGCCACGGAAAATGATCCCGTCGGTCAGTTTGGGGTTTTAGAATGCCTCGACTATTGCTGGTACGAAAGCCTCGATGTGCGGATGTATGGTTCTTTTGGTTTGACGATGCTCTGGCCGCGACTGGATAAAGCGGTGCTAGAAGCCTTTGCCCGGGCGATTCCCACCAGTGACGATACCCAACGGATGATCGGCTACAACAAGACCATGGCCACCCGCAAAGTCGCTGGGGCAACGCCCCATGATCTGGGGGCACCGAACGAACATCCTTGGGAAGCCACCAATTACACCGCTTACCAGGATTGCAACCTCTGGAAAGATTTGGGGTCAGATTTTGTCCTGCAAGTGTACCGGGATTTTGTGATGACCGGGGCCGAGGACACGGAATTTCTCTGGAGCTGTTGGGGAAGTGTCGTCACAGCCCTTGATTACCTGAAGATCTTTGATCTAGACGGCGATGGCATTCCCGAAAATGGGGGCGCACCGGATCAAACCTTTGATGACTGGAAGCTTAAGGGCATCAGTGCCTACTGTGGGGGGCTGTGGATCGCGGCCCTCGAAGCGGCGATCGCCATGGCAAAAATCCTCCAACAAAGTCCCAGTCACTTTGAAGAACACCAAAATCAAGTCTCCGCAGCAGAATTTGAGCAGGCGATCGCCACCTACCACACCTGGCTCGACCAGGCCCGGCCCCTCTACCAGGACACCCTCTGGAACGGCAGCTACTACACCCTAGATACGGGGAGTAATTCCCGCGTGGTGATGGCCGATCAACTGTGCGGTCAATACTATGCCCAACTGCTCAATCTCCCCGATGTGAACCCCGGCGATCGCACTGCCACAACCCTAGCTACCATTTACACTGCTTGTTTTGAAAAATTCCATGGCGGTCAATTTGGTGCGGCCAATGGCCTCAACCCCGACGGCACCCCCGAAAAAGAAAATGACACCCATCCCCTCGAAGTGTGGACAGGGATTAACTTTGGCATTGCCGCCCTAATGATTCGTAATGGGATGCAAACCGAAGCCCTGCGGATGGTGGAAGCCGTAGTGAAACAAGTTTATGACAATGGGTTACAGTTCCGCACCCCCGAAGCGATTACGGCCAATGGTACCTTCCGCGCCTGTCACTACCTGCGGGCCATGGGGATCTGGGCGATCTACGATGCCCTAGGGGCAATCTAACGCCTCAACTAGGGGCAAAAGGGAAGATCCTCACCAAATTTGTCACCGTCCCCTGCTAGTTTTTACGAGCCAACAGGACAAAATAGAAATAGCGGGCAAAATTAGACTGCGATATTTTCCTCCCCCAGCCCGTGGAACTCCAGGCTGCTGATGAAACGTTTTCCCTTTTCCCAAGCCCTGATTTATCTTGGTGCTGCCTCGGTCTGTACCCTAGGGATTGCTGTGATCTTTGGTTGGTATTTGCGCCTGCCAGAAATCATTCAGCTTCATCCTAGTTTTGTGCCGATGCAATTTAATACGGCCCTGGGGTTTGTGTTGGTGGGGCTGGCTATGTTTGCCTTGGGGCCGATGAAAAGAGTGGCGATCGCCCTAGCGATCCTCATCGGCCTCTTGGGGGGATTGACCCTAGCTGAATATATCTTTGGCCTAAACCTCCCCCTGGATGAACTTTTCATGCGCCATTACATTGTTGTGGCGACCTCCCATCCAGGACGCATGGCCCCAAATACCGCCCTCTGTTTTTTCCTGACCAGCATTGCATTGTTCTTGATTACGCAGCCGCAACAAAAAAGAAATTTGCTGGGGGGAAGTTTTTTGGGGGCGTCGGTGATGGGATTGGGGACGGTGGCTTGTTTGGGCTATCTTGCGAATATTGAGACGACCTACGGTTGGGGAAAGCTGACGCAAATGGCGGTTCATACCTCCAGTGGTTTTATCGTGGTGGGTCTGATCGTCATTCTCCAGGCGCGGCAGTTGAGTTTACAAATTCACCGTCGGGTATCAAATTTTTTCTTTCCTCTGGCATTGTTATGGCTGGGATTAACCTTGACGATCGCCCTGTGGCAAGCTTTTTTTTCCCATAGACTGCTGCTTGATGAGGAGACGACCCAGAGCTTATTTGAGCACCCGGTGGCCTGGGGAATCCTGATTTTAGGCAGTTCTTTGTCTTTGGTATTGGCGATCGCCGTGTGGTTTGCGATCCGTTTGCAGGCCCAGGTCGAAGCGTTAAAACAGGCCCAGCAGAAAATTTTGATGTTAAATCAGGAACTTGAGGAACTTTCCCACTTGGATGGGCTGACGGGCATTGCTAACCGCCGCATGTTTGACCTCACCCTAACAAAGGAGTGGCAGCGGGCGGTGCGATATCAGTACCCCTTGGCCCTAATGATGATCGACATTGATTTTTTTAAAAACTACAACGATCACTATGGGCACCAAAAAGGGGATAAATGTATTCAACAGGTTTCCTCTTGGGTAAATTTGATGGCCCGTCGCCCAACAGACTTGGCGGCCCGCTATGGAGGGGAAGAATTTGTGCTGCTATTGACCAATGTCGATTTTGCGAGCGCGAAAAACATTGCCCAGGAACTGATCAAGGCGATCGCCAAGGCCAAGATTCCCCACCCAAAGTCACCGATCAGTGAATTTATTACGATCAGCATCGGTCTCCATGTGGCCCAACCCCAACCCCAGGCGGATATGGGGCACTTCATTTTTCAGGCCGACAAAGCTTTATATCAAGCAAAACATGAAGGGCGCGATCGCATTGTGACATCGAGGGTTTCGGGGTAGAACATCACCCCTCTATGGGAGAAATTCATGGGGCTTGCTAGCTCACCGGCCAACTGTTCCCCTCTTGAGAGGGGTTAGGGGAGTGTTAGCTCCAGGGCCACCCCTCTAGCTCCCCTCTAGGGGAGAGAGAACACCCTCCGGCCTAGCGGCCACCTTCCCCAGGGAAGGATCTATTTGGTGGGGGGATGGGCCATTTTAGTTTGGACTTCGGCGGCGCGGCTAAACCAACGTACCAACATCCCCGCTAGACGTTCATGGTTGTGGCGGACATAGCCTGTGTCTGGGTCTTCGTCCATGATGTTGGCAATCACCACCCGTCGCCTCAGTCGCCCTACTTCTTCGCGGTCGAGAAATACAGGGTGGGAACGTTCGAGGGCATATTTACGGAGGGCCGCTTCCGACGGCGATCGCTGGTGGACAAGGACAGCATCGAAGAGTTTTTTGCCACAGGCGCGGTCAATGGCTTTGATGTGGTCAGCAACGGTATAACCATCGGTTTCTCCCGGTTGGGTCATGATATTGCAGACATAAATCCGGGGGGCACCACTACGGGCGATCGCCTCACGAATTTCCGGGACTAACAAATTGGGGATCACGCTGGTATAGAGGCTCCCCGGCCCCATGATAATAAAATCGGCTTCTTCAATGGCCTTGACTGCTGCGGGGAGGGCTGGCGGATTTTCGGGCCAACAACCCAACTCCATAATGTGTCCCCCAGCCTCTGGAATATTAGATTCTCCTTCTATAACTCGGCCATCGGCCATCCTCGCCCAAAGCTTTACATCACTGAGGGTCGCTGGCAAAACTCGACCGCGAATCGCCAAAACCTTAGAACTAGCCAGCACCGCCTGTTCGAGATCTCCGGTAATTTCGCTCATGGCCGTGAGAAATAAATTGCCAAAACTATGGCCCACTAACCCATCACCAGCCTTAAAGCGATATTGAAATAATTCCGTGAGGAGTCTTTCTTCGTCCGCAAAGGCCGCAAGACAGTTACGGATATCCCCCGGCGGCAGCACACCGATTTCCCGGCGCAGTCGTCCCGAAGAACCACCATCGTCGGCCACGGTCACCACAGCAGTAATGTTGCTGCTGTATTTTTTGAGGCCCCGCAATAGGGTAGAGAGACCCGTCCCACCACCAATGGCAACAATTTTCGGCCCTTTATTTAAGCGCCGGTGGTTGTGGAGCATATCAACTAGTTCTTCGTCCCCATCGGGATTTAGCACCGTGGTAATTGCCCCAAAGGTGCGATTTTGGCCCCAGAAAATCAGACTCAAACCAGCGGCGATCGCCACTGGCCCAGAAATATTACTCGGAACCACCGCCGTTAACCATTGCAGGAGTGCGCCCATCAAAGCCAACAGCCGGGAAACAGGGGTTAAATTCAGCCAAATCGCCAACCCCAACGCCGTAAATAGAACCCCCAAAGCACTCATCAAGAGCCATCGCTTGACCGAGAGACCCGGCATCATCCATTTGAGCCAATGGTTGAGGCGATGTTGTGGGTGATTTTTAGTGACTGCCATTGGTCGTGGATAGGCCCGGAGGTTTTTGCGGAAAGGACGACGAAATGGGTTGATCAGCATAATGGTGCATCGTTGAACAGCAGAGTCACCCCAGGGGGAGCATTGCTTAGGGTTGTTAAAAAAAAGAACACCCCAAGATCAAACAGGAAAAGAACCCCTTTTTTACAAAAATTTCCAGAATTTTTGCCTAGGTCTACCATAGGGCGGAATGGCGCTTCTGAATGTAACAAACTCCACGCTTATACCCTTGATTTGCGGGGTAATAGTCCAATGATGGGCAGAATTTAGATTTTTGGTGGACTGGCCCCGTCACCATGAGTATAGGCATTTAAACGGGGGGAGCGAGGGGAAATTTCCCCCAGAAACCTAAAAAAAGCCTAAAATTTTCTATTGATAAATTACTTTTTAGTGATATACTTATATTTAACGACCAGCTTAGTCACTCAGCTGCTGTCTTTGTGAACCATGCTCTTTCGCCAACTTTTTGACTACGAAACCTATACCTACACCTATCTTGTGGCTGATCCAGAAAGTGGTGAGGCGGCCTTAATCGACCCTGTGATTGAGCAAGTGGAGCGGGATCTTAAGCTTCTGCAAGAACTGGGTTTGACGTTAAAGTATTGTCTCGAAACCCATGTCCATGCTGACCATGTGACGGGAACGAGTCGGCTCCGGGAAAAAACGAACTGTTTGGGGATTGTCCCCCAGGGGGCAGAAGTCGCCTGTGCGGATCGTTCCGTTGCCGATGGGGACGTGCTCAAGGTCGGTTCCATCGAAATTCAGGCGATCGCCACCCCCGGACACACCGATAGTCACATGGCTTTCTTAGCAAATGGCACCCATCTATTCACGGGGGATGCCTTGTTTATCCGGGGCTGTGGCCGCACTGACTTCCAGAGTGGTGATGCAGGCACCCTCTACGATTCGATTCAAAAACTATTTCGTTTACCCCCCGAAACCTTGGTTTATCCGGGCCATGATTATCGTGGGCAAATGGTTTCGACCATCGCTGAAGAAAAGCAATTTAACCCCCGCCTCAAAGGCGATCGCCAAGCCTTTGTTCACCTGATGGATAACCTCAATCTCCCCGACCCGAAAAAGATTATGGAAGCAGTGCCCGCAAACCAAGCCTGTGGCAATGTTTAACTCTTTTTTCCTGGCAAGCAAGCCATTTTTCGTCTCGGATTACACCCAATCATCACCATTTTTTTTAGTGCAATGACTACTACCCAACAACAACAATTACTTGAACTTTCACCCGCCGAGTTTGCTACCCAGGTCAATTCTCCCAATACCGTCGTTTTCGATGTGCGCGAACAGGCTGAATACGCGAGAGAACACGTGGCGGGGGCGCAAAATATTCCCCTGTCTCGCTTGACCGTAGACACCGTGCCCCAGACAACGAAAAATGTGATCCTTTATTGTCAAAGCGGCAATCGCTCCCGACGGGCGGCAGAATTATTCTTTGCGGCAGGCTATTACCAAGTGGCCCATTTTGACGGCGGATTTACGGCCTGGAAGGGCGCTAACTTGCCCTACAACGAAGATAAAAAAGCGCCTTTACCGATGATGCGCCAGGTGCAAATTGTCGCCGGGGGTCTAGTCCTCGTCGGTACATTACTGAGTGCGTTTGTCTCTCCTTGGTTTTTGCTACTCACCGGATTTGTCGGCTCTGGGTTGATGTTTGCGGGCTTTACGGGCTTCTGCGGCATGGCGAAAATTTTGGCCCGTCTCCCCTACAACCGAGTCAAATAGATTTAACGAACGACATTGCTCCCCACAGTTGCTGGGGGCTTTTTTTTGGAGGATATGATGCAGCTCTTGGGATATTTTTTAGCGGCTTGTATTGGAATCAGTCTGGGCTTGATGGGGGGCGGTGGTTCGGTGTTGGCGGTGCCGATTTTGGTCTATGTGATGGGGGTTGACCCGAAAAGTGCGATCGCCATGACGTTGTTTATCGTCGGCATTGTCAGTGCCGTGGGTTTGGTGCCCCACTGGCGACAGGGGAATATTAACTTGAAAAAAGCAGGGATTTTTGGCTCGGCGACCATGGTCGGGGCTTTCCTGGGGGCGCAGTTAACCCGGTTACCCTTCATCACAGGGACGGTGCAGCTATTGCTGTTTGCGGTGATGATGTTGATCGCGGCGATTTTTATGATTCGCAAAAGCGGCAAGGCGATCGCCCACCAAGCAAATGAGCCACACCTTGAAGATTATCCGGCCCCGGTGTGCCGTTACTGTTGGCTGTGGTTGCTCACGGAAGGTTTGGGGATTGGCATTTTGACGGGGCTAGTGGGAGTTGGTGGGGGCTTTGCGATTGTGCCCGCCCTGGTGTTACTCGGTAAAACGGAAATGAAAGAGGCGGTGGGCACTTCCCTGGTGATTATTGTGATGAATGCGATCGCCGGATTCCTGGGTTACTTTGGCCAGGCTGATGTGGTTTTTGATTGGCATCTGATGGTGAACTTTACCTTTGTGGCGAGCCTGGGAATTTTGCTCGGCGGCTACAGTGGTCGCTATTTCAATGCAAAACAACTCCAAAAGGGCTTTGGGTATTTTCTCTTGGCAGTGGCGGCTTTTATTTTGTTTCAACAGCGCGATCGCCTACCCCGGTTGACTACCTTGCCCGAAACGACTGTGGCGATCGCCCAACAGAAATAGACAATCCCCTTAGCGAAAGCAATCTTTTGGTTTTAATTTTCCACGGAAAAAAATTAGAGTAGATACCCCAGATTTACTTTTTTCCCATCACCGTGTTACATTTCTACACATAACGCCTTTGATTTTCATAAACCAAAATTAAAGCGAGCCAACATTTTTCGCGCGTAGCCACCCCGCTAGTCCGAGGTTTGACCCCGAACCTCCAACGTTTTTGAGATAGCAATTGGCATCTACAGCGCAATGATTGTGGCACTTAATGAAAGAAAACATCCTTACAGAAACAGCGAACATCCAATTATCTGATGGCAAATAGCTTGGTTTCTTTCCCCGAAAAAATGTTCCACCAACGCCCTGAGATGCTGAGTGAATATGTCTCCTAACAACTTTTCCGTCCAAAATGATGTTTCCTCTGGCCTGCAAAATCCCGGAGAAATCACGGCGATTCTCGTCATTGAAGACGACTACGTTATCCGTAAACTGACTCGAAGAATTCTTACAAATGCTGGCTACATCGTTATCGAAGCGAGTGATGGTGAAAAAGGAATTCAGGCAGCCAAGGAATATCACCCGGATCTCATCATCTGTGATGTGATGATGCCCCATTTGAGTGGTTATGACGTTTTGGCACGGCTCCAGCAACAGGAAGCAACGGAAATGATTCCCTTCATTTTTTTGACGGCCCAAGCAGAGGGTCAGCAACTCCGCCAGGGAATGGCATCCGGAGCCGATGATTATTTGATGAAACCGATCCAAGCTGCAGAACTCCTCAAGGCTGTCGAAGTACGTCTCAACAAATACTCCAAGGTCAAACAATACTATTCCGAGCAGTTAAACCAACTGAGCGAGAAAGATAGTCTCACCGGTCTACCGAATCAAAATAGGATTACCTATGCTTTTGAAAAGGTGGTGGCACAGTTACCCCTCGGTCAAGAAGATAGTGAGACAGTGCCCTCCACTCCGCTTCTCTCCATTGGTCTAGACCGCTTTCAGCTCCTTAATGAATACCTTGGCCACGGTATTGTCAGCGCTTTACTCAAGCAGGTAGGCGATCGCCTACAACAAACCTTAGAGAAATACGGCACTGTCGTTAGTCTTAACACTTCAGAATTTTGTGCGATTCTTCATCCCCTAGAACATCGCCACGAAGTCGTCAACATTGCCGAAGAAATCCTCGCGGCCTTTAGCTCCCCCTTTACCACAGAAGACCAACAGGATGTCTTTATCAGCCTCAGCATCGGCATTGCCCTTTACATCAGAGATGGCATTACCCTTGATGAACTGCTCAGTAATGCCCACACAGCCATGTTGCGAGTTCAAAAACAAGGGGGCAATCAACACGCCTTCTATTCCGTCGCAATGAACGTGGGCCGCTTGAATACGGTTTCCCTCGAAGCCGACCTACGGCAAGCTCTCGAACGCAACGAACTCGAAGTTGTTTACCAGCCGAAGATGAACTTGCAAACGGGCAAGGTGGTTGGTGCCGAAGCCCTCTTACGCTGGTTTCACCCAACCCGTGGTTTGGTTTTGCCCAATCAATTTATTTCCCTGGCCGAAGAAACCGGTTTAATCATCCCGATTGGGGAATATGTCATGGAAGAAGCCTGTTGCCAATTGCGTCGTTGGCAGCTGGCGGGCCTCAAGGACTTTTATATGTCGATTAATCTTTCGGCGAAACAATTTACCCAACTCAATCTGCACCATCGCCTCAGCCAAATTATTATCAACAATCAATTGCAACCCCAAGATATCCAACTGGAATTGACAGAAAGCACCCTCGTGAACAATGGGGAAGTATCGATACGACGTTTAAAGGCCTTGCGGTCTTTGGGTTTGAAAATTGCTTTAGATGATTTTGGCACGGGTTATTCTTCTTTAAGCTATTTGCAGCAGTTTTCCTTTGATACCCTCAAGCTAGATCGTTCCTTTATCCATGGGATTCATCGGAACCGTGTTAATGCGACAATTATCACCGCAATTATTGAAATGGCCCACAATCTCAACCTTAAGGTAGTTGCTGAAGGGGTTGAAGATGAGGGAGAGTTGGAATTTTTGACGCGATTTAACTGTGATGAAATCCAGGGCTTTTTGTTTAGTCGTCCCATCAAAGCAGAGGAGTTTTTGAGCTCTCCTTTCATGGATCTTGAGCCCTATAGTTCTCCTTTTATGGATTTTGAAGCCTATACGGATGTTGCTTAGGTCACCGAACTGTTCCTTTGAACTCGCTTAAATCAAATCAAGAAATAAGATCACCCCGGTCAAAGTTTTCAGAAAACAGCACCATGGTGATCTTGTTTTTTGTGAGTTATCTTCCGGGCAGACCCAAATGCATTTTTTGAATAGCAGGAAGGAGAAGTTCTGCCTGGGGTTGGGGAGTCGGGGTCACAATAGTACCGGGTAGACAAGGGCCAAGCTGGAAATTTACTTCCTGGGGCCGGGGTTGCCAACCTTCTGGGCAGGTCAGAGGTTTAGGTTGAGCCTGCTGAGGACTTGGTAGAGGCGTGGCAATGGTACCGGGTAAGCAAGGGCCAAGCTGGAAATTGACTTCCTGGGGACGGGGGGCCCAGCCGGTCGGGCAACCGCTAGGGGGTGGCGGCGCTGCGTTAGCACTAAAGCTACTCCCCATTAAAATCATGGTGCCAAGCATTAAACCTTTGCCAATGGTGTGTCGTGTGATTTTCATTGATCTGTTCTCCGAAGGATATGTTTCATTTCGTGGTGCTATGTAGTGGCCGGGTGGCAGACCCTATGCACTTGGCGATCGCCTGACCCACAACCTACGGGAGAACAAAAAACTGCGTCGGCCTTCTTCTTTAAAATTTCAAAGCTTGGGCCGTTTTGACCAGTTGAATAAATTCACTGCGATAGCCTTCGGGATCTGCTCCTTTGCTGCCCTGGGCCAGTTCTAAAACTTGATCAAAGGAACTTTCGCCACGGTAGGGGGAGTCCCGCAATAGCATCCCAAATTCCGCTACCGCCGCCGCAAACCGAAAATCTGGAGAGGCTTGATCTAGGGGTGTACTGTCATTGGCGATCGCCTGGGTGATCAGTGCCGAATTATCGCCAGTGGGGGGTTTATAGCGGAGCTTCAATTGCAGCAATTCCCCCGCAAAATTCCCCGAATTGGATTGCGTTTCTTGGTATTTCAAATCATCCACCGTCGGCAACTCAACGGGCGAATCAATGCCCACTGGCACAATTTCATAGAGGGCCGTCACCGTATGGCCAGCGCCCAGTTCCCCCGCATCTTTGGTATCGTCATTAAAATCCTGGGCCGCTAACAGGCGATTTTCGTAACCCAACAGACGATAAGCCTGCACCTGGGCCGGGTTAAATTCCACCTGAATTTTCACATCCTTTGCCAAAGTTAAAAGCGTGCCACCCATTTCCGTCACTAGCACTTTTTTCGCTTCGAGGATGTTGTCGATGTAAGCGTAATTCCCATTGCCATTATTGGCGAGCTGCTCCATCTTGGCGTCCTTGAGATTGCCTGTACCAAAGCCCAGCACCGTCAGAAAAATATCCTGTTCCCGCTTTTGTTCGATCAGACGAATTAGTTCTGCATCGCTGGACATCCCCACATTAAAATCCCCATCGGTGGCCAGAATAATTCGGTTGTTGCCATTATCGAGAAAGTTTTCCGCCGCTTCCTGGTAAGCCAATTCAATCCCTTCACCACCCGCCGTGGAACCCCCTGTTTCTAAGTTATCCAAGGCCGCGAGAATGGTTTCTTTTTCAGCCCCAGACGTCGAGGGCAAAACTAAACCTGCCGCCCCGGCATACACCACAATGGAAACGCGATCCTCTGGGCGCAACTCGTTCACCAATAACCGAAATGCTGACTTGAGAAGCGGCAATTTATCGGGATCATTCATCGACCCCGACACATCAAAGAGAAACACCAAATTGCTGGGGGGAAGGGCTTCATTTGCAATTTCTTGGCCCTTAATGCCAATGCGGAGGAGTTGGTGCTGGGGTTGCCAAGGAGCTTGGGAGAGTTCGGTGCTAATGGCGAAGGGTTGATCGTCCGGAGCCGGATAGTCATAGGTGAAATAATTAATCATCTCCTCTAGGCGCACCGCATCAGCGGGAGGAAGCTGACCATCATCTAAAAAGCGCCTGACATTACTATAGGCCCCAGAGTCTACATCAAGGGCAAAGGTAGACAGCGGTTCAGTGCGCACCAATTGGAAAGGATTATCGCGGATGAGGTTGTAATCTTCTTGGGAAAGATCTGGCGCTTCCTGGGGAATGTCTCCATCGGGAGGAGGCATCACCGGCATGGACTCCGTTTCTGCCACTTGGGGGGCCATGGCATCCATCCCTGTGTCTGAAGTTCTCTGGGAGGCCATCTGACAACCCGCAAGGATCTGTCCCCCCAACAAACAACCACTGAGGAGGAGGGTGAGGGAACGTTGGGACAACGGTTTACGAGATGATGAAGTGGCCATGGGCTGACCTCCAGGAGAAGAATTACCTTCAACCTAACACCGTCTTTTGGGGCGATCGCCTAGGTTCAAAAAACTGTAACGGCAGGAGTCAATGGGGATTGAATTCCCTGGGCAATCGTGGGTTAGAATGAAACACGCTCAACGCCAGTGCTTACCAATGTCCCTCAGTCTTTACAATACCCTCCATCGTCGTTCTGAATCCTTTGAACCCCTCGAAGCTAATCGGGTGCGGATGTACTGCTGTGGGATTACGGTATATGACTATTGCCACCTGGGTCACGCACGCACCTGTTTGATCTGGGATGTGGTGCGACGTTACTTGCAATGGTCAGGCTATGAGGTGCATTACATCCAAAATTTCACTGATATTGACGACAAAATTCTCAATCGGGCGCGGGCGGAAAAAAGTTCCATGGGGGCGATCGCCGAAAAATTCATCGAAGCCTATTTCGAGGATATGGAAGCGCTCCACATTCAACCCGCCGATGAATATCCTAGGGCAACCCACAGTTTAGATGGGATTCAAAAGCTGATCCACGACCTAGAACAACAGGGTTTTGCCTATGCGTCTCAGGGGGATGTGTACTATGCGGTGCGCAAATTTGAGGGCTATGGGAAACTCTCTGGCCGCAAATTAGACGATATGCAAGCAGGAGCCAGCGGTCGCGTCACAGAAGATCCTGATCCCGATGCGCCGAAAAAACATGACCCCTTTGATTTTGCCCTCTGGAAAGCCGCCAAAGCAGGAGAACCCGCCTGGGATTCTCCCTGGGGTGCTGGTCGTCCCGGTTGGCACATTGAATGTTCCGCGATGGTGCGCGATCGCCTAGGGGAAACCATTGATATCCATGTGGGGGGCAGTGACTTGATTTTCCCGCACCACGAAAACGAGATCGCCCAGTCGGAAGCCGCAACGGGTCAGCCTTTAGCAAAATATTGGCTGCACAATGGCATGGTGAAGGTGGAAGGGGAAAAAATGTCCAAATCCCTCGGCAACTTCATCACGATCCGCGACCTCCTGCAAAAATATGACCCGATGGCCGTGCGTTTGTTCATCCTCCAGGCCCACTACACCAAGCCCCTGGATTTCACCGACGAAGCCCTCACCGCTGCGACCAAGGGCTGGGAAACCCTTAATGATGCGCTGCTATTTGGGGCAGAACATTTGGATACGAACAATATCACTGCGGACAAGGGCATCCTGGCGAAATTTAAAGCGATTGTTGACAATGATCTCAATTTTTCCGGTGGACTGGCGATTCTTTTTGAATTGGCGAAGGAACTGAAAAAAGAAAGGAATATCCTCGTCCACGAAGGTAAACTTCAGCAAAATCCGCAAATTCTCGCCTCCCTCTGGCTCACCCTTAAGGAATTGGCCGATATCCTCGGTTTTGTCCCGGAAACAAAGCAACAGGCCGCTGGTTTAACCGATGCTGAAATTGAAGACTTGATCCAACAGCGTAAAGACGCCCGCGCCAATAAAAACTATGCAGAAGGCGATCGCCTCCGGGATTTACTCACCGAAAAAGGAATTGTGCTGGTGGACAAACCAGGCGGCATTACTGAGTGGCACCGGGAGTAAAAAAAGAACTCTTAGTCCCTCTTCATAAGAGGGATTTAGGGGGATGTAAATCCCCAAGCTAACCCAACATGATGATATATATTTTCACTGAGGCAAAATCCCATGACAGATTTTTTTGGGTTCGAGCAGGACTTCATTGCATCGCTGCGCTGCATTCCGATGATCATGCGCTACAAACTCGATACCTGCGGCGTCAAAATGAAACTCGACCATTGGCACAAACTCACAGAGGCCGAAAAAACGCAATTGATTCAGATGCCCTGTGAAACCCCTGCTGAGGTGCAGCTTTACCACGAAACACTCCAAGGTCTGATTACAGAGAAAACTGGCACACCAGCCAAAGTCCTAGCCATTGACCCAAATCCCCCTTGGCTACAAACGGAAATTCCCGCCCAAGTGCTTGAAAAAGCCCGCAGTTGCAACGTAGAAATGACTCTCGATCAATGGCAAAATTTAACACCCCTGCAACGGTTTGCCCTACTGAAGCTGAGTCGCCCCAGTCACGAAAACCACAACTTTGTCCCTGCTCTACGAGAATTTGGGGTGTTGCCAGGGGTTCACACTGAGAAAAATTGAGCTACATTGAAAAGCCCAACCCCCTGTTCCCGTCTATTTTGTAGGATCAATCACG
>NZ_CP016478.1 GCF_001693275.1 Picosynechococcus sp. PCC 7117
ATGACTGACATCCTATCAGCACTTGAAGTTACAAGCCAATATTTACAGGGTATTTCGCTCGATCATTATCAGGAATGGGTGACGGGTTCCGGGATAGCCCCTGAGATTACCCGGTTAAATGTCAGGTCATTGTCAGGGATGACGCCCTATGAATACCTGCTATACAGTGATGAGCCAGCATTACGCCGCAATGATGGGCGCTTGCGGGATAACTGGCTTAAGCGATATGCCTTTGTTGAGCATGGCGGTTGGTGGTGCTCAGGCATCGATATTAAGACCGGAAAAGATTCTCTTTGGGGGTGCTTCAAGGGCGATCGCCCCCGTAAGGATCGGAATGATAAGAAACCGATCAAGTATGAGCACCCGCATCGAGTGCCTACCGAAATTTTCGCCCTCAAGGTAGACCGGGGCACATGGGGCAAAATTGCCAAGCGCCATAAAGTCGAGCTACCAGAAACCGATCAAGGCTTTTGGAAATGGGTACTAGCCCATCCTGAGCTACCGATCCTCATCACTGAGGGCGCTAAGAAGGCAGGGGCACTCCTAACCGCTGGATATTGCGCTATCGGTCTACCAGGGATTTACAACGGTATTAGAACGCCAAAAAATCAGCATGGTGAGCCCATGCGACAGCTACGGCACCTCATCCCAGAACTTGACCTGTTGGCGAAAAATAACCGGGCGATCGCCTTCTGTTTTGACCAAGACAAGAAACCCAAGACGATCCACAACGTTAACCGGGCGATCCAAACTACCGGGGCACTCCTAGAGAAGGCCGGGGCGAAAGTCTCGGTGATCCGCTGGGAACAGGACGCGAAAGGCGTTGATGATCTGATTGTCGAGTATGGGGCGAAAGCACTCCACAATGCCTATAAGCGGCGCAAGCCCTTAGATGTTTGGGAGATGGATAATCTCACCGATATCACCCATCAAGTGGATTTAACCGTAAACCAGCGCTATCTCGATATCGATCCGCAAGCTATCCCCAAGGATGCTCAGATTATTTTCATTAAATCTGCCAAGGGCACCGGGAAAACAGAATACCTAGGGAAAATTATCAAGACTGCCCAAGATGATGGCGCTCGCACGTTGGTGCTTACTCACCGCATCCAATTAGCCAAGGAGCTTGCCCGCCGTTTTGATATCGATCACATTAGCGAGCTCGACAGTAGCCCGACCGGAGGCGCTCTAGGGATGGCGATGTGTGTCGATAGCCTGCATCTCGATAGCCAAGCCCATTTTAATTTCTTGGAATGGCACGGGGCTCACATCGTCCTAGACGAAATCGAGCAGGTTTTAGGGCACGCCTTGAATAGCTCTACTTGTACCCAAGACCGGGCGAAAATCCTTGAAACCCTCTACAACCTAATCCTTTATGCCCTAGGGACAGGCGGAAAACTCTACTGCTCTGATGCTGATTTGTCCCCCATCTCCTATGAGTTGATTAAGTACATTCTTGCCGGTTGTGAGTTCAAGCCATTCACCATCCTGAATACTTACAAGCCCTGTTTGGAGCAAGAAAGAGACCTGTTTTTCTATGACGGGAATGACCCTAGAGCCCTGTTAACAAATCTCCATAAAGCGATTGAGAACGGCGATAAACCACTTGTCTTTACCGCTGCTCAAAAGACCGCATCGACCTACAGTACCCAGAACTTAGAATCACTCTTTAGGGAGAGATACCCCGATAAGAGAATTTTGAGAATCGATGCTGAATCCGTCGCAGAACCGGGGCACCCTGCCTATGGTTGTATTGACTCGCTGAATGCAATTTTGCCCCTGTACGATATTGTGATTTGCTCGCCCGCTGTCGAGACCGGGGTAAGTATCGATATCAAGGGTCATTTTGATTCTGTTTGGGGCATGGGTTCAGGGGTGCAGACCGTTAATGGGTTCTGCCAAGGGCTAGAGCGCTTGCGGGATAATGTGCCTCGCCATGTTTGGGTACCAAGATTTTCGCCACACTCGAACCGGATCGCCAATGGGGGCTACACCGCTAAGGCGATCGCCCGTGACCAGCACCGCTATGCAGAGCTCACCCACAAATTAATCGGTGAGCACGCCGCTGAATGCAGTGGGTTGGAGGATTCTTTAAAACCATTCCTTTGGGCCTATTGTCGCTATGCGGCGATCGCTAACCGTGGTTTTGGCAGTTACCGGGAAGCAATTTTGAACAAGCTACTTTCTGAGGGCTATGTGCAGAAAGATTTAAGCGAAATCGATCCGGCATTGGCTAAGGATTATCGAGACGAATTGAAAGCGGTGAAAGACCATAATTATCTACAGGAAAGGGTTGCAATTTCTAAAGTAGAGAATCCTGATGATCGCCAGTACGAAAAACTGAAGCGTCAGCGGGCGAAAACTGAGACGGAACGCCACCAAGAACGCCATGGGAAACTTTCCCGATCCTATGGATTGACTGTTACCCCTGAGCTTGTCGAAAAAGATGATGATGGGTGGTACTCCCAGCTCCAGCTCGAATACTACTTAACCGTTGGTAAGGCATTCTGCTCTGCCCGCGACCGGGCGAAATATGACCAGCTCCAGCATGAGGGCTTTGTATTTAAGCCCGATATCAACAGGCGATCGCTCTCACCAAAGATTCACTTACTCGAAGTGCTCAACATTCATCAGTTCCTACAACCAGGGGTGACATTTACCAGCGCTAGCCTTGAGGGATTCAAGGAAAATTGTTTGCGGTATGCCAAGCCGATCAAGTGGATCCTTGGCAGAACGATCACCGACAAAATGAGCCCGCTCGAAATTGCTCAGGCGCTCCTAGGCAAGCTTGACCGGAAATTGGAATACAAGGGGCGCTTTGGATCACGGGATAACCGTCAGCGGGTCTATGAGGCGATCGCCCCTAACGATCAGCGCGAAAAGGTCTTTGCTCACTGGTTACAGCGTGACCAAGCAAAATTAGGGGCCGTGTCCAACCCCTGTATAAATAGATTTATTCAGGAGGCTTAGACCCGTGATCGAAATACTCGTTGTGCATCTCGCCCTTGGCAATCCCGAACAATCTCAAGATTTGCTCTGCGGTATCGGGGCGTTTTATGCCCTTGCGGAAAGCATCCTTGCTCTTCTGGTAGCCCCTAGACTGTGCCAGCTCATAAGCTTCACTGAGGGTAAGGGCACTACCGGGGGCATGAGCTCGCCCAAGAGATTCAGCGACCGGGGCGATCGCCCTTGGTGATTCTCTCAGGCGCTCAACTTTTTTAGGCGCTGATCGAGCTCTTGGATCTGCTGTTGGATGTCAGCAAGCTCTGGAATTTCCCGGTTACCTGACGGGATATCCAAAAATTCTCGCAGTCCCTCAATCACGATATCGGTCTTGGATCGCCCGGTTGTTTCAGATAGCTGCTCAATTTTTTCGAGCAATTCTATGGGGCATCGGATCGCTAGGAGTTTAGTTTGAGCCATGTTATACATCCCGTTTTACTATTGTGATACTATGTTATACGATATGTATGACAACATATAACGCTCGCTTTAATGGGGATTATCGCAAGCTAAAGAAAATGCCCGAAACCCCCAATAGGCAAAGGATTCCGAGCTTACTCGATAATTATCGCTAAAGTGGAGGAAACTTGAGGGAAAATCGTGCCTGCATTCAACCAAGGGAGAGACACAACGCGAGCACTTCCCCCATACACTTTTGGGGGTGAGAATGATGATCGGTCTTGGGTGCTCGCCACCAAGTATGAGCGAGAAAATTTCATAACCCGTGCTCAGTTAAGAACGTTGATTAAGGATAAGAAAATCTGGGCGTTTCGCCATAAAAACAGGATTTACGTCAAGCCTTGCGATCCAAACTTCCGCCCCTGACAACTGAGTGAGTACGCTATAGGGGCGATCACTTTTGGAGTCAAAAAACTGAGTGATCGACTGTAATAGATGATCACGCTCAGAGCCAGAAGGCTGAGTGATCACCTTATAAGGTGATCACGCTTAGAGTCAGGGAACTGAGTGTTTACCCTATAGGGGCAAACACAAAGAGAGTCACCCCATCAGAGCTATAGTCGAGAAGAAAACCATCATTCCCCCAGCAAGGCTATGTCAGAAGAGAAATTAGACCGGATCGAGGCTGCCCTAGAGCAATTGGATAAGGATGTGCAAACGCTCCAAACAGAGCTCCAGCAGTCTCAAAAATGGCAGGACAGGACATGGGATGTTGTGAAGTGGGTAGGCGGAATCTCAGCAGGCCTAGCGGTGAGTGCCTCCATTGCCCTGTTCGGGTTGGTCTTTAGATTTTCTGTTTCCTTGCAATAAAAGTGGCAGCCAATAGCAGCCAGGGGGCGGCTGCCAATGGCTGCCAATAGTGGCTGCTATTAGCCGCCAACCCGGTATCTGGGAGATACCAGTGAGAGGTATCCCCTAGATACAGGGTGATCGCCTGAAACCTTTAAAAACTAGGCACAGCCTATTTTTGACTGATTGGTCAAAAATAGTTTGGATCGCTGAAACCCTTGATAAATCTAGTTTCTAAGGGTTGTACTAATCCCCACAGATGGGCTAGTATTTACCCAACAAAATAAAGCGGTCAGTGAGTAGCAGCTCACTAACCGCAAATATTCAAAAATGAATTTGATAATCAGCCCTCAATAGGGCTCCTTAGTAACCGAGGGGTAGCAGCCCCTGGCAATAAACATGAGCGGCAAGGCTCATTCATATT
>NZ_CP016479.1 GCF_001693275.1 Picosynechococcus sp. PCC 7117
ATGAATAAATTTCAATTGCGCCCTTACCAGGAAAATATGGTTTCCGAGATTCTTGGTTCCCTGGCCCAACATGACAGCGTAATCGGTCAGCTCCCCACAGGCGGCGGCAAAACAATCATCCTTTCGGCGATCGCCCATGAGTTCATTAAGCGCGGTGAATCGGTCTGCTTACTCTCTCACCGGGATGAATTGGTGAACCAGGGGGCGGCAAAACTTGAGGCCATCTCAGGGCAACCAGTGGGGATTATTAAATCAGGGTATCCCGACGATGGCGATCGCCTAATCCAAAGTGCATCAGTTCAAACTTTGGTGCGCCGCCTGCGTAAATATCCTGCTGATAGGTTCGGGGCAATCATCATCGATGAGGCTCACCACGCGGCGGCTACCACCTACAGGAAAATCCTTAACCACTTTCCGGCGGCCTACACATTGGGATTCACTGCTACCCCATGTCGAGGGGACGGTGCGGGCCTAGATGATTTATTCAGCCACATGGTCACGGGCCCAACAATTAGGGAACTCATTGAAGCGGGGCATCTTTCCCCGTATAAATACCTTGCCGCTGAAAAGTCGATGATTGTCAAAGGTGCCAAAACTAGGGGCGGTGATTACACATCGAAGTCATTGGCCCGCCTTAACCCTAGAGACCAACTGGCTGCTGACTTAGTCTCTAGTTACCGTCAACATTGCGACGGGTTACGGTGTCTGATTTTTGCGATTGACAGAGACTACTCGAAGGCGATTACCGCCATGTACCAAGCCGCTGGCATTGCCGCAATTCATCTTGATGGGGAAACACCCTCAGAAGTAAGGAAGGCTGCTCTAGAGTCATTCCAGGCAGGGGAAATTAAAGTGGTGAGCAATGTCGGACTATTTAAAGAAGGAACCGACTTACCCGCCATTGAAGCCCTGCAAATGGCACGGCCTACGAAGTCTCTAGGCTTATTCCTTCAAATGGTTGGTCGGGTGCTGAGGCCTGCCCCTGGTAAAGATGAAGCTCTGATTATTGACCATGGCGGCAACTGGGAGAGACACGGGCTACCTTGCGGCGATCGCACCTGGACACTTGAGGGAGTTCAAAAACCCAAGCGAGCGAAACGATTGGTCAAGAATGCTGAGGGGGAAATCATTGAATGGGAGCCAGTAGAGCTTATCCAAACAAACGTAACTACCAGGGAGATTCAGCCGGGCAATGTTGACCATGGTCTACAGGGGCGATCACCTGAACTTGATGGCTTCTGGAAAATGGCCCTTGATGAATTACTCAAAGAAAGGGAGGCCATGGGATACCAGAAAGGATGGGTAGGGTATCGTCTGAAGGATATTAATGCTCCCTTGGAAGTGTGGCGGGCGGCGGCTCTAGAACTGGGTTATAAACCGGGTTGGGCTTGGTATAAATGGCGCGAATCTAGGGCGGCCTAGGGAGAAAAAAGTAGATGGGAAAGCCGTTTAAGGTGACAAAACGCGACAAAAAGTGACAGTGACGATCACCCATGACACAGAAAAACACAGATAAAAGCAGATGATCACACGGCATTACGAGGGATTCAGATATCAGGTGAGGCGATCGCCCATGGGCTATGGATATCGCCTTAAGCCGCCCAAAAAAGGGAGCCGCTGGATTGCATCAAAAAAAGGAATATGCCACACGCCAACAGGCCCGGAATGCTGCCCTAGAAGCCATGAGTAGAGCTGCTTTTAAGAATTGTCTATTTTAAAATTGTGGTTTAAACCTGACTTGTCTGACAGCATTGCGGGCGCGTGAAAGAAAAAATAAGTATTCGGAGTTTTCGGAGGGGATCGCGATCGCCCTTAGCTGATTGTTATTAGCTGCTCTGATGCCCTTAGATTGCTGTCCACAGTTGCTAAAACTAAGTCATAGTAGAGGGCCGTGGCGGCAATAAAGCGATCAGCCGGGTCTTGATGGGGTAACTGAATTGCTCGACTGAGGATCGCAATATCGTTGTTAAGGGTAGCTTCCCTCACCTCCAAAACCTTGAGGGCATCGCTAATCCACTGTTGAGGCGGCTTACCAAGATTGATTCTGCCTTTCTCAGCCAGCATTAGGGTTTCCCAGATACTAATGGGACTTAGCCAGATTTGAACTTTCGGATTTTCAATCTTGTCTTGAAGCTCAACAGAAAGGCGATCGCTTCCCTGTAAATACCAAAGCCAAATATGGGTGTCTAGCAATAGCCTCATTGCAAGACTTCCCATGCCGACTCAGGGACAGCCGGGGCAACAATATCATCAAGAATTTGAATCGTTTCTTTCATGCAGCCAAAAGCCGCCCGTTTTTTCTGTGGCGTAGGTGAAAGGATTGCGAGTGGGGTTCCCTCATCGGTGATGATGATCGACTCATTGCTTTGTCCCATCTCAGCAATAAGCCGCTGAAAATCAGGGGATAGCTGCTTTAAGGTAATTTCCATAGCCAAGGACTTGAGGTGATATTTCTAAAATAGCCCGTACCGCTGATATCTGGACAGACTCACTGGGCAGGCGATCGCCCAAAGACTGTATCGAGACATTTCAGACAACATCGCGCGCGCGTGAGGGAAGCATTTATAAGAAACGTCCCTTCTTTATAAATCACTCACTTAAAGCCAAAATGACACACCCCCTAACCCGATCATCCAACTTCTGGCAGTAGGCGATCGCCCTGGGGACATCATCAATAATTTCCTCTAAATCCTGCATGACTTTTATGACTGTGGTGAGGTTGCTCACTGATGCCTTTTCCCATTGGTTTAAAAGGAAACGACGGGATAGAGCCGCTTCGACTGCATCCCGTCCGAATAAACTGTTTAACTCTGCTCTATCTCGACTCATCCTGCATCCTGTAATCGCTCTTCTCTTTTGATGATGTTGGCTACCGTTGTGGGATACCACCGCCCGCCCCGTTGGGTCTTAATACCCTCAGAGTTGAGATGATCGGCGATCGCCTGTAGGGTTTTGCCCTGGTTCCGTAACCGTTGGATTGCCTCGACTGTTTTATGTTCCTTGGTTTTAGTGAGTTTTTTGCCCGTCACCTCATATCCAAAACCTACGCCCCCGATATGCTCACCTTGGGACTTCTTATGTTGTAGGGCGGCGGATGTACGTTCACCGATAGTTTCCCGTTCCCATTGGGCTACACTCATCAGAACATTTAAGACTAGGCGACCCGATGCGGTGCGGGTATCGACTTGCTCAGACACAGACATCAAGGAAAATTTATCAGCAAAGTAGTTTTCCAGAAGCCAGTCAAGGTCTTTAACGGAACGGGTGAGGCGGTCTAACTTCACAATCACCATTGCCTCTACTTCCCCACTGTCCAGCATCCCAAGGGCTTTCTGTAACCCAGGGCGTTCTAGGCTTTTCGCAGACTGTCCAGCATCGATGATGATGTCTACCAGTTCGATATCATAGAGGCCCGCATAGGCTTCTAACTTGGCTTTCTGAGCATCTAGGCTTACGCCTTGGGTGGCTTGCTCTTCTGTTGAAACTCTGATGTATCCGATAGCTTTCATAATGGGTTTTCCTTTGGTGGGGCATGGAGCAATCCTGCCACGTGGCGGGATTGCGCTGAATTAATCCGTTAACCGATGCCACAGGCCCATCCAAGGCCATACTCTGCAGCCTAAGTCGGTGCGCGCCCATTCGTCCCACTTGTATGCTGCTGTCAGAAGCCAGCGGGTAACGGGATTTTCTGCTGTTTTGGCGATCGCCTTGATTGTCCGATTCCGGCGGCTGCGTGCTTCTATTTTTTTGAATCCTTCATTCATGGTTTTTCTCCAATATGTTGGCTGAGCCAGTTTCGCGCCATAGCTCAGGGCGATCGCCTATGTCAGGGCGGCAATCAGATCTGCTTTCTTCATGCTGCTATAGCCCTTGATTTTGGCTTTGCTGGCTTCCTTCTTGAGTTGACGAATGTTCATAGTCTCGATTGGGTTTTGCGGTGTGGTGGGTTTGGTAACGGCTTCTGGCTTGGGAGTAGTGGCGATCGCCTGCTGTGGCCCGTGGCGACGGGCAGCAATGGAATCATGAACGAAGGCAACCAGGGAAGCGAGAAGGTAAACGGCGGCGGCGGTAACTGTGGCGGTGATGATAATTGTCATGGGTCTGAAATCCTTTGTAGCGGTGCGGTGGGAGGGATCTATGTAGCGGTTCATCTCCCTTGTCTATACTTATTATAGACTACATCTAGATATATGTCTATACTCTATCTAGAAATTGTCTACATCTTTATCTAGACAGGCTATGATAGACACAGTATAGAGAAGGTATAGATATGAGTGATTCCACGCTGGGAACCTTTCGAGTAGATAAAGACGATTGGGATAAATTTAAGTCACTATGCAATGAAGCTGGAAGCAGTGCCAGCGCTGAGATTGTGGCTTTTATCCGTAGCTGCAATGAGCAAGGGAGTGTGGGCGATCGCTTGCCGGGAAAGTCTGAGTTAGAGAAGCTGGAAAAAGATATAGACAATCGTATAGAAGCAGCTATGGCCCCATTGTTGGGCAGAATTGAGAAGTTAGAGGCGATCGCCAATGATGCAGAAAAATTAGAGACCATGGCAGAAAATAGCCCTCTCAGGATGGCCCCTATCGAACGAAACGAACCCGTCAGGATTAATCACCCAGAACCCAAGCCCAAAGCTGTTCAAGGGCCGGAAACAGGGGGATTAACCCAAAGTGCCTTAAATGAATTGTTGGGCTTTAACAGAACCGACAATCGCCCCCGCAAATGGAGAGAAGCAGGGCCGGAAATTTTAGGGAAAGAGACTAAGGCCATTCTGGGGACGGCCTACCGCTTTGATGAGAGCGCGGGCCGCTTTGGGGCATATTTCCCAGTGGAGGATTAGGCAAAACCGTTTAGTTGACTAACAGGTTTCGCAATGACTATCGTTGGTGCTTTTAAGGGGCGGCGATCGCCTACCGCTTCAATGAGCAGTTCAGTTAGTTGTTGCCAGTATTGGGAGGGGGTTTTGTGGATGTGGGATAGGTGGCGAGCTTTGTCTAACAAGTCGGAAACCGTTCCCACATGGGAACACTTTTCATAAACCTCTGCTCCATTTTTGTACTCAGAAAATTTGCTCTTAGACTTACCAACTTTCTCCGCATACTCACTCAATCCTCCTTTTTTGCCTCTACCACCTTCTGAAAGTTCGACATACATCTTTGATGGGGGCATTCGAGATGTCCCAAGTCTAGGGAAAGCCCTATGATTCTTGATTTTTAGATTCTTCTGTTGATTATTCCCAAAGGGAGCAATCGTTTCCCTGAGCCGTAAGCCGACTCTTTTTTATTTCTAAAAGCGTACCGGGATGTGTACCGGGACGTGTACCAGAATGCATACTAGAGTGTGGCCTAAAGCGTGCTGTGAGTACGTACCTGCCTTGATTCGGTCAGCTAAAAACCATGCAGGGCATGAGATAGAGATATTTCTTTGGTTTATCATCTGATTCACTAGCTATTAGTAATAGATGGTTTTTTTGTGTGCAGTTTGTTTTTTTGTCTGCGCATTCCTCCCCCCAAAGGAGTGGTAATTTCTCGGAAAGAATTTTGCTAAATTATTGCTTTTTTAAATTGCGTGTACTACGATGGAAAAAATGTTTTGAATCAGACACTATGGCGAAAAAAGTCATCTCAGTTCGCATTGAAGATAGCCAGCATAAGGCGATCGCCGCCTATGCCCGTGAAAACGGGACGAATGTCTCTCAGCTATCCCGAAAACTTTATGCGGAGGCTCTCAAGAATGATGGCCCAACCGCCGCATAGATACAACAAAACCCCCGCTCCGACCAAAGTTTGGGGGTTTTGTCAAAGTTCTATTCACAACCGACTCCCAGAAAAAATAATGGGGGACGGCTATTTCTATTATGCCGAATATAGTATTACACGGGAACGGAGTTAGCAACACTCTCCCCCATTTTACCCCAGCTTTTCTCATCGATATCGAATGGCTAGCGGCAACCTTCAATCATTGGAGCGCCCCTGCTATCAAGCCCATTGGGGGGCAATACAGCACAATCAAGCGCACGCTATCGAAGGATGAATTTTATGAGTATTGGCGATCGCCGGATAAGATCATCGCGCTCAGGTTTGCTGGCAGAACCCGCTATATCGTCCTAGATATTGATTGGGGTTCCCAATATCACCCAAGCCGGAACCATGAAGCCTTTAACGCGATTCTGGCTGTCCTAGAGGATGTGGGCCTATGCTCTCCCATCATTTATCAATCGAGTGATTCCGGCGGGCTTCATGTGCTTTATCCTTTGCCTGAGGAAAGGCCCACATACGCGATCGCCCGAACAATTGAGATGGTTTTGGCGAGGGCGGGCTTTTGGCTAAAAGATGGGCATCTTGAGGCATATCCCAATCGAAAAAGCTGGATTGACAGCGATACGCACTACCAGAAGGGCCGATTTTACTCAGAACTGTTCGACTACCAAGCCGTTCGGGTTCCCTGTCAAAAAGACTGTGTTCTGTTGGATTCTCAGTTAGAACCTGCTGATGATAATTCCCTAGAGGAATTCCGTTTCCGGTGGGAATGGGCCGTGATTCAGCAGGACATGGAAACGTTTGATGAAGTCATTGAGTTCTATGCAGACAAGGCTAACTGGCCTAAAAAGCCGCGCAAATATGGGAAGTTAGCGGACATCGAAAAGGATTATTTGGAGCTGCTAGAGACGGGCTGGACAGCCAATGGTGAGACGAATGAGATTTTGTACCACCTCACACGGTTAACCAGAATTATGGAGCCATGCCCCGATAGTGACTTGGCGACGGTGGTTATGGAAAAGGCGATCGCCATGCCCGGTTATGCCCAACATTGCCGCCATCAACATGACATAGAACAGCGTTGCCGCGATTGGGCTAGATCCATTCTCCGAAAAGGAAAATATTACTACCACGGCGATCGCCTCAAAACAGAACCCAAGGAATCGAAACGGGATATCAACACAGAAAGGCAGAACAGAGCCATTAAGCGCCTTGAAAATTGCCTGAAGGGATTCATCAAGAATGGGTTTACCTTTACCTCCAAGACGCAAATTATCAGCGCAGTGGTTAAGGCTCTTAAGTGCTCCAAAACCACCATCATCAAACACTGGAATCTGCTCTTATCCTTAGTCTCCCAGCTACTCCAAAACGAAGGCAATCGCACAGACTCCAAACAGCCCTGTGACCCTTGTCCTGTAAGCGATGCAGCTACAACGCCTAGAGGTGGTACACACCCCCATCTACTAAGGGTGGATATCCCTGAACACGGGGATAGGGAAAAAGAAAAGTTGGTAAACCTCTCCAGTGCGGCCCCCCCGGAACCCCCAGACACATTGAGAAATCCTGAAACCCTTGTACAGCTTACGTTCTGGCCCCTGTTAGGAGGTGATTCCG
>NZ_CP016480.1 GCF_001693275.1 Picosynechococcus sp. PCC 7117
ATGTTTATCACTGTTGCGGGATTTAAGGGGGGCGTAGGGAAGACGACAACGGCGATCCACTTGGCCTGTTTTTTCTCGACCCTGGGAGATACGCTCCTGGTAGATGGCGACCCGAACCACTCGGCGACGGGTTGGGCGAAACGGGGTTCTCTACCCTTTAAGGTGGTGGATCTGATGGCCGCCGGGAGATATAGTCGGGACTTTGATCATGTAATTATTGACACCGCCGCTCGCCCCGATAAAGAAGAGTTGGAGGCCCTCAGTGACGGTTGTGATCTTTTGGTGCTACCCACGAGCCCTGATGCCCTGGCGATCGATGCGCTCCTCCAAACCGTTGATCTCCTGGAAGAAGTAGGTGGGGATTACCGGGTGCTATTAACTCTAGTTCACCCCCCGCCAGTGAAGTCGGCGGAGATGGCTAGGGAGGCTTTGTTGGACGCTGGCTTAAAACTATTTGACGGGGAGATTCGCCGTTACATTGCCCATGAAAAAGCGTCTTTGCTGGGGGTGCCTGTATATGAGAGTGGCGATCGCCGAGGAAAAATTGCCTGGCGGGATTATGAAAATATTGGTAAGGAGATCGTCGGATGAGTGACTCAAGGGCAAATATGTTTAAGCAAGTGATCGGCCAAAGGAAGCAAAAATCCGAGCCAGAGCCTCCCAAAAAAAAGACAACCCCAAAAGCGAAAAACAAGGAGTTGCAACCAGGGAAACGGGGCCGTCCCGCTATCGGAAAGCGCAGTGATCCTGATTGGGTTGGTCGCACCTATTACATCCGTAAGGAAACTGATTTAGACGTACAAAGTGAATTGCTTAAACTCAAGCGACAGAGCATCGAGCTAGATAAATCCGAATTGGTGGATTTTCTCCTGGGCGAATGGGTGAAATTTCAAAATAATAAAAAGGCGGATTTTCGGATTGGCGAAAATCCAAAATAATGTCTCTAGGCGATCGCCTATCACCCTGTCTTTCCGGGATACCAGAGGGTGGTCATAGACTGGTTTCCGCCAGGGGTGCGGATATTATCCGTACCCTTCCATTCGTCATCTATCGGCTTGATTATCATTGATGTGTCACTATGATTTAGCCAAAAGCCGCTCTATTATTCCGGGAGCCAAAGCCCCCTATCAGGCCAACACCATGACTTATCGCAATTTTTCTTATACCCCTCAATCTCAACGCCTCAACGTAAATGTCACTGGGCTCACCGAAACAGGTTTTTTTGCTGATCTCTATTACCAAGAGCTCGTGCAAATGGCCCTAGACGCCGTTTTTGAAGCCCACGCAGATGAAGCTGGCAACCTCCCCGAAAAGTGGGAAGATCTTTACCTCGATCTCGGAGAAATGAGAGTTTACGCCCGCTCCGACTGGGACGCCCTTCAAGCTGAAAGCAATCAGTAAACACAGCCCCGCCTTCGGGGCTTTTTTATTGGCGATCGCCGCTTCTTTTTTTACCCTTTGTGTCGAGCGCTGTAGGGAAGACAGTTAACCGTTGTACGATGGTCGGAATTATCCTTCGTTACAGCCTCAATGCCCCCTAAAAAAGCGAAAAAAGTAGATTCTGATAGCTTCGAGCAGAAACTCTGGAAAGCCGCCGACAAACTCCGCAAAAATATCGATGCGGCAGAGTACAAACATATTGTCCTGGGGTTGATCTTTCTGAAATATATCTCCGACGCTTTCGAGGAGCTCTACCAAAAGTTGGTTAAGGGGGAGGGGTTCTATGAAGGGGCCGACCCAGAAGATAAGGACGAGTACATCGCCGAGAACGTTTTCTTTGTGCCGAAACAAGCGCGGTGGCCTTACATCCAGGGAAAAGCGAAACAGCCAGATATCGGTGAGATTGTCGATCAAGCCATGGCGGCGATCGAGGCGGAGAACGCCAAACGATTAAAGGGGATCCTCCCGAAGGTCTACGGCCAGCAGAAACTCGATCCAGCTTCCCTAGGAGGTCTAATCGATCTGATCGGGTCTATCGCTCTAGGAGATGCCCAAGCCCAAGCTCAGGATGTCCTCGGTCGGGTCTATGAATATTTCCTCGGTCAGTTCGCCCTCAACGAAGGGAAGAAGGGCGGCCAGTTCTACACCCCAGAGAGTATTGTCCGGCTCTTAGTGGAGATGTTAGAGCCCTATAGTGGTCGGGTATTTGACCCATGCTGCGGGTCGGGCGGGATGTTTGTCCAGAGTCAGAAATTTATTCAGGCGCATCAAGGGCGATTAGATGATGTGTCGATTTATGGGCAAGAGAGCAACGAAACGACCTATAAGCTCTGTCGGATGAATCTGGCGATCCGGGGGATTGATGGAACAAACATTAAGTGGAATCCGGAGGGGTCTTTCCTCAATGATGCTCATAAGGATCTAAAAGCTGATTTTGTGATCGCCAATCCGCCGTTTAATGACAGCGATTGGAGCGGTGAACTTTTACAAAGTGATGGTCGTTGGACGTATGGGACGCCGCCAAAGGGGAATGCAAATTTCGGGTGGGTGCAACACTTCCTTTATCACCTCTCGCCCACGGGTTCAGCAGGGTTTGTCCTCTCGAACGGGTCGCTATCGTCAAATACCAGCGGTGAGGGGAATATCCGCCAGGCGCTAGTGGAGGCAGACCTCGTGGATTGTATCGTGATGTTGCCGACCCAGCTTTTCTACAACACGGGGATTCCGGCTTGTTTGTGGTTTCTATCTCGCCATAAAAACGGCAATAAAAACAGGGATCGTAAGGGGGAGGTGTTGTTTATCGATGCCTCGGAGTTGGGTTACATGGTGAACCGCCGGAACCGGGCCTTTAGCGAGGCGGACATCGCCAAGGTGGCGGACACCTATCACGCTTGGAAGCGTTTACCCTCCCCTGACCTCTCCCAGAAGGCGGGGGAATACGAGGATATTAAGGGGTTCTGCAAGTCGGCGACCCTGGCGGACATCGAAAAGCATAAGTTTGTCCTCAC
Organism: Picosynechococcus sp. PCC 7117; assembly: GCF_001693275.1. Lineage (GTDB taxonomy): Bacteria > Cyanobacteriota > Cyanobacteriia > Cyanobacteriales > MRBY01 > MRBY01. Next base: position 2,949 of record NZ_CP016480.1, read on the forward strand.
CCCAGGGCGCTATGTGGGTATTCCAGAGGAGGAGGACGATGGTGTTCCCTTTGAGGAGAAAATGGGGGCCTTAACGGCGGAACTAGCGGCGCAAATGACGGAGGGCCTAGCGTTGGATGAGGAGATTAAAATTCAGTTAGCGAAGGTTGGGTTTTCTCTGGAGACGCAGTAATGAACAAAGAAAAAGTTCTGGAAATCATTCAACAGAATCACGATCGCCTAAATGATTTTGCGGTGAAGGAGTTGTTTTTGTTTGGTTCGGTGGCACGGGATGAGGCAACAGCGGAGAGTGATGTGGATTTTTTAGTGAATTTTAGTCGTCCAGTGGGGTTGTTTACGCTTTTGGGGTTAAAGGCTTTTCTGGAGGATTTGTTGGGTTGTTCGGTGGATATTGGCACGCCGGATTCTTTGCGTCCTCATCTACGGGAAACGGTGTTAAAGGAGGTGATTCAGGCTGTTTAGAAAAATTCTATTTTTGCGAAGGTTCAAGCTTTATCATTAAAGCTCTAAATATCATGACGTAATAGGAGGAATCATGATGATGGCTTATCAAGAGATTTTGGAGGCGATCGCCGTGTTATCGATGGAGGAGCAAGAGGCATTGTTTGAGACGTTACGCCAGAGGAGAGTTGAAATGAAGCGGGCAGAAATTTTAAAGAATGCTCAGGAGCTAAGGGAGGCGGTGGCAAACGGAACGGCTTCTATGGGAACGGCGGAGGATTTGATTGCTTATTTGAATGAGGATGATTGATGAAGTTAGTTTGGAGTAGTGCCTTTAAGCGTGCCTATAAAAAAGTCATCAAGAAAAATCCAAGGTTAAAAGGTAAAATAGCGGACGTTTTAAGACAACTTGAGATTGATCCTTTTCATCCATCGTTAAAAACTCATAAATTATCTGGAAGCTTGGCGGATTTTTGGTCGTGTTCTGTCGCTTATGATTGCCGAATTATTTTTGAACTTTCAGAAAATAAGGAAGTCTTAGAAGTATTTATTTTGTTGATTGATATTGGTAGCCATGATGATGTTTATTAAAAGTGGGGTTTGAGATGATGGGATTAAAGGATTTACTAGAGGAAAAACGGGAAATAATTCTAGAGATTGCGGCTAAACATGGGGCGTTTAATGTGCGGGTGTTTGGCTCGGTGGTGCGGGGTGAGGATACGCCAGAAAGTGATATTGATTTTTTGATTGATTATGACCTAGAGCGAATTTCGTCTTGGTTTCCAAGTGGGTTGATTTTAGATTTACAGGATTTGTTGGGGCGGAATGTGGATGTGGTGACGGAAGAGGGTTTGCACTGGTATATCAAGGAGCGGGTGCTGGCGGAGGCGATAAGTCTATGAAGGATAGCAATCTGTATTTAATCCATGGGCGGGAATGTTTGGAGAAGATTGATTCTTATCTACCTGATAGCAAAAAAGATTTTCTGGAAAATCAGATGGCGCAGGATGCAATCTTACGGAATTTGGAAATTATGGGGGAGTCGATTAAAAAGCTACCGCAGGAATGGAAGGATACTCAGCCTCGTATTGAATGGGTGAAAATTGGCAATTTTAGAAATGTTTTGGCTCATGAGTATCTAGGTGTTGATCTGGATACGGTTTGGCTGATTCTTGAGAACTATTTACCTGATCTGAGGAGAGCCATTAATCAAATGTGCAATCAATTGTTAGAAGGTGGTGTTTGAGATATGAGTGAATGGAAAAAAATACAGCTTAAAGAACTAATTGATATCAAGCATGGATATGCTTTTAAAGGAGAGTTTTTTTCAGAAGTTCCAAGCAATAACTTGCTCTTAACACCAGGCAATTTTTATATCGGGGGAGGTTTTAAGGATGATAAATTCAAATATTATGTAGGCAATATTCCTAATGAATATATTTTGTCAGAAGGCGATGTTATCGTTACAATGACTGACCTTAGTAAAGCAGGAGATACCTTGGGGTATTCTGCTAAGATTCCGAAGAGTGATAAATTATTTTTACATAATCAGAGATTAGGTCTTATTGAAATTATCTCTGACAAGGTGGATAAAGACTTTATTTACTGGTTATTAAGAACAAGAAATTATCAGAAGACTATTGTAAATTCTTGTTCAGGGTCTACTGTAAAACACACATCTCCTACAAAAATTAGAGATTATAATTTCCTTTGTCCACCATTAGAAGAACAAAAAGCGATCGCCGCCGTACTTTCCTGTTTAGATGCGAAGATTGAGAACCTGAGAAAACAGAATGAGACTCTAGAGGCGATCGCCCAAACATTATTCAAACATTGGTTTATCGATTTCGAGTTCCCCTTCGACTTTGCCCAGGGCAAGCCCAACGAAGACGACAAACCCTATAAAAGCTCCGGCGGCGCGATGATTCCCTCAGAACTCGGCGAAATTCCCGAAGGGTGGCGAGTCGGTCAATTTTCAGATTTCTTTGACTTATTGAGTGGCGGAACACCAAAGACAAGTATTCCAGAATATTGGAATGGAAATATCAAATGGTTATCAGCAAAAGATGTGACACGTAATCATGCAGGATTTATTCTTGAAACAGAAAAGACAATTACAGAATTAGGTATCAAAAAATCAGCAGCTAAAATACTGCCTCAATACACGACTATTGTTTCAGCAAGAGGAACAGTTGGGAATTATTGTATGCTGTCCGAAGAGATGGCAATCAGTCAATCTAATTTTGGTGTTATAGCTAAAGAAAAAAATAAAATATTCTATGGTTTTCTATTGATTTCTAGCTTGATAGAAAGGCTTAAAAAGAGTTCTTATGGAAGTGTTTTTGATACAGTGACAGCTCGGAACTTTAAAGAGCTAAAAATCATAACTCCTGACAAGCAAAAAATAATAACTTTTGAGAATGCCGTCAAACCCATTTACAACAAGATTTTATTACATTCTAATGAAATCCAAACCCTAACAAAAACCCGTGATACCTTACTGCCTAAACTCATGAGCGGACAACTACGCGTAAAAGATTTAAGCCTTTAACAAAGACACATCATACTGCTCGAATTTACGATCACCAGAAATGAGCATAAACCCTTCCATTTGCGCCTGAGCGATCAACATCCGATCAAAAGGATCCTTGTGATATTCCGGCAACTCCCCCACCCGCAACCCATGCTCCGCCGTAATATTCAACACCTCGAACTGATGTACCTTGAGCATTTCCAAGAGATTATCCGGCACAGACAACTTACCCAAACCCCGCTTAATCGACATTTCCCATACCGTCGCCGCACTCACAAACACAAACGACTCCGGATTAGCGATCATTTCCCTAACTTCCGCCGATAACCTCGGACTATTCCCCAACCACCACAACAAAATATGCGTATCAATCAAAAACTGCATCCCTACTCCCCATAGAACAGCGCGTTAATCTCCGGCAATTCCGCATCAAAATCATCCGCCATCACGATCTGACCTTCCCATCCCCCCGGCGATCTAGGCTGACCTAAACCCTCATAACGAACCAGCCGCACCAAAGGCTTACCCGCACGACTAATGATCACATCGTCCCCCGCCAAAACCGCCTCAATTAGCTTTGATAAATGGGTTTTTGCCTCGTGAATATTCGCATTGTACATCGCCGTACACCTTAGCTAAACTTAGCTTAATTGTAGAAAAAAACCGATGAAGTACACCACCGAAGACGACATCGAGATCTATCACCTCGACCTCCTCGAAAAATTAGACTATACCTACCGCTCCGGCTACGATATCCAGCCCGAAGGCGAAAAGCAGGAGCGAGAGAGTTTTGGTGATGTCGTCCTCATAGAGCGGCTCCAGAAGGCCGTGGGGCAGCTTAATCCCCAGATCCCCTCCCTCTCCCAACAACAAGCGATCCGCGAAATCCTTAGCATCGCTAGCCCCGACCCAATCGCCAACAACGAAAAATTCCACCGCTACCTCACCGAAGGAATCACCGTCGAGTACCAAAAAGACGGCGACACTAGGGGCGAAAAAGTCTGGCTGATCGACTGGCAAAACCCCGACAACAACGAATTCCTCGCCGTAAATCAATTCACCGTCATTGAAGAAAACCACAACCGCCGTCCCGATATCGTCCTCTTCGTAAACGGTCTCCCCCTAGTAGTGATCGAACTCAAGAACGCCGCCGACCCGAAAGCGGACACCTACGCCGCCTATAACCAACTCCAAACCTATAAACGACAAATCCCTAGCCTCTTTACCTACAACGCCCTCCTGGTCGTTTCTGATGGCCTTAGCGCCAAGGCAGGCTCCCTCTCGGCGGGGTACAACCGCTTTATGCAATGGCAGACCCCCAACGAGGCGGAGAATCAACATTGCCCCGAACTACAGGTGCTCACCGAGGGGATGCTCAACCACAGCACCCTCCTCGACTTGATCCGCCACTTTACCGTCTTTGAGGAGACCAAAACCCAAGACCCCAAAACTGAGATCGTCACGATCAAGAAAACAAAAAAGATCGCCGCCTACCACCAGTATTACGCCGTTAATAAAGCCGTTGAAAATGTGGTCAAAGCAACCAAGGGCGATCGCCGGGGTGGGGTAATCTGGCATACCCAGGGGAGTGGGAAATCCCTCTCGATGGTGTTCCTCTCCGGGAAGCTCGTCCTTAACGACGCCCTCAATAACCCGACCATCGTCGTTCTTACCGACCGTAACGACCTCGACGACCAACTATTTGATACCTTCGCCGGGTGCCGCCAACTCCTCCGCCAGGATCCCGAACAGGCCGATGACCGCGCCGCCCTCCAGGAACTCCTCCGGGTCGCCTCCGGGGGAATTGTCTTTACCACGATCCAGAAGTTCGCCCCCGCCGAGGAAGAGAGCCTCTACCCCAAACTCAGTGATCGCGCCAATATTATTGTCCTCGCCGACGAAGCCCACCGGAGCCAGTACGGCTTTAGGGCAAAACAAGTAGACCTCAAGGACGAAGCCGGAAACATTATTGGTAAACAAACCAAATATGGCTTTGCTCGCTATATCCGCGACGCCCTCCCCAATGCTTCTTTCGTCGGTTTTACGGGGACTCCCATCGAGGCCGCCGATAAAAATACCAAGGAGGTATTCGGCGATTACATCGACATCTACGACATCGCTAAGGCCGTCCGCGACGGGGCCACCGTTCCCATCTACTACGAAAGCCGCCTCGTGGAACTTGATATTGATGCGACTGGGCGACGACTCCTGGAGAAATTAGACGAAGAATTAGAAGCCGAGGATCTAAGTACCACCCAACGGGCAAAGGCCAAGGGTACCCAACTAGAAGCCCTGGTGGGATCGAGTAAACGACTAGAAACCATCGCCCAGGACATCACCAAACACTTCGCGGAACGACAAAAGGTGAACCGGGGCAAGGGGATGATCGTCACCATGAGCCGCCGCATCGCCGTTAGTTTCTACGAAACAATCATTCAACAACACCCCGATTGGCATGATCCAGAGCTCACTAAGGGCAAAATTAAGGTGGTCATGACCGCGAGCGCTTCGGATGAAGGAAACCTCGTGCAGCACCACACCACCAAAGGCGATCGCCAAATACTCGCCCAACGGCTGAAGGATCCCGAAGACGAACTCGAAATGGTGATTGTCTGCGATATGTGGCTCACTGGCTTTGATGCCCCCTGTCTCCACACTATGTACATCGATAAGCCCCTCAAGGCCCATAACTTGATGCAGGCGATCGCCCGGATTAATCGGGTCTATTTCGATAAAGAGGGGGGCCTCGTGGTCGATTACCTGGGTCTGGCGACAGAACTTAAAAAAGCCCTGAGCTTCTACGCCGAGAGCGGCGGTCAGGGACAACCCACCCTCGATCAGGATGTGGCCCTCGGTTTGCTCCTGAGCAAAATTGAAGTGGTCGAACAGATCCTCGCCGGGTTTGACACAAGTCGATATTTTGAGGCCAGCACCGGGGAACGATTGACCCTCTTGAAAAAGGCCACTGACTACGCCTGCCATCCCGACCGAAAAGAGCGCTTTCTCCGGGAGGTGACGGCCCTCTCCAAGGCTTACTCCCTGGCGGTGCCCCACCCCGAAGCCCTCGGCCACGCTGAGAAAATTTCTCTGTTTCAGGCGATCCAGGCGAGCATCTATAAACTCGAACCCCAGGAAGGTCGCCTCAGTAACCGCGAAATTGAAACGGCGATCCGCCAGGTGGTAGATCAGGCCCTCGTGACCGATGCGGTGGTGAATATTTTTGATGAAGCGGGTATCAAAAACCCAGACATCTCGATTATCTCCGATGACTTTATCGAGGAAGTGCGGGGCATGGAACACAAGAACCTCGCTGTCGAACTCCTGAAAAAACTCCTCAACGATGAGATCCGTAACCGGAGGAAGGTGAACCTCGTCCGGAGCCGCAAATTGACTGAAATGTTGGAAGATTCTCTCCGCCGTTACCACAACCACGTGATCAGCGTTACCGATGTCATCGACGAGCTCCTCCACATTTCTAGGGAAGTAAGTGAGGCCGATAAACGGGGCGAAGAACTCGGCCTCGAAGCCTACGAGCTGGCCTTCTACGATGCCCTCGCCCAGAACCAGAGCGCGGTGGAGGTCATGGGTAGCGAGGCACTGAAAAACTTGGCGATCGCCCTCGTGGAGCGCATCAAGAAAAACGCCTCCATCGACTGGAACCTCAAAGCCAGCGTTCGGGCGAGGATGAAAGTGATGGTGAAACGGCTCCTTCGGAAATACGGCTACCCGCCGGATATGGAAGCCCTGGCGATCGATCTGGTACTCGAACAGGCGAAGGTCTACACCGCCGCCGAAGTTGAAGCGGTGAAGTAGGGCGAGCGAGTACACCATTTCGCCTTTTTACCCAGGCGAAAATCTAAAATGGCGGATTTTCGCCAATCCGAAAATACAAAATAGCCTACACTGGGGACATAGTGACGACGGGAATTATCGGCAAATGTCGGAAGGGACAAACTTACCAATAGAATTAGTCCGGAAAGCAGCGGCCCTTAAATTTGCAGGTGCTACCCATGAGGCGATCAATAGCAGACACCAGCCTGAGTTGCCCCATAGTTGGCTTGTTTAACCGTGAACTGCTCGTGCCTGGATGAAAGTTGATCGATCAATCCTTGGCATGAAAACCCTCGCATTTCCAAATACCGTTCCGCTCGACGAACGGCTTGTCTATCCCAGTCGATGTTCAGGCTGTCAACTCCAATAGTGGCATCTTGAATTTTGAACTGCTCGTGCCTGGATGAAAGTTGATCGATTAATCTCTGTCGTGAAAAACCTCGGCTCTCCAAGTATCGCTCTGCTCGACGAACGGCGTTCTGTTGGGCAATAGTCAAGCTTGGTGTAGGAGGAGATGATGGAATTGGAGAAGTAACAACTCTCGGAGAGGATTTAGGCGTTGTTGTGAATGTATCTTCCTTTTTCGGGGAAGACTCCTCAATTAGTGTCACGACAGTAGACAAGACTATGATCACTCCGATGAAAGCTACGACAGGAGCCTTAATCGGTTTTGCTTTTTGCTTGCCAAAAACTACTGAACAATCGTTGCAACGGTGCCGCCCACTCTTAAGGTGATAGACGTTTTGGGAGCCACATCGAGGGCAATCCGTTGGGCCAGGAATAACAAAGCCGCATTCATCACAAACTTCTCTTCCAGAGCCAAAAAGAACAAATTTGCTTGATCCACATTTTGGGCAAGGCATAGTCAAAATTCACTTCACACACTCCCAACCTAAAAAGATATTTAATCCAGCTTTGACAGATTTAATAAATCGCAAAAGTCAAAGAGAGACGCCCTAGACTCTCAAAAAGAGAGAACTCTGTTATCATGGGCAAAACAATAATCACCTATGCACCTAATCGCCATCCGTAATCTAAGGAGAGATGCGGCGAGATACCCCGATGCAAACCCCGCCATTGAAGCTTGGTACACCATCGTTAAGCGGGCTCAGTGGCAAAACCTAGAGGAAGTCAGAAAAACCTATCGAGACGCTGAAGTCGTAGGGAACTTCACTGTTTTTAACATTAAGGGGAATAAGTATCGCCTCATCGTTGGGATTGATTACCCCTCCCAAACTATTTATTACAAATATTTTTTGACCCACGCCGACTACGACAAGGACACCTGGAAAAATGACCCTTACTTTGGATAAAGACAAACAGGACTACGCCCAACTGCTCACGAACGCCCTCCCGAAAATCATCGAGACCGAGGCCGAGTATGATCAAGCCCTAGGGCAAGTGGAGACACTGGTATTTAAGGCTGAGAAGTCCCTCGCGGAACAAGCCCTCCTAAAACTCCTCGTCCTTTTGATCGAACAATACGAAGACACCCATCACCCTATCCCCACTGCTAGCCCCCAGGCGGTCTTGTATCACTTGATGGAGAGTAACGGGGTTAAGCAAAGCGACCTTGTTGGGGTGATCGGCTCTAGTGGGGTGGTCTCCGAGGTCGTCAACGGGAAGCGGGGGATTAGTAAGGCCCAGGCGAAGGCCCTCGGTGAATTTTTCGGCGTTGATTTCAGCTTATTTATTTAACGAGAGACCGAAATGTTTTTTGCAGAGACCACCGACACCCAACGTTTAGGCGATCGCCTCCACCACTACATGAAGGCGACGGGCCACAATATTCATTCCTTGGGGGAAGCCCTGGGGCTACCGGGGGAAACGATCACGACTTTCCTCGACGGGAGTAGCTGGCCCCTGGAGAGTGCCCTTTTAAAGTTTGCAGAACTGGAAGCGGAAGTGGATGAATAAGCCCAATATATCGGCTTTTTCACTGCATAAATTAGCCTCGCCACTTCATTAAAAATAAACCCTAAAATGCGTCAACAAAACTTGGCTTTTGATTGCTGGAAACTTTGATTGCAAGGGAGTTTAGGTTCTTTAAGAAGTAACAGAAATAATAAAAATTGAAGTGAGATGTTAAAACAGCGCCTTATTCGTTGCATTGAGGGGCGCTTTTTGATTGTCCAAAAAAAATTGATGAAAAAGTTGTTTCCTCGCGAGCTCTTGTAATACTATTGGATCAATTGATCCCAAAAAACCATGGCGAAATACAAAGTAGTCGCGATTCGAGTCGAAGATAGCCAGCATAAGGCGATCGTCGCTTATGCTCGTGAAAACGGGACGAATGTCTCTCGACTCTCCCGAAAATTATTTAGCGATGTTTTGAAAAATGATGGCTCAACCGCTGCCTAAAAACAGCGAAACCCCCAAATCTTGGCGGATGCAGGGGGTTTCACTAAACCTTATTGAACCTACTCCCACAAAAAATGGGGGCGGGCTATTTCTATTATGGCAAATATCGTAATACAGACTAGCGATCCTGTCGATACCCTCAATTCTACCAGAGGTAGGGGGTTTGGAAACGAATATCATTCTCGTCCTTCCGGCAGATTTCATCCCACGGATCGACATAGCCCATGCCAGATCTGTGGGGATACGAAGGGCAAGTGCAGAACCACTGACGGTGATTTAGTTCTTTGTATGGGCCTACCTGATGGGGACGTACCAGGATGGCGTTATCACGGTCGGGATAAGTCGCAAGGGTTGTGGGGGCTTTACTCACCAGAACGGGGCGATCGCTCAGAAAACCACCGCGCGGAAATCAGGCGGCTGAGGGCTGAGGCACGGGCCAAAAGGGAAGCCAAGAAGCGGGCGGGCTATGCCACCATTAGCGATCGCCATCAAGAGATTTTAGGCTTCGAGGCAAAACTCACTGAGTCACAGAACGCTGATCTTCTGCGGCGGGGGCTAACCCAGGACGAAATTAATTTTGCTCTATCTAATCATTTGCTCTTTGCCTGTCAAGGTGGCTATGGCATTTCAGCAATAGATCCAGTTACCGGGATGTTCTGCGGCGCTCAACGGGCCTTAGATAATCGCTTAGAGCGTAAATATGATTGGGGTATCTTCACCGGGCGGAATAAGGTCAAGGAAACGGGGGAAAATCCCCTAGCGGTCTGGATTCACCCCGACTTCGATAAAGCCAAGCCCTACCGAGTGTTGACCCTTGAGGGCTTCTTAAAACCCCTGATCCGGGCCTTTGTGGAATGGCGAAAGGATACCCAAGTCATTGTCATTGGATCGCCTAGTGGAAATTTTGGCCCTAAGTCCCTTAAGCGATTCTTGGGGGTTTATGGTGAGGCGGAAAAAATCACTCACTTCCCCGATGCCGATAGCCAGAACCTCAGCAAGAAAAACCTCTATGCAGGTTATGGCAAATTAGCGAAGGCCATTCCCTCGATTAAGTTTGCTGATTGGGGCCAATGGCGCGATAAATCCAAAAAGGACGGGGATGAATATTTCGGGCGGTACAGACGGCGATCGCCTTGGGACTGGCTTAAGCCTTTCGCCTTCGAGAAAACCCGCCGTGAGGCTAAAAGGAGATTAGCCAGAACCGACAAACTCACCCCGGATAAAACCATCACCTTAGATGAATTTAGGGCGTTAGATGCTGAGGGGTTAGACCGCCTCACCAATGGGACACAGGATGTTTTCATTGCCGCCCCTACCGCCGCCGGGAAAACCAAGTTAGCCGCAATGGTGGCTCGACTGTGGCAGCGGGTAATCGCCCCGTTCCCTAGAATCTCCCTAGCCCGAAACGCAGCGACTCGGATGGGGTTGGAGTATCGGACGGTCTGCGATCGCCTTGGGGGTGAACTGGTTCGATTTAACAGCAACTCCTATGACGTTGTTTCCAGGATTGCCTACTGCAACGAAGGGGTTTTAGGGCTGATCCGTCCCCTTAAAAATCTGCTCAAAAATGGTGCTTTCGCTTTCGGGGATGAGTTCGATCAGCAAATTGAAAACCTCACCCTTAGTTCTACCCACGGAAAAACGGGGCAACGGCGGAAACATACCGATATGTTTTGGCAGGTGTTCCGGGAATCTCAGAAAGCTCTCTGTGTGTCTGCTGACCTCACCGACTACGAAGTTAATCTTTACCACCGCACTACGGGCCGTAAGCCCTTTGTCTTAAAGGTGGTCACGGAGAAGAAAACCCAGGAGGCCATCGTCTTTGAGGACACCGCCCAATGGTGGTCTAAGTTCTATGAACTCAGGGAAGCGGGGCAACGGATTTTAGTTTTATGCACTCGGAAAAGTGATGCGGAATTTTTGGCCCATAGTTTTGGGGCCACGGCCATCACTGCTGACAATGCCAAGGAATACGAAGGTTTTCTCGCTAACCCCGATGCTTGGTTAAGCCAACATAAGCCGCAAATTCTGGCAGTCACACCCATTCTTGGGACTGGGTTCAATATCGAAGACAATCACTTTGACGCGGTGATGTTAATGGCCCATGCCGACAATATTCCGGCGAAAGGTCTAATGCAGTTTTTAGCGCGGTATCGGCCCAACGTCCCCCGCTTTATCTGGTGCGCGGAATCTAATCACCGCTTTGATGAAATCACCGCTAAGAAGCTATTCAAGCGGCGGTTAACGAAGGCACAGTGCAACGACGTGATTGTCGATGAGCAGAGTTACCTTGACCCCGATGACCCCTACTTCCATTACAAAGCCCAGGTCAATTGGTCTCTCGCGCATCTGCGGGCGGATTTACTCGCACGGTTAGAACGGGATATCGAGACCGTCACCTATGAGCTTTGCTATCTCCCAGAGGATGAAATCGAGGCCATTGAGGGAGCAGTCGCAGAACTCAGGGCAGAATATGCCGATGTCTGGTTCCAGCGCCGCTACGGGGCCAAAAACCTCACGGAGGATGAATATAAAGCTTTCAAGGAAAGTGAAGATAAACTCGATGAGTCAGACCGCTGGGCTTGTGAAAAATATGAGATTGCAGCATGGGCCGGGAAAACCCCTGAACAACTTGACCTCGATTACATCCGCCGGGATAGAAAGGGCAAAAAGCGACGGGCCTTGGAAAAATTAGAGATGCAAGCCATTCCCGATTTGGCGATCGCCCTCGATAAATATTCCCTCGAAAAACAGACCAAACATGGGGCGGTTTGTCAGCAAGATCTTACGCACAATCATTTACGGGTGCGGGCCTTGGATGATTGGGGTATCGGTGAATTCCTTGACCTTGCCCTATCGGGTCAAGAGTGGCACAGTAATCACCCGGTTGTTCTTAAGCTGGCGGAAAACTGGCGGATGCACCGGGATGAACTAGCCAAATTTGGGGTGAAGTTATCTTGCGGGAAAAATGCTACCCCGGCGGCCATTGTTGGGGCGTTGCTCCGTTTCTTTGGGCTAAAGAGCGTTTCCCGGCGGAAAAGGGGCGGCGATCGCTTAGTCAGAATTTACCGTCTCGATACTGAAGATTGGAATATCTCTAAGGCCGATTTAGCCGCTAGATTGCCCCTAAATATTGAGAAATTTGGGGAGCTGTCCATAAATCCCAAAAGCCAGTGGGTGACTGAGATTTATGGCCGATCCACACCCCCAGAAACTAATAGTATTGAAGGGGTGTGGATCACCTCTGAAAACTTTACCCAGCTTGAGATTGGAGAGATTAAACCAGAACCCGATCCACCGCCAAAAACTTCACCACCGGAACTAGAGGCGGCGGCCCCTGATAAAGCTCCCCAAAAACCCAATTTTGCAGTGGGAGCGATGGTGAATTTCTGGGATGGGGTTAAGTGGATGGAGGCAAAAATCAAGACCGCGATGACATCACCGGGGGCGGCGGAATACATCGTCAGTTTTACCAATGGCGGCGGGGCGATGTGTCGGGAATATCAGCTACAGGCAACGGGGGGTTAGACAGATGAGTAAATTTCAACTCAGGCCCTACCAAGAAACCATGGTTAGCGAGATTCTTGGTTCCCTTGCCCAACATAATTCTGTGGTCGGTCAGCTCCCTACCGGGGGCGGCAAAACGATGATCTTTAGTGCGATCACCCATGAGTTCATTAAGCGAAACGAGGACGTTTTATTGCTCTCCCATCGTGAGGAACTGGTTAACCAAGGGGCGGGAAAACTTGAGTTCGTTTCAGGTAAACCCGTGGGGATTATCAAAGCGGGCTACCCCGACCATGGCGATCGCCTCATCCAAAGTGCCAGCGTGCAATCTTTGGTTAGACGGCTTCACCGTTATCCCCCTGATAGATTCGGGGCGATTATTGTCGATGAATGCCATCATGCTACCGCGAAGACTTACCGGAAAACCCTTGATTACTTCCAAGGTGCCTACACCCTAGGATTCACCGCTACCCCATGCCGGGGGGACGGGGCGGGTTTAGGTGATCTGTTTTCCCACATGGTCACGGGGCCGACGATCAGGGAACTTATTGAAGCGGGCTACCTTTCCCCCTACAAATATCTAGCCGCTGAAAAATCAATGGTGGTTCGGGGGGCGAAAGTCAGAAGGGGTGACTATACCTCAAAATCATTGGCCCGCCTTAACCCTAGAGACCAATTGGCCGCTGATCTAGTCTCTAGTTATTGTCAACATTGCGACGGGCTACGGTGCCTGATTTTCGCCATTGACCGCGACTACTCGAAGGCGATCGCCGCCATGTACCAAGCTGCGGGGATTCCCGCAATTCACCTCGATGGGGAAACTCCCTCAGAAGTAAGGAAAGCGGCCCTAGAGGCGTTCCAAGCGGGGGAAATTAAAGTGGTGAGCAATGTCGGGTTGTTTACAGAAGGAACCGACTTACCCGCCATTGAAGCCCTACAGATGGCCCGCCCGACAAAATCCCTAGGCTTATTCCTTCAGATGGTCGGTCGGGTGCTGAGGCCCGCCCCTGGTAAAGATGAAGCTCTGATTATTGATCATGGCGGAAATTGGGAGAGACACGGGCTACCCTGTGGCGATCGCACCTGGACACTTGAGGGAGTCCAAAAGCCTAAGCGGGCGAAACGATTGGTTAAAAATGCTGAGGGTGAAATTGTCGAGTGGGAACCCATCGAGATTGTCCAAACCACCGTCACTACCAGGGAGATTCAGCCCGGCAATGTTGACCATGGTCTACAGGGGCGATCGCCTGAGCTTGACGGCTTCTGGAAAATGGCCCTAGATGAATTGCTCGAAGAAAGGGAGGCTAGGGGCTACCAGAAGGGATGGGTCGGCTATCGCCTCAAGGATCTTAATGCACCCTTGGGAGTGTGGAAGGCGGCGGCTTCTGAGCTTGGATATAAGCCAGGGTGGGCTTGGTACAAGTGGCGAGAATCTAGGGCCGCCTAGGACTCCGTGCCAAAATTGATAAAGAAAGAGGAGAAATTTTTATGGCCGGAAGACAAATGGCAAGAATCCAAGCCCTTCGGGCAAAGCGGGCAAGAAAAAGCCGCCAAAATCCCACGGGCCGGAAATTGGACGATCAGGGGCGGGCCATTGTCTCTTTGCGGCTTCCCCTAGATCTCCTGGAGAGGATTGATCGCCGGGTGAAGGGTGGCGATCGTTCGGCCTACCTCGTGCGGATTTTGCAACGAGAATTTCGGTGAGACAGCGTGACAAAGGCGTGACAAACGCACCGTAACGGGGGTTAAAGTCCCGACATTCTGACCCGTTGCCGCAATTGCTCGGCCTGAAGTTTGATCGTTGCCCCTACCGGATCGGCGGCCCCAAAAATTTGATAAGTATTCGGCCCCTTCACTCCTTGGGAAGCAAGTTCTCGCCGCAACGCTCGCATTTCGTTTAGGAGTTCAGCCCCACCGTTACTTCCCTTGGGCCGGGGGAGGGCGACCTCTATTTTTGGGAAGCCAGAGGGCACCGTGGGGTGAACAATACCTGGTTTATCCACCGTAAATAGTTCAGGGCCGCTTTGACCAATGATTTCAGAGCGACCATCGTTAAACTTCAATAGTTCCGGGCGGCGCTCACCCCCTAGGTAAAGCTCCCCTGGTTTAACCGGGCCACCCTTGAGGCGAGGTCTAATTGCTGCTCTGGCCGCCGCCGCCGCGATCGCCGCCGCTGCGTTGGTGGCCCCCAGAGATAGGGATTCTTTGAGCTTTTCCCCTGATTGATCGAGGGAGATCGCCGCTTCGGTGATGGAATTTTTTAGGGAGGCTCCAGCTTCTTCGATCAGGCGTTTTCCTTCCTCGAACTGGGGCTTAAGGTTGGTGCTTTCTGCGGGGGGTTCCTGGGTTGTTGAGGCCCCTAGGAATTCGGCCCGTTGCGGTTGTTCTTTTCCCATGAGGTCGCTGCCTACCCCAGGGAAAAGGCCCCCAGTCATCGCCCCGTACTTGCTAAGGACTTTAGCCACATCGTCGGCTTTGCCCAACATGAATTGCCAATCTCCCACCGCTGAGGACAACCCAGAGGCAGAGGCGGTGATCGCCCGTGCGGCTCCAGTCATCCCCTCAGCCCCATCTCTTAAGGAACCCTGAATTTCAGTGGCGGCGGTACGTTGGTCGGCGAGTTGTTGGGCTTGAGTGAGATTTGCGGATTGGAGGTCGGCGATCGCCGCTTTAATGTTTTCCCCCGATTGATTCAGAGAGCTTTGGGCATCGGTGGCGGCTTCTTTGAGGCGAGCATTGATCTGATTCTCGGAGGCTTCTTTAGCTACCTGGAGTTGGCGTTCTAGTTCCAGGCGTACTTGCCCACGTTTTTTCTCCTGGGTGGTCTTAAAGGCTTCGAGTTCGATCTCTTGATTGAGGCGTTGTTGCGCCCGCTCCTGGAGATTTTGGAGTTTACGTTGATTGGCCTCGGCTTCAAAAGCAACCTCCCGCTGTTGCTCCTCCGCTTGGAATTGACGTTTGGCGGCTTGTTGGGCTTGCTCGAAGGCGATTGTCCGGGCTTCGATTTCCTCCTGAAAAACACGCTCTAGGGCTTGCAGTTCTTGGGAGAGGGCTACCTTTGCCGCTTTATCCGCTTCGGTCTGTTGACGACGTTGTTCCGCTTCGATTTGACCAATAATCTCCTGCACCTTCCGGGCGTCTTCCTCGGATTTGATGCGCCTCACCCCGGCGATCTTCTCCGCCTGGGCCAATAGTTCACTGGGGGCAAAGATTTTATTAGCCAGATCGAGATCGGCGATCGCCTCCCGTTGTTTTGCTAATTCCTGAAATTCTTTCTTTAGGGCCAGACGCTCTTTGGTGGTTTCGGCAGCGGCTAGTTTTCCGGCCTGGGATGTGGCTTCGGCGGCTAATCGGAACGATTCGGCTTGCTGATTGAGGCGATCGCTAATTTGTTGGGAGAGGGCTAATTCGGCTTCCCGTCGCCGTTGGGCCCCGGCATCCTTGAGGGCTTGGATTTCGGCCTGGAAACGACGCTCCTGGGTCTGTTGTTCAGCTTGGAACTGACGGGCGATCGCTTGTTGTTGATTCTGGAATTCTCGTGCGATGGCTTGGGAAGCTTCCTTTTGATCGACTACAAGGGCAGATCGATCGAGCATTTGATCGGACTTGAGGCGACGGAGGTCAATTTTTTGGAGGGCTTCAATGTTGCGTTTTGTTTCGGCTTGGGAGGCTTTGAGGCGATCGAGCTCGGATTTTGTCTTGGCGATCGCCGACTGGGAAGATTCAGAGAAATCCTTAAGGGCGGCTTTAGCTTTGGCGAGGGATTCAATGAAATTTTTGTTGTCCCCGTTGACGCGGATATCGATGCTTTTGCTGACCATGATTCATCCCTTGGTATTCTTGTTCCTATTTTATCTAGGTGGTGGGGGCGTTTAAGGTGCGCGACTTTTGTCTGAGCGGATGAAGCGAACGGCTCGAAACTTTATTTATGTGGCTGAAAAGTTTGACGGCAAATCGGAAACAATTTCCGATTTTAAGCCCTCGGTTCTTTACCAACTTGCTGCCCCATCAACCCCGGATGAAGTGCTGGAAAAGGCCATCGAGAAAGCGAAACCGGGATCCCGGCATCGGAGTTGATCGATGTATCCGCCAGGGGTGCGGATAGTATCCGTGCCCTTCCACTCTTTTTCTATATACCGCGCCAACTGGCGATCGCCCATGACACAAAAAAAAGGGAGGGGCGAACCCCCCAGAGGCAACTAGACGAGAACACCGGAACGGCGGAGGCGACCCACACGAGCGGCGAGGGCACCCCCAGAAAGCGGGCGACCAGAACGGGACAGCAACAGGCAACAAGACGAGGGAACCACCGCCGCACGCACCGCCAAAGAGCAAGACGGGCCAGACACAGGCGAGGCGGCAACGGGGCGGGAAACAACAGGGGGCACCGAGGCCGGGACAGCAGAGCCAGAACGGCTAAAAGCAAGGAGGAAAACGACGGAAACGAGAACCCAGCAAAGAAGAAACAACATAGCGGACACCAGAAAACAACAACGCGGACACACCGCACTGCCGTTTCAACCCGTTCAGTTAGCTCTGTAAATTAGGTGAACACCAGCGGAAAGCCCGGAGTGCGCGAGAAGATTTGACCCTGGCCGCGCGGAAAATTAACCGTGATTTCTGTCGAAGGGGGTGCCTCTGGAAGTCGCGCATTGGGCCAGACCGAAATTAATCTCAGCGCCGTAGCTCGGTATAGGCTTTGTAGCGGGTTATTCAGCGGGTACAATGCGGCACCTGTGTGTCATTTAAGTGGGCTGTGGCTAGGCGATAACTTTTGGGGAATGTTTAGAGGGCCATTGAAGAGCGGCCCTGGACGCACGTGCCCTTAGCGGCGTAGAGCGAAACGTTTCAACCGCGTAGCACCAAACCCTTTTAACGAGGCGATCGCTAGGCGTCTAATTCGGCTTTGAACTGTTCGTAAAGTTCGGGGTAATCACGGGCAATGCGAACCAGGACGCGGCGTAATAGGGGGGTATTTTTTGCGCCGTCTTTGTGGAGGAACCTTTCAGCCACATCAACCGGGAGCCGAATCGAAAAGGGCTTGGGGTACATCTCTTCGTTTTGGGGCAGGTCAATGAGCTTTAGTCCCTGGCGATCGCGAAATTCTTTGGACGGGTTATAGTTTGGCATTGCTTATCCTGTTTACACGTTAATTTAAGACTAGCACCTGGGAGACTCCCCAACCCTCCCGGAGGAGGGCTAGATTCTTGGGGTTAGTCTGCGGCTAGGAGGTCGTCAACAACGCGGTTCAAGGCCCAAATGTTCCGGGTGCTTCTCACTTGTTGGATGATGGCGATCGCGCTCTTACCGGGGAGTTTTTCGAGGATGAAGCGGGTTAACATCTGCTCGCATTTTTTGCCCCCGTCGTCGGTGCTGTCTGGGTTGATAATGCCGTCAATGAGCATGGAATAGAGGGCCGCCATATTCATGAATGGTTCCCCGTCGATGTCTTTGATGTCTGATTTTTGGTGGAAGTAAGTTTCACCAGGGGGTAGGGTCTGGGCGACTTCGGCGGGGGGCTCTCCAAAGGTTTCGGCGAGGGAGTCATATTCCACCAGAATTTCCCCATCTGGTTTTTTGAGGAGGTTAAAGGTGGTGTCACAGTCGGCAATGGTGACGCTGTAGGGGGTATCTACCGGGACGCGATCACCGAAGTGATGAAAGGCGGCGGACATAATGACACCGGGTTTATTTTCCATAGCGACATCATCAAAAGAACAGCCAAAGTCACGGCGGGCTAGGGTTTCAGCTAATAGGGGATTCGGGGCCCAAGAATCATCGAGGGTGAAGCGGTACTGAGGGGAGACAACGAATTTATCCATGATTTTTCTTGTTCAAATTGCGGCGAGGCTTTTTGTGTCATCCTCCAGGACAGTTGGGATTTGAAATCGCTACTGTTACAGGTTTTGGGGTATTGCTTTTAGGGCGTTTGCGACTCCTTTGGTGGTGGCAAAATAAGCGCCTTTTTCTGTAAGTCGGGGTAGGCGATCGCCATTGATCACAACGGTGTGAGTTTCTTTACAGATGGCGTCAACCTGGACGGGCCTAATAGTTAGGTCGTGGGCAAGAAAATAAGCTTTCATGGGGGCGATCACTGATAGAGGTAGAGTCCTAAGCCAAACTTGGCACAGGCGCGGCGGAAGGCCATCGACTCAGCATTGCTCGACGGGTCACCATAGGGGTGTTCAACAGTCTCGCCGTTGCGCTTGGTGAGCTTGAGTGTTTCGGTTCCGGTGGCTTCGCGGTAGACTCGTCCCTCAGCCACAGTGAGGGTTAATCGTCCGGTCAAAAATAGGCGATCGCCACTGCTCCGGAGAATTGCAATTTCCCACGTCCAGCCGGGGCAATATTTATCTAAAATCTTCACGGCATTGTGCCAGGGGAGATAAGTGATATTCCGGTCTTTGGTGCCTAGAAGGGATTCGGGGATAGGGCGGGACAATGTTTCAATGGTTTGCTGCAATGTCCATTCGCCGATGGTATTGGGACGGGTTGGGGCGGTTGTAGTAGTGGTCATGGTTGAAAGTTTTCCTATTGAAATTTGCTGACAAAAATTCGGAGGGTGGGTGGGCCGCCCCCAAGGGCGAAACATTTTCCTGGGGGCTGGCTTGCGGGGTTAACGAGGGAGTCCGTGGTCGGCATTCCAGGTGAGAAGTTCTAATTCATCGAGGAACGGATCAGGGTCTTTGCGGTAGGTGTAGGGGCTGGGGGAGTATTGCCGGGGCTTGGGTAGGGGAGTAAGGGCTTGTCTGACTTTGGCTTTTAGGTTGGCGATCGCGTGGTAACGGGTGGGGCCATCACTGGCAAATAATCGCTTGTCGATGCAGATAGAAGAGAGCCAGATTCGGCCATAGGCACATACCTTTCCTTGGTAGTCGTTGCCGTCGTGGGTGAGGGTAAATGTGGGATTGTTCATTGTTTTGATTCCTGAAACGTAATGGGTGGGGGACGATGCCCCCATAGGTGCGTTAGAAAGGCAGATCCTCTAAGGGAATCCAAACCGTTTCTTTGGGATGATTGGGGAATAGGGCGATCACTGCTTTTCCGTGGTCAACAAGGGCCGGGCGATCGCCTCTGCGGATAACCTTTACTGGGTCAGCGGTGGGGCTAGGGGTAGTTGAGAAACCTTTGGTCTGTGGCTCGAAATACAACATTTAAGCCACCTCCCCGTGGGACTGGAAGAAATCACAGCAGGGATATTTAATCTCTACGTCGCCGCGCTCGAAATAGCCGCAACCAAGGGCTAGCGATCGCCACTGACGCTCTATCTCTTCTGTCGTCAAGGGCTGGGTAAATTCGGCCTCGCTTTCTAGGCAAACCTCACCAGCACCGGGGATAACAGCGGTAAAGGAAAAGATGTAACGGGTATTCCAGCAAGTCCAGGCGTACCAGGGAACCTCTAAATCCTGGGTCTCGAACTGGTAACGGCCAACGGTATTGTTAAATGCGGTGCGTTCGGCGGTCTCTGCCAACTGCCGTAAAATATCTAAAGCGGTCATAACTAGCTAACTCCTAGTTGTGGTTGTTAGGGCGGGGTTGAGAATTAGCGGTTCTCTCCTCGCCTGTTCTTATATTATACCCTGTAAACGCGATAAGAGAACAAAAAGACCGATAAGAATAACTAATGAGTGAGGCGCACAAAGAACCCTGTAAACGCGATACAATAGAGGAGTAGAAAGAAAGAGAGGACAAGGCCAATGCACGCATACAGCGGCCCCCGCAAACTAACCCCCACAGAAACCCGGCTGGTAAAACAGCACCTAGACGCAAACCCAGTAAAAGGCCCGGTGGGAGTAGGCGACGCCAAGGGACTAGACGCCCTGGTAGCAGAACACTACGAAGGCAGAACAGACCTCACCATCTACCACGTGGAAGGTCGTCAACGCTGGCACTACGCCCAAAGAAGCCAACGGATGATCGACAACGCCACCGAGCTCACGGCCTACCCGAACAAACCCTGCCCACCCACCTGCACCCCGGCTAAACCCTTCAGCGGACACGGATCGGGAACCTGGGGGACGATCGCCTATGCGGTGAAGAAGGGACTAAAAGTAAACGTGATCGCCCTCGACGGAACACGGCCGCCAAGCTGGGCAGAACAAAGACAACTAACTCTGATCTAAACCCGCAGGGCCGCAAGGCCCACAAGCGGCGGGGGGCCAGGGACAAACGACTCGACTGAGCTCGCCGAAGTCAACCCAGCCCCCGACCACGAAAACAGCCGAACAAAAGCCACAGGCAACCCGCACCTAGACAACACACAAGAGGACAAAAGCACACGCTGCGCGCGCCCCTACCCCCTCCAACCCACCTCTCTTTCTTTCTACTAGCGACGTGCCGCCCAACGAACGAAAAAAGCACGCCACAAACGCCGGGATAGGGACGTAGCTTGCTTAGGCCCCAACGTATAAAATCTGCCCGACAACCGAAGATCGGCGACGTAGGAGCCCAACGTTAATAGACACGGGCTATCCCCCTCCGGCGGACTGGTGTTGCTAAAATGCCTTTTCGCGGCTAAGGAAGCGTAATTACGCCGCAATCGTGCGGCAACCTTATTTCTAACCTTTCGCTCCGCCTATACCTACTGGTAACTATGGTGGGTTTTACAGGTCAGTGATTTGTTGGCGGCAAGTAACCTCTGGGAACAGGACTATTTGGGCTAGCAGGATTAGGCATGGTGGGCGGTGGGCGATCGCGAGGCAATAACCCAACTTGGGCCAGGGTGAAGCGGCAATGGGGACTTTTTACTGGGTCGCGTAAAAACTGAATATCTCCTCGGCGATCGCGTCAGGGGTACCAGCTCGGCCCAAGACTAACAGCATTAAAAGGCCGATAGGCGCTGTGACGGCTTGGTCGCTTTGCGATGGTGGCCCGGCCCTTGGGAGACGCCCATATCTCCCTCTCCCTGGCAAAGAGTAGTAAGTATACTCTACATCAAGAACAGAGTTATTACATTCGACAAAAACTCATAGGGATGGTTGCGTTGGGGGAGTACAATATGTATAGTGTGTATTATATCAATCGGGTCTATGAAGAGTAGCGAAGTAATCAAGCGACTCAAAAAGGATGGGTGGTACGTTGCCCGGACAAAAGGAAGTCATCAACACTTCAAGCACCCGACAAAGCAAGGTCGAGTAACAGTGCCTCACCCTAAAAGCGATTTACCCACGGGGACTTTGAAGAGTATTTTTCAGCAAGCCGGATGGGACTGGTCAAGTAGATAAGGAGCAAAGAGTATGCACTGGACGGTGATGGTTCATAAAGATGAAGGTTCGAGCTTTGGGGTCACGGTACCTGATTTACCGGGGTGCTTCTCGGCGGGAAATTCTTTAGAAGAAGCCCTGGAGCAAGCAAAGGAGGCGATCGAATTACACCTCGAAGCAATGTTGGAGGATGGCGAGGCTATTCCCATGCCCCGTAAGCGATCTGAATACCCTGGCGATACAGACGCGATTTACGCCCTGGTAGAAATTGACGACAGGTTGGTGGATGGGGTTACGGAACGAATTAATCTAACGATTCCTTCATGGGCCAATTCGCAAATTGAGCGATACGCCAAGAGGACAGGGAACTCAAAATCTGGGTTAATGTGGCGGGCGACTTTAGATCAGATCCAAAGGGAAACGACACCGACTATTGATTGATCCTTTTTGTTAAACGGGTAAACGGTTACCCTCGATGATCTTCGTTCCCTAGCTGTAGCGGCTCGCAATCATCGGAGTTTTGGGCCCAGATTAAATGCAACTATCGGAGAGGAAGAAAAGGAGCCTCTGTAAGATGATTTGTTCTCTGTGTGACGATTTTTTTTAGGTCTCATCTTCTAAATTTTCAAAATGGTGAATTTATGAAAATTTAGATTTTTGAATTTCTAAAATTTTGAATTGGCGAAATTCCGAAAATTTACCAATGGGGCGATCGCCTCTATGATGGTCGGAAAATTTAAGGGACAAA
>NZ_CP016481.1 GCF_001693275.1 Picosynechococcus sp. PCC 7117
ATGATTATTACCCTCAGTTCCCTTAAAGGCGGGAGCGGGAAATCAACCTTGGCAATCCATCTCGCCCATGCGATCGCCCTATCAAAGCGACGAGTTTTGTTAGTCGATGCCGATCCCCAAGGAAGTGCCCAAGGCTGGTCAGCCGCACGAGAAGAAAAGCCGCCCTTTACTGTAATTGGGATGGCACGAAATACTTTACACCGAGATTTGCCTGACATCGCTAAAGACTATGACCATGTGGTGATTGATACGCCCCCACGGGTGAGCGCCTTAGCCCGAACGGCGATCCTTGCCGCTGATGTCGTCTTAATCCCCGTTCAGCCTAGTTCCTATGATGTATGGGCTGCATCGGAGACTGTCACCCTTATTGACGAAGCCCAGGGATTTAAACCAGAAATTAAAGCCGCATTCATCATTAACCGCCGGATTCCCAACACTGTAATTGGTCGTGATGTGGAAGAAGCTTTATCTGAATATGACCTTCCCACACTACCGCAGGCGATCGCCCAACGGGTAGCGTTTAGTGAGTCCTCATCTGGCCATACCGTCATGGAAATGTCTGCAACCAGTTCTGCCTCAAAAGAAGTTTTGAAATTTGCCAAAGACATTTTGAAATTAATGGAGGTTAAAAAATGGTAGCGAAGAAAAGTCGTATTGCTCGAAACCCAAAATCTAACCCAATACCTCAAGCCGCTGACGAATGGATTAACAAAGGAGGCACAGACCCAGAACTTACTACTAATGAAGCAGTTACTCCCCCGCCGTCTCAGCCCGAAGCCTCTGAAGATAAACAGCAGGGTAAAAAATATCCCCATCGGATCAGTTTTGATATGGCTAGTGCTCAGTACAAACGCCTGAAATATGCCGCCTTTGACGGCGATCGCAGCATGAATGAGATCTTGCGGGAAGCTGCTGAAGAATGGATGAAAGCACGTGATTACTGAATCAAGTAAACAAGTGATTACGTGAGTAAGTAGAGTTGTTTTCTTGAGGAGAACATATAGTTTATGTCACTAGTCTTAGGAATCTGCAGCTTAGAATATCCTCATATCCAGGAGGTGCTAATACCGCTCAAACGAAGCTCTTTTAAAGATTATGCTTAAATTTCTATGCCGTATTATGTACCTTTGTTGGAAAAATCCAACTGCGCCATCAAAGAAGACCGGCTAATAATAACTGCTTTCTAGTCTTTAAGAAAAATCAAGTAGTTAAGTGAATACGTAATCACTTGCTTACGCCTCCTCGGTCTAATCCTGCAGCTTTTTAATTGTCTGAATCTATAGCTGACATCAGATTAATGTTGAGACTCTCTAAAAGATAGGGAAAATGCGATCGCCCCTGTTTCTCTTGTTACGGCCTCAAGCTTAAATCGCCTCACATTCCTGGTTTAAGTTCAGGGGACAGGAAATAAGGAGTCGTCCGCGCAAAGCACCGATGACGGTTATCTTTGATTATTGAAAAAGCCGCATTCTGCCGCTTTACCTGTCCCCATGGAGGTTATTGCCTACCTTTTGCCCACTGCCCACCAAGTCTTATCCTGCTGTCCCAGACAGTTCTGTTCCCAAAGGTTACTTGCCGCCAACGTGACTGTTACTTTCTAAACCCCAATCCCCTACTGATGGGTATAGGCGGAGCAACAGGATAGAAGTGAGGATGCCGCACTATTGCGGCGTAACTACGCTTCCTTAGCCGCGAAAAGGCATTCTAGCAACACCAGTCCGCCGGAGTCCGTTAGCCCGTATTTTCTTACGTTGGCCTCCTACGTCGGCGATCTTCGGCTGTCGGGTAGATTTATACGTTGGGGCCTAAGCAAGCTACGTCCCTATCCCGGCGTTTGTGGCGTGCTTTTTATTTTTCTTGGGCGGCACGTCGCTAGTAGAGAGAGGGGTGGGTTAGAGGGGGTAGGGGCGCGCGCAGCGTGTCTTTTTGTCCTCTTGTGGGTTGTTCGGTTGTGGTCTGGCCTGGGGGCTGTTGGTTTGTTCCGTTGCCCCCTGTCGCTCGTGGGGCTTTCGCCCCTGCGGGTTTAGATCAGAGTTAGCTGTCTTTGCTTTGCCCAGCTCGGTGCTTGGCTACCGTCGAGAGAGTAGATTGTCACCTTTAGCCCTTTCTTTACGGCATAGGCGATAGTTCCCCAGGTGCCGCTACCGTGACCGCTGAAGGGTTTTGTAGGGGTGCAGCTTTCCGGGCATGGTTTGTTAGGGAAGGCGATTAATACTGTGGCGTCATTTATCATCCGCTGACTTCTAGCGGCGAACTGCCATCTTTCCCGGCCTTCTACATGGTAGATGGTGAGGTCTGTTTTTCCTGCGTAGTGTTCTGCTACTAGGGCGTCTAGTCCTTTGGCATCTCCCACCCCGACCGCTGGAGGGTTTGCGGGGAGTAGGTTTAGCACTTGTTTGGTTTCTTGTGTAGTTAATTGTCTTGGGCCGCTGAATGCGAGCATAGCTTGTTCTCTCTCTTTACTAGCTACCTCTATATTTTACCTTGTTAACTAGGTATATTGACTGCTTTATATATTAGCTTTTCTTATGGATTGTTCGGGTATTTTTGCTTGTTAACAAGGTAATTTGCGGCTATAATAAAAGCAGGCAAGGAGGGAAATCCTACCTTCCCCCCAAGCCCTAACAACCACAACTAAGGACATTTAGTTATGACCGCTTTAGATATTTTACGGCAGCTATCGGAGATGGCTGACCGGACGGCCTATAACACTACGATTGGCCGCTACCAGTTCGAGTCTAGAGACGAAGAACTTCCGGCAGGGGTTCGGGTTTGCTGGAATACCCGTTATCGTTTCAGCTTTACTGCTGTCACCAATTTTCATGGGGAAATTTGCGCCGAATCAGACATGGAGTTTTCCCAGCCCCTCACCAACGCAGACATCGAGAATGAATGGCGTGACCTTGCCTATGGTTGCAGTTATTTTGAGGCGCACAGCTTAGATATCAAGTATCCCTGCTGTGACCTGTTTCCTTCTGACTGGTTGCCGTATTAGGAGAGGGATTAGTGATGAGAACGTTTTATCCACCGCTTTATTACTACATTCTCAAGTCTCCCTACTCAGGCACTTGTTTTGTTTCTCGCTTATCGGCCTCTTGGCTTGCGGAACAGGTGGCTGATGGGTGGCAGGTGATCGCTAGTTATCCCACCTTGCAGGAAGCGCAAGAGCACTTATTGAGCTTGCCCAAGGGACGCGGAATCATTAGCGCCTAACTCTACTGCCTAGCTCTCCTTTGGAGGGTTGGGAGGGTTTCCCCCACCTTGTTTAATCTTTTCAGGAATTAAAAATCATGCTTACTTTAACCGATACCCCTCGGATCTATGTGGCTTGCCTTGCGGCCTACAACAACGGCTTTTTACATGGTGCATGGATTGATGCAGACCAAGATGCCGAAGACATCCGCAAAGAAGTGCGAGAAATGCTCAAGACTTTCCCAGCCTGGAAGCTTAGCGACATTTGCGAGGAATGGGCGATCCATGATTATGACAATTTCGGAAATATCCACCTTAGCGAGTGGGAAGACTTCGAGACTGTATCAGCCCTAGCCCAGGCGATCGCCAACCATGGCCCTGCCTTTGCTGCTTTTTATGGCACTGCTCGATATGGTGATGTTGCCTCAACAGTTGAAGCTTTCGAGGATGCTTATCAGGGTATTTACGACGACAAAGAAGACTTTGTTTATTCCCAGCTTGAAGACCTTGGCACCCTTGACGCCTGGGAGAAAGCCGGAATGATGACCTGCTACATCGACTTTGCGGCGATCGCCCGTGATTGGTTTATTACTGACTACTTTGCAGAACCAACACCCAAGCATCAAGTTTACGTTTTCGCCTACCTATAACCATTACCCCAAAGCCTAGCCCTCCTTGGGGAGGGTTGGGAGGGGTCATATTCACTTCTCAGAAATCACAACGATGAAATATCAAGACTGGCTTAATTTATTGACAACCCTTGAAACCGCCAACAAGCATCTGTATCCCCTGACCCTAGATATTGAAGCAACTATCGACAGCGACATTGTAAAAGTGATTTTTACAGCCTCCAACGGAAAACGCCAGACAGATTACTTCCCAGCCTGTGAAGCTGTGGCGATCACCCAAGAAGTCGCCAACGGGAATCTATTCACAATCATTTGGGACTGGATGGAGTATGGCGCACTCCCACGGGAACAAACCCAAGCACACCTGAACGAACTCCATGCCGAAGATGAACCGAACCGCGCCTGTGATGAAGCCTATCTGATGGCTTATGAGTAACACCCATGCCCTCCTATTAATCCTTGGCCTGCCCTAGCAGGTGAGGAGGAGTTAGTCAGACCCAAAAACGAACCATGAACAAACCCAACGCTAAAGCCTTAGCCCAGGAACTTATCAAACTCCGCAACTACATCGAGCAGCACTATTCCCGCACCTGGAATGTAGAACAAGCCCTTGGTAAACCTGGCACCACCCGACTCTACAAACTTTTTGAACAAGCAGAAGAAATTCTATTGGAAGACTAAATACTATGACTACCACCACAACCCCTCAAACCCAGCGCCCACGTACTCCCGGCGAATGGACATTACAGCAAACCATTGAGACTTTATCCCGACCTATCCCCGATGCCCTCCTAGGCATCAAAGACCGGAATATCACTTACTTACCCTGGCACAATGCCGTGAAGATTCTGGATAAATATTGCCCTGCCTGGACTTGGGAAATTGTGAAGATGGAAACCACAGGCGATCGCCTATTTTTGACCGGACGATTAACCCTCGCCGTTGCCGAGGGACGAGTCTATCGAGAAGCCACTGGCACCGAAACTCTCAAATTAGTCAAGCGCAGCGGAGAAGTGGTCGAGCATCCCTATGGCGATCCATCCAGTAATGCCGAGAGTATGGCTTTCCGACGAGCCTGTGCCAAGTTTGGCTTAGGACTCTACCTTTACCAATAACGCTCTACCAATAACGATAAAATTCGACCTAGGTAAGTCATCAAACTGCCTGTCTCCACTCACACAGGTAAAACATGGACACACATGAGCACAAGCAACTAGCGGATATCCTATCTGGCTATTTTGAAGCCCTCGACTTCTGCACTATCGATAACCCGGACTTCTGGGAAGATACCGACATCTCCCAGGAAGACTACAAAGGATATGACTCTGCCATGAAGTTTGAAGCCACTACCCTATGCGAAAAGTTCTACAAAGATAATCATCCCCACTTGAAAACCCTAGATATAGAGCAATTACGCCGCATTGGTAATGATCTATATTTCACAATCCAAGGCCATGGCGTTGGCTTCTGGGAAAAAGACAGAGGCTATCCCCACGGTGATATTTTTGACGCCTGGGTAACGACCCACTTCCCCAAGGGTAGAGATACAGAATACCTCTCCGATGATGGACATCTTTGCTCAACAGCAGGTGATGCCATCGAATATTTATGATCACCTTGCAAAAATCTGACTTGGGCACAACCTTTTGCTAAAGTGCCCAGTTTTCTCTTGATACAAACGATATGGACACAAAAACCGCTAAAGCCCTCGGCCACGAGTTCACTCACACCGCCCTCACTGAACTCAACCCAGACGATGACCCCACAGCATTTAAGCGGTTCATCCTTGGCCACCAAGCAACCCCCCAAATTCGTAACGCCCCACCCCCAATCAAACAGGCATTCAAAGAGGGCATTCTCGAAGTAATGCTTGAAATTGCATTGGCAGAACACCAAGACGTTTGTGGTGCATGATCCCCGTATCAGCATTTAGCCCTTTTTGAGTAGGTTGCTCAGTCTGCTAAACAGTAGAATAAACTTGTTAACTAGAGGAAAGGCCATGTCAAAACTAAACACTCTCCCTAAAAAATTTCAGGAAGTAGCCCGTGCAAAATATGGCGACCTCAAAAAAAATGAAGAAATGCACCCTTCTGTTTTTGGCGTCAGATTGCCCGTGGACATTGCTGAAAAACTACTGAAAGAAGATGGCAGCAAAAATACTCCCTTACTCAGGAGCATCCTCATTGAGGTTATTCGCAATCAACCAGAGCTCTTTGCGGCGATCCAAGCGAAAGTCGCAAAGCTTGAAACGAACTAATGAATTGCAATATTCGTCGCTAGTAGTTGCAAACTTACACTAGCTTTGAGTATAAATATTAAAAGACCCTCGTCTCTGAATGTTTCGCAGCATCGAGACAAGGGCAACAAAACTTATCTTGTTACATCGATACTAACATGAACAATATTTCTTGTGCATCCCCCACGTCTGAAAAATTTTACAAACTGACCGAATCTGAATATCGAGCCGCCCTCCAACTCAAGCCCGCCGAACGCGATTTACTCTTTTACCTCCGTGTCCGTGACCCCTTTGGTGATGGTCTAGAAATTAACGTCGCTCAGATTGCCGAAGAACTAGGGCGACACCGCGCCACAATTAACAGCGCCCTCAATGTCCTCAAAAAACAAGGCTGGTTAGAACATGGTTTCAAAACCGTCAGGACGATCGCCCTCAAAACCAAAGAGGCGATCACCGAAGCCGTTCAATCAGTACAAGAGGCCATCACCCTAACCCCCAATCTAAAAATAGATTCCCCAGAAGACCCAAAAAATTTTACGCAGATTCCCACGCGACAAACGAAGTCTCAGGACGACAACTGTCGCGTACAGACGACAAACGAAGTCTCAGGACGACAAGCAAAGTCTCCACACAACAATCAATCGCTAAAACCCAGTGATAGCAATACTTCTGAACCTCCTAAGACTTATTCAGACTATATAGACCTTATTCAGACTCTCCCAGAAAAAGAGAGAGAGAAATTTTTGAAATTTTGTGAAAAAAGAGCATCTGCACTACCCCGACCTGTTCAAATGATCGACAAGTGGATTGCTGCTAACTTCGATTGGCTGAAAAACCAGTTCTACAAGACCACTGCTAAAAAGGTAGTAGAGCCACAGGCTGAAGCACAGCAAAAACCAAATCTAACCCAAGAACAAGACAGTATCGTTAGAGATCTATTGGCCCGGGGCGAGATAGTAAAAGTGTACTATTCGGTGTCACACCATGGTTGGTATGTCCTTTGGAAAGATAACTCTGTGCAGGAACTCCATCGGGCGCTTTCTTGGTATCAAAGCCGTGAATCAGGGGCGATCGCCAAGGGTTTCCAGAGCATCAAGGAAATTCTCAAGCAAAAACAAGCCCAAGCCCTAGAGGGATTCAATAAAGCCAAGCCAAATCGGTCAAAACAAGACAAATCCGGTGCTGGAGGGGGAGATGACTGGCCAGAACTTCAATTTTGATGTATGGGTGACGAACAGGCGCGCAGCTTCGCTGTCCCCGGAGGGAGCGCCGTCTATTCCAACTACTTCCCCAAAGTCACCATTCACAAAGATATCCGCACCTACCACCCCCAACAAAAAGAATTCGACCTCATCACCTGCGGCTTCCCCTGCACCGGAACCTCCCACGCAGGCAGCAAAACCGGACTCCATCACCCCGAATCACAATTATGGCGCGAAGGACTGCGTATCCTCTGCCAAGTCCGGCCCCAATACTTCATCTGGGAACAACCTGTGGGCATTGCCACTAGAGGTTTACGAGCAATCCTTGGGGGATGCCGAATGGCTGGCTATCAAACAACGGGTTTTACAATCGCCGCTAGCGACCTTGGCGCATCCCACCGACGGGAAAGAACATTTGTTATTGCCTACCTTGACCACGGGCAGCGGCACGAAGCGCATGCTGGTCAGACGAAGTTAGAACAAAGGCTGAAGCAATTAAGCATTATTCCCTCTGGCTATCAATTCAGCCCCGAGGCGATGGCGATGTATATGGGTTTTCCGTGGAATCTCTTCAGCTCAATCACCGGACAACGCTTTACCCAACTGCCTACCTCGTTCCCAGTGGCCTTAAAGGACGTAACGATGTCCGCAGACTTGCCGGGAAAACCGTCACCCCAGCCCAAGCAGCAATCGCCCTCCACTTCGTTGACTGGTATCACCAACAAAAGACGCGGTAGACCACGGGGCAGCAGCGGGAAAGCCTCTGGCTGTTTAGTTCCATTCACCGAAGCCCGCCGTGGCAAAACCTATCCCATCATTCAAGGGGAACGGGTACCCAAAGATATTGCCCTCGATTATCCCCATCACTACCGCTGGTTTTATCAATGGAGAGAGTGGCAGGAGAATCAGCAACGATGGTCAACGAGGTCGAAGCGCATCAAGTTTCCCCAGGTCACAGCGGTATATCAATTGATCCAAGCCAATCAAAATGTGGTTCGTATCTTGAACTTTATTGAGACAGGCAGGCTTGAATAATCTGGTGTAAGACAAAAATTCCCGCCTCAATTGCCAAAGTCCGTTCGGTTCTGGATTTGGTGTAAGACAAAAAATAATCGTGCAGACAGATGAACAACAACGACATTCTTCAATCCCTAATCAACCACGACTCCAAAATCCCCCTTTCCCTAAGTGCTTTTGAGATATTCGTGCTCGTTGCCTATCTCCAGACGGCACAACACTGGATTCATGGTGAAAGTGGCCTCATGGTGCGGAGTCTTGTGGAAAAGCTGATCAATGCTGTTTCCCAATCGATTCCAGAAGCCGGGGCACTACTTGAGCAAGGAAATCAGCCTGGTTGTGACATCACCAAGGAATATTTTGAACAATAGTTTTTGTAAGGAGAAATTACTGGATGCTGATAGCTGGCTTATCTTGGTTATCATCCAGTTTTTTCCTCCCTTGTGAATAGCCCCTGATTTCATCCATCTCCTTCAAATATCAATGGGGCGATCGCCAACATTCTCAACTAACCTTCTTTCGCCATTGGTCACGCTGGAAAGCAAATATTCCGCCGATAATTATTTTTCCAGTCACTATTAAGCTTCCGGTCTCGCTAGGAGGGGATCAACGCTTTAGTTTCCGGTTATGCTTAAATATGGCCGGAATCAGCACCGGAATGTTTACCGGAATTCTGACCGGAAAGTCCACCGGAAAATGCGGCCATATTATGGATCTATAGAAAATAAAAAAATTTTCATGTACGACCGGAATCAAGCCCAGCGGAAACTCGGCATCGGAAAGTCCCAATATTATGCCTACCTCAAGGCCACCGGAATCAAACCGGAACGTCGTGATGGCCGGACAACCATTACCCAGGCGGAACTGGACATTCTCTTAGCCTACAAGGAATCTCTGAATGCCCCATCGGAATCTACGTCGGAAACTGCTAATGATTTACCGGAATCTCAATCGGAATCTATAGCCCCAATGCCACCGGAAAAAGAAGATTCTCCCTCTGTAAATCCGCTGGAATCTCAACCGGAAAAGTCTCAGGTAATCCCTCCGCCTCCTCCAAATTCCGATGTTATTCCAAACCATCACCATGATGATATTCCGGTCACTTCTGGCGATTCTATTACTGATAGTTCGGTCGAAGAGATTCAAGCTACTCCAGATATTCCGGTCGCCCAGGGTGGGGAACTTTCAACGGATTCCGGTGATGAGTTTCCGGTGCTCTATGAGGAGGAGATAATCTCTGAATTTCCAACCACTTCCATGGATAACCTAGACCTTTCCGATGAGTCCGATCTTGATGCTCTCATTCGCATTGCCCAGGCCAAGAAAGCGAAGCAGATTCTCCAGCCGGAATTGGTCATGGCCCACCTTGTCGAGCAGATGACAGAGGATGATCTACCAGAAGATTTACGCCGCAAGATTGAGCAAACCCGGAGGGCGATCCGTGACCCTTTAGCCAATCCCGCCGCGATCGCCAGCCAGATCCTTACCAAATATCGCAGCGGGTCAATCCAGAAAACCTAAGCCAGATCATTTCCATCATTCAGGAGGGCCACCATTGTCTTGTCCTGGGGGAAGCGGGTTTATTCGAGGGTCTACCGGAGGCGATCGCCGCTGCGGTAGACATTGAACCCTGGGCGATTGTCGCCTACCAGGGCAGTACCAAAACTTTCCTCATGGAGCTGGCAAAACAATTTCGGGTGGACACCACGGAACCCAAGTACAACAAAGAGGGGGAAGTGATAGGCGATCGCCAGTTGACGGCGGATGAAATCAAGGAAAAGTTAGCCCAGGAAATTGAGAAGGGTAGTTTGCTGATTATTCCCGAAGCGAAACGCCTGCCAGCTTCTATCCGTTACTGGCTGGAAACCCTCATGCGCATGGGTAAGGTGATTGTCGTGGCGATCGCCGTCGCAGTGATTAAGCGGGACATTTACCTGCAAATGCTGGAGGTGGAATTAGAGCGGCCCTCCATTGAGGCGATTCGGGGTGTGATTCTGGAGGAAGCTGAAAAAAATGACTTATCCCTCACTGACCACCAAATCGCCAAGCTGTTAACTGTTGCTGGCCGAAATCCTCTTTTGGCGAGAAAAGCGGTCAGGAATGAGAAGCTGGGCCTAAATCCAGAGCCGGAGCACAGTCTGTACCTCGACATTAGTCCAATCATCATCTCTGCTTTAATGGCCTTCAGTATCGTCCGGTTCATTGGTTTGGGCACTGGCGATCGCGGTTTGTACGTGATTGGTGGAATCGCCCTGGTATTAGGCGTCATGCTCCGGCAGATTGGTAAAATCCGAGGCGCGAGGCGCAAATATGGTCAATAAACTTCTCCCCTAGAGGGGAGCTAGAGGGGTGTTCTCCCCTCTGGGGAGATGCCGATAGGCAGAGGGGGTATTTTTTGTCTTACACCAAACAGGAGGAATGAACCATGATGAGTGTGACCCATGCCATTATTGGCGTTTGTGGCACCACCCTACTGTTGCAAACCGCTGACCCAGTGGTGCTAGGCTTGGCAATTATTGGCTCACAAATTCCTGACCTCGACAGCTCCCATAGCCTCGTGGGTCAGGTCTTTTTTCCTGTTTCCCACTGGCTCGAAGACCGTTACCCCCACCGCACCGTCACCCACTGCCTTTTGTTTAATGCCGTCCTCAGTGCGATCGCCGTAGCACTTTGGTATCTCCTCGGTATCCCGACCCCCTGGGCGATCGCCTTACCATTAGGTCACTTTCTCGCTATCTTCTCCGACACCTTTACCAAGCAGGGCGTACAGTTGTTTTATCCTCTCCAAGCCTGGTGTGTCTGTGGCATGAATCCCAAGCGGCGCATGAAGACGGGCGGTAAGGCTGAATATTGGGTCTTGGGGATCGCTGTCTTAATTCTGTTCCTCAACCTGAATCTATTGAATAATGGTGGATTCCGCGATGTTGCCAGCCGCACTCTAAATCTACGGGACCACAGCATCAAAGCCTACAATGCCAATGCTGCCCAGTACGCGACTTGGCTCCATGTGGAAGGGGTTTGGGCCAGTGACCGTAAACCCGTCAATCAAACATTTTTCATCGTGGCCGAGGATAATGGCTATCTGGTTACTGATGGTCAGGGCGTTTATAAGGTGGCTGAGAATGGCGATATTATTCCCACCCTTGTGCGCCTAGATATTCGTAATGAACAGACCACTGAAACCTTTACCCAGGGTTTTAATGATGAGCCACTAGGGGAAGGGTTAGAGGCGATCGCCCAGCGTTATCCCAACAGCCTTATCCTGGTTTCCGGCAGTGTCACCATTGATTTCCCTGATGAACTGCCCAGTTCCTTACCGCCAGAGATTCAGGTTTATGGCACCAGGGTCACTCTCACCTATGCTGACTTGAATCAGGTGATCTCAATTCTCCAAGACCAATGGGCGATCGGGCAGCTTGATTTTAAGGTTTTTAGCCCAGCGCCTACTTTTCTTTCCTGAGCATAGTTTTTAGACTAGAAACAAACAGATTGCTCTACAGCTATACTGCTTAAGTAGGGGCTAACTCACGGAAGTTAGAGGGTATTTATAAAGTAAAGATAAAGAGAATAGGATTGTTGCCCGTGAAGTCGTTAAGGTCAAACATAAGCATAACGACACAGGAAACTAGCACCAATGTCTCAAGCTTCCTATCCCAGTGACTTAAGCGATGCAGAATGGGCTTTACTAGAACCCTTAATTCCTGCTCCAAAGTCCGGCGGTCATCCACGTACCACTGATATGCGACAGGTCTGCAATGGAATTTTCTATCTCCTCAAA
This sequence comes from Picosynechococcus sp. PCC 7117, assembly GCF_001693275.1. GTDB lineage: Bacteria > Cyanobacteriota > Cyanobacteriia > Cyanobacteriales > MRBY01 > MRBY01. The sequence goes on from NZ_CP016481.1 coordinate 12,055, forward strand.
ACGGGTTGTCAATGGGCCTATCTGCCCAAGGACTTTCCTCCCTCTTCCACAGTCTACTACTACTATCGCAAATGGCAGAGGCAAGGAGTCTGGGAAGAAATCAACCATGCTCTGCGTACCCGCTGTCGCCAATCAGTGGGGAAAAGCGCAGAACCTAGCGTCTTGATTGCTGATAGCCAATCGGTTAAAACGACAGAAAAAAGGGCGAAGTCTATGGCTTCGATGGTGGTAAGCAGGTCAAAGGAAGACGGAGAAACCTGCTAGTCGACAGTTTAGGGCTACTCTACAAAGTCCTGGTCTCTGAAGGGAATGGCTCAGAGCGTAGCCCTTACCCTGGCGGCAGTGATGGAACTCAGGGAACAGCAGCAGGAACTATTGAGACGATTTCGGTTGATGTGGGTCGATGCCGGATATCGGGGAGGGCGTTTTGCCTTAAGTCTGTGGTTAATGGTTCAAGCCAAGGTGGAAGTGATTAGCAGAAACAGTAAGGCATTTGTGGTGTTACCAAAACGTTGGATTGTTGAGCGTACATTCGGTTGGTTGAATTGGTATCGTCGCCTTAGTAAGGACTATGAGCAATTACCAGAGGTATCGGAGGCAGGGATTTACGCTTCCATGAGTCGTCTTATGCTACGTCGGCTAGTTTCCTAAAGATTTACTTTATAAACGGCCTCTTAAACTAGGCCTTTGTTTAGCAATCGACCTATTTTGGTCGCTAAGCAATTTTTGAGATCAACTTTTGAGTCCCTAGAAAGTCAGAATACTGTCCCACTTCTATGTTTAAATGGGACAATTATTCTTGCCAAACCCGCTATTTATAAGACTTCTAGACTTTTTTAGTTATTGCTCTAAGCATCATAAATGAGACAGTTATATATTTGCTGAAGAATACGGTTTGTCAAAGTCGAACTTTTAATGAGTTATTATACTCATGCTTGAAAAGCTTACATATCAATGGTTTTAGCCTTAGCGACCAAAACGGGTCCATTGCTAAATAAACACCAACTAGAAGACTCAGCCAAGTGACACAATGCATTCAGTTTAGATATGCAACTATGAGAGGATCCAGATATAAATATAGTCCTTTGCAAACTTAAACCTAAATCCAAATAGGTGTATTTCAGTCACTCATAGCGTTTGGTAAAACTGTACACAAAATAAGCTGACTCTGGACGGTTGGCACTATCCAAGAATCCACTTGTCAAGTTTGATGAATATCCACGCTCACCCCAGACAGCCCAAACAAGAGCAAGATCGTTTTTTTCAAGGTAATCTCTCAATAATTCCTCTCGCATGTAAAACAGTGACTGGCTGTTGTTGAAATCATCACTACGATCAGAAACTTCACATGTTGCTTTCACTCCTGTGTTTGTAACCAGATCGAAAGTCTGTGGTTGACCAATTAGTTTCAAATCTGAGGCAATCTCTTTTACTAACGTAGTGGCATGACTAGCATTATTGGCAGCGCTACGACTATTTTCCCAACTAAAGTCACAGACAGGAATTAGCGTATGATATGTAATAATATCCTGCTCTACTTCTTCAACTTCCACTGGGATTTCACGAATTTCAATACGCTCAAGTTCCTCTTCGCTGAGCTTCAGCTTGCCATCTTCCCATGCATTAGTACCTAATAAGCGAAGTCTAACTATATCGACATGACTCAAATCTAGCTGTTTACCATCTAAAAAGAATCTTTGTTCCATCCGCTCAACTTTAATAGTCTCCTCTTTTACCATGAACGAGAACTCACAATCGTTATTTTCAGGAAACGTTTCACACCACGGAATCTCGCCTGAAAATGTATAGCCAACCGATGGCTTTTCAGGCAACCATCTTCCACCTAAGTTTTGATTGGATAGATGCTCGAAAAAAGAATCAGCCTCACTGGACAAGACGAGAAAACTTCGGATGAAGCAAAAAATATTTCGACCAAGAGTTTCGTTTTCCTGTGCTATATAACCATCTAACATAACCCAAGGTCCAGCTTCGTTTTGAATCTCCGCCATTTGAAGATAGGGATTTACATCAGGTAGTACTCCATTGGTGATCCATTCCTTCATCTCCATGTCAGGATCGCCAAGGAAGTCTGCGTGTATAAGGTGAACCTCTGGTGATTGCTCTGGAAAACTTGGGTCAATATCTAAATCCCAGTTCCCACCCCGCTTACGGGATCTCTTAATTTTCCCTAAGTCATGTAATAGCCCCGTCATTTCATAAAAGGCAATCCATGAATATTTCTTACCATAACGCTCTATCTTCTGAACAACACCTCCTGCCCTACTCCAACGCTTTTCGTCCTCTATTGAGCTTTCACTATTCCTGAACTTTTCACTTGACCATCCAAGTTGCTCAATCCGCCAAAGAATTTGTGACCTAACCTTTTGATACTCTTCATTGGTGAAATCATAATTGCTGCGCCCTGGCACCAAACGCCCAAGAGTGTAATTTTCAAAATCCATTCTGAATGGTGAATCTGCACCATATCGTCTTTCTTTAGATGCCTCACTTTCACCCCAATCCCTAAGTCCGCCTTTAAATGGAGCTTTACTTCTTTGAATCTCTTCAGAGGTGAAAAGCTCAGGATGGTGTAGAGAAGCCATTTCTATAATCCGGCTTCCGTATTCTCTCGTAAGGGAATGGGTAGTGCTAAATGGTGCACTTTCTGCAAACATTGAGTCATAGATACTTCGTGCATAGGTGGGCAAGGTTTCAGTCACAAAGGTTTGGTCGCCTAAATCCACATGACGAGCCATTGCAACTCCATAGCTTGCAGCAAGCATTCGCTCTGGGATATAAGGATCGTTGATCGCAAGTGCCGTCAAGGCATCTTCAAATAATGCTGCGGGGTTTCCTCGTCCAAACCAATACAATGCACGGGTTGCCACATTACGAAGTTCTCGGTCTGTAGAGGTCAAAAGCCACATGACCCACTTAGCACGAAGTTGATCAGAATCAGTCCGAAAGTTTGTCTGTTGCTTCCACCTGCCCTCTATTGCCACTAGATCGTTAAATCTCTCGGAACGTGTTTCTCGAATCCACTCAGTCCAAACAAGATCTCGCTCAGAAACCGACATTGCTCGAAGCGTTTCATCAAGAAAAGCAGCATTAAGTGGGTGAAGTGCTACTGCACGGGCTACTTGGAATCGAACGAACAGTCGACTTCTAAAGCTTGAGGATTCATTTGAAAGGCTCCATAAAGCAATTACTGTCTCTTGGTCTAAATACTCTGCATCTATTTCAGCCGCCAATGCAATAGCGTTTTTCTTTAACGGTTCTGAGACATACTGCCAAATTTGTTTCCCTTGCATTCGGCGCGGAGTCAGTGTGACCAAAGATCTAAGTATGTCAAATGCCAATTCATGGCTAGTATCACCAGTGAATAGTGCAACAACCTCAGGATTATTCAACCAAGCAAAGGAAGAATCCCGCACGTACTTGATGAGAAGAGCATTAGCGACAATATACCCTCCGAGCGCGTCATAAGTTGGCGTGACTACATAGTCAAACGACTCATTACCTGGGTTCTTGAAGAGAATCCCTTCCTGTGCCAGAAGATTAACGATACTGCTATCCCACGCACGAGAAGCATCAGACACTGCATCACGAAAGCCTGACTCGCTAATTTCCCGCTTTCCGCACTTCCATAATTCGATTCCAAGTGTGTAAATCGCCTTCTTCACTTCATTTGCAGTATAACTATGGTTGAGGTTAATCATCTGTGAAATTCGCTCAGCAACATTAGCAACATATTTGTCAAATAGTGGTGCAAGCGAGGTAGGAAAATAATCAATCTTGACTTCAGATTCTTTTTTCGGGTTGGTGACCTCGCAGAATATTCTCAGCGTTAGTGGGTGCTGTAAAAACTCCGTAGGAATCTCTGAATCACCAGGGTCTATTTTGAAGTGGCTAAAATACTTTTCGATTGCCTCATCAACATCACCTCCAAACCCCTCACTTTCTATTGCCTTTATGCCATCAGGAAGAGCCATAACTGCGAATGATTCTCTAGTCTCAGTTTGTGACTCTCGATATGGATGCCAATCTTCCTTTTTCCGTTCTCCAGTTCTCAATGTGCAAACTACTAGAACGTTAGGGTATTTCTTTACAATCTCGCTGAGCGAAGCTAATTCAGGCTTCCAATCCTTTGGATTCTCAGCTTCATTAAGTCCATCAATTACAATTGGTAATCGACAGCAGGCACGTTTACCAGCCGCATCCACTGCTGCCAATAACATCTCTATACTCGGCATAGGAATGCCATTGATTGAGAGATTTTTTGCAAGATCATCGAGAGACTGCCCTCTGTGAAGATTACGGCCTTGGAGAAAAATGCCAGCAATTCTCATCTCCTGGGGAGCAGTTAACTGGGCAGCCATCTGCGTTTTACCACCACCTGCATCTGCCAGAACTGCAACCAGACCAACTCCAAGAAATTCTTCAGCTTCATCGAGGAGTTCTTGCGCCGTGTACATATCGTCTAGCGCATTAGTGGCATGTAGTGCAGCAGGATGGTTGGCAGACCGTAAGTGTCTGGGAGTTGAACGAACATCTATATTGATTAATATTTTGCGTTCCTTTAGTTTTTGCTGGATAACATCAAGGTCTCCATCTGCAAGGATTTGATGAAAATTTATCAGAGTATCAGCAAACGCTGAGCAAGCATCAATAAAAGAGGTTATGTAGGGTGTTAATCTGGGCGCAGCGTCGTCTAACTCACACGATAGCAAGTTAGATATATTCTTCAAACGCTTCCCAACTTCAATCAATTGTCCCCATGAATCAACCTCTCCCAACATTCGCCGAATTATCCGCTCGGCGTCAACGGCTTGGTGGACTGGTTCTAGCCAGCGTTCTTGAATTGGCTGAATTGCTATCCTGTGTCGTTCTGCCAGATTACTTGGAGTTAAAACCTGCTCGCCAAAGTAGGTGCTTCTGAGTATTAGGGCATCGCCACTTAGGTAAGTATCGACTTCTTCCTCAGCCCATAAGTGCAACTTGTATTGTGTCGAAAGACTGTAATACCATTCCTGGTCTTTCTTACTGAGAGTATAGGGTGTCCAAAGAACCCAATCTGTGAGATCTGGTAATACTCTTTCAGTGGTTTTGAGTGAGTGTTCAATATCTTTACAACTTGCTGATTTTAGTGTTCCATTTTTATTTCGCTGGTATAGTTTACATTGCCATCCAAACCAACGAAATGCATTACCAAGCTGACATGGTTCAGTCAGTTTTATGTGAAATTCAACCCCAGGTTGATTAGCCAAAGCTTTGAAATCTCCAAATCGTCCATATTGCAGTCTTATGAGACCACGACATAGATTTTCAAAGTTACGGGTCTTATCACCTGGAAGTGAATAAAATTTTGTCCAGTCTAGAGAAGGCATTACAGTATCTTAAAAGTTTATTTATCTCGACTATACTCAGCATCTGGGTAATTATGAGCTGAAAAAATTTCAATTTTTGCTCCTCTATCAATCATAAGCTTCATAAAAGCGGAAACTTCTGATTCATCAGTAGTTAGAATCAGTTTATCTTCTTCTATTCGAGTGCTTACGTCATACAAAAACTGCTCAAGTTCAAGAGGACTAAGAGTATAGATATTTGCATCCTCTAAAAGAGCCAAAACTTCATCTTCAAATCGATTTTGAGTTCTACCAACCTCTATTTTTTCAGCAAGCTTTTCAGTAAGCTGATCAATTATTTGTTTGGTTTTTCTCGCGTCATCAACGCTCTTAAACTGACCAATCATCACTAAGTTCATTGAGTGTTCAGACCCGTAGCTATGCCAAATTTTCATACATTTATCTCCTGATTATTTCTAGCTAGCTTATGAAGTGCTAACATCAGTCCATCGTCAAGAATCTGAACACCGTCAGTACTGTATGAGGTTGGTTTCAAAATTCCTGAAGCGTCTATGTGGGCAAAAGCCTCTAATCCTGTTTCCGCAATAAGGGGATTACAGGTCGGAAGTCCATCAGCACCACTCTCGCTAACTGCAAGGGGAATACATCCACGGTAGTTAGCCACCCATTCTTGCAATACTCTACAAGTTTCGCTATCAATCCCGCCAGTTGTTAGGGTGGCTTCTTGAGGCAAAAGTAAGAATTCAGAGCAACCGAATTCTTCCGCGAGATCAATAGCTTTATCAAGGTCATCAATGGTTTTTGAGTTAACCACAAAGTTGATGCCAAATGGAAAACGTTGACTAAGTGCCTTGATACGTTGAATCAAGGTCGAAAAAGGTCTTCCTCTGAGAGATTCGTAGGTGGCTTCAACCCCATCCATACTCACTCTGATGAAATTCACATTTCCTGATAGATCCTGAAGAAGGCGATCGCTGAGATGATGGGCATGAGTGGTCATAGTAACAGCCAAACCCGTTTTTTCAGTTGCGTAGGAGCAGAGTTCTACGAGTCGAGGATATAAAGTCGGCTCTCCGCCTCCGAAGCCCACACCAATGCAACCATTAACATCTAAATCGCTTAACCAGCTCATTAACCGCTCAAAATTTAGCACAGCGGGATTTTTTGGTGCATAGCAATGAGGACATCCAAGATCACAAGCATTCGTTAATGCAATCGATACTTGGCGCGGAGCGGCTGACCACATACTTGGAGGTAACCTGATTTCATCTACTAAGAGATTCATCCCAGTAACTCTATTGAATAGGTGTAAACCTGCGGCTCCAACACGAATCTTTGAACGAGAAGTGGTATTAATAGATAGCTTATTAACTGTAGACACATTAAAAATTAGAAGCTAATCCTTACAGTTTTTAGTCCAGTTGAAAATATACAAAGCTATTACATAGTAAGTAGGATTTCCAGGAGACTAGACTCACAAAACATAGAAGTTTACAAAAACAGTTTAAATAACTTCTATAAATTTTAGCTCGTCACCAAGGGAAAGACTCTGTAGAGGTTTTTTATCGTGATAACATCTGTACTAAGAGTTATACTGCAGCTTGTACTATGAGAACCTGACTTTATCAGAATAGTATTGCGAGCCAGACTTCCAATAATTAACAGTAATCACCGCTTGGGTATTTTTACCCTGAAAAAACTTGAAGGTACTTTCTCTTATGGGAATCTCAATTAATTGCTTTTTTGACGATTTTTTAGCTTGAAACAACGAGGATATGTTGTCGATCTAGCGAAACTTTGAATTTTTCGAGGTTCCCTTAAAGAAATTTTTGTCTTACACCAAAAACAATGCTAAATTTTGCCATACAAAAACTCAAACCCAGTGAACCCGTCCGCTATCTGTTTTCGGTGATAGTGATTCTTATGAGTTTTGGTGCCTTTTTGTTGCCCCTCGGTTCCATCGCCCAACAGGAAGAAAGGGAAGTTGAACCCGTAGAAGAAGTCAGCAATAGCCCCAGTCGTTATACTTTCAAGGTTAAACTCACTGAACTGGACGATCTCAAGGTCAAAGAAGGGAACACCGTGAAAATTAACCAGGTCATTGCCGATCGCCCCCAGGAGCGAGATCGCCTTTTGATGGAAAAACAAAGATTAGAATTGGCGATCGCCCGCCTCGAAACCCTTAAAGTCACACCACCTTTGGCCCCCCGTGCTGTTCCCATGACCCCGGAACTGCCTCCAGTGAGCTACGAAATCCACAAAGCCAATATCGCCCAGGCCACCACCAAATTAGAATTAGCCAAATTGGCGATCGCCGACCAGAAATCCCTCATTGAAGAAATTGCCCAGCTCAATGAGCCACTGCTAGTCACCCACGAGAAAGCCAAACTCGAAACCCTTAAGATTGACCAACAGACCGCCGAATTAGAACTCAACAAGGTGATCGCCGCCCTCAAGGATGCCCAGGCCCAGCGGCAGCACCAAGAATATCTCTCCTCCCTGGCGATCACCGAACGCATCGAAAGAGCCAATGCCAACGCCCTTGCCTACCAGCAGCAATTACAGGAGTTCGAGAACCAACAGCGCAGCCGTGCCTATCAACTCAGTGACCTCAATACCAAACTCGCCGATGTGGAAAGTCGCCTTGCCCAAGTCTCTACCATCCGTAGCCCTTACCCTGGTACTGTGCGCCGCATTAGGTGGCTGGAGCAGAGTGAAGGCACAATCAACGCCGAAATCACCCTACGACTTGGCGACCCTGACCCAATGCCAGATCGAGAATGACCCCGATTTACAACTCATTACCCAGGCTAAAAATGTTGAAGCATCTCGTTTAGAGAACCTTGAAGCCTCTGCTGACTACCAACGCGATCGCCGCTGGACAACTTGGTTAAATCCTAATCCCATCGGTATTCTGCAAAATCTTTTTGGGGGTGGCGATCGCCAACGGGCCGAGTTACAAATCCGCACTACCGAAGCCCAGGCCGATGCCAGTCGCTTCAATCTAGTCGAAGCCGATATCAGAACTGAGATGAGAAGACAGGCGATCGCCGACCAAATCCAAGCCGACCTTGATCAACTGGCCCAACTTGAAACCGAACTCACCGCCGAGCAAAAACGCCTTCAACTTTTTGAAATCTACTTCCAGCGGGGTCAGGGCAGCCCTGCCGAATATCTCAACTTTCAAAATCGTTTGGCCCAGCTAACCGCAGAAAAAGAGAAATTAACCATGACGATTAACGACATCTGCGAAGATAAACAGTAGAACAAAAACACTGACAGACTTCCTTGGGTATCCAACAGCCCAAGGATTTTTCATTTTTTCCCTAGTCCTTAAAATATCGTGCGCAAAGCGCGGTTTATAAACGCATCGCTCTACGCCGCGAAGGGCACGTGCCCCCAAGGGGGCTTTATATTGGCAAACTTGCATATTCCCGAAAGGTTCACTGCCTCGCCACAGGTTATTGAGGCCACACAGGTTTTCTATTTTCCCCGCCAAATACCCGCTACAAAGCCTATACCGAGCTGCGGCGCTGATATTGATTTCGGTCTGGCCTAATGCGCGACTTCCAGAGGCACCGTTACTGGTAATTTGGCGAGCTTACTTTCCGCGCGGCCAGGGTGCATTTTCCTCGCGCACTCCGGGCTTTCCGCTGGTCGTTACTGAATTGCCACAGGTTACTGAGCGGGGCAGAAAAACCCTTGCGGTGTGGCCGCGTTGTTGTTTTTTTGGGGGTTTTGCCCGTGTTTTTGCTCTGTTGGTTTCTCGTTTCTGTCTTGTTTCTCGTTGTCTTTGGACCTCGGCGAGCTCAGTCGAGCCGTCGTTCCGGTTCTGCTGGCTCGGCTCCGGTTCCCCCAGCGGTGTCTCGTCCTGCTGCTGCTCCTGCTTGTTCCTTGGCGGTGCGTGCTGCTGTCGTTCCGTCGTCCTGCTGCTTGCTGCTTTCCCGGTCTGGTCGTCCTCTCTCCGGTGGTGCTCTTGCTGCCCGGGTCGGTCGGCTCCGTCGCTCTGGTGTTCTTGTCTAGTTTTTTCCTGGGGGTTCGCCCCCTTTTCTTTTTCGTCCTTTCGTTGCTGAGGTTTTTGCCGTGATTCGTCGTTCTTTTTCTGTCGGTCGTTCTGGTTCCCGTGCTCTGGTTCCGTTCCGCCGTGTTTCTGGCCTTGCCTTGTCCTGCGGCTGTGTCGGTTGGTCGGTGCGCGGCTCGCTCCGGGCTTTCTCTGGCTCGGTGGTCTGGGCTGAGTTCGCTTCCCCTGGTGCTGCGGCTCGGTTCGGGTTCCGGGCTTCCCGCTTGGTGGGTGTTCCGGTCTGGGTGCGTCCCGGGGTCTGCTCTGTCTCTGGGCTGGTCTGGGTCGTTTCGGTTCCTGTTTCTCGCTAGTTGTTCTGCTGGGGGCTTCGCCCCCTTTTTTTTGGCAGTCTCCCTAGATAATGGAGAGAGTCAATATTACAGCATCCATGAGAGACATCAAGTGGGCGATCGCCTTAGCCAAATCAATCATCAAGCATCCCATCCGAGCTATCCCTTTATTGATTGGCATCGGCCTAGTCTTTTTTGGCGCACAAAATTACGAACCCCCCACGGAACCCAATGAGGCGCAAAACTCTACTCCAACTCAATCCCAACCGACAGACTCCCAGGGTGCAGCTCCCCCCCAAGCGGCGATTGCCAGCAATAACCCTTGCCCCATCCATCTCCCCAATGGTTTACCCACCGGAACCCCAGCCACTAATGATTTAATTGTGCGGGGTATTTATTGCCTCAGCTCCAACGACGATACTAAGTTCGCTGATTGGGTCGCCTTCCGTTTAGACCAAGCCACTATTACAGGCAGTTCAGAGCAAGACCGGGAGTGGGAAGCTGATCCGGCGATCGCCCGCGACCAGACTTTAGAACCCGAAGACTTCCGGGGAGCTTATAAATGGGGCAACTATGACCGAGGCCACCTAGCTCCTCTCGCTTCATTTCGAGGCAAGAACTGGCAACAAGTGAACTATCTCAGCAATATCGTCCCCCAGAAAGCTAGCCTGAACCGGGGCGCTTGGAAAGAACTCGAAGAATATGAACGAGATCTCGTCAAGCAATACGGTGAGGTTTATGTGATTGTGGGAACCGCCTACGACAACCAACCCCTCAGCCTGATCAATGCTGACGAACCGAACGATATTCCTGATTACTTCTGGCGTATCATCCAATACAACGGCAAGACTGAAGTCTATCTCTTTCCCCAGGACACTCCATTCGGCACGGACTTTCGCCTGGGTAAAACCACTGTCTATGAAGTAGAGCAGTGGAGTGGCCTGAATTTTGGTTTACAAAAATGATGGTGATAGGCGATCTCGAAGAAATCCGCTTTGCGATGCGCCTATTCGTCATCTCCAATGAGAAAAAAGCATTGATGAAGTGAATAATCGCATATAAAATTTTAGGCGGTGAAGCGTGCTTTAAAGCGTATTATCGTAAGCTTACTAAAATCCCTGAAAGCATTGCTGTATATAGGTTTCACTGTAAATAGCTACAAGTTATTGTAAGCTTAAGTCATTTTTTGTCTACTTTTAAATTCATTTTATCGCTGGAGATCATTGCTCTGTAAGGGTTTGAAGGAAGGCGATCGCCGTTGTGTTTCTCCAAAAAAATAGTCACCCATGGAAAACCGACCAAAGTTTTCGGGTGACAACTCTATTTTATGCCTATGGTAGATATTTGGCGATGCTACACAGCAGTAAAAAAGCTCACAAAACTCATATTCGAGAGAATTTGCCAGAAAATGTTACATTTTCGTGATTCTAGTTGTAGGTGATGGTTGTTTCTTCTTAGCATGGGAAAAATCACTGGAAACCGACCACCTATGCCAGCATTAATAAAGTACTCTGTTAGATTTCAGTATCCTTGCTTTCAATTTCTTGATTTCAGCTAATTCTTCCCTTCAGTAATTGTTGGAAATCAGGCTTAGAGTATTGTATTGCAAGGATTACGAGTGTGTTAAAGCCAAATGTTCTGATCAAAAGTTCTTTGTACCCAGAAGTAGTCAGGGTCATTAGTTCTAGTCCGATGGGGTCTTCTCTGAAGGTACAAGCTGTTGGCTTAGAGACGAATCGTTTTTATGACCAGATTTTAAATGCGGCACAGATTGAACAATTGGCTTTTATTAAGCAAGCAGAGAGCTTTGATGCAGATCCGCGTCGTTTTCGTTTAGCTGTTGATGCCCTCCGCTGGGGATTGGCGTATGAATATGATCCCTATTTTTCGCTGGCGATCGCCCGTGTTGATCCGCTTCCTCACCAGTTAGAAGCGGTCTATGACTATTTTTTGAAGTCTGGCAGAATTCGGTTTCTATTGGCTGATGACCCTGGTGCGGGAAAAACGATCATGGCGGGTCTGCTACTCAAGGAATTGAAGATTAGAGGTCTAGCCCAAAGGGTTCTCATCGTTGCTCCTGCCAACTTAACATTCCAGTGGCAGCGAGAGATGAAGGATAAGTTTAGGGAAGATTTTGAAGTTCTTAGGGGCGATACCTTGAGGGCAAACTATGGTCAAAATCCATGGCAAGAAAAAAATCAAGTTGTGACTTCTGTATCTTGGGTTTCAAGGATTGAAGATGCACGAGAAAGTTTGCTTAGGGCTAATTGGGATTTAATTATTGTCGATGAAGCCCATAAAATGAGTGCTTATAGTGAAAAGAAAAAGACTTTAGCGTACAAGCTTGGGGAAGAATTATCTAAATTAACTGACCATTACTTATTGATGACAGCGACTCCCCATAAGGGAGATCCAGATAATTTTTGTTTATTTTTGGAGTTATTAGATAAGGATGTTTATGGAGATGTAAAAAGTCTGCATAAAGCAATGGAAGATAATGCTGCGCCATTTTATCTCCGTCGAACAAAAGAATCCCTTGTGACTTTTCCCGATCCTGAAACTGGTCAGGTAACTAAATTATTTACAAAGCGGGAAGTAAAAACGATTGATTTCACAATTGATGATGAAGAAGCAGATTTTTACCATGAACTAACTCGGTATGTAGAAGACCAGTCGATTAAGGCTTCTCAAGATGATTCTGTTCGAGGTCGAGCGTTAGGCTTCACAATGGCGATGTTGCAGAGGCGTTTTGCTTCAAGTATGTTTGCTGTACGACGTAGCCTAGAGCGGATGAAAGATAGACGTGAAAAGATTTTGGAAGATCCAGAGGCTTATCGTCAACAAAAAATTAATAGTAAATTACCTGATGATTTTGATGATTTAACAGAGCAAGAACAGCAAAATATCCTGACTAATTTGGAGAATGTTGTTGCTTCTATTGACCCACAAGATTTACGTGATGAAATTGTGGAATTGACTAAGCTGATTAGAATGGCTTTGGAGCTTGAAACGGGTGAAGTAGAGTCTAAGTTAGTCAAGCTTAAGGAGGTTATCAATAAATACAGGTTATTTGATGATCCAAAAATGCGGCTACTGATTTTCACCGAGCATAAGGATACATTAGATTACTTGGTTCTAAAGCTTAGGGATTGGGGCTTATCAGTCACGCAAATTCATGGGGGCATGAAGATCGGCGATCGCAATACTCCCAATACCCGAATTTTTGCGGAACGAGAATTTCGGGAGTCCTGTCAAGTGCTGATTGCGACGGAAGCGGCAGGGGAGGGTATTAATCTCCAGTTCTGCTGGCTAATGGTTAATTATGATATTCCATGGAATCCAGTCAGATTAGAGCAAAGGATGGGGCGGATTCATCGCTATGGTCAAGAAAAAGATTGCCTAATTCTCAATTTTGTGTCAACAAATACTCGTGAAGGTCGTGTTCTCAGTAAGTTATTTGAACGGATCAGCGCAATTGAATCTGATTTAGATCCAGAACAAACAGGTAAAGTTTTCAACGTTTTAGGTGATTTATTCCCATCCAATCATTTGGAACGAATGGTGCGGGATATGTATTCTCGAAATTTAACTGAGGATGTGATCAAGGCTCGAATTGTTGAGCAGGTTGATTTACAGCATTTTCAGGAAATCACGAATTCTACCCTCGAAGGCTTAGCTAAGCGGGAACTGGATTTATCGAAGCTACTGGATAAAACTGTTGATGCAAAGGAGAAAAAGCTAACGCCGGAGAGTATTGAAGATTTTTTTGTGGATGCAGCGACGGAAGCGAGTTTGACTCCGAAGCTGGTGCGTAAACATAGCCACGAATACCGAGTTGGGCGTTTACCTAGAACTCTGATGCAAATTGGCGATCGCCTCGAAAGAGATTATGGCAAGCTCGGTAGAGAGTACAAAAATATTGTTTTTGATAAAAATCTGCTGAAAGAAGATGCAACTTTGGAATGGGTGACACCGGGGCATCCATTATTTGAAGCGGTCAGGTTCTCGGTATTAGAGAGTACCCAAGCGGATTTGAAACGAGGAGCAATCTTTTATGACCTCAATCGTCATGAGCCTTCTTGTCTTGATGTATTCGTGGCAGAAGTCCGGGATGGACGCAGTAATGTACTCCATAAAAAATTATTTGTGGTGGAGACCCGTCTTTCTGGTGAGATGTCAGTAAGGCAGCCAGAGGTTTTCCTTGATTTGGCGATCGCCCCTCTAGAGACCACCCCACCGGATGCTAGTTGTTTGCCGTCGTTGGCATCGGTGGAGACCCATCTCTATGAGGAAGCTTTGGAGCCATTTTTAAATGAGGTTCAAGAAGAGCGTCGGCATACCATCGAGAAGATTCAGGCTCACATGAAAATTAGTCTGAATACCATTATTGATAAGGTTCAATGTCAGTTTATTGAATTGATGGATCAGAAAGCCTCTGGGTCGGAGGAGCAAGGTTTAGATGGTCGGATTAAGCAATTTGAGGATCGTCTGGATGATCTCAATGACCGTCTGGAAACTCGCACGGAACAACTCAATCAGGAGATTAATTGTGTGATCGGCGGGATTCATCATTATGGTCGGGCATGGGTCTTACCTCACCCAGAGCGGGATTCCCCCACCATGGCGATGATGGTTAGTGATGCTGAAATCGAACGGATTGCGGTAGAAGCTGTGATCGCCCATGAGGAAGCCCAAGGTTATCAAGTAGAGAGTGTGGAGTCCCAGAATCGAGGGTTCGACTTAATCTCTCGCAAACCGCACCCCGAAGACCCCTATACTGCTACTGATGTGCGTTTTATTGAGGTCAAAGGTCGGGCAGGTGTGGGGGCTGTGGCCTTAAGTCGGAATGAGTACCGCACGGCAAAACGATTAAAGCGGGATTATTGGTTATATGTGGTTTTCAACTGTGCAACCCAACCGGAAGTTTATCCGATTCGTGATCCGCGTACTCTGGGTTGGGAAGCGATCATGAGTGTTGAACACTACCAAGTCAACTCTGATTTGATTATGGAAGCAAAGGGAGAATAAATTGTGATCAAGATTAGCAAAATTCAGATTAAAAATTTTAAGTCTTTTCAGGATGTGACTGTAAATCTTGATCCAGATTTTAATGTTTTTACTGGGGTTAACAATGCGGGAAAAACAAATCTACTTGAGGCGATCGCCCTTTGGCATGAGTGTTTTAATGTTTTGATTTATCAAGCTAGTCGTTCTGCTTCTGGTAAATGGCAAGCGGGAGATTATGTTTTTAAAAATAATCAATACATACTCTATACGGATATTAAAACAGTCCGTAGTTCTAGTATTAATGACTTATTTTTTCAATGTGACACAACTCAAAAAATAGAGCTAATTTTAGCCTTTGAATTTAAGCAAGATAATTCAGAAGTACGCCATACATTTTCTATTGGTTTCTCTATTGCCAATTCCCACGGAAACAGCTATAAGCTAGAGTTTTTAAACCGCCAAAACTTTGATTTTGTCCAGTTTAATCAAATATTTCGTAACTTCCCTAAAGTGATCGCCTGTTCTTTTGCTTCTCCTGTTGCTGCGATTAGAGCTGATGAAAGATTTTTGACCACTCCCCAAGTGCGTGAGTCGATTCAAAAACGAGAGTCAGTGGAAGTTATCCGTAATCGTCTTTATACGCTTCATAGTGATCAGGCTGACCCTCAACTATATGAAAGATTTAAGCGTGATCTGTCCTATATTCTTTTTGATAGTTCCAGCACGGAAATCAACTTCTTCACTTCGAGCAATTTCCGAAATGATATTAAGGTAATTATTAATTACAAAATTGATAATCGCGATGTGGAAAAAGATATTTCCTTATTGGGCAGTGGGACATTACAGATTATTGTAATTCTATTAAATTTATATTCACCTGGGGAACAGAATGATCTAAATTTAACGCTTTTTGATGAACCAGATAGCCATATTCACCGTGATATTCAAAAACGACTAATCAACACACTCTTAAGGTTTTCTGAGACGACCCAAATTTTCTTGACAACTCATAATGAAAGTTTGATTCGGCAAGTGCCATTACATCAGTTATTTCATCTGGAAAATAGACCCCAGTATGAATATAATCCTTTATCTCAACAGGAACTTTTTGTCGACTCCCACTTTAAAGGTATTTATCCTTCAGCTTTAAATCCTGTGATTAGTTCTTTGGGCAATAGTAACGGCTTGGATTTTGTTAATGCGATTGAAGCGGATAAGATTATTTTTGTTGAAGGTCAGGATGATGCTAAGGCAATTTACACTCTCCTGCAAAAGAATACGATTGGTGTAAATACAAAAAAATATTCTTTCTGGGTGTTGGGTGGAGTCACTAGCCTTTTTAAGGATTTACCAAGTTATAAAAAAATCTTTAAATTAATTAAAAACCAACAAACCCTCTGGCAAAAATCCGCGTTAATTTTCGATAGGGATTTCCTGAGTGATGACCACAAAAATCAAATCCTAAATAATCTCAATAATAGGTTTGAGCTACCAACTTATATTCCTAACTCTTATACGTTTGAATCTACTTTGCTGACAGATTTTGATAAGTTTGGTAAGTTGCTATCTTTGTGGTTGAGTGATCAACAGGTTTCAATAGACTCAATTTCTCTCACTCAAGCTTTACAGCAAGCATATCTTAATCACATGACTCCTAAGCTACAGCAATTTTTCAATGATGATGGGGCGATAGAACAAGTGGTTTATCGATGTGCCAATGCTGTGCGAGATAAACTTAAGAGTGATGAGATGTTAGGGAGAAATGATAAATCAATCCCAGAAAATAATGTTCAGTTATCGACTGTTTATCGTAACTATTTTAATCGCATCTTGACGACACAAGAGTTTTATAAATACGCTAAGAAAGATGATGTTCAAGCAATTATTAATCAAGTAATTAGCGCTCAAAATATACAGTTCGATATTGAGCAAGATTTTATTGCACTACTTAGTCTTGTGGATCGCTCTACTTGGTTTGATGAGTGGAATTTTTTAACTCATCTTTAACTATTAAAAATCTCTAACGATGCCGACCTACCCAAAACGCCTCATTGAAGTTGACCTGCCGATCAAGAAAATTTCTGCCCATGCGCGGCGGGAAAAATCGATTCGTCATGGTCATATTTCTACGCTCCATATTTGGTGGGCGCGGTGACCTGTGCGGCGTTATGGATTGACCCGGTTGATCCTCTCTGTCCTGATGAGTTTCGGGAGCGGGCTGCGGCACTTATCACTGCTTTTGCGAAGAAGGCGGCAACGGATAAGGATCTGGCGAATGGTTGTTCTACGGAGACTTGGGAAAAGTGGCAGGTCTTAGCGAAGCCGGAAAATGCTTTGGATATGGCGAAACCGGAGCATCGGAATGTTTTGCGTTATCGGCTACTGGATTTTATTGCGGATTTTGCGAACTGGGACAATAGCACTCAGCCAGATTATCTGGAAACGAGTCGGGCTTTAACGGTGGCTGCCCATGAGGCTTTGGGCGGTGTACCGGGAACTCGTCCGCTGGTGGTTGATCCCTTTGCTGGTGGTGGGGCGATCCCGTTGGAGGCTCTCAGGGTTGGGGCGGATGCCTTTGCGTCGGATCTGAATCCGGTGGCGGTTCTCCTCAATAAGGTGGTGTTGGAATATATCCCGAAGTATGGGCAAACTCTGGCGGATGAGGTGCGGAAGTGGGGGCAGTGGATTAAGGAAGAGGCGGAAAAGGAGTTAGGGGAGTTTTACCCGCAGGATGAGGACGGTTCGACTCCCATTGCCTATCTTTGGGCGAGGACGATTATTTCTGAGGCTCCGGATGATGGGTCGGGGATTCCGGTAGAAGTGCCGTTAATGCGATCGCTCTGGTTAGGGAAAAAGCCAAAAAGATTAAGAGCATTGCGGTGGGTACGAGATAATCAAGGGCAGGTACTAACGGAAACGGTGGAGATTACTTACGCGGATGGGATAACGCGGACGGTGCGGCGACCTTTATTAGAGATTTTTGAACCGCAGAAGGCGAAGGAAGTGGAAGATGGCACGGTAACAAGGGGTTCGGCGACTTGTCCGGTGACGGGCTTTACTACTCCAGTGGCTTCGGTGAGATCCCAGCTTAAACCGAGGAAAGGTGGGGCGGATGATGCGCGGTTGTTTTGTGTGGTGACAACGAAAGCGAGTGAGAAAGGTCGGTTTTATCGGTTGCCAAATGAGCAGGATTTAGCTGCTATTAAACGGGCAAAGGTGGAGTTGGAAAAGCGAAAAAAAGAACATCAAGGAGAGTTAAGTTTAGTTCCTGAAGAGCCTTTACCACCGCAAGGAGCGTTAGGCTTTCGTGTTCAACTTTATGGCATGGAAGAATGGGGTGATTTATTCACTTTCCGGCAATCTTTAGCGTTAACAACTTTGGTGAGATTGGTGCAAGAAGTTGGGGAAAAGTTAGCTAGTGAAGATGATCAAGGTTTGGCGATCGCTGTTCAAAGTTGTTTAAGTTTAGCAATTGATAGACAAGCCAATACTTTAACCGCTTTATCTAGGTGGCATACTGGACGTGAAAATATTGAAGGTTTATTTGCTAGGCAAGCTATTCCGATGGTTTGGGATATTGCTGAAGCTAACTCCTTTTCTGGATCAACTGGTGGTTTAGATGGTGCAATCAATTGGGTTTTAGATGTATGTCAGGCTAATTTAATACTTGATATTGTTGCTCAAACTCAAAAAATTAATGCTGCTTCCCATTCCTTGCCAGATGATTTTGCTCAAGCATTTATTTCTGACCCTCCCTACTATGATGCTGTTCCTTATGCAGATTTGTCAGACTTTTTTTATGTTTGGCTAAAAAGAACTTTAAACAAAACCTTAACTGCCAATTTTCAGACATTGCTAACCCCCAAAGATGATGAATGTATTGTTGATGAAGTTAAAGGTAAAGATAAAGCCTATTTTGAAAAAACAATGGGTCAAGCAATGGCAGAAGGTTATCGTTACCTGTCCCCGACTGGTATTGGCGTAATTGTTTTTGCCCATAAGTCTACATCCGGTTGGGAAGCCCAATTAAATGCCATGATCGAAGCGGGTTGGACAATCACCGGATCCTGGCCGATTGACACGGAAATGGGTTCCCGTTTACGAGCAATGAACTCTGCTGCTTTAGCCTCATCGGTTCATCTGGTTTGTCGTCCCCGCATCAGTAACGAAATCGGCGATTGGCGAGAAATCCTCGGCGAACTCCCCCAACGAATCCATGAATGGATGCCCCGTTTAGCCAGTGAAGGAGTCGTCGGAGCCGATGCCATCTTTGCCTGTTTGGGGCCAGCCCTCGAAATCTATTCCCGCTATGCCAGCGTCGAACGAGCCAACGGCGAAGAAGTCACCCTCAGAGAATACCTAGAATATGTGTGGGCGACCGTTTCCAAAGAAGCCCTCAGCATGATTTTCGACAATGCCACTGCCACCGACCTCGAAGAAGATGCCCGCCTAACCGCCATGTGGCTCTGGACACTCACCACCGACCCCACCACCGAAACCGAAACCGATGACGACGGCAAAGTGATCAAATCTTCCGGCTACACCCTCGAATATGATGCCGCTCGGAAAATTGCCCAGGGCTTAGGCGCATACCTCGAAAAACTCACCAGTCTGGTTCAAATCAGTGGTAGTAATGCCACCCTACTGCCTGTTTCCAACCGAGCTACTTATCTCTTTGGCAAAGAAGGCATCCAAGACCCACTCCCCAGACGATCCAGATCTAGGAGTAAACAACTCAGCCTCGATTTTGGCGAAGTGATCGAACAAGTCACAGAACAACAGGGAACCACAGAAATTACCGTTACCCAAGTCGGCAAGACCGTTCTCGACCGCATCCACCAATCCATGCTGCTCTTTGCCGCCGGACGTAGCGAAGCCCTCAAACGATTTATCGTTGATGACGGCATTGGACAAGACCAAAAATTCTGGACATTAGCCCAGTCATTATCAGCCCTCTATCCCACTGGCACAGACGAAAAACGCTGGGTAGATGGCGTACTCGCAAAGAAAAAAGGCTTAGGTTTTTAATGTCTCCGCAACATTCCAAGACGCAACACAACCCCCAATAAAACCATGAATCCAACCCTCACCGCCCCTAATCCGAACCTCTCCCACATCCTCCAACAACTCCGCGACCACTTCCAAAAAAACTACCAGGACAACCTCGCCAAAGTCATTCTCTTCGGTTCCCAAGCCCGTGGCGATGCTGCCCCTGATTCCGATATTGATATTTTGGTACTGCTCAAAAATCAATTTGATGCTTATCAAGAAAACAAAAAAAATAGCCAATTCATTGCCGATCTCTGTCTTCAATATGACACCGTAATCAGTTGCTTTCTGATGAACCTCGACACCTGGCAAAATACCAATAATGCCTTTACCCGTAACGTGCGCCAGGAAGGGGTGAGCCTGTGAGGAAAAAACAAAATCTGATTCTCATCCTCGAAAATCTTTAACAAATCACTTAAACACAAAACTTTTAACTCCTCTTCACCGTTCTAAAAAAATCTCGGATTATGGCAACCCTCAAACCTTGGTACAGAATCGATGGCTTAGTTCCCAGAGCAGATCTCCGGGAAGGGAAACCCCTAGATGCCTCTGAGTTTGCCGTTCATCTAGATGACGTCAGAAGAGGTACTGCCCCAGCAGACTATATCCAAGGCGATCGCTTTTTTGATCGCACCTATCTCACCAAATATCTGACCGAACTCTCTGCCCAAGTACTGCGTCGCCTCGCCGGAGAAACTACAGGCACCAACGCCATTTTTAATCTTTCTACTCAGTTTGGCGGCGGCAAAACTCACTCCCTCGCGACCCTCTATCACCTGGCCAATAACGGTTCCAGAGCTAATAAATGGACTGGGGTAAACAAAATCTTGCAAGCCGCTGGTTTAAATACTGTTCCCGCAGCCAACGTTGCCGTTTTTGTTGGTACAGAGTTCGACTCTACCACCGGGCGCGGCGGCGATGACGGTACACCCAAACGTAGAACCCCATGGGGGGAAATCGCCTATCAACTTGGCGGCGAAGCGGCATTAAAAATCTTGGCAGAACACGAAGCCGACTTTATCGAACCCAAAGGCGATGTTATTCGGGCTCTGCTGCCCAAAGATAAACCAAATCTGATTTTGATGGATGAGATTATCAACTATGTCTCTACCTACCGTAAAAAAGGTTATAACAACCAGCTCTACAATTTTGTCCAATCCCTCTCCGAAGTTGCCCGAGGCTCAGATAATCTTGTTCTAGTCGTTTCTATTCCCGCTTCAGAACTGGAATACACTCCCCCAGACGAAGCCGA
The DNA here is from genome assembly GCF_001693275.1 of Picosynechococcus sp. PCC 7117. Lineage (GTDB taxonomy): Bacteria > Cyanobacteriota > Cyanobacteriia > Cyanobacteriales > MRBY01 > MRBY01. The sequence continues at coordinate 33,079 of NZ_CP016481.1, forward strand.
CGAGCAACGCTACAAGAAAATGTTGGATCGTCTCGGTAAGGCAATCATGATTTCTGCCGAGTCCGAAACCTCCGAAATTATCCGTCGTCGGCTCTTTGAATGGAATCCTGATGCTCTCACTGCCGATGGCCGCATCATGTTACCCAAGGATGCGATCAATACTTGCCATGATTACGCCGATTGGATGTTGAACCACCGTCAACAAATTCCCAGTTGGTTTCCGGTCGATAACGCTAAAGAAGCCTTCAAAGCTACCTATCCTTTCCATCCCAGTGTTTTTTCTGTATTTGAACGGAAATGGCAAGCTCTACCACGTTTCCAGAGAACGAGAGGAATTTTACGGTTACTCGCTGCCTGGGTTTCCAAAGCTTATCAAGAAGGTTATCAGGGCAATCATCGTGATCCGTTAATTGGTCTAGGGACAGCTCCTCTCGATGACCCATTATTCCGTGCTGCTGCCTTTGATCAACTCGGCACAGATAAACTTGAAGGCGCGGTTACCACTGATATTTGCGGTAAAAACGATGCCCATGCCCTTCGGCTAGACCATGAAGCCGATGCTAGTATCAAAAAAGCTCGTCTTCACCGTAAAGTTGCCACCACCATTTTCTTTGAATCCAATGGCGGGCAATCCAATGCTGAAGCGACAACCCCAGAAATTCGCTTAGCCGTTGCCGAACCTGCTCTAGACATTGCCAATGTCGAGACTGTCCTCGAAGCGTTGCGCAGTGAGTGCTATTACCTCACCGTGAACCAAACCCGCTATCGGTTCAACATTTACCCAAATCTCAATAAACTCCTTGCAGATCGTCGCGCCAATATTTCCGGCGATCGCATTCATCAACGATTACAGGAAGAAATCAGAAAAGTTTTCCCCGCTGGACAAGGCTTACAAATTATTCCTTTTCCTACCACTCCCAGTAATCTACCCAACCAAGCTGCTTTGACCCTGGCAGTTTTAGACATTGACTATACCTATCAAGACCTAGACCATACCCGAAAATTCATTGAAACCCTGGTTCGAGAAGCTGGTTTATCCGCCCGCACCTATAAAAGTGCTCTTTTATTTTCCTTGGCGGAGAACGACGATTCTCTCAGGGAAGAAGCCCGAAAATTACTGGCTTGGGAAGATATCCGCGATGAACAAACTAAGTTAGACGAAGAGCAACATAAACAACTCAGCATCAATCTCCAAAAATCCCAAAGAGATCTACGGGAAGCCGTTTGGCGATCCTATAAACGTTTAGCCCTCCTAGATCGCAATAACGAAATTAAAATCTTAGACTTGGGTCTGATTACCTCCAGTGCCGCCGATTCCCTCGTCAAATTCATTCTGAACCGTTTGCGCAGCGAAGATATTGTTACAGATGCAGTCAGCCCTAACTTCCTCGTCCGTAATTGGTCAATTGCCTTCTCGGAGTGGAGTACCAAATCCATCCATGATGCTTTCTTTGCTTCTCCCATATTTCCCCGTTTACTTTCCAGTGATGCCGTGAAACAGGCGATCGCCCGTGGCATCAAAGAAGGAAAATTCGCTTACTGTGGTAGGTCTGGCAATGACCAATATGAACCCTTTATTTTTCAGGATAATATTTCCCCACTAGATATCGAAATTTCCGATGATGTGGTGTTGATCAAAGCCGAAAAAGCAGCACTATACCAGCAAAAAATCACCAAACCCCCGGTTCTGGAGCAATTAGTGCTCAATCAGCGAGATATCCAGCTTAAGCCTGGTGAAACAGTCCTCCTTAAAGTGGAAGGTCGTGATCAATATGGCGGGACAGTGCAACTTGATGACATCCATTGGGAAGCGGAAGGAGCCGTTATTAAAAATAATGGTGTCTTGGTTGCAGGAGAAAAACCGGGCTCCTATACAGTTGTCGCCGAGGTGAATAATATTCAAACTTCAACGACATTAAATATTCTATCTAGTGATGCTCCGGTAATTCCCCCTCCTCCTCCACCCCCAATAACTGACCACTTAAAGTGGCAGGGAAGCTTAAACCCTCAAAAATGGTCTCAGTTTTACCTCAAAATTTTGAGTAAGTTCGCCACCAATGAAAAAATTCAGATGGATATCAGCATCAATCTATCTTTGGCGGGTGATATCTCAGAACAAACTACTAATGAAATCAAGAATGCCCTACAAGAACTCGGATTAAATTCTGATTTTTCAGATGAATAGGATAAAGTCTTAAAAATTCATTCAATACATAAACCTAGAGATAAAAAAATGAATGGTCAGCAGCTTAATATTTGGAATAATTTAGACCCAATAAAATCATCAGATTCTAATCCAGAGAAAATTATTAGCTCTGATGGGGAAGTTTTATATTATCAAAATTTTTTTAAACTTCAGGAAAGTAACGCTTTTTTAGATCAGCTTTTAAATAATACTAACTGGAAGCAAGAATATATTAAAATTTTTGGCAAACAACAGGCTATTCCACGCTTGACTGCTTGGTATGGCGATGAAGGGAAAGACTATAAATATTCTGGAATCTTACAGCATCCAGAGCCTTGGAGTGATGTGTTAAAAATTATTAAATTAAAAGTTGAGTCAGTTGTAGCAAATACCTTTAATAGTGTGCTACTGAATTTATACCGAAATGGTAGCGATGGAGTGGCTTGGCATAGCGATGATGAACCTGAGTTAGGTTTAAATCCTGTTATTGCATCAGTGAGTTTTGGAGGAATTAGAAAGTTTTCTTTAAAACATAAAAGTAATCCCAAAAATAAAATTGACTTAGAGCTCCAGCATGGAAGTCTTTTGATAATGGGAGGAAACACGCAGCATAACTGGATTCACCAAGTTGCCAAGACGAAGAAAAAAGTTTCCCCAAGAGTTAACCTTACTTTCAGAACAATATACTAATTACTATGTATCCAAACATTTATGATGAAATTTTAGAAGCAATTAGATATTCACCGCGCTTCTTTGATAATTGTCAAACAGAAAAATTTGAAGAATATTTATCCTCTCTTCAAGATAATCTTATAAATCTCAGAAAGAGTTATAAGAAAGACTGGGTTCAGGCCGATTATCGAGATATAAAAACTCAAGCCGCATATTTACTAGCTTACTATCCACAATATGCTGAGATTTGCTCAGATATTTTTTGCCAAATCGAACAAGAATTTAACTTTAACGCAGATTTTAAAATTTCTTTTTTAGGCTCTGGTCCATGTCCAGAGATAATCGGCTTTCTGTACTTTTTAAGTCAGCATTCAGAGAATAACCATAATCTTGAAACAAATGTATTTGACCTAGAAACTTCTCACTGGCAGAGTGCAAGAGAAATTACAGAATACTTAGTCGGGCGCTACAATCAAGAGCATTACATTAACATCCATCCGCATACTATTGACTTGTGTGAGCCTCGATCCCCTGATAAATTTTCTCGAATTTTTAAAGAAAGCAATATTATTGTCTTCCAAAATTGTCTTAATGAGCTTTGGCAGCAGAACATAGTACAAGATAATTTAGATAGTATTTTAGATCTTGCACCCAGTCAAAGTTTATTTTTCATAATCGATCGTAGGTATGTTTCATTATTGCAAATTTCTAACTTTTTACAGAATAAAACTAATAATCATCAGAATTTTGTAATAGTTCGAGAATATCAAGAATTCGGTTATGAAAATCTACAAAAGACGAGTTTTAGGGTAAATATTCCTGAAATTTTAGTTAGTAATTTATTTGACAATAATGTAGACGGTCTTTTTTTAAGAAAATGGAAAAAGTATTGCTCTATAATTTTGAGAAAAAATTAAATTTTCTGATAGGTAAAGTCTAAATAATTATGGATATTGATAACCAGTTGAATTTTCAAGTCTATGCTCATAATGAGCTTTTACAGTCAGGATATTATAGAGAGCATAGATCAAAAATAGACTGGATTTTCAGACAGTTTATTCTTAGCGGTAATACAACCAAAATAAAATCAACAGTTAGCCTTGAATATCCTTGGTTTAGGACTGAATTACGGGGATGCAAGTATTATTTATGGTGGATAACTGGAAAATATATTATTAACGAATCTGAAGCTTTAGATTCGTCAAGCGCTAAATTTGTCAAAAAATTTTATTGTAGAATTGTTAGGCATCATGACCACTTAGCAGAATTAGATCCTGGAAAAAGCTCTGATTACCAATTTCAAAAACTAGCCGAACTAGATCCTTGTTTTGATGAACAGAACGATGTTATCAACGAAATTAAGTTTGATGCTTTTCGTCAACATCAATATAAGTTAGATGCTATTAAAGGCGATCCAGGTAGTGGAAAAACAGTAGCATTAGAGTGTGCAGCATCTCAGCTAGCATTCATTTGTGAAAAAAATATCAGCCAAATTTTATATATTACTTATACTGAAGGCTTAAAAAATAAAGCTAATCTCTTTTTTCAAAAAAGTGACGTATCAGAAAAAGTAAAAGCATATACTTTTAACGAATTTATTGGATATTATAACCAAGTCAATAGGTATAGTTTAAAAAAATTTGAAGAAGCTTTAAAAAGATATTCAAATAGTCCTTTGGGTAGACAAGAGCTTAAAAAAAGAAAGTTTGGAAACTGGAAGCTAGAAATATTATGGATAGAAATTCGTGCTTATATCTATGGACTTTGTTTACCATTCTCATGGATGCGAGGCGATATTGAAGTACCCGGAAGAAATGAACCTTTCCTGGATTTTGAGTCTTATTCTAAAATCCGTCAAGAAACAAGTATTGATTACTATGATTTAGAAATAGCTCATAAAATTGCATCTTACTTATTTCGAGAAAAAGAGTTTTCAAGAGTATTTCCTGATTTATTTAAAGCTAGAGAAAATTTAAATAAAATTTAAACAGATAAATTTGAACCATTATGTAAGTCTGCTGAGATTATTATTGTTGATGAAGTTCAAGACTTAACAATATTACAAATGGCATTAATTTTAGAATATGGCAAATTGATTCGGAATAAAGATAATCCATTTACATTTAGATTTATTTTAGCTGGGGATGAATCACAAACTATTTGCCCTAGTGGATTTCATTGGGATTATACTCAAAACCTTTTTACAAGTAGACTAGGGGAGAGTATAGATACTCCCCCTAAAAGGCCATTCGTCAATAATTATAGAAACCCAGTTAATATTGCCAATTTATTAAATGAGACTTGCGATTTATATAGTAAATATGTTTTGAATAAAAAATTAAGACCTAGCATTTCTCCGTCACAATCCAATGCCGATGAAAGTTTAGACTATGGGAAAGTTATACTTTGGGATATTTCAGATTTTAGGCTTGATTTAAATCAGCTTTTCATTTTCTTAGAAAAGAATTATCCTTCTGACTGTGCAGTTATCGACTTAAATTATAATAATACTCATAAAAGTAAAATTGTTTATTCTGAGCTGGAAATTAAGGGTTTAGAAAGAAAGACTATATTCATCTTAAATATAACTAACTCTCTTAAAAGATTAAAAAAGTCTAAAGGTCAGAATAGCCCAATTTATGGCATCAGGAATAGAAAAATAATTGATAGCCTAAGGGTTGCCATTAGTCGTTCAAGTAATTTACTTATCTTAGTTGACTGTGAACCTAATCTTATTACTCAAGAATTTCGAGAGATTACACCTGAAAAATTATCTTTGAATGAAATTGAATCAATTTTAGAAAAACAAGTTGACGGACGAAATTTCTTAGAAGAAATAACATTATTGATACACAGAATTGACGAGGCTCTTAATGCAGATGATTTGGAAAGAGCCGAGTTCTTTTTCGATAAAATTAAAATATATAAAGACTTAGATTTTGAAGGCTTTAGAGATTTAATTCTTTTGAAGGAAAAAGCTATTTTCAATTTGAATAAATCTTTAATTGAGCAGAGTGTTCGTGGAAATGATTTCGAGCAGGCTGATTTTTATTTAGATCATTTCAAAAAGAGAAATATTGATTCTAGCTTAGATTTTATCAGTAATCACAATCAAATGATGTTAGAATTAGATTATAAAGTTCAGCATCAAAAAATATCTTATTCTATCTCTCAATTCTCTTCAGAAAAGTTAGAAAACACAACTAGATCTCATATAGAAAATACTCAACAAGAAATTTTAAGCCTGAGAGAAAAACATTCTAAAGATGAATATTATGATCAAGACAGTATATTCAATCTAACAACTAAGACCGTATGGTTGGAATTATTAAAACTAATCTCAAGTAAGCAATTCGGCGATGAAAATTCTTATAGTAGTTATATTGATAAATCAGAATTCTTGGATTACGATCCAGAATTTGTTAAGGTTTTGCGCCAAAGTAATTTCAATACTCTTGAAGAACTATCTAAAAAATTATGGAAAATAACAGAAAAGTATCGCTCTAATAATCTTCTCAATGAAGATTTAAATGATGTTAGAAAATATATAAAAATTTTAAAAATCATAAGAGACATTAGATCTCAACATCAAAACATATGGGATTTTATTATTGATGGCTATGAATCCTTTTACCCTCTTGATAACTGCCATTTAAAATTTACAAACTTTCTCCATTATATAAATGAGCATTTTACAGAGAAGTTTGAAAATGATAATAATTTACAAGATAAACTAGAGCCTTTGAAATCACTTTCAATCCATATTTGGTTGGATAATATTCGGGATGTATTCAACAACATCTCAATTGATAATGAATTTTTTGATGTTTTCTTAAATCAAGATAATTTAAAAATATTAAGAGAGATCAATCTTAAATATCCTGATCATGCGATTAAAATCGATGAAAAAATTTTTGAAAAATTTAAGGACAATTTATCTTTAAGAGATCTTGTCAATATTTTTAGAATTAATGAATCTCAAAATCTTAACATGGAAACAGAAGCACCAGAGGCCATTCAGAATGCTTTACTATCTTTGGATAGGCTTGATAAGATAGCACAAGATTTTAGTCAATTAAGCCTTGATGAAATCTTGAGTTTTCAATCTGAACTTGACCATACCGTTTTCGAAATAAAGAAAACTATTGAAAATCTTATTAATAAAAGAATGTTTTAAAATACTGATTTTGTTCACAGAAATTCTCGGCTAATCGCCTCCCTATCCTCTCAATATCTTATGAACATCCCAGAACTTGGAACCCTTAAAGAAGTCCACTTACGGGATGCTTGGCATCATGAAGCCCATAGTTTTACCCCCTGGTTGGCCGAGCATTGGGTTCGGCCCAACAAAGGTACATAACGCGACATAGGCTCAGGATTTATCTTGGATACGCATGATGGTCTGCCGGCTAGTATTGAATTGCCGTGCGATAGCTGAGACTGTTTCACCCTTATTGAGTTGCTGATGTACAATCTTCTGCTGCTCCGAAGATGGCCTTTGTTTAGCAATAGACCCGTTTTGGTCGCTAAGGCTGTATCCTTTTCGAGGCCAGGGATACAGGAGCCAATTTTTGAGAAATTGGTTCAATTGTCCCAGAATTCATTGAAGCTATTGACGGCTAATTGAGTATATCGAACTGTGTGCTGGATATTCCGATGTCCTAAGTAATGCTGAATTGCTCTGATATCCGGGGCTTGAGTAGTAACGGAACAAAAACCTGCGCTAAGGCTATATCCATTTCAAATTAGGGGATGTAGCCATTAAACTTAGCCGTATTAAGGGTACTGTGCACATTTGTGCGGATAAGGGATCGCGCAAGAATGCTGGAAACCCAGTCAGCCTAAGGGGCCATGCCGAGATGGACCAGAGGGCGTATTTCGACAGAAACCTACGGTTATAGAAAAAATGTTGCCTGAAAGCCTTATATGGAGAATGTTTTGAAGATCGACCTTTTTAGGACATTTTAACTAAAGAATAAGGGTTTTAGCGATCGCTTATTATCTCCCTAACCCCGACGTTCCTGGCGAGCTAAAGCCTGCCCAACAAGATCTGGATTTCCATGAAGCTGATCGAGGAAGTTGGTGATCGTCAGATCTAATTAATGACACTAAATCCAGTGCTATAGTAGTGCCATGACAGAGCAAGCCCGATTACACCTCGTTATCGACACTAATATTGTTTTAGAAGGCTTAACCAAACAGGGAAGTGCCTCAGGGCTGATCATTGAAGCTTGGTTAGCCGGATTATTCATCGTTCATATTTCCACAGCGGTCGCCTATGAATACCAAGACGTTTTAAGCCGCAAACTATCCCCGACCCGTTGGCAAACCCTCAAGCCTATTCTTAGGAAACTATTGACCCTCACCGAATTTACTGAAATTTACTTCCGATGGCGACCCAGTTCCCCCGACCCCGGTGATGACCTGATCATTGACTGTGCTATGAATGCCAATGCGGTGATCGTCACCTCAAACCTCAAAGATTTCCAACGGGCAAAACAGTCCCTAGGCTTACCTGTCCTGTCCCCCGTCGAACTCATTCTGAAACTCACAGGAGATGAATAATAATGAGTCGTTTAACTCTACGCCTACCCGAAACCCTCCACCAACAGCTTAGTTACCAAGCCTCCCAAGAGGGGGTATCCCTAAATCAATACATTGTCTATGCCCTAACCCGGCAAGTTTCCCAAAATTACATCGTTGAACCTATTTCCCCTAAGATGATTGAACAACAAAATGCCTTATTCCAAGAACTGTTAGAGGATTTAGGTCAGGCTACTCCCCAAGAAGTGCAGTTAGCTCTCGACTCAAGGGAAACCGTAGAACCAGAAAGCGAATTAAATTCAGAGACCATCACCAAACTCCGCCAGAAAATAGGCAGCAAAGCCTAGATTTTTTGAATTTATGGTTTACAAAAATGGATTGGCGATCGCCCCTATATCCACTTAATCAAGTAATCACTTGTTTTTTTATTCACGTGTTCAAGTGGGAAAATCGCGCTAAAATTTACGTAACCACTTAAATACGTAATCACGTAACTA
>NZ_CP016482.1 GCF_001693275.1 Picosynechococcus sp. PCC 7117
ACACGACGACTGAAACGACAATTTAACCCGCCAAGGAACCAGGAATTCTAACACTTTCCAACCACTAAATCCCGACCACGGGACTGAAACTGTTCATTGAAGCGCGGATTTATCTTCACCCTTCTGCTTTCCAACCACTAAATCCCGACCACGGGACTGAAACAAGTACAGGGGAAAGGGATCGAATATCTCGAAGCTTTCCAACCACTAAATCCCGACCACGGGACTGAAACCCTAGAGCTAGAACGGGCTAAATTTGGCTGCAATGACTTTCCAACCACTAAATCCCGACCACGGGACTGAAACCTCGATGATCGTTTCATCTTCGTCCCCTACCGCAAAGCTTTCCAACCACTAAATCCCGACCACGGGACTGAAACATATTTCTTAAAACTTGTTTCGTTTCTTTACCTTATTCTTTCTGGCCTCTACTATCTTTTGGAGTTACTGGGTTTACCGTGACTACATGGAACTCATTAAGGCATATAACGCCAATGAGTCTGAGGCTGAATTCCGCCATCGAATTAACGTAGGCTTTGATGGTACTTGGACATTGATGTCGATGATGACTATGGTTTACTGCATCGGGAAGTTGGAGGACAAAGGTTAAACTGTTTTCTGTTTTGCCTTGGTTAGTTATGCTTCTTTATCCCAGAGTTCCTGGATGCACTTTTGTAGTGGTTCCAGTTCATGCTGGATAGTGTGCCAAAGAATGTCTTCGTCCAAGTAAAAGTATGTGTGGGCAATAATGTTTCTCAGGCCAATGATGTTTCGCCATGGAATATGTGGATACTGATTTCGGATTTGTTCTGGGATTTTCTTGCTGGCTTCTCCAATGATTTGTAGGTTAAGGGTCACTGCATCAAAGATAAGTGAGTGCTTTAAGAATGCTTCTTTTTCCAGACCCTCACTATATTCCTGGATTTTGTCAATGCTTGTTAGAATATCATTGAGGTAAAGCTTAAGGCTCCTAGACATATTTAGCCTCATTCAATACTTGTTCACGAATGATTTCTTTTAAAGACTTTTTGGTTGCTAAGTCAACCGGTTTATTAAATAATTCTTCCAGGAAAAACTTTAAGTCCATGTACAAGCTAAGGGTTGTTTCATTTTGAAATTCAACAACAAAGTCTAAGTCACTGGTCGCTGTGGCTTGATTATGAGCAGTTGACCCAAATAATGCCAGAGTTTTAATACTAAACTCTTCAAAGAGATTGGGATAGTTCCTCAGCGTTTCAAGAACTTGTTCTGATGTTATTACTGAAGAACAGGCTGTCTGTTGTTTAGTCATAGTTAGAGTATGGGTAGTAGCGGATAAAATACAATTACGATTCATGAATGTTAAATTGTAATGCTCCTGGGAACTCAACTTTCCAACCACTAAATCCCGACTACGGGACTGAAACGTCCCACTGTTAGCGATCCATCCTTACAATTGGGTACACTTTTCAACCACTCGCATCTTGCACCAGGGGCAAAGAGATACGCTGCGTCTAGCGCCAGGAGTTCGATTGATGCTTGTAATTTCGTTGGAGGTGATGCTATTCCTGGCATAGCGACAAACTTACCCATCTACCTTTTTGTACTTTCGCTGGGGATGACGGGGATTATCCGGATATTTCATCACCACTAGCCCAGCCTGGATCGCGGGATAGAGATAGTTTTTGCGGAAGGTGGGTTTACGGGTGAGAGAAAAAGATTCCATTAGAGCATTAGTGCTCCAAAATTGGTCATCCATAATGGCAAGGAGTTGTTTTACTTGATCGGCTTGATCATTTACTTAATCGCCTGGGTTATTTTTTGTTGTTGATAGTGGACTGGAGAATGTCAGGTTTTGGCGCAGGGTTGTATTAATGATATCCAGCATAAAGCAAATGAATGGGGTGCTATTTGATCAGGCTTTCGCTGGGGAGGAGGTAAGAGGCGAATGGTCGAGTGCCCCGATCTGCTGAGAGATAATACTGATCTGGTTAATGATTTGGGGGGTAATGGTGAAGGGCGGCTGATAGGACATTAGATGGCCTCGCTGGTGAACGACCCGATGCCCATGGCAAGGATATAGAATACGGGCCTCCTATTTCAATAGGAATTACGACTGAAACGAACAAAATATCTGTTTTGATTACTCACTTTTTTCAAAGTTGTATGGGCGATCGCCAACACATTCAAAAATTTCTGCCATTTTCCGACCCAAGGAAATCAGTTTCTGGTGCCAGCGATTTTGCCTCCGCCAGAAAAAACCTCCAGAGGTGCGTCAGGTGTGGGGAAATTTCCTTGGTTTGACTAGAGGATAAACGGCAGAGCGTGCTTCTGATTCCGTGGCTAGACAGTCAGAAGTTGATGGCGCTTTGCCCATGGCTAGGTGGCTCATTGCCTGTTGTTTGCTGATGATTCTCAAGAAACCGGGATTATTCAACAACTATTGCGAATAGAACCTGCATTGACCTATCCAGATGTTAGCAAAATACCACCCAACCCCCAGTGGATAACCAGCAATTAACCATCAGAGTAAACAGTAATACAAGTTTACTTTTCAGCCTAAGCATCAACAAGAGAAAATTCTCAGCAAAAATTCGCCCTCCCCGAACCAAGACCAGCCCAAGACAATCACAGCTTCTACAGACGAACCATTATGAAGTTGTGTAACAAATAAATCACTTCTATCCGTGCTGTTCAGGGCAATTTCTCTTCATCAGTAGGAGGAAAAAATGGTAGTACTAAAGGGGTAATGAGGAATTGTAGTGATGGATGAAATTCCACAATAGTCCAATGTGATTAAATACACACTTGGAGAAGGCTAGACTGCGTCTCACAAACCGTGACATCCTTTGCCTCACAGTACAATTAAAGCGCTCAATATAACTGGTTTTACCACTCTGTTTGCTAACCACCCGATGACGCTTTGAAGGGAATACGCCACGGTAGGCTTCCCACTCATCCGTGTAGAAGACTCCACATTGCCGATATACCCCAGGCAATGACGCCCACAGTGCTTTTGCACTCTCTCGACCACGGCAACCAACGTGCAGACCAATAATTTCCCGGGTTTGAACGTCAAGGGCCAGCCAGACCCACTGTTTATTGCCTTTGTGGTCAACAAAAGACCAGAGTTCGTCACACTGCACCTTTAAAGACCCCTTTTTTTGGGGACAACTTTGGCCCTTCTTGGTACTTGTGCTGCTTTCATATTGACGTAATTTTGCAGCCATTGTTCAGAAACTTGAACAGCTCTGGCGATGCCGGCCATCGAAATACGTTCGAAAAGCAGACGGTCAATCAGAGCGCGGGTTTCAGCATCAATGAGTTTATTGGTGGGATGTTCCACGAATTGACGACCGCATTGCTTGCAGAGAAAGCGCTGTTTACCGTTGTGGATGTGCCCATTTTTGACTGTATGTTGGGATTGACAGCTGGGACATTGAGGCATGGGTCGGAGTCAATGACTTCCGTTCTACCTTAACAAAACCGTCATTACCCTTTTAGTACCACCAACAAAGCATCAAGATATTGAAATCCGTTGCTCCAAAGGATCAGTTAGTGCGGTTGATGCTTAAAACTCAAGATTGCGGGATAGCTGCAATGTTCATCACCATCCTGGTGATTGTGTCCATGTTGACGTCAAAGGACTGAAAGAATCCCTGCATGCGTTTGTCGTTAAATTCTTCTGCTGCATTGCCTCCCCAAACGGTGGCAAGTTCAGCGAGATTGACGATTTTGGCCCGGAACAGTGCTATCAGGAAGAGGGCGATAAATGACAGTCTGGCTCCATGGCATCCGAGATGAGGTCGCAATTGGCGGCGAATTTCGCTAATCTGATTCATGAAGGGTTAATTAATTTGCGCTTATTTCGATCAAACCCTCTCTCTTAATTCTTTTCAAGCTTTTTGTCCCGTATTGAGATATCGATATTTATAATCGGTAGTTTATCTAAATAATCAACAGGGTGATAATTGTGGGAAAAAAGGCAAATAAAATTACATCTTGGATCTTTAGTCTAGGTTTGGGATTGATTCCCATTATGGCTTTGGGCGCGTCATCACAGGCTGCTGAAAAGATTTATTTTATCTACAGCCCACTGATGGAATCTTTAAAGATTGACTCCCTGAAAAGTTTTGCTGCAACGGGGAATGTTCCCCTCGACCTGAAATTTTACTTGGATATTGTGGGGGCAGATGCAGAAGAACGTCAATTACTGCAAACGGCTCTCACCCGAAAAATTGACATTGATCCGGTGCTATTGGCTCGCAGTTTAAAAACCGATGAAGGGGAAAGGTTATTAGAATCTTTTGGTCAAGTGGTCAATATTCGTGGAGGACGTAATGGCAAGTACGCGCTGCGGGGGGCAATTATTAAATCTGCCTTTGAGGAAAATGGCCTGACGTTATTAAATGTTCTGGATAATTTGGGGGTTGATGTTCAGGTTGATTTAGAACAATTATTTGGTTTTGCGGAAAATGTCTCCACGATTCTAGCGGGAACAGAACGGTTTATTGAGGAAGTTGAACAATTGGCTAAGCAGGAGGCAAAATTTGCGGCGGTGGCTGATTATGGGCAACGCTCTGATTTGAGAAAGCTGGGAATGTTCGCTGTGGAGATGGAGACGTGGCAGTTGGCTGATCAAAAACGCGATCGCCAATTTTATGCCCAGATCTATCGTCCTCAAAAACCTTTGGGGGAGAAAGTGCCTGTTATTTTGATTTCCCATGGATTAGCCTCTGCCCCCGAAAAGCATCGTAATTTGGCGCAACACTTGGCCAGTTATGGGTTTGTGGTGGTGGTACCGCAACATCCGGGGAGCGATTTGGCCTATCTGGAGGAATTTGCGGTGGGTTACCAGCGCCAGGTGTCTGATTTGCAGGAATTTGTGAATCGCCCCCTCGATATTAGTTTTACGTTGGACGAGTTGGAACGGCGCAATGACACTGAGTTTGGGGGACGGTTGGATTTAGAAAATGTGGGAATTTACGGTCACTCCTACGGCGGTTATACAGCTTTAGCGGTAGCTGGAGACTTTCCGACGCCAAATTTTGAGCAGTTGAATGAGGATTGTGCGGCGGAATGGGGCATTTTTAATAATGCGTTGTTGTTGCAATGTCGGGCGTTGCAGCTTTCTCCGGAGAATTATAATTTTCGGGATCAACGGATCCAGGCGGTGATTGCAGCAAATCCGGTTAATGCCAGTATTTTTGGGGAAGCGGCGTTAAGTCAAATCGAGATTCCCATTGCGGTGGTGGCAGGGAGCTATGATCCGGCGACGCCCTTTATTTTTGAGCAGGTGCGTTCGTTTCCGTGGATTCGCAGTGAGCAAAAATATTTAATCCTGGAGGAGGGTCAAGCCCATGTGGATATTTCTCGCCTCGATCTAGGGATTACGGGTTTGCTTGATCGCATTCCCCGTTTGAATCTACCGAGCCCCCAACTGTTGAATGATTATAGTGAGGCGATCGCCCTTGCATTTTTCCAGGTTTACACGGCCGAGGATGACCAGTACCGCACCTATTTAGATCCGGCCTATGGGCAGTACCTCAGCCAAAATGAAGAATTTAAAACGTTCATGATTACCCAAGATTCGTTGCCGGAGTTAGAAGCGGCGATCGCCGAATTCAAACAAGAAAATCAGATCGATATTAATTAGGCTTCAATAATCACCACAGGTAAAGGGCTTTTTTCTAAAATGGCCTGGGATACCGAACCGATCAGCAAGTTATTGGGCGGGTGATGGTTGCGTTTACCCATAATAATTTCGCTCACTTGATGGGTATGGGCAATGTCCATAATCGTTGCGGGGACTGGCCCTGGGGTTGCGATAAACTGATAGCGGATGTCTGCAAGGTTACGGCGGGTCTGTTGTCGCAGCCGTTGCAACTCAGCCGGGTTATCGGTGCGAATCACATGGAGAACAATCACCTCCGCATCGCTACGACGGGCCAATTCAGCGGTTTTGATTAAAATTTGCTGGGCCAGGGGCGATGTGTCTACGGCAGCCAGGAGGACAGTGCGGCGATTTACGGAAACTTTAGTCGGGTCAATGTCGCCCCGTTCGAGGAGTTTGGGGGCAAAGGTGGGAATTGCCCAGGCACCGAGGGGAGCTGTCACCAAAATAGAGAGGGCCGATAAAGCGAGGATAATTTCACCACCAGCAACGCCTTGGCTGAGGGGAATCGCCCCAATGGCCGCTTGCACCGTCGCTTTGGCAGAGTTACCAGGCAGCAAAAAAAGTCGCTCTCGCCCAGTCCAGTTACTCCCCAGGGTCGAGAGATACCAGCCGAGCGATCGCCCCCCTAACGTACCGACCGCCAACACCAAGAGACCCAGCCAGAACGTATCACCGAGGACATCCAATTGGATACTGGCCCCTAGCAAAACAAAGAGAATAATCTGGGCGATCGCCCACAAACTATCAAAACTTCCCCGCAGGCGACGGGCCAAAGGTGCATCTAACTCAATTAAGAAAAAACCCGTCCCCATCACCGCCAGATAACCAGAGAAAATCGGTAAATATTCCGCCCCAATGACCAACAGTAGCGCCACACCAGCGGCGATCAACCCATCTTGCACCGCATTATCTGTCCAATTTTGTCGCGCTAACAGGGAAACCAACAGGCGCGCCGTCACCCAACCGAGGACAACACCAAGGCTAATTTGAGTCACGATTTGCAGTGGCAGCAATTGCCAGGGACTCAAACTTAAACTCCCGATTAATGTCACCCCTGTCGCCGTGGTTTGGGTGAGAAAGGCCAGCAGCAGACTAAACACTAATAGCAACAGCACATCAGACAGGGCACTCCCCGTTAAAATTGCGTCGGGAATCCCTTTTTTGACGCCCCAACCGAGACTCTTTAGCCGCAGCATTCCTGGGACGATCACCGCCGGTGATTCGGCCCCCAGCACACATCCCAACAACAGCCCCGTCGCCCAATCAAATTGGAAAAGTTGCACCGCAATCAACATAATGGCGATCGCCTCACAGGTCGCAGGTAAAAAACCGAGGCGGAGGGCAACACTACCCTGTTGGGCTAATTTCTCCCGGTCGAGGCCCAGACCCGCTTTCATCAAGATCACCATCACCGCCATTGTCCGCAGATCAGCGGCGATCGCTAAAACTTCTGGGGCGATCGCATTCCCCACCTGGGGGCCGAGGACAATACCAACAAGCACCATTCCTACCAGGGCCGGAATCCTGAGCCGTTGGGCGATTTGCCCCCCAAAAAAACCGAGTAAAAGAATCCAAATAATACTCTCTAACATGGGATCACGTTGTCGTTAGGGTGGTTAATCAACGTGACTTGTAGCGAAAAAAATTAGTGCAGCCTAGATCAAAACAGCCCTACTGCTTCACCACAAGTCGGAAGCGTAGGAGCCATTAGCCGAGGTGCAATAAAAAAAAATCCTAGGCGGTTTCGGTGAGCTCCATCACCATCGCTAAATTTATATCACAAAAACTGACTGATTGACCCTAAGGAAGTCTGCTGCACCAAAATCCTCGAAAAACTTAGAGATTAATCTTATTGCAGTGGGTTACGGCATTGGTGAGATTAATTTTTAGGCGAACAAAATCCGCACCGTCCGTCCAGTCGTTTTTGTCTGTCCATTACTGTTTAACAAACTTAGAATTCCATTAACCAGACAGCGAGAGAGCCTACAATGTAAGTGGTAAGTAGCCCATTCTATACATACTGAACTCATTGGCTTGGCCCTGGGTATTGCCCCCCGCAAATTAAGCTTGGACAAACACCTAGTTTCTACCTGATTTGTCCTCGCCAAACTCACTGCATCCTCCTAAATTGCATGGCTCATATTGTTGTAATCGGTGCTGGTATTGGTGGTCTGCCGACGGCCTATGAACTGAGGCACCTGTTGACTACCGACCACACTGTTACCCTCATTGCTGATACACCCCACTTTACGTTTATTCCCTCTTTACCTTGGGTGGCCCTTGGTCTAAAAAGATTAGATCAGGTGCAATTACCCTTGCCAGCGTTGGCCCGTCGCCATGGTCTGCATTGGGTACAGGGGGCTGTGCAGCAGATTAATCCCCAGGAAAGGTATGTTTTGATTGGGTCAGACGCAAAACGAATTGACTATGACTATGTGGTGATTGCGCCGGGCGCAGCTTTAAATCTCGATGCTTTACCGGGTCTCGGCCCAGAGACAGGCTTTACCCAGTCAGTTTGTAATCCTCACCATGCGCTGCTTGCCCACCAAGCTTGGGAAAAATTTATCCAAAATCCAGGCCCATTGGTCGTGGGGGCAGCACCGGGGGCAAGTTGTTTTGGCCCGGCCTATGAGTTTGCGCTGTTGGCAGATTGGCAACTGCGACGGTTGGGTTTGCGGGAGCAGGTACCGATCACATTGGTCACCCCAGAACCCTATTTGGGTCATTTGGGGATTGGGGGCATGGCCCACTCGCAGGAATTGGTCGAGCAGGTTCTCCAGCAACAGGATATTGCGACCCGTGCCAATGCTGAGATTACCGCCATTAAACCGGATATGATTTGTTTGGCGGATGGGGAACAGCTACCCTTTGCCTACAGTATGGTTTTGCCGTCGTTCCAGGGGCCTACTTTTTTGCGGGACTGTCCGGCGATCGCCAATTCCCAGGGGTTTATTCCCGTCTTGCCCACCTATCAACATCCAGAGTTCGATTCCGTGTATGCGGCGGGGGTGATTGTTGAACTAACGCCCCATGAAGCCACGCCGATCCCCACGGGTCTACCGAAAACGGGACAAATGACGGAGGCGATGGGGATGGCCGCCGCCCACAATATTGCCCGACAGCTTAACTCCAATCTGGGTGCTCCGGTCACGGCGACCCTCGCCGCAATTTGCATGAGTGATTTTGGCGATCGCGGCATTATCTTCATCGCCGATCCGGTACAGCGAGAACCAGGCATGGTCAAACGTCGCCGCTGTGTCGCCCTCGAAGGACGGTGGGTGAGTTGGAGCAAAACCCTTTTTGAACTGTTTTTCCTGACGAAAATGCGTTGGGGTCTAACGATACCTTGGTTTGAGAAACTGGGCTTAAAGGCATTGGGATTGCAGCTTGTGCGTCCCCTTCCTCTAGACTAAGTGCAGTGAAAATTGTGTCTTTTTAATACTGGGAAAATCGAGATCTAGGATAATATTCTTAGAGGCTAAAATTTTCATTAATAGAGCCTTAAAAAAAAGACAAAATTAGTGTTTTAGATTCAGTTTTAATAATGCAGTTAGTGGATTATATTTACTTAATAAATGTGTGTTTAAATTCGTACTTGATTGCTTCACTGAAATTATTTTGAGAAATAAGAAGGGCACAGTTTTAGTTAAGATGCAAAATTTAACTTTTTGAGCATCTTTTAACTGTGCTGAATTGCACGCAGGAAAGTTTTTAAAAACCGAAAGTCATTAAACCCACCAGGGTTTTTTGCCAGTACGTGGATCAAGTTCTACCCAAGGGGCAATGCGGACATAATCTCCCTCTAAATAGATGTGGGTAAGCCGTAGGGGAAGCGGTGCTGGGCCGCGAACCACACGACCTTCGGCATCATAGCGGGAACCATGGCAGGGACATTGAAACTGATCGTCATTTTCATTCCACGGAAAGGTACAACCCAGGTGAGTGCAGTTATCGACAATACCCCAGGGATGAAGGGTACCGTCCTCTTGGATTGTGAGATAAGTGGGTTCCCCGGCTAACCCGGCGACTAGGGCTCTTGTGCCTGGTGCTTCGGCCAATAACTGGCTTGCTGGAATTAAATTACCATTAATATCTTTGGCAAGAATTGATCCATCTGCTCCCACTTCTTTAGGGGGACTAAAAAATTTTGCGACGGGATAAAGGGCGGGGCCAATGGTACTGGCAACCACTGCACCTGTGAGAAAGTTTAATAATTGCCGCCGGGAAAGGGAAGGGCTATCGATGGGCAAACTATTTTCCATGAATCATGCTCCTTGCTTCAATAAAATTTGCTGAATTGCTAAACAAAATAGAGGCTACTGACGGGTATTGATCTTGAGTAAACCGTAGAGCATACAAAAACCCAACACTGCACTTATCGTCAGCACTGCGGCAACGGCCACCAAAGCAGTGCCGAGGACAGAGCCACTGTAGATAAACAAGCCCAAGTAAGCCAGGACGCTTGCGAATAAAAGGCGAATGAGGCGATCGCCAGTGCCAACATTGTTAAACATTTTGTTGATCTCCGACCGAAAGGTTGAGCAATAGAGCCGATGGAGCCAAGTCTCTTGCGAACATATTGAGATTGTTTTTGGCTGACATCTGACCTATTTATCAATATAAAGCTAATTAGTTATGTAGTCAATATTTTTAGCTTGTTTTGGTTTGTCCACTTGCCCAAGCAGAATTCAGCGCAAAACGCCTTAAATCTTGTTCTGACCTGACTTGGGCAGCTAGTGATGTCGATCCAGCTTTAATTGAAAAAGATTTCTAGTAGTTTGCTTGACAGGACAAGAATGATCCACTAAAGTCTCTAAGTTAATGCCAATTAATTGCAACTTCAGGGAGATGTCATCAACCCCATGACATTAGTCAATCGCGGTTAATGGGCCATGGGGTTTTTATTTCAGTTAAGTCATCGACGGTTATTTTTCTAAGGTTTTAAAACGTCCTAGGCCCAGTCAATATTTCTGGGCTGTTTATCAGTGGACTTTAATTTTTGCTATTAAATTTCAACTATTTAGATCGATGCTTAGGTGTTTTCAGTTTTCAATTCAGGATTATTCTCAACAGCGGATTGCGTGGACATCTGTGCTACTTGCTGTCTTAGTGGTAATTACGAGTATTGTTGCCCTATGTCAGGGGGCCGTCTCCATGGGGCCAGATCAAGTTTGGCAAGCGTTGCGACATCAGGGAGACCCGATGTTTCAAACGATTATTTGGGACTTGCGGTTACCTCGTATTGTGGTGGCCTTGGTAGTGGGGGCTGCTTTGGGGTTATCCGGTGCGCTCCTCCAAGGGTTACTCCGCAATAGTCTCGCCGATCCGTTTATCCTCGGTATTTCAGCGGGGGCTGGTTTAGTGGCGATCGCCTTTATTACCCTCAATGTCTTGGCGATTTGGATTCCCCTGGGGGCTTGGCTGGGGGCTTTGGTCACCGCGGCGGTAGTCTATGGACTCGGCTATGTGGGCGGCGGCCTGTCGGTAGAACGTCTGGTACTGGCGGGGGTGGCGGTAAGTTCTCTGTTTGGAGCAGTGCAAACCACCCTCATTCTTTTGGCGGATGATAGTCGCATCCAGGCGGCCCTCAATTGGCTAATCGGTAGCCTCAATGGTCGTGGTTGGCAGGATTTGAGCCTAGTTGCGCCCTATCTGAGTGTGGCCTTAATTATCGGCTGTCTATTAGGGCGGTCTTTAAATTTGCTTAATCTCGGTGATGATGCGGCGGTGGGCCTGGGGGTTTCCCTAGGGCGATCGCGGTTACTGATTGGCGGCATTGCCAGCTTATTGGCGGCTAGTGCGGTCAGTATTTCCGGTCTCATTGGCTTTGTGGGTCTGGTGGTGCCCCATGGTGTACGGCTCTTAGTAGGAGCAGACTACCGCTGGATTTTGCCCCTCTCGGCCCTGGCTGGGGCATGGGTTCTAACCTTGGCGGATCTCCTATCTCGCTCTGGGGCGGTAGAGTTGCCTGTGGGGGCCGTAACGGCACTGTTGGGATCGCCTTTATTTATTGCCTTACTGTACCAAAGAGGAAAAGGAGCAAAGGCATGACCCTATCACCAGAATTGGCAGAGCAAGCTTCTGATATTCCTGTCGTTTCAATTCCCCTGGAGGCGAAACACTTAGCTGGGGGCTATGGCCAGCGGGCTGTGGTGCAGGATGTAAATTTAACGATCTACCAAGGGGAATGGTTGAGTTTAGTCGGGGGCAATGGTTCCGGCAAATCAACGTTATTGCGGCTCCTCAGTCGGATTCTAAAACCTCAAGGGGGCGTTGTGCGGCTCGATGGCAAGGCCATTCAGCGGCGATCACCCCAGGAAGTGGCCCGCAGTCTGGCGATTTTACCCCAACAATCTCGGGTTCCCGCAGGATTAACAGTGCGGCAATTGGTCGGCTTAGGGAGAGCGCCTCACCAGAACTGGTGGCAGTGGGAATACAGCGAGGCGGATCAAGCTCAGATCGACCAAGCCTTAGCCCAGACCCAACTGAGTCAGTTTGCTCACCGCCCTGTAATGCAACTGTCTGGCGGAGAACGTCAACGGGCTTTTCTCGCCCTGGCCCTAGCCCAAAAGCCAAAAATTCTCATCTTGGATGAACCCACGACGTTTCTGGACATTCATTATCAACTGGAGCTGTTGGAACTGCTCAAGCAGTTAAACCGCCAGCAAAATTTGACTATTGTCACCGTTCTCCATGAACTCAATTTAGCGACCCGTTACAGCGATCGCCTCGCCATGATTAAGGACGGTAAACTCTTTGCCCTAGGGACACCCGCTGCGGTGATGACCCCGAAAAATCTCCGGTTTGGCTTTGGGGTGGAAGCAGTGACGATACCGACCCCCGTGGGCTTACAAATCTGCGTTTTGGGGCCAACCTCGGTTTAATTACACCGCTAATTCCGCTCGAATTTTGTCTTTGTTTACATCAGATCGTGCTCTACCCATTGAAATTACATCTATTTATACTTATTAACTGATTTATCTATGAAGCGTTATCCTCTGCGTTATGGTCTAGCTTTATGTGGCTTGGTGCCGTTGATGTTTTGGATGTCCCCAGACAAGGCGATCGCCCAAACAAATCCTGAAACGAACCAGTTGGCCCAAGCCCAACCCGTGACTATCATCGGCATCCGCCTCGATACCCGGCCCAATCGTGTCAATATCATTCTCGAAACGGTGGCGGGACAACCCTTAACCTTGCCTGGTCAACCTTTCATTCAGCGGGGAATAGATCTGGTTGCAACCATCGAACCCGCTATCCTTGCCCTCCCCGATGGTCAAACTTGGCAATTTACCGCACCAACCGCCGATATTGCCGCCATTACAGTGGCACAGCAAGAGAGCGATCGCCTGGAAATTATTGTCCAGGGTCAAGGGGAATTACCCACAACCGCTGTCTCCCTCGAAACCATGGCTACCATTGCAACCAAGGACAACATGGCAGATTTGACGGAAATGCCCTTGGATCTAGATGCGATGCCCGTCGAAGAACTCGAAATTACGGTATTGGGCACGCGATCGCCGCGCCTGGTGAGTCGTACCCCCGGCTCGATTAGTGTCATTGATGCCGAAGAAATTGATGATAATCTCGTGCAAGATTTGCGAGATCTTGTCCGCTACGAACCCAATGTTTCTGTGGGAAATGACCGACGCTATGGCCTGCAAGATGTCAACATTCGCGGTCTAGGCGGCAATCGGGTGCTGATTCTCAATGACGGTATTCGCATCCCAACTCAATTTACCTTTGGCACTCCGGCCCTGGGGCGAGATTATGTGGATCTTGATAGCTTGCAACGGGTAGAAATTATTCGTGGCCCGGCCTCTGCTCTCTATGGCAGTGATGCCCTCGGTGGGGTAGTTAGTTTCCAAACCATTGATCCCAGCGATCTCCTCGCTTTAACCGATAAAAATAACTTTACGCGCATCTCCACCGGCTTTGAAACCACCGACAAAAGCCTCAATTATGGCGCAGTGACCGCCTTCCGGGCCGATTCCCTTGAAGCATTAATTGGCTATACCGGACGCAGTGGATTTGAGGCCCACCTCCCCGAAGGAAATGAATTTGTCGATGACCGCTATGGCGATCGCGATAATTTCCTTGGGAAGTTAAATTTCAAGCTCAGTGAAAATTCTACCCTGGCCTTCACCACCGAAATTTTCCGCAGTACCAATGAATTCCAAGTCGCCCCGATTACTGCGGCCCTGCTCCAAGGCCCCCGGGGGTTCCAAGGTCAAAACGAAACCCTAGAAGCCGATTCCTACCGCGAACGATACAGCCTTGCCTATCTCTACGACAACCCCGACGGAGAGGGTTTCATTGATAATGCCAAGGCGCAAGTTTATTACCAAAATGCTGGTGTTGATGAATTGCGCACCCAGGACTTTTTAAATTTTGCCGGGACAGAACGACGTTTCCGTAATCTCAGCAATACCTTTACCGACGAACTGTTTGGCGGTGAAGTACAGCTCCAAAGTAATTTCCGTTGGGGCAATATTGATAACCGTTTGACCTATGGCTTCGATTTATCAAAGACAAATAATGAGCGAACCAGAGACGGCCTAGAAACTCGCTTTGATAGTGCTGGCAATGTCACCCTCACGACCAACCAAGTAGGTAGCGATAATTTCCCGGTAAAAGATTTCCCAGATTCGGAAACCACCCGCTTTGGCGTCTATCTGCAAAATGAAATGGCCCTTTCGGATACCTTTACTCTCTTGCCTGGTCTGCGCTATGACACCTATCGCCTCGATACTACTATTGACGAGCTTTACCAACGCAACAGTCTCGATGCCGAAGCTGCTGACTTTAGTGATTCTGCCCTTTCCCCTAACCTAGGGTTTGTTTGGCAAACTTCCCCAGAAATTGCCCTAGTTGGTCGTTACGCCCGGGGCTTCCGATCACCTTTGTACAGTGAAATCAATGCCGGTTTTACAAATTTAACCAGTCCTTTCTTCCGCTATAAAACCCTATCAAATCCGAATCTCAAACCGGAAACCAGCGACACCTTTGAATTAGGAATTCGTGGTGATTTTCCCCGGGGGAATTTTAGTGTGACGGGTTTCTATAGCTATTACGAAAATTTTATTGAAACCTTTGCCAATGCAGGTACAACACTCATCAACGGCAATTTGGTGAATTTGTTCCAATCCCAAAATGTCGGTGCTGCCCGCACCTACGGTGTCGAACTGGCCGGGGAATATCGCTTTAGCGAGCAACCCCATGGGTTTAGTCTGATCGGTAGTTTGGGCCTCACGGTGGGGGATGACCTAGAAGATGATGAACCCCTTGAAAGCGTAGAACCCCTCAAAGCGGTATTGGGACTACGTTATCGAGCAAAGGAAGATCGGTGGGGTACAGATCTCATTGCCACTTTGGTCGGTGAGCCTCGACTCCGGGGCGATCGCCCGGCGGGTTCCTACAGTCCAGAGGGCTATGCCGTGGTGGATCTGTTGGGCTATTACAACATCAATTCAAACCTCAAGCTGAATGCGGGGATTTTTAATCTATTTAACAACCAATATTTCCTCTATTCCGACGTCCGGCCCCTCTTGAATTCGCCAGAACCCGTTGATATTGCCCGCTATGCCCAACCGGGAATTAGTCTGCGGGCTGGGTTGACGTGGCAATTCTAAGCTTGGTTTCACCCTAATTTTCCAGGGATCAATCGCTATGTTTTTGCTGTATCGCTCGCTCTTCGTTTCGCTGTTTTTACTCAATTTTGTTGTTTACCTATTGGAGACAATCCATGTCTGAAATGATTACTGCTCAATTTCGTCACGTCATGTTGATGGTTGAAGATGTGGCCGCTGCTATTGACTTTTTCCATCGGGGGTTAGGGCTACCGATCAAGGCCCAAAGTCCCACCTGGGGGGAAGTGGAAGCCAATGGCACCACTATTGCTTTTCACAGTGTTGCGGAACCGCCAAAAACGGGCGGCACTCCCATTCTCAGTTTTTGTGTAGAGGATGTGTACGGGGCGATCGCCCAACTCGAAGCCCTCGGTGGCAGCCTCGAAGGTCGTGTGCGGGAACCTTCCTTTGGCAAAGTGGCCGCAGTGCGCAGTCCCCAGGGGCAGTTAATTAGTCTCCTGCAACCGGTTGCTGTCTCTACCGTTTCAAAATAACTCCTTTCTTTCGCCGCCTCACACCCCACGTTTTTTTTAGTTCTCCTAATTGAATTACGATGCAAATGCCCTATTTTAAACGTTGCCTAAGCCTGTCCTTGTTGCTGTTAATGGTCGGTTGCAGCCAAAGTCCGTCGAATGTTGCGGATATCGCCCCAACTGCCCCGGAGATTAGCAATGCAGCAACCACCGAACCGGAAACGATCACCAAAATTGTCGCCCTCACTTCCCTGTCAGCGGATATTATTGCCCGTCTCGATGCAGAAAAATTAGTGGGAATTCCGGGAAGCCGTTTATTGGCAAACAACCCCACCTTTGCGGGACTGCCCACGGTCAGCGAAGGGCAAACGCCCCCCAGCCTCGAAAAAATTGTTGCCTTGAAACCAGATTTAGTCGTTGGTGCAACGGGATTCCATGATCAAGTGTTAGCAAGATTGGAGGAGTTGGGCATTCAAACCCTCGCCACTGCTGTCCCCGATTGGCGATCGCTTGAAGCATTAACCCAAACCCTCGCCGAGAAAACCCAAACTGACCCGACGCCCCTACTCCAAAGCTACGCTCAATGCGTGCCCCAAGGTGCTTCTCCAGACGATCCGACTCTGGTTTTAGTCAGTAATCAGCCGATGCTTGCTCCTAATAAGGAGAGTTGGGCCGGAGATCTTTTGCAACGGTTCCAGTTAAATAATCTCGTCGCTGATCTCCAGGGCGATAGTCCCCAGCAGGGTTACGTCACCCTTTCCCCCGAAAAAGTCTTGGCCGCTAACCCTGAAATGTTAATCATGGTGGATGTGGGGGACGATTCGATCAATCAGCTCAAATCGGCTCCTTTTTGGCAGGACTTAGCAGCCGTGAAAAATGATCGCATTTATACTTTTGATTATTATGGCTTGGTAAATCCGGGGGGCCTTGAGGCAATTCAAAGCACCTGCGAAAAGCTCCAAAGTATCACCTAGGCACTGCCCCCACTCGGCCTTGTTCGTCTTGTAAAAATTCCACAATTTTGGACAAATTTATCCCATGACTGCTTTAAATGTCACAGATCTCAACGCCCTTTCTTTCCCGGAGGCGATCGCCTTTACCCAAACCTGGCTCGAACAGGTTGAATCCCAAAAATTAACGGATGCGAAAATTCTGGCGCAGATGCAGGCGTTATTGAGTTACCGGGATGGGGTGCGGGGCTTTTTTGTGAGTTATTTAACGGGCAATAGCCCCCTTGCGGATCAACCGCCAGCGATTTTTCTGGACGGGTTCACCCAGGTGGCTGAACACATCTACGAGATTTTGGTGAAAAATGTGGCGATGTCTACGGCCATGGCGATCGCCCACCGACGCAACGGTGACTTTAACCAGCAGCAGGGTTCGGAACGGGTCAAAATACGCTCTCTAAATCTCCTCAAACAACTGGAACAGCGCAATGTCATTTTTAAAAATGAGCGATTACGCCTGCTGCAAACCCTCGAAGCTGGCTCAGGAGATTACCAAGATTTTTTACAACGTTGGCAATATGACCCAGAGCAATGTGATGCGATTCGGCGATCGCTGCAACTCATTTAGGGGATTACAGCTAGCGAGGTCAGGTGAATTTTGATTGAAAACTTTGGTAGAACAGGACAGACCTAAATCAAAAGAGGCTCTAACCTCGCGAGTACGTCATTAAGAGTGTCAAGGGGAAGTTGTTCCACAATTTTTGCTTTCCTGGCTCGACAGTCCACCGCCCGGATTTGATCGACCAGGATGACGCCTTGGGTTTTGATATTAGGCGGAAGTTTCACCTCAAACACCCAGCCTTTTTCTTTACTCGTGATTGGACAGATTAGGGTCAGATTAGAAATACGGTTATATTCCTCAGGAGAAATCACGATCGCCGGACGATAACCTGATTGTTCACTACCTGTGCGGGGATTCAGTTCGAGAAAAATAATATCCCCCCGCTTAGGAACCATACCGTTAATTTTTACCAAGACTCTTCTCCTTGGGCTTCCCCCCAATCCACTTCAGAATGCTGTGCTTCAGGTTTTGCATCCTTGAGTAATTCCGCAAGGCTATATTTTGGTCGAGCAAGGCTCAAAATAATTTGGTTGTTTTCCATTGATATCGTCACCTGTTCCCCTTCCTGCCAACCGCATTGCTGGAGCATGGATTGAGGCAAACGAATACCAAAAGAGTTGCCCCATTTCGTGATTTTTTGGGTGATCATGTGGGGGATCTCCAAATACAGTGTTTATACATTGAGTATACAACACGATCATTATCAAAGTCGTTAGTGCTAAAGCTGACCTGTTTTCTATAGAGGCGATCGCCCACCGACGCAACGGTGACTATAACCAGCAGCAGGGTTCGGAACGGGTCAAAACACGCTCTTTGAATCTTCTCAAGCAACTGGAACAGCGCAATGTCATTTTTAGAAATGAGCGATTACGCCTGCTGCAAACCCTCGAAGCTGGCTCAGGAGATTACCAAGATTTTTTACAACGTTGGCAATATGATCCAGAGCAGTGCGAAGCGATTCGGCGATCGCTACAATCAATTTAGAAGATTTTATAATTGGTGATCATTTTGAGAATCTGCATTTTTTTAACTATGATGAGAAAACAGATTATGTTTCAAATTCCCATTAATTGATTCATGTTTTACTTTTTCCCATTCTTCTTTTAAAAGTTTTTGAGAAACAATTATTAATTCCTCCATTATTTTTTGTCGCTCATCAATTTTAGAATCATGTGTTAGTTTAGTTATTTTTTCGATCAGATTTACAATTTCACGATCATTTTTTCCGTCTGGGTTAAGTCTCAATTGAATCAAATATTTTAATTGATCAAGCTCACTTAATATTTCTACTTTTTTAGCTGTATCGTCAATTGGAGTCATACACCAAGTATGAGTATAGCCTAGAAATAATCCTATTTCCTTCCTAAGTAACTCAATCCATTTAATCCGCTGATTTGTGACAGTATTGATAAACGTCGTTTTTTTATTATTATAGTAGTTGTAGATTAAATTTCCAACACCAAGAAGAAATGTCAACAAAATCCAAACAGAATACCAAGTATCTTTGTCTATCATTATTTATTTAACGCTTACTTTATTTTTTTACATGAAGCAAGAAGCCTATATATAAATCAACTCCATAATCTTTCGTAAAAAAATATTAGCGTATACTTTTAAATCTTAGTTGACAAAGATCACTTTTCTTTACACTAAGTATAAAAGGATGAATCATCACGTTACCTTTCATTTTTCAGACTTTGCTCCTAATATCTGCACCGAATGACTTCAACAGCAGATTAAAGACTCACAATCTTAATCTCCTCACCAGTGGCGATCGCCTAATATTTCTGATGATCTTTGACGAGTTGGCGATCGCCTTGGGAAATGGGAATACACATCGGCGTGTGGGTGATCGGGTCGGGGATAATTTCCGCTTGCAACCGAAACACATCCGCCACCATCGTTTGGGTCATTACCTCGCTGGGGTGGCCCTGGCTGTAGAGTTTGCCGTTTTTAATCGTGACGAGGTGATCTGCATAGCGACAGGCCAGATTTAGCTCATGGAGCACCATCACAATGGTTTTACCCTCCGTGCGGTTGAGGTGAAACAGCAGATCTAAAACTTCAATTTGATGAGCCAAATCTAAGAAAGTTGTCGGTTCATCCAGTAATAAAATGTCAGTGTTTTGCGCCAAGGCGATCGCAATCCAAGCCCGCTGCCGTTGGCCACCAGACAGAGTATCCAGATCCCGGTCTGCAAATTCTTGCATTCCCGTAATTTGCAACGCTTTTTCGACGTAATATTCATCTTCCTTTGACCACTGCTGCCACCAAGTTTGGTGGGGATAGCGGCCCTGGGCAACAAGATCCCGCACCGTTAGCCCTTCCGGGGCCGTGGGATTTTGGGGGAGAATGCCCAGCCGTTTGGCGATCGCCTGATTAGAATACTTTTGAATTGCCTTACCATCGAGGTAAATATTGCCCTGTTTTGGGGGAAGTAGTCGCGCTAAACCCCGCAACAGCGTTGATTTGCCTGAGCCATTCGCCCCTACTAAAATCGTAATTTTTTCAGCAGGAATCGCCAGATTAAACTGCTCGACAATTGTCTTCTTGCCGTAATTTAAGGTGAGTTGCTTCGCGCTCAGTTGGCTCATGGTTTAACGTTGTTTGATCAATAAATAGAGAAAATAGGGGGCACCAAGGATCGCGGTAATAATGCCACAGGGCAATTCCAAGGGCGCAAATAAAACGCGACCAATCAAGTCCGCCACCACCACCAAGCAGCCGCCCATCAAAGCCGCAGTCGGCAATAATCCTTGGTGAACATTGCCGACCCACTGGCGCGCAATGTGGGGTGCAACTAAGCCGACAAACCCAATGGCCCCCGCCGTTGCCACCGATGCCCCGGCCAAGGCCGTACTGACCAAGATTAATAATCCCCGTCGCACCTCGATGGAAACCCCTAAACCTTGGGCGAGGTCATCACCGAGATGAAAGCCGTTTAATTCTTTACTCATGAACCAAGCCACACTACTGCCGATCACGATCCACGGCACGAGGGCGATCGCCTGCTCCCAACTGCGCCCATAGACACTGCCCGCCAGCCACACCAACGCCTGGGAAACTTGATTGATGTTGCCGAAGGTGACGAGTAAATTGGTCAGGGCCGCCGCAATCAAATTGAAACCAATGCCCACCAAAATGAGTCGCAAGGGTGAACTGCCTCCCTGCCAAGCGATCAGATAAATCAACACCGTCACCGCCAGGGCACCACCAAAGGCCGCGAGGGGTAATACCGCCACAGACACGCCCGGAAAGATCACAATTAAACTCACCGCTGCCAAGGCTGCACCGCTATTGATGCCGATAATGCCCGGTTCCGCTAAGGGATTGCGGGTTAAGCTCTGGATAATTGTCCCGGCGATCGCCAAGCCCACTCCCACCAGCCAGGCCACTAAAATTCGGGGCAAACGCAGGGTCAACAAGACAAAGCTGGCATCACTATCGCCGTTAAAACCCAGTAATGTTTGGAGAATTTCAAGGGGCGGAATAAAAAATTCCCCCACGCCCAAGCTGATGATCATCGCCGCGAGGGTACTTAGGAATAAAAAGGCGATCGCCAAGGGCACCCGTCGGTCTAACTGCAACGAAACGGGCAAAAAATGAGGCCGCACAGTAAGGGGCGTTTTATTCATCGTTTCACCTTGGCACGAATCAGGTAAATAAAGAATGGCGCACCAAGGAGGGGCATCACCAAACCAACGGGCAATTCCTGGGGTTGAATGAGCAACCGCGCCAGAATATCCGCCCACAGCAGCAAAATTCCGCCCATTGCCGCTGCATAGGGCAAGATCCAGCGGTATTCCGTCCCCACCAAAAATCGGGTCATGTGCGGCACAATCAGTCCCACAAAGCCAATCGGCCCGGCGATCGCCACACTCCCCCCAGCCAACAGCAGCACACAAACCGCCGCCAAAACCTTAATCACGAGGGTATTTTGTCCCAATCCCTGGGCCATATCCTGCCCCAAACTGAGCAGGGTGATTTGTTTACCAAGGCTCAAAGAAAGCAATAAACCCACCACTAAATAGGGCAAAACCTGGAGAAGCAAATCAAGATCTCGACCGGCCACCGAACCCGCTAACCAAAAACGAATTTGATCTAGGGTTTGTTGACTGACGATTAAAATGCCGCTGGTCATGGACGCGAGAAAAGCGGTAAAAGAAGCTCCCACCAAGGTCAAATTGAGCGGCGAAGCCCCACCCCGACCCAGGGACGCAAAGCCATAGACTAAAACCGCCGTTAAACCCGCACCTAATAAAGCAAAACCCGCATAAAGATTCATAGAAGCCCCCCCACCGATTAACGTCGCTAACACCACCGCAAAGGCCGCCCCCGCATTTACCCCCAAAATCGCCGGAGAAGCTAAAGGATTTCCGGTAATCCCCTGCATCAGGCTCCCCGCAACGGCCAGAGCCGAACCGACCACCAAGGCAATGAGCGATCGCGGTAAACGGACTGTCCGAATCACAAGCTGTTCCGTTGACCCATCAAATTGAAAAATTGACCCATAAATTTCTGCCACAGAAATATCAGCCGCCCCAAAATTCAGACTAGCTAAAAAACTCACCAGAAGTAGGGCAAAGCTGATCAATAAACCTCCCATGAGACGTATTGATCGGGGTAAAAATAAAGCGGAAAAAAAATTGGTTTGGGTCACAACAATTGAAAAATCAACCGAAACGGCATAGGGCAAGCTTAAAAAAAATCAGAAATAGGAATATTATTCAACTAATTCCCCTTCATCCCAGGTGCCTTCGATGCGGGTGCCATCGCTGAAAATATAAACCCCGGCCCCCTGGTAAAGATCATTTTGAAAATTGCCTTCGTAGCGATCACCATCGGCATATTCACAGACCCCTTGGCCGTTGAGCAGATTATCGGCAAACTCCCCTTCACAGCGATCGCCATTTTGGTAAGTAAAAGTGCCTTGGCCCACAAAGTTACCACCCACAAATTCGCCAGCATATTCATTGCCATTGGCGAGGGTATAAACCCCTTGGCCGGTAATTGCGCCGAGGGCCACTGCTCCGGTGTACTGGCTGCCATCGCTAAAGGTAAATGTTCCTTCCCCATCTGGGAGATCGTTTTTTAGCTCGCCTTCATAGCGATCGCCATTGCTATATTCACAGGAACCCGGCCCCGTAAGATTTCCCTCTACAACTGTACCCGTACAGCGATCGCCATTTTGGTAGGTGAAAGTCCCCTCACCGCTGGGTACCCCGGCAACAAATTCGCCAGTATAGCTGCCGCCATCGGTAGTGGTAAAAGTGCCTTGGCCATGGGGTTGTCCTGCTGCAAATTCGCCTTCGTAGCGATCGCCATTGGCATATTCTCGGATACCTTCGCCTTGGATCTGTCCACCTTGGAATTCCCCTTCATAGCGGCCATCCGTCGCAAAAGTGTAGATTCCTTCCCCTTCTTTTTGCCCCGCGACAAATTCGCCTTCATAGCGATCGCCATTGCCATATTCACAAGTAACCTGGCCCTGAAGTTGACCTTCCACCAGTTCCCCTTCGCATTGGCCACCATTCGGTAAAGAGATAGTCACTGCATTGGCGATCGCCCCTGTAGAGAGAGTGCCTAAAGCTGCTAAACCCAAAGAAAAAAATGTCTTGTAAATGACCATAATCTAATTGCAATCTTCAAATATTCAAATAAAGTAATGACTCAAAACATACGAACCAATCAGACCTAACCACCCGTTTCCGATGTGGGTACCGCCTGTTGCTGTTGTTGCTGTTGACGCTGCCGTTCTAGTTCGACTTGGCGTTGACGTTCAGCTTCCGCCTGTCTCTGACGCTCAAGCTCAGCCTGGCGTTGTCTTTCCTGTTCAGCTTGTCTTTGACGCTGCCGTTCTAGTTCGACTTGGCGTTGACGTTCAGCTTCCGCCTGTCTCTGCCTTTCCGCTTCTGCTTGTTGCTGTCGTTCGGCCTCGGCCTGTCTTTGTTGCTCGGCTTCCGCCTGGCGTTGCTGTTCTTGGGCTTGATTTTCCTGTTGTTCTTGTTGTTGGCGCGCTAATTCCGCCTGGCGTTGACGTTCGGCCTCGGCTTGTCGCTGCCATTCCAGTTCAGCTTGGCGTTGCTCCTCTGCTTCCGTTTGGCGCTGTTTAGCCTCCCGTTCAAAGTCAGTGCCCGGTTGCGCAAAGTTAATCGCTAAACGTACCCGCCGCTGTTCACCACTGGGACAACGAATGCCCCGGGCAGCGGAGAGGGCCGCCTGATCAAGGGCTGAGTAATTACTAGAGCGCAGGATTCTTGCTTGGGCCACACTGCCATTTGTACTTGTAATCACCTCAACCACAGGTCTTGCCTCAATTCCCCTAGAGGCAAGGGAAGCAGGAAACTGCGGTTGGCTGGGGGCAGAACAACCGGCTCCAGATGCGACAGGGGCCGCAGGGGGATTATTGCTTGGGCGAGTTGGGGCAGACCGTTGGGCTGCTGTTTGATTGCCGGGCCTACCGCTACTGTTTGTGTTGGGATTACCTTGGCGATTTTCGTTCTGCAGGCTGCCACGGAGACCTGCATTATTGGCTGCACTAAGGGGGGCGGAGGAAACACCAGGACTTGTTGGCTTAGAACGGTTCGCTCCGGTTGCCGTGCTCCCAGGCTTTGTGGTGGCATTGCGCTCGGCTCCTGATGCGGCGGCCTGTAGTTGACCCCGCAATGGGTTTGAATTTTCAGGCGATAGGGGAGCAGGGGCATCCTCGGACACCGGAGGTTCCGGTTCGGACGCAGATTCCTGGGATTCTGGCTCAGAGGTCGTTTCCTGAACCTGGGGTTCTGGCGGTGCTTCCTGGGGGCGAACTGTAGGAGCCGCAGCCGTTACCGTTGGCTGGGGGATTGGCACAGGGCTATTGGTCACTGCACTTGGAGCAGGCACACTCGGAGTTGCCGCAGATGTTGGCAGAGTGTCCAGGGGTTCTGGAGGTGTTTCTTCCGTGACTTCCGGCTCTTCAACAGGCGGCGTTTCAGTGACGATAAATTCTAAGGGCGGTTGTTCCGTAGAGACCGTTTCTACCGGGGGTAACCAGCGCAACCCTAACAAAGCCCCTGCGTGGAGGACAACAGAGCCTGTCAACCCGCAGGCCAACCATTTTTTCAGGACTTCTTGTTCATTTTGCCGCTCTTGCTGACAAAGGTCAGACATACTCATGGGGCTTTCCTTACCATCAGTTGCAAAGTTACTGTAAAGCAACCTACAGCTTATCAGTAATAAGAATTTATTTCAATAAAAATTCTTCAACAAAATAAAGTTATTCAAGGATGCTTTAGAAAAATAAAGCTAAAATCAATTGTTAATGGGTTTATTGGTAAATTTCTGGCAAAAATACGGCAATTCTTACAAATTATGTCTTACGTACTAGATTTTTGGATAACTTTAAGTGATTCCATACCTGGAGACTTTCCAAAAAGTTTCCTAACCTGCTACAACTGCAAGACATTACCAGACAAAATAATGCCTCCCTTTCTCAAAGAGAAACATTCTAGAGAGCAAAAGCATAATTTCTGATACTGCTTAAGTCTCCTTCCGTGGGTCAAGGTTTGGTACGAGTTAGTTTTCAAGAAATTCCAAAGATAATAAGTCATCAATGACTGCCTGGGCAGCAAGGGGGCCACTAACAAGCCAATGACCGCCTACCAGATAGACTTGATCTTGTTTGACTGCTCCTAAACGAGACCAGAGTGGAGTATCTGCTAATTTTTTGAGCTGCGCTTGGGACTCTTTTTCAATGCGAGGCTGGTAATCATAAACTACGACAAAAATAATATCCCCATCGGCATCTTGTAAGCGTTCTTGACTAAGAGACATCTGAATTGGGTTTCCTACGATGGCTAAGGCTTGGTTTTGATCTAAATTTTGGGCTGCAGGTCGCCCCAAACCAATATCTGCCAAAATTTGGCCAATAAACGAATCTTTGAGATAAACGCTAATTTTGTCTGGATAGAGACGGATTACTGATACTTCTATTTCTGAACGTTGCTCACCTAGTTGTTGTTTTAGATTGGTAATCTGCCCTTGATAATCTGTGATGACCCGGTTCGCCATTTCGGGTTCCTGGAAGACCTCACCCATAAACCGAACAATTTCTTGCCAATGGCCACTATTTTGATTGTTGGCGAGAACCGTGGGGGCAATTTGGCTCAGTAAGTCATAGGTCGTTTGTTCTTGGCCATCGGCCAACCCGATAATCAGATCAGGCTTCAGGGCGACAATCTTTTCTAAGTTGAGGGGCCAACCGAGAATTTCGATGTCTGCTAGCTGTGTTTCTAGGTGTAGTAGGACATCCGTTTGGGCAGCTAGGGGCTGGATGTCCATGGCCAAGGCAGATTCTAGGGTTGTTCCTCCTAAGGTTACAATCCGCTGAGGCTCTAGGGGAACGCAGGTTTCTCCCAGGGCGTGTTGCATCAGATGACAGTCTGGGCGCAGATTGGTCTCAACTGAGCGATCGCCAGTGCAACTGGTCATCAACCAGAAGGTTAAAAGTGTAAAAATAATGAATCGCCTTGGTTTGAACATGCAGCCTTATCCACCAAAATTAGAACATTTTCTTTGTTCTACCCATTACCAACTCAGGCGATAACTTGCCGTGAGGGTTCTCCCGGATTCAGCTAAGTTAGATGCTCTTAGAGCCTGTGAGTAGACAGAAGAATATTGATGATCAAATAAATTTTGGACACCAATTTGTAGAGTGCCGCCGCCGAGACTCACACTGCTGATGTAATCCACAACGACATAACCTTCAATTGCCTTAGGATCGACTGGTCTACCACGATCATCAAGGGTTTCAAAGGCGCGATCGCGATCACCGACATATAACAGTTGCAGACGATTATTCCAGCCTGGCAAAGTTTCATGTTGCACATAGGCGGTTAGTTTGAGTGGCTGAATGCTGAAACTATTGAGAGCTTGGAAATTACCATCGTCGTTGGGATCAGATTCCCCCTCGTTCCAACCAACGACGGCCCCAAGTTGCCAGCGATCACTCGGTTGCCAGTCTACACTCGCTTCTAGCCCGTAGATTCTCTCTGGAGCCCGTTGTAGCGTGAGAATACCTCGGTCGTTTTCCACTAATCTGGCACCCAAATCTGAAGTATTGTAAAAACCAGCTAGAGAAAACTGCACCGTATTCCAACGACCACGAAGGCCTAGTTCATACTGATTAACTTTCTGGGGTTGTAGATCATCGATAGAGCCATCAATAGTAAAAGTAGAAGGCGTAGGCGGAAAGCCCAAAAAACTTAAAAAGCGAGGCACAGAAAAACCTTGGGAAAAGTTGGCAAACGCACTCAACTCAGGTGTCATTTGATATACAGTCCCAACATTGAAAACCGTTGCATCAAAGGTGCGCTCTCCTCCCTCGATAGTCGCTTCAGCCTCATCAAAGCCCGGATCAAAAAAGCGATTAAAATCATCATCGTAGAAAGTTACGTAGTCATCAACGCTGAACCCAAAACGGTCATAGCGTACCCCACCACTCAACAGAAATTTATCGGTTACATCCCATTGCAACTGTCCAAACAAACCTAAGTTATCAAGATCATAGGCCGGAGCGAGGTTGTCATATTCATTGATCGTGCGAAAAATGCCGTCTTGATCAAATGCAACGGGATCTGCTTCTTCCGTAACGCTAGCGCCGTTTTTCTGAAATTCAAAATCAGCTCCCCACAATAAATTGGCATTCTCTGCTAGAGGAGTATCAATTTGCAGTTGTCCACCAAATGCCTCTTCCTCGGCCCGAGTTAAAACAATGGCATCAAAGAAGAAATCATTTCTTGCGTCACTGGGAATGCCACTCTGGAAGCTATTACGATAATAGGCCTGAACATCAACTTGGCTATCTAAAAAAAGATTGTCGTGGGTGTAGGTGAGATAGGTACTTAAACTCCGGATTTCGGGATCCGTAGCACCTGAAAAACCAATAGGGCGGCGGGTTGCGAGGGTTTTGCCATCGGGGTCACTGTTGGGAACAGGGAGAATTTCAATGTCGCGATCATCGGAATTATAGGTAAAGTTAAATTCCAACCGTTGCGCTTCATCAATATCTATCCCCAACTTCGCCAAAAGACCAAGGCTCTCTGTGTTATCCAGAGTACGGTTATCTGTCGGAATTAAATCTCCTTCTGCATCGTAAAAATCTCCCGTTGTTGTCCGACTTAGGGAGAGCCGATAGTCAACATTGCCTTCCTTGCCGGAAATGTCATAGCGTAAATCTGTACCAACACTTTCTTCTTCGCCAAAGGCAAGATTATTAAATCCAACTTCAGCTGTAGAAAGAAACTGTTCTTCTTGGGGCTGACGGGTAATGATATTAATCACCCCCCCTAGGGCTTCTGCACCATAAATGGCTGTGGGGCCACTGACCACCTCAATGCGTTCGATCTGATCGGGGTCAATATACTCCAATTGAATATTCGGGCTACGATTGGAGCGTTGGGGAATGCCGTCAATTAAAACAGAAAAATCCCGGCCTCGTAGGGTTTGTGCGTTGGCACGATTTGATAGGTTAGGAGCGCCCAGGCCAGGCACGAAGCGAGAGATAATATCAGCAGTGTTGTTACTCACAGCACTTTGTGCTTCGATCTGTTGGCGATTAATAACCGTAATTGAGCGGGGAATATCAAGGGGGTCTTCCTCTGTCCGGGTGGCAGTGACCACTAACTCAATGACCTCTAAGTCTTCAGTTTCTGCCATGGCAGTCACCACATTGAGGCTTAACCCTTGGGGACTTTGGACAATCTCGGCTTGAGGAGCGTTTATGTCTCCGGTAATCGTTACTTGAAGGGTGTTGGGATCGAGATTGAGAGCTGTTATTTCCGTTATTCCCAGAATAGGATCAACTTCACGAAATGTACTTCTCGATAATTGAGCATTGGGAATAGTCGCAATAATACTATTGCCTTCTTTTACAATGGCAGCTTCTAAGGGGACATTATCTGAAGTATCTAAAATAACTTCTAGTCCGAAATCCGTTGTCAAAACTCGAATATCAGTGACGATGCTCACCTGGGCAAAAACAGGTGCAGTGGCAATGACTGAAGTGATTCCAGCCACGAGCATATGGCTCAGTAAAGTTCTTTTCATGTCTGTCCTCACACAAAACTAAATTGCTCAATCGTGATCTTGGGAAATATCCCCAAGCAACTGTTGCTAAAGATATCCAATAAGCCTACAGGGTGAAAAAGTAATTTTGGAGGGGTTGACCTCTTTGAAACGGACCCTCGACCTCTTTGAGGCGGACTAAATTTGTTTTTGGGTGCAGTATAAACTTGGTGCAATCCCAAATTTCTTGCGGAAAGCGGTGTTAAAGGAGGTGGGACTGGCATAACCCACGGTCTTTGCGGCGTCTTTAACTTGCATTTGTCCGCTCAAAAGTAATTCCTGTGCTTGCTCAAGACGACGATCGCGCAAATATCCAAATACTGTAGTGCCAAAGACTTCGCGAAAGCCTTGCTTCAGTTTGCGGTCATTGATGCCGACTAATTTTGCGAGCTCTGTCAGGGAAGGGGGCGTCGATAATCGTTGCAGGAGAATTTCACTCGCTTCATAAATACAGTCAATGTCCTTATTTGGTAACTTGGGAGAAGATTTTCTATGGGTTTGATCAAGTTGATCAATTTGCAGCGAAATTAATTCTAAAATTTTCCCTTCTAAATAGAGTTGTTTTGTTACACCTTGATATTGACAGTTAAGAATTTGCTGAAGCACCAGTTGAATGACTGGGTTGATAGGCAAAGATTTTCGGTAAACCCAATCTTCTGTGGGTGAGCTTAGTCGGTATGCAATTGAATTTTTGGTTGACAAAAAAGGAGAGATTAATCGATTAAAATAATCCACGCCCATATGAATGCTAATGATTAATCGTTTCTCCCGTTCTGGATGTTGCAGGCAGTCTTGGGGAGCAATTCCACCGCTAAAGACAAAACTTTCTCCTGCCTTAACTTCGCCTAATGATGAAATTTGACAACTACCTTGCAGATAAAAACAAAATTCTAAACAATGCTTTCGTTCTGGCAATTTGAGTACCAGAGCATTTTTGGAACGGTAGTTCGTAATTGAGAGGGAAATGTGGGGATTAATCCAAATTTCTTTCTCGATGCCATGACCCAATTGAAAACTATATTGCCAGCTTTTTTCAAAGTTACTATTAATTGAATGCTGCAGGACTGCTGCTTCTTGCATTAATTCCCAATATTGATCTAGTGAGATAACAATAGCCATTAATCAGCAATAGCTCGCATAAATAGTAACTCTTGCCCAAGATTATACAGGAGATGGATATTTATTGCTATACACTTGCAATAAACTGCGTAGATCATAGTCCCTGAGTTTCTGATTAGCGATCTGGTCTATTGGCAAGTGGCGATCGCCGGAAGAAAAAGACCAATAATCAAAACAACTACTGAGCCAACAAAAATTGACGTAACTCTTCTAGGATCAGTTCTGTGCCGAGGGGTCCATTGAGACCATTCCACATCCAGTAAGTTGCGAAATAAACTTGATCTGCTTGGCTGGCAGGTAGGGCTTGGGCGATCGCATTCTCTGCCCAATCTTTCTCAATGCCTGCCGTCTGTGCCGCCAATAATTCATCGGTATTGGCTGTTGAGATATCTTGGTTATTGCCCACATCATAGCCCAAAACAAAAATACGGTCTGCTTCATCCATTGTCGGTAACACTTCCAGGGAAAGAGGTGCATAGTTCAGGGTCGTAGGCGGCGCAATCACTTGAAAGCCCAAACTTTCCATCAATTCACCAAGGTAGCTTTTTGGAGTAATCGCAATAATTTCACCACTGTTAAGACGACTAGCACCCAGGAGCAGGGCTTTGGGTGCGGCTTCGATGGCAACACTTAGATCACTACGGGCTTCGGCAACGAGGTCATCATAACGGGAGATCGCCGCTGTCTCTTTTTCTGGACTACCAAGGGCTAAGGCCAAGGCTTGGATATTTTTTTGCCACTGTCCTTCCTTGGTGCGAATGTCCCAGAGCAACGTCGGCGCAATTTGGGAAAGCAGTTTATAGTTGTCCTGATTACGCCCCCCTTCGCCAACGATGAGATCCGGTTTTAACTGGGTTAAGACTTCTAGGGAGGGTTGACTAGAATCACCAACATTAACGGGCTGAGTCGTTACAAATTGGCCAAGGTAGGGGATCTGGGCCTCAGGGTTATCAAAGGTTTCTAGGTGAGCAAAGGCATTGACACTCCCAAGTCCCGCTGGTTGACGTCCCAGGGAAAGCAACAAATCGAGCGAATGGTCCCCCAGTACCACTACTTTTTGCGGTGTGCCACAGATCGTTGTGGAGCCCATCAGATGGGGCACTTCCCGACAATCGGTAGTAACGGGAGTCTCCGGCATTTCGCCAGCACAAGCCCCCAGCAAAATCGCAATTAAGAAGCCGCACACACTCAGCAGCCAATAGGGTAAGTGAAAAAATCGCAGCATAAATCGATTGTTGCGCCCCCAGCGCGGATAAAATTTACCGAAAATGTTTTTAGAACTCAACCGCGAGGGTACCCAGAAGCGTAAAGCCTTCGCCAGGATACACCTCAAAGCGATTATTGCGGGTACCTGTGATGTGCTCGACATCAAAGAGATTGCGGAAATTTAAAGCCGCCCGCCAGTTGTCCTGTCGGTAGGCGATCGCCGCATTAGTGAGGAAATAATCCCCTAGGCTAAAGCTGTTGTTGAGATCCCCAAAGCGATCGCCGACATAATTCACGCCGACCCCAAAACTCAGCCCCTTAAGCGACCCCGTTTGTAACTCGTAGGTCGTCCAAAGATTAGCGCTATGGTAAGGGGAATTGATCAGACGATTTCCCGCTTGACCATCATTGTTCGCCGTCACCCGGGCGTCGGTATAGGCATAGTTCGCCACAATTTTCCAGCCGGGGAGAATTTCCCCCATTACATCCAGTTCAATCCCTTGGCTGCGTTGCTGACCCGCATTAATCGAAAAACCAATATTGTCTGGATCCGAGGTGGCAACATTATTTTTACGGATATCAAAATAAGCAAGATTGGTAACTAAGGCTCCTTCTAGTGCCTCAGCCCGCACTCCAACTTCAAACTGCTCTCCCGCTTCGGGCGGTAATGTGTCCCCATCGACATTTGTGCCACTGTTGGGTGCAAAAGACTGACTATAACTGGTATAGAGAGAAATCGGTTCGATGGGACGGTAAACCACTCCTAGACGAGGCACAAAAGCATCATCATTCTGGGTTGTTTCAGCTAGTGAGGTAGGATTCACAACACGTTGGGAAACGGTGTCATAGCGCAGCCCGGCCAAAAGATGGAGGCGATCGCCGATATCCATCTGATCCTGGAGGTAAATGCCAACCGCATTAATATAAGTATCTCCAAAACGGATGATGGGTTGAGTCTCAAAGTCTGGTCGCGGCACTGTACCGTAGACTGGATTAAAAATATTTTGAGTAAAGGATGAATTTGGCCCAAAACCACGAAGGTTGTTCCCTGACTGATTCCGATGAATGTAATCAACGCCCATCAGTACAGTATGGTCAACTGCTCCTGTGGAAAATTCCCCAACGACATTCGTTTGCACAGCGTAGGTACTACTGGGTTGATCCAGTTGAATATAGCTCCGGTCTAGATCGCCAGTGGTTGGATCAAAGCCTAACGTGAATGAAGACTCAAAAATGGTGTTGTAAGCAATGTAGTTAAACCCATTCCGCACTTTCCAGTTGTCACTAAAGCGATGCTCAAACTCATACCCTGTGCGCCAGTAAGTTGCTTCGTTAATATCATCAAGCTGACTCAAGTTTCGATCAAAGGGGATGTCTGCCACGCTATCCCCAATTGCCACCAGGCCTGTATCATAGGGCCGCTGGTCAGCGGAATATTCCACAAACAGATCTAAATCCGTGCGATCGCCAATCTGCCAAGCCAGTGTTGGGGCGATAAAAGTCCGTTCTAGATCAACATTAAAATTTCGATAGTAATCGCTGTTCCGGTAGAGGGCATTTAGTCGGTAGAGCAAGTTACCATCCTCATTTAGGGGACCTGACAGATCCACCCCCACCGCAACCTGATTTCGATTACCCAACTCCAGGGTTGCCTCATAGAACGGTTCAGACAGAGGTTTTTCACTGACTAGGTTAATGACCCCACCCGGCTCCGAGACCCCATAGAGAATTGCGGCTGGCCCCTTCAATACCTCAACTTGTTCGATATTTGCCAGCTCAGGATAACCAATGTTGCCACTGAAACCGAAGGTCGGCCGAAAACCATCCCGTAATACCGAAGCACTATCAAAACCTCGCACGACGAACCGTTGTCCCCGCGCATCCGCCGAATTTTGTAGAACACCACTGGTATTACGCAAGGCATCATCGAGGCTACTTACCCCTTGATCTGCCAAAATAGCTTTGGGAATGACCTGAATTGATTGGGGAATTTCTGCGAGGGGGGTATCAGTACGGGTTGCTGTTGTCGCTTCACTGACAGTGTAGCTGTTCGTCGTCGCATCTGCCGTGGCATCTGCCGTGACCACAAGCTCTAGATTTTCTGCAATTGATTCATCCGGCGTTACTTCAACAATCAATTGTTCGCCTGTTAATTGTGGCGCGGCCATCGGCGGCGCTGTTAAACCAGTAATAACAATTCGTCCACCACCATTTTCTCCTGGAGATATCTGCACAGATTCAATCTCTGCCGTTGGTTGAAGCACCTCAACGATATTTTCTCCTGGCAAACTCAGGATCACATCAGGAATCTCGATAATTAGGCGATCGCCGACCGTTGTCGTTGTTACGGCTGGTAATGCTTCTGCCGTCGTCTCAAACGTGATCACCAGTCCGCTTTCTGTAGCCTGAACTTGCACATCGGTAAGCACATCAGCATTTTCTGAGCTTATTTCGATAGTGGGTGGCAGCACCTCAAAATCCTGGGTCTCGGCTATGACAGGCGCGGCGTTCAGGATTGCAATTCCTGTTACTCCTAGAATGGTTAACGCACTCCAATGACATAGATGATTATTCATTTGATTCCTCACGACCTTCGATTACAGGCTTTCCCTGCAACTCCTTTATTGACTACGCGGATTCGTAAATTACGACAGCCCATTGATTGAGCTTGGAACAAAATATTCTCAATAAAGATAGAAGAAGGACTAATCCTTGCCTAGATATTTTTCGCCCTAAACGCATTTTTTTTGGCATGTATGTCAGGATTAGCTTGCTAATTGCCAAGCTTGCAACTGAAAGGCTTTGGGGTTGAGGCCAAATTGCTGGCGAAAGGCTGTGGTAAAACGACTGGGACTGCCATAGCCGACCTGACAGGCGACATCACTAACCGATAGTTCCGTGGTCATCAGCAATTTACGGGCCTGCCTCACCCGACAATCCCGTAGGTAGCGAAAGGGGGTAGTGCCGTACATTTGATGGAACCCTTGGTTCAGTTTGAGGCGATTTGTCCCTACCTGGCGAGCAAGGGCTTCAATAGAAGGAGGATTTGACAGTTCTTTCCTGAGAATGGCAGCAGATTCATGGATATAGTCAAACTGCTTTTCGAGGCGGGCATAGGCGGCGATCGCCTGGAGATAGAGAGAGACCAAGGTGAAGGCCTGTTCTTGTAGATAACGACGGCGATTTGCACCGTGGTAAGGACAACTTAGAATATGTCCAAGGGTCTCCTGCATTGCTGCTGTAATTGGTGCCTGGGCAGCATAATCTAAGACCATTGCATCGGTATATAAACTATCTTGCAAAACTTCTTCTAGCCGCACTGGCAAGCAGCGATCGCCCTGTGTTGCCCTGGGGTACAGATGTCGTTTATGGCCAACGGTTGAGACATTGGTTTGTAATTGATAAATAGCTTGGAGTAATTGCTCTGCAACCTTTTGACTCCGGCTAGATAAATGGTCTAAACAGGCTTGAAAGTAAGCGTTGAGGGTTGGTTGACGAAAAAACAGTTCTACTTTAAAAAACCGTTGACCAGCGGGCTTGATGTAGAGACTGTTAAACCCAAAATAAGGTAGAAAAAAACTATAGCCTGCTTGGGAACCGCTCAACTGAAATTCAAATTCTAAACAATCTCGATCTTCTATCCCATCGATAATGACATCTTGCTCAAGGGTATAGTCTAGTACCCAAAGACTCAGATCTTCCTGTAGCGGAATCTCTTGCCTATATCCCCGTCCTAAAGCCGAGGGACAAACCCAGACTCGATCTGAAGGATCCCCATGGAGCAGAGCTGGATTATCTGGGCTACCCGGCACAAACCAGTTTGTTTCTTCGTTTAATGACAGCCGGATAGCCATAGTTAAGTCTTTGATGTTGTTTGTTGCTTAAGCTTCGATTTTAGTTAATGAAAAAGTCTAGCATGTATTTTGCACATTTATATTAATAAGAAATACACCACTCCCTAATTCTCGCTTGATAGGTTTAGGCGAATGGTCGTTGACTTTGAACACCAGATTGATTTTGCAGGTAAATTTCGAGGCAAGGGTAGCAAATTCTCCTGATAAGGCCTAAGTTTGGGTGATTATTTTTTCCAGCCGTCCTGCCTGAAGATAAAGGATTTGATCAGCCTGGGCGAGGATCTGGGGTCGATGGGAAACAATCAGATACGTTTGAGAAGATTTAGCCTCTTGGGAATGGCCTTTGGTGCTGAGAAGACGCCGCCAAAGCCGTTGTTCTGTTTCGATATCCAAGGCGCTAGCAAGGTCGTCACAGATCAGAAGTTGGGGTTGACGGAGGAGCATCCGGGCGATCGCCACCCGTTGTTTTTGCCCTCCGGAGAGGCGTAAACCCCTAGTCCCAATCGGCGTTTCGAGGCCTTCTGGGAAAGTTTTGAGATCAGTGTCTAGGCTAGCGGTGGCGATCGCCCACTCCAATTCGGCGGTGGTATTGGGCCAATTGAGGCAAATATTTTCCCCCAGGGAGGAGCTAAACAATTGGGGGATTTGTGGCAAATAGGCCACCTGGGGCGGAATCAGCCAATGCTGGGGATTGGCGATCGCCTGCCCATTCCAAAACCAAGCCCCTCGCTCACAGGGCAATAGCCCCAAAAAGACTTGCAATAAGGTTGTTTTACCCGCACCAATTGGCCCCGTAATCACCGTTAAACTGCCCTGGCGGAGAGTAAAACTGATATCCTCAATGCCCCGCCGTTGATCTGGGTAATAGTAGGTCAAACCTTCGATCCGTAGCGTTTTGAGGGGAGAAATCTGGGAACAACGCTGGGCAGGTGGTAGCGGGGGAGCGGCCTTTAGGGGAGAAGGAAGATAAAGGGGGGCGGCAAGGGTCAGGGGGTGAATATCGGGGGGAGCCGGGGGCGCATCGAGGATCTCGCCCATCCGCTGGCAGGATACGTCGCTTTGTTTCGCGGAAGCAAGGAAGCTCCCCAAAAAGCTGAAGAAATGGGTAATCAGGTTTAGGTAATACACAAACAGAGCAAAATCACCCACCGTTAAACCTTGGCTTAATTTTGGTGCAGTCAGGAGGAGGACTAAACCCGTGCCGAAATTGGTCATTTGCGCAAAGCCCGCTTCCAGTAAGGCGGTAAAAACGCGATCTTGAACCATCAATTTTTGGCGGCGATCGCCCCGGCTGCGGAGTTCTGCTAAAACATAAGTTTCTGAGCCCGTCACCTTGACCGCTTGCACGGCAGTAAACAGTTCGTTAATTAAAGCGGTAACCCGTTGGGTGGCCTGGCGACTGGCCTGACGATAGCGTTTGAGACGGCGTTCTGACCATTGCACCAGGGCAATAATGATGGC
The DNA here is from genome assembly GCF_001693275.1 of Picosynechococcus sp. PCC 7117. Taxonomy (GTDB): domain Bacteria; phylum Cyanobacteriota; class Cyanobacteriia; order Cyanobacteriales; family MRBY01; genus MRBY01. The sequence continues at coordinate 36,071 of NZ_CP016482.1, forward strand.
GAGGGGCAAAAAGAGAAATAAGGTAATCGATACATTGACCGTGAGTAACAAACCCAAGGCGGCGATCGCCGTAATCCCAGCGGCCATAATTTCATTTGTACCAACGACGAGGTCCTCTAGTTGCAAGACATCTTCCCGGAAGTGGTTGACCACGCTGCCGATGGAGTGAGTTTGACCCTGGGCATTGGTTTGGGTAAGGGTGGCCGCCGGACGTTGGAGGAGAGCTTGCAAAAGATTGTGGCGCAGTAGGGTACTAATGAGAAAACGATGTTCGGTTTTGGTCAGTCGTCCGGCAAAAATCGCCACCACCCGCGCTAGGCCCGTCGCTAATACCAAACTAATCCAGAGCCAAGGAGAATAATTAGCAGGCGATCGCCCCGTGAGTTGGTCGAAAAAATTCCGAATAAAAATCCCCGGTAACGCCCCCAAAGCAGCCATCAAAAACCAAAGCGCCGCATCCAGCCAATACAACCGTTGGGCATAGCCAATTAAATGCCAAAGAATGCGCCAGATGGAATTCGCCATGATTTGTCTGATTTGAGGTTAAAAACTTTAGGGAGCCGGAGGAAGGCGGGCGATCCGGTGGGGTCGCAAGGATTTAAGGAGTTGATAGAGGGGCACCATACCATCTTCGCTTTCCACATACAACGCCGCTGCAGTGAGGAGATCTGCCGCTGTGGTTTCTGGATCGAGATCGCCAAAGAGAAAACTGGGTTTCTGTCGCCCCACAAAGGCGATCGCACAGGGGTTATCACAGATACACAGGCAACTGGTGGTTTTGAGACTGAGCTGATCCCGGTAAGGCCACCGTTGATGCAGTGCTTGAAGTGCGGCCAAAAGGTCGGCCCCTGTGAGACAGTTCGTTTTTTCATCTGCGGGGTGATCGGTTGCAGCGGTTGGCCAAGTGCAGGCTTCACAGACAATTAATTGATGGAGAGCAGCGGCAGTCATAATTCAGTGGTTTCCGTTGTTGTTTCTGTAAAAAAATCAGTTAAGTGGGTAAATAAATCATCCAAAATTGCCTCTGCAGCCACTGGCCCACTCCCAATCCAATAACTTGGCACTTGATAGACTTGCCCTTTTTGTACCGCTTGCAGTTGGTTCCAGAGGGGATTTTTTTGGAGGTCGGCTAATTTTTCCTGGGCTTCAGCGTTGGCAGTGGCGGTATTTTCCCCTGTCCAAACAAAGATCACATCGCCATCTACCTCGGACAGTAGCTCTTCGCTTAAGACGGCTTGGATTGGGTTACCAAACTGGGCTTGGGCTGTTTCGGCATCGACGGCCTGGGCTGGGGAGCGGCTTAACCCCACATCCTGGAGGATCGTGCCACAAAACGAATCTTGTAAATACATGGTGATGCTGTCGGGATAAAGACGGATCACGGAAATCTGGAGATCCTGGCGGCGATCGCCCAAACGATTTTGTAACTCTTGGACACGCTGGTTGTAAGCAGCGAGTTTTTCGGCGACCACATCGGTTTTTCCCAGAGCTTCTCCAAAATTCTGAAAGATCGGCTTCCAAAGGCCACTATGCTCAAAATTCAATAAAAAAGTCGGCGCAATTTGACTGAGTTGGGGATAGATCGCCCCGTGGAAATCTAAACCAATCAATAAATCTGGATCGAGCTTGAGAATTTCCTCTAAACTCGGTTCGCCGCTTTGACCAATATTGGCCACGTCGGTTTGGAGGGCAGGCAACGCTGTCTGAAAATTGCTCAGGGTCGTGCCGACGGGTTGGAGATCGGCGGCGATCGCATATTCAAATGACACGGAATCTAACGTCACCAATCGCTCGAAAGTTTTGGGGATGCAAGTTTCCCCCGCACTGTGGCTCACCGTCACACAGTCAGCAGTTACGTCCTGGGATGGGGGAGGCGAAGGTTGACAGGCCACCACCAGGCAAAGGCTTACCAGTCCAATCAGCCAGAGTTTTAGCCAACCTTGTATCCTACGCCCCAAGTACCATCCTTGCATGTCCCAAACCTCCTAATTGATGTTTTAAAAATCCACCGCGAATTTAGCCGTCACCGCAAAGGGCGCACCGGGAGTCGCAAATTGGAATTCATCGGCAGCGGTGAAGTATTCCGTGTCAAACAAATTTTCAAAGTTCAACTGAGCGCGCCAATTGTCCCGCCGGTAATAGATCGCGGCATCGGTGCGGAAATAACTGGGCAAGGTGAATTCATTGTCGATGTTGCCGGGGCGATCGCCGACGTAGAAAAAGCCCAGACCAAAGCCCAAACCCTCTAGGGCTCCCTGTTGGATATCGTAGGTCGTCCAGAGGCTGAACTGATTTTGGGGCACATTCGGCAGCTGGTTACCTTCAAGATTAGGGTTAATATCCTCCTTACTGACAAAAGCATCTAGCAATGTGTAGGCCGCCGTCACATTCCAACCAGGGGTTAAGGCTCCATTGAGGTTAAACTCTAAACCGCGACTGGTTTGTTCCCCCGTCTGGAAGCCATTGAAAGCACCATCCCGGACGATGACATTCTGTTTGCGGATATCAAAGGCGGCGGCGGTAAAACTAAGGCGATCGCTTAAGTCTGCTTTAACCCCCACTTCCCATTGGCGGCCCCGTTCCGGCTCAAAATTCATTCCATCAGGATCACGGGAAGTGCCAAAGGTTGGTTCAAAGGATTTGCTGTAGGAAGCATATAGAGAAATAGGTTCGATGGGCTGGTACACCACACCCAAACGAGGGGATAGGGCCTCATCGCTTTGGAAAAATTCATTACGGGGGCCGCCCAGGTCTTGGGTTGACCGGAGCTGCTCCACAAAATCGTAGCGCAGACCCGCTAGGGCTTTAAATTGGGGCGAAAATTCAATCTGATCTTGGATATAAACCCCGACCGTGTTGATGGTGTCATCCCGGAAAAATTCTGGGGCGATCGCATAGGGAATCCCCGTATATACCGGATCAAAAACATTAATCGGTGTGTAGTCATTACTAAACTGAAACTCCGGCTGTTCTAAGGTGTTGCGATATTCAACGCCCCCTAAAACCTGGTGTTTAATGCCGCCCGTTTCAAACTTGGCGATCGCCTCGATATTCGTAAAAAAGCGTTGGTAAGATCCCCCCGCAAAATATTCTAGTCGATCAACATTGCCAGTTGTTTCATCAAAAAAGGTATAGAGAGGCGCATAGCGGCGCGGTCGGTACTGCAAAAACTGGAGCTGATGTTTTAATGAGAAATTCTCGTTGACCTCGTGGTTAAGGTCATAGCCGAGATTAAATCGTTTCTCAGAAAACTCCCCAAAATCTTCTCCCACAAAACGACTACGAGGTACATCCACTGGCCCAGATGCCGTAAAAGGAATCCCTTCATCAATGGTTTCGCGGGTATAGGCATACTGACCATAGACATCCAGGGAAGTGGCTTCACTCAGATCAAAACTCAATCGAGGCGAGACCACCACCCGTTCCCCATCAACTAAATCCCGGAAACTGCCGAAATTGCTATAACTAAAATTCAAACGATACCGGGCTGCACCGTCTTCTGTGAGGGCATCGGACAGATCAAGATTGCCCCGATAATTCGCAAAGCTACCGATGGCTGCATCAATGCCAAAGAAAGGTTCTGCGAGGGGTTCTTTTGAAACGAGGTTGATTACCCCACCGGGATCTCCCTGGCCAAAGAGAACGGAGGCTGGCCCCTTGAGCACTTCTACCCGTTCAATGTCATTCGTATCCAGGGCCGCCAGGGAAAAGGTTTCAATACCATCGCGGAAAACGGATTCTTCCGCCGCAAAACCACGAATCAAAAAACCAGGCCCAAAAACACTGGTTCCTCGGCCACCACTAGAAACAATACTCCCACTGGTTTCGAGGGCTTCGCCTAATTCGGTGACGTTACGATCCTGGAGCACCGCCTGGGGAATCACCTCGACGGATTGGGGAATATCCCGTAAGTCTGTTTCTAAACCGGTGGCGGTGGTGGCACTGCGGGGATTGTAAGGTTGTTCCGCATCGGTGACCACCAGTTCAAAGGCTTCAATGTTATCTTCGTCAGTGCTCACAAGAACGGGTTCAATATTTAGGGTCAAACCTGTAGCTGTAGTAATCAGTTGGGTTTGGATTTGGCGATCGCCATTGCGGATCAAAATTTGGACACTATTGTCAGCTTGATTGCGAATTTCAATCTGTTCCAAACCGGATTCCGGCGCAAATTCCTGGAGTATCTCTGCTTGGGTCACACTGGCATTGGGAATCGTAATTTCCGTTGTTGCCGCCCTTTGGATCACTGTGGCATTTTCTAGGGGAGCCGTTGCCGTAAACTGTAGTTCAACCTGGTCGCCTTCGGTGGCGATCGCCACATCCGTAATGATCGTCGTCGCCTGGGCCAATGTCATGGAAGTAGGAACTGCCGTTGCGTCAGAGGGTTGAGGCGATGCCGCCACAGCGGACAATTCTTGGGCGGCCCAGAAAAGGGCAACACCGCCCGTCAAACCTAATAATCGATACCAATAGTGCATAAACTCACTCCCACAACACGAACACTTACTTCAAAAAGTTCTTAATAACGTACTGAATTATTTCGCCTTACACTGCCGAAAATGATCCAAAGCCGGAGTTTTTGCGATCGCCTGCGGGAGTTTTTTGGGATCATGGGCTACAAATCCATGGGTTTTGTCTAGAATTTAAGGCTGACTACAACAAGAATTTGGCCGAAAAACCCCATTCAATACACCTTAATAAATTGATTGCTATAGTTTTCTTTGGCGGGCATAAAGACTCGGATTTATGCCAAATTTACGCCGAAAAGCAGCGGCAAAATGACCCCGATTTGCAAACCCGACCGCCGATGCTGCTCCCGTCACCGTCATCTCACCAGATTCTAAAAGTTGTCGCGATCGCTCAATTCGTTGATCATGGAGATAGCCAAATACCGTCGTTTTAAAAACCTGCCGAAAACCCACTTTTAATTTGTGATCATTAATCCCAATTTCCCGCGCCAACTCCATCAGGGAAGGGGGATTTACCAACCGTTCCTGGAGGATTTTTCCGGCGTAGTGAATCCGCTCTAGATCATCTGCCTTTAACGAGTAGTCGGCAAAAGGAATCGCCGTTGCGACCTGGGTGAGATCTTCCAAAATAAGGGCAGTCAACTCCCAAATCTTGCTTTCTAAATACAGGCGTTGGGTTAGACCTTCAAATGGACATTGGGTAATTTGTTGGATGACCATTTGCATCGCTGCGGTTTGTTTACGGGAAACTTCATAATATTTTTCTTCCGGCGATCGCAGTATTTTTTTTAGACAAGGACAATCCCCTTCTACATCCCCTGACCAAGCACGAAGTAACGGTGCTTCCATATGAATATTAATACTCGAAATAGTTGTATCCCGATGATGGGTATAGGTTTCCACTGGCGCTAAACCAGTGCCATATAAAGCATAGCGATGTTCAGTTTTGCCAGAATGGTGAATTGTTTCAAAATTATATTCAATGGGATGGAATCGTTCGTTATGTTTTAAGGCAATTGTTTCGGTTAAAGCAACATTTTCAACTGCCAAATCTAATTCTTCTCGCAAATGATATTCTCGCAATAATCCTTGACCCCATAGGCTGGGAAATGCATAACTGGCTGTAGCTCCCTGGGAGTTTGGTATGCGCTGAAACAAATCCCAATATTCTGCTTGAGAAAGGGTAATGGTCATTAGGATGAAGAATAAACAAGTTAAACCGAGGCAGAATCAGTCTACCTCAATTACTAATTATTCTCAATTGTTTGTTTTTTTAGGACTGCTCTAGGGTCTGGTTCAAGCCCAATAAATGAGCATAGTGGGAATCGGGATTGACGATGAGATCTTGGCGATCGCCTTAGTCAGATCTTGCAAAAGTAGCTCCGTACCACAATTGTCATCGTTCTTTGCTCCCGATCAGCAGCAGGGCTAAGACAAGCAGGAATATCTTGTTCTGTTAGATGGGGGAAATCGTAAAGGATTTCTTTTTGAGTCATGCCAGATGCCAAAGACAGTAATATCCATGCTCCGGACACGGGCTTTACCACTGTATTTACCTAGCTCTAGGGGATGATGTCTTGGTCGTGCGTTTCTGTTGAGAATGGCACTATGCCGTTGTTGATGACGATTCTTTCCGTCGATAAAAGCGTATCTGTAAACCATCTTTCGGCAATGGCGTCGGAATCACTTGCATCGATAAGTCTTGGTCAGGTAATAACTCCCAGTCATAATCACGGGCAAGCATCGATGCCAAAATTTTTGCTTCTAGACGGGCAAACTCTTTGCCAATGCATTCCCGCATACCGCCGCCGAAGGGAATAAAGCCAAACTTTTTCTGTTTATCTGCCAGACGTTCCGGTGAAAAACGCTCCGGGTCAAATTTTTCGTGGTCAGGATATAGGGCTTCGTCCTTATGGGTTTGGGCAATTTGATACTGAACCGCCCAACCTTGAGGAATTTGGAAATTTTTGTACTCAAAGGTGTTGATTACTTCCCGGAAACCACCGCCCACTGGAGGGACAAGTCGTAAAACCTCTTTAAAAACTTGATCCAGGTAAGTCATTTGTTGAAGCGTCGCCATATCTAACCCATCGCCAATGTCCAATGCGTCTTGTTCTGCACGAATTTTTTCAAAAACGTCGCGATGCTGTCCGACCAATAATCCAAAAGACACCAGAGACGAAGTAAGGGTTTCGTGACCAGCAAACAATAGGAGCAAGATTTGATCCTTCAGTTCATCGATGGAAAGGGAATTACCGTCTTCATCCTTCGCCCGAATCAGTAGGTCAAGGGCATCGGTGGGTTCTGCATTGGCATCGTAGGTTTTCAGGCGATCGCCAATAATCATTTCTAACTCACGCAGCAGTTTTCGCCGACACTTCATCGCCTTACCGAAGGCCGTCCAGGGAAGATTAATCGGCAGGGAAAATAATCCTTTAACCCATTCCTCAAATAGATTCGCTAAGGGCGTTTCCGCACCGCCATCTTTGCCGATAAATAGGGTACTGGCGACGTCAAATGTGTATTTGCGGAGTTCATCATACCAAGCAAATTCCTGTTTTTGCTCCCATTGAGTGAGATAACGCTGGGTAATTTTTTCGATGGTGGGAATATAACTTTCTAGGGCGCGGGGCTGAAATGCTTGAAAGATAATGCGCCGCCGGGAACTATGAATACCGCCTTCCTGGGTAGCGAGGGAATCGGCACCGAGGAGAATCCGGGTACTTTTTGGCCAGGTTGCCTTGACATATTTATTTTCGTTGCGGAATAACACCTCATTAGCTTCTGCCCCAACCATTACCACCGTGGGTTTGGTAAAAATATTTGTTTTGAAAACGTCACCATACTTCTCCAATCGCTTTTTTTGAAAATTACGGTCTGTGAAAAATTCAATGGTTTCGCCAATTACAGGCAAACCGAATTTTCCGGGAGGTAAGGGCAGTTTACTGGGGGAAGTCATGGGCGATCGCCAAAGAGTCGTATATTTATCAAGCCATTAGGTAAGGTAACAAATTGCCCTATGATTGTAAATTTTCAGATAAGACAGCAGATCTGCCACCCAGAAAGACCTTGTGTTTCCCTAAAGCCACATCCGAAATTTCTTTATAGGGTCACGGCTGAAAATTTATTGCGATCAGCAATTTAACGCTAGAGCGCACAGTAGCCTATAACTAAGCACACTCTCCAAATGTGATATGAGGTATTCGCCATGACATTTCTGATTGGTCAACTAGATAATCTGGACTACGATGCAGCCGAATCTATCCTGGAAGAGTACATCATTGAAGCAATTCAGAATTTTGTTAACTCTGAAACTGGGCAAGAGTACCTCGACAACCATCCCATAGGAGGCTTCTGGACGGGCACATTTATCGAGATGGCTTACATTTATGGCGGCTATACCCTTTCAAAGATGACCAAGGGTAACGCTCAGGAAATAATGGAGTATATCTTGCCCCGTAAACTCACCCTGTTCGATCCCAGTGATACGGATGATGCCATTGACGAACTAATAGCATTTTGGACTTATCTCCACAAAGCATATAAGTTGCGCAGCGCTAAGGCCATCATCAAATACCTACACTCTATCAAAGACCAATTTCCCCGATGGATGTTTGATCCGGAGCGGGGCGGCATGGCCAAAAACTTCATGATACAGGGTATGGAAGCCGGCTATGACATGACTACCCAACAAGGTTTACAGGCATTTCAAGCAGAGTACAACCAGAACCTGTCAAAACGACCTCCATCTACCTCAGCAGATATAAAGGCTGTCCTTGAGGAACTGGATCAGGCAATGTTGCTAGAGGGAGAACAGATCGATATGGAAGAACTGGTCACTCGGTTTTTGGGAGCCTTGACAGAATTGGAACCCGAGGCGATTGAGGACATAATATCCATGCTAGAAGCGGAAATTGGAGTAGAACCAGTGTCCTCAGCATCCCCAAGTGAAGCCCTGGGTAATATGCGGCGCAGCTTGATACGAGAAAGCTTAGAAACTGAGTTTTCTCCCCTTTCGGCAGAAGAAAAGAATATTCTCCAGAACCAAGCCATTAGCGCAACGGAACCCGGCACGATTCTGAAGGACTTCCAGACCACACTAGATTTTATTAGCGAGGGAGTTCCTGTCAGCAGCAAACTCAAACAGCTATCGGCAAAATTTGTGATCGACTTGAATAGCCGTTTGAGCCATCCTATTGATTCGGATCTGAAGCGCCCCGTGCAGAAGTCTTATCCCAATATTCACGGGCTTTATCTGTTGCTGCGGACTACCGGCATTGCCAAGATCGACGCTAGGGGCAAGAAGCTACAGATGGTTTTAAATCCTGATGTGTATGCTTCATGGCAAAAACTCAACGCCACAGAAAAATATTTCACCTTACTGGAAGCTTGGCTCATCCGAAGTCATCCCAAAATGCTGGGAAATGAACGTTCAGGCCCCTTGACCATGGGTGATCGCCTGATCAGTAGCTGGTCAAAATTAGCTCAACAAGAATCGGTTACGTTTAAAGAGGCAAAAGACTATGACTTTCTCAGTTACTACCCAGGCTTCGAGAATATATTTCTGATGGAAATGTTTGGTCTGCTTAACCTCACCCTTAGCAAGCCAGCAAAAGGTGAAGGCTGGCAGATGAAAAAGTTGCAGCCCAACCCCTTAGGTTATGCCCTGGTGAAAGTGTTCTGTAGTGCTTGCATAAACGCGGATTTGCAATGGGACTCCCAGAATGATGCAACTCTGCCTTTTGGAGAACTACAGCCCGCACTGCAGAGGTATTTCCCGGAATGGCAGCAAACTTTATCCTGGTAACGATCGCCAAAATTCCCTAACAAAGCATCTTTCCTTAAGCAGAAATATCTGAGACCAGCATTTCTGCTTACATGACCCGTTTAATGCTGAGGCGTTTGACCACCTAAGTATTTACTCCAGGCAAAAGCTCTGATTCTTTTTAGGGCCGCTATAGAGTCTGGTTCAAGCCCAATAGACGGGCATAGTGGGAATCGGGATTGGTGGCGAGATTTTGGCGATCGCCATATTCGAGACATTGACCCTGGTTCAGGATCAAAATTTTGTCCACTTGGGCCACGGTTTCGAGACGATGGGCAATGATAATGCCGGTACGACCTTTTAACAAACGTCGAATTGCCCGTTCCAAGAGCTTCTCCGTCATCGGATCAAGACGGGAGGAGACTTCATCTAAAATGACCAAGCGCGGATCCCGCAGAAATACCCTTGCCAAGGCCAAGAGTTGTGCCTCACCAGCAGAAAGGGTGCTGCTATCGGCCCCAAGTTCTGTGTCTAGACCCTGGGGTAACTTCGCGAACCAAGGGCCGAGGCCCAACTCCTCAAGGGTAGTAAAAATGTCTTGATCGTCGATGTGGGGATTAAAGAAGGTTAAATTTTGACGCACCGTTGCCTGAAAAAGCTGGACATCCTGGGTGACAAAACCGATCTGTTGGGTGAGCTGTTGGGCACAGAGGTGGTTAAGATCAACCTCACCGAGACAAATTTGGCCCCGTTCGATGGTGTGAAGCCGCAACAGCAGGCGCATTAGGGTACTTTTACCGCTCCCGGTGTGGCCCAAAAGACCGAGCACCTGGCCTGGGGGTAACTGAAACGATAAATCTCGCAGGGCATAATCCCCCGTGGAATAACGGAACCAAACCCCCTGGAATTCGACGCTAGGGGCCGCATTGGATAGGGCAATGATGGTGCTGGGTGGCTTGGGTTGGGGCTGTTGCAGTAGAGTTTGGATGCGCTGGAGACTGGCGATCGCCTGTTGAAATTGCTCTAATTCTTCCCGAATCCGTTCAATAGGTTCCTGGAGGAGCGACGCATAGTAATAGAGGAGGTAAATGGTACCGATGGTGATCGCCTGCTGTGACCAAAGATAAGTGCCAATGCCCAAAGCGAGAACATTGCCCCCGGTAAACAGGCCCACTGTACCGCCCCAAAGGAGGGTACTTGTCCAGCGGGCGCGGTGATAGGTGCGTCGCCACCGACGAATGAAACGATAAAAACGTTGGCGCACATAATCCGTCGCCCCATTTGCTTGGAGGTCGGCTAATCCCCCTAAATATTCTGCGACCATGCCATAAAATTCGGCGCTGGCTTGGCGATATTGACCCCAGGGGCCAATGGCCACCCGTTGCAGAAAACCTAAAATTCCCAATACCCCCAGGGAAAACAAACTCAGACTTATCCCAGCTAAAGCGTTTTCCCACCACACAACACTGAGAATTCCAACCACCAACAGACCATTGCCCAGCACTTGCAACACAAATTGCGAGAAAAAATGGGAGAGTTGTTCAACATCACCATCGACTTGTTCGACGAGGCTACCGGGGGAATAGCGACGGTGGAAATCGAGATCGAGCTTGAGGCAATGTTCCACCAAGTTCAGGCGCAGACGATTTGTCACCTTCCAGGCAATGGTTTCACTGTAATAGGTAGAGGCGATCGCCAAAAGTTGTTGCACCACCGTAAAACCAATAAAAGTCAGGGCGGCCCCCAAAAGAAGTCGTTGGGAACCCCCATCCACTGCCGTATCAATGAAAAAGCGAATAATTTGTGGGTTCACAACCTGTAAACCAATGCTCCCCAATAGGGCGATCGCCAAGACGAACAGGGGCGTTTGCTGGGATTTGAGATAGGTTCTGAGAAATTGGTAACTGGTGGCGGTGTTCATTGTTTAAGTCGATCCAGGCAACGCAAATCGTTTCGAGTTCATCGCAGCATCATTCTGTGGCGATCGCCCCAAAGTGTAAATAGTTTCTCCAAAATTGTCCAATGGCAACACCCTCACAAGATACAGTGTTGAGAAAACTGTCCTTCTATCGGGTGCAATCAAGCAGTGAAGCATGAATATAACCTGCCTGGGGGCCGCCGAGGGTAAAGGTAACAAAATACCAATCCGTTGAATTATTGACGTTGTCACCCATCACCTTCTCCTCAACCCTTACCTTCGCATCTCGCGTGAGTTCTTGGACAATCGTAGAATCGGTAGACGGTTCTACTCGAACGCGGCCTAGACCTCCATCTGCGGAAACATTAATTGCACACCAGGTTGGCAGATTAGCGGGTAGGAGAGATCGGATCGTTGACGGTACAACCGCGTCAGTGTCGATGAAGACGGAATAATCGACCAAAATAGGTAGACCCTGGCCATAGGCCAAATAGCCCTCTAGGCTTTTCGCTAAATCATAGAGACGTTGGTGTTCTGTCACACGAACACAGCCATGGCCATTGGGATCAATGAAGCCGTTATGTTGCAGAGGGCCTTCTCCCCAGATGGGTGCATGGAGCGCAAAGCCACGATGGATCTGCATAAAGTTCTGGATTCCCAAGGATGTCCTTTTTTGTAGACCATGGATGTTAAAGTGAGCCCCCATCACATCACCAAATTGCTGCTTGGTTTGCCTTGCAAGCTGTACTGTTTCTGGTGCCCAGGAAATGAGTCCCAGTTCAAAAACCACCTCGCTGCCCCCATAATCTCTGGTCACTTTGCCATGCATTCGACCAGCGGCATCCTTATAAAATTTGATGTAGTAAATATCTTCTGCTTTTGCACCCATTTTTTGCAGACGGGTTTGCCAATCAGCTTGACCCCTAATAATTTCCTTAGAAGACGTTTCGGTTGTTTCTGAGAGCTTTAAATTTGGGTACGCGTTTTCCTGGGGCAATCTATGATGACAACTCGCTAAAACATATAGACAGCCGCATAGAAAAATCAATCTAGACAACCGATGGTTTGTGGCACTCATAACTCTATTTTAAATGCCATCTATGGGATCCAAAATATCGCTTTGGACTTCGGGATTCGCTTTAGGATAATTGTGTCGTTGAAATGACCCAGCCATAGGCAACAACGACAACTAGGAGCAATCCGTAAACGAATTCCTTTTGATCACGAAACCACCCTTGCAGCATATTTTTAAAACTACGTAGACTGCGGCGTCGTTCATCGCCTAACTCTCGCATTAGTCTGGCTACTTCTGCATCAACTTCTTGTAGCGAAATTTCTCCCTGTTGATACCGTGCTTCCAGGGCATCTAGTTTGCGCCAGTATTCTTGGGTGGCATTGAGGAGGTTAGGAAACATGAGTCGGTAAACCAGTAGCTATCAGTAAAGGCGATCGCCGTAAATGTTGAGTCAGTTGCAATTCTCGTAGCGAGGATTGTGATTCTCGATTTTTATGGGGTATTGATATTTTCGCCTTGGCCACATTGTAACGCAATGTTAATTTTGCTGCGTTAGAGCTTGACAATCTGGCAGACATACAAACTTTGTAAGCGTAGATAACATCGTTGCTCCATCCAACGATTGGATCCCTTCAACCCTTGAGCTTATCTACATTCTGTAGATTTCAGTAGAATAGGATTAGCATCAGGGGTTAAGTTACAGGCCAAAATACTCTATTCAAAAAAACTTTTGGTCTACAAAAATACAAAACTTCTTTGGGTTGATAGGCGGCCTAATGAAATCACAACCGATTCCCAATCCCCTCTATCCCGTGGTGGTCAGCGCTGGTGTTGTTTTGGCTGGGGCGATCGCCTTAATGTTTTTGCCCGCCCTGATTCAGCTTGATGGGATGGATGGGGGCTTTGCCATTACTTTCGGCGCTCTGTTTCTCGCCATCTCTGCTTTGGTCACGCTCTTGATATTTTGGCGCAATGCGGTGCTTCTGGATCGGGTAATTGCCGGGACAAATCTCCTGGCCCACTGGACCTACGAACCGCAAGAATGGGCCCAGTACCTCGACAGGGAACGTCAAGAACAAATTGACGAAAAATTGCCCTTAGTCTTCATCGTCGCGTGTTGGGCATTGCTCATCGGCGGCGGCTTTTGGCTGTTTGATCCGGAGGCAGGTTTTATTGTGTTTCTCGTCATGGTGGGGCTGATTATCTTGGTGAGTTTGCTGGCCTATGGTTTGCCTTGGTTGCGGTTTAAACGCGATCGCCATCGCCTGGGTGAGGTGTGGATCGCCAGTAGTGCCATTTATTTTCGCGGTAACTTTGTCCATTGGGGAGAGTTGGGCTTGCAATTGGAACAGGTGAGCCTCCGTCCGGCGAGCGAAAACCAGGCCCCTTGTCTGTGTTTTGAACTGAGCTATCCTTCCCAGGCGGGGATGCAGTATTACAACCTACGCATTCCCATTCCTCGGCGTTATCGGGCCGCCGCCTACGATTTATTTGAGCATTTCAGCCAAACTACAATTCAGGACTCTCCCCCAGGGTAAGCTTTAAGGCAACATCTCGAAGACCATCCCTGTTTGACGATCCACTTCGTACCAGCCGTAGGTCGCAGTGTGGCTGGGTTCACCAGGATTATTAACGGTTTCGTAAACGTGTATCAAATAATTGGTGGGCGTTTGTTCGACGACTTCGATGTAGGTGCTATTTTGGGGGGCAACGGTACGCACCAGTGCTTGCCATTCGCTGACAGCCGCTAAATTCGCCACCTGTTCAATGGCGATCGCCTCGGTGATTTCTGGGGTAGAAGGTGTGGTGATTGGTGCTGTGGTAGAGTTCCTGGAGCCAGGTTGTACTCGTTGGGCAACGGCCACTATTGGCTCGCTATTGGGGGGACTGACCGTGAAAGTAATGCGCTGTTTATCTTCGTTGAGTTCGGCATCCACGGGCGTCGGCACGTCTTCATAGACACTCCACACATAACCCGATAATGTCCGACTGGTGAGATTAGAAAGTTCGAGGCGATCGCCTTCAATGTCCGCCACAATTTTGTCACCTTCTCGGTAGAGCACGAGGGTATCTGTCTCTTCCCCCGGATTGCCTTCTGCCGGAATCCAAGCCCCCACAAAATCATCGAGGGTCACGGCCGCTTGGGTTGTGGGTGATGGCGGTGGATTTTCCCCAACGGGTTGGGTTTGGGGTGTACTGGCTTCGGGTTGTCCTAAAAATTTCAGTAACTGAGCCGGATCCTTCAGGAAGAAGATGCCTAGCCCAGTGAGCACGACAATTCCTAAACCCAAAATCCAGTTCCCGTTTGACCGATTGGGTGGGGGTGCCTGGGGTCTTGGGGGAGGGGCCGCTGGATAAGCTGGCGTTGTTGCACTGCCACACACCTCACAAAAGCGATCGCCTGGGTTGAGGGCAGCACCACATTGCATACAAAAATGGGGAGTAGTCATGGCAGTTAGACCAAACGCAGCAAAAAAAGCACAACTAACCTTAATTGATCAAAATTCCTGTAAGGGATGATATTCAGATAAATAGCCTGGAGCTGAGGAAAAAGAGTTTCTTTAGAAAGATTTTAGTTTTTTGATGGCTAACCGATCTAGCCTTGCTTTTAACAACAAAATAGTTTCTTTTCTTCAGGAAATCCCCTTTATTTATATTGTATCAAAAGGCTTTAAGAGACATGATTAAGCATTGATTTTTTTTATTTAACAAACTCATTCTTTAGGCAATATAAAATTCAACTTTATTTAATAGTTCTCAACAAAGGATTGAATCGCAAAATAATGTGAAGAGGATTCAATATTTAATTCATTTAGCAATTATTAATACCTATAATTGATGTGGAGCCAGAAAAAATTTTAAGCGTTATCAATTGCTTAGATACTGACTCAAATTTGGTTTGCTGGTTTTCTCGACGATAACTTCAGGCCTGCGCTACTGGACTTAGCTGTTTCCCTCACCCGCAGGGGAACTTTCTCGCGACGGAGGTCGGCTCCATGAAAAAGCAACATCGAGCGGCAGGTATTTGCGTGCAGTTATTAGCCGTTACCTGCCCAGTACTGTTTATCAATAATTTGGCGATCGCCCAAAGCTTGAGCGAATCCCCCCAGGATGTCCTCAATAACTATCTGCTGGAACGTCCCCCCTTAAGAACTATCCAGTTTCAAAATCTCCAGGATATCCAGGCCCGCCGCCACGAATTACAGTTCCAGGCCAGTGATGGGGTGACCCTTGATTTTTTACCTTATCTTCAATCCCCCGGTGCCCTGCCCCAATTGGCCAACATCATCAGAACCCAAGGCATTGACCCCAATCCCCAGCTCACCGTCGCCGCCTACGATTTTGCAGATCGGCTGATCATTTTGCAGCGGCTGGAATATCAAGGTAGTGCCCTTGCCTGTGACCAACGGGGCGAAGCATTAACCGACCTCGGCATTCTTTGTTTCAATCGCCAAACCAAACCCAGAACCCTACAGCAGCCTGCACCAACCCAGAACAACATCAGCAGCAAAATTACAGAAATTCGAGGCAAGCTCAATCAACTGAACACTAGCCCCATTAACGGCTACACCCTCAGCCAACTGCGGGCTCTCCCAGACGACGAACTGCTCCAGGTGGCCCTCAACAATGGTCGGATTACCGAGGAAACCTATCTCATGGTGCCCAAGGTTCAATACAAAACCTTACTGGATGTGCCTTTTGTTCAAGCGAATACCGACTTCACAAAACCTAACTTTAGCTTCCTGGAAACCAGCAATCTCTATCAACCCATTCCCCGAAGGTCAATCACCTTAAACCGGAATTTGCCCCTTGAAATTCGTGACAATAATCAACGGCCGAATTTTTCCCTCGTCCGCCCCCAACTGGATTTATCGCAACTGGCCCGTGGCGATCGCCACACAGAAACCCATTACCTAGTGAATGGTTTTACTTGGGGCAGTGGGCGGGAATGGCGACACCGCATTGGCGACTGCATCGATTTATTCTTTGGTGATGTTTGTGTCTATGCAGAACCCTATGCCAGCCTTGGTTATGGCTTGGGTTTAAGGATTCCCCTCCAGCTAGACCTCACCGTTGACCGGACAATTCAGGTGGCGAATAATCAACTAACGGCTTTTTCCCCCACCGTTGATCTCACGCCCATCGATGGCAATGCCAACACCTACCAAGCAGCGGGTATCCCCAGTGATCAGATCTTTGGCGGACAGGAAATCGTTGCAGAAGTTCAAGGTACCGTCGGCGTTAGGTGTGACCTAGAAGTGTGGAGCTGTGGCAACAATAGAAAGCTAGGTATTGGAGTAGACCTAACGGACTATCTGAGTTCCGGTGGCAACATGACACCCCCTGCCCCAGGACAAAGTTTCTCCATCGGCGAAGTGTGGTCCCCTGATGTAACTGGAGGAACTTTAAACTACGGCATCGTCGGCGCGACTTTCCACCTTGGTTCTCAGCTGAATATGGTCGGTCAAGATCTGGAGATGTTGGCCCAGTTTCCCCCCGTGGTTGGCCCCAACAATGGCACCCACACCGTTGAACAATTTCCGGCAACCTATCAACCCCTCGTTTTTAACAACAATTCCTTTTTCAGAATTTATGAGCCGACCTACCAAGCCAATTGGAATATCATCCCCGGCATGAAGGTCAAAGCCTGGTTAGGGGTAGATATTGGCGTGGCCTATTTAGGAGCAAAAACAGACCGGACTTGGTGGTTTGAAGATCTCAGTATCGAATCTCCCAATTTTACTTTTACGTCCCATGCGGGCACAACAACAGGCTATGACATTCAAGTGGATCACGATAATTTAAACATCACTGCCTTCTAGTTTCAAAAAATTAAAAATAATTTCTGTCCAGGATTCTCTGTTGGTTGTAAAGCAGTTGTACCTGGACAGATTACCTCTGCTTTAAAGGCATTGAGTATTTCTAAGGATTGGGGTTGAGATTTGTTGCCAAATTAATTTGTCAAATTGGACATGGTGCTAGCCTAAAAATATTAAAAGACTTTCATTTTTGGTGGTGTTAATACAGTGTTGATATCCATTAAAAAGTATTGCAAAATATTGGTTTTTTCTACATTTTTTGCTGGAGCAATTATTGCTTGTCAACCCGAAAATCAGCAGCAAAAAGTTGTCGTTTATATCTCTGTTGATCGCACCTATGCAGAACCAATTTTGACGGAATTTACAGCGGCAACGGGCATTGATGTGTTGCCCGTCTATGACGTGGAAGCAACAAAAACCACGGGTTTAGCCCAGCGTCTCTTGCGGGAAAAGGAACGACCCCAGGCGGATGTGTTTTGGAGTGGAGAATTCGCCCAAACCTTACTGTTGCAAGAAGAGGGAGTTTTAGCACCCTATGAATCGCTAGTCGCTGCGGCGCTACCACCCCAGTACCGAGATCCCGAAGGTTATTGGACGGGAATGGGCGGACGGGCAAGGGTATTGCTGATTAATACGGATCGTTTAGCAATTGATGAAGCGCCCCAGTCTTTAACCGATCTCACCAGCGATCAATGGCCTGGGTCAGAAATGGCGATCGCCTATCCTTTTTTCGGCACCACAGCGACCCATGCAGCCGCCCTCTATGCAGTTTGGGGGCCAGAGCCAGCCCGGGCGTTTTTTACTGATCTCCAACGCAAAAATGTCCAGGTCGTCGATGGAAATTCGGTGGTGCGGGATCTGGTGGTCGATGGTCAGGTGAGCATTGGCCTGACGGATACCGATGATGCCTGTAGCGCCGTGGCAAAGGGGGCACCGGTGGCCCTGGTATTTCCGGATCAGGGGCCTGGGGAGATGGGGACGTTTGTCTTGACGGGAACAGTGGCCGTAATTGCGGATGGGCCGAATCCTGACCAGGGGCAAGCACTGGTGGATTTTCTCGTCAGTCCAGAAACGGAACAACGGTTGATGGCCGTGGGGGGTAGCCAATTGCCTTTATATCCTGGAGTGGCGGTGTCCGGTTGTCTGACAGGACAAAGTATCCAAGGAATGACGGTGGGTTTAGATGCCATTTATGGGCAGTTAGAACCGTCAAAGCAAGACCTGAGTGAAATTTTTATTCGCTAATGAAAGGCGATCGCCACAGATTAAATCCATGGACAACCCTGGGGTTGGGGGGGTTTCTGATGATGGTCTTTGGGCCGCTGTTGAGCTTGATGGCCAGCGTGATCGTTGAACTGGGCCAAGGGAATGGCGCTTGGTTATCTCTACTGGTGCCGACGGGGCGACGCTGGCAACTGTTAGGAAATAGTCTGCAATTGGCGATCGCCGTAGGGACAGTGAGCACGGTATTGGGGGGTCTGATTGCCTGTTACCTGTGGCAGACGGCCTGGGCTTGGCGCTGGCGGTGGGGGTTGTTGCCGCTCCTATTTGTGCCGAGCTATATCCATTCCTTCGGTTGGTCAGCGTTGGGTCTGGGGTTGAATGGGGGTTTACGCAGCCTTGGTTTTGGGACAATCCCCCTCCAGGGATGGTGGAGTTGCGGTTGGGTGGAAGTGATGGCGTTTTTACCCTTGGCGGTGGGTTTGAGCTGGTTGGGTTTGGCGGCGGTGGGTCGAGAAGCAATTGAGGCGGCGCGGCTCCTGGTGCCGGATCTACAGGTGTTGGGACAAATTATTTTGTCCCTGGCGTTACCGAGTTTTGTGGCCAGTTTTGGCTTGATTTTTCTGTTGAGCTTAATGGACTATAGCCTCCCTTCCCTGTTTGGCATTGGCACCTATGCCCTAGAAATTTTCGCGGAATACAGCACCAGCAATGAACCAGCCCGGGCGTTTCTTTTAGCAGTACCCCTCTTGGCGATCGCCTGGGGGGTGATTTTGATCTTGCAACTGCCCCTCCAGCAAATGATGCAACTTTCACCCCAGGAAAATCTCTGGGAAATTCCCCCCCGTTGGCCTTGGTGGTTCGTCTGGCTCCAGTACCTGGCCCTTGGTCTTTTTACCTTGCAAATTTTGGTGCCCCTCGTTAATTTGCTGGTCGTAGCGGCCCAGGAATCCCAGTGGTTTCCCCCGATCCAAGCTGCTGCCGGGGAAATAACTTTTACCGTTGGCCTGGGTTTGACGGTGGCGATCGCCGCTTTACCCCTAGCCTTGGCGATCGCCCAGCTTCTCAACCGTGATGACCGTTGGGGGAGAGTGACTTGGGGGCTAGTCATTTGGGCCTTGGCTTTACCCGCCCCCCTAGTGGGGATTGGCCTGATTGATCTGTGGAATCGCCCGCTTCCCCTGGAAATTTACGGCACACCATTGATGCCATTTTTAGCCCACCTCGCTCGCTTTACCCCCTTCGCCAGTTTGGTGCTCCTAGCGCAATTACAGCAATTGAACCAACCCCTCTGGGAGGCGACCCGCTTGGAAGTTGGCCCCCGGTGGCGGATTTGGCTCTGGTTGCGTTTACCACTGCTCCTACCGGGGTTGTTGGCGGCGGCGGGCCTGGTCTTTGCCCTCAGTGTCGGTGAATTGGGCGCGACTTTGATCGTGATTCCCCCTGGATATTCCACCCTCACCCTCCGGATTTATAACTACTTGCATTACGGAGCGGCGGCATCGGTGGCGGTGTTATGTCTGGTGTTGGTGGCGATCGCCTTTGGGGTTGGTGGGCTGATGGCTTGGGGATTGCAGGGTTGGGGCACCATTTACCGAGGGGGAGATAGACCATGATCCAAGTCGAAAATCTTAGTAAAACCTATCAAACAACTAAAATTCTGGATAATTTAGCTCTGACAGTGGAACCAGGGCAAACTGTGGCGATTTTAGGGCCATCCGGGAGCGGCAAAACCACCCTGTTACGCCTAATTGCTGGCCTTGAACAACCCGATGGCGGTACCATTTCCCTCGCCGGTCAGTTGGTCAGTTCTCCAACGCAAATCCTCGCTCCCCACCAACGGCACATTGGGTTTGTCTTTCAAACGCCGATTCTCTGGCCCCACATGACCATCTCCCAAAATATTGCCTTTGGTCTGGGCCACCTCACAGCCCCGGTGAAAAAACAACGCATTCAACAACTCCTCGAACGGTTGGCGATCGCCCCCTTGGCCCACCGTTATCCCTACCAACTTTCCGGGGGGGAGGCGAAACGGGCTTCCTTGGCCAGGGTTTTAGCACCCCATCCCCCCTATGTCCTTTTCGATGAACCCCTGACGAACTTGGATATTGCCCTTAAACAGACTCTGCTCTATTACATCCGCGAATATCTTGAGCTAACTGCTGCCTGTGCCCTTTATGTCACCCATAACCCGACCGAAGCCCAATATCTCAGCGAGAAAATTTTCTGGCTAAAGGAAGGAAAGCTGCAATCCGATGAAATCCCCTGAACCATACAGCTTAAAACTCTGGAAATACCTGCTTTTTGGCGCAATTGTCAGCACCTTGGGCCTATTTATCTGGGAGCTTTTGTCTCTCTTTCAAAGCTGGCAGGGACAACCCAAACAACCAGGCTGGGAAATTATTCGTCCTCCCCAGGAAGTTTCTGCGCTTGTTATTCAAGGTGATCATCTCTGGGCCGGGGGTCAGGCAGGGGTCTTTCAAACTGCTTTACAACCTCCCCATACCGTTGAACCCCTCCAATGCGATCGCCCGTTGCAATTCGTCCGTGCCCTAGCCATCGATCCCGACGGTGTGCTCTGGATTGGCCATGGCAACGGTTTAAATTATGTCGATGCCCAAGGATGCCACCCCTATCAATCCGATGAGCCGTTTTTTCAGGGTCAAATTAATGCCCTCTATGTGGATCGGGCGGGTCAGCTTTGGGTCGGCACCTGGGAGGGAGCAGCCGTCAAGGAAAATAATGATTGGCGCTTTTTAACCCCGGCGGATGGACTACCGGATCGGATGGTAAATGTCATCCATCAAGATGCCGAGGGGGGAATGTGGTTTGGCTCGGCGGTGGCTCCTAAAGGCGGGTTAAGCCACTGTATTAAGAAATCCTGCCAACTTTTTTCGACGGCCAATGGGCTGGCCCATAATAACATTACAAGCCTATTTAGCGATGATACAGGGCATCTCTGGGTAGGCATGGGCCTTTTTGATCGTGGTGGCCTCGCTCGCCTGGAACGACGCACGACTGGCTGGGCGATCGCCCAAATTTTCACCAAAGCAGATGGCCTTGCTGGAGAAAAAGTCCGCTCCATCTACCAAGATCAAACCGGGGTGCTGTGGTTTGGCTCTGAATATGACGGTTTAGCTCGCTTAGATTCCCAGGGACGATGGCTCATTCTCACGGAAGCCGATGGTCTGGCGGATCAGGAGGTAAAGGCAATGGTACAGGATCGATTTGGTAATCTCTGGCTCGGTACCCGTAACGGCATTACGCGACTCGATGCCCAATATTTACGCAATTTAGAGGAGCAATAACCATGGCGGCTTCTTCTAATGGGCAAAGCCAACAGGCACCGAAAACTCTGGTGCAATTACTGGGCTGGCTTTTAAAGGCTTTTCTGCAAGCATTACCCCGCCAAATCGTGGTTGGGGTTATCGTCGGTGGTGTGATGTGGCTGGTGCATACTTTCCTATTGGTTGGTGTGAACGAAGGGTTTAATCCGACCACAAATCCTTGGCTCGGTTCCGTCTTGGTGATCTCGGATCAGCTTGTACCCGGCACATTATTTTGGCTATTTAGTGGCATTTTGGTGGGTCACCTATTTCGAGGCACCCTGGGTAACTATCTCCAGGGGATCGGTCAACTGCCGCAAATCTGCGTGGATGTTGGCCAACAAGCGAGTCAATTTCAAAGTCCTTTCCCCTGGGTGGGTCTGGCGGTGGCGATCGCCTTTAGTACCTTTTTAGGGAATCTGCTGGTGAGCATCCAAATCGCTCTATTTGCCCTGGCCGCCGTTTGTGAACCCCAACATCTCCTGCGCCTTGCGGCCCAGTTGGGCTGGCAAGATGCCCATCGTCTATTTCGCCATCAATCTCCCCCAGCTTTATCCCAGGTCACGTTACAAACCCTCCTAGCTGGCCTCATGGTGGGCTATCTCATTGCGGCCATTTGCTTCTGGTTTTTTGGCGGCATTCCCCAATTACTTTTTCTCGGGGCGATCGCCATTGCTCTTGTTCTCATTTTTAGAAACAATCAACCGCCATCGACCCAGACTTTAATACTGCTATCGCTCAGTTTGGTAGGGTTTTACGTCGCCCATGGCATTCCTGTCCTCGCCGATGACTGTGGTTGGCAAGAAGCAGGTGGTAGCCTAGATCGCTGGTTAGCTAGTGGCCCCTGCGTTATCACAACAGCGACCCTTGGTTTTCCTGCTGCGGGCGGTTTCTGGACAGGCTGGATTTTAGGGAATTTGCCTTCAATTCCCACAGTTATCTATGGCACTGGCACGCCGGATGATCCTTTTTGCGATTACCCTGATGCCAATAATCCCCCCTGGAAACAAGGCATCTACGGTACGGGGACAAAAGAAGATCCTTTCCGCGATTATCCTGATGTGAATAATCCACCGCAAACCCCAGGTATCTACGGCAGTGGCACACCCGATGATCCCTATCGTGATTATCCTGATGCCAATAATCCACCGTGGCAAAAGGGTATCTACGGCACTGGTACAAAAGAAGATCCTTTCCGCGATTATCCCGACGCGAAGAATCCACCATGGCAACAAAACATTACTGGAAGCGGTACGAGAAATGATCCCGTTCGCAATGTGAACATCCCACCTGGACAGAATTTTCCAGCTTCACCGGGCCAAGGGCCAGGCGTACCGAAGCAACCTGGGATGCCAAATGCACCTTTTTATAATCCTAATAGTTGGGTTCCTGTAAATCCGGATGCACCTTTTGACCCACGGGTAAATCAATGGATTGGGTCGCGGGAAGTATATTCCAATGATTGGGAAGTAACGCCCGATGGAAAATTTGTCACCCTTAAAGATAATCCGCTATTTGTCATTCCGATTTCTCAAATTACGGGAGATTCTGGGGATGATTGGGCGACGATTTTTAGTACCCCAGTTCCAAGCGCAGATCATGATCAATATGTTGAAGGTATTGTTGATACGGCTTTGATCATTGATAGTCTTGAGGCGTTAACGGGTGATTCTGAGATCCGCCCATTGACAAGATCGGGCTGGAACCAGCTTTCTGATGCGGACAAACAGCAAACCCTACAATACATTGCGAATTTATGTGGCCATAAATTGGGAGTAGGGCCGGTACAGGTCGATTTCGGTTCTGGCCTAAAGGATGCTAATGGCAATATGGTTCATGCCCACTTCGATCCAAATACAGGGCGAGTTGTGTTTAACACTGACTCATACATGTATAAAAATCCTCAACAGGCGATCGCCACCATTGGCCATGAGGTGAAGCACGCTCAACAATGGGATCCGAATAACCCCATGGAAAACCCCACGGCCCGCCACGCCGCGACGACGAATGCCCAAAAATATACAGGCTCAGACACCGATCCAGTGATTTATGCGGGTCAATATAACGAAAATGATGCTGAATCCTTTGGTAACCGTTTGGGCAATGCCCTGAGTAAAGAAGCCTACAAGAAAGAGTTAGCCAGCATTAAAGATGTCTGGGATCAACTGAAGGGAGGCGCAGAACAGGCACCAAAAAATCAACCACCAAAATCCTGGGTACGGGAGAAAACGCTCATGGATTTTGTCAGTAAGGCAAATCCCCAGCAACGGCAGCAAATCTATAACCTTGTTAAATCCGGTGCTTTAAAAGTTAAAGATGATTGGGGGCGAGAGGTATGGTAACGCCACAAGAACATCCGTTATTACCCTTAGCAACGGCGATCGCCAATTTAGGCTATCAACCAACGTCGTTACTCTGGAATGCAACCCAACGCATGGCCCAGGTACCGGGTTTAGCCCAGGATCTCTTGGCCTATGTAAAAGCAGGTTCACCGCCTCCAGATTTTTCCCAGCAACAACCCGCCATCTTATTTAAGCCTTTACCAGGCGGCTATAGTGTTGCAACTTTAATTCGGGATTATCAGTTTCAGGCCATTGGTGCTTTTTTGATCGCTGTAGAACTCAGTCTGCGGCCCGACCAAGGGAAAGCTTTGTTAAATTATTTTCTTCACCTGGGTTATTGGCGTACAAATACCGATGGTTCAAGGGATTTGATCTTTCCCCCGCTCACAGAACAACTGCCCCAATGTCCCCAATGCCGTAGCCGCTGGTTTGAAGATCTGCCCCGATGCCCAAGCTGTGGCCTTGTGCGTCGTCATGTCACCGTTGAGGATGGCCCCTTACCCTTGGAGGAATTGGCGACAATGGCGCGAACTCAATCTATTGATCAAAAAGTTCCAGCGGCGATCGCCCCTAACCATCCCATTCCCCCGACGAGCGTAAATCGACGCTGTGACCAATGTCATCATCCTTTATCCCAAAACAGTCATTTTTGTCCCCATTGTGGTGCCGTTGTTGCGGTGGCTGCTGCACCTATTGAGCATTCTGCAGCTTGTCCGAAATGTGGCCATCTAGCCCGCCCTGGTGCAAAATTCTGTAGTCATTGCGGTCTGAATTTAAACTAACTCTTGTCTCTGCCTATCCCTGGGACTCATCTCCCAACGATAGAGGGTGAAAATCCTCTCATCTATCATTCATTACAATTCATTATTACTTCTTAAGTACTGTCGTATTGTTAAAGATGGAGTCTCTATTTTTTTAGACGACTCTTAAGTAAAGAAAATCTGGAGAAAAATTATTGTGGATACCGCAGTTCGTAAGGTGAAAGGTCAATGCCGTTGTGGACAGGTGAAATTTGAGGTCACGTCAGAACCATTGATTACAATGGCTTGTCATTGTGTGGGGTGTCAGAAAATAACTGCAAGTGCATTATTTCCAAACGCTACTTTTTTACTTTAGACACAAAAATCTCTGAAAAGCATAGCAAGACAATGATTTACCGATGAGGCGATCGCCATGTTGCATCACGAAAGTCTGCGGTAATATCCTGATAAGCCTGGTTTGTTGTGTGGCAGGTGCGGCATACCCCCTAGTTCAACCATAAAAACCAAAAAGTAAAGCCCACGGAGAGGAAATATGTCATGGCAGACCAAACATTTAAGACGTCGCCACAAATCTACGCGCGGGCAGTGGGAGTGTTGTATCTGATCATTATCGTCCTCGGACTTTTTAGCGAAATATTCGTGCGATCGCCACTTATTGCTCCAGGAGATGCAGCGACGACTACCAGCAACATTATGGCAGCAGAGCCGCTTTTCCGGGTTGGATTTCTAGCCGACTCAATCATGTGCCTGAGTGATGTGGCCGTGGCTGTATTACTGTTCGTACTTCTGCAGCCAGTTAATAAAATAATTGCTCTGATTGCCCTATGTTTCCGCGTGACCCAGACAGCAGTAATTGCCCTTAGTCTCCTCAACTATTACGCAGCCATACTTCTTTTGAAAGGTTCAAATTATACTGCGGCATTCGATATCGCTCAACTCAATTCACTTTCATCACTATTTCTTGATCTTCATAGCTATGGGTATGATCTCGGCCTGATTTTGTTTGGGGTTCATTGTCTCGTCCTCGGTTACTTAATTGCCAAGTCGCTATATATGCCCAGGGTGCTTGGATACTTAGTCATGGCTGCGGGTGTTACTTATTTGATCGGGAGTTATACACGGTTTTTGTTTCCGGACTTCGTCGAAGCTATCGCGCCAATTTATCTGGTGACGATTATTTCAGAACTCTCCCTATGTCTATGGTTGCTGATTAAGGGAGTGAATCCAGAACAGTGGCAAGAAAAGGCAGAAAGTGTTGGTTTGCTATAAAAAAATATATTTTTTGAATGGGACAGATTACTTCATTGTTCGTTAGAAAAGTTGTCGGAGTCGTTGAAGATGCCCTCGACAAAAATAACCTCTTGAAATCGCTCGGTATTGATCCAGATAGTGCCGCTGATCCCTCCCAGATGGTTTCTGATACGGATTACTATTCCTTTCTAGAAAAGATTGCCATAGCCGAAAATAATGGTACAACTTTGCCACTGCGAGCGGGGGCGGCAATGCGTTGTGATGATTATGGTGCTTTTGGCCTGGCCTGGAAGTCAGCCACAAATCTGGGCGGCTCCTATGAACGGGCAGAACGTTATGCTCGTGTGCTGACGAGCGTTTCGACCTATACAGTTGAGCGAGTAGACCAAGGCGCATTTATACACTTACACCGAATGGGCGACCGCCGCCTGGGAATGCGACTTTCCAATGAAGCAACAATTGCCAGTATTGTCTCAATTAGCCGGCAAGTCTCTACCAAGCCCTTTACACCGCTAGCCGTTTACTTCAAGCACCAGGCCCCTAAACGCATCAGAGAACATCAAGCCTATTTTGGCTGTCCAATGCGCTTCGATGCAGACCAAGACGCATTATTAGTTTCCAATGAGTCGCTGCAAACCCCCAACCAGCTTGGCGACAAAAGTATTTCCCAATTTTTTGATACCCATCTTGAGACTGAACTCTCTAAACTAGCAGACCCCCATTCCCTCGAACACCAGGTGCGTATTTACGTTTCTCGATGCCTGAGTGAAGGTGTGCCAACGATCTCTGATGTTGCCGAGCACTTCACCATAAGCGGACGCACCTTACAGCGCCGACTCTCAGAGCTAGGTTACTCCTACAAAACGCTGGTGGATGAGTCACGACGTCAGTTGGCAGAGCGGCTTTTACAGCAGACTGATTATTCTCTAGCGGAAGTCGCTTTCATGACGGGCTTTTCTGAGCAAAGTGCTTTTACACGAGCTTTTAAGCGCTGGGCTGGACAGACACCACGTTCTTTCCGTCTTAATCTCCAGACCAAACCAAATTAAGCCGAACTTGGCGCACTCAGTCAAAATTTCGGCAGCAACTGTCAAGAAATTCCCTAGTTGGGCTTTTTATAGTGGGCTTACAGTTCACCCAACAAAGGGAAGCAAACCATGAACACTATTCAACATCAAGCTTATAATTCAAACAGCTTAACCCTTGTCCTTGGTGGCACCGGCAAGACAGGACGACGGATTGTTACTGCGCTAGAAGCAAAGGGCATACCGACCCGGATCGGTTCACGCTCAGCCACACCAGCCTTCGATTGGCACCATGAAACCAGCTGGGATGCCTGTCTTAAAAATGTAGCAGCGGTTTACATCAACTATGCGCCAGATCTAGCCATGCCGGGAGCGACAGATGCTATTCAGGCTTTTATTGATCGCGCTAAAGGTCATGGTGTTAAACGCTTGGTACTCCTGTCGGGTCGAGGCGAAATCGAAGCCCAAGCCTGTGAACAGATTGTGCAGGAGAGTGGTCTTGATTGGACAATCATCCGAGCCAGTTGGTTTAATCAAAATTTCTCAGAGGGTGCGTTCCTCGAAATGGTCACGGCTGGACAAATCACTCTCCCAGCGGGTGATATTTCTGAACCTTTTGTAGATGTCGATGATATTGCCGAGGTTGCTGTTGCTGCCCTGACAGAAACGGGGCATGCCGGAGAAATTTACGAAGTCACTGGCCCTCGCTTAATGACCTTTGCTGATATTGCGGCTGAGTTGTCAAATGCCAGCGGCTGTGAGATTACCTATGTGCCAGTTCCCCACGATGCTTTTGTGGCTGGTATCAAAGAATCTGGCGCCCCCAAAGAAGTAGTTTGGATGCTGGACTATCTTTTTAACACTGTGCTTGATGGCCGCAATGCCTATCTCACCGATGGCATTCAGCGTGCCTTAGGACGTTCACCCAAGGATTTTGCTGATTATGCTAGCGAGGTTGCTGCCACCGGCCGATGGCGACCAGTGACCCTGTAGGAAAACACGAGAAGTTTGAGGCAGGACGCAGAAGTTGGCAATTGTTATCAATATTTTTGTGCGTCCTGTTTAAACCGATAAAACTGGTCGACCGCTAACCCTAGGGAATACATCATCAGGCTGTTGCTCGAAACCCCGACCACTGTACCCACCAGGGGAATCATTTCGAGAAAACTTAGGCCTGTTTTGAGACCATTGCCACCGAGGGACAAGCCAAAAATTGCCAGAATTTCTGCCCGGCGACGGGGATCCTGGAGATTCAGCCCATGGAGGCCAGAAATTTGATAAACCATCTCCGCCTGGAGTCTTGTCATACTTGCCAACTCCCAGCCGAATAATGCCAGGGCCAAAGGGGGCAAAAGATTGGCCACAAACCCTAATTTGGCAGCTTCTAGACTTTTTGCTTGGATAACTCGCTGGGTTAGTTGGGTTGGATTTTCGTTGGGATAAGCCTGTTTTAACCGCTGAATCTCAGCCTGAGCCATTGCCACATCCACATCTCCGACAATTGCTGCTAGCCAACCAAAGCCAAAGATTTTCTGAATTGTTTTAAAAATAGGATTGTTGGCGATCGCCGCCAGATTTTGCCCTGTATTAGCAGTGAGGGTTTCAATGAAATCGTGGAGATCTTTTTGGCGGGCTTTGGAATCGAAGGGATTAGTCGGCATAAACTCCCAAATAACTTACAGGCTAATAGTCGTTCCTTTACCGTAACAAGTTGCTCCCCAATCAACCTCTGTAAAGAGAAGCAGTTTGATGCTAATCACCCAGCATAGAGTGCTAGGAAAAATTGTCTGGAGGTCGTGAAAGAGCTTTGATGGGGCTAGGGGAAAGCTTGACGTAGGCCAGTCTTCAAGCCATGGTGGGGAAAATAGTTATTGTTCACAGTATCCTTTAGGATATGGATAGCTTCCCTAAAATGTTTTCTCCTGTTTTTGCTGGACTTTCCATGTAGAAAGCTTTTTAGGGCTTGTGTTTGTCAAGCGGCTTAAGTTGACAATGCCGTTTAGCCCCATCCATATTTTGGATTGCTGAAAGTCAGTATATTTTTACCATTACTAACATTCATCAACTTTTTTAAAATGCCTTTAAAAACTAGCTCTACCGCTGTTACGACGCCAGCAGACAAAGCAGGGCTAGGTATGTTCGGTGGGGTCTTTACCCCTTCGCTGCTGACCATTTTGGGGGTGATTATGTACCTCCGCTTTGGTTGGGTAGTTGGCAATGTCGGTCTTTTTGGCACATGGCTGATTGTCACGATGGCTGTGAGCATTACCTTTCTGACGACGTTGTCAATTTGTGCGATCGCCACTGATCGGGTCGTGCGAACTGGTGGCGCTTATTTTATGATTAGCCGCTCCCTAGGGATCGAGACCGGAGGAGCCGTAGGGATTCCCCTCTACTTTGCCCAGGCGCTGTCAGTTGCACTTTATACCATTGGATTTGCCGAAAGCGTTGTCAATGCCTTTGGCCGCTTCAACCAGACTTACATTGCCCTAATTGTCACCATTCTTGTGGCAGTATTAGCAATTACCTCAGCCGAAATTGCCATCAAAGCCCAGTACTTCATCATGGCGATCATCGCCTTATCGCTTGTTTCCCTAGCTTTCGGTTCACCACTGGAAGCAACTCAGCTAGAACCCTGGGGTACGGATAGTGGCGAATCTTTCTGGACAGTTTTTGCCGTCTTTTTCCCAGCCGTGACCGGAATTATGGCCGGGGTTAATATGTCCGGCGATCTCAAAGAACCGACAAAGGCAATTCCTACAGGTACATTGGCAGCCGTCGGCGTTGGTTACTTGATCTATATGGCTCTGCCTTTTTTTCTTGCCACTCGAGCCGATGCCAGTACGTTAGTTGAAAATCCCCTAATTATGCAGCAGATCGCCTTTTGGGGGCCATCAATTCTGTTAGGCATTTGGGGAGCGACATTATCGAGTGCTATCGGTAGCATTTTAGGTGCCCCCCGGATTTTACAAGCCTTGGCAAGGGACCGCGTCTTACCGCGATGGCTAAGCTTCCTAGGCAAAGGCAGTGGTCCTAATAACGAACCACGCATCGGCACAGCGATCACCTTAGGGATCGTCACAGTAGCGGTCATGGTGGGTGATTTAAACTTAATCGCACCAGTGCTGAGTATGTTTTTTCTCACAACCTACCTAGTACTCAACATTGCCGCTGGCGTTGAAGGATTTCTCGATAGTCCCTCTTTTCGCCCTCTATTTGCGGTGCATTGGTCTTTCTCGCTGCTTGGGGCTCTCGGATGTTTAGCGGTTATGTTTTTAATTAATCCAGTGGCGACCATCGTTGCTGGGTTAATTGTTGCGATGATCTTTTTGTGGATTCAGCGACGGGAGTTAAAGAGTACTTGGGGAGATGCCCGTCGCGGTATTTGGATGATGCTGTTGAGAACAAGCTTATTTCAACTGGGTCATCACCCCGATCCGAGAACATGGCGGCCCCATATGTTAGTTCTTTCTGGTGCACCAACGCGGCGTTGGGGATTAATCGAATTAGCAGATGGGTTAAATCGCAATCGGGGCCTGTTTACCATTGCAAGTATTTTGCCGATGGATTCTCGCAGTATCCGTCAGCAGCAGCAAATGGAAAAGAGCATTAATGATTATCTGCAAGAGCGAAATATACAAGCATTGGTCAGAGTCTTGACCGCCCAAGATCCATTTGTGGGCGTGGAGCGGCTTGTTGAAATTTATGGCCTTGGCCCCATCGTGCCTGATACAGTCCTCCTTGGTAATAATGAAACCCCCGAAAATCGCAGTAGCTATTGTCAGCTTATCCATGCACTGCATCGCGCTGAGCGTAATGTGATTATCTATCGAGAGAAATCTCAGCCCGAAAGTAAGCAGCATCATCAAATTGATGTTTGGTGGGGAGGTTTGCACGCTAATGGTGCACTGATGATGATCTTGGCAGAGCTACTGCGGGACAGTATGGAATGGCGTAGCGCTCAAATTTATTTGAAGCTAGTGGTGCCGGATCAATCAGCCGCAGCAACTGCCAAACAAAATATTAATGTCCTGGTACAAACGCTTCGCATTGATGCAGAGATTTGTATCTTGGTGGCAGAAGGTCGATCATTTGATGAGATTTTGTCTGAGTCTTCGCGTAATGCAGATCAAGTCATCCTCGGTATCGCAGAACCGAACGAGAATTTTTGTGATTACTATGCCTCCATTGAAGAGAGAATCCATGATCTACCATCTACAATGTTGGTTCTTGCTGCACCAAGCTTCGCCTTTGCTGAAGTCCTAAAAAAGTAGTACTTATTTTTTTTGATCCAACTTCAAATCCTGCTGTATCAAAAAATCTGCACTTCATGACTCTGTAATGGGCATTAGGTCGTTCACAATAAGGGGGTTCCGCAGCTCTCGCTACCCATGGATATTATTTTAGCTCTTTGTATTGGCGTTACTCTCAGTGCTGCTGCTGGCTTTCGTATTTTCATTCCCCCGCTAATACTCAGTGGGATGGCGATCTTCGGCGATCTATCCCTCGGTGAAGATTTTGTCTGGTTGGGAACTTACCCAGCCTTTTTTGCTTTTGGAATAGCGACGATCGTTGAAATACTTGCTTACTACATTCCTGTTGTTGACAATTTATTAGATGGGATTGAGATTCCTTTGGCGATCGCTGTTGGTACTCTTTTAACTTCTGCCAGCCTGGGGCAGCTAACTGAACTGGAACCGTTACTCCAATGGACTTTAGCAATTCTTGCAGGTGGAAGTACTGCCGGTACCATTGAAACTTTTACGGCGGTAACGCGAGGCGCTTCAACTACGGCTACTGGCGGCATTGCTAATCCAGTGGTGTCAACGGTCGAGGCTCTTAGTGCTGGAGTTTTATCTTTACTGGCACTATTTGTGCCGTTCCTGGCAATAGCGATTGTTGTTGGGGTTCTGGGAGTTGCGCTACAGCGACTATTTCGTGTTTTTGTTCGAAAATCTAGATCTTAGTGATCTCAGAGCAATTGATTATGAGATTGCTGAGGAAAACAATCTTGCAATTTTTGACCAGACAATATTTCTGATAATGTGCCCAAGCTGTTAAATGACCTGACTGCCATTGGTCATCAAGGCCCAGTCTTTGAAAAGGTTGCAGTGAATCCTTACGGAGCCTGTTTTGGCAGGAGCAACTATTTATTGTAGGTTTGGCGGTCTCTTCATGTTTTCTTTTTATTTATGCTTGCGAAATTTGTATACTTGCCAGATTGTCAAGTCATAGCGCAAGAAAATTAACATTGCGTTACAATACAATCAAGGTGATAGCGTCAGTGCCCCATAAAAAATCGAGGATGACAATCTTCGCCGCGAAGACTAAAACTTACTCAATATTCACGGCGATCGCCTTTACTGATAGCTACTGGTTTACGTACTCATGTTTCCTAACCTCCTCAATGCCACCCAAGAATACTGGCGCAAGCTAGACGCCCTGGAAGCAAGGTATCAGCAGGGTGAAATTTCATTACAAGAAGTTAATGCAAAGGTGACCAGACTAATACGAGAATTAGGAAATGAGCGACGCCGCAGCCTACACAATTTCAAGAATATGCTGCAGGGGTGGTTTAGTCAGCAAAAGGAATTCGTTTACGGGTTAATCCTGTTGGCAGTTGTAACCTATGGTTGGGTCATTTCAACGACACAGTTCTCTTAGCTCGACTTTATCCATTGAAAGAAGTGAGGAAACGGTAACGGTAGCAAGATCAGAATAGAAGATTTGCAGAGGTTCTGAGGCAATGCTACCGGGGGCGAGGGAGCCAAATTCTGGTTATCAGTGCTCAATGAAATCTACCATCGCGGGGTAGAGAACATTTGGGTAGTACTAAGAGGGTATTTATAAAGTAAAGATAAAGAGAATAGGATTGTTGCCCGTGAAGTCGTTAAGGTCAAACATAAGCATAACGACACAGGAAACTAGCACCAATGTCTCAAGCTTCCTATCCCAGTGACTTAAGCGATGCAGAATGGGCTTTACTAGAACCCTTAATTCCTGCTCCAAAGTCCGGCGGTCATCCACGTACCACTGATATGCGACAGGTCTGCAATGGAATTTTCTATCTCCTCAAAACGGGTTGTCAATGGGCCTATCTGCCCAAGGACTTTCCTCCCTCTTCCACAGTCTACTACTACTATCGCAAATGGCAGAGGCAAGGAGTCTGGGAAGAAATCAACCATGCTCTGCGTACCCGCTGTCGCCAATCAGTGGGGAAAAGCGCAGAACCTAGCGTCTTGATTGCTGATAGCCAATCGGTTAAAACGACAGAAAAAAGGGCGAAGTCTATGGCTTCGATGGTGGTAAGCAGGTCAAAGGAAGACGGAGAAACCTGCTAGTCGACAGTTTAGGGCTACTCTACAAAGTCCTGGTCTCTGAAGGGAATGGCTCAGAGCGTAGCCTTACCCTGGCGGCAGTGATGGAACTCAGGGAACAGCAGCAGGAACTATTGAGACGATTTCGGTTGATGTGGGTCGATGCCGGATATCGGGGAGGGCGTTTTGCCTTAAGTCTGTGGTTAATGGTTCAAGCCAAGGTGGAAGTGATTAGCAGAAACAGTAAGGCATTTGTGGTGTTACCAAAACGTTGGATTGTTGAGCGTACATTCGGTTGGTTGAATTGGTATCGTCGCCTTAGTAAGGACTATGAGCAATTACCAGAGGTATCGGAGGCAGGGATTTACGCTTCCATGAGTCGTCTTATGCTACGTCGGCTAGTTTCCTAAAGATTTACTTTATAAACGGCCTCTAAAGGGGTAATGATGAATTTTAGTGATGGATAAAATTCCACAGCAGTTCAATGTGATTAAATACACACCTGGAAAAAACTAAGTGGCTATGTCCACATTTTTGATGGTGTATTGAGATAGACCGCAACAAACCCATCATTACCTTTTAGGTTTCACCTAATTGCGTAAGCAAAAAGCACTAGCACAACAAAAGCCAGATGTTACTTAAGAACAAGGAATAAAGCCAAACTCAATACGGTAAATGACATCCTCTAAAGTCACATCCACCGTATCAATACCCATAGAAGTAACTTCATCACCGGAACGGGGTCCCCAAGCACTAATGTTAGTGTTAATGCCAAAGTTTGTTGTAACCGGTCGAGTGCAAGCATTGACTGCTGAAAGGGCAATATCGACATTACGTTCAAAATCGCTTTGAAAGCCTGGGCCAAAGTTGCTGCGATCAACCCACCCGCCACTTGCACCGAAACTCGCAAAAGTATTCAGCGTACTACGTGCCCCCGATACATTAGGAATATTGGCATAGCCTAAATAGCGGAGATTCACCGGTTGTACTGTGTAACCGCTAGGAACATCGAGCTTCATACGAATGTTGCAAGAAGCCCGTTTAAATTCCCGTCGGGCCGCTTCGGTATACATTTCACTAAAAATAATTGAAACCGAATTCCCATTCACAATCCCAAAAGCACTGCCAGGAGGACAGCCACTACCATTTACAATGACTGGTACACGTTTAAAGGCAAACCCTTCTTCTGCCTTGACGGCTTGAACATTCGCAGTGACTATACCCGAAGCAGCCAATAGACCTAAAAAAGCGTGTTCTAACTTCATTTCAATTACCTCATTAATGATGCAGTTTCCAATTCGTTTTTCTAGATTTAAAGTTCTAGATTTCAAGAAAGTCAAAAGTTCGCCAAAAGATTTGACGCAGCTATTTATTAACTGGTGATGGTGTATTAATGCTTTCTTTTTTGAAGAGGTATTGCAGATTGTGTTAGGGTATTTGACTAGATTGGTTATCAATTGTTTCCAATTTTTAGATTTATTTTACGGGAACAAAATTCAAGATTTTTAGTCGATCCAGACGCTGTTTTCAGAATCGTTCAAAATTAATATTTTTTTGCATCTAAATTCCAACTAGGTACCTCTCTTTTTTTCAG
Source organism: Picosynechococcus sp. PCC 7117 (assembly GCF_001693275.1). Classification (GTDB taxonomy): domain Bacteria; phylum Cyanobacteriota; class Cyanobacteriia; order Cyanobacteriales; family MRBY01; genus MRBY01. The sequence goes on from NZ_CP016482.1 coordinate 70,892, forward strand.
AGATATTAATAAGCCAATTAAGAATCTCCTGATACCTGAGTTTTAATTAATTGGCCAATATTTCAGCAAGCTCCAGGAATAGCACTAATTCGGAAGGAATATATCCATTAAATCTGAGAGGATACCTGAACGACATCAAATGCTATTGAGTCGCTACCCTAAATCTCTTCATGTGGGGGACGAGACTGCATTGACTTAGCATTTAGGGGATTTTCCTAGCCTGGGGGAGCAAGGGGGGCTTTGCCAGCATTATTCCAAACCAACCCTAAGAAGAGTGAACAGCTCTCCACAAAATAAGTCGACGTCCAAATGCTTGAACCGTAGTGTAGAATATTAGAGAATGATTATCATTTTTTATTATGTCGATACCCCCACCTCGCCCAGAGTCTCCTTTAGCCGCTGTTGTAAATATTTCTACTAAAGCCACAACCCCTGCTAAAACCACTGATGCTACGACTCCTGCTGAAATAGCAACATATCGGCCCCGGCGACTACGACGGACTACTGCTTTACGCCGCATGGTGCGGGAAACGACCCTGACTGTGAATGATTTTATTTATCCCCTGTTTGTCATGGAGGGTGAAGGACAAAAAGCGGAAATCCCTTCGATGCCTGGCTGTTTTCGTTATTCTTTGGATTTGCTATTAGCTGAAGTGGCGACAGCTTATGACCTCGGCATTGGGGCGATCGCCCTTTTTCCGCTGATCCCTGATTACCAAAAAGACAATGCGGGTACCGAAAGCTATAATCCTGCCGGGTTAATTCCCAGGGCTATACGGGCGGTTAAAGAAGCCCTGCCCAATATGGTCGTTATCACAGATGTAGCCCTCGATCCTTATAGCAGTGAAGGTCACGACGGTATTGTCGAAGACGGAGAAATCCTCAATGACGAAACAGTCGCTGTCCTGGTCAAACAAGCCCTCATGCACGCAGAAGCAGGCGCTGATTTTGTGGCACCATCAGACATGATGGATGGTCGCGTAGGAGCGATTCGCCGCGCCCTCGATGCCGCAGGCTGGATTAATGTAGGGATTCTCGCCTATTCCGCTAAATATGCATCCGCTTACTATGGGCCATTTCGAGATGCCTTGGATTCGGCCCCTCAGTTTGGTGACAAAAAAACCTACCAAATGGACCCGGCCAATGGTCAAGAAGCCCTCAAAGAAGTGGAATTAGACATTCTCGAAGGGGCTGACATCGTGATGGTTAAACCGGCCTTAGCCTATTTGGATATTATCTATCGCATCAAACAACGGACAAATTTACCCGTCGCCGCCTACAACGTCAGTGGGGAATATGCCATGGTCAAAGCAGCGGCCAAACGGGGTTGGCTGGATGAACAAACCGTCATGCTAGAAACCTTGACCAGCATGAAACGGGCCGGGGCTGACTTGATTTTGACCTATTTCGCTAAGGAAGCGGCTATAGCTTTACAGCAAATGTAATTCGCTGATCTTCCCTACATCTAAAACCAGTCAGTCATCCTTCGGCGCGTTGCCGCATAAAACTTGCAGGGCGATCGCCCTCCGACAACCAACAAACCACTAATTGATAAAACTTAATCCCATGGACTTACCCATTTCCTTGACCGATATTCGCCAACAAACCATTAATACTGAAATCAAACCACCAGTTTCAGAAGCCGAAATGCAGGCAGCCGTGCGCACTTTATTACTCGGCTTAGGCGAAGATCCAGATCGTGAAGGATTACGCGATACGCCGAAACGATTGGTCAAAGCCCTTAAATTTTTGACATCTGGCTACCATCAATCCCTTGATGAACTCCTCAATGGGGCCGTGTTCCATGAAAATACCAATGAAATGGTCTTAGTGCGAGATATTGATCTGTTTAGCTCTTGCGAACACCATATTTTGCCGATTTTAGGCCGCGCCCATGTGGCCTACATTCCAAATGGTAAGGTGATCGGCCTCTCGAAAATTGCCCGTATTTGTGAAATGTATGCCCGGCGTTTGCAAGTACAAGAACGCTTAACCCAACAAATTGCCGATGCCCTTCATGGATTATTACAACCCCAGGGAGTCGCTGTTGTGGTTGAGGCAACCCACATGTGCATGGTGATGCGTGGGGTCGAGAAACCAGGCTCTTGGACAGTAACCAGTTCAATGCAGGGCATATTTGCCGACAATGACGCCACTCGCCAAGAATTCATGGAGTTAATTCGCCATCGTCCTTCGTTCCACTAGCAAATATTGATTCCCCTGAGAATCTAAAAAAATCCCCCTAAACCACCAAAAAAAGGTAATTTAGGGGGAAATTCTGCTATTAGAGGGCAAAAAATCAACCAAATCCCGCTCTACCATAACGCACTGTCCGAAAGGTCACTTGGTCTGTATTGGGATTGTAGAGGGTGTAGGTGGCTTGCTTGGGGACTCGGCCCACACTGCCAACACCAACAATCAAACGGGCGGCAGTACCAACAGAGTCGCCAATAGTATAGTTCTGACTGATCGCAGTCTGGTCAAGGGTAGTGACTGTAGCCGCCAATTTTCCGGTGCTCACCTGATATTGGAAGGTTTGGCCCGATCGCCCGCAAAAAAGACGATTACTCCCCGTGCGGGACAGACGATCTAATAAAACCAAAGGAGAAATGTCCGGTGTGAGGGCTTCAAACACCGTCAGGCTACTGCCATGGAGCAAAAGACAGTCTAATTCTGCAAAGCCGAAGTGGAGTTGTCTAAACCATTGCACCGTTTCTAAGGGAACATGATCCCAGAGTCGTTTGAGAATGGCACCACCTTTTTCTGCGAGAAAAGGATTTTCTTCGGGTTCTGCTGCTAAACCCCGCACGATTAGACATTGTTCTTCCCAAGCACCCTTACAGACCTGGGGCATCAGTTCGCCTTGTTTCGGGTGGCGGATGCGCTCTACAACGGCATTACCTGCCGGGGTTCCGTCAATTAGATCGCCTAGAATATATAGCTCTGTGACCTTGGGGGTTTGTCGCCGAATATCTTGGAGTACCGCTTCATAGGCCGCTAAATTCCCTTCGATACCGCTTAAAATTGCCCACTGCATCATCGTTATACTCCCCGTTCGCAAAGGTGGCTTGGATCGTCGGCTCGTTCGGCAAATTCCATCCCCTGAGCTAAGCGCCAGGCAAAAATTGGCGGTAATCCTTTTTCGATAATCGCCGCACAGGTTTTGTGATAGTCATATTCCACTTCCCGTAATGCCACCTGATCGCGATCGCCATCGTAAATGACATAGGTGGCATTGGGACGACCATGGCGCGGCTCACCGACAGACCCAGCATTGATAATCCGTTTGACGGGGGCGGTAAATTCCTGCTCCGGGGCGATCGCCTTCCCGGAATTGGTGCGGACAGAAAATTTCAGAGAATGCTGATCAAGGGTGCGCACATAGGGCACATGGGTATGGCCACAAAACAGAATATCTGCCCCCGTACTCAAAACCCGCTCTAGGGCGAGGAAACCATCTAGTTCTGGCAGTAAATATTCATGCTGACTTTGGGGACTGCCGTGGGTAAAAGCCAGTTGATCCTGCTTGAGTACTTTTGGTAACTGGGCTAGATAGGTGCGGGTTTCGGGGTGAATTTCTTGGTCTGTCCATTGGTGGGCAACTTTACCCCGTTTTTCTGCGAGCAATGATGGATAACTGCATTCGCAGGCATTTAAGCCATCGACAATATCTTCATCCCAGCAGCCTTGGACAGTGGGAATATCCAGCGATCGCACGAGGGTCACCACTTCATTGGGGTAGGGGCCATAGCCGACCAAATCCCCTAAACAATAAATCTGGTCTACATTTTGGCTGTCAATGTCCTTAAGCACCGTCGTTAAGGCTTCATAATTCCCATGAATACAGGAAATAACGGCAATTTTCATAATTTTGAGAAGGTTTTATTAATTTTGTTAGACGTTTTAGCAGGCTAAATGAATTAGGCGTTTAATTTTAGGTATAGGCATACTGTTGTTTTGAGTCAGGTTGCTGCCGTTGTCGCCGTATTTGCCCTTGGTAATAAGCCAGTAATTCATCGTTAAGACAGCAATCTGGGATGGTAGCGGCCATTTGTCGCCCATCGAGTTGAGTACCGACTACTTCTAGGCCACTAAAGCGTTCGGGTCTACCTTCCAGCCAAAGTTCACAGGGAAGCTCACGGTAGAAGCTGTCCGCCATCCCTGCCACATAGTCGAGATAAAAAGCTCTGCCATCAATGATTTCGACAATGCCCTTGGCACGCTGGATCTGGCCATAGGCCCCGGCGGTGAGTTCATCCCAAAAAATATTGAGGCTCGCCGGATCAAAGACCTGACCCCTCAGGGGCGATCGCCACACCTGAATTTCATTCGTCGGCAGCGGTAGGGGTACTTCAATCAATTGATCGGCCCAATCATGCCAAGGGGAACTGGCGATCTGCTCGGAGACAAAGGCCAATCGCTGACAGGGAAAACCAGCCTCTTCCAATGCTTTTAGCAATTCTTCCCCAGACGCTAAGGCCACATAAAAACCAAGCTCTAAGATGGCGATCGCCCCCTGTTCTACAGCGCGGATCAGTTCAATTTCCTGCCCTTCTTCTAAAAACTGCCAATGGGGAAATTCAAGGGCGAGACAATGGCGATCGATGGCACAGTCCACCGTCCGCGGTGCGAAATAGGTAACAGGCACCGTTTTCCCCTGGAATTGCTGCCGGAGCCACTGGGTTTTTCCGGAGCCCGCCAGACCGGCGATCGCCACGATAGCTGTTGTTGTCCAATCGATCATTATGTTTTCTTCCTGCTAGCGGACAAGCCAGCGCTTGGTTCAGTGATTTGTTATTATCGATATTTTGATAATAATTATCATTTTTATTTAAAGTCGTGAAAATGTCTATCCCCCCAAGAATTTCCGTCAAGGCGATGCAGCAGTGTGACATTGCAATTATTGGCGCAGGTGTCCAGGCCCTGACCTTGGTGCTTCATCTTTTAAAAAAACGTCCCCAGTGGCGTAAGCGAATTGTTGTTTTTGATCCCCATGGTTGTTGGTTGGCCCGCTGGTCTCACCAGTTTGCGGCCCAGGAGATTCCCCATTTGCGATCGCCGGCGGTACATCATCCCCACCCAGATCCCTTTGCCCTGCGTAGATTTGCTGAGGGACGTCCCAATGAACTTTTTCCGCCCTATGATTTACCCAGTACCCGACTTTTTGAAGATTTTTGCCGAGAGGCGATCGCCGAATTTCAGTTAGAGCAACGACTAATTGCCGCAGCGGTTACAGAGTTAATCCCTCCCCAGAGAGGTCAACGCAAATTTTGTTTAACCCTCGATAATGGCCAACAGTGGCAAGCCAAGCGGGTCGTTCTAGCGACGAACCAAACCCAACGACAGCTACCAGATTGGCTGGAACAGATCGAAGCTAGCTATCCATTTGATCGTCTTTGCCACAGTGATCGCGTTGATTTACGGAAATTACATCTTCAGGGTGAAAAAATTGTCATTGTTGGTGGTGGTCTCTCCACAGGTCATCTCGCATTGGGGGCGATCGCCCGCCAAGCCCAGGTTACGATCGTTGCCCGTCGCCCTTTCCAGGAGAAACTTTTTGATGCCGATGCAGGTTGGTTAGGGCCGAAATATCTCAAGGGATTTGCCGCTGAAACCGATTGGCAAAAACGCCACCAAATGATTCTGGAAGCCCGTAATGGCGGTTCCCTCACGCCAGCGGTGATGACCCAGCTCCGCCGCGCCGAACGCCAGGACAAAGTTACCCTCAAGCCCAATTGCCAAATCCAAGCCGCCCATTGGCAAGGGAATCACTGGCAGTTGCACTGTGACAATGGGGAAATTCTCCAGGGCGATCGCCTCTGGTTAGCAACGGGGAGTCGCTTTGATGTCATGGCCGAACCCCTACTCACCAAGGTGATGGATCGCTATCGCCAACCAATCTTGAACGGTCTCCCTATTTTGGATGAATATTTACGCTGGCAAGGCTGTGATCTGTTCCTCATGGGAGGATTAGCCGCCCTGCAACTTGGCCCCACTGCCCGCAATATCTCCGGGGCGCGTCTGGCTTGCGATCGCCTTGTCCCTGCCCTAACCAAGTCAAGTCTACAACGCATTTACCAAGCGAATACCTGCTCTGGAGTTAGCGCCTAGCAATGTAGGTGTGAATGAAGAGTTTTTAGGAGTTTGCTCTAAGTTTAGAGACATAAAAGGCGATCGCGGTGGGATCATTACTTCAAAAGCACAAATTGCCCACCTAGCCTGCTGGAGTTTTTGTGTACTTTTGTTAAATTATGGCTGATCTATGACTTCGGCTAAATACTTCCAGAATACTTTGCTTCTCATCGCGCTAGCCCATCAATATTAAGCTGGCCTGTGCTGATCTTGGGCGATCGCCTTTTCTTTTCCTGGAGAAGATCCTGTAGAATTAGAGAAATTTAAAAAAGATGAGGGTCGGCGAAAATCTGCTTCCACCAACCCAACAAAGAACTTTTAGCGGGGTTCTTGATGGGTACATTCTAGCAGCTTTTTTGCTGATTCTCCAACCCCCCATCTGGAGAATAAAAAAATGACCGCCTTTGCCATGATTACCGCCGATAGTGACTGCCTCCTCAACCAAGTAAGTCGCTGCGCCGCCACCCTCTACAACTGGCTTCTACGCAAACGTCCCGCCGGTACAACCTTTGAAGTAGACCTCGATACTTTCCGCCACTGGACTGGCAAATTCCGCAAGAAACCCTATTGCTTCAAGTGGATCCGCCAGGCCGTGACCGAACTCGTAAACATTGGTCTCGTCAATATTCAGCGCCAGTACAACAGCAAAATCTACAAACTCGCCGCTTATCGTCCCGGGAATAAAACTTCCCAAATCGAGAACAAAACTTCCCAGTTTGGGAATAAAACTTCCCAAAAACGCGCCTCAAACCCTGATGCTGCCGTACCTTCTTATATAGATACTAAAGATTCAACAGATCAGGATTGTTCTGCTGTTCAATTAAAATTTTCTTTTTTGGATCCTCAGGCTACTGATGTACTGGAACAGAAAACTCAGTCTAGCCAAGGGGAAAATGTTAAAAACCATGAAGCTGGAAATGCAGTTACTGGTGAAACCCACAAGTTAGACCAAGAAAAAGAAAAAGCGGCGGGTCAAAGTGTAGAATCAACAAGAAATATCGATGGAGATGATGGTGGGCTGATATCTGGGGAACAAGTAATTAATCCACAGGAAGTGGCTGAAACCATGACTGGGGACAAGACTGGGGCTGTTGGGTTTGCCAGGGAATTGAAGCAAAAAGAGAAAGAAAAAGATAAGCGAACTCCAGTTCAGGAAGCTGGGAACAGTACAACTCAGGCTATTGAGGAAAAACAACTGCAGACGGAAGAAGCGGATAAAGCGGATGTGGTGGTGAATTCCCAAGCCAAGGCTCATTTGGAGCGGCTTGATGATCTAGGGATTGTGTTGAATCCTTCTCTGGTGCGGTTAGTGAAGACGACGGCGGCAGAAATCATTGAAGGGGCGATCGCCGCCTATCAGCGGTATCGGCGTGACCACTATGTGAAAAATCCAGCGGGCTTTTTTGTTTATGCAGTCAAGAATGCAGTGGCAAATAATCACACAAGTGAAAGGGCGAATTTCTTCTACTGGTTTGAGGCGATGAAGAAGTTGGGGCGTTTGGGCTACTACGAAGAGGTGGATGGGGATTATCTGGTGCGGGATGGTATTCATCTGGTGTCCTGGCAGGTGCTAGTGGACCGGGGCTGGACTTGTGAGTATTTGCAGAAACGATTACAGCGCTAAAGGCTCTAACATCAAGTGATTTGGCTTCGTAACTTACCTTGAAGACAGATATCGATTTTCAGTTGAAAATTGATCTATGGAAAAAATCACAATGCATTCTCGATCAAAAACAATTAATCAAAAACGATGACCAAAGTCGCGATCGCCGCTGATTCTAAACTTGCCGCCAATATCAGCGCAGAGATTATCGCCCAGGGAGGTAACGCCATCGATGCCGCCCTCGCCGCCACATTAACTTCCATGTGTTGCGAACTGGGGGTCATGGCACCGGGCGGCAGTGGTTTCATCACGATTTGGCCCCAGGATCGAGAACCCGTTGTCATTGATGCCTATGCAGCGATGCCTGGTAAAGATTTCCCTGGCGATCGCCCCTACCCAGAGTTACAAAAGACCTTGCTGAACTATGGTGGTGGCATTTATACCGGAATTGGTTATGGTGCGGTGGCAGTGCCAGGGATGTTCGCCGGGATCGCCAAAGCCTCAGCAGAATACGGCCAATTGTCTTGGGCAGAATTAATCACGCCCGTGGCCAAAGTGGTAGAGCAAGGCAGTCTCCTTTCCCGTGTCTCAGGAATGTATTTAGAACAGGCCCATGCAGCGATTTTTGGGTGGCATCCCGAAAGTTATCAGCTTGTTCATCCAAACGGCAAAGATTATCTCAAGGCTGATGAGATCGTCCGCTTACCGGGCCTCGCTAAAACTCTAAAGCTGATGGCTGATGAAGGCCCTGACTGTTTGTATCAAGGGACTTTAGCCCAGGAATTAGTCGCTGCAATGGAGCGATCGCACGGTGCCATTACCCAAGCTGACTTGGCAAGCTACGAAGCGATTATCAGAGAACCAATTCGGCTGAACTACGGTGACTGGGAAATTGTTACCAACCCGGCCCCCGCAGTGGGTGGTGCCTGTTTAGCCGCTTTACTCCTTCTTCAGCAGACCCGTCAAAGTCTCGACCATAAAACCATTGCTGCGATCCAAGAGGCCGTCCTTAACTATCGTTTTGAACATCTCAATGTTGATCAAGATCGATGGCAAGCAGTCACGGATCTGCTACATTTTGCTCGGACAAATCAGCTCGATCATTACCGCAGTTCACCTTCTACGATCCATGTGTCCACGGTCGATGATCAAGGTTGTGCCTGTTCGCTGACGGCATCGGCGGGTTATGGTTCTGGGGCGGTGATTCCCGGTCGTAATTTTTGGTTAAATAATTCCCTGGGTGAGTTGGAGCTGCATCGAGAGCAGAGTGAACCCATTGCGCCAGGCACGAGATTGATTTCAAATATGGCCCCCACCATTGCGCGTCACCGGAATGGATCTGTACTGTCGATTGGTTCCCCTGGTGCGTCGCGGATCACCACGGCGATCGCCCAGTCACTGACCAACTTTATAGTGCATGGCGATTCTCTCAGTGAGGCCATCCGACGACCGCGCCTCCATGTGGAAGCATTTGACGACCAATTGATGCTTGCCTACGAAGAAAATTTAAGGGCTGAGAATTTATTGAATCTGTCGATGCCACTCCGGGAGTTTCCGCCGCTATCAATGTATTTTGGTGGCGTACAGGCCGCATTGTGGTCTAAAGAAGCGCAGCAATTGCAGGCGATCGCCGATCCCCGACGGGAGGGCAGTGTCGCTTTTGCCTAAAATCCAAAATTTTAGGTGTGGTTACTGGAAAAGGCTACTTTTCTCTAATGAGAGGAGGTTTGGGATAAATTTTGCAGCTTAAATTGGGGATATCTTTCGGCTGTTGGCACCTTGCAACCACCCCGGAGGTGGATGTTTTGTGTTGGGTCTTCGACAATCTCTGCGGTATAAATTATTTGGCGATCGCCTTCTTGTTGAGCCGTGATCTGACACCGAAAAAACGTCTCGTCTTTATTCGCGTCTAATATTTGAAAATCAACCCCGTAGTCTAACCATTGCCAACCATGACGGTACCATAATTCTCGCTCTAAGATTTGTACCGGCGCAGGTAAAACGCCCCAGCCTCGATAAACTTTTTTGAGAAAATCTAAATCGCCTTGACGGGTCAGTAAAGATTGCAAGGAAGCCTCATCTAACCTGCCATAATAACGTCCTCCAGGAAACTCGATGGCCGTGGGCGCAAAGCGATGTCCACCGAAATGAGTTGCTTGCCAAATGCGCACTCGATCTTCAAGGTTTAATTCTTGAACCAATCGTACTGCTTGCCGATAAAAGGGCTTGCCATATTTTCCACAACACTTGTCATAAGTGCCGTGGGTACAAATAAGAATATCCCGTTGTTGTTGGCTTGAATCTGTTGTAGCAAAAAAACTATCTGAATCAGTGAAACAAGTTTCTAGGATTGGAATAGCTTCTGCTAACTTCGAAATTGTAAATTCTTGGCGTTTGTAACCTCGAATAAATCCTTGCTCTTGTTTTAATAAAATAGCTCGACTTCGATCTTTTGACGACGATTCACCCCAAATAAATATGGGCCGGATTTGGATTTTTCTCGGTGCCAAAAAAGTTTGGTAAAACTTTAGGAGCGGTATAAATTGGGGATCACTCTCTAAAATGTTTTCGCGCCAAGGCTGGGCATATTCTAACAAAAGATAATAGGTTGTATTGACACCCCAGCCGATAGGATCTTCTCCTAGTTTGCGGGATGACTCGGCACAAAAAAATGAATTCATATCTCGATTAGTTAATCCCCCAAAAATCCTGTAAGGCTTTGAGATGTAGGAGCGAAGCCTTGTAGCCGTAAATCATACTTCGTATTAATTAGTGCTAGTGGATGTTGTTTCTTTTTGGGCGGCGATCGCCAATCTTGCTCCTTCAATTTGCCGCAGTTCATCCATTACTTCAATTACGGATCCATGGCTAACTGCTTCATCGGCATTGATAATCACCAAGGTTTCTGGGTTCTCAACCATTAGATTTCGGACACCAGCTTGGAGTGTAGCGATTTCAACGGGTGCTTCGTTGAGAAAAATATCTCCCGCCGCATCTACGGTCACCGTAATTTCAGTGCTCGGTTGCTGTTGTGCTGTATTTGCCCCAGGTAGATTAACCGGTAGGCCCTCAGATTTCGTCAAATAGAGGGTCGAAATAATAAAATAGGCCAAAATTGAAAAGATAATATCAATCATCGGCACAATATTAATGCCTGCGGATTTTTGTTCTTCCTGGGGAATACGCATAGTGGTGAATTTTTAAAATAAAAGAATTAAGCTTAAATGGATGGCTTATACATAAAAAAATAGCTGCGCATCGTTTGATTAGCAGGCATTAGCGGTTCATAATTGCTTCTTCACTCTTTTCATAGAAGCGGCGATATAGTAATTCTAACTGGCCACCATACTCTTGGATAAATGCTAGGTTACGTTGATATAACCCATTAAAGAGATTGGCAAAGAGCAGGGTGAAGATTGCCACAACCAGACCCATCACAGTCGAAACCAATGCTTCACTAATTCCACCAGTCACCCCAGCGGCATTGGTATTACCCACATCACCAATGTTGAGCGCCGAAAAGGATTGCATCAAACCGAGGATCGTTCCCAACAATCCCAGTAGGGGCGCAACAGCAATAATTGTGTCAAACACAGTATTAAACCGTTTTAGGGTCGGGATTTCGGCTTGGGTTGCACTTTCGAGGGCGAGACGAAACTCTTCACTGTTGGGATTTTCTAAATCAAGGGCTTCTAAAAAAATCCGGGCAATGGGTAGATCCGCGTTACGCTTCAAAAATTTCATCGCATTGAACGGATCTTGCCGATATAGACCGAGGGCGTCCCGGACAACTTGACGCTGCCGACGATTAATCCGCCACCAAAAAACGGCTCGCTCAATAATGCAGGCTACACCGGCCAAAGAGAAGAGGAGCAAGGGATAAGCAACGATGCCACCGGCGGCAAAGAAATTTGTGATGTTCATAGTGCTATGGGTTCAAATGTGTGAGGGCGTTTAAGAAGCATTATCTGGCACTGCTGCCCAAATGACTAGAGCCTAACTCAAACTATTTTCAATAAATTATCCTTGTATATCAGAAGACTTAGCAAAAACAAAGCCTTTAATCTGAAATGGTAATTCCTGAAAATACTTTTAGTTCTTAGTTTCAGTGGCTTTTAGCCGATAAATGTGGCTTTGTGAAAATTTTAAATACAAGATATTCTCGATAAAGAACTTGACAGTGGTTGAGATAATCTCTTAATCTTCCTGATCTAACGCAATTTTTTAGCAATAAGTAAGTGTGAGGGAAGTTTCTTGAAAGAGTTGACCTATAGTCTGGGGGTTGCCAGTGGGATGCTGGTTGTTCTGGCTCCGGCGGTAGTGGCCCAAACAGTAATTAGTAATATTCGGATTAACCCGACCTCCTTGAGTGTAGAAGTTTTTCTGGATAGTGATCAGGCGATCGCCCCTGAAGTGAATCAACGGCTGGAAGGCGATCGTCTCATCCTCGAAGTCGAAAATGCCCAGTTAACAGATGGTGCAATTTTGCCTGATTTTGCGCCCCAAGCTGGTCTAGAGGCCATTGAAATTACGCAAATATCTGAAAATACCGTTGAAATTATTCTTGTGGGTGAAACAGCAGCGCCCTTTGTTGATGTACTGTCTCAACCCTCTGGTTTGCTTGTACAGGTAACACCGGATGATTTTGTTGATAATTTGGAATTAATCGTTACGGCAACTCGGACGGAAGCAGAGGAAGCGGCGGTACCCCGGTCTGTGACAGTGATTTCCCAGGCAGAAATTCCCCGTCAAGCGGATCTCAACCGCGATCTTTCCAGCATTTTGGCGAAGCTGGTGCCTGGTCTCTCACCTTCGACAGAAACCACCAGTATTTTTGGGCAAAGCCTCCGGGGTCGTAATATTTCGGTCTTGGTTGATGGGATACCCCAGAGCACAAATCGTAATGCCCAACGGGATTTGCGCACCATTGATCCGGGCGTGATTGAGCGGATTGAAATTGTCCGTGGCCCTAGCGCAATCTATGGAGACGGTGCCACTGGTGGGATCATCAATATCATCACTAAGCAGGGAGCTGCCACCGGAGTAGAATCCCGCAGCACTATCGGCTTTGAATTTTCCACGACCAATCCGGAAGACAGTTTTGGTTACTCTCTCCAGCATTCTGTGTCTGGTACAGAGGACAAGTTTGATTATGTTGCGGATTTTGCGATTTCCAAGACAGGTGGTTTCTTTGATGCCGATGGCGATCGCATTCCGCCCGATCCGCTGGGTCAAGGGGGTTTAGCTGACCTCAGAAGCATCAATTTGTTTGGAAAATTGGGCTACAACATCGACGACAACCAACGGCTCCAATTCAGCTTTAATTACTTCTCCGATGACCAAGATTCTGACTTTGCCCTCAATCCATCTCCTAGTGGCGATAAAGCAGAAGCCAGACCTGGCCTTGTCTTGCCTGACCAACCCGGCACCGAAAATACATTGGTTAGTTTGGCCTACAGCAATGATGATCTCTTTGGCAGTCAGTTAAACAGTCAGCTTTACTATCGAGATTACTCCACCCGTTTCTATCCTTTCGATGATGATTTTGGCACCTTCGGGGGTGAAGTTTTGCAATCGGAAGTGGAGTCCGAAAAAATTGGTGGTCGTTTAGATATCAATACGCCCCTCGCGGCAGGCGATCGCCTCAGTTTACTTTGGGGTGTGGACTATTTTTACGAAGAATCTGCTCAACCTGCTGATCTCTTTGATGAACCTACCTTTGAAGCGAGTAATGGCCTAGTTTTTGAGCGAATTGGCACTGGTTTCCTTTCCCCACCCACAGAACAGAAAAATCTCGGTCTATTTGCCCAGTTAAATTGGAATGTGACCGATCAGTTAGTTCTCAATGGTGGCATTCGCCAAGAATTTATTGATGTCAGTGTGGATGATTTCACCACTCTAGCGGGCAATGATGTCACAGGGGGCGAACTGAACTACGATGCGACCCTCTTTAATGTGGGCGCTGTGTATGCTCTCAATGACAATGTAAATATTTTTGGGAACTTTGCCCAAGGCTTTTCCATTGCGGATGTGGCCCGTTCCCTACGGACTTCTCCGGGGGGCAGTGTGGAAAATCTACGGCCTGAAGCCCAACGAGTTGATAACTATGAGTTAGGGATTCGCGGCAACTGGGGTAATGTGCAAGCTTCCATTGCTGGCTTTTATAGCTACTCAGATCTCGGTACTACCTTTGATAGTGCGTTTACAACGATTCGTGATCCCCAGCGCATCTACGGTGTTGAGGCCGATCTACGTACTCAACTCAGTGAACAACTCGCCCTAGGGGGAACCTTTACTTACACCGATGGCGAGCGGGATGCCAATAACGATGGCGATTTTGAAAGTGGCTTACCTAGTTTCCAAATTCCCCCTGTTAAACTAACCGGTTTTGTGGAATATGAACCCGTTGAAGGTTGGGAAAATCGTCTGCAATTACTGTATTCAGCGGGCCGTGATCCCAAGGGTGATGGCTTTGGTTTAGGGGAAGTAGAAAGTTACTTAACTGCTGATTTTATCAGTAGCTATGATACTGGTGTTGGCAAGATTCAGCTCGGCGTTGAAAATCTTTTTAATGCTGAATATTTCCCCATCATTGCCCAGGTTTATGGGGGCAGAAATCAATTTGCTGGCAGAGGTCGCACCATCAGTTTAAGCTACAGTTTAGATTGGTAAAATCCAGGGCGATCGCCTGCGTATTTCAGAAGTTAATTACGTCTTAGTTTGGGATGGAGAGGAGGATTTTGTTTTGCCTTTTCATCCTATTTTTTTAAAATTAAAAAACCTTTAAAATTTATGCAATATCAAAAAAATAAACCTACAATTCGACGCCAGATCCTCGGCTTAATTTGCCTAGCAAGTATGAGTTTGAGTGGTTGTTTTGCCACGACCCAAAATCCATCTCCCACAACGACCCCAGAGCCTGTTTCCCAAGTTTCTGATGAAGCAACCCGCACCATTGAACATGCCATGGGAACGACGGAAATTAGCGGCACTCCCGAACGAATCGTCGTGCTCACCAACGAAGGCACAGATATGTTAGTTGCCCTAGGGGTAACACCCGTCGGTGCTGTTAAATCCTGGCAAGGCGATCCCTATTACGAGTATCTCAGCGCCGAATTAGAAGATGTACCCATGATTGGTGACGAATTTCAGCCAAATTTAGAAAATATTGTCGCTTTAAAGCCAGATTTGATTATCGGCTCTAAAGTCCGGCAGGAGCAACTCTATGGCAAATTGCAGGCGATCGCCCCGACCGTTTTTTCCGAAACCCTGGGTGCCACCTGGAAAGATAATTTTAAACTCTACGCCAAAGCCCTCAACCGGGAAGCCGAAGCCCAAACTTTACTTGAGCAATGGGATCAGCGGGTCACCAACCTCAAAGAACAATTAGGTGATCAGCCGCCAACTGTTTCCCTCGTTCGGTTTATGCCAGGGACAGCGAGGATCTATTATGAACAATCCTTTCCGGGGCAAATTGTCGCTGAAGTGGGCTTACGACGGCCTGAAGTACAACAAAAAAATGACTTTGCCGCCGAAATTAGCCTAGAAAGTATCCAGGATCTCGAAGCCGACCATCTGTTTTATTTCACATTTAATGAGACCGAAAACCGAGGTGAAGATACCCAAAATCAATGGCAAGATCATCCCCTTTGGCAAAATCTCGCTGTGGTTGAAAACGGTAATATTTATCAAGTTAATGATGGGGAATGGACAAGTTCTAGTGGTATTTTAGCGGCTCATCAAGTTCTTAATGATCTCGCGAAACACATTTTAGATGAAACACAAAATTAGTAATTATTTGAAGTGTGGCAACTAAAAAAGAGAGTATTTTTCAATACTCCCTGAAAAAAGAAATAATTTGCTATGCCAAATCATCCTGGGCAATCATTTGGATCAAGCGTGGCATCGTCGGATCAAACCCTCCTAAATCCCATGACAAAGGATCTTTTGGATCAACCAAACTCAATTTGTAGGGGGCCAGGGTCACATAAATGGCCTTGACATTAGGGTTTAATTTGCGGCGATATTCCGCCAGTTTTTGGCAGGGTTGCGTGCCCGCCCAGGATTCGCAATCTGTCCAGAAGCAAATTACATCGGCATGAAAGCGATGTTTAAGCGCCCATTTGTAGACAGAGGAAGCATCGGTGCCGCCGAAATTTTGATCACTCGTTTTTTGTAAGGCCGTGCGGAAACTATCGCTGGCGGTAATGCCTAGATCTTTAAACGCGGTAGAAAAGCCACGAATGGCATAATTTTTCTCGGCTTTTGCGGTGACCAGGGCCATGGTTGCGGCTATCTCGGCACAGGTTAAATGGACAGAACCCACAGAGTAATAGGACATCGACCCCGACACATCCACCGCATGGAGAAACGTTTTCCCGGTGGCAGGCACTGTTTCAAAGGACATCTCCAGGGCTTTTTCGAGGATGTCGATAATGCGGGGTACAGGTTCCCAGGTTTTTTTGCTGCGCCCCAATCGACCCCCAGATTGATAGGTTTTTAGGGCTTTGAGGATGTCAATGGGATGGATGCGACCTTTGCGCAAGCGTTGTTTATCGTTTAAAACCATCGCCACGTGCTTGAGGTTTTTCTGGCGGTTGACCCGCAATACCCCAATTTCGGTTAGGGAACCCAGGTTCCGTAACAGGGCACCAATGGGCATCTCCAGCATCAACAGTTTCCAGGTCTGCTCATCCATTTGACCAATGGGGGCGACCATTTCGTGGGTAAGGTGGCCTTGGGCGATCGCCTTTTTCGTTTGGTCGGGGTTGCGTTTTAGCCATTCGTACCACCAAATTTGTTCAAGGGCAGTTGCAGGGGGCTGTTTCGGTAACTGCTCCCAACCGTTAATGACCCAGTTATACAAGGTTTGATGCTCGACACTTGGGGGTTTAACGTGGAATAAACGCAACGCATCCCGGTGGCTAAACCCGTACCGTTGTTGATACTTCAGCAGTTGGTAGGCCAAAGCTTGCACATCGTCCTGACTGAGCCAACCTTTACCACACTCACGCACCACTTTTCCGAACCCGCGCAGGGCCTTGGTATAGCTTAACCATTCATAGAAATGGCTCCCGGTGCGCACCACCTGGGGAAAGATTTTCATAAATGCCTGTTTCGCTGCTGGGGTTTCCCCCATGGATAACAGCGTTAATGCATATAAAGGGGCGCTATTGTTGAGCGATCGCCCATCGCTCGCATAGAAAATTTCCTGGGCGACCCGGCCTGGATCCGCCACCACGCACTGCTGCACAACCTGGGTAAACTCACCCGTCAACTCATGTTTATCAGCATAAAAAGTATTTTGGGCGGTACCGATTAACAAACAGCGCCGTAACATGACCCAAATCCCCGGATCGAAGTGATAACCACCGGCTCGCCCCTGCACCATTTCTGTCGCTCGACCCGGAATTGGTTGCGATTGGGGCGTTTGGCCACGGGCTGTAAAAAATTGATATGACATGACAACTCCGTCCCTCGCGGGATAACAACTTTAGATCAAAACCCCATGCGGGGAAGGGAGACGAGCCGGAATCGAACCCGCATCTCGGCGGACAAAAGGGAGATTCGTCCATAGCGATAACCTTTAGTCCTGCGGCCCCTAAGGGCAAATATTGCGCTCTACCATTGAGCTACCGTCTCCAGGTTTGACATTTTTCTAAATGGGGGGACAGGGAAAGACTCGAACTTTCGACCCGATAATCTTGATACGGCGACCCGTTGGGGTAAAAAAATTGCAGCAAGAATCTGCTCTACCAACTGAGCTACCTGCCCAAGTCATTTAGGAAAAGATCGTGGCGAACGGAGGAGGAATCGAACCTCCATCTCCCGCTTAACAGGCGATAACCCTGAATTCAGCGACCCTTACGGATAAATAAATGAATCAGGGAAGATTGGTGTTTTGCCATTAAACTATCCGTTCATTGCGTTGCTTTTAATGTATGGGCTGTTGCTCCCCCGATTCCAATGGGAGTTAAATCACCTGAAATGGTTACGATATCGGGCTTTGGGATTAGGGGGGCCGATAAAAGTTATGGTCTCCCCCCAACTTTCTAAAAATAGAGCATCAAAGATTTATTGATAGATAGCATTGGCGATGTCGTCGTTAAAGGCCGTGGTGGGCACATCCAAAATAATCTGACCCGCACGCATCCCTAAAATGCGATCGCCGTAGCGTTTGGCGAGATGAACCTGATGGAGGCTACAAATCACAGTGAGGCGTTTTTCATTACAGAGGGAGCGCAGTAGTTGTAGCACTAATGCCGCAGTTTCTGGATCAAGGCTCGCAATGGGTTCATCGGCCAGGAGCAGTTGGGCTTTTTGGGTCAGGGCGCGGGCGATCGCCACCCGTTGTTTTTGTCCCCCAGATAGTTGGTCAGCCCGTTGAAAAGCAACATCGAGGAGCTGCACCCGTTCTAGGGCGGCTAAAGCTTCACAGAGCATCGCTTCAGGAAAACGTCCCAGTAAACATCGCCAGAGAGGTAACTCTGGTAACCGTCCGCCCAGGCAATTTTCGAGGGCCGTGCGGCGTCGCACTAAATTAAATTGTTGGGCAATCATCGCCATTTTTTGCCTGGCTTGGCGTAACTGTCGAGGTGATGCGGTGGTTAGATCAAGACCTTGAAAATAAACTTGGCCAGCATCGAGGGACACCAATTGGGGCAAGCAGCGCAGCAAGCTTGTTTTGCCCGCACCACTGGAGCCAAGGAGAACAGTAAAGCTATGGGGCTCGATGGTAAAGCTAATGTCCTGGAGGCTGAATTGACCGTGGGAATAGGCTTTTGTGAGTTGGTGAACCTGCAGCATAGAATTTTTTTGAAAATGAATTTTTTAACCCAACGTTAGTTGTGAGGTAAATGTAAAAGTGAATTTTTCAGTGCGGCGATCGCCCTTGATCTGCACCATTGGACGGCGTGATCAGGGCGAAACTTTGTTTAGGGCAATCAATATTCCAGAATTACTGTAAAAATACCTTAAATAAAATGATAAAATGGAAAAAGTTAGTGAATTGAGAGTAATTACATCAAATTAAGCGAAAATCTTCCTTTGTAAGGCCATAAAGGCTACTGTAAGCGACGGCGTAAATAGGCACTCAAGGCATCAATTAAACTCACCATAATCAAAATCAAGATCAAAATTGTGGCCAAGCGGGGAAAGTCGAGTAGCTTCAGGCTAACCAGCAATTCGTAGCCAATGCCGCCGGCCCCGACAATGCCGAGGATTACGGAGGAACGCACGTTAAACTCCCAGAGGTAGAGACTAATGCCTACCAAACCCGGTAATGCTTCGGGAAATACCGCAAAGGCAAAGGTGCGCAGGCGATCGCTACCGGTGACTTCGATGGCTTCGATGGGTTCAGGGGGAATTGATTCGAGCACTTCACCGTAGAGTTTGGCCATGGAACCCGCCGTGTGACAGGCGACTCCCAACACCCCAGCAAAGGGGCCAAGGCCGACAATTGACACAAAAAAGAGAGCAAAGATCGCGGTATCAATGCCCCGCAGTAAATTTAAAAAACTTCGTAAGCCCGTGGCTAACCAGCGATTTGGGGTTGTATTGCGGGCCACGCACAGGGCGAGGGGTAAGGCCACCAGCATCGCCGCCCCTGTGCCGACAATGGCGATCGCCAACGTTTCCCAGATCGCCACCAAAAAATTGGGCAACTCCGAAAAATCCGGCGGAAATAATTGCTGCAGCCATTGACCCACCGTTGGTAAGCGCTGCCAAAACTGCTGGGGATCAATCTCGGCGGTGCGCACGGCCATGACCAGGATCGCTACTCCCAGGACTCCCCAAAAACCAGACCTGAGTAATCGCCACAAACTATATCGGCGGCGTCGTTCCTGTCGGAGGATTTGGGCAAAATCGCTTGCTTTGGCGGGTTGCTGCAAGAGGGTCACTACTCCAATACCTCTAGGGCAAGACCTGCTGCTTCGATGGGCTGATAGTTGCTGCCATCGGAAGCGACAAAACCGGTGTAGTTCTCTGGTAAAAGGGCGGCGGCCTCGGCGGGAGTGAGATTGACTAATTTTTGTTGGAGTTGTTTTTTGTAGGCTTCTGGAAAATTGCCCCGCACCACAATGGGATCGTTGGGTAAAGGTTCAGACTGCCAAATGATTTTAATTTCGTCAGCCTGAATGCGTCCTTCAGCAATCATCACATCGAGGTTGCGGTTGTAATCGGAAGCAATGTCGATCTGGCCCGTGCTCACACCAATCACCTGGGCGGCATGGCTCGCTCCTTCGCTATAGTCAAACACGGCTTCGGGATCGAGGTTGCGTCGCTTAAATTCTGCCTGGGGAATTAACCAACCAGATGTGGAACCGACATCGGCCAAGCTAAGTTTCAGTTTTTCACCTTGCTGACTGAGGGCGATCGCCTCTTCGAGGGTGTCAAAGGGGGCATCGGCGCGGGCAATCAAAACGCTGTAGTAAACAGGTTCGTCCTGGTATTTTACGGTGGCGATCGCCTCTAGGGAAGGATCATTATGGTGCGCCAAAACGTAACCCCAAGGCCCCAACCAAGCCACATCTAAGGTGCCAGAACGTAGGGCTTCAGAAATGCCAATCCAATCTTCGGTAACGGTGACATCTCCGGGGAGATCCAGTTCAGCGGCGAGGGCATCGAAGAAAGGCTCGAACTGTTGGCGGTTCTCGTTGGGCGTCGGGAAATAGGGGCCAACACCAAAGGAAATGCTATCGAGGGTCATTGTACTCTCTGGCCCAGGATCAGACTGGTTATTGGCCGAGGCACAGCCCACTAACAGGACACCCACAGTCCCGATCAAGATATTTTTCCACTTTCTGATCCGTTGCATTTGCCTGATTATGCTTCCATCAAAATTTGATCAACAAAGCCTAAACCTTGATTTAGACCCAGCTACGTTCAGCATAGCGAAAATGATTTGAGAAAAATGAAAAATACCTTAAAAATTTGTTGATTTCCCTGATTTATGACGTTCTGAAGCATGATCTGATGTTTGCAATTCTCCACATTTGTGGCGGCCCTAGGGATCTTCGCTAGAGTGATGAAAAGCCTCCCAAAAGGCGATCGCCTTAATTTATCGCTCCCCATGCCATCGACCCACCAGCCGCCAAGAACCATAAACATTGGGAAAGTGGTTTCCGTGCGCGGTAGCGTCGTTGATGTGTGCTTTTCCCAACGGCTGCCCAGCTATCTCCATCAACTCAATGCCGGGGAAAAAGGTCAAATCATTATCGAAGTTGTCGCCCACCTAAACGCCATCCTTGTCCGGGGCATCGCCTTGACCCCCACCTCCGGCCTTGCCCGGGGGGCCACCGTGACGGATACCGGCCATCCCCTCACTATGCCCGTGGGTCGCGCCTTACTCGGACGTATGTTTAATGTTTTCGGCGAGGCGATTGATCAAGGTGAACCCCTAACTGCAGTTAAGCATCGCTCAATTCACCAAGCTGCCATTCCCCTCGCCCAACAATCAACCCAAGCAGAAATCTTGGAAACAGGGATCAAAGTGATTGATGTCCTCGCCCCCATCGAACGGGGTGGAAAAGCAGGTCTCTTCGGGGGAGCAGGGGTCGGCAAAACGGTCTTAATTACCGAGATGATCCACAACATGGTCAGTCAGCACCAGGGGATTAGTCTATTTTGCGGTATCGGTGAACGGAACCGAGAAGCTGAGGAACTCTATCGGGAAATGCAGGCGACGAGGGTACTAGACCAGACGGTGTTACTGTTTGGCCAGATGAATGAACCGCCCGGAGCCAGGTTTCGGGTAGGCCATGCGGCCTTAACTATTGCTGAATATTTCCGGGATGAAGCTCGCCAGGATGTGTTGCTCTTGATTGATAATATTTTCCGCTTTATTCAGGCTGGCCAGGAGGTGTCAGGTCTAATGGGAGAGCTGCCCTCACGGGTGGGCTACCAACCCACTTTAGCGACGGAATTGGCCGCCCTCGAAGAACGGATTACCAGTACAAAAAATGGGGCGATCACCTCGGTACAAGCGGTGTATGTGCCCGCTGATGATTTTACCGATCCGGCGGCGGTACATACCTTTGGCCACTTATCAGCGTCCATTGTGTTATCGCGTAAGCGGGCCAGTGAGGGGTTTTATCCAGCCGTCGATCCCCTACGTTCGAGTTCCAAAATGTTGATGCCCGCGATCGCCGGTCGGCGTCACTACGAAATTGCCTTGGCAGTGCGTCAGACCCTCGCCACCTACGAAGAGCTTAAGGACATGATTGCGATGTTGGGAATGGCGGAACTCGCAGCGGGCGATCGCGCCATTGTGTACCGTGCCCGTCGGTTAGAACGATTTCTCACCCAGCCTTTTTTCTCAACGGAACAGTTCACCAACAAAACAGGACGAGTGGTCAGTTTAGAGGCGGCCTTAACGGGTTGTGAGCGAATTTTAAACGATGAATTTGCCGATGTACCCGAAAGTGCGCTCTACATGATTGGGGCTATTGGGGAGGTGCAGCGGCCATGATCACCCAGATGGATCTCAAAGTACTGTGTTTGACGGATTTGCTGGTGGATCAGCCAGTACGAAAAGTGACGGCAGAAGGTGATGGGGGCGGCTTTTGTCTATTGCCCAACCATGTGGATTATGTGGCGGTTTTGCCAGCGGGTCTCTTGATCTTTGAGAGCATCACGGGAGAAGAACATTGTCTGGCCATTGATGAAGGCATTTTAGTGAAACAGGGGGCTGCCGTTTGGGTGTCGGTGCGCAATGCGGTGCGAGGGGATAATCTTGATGATTTACAGCAAGCAGTGCAAGCGCAATTTACCCAGTTAGATGAACAAGAAGAACGGGCAAGGAGTATGTTGGCGCGCCTAGAAAGCAGCATTGTGCGGGACTTTATCGATTTGGGAGGTGCTCTATGACCACGCCAGAAGGCGATCGCCACCGGGAAGATTTTGAACGGCAGATCCAGCAAAAATCCCAACAAAAACTCCAGGCCAAACGGGAAGGCGATCGCAGTTTGTGGTTAGGATTTGGGGTTTTTGGGATGGTGGGTTGGTCGGTGATGGGGCCGACCCTACTGGGGATCTTTCTGGGGATTTGGCTCGACCGCCGCTTTCCGAGTCCCTATTCTTGGACATTAACGGGCTTATTTTTGGGGATTATTCTCGGCTGCTGGAATGCATGGTTATGGATTCAACGGGAGCAAAATCGATGAAGTTTAATTATTTAACTGTTCCTGCAAAAGATAAAAATATCAAAGGCGATCGCCTAATCCAATCACTAATCTAAACCCGATTAAAAAACGAATTTAAAAACTCAATTAAAATCACAATGAATCTATTTTTAGAAAAAATAACGCCTAATTTATTTGTTTTTCCCCTTGGCTTTGGGTTGGGATTATTTTACTTCACGGCACTGTGGTTTACCGTTAAACAATTAACTCGTTCTCAACATCCAGTATTACTAATAATTACCAGCGGTGTAGTGCGCTTAATCCTTGCTATGACAGCCTTATATTTTATGATTGGTGGCCATTGGGAACGAGTACTAATTGCTCTCGCGGGTTTTTTGTTAGCACGAACGATTTTAATCAATCGTTGGCGGCCACAAACTTCATTATCGGAACTGTTGCTGGAGGAATAAATGTAGGATGCAAATTACACCGGATAACATCATTTTCTATCAATATCAGTTTGTGGTAATTAATGCCACTTTAGTTTACACATGGCTCACCATGGCCCTATTAGTAATAGGAGCAGCTTGGGTAACGAAAAAATTAGTGGTGCGTCCCAAACTACCCCCTTGGCAAAATTTTTTAGAAATAGTTGTTGATGACATTTATCAACACATTGCAGAAGTCACCCAACAGGAACCGGAACCCTATCTTGCTTTTGTGGGTACTTTATTTTTATTCATTTTAACGGCTAACTTATTAACTGTAGTTCCCGGTTATCAAGCTCCCACTGGCTCCCTTTCAACCACCACTGCTTTGGCGATCGCCGTATTTATTGCGGTGCCGATCTACGGAATCCGTCAGCGGGGAATCTTAGGGTATCTCAAAAGTTACCTCCAGCCGACGCCAATTATGCTGCCCTTTCAAATCATTGGTGAATTTTCCCGAACTTTAGCCCTGGCCGTGCGTCTTTTTGGCAATATTATGAGTGGAAACCTTTTGGCGGCAATTTTATTAGCCCTTGTCCCGTTATTTGTACCTGTGGCGATGAATTTACTGGGACTTGTATTTGGCGTTATTCAAGCCTATGTGTTTGCGATTTTAGCCTTGGTTTACATTGCTTCTGCCGCAACGGTGCAGGAGAAAAAACAAAGTATTTCGATGGAGGAAAATTCATGAGTGATCTCGCATTAATCGGCTCGGTGGCGATGGTGACCGCCGGCATTACCATTGCCATTGGTTCCATTGGCCCGGCCCTAGGGGAAGGCATGGCTGTAGCCAGGGCTTTGGGGGCGATCGCCCAACAACCCGATAAGGCGAATATGATTACCCGCACTCTATTTGTGGGCCTCGCGATGGTGGAATCAACGGCGATTTATTGCTTGGTGGTGTCAATGATTTTGTTGTTTGTCAATCCATTCTGGAACTATTTTCTCAACCAGGGGGGTTAACGGTGTTAATTGACTGGTTTACGGTGTTTGCCCAAATCCTCAACTTTGTCATTTTGCTGGGGTTGTTGCGCTGGTTTTTGTACAAGCCCATTTTGCAGGTGATGGCCAAGCGTCAGGCCCAACTGGCAGAACAATGGCAAACGGCCACGGATCTCCAAGCCCAGGCCCACCAAGCCCTAGAACAATATCACCAGGAACAACAGTCACTTCAAGCGCAACGGGCTTCATTTTTGGCGGCAGCGCGGGCAGCAGCAGATGAGGAGCGACAACGGCAATTACTAACCCTGCGTGAGGATATCCAAGCGCAACGGGAAGCTTGGGAAGCGGATCTGCACCAAGAACAGAGGGCTTTTTTCCATACGCTCCGGCAACAGGTCAGCCAACAGGTGGTGGCGATCGCCCGGCAAGCCCTCCGGGATTTGGCGAATGTAAACCTCGAGCAACAAATAGTAGAGCGTTTCTGTGAACAACTGCAACACCTTTCTCCGGCCCAACGACAACAGATCAATCATTTAGAAACCCCACCAGAAGCTGTCTTTATCCGGACAGCATTCCCCCTGGATGTCACCCACCAAGCGCAAATCAAACAAAGTCTTGCCACCGTTCTAGAGCTTGACGGAACGCCCATTCATTTTGTCACGGTGCCGGAGTTGGGCTGTGGCATTGAACTGAAACTGGCTGGCCAAGAAATCGTTTGGGGCCTTGATCCCTATCTCGATCAACTCGAACAAACTTTGGCGATCGCCACCCGTTAAAGCCCTGAATTTTTTGACCCACTGCTCACCATGGAACTCCTGGCCCAATCTCTCCAAGGCACTTACACAGAAGCCTTACAGCAAATTCAGCAAACCCTGGCAACCTTTCCGGCCCAACTGACATTCCGGGAAACGGGGGTTGTGGAATCTGTCCGGCCCGGCATCGCCAGAGTGAAGGGATTACCCAACGTCCAAGCCGATGAATTGGTTTATTTTTCGCACTCCAGTGCTGGGGGTGAACCGCTGCTGGGGATCGCCTTTAACCTCGATCCCGACGAAGTGGGCGTAATTTTGCTAGGAGATAGCCACGCCCTCCAGGCAGGGGATGAGGTCTACCGCACCGAAAGGGTGATGGATGTGCCTGTGGGAGAAATGCTACTAGGGCGGGTGTTGACCGTGCTGGGGGAACCTTTGGATGGTCGGGGTGCCCTCAAAGCAGTGGAATGGAAACCCGTCGAACGGGAGGCCGCCGCAATTTTGGATCGCGCCCCGGTAACGGTGCCTTTGCAGACAGGGCTGAAAGTGGTAGATGCCCTGATTCCCATTGGTCGGGGACAACGGGAATTGATCATTGGCGATCGCCAAACAGGAAAAACCACCATCGCCATCGATACGATCCTCAACCAAAAAGACCAGGATGTGATTTGTCTCTACTGTGCCATCGGTCAACGGTCAGCGGCGATCGCCAAGGTGATTGCGACCCTCCGGGAACAGGGGGCCATGGACTACACCATCGTCATTGTGGCGGCGGGCCAGGATCCCCTTGGACTGCAATACATTACCCCCTATGGCGCGACGACGATGGCGGAATATTTTATGGAACAGGGGCGCGATGTGTTGATCGTTTACGATGACCTGACCCACCACGCCCGCACCTACCGTGAACTGTCCCTCTTGCTGCGACGGCCACCGGGGCGCGAGGCGTATCCTGGGGACATTTTTTACCTCCATTCGCGGCTTTTGGAACGGGCAACCCACCTGGCAGAAGCTTTGGGGGGCGGCTCCCTGACCGCTTTGCCGATTATCGAAACCCAAGCCCAAAACCTCTCAGCCTACATCCCCACCAATTTAATTTCCATTACCGACGGCCAAATTTATCTCTCACCAGAGCTGTTCCAAAAGAGTATTTTCCCAGCGGTGGATGTGGGTAAATCCGTGTCCCGGGTTGGTGGGAAAACCCAACTAGCCGCCTACCAAGCTGTTTCTGGGGCGTTGCGCCTCGCCTATGCCCAATTCCAAGAGGTCGAAGTATTTGCCCGGTTTGGGACGCAACTGGATGAACAAACCAAACAAACCCTCCAACGGGGAAAACGCATCCGGGAGGTGCTCAAACAAAATCAAAGTCAACCCCTGACGGCGGCAGCCCAAATTGCCATTTTGATCGCCGTCACCCAAGGTTTATTAGACCACGTGGCCCTAGAAGAAATCTTAACGGTAGAACAAAAATTAGCTCAGGCGATCGCCCAAGAATTACCCGACCTTGTGGAACGCATTCAATATTCCCATCCCCTCACCGAGGCCGATCAAACCCTCCTTTTGGAAACCCTCCAAGCCGCCATCAAAACCTAAGCAATGCACACCCTCGAATCCCTGCGCAACACCATCAACAGTATTGAAGATCTCCGGGCCGTTGTCCGCACCATGAAAGCCTTGGCCATGGTTAGCATTCGGCAATATGAACAGGCCCGCACGGCTCTCCAAGATTACAACCACAGCCTCGACTTAGGTTTTCAAGCCCTGCTCCAGCATCGGCGCTTTGCAGAAACCGATCTTGATCAGCCGTTGCCCTTGGTTAGCAATTCTCCACAGGGAAAAGTGGGGTTGATTTTGTTTGGCTCTGACCATGGTCTGTGTGGTCAATTTAACGAACAGCTTGCCACCTATGCTCTGCAAGCTTGCCAACAACGGCATCTGACAACTGCTGATTATGCTTTGGCTACCGTCGGCGATCGCCTTTTGCCCTATTTACAGCCCTTAAACCACCCCCACCACACAACCTTCCGACTGCCCAATTCCCTCGCAGGAACGCCCCGCTTGATCCAAAACCTCCTAGGCTTGATTGATCAATGGTATTTCGAGGCCGAAACATCACCCGTTCGCCAGATTCTCTTGATCTATCATCAATCCCAATCCAAAACCCTTTACCAGCCCGTCACCCGACAACTATTACCCCTAGACCGTCAATGGCTCCGGGAAATGGGCGATCGCCCCTGGCAATCCAACGCCTTTCCCCTCCTCAATGGCCCCTGGGCACCTACTTTTGCAGGTGTTGTTCGCCAATACCTTTTTTTAAGTCTGTACCGTGCCGCCGTAGAATCCCTCGCCAGTGAAAATGCAGCTCGCCTTGCATCCATGCAGGCTGCCGAAAAAAATATCGAAGAGCGACTGGGTGATCTCCAGGCCAACTATCGTCAGCAACGACAAAATTCTATTACCGAAGAACTCTTAGACATCGTTTCTGGGTTTGAAGCCCTCAACCCCAACCGTACCCGTTAGTGACAACACCCAAACATCTAACCCACACAAACTTGATTACGTCCACTGCGTTTGGCGCGGTAACAAGCCTGATCCGCCTGGGCCATCAAATCATCCACGGAAGGCAAAGGAGCCGATTCTGACGTGAGCAAAATTAAACCAATGCTGATTGTGATCTGAAAGATTTCTTGTTGCCAAGTAAACGTATAGTTTTTGAGAACGCTGACTATTGCCTCTGCAATGGCAAGACCATTTTCTAGGGTGCAATTCCGCAATAGCAGGGCAAATTCATCGCCTCCCACCCGGGCAACTTGGTCTTCAGCGCGGACCTGTTGGGCAAGTAAATGGGCAATATCCCTCAGGAGGACATCGCCAGCATTGTGACCGACGGTGTCATTGACGGGCTTGAAATGATCCAGGTCGCAAAACAGCAATACATGGTTGGCTAAACCAGAATTTGCCTCACTCCGGGCTTGTTCTAAGGTGGCAAAAAAGGCCCGCCGATTTAACAAATCCGTTAACGGATCATGGCTGGCCTGGTAGCTATTGATGACTGCTTGGCGACGCTCGGCCAATTCCTCGGCGGTGACCAATAACAGGAAAGATTCGTTGAACAATAACAAAATAAGGGCAATGGTTAAGACCAACTGAGGTGTGTAGGATTTTTTGGCCCAAATTAAAGCTTCAGTGGGCTGAATTTGGAGTTGCCAAGTGCGCCCCCAGTAACGAATGGGTACAGTAATGGGCTCGGTTTCGGTGGTGGCGATCTCTCCGAGATCCGCTTTGCGGTGCGCCGTTGGATTGGGTGGATCTAACTGGTCAAGATTAAGGGTCTGACCCGATTCCGTAGTGTAGAGCAAGGCCACCCGTAAATTTTGTTGCTGGGCGCAGGTGCCGACTGAAAAAACTTCCGCCAAGAGATTATCCAAGCGGTAAACACCCACCGCAAATCCTCGCACCGATTCTCCTTGTGAATTGACCGGTAGTAGCACGAGGATACTCCGTTGTCCATTGGTGTCTTGGAGCAAGGTCAGGGGTTCTGTGGCATAGGCTTGGCCGGTTTCCATGCTGTTGATAACTGCCGCTGCCCGTTGGGGATCCGATTGAATATCAAAGCCTTGGACGATTCGATGTTTTTCATTAAAGGGTTCGATAAACTGCACGACCACGTAGGATGGCCGTTTTTGGGCCGGAATTAGTTCGCCATTGGGGAGCCGTTCAGTAATTTGAAAATCGTCTGGTATTAAGGGATCGAGCCGTTGCTGGGTCTCGAAGGCTTGGCGTTCTGCATCAAGGACAAATGGATTCCAAGAGAGGGCAGATAAACCCGGCAGGCGCTCTAAACTGTGGCGGGTAAAGGTGCGAAATTCGCTGGCTGTAACGGTTTCGCTAGAGAGGATAAAACTTTCAACACCTTGGAGGGCTTCGGTGTGGCGGGTTAGATTTTTCTCGAATTGGTGCGCCATATTTTGGGCACATTCTTGTAACTCTAGGCGAATCCGTTGTGTTTCAAAGGCGTAAATTTGGTCGTAGGCGATCGCCGCCATGATCATCAACAGGAGAGACGGAAAAAGTACCTTTGCGCGACGTCCCTGCCACTGATACTGCATCGTGGGGAGAAACATCAAAGTTGCTGGGGTAAACACAATGATCCCCAAAACATCGCCAGCCCACCAGGTAAAGGCAGAAA
Organism: Picosynechococcus sp. PCC 7117; assembly: GCF_001693275.1. Classification (GTDB taxonomy): domain Bacteria; phylum Cyanobacteriota; class Cyanobacteriia; order Cyanobacteriales; family MRBY01; genus MRBY01. The sequence goes on from NZ_CP016482.1 coordinate 100,120, forward strand.
AAGGAATTTGGCTAGCAGTGATTTCTCCAAAAAAATATTGAGCGTAGGCCCCCACACTACTGCCTAAGAGACTACAAACTGGCCCCATCACAATCAAGAAAGGCAGAATTTCTTTGGGATGACGCAGGGCGGGAGTAACCCCAGAGATGCGACGGCCACACCAAGCTGCGAGGGCTATTTGCAAAGTCGATCCAGCCGCTAAAGTCAGCGCTAAAGGCAGATGCCAATCGCTTAAAACCCCATCGACCAGTACAGACCCCAGGGCGATCGCCGGTAGGTAACGGTATCCATGGGCCAAAACAATGGCGATCGCCAAGCCCGCCGCAGGCCAGAAGGGAAAAGATAGACTTAAACCCTGGGCGAGATAACTTGTGCTGAGGCCGATCCCTGCATAGGCTAATGTCAGAGCAACACTGCGCCATAATAATTTTGTTCGAGCCTTCACCCTGAAAAAAGTCTCCCTGTGCCGTGGAATGGAACTTTTAAAATCAATGCCAAAACGAAAGCAACGCTAACAGACATTAATTATATGGCTTACTGGATAGCTAAGTGTTTATTTTTCTGTTTGCTCTGGTCTGCATCGGACTGATTGTTGCTAGAAAAATATCGAGGCGATCGCCAAAAGACCTAGTCTTAAAATTCCCTGAAGAATTTCTGCAGAAATCACCGTAGTGAACTAAGTTTCCAATAGTGTCGTGAAAATGATTACCATTAAAAATGTCTTCTCAATTGATAATCAATGTAAAAAAATCTCAGTAAATTTTGTCTTATGAGAAGGATGAAAAATCTTAAATTTTGCATAACTAAATTAATCTGCTAATTTCTGCCAAACGGAATTTACATAATATTTTTGTTGATCTGAAAAAGTATGTAGTACCCGAAAGTGATGCTGCTCCGCTAGTTCCTTAATTTGCTTGCGGGAATATTTCCGGGAGGTTTCCATGTGAATCGCCTCCCATGCCTCGAAAATATAACTCTGGGACAGTTTATTGAGAGTAACGGTTTGGGTACAGGTACTAACGAGATAACTTTGTGCCTCGCCGGTGAGGGGATGATAAATGGGGCAATGTTGAAAATGATCCAGTTGAAAATCACCCTCTAGTTCTCGATTAATTCGTTCGAGTAAATTGAGGTTAAAAGCACGGGTCACTCCCTGGCTATCGTCGTAAGCTTTGAGGATAATTTGGGGATCTTTCATCAGGTCAAAACCCAACATGATCAAGTCGCCTGGATCAAGATTGCGGGTAATATTTTGCAGAAAATCAGCGGTTTCTTGGTCTGAAAGATTACCAATGGTTGAACCTAAGAATAATAAAATCTTGCGCCGACTTAAATCATGATCCAGAAAATCGGTATGAACATAATCTCCTTGAATTGGGGCGATGGTTAGATTGGGTAAATCAGCCTGAATGGTCTCTGTTAAATGGGTCAGAATATTTTCAGAAATATCGACGGGGGCATAGATAAAATCAACAGCTTGACTTAGAAAGTAATCAAGTAAAATCTTGGTTTTTGAACCATCTCCAGCACCCAACTCCACCAGGGTAAACGGTTGGCGATCGCCATAAAATAAGTCTAGGATATGTTGCTTTTGGGTTAAAAAGATTTCCCGCTCACAACGGGTTAAATAATATTCATCTAAGGTCATAATTTGCTGAAATAAAGCATCACCTTGGGCATCATAAAAATATTTACAAGGTAAACTTTTGGGAGAGTGAGATAAGCCCCGGTGGACATCTAAAGCAAAAGAATTAAGGGTTAAATTTTGACTGGGCATAACATTGTGAATTAGTAAAAATAAAAGATGGCAAGATTTTCTGGACTCAAGAATATTCCGCAAGGCGTAAACCGGAAAATTGCCAACGCATTTGTGGGTGAAAAAAGTTACGGTATGTGGGTCGGATATGTTCCCTTAAGGTCGCACAGGAACCACCCCGGAGTACCATCTGATTCACCATAAATTTACCGTTATATTCCCCTAGGGCACCCGCCGGAATTTCATAGTACGGATAGGGGCAATAGGGACTACTGGTCCATTCCCAAACATCCCCATAAAATTGTTGACTGTGTTGTGTTCGTGGTTGGGGATGCAGTTGCTGGGAATTCAAAAAATTAGCAGTTTGAGGAATCTCAGGTTCGGATAAATTGCAAGCCACTTCCCACTCAAATTCAGTGGGTAGACGTTTTCCGGCCCACCGGGCAAAGGCATCCGCTTCGTAGAAACTAATGTGGGTGACGGGAGCGTCCCAATCGAGGGCTTCGTAGCCATGTAATGTGTAGTGGCACCAACCTTGCTGCTCTGGGCTTTGATCCAAGTGCCAATATAGGGGAGCTGTGAGGTTTTCTGCCTGGATCCATTCCCAACCTTCCATGAGCCAATATTGGGGATTTTGATAGCCGCCAGATTCGATAAATTCTCGGTATTCACCGCAGGTAATTAGACGGTCGAGGATGCGGTACTGATGCAAAAAAACTTGATGTCTGCCCCGTTCATTATCAAAATAAAATGAGTCACCTTGATGGCCAATTTTATAGATACCTTCAGGAATTTCTAAATAATGTTGTGGTGGAGTTGGTGTTAGTGTATGAGGTCTTTGTTGGGCCTCCAAAGGAGATTTGGTTACATAGGCCGGAAACAAGGGATTATGACCGAGAATATATTTTAAATCGTATAACAATAGTTCTTGGTGTTGCTGTTCGTGGTGAATACCGAGGGTAATTGTTTCGTAGATTTGTTCCTGTTTGGGTAAATCAAATGCTTCGATATCTAGTAATAATGTTTTGAGGAATTGATCAACAGCATGACGGTATTCGATAATTTCAGCGACGGTTGGTCGTGATAAAAAACCCCGTTGCGATCGCCCCCATCTTTCTCCAGCCTGTTCATAGTAACTATTGAAAAGATAGGCATATTGGGGATGATGAGCTTGGTAATCTTTAAGGTTTTTTTGGAGGACAAAAGTTTCAAAGAACCAAGTGGTATGGGCGAGGTGCCATTTGGGAGGGCTCACGTAGGGCACAGGCTGAACAACCTGATCTTCTGGGGCGAGGGGCTCGGCCAGTTTAAGGGTGAGTGATCGCGTTTTTTGATAGTTTTCAAGGAGTGAAGCAAACATGGGCGATGTGATCATGCGGGTAAAGTAAAAGTAATTTTAGAAGAGGCGTTTACCAACCCCATGTGCCCACTTCTCCTTTAAAGGGGCCGACAATATCAGCGGTAATCCAACCGCCATAAAAATTACCCGCTTGGGGGGTGACTTTTTCTCCATTAACGTAGCAGGCATCCATCCCCTTGGCACTAAAGCCGTAGAAATTTTCAATGTCTTGGAAGGCTGGGGTCGGTTGAAAAAATCGCCAGGCAGCAGCTTCAAGACGGCGATCGCCCACCACCACATCGTAGTATTCGTAGCGGCCTTTCCATTCACAGATTCCCCGTTGAAGGTTGGGCACGAGGTACTGGCATTGGACGGCGGCGGCGGGAAAATAATAGCTTGGTGGATGGCTGGTTTCGAGCACCCGTTTTCCCCCAGTGGTCTCGGCAATGGTGATCTGATTACAGATAACGATGAGATGTTTTGCCGTGTCTTCTAGGCGGGCGGGACGGGGATAGTCCCAGACGGATTCTTGGTGGGGTTCAGGCTGAATTGGAATTGGGCGCATGAAAACATCTTTCCTCTCGAAAAATTATCCCGCCAAAGGCGATCGCCTTCTAGTGTGTGCTGTTTTGGCCTGGAAATTCAAGTCTGAGAGGTTTTCCGAAGGGTGTTGTCCGAAATTTCAATGCGCCGCTATAAGCTTGGGGTCACTTGTCCATAGGGAATTGCCTTCTCGGAGCCAGACTGTTCTACGAAGACACGACCGATTTCTCTGTCAACCCTTGCCACGGTGTATTCGCCAAATGAAGCCCCAAAAACCGCTTGCACTGTATCCCCTGCCTCTACATCGGGGACGAGCGGTACAGGTTTACAATCTGCTTTGTCATAAACCTTCATTCTGCCCGCAAAACCCAGGGTCAAGACTTTTTCGCCCGCAACTTTGACAATTTGCACAGAATTCCATCTTTCGCCATCATTGGCCGCAATCATATTGCCTTCTTGCCAAGGGTCGGTAATCTTTACGAAGGAATCAGGCGCAAGTGGATATTCCGTTGCACCGATAGATTTACCGCTGTCTTGGTCTGTTGCCGGATTGTCATAGGCCAAATCCAAATACATAACCACGGGTTCTTGGGGGTTTGCATCATCCACAACGATTGCGCGTTGCATCCCGGAGCCAGTTTGCCACCAGGTCAGGACGATGTCGCCTTTTTGCGCTGTTTGCCCTTTTGGGATCGGGATAATCATCGCGTTCGGCATTGTGACAATCCCGTCAAAGGTTGAGTCAATATCTGATTCAACTTCTCCTGGTGCGGACATCTGTGCAGAATAGTAAATGTAGGTTTCGTTCGCCGGGTTTTCTGAGGTTATGGCATTTGTCCACATCCTGTTTGTGGGGGTCAGTACATAGTCGCCGGCTTCGGCTGTGATGCCCACTGTCGGGAAATCGAAGGGAGTCATGCCAGGGGCGATCGCTGTTGTTTCTTCTGTCACTTCGACTTCTGAAGTTTCAACTTGTGGCGTATTTTCGGTGTTGCTGTTTTCATTAGTACCGCAACTGCTCAAGGACACTAGCATACCGCTTGCTATTAGGGCTGTGGCAACAAATTTTTTGAACGTCATAATCCAGAGAGTTTAACTTTTTTCTAATCTATTTGTTTCTCAGATTAGGAGAGACTTACCTCAACAAAAATTAATCCTAAGAAAACCCTTAGAAAGTCTCTGGTTATGATGGTGACTACACAACTTTTACCGGATTTACTGCCTGAATAGTTTATCTTTGGGTTGAGATGGTTGCGATAAAAGCTATTATTAAATCTTTTTTGAATATCTTTTTAGTTGTAAATTAAATCTGTTGATCTCTCTTGGCAACTGTGAAATGATCAGAAGGAAATCAAGAAAAATTTGTGATAATTTGCGGTTTGAATCCACTAAAATTTTGTCTAAATAAAAAATATTTTAGCGAGAAAAATAGTGACAACTAAATAAGCTTTATTGCACTTTGGTCTCATGCGCTAAAAACTGTTTTGAAATTTATTTTAAGACGTAGCCCACACTGCGTACCGTATGGATCAATCGCTTCGGATTGGTTGCTTCGAGTTTCAGCCGTAAAGCCCGAATATAGACTTCAATCACGTTGGATTCTCCCATAAAGTCATAGCCCCAAACTTTTTCGAGGATCTGCTCGCGGGTTAGGACTTGCCGTGGGTGGCGCAGGAGTAACTCTAACAAATCAAATTCCTTGGCGGTGAGCTGGATCAGTTGGCGATCGCGGTAAACTTCGCGGGTAATGCCATTGAGAGAAAGATCCTCAAATTCTAATTGGTCAACCACTTCCCGGCGAGCACGGCGGAGATGGGCATTGACACGGGCCAGTAGTTCTTCAATGCTAAAGGGCTTTGTGACATAATCATCGGCCCCGGCATTTAACCCAGAGACCCGATCAGAAATTTCATCCTTTGCGGTCAACAGAAGAATTGGCGTTTCGATGCCACTAGAGCGGAGTCGTAGACATAAATCTAGCCCCGACAAGCCCGGCATGAGCCAATCGAAAATCAATAGGTCATAGGTATTTTCTCGGATTAAATTTAGACTATCGATGCCGTTGTGGGCAACGGTGATCAAATAACCTTCTAGGCGTAATTCGGAGGCAACGAATTGAGCGAGGTTTTGGTCATCTTCGGCCAGTAAAATATGGGGTTTCATGGTCAGTGGGTGGTCGTTGGTAAGGGAAATTAATAAAGATGTGGTGGTGCATATTTGCAGAAAACTCAATGATCAACGTCTTTGTATAAGGAGAAATGCTTGGGGTTTAACCATGGCGGCGTAGTCCATCCTGCTCAGAGTTGTGGCTTGTGAAGACGGACTGAATATCCCACAGGGGAAGCTTTAGGGTAAAGCAACTGCCTTGGTGGGGCTGGGAACGGAGGCTAATTTTGCCACCCATGCCTTCGATGAGACTTTTGGCGATCGCCAAACCTAACCCTGTGCCATCCCGGGAGCGAGTCATGGTTTCATCCACCCGATAAAATCGTTCAAAAATGCGAGCTTGGTGGGCCAAGGCAATGCCAATACCCTGATCAACGATGTGAATCAAAGCTAGTGATGAAGCGGTTTCGAGGCAAATTTCAATGGCCTGGTCAGGGGCAGAATACTTTAGGGCATTATCAATTAGATTTAACATCACCTGTTGCAGTCGGTCTTGATCGGCGCGAATCACGACATCTTCTGGGGGCGTTTTGAGGTGAATGGGGCGTTGGTTGATCTGTTGACCCATGGCGCTGACTTCTTCGAGAAATGTATTGAGCATGACGGGCTGGGTGCGGAAATGTAAATGGCCCCCGTCGGCCCTGGCCAAATCCAACAAATCTTGGAGCATTTGAATGGTGTGGGTTGTTTCGGTGGCAGCGGTGGCGATCGCCTGTTGTTGATATTCACTGAGGCCATCGCCGCGACGCAGGAGACTCTGGAGATAACCTTCGATAATCGTCAGGGGAGTACGGAGTTCGTGGGAAACATTGCCGACAAACTGCCGTTGGTTGTCCCAGGCACTCGATAACCGGGACAACATTTCGTTAAATACCTGGGCCAAACCTAAAATTTCATCGGGCGCTTGCTGGAGTTCTAACTTTGCCCCTTGGAGGTCATCCGCAGAAATCGCCTGGGCCATGTGACTCATTTGGGCGAGGGGTTGGGTGACTTTTTGAATGCGGTGTATGATCGCGGCGATTAATAAAATAAGCGTTGCTCCACTGACCAGGCGCAGCCGCCACAAACTGACATAGAGTTTTTGCAGATCGGCGGTGATGTCCTGGGATAAATACAGTTGGCCTACAGGTTCCCCCGCGATCGCTAGGGAACTAATGCAAAGGACAATTTGGCGATCGCCTACGCGCACAATTTGGGGGGGCATTGCCCCTTGCTCAAAGGTCATCAGATCGGGCACTTGGGCGACAAAATCAGCCGTCGCCGTTGATTGGGTCACCAGTTGACCGTCAGGATCTTTCACCCAAGCCATAACATCAGCAGTCGTCACCCGCTGGAGAGTTCGTACCAGACTGGTTTCCACGGGTTCCATTTCGCTATACAGTTCTAACTGTTCCGGGAATCGCGAGGCAATGTAATCTAGGGTTTGTTTGTGGGCTGCCACGAGGTTTTGCTCCATCTGCCAGCCCGCCCAAATGGCAACGATGCCGAGGCCACAGATCGATAAACCAGCCAGCTCAAAGGTGAGGCGAAATTGCAGGGAACTCGTCGAAAAATGCCAATGGTCTAATTTCAAGCGTTTGGCGATCGCCTTTTTTAGTTTTTTTAGCCCCATCGCTTACTACCGGAAAAAAGATTAAAAATTTGTTGCCCTGCCCTGGTCGAGGTCAAATTCAAAGCGCTGGTCATAGTCGGTCTCCCCATACACATTAAAGCTAATGGTTGGCGTCGTGCCCAATGCTTTCACCCGATGGATTGCGTCTGGCATTAAACAAACCAAATCCCCAGGATTTAATACTAAGCTCCCAGCCTCCACTAACTGGGTCGAATCTCCAGGCGATCGCCGCCAAAATTGATTTTCTTCCTGGCCTTGCAATAGAGCGACCAAGCCCCAACATCCATGGTTATGGATCGGCGAGACCCGTTGGGGTTCCCAGGCCACAAGCTGCACTGTGAGCGGAAAATCCGGTTCATCATACAAAATTTCCACAGCCCAACCTGTTTTTGGATCTGGCGCAATGGGGATCAGTTGCAGCCATTCTGAACTCTGCAACAAACGCTGCACTAAAGGGTATAGGGCCTGTAAACGTTGGCGATCGCCTGGCTCACGGTTTAGCAGATCTTCCAAATCTGTCAGGAAACGGTAAAGCCGATAGGGTTGTATTTCTGATGTCGGGGACTCAGTGGCTGGCCAAAGCTCCTGGGTGCCGCCGCGATCAATAAACCAAGTTTGTGGGGCCATAAATTCATGCAAAAGATGGGACGGCTTGTTTTTCTACAATGACATTTTTGCCTGAGCGATCGCTGATGGCAGTCTGAATTTTTCCTGAAGATTGCTCGACATTTTATTGCTCAATATTTTTAAGTTTTCTCTAGTTTCCCCTCATCTGCGCTTCATGTTTAGCCGATTTAATCAAGCTCAAGAACCACGGCAAAGCTTTGGTTTTAACTCAGCAATCTAATTAATTTCAGGAGAATGACCATGAAAATTCGCTATGCTGCCACCCTCGTATCAATCTCTCTATTGAGTCTCGGGGCGATCGCCGGCTGTTCCGGTGTCAAAAACCCTTGCGCTGGACTGTTTAAAAATCCCTGTGCGAGTAAAACAGAAATAACCGATCCCTGTGCCTCAAAGGCAAATCCCTGCGCGGCGAAGGAAAACCCCTGTGCTTCTAAAACCAATCCTTGTGCAAGTAAAACAGAAACAGTCGATCCTTGTGCTTCCAAAGCAAATCCCTGTGCCGCGAAGGCCAATGAAGCGGAATAAAAATATTTGCTGGCGATCGCTGCTGAAAACATTATGAGTTTACGAAAAAAAATCATGAAACAGGTGTCGCGTCTTGCGTTGTCGTTATTGCTGTTACGGCTCAGTATTTTTATTGTGATGTTTGTCTGGACATTGGATAAATTTTTTAACCCAGACCACGCCAGGGCCGTTTTCGAGAATTTTTATCTGATTTCTGGCCTCAGCAACGGGGTGATTTTTCTCATCGGTATTGTGCAACTGGCCATTGTGTTGGGTTTCGTGACGGGGTTCCAAAAAAATCGGTGTTATTTTTTGGTGCTGCTGCTCCATGCCGGGTCAACTTTTGCTTCCTTTCGGCAATACCTCGATCCCTTTAATAACCTCCTCTTCTTTGCGGCCTTACCGATGCTGGCGGCTTGTTTTACGCTGTTTTTGTTGCGGGATGCAGACACCCTCTGGACGGTGGATTAGGGGCGATCGCCGGATACAAAGAATGATTAACTTGAGGGGAATTTGATGAAACCTGCTAACTTAAAGAGTGACACCAATCAAAAAATTAGGCATCGACGGCAACCAAAAAAATTACCTTGTTGGACAAGCTTTACGGGTTTCGCCTTGGGTGCATTCGGGGTAAGTATGCTTTTAGAAGTGGTTGCACTCTCAACATTTTTCGCTGGCATGGCGACGGCGGCCAGTTCAACATCAACCTTTGTCCAGGGGCTTTTTGGCACAGGATTTGATCCCCAGGCTTGGTTACTCCAGGGCTTGCAATGGAGCGATAGTCTGGGTGCCCTGGGGGCGATCGCCTTTATGGTGCTTTATGTGGTGGCGACGGTGGCCTTTCTGCCGGGGTCGATTCTGACCTTGGGAGCCGGGGTGGTTTTTGGTGTCGCTTTAGGGTCAATTTACGTCTTTGTTGGGGCAACCCTAGGGGCGATCGCCGCTTTCCTGGTGGGACGCTACCTGGCCCGCCAATGGGTCAGTAAAAAAATCGCCGACAACCCGAAATTTCGTGCCATCGACGAAGCTGTGGGCAAGGAAGGCCTGAAGATTGTTCTCCTGACGCGTCTCTCACCTGTATTTCCCTTTAATCTCCTTAACTATGCCTATGGGGTCACGGGTGTTTCCCTAAAAGACTATGTCCTCGGCTCTGTGGGGATGATCCCTGGCACCATCATGTACGTCTATATTGGCTCCCTGGCCGGAAATCTCGCAACCCTCGGCACAGGAAGCACCAGCGCTAACCCCATTGCCCAGTGGTCGATCCGGATTCTTGGTTTTGTGGCTACTGTTGCTGTGACTGTCTATGTCACCAAAATCGCCAGGCAAGCCCTAAACAAAACCGTGACTGATTTAAAGTGAGCTATTCTTGGCGCAGTTTCTAGGGACATAACTGATTCGTGCAAGCTTTGCCTTTCTCCAGTGCCTGTAAATTATTTAAGGTCGTCGTTGCAATATTTCCCAAGGCTTCCTGGGTGAAAAAGGCTTGATGGGCAGTGATCACTACATTCGGAAAAGATTGTAATAACTGAAATGTATCATCTTGAATCACCGTATCCGATAGATCTTCAAAAAAGAGATTTTCTTCCTCTTCGTAGACATCGGTGCCAAAATAACCCAATTGACCTGTTTTCAGTGCCTCGATAACGGCTCTGGTATCAATTAAGCCACCTCGACTGGTATTAATCAGCATGGCACCGGGTTTGATCTGGGCGAGGGAGTTGGTGTTAATCAGGTGATAGGTGTCGGGTACTAAAGGACAGTGGAGGGAAATCACATCGGCTTGGGTGAGCAGATCTGGTAAATCTGTGTATTGGACACCCAAATCTAAACAGACAGAATTTTCTTGGGGATCGTGGGCCAATAAACGACAGCCAAACCCTTGCATAATTTTGGCAAAGCATTCGCCAATTTTTCCGGTGCCAATAATCCCGACTGTTTTACCGTGGAGATCGAAACCCAGGAGGCCATTAAGGGCAAAGTTATCGTCCCGGACACGGTTGTAGGCGCGATAGAGTTTGCGGTTGAGCATCAAAATCAGTCCCACGGCATGTTCGGCCACGGCATAGGGGGAGTAGGCAGGCACCCGAACAACGGTCAAGCCTAATTTGCGGGCGACCTCAAGGTTGATATTGTTAAACCCGGCACAGCGTAGGGCAATATATTGAGTGCCGTTGTGGGCGAGTTGTTTGAGGACGGCTTCACCCAAGTCATCGTTGATAAATGCACAAATGGCCGGAAAACCAGCGGCGAGGCTAACGGTATCGGGGGTGAGGCGTGGTTCGAGGAAGACCAGTTCGTGGTGAAAACGTTGGTTGGTCTTGTTAAAAGAGACTTGATCGTAGGGTTTGCTGCTAAAGAAGGCGATTTTCATGGTGCTTTGGGGTAATGGAGATGGTTTTTTTGGTGATTTCTTAATAATTAGGGTTAGAATCACGAAATAGGTCACAAAACAGACGGTATTGGCTGTGATGTTGGCCAGAATTTTTTAATACTGTAGCGATTTCAGGATTATCTTGCGGCGCTAGGTTTAGATGAAACATTCTTCTCGATATTCTGATGATTGGCAGGCGATCGCCTTACAAGTAAAAGAGGATGCCGACTGGTGCTGTGAACTCTGTGGCCTGGTTTGTATTCCGTCGGATGTGAAGGTCAAAGGCATTGATCGTCACCTGCGGGCTGTTTTAACCTTAAGCGTTCACCACAAAAATTACATCCCCGAAGACAATCGTCGGGAAAATCTCATCGCCCTTTGCTCGGCCTGTCATTTACGCCAACACCAACGCCGTTACGGCTCCCTCCCCCTTGGTCAGTTGAGTTTGTTCGGGGAAGCTTAAGCGCCTCTGGTCTTCTGGGTCTGGGGGAAGTGGGTTAAACTTTCAGCTAGATCAATTGCTGTAATTTGATGTGGTCTGTGGGAAATGTCTATGAAAAAAATTGCGATTGTTAGTCGAAAAGGGGGCGTCGGCAAGTCCACATTAACGATGAATTTAGCTGTGGTGGCTGGGCCATCAACGATCATTGATACCGACCCCCAGGCGAGTTGTGCCGATTGGGGCGATCGCCGCGCCGATGATCCGCCGTTAGTCCATACCGTCCCCGCAGGTCGCGTCCAAGTTTCCCTCAAGCGTTGTCAGACCGATTGGCTGTTTGTGGATACCCAACCCAGTGCCGAAGCGAGTTTAATTGAAATTGCCCAAATTGCCGATCTCTGCGTGGTGGTGTTACGACCGGGCCAACTCGAACTCGATGCCCTGGGAGCGACCCTCGCGGCAATCCGGGCGGCCCAAGCCCAAGCGGTTTTTTGCATTAACCAAGCCCATCCCCAGGCCAATTTGACGGAATTGATCGAGGGGCTCGCCGTCTACTACCCTGTCGGGCCATTGATTCGCAGTCGTGCCGATTTTCCTGCTTCTGTTGCCGAGGGGCGTGCTGTTACAGAATGGAATCCGGACGGCAAAGCAGCGATGGAAATTAAAAATTATTGGTTGTGGCTCCAGGAGTACCTAAACTAATGGCCCGTAAAAAAGCGACCCTGAATCTTGATCGACTCAACCAACGGGCGACGGCAGAATTCACCGCCGAAAAAGCCTATGAAAATGAAGTTAACCAAAATCTAAAGCTCCTGTTGTTTGAGGATATTTTGGATCGTCCGGGGGGAGATGCCCGTCCCCTCAATGATAAACACGTCCAGGAATTGGTCGATTCGATCCTGGTGCTGGGTTTAATTACTCCTTTGACGGTGGATCGCCATGGCCATTTGCTAGCTGGGGGACATCGTCGGGAGGCCCTTTATCAAATTAAACTAGCCCACCCCGATCAATATGCGAGTTTATTTCCCGAAGGAATTCCGGTGCGGGTGGTGGATATTGACGCGGCGGCAGATGCTGTGGATGCCCTGCAAATTGAAATTGAAGAAAATACCCAACGGAAAAATTTTACGGTGACAGAAATTCGGGAGGCGGCAAAAAAGCTAGAAACTGCTGGTTATAAACGCTTACGGGGCCGACCCAAGACGGGAGAAAAATCCTTGAAACGGGAACTGGCTAAGGTTTTTCGGCTTTCTGAGGATCGGATTCAGCGCATTTTAAATGATTCTGCCCCAAAAGGTAGGCGTACACCTACCTTTTCGCCGGAGTCGGCGATCGCCACCGTCGAGAAATGGTCAAAACAACTGGCAGACAGTGAGGATCCAACCCTGGGGCCAGTTCAAGGGCAATTAAAAAAACTCCTCGGAGAACTGCGCAAACTACCACCGTCGAATCCTTAAAAAAAGGTATGTTTCTAAAAGGTAGGTGCGCACCTACCTTTTTTTTTTAACTTTCCGAAGACCCAATGGAATTAACCCAAGACATGGAGTAAAAAAGCGCGATGTATCGTCAACCGTCGGAAATTTGTTTTCGTTTGCCCCAATGGTTGCAGGCATACAGCAGCCAATATCAACCGACCCCAGGCGATCGCCAAAAAATGCGCTTTGTGGTGGGTGCCGCCCGGGAAAATATTATTCAAAAAACAGGCGGGCCTTTCGGGGCCGGGATTTTTAACATCGAAACCGGGGAACTGATCGCCCTAGGGGTGAACCTCGTGACTAGCGAAAATTTATCATTGCTCCACGCGGAGATGGTGGCAATGGCGATCGCCCAACGCAAATTTAACCAATACAATCTCAGCACTGCAAATTTGTCTGCCCTGGAGTTGGTTACCAGTACCGAACCCTGTGCGATGTGTCTGGGGGGAATCCATTGGTCAGGTTTAAAGCGCGTAGTCAGTGGGGCTAGGGGCGTTGATGCGGAGGCCATTGGTTTCGACGAAGGGCCAAAACCCCCAAATTGGCAAACAGCCCTCGAACAGCGCGGCATCGTCGTGAAAACAGAAGTGGAGCTGTCTCTAGCCCAAGGGGTCTTGCAGTTTTATCAAGCGCAACAGGGGCCAATTTATAATGCCTAGGCCAGGGTATGAAACGGAAAATTTGCCCGAACTTGCCAATGGCGGCCATTGTGTTGTAGCAAACTCAAACCCCCAGCGGTAAAACAATGGTTTAGAGAACGCTCCCGAAAAAAGGCCCAGGCCCGGTCAAAATTAGTACGGCTTAAATCTTTAAAAGCGATGGTCACATGGGGACAAAAAGGGCGATCGCCATAACGTTGATCCTGAATGTTTAACTGTGTCCCAAAGGCCGTTTTTAATTGGGATTGGCAGTCTTGGAGTGGGGGAGTCAGTTGGACATCAATGTAAACCACGCGCGGTGCAAAACAGTTAAAACCCGTCAACTGAATCGAGAAACTAATTTGGCTTTGGGTAAAGGTTTGGGGAATGTTTTCGAGGTGATCGATGTCTGCGACTGGAAACTTAAAGGGCGGTTGCAGGGTGATGTGGGGCGGCGAATTGAGAGCCTTTTTAGTTTGGAATCGCTCAACACAATAATGTTGCCAACCAGAGGCGATCGCCCCTAGGTCGGGCGGTAACAACAACGCTACAAAAAATAACTGTCGATTGGCAGTGCCGATAATCTTACCTAGGATTAACCATCAAAAAAAACAAATCCCAAAACCTGCGCCAAAAGCACTAGACCCTTGCACAAATCTTGAACCCTACTGATTAGCCAAGTAGAATAGCGAAATACACAATCAAGTTTCTTACACTACTCTTGTTCGAGTAAATAATAAAATAAATCATCCACCACAGCATTCGCGGCGATCAAACTAGGGACATTCCAATAGGCATCAATCTCGTAAACCTTATTGTTCTGCACAGCCTGGAGTTGTAACCATAAAGGATCTTGCTTAAACGTTTCTAAAGCCGCTTGGGCCGAATGACTAATTTCTGGCGTTGCGCCAAACGTCCAAACAAACAACACATCCCCATCGGCCCGTTGTAACTCTTCTTTACTGATCACTTCTTGAAAAGGGTGTTCACCGAAGACGCCTCGATCTTGATAGTCAGGACGTGCTAAACCTGCATCTTGCAAAATTGTGCCCGCAAAAGAATTTTTGAGATAAACACTAATCCGATCAGGATAAATACGAACTAGCGAGACTTCCAAATTCCTCAGTCGTTCTCCCATTTTCTCCCGGAAAAGATCAAGGTGCCGTTGATATTCTGCCAAGAGAGCTTGGGCGCGATTTTGTTTCCCCAAAGCCTCAGCATTCAATAACAAAATATCTTGCCATTCGCCATTTGTTTCTGCCCCCTCCAAAACCGTAGGGGCAATTTGAGACAATTGTTCATAAATTGCCCCATCATTGTATACTGCTCCCAAAATTAAATCTGGCTGTAACGATAATATTTTTTCAAGATTTGCAGATCCCTCCATACCCACAATTTCAGCCCCCTGTACCTTTTGTCGTAAAAGCTCAGGGGTATTACTAATCGTCCCAACAGGTTGCATCTCCAAAACAAGAACACTGTCTAGAGCCGCATTGCTCAAAGTAATAATTCTTTCAGGTGCCAGGGGGACACAGGTTTCTCCCAGAGCATGTTCAATAGGACGACATTCCTGGGTCTCTGCAACCCTAGTGACCCCGTCAGAATAACAGCCTATAACTAAGCTACAACTCAAAAATAAGAGTAAAAAAAAGCGCCAGTAATAGAACTTGGATTGGTGCTTTAAGGCTCTATACAGAAATTCCATAGTTTCTAAAAAGTTAAAGAGTAACGAAGACTAAGGGTCCGACCACTGCCAGCGCTGTTAAAAGTGTCAGAAAAACCAGCACTACGTTGGGCATAGGCCGGAAAATACAAAGTATCAAACAGATTTTTAACACCAATCTGAAGGGTGCCTTGACCGAGCTGGATGCTACTGAGCCAATCCACCAGAAAATAACTATCAATCTCTCGAGGATCAATATCTTCTTGAAAAGCACGGTCTCGACTGCCGACATATAACGCTTGTAAGCGATTCGTCCAACCTGGCAGTGTCTCATTTTCTACATAAGCCGTCAGCTTTAAGGGTTGGATTCTTGCGCTGCTCAAGGGAAGATAAGTGCCATTGTTTTCGAGATCTGCTTCGCCTTCTGACCAACTGATCGTTCCTCCTAGGTTCCAAGTGTCATTGAGCTGAGCATCAACGGTTGCTTCAATGCCATAAACACGTTCGGGAGCCCGTAAGATATCAAATAATCCAGTGCTCGGATTAAATTCAAAGGTAGAGCCTAGATCTGATTGATTATAAAAACCAGCAATAGAGGCTTGAATATTACGCCAATTACCCCGAATACCAAGTTCAAACTCGTCAACTTTTTGAGGTTGGTTAACCGTCACATCTGACGCTACAGAAAATCCAGGGTCTGGAAAGCCTAAAACCAAGCCAAAATCAGGTACAGAAAAACCCTGGGCAAAATTCGCAAACAAATTGGTATGATCACTGGCATCATAAACAAGACCTGCGTTGAAAAGTACAGTGTCAAAGTCCTTACGCCCTCCTTCGATAAAGTCTCCGAAGAACGTTGTGTAATCTCCAACCGCAAGATCGATCTTTTCGTAGCGGATGCCTCCCACCAGTTGTAAACGTTCTGTCGCATCCCATTGCACCTGGGTAAATAAGCCAAGGCTATTGAGATCAAAGGGAGGCACTAAAGCGCGTTGTTCAGTGAGTACATTAACTTGGCCATTGCTAGCATCAAATGCATTGGGGTCAAAAAGATTAAATGTATTTGAGGTGGTTTCTTGATCGTAGTCTGCCCCCAGAGTAGGCTCAATTTGGGTGTCAGCGGAGTTTGTACGCCAAGACGTCCGCCCCAATTTTCAGAATTGAGCTCCCCTTGAAAAATGCCAAAAGGACGAGGGCGACGGTCACGGGGATCAGTGCGGCTCAGGTTGTCTCGATAATAGACTTGGGCAGAAACGTTGCTACCCCATAGATCTGCGTGATTGTAGCTCACATTAAAAACTGTGTTGCGATCCGTTTGGGGGCCTCCTCCTGCGGGGAATTGGAGTTCTCCGACTTCTAGGGCTTGGGCTTTTTGGACACCGGGTATCGCATCTACGATGGGATCAGAAATGACATCTGTGGTTCGTTTACTGTTATAGTGATTAGCCGAAAACTGGAGCCGTTGTTGTTCTCCGAGGGCAATCCCCACTTTGCCTAGGATATTGAATGTCTCACTCTCATCATTTCCTTGGATGACAGGGATGCGATTGCCTTCCGCATCAAAAATGGCTCCACTACTGGTGCGGGATAAATCGACTAAATAATCAACATTGTTTTCCTGGCCAGATAAGCCATAACGAAGAAAATTACCAAAGCTTTCCCCCTCAAAATTCCCTAGAGCAGCATCAACACCCAATTCAACCTGCGTGACCAGTCTCTCTTCCCCTGCCCTACGGGTAATAATATTGATAATGCCCCCAGTCGCCTCACCACCATAGAGAGCAGAAGGGCCTCGTACCACTTCAATCCGCTCAATAGCATTTGGGGCAATCGTCTTTAATTCCCGGTCAAAATCACGGTTATTCACATTAAGGGGAACGCCATCTACCAAGATCGAAGCCGTACGACCCCGCAAAGATGCAGCCGTAAACGCTCGGTCTGAGGTGGGGCCAAAACCCGGTACTAACTGTCCTAAAATATCACCTAAATTTTGATTGAGAGCAGCTTGGGTGACAATTTGGTCGCGTGTAATAATCGTGACAGAGCGGGAAATATCCTCTGGATCTTCTGGTGTACGAGTTGCCGTAACCACCAACTCAAGGGTTTCCGTTCCATCGTCCGTTACCCGGTTAGGCTCAGAGCCTTGTGCCCGGAGAAACAAACCGTCTATCGTTAAATCTGTGCTGATTTCCGGCAATGCATTCATGCCTGTGATCTGAATTTGGACGCTATTTTCTGTAGCCTGGAAAACTTCTACACTTTCGATTGTGTTGCTAAAGCTAGTTTGTTGCAGAGGCTGTCCTTCTGGCAAACGCAATTGGGCATTGGTAATCTCAGTGATCAGGGTATTGCCTGATTGAGTTGTCGATATTTCTAATGCTTGAGTCGTCGTTGTCTGTAAAAATACTTCAGCCCCTGTCAATGTTTCAATAATTTCAATGCCTGTAATGGCTGATGTTTGTGCCTGGGCGGGCTGGGTGGCAATTAATACTGGCATCATACTTCCCACCGCCAGGGCAAAAGAACCGCGTGCTTGTTGCTTCATGTCTCACACCATCTACTTTACTAAAAATAATTCTCAAATACCTGGGTATAGGCTTTGGATAGTAAAGGATTTAGCAGATTCTTTTTTGCCCGAAACGGAGTTTATTTTGCCCCGGAGGGATCCGTTTTATATCCATGGAGTTGTTTTTGATAGGTTCTGGGCGTCATGCCAAATTGCCGTTTAAAAGCATCGCAAAATCGACTGGGGCTGTTGTAACCGATGGATTGGGCTACCCCCGCCAAAGTCAGATGTGATTCTGCAATTAATTGTTTGGCTTGTTCCATGCGATAGGCACGTAAATATCCAAATACGGTTGTCCCAAAACAGTGACGAAAGCCTCGCTTTAGTTTGTGATCGTTTAAACCCACCTGTCGAGCCAGATCTAGTAGAGAAGGCGGATTATCAAAATTATTGATTAAAATTTCTTTGGCATGGTGAATACGATCAATATCTGCCCTGGGTAAAGGGGGGCAGTTAGCCGTAGATTTAGTTGTGAACTGTTCCAATTGAAGGACAAATAATTCTAAGACTTTACTCTCTAAGTACATCTGGGCCATCAATCCTTGGTAAGGACAACTCAAGATCTGTTTGAGGATGACTTGCATATTAGAAGTTGTAATGCCTGTGGTAAGAAATGGCGCTACTGTTTTTTGATCGATCCATCTTTGAAGCGGCGAAGGTAATTGGTATGTTGGCTGATTGCTAAAACTCTGAAGGAAGCAGGGCTCAATTTGCAATTTGATCGAAATAATTTGTTCCTGGCCTGGGATTTCATCAATTTCTTTGGTATCTGCCATCAAAAACATTTGATTTGACTTAATATTCAAATGACGATGATCGCTTATGCCCGGCACAATTGATTGATAATTACCTGCTAAGTAAAAGCTAGAGACAAAGTGTGGTGACGCTTCAGTTTGTCCATATTCAATGATTGAGTCATGGCAAGTGTAGTCTTGAATCAATAAATTAATACCCGAACGTAACTGAATATCACGCCAATAGCCTTTTCCTAATTGTTTCGGAAATTCAGTGAAGGTAGCTAGTGCATCGGAATATTGAACAATTGTCCCTGTTTCTAAGCTATCATTCCAAATTTGATACAGATCATTTGTGGACAGCGTAATAGTCATCGTCGGTGTAGAAGCTAATTAGTAGGGGAGTAAATGAGAATTATTAGCATCATACTGTAATTGACGAACTTAATGTTCATTGTTATGGCATTTTTCATTGAAACAAACGCTTTAATGTGAGGAAATCTTAGCGTCCATGGGTCATTTTGGAACTATTGCCATTATGGAAAATTGATCCCAACAAAATTATTTTGTTGGTTTTAAGTTGTTTGCAAATAGGTTCTCAACGGAAAATTTTTTGATTTTACGGGCGGTAGATATTTTTTGCAAAAAGATGTTTACCCATAAAGTGATTGATCGATTAAAAAATTATCTACTGTGTTTCAAAATCCCCCCTTGAGGTGAAGGCGATTGCCGGGATAAATTTAAAAAGACGACCAAGCCCGTTGAAAGGCTTCGTAAGGCAAAGTTTTTGACCAGTCCCAGAGCAATTTATAACAGTAGCGTCGATTGGGAGAATTGGGGTTTACTGTCTGATAAATGTGTTTCACCTGGGGCAAAATGAGGGGTAATTGTTCCGTCTCAATTAATTGACCGAGGGTGTCAACGGCCAACTTGAGGGTACTTTTGCGGCGGGCCTGACGAAGGGTTGTGAGCAGATTGGGAATCAGATCCGGGTGGTCAGGCAGATAACCACTGAGACGGGCAACTAGCCTGGTGCGCTGATCGAGATTAGTTTCTAGGCTTAATTTTTTTAAAAGACTTTGGCTAGCTAGAGTCTGCTCACGGGGCGATTTTGGCTGGGGCGATCTCTCCGAGATCCGCTTTGCGGTGCGCCGTCGGGCGGGCAGAGTTTGACTAACAGTATCTGTTTGCACCAAGGGATGATCCGGACAAATTTCCTGGAGGGTGGCGATCGCCTGGGGATGATGGGGCTGGAGTTTACCGAGACGCAGGGCGGCTTTACGGCGGATGGTTGCTTTTTGATCCGCTGCCAGCAGGCGGGTAAGACTGGCAATGACTAGGGCATTATCGGGAACGATGGCCCCTAAACTACGGCAGAGATTAAGTTGAAAATTCGGATCTGCGGTTTCCGTCAGCAGATCTTCGAGGTTGGCGATCGCCGTTGGATTGCCGAAATCATGGTTTTTGCCGAGGCTATGGGCTGCTAACCAACGGTCAAAGGCATCAGGATGGGTCGCTAAAAATTGCTCGAGGGTAACCACCACCCGCTGGCGATCGCTTCTGGAGAGCGCAATGCCTGCCTCTTCAACTAGGGGCGATGGTAACTTGGGTTGCCTCTGGGCGGTGACAAAACGCCATTGCACCAGTTGATCGATCACTGCTTGCCCTTGGGAAAATTCCGGAAACTCGGCTAAAGCTTTGCCAACAAAACAGGTGGCGCGTACTTCGTAGAAACCACCACAATGGTCTTGCCAGTGCAAAAGCGCTTGCAGAAAATTTTCTTTTTCGCCAGCGGCAATTTCTTCGCGCCCCAGCCACAGTAAAATCGTTTCCTGCCAACCCAACGAAAATATCGGATATTCGCCGCCTTCGTCAATAAAAATCTCCCAGTGGGCGATCGCCGTTGCCGCAAAGTATTCTTGAAACGTTAAATGATGGAAAGCGTAGACATTTTCCCCCGTTGTTGCAGAGCGACTGACCCGCTTTAACCACCCCAACTGGAGCGCGAGGGTAAAAAAATCAGGATCAACGGCATCGAAAAACGGTTGAATTTCAGCCTGACGAAACCGAGCTTTTGCGGGATTTTTTTGAAGCACCTTGAGAGCGCACTGCCCTAAAATCTGATTGAGTTGCTGGCGTTGGGTCTGGGTTGTGGGAAAAGTATCTTGTTTCCAGTCATAGAAAGCCTCCACAAACTGGCGATACAAAATGGCTTTTGTCCCCGGCAATTTGCCTTGGGTGAGCTGCCAGGTGCGACACAGTAAGGTCAAATACAGCGGCTGGCGCGCAACCCCACGGATGCGACTATGGATACTGCGGTTTAGTTCACCATAGAGGCGATCGCCGAGTTGAGGTTGTCCTTGAAACCATTTTTGGATAAAGCATTGCACTTGTTGGCGCTGGGCATCATCACTAAAGCCCTGGCAACGGTGGATCACAAAATCAGTAAGGGCATTTTTCCCTGTGTCCCACACCGCACTGCGACAACTTAAAACGACGGAAGCATTGCCTAACCAGCCCTGGAGTTCCCGGTCGAGTTTTAATGACGCTTGGCTGAGATTGTCCCCCATTTCATCAAGGGCATCTAAAAATAACCAGACCCGTTTGTTTTGAATCAGTTCAGCAAATTCAGTCTGGATTTTTGGCGCGATGGTAAATTGCTTAAAAAGCTGCTTTAGCCAAACTTCAAGCAAATAATTTTCTAGCGATCGCCCCCCCCACATCGGCCAGGGGGATCCAAACGGGTAGATCTTCGGTTGCCGACAAAGCCAGAGCCAACTGTTGCAAAAAAGTCGTTTTTCCGGCCCCTGGCTCCCCAATGATCGCCAGTCGATTATGGGAGAGATGGCGATATTGCGCCAAAAAATCCTGGGGATCATCGCTGGGAGAATCTTCCTCTGCATGGGTGGCAGTTACTCCCAAGGGCACGTACAAATCCGCTAATTCAAAGGCCATGCCATCCCCCGCCGTTAGGGGATTACTGGTTAAGTGGGTATCCAGCGCTTGCCGACACAGGCTTTGCCAGTCCGGGTGAGTTGCGCCGTGATTTGTTTGGGAATTCTCCTGAAAATTATTTTGCTTCTTCTCGGATATCCCCAAGCGACGCGCGGCCCAAGTGTGATTAAACTGTTGTATATTTTCTGCCCGTGCCCAGCGATCGCCCCAGAAATTTAAGGAAAAATGCCAAGTATCAGACCCCCGGATCGTCGTGCGATGATCCTCTAAAATCCCCAAAAAACTTTCTAAATCCTTGAGGGCCGTTTTCAATTGGGGTACGGTTAAAGGCGTAGTAGTGAGTGCCGTTAAAGTTTGCAAATAGCGCAATTTTGTCTGCACCACCAGTCGTCTGGGCGATTGCCAATGGACTTTTATCGTCGCCCGTAGTCGGTCTAGTTGGCGTTCATCTGCATCGAGGGCATCATTCGCGAAATCAAGCAAGCCAAACAGTAGCGTTTGCGATCGCCCCTGGGGAATTTTTCCGTAACTTTGCTTTGGCATACCCTCTAGTGTCCCATAAGGATCACCAACCAAAACAACCACAACCCATTGGCGATCGCCTTAACCCTTCAAATCCTAAGACTCGACTTTGACGCCGCGCCAAAACGCCACGTAGCCTTTAATATTCGCCGCTTTCTCCTTGGGTTCTGGGTAATACCAAGCCGCATCCTTATTTTCTTCTCCGGCTACGGACAGGGTGTAATAGCTAGCCTGACCCTTCCAAGAACAAGTGGTGTGGGTGTTACTCGGCTTAAAATACTCTGTTTTAATGGTATCGGGGGGAAAATAATAGGGTAGTACTAAAGGGGTAATGAGGAATTGTAGTGATGGATGAAATTCCACAATAGTCCAATGTGATTAAATACACACTTGGAGAAGGCTAGACTGCGTCTCACAAACCGTGACATCCTTTGCCTCACAGTACAATTAAAGCGCTCAATATAACTGGTTTTACCACTCTGTTTGCTAACCACCCGATGACGCTTTGAAGGGAATACGCCACGGTAGGCTTCCCACTCATCCGTGTAGAAGACTCCACATTGCCGATATACCCCAGGCAATGACGCCCACAGTGCTTTTGCACTCTCTCGACCACGGCAACCAACGTGCAGACCAATAATTTCCCGGGTTTGAACGTCAAGGGCCAGCCAGACCCACTGTTTATTGCCTTTGTGGTCAACAAAAGACCAGAGTTCGTCACACTGCACCTTTAAAGACCCCTTTTTTTGGGGACAACTTTGGCCCTTCTTGGTACTTGTGCTGCTTTCATATTGACGTAATTTTGCAGCCATTGTTCAGAAACTTGAACAGCTCTGGCGATGCCGGCCATCGAAATACGTTCGAAAAGCAGACGGTCAATCAGAGCGCGGGTTTCAGCATCAATGAGTTTATTGGTGGGATGTTCCACGAATTGACGACCGCATTGCTTGCAGAGAAAGCGCTGTTTACCGTTGTGGATGTGCCCATTTTTGACTGTATGTTGGGATTGACAGCTGGGACATTGAGGCATGGGTCGGAGTCAATGACTTCCGTTCTACCTTAACAAAACCGTCATTACCCTTTTAGTACCACCAATAATAGTTGCCTTCTACCACCTCGCAGCGATCGCTTTCTGCCACCACTGCACCATTCCAAATTGCCTGAGCCATCGATATAATCTCCTAATTTTTGCCGTAAAATTATTACGTTTAGAGTTTAACGCACCTGCCTATCTGCTGTGGCGAAAACCGGAGTCAATTCAGTCTTACAAGCTGCTTTGAATTGTGGGCCTGATCTCCAAGCTTTAATCAGGATTAATTCTGTCAGAAATTATTCTAAGGATAGTCAGCTTAGTGATGAATTCAAAAAATTAAATGAACAGTCACAATATTGTTGGAATTTATAAAATTAAACACTATATTTTAGGTTAATACAGTGCAAAGAACCCACGCAATAAAATAGATGAACTGCTATTATTTGCCTCTGGATTCTGCCTTAAGCGCAAAAAAAAATTCGCCCCAATTGCCTAGATCGGGACGAATATAGCTTGATGGAGGAAACTTTTAAAAAACTATGGACGACACCCGGTTGTCATGGGTCAGGTAACTGTGGCGAGCATCGGGGGCGTAGTTGGGCATTCAGTCAAGGGTCGCAATAACCAAAAAATCAGAATGCTTGTATTGGTACATAGTTTCTTTTTGTAATGCTGTAATTGACTGAGACGTTAGAGGACAAGGGAATTTTGAGGGAAAAGGCAAAACCCCATAGAACTTTGCCTTTAGGGTTGGTGATATAAATTTGACAATAGTATTTAAGCTATGGACTTGAAATTTAGTATAGCTATTATTCAATGAAATGTAAACAGGTTCAGCCTTAGTATTCCGAGGAAAAATATAAGCAAAACTTATGATAGTGCTGTTTTTTAGGGTGGCGATCACCTTCAAAGTAGCGACAGTGATGCTGAAATGCCCCAAGCTACCGGAGATTGAGGGGAGTTTTGGTTTAAATTTCTAGAAAAAATTTTTTAATGTTTGGAATGAAGAGGTCTTTTTAGATCAAAGAAAAGAGTCAATTATTCAAGAGTTGTATGGATAAGAGAAAAACTTCTACACGTAAAACCCTCCCCAGGAATAGCCTCAATGGACAAACGGCGAGAATCAACTGAATAAAGCATCGTTGGGTTTTGCAATTCAGCGAGAATTCCATCCATTGCACTGGGAGATTGCGCTTCAACAATTGCCCTTTCTTCTGCATTTAAAAACGCAATGGTTTCTGATGTTTCATTTATACTTTCTGAACAACGCAGCAGAACTGCCTCAGCGGGAATTTCTATGGCATCTAAGATTCGATTGTAAGCTCTACCATCATCAAAATTAGAGATTGAATCAAAGAATAAAAAATATTGCTGCTCAAATTGAAAAATATTGACACCCAAGGAACTTGGCGCGAACACGTCATTACTCGGAATATCCAACAACCATCCCCCTTGATTGCTCCCTTGCTGAGGCAGACCGATGAAAATACCAGGGCGATTAATGGGCATTCCCCTCGTATTTGGGTCTTGGTAATAAACCAAACCCTGGAAATCCTCGGCTTGTAATAAGGGAGTAGCACTAATTTGGGAACTTGCCCCAGGAATAACGGCTATAGAACCTAAAATTACAAACGCGATCACCGCACTATTTTTAATTAAAGTTTTGAACATGGGCCATAGAAGTAAATATTAAGGTGACAGACCTAGACTAAATTGTGAGTCTAATCTTTCTATGGTAGTACTAAAGGGGTAATGAGGAATTGTAGTGATGGATGAAATTCCACAATAGTCCAATGTGATTAAATACACACTTGGAGAAGGCTAGACTGCGTCTCACAAACCGTGACATCCTTTGCCTCACAGTACAATTAAAGCGCTCAATATAACTGGTTTTACCACTCTGTTTGCTAACCACCCGATGACGCTTTGAAGGGAATACGCCACGGTAGGCTTCCCACTCATCCGTGTAGAAGACTCCACATTGCCGATATACCCCAGGCAATGACGCCCACAGTGCTTTTGCACTCTCTCGACCACGGCAACCAACGTGCAGACCAATAATTTCCCGGGTTTGAACGTCAAGGGCCAGCCAGACCCACTGTTTATTGCCTTTGTGGTCAACAAAAGACCAGAGTTCGTCACACTGCACCTTTAAAGACCCCTTTTTTTGGGGACAACCTTGGCCCTTCTTGGTACTTGTGCTGCTTTCATATTGACGTAATTTTGCAGCCATTGTTCAGAAACTTGAACAGCTCTGGCGATGCCGGCCATCGAAATACGTTCGAAAAGCAGACGGTCAATCAGAGCGCGGGTTTCAGCATCAATGAGTTTATTGGTGGGATGTTCCACGAATTGACGACCGCATTGCTTGCAGAGAAAGCGCTGTTTACCGTTGTGGATGTGCCCATTTTTGACTGTATGTTGGGATTGACAGCTGGGACATTGAGGCATGGGTCGGAGTCAATGACTTCCGTTCTACCTTAACAAAACCGTCATTACCCTTTTAGTACCACCCTTTCTATTAGTCGCTCTCTCTGGATTTAGTTAAGATATCCTGTGAGATATTTCTTTAATTCTAGCCAATTTTTTCCATTAAATTTCCCTAAAGAGCCGACATCAATGCGGTGGTGTAAATAAGTCATGCAAGCAAATAATGATGTAAAGAATCGTTGACGCTTATCAGAAGAGATGTTTGTCTTAGCATGGGTTGTGACAGCATCAAATTAATTGTTTGTCCTGGTGGATCGCTGTGATGGAACCAAGTCATATTTGGACATTTGCTCCGGAAGATGTTTATGCTGTTTTGGAATCCCGGCCTGGTGGTTTATCGGCCCAAGTAGCGCAGCGACGTTTAGAAAAATTTGGGCCAAATGCGCTACCGGAACCGCCACAACGGCCCCTATGGTTGCGTTTTTTAGATCAAGTCACTCACTTTATGGCCCTGTTACTCTGGGTGGCGGGAATTTTGGCATTTGTATCGGGGACGCCGGAACTGGGTTGGGCGATTTGGGCCGTGATCTGGGTGAATGGCATTTTTAGCTTTTGGCAGGAATTCCAGGCAGAAAAATCCCTAGCAGCTTTGAAAAAGGTGTTGCCCGCACAGGTGAAAGTGTACCGAGATGGTGTGCTCCAATCGATTTCGGCGGTGGAACTGGTACCGGGAGATGTGATGCAACTGGAAGAAGGCGATCGCCTTTCTGCGGATGCACGGTTGGTCGCTTCAGAAAGTTTATATCTTGATCTTTCGGTGATGACGGGGGAATCGTTGCCTGTGGCGCGGAATGCCTATCCGGTACGGGTGCGAGAAACGGCGTCCGTGCGTGATGGCCAGCCCCTCCGCCGGGGAGAACAACCCACCCGAGAAAAAACAAATCCTGCAGAAATTGCCAATTTACTCTTGGCGGGGGCGACAGTTTCGTCGGGGCGGGGGGTGGCGGTGGTTTATGGCACCGGTGCCCAAACAGAATTTGGTCATGTGGCCCATCTAACAACCAATGTGAAACGGGAACCCAGTAGCCTCGAAATTCAGGTGGGTAAGATTGTCCGCGTTATTACGGCGATCGCCTTGACGATGGGCGTGATTGTTTTTCTGTTGACGGAATTTTTAGTGGGGATGGAACTGCGGGAAAGTTTCGTCTTTGCCATTGGCATTATCGTTGCCCTCGTGCCAGAAGGATTGCTGCCGACTGTTACCCTCGCCCTTGCCATGGGTGTCCGGTGGATGGTGCGCAAAAATGCCCTGGTGCGCCGTCTTTCTGCGGTGGAAACCCTCAGCGCCACCACGGTGATCTGCACGGATAAAACGGGCACCCTCACGAAAAATGAAATGACCGTCCATTACCTCTGGTTGCCCTGGTTAACCGAAGCAGAATTGCCTGTTCAACCGCCTCTACAAACCCCTAATCACGGCCAACCCGGAGAAATTCAACCCTTTTTAATTGAAGTCACTGGTGCCGGTTATGACCCTGGATCGGGCACCGTGAATTTAGCCGCAGACTTCACCGCCCGCTGGAAAATTGACCTGTTATTGACGGGGGCTGCCCTTTGTTCTAATGCCCAGCTCATCCACCTCGACACACCGAGCCGCTGGCAGGAAATAGGCGATCCCACCGAAGCTGCTTTGATCGTCGTTGCGGTTAAGGCCGGCTTAAATATTGAACACTTACAACAACAATATCCCCGGTTACGGGAAATTCCCTTTGATTCTCGCCGGCGACTGATGACTGTGGTCTTAGATTGGCAGGAGTCAGATATTTGGCAGAGCGAACTGCCCTGTATGGCCTTTACAAAAGGGGCACCGCTAGAGGTGTTGCGCCATTGTCAGGCGGTGTTGCGCAATGGGGCGATCCAAACTTTGGGCCATGAACAGTGGGAAGAAGTGGTACAAGCCAATGATCGCCTTGCAGCCCAGGGGTTTCGGGTGTTGGGGGTGGCGGCGCGACGGGGACAACGGGATTTGGTTAATCTGCGCGCCCAGGATCTTGAGCGGGATTTAATTTTTATTGGTTTGATTGCGATGTTTGATCCGCCCCGGCCGGAGGTGAAACAGGCGATCACCCAATGTCATACCGCCGGGATCAAGGTGACGATGGTGACGGGGGACTATGGCCTCACAGCCCAGGCGATCGCCCAACAAATTGGCATTGTCAATCAGCAAGTCCGGGTCGTCACCGGAGAAGGCATGGGTCATCTGTCTGATGCTCAACTGCGGCAAATCCTGAAATATCGTTCGGGCCTCGTGTTTGCGCGGATGTCTCCCGAACAAAAATTACGTCTCGTGCAAGCCTATAAAGATATTGGGGAAGTGGTTGCTGTGACAGGGGATGGGGTGAATGATGCTCCGGCTTTACGGGCGGCCCACATTGGCATTGCCATGGGGTTAAATGGTACCGATGTCGCCAGGGAAGCGGCGGATATCGTCCTCACCGATGACAACTTTGCGACGATCATTAGCGCTGTAGAACAGGGCCGCGCCATTTACCAAAATATCCGTAAATTTATCACCTATATCTTGGCTTCTAATGTTCCGGAAGTGGCTCCTTTTCTGTTGATGGTGGCCCTCAAAATTCCCCCAGCCCTGGTGATTATGCAGATCCTAGCGATTGATCTAGGCACAGATATGATTCCTGCTTTAACCCTAGGGATTGAGGCGGCAGAGCCGGATATGATGACCCAACCGCCCCGCAAACAAACGGAAAATCTGTTGGGGCGATCGCTCCTGATCCGTGCCTATTGTTTTCTCGGCCCCATCGAAGCAGTCTTGGGAATGCTGGGCTTTTTCCTGGTCTGGTGGAGCCATGGTTATGGCTTAACAGAACTCCAGGCGATTACCCCAGATTTACTGCGCCACAGCACCGATGCCGCCACCGTTGGGATCTACGCCCAAGCCACCACCATGACCCTAGCAGCGATTGTCGCCTGTCAAAATGGCAATGTTTTCACCTGCCGCTCTGAAACCACCTCGATTTTTCGGTTGGGCTTTTTCTCAAATCCGCTGATCTGGGTCGGCATTGCCACTGAATGGATTTTGGTGATTTTGATTATGAAGAGTGCTTTTTTCCAGGAGATTTTTTTTACCGCCCCCCTCGATCCGTGGCAGTGGCTGGTGTTGATTACTTGTCCGCCCTTGATTTTGGGTTTTGATGAACTGTGGAAATGTTTTTTCGCTCCGCGTTGACGCTGATATCGGAGGTAATTTTATCGAAAAATAACTTGAAAAATATTACTCCCCGTCCACATTAGGCCAATAATGACCCCAATAAAAATTAAGGCGATCGCCATACCGAGCAAGCTTAAAACCCCATCATCTTCCTGGAGGCCGAGGGCCGCAAAAAAAATGGCGATCGCCGGCACCGTATTCGCCCCCGGAATCGGTAAAACCACCAATAGGGCCATGGCCGACAAAACAATTCCCAAAATAATTCGTCCCGGCAGACTGTGACAAATGGGCGTCAGGCGGGGTTTCGTGATTTTCTCGACCCTTTTTAACCAGGGAATCAGATAACCCATAAACCGCTGAATTTGCGGTAGGGAAAAGGACGTTTGGAGAACTTTGCGGGGCACCCAAGGTTTAGACTGCCCCAGACATAGTTGCAGGGTGATCGACAGCATCGCCATGCCAAAAATAAAGGAGGTGCCAGGAATTGCAAAAATACTCAAAAAAGCAATGAGCGCCAGGGGAAAACCAAATAATCTTTCCTCGGTGAGGGCAAAAACATTGGCTAGGCTCACCTTCTCCGGACGTTCCTCCTCAAAAAAATAGTGGTGTAGTTTTTCAGAAAGTTTTTTCATGCTGACTGGGCGAGCCAAAAAACGGCTTATTTATTGATAGCGTTCGAGAAAATCCAGGGCTTCATTGCGCAGATCATAGTATTTTTGAGTTTCCCGCAGTTCGTGGATATGTCGGGGTCGAGGGAGATCCACCGTTAAAACTTGCCCAATTGTAGCCTGGGGGCCATTGGTCAGCATCACGATTTTGTCGGACATAAACAGGGCTTCGTCAATGTCATGGGTAATCATCATCACGGCCTGGCGGTGGTTTTCCCAAATGTCGAGGACTTGGGTTTGCAGTTTCGGTCGGGTCAGGGCATCGAGGGCACCAAAGGGTTCATCGAGGAGGAGCATTTTTGGCCGAGTCGCTAAAGCTCTCGCAACCCCTACCCGCTGTTTCATCCCGCCAGAAAGTTCGTGGGGATATTTGTCGGCGGCGGCGGTGAGATTGACCATGTGGATATGTTCGTTAACAAGGTGGCGGCGATCGCCTTTAGAAAGATGCTTGTGAACTTCATCCACGGCTAGGCGGATATTGTCCCGGACCGTTAACCAGGGTAAGAGTGCGTAGCCTTGGAAAACCATCATCCGGTCAGCACCGGGGCGGCGAATCAGTTTCCCCTCTAGGGTGACATGGCCGGCGCTGGGTTTTTCTAAACCCGCAACGATCCGCAGCAGGGTCGATTTACCGCAACCAGAATGGCCAATCACAGAAACATATTCCTGGGCACCAATGGTGAGATTGATATCTTCGAGGACAACAAACTGACTCCCATCGGCCTTGGGATATTGTTTGTGAATATGCTCAATGGCTAGAAAAGTATCGTTGGGAGATTCCATGGCGGCAGGGGAGGGGAAAGATTGGGGTCTAGTCATAGATTTGGGATGCTAATTTTGTAATGGGGTTTAGCTGACGGGATAGATTTGGGGACGGTTGGCCCGCAGTTCAAAACTATTGAGGTAACCGACTGGATCGCTTGGATCAAAGGCTTTTTGGTCGATAAAGGCAGTGGCTGGTTCTACCTTGTAATCTTCGCTGGGACTGGTAATCCCCATTTCGGCGGCAATGTCCCGGTAAAGATCGGTGCGCCAGGCTCGCTTGGCGATCGCCTCTAGATCGGTTGGCAATGTTTCAATTTGGCCCCAGCGGGCTGCTTGGGTCATTAACCAAATCCCCTGGGACTGCCAGAGAAACGTGGAATGATCATGGGGAATTGTCGAAGTTTCGGGGTGCAGCTCAAAAAAGGTCGTCGTATCTAAACTGCTCTCTAGCCGTTGCTGGGCATCAAAACCGCCGTAGTCGTAATCCCCGACGATGGCCGGACGAGTATAGTTCACATTGGCCCCTGTAAAGGCCCGCTCGGCGATAATGCTTGCCACCTCTTGCCGATGACTGGGATCGCCACAATACTGACAAGCTTCGATCAAGGCTTTGACGAGGGAGCGGTAGGTTTTGGGGTATTGTTCAATGAAAGATTCCGCCACCGCCAGTACCCGATCCGGATGGCCCCGCCACACATCTCGCCCTTGGATGAACGTAAACCCAATGCCTTCGTTTTTGGCGATCGCCCTAGTATTCCAAGGTTCTGCCACCATGTAGGCTTGCATCGCCCCAATCCGCATATTGCTTACCATCTGGGGTGGCGGCGTAATCACTAACCGTAATTCCCGCATCGGATCAAGGCCAATGGCGGCGACTAAATAACGGGCAAAATATTCATAAATTGAAGAACTTAAGGGAATCCCCCAAGCGCGGTCATCAAGGGGAGATTTTTGCCAAAAACTGCGGAGATCTCGGCCAAATTTAGCCAAATCACCTTGGTAATCTGGCCATGGTCTCATCCCAGCCTCCCAAAGCTGTCGGTTCATGGTTAAAGCATTGCCATGGCGGTGGAGAGTCATTGCTGCCACCAACGGAAAAGCCCTGGCTCCTTCGGCACCAATTCGCGCATTAGTCACGGCCCCAGAAACCACCGGCGACGCATCTAACCGACCGAAGATCAGTCCATCACGGGCATTGGCCCAACTGGCTTCGCGACTGAGTTGGACATTCAAACCGTATTTCTGGAAAAAACCTTTTCTGTAGGCGATCGCCAAGGGCGCACAATCATTCACTGGCACAAAGCCCACCGTTAAATTCGGCTTTTCCAAACTTTCTGGCCGTACCAAGGGCTCAACCGCTAAAGCATGGGGCAAACGACCCTGAATCTTTTTACCCGTTGGGGCAGTACAAGCACCATAAACTAATGCCGAAGCCGTTGCCCCCATCCCAAATACAAAGGAGCGTCTACTTATTTTATTCATTGCAGTGATGCTCCTAATGCTGGGCCGGACGATGGGTAATCGCCGTTTGCAGATAAGCGAGGGCCGAATCTAGGATCAAGCCTGTGATGCCGATGACAAAGACCGCCAAAAATACCGAACTCACATTGAGACGGTTCCATTCGTCCCACACAAAAAAGCCGATGCCAATGCCCCCGGTAAGCATTTCCACCGCGACAATGACGAGCCAAGCGACCCCCATGCTGATCCGCAGACCTGTGAAAATGTAAGGTAAACTCGCTGGCAAAATAACCCGCCATAGTTGTTTCCAGCGGGGCATTTCTAACATTCGCGCCACTTCGAGATAATCTTTCGGTACCTGGGTCACACCTTCTGCGGTGTTGATAATCGTTGACCAGAGGGAGGTGATAAAAATGACAAAAATCGCCGAGGGTTCTGCCCCATTAAAAATAGACAAGGCGATCGGTAGCCAAACTAAGGGTGATACAGGTTTGAGAATTTGAATAATCGGGTTAATCGCGAGCCAGGCATTACGGGAGAGGCCAATCCAGATTCCCACTGGGATCGCCACCAAAGCCCCCAAGATAAAACCAATAATTACCCGGCGCAAACTGGCCAGAAGCAACCAACCTAAACCCAAATCTCCAGGGCCACGCCGATAAAAGGGATGCAGAATAAAATCCAGGTTATTGACCAATGCTTCTAGGGGCGTCGGCATCATTTCGCCCCGCACTAAGGCGATCGCCCACCAGAGCAGTAACAATCCCCCAAAACCATAGAGGGGTAGCCAAACTTCTTTCCGGAGACTTCCTTGCCAAAAAGGTGGTACCAAAAACTTTCTGACCCCACGGGCCAAACTTGATAATAAAACCATGCAAAATTACCTACCCTTTCACAGTAAATAGAGGGAAGTGATTGGTAACTGACAGTCGTTGTCTGGGAATTCTGATTTACGGTGCGATCGCCGTGCTTCAGTCTTCTTCCGATGCTGACGAGGTTAGCTGACGGGCTAGGACTGGAAGATGTCCCTTTTCTATGTATCCCAGAAAATAAGCCCCGGTGTCTTCCCGGTTGGGTTGACGGGTGGTTCCCCCGCTTCAAGGCTTCGTAACCTTGAACTAAGCTGACTTACTCAGTTGGCCTATAAGCTAGCATTTCTCCAAGGACTTTGTAAATTACCGTAGGGATCAAAAAATCAAAAATCCAATCAAGCCCAGGGGACTGAACTCCCTTTGCCTCTGCCAGGAGATATCCCATTGGGGGGCGATCGCTGGGAGATTTTCGGTGCAGCTCTTCAGATCCAACGCCCATGCAATTCCATCGAGCACAGGCTTCCCTGTGGCCAGACCCCACCGGGCGTTTCCTGGGCTTGCTTCAAAACTCCCAAAATCCCTATTCTTGATCATAGGTTGGCCCTATTGCCGCAACAGTCACCACAAGATTTATCTTTGAGATTTCCTTAAAATTAGCGACTCTTTTTGGCACTTTTAATTTTTAACAATCCTCAAGCATAAATTTATGATTTGTCTGAAGAATATTCGCCTTCAGCACTAAGAATATGAATTCAATGATATTATAGAATCTACTTTCGGTTCTAGTGGGGATCAGCCACTGGAGGAAACGGGGAAAGAGCAGTGAAAATCTGCCGCTGTCCCGCAGCTGTAAGCCAGTTTTAGCGCTGTAATTTTAGGGGTCATTGCCATGATCAATCTAAAATTAAGCTCTAAAAATTGTGTAAGTCAGAATGCCCGCCGATCGCCAACCACCTTCTAAAACATCTGCGAGGTACGGATGATCACTGTTTTAGTCTTGGCACGTTCAAGAACGCATCGCCATAGAAGCATTTCGAACAAGCTTCTCCCCCAAGTCTTCAAAACCACTCAGGCATCACTGCCAAAATATTCCTAACGATTTTGTCGATTAAGTTGTGGTCATTGGCGCTGTTTCGATTCAGGGCCTGGGCGTTTTTTGCTGCCTCAATTTAATGGGCGATCGCCTTTTTCTTTTTAGTTTGTTTAATCCCTAAATGGGGTAATTTTTTGCTGCATTCATAGCATTAGTTTTCCCAGGTTAGTGGTCAAGCTTCCTAACAATTTGCCGTTCAATTTTTTAGCATCAAATTCATTCAGGACAATACATAATGACGACATTTCAAACAATGACTCTCGGCTATGCTCGCATGGGTAAACGCCGGGAACTCAAGAAAGCATTAGAAACTTTTTGGGGCGGAACTTCTAGCGCGGATGAGTTATTGGCCCTACGGCAGGATCTTGAGGTCAAAACCTGGCAAGCACAGTTAACGGCGGGCATTGATCGCATTGCCGTAGGGGATCAAACCCTCTACGACCATGTCCTAGACTGGACGGTGCGTTTGGGGCTGATTCCCCGGCGGTTCCAGGGTTTG
This sequence comes from Picosynechococcus sp. PCC 7117, assembly GCF_001693275.1. Taxonomy (GTDB): domain Bacteria; phylum Cyanobacteriota; class Cyanobacteriia; order Cyanobacteriales; family MRBY01; genus MRBY01. The sequence goes on from NZ_CP016482.1 coordinate 134,023, forward strand.
AGCGGGCTTGATCGCTACTTTGCCATGGCTCGGGGCCGGGATGCTTTACCCGCGCTGGAAATGACCAAGTGGTTCGACACAAACTACCACTACCTGGTGCCTGAGATCGAAGACAAGATGCAACCCCTGGGGAACTTTGGGGAATTTTTGGCGATGGTGCAGCGATCGCAAGCCGTTTTGGGCGATCGCGCCGTACCCGTAGTCCTCAGTCCGGTGACCCTCTTGGCCCTGAGCCGCCACAACGGGAATTTGATAGCTTGGTTGGATCGGCTACTGCCGCTATATGTCGATCTTCTGGGCCAGCTCAAAGCTCTGGGGATCGAGGAAGTCCAACTGCATGAGCCAATTTTGGTCACGAGCCAAGCCGCCGATCTCAAGGCAGCGGTGCAGAAGACTTACCACCAACTAGCCGGAGTCGGCTTGCCCATACAGCTAATCACCTACTTTGATGACCTGGGGGTGAACTATGGCTGGGTGACGCAGCTACCTGTGGCCGGGATCAGCTTAGATTTTACCCGGGGTCACAACTTAGATCTGCTGATATCCCAAGGATTCCCCACCGACAAAATTCTGGGGGCGGGGGTCGTCGATGGACGTAATATCTGGCAAATTCATCCCGATGTCACCTTGGCATTGTTGAAAAAATTACAGGCGATCGCCCCCAACTTACGGGTACAGCCATCCGCCTCACTGCAGTTTGTCCCCCACGATGCCACCTCAGAAACCCAGTTGCCTGAACCCTTACGCCAGGTTTTGAGCTTTGCGGAACAAAAGTTGACGGAGGTGACCTTTCTCGCTCGCACGTTAGCTGGTGATGAGACGACGACCCAACAAATGGCCATTGAGCAGCAGTGGCAAACCTTTAAGCAGTTCAATCCGCCAAATGTCGCAGTGCAGAGTGCAATCCAGAAATTGACTGCAACAGATTTTCAGCGATCGCTCCCCTATGACCTCCGTTTAGCCAAACAGATCCAATTGCCTCCCTTGCCCACCACAACCATCGGTTCCTTTCCGCAAACGAAAGCTGTACGTCAGTTGCGAGTGAAATATAAAAAAGGGGAGATTTCCCAAGCAGACTACCAAGCAGCGATCGATGGGCACATTGCCGATTGCATTAAGCTCCAAGAAGACATTGGCTTGGATGTGCTGGTGCACGGGGAATTTGAGCGCACCGATATGGTGGAATATTTCGGTCAACAGCTGCAAGGTTTTGCCTTTACAGTCCACGGTTGGGTACAGAGCTATGGCAGCCGCTGCGTGCGACCACCGATTATCTATGGTGATGTTTCATGGCTCCAGCCGATGACGGTGCGAGAGTTTCAGGTCGCCCAATCCCTAACGAACAAACCAGTGAAGGGTATGCTTACTGGGCCAGTGACGATGATCAATTGGTCGTTTACCCGCACTGATATTCCCCGCCGTGACCAGGCAATGCAAATTGCCCTCGCCCTACGGAAGGAAGTAGCAAGTCTAGAAGTGGCTGGAGCGACCCTCATTCAAGTGGATGAACCAGCCCTACGGGAAGGGTTACCCCTAAAAATCAAACGTTGGCAAGCATACCTAGATTGGGCAGTCGATGCTTTCCGGTTGGCCACCAGTGCTGTTCAACCAAAGACCCAGGTTCATACCCATATGTGTTACTCCGAATTTGGCGACATCATTGAACATATTGAACGCCTAGATGCGGATGTGCTCTCTATTGAAAACAGTCGCAGTAATAATGAAACCCTGTTTGAAATTACTAATGCTGGCTATCGCTACCAAGTAGGAAATGGGGTTTACGACGTCCATAGTCCAGCTGTTCCGAGCGTTGAACAGATGGTGCAGCAGCTCCGCACGGGCATTGATCATCTGGCGATCGCCCAAACCTGGATCAACCCAGACTGTGGCCTCAAAACCCGCCGTTGGGAAGAGGTCATACCGGCCCTCAAAAATATGGTGGTTGCGACTCAAAAATTACGGGAGGAAATTCAAAATGCTGTTCAGTGATCTTTGGCAGTGCCGCGACACGACTTGGCAAGCTGCTTTTATTCGGGAAAACCTATTGTCCTTAGGTCATGGAGCCTGGCAAGGATATTTGACCCAAGGGCGCGGCCTGGTTGTTTGTGAGGTGGGCGCGACAGATCTGACTCGCTTGAATTGGCGTCAAGCAGTGGTGCCCTATCATCTCCAATACCGGCCAGCCGCGACCGTTTATCCATACCTAAAGTCCCGTGGTCTACCGAGCGACGTGCTGGATCATCTCTTAAAGGTGTTACAAACCTATACCCCTGAGCGGGAGATGCTCCTCGTTCTCAACCATGGTGCCGCCATTGAGGTGGATTGGTTCCAGAACTTGGCGATCGCCCCACCCGACTGTTACCAACAAGTTTGCGATCGCTGGGAAGAATTCAATCTGACCCCTGAATCTACCAGGAAGTATCGAAGTGGCGAACCATGAAAAATTAACACTATCGCCAAATCGGAGTACAGACTAAGCCTCAGCGATCAAAAGTCGCCAGCTCCAGCAGTATCTCCACTACCCTGGGCGCATTCCTGCCACTGTCCATCCCTTTGTCAAAATGGCCCAGGGTCAATCGAATTTGCCCCAATCAGGGCCCCAGCGCCACAATCTGATCAAGGTAAGGCGATCGCCCTTGGCAGCGCTGTCATCCTTGGGGGTCTTGCTCTTGGTCAAATTTCCCAAAGCCATCCTGATCAAATTGCCAGGACGATCAAAGCATAACTGTAAAGATTCACCTTTCGCTTTTGATTCTGGCCAGGCCGAGGAACGTTAGACAGCCTCAAGCAGTAGTACGGTTTGCCTCGATATGGACTTCGAAAATCATCAAGTAATATCATGATCAAAAAGTCAGATTTTGTTTTAGCGCCCTACATGCAGCGCAGCGATCGCCACGCCACCAATCAAATGCTCAATACGGTACTGCCCTATGTTGGGCTATGGATTTTAACGATTAAAGCCGCATCGATTTCCCTTTGGCTGTTACCGCCCATTGTTGGCTTAATGGTGCTATTTTTGTTGCGCTGCTTTTCGTTGATGCATGACTGCGGTCATTACTCTCTGTTTCGGACAAGACAGATGAATCGAGGGGCTGGTTTTTTGCTGGGAATTATTAACGCCATCCCCCCCTATGCCTGGTCACGGGATCATGCCTACCACCATAAAACCAACGGCGATTGGCAACGGTATCGAGGCATTGCCGATTTTTTGTCCACAGAGGAGTTTGCCCAACTCAGTGCCCCTAAGCAAAAGCTTTATGCTTTCCTAAGGCAGCCAATTATGGCCCTGCCCGGTGGCTTTTTTTACCTCGTCATTCAGCCCAGACTAACTTTAGGATTGGGCTTTTGGGAATTTTTTCGCCACAGCTTAGCCCACCTTAATCAACAGGGTTTAAGTAATTTTGGGGCGATCGCCACCACCTATCGATCTCAATACTGGCAGACCTGGGAAGAATTTTGGGACGTGCTATTAAACAATATTTTTGTGGTGGGTAGCTGGATTATATTGAGCGATCTCATTGGGCCAGGGCTATTTTGGAGCCTCTATGCCTCCGTGATGACCTTTGCTGGAACTATTTTTATCTGCATCTTCTTTGTCCAGCACAATTTTGAAGGGGCCTATGCCCACAGCACCGCAGATTGGGATTATCTACGTGGCGCTATTGAAGGCAGCAGCTACCTCGATCTGCCCCCTTGGCTACGGTGGTTTACCGCTGATATTAGCTACCACAGCATCCATCATCTCTCCGAAAAAATCCCCAATTACCATCTAGCCGCTTGTCATCAAGTCAATCGTCATCTGCTCTCCCAGGTGAAGACTCTCCGCCTGGGCGACCTACACCACTGTGCCAAATTTATTCTCTGGGATGCGGCAACCCATCAATTAGTTCCCATACCAACCCAGTCAGCCGTAGCGCCCAAAAATAGCGCGATGATTCCCACGACAGTATCGAAGCTACGCCCCAAAGGAAAGGGTTAATTATCTAAAAATTCTTTAAATGACTGTTTTAGTTCAATAAAAAGCCAAAATTGAGTGAATATAATGTCTATTCTTGCATTTTTTGTTGTTTTTCGCCTACTTTTACTGTTGGGCAGCCTAATGGTTTATCTGTTGACTGCCCATAAATACCAGTCTTCTGCATCCGTTGCCCAGTCCTATGATGCCTGGACCCAGGACGGCATTCTGGAATTTTATTGGGGAGAACATATTCACCTCGGCCACTATGGATCTCCCCCCTATCGGAAAGATTTTCTGCAATCTAAACATGACTTTGTCCATGAAATGGTGTGTTGGGGTGGCCTCGATGGACCAGGTGGCAACTGCTTCCCAGATTACTTGCCACTATGAAACATAGGTACAGACAGTGACCTATGGTGAGACAGCCGCAACGGTGACGGTAGAGACAAAGCAAGGAAAACAGAACCTTAATGCTACTTTGGTGGTGGCGGCCGATGGCAGGCGATCACCGCCCTACCCCCTGCAGAATTCATTGCCGCCATGGAACGCCACTATGGTGATCACTTTGGGCTACTACGCTTTGCTGTTTACTGATGCTCTGAACCGTATTTTTTCTAACAATTGGTGGCCCCTGGTGACAGGGCGGCGGTGGGTGCTGTAGCTCATGCATCGCTGGTCACTTCTGAGGCGCGCAATGTTACATCTGATGACAGGTCTCTGGGGAGATCACCCTTCAAATTTTGCTGTACCAAAAATAACGGTTAACCCAAGAAAGGATCGTGCCCTTGGAGTAAATAAAACTAGTATAGTCTACAAATTCTGCTAAAAGTAGTGGCAAAAATAGAGAAAATCCTTTAGAGGCAAAGTTTTTAGATAAAAATATACCTAATTGAGTCCATAAAATTGTGTTTTTAAACTATTTGCAATTTCATGACAAGCTACTTTCGCTGCTTGCACCACATGAATTGAGCGAATAAAACTATGGATTAGGGTCGGGTATCGAAGAATTTTGACCGGAACTCCAAATGACCGGAGGCGATCGCCATACATTAACCCATCATCCAGGAGGGGATCCTGTTCCGCAACTGCAATAATTGCGGGTGGTAGTTGACTGGCATCCTTAACTCTTAGTGGAGACACTTGCCATGCTTCTGCTTGGGAAAAATCTTCTAAATACTGCTGCCAGAACCAAGCCATTGTTTCTTTTGATAACCCAAGCTGATGACCTGCTTGATAGGAGTTTGTCTCAAAGCCGTACTGGGTAACGGGAGTAATCAGTAATTGGGCAATGGGCGAAATTTTCCTCTCATTGCGTAACTGGATTGCTGCCACCGCTGCTAAATTACCCCCTGCACTTTCTCCACCAAGGGCTAATCGTTGGCGATCGCCTCCCAAACTAGCTGCTTGTTGATCCGCCCAATAAATCGCATCAAGGGCATCATGGACGGCTGCGGGATACTTATGTTCTGGAGAGCGTCGATAATCTACAGAGATCACAATACATTGCCCATATTTAGCTAAAAAAGAACAAGTATCGTCTGCACTATCCAAGGAACCAAAAACCCAACCACCCCCCTGAAAATAGACAAGTATTGGTAAAGATAAGTCAACACCTTTATCACAAATAGGACGATAGATTCTAATTGGAATTGCTGGTGAATGAGGACGTTTAATTAATTGATTCTCAAATTTTACGCCAGCTTCTAACCTGAGATCGTAGAGTTTAATGGCTTCTTGAAAAAAAAATCGCCCCTGCTCTGCTGTTAGTTGCGTGATCGGAGGATGTCCTAATGTTGTCATCCGCTTTTTGATTTTTTCAATGATTTTAAGAACCTCTAGATCGATTTTGCTTTGAGTGATCATAGTTATTCCTACCAGCAAAAGCTGCCAATTATTTTTGTTTAAGAAATGTATTGATCCCCTAAAAAATATAGGGAATCAATTGAATTTGTCAGAATTAAAGTACATTAATGTCGGACAAAATTATGGCTTGTTTGAATTTTGGAAAACTCTGAAAAAAAGGTGTGTTTTTCTAAAATCATCAAAGTTGCTTTTTTGTGGGGTAGCTTAACTGTGTCATAGATTTTAAAACCCATATTAGTTAAAAGAGGGATTAAAATTCGATTTTTGGCGTCAGGTTCAATAATAATTCGCTCCGTATCATAGGTTTTAAAAGCAAACTGAAACGATGCCCGAAAGATCGGTATAAGATATTCAGGGGTCAAATGACGTCTTTCACCTATGGCAATGTGCCCACCAATATCAGATTTTTGATAGGGATAAAAATGGCGAATATTATCTGCTGCGACCTGATAAAAAATACCATAACAAATAGGTTCCCCTTCCAAAGAAGTAATTACCAAATCCTTTTGGATTGCTGTAAGAGATTTTCTCAGGAACTTCTGAAATTCTGTAAATGAAAGATTAAGCTTCCAAAAAGGAACCAAATGTCTTTGGTGCATCCAGTTAAAAATACGTTCTAAATCTTGCCCATAATCAACAGTACGGATAGAGGCTGTCTTGTTATATTGCGCATCATAGTAATCAAAAGGAGTTGTTAAGGCTGCTTGAAACTTTTTTTTTCGAGCAATTAACTGATCATAATCTGCATCGTGCAATACGGTATGCAAAGCGTTATTGACCTTTCCATAAGCAGCAGCATGGGGGCGATCGCTGTCGTCGTTATAGCCGTAGGTAATTAAACGATTACGGTTTAAACAGAGCTTTGTAAATTTTGGAGCCAAAAGATTAAACAACTCAAAACGATCTTGAAGCTGTGGAAATTTCTCTTGGTAATTCAGAATGGCTTGTCGTACTTGCCGCCAGAATTTTACTTCGGGATAGCAAATATGTTGATCTAAAAGGTCAGAAAGATAACGATGGTGACAAATAAATAAGCCTGCAAAAATAAACTGACATAAGCCTTCGGGAGGTTCAGTGAGCAAGACTTCTTTAAGATCTGCAGAAAGATTGAGTAGTTCCGGTAGCGGCTGATCACTGATATTAACATCATCCACAAAATCCTTCATCGCAAGGCGACTGGGAATATTATTTTTGAGGACAAGAATTGTATTTTCACCGTGGGGTGAGAACACCGTGCCATATTGATAGAGGTAGTGAAGTAACGGTGGTAAAACAGTATTGAAAAGACGATCTAACCAATCTTCAAGGGTTAAACCGGACACATCAACTAACTTAAGAATCAGGGGATAACCATCAGCATCGAGGTGCACTAAAGACGCGAGAGTAACGGGTCTTTCGTCGGGGTCGGTATAGCTCAGAACACTTTCTCGCCAGAGACAACCCAACATTTCTTTGTATTGGTAAGGGGCACTGGAAAGTTGCTTGTAGTAATTGTGATTGTAATTTAGACTTGCCACTTCACCGGGCAGAATCATCCGGCATTCTTCACTCAAAAAAGGATCGTTGGCATGGATAGATTTGATGTACTCGGTAACCTTCGAGGCAATTTGGGTACGCTCATTGGGCAAACCACGATAAACCAACGTATTCAGAATGCTGAGAGGCAACTTCACATGGCGCTTCTGGCTGTGGCTAGTGTTGACAAATGTCCGGATGGATTGCTGCGGTAGATAGAGATCTTCGCTCTTACCGAGGTAAACAATCGACTGCAATGCCACCGCTTCACCAAAGATCGGCACAACGATGTTTTTCCATTGCCAATCATGGACGGGCATGAAGTAATACTTAGCTGGCTCTAAACCACGCTCCTCTAACAGACCACTGAATCTGGCAACCGCTTCAGGAGATAATTCTTCTTCGATTAAACGCTCATACTCAAGATCGGTAACGCCGTTGTAACTAGACTGCTCGCGGGCGATCGCCAACCAAGTCATCTGGATAGATTGCTTGCTTTCGGGGGCATGTTCTAAATAATCGTCATAACCAAAACCAATGCGACCCTTATTAAAAGTAATCCAAGGGTGACCTTCCATTTCCCCTTCCAGCTCGGCATAGTTGAGGTTGAGGAGATCAACATTTTTGCTTTGTTTGCGCTGATAAATGTGGGCATCAGCAATCAAAGTATTGGTGAGTTCCTTCAACAAATGGGCGGTTGTTTCACCGGTCATCCCCACTGTTTCATGGATATCTAATGCAAACTGAAAGGGGTTAGTTGCAGGTGTCCATTCATCATTTTCGCCGCGATAAATCGACTTTGGATCAACGCGATAACTATCAAACACTCGCAGCTTGGCAGTAAAGCGATAACCTAATCCATCAGGCAAGTTCAGTTGATAGGTAACAATGTCTTCTTTGTCATCAATAACATCTGGTTTAATGATCTCCTCATACATAAACTCCGAGAGCATTTTTGTTAGGAGATTGAGACTAACGGTTTTCCAGATTTCAGGAGTTAAGGCGGCATTCAAAGCTTGAATATTATTCATGATCATTAGGTAAATAAGTTAATTAATAGAAGAAAAAATCTGCTTTTTCAAGCATTATGTTGATATCGAGTTATCGTTTTTGCTAACACTGGATGTAATCCGAGTGACCAAGTATAGGCTAATGTAAATACTGATAAAATACCGGCTAGAATTAAAGGAAAAGCAAGATTATATTGCGCGATGACATAAGAGGCTGTTAAGGGAGATAAAACCATACCAATATTAGCAAAAGCAAACATTAAAGTGTAATTAAGAGGAATTTTTTGTGGGTCACTATTGTTAAATAAATAGAGTTCTAAAGCCGCTTGGGTGACAGCAAGAAAGAAACCATAAACTACTCTCGAAAATACAAACAGCGATAAAGAATTTGTTGACCCTTGGATTAGTAATGTCACTGCCAACAGCAAAGATCCCATGGTATAGAGCAATGAAATGCGATGAGGTTTGGCGTAACTGCGGATAAAAGGCAATGCGGCGATCGCCATTAAACTGGGAATGGCAAATAGAATACCGCCAGTCGTTAAAGTTGTGCCAAAATAATCTGCCCCAGTGACATAGCTAACAAAATAGGGCCGCACGAGATTGTGAATAAACTGAAACAATAAACAAATCACGCCAATAGCTGGGATAAATGCCCAATGGGTTTGCAGAATATCTATCGGTGAATTGTCTGATTTGACTTTTTTAATTGACTGTTTATTTTCAGGTAATGCTTCTAAGAAAAACCAACATAGAGCGAATTGCAATATATCTGATAAAGCCACAATAAAAAATGCATTAAGGGGATTTTGAAGCTGAATAATCCAGACTCCAACGATACTAGAAACAACAATTCCTGTGTGAAAAACAGCCTGGTAAGTTCCGGCCATCATCTCCCGTCTTTCTTCACCACCTAACTGAATAATTAGGGGATAAAGAATCACAAAACTACTCCGAAACATTAACAAAATTACTGTGGCGATCGTAAACTGCGTCACATTTTGAGTCAAGGTTATGGCTATGCAAACTAACGCAGAACAAATTTGCCCAGAATAAAGTAAAATTTTGATATTTAATCTATTCGAAAAAAATCCCCAAAACGGTGCAGTCAACACTACTGTCACCCGACAAATAAAAATATAGAAGCCAGTATAGCTTAAATCTTCAACACCGAATACTTTTTCAAAGAAAACAGGATAAAAAGGTGCGAGTAATACTTCTGAAAAAATATAAGTAAAGGCACAAACGAATAAGACTGAAATTGAACGATTTAAAGTGTGATTCATATCAGCTTACACCGAAGTTTTGGAAGACATTTTTCTGGGCTATCGGATAAACTTCTTGACCAAGTAGGGTATTAATAATTACCGAGCTGCGATGGGCACCTAAACCAAGATCTGGGGCACCAATGCCGTGGGTGTGAAGTTCGCCATTCTGTACAAAAATTGAATTAGGAATAGATTTTGTGAGAGTAATGCGATAGTTAAAGTCGATGCAGAAGCGGTCTTTATAATCCCACTCGATTAGATCGCGGATGGGTTTGATAAATTCTGGGACTCGATGCTTATAGCCTGTGGCAAGGACAATGCAATCGGTGTTGTGTTCAAAATAATGATTTTGCTGTACCTGGCGATAACCGAGACGATAGCCGTTCTCTGTAACTTCTGCCTCCTTTACCTCCAGAGAGGAGCATAGTTTCACATCTAACTCAGTGCCACCAATAGTTAATTCGTAGAAGCGATTGTAAATTTGGGCAATTAATTCTGCAGCCATGCCTTTGTACAAAAGATTTTGACCGGAACGAATTTCATCACGTTTTTCGATAGGCAAATTGTAAAAATATTCGATGTAATCAGGGGAAAAATATTCGAGACCTAGTTTAGAGTATTCCATGGGAAAAAACCCTGGGGAACGAGTATGCCATTCGAGGTGATAACCGCATTCTACTTGAGTATTTAACAGCTCATAAAATGTTTCGCCAGCACTTTGTCCAGAGCCAATTACAGTCACAGACTTTGCATTTTGCCATTGTTCTTTGCGGTGGAGAAATTCACTAGAATGGAAGATATTATCTTGCTTCCCAAGTTTCTTTAGACAATCAGGAATACTTGCGGTACTACCGACCCCAATTGCTAAATGTTTCGCGTGATAAGTGATGGCGTTATTGGTTTCATAATCACGAGCTGTCACGGTGAAGTAACCTGCTTCATTCCAGGCGATCGCCTCGACGTTTTTTCCGAACTGACAGGTATCACCCAACTGCTCGGAAACCCATTGACAATAGTGGTTATATTCTCGGCGATAAATCTTAAATTCCTCAAGGAAATAGAAATTATAAAGACGAGAATTTTCGCGGAGATAATTCAGAAATGTAAAACGACTACGGGGATCTGCCATAGTAACTAAATCCGCCAAGAAAGGTACTTGAATTGTTGCTGATTTAAGTAACAAACCGGAATGCCAATCAAATCGTGGTTTCTGTTCAAGAAATACTGAATTGACTTCAGAAATCGGGTCTAGCAGAGCCGCTAAACTTAAATTAAATGGTCCAATACCGACTCCAAGTAAATCATAAATTTGGTTATTCATTGCTACACTTATTGATTTTTATTGATAAAGTTCAGTCAGCGACCACATTTGTTCAAACCTTTGGCGATCACAGAACATTAAAGCGCCTGTTTTATCGGGAAGATCAACATTCTTTTGGAACTCAAAACCGCACTTTTTAAAAATGTGAATTATCTTGGCATTACGGGCATCTGGTTCTGTCACCGTTTTTGTGGTCGGAGTATGTTGAAACTGGAACATTGTCATCGCTCGTAGTAAAGGTAAGGCTAAGCCTTTACCAAGAAAATATGGCTCCCCAATTAATAAGTGAATACCTTGATCTGCTTCTTCTGCTGGATAATGTTTACCGAGAATATCGGCGATTGTCCAGTAAGATTCCCAGTAACTCATTGGTTCATTATTTATACAACCAATGTAAGCAGTTTGATGAGAATCTGCTAGAACTTTCTTCAGGTAAGCTTCAATTTTTTCAATAGGCCAGGCCATTTGCCAAAAGGGAATAACATGTTCGTGATTCATCCAGCAATGGATACGCTCTAAGTCCTTTTCTAATGTCATCGGATGAAAAGAAAGGTATGCTGAAACAGTTTTGTCATAGACTTTATAAACAGGCTGAATTTGAGTCTCTAAACTAGGCATAAACTTCCTCCTTTACACTTGCTTTCAAGAAATACAAAGGATTTTGGATGTTGATGTAAACTGATTGATTTGCTACAGAACCAACTAGTTCATCCATGTTATTAAAGCGCGTCAAAAGATTGGCTTTAGTACGGAAGGTTTCTCCTTGCAAATTATCAAGAAGCTGAGAACCTGCTAAATCAAAATCAGCAAATTCAGTGATGGCATTATTCAGTTCTTGAAGGAGAAGATTTTCATCAACGAGTTCAGCAACACCTAAAGCATTAATGATACCAAAGACATTGTTAATAAAGACGTAATAAACAAGCCGTTCGTCAATTACCTCATCAGGGCAAAAAGTTTCACTCTTTTGACTAATCCCTTCAAGGATACCATCTAATTTATCTGTAAAAGATTCGCGGTAATAGTAACCTTGGTTGTCGCGGTAATAGAAATACTTGGGATAGCCATTCTTAAGCTCTAAAATACTGTTTTGTTGGTGCGCTTCTAGGGCAATGCCATAGGTGAAGTACATCCATAATATTGGTCTCACTGACAGGGCTAGGTACTGCTTAAACCAATCAACGCTGACTGCTTCCGTAGAGCGATTTTCCTGGTTAGCTAAGGTACGAATAATATTTGCAAGGCGAGAACTGCTGCCATCAATCGCATCCTGACAAAGACCAATTAAGCAACTGGCATCGGTATTAGCATCAGTGGAATAATTATCTACTTGTTTCGCTTTGGTTTGAAAGGGATTAGCCCGTAAAATTGTGGCAAAACCTGATTCTTTGCCATCCAGAGGAATCGTGATATAAGCCGGATCACGAATCACTTCAAAATGAGGGAAATGGGCGCGTAAATCTTCACCGATAGTGCTAGAAAAGATTTTATTCACTTCTAAGCCTCGCTCCAATTCTTTAAAGAGGTTTGCCCGCACTGAATTAGTGATTTTAATATTAAGAGAAAGTTTCACCATAAAGCGGGCATCTTCGTTGTAGACAGTCCGCACGGAGGATGTAGGTTTAAATTTACGACCTTGCTGTCCCAAATCTTCCAGCAAACCCTGACTAATGAAATCCTGAACTTTCTCAGAGTGCAGTAACCAGCGACCTTGCCAAGGATGAACAGGCACTAACGCATATTCGTCGTCGCCACAGTAAGCGGCTTTAAAGTCTTCGGGAACAGTCTCATCATTGCGTAATTCTGTTTTGATTAGCTCGGTGGCGCTGGCTTCTAAGGTAGAGCCTTCAACGACGATGGATTTGTGGGCGCGGAAATAATGGAGGGCAAATTTCCCTTCTGTTTCTGGAGAATAATCATTCATCTCCTCAGGTAAAAACCCTTGTCTACTTTTTGGCGTGGGATGCAAGTGATGTCCTAGGATTAAGGATTGCTCTGTTTCACTGAAGTTGCGTTTGAAGTTGTATAGTTCAGAGACATTGGGCTGTCTGGCTTCGACAAATTGCTGAATGTTGTTGCAGCTTTGGATCATCCTTTCAATTAGCTCGTCATAGGGTTCTGCTGATCCCGTGTTGAGGCTAAGTTCCTTGAGGAGTAGGGTACTCAGGGTTAAATAATCTAGTTCGAGCAGCTGGTCGCGGGCGGCGCATTTATAGAAGAGCGGAAAGGTAAAGAGGTGGCGATCGCTGGGAGACCAGTATTTTACACCTACCAGAATCTCGATATTTTGCTGAGGGAGGGGACAAATAATCGCGGATTTTGCGTCAGTGCGCTCTTTCACTTGGAAGGTGAGGGGATCATCGGTGGTGAGGGAGTTAAAATTCCCTGTTTCACGTAAATAACAGTTTAAAAAGCTCTGAATTGTTGCTGCTTCGGCAATTTGTCTACTATTCATTTTTTTTGATAGTCTTGCTCTAATTGTTGACCTAATACTTTGATTTCTGCCAGTAGGGACTGGAGATGTTCAACTTGAGTTAGGGGATTTAGGAGGGTGAATTTTAACTGGGTTTTTTGGTGGACTTGGGTTTGGGCAATGACGGCTTTTCCCATCAGCATGAGCTGCTTTGGAATTTGCTGATTAATTGCTTCTAAGTTCACTGCGTTTGGGCGATCGCCAACATACCGGAACACCACGGCATTAATGGCAGGATTTTTGGTAACCAACTCAAAACGGCGATCGCCGTCAATCAATTTCGCGGTAGACTGGGCGAGGTCGATGGTGGTATTAACCATTGCGTCAAAAGCCTCGACCCCAAGCACTTGCAGGGATAACCATAATTTCAACGCATCAAATCGCCGCGTCGTTTGAATCGATTTCGTCACCAGATCGGGAATGCCTTGCGCTTCATTAATTTCCGGATTGAGATAATCTGCATTGAGCCGAATTAAGCTGAAATTTGCCCGATTTTTCAGCAAAAACGCACCACAACTAATAGGCTGATAAAACAGTTTATGGAAATCAACGGTGATCGAATCCGCTTGCTCGATGCCCGATAATTTGTGGGCGTGCTGCGTACTCAGTTGTAAAGCGCCGCCAAATGCCGCATCAACATGGAACCAAATGCCTTGCGATTGAGCAATTTGGGCAACTTCTGCGAGGGGGTCAATACTGCCAAAATCAGTAGTACCAGCCGTGCCGACAATCAAGATTGGTCGTAAACCTTGGTCTTGCAGCGCCGTTAACTTTCCTTTTAGAGCCGCCGTCTCCATGCAAAAATTTGCATCGACAGACACTGGAATAACAGCATTTTCTCCCAAACCCAATAACGCTGCTCCCTGACGCACGGTGAAATGCGCTACTTCCGAACATAAAATTCGAAATGTGGCAGCCTCTGGCGGCAAACCCTGTTTTTGGATCTGCCAATTTAAATGGGTTTTAGCATAATTATCCCGAGCCAACAGCAGGCCCATCAAATTAGACTGTGTTCCACCACTGGTAAAAATCCCGTCTGCGTTACTGCCATAACCGAAGGTTTGACAGAGCCAGTTTGTCAGGTTCTGCTCAAGAATTGTGGCACAGGGACTTTGATCCCATGAATCCATCGACTGATTCGTCGCGCCAATGATCAATTCAGCGGCGATCGCCGGAATGAGAGGCGGACAATGGAGGTGGGCAATGCAAGTAGGATTTGTTACCGAAATCGTATGGGCCAGCACTTGTGCGAGCTGAGTTTGCAGCTGGGAGTAATGTTTGGGTGTGAAATCGAGGTAATTATTTTTGTGAAAATTCTCTAACAATTTTTGGGGTGATGCCCCTGAATAGGGTTGCTTACTTTGAGAAATATTCTGAATAAGCAGCTCTTGTGTAAAAGCAATTATCTCAGAATAGTAGTCAATACTTTCTGATTGATGGGTCAGAAAATATTGTTCAAGACGATGGGTCGCTTGGGAAAGTGCCATATCAAGTTTGCAAAATAACCGGACTGTAAGAACACTGGCAAAAAACTAGCCTAGTTTTTGCATCGCAGCTTGGACAGATTGTGCAAAAATGTCGCTAATTGCATCAATTTGAGCTGTTGTAATAATTAAAGGTGGTAAAAAGCGCACCACAGTACCAAAACGTCCACCTAGCTCTAAAATTAGACCCCGTTGCAAACATTCTGCCTGGATCTGTTTCGCCAGTTCAGGGTAGGCCGTTGTGCCAGCATGGGGATTAATAATCTCGACGCCGATCATCAAACCACGACCGCGTATGTCTCCAAGGCAAGGAGATTCCTGCTGAATTTGGCGCAGTTGTCCCAACAGGTGCGCCCCTAAAATTCCTGCTTGATCGGCCAGCTCGTTCTTTATAATGAACTTGAGCGTGGCGGTACCTGCTGCCATGGCTAACTGATTACCCCGGAACGTGCCTGCATGGGCTCCTGGTTTCCATAAATCAAGGGCTTCATTGTACAAAACCACTGACAAAGGCAAAGAACCACCAATCGCCTTTGAAAGTAGCACGACATCCGGGGTTATACCTGCATGGTCAAAAGCGTAAAGCTTCCCGGTGCGCCCCCAACCTGTTTGAATTTCATCCACAATTAAAGGAATGCCCCGTTCACTGGTAATCCGTGCCATCTCCCGTAGCCAAGGATCCGGCGCTGGAATCACGCCCCCTTCTCCCTGAACAACTTCGAGAATCATCCCAGCTGGCGGCACAATGCCACTTTCTGGATCATCTAAAAGATGTTCGATGTATTTGGCACTCATGCGCTGGCTGTCTTCTCCTCCTAGGCCAAAAGGACAACGGTAGGCGTAGGGATAGGGCAAGAAATGGACGTCTGCCATCAGTCCGGCGATCGCCTGCTTCGGGGCAAGATTACCCGTGAGGCTCAAAGCCCCATGACTCATACCGTGGTAACCTCCCGAAAAAGACAAAATACTACGGCGTCCGGTGGCTGTTTTGACCAATTTCAACGCCGCTTCGACCGCATCAGCCCCCGTCGGGCCACAAAATTGAATCTTGGCACGCCTCGCAAAATTTGGCGGTAAACTCGCAAATAATTCTTCTACAAACCGATCCTTAATTGGTGTTGTGAGATCCAGAGTGTGTAAGGGATAGCGACCTGTCAACGTTTGTTGCATCGCTTCCAGCACAACTGGATGATTGTGCCCAAGGGCCAAAGTTCCTGCTCCTGCCAGGCAATCAAAATATTCATTGCCATCGACATCTTTGAGGAAAATGCCCTGGGCTTCTTGGATTGCTAACTGAATGCGCCGAGGATAGCTGCGTGCATTAGATTCCCTGGCTCCTTGGCGTTCTAAGAAAGCTTGGGATGAGGGTCCCGGTAGCGATCGCCATTGACCGGAGCCAGCAGATCCAGACCCTGGCCTCGGCTTTATCTCATTTCGATAGAGCTGCTGCATAATGACACCCTTTTGAGTAAATTGATTTTATTGAGAAAGACTCTCTAAAGTAAAAGTGGTAACACCATATTCTTTTTAAGAAAGCTTGTCAATAAATTTGATTGTGTCACTGCCAGGCGTCACTACTAAATTCTCTCCTAGGCATCTTGCAATTTAAGCAATTTTATTAACCTAAGATTCTGGGCTTTTATCTAAAGTTGACCGATCAAAACATGGTGTTTTGGGAAATGCGAGTTAGTTAACCTATCTCAGAAATAGTCAACTCAGCGTAAAAAATGTTTACGATCAGAGTGAAGTTAAATTGTTGAGACCGACGATTATAGATTCCATGTTAAATTTCGACCGTGATACCCGCCGCCAGTCCCTAAATCTTGTGGCGATCGCCGCGGCCTTTGTGACTAATATCTTGGCAAATATTAAGCCCCTGGACGGTTTAACCATTGCTGAGATTTCTGACCAATACTTTGCTGCAGTGCCCATTGTGCCTGCCGGTTATGCCTTTTCTATTTGGGGCTTGATCTATCTCGGTTTGATTTCCCTGGCCATTTACCAAGCTTTACCCAGTCAGAAACAAAAACCCCACGCCCGCAAATTGGGTTATGCCCTCGCTTGGAGTAGTGTGGCGCAGATTTTGTGGGTTATTGCCTTTCAATACCAGCGCTTTGTCTTGTCTTTGGGGTTAATTGCCCTCGTGTTGTTGCCCTTGGTCTTGCTCTATCAACGGTTCGCGAGTGGGCCAAAGCCATTGCCCAAAAAAGTGAAGTGGTTTATGCAAATGCCGGTCTCGCTTTATTGTGCTTGGATTACGGTGGCGACGATCGTAAATGGGGCCTGTGTTCTGGATTTCCTGGGTTGGCAGGGCTGGGGCTTAGGGGCAGCCTTCTGGACAGTTAGTTTGTTGATTGTGGGGATTCTCTTGGCGATCGCCGTGACAATGAAACATCGAGATGTCGTCTATGGCGGTGTATTTGTCTGGGCTTGGGTGGCGATCGCTATCAAAAATTGGAGTCAGGGAATTATTCCCCTAGTGGCGATCGCTGCTGCCCTCGGTTTAGCAGGTTTATGTGGTGTGATTCTTTGGTTTCCCCAGCGCCTCTCGATTTATCCTACGTCGCAAAAATGAAAGTAACTAATTTTCAGGTTTTCTAATCTCCCGTAAGCCTCATGGCGTTGGCGATCGCCTGGGGGAATTAAGGTCACGGGTGTTTATCAAAGAGTATATAACATACTCTTTGTCTTTAAAGCTTAACTAAGCGTTTGTGACTCAATATTGCTCTTTTATTATTTAGTTTGTCGTTAATGGTTAGTTTGAAGCTTGGGTAAGCACTGCTAAAGCTTCTTTGGCAATGGTCTCTGCTCTCTGAGATGTCACCTTTTGGTAGCGTAAGGTTGTCTGGATATTTTCATGGCCCATTAGGGCTCTCAGGGTTTCAATACCCATCAACCCGACCCGCTCGGTGGCAAAGGTATGGCGCAAATCATGGAACCGGAGGCCCTGGAGTTGGGGTTCTCGTTGGGTCATGGTGCGCCAATCGCTGTAGGCGGTGCGATAACTGAGGCGACTAACGGCTTTTGTTAAGGGTTGTTGGGCGGTAAACAGGGCTGGATGCTCTGGATGGCGATAGTACTTTAAATAAATCCCCAGGCTTTCATCGACATCTGGACTGTAAAAACACCAGCGCTGTTTGTTTCCTTTACCAACCACCTGGAAGCGACGTTCCTGTAAATCCACTTGGTCATAGTCCAGGGACAATAATTCGGCAATGCGGGCCCCGGTGCGGTGGAGTAAGCGCACAAGACACTGGAGACGGGGCTGCTGGGCGGTGGCTTGGTAGAGAAGTTGGAGTTGGTCTGGGGTCAGGTAACGGATCGTCTGGTCGCTGTGGTATTCGCCTTTGTTTGGATTAGGTTTGCGTCGGGGCAGACGGGCCAGGGGATTGGTCACTAAATACTGCTGCTCAACGGCAAAGTTCAGTAGGGATTGGAGAATGGCTTGGTGGCGACGGTGGGTAGTGTAGCTGAGGTGTTCTAATTGTTGGAGATAATCCTGTAAGGTCTTGCGGTCGAGGTGGGTAATGGGCCAAGCACCATAGTCTGCTAGCAGGGGTAGCAGGGCTGTTGTGTAGGAACGCACTGTGCTGGGGGCCAGTCCTGGCCGTTCTAGAAATTCTGTGGCGACGGTGGCAAGGGTAGGCATTATCTCTAGTCTTAAAGCTAAACTCTAGGGTAGAAAAATAAAGTAGGCTAAAAGTAGCATATTAAAGATATTTAGATAAATGCTAGTTGATATAAAAAAGTAAAGAATTATGGATAAATTAGAAGCGCTAATAACACCGCAATCTGACGAGTCTTTGGGGAACTATGTTCAGCGTCAACGGCGACGGTTAGGGCTCACCCAAAGGGAAGTGGCTTTAAAGGCAGAAATTCATCCCCAGAGTTATGGGAAGGTGGAACGGGGTCAAACAGTGCAACTTAATCAGCGCACGCAACGGGGATTGGCCTATGCGCTCCAGGTGCCGGAGGAATATTTAGAGGCTTTAAGTCGCGGCATTGCGGTGGAGGTGGAGAAGCAACAGGCGTTGCGGTTTTGTCCCCAATGTTGGACGCCAGGGTCAGCACCGGATCCATTATGGTTGGTCTTACGGGCACAGTATTGTTTTGCTTGCGGGACGAAGTTGCAGAGTCGCTGTCAGGGTTGCCAACAGCCAATCACTTCTTTAAAACATCGTTTTTGTCCCTATTGTGGTAAACCTTATAAAAGTTAAGTCAATCGCCCTGCTTCCCAGACATGATTGTCGTCTTTAAATAATTTAGGTAAAGGCTAGGATTAGATTTCACGGTAGTTAGCTCGATGGGTATACGATGACTCGACCAATCAAACATTGCTACTGGGTTCTACCTGGTAAGCTGCTGGCAGGAGAGTATCCGAGAAATAAGGATGAACAATCTTCACAAGAGAAGCTTCACGCTTTACTCAATGCTGGGGTAACGGCTTTCATCGATCTGACAGAAGCAGATGAGGGTCTACAACCCTATTCAACCTTAATCAGTGCTGAGGCTTCTCACCACCAGTTTCCGATTGTGGATGTTTCAATTCCTGCATCTTCTGATTTAGTGGTCACAATTCTGGATACGATTGATCACTATATTGAACGGAACCAACTTGTCTATGTCCATTGTTGGGGTGGCGTTGGGCGGACAGGGGTAATCATCGGGTGTTGGTTAGCACGGCATGGTCATGGCGGCGAGGTTGCACTCGATCATCTGCGTGAACTGTGGCAAGCATGTCCGAAATCTCGTTATCGGCGATCGCCAGAAACGAGGGAACAGGAACAATATATTTTGAACTGGGAAGTTGGCCGATGATGTTCTGTTAACAATGGGTAAATGTCCTTCATGGACTCCATTGCAGGGAAGACCTAGCCTTTGTGATTGGCTATGCTTCGTCGCGATAGTAGGCAATTTTTTGTTCTAGGCGGGCGATCGCCTCGGTGAGGGAAGCATAAACTTCACACTCATCGGTGTTATCGTCCTGGAACATAACCTCGCCAGCAAAACGGTCAGGATGTTTGAAATAGGCAATGAGCTTGAGCTGATAGTCCAGGTTCCACCAAATGAACACCGGCAGTAATTCTTCATCGGGGACATAGAAGCCAAAAGTATCCATCGCTTCATCGGCAACTTCTTCCCCAACGATGTCCGCACCCGCAAAGGCGATATTGGTTTCGGACAATTGGCGGGATAGGGCAAATAACTGATCGAGGGCCTGCCAATCCGCCTCACTTGCTTCCTGGGTTAAGGCATGCCATTGGGTTTCGTCTGGGTCTAGGAGGGGCAAAAACAAAGGTAGAACCCGGTGACTGGAAAAAATTTTCCCGGATTGGGTTTGGGTGATTACCATTTCAAGGTACCAACCCCGCCGCTGCTCCCGGAAGAGGATTTTAATTTCAAACTTGTCTTCACTCTGTTCGGTATCCCAGTCAATAACTTCAATGGGTTCACCGTAGACAGTCTGGCAAATTTCAGCCACTGAGAGAGTTTCAGTCATAAGCCAAAAAATTCAAGTAAATATTACGTAACCTACATTATTCAGTCTCGCTTAAATTGATATGATCTTTAATCATAAAGTATTTAAAAGTATTATTTTCATCTGCTCATAATGTTTTTTTATCGTATCTTCATTCCAAGTTGACTCCTCTTTCATCATCAAATATTGTTTTATGCTATCAATCAAATTTTCTGCGTAGTATTGTTTTTTAGCCTCTGGCATTAGATTACTAAGCCGTGAGTTTTTGCTATGACTAATTAAGCAGAGATTGCCAAATGAATTTAAGATATTTGATTCTAACTTATTATGTCCAGGCAATGGATGCTGAGGATAATAATGCTCTACCGAACTACGGAAAGTAAATTCATAGTTTTCAACTTTTTGTTCAGATTTATATTTAAGCCAAAGGAGATAATCGAGGAAATTAAATATGAGGTTATTCTCAATTTTTCCAAATGAAAGCTTTTGCTCTATATCTAATTTTAAAATTGCTTCTCTTGTTTTCTGGCAGGCACTATTGTTTTGATAAATAATTTCATAGTAATCTAAGGAGTTATCACTCGATAAAAAACGATCAAAGATAAATGATTTAGCGACAGATTCCATTTGACTTAAATATTTTTCAGGTTCTATAGGTACAACTTGGCTGAATAAATAATAAAGAGCCGCGTCTAACCAATATTTATAATTTTGGTAGTACTAAAGGGGTAATGAGGAATTGTAGTGATGGATGAAATTCCACAATAGTCCAATGTGATTAAATACACACTTGGAGAAGGCTAGACTGCGTCTCACAAACCGTGACATCCTTTGCCTCACAGTACAATTAAAGCGCTCAATATAACTGGTTTTACCACTCTGTTTGCTAACCACCCGATGACGCTTTGAAGGGAATACGCCACGGTAGGCTTCCCACTCATCCGTGTAGAAGACTCCACATTGCCGATATACCCCAGGCAATGACGCCCACAGTGCTTTTGCACTCTCTCGACCACGGCAACCAACGTGCAGACCAATAATTTCCCGGGTTTGAACGTCAAGGGCCAGCCAGACCCACTGTTTATTGCCTTTGTGGTCAACAAAAGACCAGAGTTCGTCACACTGCACCTTTAAAGACCCCTTTTTTTGGGGACAACCTTGGCCCTTCTTGGTACTTGTGCTGCTTTCATATTGACGTAATTTTGCAGCCATTGTTCAGAAACTTGAACAGCTCTGGCGATGCCGGCCATCGAAATACGTTCGAAAAGCAGACGGTCAATCAGAGCGCGGGTTTCAGCATCAATGAGTTTATTGGTGGGATGTTCCACGAATTGACGACCGCATTGCTTGCAGAGAAAGCGCTGTTTACCGTTGTGGATGTGCCCATTTTTGACTGTATGTTGGGATTGACAGCTGGGACATTGAGGCATGGGTCGGAGTCAATGACTTCCGTTCTACCTTAACAAAACCGTCATTACCCTTTTAGTACCACCATAATTTTGCGATGGATTAGAAACATGAAATGCTGAAAGAAGCATAAGAAGACACTTATTAATATCTCCTAAATCAATATTTTCCTCTTCAAAAGTATTTTTGTAATATGGCTTATCTTTTTGATCTTTAGCCATTCGCTTAAGACTCCAAGAATCTTTACCATTAATAAATTCACGCTTGACAATATATTGATCGTAAAGAAATTTACAACGAAGTAAGTGAAAAACGAAATTTTTAATTTTTTCTACAGTATTCTCACTTTTAAAAATATATTCCTCGAATACTAAGAGAAGTTTTTTGTCATCTAAAGATATATCAGATTCAGTCTGAACGCGCAAAACATGTATCAAAAAATTCGGAAAACTTACTACAGAGTTAAATCGTTCTGAAATTTCTTCATCTTTTAAATTTATGTTTTTTCTAGCTTTTCCAAGAATTTCATCTAATGTTTCTTCAATATTCTGGGTAGAAGATTTATTGGTAGGTTTGTCTATTTTTTCTTGAAGCTCTTGAAAACTACTAATTGTCAATCTATCCCAGTTTTCAGCCCCAAAGATAGCATTACGTTCAGATTTCGAGAAACCCATTTGTACATATCCTTCCATGTTTGCACAAGCTTCCCAAACTAAGTCAAGACAATTTTGACTTAACTTATCATCTTTAAGATGCTCCATCATTCGTGATTTCAGAACTTCATGCTTTTCTAGTTGCTCACCCCGATTATTCATAATCTCAAAGTAATGATTAAGATCAGTATCTTTTGGGACTTTAACTTGCATAATTTGCACTTTTTCAAATAAAAACATTGAAAAATCCTGTGGTGCAACTTTATATTCAGTAAGCTTTTGAGGAAGTATTTTTTGAATTTGCTTATAACCATGAAGAACTTCTATATTACTTTTCTTAGGACTTTCTAAGTCTAATGACTGGACTCGATTTCTAAAAATAGCTTCTATAGTAGCTTGAGAGTTAGGACGACTATCAAATCTCAAGTTCAATCTTTTAAACCAATCAATTTCTACTTCTTGCCAGTTAGTTTCTTGTGTAGATGTTTTCTCTTTTAGATATGCTGCTAGAAGAGATAAAGTTGTCAATCTTTGTTGACCATCAATAACCTCAAAATTATCACTTCCACGATCGAAGACAACCAATGTACCAATGTAATAGTTTTTGCAAATCTCATTTTTATTATGTTAGATAGTCAAGTATATCTTGAATTAATTGTGCTATTTCAGCTTCACCCCAAGCATAATTTCGTTGATACATAGGGATTGTATAATTGCTATTACCACTTAAAAAATCGCGAATAGATAATTGAATAATATCATTATTCATAGTACTTCATTTCCTTAAATAATTGTTCAATTCTCTCAGTTTTTGTGGATTTTTTTTCAACTCCAAGCAAAACTGGCAAAGTACAATTCATAAAATCATCGGGCTTAATAGACTCTTGAACTAGCTTAAAAAGATTATTCTCAAGAACATAGTTATCTATACTGGCGAGTTGAACCACTTGCAATTTCAGACGAAGACTATAAGCCCAAATAAAAATCTTTTCGATTGCTCGAGAAATTTGTGCATGACCAAATTTATCAATGTAATAAATAAGCAAGCAATCAAAAATCATTCGAACATATTGATCTCCTGTTCGTTTGTGACCTTCATATTCATCGATAGTTTTTAAAATAGCTCTTGCATCTCCATCTAGCTCATTTATCGAAATTAGCTTTAGATTCAACACAAATTTTTTATTTTTCTCACCCTGGTTCTCTTGATAGAACTCAATCACTTTAAAATACTCATTTATCAATTCTTGATAGTGAGCAACCATTTCGAAGAAACGTCTGCCATTAATAATAATTTGATCTAGATGAAAAGGGAATCTTAAATTATGGCCGTCAATTTTACGTTCATAGGACTGATTATAGCAATCAACAAAATGGTGAGTTATCTGTAATTGTTTGACATAAGGATAACTAGCAGTTATATCAATATTAACACCTTTAAATAAAACGGTTTCTTCCTTGCCAAAATAACGAGAGGAGGATCCCTTAGACCAGTTCCGAATTCGATATAAATATTGGGAAAATAGGATTGCTAAATCTTTCGTTTTGCTATTTTCCCACTTTTCAACAGTAGAAATTTTCAAGACTTCATCTTCTGGATGAAATTCTCGTAAGTGATAAGCTTTTAGTAAATCATGTGGTTCCAGATCTCGACCACGTGCATTCTGAGAATCAAAAAACTGAAATGCCTCAGAAATATCACTTAGAATAAAAGTTACAACTTCACATTTATTTAGAAAAAAATCAATGTTTTCTTCTGTAAAATCAGAACGACCAATAATGCGGCAAATTTCAAGGTAGTTATTCTGGATGTTTGTCTTTGAAACTATACTTTTAAAACTTGGGACTATCATGTCCCGTTTCAAGTGGTTTAAATATTCTTTTAAATCTTCACGTTCAAGATTATCCTGACGCAATTCGGATAATGCTCGAATAGCTAACAAAAGTGTTATTATTCTCTGCTGACCATCAACAATATTTTTCTTTTCTCCTTCTTGATGAAATACAATCGTCCCAAGACGATAAGAAGATTTATCTCTATGGGCTACGATGTCGATGAAAAGTTGATTGACATTTTTTGCAGTCCACTTGTATGGACGCTGATACAATGGAATGGACAAACTATCATCTGAGAGAAGTTCTCTAAGCGTTAATATTTGACGATCAGGCGATCTTTGCATTCATATTTTCTCCAAATTCTAATATCATATAGCAATGTAACTAATTTTCATTGTGGCGATCGCCTACCCCCAATTTCAGCATCTACTAAAGGTTTTAACTGCTGAAGTAGTTCAGGAATCCTTTGTTCAACGACATCCCAAACAATATCAAGATCAATCTGATCATATTCGTGAACCAGTACATCGCGCATACCTGCTAAGTTACGCCACGGAATTTCTGGATGGCGTTCTCGGAAGTCCTTGGACAATCGCTTAGTTGCTTCTCCAATAATCGTAATTTGATACAGTAAAGCCGAAATTTCTTTTTCATTATTCAATAATGCTTCTCGACTCAACCCTTGGGTAAAGCGGATAATCCTTTGGGCAGCTTGCTGAATATCGATTAAACTCTCAAGATCCCTTGGCATAAATCACCTCAGCCGATTCCAGAATATTTTTACGCCGCAGCCAATTACTACTCCGGTCGATCGCCCCTTTGATCAGCAGATCGACTTTGCGACCCATAAGAGCTTCTAACTCTTGCTTGATCTGAATGGTTTCATTAAACCCCCGCTGGAAGTCGGGAGCAAAGGTGACCAGAACATCAATATCACTGTCTGAGCGAAAGTCATCCCGCAACACGGAACCAAAGAGGGCAAATTCTATAATCTGCCAGCGTTCACAGAATTGTTCGATGGCCTCAAGGGGTTGAGGTAGATTTTTTAGGGTTGTTTGCATCGCTCAGACAATACTTGGTGGGATAGGCTGCATGGTTTGGGCATTGTGCCATTATTCTTTCGGTCGTTTTTTACCATATTGGGCCGACCGACTACGATTTAAATGATACTTTTCCGCCATCGCGCGTTTACGAGACATTTGGCGATCGCCCGTCTCAAAATCCTCAGCTAAATCTTTTAAATTAGACAATTCTTCCATCAAGGGAGCTGAAGCAGGCATGGCTTC
Organism: Picosynechococcus sp. PCC 7117; assembly: GCF_001693275.1. Lineage (GTDB taxonomy): Bacteria > Cyanobacteriota > Cyanobacteriia > Cyanobacteriales > MRBY01 > MRBY01. Next base: position 159,576 of record NZ_CP016482.1, read on the forward strand.
TAATGTCTTAGCTGAATCATTTAAAAATTGCACTGCCCCGGTCACATCCCCCTGGTCTAAACGGTCGATGGCCTCCTGGCGCGCTCGGGCTGCCATTAACAAAGCCACCTGTTCTTGTACTTCTGGGTTGGCCGGAAAATCACTCAGTTGTTCTGGGTTTACCACCTGTAACTGTAAAGTGGCTGTCTGGGTTAAGGTTTCGCCATGTTCAGTATCCTCCCACTGTAAGGCGACCTCAAGGACATCCGTTGCCCCATCACAAGCAGGTACACGCAACCGCACCACCACCTTTAGGGGATTAGCGACGGTTAGATTCGGTAACTTAATCGCCCCGGATTCCTCCCGCTCCAAATCATTCAGCACTTCTTTAACCGTTGTTCCTGCTTGGGAGTCAAGTTTTAAGGTGACAGAACGCCCAACGGTGGTGGCTAAACCCTGCAATTCTGTCTCAAAGATTTGCGGTAAATCTTCTGGTGAAGCGATGTGGAAGAAGTTACCATCGCCACTGCGGGCGATCGCCTCTAGGAGATCCTCGTCATAATCCCGCCCAACCCCCAGGGCAGAGGTGCTAATGCCGGTTTTCATCAGTCCGTGGACATCGGTAGCGATCACATCGGGGTTTGTTTCTCCCACATTGGCTAAGCCATCAGACAGGAGGATCACCCGGTTCAAATGGTCGTTGTTTAGATATTGACCCACTTGGATGCCTCCCTGTACCCAACCATCATGAAGCGCCGTCGAGCTGCCTGAACGAATCAGTTTAATCGTCTCTAACAGTCGCTGTTTGTCAGTGGCAAGGGTGCTGGGAATCTTCGTCTCCACCTGGGTATCAAATAGGGTCAAACTCAGGCGATCGCTCGGTAGCAGTTGCTCGATGGCATAGGCGATCGCCTGTTTGGCATAATCCAGCTTATTGCCGTGCATCGACCCGGACTTATCCAGCACAAACCCCAAATTCAGCGGCGGCCGGGCGTTGTTATCCAGCTCCACCAGAGGCGGCTCGATTTTAATCAGCACATCTAAAGTGACAGAGCGACCCTGGGCGATCGCCCCGTGCATTGGAATTAGAGAAATCATGGGCATATTCATTTCAATACCTGCCTAGATTGAAAAATAGCTTGAAGTTTGCGTGAAATTAATTGAGATAAATTGGCTAGTTCCTGGGGCGTCACCGGTGGCATAAAATCCTCACGGATATTCAGTTCCAAACCCGGCAAAATTTCCACTCGCCGCCAGTGGGAAACCGTCACCCGGTCTGTTTGCCCCTCCGCCTGGGAGAGCTCTTTGGACTGGCCATATTCAGATGCATAATGCAAATCCTGAGGCTTTGTTTTGGGAAAACTCACCTTATTCCCCTGGCGAGCCTTTACTTGACTTAAAAAGGCGATCGCTGGATTGCGCATCTCTGCTTTGATCTGAACACCCCCCTGTAGTAATCCCTCTAATTCGGCATTACGCTTATTGCCCATAATCGGCTGCATCGAGGCGATACTATAGCCTTCACTCAACAAACGACGAATTAACAACAATTGCAGTAGATGGCGATAGAGATAACGGGCTTCTCGACCATCTTTTTCTGGTTTATCCAAAACGCCCTTTGTCGTATAGAAACGCACTAGACGCGGATTCACCTCCCGTTCAGAACGATCATTGACCGGCTTCCCTGCCAAGTATTGGGGCAATAGTTCATTCGTGATTCGCACGAAGGTATCAATATCCCATGCAGGGTTGGCCAGAGAGAGTTCAACTAGGGTGTCCATAATTCAACAATAATTATTGCAGTTAAAAATGTCAATATCTTTCTTTTGATCCAAGGAACGGGCTTTATTACTTGTGTCTCTTCATCATTCAGAACAGCTGTAAATGCCGAATATCAGAAGCTTTGCCGGAAACTGCCAAAAGTCCTCCCAACAAGGCTTCTGCCACTAATGTCGCAATATTGCAAAAGAAACTGTTGACATTACCTGGAATTTCCTTTACTATGTGTTTCATCAACAGTCTGCTTTTTCTTCGCTACATCGTTCATCCTAACTTTTCAAAATTTATTACCTATGGCCCTCGAACTCCACAATTTCATCTGGTCCGAAGTACGTCTTATCCAAGTCGAAACTCAACCCCACCACATCGCTGGTGTCCTCGCTGAGGTTAATCGCGTCATCCGAGAAAATGACCTCAATTGGGAGGATGTTTACTCTGCTTACTACGAATGTGAGGCCGATGGCACTATCACGTTCTACGAGGCAGAAAGCGCCAAAGCGGGTAATTCTGGCATCTGGACTTACATGGTCTACGACTGTGAAGAAGGCGAAGAAGAGGTGAGCACCAAAGCTGATCTCGATACCTTCAGACCGGCCCTGCAATTGCAACAATCCTTAAAGGTTACCTCTGTATAGAGGTCAATATTCAACAACTTTCTTTTTCTGTCCAATAAAAATATGGGGTTTCTCAAAATGGATTTATCACAACTGAAATGGCTTAAAAATGTCAATCCAGGCAGTGGTTGGGCCTATGCTGATCCTGCTGAAATGCCACTCCCAGAGGCTAAAATTTTTCGCCTCGAGTGGAAAAAAGATAGAGCTGATGCTCAAAAACCGAACAAAGGTGATTTAATCGCCTTGGTGCAACATGCAAGAGTAACTCATATCGTTGAGGTGCTTGACGATACAGTCTATGACACCAAAAAAGCAGAATGGGGTCTCTATCGTGTCGTCAAAGCTATTTGGATGCCGCCAAAGGGCTTTAATTGGGCTCAGTTGCCTCACCAAGAAGAAATTTTTGGGGTTAAACACCTTCCTTCAAGCGGTCACACCTATGCAATACCAATTCCGAGTATGAGAAGTTCTCCGGCATGGCAAGAGTACAGCGATCTTCAAGGCTTTCAAGAACACGTAAGTGAATATTTAGAGCTTTTATGTCCCCAACCTCAAAAAAAGCGATATCGTGGCCTCCAAGGCCGCATGCAAAGCAGCGTAAATCCAAGTGGGGAACCCACATTCACAATAGTAGAAGAGAATCAATAAAAAGTTTTCTTAAAAAGGGTCAGCTTCTTTCGTTATGCATAAAAGCCTCGTTAAGCCTCATTTCAATAAAAGCGATGGTTTATTTTGCGATATTTCGCCAATGTCACGAGCATTACTCAAATCTTAGCAGGATTAAAAGTTTATCCTCACCTTTTTAACTTTTTTAGTCACATTTTATATTCTATCGATAACCATCATGAAACTTGCAGAAGCATTAATTCTACGCGCCGATAGTCAAACAAAAGTTTCTCAACTACGCCAACGTTTAGTTAAAGTTGCTAAAGTCCAAGAGGGGGAAGAACCACCAGAAAACCCCCAAGATCTATTAAATCAACTAGATGAAATATTCTCACAACTAGAAATCTTAATTCAGTGCATCAATCGTACTAATTCCCAAGCAGATTTTGGCGATGGTCTAACACTAGCTGATGCGCTTGCGAAACGTGATGTACTATCCATGCGTTACCAAGCTTTAAACAAGTTAGTAGACTCCGCATCAGACTTACAAGACCGTTATAGTCGTACAGAAATAAAAATGTGTAGTACAGTTAATGTTGTCAAGATGCAAAAGAAACTTGACCGTTTGGCGAAACAATATCGAGAACTCGACACAAAAATCCAGAGCATGAACTGGCAAGTAGATTTACTAGAATAATTGTGATGATCGGTAGTTAAATAGCAATTAAGGCGAGTGTAAAAGCTAACCAACGAGCTAAAACTGTTGGACACCTTGGAATGGTATAGATGCTATGGGCAGCATCTTTAATAAATGGGTATGCTCAGCACTGTTACAAGGGTACAAATTACTGTAAATGTTACAGACCATACACTGATTAATTGTTTTATTTAATGAGGGTGGGAACGGGGATTCATCACTTTTATCAATACAGTCAATACCAAAGTATCAAGGCTTATTAAAATCTATGGATGAATCAGATTACTTAGTTCTCATCCGTGAAGAAGGCGATAAAAAATATGTTTCAACAGAAAGTTATCTCAGCAATTATCCTGATTTTAAAGGGGTTAGGCTTGAGTCTTTTTTGGCACACAATTCCTACTGGAAAGATCTTTAGATCAAATAATCACAGAGGGTATGTATAAATGCACCACCACATGGATGATTATCCCCTACCCAATTTATCAAAGTAGAGATCAATTATCAGAAATCGAACCATGACCCCAAATAAGTTTCATGCTTGCCCCATTTGTGCTGAACCAGTACCTCATTGGGAGCGTTACCCCCGCGCCATTTGTCGAGATTGCAGCAACAAAGCTGCTGATATCCATGGCCAACACCTCAGTTTTTCGAATATTGACTTCGGCGGTGGTTTTCGGGCTACCTACACCGATGCAAAGACAGAATATCCTAGCCACATCTGCTATGTCGATGGCATCGAGTGCTGGGCCGATGAAGCGCGCTTTGGGGGCATCGTCATCCAGGCGGTTGCGGCAGAAAATTGATTACAGGCGATATTCTTTCAAGGCGCGGATTCCCTTGATGCTCTCAAAGTCTCGATCCTGATGGAGCAGCACCAGGTCATAACTGAGGGCTAATTGGGCAATGCAGCAATCGATCGTACTTCTCACCGTCTTTCCTTCGCGACGGAGATCATAATAAATACGGGCTGCATACTGCCAGTGCTGAGGTTGTAAATCTAGGTAGTCCTGATCACTTAGATAAGTCGTCAATAGCTGTCATTCTTGCTCATCACGACTTCCTTGGAGCAACTCTACCTGGGTAAAACGGCTTAAATAGTAGGCTTCCTCCCCCACTATCGTCTCAAATCGCTGGCATATATTACCCGTTCGGTCACGGAAGAAATATCCACCAGAAACATTCTTTAGCCTTCCTGGGAGTCACTACGGAGCATTTTGTAATCATAATTGGGCTGAAGTTGAATTTTGCCGCTTAAAGCCAGCAAATCATGTTTTTTCTGACTTTTATGAGGGCTTGGAGGGCAAGGTGCATCAGCTCTTTCTTGGTACGCACATTGGTTAAGCGAAAGGCTTCTTCAACCAGTTGATCATCGAGTTCTACATTTGTTCGCATGGTTTTATGTGCAAGAAATGTATATCTGTGTCTGTATGTATGTAGTGCATCGACTATAGCTCATCAGGGCTGGCTGGGTCGGCATGAGGACACTGAAGAGCAGCTCTTATGGGCGATCGCCGCTGATTAACTCCCTTTCCGAAGAATCCCTTCAGCTTTCAGTCTAAGGGGGTCAATCAGGCATAATCTGAAAATAGTCGCAATGCCTTGGACAAATCACAGAAAAATCCCGACGGTCAAGGGTGTAGATCGTCTCTATCTCTAATCTTTCGGCGATCGCCACAATCGCAGTATCTGTAAAATCAAGTTGATTATCAGCATAGATTTCTAAAAGCTCACTAATTCGCTTGCAGTCTTCTATCGTTGTTGCTTCGAGCTGTACCGCTTCTGGATGAATCCGCGAGATGAATTGACGCATTGCCCGATGACCTAGTCTGGAGGCAAGCAGGTAGCAAATTTCTGGAACAACAGCGACGGGGAGCACCAATTTCCCAGAAGTATTTTGAGCAACACTCAGTACACGACGGTGATTTAAATCATCGCGATCGCTCAGGGCAAATAAAAAGCTGGTATCCAGAATGGCAGTCATCATTTTTCTACGGATGAATTTGCCTGATGATGCCAACCCCGAAGCGAATCAATCTCAGTCCTAAGAATCGCTTCATCCGATTCAGAAATATTCCGCTCACCCGATTGACCTAGACCCGCAATGTCTAATAAAAAGTTTTGCTGTAATTCTTGAGATCCTTGCTGTTGCTGGGTTTTGTAGCTTAGATAGTCAAGAAAATTCGCAAGTTCTGTTAAAACTTCATCCGGTAAAGTTTCAATTGTGTTGATGAGGTATTGACGTTCGACAGTTGTTTTGGACATGGTACCAACCCTCCATAATTCATTCATTGTAGAATCCGCATCGGTACCTAGGGCATGCTAGGTCAACATAATAAGACTCGAGCGCGGCTCCTGTGGGCGATCGCCTTTGACATGACTACAAAGAGCTAAAATTATACATAAGATAATATTGAGCTAAACCCATGGATATACATTTGAGAAAATGGGGCAATAGTTTAGGGCTACGCATCCCTCACCACCTCGTCGAAAGTTTCGGCTGGGATGAAACCTGTACCCTGGAATTGCAAGAAAAGGATGATACCCTCGTCATCCGCAAGAAACCGAGTGCTCCTACTTTGGATGAGTTACTAGCCAGCATCCCCGATGATTTTCAATATCCTGATGATGTTCAGGCCTTTTTAGAAACATCGGCAACAGGACGGGAGCTCCTGTAGACCATGGCACCCTATCCCAAACGTGGAGAAGTGATTCGGATCAACCTCAACCCAACTCAGGGTCGTGAGCAGATGGGAGAAGCTCGTTCCTGTCTTGTCCTCAGTCACACCCAATTTAATCAAAGCCGTAATGGCATTGTGATTGTTTCGCCGATCACCAGCGTTCACAAACCAGAGGTTAAAACTTTAATTGCCATTCCAGCCGGCTACAAAGTGCAAGGGTCGATTATTGCTGAACAGGTGCGGACTCTTGATTTGAGTCAGCGTTGGTGGCGCAGTACTGGTGAAATTCTGCCAGCTAAGGTGCTCGAAAAGGCGATCGCCATTTTGCAAGTAATTATTGCTTAAGTCGGAAACAGGGTGGGGCAATCACCCTCATATTTTTTCAGGTCTACACGACAGAAGATGAACAGTACCGTGCTTATCTAGTTTTGGCCCATGGGCAGTATCTCAGCTAAAATACCTTCAAAATTTCTGAAAGAGGTGATCAGCTAGATCTTCTTGTTAATGGGCAGAATCCTGATCTTGGTACGATTCAGATCAACCGTCACTAATGCACCTGCTTCTAACTCTTCCGAAAACCGCCTTAAACACTGCACCACAATTTTTCCAATGGTCTGGGGCATAAGATCCTGTGTTCTTACTTGAAACACACTAGGCGCATCCGCTTGAGAAGCAGCGAGGATTGCCCCGAAATCCAGATCATTCGTGAAAATAATCGCTTCATTTGCCTTCGCCCAGGCAACAATTACCGTATCTGGGTCGTCAGACTGACCAACTGACGACCAATGCCATACTTTAAAACCAAAATTTTGTAGATAACCGACCCAAAGCGGACTTAAATTCATATCAACAACAATTTTCATGCCGTTGCTAAGTCCACCTCATATTCCTCTGCTCGCCACGCCGCAAATGCCAACGCCGCAAAAATATCGTCCCGTTCTAGATAAGGATAAGCTTTTAAAATCGCCTCGCTAGAATATCCTGCTGCGACCAAGCCCACCACTGTGCCTACGGTCACTCGCATACCTCGAATACAAGGCTTCCCACCCATCACTGCCGGATTTAAAGTTATCCTCCTCAACAAAGCTGTAGTCATAATTTTTGATGCCGACATTTCACTTTTATTTTAATGCCTTTACCCCAATGACACAGTGATATCTTGAACCAACCCATGACCAAAGCCAGACTCCTCGAAGATATGCAGTTCTTTCTCACAGAGAGGAGAATAGAGGCGATCGCCATTTTGCAGGTAATCGTCGCTTAGACCAAACATAGAGTGGGATTTTAGCTGAGTTCCCCTACCAAAGCAAACTTCCCGGCATCACAAATCTGACTATAAGGACAGTAGGAACAGTGGTCAGAGTCAGGTTTAGGCGTGTAATCCCGTTGGGCGATCTGTTGCATTAAGATGTCGGCTTCTTGGTCGATGCTTTTTAAATCCGTTGGGTGAAACGTATAGAGTTGCCGCTGGCGGAGATAAGCAATATGGGCTGTGGGTTTTTCTGCGGCTCTGGCATAGGCCCAGAGTTGGAAACGATGTTCTATCGGATTGGGCTTTGAATCTGTTTTAACGTCGAGGACAAAATTTGCGCCAACGAGATCTGCCCGACCATTTAAGACCAACTGATTTTGACGGAGTTCTAAAGCAACTTCCTTTTCACCTGCTTGGACAGTCGCAAATACTGGGTCTGTCCGGAAAGTTTGGGCAAGATCAAGGGCTTCTTGCACTTTGTCAGGGGGGAGCTTGAGATCCTGATTATGGAAATTCAATTGCTCGACGGTTTGATAGTCTTTTTCGAGGGCAGTATGGGTGAGGGAACCAATGACCGCCCCGTAATTACTTTCCCCTTCCGTTAAACCTGGATGTCTAATGATTTGTTCAAAGTAGAACTTTTTCGGGCAACGAGCATAGGTCGTCAGCGCCGTCATTGGTAACTCAAGGCCATAGCTCCGGGCTGGTTCTAGAAGTAATTGAGGAGGCTGTTGTGGTTTTGAAGATTCATCGCCTTTGCACCAGGGCTCTGCTGGGGGATATAAATCCGGGGAAATATCTTTGATCGCAAAATCCTCTAAACCCGGTTGGAGTAAATCTAGGCCCCCGCCTTTCTCTTTGGGCGTGGTCAGAATTAGGCGATCGCGGGCGCGGGTGAGGGCGACATACAAAACCCGTTTCGCTTCGGCGGTTTCTCGCTCTTGCTGATTCCCTTCGAGGAGTTGAAACAGCACCGATTTTTGAAGCTTTCCCTGGTCATCCCGTTGTTTGAGGGCAACACCAAATTCTGGATCAAAGAGAATACTGGAACTGGTATTGGAAAGTTTTCGGGTCAAATCCGGCACAATCACCACCGACCATTCCAAACCCTTAGCGGCGTGGATCGTCATTAGGGAAACGGCATCGTCAGCTTCGAGGGGGGGCCGGGGAATTTTAACCCCATGGCGCTGGAAGCGTTGTAGACGGCGAACAACAGATAACACATCGCCAGTGCCCTGTTCCACATGACGCAAGAGTTCTAAAAAGCCCTGCCAATCGGCAAGACGACGGGTGGCCTGGGGGAGATTGGTAATCACGGCAGAATAGCCAGTCAGTTGATCGGCCAATTGGAGGAGTTGGGATGGAGTGAAGATATCGCGTTTGTTGAGCAATTGTTTGAGAATCCTCACCCGTTGTTGGACTTCTGGCTGCTGACTTTCCTTTAGGCAAAACCACCATTTTTGGTCTTTAGGACGTAGTTCATAGAGCAGGCGATCGCTCAAGGTCAAAAATGGACTCCGGAGGACTGCAACTAAGGCCAGATCATCATTAGGATTGGCAATGAATTGGAGCAGGGACAGACCATCCAGGGCTTCAGGGGTATCTAAAAGGTTGCCGCCACTGGATTGGAGGAAAGGGATCTGCCATTGGGCCAGAGCTTGGCTGTAAATATCGAGGGGATCCCAGGTGCGGGAAAGAATCGCAATATCCTTCGGGACGATCGCCCTTAGTTCTCCTGTCGGTTTATCCCAAACCTTCATTCCCTGGGCAAGCATGTCGTAGATGAGTTGGGCGATTTGTTGGGCTTCGACTTTCCGGGCCTCGGCGATCGCCATTTTTTCTTCTGGGGCAAAGCGATAAATCTCTAAATGGAGCGGATCGTGGGGGGCTTCTTGACGATAAGCATCCAAATCCTGGTGTAGGTCTCCGAGGACAGGCCGAAATACAGTATTGATATTTTTGACTAAGGGTTCATGGGTGCGGAAACTTTGGGTTAAAGCGACGCCATTATTTAACTGCGATCGCCAGCTACGAAAAACTTCCACATCAGCCCGGCGGAATCCATAGATCGACTGTTTATCATCCCCGACAATTGTGAGTTTACTTTGCTCTTCACCCTTTCCTGTTAAGGCTTCGAGTAATTTCCCTTGGGTAGGATTCGTATCCTGAAATTCATCAATCAGGTAGGCTAGCCAACGCTCTTTGTAATAATCCCGCACCGCTGGATCTTCAAGAGCTTTGAGGGCATAAATTTCTAAGTCATTAAAATCTAAAACTCTGGCTTGCTGTTTGATTTCCTTTAGTCGTTGCTCTAGCCACTGGAAAGCACCTTGTAAAGTCATCACCCATTGGGTTTCCCGTTCATCCAATTCCCCCAAAGTCAAACCCAGTAACGAGATATCCGGAAATTTCTGGACAAAATCCCGGCAGGCGATCGCCTGACTGCGGACTGTTTTGAGGATATCTTCACTGGGCCAATTTTTCTTTGACCCAACACTGCCTACTTTTAAGCTTTTCAGCGCTTGTAAGGTACTTTGAAAGCGATCACTCGTAATATCATCCTGATTGCGTTCCAGGTCTGCCATTAACTCCGCTAAAGTTTGGCGTACCTGTTCTAATTTATCCCCAGGCGCTCCTTGGTGTTGGGTAATCAGGGCTTGGGTCTGTTGCCAAGTTTCACTGGCTAACAGATTTTTGATCACCTGCTGCTGTTTATCTCGCAAAGCAGGCAGCCAATCTTCACAACTTCTTTTTAGAGCTTCACGGGCACTCAGAGGATCACCAAGCAGGGCGGCGATCGCCGTTTTGAGGGTGGAATAAGGAATCTCCCCATAGAGTTCTGGGGGCATCTCAGCCAGGGCCACGTTTAACTGTTCCGCTTGCCAAATGCTCCCTTCCCACTCGTCCAAAGGTTGGAAATTGGCTGGTACCCCTGCCGCTTCGGGATGTTCTCGACAAATGCGCATTGCCACCGCGTGGAAGGTACTAATTTGGGCGGCTTCTACTTCGGCGAGCCAATCAAATTTATTTGGGTATTCCTGGGTGATCGCCTGACGAATCCGCGCCCGTAATTCCGTGGCTGCTTTTTCCGTGAAGGTCATCGCCACTACTTCGAGGGGAGACAAGCCATCATTTTTGAGGTGATGGAGATAGCGGGCGGCCAACATGTGGGTTTTTCCCGTCCCGGCCCCGGCGGTGATGCTGACACTGGTTTTTGAGGTGACCGCTTTTTCTTGTTGTTCAGTTAAAGGCATTATTCTTGTTCCTCCCGATTGATGCGGCACACTGATTTGAAATCACAATATTTGCAGGCGTCATATTTTTTGTCGGGGGCAACGGGATAAGAGCCTTCTTCGAGATGAGTTTTGAGGCGATCGCCCGCAGCCTGAAGATCTTTTTCATCGGGAAATTTTGCACTGAGTTTTTCCCCTTTGGTTAGGGAGTAATAAAGATTCTGCTTTACCTGAAACTCAGGATATTGGTGTTGTACCGCCGCTTCATAGATGGGCAGTTGGAGGTCAAGTTTTAAAGCGCCAGACTTATCCTGAATCCCTTTGGGTGGACTAGAACTGGTCTTGTAGTCCATAATCACTAACTCGTTTGTGCCACTGATTTGATCAATGCGGTCAATATATCCAGTAATCTGAAAATCTTGCCAGGTAAACTGAATCTTGTCTTCTAGCCTAAAGACATGACGGCCTTCTGGTAGAAATTCTGGGGCGGCGATCGCCCGTTGGAGGGTCTGAATATGTTCGGTGCGCTGTCGTTCCCAAGCGGACAATTTCGGCAATTTTAAAACGTCTTCTGCTTCGATAAACCATGCTTTAAGCTGCTCAAAGTCCGTTAAATCCAGGTCGGGATTCTTTCGATAAGCATTGAGAGCCAGTTCCAAAACTTTGTGGTAGAGAATCCCCCGCTGACTGGGTTCTAAGGTGGTTTCGGGTTCATCGAGGGCTGCGAGTTTCAGCACCTTACCCGCAAACCACTTGAAAGGACATTGCCCCAATTGCAACAGTTGCGACGCACTAAAAATACGTTCTCGCCAAGGGAATGGCATCCCGATCAAGCCTTGGTATTCATCTAATGCGCTCTTTTGAAGACGTCGTTGCTCGATCTGGTGGGCGGCGATCGCCTGGTCTAATGTTTTCGACTGAAGTTCTGTTGGAATTTGGGATTGGGTTAGATAAAACTGGCGGGCTTCTGCAACACTGGCGGCAATAGCAACCGATGCCTTCTCAGGCTGGAGGCCAAGCTTTTTAAAATAGATTGAAGCAACTTGGGAACGGTAGCGGCCTTCGCCTTGACCAAGGGTACTGTAGGAAAAAGTGAATTGCTTTTGGGGCACCTGCAACAGGCTATAAAACTGAAATTGTTCTCGCCGCGCCTTGGCGATCGCCCCTTCGATGGGCAATTTATCAGACAATTGCTTACGGGTATAAAAATCTAAAACGGGTTCATCCCGCAACGGTCGGGGCATTACCCCTTCAGCCCCATCAATACAAAAAATATAGTCATACTGGGCACCAATCAGATTTTGGGGATTATGCACCCCCACCCCACCACGCATGGGATAGGCTGGTGTGGTCAATAGTTGCAAGCTAGTGCGGATTTCTGCCTGAAACATTTCCCAGGTCATGATTTCCGTTAGAGATGTTGTTAAGCTGTCGAGACCATCAATGAATTTTTTGTAGGCGACGGTTTCCGTTACCCAGGGTAAAGCGCGGCGACGCACATCAAGAACGTTCAAAATTTCCTTCAGGTATTCCCTCCAAACCAGAAAAGTCCCTTGTTGGGGTGGCTGCAATACCGCAAGATCCCATTGATAATGCTCCTGGGTAAGTGCCTGCCATGCTTCAAAATGATTAGGCTTTAGGGTGCGGGCCACCTGCCAAAATTCTCTCCCCAAAGGATGGGTGAGGGGATGGCTTAACCACTGGGCCGTGACTTCAAAGGAATAATTAGTTTCAATGATGGTTAAAAGTTGCTCCAGCCAAGCACCGAGGCGGGTTTTTTGGAGAGAAATCGGATTCGGTAGGCTCAGGGGCACTTCATATTCCTGAGCGACATGAAGCAAGAGCGGCCCCCAATGGTTATCTTCGTTCGTGACGATGGCAATTTTTCGTGCTGCGACACCCTGTTGTAGCAGTTGTTTAATTTGACCCAGGGTGCCCCTAGCCTCTGCCTCCCAGTTGGGATAAACATGGGCTTGGACAGTTGGCGGCTCGAAATTGACGGTGTTTTGACCGAAGAATTTCTGGCTCAGGCGATCGCCTAAAGATTGCGTCTCTGGCTGACTGTCATCTAATTGCCAACCTTTCCCTTGTAAGCGTTTGATGAGTTCGCCTTGGGGTGAAAAAAGAGGCTGGTCATCTACGTGGGGTAAATACAGCAGACTATCGGCAGCGGCGATCGCCTCAATAAAGGCAATTTCATCGACCTGGGGATCTGGATAACCATAGATACAGAGAGTTTGGGGGACAGGGCCAAGGGCGATCGCCTGCCACAGCACAGCGGCGGGATCTACAGTTTTAGTTTCCTGTAGTTGAGCTTGGTACTGTTGAATAACCTGGTGCAGTTGCTGGATTTTTGGGGTGTTAAATGCTTTTAAACCATCAAGATTGGGGCTTGCTTGGAGCAGTTCCTGCATTGCCCTCCGCCAGGTTTGCACCGTCCCCTCTAGATCCGTAGGGTTTAAGGTTGTGGCGATCGCCTGTTTCAGTTGCTGATATTGCTCTAGGGGATTAAGCACCCGCTGGCCTTTCTGCCATAAAAGTTCCGCAGCAAGGCTACTCAGGGAATAGGGCTGTTGTTGTTTCAGGCATCGGGCAGTCTGCCGGGTCGGGGCGATCGCCTCCGCTTTTCCCTTTTTCAGAAGAGCCTGAGCTGCCTGTAGAAAAGGTGATGAATGCTTGTAAATAATGCCCATAAAATCAACTTGCCCGAATCAAAGTTCCTATCAAAGCCCATGACGCGATCACTCTCTCCCGTCAGATAAAATCGGAGAAAAAGCTACCCATAACGTTATGGGTAATTCATTCAAGTCTCGAACTCCTCACCATCAGAACTTACCAAACAAAACACTCTAGCAACTCAGATTGAGTAAAAAATTATCTAAACTGCTTTTGTGAGGCGATCGCCTACTCATTCGGCAACTCGAAAGAATTTCAGACTATAGGGCATTAGTCACACCTTCTTAGCGTGCAATATGTTCCCTTTTATGACGTAACCCCTAGAACCCCTATTCTTTCGTTAAAATGGCCTAAAAAGGTCGATCCTCAAAACATCTTCTATGTAAGGCTTTCAGACGATATTTTTTCTATAACCGATACTTTCTGTTCAAATGCGCCCTCTAATCCATGTACTGCTAACCCCATCGAGCAAAGCCATAGACCTGTCAAGCACCGATATACTATCCGATTCTGGGCTTTGGTGACTTTGAATCTGCTGATCGGTTCTGTCGAGCAGTGGATGAAGTGGCCAACTTTTTGAGGCCGCGTAGTCAAATGCCAGAATCAGTGTGTCTGTCGGCTCGAAGAGAGAAGTTCCTGCAAGGCGTTGAGGAACTGGAGGCATTGTTTCTATCTGCCTGATCCAAATTTCATTGAACAGGCTTTAGCTCGGCAGGAAAATCGGGGTTAGGATGAACTCAGGGCACACGACTCTGTTTTCCTGGGCGATCACCAATCTATTTTTGTAAGCCATAAATTCAAAAAGTCTAGACTTTGCTACTTATCTTCTGGCGGAGTTTGGTGATGGTCTCTGGGTTTAATTCGCTTTCTAGCTCTACGGTTTCCCTTACGTCTAGCGCGAGTTTTACTTCTTCAGGAGTTGCCTGACCCAAATCATTGAGAAGTTTTTGGAATGAGGTGTTTTGCTGTTCAACGTTCTCAGCGGGAACGGGTTCCACAACGTAATTTTGGGAAACCTGACGGGTTAGGGCATAGACAATGTATTGGTTTAGAGATACGCCCTCTTGGGAGGCTTGGTGACTAAGCTGTTGGTGGAGGGTTTCGGGTAAGCGTAGGGTTAAACGACTCATTGTTATTCATCTCCTGTGAGTTTTAGAATGAGTTCGACGGGGGACAGAACAGGTAAGCCTAGGGACTGTTTTGCCCGTTGAAAATCTTTGAGGTTTAAAGTAACGATCGCCGCATTGGCATTCATAGCACAGTCAATGATCAGATCATCGCCGGGGTCGGGGGAAGTGGGTCGCCATGTAAAATGGATTTCGGTGAATTTAGTGAGGGTGAGTAACCGACCAAGGACGGGCTTTAGGGTTTGCCAACGAGTAGGGGATAGTTTACGGCTTAAAACATCTTGGTATTCATAGGCAATCGCCGTGGAAATGTGAACGATGAATAATTCGGCTAACCAAGCTTCGATGATCAGCCCTGATGCGCTCCCCTGTTTGGTTAAGCCTTCTAGAACGATGTTGGTGTCAATAACGAGGTGTAATGGGGCTTGCTCTGTCATGACACCACTATAGCACCATATTCAGTGTCGTTTAGTTGCATTCGGCGATGGACTAGAGGGCGCATCTCGACAGAAACCTAGGATTATAGAAAAAATATTGCCTGAGAGTCTTGTATAGAGATCGTTTCAAGGTTCGACCTTTTTTACTGATTTTAACGAAAGAATAGTGGTTTCAGTGATCGCTAGTGGGTACTTCTTTATTCAGTAAAGGCTGACCTAATTCCTTCACAGAGCCATCACCATTGATATAGGAATGAAGTGCGCATCATTTGGAGAAAGTTACCCATAACGTTATGTGTAAGTCACACAAGCTTTTTAAACCTAATTCTCAGAACTTACCAAATAAAACACTCCAGTAACTCAGATTGAGTGAAAAAATTATCTAAACTGCTCCTGTGAGGCGATCGCCTTTTTTGGTGATTATGGCAACTACCCATAACGTTATGGGTAATCCATCCCAGTCCAAAAAACTCAACCCCCAAATCTTAATCAATTTTCGTGAGGCGATCGCCTTCCCAGCCCTTGGTAAAATAAGCAAGCTACAGAATCTCCAGGCCATCAGTTGACTATGAATATTAACGCTTCAATCATCGATCAACGCCTAGGCTCCCTCATCGACGCTATCCGCCAACCGGCAAAGGATGAATTAAATATCCAAGACGAAAACAAGATCAAGCCCCTTGCCTTTGTCTACCTCTGTGTCAAAACCATTCTCGACCTCGATCACAGCGAAACATTTGATTGCCTCACTGAAGGGGGAGGAGATTTCGGCGTTGATGCCATTCATATTTCTGAAGAACATGACGGAGAATTTACCGTTAGCCTTTTCCAGGCAAAATATAAAAATAACTTCAAAGGAGATGCGAATTTTCCTGCAAGCGGCATTGAAGCCCTGATCAATGCAATTCGGTATCTTTTCGATCCCAACGCCACACTGCAACGGATTAATCCTCGACTACTGAGTAAAGTAGAAGCAGCCCGTAGCCTCATCCGTGACGGTTATATTCCCCAAGTCAGAGCATTAGCTTGTAATAATGGCCAACCGTGGAATATCGCCGCAACGGAAGCCATCGAGCGCAGTGGGTTTGGCAATCAAGTCACTTGGGAACACGTTAACCACGACCGTCTGATTAATATTCTCCAGGCAACCAAGCCCGTTAAAGACACCCTCCAGCTCAGCGGCAAGGCGATCGTTGAAGATATGGAATTTAGTCGCGTTCTAGTGGGCAAAATTGCGATCACCGAAATTGCGGATTTAATTGATCGTCATGGTGAAAGACTGCTCGAACGTAATATCCGGCGTTACCTGGGTTTACAGGGCAATCGCGTCAATGAAGGAATTCGCAATACTTTGATCAATGGAGAGGAGAAAAACTTTTATTTCTATAACAACGGCATCACCCTAACCTGCGACTCCTTTACCCACAATGCCTTTCAGCAGGGAGACTATCAGGTGCGAGTTGAAAACCTCCAGATCATCAACGGTGGTCAAACCTGTATGACCATTGCCAAAACCCTTGCTCAACGCAGTCTTTTTCCCCAGGAAGCTTACGTTTTAATCCGTTTGTATCAACTTCCCAAGGAAAATGAAGACCTCGTTAAAAATATTACCTATGCCACGAACAGTCAAAATCCCGTTGACTTAAAAGATCTCAAGGCCAATGATGAACGCCAAAAACGCCTAGAGATTGACATGGAAGCCCTCGGTTTCAATTATCGACGTAAACGTTCTGAAAGTTACTCCCGTAGCGATATTACGTCAGGGGTAGCCGCAGAGGCCGTCTTGTCTGTGTGGCGCAGAAAACCCCATCAGGCAAAATTCTTTTCAAGAGAACATTTTGGCAAGTTGTACGATTCGATTTTCACAGACCAGCTCAATGGTTCCCAGGTGATCACTGCTGTTTTGCTCTATCGGATTGCAGAAAATCGGCGTAAGCGTCCCGCTGAAAATGATCCTGACTTTGTGCGTTATGGTTCTTGTTTTGCGGCGATGCAGATGGGCCAAAAGCTGCTGTCAGACATAAAGCTTGATTTAGCAAGCCTCAATCATGAGCACTTCCCTAAAGCCCAAGAACTGGTTACAACTAAAGGTGACGACTACTTTAAAGCTGCTATTGATGATATTCAAGCTGCCCTTGCAGATCTCTATGGCGATCGCCCCATATCTTTACAGCAACTCGCTGCCACTTTCCGGAGGGGTGATTTAATCGAAAAACTCCGATAAAACTTAGTGAGATTTATTCAACCTAGCTCTCACCATCAATCGCCAAATTTTTGATTTAATTTAGGGATGAAATTATGGAAATTACAAAAAGTCAGTTTAAAAGCCAATTCGAGAGTATTCTAGAAAAATTGGGCCAAAAAGAAGGGGATGAGGAGATCATCATCGTAGATAATGGCGAGCCATTATTTAAGGTTTCTCGATATCAAAAACGTCAAGGAACAGCAGAATTGTTTGCGTCGCTACGAGGTAAAGTCAAGTATTACGAAGACTTAACTACGCCAACAACCGAAGAGTGGGGAGAAGTATGACAATTGTTCTAGATACCTGCGCTCTGATTTGGTGGAGTTTAGACCCCGAACAGCTCTCGATTCCAGCGAGGTCTTTGTGTGACCAAATGGAGATGAAAAAAAATGGTTTAGTCGCTTCTATTTCATTGTGGGAAATTGCCTTAAAGGTCAAACAGGGCAAACTAGATCTTGGAGTCGATTTAGATTTGTATGTTGAGACCCTACTCCAATCTGATGTAGTACAAATTATTGCGATTGATGTGAGCCTCTGGGTGGCAAGTGTGGCTTTAGATTGGGGCCATCGTGATCCAGCAGACCGGGTGGTGGTAGCTTTAGCAACTCAATACCAAGCTCAGTTAATTACAAAAGATTCTATAATCGGCAATTTTTATTCAGCAACAGTTTGGTAATTTTTAACCGAAACAAAAGGGCGATCGCCTTTTTTGGAGACCATAGCAACTACCCATAACGTTATGGGTAATTATTTTTCCCTTTTTTCCAGAACGAAACGGAGTCCCATGGGAGAGGAATTCCAGGCAGTTTCATTTTTTATCTCGGCGGGCAGTCACTACCCAAACTAATGGGATGCTTCGGAAATTAGTTCATCAATCTGGGCAAGTAATGCCTGCATCTGATCCCATTTTTCAGGATTTTTATCCCAGAGACGCGCAGCCTTGAGTCGTTTGACCGTTTGATCAATGCGTGACTGGGGCTTTTGTTCTGCGGTGTTGAACTTTAGCTCGTTGATACGCTGCCTAATCTCGCTTAAGGAGAGATTTTCCTGGATGGCGGTTTCTAACAAGTTTTTTCGTGATTCGGCATCTTGTAGGCGGGCGATCGCCTTCGCTTTCGTGTAGGCAATTTTCCCCTCACGGAGGACTTCTAAAATATCATCAGGTAAATTGAGTAGGGGTAAACGATTCGCCGTAAAGGACGACCAATTCTGACCCAAGTTTGTAAAAATAGCTTGAATCTGCTCACCGATTTCACTACCCATAACGTTATGGGTAATCGTTTTTCCTTTTTTTTCGTTTTCTAAACGGTAAAGTAAACTTTTTACTTCTTGGGGTTCACGCTGCAACTCTATTGCCAAAAGATTAAGCACACCTTCTGCTTCTTCGACGGGGTTGAGATCTTCGCGGGTGAGATTTTCCACAAGGGCGATCGCCAGGGCTTGTTGATCGTCCAGGTCACGAATCACAACCGGAACAGTTTTGAGGCCCAACTGCAATGCCGCACGGTAACGTCTTTCCCCTGCGACCAATTCGTAGTGGTTAGCTTGGTGAGGAATCGGTCGAACCAGGAGGGGTTCTAAAATGCCATATTTTTGAATCGAAGCAGCAAGCTGTTGAATTTTCTCAAGATCGAAGTAATGACGGGGTTGACTGGCCGAAAGGCGAATATTGGCGATCGCCACGGCAGACTCTGGCTCAGTGGATAGCTC
This sequence comes from Picosynechococcus sp. PCC 7117, assembly GCF_001693275.1. Lineage (GTDB taxonomy): Bacteria > Cyanobacteriota > Cyanobacteriia > Cyanobacteriales > MRBY01 > MRBY01. The sequence continues at coordinate 178,612 of NZ_CP016482.1, forward strand.
TGCTAAATAATTTCCGACGGTACGTCTAGCCAAGGTAACTCAAAGCCTCCATAAATAAATTTTCATAGTCTTGTTGAGCTGCTTTTGCGGCAGAGCCCGCTAAATCAAAAACTGTTGCCTCTTGAATTGGCGCATCAGAAATACATTGCCGCTGATAGACAATGGAATTAATGAGTGGAAATCGCTGGTCTTGACTAAGGGCCTGTTGTGCTTCTTTTAATAAAACGGTGCCTTTGACAGCGCGGCTCAGGAATAAGCCAACATGGGGCTGGCCGCCGCGCACTTTTTGTCGCTGACGAATGACCTGCAAAATTTTACTACTACTGCTGAGATCAAGACCGGATGGCTGGCAAGGAACAAGAGTGAGGTCAGAGATATCCAGAATTGTTTTGGTAATTTCACTTAGGCTACCGGGGCCATCAACCACCACCACATCATACTGATTGCTGGCCGCTTCGATGGCATCAAAGAGGGCTTCGGGATCAAGGATCGCAGCATTTGGAATTTCTTTAGGTAAACGTGCCAGCCAGCTCGAACTTGATTGCTGCGCATCGGCGTCAATTAACGTGACATTTTTATTTTGGGCCAGCCAATAGGCAAGGTGTACGGCTGTCGTACTCTTACCGCAACCACCTTTTTGGTTCACAATGCTGATAATGCTCACAGATCAACCTAAGATTTACCTGAGCACATTTTATATTACCCATAACGTTATGGGTAGCCTCTAGCCTTAAATTTTCGAGTGCCTAGTTCAAGAGGTAGCGCGAAAAACGGTCTAATGACTTAGTTGTCTCATAAAGAGTTTTAGATGATGGCGATCGCCCTACGAGTAAAAGGCGATCGCCAAAGATGAGTTAAGGAAAAAAGAGTTGCACAAAAAGGATACCAAGAACAAAGGCGATCGCCATCAGAGCCAAGATGGTGAATAAAGACTCACAGAAGCGGTCAAATTCCCGGCGTTGACGCCGCCGAAAGGAAATTTTCTGTTCAATCTCAGCTTGTTGAAGCTGTAATTGTTTGTCCCGGATTTTCAACGCCCGTTCATGTTCCCGACAAAAATCCATTAAGAATCGAAGGAGGAACTCTCTGGCAGCGCAGACGACTCCCCCGGCAGAACAGAAGCATCAACGATGTCATCTCCATAAAGAACAGCGTCAAATTTGCGCTTAAACTCTTCAGAATTTCCAATCTCATTGATCCGTTTCCAAAAAGAATCAACAATGATTTTACGAGCAGCCGCCCGCTGTTCATTAAGTAGATGAGGTGTTTCATCAATCATCTGTTCAGCAAAAGTAGCAGATTTCTGATGAAAGAAGTCGGTCAATTTAGGATCCAATACAGAACTTGGTTCAGAATGCTCTGAAGAATCAGAAGATTGATTCAAAACAATAGAAATTGCCTTTTTATAGCCTTTTTTCTGCTGACGAGCTAAATGAAAAATTCGCTCAAAAAGAGCAATTTGATCATCAGAAAAAAGAATCGTATCCTGTGAGATGTTCAAATCATCGAGGATCTCGTCAAATTTAGGCTGAGAAATGTTGTATTTTTCAACAATGTTTTGTTTGTTCATGATAAAAAGTCCTAGAAACTATCAGAAGTAAATAAAGAAGAAGAGAAAAGAGGCTCAGATTCATCGATAGTTTCGGCCTCACTCTCAGGATGGAAAGAAGTTTGAGAAGAGGAAGAAAGAGAAGTGATGAGAGCCGTTAACTGTGTAATCTCCTGAGTTAAACGATGAATAGAAAGTTCTGCCTGACGAATAATCAGTTCAGGAGAATGATGGGAAGAATGAAGGGTAGTACTAAAGGGGTAATGAGGAATTGTAGTGATGGATGAAATTCCACAATAGTCCAATGTGATTAAATACACACTTGGAGAAGGCTAGACTGCGTCTCACAAACCGTGACATCCTTTGCCTCACAGTACAATTAAAGCGCTCAATATAACTGGTTTTACCACTCTGTTTGCTAACCACCCGATGACGCTTTGAAGGGAATACGCCACGGTAGGCTTCCCACTCATCCGTGTAGAAGACTCCACATTGCCGATATACCCCAGGCAATGACGCCCACAGTGCTTTTGCACTCTCTCGACCACGGCAACCAACGTGCAGACCAATAATTTCCCGGGTTTGAACGTCAAGGGCCAGCCAGACCCACTGTTTATTGCCTTTGTGGTCAACAAAAGACCAGAGTTCGTCACACTGCACCTTTAAAGACCCCTTTTTTTGGGGACAACCTTGGCCCTTCTTGGTACTTGTGCTGCTTTCATATTGACGTAATTTTGCAGCCATTGTTCAGAAACTTGAACAGCTCTGGCGATGCCGGCCATCGAAATACGTTCGAAAAGCAGACGGTCAATCAGAGCGCGGGTTTCAGCATCAATGAGTTTATTGGTGGGATGTTCCACGAATTGACGACCGCATTGCTTGCAGAGAAAGCGCTGTTTACCGTTGTGGATGTGCCCATTTTTGACTGTATGTTGGGATTGACAGCTGGGACATTGAGGCATGGGTCGGAGTCAATGACTTCCGTTCTACCTTAACAAAACCGTCATTACCCTTTTAGTACCACCGAATGAAGTAGGTGAGGATAATGAAGGAGTAGAAAAGCATCCTCTACTTCTCTTTGAATGGTTTTTCCTGGAGATTGTTTAACGTGAATTAAAACATCTCGAAAAGGAGTTCCATCCTGACTATAGAAACAATGTCGAATCATAAAGAAGACCTCTATAAATGTTGAAGGAGTCCATAGGAATCAAGAAGGCGACGCGCAAGGATAGGATTGAGAAAAGTCGATTTTAGAAGAGGACGTAGGAGATGATTACCCCAGCCAATGTTCCTGGAGAAATGTTGAATAAGTTGAGGTTCAAGGAGCATAGCTGCGCCCCCCCCGCAGACAACGAAATCAGTAGGCTGTTGTTCAATGAGAAAAGAGTGAATTTGTTGCCAGTAAAGGGGAAGACACTGGTGAATCGCCTGCTGAAGATCAGGTCGAAGCTGTGTGCCATGGAAGAGAAGCTCAGCGAGGGAGAGTTCATCCGTATGTCCAGTGAGTTTGCTGACTTCCTGAACCAACCAACGGAAGCCAAGATTGTTGGTAGTAGAAGCTTCCGGGAGGGGAGAACCATTGTGAGTGGCTAACCAAGACACATTGCGGTGCCCAATGATAAGAGCAGAAATGCGAGAGCATTTTTTTGATAGGGTTTTGGGTAAACCACAAAGAAGTAGACCAGCTCCTTCAGGAAAAATACGAATTTCGTTGAAGTGGAGAGAGAGAGCCTGACCACAAAATTGGATAGAATCCTGAGCGGCGAGTAAACGTCGTTCAAGTAAATCCTTGGTAAGGTATTCGTCGAAAGGCAGGAGAATGCCAAGATCAATAGGTACAACTTGCGTCATCTGGAGCTGTAGATGGGCGAGAATACCGAGGATTTTATAGAGAGCTTTGTCACATTTGAGTTCGTGATTGCGGAGTTCAGAGCCTTGAAACTTTTTAGCGATCGCCCCAATGAGAAAACAAGCATCGGGGAGAGAAACCCAAGAACTTTCAAGGTGAGTAGAACCGATGCCCCAAGAAGCCGACTGGGGATAATCGGGAGGGACAGGGGCACAATGGGGGGACATAGCAAAAAAATGACAGGAACCCGAACCGAGGCGATAGGTGACTTTAGTGGCACTGGTACCAGGATCGATAACAATTTTGAGAATAGACATAAAAAAACCTCCTACAGACGAAGAAGAAAAAGAGGAGGAGATTCAGATAAGGACAGATGAGTTATTACAAAACTTCACGAAAGGAGTTAAAGAAAGACAGTAATAGTTAATTCGTATTGATTTTGTCGATATACAGGATTAGTCCATGATTTGCTACAGATCTGTCACAACTTAGGCACCCGACGAGGGTCGGAAAGTAGGTGATGAGAGAAGTCATTCTCAACAAGTAAGAAAAATAGGTCTTTATTGAGAAAAAAGTACAAAATCGTAGCAAATAATGATCAAAAGAAGGTGGTAAAAGAGGGGAAATCTGTAGCAAATCCTGTACAGGGGTAAAAGCGTAGCCCACTGGTCAAGCCGAGGAAATTTCCCCACACCTGACGCACCTCCGGAGGTTTTTTGTTGACGGGTGGAAAATATCCGAAATCGGAGGGAGATTTTCTCTTACCTAAAAACAGAGGAAATTTTAGGTATGTTGACGATCGCCACGATGACTCCGGCAAAAGCAGGGAGCTACTACAAGGAAAATTATTACGCCGAGGCGGAGCAAGTAGAATTTTCGGAATGGTGGGGGAAGGGGGCAGAAGCTCTGGGACTAAGTGGGAAAATCAGTGATGGAAAAGTATTCCAAAATATATTGCAGGGTTTGACAGCAGACGGTCAGAAAAAATTACGGGCAGCTCCACCACAAGGGAAAGAAGCAAGGGCTGGAACCGACCTAACATTTTCCGCCCCGAAGTCTGTATCGATCGCCGCATTGATTGGAGGAGATCAACGACTGATCGAAGCCCACGAAGAAGCCGTCAACCAAATGCTGACTTTGATCGAAACACGATATGCCGAGACGCGAATCAATAAACAAATTACGTCAGTGGATAATCTGTGTGTGGCGAAATTCCTCCATGATACGAACCGTGAGCTAGAACCGAATTTACATACTCATTGTCTGGTGATGAATGTGGCACAGGATGAGGGGGGACAGTGGCGTTCGGGGACAAATAGCAATTTGTATCATCACAAGATTTTATTGGGGAGAATCTACCGGAATGAGTTGGCACAAGCAATCCAAAAATTGGGCTATGAAATTGAGACCAGAGCCGATGGATTGTTTGAGTTGAAAGGTTATACACGAGAGCAGATCGAAGAATTTAGTGATCGCCACCAGCAAATCTTGGCTTATTTGGAAGCGGAGAGATTGAAAGATACGAATGAAAACCGGATTAAAGCCCTATTTGAGACCCGAAAAATCAAACAGCATCATGTAGATCGGCAGTCACTGTTGGCAGAATGGCAAAACACAGCAGCAGAACTAGCAATTGAACATCCCACCCCCTGCCCCGGAAATTCGGTTACTGGAAAAAATCTCACGGTCTTGGTTGACCAGGCAATTCGCCACAGCGAGGAACGAACTGCCATTTTTACCAGAGAAGACCTAGAAGTTTTTATTGTGGCGGAACCAACGGGTTATTCCTTTGAGGACATTGAAGCAACCATTGATGCAAATCCTCGACTAATTCGTAGAGGGCGACGATTGGCTACAGAGGAAAGTTTAATCCGGGAAAAAATGACCATTGCCCTGATGCAAGAAGGTCAGGGGAATTTAGCACCGATGCTAACGACTCAAGCCCAATTATCTGGAGTCCTTACCACTTCTCAAACTGATGCTGTAAACCACGCTCTTTGTAGCCAAGACCGCGTTGTGGGTTGGGTGGGAGTCGCTGGAGCTGGCAAAACTTTTACCTTGAACACCCTTGTTAAGATTGCACAAGCCCAAGGTATTGAAGTGTCTGGTTTTGCGCCTGATGCCAGTAGCGCCGAAGTCCTTGGTGATGAGGTTGGTATTGGTACGGATACGGTTGCTTACCATCTCCTCCAACAGGATGAACCAAGCCAAAAGCGACAACTGTGGATTATTGATGAAGCGGGTAAACTGTCTGCCCAAGAAGCGCATCAGTTATTACGGAAATCCTGTGACCAGAATGCCCAGGTTTTGTTGGTGGGGGATCCCAAACAGTTAACTGCCGTTAATGCAGGGGCTCCCTTCAAATCTTTGATTGATAATGGCCTCAGTGCCAGCCATTTAAAAGATTTCCTCCGCCAGAAAGATTCCATCATCGCCAGGGCTGTTCAACTGACCTACCACAACCTCGGCGGTGAGGCGATCGCCTGGTTACAGAAACATGGCAAAGTCTCTGAAATTCCAGATCTTGAAGACCGTGCCCAACAAATTGCCACAGCCTACCTGAAGTTAAGTGAAGCAGAACGGGCTGAAACATTAGTTTTATCTGGTACCCACCAGGAACGCTTCAGCATCATTCACCAGCTTCGACAGGGTTTAAAACAAGAAGGCAGGATTCAAGAAACGGAGTATGCAACCGAAACTCTAAATCGCAAGGATATGACCGAGGAGCAAAAGCAACACGCCCGATTTTATGCTGTCGGTGATGTCTTGATTCCCCTCAAAGACCACAATTGCCTCAAACGCTCCAAACGTTATCAGGTCACCCAAATCTCTGGTGATGATGTGACTCTCAATGAGCAAATCACTCTGAATCTGAAGGGTTTGCGATATCCCCTTAAAACAGAGGTTTTTGTAAAACATAATTTATCGATTGCCGTGGGTGATCGCCTGAAGTGGACGAGGAATAACCGCCCGCAGAAGCGCACCAATGGTCGGGAATTCACCATCATTGGCATTGAGCCCCTGACCCGCTTAGTCAGCGTTGTTGATGATCAGGGAAGATTGGATGAATTCTCCCTGAATGACTTGAATCACTGTGACCATGCCCTGGTAGGCACCGTTTACTCTAGCCAGGGTAAAACTGCGAAACAGGTCTTCGTCAGTTTTGGCAATGACCCCACTGTCAATCGCGAAAGCGTTTTAGTGGCCTTATCCCGCGCCAAATATGATGTCACAATCTGGACAACCAATGCCCAGAAACTGAGGGAACTGGCTGACATTTCCCATAACCAAGTCAATCCATCAGAGTTACTCAAAGAGCAAGGGATTAAATTACCAATTCCTCCAGCCCCGTTACACCTGAAAGAAAAACATTGGTTAGAACGAGTAGAAAAATCAGGCATTGCTCCAGAGGTGGCTGCCCTCAATGCTGAATCATTGGCAGGGATGGATGTCTATGAACGGCTGCTGGAAGACCATTTAGCAACTCTAGGCACTGGTCAGTATGTCACCCAACCCATGAAGCGGGTGATGGATCAATATGCCACTGTTGCTGAGGGGGGCGTCTGGGCGGATGGCGGCATTGATGCCACAAAATTACCAACGTTACAGATCGGTGAAATCCCTCCAGAGAAAACCTTTGGGGAGTTTAAAGCGGATCATCCTCGTCTAGACTGGCACAAGACTCAACAAAAAGGCAGCGACCAATACCGTAAATATGAAGCGCCTAGAGGGCTCCCGAAGGGCATTATCTTTCCCAGGGTGCCTGAACAACTTGCTGCGCAAATCTATACAAGATATGGCGTAAATCCCTCGGCAGAAGAACGAAGGAGTGGTTTTTGGCCCTGTGTCTACTGGTATCCGCAAATCGCCATCATCCCAGTGGAAGGCAAGAAAAAAGCAGAATCGGTGTTGAGTCAGGGTTATGCGGCGATCGCTCTCCCCAGTGTCACGGGGGGGTATCGCAGTCGAGAAAATGGTGTGGAATTGCCGAAACGTAGACTCCATCCTGAATTGGCGGTATTTGCCACAAATGGTCGACAAATCCTGATGGCATTCGACCAAGACCGTAAACAAAGCACGATTCAAAATGTACGCCGTGATTTAGTGCGAACAGGTGAACTTTTCGAGGAAGCAGGCTGCAAAGTTTCAGTTTTGAAATGGCAGTCCCACGAAGGCAAAGGCATCGATGATTTGATTGTGAAGCAAGGTGTAGAGAGATTTTCAGACGTCTTAAACCATGCCATCCCATTAACTTGGGAAGCTGACAAGCACTATCGCAATGAGTATCTCAAACTGAGGAATTATCTGCTCAAAACCCAAGGACAGGGACGGAAGTTAACCGAACTGATGATTGATATGGCGATCTCCTACACCGCGCACTCCCAAGACAGAACCAAAATCCTGCACCAGAGCAACACCCTCGAAGCACGGCGAAAGCAAGGTATTCCTGAAGATGTCAAAAGCTATCAAGTCCAGATAGAGCAGGAATTACAGCGTCTACAGCAAAAATTGAAACCTAAGCGAAGACAGGAGGTGTAAGTAGGGGCAATCTCGTTTCGATTATTTCGTTTATAATATGGAGTTGTAATCTGTGCAAAAAATGCGTAGAAAACATAGGTAAAAAACATGACAATTACCGCCAATGTTTTGGGTACTGTAGTACCAACTCAAGCCGAAACACAGCTTGCAATGGAATCCAGTCATCAATTGTTGATGCTTCTAAAGAATAGAGAATTAGAAGCTCACCCCTGCAATTACAGGCTGCATATCCAAATAAGTGAAGGAAACGAAGAGCGGATCGACATTCCTTCAGGTGCTTTTCGCCTATTGCAAGAGATTTTGGTGCAGATGGCGGGTGGCAATGCAGTCACATTGATACCGATCCATGCAGAATTAACAACCCAAGAAGCCGCTGATATCTTGAATGTCTCCCGTCCTTTCTTGATTAAGTTAATCGAGAATCAGGAAATGCCCTATCGAAAAGTAGGAACCCATCGTCGGATTTTGTTTAAAGATGTGATGGATTATAAGCAAAAATAGATAGTCAAAGGATGCAAGCACTGGATGAGCTAACTCAAGAAGCTCAGGAACTAGGATTGGGATATTGATTGCCAACAATTTCACTGCACTAATCGATGCTTGTGTTCTGTACAAAGCACCTGTAAGAGATCTGCTGATGCGTTTAGCTGTAAAAGATTTGTATCGTGCAAAATGGACAAACGAAATTCATGATGAGTGGATCAGAAATCTGTTAAAAAATAGACCTGACATTGAAAAAAAACGCCTAGAAAGAACAAGAGACTTGATGAATAGTCATATTCGAGATTGTTTAGTTGATGGCTATCAGGAACTGATTGAATCATTAGAGTTGCCAGATAAAGGCGATCGCCACGTATTAGCAGCAGCAATTTGTGCAAGAGCAGATGTGATTGTGACTTGTAATGAGTTAGATTTTCCGTCGCAAAACATTAAAAAATATGGAATTGAAGTACAAAATCCAGATGTATTTATCAGCCATTTGATAGATTTAGACCCTTTGGTCGTTTGTGATGTAGTGAGAACATTACGAGAAAGTCTAAAGAATCCGCCCCGTAGTATTAATGATTTACTCGCAGGATATAAAGGTCAAGGTTTAACTCGAACAGTACAAGCACTGGAGAAGTATAGCGAATTACTGTAGCAATAAATCTCAGAAACTCTATATTTTAGAAAAATGTTGATCTAACTTATCGAGTAAGGCTAAAGCACGGGGTAAATTAGCTGTACTAGCTAACATTTTAAACCGAATTTTTGCCTTGATTGTACCTAGTTTAATATCAGAAATATTGTCCATAAATGTATAAAAATAAATCTTTATTCTTGTGCCAAGATAGCGCATCAATAGAATTTTTGCCAAAAAAAAGGCATCCTCGAAGATGCCAAAGAAATTTAAAAATCAACGCTGAAAAGGACATTCAAGGGGAGGAGATGTCCCAAAAGCCATCCGTAGAAAGGAACGATTAAGGACAAAACTCCCCGTTCCCTCGATGACCAGCAGACAGACCCAAAGCCAGCGACCTCGATAGAGGATAAATCCCATAAACGAGATCAGTTTGTGAGCAAAATAGATAAGGGCAAATGCTTCCATGATCTATGCCTTCTGAATCTGCGAACGGTGGCTAGGTGGGTGATTTTCCACTGAAGCCGATTGAGGAAGCAGCTTCTGGGTTTGTCCATAGTATTCATGGGCTTGTTGGACAAAACTCTGGAGAATGTTCATGTCCTTCGGGGTTGCAGAGGTCGGTGTAATTTTTTGATTGTCAGCCTTGCGGGTTAAATTCACGCCACCGTCAGGGGTGATTTGCCAAGAAATAGCGTTGGTTTGAAAAGTTTTAGTGCCGTCTTGAGCGACCTCCACCTCGCCAATTTTTTCCATTTGACTGACAACGACCTTGACCGCAGGTTCAACAAAATTTTGCATAAAAACCGTGGCTGCCTGTTGTCCAGTATGGCTCAGGGTTTGATGGATTTGTTGCTTGACCTGGTTGTGGGTTTGCTTAAACTTCTGGGAGGCAGTGACAGAAAACTGATTTGCTAAACCACGCAGTTTATCGGCAACCATATTGCGCTGCTGATTAAACCAGTCACCAACCCGTTGATTCGGAGTATGAACCGGGGTGGGATTAAAGGGACGGCTTTTCACCAAATTATCCAACCGTGCTTGCAGCTCATGAAGTTTTTCATTCGTTACATGGAGTTGATTTTGCAGATCATCAAACTGTTCCTGGGAGACAGGCGAGGCACTTTCCGGTTCCGCCGTTGCAGTGGACGTAGTTTCAGATGAAGATGATACTGTATCATCAGGCATTCTAGGCACGACAGTTTCAGCTTGGAAATGAGACAGTATGTTCTTGGCAATCTGTCCTTCTTTACTCTTAAATAAGAGGGTATTCTTCTTGTCAAGAATGCGCACAGAACCGGAATTTTTCTGAGGCGAAAAAGCTTCCCTGAGAGTTTTGGTCTCTTTCGGGGTGAGTTTAGAGCGCTTGCCATTTCCGCCAACAGCACCATCATAAATTTTCTTAGAACCGACCCGAATAGTGATCTCTTGATCATTTTTCATGCCCAATTGAAGGAGCTTTTGGAGAAATTGATCAAGGGCAGATAGAGTCAGTTGAGTTGCTTCAACGGAACTGTTGGTAATGTCACGGGCAGATTGCTGATCACTAGATTGTTGAATATCCATAGATTCCTCAAAAATAAAGTCAAACAAAAATCGAGACTATTGTTTTAAAGCCTTGAGTAAACAAGACATTTGAGCAGCGGGAGATAATAAAATATCGGGTAATAAACAGCCACCTAAAGTGTCAAGAATGAGTTCGCCATGGACTTGGACATAACGGGGAATTTCGTCGATGACGAGGACAAAGGTGGAAGTCGTGCGATCGCCAAGAAAGTCAGGATCAATGTAGGCCAGACGGCCATCTTGAATCATCAAGCAGGTATCATCTGCACCATTGGCGTAGATCTCAACGAATTCAGGCAGGTAACCGTCAGGTAGCGGTTCAGCGTCCCAACCTTGACCTGTGAGTAAACCGAGGGATTCAGAAAAATCGACCTTGGCGCGGATTACTTCTGGAAGGTCGTCAATGAGTTTTTGGTCGGAATCCATAAGCATGGGAGAGTACCTCAAAGTATTGGTATAAAGGCAAAAACTGCCTTCTATGGAGTAAGAGAAAAAAGGGGCGAAAATTCGGATAAAGTTGCAAAATAAATTTCGAGATCAGAAAACAGCGGCGAGTAAGTCGGCGGTTTCTGGGGCATCAATCGCCCGAAAAGCTTGGGCATCTTGACGCAGTTGATCGAGGTCAATTTCTTTACTGGTAGGTGTTTTCGCTTGGGGAAGATCCGGACAGATCTCTTGATAGGCAGAAATTAGAGCGAGATCACGTTTGATAAAATCTCGCTGGGTGAAGTGGGGCAATGCCGTCTTTAAAAACTGCTGCTTGAGGGTTTCCCAGTCGGCAGTGGATTCCTTAAACGCCTTGAGATCATGCTCTGGAATAATGATGGTTTGGATCAGAGGAATGCGGGAACCCTGGCGATCGCCGATCCCCCGATTCCAGATAATCGCTTTCCCCTGGGAGAGTTGCAGAATTTCACTGGGGTCGATGATAGCAACGGATTGCTTATGCTCCGTATTACTGGTGGAATTGCCGCCCTTTTGCCGAGATCGCCCTCTGGTGTCGAACTCCACATCCCGATTGCCGACCGATTTCGAGTATTTTTCCGCATCGGCAATGTCATTCGCTTGAAACACCAATTGCGTCGCACAGGCTTTGAGTAAACGACTTGCCCCATCTTTGCCATAGCGTTTTTCAAGGACTTCAGGAAATTGCACCCCGATTGCCATCACCAGACCCGCCGAACGGTGAATATTCGGCCAGTCTTCCGCCGAAGGGAGATAGATTTGGGAAATCTCATCCAGCCAGAGTAAAAAAGGACGTTGACGTGGCTTGAGCAAATTACGGTTTGTGAGAAGGTGGATCACCGTTGCCAAAATCGGGTTCACAATCTCGCCCCGTTCCGCATCACTGCCACAGATGAGGATTTTGCGTTCATCTAAATCCAGCGGAATCGTCGTTTTTCCACAGATGGCAGGCAAAAGATCTGGCATCAATAAGCCACTCAAAAGATTGGCAAAAGTCGCCTTGATGCTGCCATAGGTTTCCTCAACGCCAAAGACATCGACCACCGCATCAAACACCATGCGAATCGCCTCTGGTTGCGCGTCTACAATAGCCTGCAGTTGGTTACTCGGCAGGCGTGTCAAGGTGCGACACATCACCAGATCAGGGCAGTCCGTTTGTTTCGCCAGCAGCATCACCCCCGCCAAAAAAGAAGTCGTCGCCTCCGTGAAAAAGGGATTGGAACCCCCCTTCAAAGCCTGGGGATTTAAGTTCAGGTAAAGGACTTTGGCAATTTGTCGCGCCATCGCCGCATCTTCTGGGTGACGAATAAAATCGAGAACATTGCAGCAGAGCGATTCCGGTTTACCAGGGGCAAATAAGCCGACCTCATAGTTCAAACGCTTGGCATAGCCTGCAATCAACGCCGTGGGAGCGGGATCTTCTGGGGAATGGGTGGAATATTTGATGTCGAAATACAGTCCCGGAATGCCCTGGGCCAAACCCGACAAAAAGAGAGGATTTAAGGCCGAAAAACTTTTTCCTGAACCCGCACCACCGAGAACAGAAATGCCAGAGGTACAGTCGCTGAGATAAAGGGTTTGCGGGTCATAGCAGAGATCGATGGACCATTTTCCCTTTTGACAATGAAAAACTGACCCTTTCGGCGTGCCAACCCAAAGCCCAACATCGGCTCGTTTCGTTGCTTGAACCTGCTTTAACGTTCGCAATGCGCCATTTTTGACCTGTTGCGGTGTGGCGAGTTTACCCTTGCCGAGACTGGCAGATTTGCGGCGATCGCCCTTAAAGTTCATGAAGGCTAATAAAACTCCACAACCTAGCAATAGTAAGCCAAGCGGCGAAAAAATCAGCTCACTCACATAGACGTTAAGGTCGGGTTGGGGAGTCGGAGAAGGCGGGTGGTTTGTCTGCAGGTTGGACATTGTCTGGAATCTCGATTTCTAGATTTTTTAGAGCTTGATAACGGTCAGCGGGCATGTACAAAATTTCGTCAGACGCTTGGGCGAAGACTGCAAAACCCGCCTCAAATTCTTCCTTGCCGCCCAGGGCGTCGATCTTGTGTTGCCAAAGTTGTTCATTGAGGGCGATCGCCGCTTCGGGATTGATATATCTGCTAAAGGGATAATCACTATCACTGGGCGGATTCAAACGACTACAAATGTCATTTTGAACAGTGACCAAAATCCCTTCAGGATGATGCCCATGGTCGTCAACATCAGTTGCCTGAATCACTTGATATTGTTGGTATTCCGCAAGAATGATGAAGGGTTCAGGGAGGCAACTACTTTGATAGGGGCGATCGCCAGAGTCGGAACGGACGGAGAGCATCACCCCCAAAAAACCCATGAGCATGAGAACACAACAAAAAAGGAGGGAGTGCCTTTTAAAAAGATTAGAAATTGACATAGTTACGAGGATTGAGAGGAGAACCAAAGCGATCGCCATCACGGACTTCAAAATGGAGGTGTGCCCCTGTGCTGCCGCCCGTGGAACCCTCCAAGCCGATCAATTGACCTTTTTTGACCGTCTGGTTTTGATTGATTTTTTGGGTAGTCATGTGGGCATAGCGAGTAAAAAGATTGTTCTGATGCTTGAGGATCACCACATTGCCATAGCCTGATTCCCAGCCCACATAGGTGGCCATACCGCAGTCCGCCGCGAGGATTGATGATCCCATCCCTGCACTGACATCAATGCCCGCATGGAGTCGCCACGTGCCATAAATCGGGTGGAGACGATTACCCATCTCACTAGTGACCACACCTTTCGAAGGACGTTGCATTTTACCGCCCCCGCAAGAACCGCCAAAAAAGCAATCTTTGAGCGCTGCCTGATAATCAGAAGCTTTGTGGGCAAGGGTTATAGTCTGTTCTGAGGGTAAATTTAGGGCTGTGCCAACCCCAAAAAAATCAACTTTGGTGGCAGTAATGAATTGTTTTAATTCAGGGATCATCGTCTGCATAGATGTGCTGTGATGGGAAAGGAGGTAGGCGATCGCATAAGCAGTTTGGGATTCAGTGAGATTGAGCGTTTCCGCCTGTTCCAATAGCGAGGGCAAGCGGGATGCGACCCCAGAACGTTGGGCAGGGGGAAGCGTTTGAAGTATTTTTTGCAAGCAATCATCGTCATTGTCATCGGGGGACACCGCATCGCCGTATTGGGCCTGGGCCGCTTGCAGTTGCGCCTGAACCGAGTCTGGGACACTCACCTGGGGATTAGGAAGAGCTTGTTGATTATCAAAACCCAGAAAAATGCCGTCTTTTTCCTTAGCGTGAAACAGTGACCACGGGCCAAAAATAAAGGGTGTACAACCAAGATCAAGCAATCCTTTTTGACAAAACCTTGTGGACAAACCAAACTCCGCTGTTCCCGCAGTTTCATCGGTATCCATCAAAATCAGCTTAAATTCTGAGCCGAGCATCCGTCCTGTGGGTTCCAAGCTGCCGAACGCTTGACCCAGTAAGCCAGAACCGCCTGGCACCATTTGCCCACCTGTCTCTGAATCGCCACCTTTGATCCAGCGATCGCCCCGATGTTTTTGATCTGAGAGTTCGATGTAGGCGCAGCGTTCCTGTTGGCAAGGATAACGAAACCCGACTTTAGTACTGCCGGAAATGGGTTGAAAGGTTGCATTTGACTCCCCTGCTCCCCAAACAATGTCCAAGGTGGCGATCGCCGAGGGAGATAGGATGCCCAAGTCAGCGAGGGGAATAAGATCCAGACCAGGAATATCCTTGAGAGGAATCCCCTGCCAGCCTGTAAATGCCTTGAGGGACGTTTCCGCCAAGCTGGGAATATCTGCCACCGAAAAAGTTGATAAATTAGGAATTTGAGTGAGGGGCAGTTGGGCGATCGCCGGATTGTTCAGCAATGTCCCAAGATTGTCAGACAGAACATCCTGTATTCCTTCATTTATCTGACTTGTAACCAAATCCGCTAAGGGAGGAATATCGGTTAAAGGCAGGCTGTTGATCGTCGGTAATGCCTCAGCCAAAGAACCTAAAGATTGTTGGGTGAAATGGGAAAAAGTTGACAAGGCAATATCTTGTAAATCAAGCTGTGCCAGGGATGCAATTTGCAGTGGCGATAAATCTGCAATTCCCGTATTCGCCATATCCCCCAGGGTAAAAATATCCGTCAGGCGATCGCCCGCTTGAATCTGTTTATCGAGGGAATACCCCACCTGCTCCGATAAACCTGTATCAACCGGATAGAAAGCACTGGTTTGAATCGGCGGCAAATCAGCCCAGCGTAACGTTTCTAGATTGATCGTCGGTGCAGAAGTCGCGGCGCTGCGGGAGCCCCAGCCAAAACTCAGCAGCAATATTAAGACCAGGGAGACCCAAAGAAATGGCAATTTCATAGCCCCACTGCCTCCGGTGTAACCCCCGCATTTTTCAGCACCGATTTCACATGGTTAAGCTGGAGATTGCCTTGTCGTGCTGCTTGGGAAAGAGTTGAACCACGCCGTAAACTGCGGATCATTGATTGGTAACGCAGATAGAGTCTACTCCGGTAGGGGGTATCAGGGTGGGTGATCAGCCCTCTGGCGATCGCATTGGCAATTTGATGATTATCTAGGGTACGAGGAACAGGGGTCGCTGTAGGACGCGGAATTGTATTGATTGCGAGGGTAATGGGTTTACTTTTTGGTGAATCAAGACGCTGGGCCACCTGATTTTGCCGTTGTAGGAGGGTGGCGAAAATTTCCTGCTGCTGGTCTAGGGTTTGCAATTGCGCCAAAAATTCTGATTGCTGGGAATCCAAGCTGGCCACACGGCCATCCAAACGCTCCACCTGATTTTCTAAAGCCGTCAGTCTGGCCTCAACATCGGCATTATTAGTTTCAGAAACCCCCTCAACTCTGACCAACAGTGGTTCCTGGCGCGTGGGATTATCTGGTAAAGATTCACCTTGACCCATGTGGAAAAGCTGGGCAAGGGTGCGGGGATCGAGTTGAAAAGTAGTCGCCGCCTGTTCCATGACCATTCCTTGGTCAATCTTAGAAATTGCCCCCTGAATCGCCCGATGTAATTCCGAATTTTCTACCAATAACTGTCGTTCAATCGCTAGGCGAACACCTTGCTGGAGTTGTCGTGTCGTATTCGGGGTCTGAGCTGTCGCAGCCCGCACAGTGTCAACAGGGTGAGCTGTGACATTGACGATACTATTCCCTTGGGAACCTGCCACCAGTTTAAAAACATAGAGCGATTCCACTTGATTTGCATCACGGGTCACCAGGCTGAGTTGGGCTTGTCCTGTTTGATTAGCAACCAAATGGAGTACAGACGCCCCCTGCTCAAACGGGCGATCGCCATCGAGTTGAATGAGCGAACCATCATCCAGCCAACCCTTATAGGCCAAAACTCCATCCGGCAAAGTGAGGTTAACTCCCTGGTTGACCTTGAGCGCGATGGTGGGAACCTGACGTTGTGCTGCCTCAGCTGAAATTCGTTGGGTTTGCGCCAAGACAGGTGTCCCCCACAATCCAAAAATCAGCGTAAACATCGAAAGCTTTGCAAGAGATTTCATCGAAAATAACCTTATGGAGAAAGAACAAAAGGAGCGTGAATTGTTAACTGCACAGACGTTTGGGGCTGGATCAATTGCACCGCCGACCCCACATCTGGTTCAGCCAGCAGTGAATCTGTCAAACCCTTGAGGGCGGCACTACCGAGACTTGTCCAGTCCTTGCTGCCCCCCGCCCGCGTGATGGACGTACTTGATTCCGTTTGAAAAAATGTTTCCGAACGGCTAATGTACTGATCTGCCAGTCCCCGACCTGCTCCCAGCAACGCCCGACCAAGGGGAGTTTGCAAAAAGCTCTGATCCGTTTTGGCTTTTAGTAAACGTCCATCTAGGGCTGAAACGGTCATGGTTCCACTGGGTAGAAGAACAGGCGGGCGATCGCCTTGGAGAATTGCCCGCACCTCCGCCACCAAATATCCATCCATAACCTGGGTGATCTCCGCCAGCAGCCGTGAATCCGCAGGTAAACCTAAAATTGCCTCCGCCGTGCGAATGTGGAGAATCGCTTTTTCCGCCGCAATCAGTTGTTGCGTTACCGTGCCAGCCAGGGATTGACCCCCTTCAACTAAAAATTGGCGATCGCCTCGCAAAAAAGACGTTTCCTGCTGCACCAACAAAATCGAATCATCTTGAACAGTTTCCTCAAAAGAAAAAGACGATGGCGTAGGACGAGATGGTGAAACCCCAGACTGAACCGAATTTTCCGGCAACGCGCCAAAACTCATCATTTGTTTCGGTGGTGGGGCGGAGGTTGGTAGAGATGCAGTGGGTGTAATCGGAATAGGCGGAACCGCACGCATCGGCGTAGGGGCAGGCGGAATAAAATTTTGCCGTGGCGGTGGACTAGGTACTGTTGAGGAAACCGAAGTCCTTGAATCCATCGGTGGCAGCGGTGCTCGGGCAACTTCTGATTGCTGGGATTGTTCCTGCAATTGACCTGTGAGAACTTGCTGTTTTTGCTGTTCTTCTAAGAGCGCCGCCCGATTTTTGAGGGAACTAAAGGCAATCTCCCCCTCCAATTCCGCAAGCTTAGCCTGGTCGGGATCAACCTCTTCCTCCTCCAGAGCAACATCAGGGGCGATCGCCTCTGGATTAGCATTGCCCAGTTGGATACTATTACCCTGCGTTAAAGCCGCCCCAAGAAGCGCACAAACCAGCAAAACACCCGAACCAAAAAAGATCGCCTTCAGGTGAGGACGTTTATAAAGAGGTACCTTACCGACCTCAATTTCTAAATCTTCCTGATAAGCAGGTGGCGATGGCGGAATATCCTCCGACACAGAAGCTGGCTCAAGTTCCGATACTTGCACTTGAGAGAAATCAGACGGTGAATAATCCGTTGCAAAAGAAGCCGGACTCTTTTCAGAAGGGGTTGCTGTTTCAAAATCAAAATTAGCCCAACGTTCCAAGTCTAAGGACTGAAAATTTTCTGACATAACGCATTCCTAGTAAATTAATTAATTCCGTAAGCGTTCCGGCATAGACTCAATCACCAACCCAGCCCGCCGTTCTTCCATAACAACCCGCTGAAGATTAGAAATTTGGGGATTGTCAATCGCCTGATCAACAGGAACGAGGGGATCAATCACACGCACATAAACTTCATGCTCACGCACTACTTGATCGCCTAAATTGTCACCATTCGCGAAAACCATAAGAAGACCTGTATAGTCAACTTTCCAGAGATCTTCTTCTACCTTTTGGGGCACGCCAATCACCGGAGAAGTCATTGCTGTCTGGGTGCGGGGTTGCGTCGTAAAAATATCCTGGGGCGTCAAAAGTGCAATCTGCGTGAGAATATCCTTGCGAATCCCATCACTAAGCCGAAACCCAGCCCGCCAGGTCGCTGTTGTAATTTTCAACTCGCCATTACCAGTAGAAATCAGCACACCAAGGTCAGGCTGAGGCGAACCCAGATCCTCCGGTGCATCAGGGGGAAGAATGCCACGCCAATCATAGAGGCTATAGAGGGTCGAAGCCACGAACTGACGAATCGATTCCGGGGTTGGTTCAGCATGGTCAAGGGCGACCACGTGGCGCGTTAGCCCATCAGCCGTTTCAACCAATCTTGGTGCAGGTTTATTCAGAAGGCTAATCACCGTGCCAATCACGCCGAGACTCATCAAGAGATTCAAGCCGCCCAAAATGAGACCAGCAACCACGCAGAGGGGCAGAAAATTAGGAGAACGTTGGGGTAGCAGTTTCATTATCGTTTCCCCCGATGAACAACTTTGAGACTCGTGGTGAAAGCCGCCCCTGCTGCCGCAAAAACAGCAGAAAAGCCCATACTGCCCGCAAAAAGGGCAAGGAAAGGATTAACTAATCCCCCCAAAAACGGGTAGAGCAAACCATGAAAACCAAGGGCTGTACTCTGTTGACTGGCGAGGGCAATTTGGAGGATGGTGAACATCCAGATACTCAACATCCCTGCAAACAGCCCACTGATAAAAATTTGCAGACCACTTTTTGCTGCTGGGTAGAGGGAGATGGCAATCCAGAGAGGTGCAGAAGAAGCCCAAACCGCGAGAGCATAGGCCATGATGATGTGGAATGTGCCTGCGACAAAACTGAGGAAACCCGTCACCACCAACTGGGTAAAATCATTGAAAAAGCGACCAACTGGATTAAGAAACGACCAATCTGAAGTAGACTCAGCCCCCAATTCTGCCGCTGCAGTATCCATCTCTGCATCAATCTCTGCAAGGCATTGTTCCTGCTCTAAACCACTGAGAGAGAAACAAGATTCTCGTTTTTGCTGATAGGTTTGATTAAGACCCTGCTGAAGATTGGCATTCTTAATTAAATCCCGCCCAGCGACCCCGTTGTAGGTCTGAGAGAGGAGATAATTGTTCGCCCCATAGACCAAATTTTTGTATGCCTGTAGACCCAATAAAGTAAGTTGACCTCCATTGGTAAAAAGCAAAACCACTACGAGGGGGGTGTAGATCATTTGCCAGGGAAACTGTTTGTAACTAGCAGCCTGCCACTTATAAACAGCGGCGATCGCCCAGAACATAAAGCCAACTGCAACGATGTAAGAAGTCGCCTGAAGTAAAATCGCAAAGTAAGGCGAATCAAGGGAGAGATAAGTTTCCCAAAGCGTATCAAAGGAACCAGCAATATCACTAATCCAAATCTGCGAATCAAGGGTGGCATCCCCAGCAATTCCATCAGTGCCCGCCGGAAAAGGAACCCCAGACTGAGCCAGAAGCGGAAGAGGACGGCAGCTCAAAACCATCAACAGACCCAAAAAAGCCCACTGCAGGAGCCAACACAGTCGACAATAAAGCCGCAGCCACACAGAAGGCATCCAACGAAAACAATCAAGACAATGCAGTTGAATAGCGTGATAAATTGTTTGATGAAGCGTTAAAAACATGCAAAACTATTTTCATCTCAAAAGATAAAAAACCAATAACAGTAAGAACAAGAAAAACACATTAAAAAGATGTAATCCAACAAAAAGGACTTCCTCTTGCCCGCCTCGAAAGAGTCTGCAAATGAATCAAAAATTGTCGATATAAATTAATAAATAAGAAACCTCGATGTGGGCACCAATCTGGGGAGCAAAATAGTGAGTAAATGAAATTATCTAAAAGATTAAAAGAATAAAATATGCTACTCGCTTTTCTAAAGAAACAAGGTAGTAAATTCGGAAAATTAGGCAAAGATAATTTAGCTTGAAGAGAAGTGACAATCCGAATTAAAGACAAATGAAAGCCATGCTCATGCTCACAAGATAGCTCCTTGAGTAGATTATTTATATTGAGTTTTTGAAAAGAAAATTTTCCTTTTGATAAACGAGAATAAATAGTCTGAAATCCAAGCCCAGAATCAAACGGAAGCCATGAGGATAAAAGGCCATTAAAATCAACAAGAGGTTGTGCGCACTGGAGAGCGAAATATCTCAGAGGTGAGCGAAACTTCAAAAACTGCTTAAAGCGAATCTTTGAATCCTGATCTTGCTGACATTGCTCTAAAGAAAGTGTAAGTTTCGGAAAATAGGTCTGAAGAAAATCAAAGTCAATAAAACGGTGTAAAAGTTGAACTAAATCAGAATTAATTTTAAAAGCTCGTTGAAAATAATTCCAAGCCCGTTGTGCACTAGCCTTAGAGAGTTCTAAATAGTCGGCTAATTCTAAAATAGTGGGAACTTCTCCAGGAATTTGACAAAGAAAAGTCAAAATAGATTGTTGACGTTTTGTTAAAAATGGTTGACATAAAGCTTGTAGAAATTGCCAGCCATACTCATCAAAATCAGGAGCTGAAAAATGGGATGTAGAAACAAACTCAAGCTCTCGGAAAAAAGAGTAAGACTGTAACTTTTGGGCAAAGTGGGGCGTGACAGAAATTGGATAAAGATTACGGGCAGCTCCAGTCCTGACAGCATTACGGAGGTTCCAATAGGAAGTTAATTCAGCCGGATCATCAGTGCGAAGAGCCGTTTCAAAAAAGTGAGTAACCGCCTCTTGGTAAGCATCCTCAAAACCCCATTGCCTGGCCCAAGCAGTCGAGCGACACATGGCAGCAATATCGTCGGCATGGGCTTGGAGAAGAAGATCCAGGGCTCGCTGGCGAGTATGGGGTTGCTTAACATCTTGAAGGAGTTGACAGGTAGATTCCCAGGAGAGAGAAAGGTGCGCAGGATCAGATTTAAGAGCAAAAGAAGACATGAAAAGATTCCTAAAATTGCATGGCAATTCAAGGACTTCGCCCGTTAATCGAGTATAATGAAAACGGGCAAATGAAGTACTTGTATTTAATTTGCCGAGATAAAGGCTCTTATCCAGAAGTTTTCGAGGCTATATGGATGGGAGTCTTTGTGTTGCGGGATAAACAGAAAATAAAGAGTTGAGATTAAGACAAGGTAAAGAACCAAATCGAAGAAAAGACTTTATTTTCAAAGAATTGTAAAAGAATATTGTTGTCCTCTATGAGTTTGAGTACTAAATCAAGAATCTCAAAAACAGAGTAATGCTGTTCGAGACATTGAATAAATAGAATTTAGCGTAAAAAATAGATTTTTGGAACCTTTTTGAAAAAAAGTCTCAGTGCACACAAAAGAACAAGAATTAATTTTAAATCTTAAAAAATGTTAAGAATAGATCTCGAGCCCTAAGAATGTAGCTCAATGTAAAAAAAATATAAAATCCCATAAGAATAGGGAACAAAAAAATGAGCGCATACAATCTTACGAAATTACGATGATCGATACTGTGATTTTACGAATTGTCCAAGCAGATTAATGACACAGTATTAAAATGCCAGGAATATGAGATTAATCGTAAATAAAGAGGTATTATCTAACTAAAGAAAACGAGATAGGAAAACTAATGTTTTATGCTTAGCATAAACATCTAGAATACGCCACTATCGATGAAAGTATCACCGCTAAAGATTCTGTAGAAGAAATTAAATTCTAGTGGCACAGCAAAAAACGTTCGTTAAGGTATGGCGGCAGATCTAAGGTCAAAATGTGACAGAAACAGATCTAGAACGGATACAGCTAAGAAACTATTTGACAAATTTGTGGCAGCGAGGAGGCAAATTTGATTCAATCACAGCAGCAAGAAAAGCTATTCAAGCGGAATTAGGGATCGCCATTGAGCCGGGGAGTCAAACTGCAAAAATCATTGATGAAGTACTGGAATTATCATTGGTGACCGCAGCACGGGAAATAGCGTCTGAAAAAAAGCCACTAGAGGCATTTGACTTACTGGTAGATTTGTACGATCGCCAACCGCGTTTAGGGGTACGGTCATCAACAAGCGTCAGACAGCAAGCTTATAGTACGGCTTTACCCATCGCTTATTTAGCCTCGACTTTGGCGGGCATTAATCCAACCGCAAAAATCTATGAACCGACCGCAGGAAACGGAGCATTATTGCTAGGGGCAGCACCAGAAAATTGCACTGTTAATGAACTGAATCCAGATCGAGCTAATCAACTCCGTAGCCAAGGGTTCACAGTGACGGAACAGGATGCAACGGCATATCTGCCGAACCAATTCCATGATGTGGTGATCATGAATCCGCCGTTTGGTCGGGTGAAGGGGAAGCGATTTCGCCTCGCTGGAGAGATGGGAACAACAAGCCAAATTGATCAGGCGATCGCCCTCCAGGCGTTGCAGGCGATGAAAAACGATGGTAGAGCAGTTTTGATTTTGGGAGGGAAACCAGAAACCACGACATCGGAACGGGCCGAAGCCTATAACAGTCTGGAAACTCGACGCTTTTTTTATGTATTACAGCAGCAGTATAACGTCATTGATCACTTCACCATTAGTGGTGATCTATACCGGAAACAGGGGGCCGGTTGGGCAATCGATATTATCCAAATCGCTGGGCGGGGGCAATCTCAACGACCTTTACCCGCCGTAGAACCGCCCCGAATTTATACCAGTTTTAATCAATTACGAGGATTTCTCCATGACTATCTCCAACGCAATCCAATTGCCGAGTTACAACGAATACCAAACCACCGACCGCGTCTGGATCCCAAAAACAGAGGGGGATCAGGCGTTATTTATGGTACGAATTCCAGCGAACCTAAGCACTCTCGACTTTCAGACGTACCTCGAATTGATGAAAGTGCGGGTCGAGTGGATGTGCCGCCAATGGCTGGAACAGACCGGACAGTTGAAGAGCTTACAGGAGGAATTAGAGGAGACATTACAGCAACTCAATCCGTATTTGATGGCTCCTTTGCTCTATCAGAAAGAGGACACCGACGAAATCGGCGATTGGTTGATGAACTGGGCGGTGAATCTGGTGGAATTCAATTCGACATGGCGGAATTGGTGGCAGATAACCAACTGGGCAATCGAGTTTCCCGTCTCCCTAACGGAATTAAAGCCGGATCCCAATCAGATGGCACAGCACGACGCAGTGACAATATCGCAATTTCTGTCGGAACTCAGAACTCCTTTCCCATAAATGAAGAAACCACCATGAGTGAAGAATTTAACATTCCTTATCAACCCCGTAGTCAAGGGCGATCGCCGCAAACTCTTATTCCAACAAACATGGCGGTGGCAGCCCAGAAAGCTCTTGATGTTTTTGAAGCAGTCCATGGCAATATTGACGATTTTGTTTGTCAGCGATTAGGCTATCCCTCCAAATCAGTGATGTTTGAGGTGTTGTACGCCGAGCAGATTGATTCCCTTGCCTTGGCTTTTGTCCAGAAGGATCAGGGGAAAATTTTTCTTAACGGCGACCAGACGGGAAATGGTAAGGGTCGATTTGGTGCTGCCAATATCATTGATGCCCAGCGACAGGGCCATATTCCTGTGTTTGTCACCCAAAAGCCCAATCTCTATGCCGCAATGTTGGAGGACTTGGCGGATATTGGGCAGGGTGGAATGACGCCTTTTATGACCAATAACAATGAGAAGCTGATCCTAAAAAATGGCACAGTGTTGACCACCGGAAATAAGGCGAGTCAGGAAGCAGAGATGTTCCAGATCGCCCAACGGTTGCATCTTGGCAATTATGGTGTAGTATTTACGACCTACAATCAGTTACAAACGGTCAATAATCAGGAACCCTATCGCCGAGAATTTTTGCGGGCGATCGCCCACCGTTCAGTCTTTATTTTTGACGAAGCCCACGAAGCCGGTGGGGGTCAGTCCGAAACATGGAAAACCGGACAGGCTCCCAATCGTGCTGAATTTGTCCGGGAATTGGTAGATCTCAGTGCAGGCGCGATGTTTATGTCCGCCACTGCCACTAAAAATCCTGCTGTGATGGATTTGTATGCCCGGAGAACCGATGCAATCCATGCAGTAGATAGTATGTATCGCCTGGAAAATACCCTAAAAGCGGGAGGAATTCCCCTCCAGCAGATGATGGCAACCCAGTTTGTCCGTGCGGGCAATATGCTGCGACGGGAACGGAGTTTCGACAATATTAGTTTCGATGCCAAGACTGTTCCTGTAGATCAAGACGTTGCCGACAATATTTCCGCCGTGATGCGAGCTATTGATCGCTTTGATGCGACCAAAGCCAAGGCAATGAAAGAATTGCGCAAGGAGGTGAGGGCAGAAGCGAAGAGTCTTAGCGAGGATAATTCCATTGGGCAGGCTAGTGTGCAGTCGGTAAATTTCACTTCCCTCATGCACAATGCTATTGAACAGGGATTACTTTCCCAAAAAGCAGAGGCCACTGTCCAAGAGGCGATCGCCGCCCTAGAACGAGGTGAAAAACCTTTAATTGCCCTGTCCAATACCATGGATAGCTTCATCGGCAGTTATGCCAAAGACCAAGGCATCGAGGCAGGGGAAGCGATTGAAATTACCTTTGGCGATGTTCTAAACCGTTATCTCGAACGTTCCCGCGATGTCATTATTACCGACTATCTCGGCAAGCGTACTCGAATGCCCATGACCGCTGACCAATTGGGTGAAGAGGCGATCGCCGCCTTTGAAGAAGCCAAGGAAATCCTTGCCAATGCTGATTTTACGAAAATCCCCCTCAGTTCCATCGATTACATGAAATACCGTTTAGCCCAGGAGGGTTATCGCGTTGATGAAATTACAGGACGCAGCAGCATTCTCCAGTACAACGATTCAGGCATGACCTATGTCCTCCGTTCCGCCAAGGACACCAGCCCCCAAGCCAAAATTGATATTGTCAATCGCTTTAACAGTGGGCAATTAGATGTCGTCATCTTAAACCGCAGTGGTGCGACGGGGATTAGCCTCCATGCCTCTGAGAAATTTACTGACCAACGCCCCCGACACATGATCGTCGCCCAGGCTGAGCGGGATATTAACCAGATGATGCAAATGTTGGGACGGGCAAACCGTTTTGGGCAGGTGATCGAGCCAAAATTCACCCTGGTGATGGCAGATGTTCCCGCCGAGAAACGCTTGGGGGCAATCTTGGCGAAAAAAATGGCATCCCTCAATGCCAATACCACCGGCGGACGGGATTCTGCCTTGAGCGTGGGCAACGTGATTGATTTCATGAATACCGCTGGAGAGGAGGTAATCACCGAATTATTGGAGGAAAATCCAGAACTCGATGCCATGTTGTCCTACCCGACACGGGGCAGTTTAGACGGAGATACTGCCCTCATCCAACGGGTGACAGGACGTATCCCCCTTTTACCTTTGTCAGACCAAGAAGAACTTTACGGCATCATCGAAACCGAAACTGAAGCCCTGATCAAACAAAAAGAGGCGATGGGGGAGAACATTCTTGCGGCGGATAAACTCGACCTCGATGCCCGCACTGTGGCAATGATGGAAGTTGTGCCAGCGGATGCCAATGTAGTCAGCGAATTTACTGGAACTGTGGTGCTGGAGGTGGTCGATGCCAAGGTAATCAATAAACCCCCTTCCCAATTACAGGTAATGAACTTGGTGCGAGAAAATCTCGAACAACCCAAGGTGAAATCCATTGAAGAAAATGATCTTGGAGCAATTCAGGCGATCGCCCAACAAGAGGGTCAGGTCAAACTCCAAACCCTCCAAACGGCGATGACCGCCTACCGAGAGCGGGTATTGTCCCAACTCAGATCTGCGGCAACTCTAGAAAAAACCCAGGAAAAACTCGATCAACAGTGGGATGCTGTTCAGAAGATCATTGAGCAATTTCCAGTGGGAGAACCCGTTCAGTTTTTTAGCCTTGGTTTGGAAGGTGTAAAAATTTCCTCCGGTGTGGTGATAGACATTACTCAAAAAAGTCGCATGATCGGTAGTCCTAGTGCCCCCACCAACTGGACAATGCAAATTATCAGCCTCGAAGGGAAACGGCTTTCTTTACCTTTTTCTAAAATCAATACCGGACGGGCCTCTAGTATTACCCTCAATCCAGCGGATTCAGACCGGAATATCTACGGCGAATTTGATCGTCTACAACAGGCACAGCGGACGGAAATGCAGGTATTCACGGGAAATTTACTGAAAGCTTACGAAAAATTTCCCAAGGGTAAGTTTGTGAACTTCACCGACCAGCAGGGGCAAACCCGACAGGGACTGTTGATGCACCAGGACTTCGATATCGTCGAACAGCTCCAGCAACAACCTGTATCTTTTGAAAACCCAGAACAGGTGAGTCTTTTCCTGACGGAATGGAGTCATAACCGGGGTGTGGTGGAATCTTTGGAGTTAGATTTAGCGATCAAAGCCAATGGCAATGCCAGGCTCACTGGCAAACCCCCAGAATATTATGTGGTGCAGGTTCCAGAAGCAACGAGTCGTGGGGGCAAATATTTTCTCAATGAAGCTTTACTCCAAGCTGCACAGGAGGAGTTTTATTCCGTGGGTGGCCGCATGGAAATGCGAGTACAACCCAAGGATTTAGAGGCAGTTGTACAGGTTTTGATGGAGGCATTAAAGGTGAAATTGGCCGTCCATGATCCCAGCTACAAAGAATTATTAAGGGAACATTTAGGACAATCTTTGCCGACTTTACAGCAGATGGTAACGACTCCAGTTCAGCCTGAAGCCACGGAACAATTGCAAATTTTCAATGCTCCACCTGCCGCAATAGCCACTCCACCACTGCCCAAGTCCGTTGAACCTATACCTATGACTACAATTGCTGAATATACTGCGCCGGTGCAGTCCTCAAGAGCCAAAACCCAAGGTATTCTGTCGTCGGAAAAGCAGGGGAGTAAGGCAGCGAAACATATCGCCCAACTTCTGCATAAATCAGGATTTGCGGCACTGGTGCTGGCAGGGGAGAGTTTCCATCAGCGGTTTGAACAGGATGGTTATTTACCTTTTGTGATTGAACGGCACGGTGAACAGTTTTATTTAAGCCATTACGCTGAATTGAATGGGGATCACTATATTGACGCCGAAATGGTGTTTCAGATTGGTCAGCGGGGAAATTTATCATTACTGGAAACGGCGAGTTATAACCCTTTGACTGGGGGTGAACTGCGAAATAAAGATTATCGTTTTGCTGAATTATTTTCTGGGAATCTTTTGGCACAGGGCTGGGCGGAAGTTATGCAAGCCAGTCGGCAGGATTTCGTTCCAGGGCGAGAGGAAGAGATCGTCGTCTCAGAACCAACAAAAACTCCAGAAAAAATTGCATACCCACAAGAACAGCCTGCTCTAAAATCTGACCCACCGCTTCAGAATAGTGCCCCATCAAGTCCGAGAGATTTGGTCGTCAGTCCGGAAAATTGGGGCACGGTGGCAAGGGCGATCGCCAAATCCCCAGCGTATTTGCAACGAATTCAGGAGGTTACAACAAAACCCTTACAGGAGAAGGCTGTCACTGCGATGGAAAATGATTTTGCCGCTTTTCAGCAGTCCGTGACTGCATTACGGCAATGGTATGCTCACGCCCGCTGTATCGATAAAGCCGCCAATTATCTACAAGGCATTCAGGCGATCGCCGAACAATTTAAAGCCGGCCAACCCCTGAGTGAAGCCATCCACTGCGCCATGCAAGAAGATCGCCGTGTCGCTACCTTTGAGCAGCTCGCAACGGACTTAGACCGCCAACACCCCGCAACTTTTCTCCAAACTGTCGCCCAAAGAGGCTTACAGAAAGGATTGCAAGTACAAGAACTCGCCGCGACTCTATTACAAGGCGATCCAGCCCTGCGGGATATTCATAAAATTCAGCCCCAATCAACCCAAGCCTACCTGCAAAAAATTCTTGCCACCGCTGAACAACTTTTCACCAGAGAACAGTCCCAACCCATGCCGGCAAAAGTCTCCAGTGAACAACACCATCACCAAAAACTTTAAAACTCTAAAAAACCCATGCATGATCAACAAAAAACCGTCCACGAACTCAACCAAGCTGTCCTCGCCACTGCCCTGAGCAAACTGGTGAGCAATCTGCAATCCTGCCAATCTCGACTTGATTACGCCTATGCCAGAGCTACCCGTTCTCAAAATGTCCATATCCAAGGCAAACTATCAGCAGCTTCATTGAAACTCTCAGAAATGCAAGAAATTTTGAATGATGAAGCCATACAGGCACTGCTCAAGACTCATCCAGAGCGGGATTTACTGCGGGAACTGATGGTCAACCCAACTATTCCCGCCCCAGCCCACGAAGAAATTAACTTTTAACCTTGCCTATTCGGAATTTGCGAATATAGAATAAAGGTCACGAGAAGAAAAAAATAAATGCTAAAACCCCAAGACATCGTGATCTTACTTCAAGTTCACTGCTTAGGTACAACATGGACATATAGCGAATTAGCAAAAAGTCTAAAAATGAGTGCCTCAACCGTCCATGAAGCCTTACAACGTTGTGAACTGAGTCATCTATATAATCAAAACAAAAGAAGAATTTTAAAAGGAGCATTAGAGGAATTTTTAGTGCATGGTTTAAAGTATGCTTTTCCTGCAGAAGCTGGAGCAATCACACGTGGAATTCCTACCGCTCATTCAGCCGAACCATTAAAAAAATTGTTAATGATAGAGGAGAAAAATCCTTATGTGTGGGCTTCAGCGAAGGGAAAAATTAAAGGTCAAAGGATAACTCCCCTGTATAAATCTGTGCCAGAAGTGGTGGAAAATGAGGAAAATTATCGATTATATGAATTGCTGTGTCTTGTTGATAGTTTACGGATAGGAAAGATTAGAGAACAGGAATTAGCATCAATGGAGTTGAGTAAAAGATTATATGTCTAATCCGCAGATTAAGAATTTAGAAAAAGTCGCTGCTATTTTATCTCACATTCCGGAGCAATTTGTCTTTACAGGTGGTGCAACTATTGCTCTGTATTTAGATTAAATATTGTGGGATGAAGTGCGTCCGACAATGGATGTAGATTGTGTCGTGGAAATTGCTTCTCGTGCGGAATATTATGCTTTGGCAGATCGCCTCAGGGCTTTGGGCTTGGAAGAATGTATGGAACCTGATGCACCGTTGTGCCGTTGGTTATATCAAGATTTAATCGTGGATATTATGCCCTGTGATGCAGGGATTCTAGGTTTTAGTAACCGTTGGTATCAGGCTGGAATTCAGCACAAAATATCCTATACATTACCAAATGGTCGGGCGATCGCCATTTTTCCTCCTATTTATTAGCGAGTAAAGTTGAGGCTTTTCTTGGGCGGGGTCAAAATTTTCGATATTCTAAGGATATTGAAGATATCGTAATTTTGCTAGATGGCTATGACATTTTAATGGCGCAATTGGCAACGGCGGAAGCAGATGTGTCTGCATTTTTAAAAAATTAGTTTCGTGAAAATCAAGAAGATTTAGAAGAAGCTATGCTCTGTTTTTTACCGACATCAAGCTATGAACGGGAAGATGTGGTTATGGGGCTAATCCAACGATTCGCAGAATCATAAAAATAGGGAACAGAAAAAGCCACTCCCTATTGAATATTATTCGTGTGTTTTTAATAAAAGAAAGTTAGCTCAAAGATCATCAACTAAAGCATTATTAAACTGCACCTCACGGAGAATCTGATTGGCAGCGCGATCCTGTTCAGCTTGCTGGGTGCGTTCTGCACGGGCCATGGTTTTGAGAACATTAGCTTGGGCAATATTATTCGCAGCAAGTTGTTGAAGAATCTGCTGGTTTTGCTCGATTTGGATCCGGGAAAGCTGGGTTTCATTCGCCATCTGGAGCGTCATACATTTCATCACTTCCTGGGTGATATTCAGGGTTTGGCATTGGGCTGCTAGATCGCCGGAGGTGCTAGAGATTTGTGTTGAAGTTGCTGACAATTGTTCGGTATTCTGTTGGCCTTCAGCAGAAAAAACAATTTCTCCAAGGGTACTAGAAGTACCGGCAGCGACTTCGGCTTGTCTTAAAATGCCTTCTGCAATGTCGTTAATATCAGTTTGATTGAGGGTGGCTTGGTCACGAATCTCTGCAAAAATACCGCTGGGATCTGGCAAGCCTAATGCGCCTGAGATCGCCTCGATCCCTTGGGGTACATAGACTTGAAGGAAGTCTTCAACATGGCTGCCGACATAGGTTTCAAAGGCACCAGAAATAATTTGGGTAGTTTGGTTCCAAGTGTTTCTGAGAATGTCGAGGGCTGAGGCTTCGCTTTTAGCGGTGGAAATGAGGATGATGCTCGTGGAAAGGGGAATGATGATCAATAGTTTTTTGGTGCGGTTTTTCATGGTTAAAAATCCTCTAAGGGTTTGCCCTGTTGCATACAGGTTTGGAAGTGGGCGCCCCAGCGGGCAGCGGCTTCGAGGGGGTTAGGGTATTGTTCAAAGAAGCGATCGCGGGCGGTGACTTGGGCTTTGTTGTTGGCGAGTAAACCGACGAGAATCGGACTGGCAAAATAGCGTCCGTGGGTATAACGGCGATCGCCATCGACTAGCCATTGGGAAGTACCGCGACGGGGGTCGGCCTTAAAGGTACTGGCAACGTTTTCGCTGATGATGGCTTCAGGCGTGCGATGGATGCGTTGGTAATGGTCAATGTCATCGCCGTTGATTCGTCCTGTAATGCGCAAGGAAAGATTGGTACGCATCTTGGCACTGGCGGCATTGGTTTCGATGATCACTGGATCTTGAGTGGTTAAAATAACCGTCAAACCAGACTTTCGCGCCGTTGCCATTTGCACACCGACATATCTTGCTAGACCGGCATATTCGAGCCAGATAGAAGCCTCATCAATGTAAAAAATAGAGCGGGAACATTGCAGGGCGCGCCGTTGGGCGATATTGCAAATCATCAGTCCCAAAACCCGTGCTTTTTTCTCAGAACTGGGTTTGAGGCAGGAAAATTGCAGGTAGGGTGTGCGGAAAAAATCAACGCTAGAAGGTTGGGCGATCTGCTTACCCATTGCCCCTTCAATCCAACTCATCAGGGCGGAACGGATGAAATTAACCGCCTGCCGTTGCCCCTCGTCGTCGTTTTGCACTAGTGAATAATTGATCCGCTCGTAGAAATCTTGGAGAGTCGGATAGGCTTGCCATGCCGCAGAATGAATTCCCTGTTTTTGAGCCTGGGCAATGCGGTCAAGAATTTCGGGATCACGATAAAAACGGGCGATCGCCGTCGTGAGAATAAACTCAACCTGCGTGGCTAAACCCGAATCAGTAACCCCATCCAGCACCAAGGCTTGCAACATTGCCTCAATAGATTCCACAAACGCCTCCCGTCGCTCCAGTTGAGTTTGGGGCGAAAAGTTAGAAAAATCTGGCAATTCTAAAATATTGGATGCTTCACGGGAAGGATCAAACTCCGTGCCACCAAGAAATTTAATCAACGCCGAATAGGTAGAGGAAGTCTTCTGGGACTCCTCTAAAGACTCAGTTTCAGACGGTACGACCAAATCCATGGAGGTAATCTGCGCCCCTGTAAACGCTGCTTCCACGAGCATATCGCCCACCAGAACTGACTTACCCGAAGCCGTTCTGCCGTAGACGACCCCGTGGCGCGGACTGCCAAATTCATCCTCCAGACTGGCGCGAAACGGTACGCCTCCCTGAATACTGATAAATTCCGTGCCTGTCTCCGCCTGATTGACGATGCCCGTGAGGTTGACTAAGCCCAACGCCGCCGAAGCATTGATGGAAAGCCGATAATCACCCGTCACAAAACCCGCACAACGCCACAACAATTCCAGCTTGATGGGCAAGGTTTGCAGCCAAATCCGCCAGACATAATCCCGCTCCTGAAACAGGCGAGTGGGGCGATTAAAGCCTTTCCGAATCAAGGTTAATTTGTCGCGGAGAATATCTAAATTAGGGGCATAGACGAGGATTGCTACGCCCACATAAACCGGATAATCCCCTTGCTGAATCAGCCGTTGCGCCTCCATCGCCTCCTCGGAGGTAACCACCGCCGTTTGGTCTGCCTGCCCATTTTTGTTGGAGGTGCGGAGCTGTTGTTTGGTGTAATTTTGTAGGGATTTGCGTACCCCATCCACCGAGGCATAACTGTATTGGGTAATCAGGTCATAATCGCTGAGATCTAGGGAAATCAGGCAATCCCAGAGCCAACGATATTTATGTTCTGGTGAAGTGAACTCGTCGGGTAAATCCTCAAAACCCAGAATCGCACAATATTGTTGCCGTGCAGGAAGCCAGAGGTGTTCTTGGTGTGTCCGGGGAAAATTCTCGTCGGTAAAAAGCTGTGACAACAATGACAAGGGTTCTCCCGTCAGACTTTCACCCGTGCGCTTAAACTCCTGAATTTCGGGATGGGGGTCATCGAGATCGACAAATAAATAGTAGGGTAATGTCGAATCACCGCCGATCGCTTGATTGAGCATCTCCCAGAGGCGATCGCCATCATAGAGTTGCGCCTGATCTAGTTTCAGCGTGGCATAGAGGGTTTTCTCAAACTCAATCCCCGCCCGGTAAGCAGACTGAAATAGCGTCAACAACTGGTCGTATTCCCGCTCATATTCCACATCGGTGAACAGAGCTTCCCAGCGGCGAATCACCTTGGAGAAAAACTTTTCGACCCCATTATCCGAATCCACTGCTGACCCATCGACCGTAAACGTACTATCAATGCGATAGGTAATTTGCTTGCGTTGTTTGCTGTGGGCGAGACTGCGGCGCGTACTATCCTTGTTCAGCCAAAGTAATTGTGCCGCTGGATTCGGTAAATGCTCCGCTGGGGAAGCCTCAAAATGA
Source organism: Picosynechococcus sp. PCC 7117 (assembly GCF_001693275.1). Lineage (GTDB taxonomy): Bacteria > Cyanobacteriota > Cyanobacteriia > Cyanobacteriales > MRBY01 > MRBY01. Next base: position 211,767 of record NZ_CP016482.1, read on the forward strand.
GAATTCACCTGCGTCGAAAAAGTGAGCTTTTCCTGCTCCGCTAAACCTTTCAGCACCGATAGTAAACCCGCCATGGAAGGCTCGTGGGCTTCATTGCTATGGATACACTGATAACTGGCACTGAAGGAAAACTGAGTTAAATCCCCCTGGGTATTGGCGATCGCCCAGACATCATGACCCCCTTTTCGCAGACAAACAATTTTGACGAGATCTAAAAAATTCTCAATTGCAGGCAAATAATCCGTGGGCATAGAACCCCGCAAAGCCTGAATTGCCGTTGCTAAACCCATTACCGTAGTTCCTCCTGAATTGAAACTTGCCGACTAACTGCCACAGTCGGCGTCCGTTTAAGCCACATCGAATGTCGCCCCCGACCGCGACGCCAGCGGGGCGGCTGCTGATATTTCGCCGCTGTTCTTGCTGGAGAGTGACCCGCAACAATCAGCCAAGTAATGAAGGGCGCACAGGTATAAACCATGACCCAGATAAAATTTGCTTGGCACCAAACCCCGACAACGATAAAGCCAAAAAACAGCGACAAGCCAAACGGGATAATGTGTTCAGGGCTGAAGATAAAGAAATTGGCGCGGCGACGAAAAGATTTATTGACCTTCGTATTTTTCACAGACATGATGTTTAGCCCCCACAACCACTACCCATGATGAGCGGTTCAATTGCCCCCACCACGACAATGGAAACAATTGCGTAGACAATCGTTTTGATTTGTTCCGAGGAATCCTGCTGTTTCCGTTTTTCCTGCCATGCCTCAAAGGCAACGAACGCTAAACCAAGGACAACACTGCCCCGAATCGCCGTAAAAATTAACCCAGACAATACCGCTAAACCTGCAATTTGACTGAAAATACAGGTTTCCATCGCGGTTTGAGTGGCTTGGAGTAAGAACGAATACTCGATCGCCATTACCGGAGGACTGATGCATAAACCCAGCATCGCTAACCCAGTCAGGGCCGCAAGGAATTTAGACCGAGGTTTTAACCGTTGAAATGCCCGTAGCCCTTGGGAAGTGAATAGAAGGGCATAGATACAGAGGGGAATCATTGCCCAAGACGGCTGTCCCGATTTCAGCAATAACAAACTGAGGGGAACGCTGAGGGTTTCCACCAAACGAGTGGGTCTGAAATGAATTGAGTGCGACATAAAAAACTTTGAACGCTTCAATCCCTAAGAGCAAAGGGCATTCCAGATTCGGATAAAGTCGCAAAATTATTTTTTCGAGACCTGGGCAAAAGAGGAGAATCATCCAAGCTTGAGAGGCTCTAGGCTCCGAACATGAGTGAGTCATTAGCGCGATTACCCATAACGTTATGGGTAACCAACCAGCGCAACCAATCTCCAGGCTTTGAACTAGGTATGACGTTTTAACCAGCAAGATATTTTTTCGATTTCTGTAACCTGGGGAGCCTGGCCCATAGATATTTCCCGAAATAGACTAGCAGCTTCTGCTGGTAGCGCATTTAATTCAACGTCATTAATCGCTAAAAACGTATAGACAACGATCAAAGCCACTCGCTCATTTGCTTCGACAAAACAATGATTTTTGGTAAAGGCATAGGCATAGACTGCCGCTAAATCACAAAGATCTCGATTCTGGGAGTAGTAGAAAACATTTTTCGCTTTATGCAAACTTGCCATAATTGACCCAGCAGCTAAAATACCGGGCTGTCCACCTGATGCTGCAATCACTGCTTGATGGATGCCATAAATATCTGCGGCATTTAACCAAATCGGTTCTTTCATCGGGCTAACTCAATTAAGGCTTGCTGATATTTTTCGATACCACATTGGGCAATTTTCATTTTTTGCGCCAAATCTAAATCTGCCGGAGACTGGCGTCGATGCTTATCCAAGATTTCCTCAAGAGCCATAACAGTCAAAGCTTCCAAGGAAAGGTCGAGGTGGAGCGCAAGAGCGATGGATTGTTCTGCAAGATCATCGGGTAGTGCAATAGTAATCGCCATGGTTTTTTGTGGTGTGGTTGGTGTTTGGGATCTGAAAAGCAGATTTTAAAGATCAATTGTGAATATCTACTTTACCGAGAGTATTAGCCAAGTTAGCGCTGCAGTCGTTTCTGCAAATACTCACAAGTCCAGCCCCGGTCCACTAGCACTTGCCAGGACACCAAATGAATACCATCCCGCACCAGATAATCCCCATCCACCTCTTCGTAGTAACCCAAACGCCCCAACTTCTTCATCGCCTCAAACCAGTAGAAGAAATTCGCCCTTTCACTCGTGTGATTATTTGCCACTGCATTCTTGACTGCATAGACAAAAAAGCCCGCTGGATTTTTCACATAGTGGTCACGCCGATACCGCTGATAGGCGGCGATCGCCCCCTCAATGATTTCTGCCGCCGTCGTCTTCACTAACCGCACCAGAGAAGGATTCAACACAATCCCTAGATCATCAAGCCGTTCCAAATGAGCCTTGGCTTGGGAATTTACCACCACATCCGCTTTATCCGCTTCTTCCGTCTGCAGTTGTTTTTCCTCAATGGCTTGAGTTGTAACGTTCCCAGCTTCCTGAACTGGAGTTCGCTTATCTTTCTCTTTCTCTTTTTGCCTCAATTCCCTTGATTCCGTTGAAAACTCAACCCTTTTCCCAGAATTAGAAGTTGATTGGCTCTCTCCTTGCTCCCTAGGCCCAATCATCGCCGATTTCTCAGTCACCAGCCCATTATCGTGATCACAAACATTTCTTGTTGATTCTACACTTTGGCCCGTCGCTTTTTCTTTTTCTTGGTCTAACTTGTGGGTTTCACCAGTAACTGCATTTCCAGCTTCATGGTTTTTAACATTTTCCCCTTGGCTAGACTGAGTTTTCTGTTCCAGTACATCAGTAGCCTGAGGATCCAAAAAAGAAAATTTTAATTGAACAGCAGAACAATCCTGATCTGTTGAATCTTTAGTATCTATATAAGAAGGTACGGCAGCATCAGGGTTTGAGGCGCGTTTTTGAGAAGTTTTATTCCCAAACTGGGAAGTTTTGTTCTCGATTTGGGAAGTTTTATTCCCGGGACGATAAGCGGCGAGTTTGTAGATTTTGCTGTTGTACTGGCGCTGAATATTGACGAGACCAATGTTTACGAGTTCGGTCACGGCCTGGCGGATCCACTTGAAGCAATAGGGTTTCTTGCGGAATTTGCCAGTCCAGTGGCGGAAAGTATCGAGGTCTACTTCAAAGGTTGTACCGGCGGGACGTTTGCGTAGAAGCCAGTTGTAGAGGGTGGCGGCGCAGCGACTTACTTGGTTGAGGAGGCAGTCACTATCGGCGGTAATCATGGCAAAGGCGGTCATTTTTTTATTCTCCAGATGGGGGGGTTGGAGAATCAGCAAAAAAGCTGCTAGAATGTACCCATCGAAAATCCCTGGAAAAAGTTTTTCGATGGGTCGGTGGAAGCAGAATTCCGCTGACCCTCATCTTTTTTAAATTTCTCTAATTCTACAGGATCTTCTCCAGGAAAGGGAAAGCCCCCTAGGGGAGATCTATATCAGCTAATCTGGCGTTGCTACGTCACTGTGACGAAAAGTCGTAGGTTATGGCACCGTCTGTTTAAGGGCATTGAAGCAGTAATAATTTAATAAAACTTTACAAACTTCCCTGATAGAGCCAAACCAATGATGGCTTAGCTGCCTTGGCAGATGAAACCGGCCCAATAAAAGGGATCGATATAGGGTTGTTGGTTGGGGTTCCCTATGTTGATCTGGTGGGCCAGCTCCGGAAAGTCACGACACAGGTCGGCAATAGTCACATTTCTAAGACGCTGTTGAGCTTGTTGTAGGGCGATCGCCGGTTTTTGGGTTTCTTTGAGGACTTCATAGTAGTAGCTAGTGAAAATTGCTGTTGCGAGGTCATCTACCGCCCAGAGAGAGGAAATCACCGTTCTTGCACCCGCACAGAGAAAACCTGTCCCCAGGGTCAGTAGGTCATCGGTTAGCTCTGGTTTACCGAGGTTGGTTTCGCAACAGGAAAGGAACACATGGTTGAGATTTGGGTAGCGTTTTAGCATTAGACTGCCCAGGCTAAAGTTGCCATCGCCTAATTTCAGGGCCGATTCTCGCGGATTACTGAGGTTTGATTCGGCGTGGTGGGCGGAATGGATATTCTCAACTCGTTCTAGCAAGGCCTGATAGTTTTTAACGGTAACTTCTGCTTTGCCCCTGAGGTAATTTTCAGGCAGGACGGTTTCTAACTCTCTGAGTCGTTGGGCTTCAATGTGGGTAAATTTCAGGTCATCACTGGCATTTTCGACGATGCCATAGGTGATTTTCTGGGGTTGGGGGCGGTCATGGCAGTATTTGAGGATCTGGCAACTGGGCAGCACCCGGATCTGGAACTGATCACCTAGGTAGGTTTTGTGGATGATGCTCTGGATTTTTGTGATCTTGGTTTTTTCCTTGAGCTTAATGCGGGAATTATCCGGAGAGTTGCTAGTCACCGTTGCTTGGGCATCGCCGAGGGGCAGGGCAGCAAAGGGAATGTGGTGGAGGCCCAGGTGGGGAATGATGATTAGCTCCTTAATGCCTTGTAGGTGGTCTTGAACCAGTTGCTCTAGGTTTAGGGCTTGGGCAATGTTTTGTAGGTTGTGTCCCAGATTAGCCCGCCATTGGGGATTATTTTCCTGGTAGGGGATTAACCACTGTTCGGTCAGGAGTTCCTCCAGCTTGCCGTAGGTCAGCTCTAGACAACTGTGGAGAGTTACTATCGGCTTGGCTTGCTTCGGTTGCTGGAACCGGGAAAATAGACCTGATTTTTTTGGGGTTGCTGCGGGATAGCGGATGACAAAAATATGGGTTTCGGCGCCGGTATTGCAGATGCTGAGGATGGCACTCTCTGGGCCTGGCAACAAGGCAGCAATCTCCGCAAAGGAAATCGCCTCCACCTGGATTTGTTGGGCGATCACAGGGTCAGCGCGGCGAATTTCCCGCCAGAGGGTTTGTTTCTCTGCTGCTAGGGCTTGGATTTGTTCTAGTTTTTCTTCCCTTGCCTCTGAGCTGAGGTTAGTTTCCTGGAAGCGACTGAATCGTCTTTCCATGCTCCCCTGGGAATCATCTTCTTGACGCAGGTCATGGAGTTGTTTTTCTATGGCTTCGTAACGGGCGAGGTAGTCCTGAATTTCTGGAGGGATTTCTGCATCGGCATAGAGATCATTACTGGCAATTAGATCCACCAGGCGACGACTACGGCCCCGCTCAGCGTAGGTAATTGCCTCATCATATTTCCCCAGGGCAACGCAGGCTTGGATAATGTTGTCATAGACTTCAATATTTTCAGTAATAATTTGTTGTTTATAGTCATCATCGGTTGCCCAACTGGTCAACAATTCAATACATTCAATCGCCGTTTGATAGGCTTTAATTGCTTCTTGCCAGTTTGCTTGTTGGAAGTATAAATCGCCCAATCCAGAACTGGTGTTTAAGCACTCATGAGGATAGTCATTTTTTGTCCTCACGGTTAAGGCTTGTTGGTAATGAAAGATAGCGCGTTCAAGGTTCTCCCGTCTGTCCCCCTCTATCCGGTCACTATAGGCACTAGCCAGGTTATTCTGGGTCGTTGCCCAATCTTCTGGATAGGCTTCTTCCGTACTGACGGTTAAGGCTTCTTGGTAGTGGAAGATAGCGAGTTCAAGGTTCTCCCGTCGCTCCCCCTCTATCCGGTCTAGGTAGGCAAGAGCCAGGTTATTTTGGGTTGTTGCCCAATATTCTGGATAGGTTTCTTTCGTATCAATGGTTAAGGCTTGTTGATAGTGGAAGATGGCAAGTTCAAGGTTCTCTCGTCGCTCCCCCTCTATCCGCTTACGGTAGGCAGAAGCCAGGTTATTTTGGGTTGCTGCCCAAGCCTCCGGATAGGCTTCTTTAGTCCTCACCGTTAAAGCTTGTTGACAGTGGAAGATAGCGAGTTCGATGTTCTCTCGTCGCTCCCCCTCTATCCGGTCTAGGTAGGCAAGAGCTAGGACATTTTGGGTTGTTGCCCAATCTTCTGGATAGGAATCTTTTGTCCAGACTGTTAACGCTTCCTGGTAATGGTGAATGACCCTTTCTGTAATTTCGCGTCTATTTTGCTCGAGATTGTCAAAATAGTCATAGGCGATATCCCACTGGATTTCAGCCCAGTCTTCCGGTGATTTAATTTTGCCCGCTTCAAATTCCTGCAGAATCAACGGCATCCGCAACATCTCAAAGACCACCGCAATCTTGAACATTAGCCATTGCTGTACTGACTCAACATCCACATCCGGCAACTCCATCGCCACCGCCGCCTCAATCTCCTCAAGGGTTTCTGTAGGTGGCTCCAGGTCATTAAAAATGAACTGGAAAAGATCATGAATATTCTTTTGACTCAGCCTTAAGAGCGCTTGGTTGAGGTGAATTTCTGACTCGAACTCAAAGGAATTTTGTAAAACATCCTGGAGCAGTTCAATCGCCCTAAAGATCAGCTCTAACTCCGCTTCCTCACAATTTTCCTCCAGGTACTCAGACAGCTCATCAATCGTCCACTCGTTCAGATTCGCATCGAGGTTTTGTTCGTACTCTGTTTTGGACATCATGGCGCTGATTTCTGTAACAAGGTTAATGAATGCAAGGTAATCACCCAGGGGACAATTGGGGAGGTAGGGAGGCAACAGGCTGTCACCTCCCCAGTAGGCTAAATCTGAAAGTATTTTTGGACTAAGGTATCGCTGAAGGAAAACTCCAGAAGAAAACCTTCTCCGGTTTCTCCTTCTAACTCAAGGCTCAGTTGGCGATCGCCTTCATCCACTCGTTCCTCATATAAGACCGCATCAGTATCATCGAGCAAGCGGAGGCTAAGACCCACAGGGAGCGCTTCTGCTCCTTCTTGGGGATAGACTTCAATGGCAATATCCACGGAGTTTTCGTCCTTAGGGAGACAACGGATCACCACCCGCAAATCTTGACCCCCTAAGGACAGCATGCTGATGCCATGACAGAGGGATTGATGCACAGGGGCGCTGGTAGAGCGCGTTTGGCCCGCAAGACTGAGGTTAAGATCTGGGTACATCAGGGTAGCGAACTCGTCCTGGAGATTGGCCCAAGCCCCCTGCCATTGATCCTTTAACCAATCCCCCAGAGCGACAAAATCCCCCCAGAGAGTATTCAGTTGCGCGAGGAAGTGATTTGCCGTTTCGTCCAGTTGGGGATAGGCCTGAAGCAATGCCACTTTTCGTTGGCGCAGGGGTAAATCCTTAAGGCGTTCCAGCATCACAATGGCATCGGCGGTAGAGACAAAGACTTCCGTGGCCATCAGTTCAGGCAAAATTTCCAGATATTCTTCTAAGCCGTAGAGATAGTCCTGGAGTTGCTTAATGTCCTGGAGTTGGCTGAGAGAAAAATCAGTGGCATCTTCAGCGAGGTCTGCTGTCGGGAGGTAACCATAGAGCCGACAGGAAGTCGTTTCGCCAGAAAACAGAACCACCACATAACCAAGGGCAGGTGCTGCCTGGAAAGGTAACGGAAGGCGATCGCCCTCCGCTAGATCCTTACCTTGTACAGGAATACAAATAAGGGGGCCAAAATCAGGTAACTCTAAATCAAACGTGGGGTTGAGTTGGCGTAGAAGAGGATGATCACTGTTGCTGGTACTCAGCTCCGTGGTGATATGTAGCTCGGAGAGAAAATCCTGAACTGCAGTACGGGCCAGGGTTCCCAGATAAACAGACTCTGCTTGAGCTTCACTCAGCTGTTGGGCCGCATAACGGCGTGCTAGATATTGTTGTTCCGGTTTAAAAGTTACAGTAAGGCCAGTTGTGGCATCTAAAAGAGGTGTATTCATAAAAATAAGGGGGTTAACAATAATGTTGACGAAGCTCGTCAAGGAGAGGTTTGCATTTACGGTGCCAGTGACCAGTGATTGTTCCCTGGGAAATGCCAAGCTCTAGGGCAATTTCTTTAAAGGTTTGTTTGGGCTCCCGAAGATTTTGACGATAAAAAATGTCATAGCAATTGCACTGAGAATATTTTTTGGAGGCACAGGCTAGTTTTTTCGGTAATAACACGAGAATTTCTTGGTATTTCCGTTGATTTTCGCGGATAGTTTCAGCGTCGATGAGAGTATGCATAGGATTTGTATCAGCAGGAATACAATCTTCGAGGGTTTGCCCTTCACCGATAGGCGTGCCAAGACTAATAGAGCCTTGAAATCCTTTGCCGGACTCACGACGACGATCTAGTTTACGCTTTTCATCCTGGCAATCCCGCTTGAGGATCATTGAAACCCAGTTGATAAAAGCTTTAGAAACGATTTCTATATCAGTTGGCTGATCAAGCTGCCGTTGGCTGAACTTGACCTGGGCCTTGTCTGTAAAAAATTTGGTGATATTTTTTTGGACATCCTTCATGGTCATCGACAATGCTTGCTCGTAGTAGCGCGAGTAACCAGGGCCCAAAAAGGCTTTTAGTCGGGGGATTTGGTCAAGCCCATAAGCAAGTGTTTCTACAGCATTGTCATAGGGTTGGTTGGTGGCATGGCAGTGGTAAATGTTGAGAATGAGGGTGCAGAGGGTGTGGTCGTCCATCGCGTCGGGTATTAGTAAGTGTTGGCAGTGGAGGAGAACATAGTTTTTAGGATAACTAAGGAATTAATGGGGAGTAAGAGAATATAAGCCGGTAAAAGACCTCCAAAACGCTTGCTGTACTGTAATATCGTCAGTCCAAAATAATTTATGCAAAAAGAGGAAAATTTCTTTGACTCAATTCGGCGATCGCCCCTCTGTCATACCGCTTCAGTCCCTATGACGGTCGTTTGACTTTCTTTGTAAGGCATTGTTTTGCTGTCGGAGTAATTGCGGTGAAACATAGATCTCAAAAGGAATCGGGCCAATTCCCCTGGCGGTTGTTGCAGTCTGTGAAATCACTCTGGGAGTCTCTAGTGAGTGATGCGGATCTAATTGTTCAATGTCCGCCAATCTTTTCTGGATGTTGGCGGCTTCAGGCTCATAGGCCAATACTTGATGATAATCGCGGCGGGCCGTTGCATAATCTCCCCGTTGAGCATAGAGTGCCACCCGCTTCGTCAGAGCAACCACAAAATCAGGTCGGAGGGCGATCGCCTTGGTGAGATCCCGAATAGCATCAGCATTACGTTCTTGGGCATGGTAGACAATCGCCCGTTCATAAAGCCACTGTGCATTGGTGGGTTCTCCACGGATCGCTGCCGAAAGATCCTGTAAAGCAGCCTGCCAATGGTAGGTGGCTCGCTGCTGGTAAAAAGCTGGATAATCGCCTAGAGGCTTTAAACACGAAGCCCGGTAGAGCAGGAGTTGATCCCAGGAAAACTCAAGATTGAGTTGATCACCACCCCGAGTCATCCGTTGCCGATGAAAGCCTGATGCTTGAAAGTATGGGGCAGCATTGTCAAAGTCCCGGAGGGCAGACTGATAACGCCGCGTCAAAAATAGGCCAATGCCCCGGTAGAAAAAAGCCAGACCCTGCTGATGACCTTGTAGTAAGAGGTCATTAAAAAAATTGAGTGCCTCTTCCGGTGCTTCATTCAGTAAGGCGATCGCCTGAGCAACGTCTCGATCTAATTCAGTGGCCATAATTATGCTCCTGACAAGCTCAAATTAGCAAAGTAAACATGGGTCGCCATTGATAGACATTCCCGTGTCACTAAATCGCCGCTTCCCCCAGATTTATGCAATGCGTTCGTTTTTTGTGAAAATCCATCACCTAAATTCCGCCTGAACCGCCAAAAATTGCATAAAAGCAGAATAAGCGCCGATATAACCTTAGCAGCTTGAAAAATAATCCATTTTTCCGATGATGACCTTGCCGAAGCCCGAAAATATGCCCTTAAGCCATAGCCCAACCATCCAGACCCTCATCCAAACCATTGATTACCTATCCCAGCATCAAATTGGTGCCTTATTAATTATTGAGCGCCAGATTCCCCTAACCGAGCAAGATGCCCTCAGGCCTGGTGTCCCCCTAAGGCTGCCTCTAACCCAAGATAATTTGGTGCGTATCTTTAGACCGAGTTCACCCCTCCATGATGGTGCAACCCAAATTCGGGGCCAAGAAATTATTGCTGCCGGGACTCTCCTCCCCCTCTCCTGTCAGCCCCTGCCCCGTCGCTACGGCACAAGACACCTGGCAGCACTGGGGATTTCAGAACAAGTGAGTAGCTGTGTTGGGATTGTGGTCTCCGAAGAAACTGGCGGGATTACCCTGACCCATAAAGGAAGCTTTAACAATAATCTCACGCTCCCCCAACTGCAAATCTATTTACAGCAACTCCTGCTGCCTCCCACGACCGAGTCACTTCCCTAGACCACCAAGCATCACAGATGCATTTAACCATTGGTTGAATTAACTCCATTAACACCCTAGATTTAAGGAAATTAAGAAAGACAATGCTGACCCAATCCAAAGGCTGGCTCGCCATTAGTACCGACGGCTTTGCCGCGATGAATGCTGCCCGTCCCCCCGAACACCTCGTCAAAGAATTAGTACAAAATGCCCTGGACTCTATTCCTGAAGGGCAACCCGGTCAAATTGATCTGAATTATGGCTATGGGCAAAATAAATTCTTCGTTGAATGTCATGACAATGGCGGTGGCATTGAATGTCTATCTGATTTGCGCGTTGTTTATCTCACCCACAAAACCGATAGTCACCTCAAGCGGGGACGTTTTGGTCGGGGGTTTAAAGAAGCCCTTTGTGTGGCCGACTATGCCCTTGTCCAAAGCCAAGGCCAGCAGATTGAATTTCTCTATGATGGCCAGGAGCGAGTGACCCAGGAAAATCCTAGTGTAACTTCTCAACTCGGCACCCTGGTAAAAATGCAGATGGCCTGGCCCCCAGAAACCAAGCTCAAATTGGATCACTATTTCCGCCAGTTTCTAATTCCAGAAGGAATCCAATTCCGGCTCAATGGCATCCCTCTAGTGACTCGCCCGAGTCAGTATCGCGTCGCAACCCCTCTCACGACAGAAGTGTACGATTACCAAGCTCAAAGCTGGAAGAAACCCCGCCGCAAGACAAGCATTCATTTAATTCACAGCCAGGCCGACGAAATACCGATGATTTATGAGATGGGCATTCCCGTAGCCCCAGTGGAATGGACAGTCCCATTTCATTGCAATATCCAACAGCGGGTTCCCATGAACCCTAACCGCGATGCCGTGGCGACGGGCTATCCCCTCAAGCTTCATGTGGCCTGTTTACCGATTCTGTTGGAGAGTATGGATTCTGAAACTGTGCGCCAAGACTGGGTGGGCAATGCCGGCAAAAAATGTGACCAGGCAGTGAAACAACAGATCATCACCAAGGCCTTTGGGGGAAATATTGCCCGCTCTGTGCCGAAGACAGGGGCCAGACAATTTGATGAAGATGCCCGGGAGTTGGGGATCGAGATTGTAAAAACCAGCCAGACCAGCGGCGGTTTCCGGGAGATGCTAAAGGAATTAATCCCCACGGCGCGGGAGATCGTCCAAAAAGACGAGGTACAGAAGGCTGCGGAAGCAACGGCCAGTGGATTTGTGCCGACCCAGCCTTTACCAGAGCAGGATCCCCGACAAATGTGGATCGAGCGCCAGGGAGGGATTGACCATGTGAACCGCTGCTTAGATTTTGCCGTGTGGTTTTGTCAGCAGCTGCTGGATAGTTATCCGTTCCCCTTGCGGCGAGTGACGGGGAAGGTGGCGGTGAACCCTGAGGGCAGACAGCGATTCGTGGCCCATTGGAGTAGTGAGAATGTGTTAACTTTGGCTTTAGACCACGACGAGCTATGGCGTAATCCCTTGGGGCCAGAGTCTTTGGAGGTTTTTATCCATGAAGCAGCCCATGCGATGAATATGCACCATGGCGAAGATTTTCGCCGGGAAGTGGAGCGTTTGGCTGGGATTGCTGCCCATGTAATGTTGATGCAAAATCAGTTTATCTACAGAAAGTATCAGAATCTAATCTAAGAAAAAATCACAAGCTTTGTTTCTAAGTAAATTCTTTTCATTAACAAACTAATGTTTCAGAAATTCATATTTGTTTTAACAGTCATTTGTCTTTTATTGGGAATAATCTTAATTCCAAGCCTATTCTTATGCTTTCTTTTACATTGCTTTAGTAAATTGCTTAAACCTATTTCACGTGAATGGTGGGCTTATACTGTTGCGCTAGAGGGACTTTTTTGGGGTATTGCATCTTGGGCTAGCTTAAGTCAGCATAAGGGTGCTAATTATCAAAATAAATCTATTGATTGTTATAAAAAATCCCTAAAAATATTTGTAAGGACTAAATCTTTAAAAATATCAGGAACGATACATTGTCGTCTGGCTCTTGCCTATAAAAACCGAATAGAGGGGGAGAGAAGGGAGAACCTTGAACTTGCTATCTACCACTACCAACAAGCTTTAACGGTCAGAACGAAAGAAGCCTATCCAGAGGATTGGGCAAGGACCCAGAATAACCTGGCTAGTGCCTACAGTGACCGGATAGAGGGGGAGAGAAGGGAGAACCTTGAACTTGCTATCTACCACTACCAACAAGCTTTAACGGTTTATACAAAAGAAGCCTATCCAGAGGATTGGGCAAGGACCCAGAATAACCTGGCTAGTGCCTACAGTAACCGAATAGAGGGGGAGAGAAGGGAGAACCTTGAACTTGCTATCTACCACTACCAACAAGCTTTAACGGTTTATACAAAAGAAGCCTATCCAGAGGATTGGGCAAGGACCCAGAATAACCTGGCTCTTGCCTACAGTGACCGAATAGAGGGGGAGAGAAGGGAGAACCTTGAACTTGCTATCTACCACTACCAACAAGCTTTAACCGTCAGTACAGAAGAAGCCTATCCAGAGGATTGGGCAAGGACCCAGAATAACCTGGCTAGTGCCTACAGTGACCGAATAGAGGGGGAGAGAAGGGAGAACCTCGAACTGGCTATCTACCATTACCAACAAGCCTTAACTGTGATGACAAAAAATGGATTTCCCCTTGATTGTTTAAGTACAAGCTCTTTATTAGGTGATTTGTATCTCCAACAAGAAAGCTGGCCAGCAGCCATTGAAACCTATCAAACAGCAATTGAGTGCATTGAATTACTGACCAGTTGGTCGACTGATGAGGACTATAAACAACAGATCATCGCTGAAAATATCAGGGTCTATGACAACATCATCCAAGCTTATGTTGTCCTGAGAAACTATGATGAGGCAATAACCTACGCCGAACGGGGGCGCAGTCGTCGCCTGGTAGACCTGATCGCCAGCAATGACCTTTACGCCAATGCGGAAATCCCTCCAGAAATTCAGGACTACCTCACCCGCTACGAAGCCCTGGAAAGACAACTCTACAACCTCCGCCAAGCTGATTCTCCTGAAATAAGCGATGGTCGATTATCTAGTTCACACCGTAAGACAAATCTTTCCTCTGAAGAACAAGAGGCAAGGCTTGAACAAATCCAAGTCCTAGAAACAGAGAAACAAACCCTTTGGCGGGACATTCGCCGAGCTGATCCTGTGATTGCCCAACAGATTCAGGTGGAGGCGATTTCCTTTGGGGAGATTGCTGCCCTGTTACCCAACCTAGAGAGCGCCATCCTCAGCATCTACAATACTGGCGCTGAAACTCATATCTTTGTCATTCGCCAGAGAGCGCAAGAAACCGAGATTAGCCTTCATAGCTGTCCAGACCTGACCTATGGCAAGCTGGAGGAACTTCTGACGGAACAATGGCTGCTCCCCTACCAGGAAGAAAATAACCAGCAATGGCAGGTTGACCTGGGCCAAAACCTGCAAAATATTGCCCAAGCCCTCAAGCTAGAGCAACTCATCCAAGATCACCTGACAGGCATCCAGGAATTGATCATCATTCCCCATCAGGGCCTCCACCATATTCCCTTCGCAGCCCTGCCCCTCGGTGATGCCCAAACGACCGCGACTAGTAGCTCTCCGGATAATTCCCGCATTAAGCTCAAGGATAAAACCAAGATAAAAACAATCCAGAGCATCATCCACGAGACCTACCTGGGGGATCATTTCCAAATCCGTGTGCTACCCAGTTGCCAGATCCTCAAATATTGCCATGACCGCTCTAAACCTGAAAAAATCACCTATGGCATCGTCGAAAATGCCAGTGATGACCTGAAATTTACCCACATTGAAGCCCAACGGCTCAGAGAATTAGAAACAGTCCTGCCTGAAAATTACCTTAGGGGAAAAGCAGAGGTCACCGTGAAAAACTATCAAGACCTTTTGGCCCGCGTCGAGAATATCCATTCTGCCCACCATGCTGAGTCAAACCTCAGTAATCCCCGCGAATCGGCCCTGAAATTAGGCGATGGCAACTTTAGCCTGGGGAGCCTGATGCTGAAACGCTACCCGAATCTCAATCATGTATTCCTTTCCTGTTGCGAAACCAACCTAGGTAAACCGGAGCTCACCGATGATCTGCTGACCTTAGGGACAGGTTTTCTTTGTGCCGGGGCGCGGACAGTGATCTCTTCCCTCTGGGCTGTAGATGACCGAGCAACGGCGATCTTTAGTAGCTACTACTATGAAGCCCTAAAACAGACCCAGAAACCATCTCTAGCCCTACAACAGGCCCAACAGCGTCTTAGAAAAGTAACTTGGGAGCAGTTGTACAAAGATTTTCCTGATTTAAAAACAGCGATTAGAAAAGAGGAATTAGCTCGACGTCAGGGTGTGAATTTCCAGGGAAAAGATGCCAGTCAATATCCTTTTGCAGATCCCTACTACTGGAGTGGCTTTATCTGTCAGGGGGTGTAGTGATATTTTGCTAGGCTAAGCATCAATCGACATACGGCAATTTGCCGGATATATTTGGAGTATGGTCAATTGTTACTCCCGCGTATCTTCATGAAACCAGCCCCTAAAAGCAAAAATCTTGCCCGTCTAGAAGCTCGCCTCAGTCCAGAAGTAAAGGCGCTCATGCAGAAAGCAGCGGATCTCGAAGGGCGATCGCTGACTGATTTTGTCGTGACCAGTGCCCAAGCCGCAGCCTATGCAGTGATTGAACGCCATCACACCCTGAAACTAACCCTAGAAGACAGTGAAGTTCTTGTCGAAACCTTATTACAGCCACCGGAGCCGAATACAGCTCTCCAACAAGCAGTAATCCGTTACCAAGAAAAAATAGCAGCCCATGGTGCTTAGGATTCAACCTCTGGACAAACGAGTCCACCAGCGCGGGGATTTTTCTTGCGGTGAAGTTTCTTTAGATACCTATTTGCAAAGGCAAGCTTCCCAAGATCTGAAGAAGCGGGTGGCGACAGTCTTTGTATTGGTGGATGAACCAGATATGGTGGTGCTGGGCTACTATACTCTGTCGGCTTATACAGTTGATGTAGGTGTTCTGGGGGCAGATGTGACTAAGGGTTTACCCCGCTATCCCCTCCTGCCAGCAACCCTATTGGGACGCTTGGCAGTGGATCAAGACTGCCATGGTCAAGGTTTTGGAGAGTTCTTATTGATTGATGCTTTACGTCGAGCCTGGGAAGCTTCCCAGACCATTGGTTCTTTGGTCGTCGTAGTGGAAGCGTTAAATGAGAGAGCCCGGCGTTTTTACCTGAAATATGGCTTTATACCGTTTTTGCAGGCACCATTAAATCTTTATTTGCCAATGAAGTCGATTGAGGCTCTTTTTTGATGATGCTTTGCTTGACCTGCAGTACCAGGAAACATAGGTGAGACATGAGGATAACGGCGGCTGGTCAATTTCAAGCAAAATTTTTCAGAGATTTTTGGAAAATTTGCATAAAAAAATTTGAGGTAGCGATTTAAAGAGTAGAAGCACAAAACGGAGCCCCTCCCATGGATGACAAACACCAAGAACTTCTCCTCCAACTCGCCGCCCTTAAGGAAGCTGCCAAAGCAAGACCCAATAACCTAGAAATTCAAGCGGGCATTGAAATCCTAGAACAGTTACTCAAGGAACGCCGTGCCCTCCAAGAAAAATCCCAACAGGAGCGGGAGCGGCGACAACAACTCAGTAGTCAGTTATGTGAATACCGCGAGAATTATCAAATCCAGGCTGAAGATCTCAAAGCTACTTACCAAGAAATGAACCGCTCCATCCAAGAAAAACAGCAGATTGTCGCTCGACGCGATCAACTGCGAGGTGAACTAGAAGCCATTGACAGCACTGTTCAAGAAGCTGTTGCTCAGGTTAAGGCCAGTAACTCCCTGCGACAAAAATTCAAAATCCTCTGGGATTTCCTCCAGGTCGTTTTCTTTGATGAGTCAACAGTCATTTCCTCATCTTAATCAAGATCAAGTGAACGACTATCCCCTAACCTCCCCAGGAAACGCGAACAATGCCACTGACGACTCCCTTAGCCTCGACACCTTTTGTAAACTCTAGCCCTGTAACAACCATGGACGGACAAGAAAACTTTGAAGAACTTATTAAACGACTCTATGAGATGGCCAGAGAAAATCCCGATGATGAAGATCTCCAAGCAATCGTCGAATTGATCAAATTTTTACGCCGTTCCCGAGGCAGTTTGCAAAGCTGGAATCACCGTTACCGCAGCGATATCACCAATCTCCAAGATGAAGTGAATGACCAAATGCTCACCAACGAATCTTTGCAACAGGATTTGCTGCGCGCCCAACAGGAGATGCAACAATTGGCCTTAGAAAAACAACGATTAGCCCAGGAACGGGAAAAGATCCGCGCTGAATTAAAAGAAATCGACCGGGAAGTCAAAGTTGCGGCAGCTAAAGTGCGCTCTAGTAAAAGTTTGTATGGCAAATTCTCCATCGTTTGGAATTTTCTCCAGTCCACCTTTTTCTCCGATGACCCCCAAGATTTTGGCAAAATCGAACCCGGTAATGACGATGATCCCGATATTCCCCCCAGCGCTGGTCCCGTTGATCCCAATCCGAACCCAAATAGTGGTGGCGATAAACCCTGGATGAGCTCTAGTAGAGCCGATATCCAACGCGATCTGCTAGACCGCTAATTATTTATTCTTTGTCCAAACTCCCGAAATACTTTATGTCACGCTTTAGCAAACTCATTGACCAACTCGAAGACCTAGACCAGCAGGATTTGCGTAATACCGCTAAGGTCTTTGCGATTACCGCTGAACTTTATGAACGTCTGCAACAGGTGGTTGAGGCCCAAAAAGAGCCCCCCCCGGCACAAATCCCTGGGGAGCAGATTAGTGAAGCACTGATAAAAGAACGCTATGGCAGCTACAACGAAGCCTATCGAGCCTACCAGCAGACCTATCACATTAAATGTAGCCGCGGTTGGAAACACCTGTTACCCCAGGTGAAGGATCTACCAATGCCCCAGACCCAGACAGAACGGATCGAGCAACTCGAAACAACCGTGCAAACCTTATCTGAGATTGTGATGAACCTTGTTCCGCCGCCGGGTTCTTCTTGATCAGGGTCTGAGTGCAATCAAAAGATTGCCAATCAATTTATTAGAAAATATCAGGAGTAATCATCATGTCTCTCTGGACGCGCCGCTAACCCTGTCCAAGCTGTGGTCGCTCTGGCACAGGCCGAATTAAATGCAGTAATTGTCAGACTGTAGGTTGCAGCAATGGCAATTGTGAAATCGGTGGTTTGAACCGCTGGTGTCCCATTTGCTGCAAAGAAACCCGAAAAATCCACCTATAGTGAGACCCTGCTCTCGTCAGTCAATGCCTTGCCCCTCCTCTGTTTGTTCAGGTGGAGGTTATTTTTTGGCTCAAAGCTAGATTGCATAAACCATCCAGAGGATATCGATATAGATACCAGGGGAACAAAAACCCCACCCGCCCCAATTATTACGATCGCCTCCCTATGCAAACACCAATTCCCCAGACCTACCCTTCAAAACTGCGCTTCGATGCTCTGCCGAGTAGTGAAGATTTATCTTCCTCTGTGCAAGCCGCCCGTAAAACAACTCTTTTTCTCCTGAAATGCGCCTTTGTCTGTCACCCCAAGGATCTCCATGGGACGGCCATTGTCACCAAAGAAGTCAAACAGCGGGCCCGCTTAAATGCCAGCCTCATCACAATTTCTAGTTTGATTAATACCATTGGTATCACCCCATTTATTCTCATTGCCCTGAGTGGCTTCGGCATTGGGACAATCCCCGCCGCCGCCGTTGTCCTCGGTGGGCTTAATGCCGCCTCTAACCACTGCGGGGCGATCGCTGCCAGACATGCCCCAGGTTATCGCGCCAATGCCTGGTGTGGCCTCAGCGGGTTTCTGATGCTCAATACCCTCCTGACTGTTTTTACAGGCCCCGGCATTGTGATGTTTACCAACAAACCCGCCGTCCAACAACAGCTGGCAACCAGCATTATCGAGGAACAACGGGAGCGCCTCGATGTATTAAAGCCAGCAGATGAACTAGATGATCTGGAAACCCAAATTAATGAAGCCCAGACAAGCCTCCAGAAAATTGTCATTGAAGAAGGAGAGGTAGCTTCCCGAGAAAATCCCGAATGGCAACGACTTCATTTGAGTCTTTATGGAACCTATGAAGAGCGCGATACCGACTGGACGACGGTCAAAACACCAAATCTGCCCCTCACTCAAAAACTCGAACGCCTTGAGACAGAAAATCTGGCCGCCTACAATGCCGCCAAGGCTAACCTAGATGAACGCCTCAGCCGCCGCACCCAATATGGCAACGATGTGCAATTTCTCCAGGCAGAAATGCCCGACCACTTTAGCAGCAATTTTCAGCCCAACCAGGAATTAAAATCTCCTGCTGATGGAGCGGCGATCGCCACCGAACTTTTTACCACGGATCTGAAGGCCGGTCGCTTTGAACGCCTCGCCTTTCCAATGCTCATGGCGGGAATCTCCATTGCCTTAAGTGCCACGGCCTGTGTCCTGACCTATACCTTTTCCCGGAGCCCTGCCGTCCAAGATAGTTTCGACCCCCAGAAAAAGGCGTTAGTTCGCAAAGCGATTCAAATGCTTCGTCAACGTTCCCAGTAAGCCTCATCCCCAGAAGATTAAACCGATGACTCTCTCCTATCCCACGCAGTCTAGCCCAGGCCCCAATTCAGCTTTGCTTGATCATATTGAAGCGACCGGTGAAGTGGACGAATGCCCAGAACTAGCACTACTCGTTGCGGAATTGATGCAACAGGAAGCCGAACAACAGGATTCTCCCGAAATAACATCAATCGATCCAGCGGCGATCGCCACCTATGAACAGGATTTATCTATCCAACGGACAGCCCTGAAAAACCACTGTCGGCAGCTATACCAAGCCCTTTCGACAATCGAAACGACCCCAGAAGCATCATTCACCGGAGCACCCGCTGAAATCCAAGACCACATCGAACAAATTCAGCAGGTGATCATGCCCATCATGAATTTGAGCTATCGCTATCATGACATCCTCCAAACGAGCGATCGCCGAGACGGCATTACCCACTGCTATTACACACGGGGCCTGACCTACTGCACCCACTTCATTGCCCAAAAAGCCAGCGTCACGGCGATCACCACAGAATTGAATACTGCTCTCCGACCAACCATTCTTCTAGCACGTATCTACCGCTATCTCGACCAATTACCCAGTCTCTATGACGCCTTAAGCAATCGACTGCTACAAACCCTGTGGGAGCAAGTTCCCAGCGAAGCTGAATCAGCCTCTCTGTTTTTTACCCAACCCACCGAGTCCCCGAACCAAGAGGAAATTTAAACCCATGAAACGTTTTGTTCGTACCGTTATCCAAGGCCTTGATACCCTAATTTTCTGGCACCGCACGGCTCCTTTCCGCCCGACTTTCTCTAAAGAACGCCTCAACAATGCCCAGTTTAAACAAGCCATCCAAGGCGATCGCCGTGATTTTAGCCGTGTGGTTTTTGTGGGGGTCGACTTTAGCCAATATTCCCTCCAGGGATTTGTGTTCTACCAGGCTGATTTTCGCCTGTCAAACTTATCTGCCCCAGGAACTAACCTAGCCGGTGCTGAGTTAACAGGAGCTCTTTTGCAGAATGTGAATTTAGCCGGTGCAAATCTGGAGAATGCCATTCTGTGCCATGCCAATCTCGAGGGTGCTAACCTTGCCAACTGTAACCTTAAAGATGCGAATCTAACTGCCGCCAACCTAAGCAATGCCCTCTTAAATCAAGCCCAGCTCACGGGGGCGATTCTTGTCCAAGCCAAAGCCCAAGGCGCTAATTTAAAAGAAATCCAAGGCCAGGGTCTCAATGCCCATAGTGCTGATTTACGAGGCGTGAATTTAAGCCAAAGTATTCTCAATGCCGCTGTGTTTAGCCAGGCACAATTGGGCGCAGCAAATATTGCCCATAGCCAATTGCAAAATAGCAATTTTGCCGAAATCCAAGCCCCTCAACTCAATGGCGTCGGCTGTGATTTATCGGGGGCTGAACTGCAAGAAGCCAACTTACAAGGGGCCAATCTCCAGGATGCCGTGTTAAAGCGCACCATGTTGCAGCAGTCCAATTTAGCCGGGAGCCAGTGGGCCCGGGCCGATTTGACCCATGCCACCCTCAGTGGAGCAAACCTCAGCGGTTGTGTCTTTGATAATGCCAATTTAAATGGCGCTAATCTCGCAAAGGCCGCCATGAAAGAAGCCAACCTAAACCATGCTTACTGCGCGGGGATTAATGCTGCAGGTGCGAACTTAGCCGGGAGTAACCTCGCCAATGCAGACTTGCGAGATGCCAATCTCCAGGGGGCAAATTTAGGCCGTGTGAACTGTGCTTGGGCGGATTTACGGGGCGCAAATTTGCTGGGGATCCAAAGTACTGACTTGAATTTAGAGAATGCCGATTTGACGGAGGCTAGCATCTCTGGCCTAGACAATATAGCGGCAATGACCTGGCTACCAAAAGAATATAGCGTTAAAAACTCTGAATAAGTAAGACACAAATCTACTTTATCTGCTATGGGTAACTGTTTTCTCAAGAAGAACTAAGAGGCTATTTATAAAGTAAATGAATTTCTTAATTTGACCCGTTCGACTGAGCGTTTGACGACTCGACTGCCTTTGACTCGAGCTCAGGCCGAGAGTAGCTCATCGAAGTCTCGTGTCGAAGCCTAAATCCCCCAAAATGGGGGACTTTCATTCCATTGATTGCCTAAAAATTTCCCCCAGACTGGGGGCCGGGGGGCTTTATAAATCAGCTCTAACGTCGTGTTTTTTATGTGTCGATGTCTCCAATTCGTAGCGCTTTAAAATTTTCTGGGCTTGCTGATAATGTTGTTTGATCAAGAAATCCGGTGTCAAAATCTGGATATTGTGCTCATATCTCCTCAACCACTGCATAAATTCAGGGATGGATCGCCGGGGTAATTCCAGCGAATAATCAACGTACTTTGGTTGATAACCCCTAGATGCTTTTGGGCCTTTGCGGATCCGTTGGCTCAGATGTCGTTGTTCTGCTTCGAGGGTAATCATGGCTGCCCCGTCAAAGAAGCGCACTTTGATGGGGATCAACTCAGCGGTGCCTTGCAATTCAGCCTGTTGCTCCTCTGCTGTGCCTAACCGGAGGCCCCACCCTTGTGCCAAAAGTTGGTGGGCGATCGCCAATCGTTCTCGCTGTTGATCCAAACCCCGCCCTTGGGGATCAATAATTCGAAAATGCTCTGCAAATCTGTTAAGGCGACCAACCACGAGACACCCATTCTGACAGTCTTCATAGAGGAGATACCAGGCCACGTGGTAAAAAATCAATTGCAGGGGCCAGACTCTCTGTAATCCCAGATATTTTTCTGTATAGAGAGAACTATGGCGACTAATTTCAATTTTTTGGCCTTTCCAGATCGCTGTCTCAAGGTCTGGTAAGTAATGAAATAATGTGTGTCGATATTCGCCCTGGGCCATCATCAGCTCTGGGTCGGTCTGATTGACGGGGTGATTGAGGTTTTGCCGGATTGGATAGGTGGGGTCTAGCTCCTTAAAGTCGAAGCCCCGCAGATAGCGTTGGATCTTTTCTAAGGTTTGACGGTAACGGAAGTCACCCAAATCATGGGCGATCGCCCCCATACCGTTGAGCGCTAATTGAAGATCCGCCGCACTAAAGACCCCCGTTCCCAGATAGTAGCCCCAGCGGTACATTCGATTTTCAAGAATTCTATATTTTCGTAAAAAACTAAAGTCCTTACGAATGGTGGCTAAAGAAGGGTAGTTCGGTCGAAAATCGATACCTAGTTCACGGGCGATCGCCTGCCATTTTTCTTGGACAGCAGCCAAGGCGTTATGGTGTTCCTCCCGATTACCCATGCCATCAACATCAGGACATCCTACCCCCGGAAAACGGATTAAGGCAGTTATTAAAATAAGTAAGCGATCAAAACTTTTTTGGTCAGAGTAAGGATGGGTTTTGGACACTTTCGGCATGATGTTGACCTAGGACTAACCCGATACTTCTTTCATTGTCTACCAAAAGAAACTATTCCAACATTGTTTCGACTGATTCTTAATCAGACAACAAATGCGATTTTAATAATATTGGCTTTTTGCTGATTTTAATTAAGAACATTTGATTCAATAAAAATTGTCTGTAGTAGGGGCGATCGCCATGAATAGCCAAGAATGGTTCAAAGTATGTACATCCGTCGCCATTATTGTCTGGGGATTTTCCACCGCTGGGGCGATCGCCCAAGAAAATCAAGTTTGCCATTATGATCGGTGCTACTTAGATGGTGGATCAAAGGTACTTTGTCGGGTATTAGTGCTTGGCTCCCTTGGGATCGCCACTAGTATCTTGCGTTCTTAGAGCCTCTTTATAAAACCCCCGGCCCCCAATTTTGGGGGATTTAGGCTTCGACATGAGACTTCGGCGTGAGCTCAGTTAAACGCTCAGCCGAACGGGGCTGATCTAGGAATTTATTGACTTTATAAATGACCTCTTAGGTTCAGCATAGTTTTGTTCTAATATGCTTGGAGTTTCAGGCGATGTATCTTTCTTCCCGCGCCATTTTTGTGCGCAATTTTGCTGCTGCTCTAGTCAATGGTGCCATCACCCTGATTATTCTGCTCATTGCTCCCTTGGGTTTAGCGGCAGTGATCATGAATACTTTTTTGGTGGGTCTGTCTACATTTTTGGTTTGTAGTGCCATGGATCTTGTCAGTGCTTGGCTACTGGGAGGCGCTACACCACCCCAATCCCTAGGTGCCACGCGTCGAGGAGATCTGACCCAAACCCATCGCCAAAAAGATATTTATCCTTATCGCGATCGCCACGACCAATGAGAACGCTCTACGTGTCAGAGCAGGGTTGTTATGTGCGTCTACGGCAGGAATATCTCACTGTGTGGCGCAAGCAGGATTGTTTAACTGAAATTCAGTTGCCCCAACTTGAGCAGGTGTTGATTTTTGGGAAATCTCAGCTCTCAACCCAAGCGATCCGGGCCTGTTTATGGCGGGATATTCCCATTGTCTTCTTATCTCGAATGGGATTCTGTTACGGTCGCATCATGGCCCTAGAGCGGGGTTATCGTCATTTATCGCGTTATCAGCAAGCTCTCGCGCCAGTGGATAAGTTGACCGTCGCCCGTGCGATCGCTGGGGCCAAGCTTCAGAACAGTCGAGTTATCCTCCAGCGGCAACAGCGTAAACGGCCTCTGGAACCTGTGGCCTTTGCTATTGAGACCTTGGGTTATTTACGCCAACAGATCTCCATGGCCAATTCTGTAGAACGGATTATGGGCTTAGAAGGGGCAGCGGCAGCGAGTTATTTTAATGCTTTGGGTTATTGTCTACGCAATGAGGCTTTTCCTTTTATGGGGCGATCGCGGCAGCCACCACTAAATCCAGTCAATGCTTTACTCAGTTTTGGCTATCAAGTGTTATGGAACCATCTATTTACGCTCATCGAAATTCGTGGTCTAGACCCCTATCAAGGCTGTTTACACCAGGGTTCAGAACGCCATGGGGCTTTGGTTTCGGATCTCATCGAAGAGTTCCGCGCTCCCCTTGTGGATAGTTTGGTTTTGTATCTCGTGAATAAAAACATCATTAAACCGGATCATTTTATCTATCGAGATGGAGGCTGTTTTTTGAATCAAGCAGGACGCAAGGTTTATCTCTCAACTTTTGTGCAGCAGATGGAAACAACTATTTCCCTAGAGGATCGTCAGGAACCGCGCTGGCATCTGTTGACGCGGCAAGTTCGTGCTTACCAAAATTTTGTTTATCGTCCAGTGTTGGGTTATGCGCCTTACGAAATTCGTTAATGTTTTATCTGGTCGCCTATGACATTAGTGATAATAAGCGGCGCAAAAAGATCGCGGATCTGCTGGAGGGTTATGGAGTGCGCGTACAATATTCTGTTTTTGAATGTCATCTGTCACCCAAAAAGTATAAAGAGTTGAAAAAACGACTTTCGCGTTATTACAAAGAGGATCAAGGGGACAGTTTGCGGTTTTATCCGATTTCGAGTCATACTCTTTCCCAGGTGGAAATTTGGGGGTTACCTTCTCTGACCGATCCACCTTCGTCAATGATTATTTAGCGACCGATTTGGAAAATGGCTGAAACAGTATTAACTTCGTGCAATTGCTCGAAAGCTTACCTGGCAAAGGTTTTAGGGATTTTTTTCTGGCCTTTTCTGTTGGAGCCTGGTAAAATTTTGCTATCGGTCGCAAACGCTCGCTGGAGTCCTCTCCGGACAAGCGTTTGAAAGACCAACAGTTTCTCTTTACTTGAGAAGCTAATAGATTGGAAACGCTTAGAATTTGACCAGTTGGTCAATAAGCCATTGCGTTTCTCTTTACTTGAGAAGCTAATAGATTGGAAACAATACAGAACCCTTTTCTGTTCCTTTACATCGTCATGATGTTTCTCTTTACTTGAGAAGCTAATAGATTGGAAACTTAGTACACATTGAATATGGAGGTATCAACATGTACTTACGTTTCTCTTTACTTGAGAAGCTAATAGATTGGAAACCCATTGTTACAGTGCAACAAGTTGATTACATCTGTGGCAACAGGTTTCTCTTTACTTGAGAAGCTAATAGATTGGAAACTCAGTAACAGCTGTGTCTAGTAGATAGTGTCTGTAGGTATGTTTCTCTTTACTTGAGAAGCTAATAGATTGGAAACTTAGATTTTCTAGAAGAAAATTATCAATTTAATTTAATAAGTTTCTCTTTACTTGAGAAGCTAATAGATTGGAAACTTTTCAAGTATTATGGATGGACGAAAGATTTAGATATGAGTTTCTCTTTACTTGAGAAGCTAATAGATTGGAAACCGGTCGAGCTCGTCCCAGTCCACCGGGGTCGAGACCGGTGTTTCTCTTTACTTGAGAAGCTAATAGATTGGAAACAGTTTGTAGATAGGTTCAATCTCTACATCTTCAAAGAAGTTTCTCTTTACTTGAGAAGCTAATAGATTGGAAACCTCCTGCAGGTCTTTAACTTGTTGTTGGAGTTGGACAAGAGTTTCTCTTTACTTGAGAAGCTAAATTCGATTATCATAAGCTTACTAAAATCGCTGAAACTACTGCTATACATAGATTTCAGTGGAAACATCTCAAAATTACCGTAAGCTTAGACTATTTTTTGTCTACTTTTAAATTCATTCTATCGCCGGGGATCATTGCCCCATAAGCTTTTCAGAGGATCTGGTATCGTGAACTACTGGTAAATTAAGCCCACAGTCTATGATGAGTATGCTGTAATCCAATTTTGCGCACCATGATTCGCGAGACTTTTCACTTCGCCACGGTTCAATCCCAGTTGCAGCAGCTACCCTTCGGGAAAAAATTACCTACAGCCCTCTATCTCCACATTTCTGCCCTCAAGTATTTGCCTCCTGAGTTACAAGACTATGAGGCGATCGCCCGCTCTCTGTTCCCTGATAAAACTTTCCCCATTACCCTGATCAAGTTCAATACCAGCGAACCGAAAGTTTCCTATCTGGACTACCCCGATTTTGATATAGACCCCCATCCAGCCCTCAAACAAAGTATTCAGGTCAACTTGGGAGTAGGTAGCTATCAGGTGCGGCAATATGGCGATAATCCGCCAATTTTGCATCGTAAAGAAACCTTTGTCCATCCCACCTATCCTCACTACGCAACCTTTACCCAATTGACCCAAGCTGAGGAAAAACTAGGTTTACTGGCCGACTCCCACAACATTGGCTATCAGCAGCAGTGGGAGAAGAAACTACAACATTTTCAGGTCACAATCAAAGACCATCGACTACTTGAGATTAAGGATTCTGAACAACAATCGCCTAAGATTGATCGCCATAAGGCTGCAATAATTCGGCGGCAGATGTCCCGTCCTGTGCGATCGCTCCTTGAAGCCAACCTTCTCACCGAGGGCATGACCTTCTTTGACTATGGCTGTGGCCATGGAGAAGACCTGAAATTTATTGCCGAGAAAGGATTTCAAGTACAGGGATGGGATCCCTTTTACAAGCCTGATAACGAGAAAAGTCCAGCAGATGTCGTCAATCTCGGCTATGTGATCAATGTGATTGAAAATCCCGCAGAACGGCGGGAGGCATTGGTTAAAGCCTGGGCATTAACCCAAAGAATCCTAGTAGTTTCCGCCCAGGTGCTGATTGCCGATGGCGGCTATGGTCAGGTGGCCTATGGCGATGGGGTAATTACCAGTCGCAATACGTTTCAGAAATACTACGACCAAGAAGAGCTGAAACTTTACATTGATCAAGTGTTGGGGGTTGATGCGGTTCCGGTGGCATTGGGAATTTACTTTGTCTTCCGGGATGAAGCCCAGGCAGAAACCTTTCGAGCTTCGCGCTTTCGATCACGGGCAACAACCCCTAGGATTCGTCTTTCAGTTAAACGGTTCGAGGATTATCAATCACTCCTACAGCCCCTGATGACCTTCATCACCGAACGGGGGCGCTTACCCAAAAAAGGAGAACTGCCAGAAGAAACAGCTATCTGTGCAGAGTTTAGAACCCTAATCCGTGCCTTTAAGGTGATTGAACAGGCGACGGATGCAGAAGAATGGCAGCGAATTGCCGAACAGCGCAAGTCTGATATTCAGATTTATCTAGCTCTCTCGAAATTTGCCAAGCGGCCAAAGTTTAGTCATTTAGACCCCACTCTACAGACCGATATCAAGGTTTTGTTTGGGACGTATAAGCAAGCCTGTCTACTTTCAGACATGATGCTGTTCAGTTTGGGAGATTTGCAAAACCTAGCGGATATTGCCCAGGAAAGTAAAATCGGTATTTGCTCGAATAAGGCATTGTTGGTGCATATCAGTGCCCTCGAACAGCTTGACCCGTTACTGAGGCTCTATGAAGGCTGTGCCAGTCGAACAGTGGGACGGTTAGAAAATGTGAGTTTGGTGCGATTTTATCTCCATGAGCCGAAGATTGCTTATATTTCTTGTGCTGATTTTGATGATGATCTTCATCCGCGTTGGCAGATAGCAATGCAGATTGGGTTACAGGATCTGAAGGTGCGGTACAAAGAATATGACCCAGATTTTGCTCCGGTGGTGCAACGCAAGGATCGCCTAGTGGGTCAGGATTATCCCCGCTACGAAAAGTTTGCCAAGCTCTCCCAACAGGAGGAGGATTGGGGCTTACTGGAAAATTGGTCAGAGATTCAGCTTTGGTCAGGTTGGCAGAAGGTATTACGGGAAACGGGTGTTGAGTTTAAGGGTTCTCGGTTGCAATGGCGGCAGGATGCTGATTCCTATCAACAGAAAATTGTGAAGTCGCGGATTCGCTCTCGACAGCGGCAACGACAGAAGGAAAAGGATAATTGATTAGGCGATCGCCAACACCGAAAATTCCTCGAAAAAATCGATAAATACTTAACTCTATAATTACCATTGCCAAAAACTTCGCAAAACGCTAAGATTTAGACGTGGCAATAAACCACAACCAAGGAAAGCAGATGATGGCTGTCAACCCCACCTTGGATAATGTTGCCTATGCACATCATCTCGAAAACTGCCCTGAAGCAATTCTGGGAAAAGCATCCAAATGCCAAAGCGAGCTTAACGGCTTGGTACAAAATTGCCAGCCATAGCAAGTGGAAACATTTAGATGATGTTCGTCAAACCTTTCCCCATGCAGATCTAGTTGGGCAACTAACTGTATTTAACATTGGTGGAAATAATTATAGGCTCATCACCAAAATTGTCTTTCCTACAAACGAGAGTAATATTGGCCGAGTTTATATTAGAGCTGTGTTAACCCATGCAGACTATAGCAAAGGTAATTGGAAAAAGGATTCATGGTTTAAATCATAAATCTAATTTCCTAAAAGATTAAGGAATAGCTAATTTAGACAAAATCTTAAAATCATCTTGCTTTCCTTTTAAGGCACTTAGTTCTTCGTATTAATCTTTGTCAAAAACAAAATTACCTTATTTAGTATAAAATCATTTCTATGACCCATACATACTTAGAATTAATTCAGTCTTTTCCTCCCCGCCCCATTCACTCTGCAACAGACTTTGAGGCAACTCAAGCAGTTGTCAACAATCTGCTGGATAAAGAGCTATTAACTGCTGACGAAGCAGACTATTTAGAAGTTCTAGGTACTTTGATCTACGACTACGAACAGCAACAAGAAGATCTTATTCCTGACATTTATGGTGTAGAGCTTCTGCGTGTTTTAATGGAAGAACGTGAATTGAAGCAAAAAGATCTCGTGTCAATTTTTAAAACGGAATCGATTGTTTCTGCGGTATTAAACGGCAAGCGACAGCTAACAACTCGCCATATTCAAGAATTGGCGGCATTTTTCCATGTTTCTCCGGCTACGTTTTTCCCGGCGAACTTTTCTGAAAATTTTCTTGCGGCCTAAATTAAACGAATATCTAGAAATATAAAGTCAAGCCCTGAATATCTTTATTCTGAAAAACTAACCCTAGAGAAATTAGAAAAACATGGTGTGGCTGTCGCTATTTACAATGGTAAAGATAATCACCAATCTCGGAAATTTTGCAGGTGTGTGAGGCTGTCGGCTGTGGCGATCGCCTTGTTCCTCATAGTCCTACTTGAGTGATCGCCGCTGTTGGGATTATCGGTGATGTAGGAGTGAACGTTGTAAAAGTGACAGTAGTAATAAGCCTCTTCTTCTTTCAGCCACGTAAACCCCACGCCGCAATAGTCCCGATGGCTCTGGGCAATGTACCAGTATCGCTCTACATATGCCGCCACCCTCTCCGCCAGTTCATAGCCAAATTTTTTATTATCCATCCTTGCAACTGGGTAAAATGGTCTTAGTGTGAAGCGTGCGAGATATGATTAAAGATGTAGCCTACTACCAGCAAAAGTTTAAGAAGCTACGGGTTGATCGTTCGCGGGGGACTGCTCCCCATCAGCCGATCATGTTGTTATCGG
Organism: Picosynechococcus sp. PCC 7117; assembly: GCF_001693275.1. Taxonomy (GTDB): domain Bacteria; phylum Cyanobacteriota; class Cyanobacteriia; order Cyanobacteriales; family MRBY01; genus MRBY01. Next base: position 241,048 of record NZ_CP016482.1, read on the forward strand.
TGATGGAGCAAATTGAACAGAAACACATCACAGTTAATCGCATCTATCCTAACGCCAGTTTAATCGCAACGTTCTCGAAATATTGGAGTTATCTGGCTGGGGAAAATCACCGCAATAGTATGCATTTGCCATTTTTCTATCTGAAAAGTAGTAAGTTTTGGCACCTAAAAGTTAAGGCGGGTTTGGAAACGGCGATCAAGGGTTTCAGACCAAAAAGTGTGAATACTCTCACGGCTCTGATTGATTATGCTTATCTCGATCCAGAGTTGTTTGACTTGCTGCAAAATGTCGGCGATCGCTCAGTTTTAATTCTGACATTATTAGAAAAATGGTTTCCCGATAAACAAGATCAGATTAGAAAATTATTTCAGATTGATGCTTTTAAAGATTTTCAAGATCGATTAAGGGAATCGGGCGGCAAAGTTTACGATGTCAGTGACGATGAAGTAAAAGACGACAACCTTGTGATTGTACGGGATACAGCATTTAGGCGAAATGTGGTCGCAAACTACAATTATCAATGCTGTTTTTGTGGAATGCGCGTTTTAGACTTGAAAGGTCAAAACATTGTAGATGGTTCACACATTAAACCTTTCTCAGAATTTAGAGATGATCGCTTTGATAATGGTTTATCTCTTTGCAAAAATCATCACTGGGCTTTTGATCGTGGCTGGTTTAGCATTGATGAAAAATATCGAATTATCGTTAGCAAAGATCTAGACGAAATTACACCATATAATCGAGCAATAAAAGATTTTGGTGGTACTAAAAGGGTAATGACGGTTTTGTTAAGGTAGAACGGAAGTCATTGACTCCGACCCATGCCTCAATGTCCCAGCTGTCAATCCCAACATACAGTCAAAAATGGGCACATCCACAACGGTAAACAGCGCTTTCTCTGCAAGCAATGCGGTCGTCAATTCGTGGAACATCCCACCAATAAACTCATTGATGCTGAAACCCGCGCTCTGATTGACCGTCTGCTTTTCGAACGTATTTCGATGGCCGGCATCGCCAGAGCTGTTCAAGTTTCTGAACAATGGCTGCAAAATTACGTCAATATGAAAGCAGCACAAGTACCAAGAAGGGCCAAGGTTGTCCCCAAAAAAAGGGGTCTTTAAAGGTGCAGTGTGACGAACTCTGGTCTTTTGTTGACCACAAAGGCAATAAACAGTGGGTCTGGCTGGCCCTTGACGTTCAAACCCGGGAAATTATTGGTCTGCACGTTGGTTGCCGTGGTCGAGAGAGTGCAAAAGCACTGTGGGCGTCATTGCCTGGGGTATATCGGCAATGTGGAGTCTTCTACACGGATGAGTGGGAAGCCTACCGTGGCGTATTCCCTTCAAAGCGTCATCGGGTGGTTAGCAAACAGAGTGGTAAAACCAGTTATATTGAGCGCTTTAATTGTACTGTGAGGCAAAGGATGTCACGGTTTGTGAGACGCAGTCTAGCCTTCTCCAAGTGTGTATTTAATCACATTGGACTATTGTGGAATTTCATCCATCACTACAATTCCTCATTACCCCTTTAGTACTACCAAGATTTTAAAGGCGAAAAAATTTCTCTACCTAATCAGAGTATTTATAATCCTAGGATTGATTCCCTAGAGTGGCATCTCAACAACATATTTGGCAGATAATAAAATGATAAAATACCGATTTGCAAAAGGAAGCGACAATCAAATTATTGACATTAATGACCTAAGTCGAGAAACAAAAAATACTAGTAAATCTTTTTATTGCTTAGGCTGTAATAACGAGATCATTCCTGTTTTAGGAGAAAAGCGAGTCAAACATTTTCGTCATAAGCATGTCGAACAAAATTGTAGTCAAGAAACTTATTTACATCACCTTTTAAAGTATTTATTCTATGATGTTTATAGTAAGTTTCTTGAAAGTCAAGAACCTTTTTTGATTGAGATAGACGTTTCAAATCAGTGTACTCATTATCAAGAAGAGTTTTGTCAAGCATGCCCTTGGGGCACTTCACGTAAAACATTTGATATAACAAAATACTTTAAATCGATTGCGTTAGAAACAAAGCTTGACAATTTCATACCGGATATTTTATTAAAGTCATCCAATAATGATTACATTTTTGTGGAAATAGCTGTCACACATAAATGCGATGAAAAGAAAATTGACTCTGGATATAGAATTATTGAAATAAATATTGAAACGGAAGAAGAGTCTGGTCAAATCCTACAGAAGTACATACGAGAATCCGAAAAAAATCTCTTCTATAATTTTAAGCGAGATAATTTTGGAGACTTTTGCAAGGGAGATTGTATACAAAAACCAGAATCCACTTCTAGTATTGCAAAATATCAAATATTTGTCGTTTATCAAAATGGCTCTGCAATTTTGTGGTCAAGAAACTTTGATGAGTTTCAAGGTTTAAAAAAATCAAAAACTATTGCATACACAAAACTAGTACCTTTTGATTTTACAAAAGAGGACAAGCGAGAATATATCAAGGAAGTCTATTTTAAAGAGCTTGATTCTGCTGTTAAAATGGATATTACTATTAAGAGTTGTTTTTTATGTACTTACAACATTACCGATCATTCAAAATCCGATGAAACGATTTTTTGTGGAGTGATTAACAGTCGAATAGAAGATAAGGTTGCTTTACAGTGCCCACATTTTAGCCCTAAAACATTATCTTAATGCAGGCTTTCCAATAAGTTTTTTGGCGTATTTACTAAAAACAAGACTTTTTTTGCCCTCGTAAGAGCAACATATGTAAGATTTAATTCTTGCTCTTTTTCCCAGTCTCTCATATTTTCCCACGAAAAAGGCATTTGATCACTTAATAGTAAGAAAACACGATTGCTCTCTATCCCTTTTGCCTTATGAATCGTAGAAAGAGTTACTTCACCTCTACCCTGCTTAAATAAGCTAAGTATATTATCTTGTAATTCTTTTACGGATCTAGCTTCTGGAAATCCTTCATAGCATAGATTAATTCCTCTGCAATAATCTTTAATTTTTTCGATTTGATTGTTCGAATTAGAAACATGCTTTATCTGCTCTATTTTGTTCTTCAAATAAAGTCTAACAAAATCTTGTATTTTTATTTATAGCTTCTATTTCAAATAAAATTTCAATCATTGCATCGGCAACATTTTGTCTTGTAATTGATGCAGGAATTTTTCTTGAAATCAAATCTAATGCTGTTCTAATGAGAGGATAATTAAGTCTACATAAAACTAGATCAGTTGTTTGAATTTTACTCAGCATTTCGTCCTCATCTATCTTTTTGACAAATCCATATATTACATCAGGTGCGGCTTCAATATGTGGAACAATATCTTTTGACAGTTTAATATGAGATTTAGGACATCGATAACAAATACTTAAAGGGAATCGCTGAGCACCTGTAACTTTTTGAATATTTTTGATGCTCTGAGAATCTGCACCTGAAAAGCCATATATGGCTTGTTTTTCATCACCTACAAATATGATTCTGCCATTCTTAGAGCAAGACTTTAAAATCAAATCAAGAGATGCTTTATTTAAATCTTGAGCTTCATCTACAAAAATCCATTCATATTGTTGTGGTTTCAGACTCCAGTAATAAGGAAGCCAAACCATGTCAGTATAATCGATAACTCTTTCAATCCTAGCTATTTCTTCACCTCTGTCGATGATTTCTCGTACATATGGCAAGAAGATATCGAGATATTCTGTCTCAAGAGAAAAGTGTTCTATTAAATCTTGAATTTCCTGAGTATTATCAGGATTAGTCAAAGTCATTCGAATATATTTGATAAATTCTTCTAGCTCCGTAAACATCTTGTTCTTTTTGATATTCTGCTCATTTTTAGAGAATTGAGCTAGATATGCTTGTAAATCACCTTCTATCGCATAGTAAAAATCTCTTTTAACCAATGCGGAATATTTGTATTGCTCGACGGGCTGAATTCTCCCCTTTAAATATCTGCTTATACATCCAAAACCGATGGAATGAACAGTTTTTATATCTGAATTGTGATGCGATATTTTGTGTGAAATTTCTTGTTGTATATGCTTGTTAAAAGCACAAAATAAAATCCTTTTGTTGTAAATTAATTGAGATGCTTTAATTAATGTTGTGGTTTTTCCACTGCCAGCCACTGCTTCGATTAAGGCGTGTCCATTTCCGTTTTGTACCCAATTAAAAATAGCCCGTTGATACTGACTAGGAGCAAAATTCATTATCTGTTTCAGTGATTTAGATCAATGTTGAATGATCGTATCAAGAAATTTAGAGTTGGTGTAGTAGCTTTGCCTTTCTCCCAATGCCAGCCTACCCAACTCATTGATCTATAGCCCCATCGAAGACTGGACAAACGACGAAGTATGGATTTACCTCAACCAATTTCCAAACCCTTGGGGACACGACAACAAAGAACTTTTTACCCTGTACCAAGGCGCAACCGCCGATAACGAATGCCCCCTCTTCATCGATACCAGCACCCCCAGTTGTGGCGACTCCCGCTTTGGCTGTTGGGTTTGCACCATGGTCGATCAAGACAAATCTATGACCGCCATGATCCTCAACGACGACGACAAAGCATGGATGGAACCCCTCCTCGATATCCGTAACGAACTCGACCTAAAAGACGATGGCGATCGCCGCGATTTTCGTCGGATCTGGGGAGGCGTACAAATCTTCGAGCGCAGACAAGAGGACGGTACAACCAAACCCGCCCCGATCCCCGGTCCCTACACCAAACAATGGCGGGAACATTGGCTTAGACGAGTCCTCAGTACCCAGACCGAACTGCGCCGCACCGCCCCCGAACCCATGCGCGACATCACCCTGATCGACCTCGAAGAACTCCACGCCATCCGGCAAATTTGGCTCGAAGAAAAACACGAATTCGACGATAGCCTCCCCCGCATCTACCAAGAAACCACGGGCGAATCCTTCCCCCTCGCCGCTAGCGAAAGTAGCCTACTCGGTTCCGAAGAATGGGACGTACTCACCGAGATTTGCCAAGACGACCCCATGCACCTCGAACTCATGGCAAGCCTCCTCGACACCGAACGGCAATACCGCACCATGAGCAAACGCATTGGGATATTTGATGCCCTCGAAAAATGTTTCGATAGCAGTTCCCGCACCGAAGAGGAGGCGCGCTGCGAAGCAGATCCCTGCGAGATCGCCCAGGCCCAACGGCGCTACCAAGCCAAACGCGCCCTCAATGACCCCGAAGAATTTAAACGAATTTTGCAGGAAGACGACCCAGCTCAACTCGACCTTACCCAGGTCAAACCCCAAACCAGCAGTTGGGCTGCCGCTAAGTTTGGAAAACACATATAAAAATTTCCTATCTTGGAAGAGCTAGGACTCGGCTCGAACCCTTCCCTGTCGTTCATCGCATTTTCCTAATATAAGGAAAATAGCAAAAAGCTGATTATGTAGTGCTACTGAAGGCGATCGCCTACAATAAAAAACCTAAGCAGTTCGGTTTTTAACACTAATGTCCAAAACCAACAATACCCATTGGAGAAATGGCATGACATCCACCGAAACTAAATGGCAAAAAGACTTTTCAGAGGAAGCCCTCGCCGCTGGAATTGCCCAAGCCAAAACCGCTGCCCAACAAGCTGAAGCCACCGAACCCTGTGCAAAAAATGCCTATTACGACGGCGATCGCCAACTGCTAGTGATTGAGCTAACCAACGGCGCGATCTTTAGTTTTCCGCCCCACCTTACCCAAGGATTACAACAGGCAACCCCCGAACAACTCAATGACTGTTGGCTCGATGCCTCAGGACGGAGTATTCACTGGGAAAGCCTCGATGTGGATTTTAGTATCGTTGGACTGATGACCGGGATTTTTGGTACTCAAGCGTGGATGCAAGAAATTGGTCGTCGCGGTGGTCAGGCTAAATCACCGGCAAAACGAAAAGCTGCCCGTGCCAATGGCAAAAAAGGTGGTAGGCCCCTCAAAACGGCCACCATTGAAGATCTATTTTTTTCCAGCGACATTCTTCAATCCTTTAACCACGCCGAACTGGATGGTGATCGCCCTTAAACTCCACATTTTATGATTTTTAAAACCTTGATCCTTGAAAACTTTGGCCCCTATAGCGGTAGACAAACCCTCGACCTGACCCCTACTGAAACTAGCCCGATTATCCTCATTGGTGGTATGAATGGCGGCGGCAAAACGACCCTAATGGATGCCCTGCGCTTGGTACTCTACGGACAGCAGGCCCAATGCTCTACCCGTAGCTTGATTTTATTGCTTATGCTCAGATAGCTAAATACCTCTAGGATTTTGGTAATTCGGTTTGAGCTAATTTCTGTTTGCGTTGTTCCCAGTCTGGTAGGCATTGACTGAGGAGTCGCCAAAACTTTTTGCTATGGTTCATCTCTCGGAAATGACAAAGTTCATGGATGATGACGTAATCAATGCAGGAGGGGGGAGCCTGGATCAGGTCAAGGTTGAGGTTAATATTGCCTCTGCTGCTACAGCTTCCCCAACGGGTACGCATAGGACGAATTTTAAGATTGATGGGGCGATCGCCTAAATCAAGAATATGTTGTGTTTTTTTGATGCACTCTGCTAAATGTCGCTGAAAGAGGAGTGTGGCATGGTCTTTATACCATTGCTGTAATAGGGCTTTGATATGGTCTCGATTGGCGGGGTCAGGGACAATGATTTGAAAATATCCCCCTTGGAGTTTGATGCTGTTGCTTTCCCCTTGGGTAATATTCAGGCGGTATTGGCGACCGAGATAATGGTGAATTTCGCCGGAGATATATTGGCGTTTGGATGGGGGAGCTGGGAGCTGGTCTATTTTTCTGAGCGTCTTATCAATCCAGCGGTTCCGTTTCGCGAGTAGGTTATCGATGTCGGTGAGGGCGACTTTGTGGGAGGCGTGGACAACAATGCTTTTGTCAGGATGGATAGAAATTTGCAGGGTACGGCGATCGCCTCGTTTAAGGAGATAGGGCAGGGTTTCACCATAGAGGGAGAACTGTCGTTTTTCTTCAGTAATGGGTGCTTTAGGCATCAGGTAAACGAATGATAGCAGTGGCGACGTACCTATCGAGGATATCGTCGATTTCGTCGAAATTTAGTTTGATGTTGTATTGGTCGAGTTCATCAAAGAGCAGGTTTTCGCTTTTTTGTTTTATGCGGTTCTGAACATCGCCATTCTTCTGCAAGTTGATAATGCAGTTGTGCTTCGTAAATGTCATCAATGGCGTTGGCGATCGCCTGGGGGAATTAAGGTCACGGGTGTTTATCAAAGAGTATATAACATACTCTTTGTCTTTAAAGCTTAACTAAGCGTTTGTGACTCAATATTGCTCTTTTATTATTTAGTTTGTCGTTAATGGTTAGTTTGAAGCTTGGGTAAGCACTGCTAAAGCTTCTTTGGCAATGGTCTCTGCTCTCTGAGATGTCACCTTTTGGTAGCGTAAGGTTGTCTGGATATTTTCATGGCCCATTAGGGCTCTCAGGGTTTCAATACCCATCAACCCGACCCGCTCGGTGGCAAAGGTATGGCGCAAATCATGGAACCGGAGGCCCTGGAGTTGGGGTTCTCGTTGGGTCATGGTGCGCCAATCGCTGTAGGCGGTGCGATAACTGAGGCGACTAACGGCTTTTGTTAAGGGTTGTTGGGCGGTAAACAGGGCTGGATGCTCTGGATGGCGATAGTACTTTAAATAAATCCCCAGGCTTTCATCGACATCTGGACTGTAAAAACACCAGCGCTGTTTGTTTCCTTTACCAACCACCTGGAAGCGACGTTCCTGTAAATCCACTTGGTCATAGTCCAGGGACAATAATTCGGCAATGCGGGCCCCGGTGCGGTGGAGTAAGCGCACAAGACACTGGAGACGGGGCTGCTGGGCGGTGGCTTGGTAGAGAAGTTGGAGTTGGTCTGGGGTCAGGTAACGGATCGTCTGGTCGCTGTGGTATTCGCCTTTGTTTGGATTAGGTTTGCGTCGGGGCAGACGGGCCAGGGGATTGGTCACTAAATACTGCTGCTCAACGGCAAAGTTCAGTAGGGATTGGAGAATGGCTTGGTGGCGACGGTGGGTAGTGTAGCTGAGGTGTTCTAATTGTTGGAGATAATCCTGTAAGGTCTTGCGGTCGAGGTGGGTAATGGGCCAAGCACCATAGTCTGCTAGCAGGGGTAGCAGGGCTGTTGTGTAGGAACGCACTGTGCTGGGGGCCAGTCCTGGCCGTTCTAGAAATTCTGTGGCGACGGTGGCAAGGGTAGGCATTATCTCTAGTCTTAAAGCTAAACTCTAGGGTAGAAAAATAAAGTAGGCTAAAAGTAGCATATTAAAGATATTTAGATAAATGCTAGTTGATATAAAAAAGTAAAGAATTATGGATAAATTAGAAGCGCTAATAACACCGCAATCTGACGAGTCTTTGGGGAACTATGTTCAGCGTCAACGGCGACGGTTAGGGCTCACCCAAAGGGAAGTGGCTTTAAAGGCAGAAATTCATCCCCAGAGTTATGGGAAGGTGGAACGGGGTCAAACAGTGCAACTTAATCAGCGCACGCAACGGGGATTGGCCTATGCGCTCCAGGTGCCGGAGGAATATTTAGAGGCTTTAAGTCGCGGCATTGCGGTGGAGGTGGAGAAGCAACAGGCGTTGCGGTTTTGTCCCCAATGTTGGACGCCAGGGTCAGCACCGGATCCATTATGGTTGGTCTTACGGGCACAGTATTGTTTTGCTTGCGGGACGAAGTTGCAGAGTCGCTGTCAGGGTTGCCAACAGCCAATCACTTCTTTAAAACATCGTTTTTGTCCCTATTGTGGTAAACCTTATAAAAGTTAAGTCAATCGCCCTGCTTCCCAGGCGTGACCAGCAATGGGTTATGCTTCGTCGCGGTAGTAGGCAACTTTTTGCTCTAGGCGGGCGATCGCCTCGGTGAGGAAAGGATAAACTTCACATTCATCGGTATTGTCGTTCTGAAACATGAGTTCACCAACAAAATGCTCTGGATAAAACTCTCTAGTTTGCGCAACTTTGTCAGAAAGAATATCAATGTTTTGGGTTATACATTTGATAGAGTGCCTCAAGATCTTGTTTAAAAAGATCACTGATAGATTGAGGGGCAATAATCTTACAATCTTTCCCATAAGGTAAAATTTCCCGAAAAAACCAAAAGGTGCTGGTTACCTGGCGGATGACTTGACGCGTTTTAGGGAGCTCTGGATGCCAATCATTATGGACATCGGCACTTTTCCCTTGATAAGCAAAAGCCAATCCTCGATACAGGTGTAGTTCTACAGAAATGCTATCGAGGTGCGATCGCCATTTTTCATTGAGGGGACTGACGGCAGCATCCTGAATCCGGTCTAAACGCAAACTCCAATTGTGTTGCAGTTCAGGTAAATCAAGATTTCCTTCCGTTTCCGTTGCCCAACAGTCAAGGTATTGGCGTTTTTCGTGGGTAACGATTTGAGCGTGATGGATCGAGAAACTCCAAATTCGCCCTTGGGCATCTTGATAGGACAACTGAAAGGGTTTTTGACGACGAATAAAACTATCAATGCGCTGTCGCCATGTTGGGAGAGGCTGTTGTAAGAATTTTTCGATTTCTCGTTTTAAGGCAATGTCTTTGAGTTCACCTCGTTCGCTTAAGATCTGGGCAACGGCGATCGCCTCATCTATCTGCCCCTGATCAATTAAAAAAGTCCGGATGCGCTCCAAGACATTAATTCGCTCTAATTGCCAATCGTTATTCGGCGCGATTTTTAGCTCCCGTTTGGCAATCTGCTTGATGAGCTTAGAGATATTCGGGCGATCGCCCCATACACATCCATATTCCAGAGCTAACTTTTCAAGCGCCGCTTTTTCCCGCTCTAGGAGTGACAGCGTAATCGACTGACCTTTACGACCCATATTTGTACGTACATTTTATTCTTTTTTGTACTTTCACTTCTGATTTTTACAGTTAAGATAGGAATCAACAAGGATTTACGTACACTTTCTGCGGCAATGTCTAATTATTCGATTACTCTGAAACCCGTGTTTTCTGCTCCGGCGGATAGTTTGCCGCAAGGTTTGGCATTGCCTGATGGTTGGTCATCCTTGGCTTGGCATCAGAAAGAAACATTAGATGCGCTGAATAATCCTGAGATCGATGTGGTTTTTAATGTGGCGATGACGGGAGATGGTAAAAGTTTAGCTGCTTATTTAAAATCCCTGACTAAAAAGTTATTTTCTGTAATCGCACTCTATCCCACTAATGAATTAGCACGAGATCAAGAATCACAAATAGAAAATTATATTGAACTATTTCAGTCCAAACCTAAACCTCGATGCCATCGACTTAGTGGAGAACTTTTAGAACTTTATGCAGAGAACGAAGAGATAAGAAAAAGCGAAGCAATTAGCAGTCAGTTGGGTCAATCAGAGATCGTGATGAGTAATCCTGATATATTTCACTATATTCATCGGGGAGCTTACTTAACTCCTTACGAAAACCGTGATAAGTTGTGGGGAAAAATTGGTTTAGATTTTGATGTACTTATCTTTGATGAATTTCATGTTTTTTCTGCTCCTCAAATATCGAGCGTATTAAATACAATGCTTTTAATACGTACAACCCAGAGCTTAAATAAAAAGTTTCTCTTTCTTTCCGCAACACCAGATCATGAATTTATAGAGCGTTTAAAAATAGCTGGATTTCGCTGCCATGTTATCGATCCCAAAGAAGAAAATAAATACCAATTTCCGGTTACGGAGGCAGATCAAGCAGAATTATTAGCTCAAAATTGGCGCAAAGTTGTCAGTGAGATTAATTTACAGTTCATTGCTTTAGAGTCGAATAGTCGAGCTTCTGAGTCATGGCTTAAGGAAAATGCAGAGCAAGTTTTAGCGCAATTCTCCGAATCTGGGAGCAAAGGAGCCATCATTCTAAATTCGGTGGCATCAGTAAAACGGTTAGTTCAATTTTTTAAAGATTATTTAGAGCCTCACGGTTTGACGGCAGGGGAAAATACAGGTCTGTCTAGTAAAGATACAAAAGAAAAATCCTTAGCCTCAGATCTGGTGATTGGAACGAGTACCATTGATGTGGGGGTAGATTTTAAGATTAATTTCTTGTTTTTTGAATCCGCAGATGCTGGGAATTTTATTCAACGGCTAGGGCGTTTAGGTCGTCATGAAGGTTATAAGAAAAATAATGAGTATATTCAATTTAAATCTTTTCGGGCTTATGCTTTAGTGCCAAACTTTTTCACAGAACGCTTGTTTGACAAAAATGATGCACCTTTAACCCAGAATGAATTCTATGAGCGTCCCTCTTTTCATGACGTTATAAACACAGAATATCGCTCCATTAATCAGTTTTATTACTACTACCAAAAATGGGGTGGTTTTCAATCTTTTAAATTATTATTAGATCTAAAACAAAAACCAATCCAGAAAACCTATGAAGAGAGCGTTAAAGTTTTTGCAGAGCTAAGTCAGCGAGCATTGAATTTTAAGTTGGGTTATGTTGCCCATCAATGGAAAAAGTTTGGGCAAGAATGGCATGAGTTATCTGGCAAACAAGGTAATCCAGTGACAGAGGAAGCTTGCAGTTTTCGGGGTAAGAGTGATTTGCAATGTGGTCTTTATGACTTGACAGAAAATCACGAAGCGTCAAGTTTTAAGACCTATGGACTACCGGGGATTTTAAGTAATCTGGAAATTGAACCGATAACAGAGAAAGAGTTTCGGCGATCGCTGGATCAAGCCATCAAGCAATCTGGTCAACCCATTGCTAAGGGTCGATTTAATTACTGTCTGGCGTTTATGAAGTTAGTGCGTTATCGAGATGAGCGGCTGGACTGGAAGTTTACGTACAACGGCGATCTACTGGATCTGATTAATCGCTGGGAGGTGCAAGTGTTGTACGGCTTCGAGATTTGGCAACCAGACAACCGCTGGATCTCAGCCATCAATAAACGCTTATCCAAACAGGGCATGGTGGTTTACTTGCTACCTCGTCCGGTCTTGGAGGTGAGGGCAAGGCTACAACTACCGATGCATTTCCAGATTTATCCAATCTGCGATCGCCATAGTTGGCATGACCCAAAAGCACCGTACTCGATTGCATTCGGGCAAAGTGCTCTGTTAATCGATACCCTCGCTTACTACTTCAAGCAAGATGGAGGTAAAGCATGGATTTTTTAGGAAAACAGTCCCGTAGTCGGGATTTTTTTCGCGAGATGGCTTTCACCAATAAGTACAGACGTATTTATTTCAGTCCCGAAAGCGGGATTAAGCCAATTCCTGACTACTGATGCCTGCAAACTTAGGATAAGACGAAAAAATAAAGTAGTCAAATACCTCTGAACTTATAAAAATTTTGAGCGACCCCTTGTTATTTTCGAGATCGCGTTGCTAGCATCACAGTGTAAACTCAAAAACTTAAGGAAATTCCCATGAGTAAAAAAGCTCAAATCCTTCGTCTCCTCTCTGATCGCAAGCCCCACGCTCCGCAAGAGTTAATCCCCATCACCCATCGTTTTAGTGCTGTAATTCACTCTCTCCGAGAAGAGGGGTATCAGATCGAGACGCTTCGTACTGCTCATAACGACTGCCGTTATCAAATGCTTTAGCCTCTGCATGGGTATGTTTTAATTTTTCCTTCGTAACCTAAGCATACCTATTTTCTCAGAGAGAGATTTAAATAAGGCTTTCGGCACTAAGGACAGGCGTAAGTAGTCTCAGCCCCCAATTATGGTTGGTTTAGTCACAAGTTTCTAGCAAGTCATTTAGTCAAATAGCATTTCTCTTTTATTTCCCTCTCTGAGTTTTCTTAAGTTCTTTTCTATTGATTTTGGATTACAACCCACTCACGACAACTGCATTTACTAGAAAATATGAATGACAATTTTGATTTAGAGAACATTAATCCCGATGAATTTCTCGCGGATGAAAGTGGAGATCGCCTAATTGAAACCCAAGAAAGAGAGCTATTAACCCTAAAGCTTTTGCGTAAGGCGATTCAGGATTCTAACCAAGATGATCCAGTGATGAAAGATTTTTCTGAGATTGTCTTACCCAATTTGTTGAAGGTGGCGATCGGGGTCACGGCTAAAGGCGGTAAATTTTTCGATGAGATCGACGCTCAACGGGCAGCAGAAGGTAAAGAAAAAGTTCGGCGGGATAATGCGGCGGATCAGTCCCTAAATACCCATTTGCTCAATGGCTTATTTCCCGCTAACCAAATCGAAAAACGATTAGAAAAATTGGATACAACGATTGCCCGTGGCATTGAAGAATTTGAACGACGGTTAACTATTGCAGGATTTATGCTCCATGACTTTGAGAAATTTTCTGATGTCCCTCAAGATTGCCGCAAGCTTGATATCCAACAACAGCAAGAGATCATTGTCCAAAAACTTTTGGAGTTAGAACTCAATAAATTTATTGACCCAGATAATCCCGAAACCTATCAAGACTATATTGATGATTTAACCGTTCTGATTTGCAATGCCCAGAGACGCTGGGATACGAACTGGAACTTTTCTGAATATGGCTTACAACCGAAAGTTCACCCTAAATTATTGCGGCAATTAGCAGACTTAACCTGTTTAGCAGATTCTTTTGCTTCCATCATCAAACATCCCCAAGATGCCGCTAAGACGAAATTTAAAGAGTTATTACATAGTCTCAGCGATGGTCAATTAAGCTTGACCTATCATCATTTAGCCGAAAACCGTGGGGTTTTAACCAACGTGGTGAACAATGCGGTGATTGATCTCCATATCAGTCTGAATACAGAAGATGAAATCTTCTATGAACCATTACTGTATTTACCGACGGGAGTAATCTATCTCAAAACCCGTAATGCCCCAAATATTCCGACAGATGGGTTAGGCGATCGCGTTGTCAAAAAAATCAAAAGCCTTTGCTTTAAGCAACTCAAAGCGAGACAAACAGGGTTTAGCCGAGATGGTAAAGGCATGAAATATGCCGATTATTATAATCTCTTTTGTGATGAGCGAGGCTTGATGGAAATCGCTCTTGATGCCACTAAGAAAATCCTTACTGCTAATAAAAAATCTGTTGCTCCTGCCCGTACAGAAAAACTGCAAAATTTCCAAGAATCAGGGGTTTTGTCTGCCCACTATGATTTTCAACTACAAGAAGATATTCGCATGGATCAACTCGCTGAATTTGGCGATACCATCTGCCGCAAAATTTGGGGGAATAAATATAAGGAGTTAGAAAACCTTTATAAACAAAGAGTTCGCGATCGCAAGAAAAAGAAAAGCCTCGCAGAATTACCAGAACCTCAATTACCGCCAGAAGAAGTCATTCTCAAAGTTGCAGAGTTTTGGGGATTGGCAGACTATATTCCCCAATTGCGGCAAATCCAGAACATTAATCAATCCCTCAAAGAAAATAAACTTAAGGGTAATACGGGTGGTGTTCCCTATGAATGGTATTACCTTTCTACTAAATATCTTGAAGCAAATCCCGGCTTAGAAGATATTCGGGAAACTGCCGAACAACTCATTACCTTTGTCGCTGATTTAATCGAACCGATTATTGCCCAATATTCTGTTGATGATGGTTGGCAAGATATCCGCGAATGGGTAAAACGAGTGGTGATGTTACCGCAACAGGAAATAGCCTCTAATGCAGAACAGATTGAAATTTTCTTAAAGGAATTAAATGCCTATCAAGCTGCAAAAAAATCTGGACGGGGTAAAGAAATTATTTGCTCTATTTCTAACTCTCCCTACTCAGTCACGGAGCAGATGGAGTCAGCGGTATTGTTTACGCCGCAGGTTTACACCAACAAACAACATTTAGGGGGTTCCAACGCCAAGCGCAATATTTCTAGCATTGCAGGCATTGAGATGATGCTCCGGCAAATTCTCATGAACCAAACCCAAGCGGTCGGTAAGCGTTTTGAAGATGGCAAGTATCGTTATCTCTATTTTTATCCCACTTACTACTTCACACCCGAAACTAATAAATTTTTGCAGCAAGCTTATCAGGCGATCGCCCAAACTCGGTTTGATACAGAGCTAAGAAATCACTTTATTAGTAAAGAAGGTGATATTAATCTCACAAAAGCAAACTATCAATCCGTTGACTTTTTGTTAATGGACGAAGACCTCAAAGCCAAGCAGCAGCTACCAGACAAAGATCCCAACTATCGTAAAGACCGCACTTTTAAACTCTCCTATCCAGATGATCAGCCCCTAACCTTTTACTTTATTGCCCTACCACCGGGACGCGATCCCACCGATACTGAATCTTGGGTAATGCCCACTTGGTTAGCCTTTGTGATGCCGATGATTTTGGATGTCAAAACCGTTGTTTCTGAATCACCGATTCCACCATTTACCGATGGCACAGAATTTGAAGAGACTGTCTTTCTCGATAGTGCCCCCCAAGCATTTCGGGTATTGACTGGGGTAGATCGATTCCGTCTCGACTACATCCTAGAAGGGTGGCGCGATGGGAGTGGTCGGATTTATCCGTCGCCGTTAAAAGCATTGACCGCAGCCTATGCCATTCACCTTGATGTAAATCCCAAACGAGGCAAAGGAGGTTATGACGCGAATTGGGGCAAATTAACAGAACTTGCCAAAGATTTTCAATCTAGTCCCCTCAATGTTTTTAGCTACCTCAGTAAATGGAGGAGAGGAAAAGAGGCGGAATCACCGCCGATCAGCAAAATTAAGCTTTATGCGGATCATTTTTATCCCTGTTTTGACCCCTATTACAACTCTGAAACTCAAAAGGAGAAATCACCCTTGAATCACCCTAAAAAACTAACAGAACTCTACCGAGAGTTTTATCGGGCAAACAAGTCCTATAACCCAAAGGCAAATGCTGTTCTAAAACCTATTGATGTTGCAGCTCAGGCAATACTCAATGCAGATAATTGCTTAATGGATAGTGACACATTAATCGCTGTGGCAGCGGCGGAAGTATCCAAACTCATGGATCGTGTCCATTCTTCTACTGCAGAAGGTCGTTGGGTCATTAGTGATCGAAAAAAAGAACGACAGAGAATTCTTGAGTTTGCCCAGTATTTTGTCCAAGACGTTTTTGAAGGAGGTTTTAAAGGTGATCGCGCTCGTTTGGCAGGGAAACAACTAAACCTCATTCGAGACACTTGCGAATTTCTCTATCGCTTGGAGCAAGACCAAGAAAACCAAGACTATAAAGCTCGTAAAGCGGCTCAAGAGGAAGAGTAACCATTTTTTTCATCTCGTCCTTTATTTTTCTTACACATTTTAGGAACATAATTATGTCTTTACTCAAATCCATCGATTCTAAGTTTTTCCATACAGAAATTCCCAGCAAGCCTATGGGGAAGTATGCCCATTTTTTAACTATCCGTGTAACTGAATCCTACCCACTCTTTCAGACTGATGGCGAGCTTAATAAAGCAAGGGTAACAGCAGGTGTTGAGGATCAAAGTTTGATGAGTCGTTTGGCGATGTTTAAGCGGAAGCAATCTACACCTGAACGTCTAGTGGGTCGTGAACTTCTGCGTAATTACGGGATTATTACAGAAGCCTGTGAGTATAATGAGAAATTCGAGATGGATCATCCTGATTCGATTGTCTATGGGTTTGCCATTGGGGATTCTGGTTCAGAAAAGTCGAAAGTGGTTGTAGATACGGCCTTCTCCATTACTCCCTTTGACGAATCCCATGAAACTTTCACTCTGAATGCGCCCTATGAGAGCGGCACAATGAGTAAACAAGGGGTGGTGACTAGTCGCATTAATCAACAGGATCATATTCGTCCTCAGGTTTTCTTTCCAAGCATTGTCACCCTGAAAGATCCGACAGAAGGTACATTTTTGTATGTGATGAATAATATTCTGCGAACCCGTCACTATGGTGCACAGACTACTCGCACTGGTCGTTTACGTAATGAGTTAATCGGCGTGGTTTTTGCCGACGGAGAAATTGTTAGTAATTTGCGCTGGACACAAACGATCTACGATCTGATGAAAGATAAGATTGCCCCCCCAGATCCTTTACAGGAAGCAGATGTACTTGATGCGGCAAAAGAAGCGATCGCCCAACTCATGACAGAGGAAGTTATTGTCCATACAGATTTAATTGGGGAAGCTTTTGAAGCCTTACTGGGTGAAGTAAAATCTCTCACTTCTACAGAGGAAGGTATTCAATCTTTACTTCAAACAGCAGATCGAGATGCAAAAGCATACTATGGGAAGTATGTAAAAAAGCAAGGTAAATAAGCGAGGATAATCAGATGACTATCATTTATAACTGTACTTTAGAGCTTCATGATAGTCTCTATTTCGCTACCCGTGAAATTGGGAGACTATACGAAACTGAAGCCGTCCTACATAATTATGCCTTGGCTTATATTTTGGGGTTTGTGGACAATCCTAAATATCAAACTGAAGTATCAACAGAAAATTCATATCGCTATTTTTGTGCTGAACAGATACCTAAATATAAGCAACATTTAGAACCTCTGAATAAGCAAAATATTTACATTACACCAGCGAAACCAAAACATCATACTTCTGTTTTGAACACATGGAAATATGCTGATAATCACTATCATGTGGAAATGAAGCCCACATCCAAAAATATTCCGAGTTTTGGTCGAACCAAGGAAATTGCACCAGAAAGCGAGTTTGAATTTTTTGTAATCTCGAAAGAAAAACTCAATTTTCCCCATTGGGTACGAATGGGGAAATGGTCATCAAAGGCTAAATTAGAGACCAAATCTCTGGAAATTGATAAACATTACTCAAATCAAGAATTTACTTTTCCCTATGTGCTCAATCCTTTGGATGTGATGAAAAGCAATCAAATTCTTAGTTTTGACACGATTAACATGCCTCCCGTCAGCTTAATTCAAAACATTCACATGATTGGAGATTATTTCACTTTTAAAAATCTACCAAAACAAATGCAAGGTTTAAAACTACCAAGCAATATGTCCTATCAGTTTTCTGCTTAAGTAAATGCCCTATAGCCTAGTTATTAATTTTGTCCCGCGATCGCCGCTGCTAAAAACCCATCTTAATGGTCGTAATTTCCATGCCTTATTTCTTGACCTGGTTAGCTCCGTTGATAAAGACCTGGGGACACAACTGCACCAACAGCAGAGTGAAAAAGCCTTTACCCTCAGTCCAGTGCAGATCAGGCTCAATCGTAAGCTAATGCAATGGAGCTATCATCGGGCGATCGCCCCTGGTACTCCCTGTTGGTGGCGCATTACCTTATTGGATGACAGCCTATTTGGAAAACTAGCTCATCTCTGGCTAAATATAAACCGCACGGAACCTTGGCAGTTAGGGTCTGCCGAGCTTGATATTATCAGTATCCTTTCCAATCCCCAGTCACAACAGCCATGGGCAAACTTTATTTCTTATACTAGACTCTATGAACAAGCCCTTGATGGCACAGATAGCCAAACTTCACAACAGGCAAGAAAAATAAATTTTAGATTCTGTACGCCTACAACATTTAGAAAAACACAATACGATGTTTCTCTACCAGATCGAGACTTGATTTTTCGGAGTTTGCTTAAGCGATGGAATCAATATAGTGAAATTCCACTTGAATTTACAGAGACTATTTTCGAGCCTATTTATCCTAGTTTCTTTGATATTAGAACTGAAATGGTCAGCGATAAACGGAGTAAATTTATTGGCTGTGTTGGTGAAATGAGTTTCAGTATTTTAGGAGATGTAAATGCCCAAATTATCAAGCAAATTAATACCTTAGCTGACTTTTCTTTTTATGCAGGTATAGGACGAAAAACGCCGATGGGTATGGGACAAGTTTCTAGATATTAAAGGTTTAAAATGGACGATTATCTACCTCTCGCCTATCTAAATGCATGGGAATATTGCCCAAGACGTTTTTACTTTGAATATGTACTTGGGGAGATGGAAATTAATGACCATATTATTCGGGGAAACCATCTTCATCGGAATATTGATCAAGCTGGGACATCAATTGAAGGAGATACCCGCATTCATAGGCAGCAATGGGTTTGGAGCGATCGCCTAAAAATTAAAGGCATTATCGATGCGGTAGAAGAGACTGATGGCTTACTGATTCCCCTCGAATATAAAAAAGGAAAAATGGGGAAGCACCTTAATGATCATTTCCAACTTTGCGCCGCAGCCCTATGCCTAGAGGAACGCACCAAACAAGAAATTCCCTACGGTGAAATTTTCTATTACGGCAATCGACGGCGACAACAGGTTGAATTTACCCAAACCCTCCGAAACTTGACCGAGCAAGCGATTATGGCAGCCCATCTTGCTAGTAATCGCCCCATGCCTCTGCCAATCACCAATCAAAAAAAGTGCACTGATTGCAGCCTAAAGCGTTTGTGCCTCCCTAAAGAAATTAAAAAACTAGTTAAATTCCATTAACCATGTCAACTCTATACCTAACTCAGCCAGATGCCATTCTGAGCAAACAACAAGAAGCATTCAAGATCGCCCTGAAGTCTGAAGATGGCACATGGAAAAAACAATCAATCCCTGCCCAAACCTTGGAAGATATTGTTCTTCTGGGTTATCCCAGCATGACAGGGGAAGCCTTTGGATATGCCCTAGAACTTGGTTTACCTGTCCATTACCTCAGTCGCTTTGGTAAATATGTTGGCTCTGCTCTCCCCAATGAATCCCGCAATGGTCAACTGCGTCTTGCTCAATTTCGCGCCCATGAGAACCCAAACCAACGCCTCGATATCGTTAAGGCGATCGCCAAAGGAAAAATCCACAACCAATACAATCTCCTCTACCGACGGGGACAAAAAGAAAATCCCCTCAAAGGTCGCGAAAAACTGGTGCTTCAAAAACAGTCTCTCGACGAAGTACGCGGTGTTGAAGGATTAGCCGCGCGGGAATATTTCGCCTGCTGGCAGGACATTTTAGGAGACCAATGGGAATTTACCGGACGTTTTCGCCGTCCCCCCACCGACCCCGTCAATGCCCTCTTGAGTTTTGGCTATGGCTTACTTCGCACCCAAGTCACTGCCGCCGCCCACATTGCCGGACTCGATCCCTACATCGGCTTCCTCCATGAAACCACCCGTGGTCAACCCGCCCTCGTTCTCGACCTTATGGAAGAATTTCGCCCCCTCATCGCCGATAGCGTAGTCCTCACCGTCCTGAAGCAAAAAGAAATTAAGCCTAAGGATTTTAATGAAAGTCTTGGTGCTTACCGTCTCAAAGATGATGCTTGTAAGGTCTTTTTATCTGCCTTTGATCGTAAACTTTGTTCGGAATTTAAACATCCCATTTTTAACTACAAGTGCAGTTATCGTCGGGCCATTGAGCTACAGGCTAGATTGCTCGCAAGGCACCTACAGGAAGGGATTCCCTACGAACCGTTAATCATTCGATGAACACTCTTTTTTACCTGATTATTTACGACTTACCTTCTACAAAGGCAGGAAATAAGCGCCGCAAACGCTTGTTTGATTTATTATCGGGTTATGGCACTTGGAAGCAATTTAGTGTTTTTGAATGCTTTCTGACGACGAAGCAATTTGCAAAATTACAAACTTCGATAGAAAAACTGATCAAACCAGATGAAGATGCTGTTTGTATTTACATTCTCGATGCCACTGCTGTTAAAAAGGCGATCGCCTACGGTACATCTACGCCAGAAAAGCCGGGTAGCATCATCCTTTAGATTTGACCTAAAATCAAGTTGGCAAACCCATAGCGTGACCAAAAACCCTAGGGACTTTGCCAAAACTTCCAGAACCTTGAAAACTCAATACTTTTCAATACTTAAAGGTCAACAATTTATAGAGCGATCATGGGTAAAATTGGATGCATGGAGCGACATCTGCCAAATGAGCTTTGCAAAGCTAGGTATCGTAAGAGTCCTGGCTCGCGGACTTTCCAACCACTAAATCCCGATCACGGGACTGAAACACTCGCCGAAGCCTGCACGGGCATCAAAAAGAGGCTTTCCAACCACTAAATCCCGATCACGGGACTGAAACTCTCTCCAATCACAGAGGTTTGGGATTATTTCCCGACTTTCCAACCACTAAATCCCGATCACGGGACTGAAACAAAACAAACCAGCGGGAACCCCGTTAGATGCCCCTGCTTTCCAACCACTAAATCCCGATCACGGGACTGAAACTATAACCAACTATTGAAAGAGCGCTCTATCCTGCCTTTCCAACCACTAAATCCCGATCACGGGACTGAAACTTATGCCCTGACTGGGTTTCAGACGAACTGATCCGCTGATCCGCTTTCTTTCCAACCACTAAATCCCGATCACGGGACTGAAACTATTTTTAGGGGAGGGGCGATCTCCCCAGATATTTCTTTCCAACCACTAAATCCCGATCACGGGACTGAAACCGAGAGATCGTGGTAACCGCCCTCAACAATGCGAGAGCTTTCCAACCACTAAATCCCGATCACGGGACTGAAACGAAAAAAATGAACATTCCCAAAGAGGTTCAGGCCAACTTTCCAACCACTAAATCCCGATCACGGGACTGAAACCAGTTTTTACCCCAGCTTCCGAGTGAGTGGGCATCCTTTCCAACCACTAAATCCCGATCACGGGACTGAAACTAAACACTTGGGTGTTTACGTCTACCACCGAGCGAAGTCGACTTTCCAACCACTAAATCCCGATCACGGGACTGAAACCCAACTCATTGATTTTCCTTTCAGCCCTGGCATTAGCCTTTCCAACCACTAAATCCCGATCACGGGACTGAAACTAAGATGGCGACGTTTTTTCGATACCGGGCCAAGGATGCTTTCCAACCACTAAATCCCGATCACGGGACTGAAACCAAGCACTGCGTTTCCGTCGCATTGTGCGCTGGCTAACTTTCCAACCACTAAATCCCGATCACGGGACTGAAACAGAGGATGGCCTGGGCCTCTGGCAATCAGACTGGTTCCTTTCCAACCACTAAATCCCGATCACGGGACTGAAACGGGCTTTTTGCTTTTTAAGACATTAAGCCAAGCGGATTCTTTCCAACCACTAAATCCCGATCACGGGACTGAAACGCCTTCTACAATGACAATTGTCCGTGAAGCTTGCCCTGCTTTCCAACCACTAAATCCCGATCACGGGACTGAAACTAATTTTGCTTCCTCTGCTGCTTTCTTTGTGGTGCTTTCCAACCACTAAATCCCGATCACGGGACTGAAACTTTATTTTGAGTCTGCCTATCAGTCTTACATCGATTCTTTCCAACCACTAAATCCCGATCACGGGACTGAAACAAAAATGTGGGCATCGCACCAGACTGCAAAGTCAGAAGCTTTCCAACCACTAAATCCCGATCACGGGACTGAAACGCTCAATCAACCTACGATTTTTAAGGAGAAAACCTTTCCAACCACTAAATCCCGATCACGGGACTGAAACGAGGTGCCCAACCAGACGGTGAACAAGGCAGTAAACTTTCCAACCACTAAATCCCGATCACGGGACTGAAACGTGCGCCATGTGCGGGGGACTCAGGACGAATTCGTCTTTCCAACCACTAAATCCCGACCACGGGACTGAAACAATGTAATCATGTGTCGTGGCGTGGATATGGCGCTCTTTCCAACCACTAAATCCCGACCACGGGACTGAAACCTGTTTAATTGTTTTCCCAGCTTTGACGACACTTACTTTCCAACCACTAAATCCCGACCACGGGACTGAAACACCTCTAGAGTCGAAAGACCACCCTTAATAAATTTCAACTTTCCAACCACTAAATCCCGACCACGGGACTGAAACCACAAATGCTCTTTTAACTAATCCTGCCTTGGCTGCTTTCCAACCACTAAATCCCGACCACGGGACTGAAACCTTTCTGCTGAAAAATTATGCTTCTGTCTATATTTTAGACATGGCTTTCCAACCACTAAATCCCGACCACGGGACTGAAACCTTTCTGCTGAGGGCAAAATCACACAAGCAAATGCTTTCCAACCACTAAATCCCGACCACGGGACTGAAACTGATGTTGTGATGCACATTGTTAAGAAAGATGCCCGCTTTCCAACCACTAAATCCCGACCACGGGACTGAAACTGAGGAAATCGACGTTCTCCGGGCTGAAGTGGACTCTTTCCAACCACTAAATCCCGACCACGGGACTGAAACTTTTCCTGGCTTTATTGTGGGGGCTGTCCTTGGTGATTCTTTCCAACCACTAAATCCCGATCACGGGACTGAAACCAGTTTTTACCCCAGCTTCCGAGTGAGTGGGCATCCTTTCCAACCACTAAATCCCGATCACGGGACTGAAACTAAACACTTGGGTGTTTACGTCTACCACCGAGCGAAGTCGACTTTCCAACCACTAAATCCCGATCACGGGACTGAAACCCAACTCATTGATTTTCCTTTCAGCCCTGGCATTAGCCTTTCCAACCACTAAATCCCGATCACGGGACTGAAACTAAGATGGCGACGTTTTTTCGATACCGGGCCAAGGATGCTTTCCAACCACTAAATCCCGATCACGGGACTGAAACCAAGCACTGCGTTTCCGTCGCATTGTGCGCTGGCTAACTTTCCAACCACTAAATCCCGATCACGGGACTGAAACAGAGGATGGCCTGGGCCTCTGGCAATCAGACTGGTTCCTTTCCAACCACTAAATCCCGATCACGGGACTGAAACGGGCTTTTTGCTTTTTAAGACATTAAGCCAAGCGGATTCTTTCCAACCACTAAATCCCGATCACGGGACTGAAACGCCTTCTACAATGACAATTGTCCGTGAAGCTTGCCCTG